>CAVWGA010000003.1:145000-1523505 GCA_963754415.1 Vulcanimicrobiota bacterium | reverse complement strand
CATGTTCTGCTGCTCGACGAGTACGTATTGCTCTCCGTGTCCATCGCGCCGGCCGCCGGCGCGGACATTGCAATCGCCCGATTTTCGTCGGTCGCGAAAGGCGTGCGGGATGTTGGCCTGACGGTAGATTCGGCCACAGAACGCTATACGGCGATTCTCCCCAAGCTGCGCTTTGACGGCGCCGAACCGGGCGATAGGTCCGGCGAACCGGAGCAGTACAGCGCCGCACCGCAACAGATCCCGATGCCCGCAACTGGACTGCTCGACGACATTGTGTGGACGGTGGACTCAAGGACCGGAAAACCAGTCGATTGTACCGCGAAGTACGAGCACCTTACCGCCCGATCCGACAGCAGGGCGCTTCCATCGAAGCCTGTGGCGGGGCCCACGCCGACAGGATCGGTCGTCGTTCCGCAGGCCGTACCGGCGCCCTCGATGACGTGCGCGCGTCCCTACGTCCCGGCGGCCTTGCATGACATCGTCCAGCCCGACTATCCGCTCGTCGCTCGTCAGCAGCGGATAACCGGCACGGCGTTCGTTAGCGTTGAACTCGATCGCGCGGGTCAGATCGAGAGCATAATCGTGTCCCAATCCAGCGGCTTCAAGCCGCTCGACGATGCAACGATTAAGTCCGCGTCCGAGTCGACCTACAAACCGCAAATCTTCCGCTGCGAGGCGGTGCCTGGAACGTTCACGTTCCAGGCGGACTTTACCGCCATTCAGGAATACGGAAAAGCCGGCGACTGAGGCCTTGGCGGATTCCCGGGCCGCAAGCGCCCAGGGATTTCGTGAGTTGCGGCACAACGCAAGGCCGTTCGCTTTCCATAGGAGCGCTTCGCGTGAAGTTGATGGAGTATCAAGGCAAGGAACTGTTTCGGCGCGTCGGGATCCCGACGCCGCGCGGCATGCATGCGACGAGTGCTGCGGACGTCAAGGCGTTCATCGAGCGCAATCCGGGCTCGTGGGTCGTCAAGAGTCAAGTGATGATGGGCGGTCGCGGAAAAGCGGGCGGCATCAAGTTCGCCGATGACGCGGCGCAGGGCGAAGCGGTCGCGCGCGAGCTGATCGGTAAAGTGCTGAAGAACGCGCAGAACCCCGACGGCGAAGAAGTGAAGTCGCTGCTCGTCGAGGAGAAAGTCGATATCGCGAGCGAGGCCTACGTTTCGATTGCGATCGATCGTGCGGCCAAGAAGCCGGTCGTGATCGTGACGTCGCAGGGCGGCATGGACGTCGAAGAAGTGGCCGCGCACGATCCGCGGCGCGATCAGCAAGTTCTGGATCGATCCCGCGATCGGGTTTCAACCGTTCGAAGCGCGCCGGCTCGCGTTCGCCGCGAAGCTTGCCCGCCGGCTATCACAAAGCGTTTCCGCGCGTGCTCGGCGGACTGTATGCGCTGTTCATGGACTACGGCGCGCAGCTCGTCGAAATCAACCCGCTCGTGCTGACGAAATCCGGCGACGTGATCGCCAGCGACGCCAAAGTCGAACTCGACGACAACGGCCTCTACAAGCATCCCGAACTCGCGCAGTGGCGCAGCGATGGGCCGGCCGACGAAGATCAAGCCGCGGCGGTCGCAATCGGCCTCGGCATGTCGAACTATGCGAAGCTCGACGGAACGATCGGCGTGATCGCAAACGGCGCGGGCCTCGGCATGGGAACGATGGACGCGATTCGCACCGCCGGCGGTTCGGCGGCAAACTTTCTCGACATCGGCGGCGGCGCGCAAGCCGAACTCGTCAAGAAGAGCTATCAGCTCGTGACGAGCGACCCGAAAGTCAAAGCGATGTTCATCAATATCTTCGGCGGCATCACGCGCGGCGACCAAGTCGCGCACGGCATCGTGTCGGCGCTTGCAAGGCGGCGACGTGCGCGAAGTGCCGCTGGTCGTGCGGCTTGACCGGCACGAACGAAAAAGAAGGCCGCGAAATTCTCGCCGCCGCCGGCATGCATCCCGTCGAAACGATGGACGAAGGCGCGCGCCGCGCCGTCGAGCTGGCGAAAGGATTACCGTGTCGATCTGGCTCGATAAGAACTCGAAGGTCATCGTTCAAGGCATCACCGGACGTGAAGGACTCTTTCACACGCAGCGGATGCTCGCGTACGGAACGGACATCGTCGGCGGCGTCACGCCCGGCAAAGGCGGAACGACGGTCGAAGGCGGCCTGCCCGGTTTTCAATACCGTCAAGGACGCCGTCGACACGACCGGCGCGACGCACACGATCATCTTCGTGCCGCCGCCGTTTGCCGCCGACGCGCTCTACGAAGCGTACGATGCCGGCATCACGCTGGCGGTCTGCATCACCGAGGGCATCCCGGCGCACGACATGCTCAAGGTCGTCGCGACGACGCAGCCGATGCGCATCATCGGACCGAATTGCCCGGGCCTCGTCTCTCCCGGCCGTTCGCTCGTCGGCATCATGCCCGGGCACGTGTTCGCGCCGGGACGCGTCGGCATGATCTCGCGCTCCGGCACGCTGACGTACGAAATCGTCGACGGCCTCACGAAAGCGGGCCTTGGCCAGTCGACTTGCGTCGGCATCGGCGGCGACCCGATCATCGGGACGACGTTCGTCGACTGCTTGCGAGCGTTCGCAAACGATCCCGAAACCGACGCGCGTCGTCGTCTGCGGCGAGATCGGCGGCTCGGATGAAGAAGATGCCGCCGCCTTCATCGCCGACCACCTGCCGACAAGCCCGTCGTCGCGTTCATCGGCGGCCGGTCGGCGCCGAAGGGCAAGCGGCTCGGCCACGCCGGCGCGATCATTTCCGGCAATTTCGGCACGCCGGAAAGCAAACTCGCGGCCTTTGCCGCCGCCGGCGTTCCGGTCGCCGACCGGCCCTCCGAATTGCCGGCGTTACTCGCCGAACGGCTCTCGGGCGTCGCCACCTTCCGGCGGTAGCGCGCAGCTTAACAGAGTCTGCTTGGGTACTAGCGGGCATGACGTTCGGGTATCACTGCGAGGAATGCGAGGAGGCGCTGTGGCCGGTCGCACCGCGAAATGAACTCGAATGGTTGCGTCGTCGCGAACACGTCGCCCGCGAGGTCGCGCGCCACGTCCAAGGCGGACTCGACACGTGGATCGTCGAGGGTCTGGATTTTCTGGACCGCCACAGCGGCCACAGCGTCGTCCTGACCCGCAAAGGCGACAGCCTCTAGGGGGCGCCCTTGCACCGGCTTCGAACGCCTGCTTCACGTGCGAGGTCGACTCCGAAGGACTTGAAGACATTCGAGATTCGATCGCAAATCGAAGCGCATGGACCGAAGGCCTTTTGTGCAGCTACGTGATGATTCCGCAGCTCAGGACGCGGCCATTCACCGGCTGAGGAGTTGAAATGAACGACTCCCGCGGGTTCGTCGCCAAGCTCTGATCTGCGACGTTCTGCGGGCTGAAGCTGCCGGATCGTATACTCTCGCGAGCGCAAGCGACACGGTGACTCGCACATCGCCCGCTTAGCTAGCGCGGGATGCGCAGGTGTTCGCCGGGGACGATCGTGCCGCTGGCAAGGTGGTTCGCGGACAGGATGCGGTCGACGGTATCTTGGGTGTTGCCGTCGGCGGGGGTGTACCGATCCGCGATGGACCACAGGCTCTCGCCGGGCGTGACGGTTACGGTTGCGAAGCGCACGGGAGGCGCGGCGTAAAAGCGTGCCTGCGACAGCATCGGCGCCGCGATGACGGCGCTCAAGCCGGCGAACGCAAGTGCCGGCAGCAACGTGATCCGTCTTCGCCTGTAAGCGTACATCGGTTTTGCTCCCGGCCCACATATGGGGCCAAACGTTTGTTTGTGCCCATATTGTAGCCGTGGCGGGCGCGAGTGTCAATGCGTTTTCGAACGTATGTTTGCATTCTAACCAGCGATGTGGTACCCTCCGGGCAACCGCGGCACGCCTGTGTCGCTTCCATACTGAAAGCAGTGTCAGCGCATGGTCGAGCGTACGCCGAGCGCACGCAAAGCACGCATCCTCGAAGCCATCCGGACGTACACCAAGCAGTACGGCTACCCGCCTTCCGTACGCGAGATCGGCGAACTGGTGGGCCTTTCGTCGTCGTCGACGGTGCAAGCGCACTTGCGGTCGCTGGAACGCGACGGTCTCCTGCGGCGCGACCCGACCAAGCCGCGTGCACTTCAGATGCGCAGCGAGTCACGCGCCCCATCGCGTGAGGTCGACTACGGCGTCCTGCCGATCGTCGGCCGGGTAGCGGCCGGGACGCCGATCACCGCCGTCGAGAACGTCGAGGGGGAGTTCGTCGTACCGAGTGAGTTCGCAAGCAAGGACGGCACGTTCATGCTGCGCGTCCAGGGCGAGTCGATGATCGAAGACGCCATTCTCGACGGCGACCTGATCGTCGTAACGCCGCAGCCCGATGCGAACAGCGGCGAGATCGTCGTAGCGATGGTCGACGGTGAAGCGACGGTAAAGCGCCTGTTTCGTGAACAGGGCCGGATTCGTTTGCAACCCGCCAATCGAGCGATGCAGCCGATCTACGCCGACGACGTGACCGTCCTCGGGAAGGTACAGGCCGTGTACCGGCGACTCTAAGCCTTAGCGCGTCGCGTGCCGGTACGCGGTAAACGGTGACGGGGTGGCGAATCATCAGCATCCGTGCTCGTTGACACTCCCCGCAGATCGGAATTCAGCGGGCTCGTAGCGGCGTTGATCCGGCGGGTGCGCGCCGTCGCCGAGGCCCCGGAAATGGTTTCAATCCGGCGCGCGCTGCCGATCAGTTTCGCGGGCTTGGCCGTCGGGCTGGTCGTCTTTATGGCAGCCGCGGCGGGAGCATTTTTACACCGCTTTCAAGCCGCTTTTCCGCCGGCTTTTGGGCTCATGTCCGCGTTGCTCGTCCTCGTGCTGACGTACGACCTCGCGCCGAGGCGCGGAGTGCCCCGCTGGTTGGCAACCGGCGTTGCGAGCGTCGCCTTTGCGCTCTCCTTGCCGTATGGACGCGGCCGTTCGTGGCTGAGTTTGGCTTCCGCGCTAGGCTCGAGCGGCCTATTTTTGGCGATCGGCATCGCGCTCGTCACCGTCGGTGCGCTGGCGCTGGGCCGCCGACGCTACGGCCCGCTAGCCGGCTCCCTTGGTGCGGCTGCCGCGGTGCTGGCCGTTGCGGCAACGCTTCGCATTTTAGGAATCTCCTTGACCGCCGCGCTGGACATTGCCATTGCGCCGCTCGGACATTTCGGAGACGGCTTGACCGGGCTGCTGACCATCGTCCTCGTCGAGACGCTGCTCTGGACGATCGGCATCCACGGTCCGGCGCTGCTCGCCGCGGTCGTTCTCCCGGTCTACATCAACTTGCAGCTGGCAAACACGCAGGCGCTCGCGCATGGCAAACCGTTGCCGCACATCGTCACGATCTCACTGTTTTTGTTCGTCTTCCCGGGTGGAGCGGGCGGCACGTTGCCGCTCGTCTTGTTGCTGCTGCGCAGCCGCGTCGTGCGCTTGCGGCGCGTTGCATTGGCAACGCTGTTGCCGACGCTCGTCAATGCGAACGAACCATTGCTGTTCGGGCTGCCGCTCGTGCTCAATCCCGTTCTCGGCGTACCGTTCGTCGTCGCCCCACTCGTACTCGCCGTCGTCACGTACGAAGCGGTGGCCCACGGCTTCGTCGCGCGTCCCGCTTACTACATCCCGTCGACGGTTCCACTGCCGCTGGGCGTCTTCTTCGCGACGAGGGACTGGCGTGCCGTCGTCCTGATGCTTGTCAACGTTTTGATCGGCGTCGGCATCTATGCGCCGTTCGTGCGCGCTTACGAGCGGCAAGAAAGCGTCCAGCCTCACGCGCGTCCCCAGGCAGCATGAGGGCAACGGAACGTGCGCTGGCGGCGCTGCTCGAACGGTTCGACTTTCCCGCGGCTGTCACGCAGGCCGCGCAGCGGGCGGCCCAACGTTTGCCCGACGACGCGGGATGTTCGGCGCGGCACGCCGTCAACGCTAACGTGCTTGCGGCCTTCGTCGCCGAAGGGATGACCGAAAGCGACCTTACCGGTACGCTTGGCTACGGCTACGATGATGGCGGCCGCGCACGTTATGAGTCGCTGTTGCGGCGCATCTTCGGCACGGACGCAGCCCTGGCGCGATTGTCGCTCGTGAGCGGAACGCATGCGATCGTCACGGCCGTCGATGCATGTTTGCCGGCCGGCGGACGGCTCGTGAGCGCGACGGGCCGGCCGTACGATACGCTGCGCAACGCGCTGGTCGATGCCCCAGGTTCGCTGGTGCAGCGCGGCGCGTGCTATGAGGAAATTGAATTCGATGCCGGCGGCGATGTCGACTACCCGGCCCTCGTTCGTGCCTGCGCGCGCGGCGTCGATGTCGTATTCGTGCAACGTTCCCGTGGCTATGCTGCGCGGCGCTCGCTGAGCGCGCGCGAATGCGGCGACATCGTCGAGACGGTAAAGCGGGTGGCGCCCACGGCAATCGTGCTGGTCGACAATTGTTACGGTGAATTGGTGGAGGCGACGGAGCCGACGCATCACGGCGCCGATGCCGTTATCGGTTCACTCATTAAAAACTTGGGGGGCGGTTTGGCTCCCGGCGGTGCGTACGTGGCCGGCGGCTCGGCGATCGTCGAGCGCGTCGCAAGGCGCCATTATGCGCCCGGCCTTGGAGCGGACCTCGGGCCGACGTTCGGATTCATGCGAGCATTCGCCGCCGGACTGTTTTGTGCGCCGCTGGTCGTCACCGAATGTTTGGCCGGTCTCGAGTTCGCAGCGGCCTTGTTCTCTGAACTCGGTGAGCCGGTCCATCCGGCGCCTGGGGGCGAGCGTTACGATATCGTGCAAGCGATCCGACTGGGCTCACCGCGACGGCTGCTGGCGTTCGCGCGCGGTCTCCAGCGAGCGATGCCCCTGAATGCGCGCTTCTCGCCCGAACCCGGAGCGGTCCCCGGTTACGCCGATCCCGTCGTTATGTCGGGCGGAGCGTTCGTGCCGGGGGCGACGATCGAGTTGTCGTGCGATGCACCGCTGCGGCCTCCGTACGACGTGTATCTGCAAGGGGGGACGAACCGCGCTCATGCGATGCTGGGAGTCCTGTTCGCGGCGCAGTCACTCGTCGAATGCGATGCAAAATTTTACCGACGGGACGGTGAGCCGGAAAGCAATGGCTCGCCTAGGCCGAACAGTGTGTCCAACGAAGGGGGAGTGCACCCGTGAGCGAGCAAGGCGAAATCATTACGCAAGGTGGTGAGGTCTATCGTCGGCGGTACGTCCGGGTCGCCGTCGAGATGCCGGTTACGTATACCGGCAATGAGAAAGACCCCGCCAAGACCGGACACATCAGCGATCTGGGCGGTGGCGGCGTTCGTCTGGCGACCGACGAAGATCTCGCGTTGGGTTCGGTCCTCCTGTTACGATTCGCAATGCCCGACGTCGGCCGCGAACTCGTCGCGCGCGGGCGCATCGTTCTGTCCTTCTACAACGCCGAGGATAAGCGTTTCTTTCACGGCATCGCCTTCACCCAAATCGATCCACGTGACCAAGAAGAGATCATCCGCTACGTCTCAGCCGAAGTCCAGCGCCTAGCTGTGAGCGCCGACGCAGTCGAATAACGGTCTTCTGCGGCGTCACCTGCCGAAGCGGCGTTTGCGGTTGGCGTATTCTCCGAGGGCTTCGCGCAACAAGCGCGCGCCGAAATCGGGCCAGTGGGCACGCGTCGACCACAGTTCGGCGTAAGCGATCTGGTAGAGAAGAAAGTTGGACACGCGCAGCTCGCCGCCCGTTCGGATCAGAAGATCGGGATCGGGCAAGCCTTTCGTATACAAGTACTGCGAGAGCAGTTCATCGCCGATCGAAGCGGGATCGAGGCGTCCGTCGCGCACATCGCACGCGATGGCTCGCATTGCATCGCTCAGTTCGCCGCGTGCGCCGTAGTTTAGCGCAAGGTTGAGCAGCATCCCCGTGCAGGATTGCGTGGCATCGGTCAGCGCAGCGAGCGCAGCCGCGGTGACGTCGGGCAGATCGCCGATCCGACCGATCGCACGAACCCGTACGTTGGCTTCTCGCAACGGGCGCGCTTCACGCAGCGCGAAGTAGCGCACCAGGCTCATCAGCGCGCCAACCTCGCGTTCGCCGCGTCGCCAATTCTCTTCGGAAAACGCGTAGACCGTCAGTATCTCGATGCCAGATTCAGCCGCAGCCTGCACCGTCGCGTGCAGCGCCTCGCCGCCGGCGCGGTGCCCGTCTTTCGCTGACAGTCCACGCTCGAGTGCCCAACGGCGATTTCCGTCCATGATGATGGCGACGTGCCGGGGCACGGCGACCTCGACGACGTCCGCGTGCTGGATCACGACGTGGCCGCCAAGCGCAGCTTGCGGGCCGACCGGCGCGCGGGTTCACTCGCGTCCACCGCGCGAACGACCGCCTCGAGTTCGTCGATGTACGCGAGAAAGCGCGCGCGACCCGACGCCGTGATCGTTACGACGGTTCTCGTCCGGCCGCCCGCCGCTCGACGTTCGAGTTCGACGATCCCCGTCTCGGCAAGCGCGTGTAGATGGCGATTGAGATTGCCGTCCGTCAAGGCGCAGGCTTCCTGCAATGCGCTGAAGCTCATGCCGTGTGCGTGCGCGATCAGACAACTGCATACCGCCAAACGTCCGCGCTCGTGGAAGATGCGCTCCAAACCTTCGTACGCAAAGGGAGCCGTTTTCATGGTTAGGAAGTTAACCTCCGGTGTACGTCACGCGCGGCGCGAGCGCCGTCGTTGTGGACGATGGCGCCGATAGCGATCTGGCCGCCGCCGAAGGCCAGGGGCATCGTCCACCAGGCGAGCGGGTCGAGCGCCGGCAGCAACAACAGCACTGTTGCAAACGCTCCGAAGGCGACGGCGACGGCGACGACTTGATGCGGTACCATTGCGCGCGATGCGAACAGGCCCGAGCGCATACGTTGCGCACCACATCCCCGGCAAGAGTTCGTCGAGTCCCCGCAGCACGAGAGCAAGGGTGATGACGCCGCCTGCGGCCAGCGCTGGAACGATGCTCATGCCGACCGTCCGGAATTGCACGCCGGCTTGCGCGCCGGGGTTTCGGGATCGCCACGCGACGATAGCTCCGTAGTTGAGAATCAACGCTATGCCTAGGCACGTCAGCCAGATGAGGAGGTACGTTTGGTGCTGTGCGACCGTGTGTGGGTATGCATCGAACGCCGCTTGCACAAGCCCCGCAGCGATGCCCACGACACCGCTGGCGACGGCCGCTGAGCCGGAATAGCCATCGAAGCGCTGCACGCCTGCGAGCCGTCCCCGCACTTCGGCAAGATCGGCAAAGGCTCGACGAACCTCCATGGAAGACGATACTTTGCCTCGCAAAGTATCGCACCTGCCTGCAGAGGGGAAGGGCGGGTAAAAAGCGCCGGATCGCTCGGTCGATAAGGCCGATATGCGATGCGTGTGGAGGATCACGTTGCTCGCGCTGCTCGGTACGGCGGGGTGCGCCGACGCAAGTCGGTTGATGCCCGTCTTACGAGCGGCGGTGCACGCGACGCATGGAGCAACTGCGCTTGCCCGCGCGCCGCTGGCCCAGCCGGCTGCGGCCGCACCCGCGGCTCACCGGCAGAACGCCGGGCCCGCAGCGGCCGCTGCAGCGTCCCTGTCCGCTCAAGCGATCGATATGAACGGCGTGCTCCGTGCGGCGGTGCGGTTGCCCCAGGACGTCCGCCGGCTGCACGACATCATCGTCACCACGCTCGTCACCATCACGATCCTGGGGCTGGCCAACATCGCGCTGATGCTGACCGTCCTGGGTCGCCTCAACCGTGCGGCAAGCGAAGCGGAAGCAGCGTTGCTGCGTCCCGCATCTGCGCCGCAGCCCACCGCGCAAACGGTGCCGCCCCCGTTGCCGACGCCGGAAGTGGTAGCTGTGGGGCCTGAGTCGATCCTTAAGTTGGCCGCGGTCGGCATGAGTACGGCGCGTGTCTGCGCCTGCGGCGCAGCAATCAGTCTGCGTTCCCGCACCGGCCGTTGCCGCGCTTGCGCTCGGCTCGCAACCACGCGCGCAAAGCGCTCCGCTGCTGGGCTCGATATCCCTATCCCGAAGACGACCGCACAGCTGACCTCGTAACGGCAGCCGCGTTTTAGAGGCGGGTAACCTTCAGCCGGCGAGGGTGCCTGCGGCTACGACGATCAGGTTGCGCTCGTCCAGATGCGTCGCAACGGCATCGCGCACGTCCTCTGGTGAGACGGCGGCAAGCTGTTCGCGATAGGTGTCGACATGATCGTCGCCGAGGGCGTAGTACGTCATCCGTTCGAGTTGCGCGGCGATGCCGCCGTTGGTCGCCAGTGCGACGCGATGTGCGCCCGCCATCGAATTGCGCTGAGCGACGAGTTCGCGCGGCGATGGGCCCTCGTTCAGCGTACGCGCGCAGTACCGCTCGCGTCGACTCGATCGCACGGTCGACGTTGGCCGGATTGACGGTCACGCCGATGCGCCACGGTCCCGGCAAACGGCCGGCGGCGAGAAAGCCGCTCGTGATGCCGTACGTCAAGCCTTCCCGGTCGCGCAATTGCACGCCTAAGCGGGAACTGAGCGTCGACTGCCCGAGAATGCCGTTTGCGATCATCGCCGCAAGATAGGATCGATCGCTTCGGACGAGCGGTGACGCGCGGCCGATGATGACGTCGACGCTCGTCTTGCGTTCGAGTTCAACGTTGTCGCGCACATCGCGTGCCGCGCGAGGCGCGCACGACGGGAACAGGCTGCGGTGCGAGGATCGACGTGAAATGCAACGATCCAAGCGCGCTGCCCGCCATGCGTTCGAAAGCGCCGGCGTCCAGCCCACCGGCACCGCTGAGCAGCGCCGGCGCTCTCAGCACGGTCGCCTCGTAGTACGCACGCACGTCGTCGAGTGAAATCGCTTCGAGTTCGCGCCAGCAGCGCGTCGAGGTCAGGTTCGGCATTGACGTCGCCGGATTCGTACGCGAGTTCGTAGGAAGCGCTGCACCGCGCGCCAGTTCGTGTTGGTGCGCAAGAGCCGTAGCGCACCGATCGCCTCGGATTTGACCAAGTCGAACTCGTGCGGCCACAAAGGCCGGCGCAGCGAGTTCCTCGGCGATCGTTTCGAGCAACAGTCGGCAGGTCTGCTGACGCGCATGCCGCGCGCGAAGCGAAAAGCGAGGGCGTTGTAGTTCTGCGTCGGATCGTCATCGACGAAATAGGCGCGCCGGATGCCCGCGCGCTCGAGCCGCTCTTCGATGCGCGATACGATCGTGCCGCCGCGTCCCGCGGGCGAGCATTTCCGCGACGAGCGTCGGCACGAGCGCATGTTTGCGGAGCGAACGCAGGCCCAGCGTGCAGTAAGCCGCGCAGAACGACCGTCGCGCTCTCGCGCGTTGGGGACGTAGACGGCGTCGAGTCCTCCGGCGAGCTGCATTCGCGCGATACGCTTGGCGAAGGCGTCTGCCGTCGACGGGTTCGGGCGTCGGCAACGGCGCGGGGGCCACGCTCGGCGCGGCTGCGTGCCGTGGCGCTCAACCGGTTCGAACGGGCACGCGGTCGAACGTGCGCGCGGTCTTGGGCAGAAGCCGCCCGACGGTGCGGTTGTCTTCGTGCAAAAACGTGCGCACCACGTCGCGCACGTCGTCGATCGACACGCCGGCGATGCGTTCGACGTAGTCGTCGTCGAGATGCCAGCTTCCGACCGCCTCGAATTCGCCGAGCCGCTGCGCCAGCGCAAACGTGCCGTCGCGCTCAAAAGCTCGCTGCACGGCGATTTGATTCTGCGCGCGCGCGAGTTCGTGGGCATCCGGGCCGTGCTCGGCAGAGTGTTTCGAGCGACCGCGTCGATCGTCGTCGATGACGGACGACGGCTCGACGCCGGGGCAGACCGTTACGAGAATCGAAAATAAGCCCGGATCGCGTGAGGCCCAATTCCGCGCTTGCACGTCGAGCGCGAGCCGCTCGTCGACGAGAGCGCGCGAGAAGCGGCTCGTGCGGCCTTGCCCGAGAATGCGGCTCAGCACTTCGAGCGCATAGGTGGCGCGGCGCTCACCGTTCTCGCGCACGCGACGCGCGAGCGCTTCGCGTACCGAGCGTCGTCAGTTTGACCGTACGCTGCCGGCGTGTGGAAGCGCATACGCGACGAGCGTTTCATCGCCGGGGCGTTTGATCGTGACGGTCCGTTCGCCGACCTGCGGCGGTTCGCTCGTATGCACGTCGGGAATGGGCGCCGGCCCGTTCGCGCACGCCGCCGAAGCTGCGCTCGATGAGATCGCAGCGTGCGAGCCGCATCGACGTCGCCCGACGACGAAGACCGTGGCGTTGCTCGGCTGATAATAGGTGTCGTACAATTCACGCAAGCGCTCCGTCGACACGCCTTCGACGTCGTCGCGCCAGCCGATCGTCGGATGGTGATAGGGATGTTCCCGAAACGCAGTCGGCGACGAGCGCCGTCGACAGCACGCGGGCTGCGTTGTTGTCGCTGCGTTCGAGCTCGTTGCGCACGACCGTCATCTCGGAACGCCGGTCGTCGTCCGCTATCGTTGCGTTGCGCATCCGGTCCGCTTCGAGTTCGATCGCGAGCGGCAAGAACTCGACCGGCACCGTTTCGAAGTAGTTCGTGCGATCGAGCCACGTCGTCGCGTTCTTGCTCGCGCCGATCTCGTTCATGATGTCGGCGAACGCGCGACCGACCGCGCGATTGTTCGCGCGCGTTCCTTTGAACAACATGTGTTCGAGCAGATGCGACGAGCCGGTGTAGCCGACCGCTTCGTTGCGTGCGCCGACATGGTAGAGCACCATCAGCGTCGCGACGGGAGCCGCCGCATACGGAACGATGACGACGTCGAGCCCATTGTCCAAACGGAATTCTTGCGGGACGGCGGGCGCGGCGGCGATCATACCGCCAGCCGCATTCGCCGCGTTCGTTGCGTGCCGGCCTGCAGCGGCACGGCTAAGGCATTGGCGCGAGGCGTTGAGTCGTTGCCGCGTACGTCCGACAGCGTGATGGCACATGCGTGCGCGGCTGCAGTACCCGCCTTTCTCGCCTCGCTCGTGGAATTCGTCGAAGCGCTTACGATCGTGCTTGCAGTCGGAGTGACGCGAGGTTGGTCGTCGGCGCTCTACGGGCAGCGCGTGCGCCGCTGCATGTGCTCGCGGCGTCGTTGCGCTGTTCGGGCCGGCGCTCGCACGCGTTCCGCTTGCGCGCGTTGCAACTCGCCGTCGGCATCCTGCTCCTGTTCTTCGGAATGCGCTGGTTGCGCAAGGCGGTGCTGCGCTACGCCGGGGCGATCGCGTTGCACGATGAACGCGCAATCTACGAACGGCGCCGGCGCGCGCTCGGCGACGGCGCTCCGCATCGTTCGAGCGTCGATCCGCTCGGCTTTGCGACTGCGTTTCAGGCTGTCGCTGTCGAGGGGCTCGAAGTCATCTTCATCGTGATCGCCGTCGGCGCCAGCGCTCGTGCTCTTGCCGGCAGCCAGCGCAGGCGCAGCGCTGGCCGGCTGCGTCGTGATCGGCGCCGGCGTCGTGTTGCGCGCGCCGCTCTCGCGCATTCCTGAGAACGCGCTCAAACTGTGCGTCGGCATTTTGCTCTCGGGTTTCGGCACGTTCTGGACGGGCGAAGGCTTGCGGATTGCGTGGCCGGGCGACGAACTTGTCACTGCTCGTGGCTCGTCGGCGGTTTCGCGGCGGCCGCCGCGATCGCATACGCGCTCGGCCACGCTACGCGCGCCGCCGCCGCGAGTCGCTACGTGAACGCGCTACGTTCGCTCGCCGCCGAACTCGCCGGCCTGTTCGTCGAAGACCGCTTCTTCGCGCTCGCGGTCGCCGTGTGGCTCGCGTTCATCATCGCGACCACGCCGCTGTGGAACGCCGCTCCGCTCGCTCGCGGCATCGCGCTGTTTTGCGGCCTCGCCGCGATCGCAGCATCTTCAGCGCCGTACAAAGGCGCACGCGACCGATGAGGAGCAGCGCTCAAACGAACGTGAACGGTGCGCGCGGCCCTTCAAAGTAGGCGCTGATGCCGAGCGCCGCTCCGGCCGCCGCGCTGCGTTCGACCGCTTCGGAGAGCGGCGTGATGTCGCCGGCGCGACCAGCAGCGCCGCCGACCAGAGGGCGCCGCGGCGCTCGCCGACCGGGATGCTGCGCAACGCCTGGCGCGAGCGCGCTGCAGGCGCCCCACACCCGTTGTGCGTGCGCCGGCGATCTCGGCTGCCGGCCTCGATGGCCGGCATGCGGTTCGAACGCGTCGCCCGTCCCGGACACGCGCAACAGGTACGGCTCGCCCAGCGGAGAGCGCATGCGGACCGACATACAGGTGGACGGCGCATTCACGCTTGTCGCCCAAGCGCGCGAGCCCGCGCGTCCAGCGCGGCGCGTTTTCGCGCGCATACGCCTCGAGGATCGTCCGTCCCGGTCACGACCGTCAGCGGGCGCAAGGGCAGCACCGTGCCGTGGACGCTCGCGCGTTCCACCGCGCGTTCGTGGATGCGCGCTTCCTGCGCTTGCCAAACCGCGTCCGTGCGCCGCCGTTCGAGTTCGCTCGGCCCGTACTCGTGCGGGATCGACATACGCAAGCAGCAGCGCGACGCGGCCGAAACGCACGCCGGCGACGCGGCGTCCTTCGACGAGCAGCGGCGGCCGGCGAGTTGCGGTTCGCACACGCGCGAACAACGTCACGGCGCGGCCCGCGGGATGGAGATTCGGAGCCGCCGAGCCGGCAGGCATGTGGCCGCTACGCCTCGACGGGCTCGGGCGGCGCGCCGTTGCCGCGCATGGCCGTACGGCGCATAGCGTCATCGCGTCGGGGCGGTCGAGCAACGCCAGATGCGTCATCAACAGGCTGCGCAGCTCGCTGCGCGCCTTCTCCGTCGTCTCGATCGCGCGCTGATGTTCGCGGCGCGCGTCGGCGGTACGGTCGCCGTATGCGGCGATCTCCTTCTCGACTTGCATGCGCGCGTCGTGACGGATCAGGTCGGCCTCTTTATGGGCGCTGGCTTTGACTTCGTCGGCGGTGCGCTGAGCGAGCAGCAGCGTGTTTTGCAGCGACTCTTCCATCGCTTTGAAGTGGCTGATGCGCTCGCGCAGATCGGCGGCTTCTGCTTCGAGCGCGGCGCGCTGCTGCGCCTCGTCTTCGAGCGTCTCGATCAGTTCGTCGAGAAACTGATCGACGTCCGTCGGGTCGTAGCCGTTGAGTTTCTTCTTGAACGCTTTGTGCTGGATGTCGACGATCGTGATCTTTGCCACGTCACCCTCGATTCGTCATGAAGTCGAACGACGGGTCGGCGGCGAGCGTCTCACGGATGCCCGCCGAGTTGACCGGCGTTCCGGGCGGCACGACGAGATACATCGCGTCGGCGAGCTTTTGAATCTTGCCGTCGAGCGTGTAGGCGACGCCGCTCGTGAAATCGACGACGCGCTGCAAGAGACCGCGGTCGACGCCTTGCAAATTGACGATCACGACGGCACGCAAGCGCAAGGCGTCGGCGATCTCCGTCACGTCGGCGAACGTGCGCGGCGCGAACAGGCTGACCTCGCCGCGCGCCGTAGCCCCGCCGGCCTTCGCGCGCCGAAAAGGCGACGACGTTGCGCTTCGGCGCGGGCGCCTCGTCCTCGCCGAACTCTTCGGCGTCGTCTTCGCGGATCGCGAAGATCGAACCGAGCTTGTGCAGGAAGTTCTTCTGACCGGGATGCTCCTCGGGAAGTTCGTCGTTCATGCGCGCGCTCCAAAAATCGCGGTCCCGATGCGCAGCATCGTGGTCCCGCAGCCGATCGCTTCTTGCCAGTCGCCGGACATGCCGATCGACAGCGTCGATCCGCCGACGGCGAGCAGGGTCTTCGCGGCCAGCGCGAAGGCGCGGGCGATCTCCGCGCGATCCTGCGTGTTCGGGCCGATCGCCATCACGCCGTCGACCTGCAGGCCTTCTTCGTCGCGCAGCCGCGCGGCGAGAGCCGGCGCATCGGCGGGCGTGACGCCGTAACGTTCGCGTCGGCGAAACGTTGATCTGCACGAGCGTGCTCGGCCGGCGCTTGGCGTCGCGTGCGGCGCGCGCGATCGCGCGGCCCGGCATCGTAGCGATCGATCGACTGCACGACGTCGAACGTTTCGACGATCGCTTTGGCTTTGTTGGTTTGGATGTGGCCGATGAAGTGCTTGCGCGCCGGCAGGCCGGCGTATTTGTCGCGCGCTTCCTGCACGTAGTTCTCGCCGACGTCGGTCAGACCCGCCCTCGATGGCCGCGACGACGTCCTCGCGGGGACTGTCGCTTCGTCACGCCGACGAGCACGATGCTCGACGGGATCGCGCCCGGCACGGCGCGCAGCATCGTCGATCCGCGTACGCATCGACGCGATCCGGCTCGCAAGCGAAGTGGGCATATCGTCTGAGCCCCTTCCGTCAAACCGCTAGACTGTCCTTGGGTCCCGATCACCCGCGTCTCGGCGCTGCAAAGCGCCGAGATGGCGGTTGCGGCGTAGCGCGAAGACGATCAGGCCGATGCCGATGGCGATCATCGGCAATGCGAGCAGTTGGCCACCGGTAAGCGGCCCGAGCGACAGATCGGTCTGGCGCCAGATCTCGTCGAGCGAGCGCGTGATGCCGTAACACGTGAACCACGTCCACGCGACGACGCCGTCGGGCGGCCGGCGCCGGTAGACGAAGTACACGATCGGCAGCACGGCAATGTCGAGCAAGCCCTCGAAGATCTGCGACGGATAGCGATAGCCCGCGGCGCTCGGGAACTTGATGCACCACGGATGGTCGGGAACGCACATGTTGCCGACCAGTTCGTCGTTGATGAAGTTGACGATGCGCGTCAGCGCGAGGCCGATCGGCAGCAAGATCGACGACTTCGTCGGCGAGCACGCCGAACGTCAACGGCCGGTGCTTGCGCACGAACAGCGCCATCGCGACGATGACGCCGATCAAACCGCCGAAAAACCCCATTCCGCCGTTCCACACGGCGATCACGTTGAGCAGGCTGCGCGGCATGTTGCCGAAGTAGAGCGCAGCATCGTGTTTGGTGACGATGTCGGCGACGACGAAGAACAGCCGGCCGCCGACCAGCACGCCGACCAGCGCATAGACCAGAAAATCTTGCACGCCTTCGATGCTCAAGCCAAGCCGCCGGCGTCCGGCGGGCCGCGCCATCCACGCGCCGACGGCGATGAAACCGGCCAAGATACGAAAGGCCGTACCAGTGGACCGCGAGCGGACCGAGATGAACGGCAACCGGGTCGATGTTCGGATAGGTGAACCAATGCTGCACGACTGCGCTCCTTGCCGACGCCCGTCAAGCCGCGCTCCTCGGAAGCGGGGGCACGGGGTACGGGCGTGACGCCGAGATACGTCGAAGTAGAGCGCGGGTGTATCAGCTCAACGTCGTGACGGCGTTTTTGGCCGGACTCGTGTCGTTCGTGTCGCCGTGCGTCTTGCCGCTCGTGCCGTCGTACCTGTCGTTTCTTGACCGGAACGAGTCTCGAAGATTTCAAGGCAGAGCCCGGCGCGCGGGTGCGGCGCCGCGTCGTCGCGCACGCGCTTGCGTTCATCGCCGGCTTCACCGTCATCTTCGTTGCGATCGGGCTGTCGGCGAGCGCGATCGGCGGCATCTTCACGAACAACAAACGCCTGATCGAAATCTTGGGCGGCATCGTCATCGTCGTGCTCGGCTTGCAGATGATGGGCGTTCTACGCTTCCGACTGCTGGCGCGTGACACGCGCGTGCACGCCGTGCCGCGCAAACAGTCGCTGTGGCTATCGTTCGTCGTCGGGCTCGGCTTTGCGGCGGGCTGGTCGCCGTGCATCGGCCCGATCCTGTCGGCGATCATCTTGCTCGCCGCGCAAGAGAAACTGGCGCCGGCGACGTTCTTGCTGTTCGTCTACTCGATGGGGCTGGCGATGCCGCTGTTGGCCGCCGCTGTTTTCGTCACGGGATTCCTCGGCGCGGTCAACCGCGATCAAACGCTATCTGCCGGCGATCGAGGCCGCATCCGGCGCGATTCTCGTCGCCTCGGGCATCATCGTCGCGACCGATCAGTTCACGCGCATCGCGGGCTTCTTTTACCAGTACGTCAAAGTACCGGCGCTGTGATCTTCTGGCTCGCGGCCCTCGTCGCTCTGGTCCTCGACCAGTATACCAAACACGTCGTCGTCGCAGTTTTGTTCCGGGCGAGAGCCGCATCGCCGTGCCGCACCTGTTGTACTGGACGTACGTGCAGAATCACGCCGGCGCATTTGGGCTGTTTGGGACGCAACCGTGGTTTCTCGTCGGGATGGCGCTGGTCGTGCTGGCAATCTTCTGGTTCGCGTTTCGTGAGCAGGCAGCAACGTCGCTGCTCGTGCGCCTCGCATTCGGCGGCATCGTCGGCGGCGCGATCGGCAACATCCTCGACCGCTTCCACTACGGCTACGTCGTCGACTTCATCGATTTGCGGTGGTGGCCGGTCTTCAACGTCGCCGATTCGTGCATCACGGTCGGCGTCGCCCTGCTGCTGCTCACGTCGCTGGGACGCGATCGCGCGACGGCGCGCGCCAGCTCGTCGCACTGAGCGATACGCCTGGCCGAAGCCTCGCTGCAGCGGGCGCCACATCGTGACGCGAGGCGAAGCCGGCGCGCGCTGCGATGTCGCCATCGCGCGACTCTCGGGCGCCTCACGCGGACGCGTCGCAGCGGCAATCCGTGCGGGCACCGTCACGCTCAACGGTCAACCGCCGAAAGCCGCCATGCCGACGAGTCCGGGCGATGTCCTCGAGTTCGAGATCGCGCAGCCGTCCGCCGCTCGATGCGCACCCGCAAGCGATCCCGCTGACGGTCGTCTACGAAGACGATGCGCTGCTCGTCGTCGACAAGCCGGCGGGCATGGTCACGCATCCCGCCCACGGTGCGCGCGACGGAACGCTCGTCAACGCATTGCTCGCGCATGCCGGAACGTTGCCCGGAGACCGGTTGCGGGCAGGGCTGGTGCATCGGCTCGACCGTGATTCGTCGGGACTGCTCGTCGTCGCCAAGACCGACGCCGCATTGCGCGCCCTCGGCAAAGCGATGATGGCGCGCACGATCGAGCGAACCTATCGCGGCCTCGTCGTCGGGGTCCCCCATCATCGGCACGGCACGATCGAAGGCGCGTTCGGGCGAGACCCTCGCGATCGTTTGCGCTACGCGATCCGTTCCGACGGAAAGCCGGCCGTAACGCATTACGAAGTCCGTGAAGCGCTGCAGGGTGCGAGCGAACTCGAGTTCAGGCTCGAAACGGGACGCACGCATCAGATTCGCGTGCACGTCGCAGCGCTCGGGCACCCCCTCCTGAACGATCCCGTCTATGGAACAGCCGATCCGCGCGTCGATTTGCCCGGACAAGCGCTTGCACGCATGGCGCCTGCACTTTCGTCACCCGCACACGGGCGCGGCCCTGGCGTTCGAAGCGCCGCCGCCGGCCGATTACGCCGCAGCACTCGCGATGCTGCGCGGACTAGGCGAGGAGATAACGCCGGCCACCCCGCGTTCGTGAGCGAGCCCTCGCGAACGTTCACGCTGCACGACGGACGGCGCGGCGCGGCGCGGGACGCTCTCGCTCGCGCACGGGGCGGTCGAAACGCCGGCCTTCATGCCGGTCGGAACGGCGGCCAGCGTCAAAGGGCTCACGCCGGCCGACTTACACGCGCTCGATGCGCGCGTCGTGCTCGCCAATACGTATCATCTGTGGCTTCGTCCCGGCGCAGAGACGCTCGCAGCGCTCGGCGGCCTGCACGCGTTCATGCAGTTGGGACCGCAACCTTCTCACCGACAGCGGCGGTTTCCAAGTATTTTCGCTCGAATCGCGGCGCGAGCTCTGGGACGGCGGCGTTCGCTTCCGCTCCCACCTCGACGGAAGCAGCCACGAGTTCACGCCCGAGAACGTCGTCGCGTTTCAAGAAGCGCTGGGAGTCGACGTCGCGATGGCGCTCGACGTTTGCGTGAAGTTGCCGGCATCGCCCCAAGCGATCGCCGAAAGCGTGCGCCTGACGAGCGCTTGGGCGCGCCGTTGCGCCGATGCTCGCGCCGGCGCGCGCAAACGCACTTGTTCGGTATCGTGCAGGGCGGTCTCGATCTGCGTGCGCGCGCAGCGCAGCGCAGCCGAGCTCGTGGCGCTCGATCTACCCGGCTATGCGATCGGCGGCCTGTCGGTCGGCGAATCGCGCGACGAACTGCACCGCATCGCACGTTTCACGGCGGAGCTGTTGCCGGCCGACAAGCCGCGCTATCTGATGGGCGTCGGAACGGTATCCGACCTGCTGCGTGCCGTCGACGCCGGCATCGATCTCTTCGATTGCGTGTATCCGACGCGCTGCGGGCGCAACGGCCGCGCGCTTGACGTTCGCGGGCGACCTCACGATCCGCAACGCCGCATTCACGCGCGATCCGCGCCCGCTCGATGCACGAGTGCGCGTGCGCGGTGTGCCGCGACTATACGCGGGCCTACATCTCCCATCTGTTCCGGGCGAACGAGATGTTGGGTCCGCGGCTCTTGTCGTTTCACAACCTGGCGCTGTTCGCACAGCTCATGGCCGAAAGCCGCGACGCGATTGCAGTGTTACGGTGGCCGGCGTATCGCGATCGACGCTTGGCCGCCCTTCAAAGGTCTTTGGCGCCGTCGAGCACGGAGAGTTCCAGTCGATACCCGTCGGGATCGTAGAACCAGATGCCGACGTTGGATGAACCGGGGCCTTCAGGCCCGATCTCGTCGCCCGGATCTTCAATGCGCACGTCGCACGACTTCAGGTGCGCGAGCGCCTTACGTAACGTCGCTACATCGGGCAAATGAAATGAGACGTGGTCGATCGTTTCGGGCGACGGTTGTCCTCGAAACAAGGCCAGCGTAACGGCGTCGCTGCCGACGGCGACGCCGTCATTGTAGGTGAACTCCTCTTGCATTCCAAGCACGCGCTCGTACCAGCGCGCGCTGGCGTTTGGATCCCGTACCGCCAACCCTAAGTGTCCGACCGTTCCCACGGAGAAAGGCGCGCTCATCGTTGAAACCCTCCGTCGCCCATCGTTCCGCAGCCGAGCCGCGCGAAACAACGTCGCGCGTGCGCAGACCGGGACCGGGCTCGCGACCTCGATACGGCTGGGCACGATGTGCCGCCGAAAGTCACGCCGGCGGACGCGTCGACTGCGCCGCCCGGCACTTTACAAGGTCAGGTCGTACGTCATTGTCAGCGGAGCGTGATCGGAGAAGCGTTCGTTGCGTTCGATCGACGCGCCGCGTACGAAGGCGGCCAGGTTCGGCGTGATCAATTGCAAGTCGATGCGCCAGCCGAGATTGCGTTCGAAGGCGCCTGGCCAGTTCGACCACCAGGTGTAACGGCGCGGTTCCCGGTCGACTTCGCGAAACGCGTCAACCCAGCCGATCTCA
This sequence comes from Vulcanimicrobiota bacterium, assembly GCA_963754415.1. Classification (GTDB taxonomy): domain Bacteria; phylum Vulcanimicrobiota; class Vulcanimicrobiia; order Vulcanimicrobiales; family Vulcanimicrobiaceae; genus Nyctobacter. Next base: position 1,502,179 of record CAVWGA010000003.1, on the reverse strand, counting down.
TCGATCACCGCATCGAGCCATGCGCGTTCGTGCGGCAGATGGCCCGTGACGTGCGCGTTGCGCACCGGATCGTAGGTATCGATCTCTTTGTGCGCGACGTTGTAATCGCCGCAGATGATGTGGCGCCGCCCATCGTGCCGCATTCGGCGAGCGTGCCGAGAAAGCGCTCCAAGAAGGCCGTCCTTGACCGCTTGGCGGGCCGGCCCCGTCGTTCCGGACGGCACGTACAACGATGAGATCGACAGATCGCCCCAGTCGAAACGGACGTAGCGTCCCTCCGCATCGATGTCGGGCATGCCGAGACCGCGCACGACGGCATCGGGCTCGACCTTGGCGTAGAGCGCGACGCCGCTATAGCCTTTCTTCTGTGCGTCGACGAATGCGTAGCGACGGTACAGGTCGAGGTCAAGCGCCTCAGGCGGCAGTTGATGTTCTTGCGCCTTGGTCTCTTGGAGGCAAAGCACGTCGGGCGACGTCCGCCGCAGCCACGTGAAGAAGCCCTTGCGCGCGGCAGCCCGGATGCCGTTGGCATTGAACGTCGTGACGCGCAGCATCGCGGCGCGATTCGCTGCGCCGCGCGGCTACTGCGCGCGCCGGCTGCGGCGGTCTTGGCTGCACGCGTCGCAACAGGCGTGAGACGGATAGCACGCATGCCGGCAAAAGTGACGGTCATGCTGCCGTCTGACGTCGATAGCTGCGACGCTGCATGTCGGCGAGCGCGCCGTCAACGTCACGAACCTGGGCAAGGTGTTCTTTCGCGGAGGCGCGCCTGACCAAGCGCGATCTGCTGCAGTACTACCTCGACGTCGCGCCGCTGCTCATCCCGCATCTGACGGACGGGCGATGGTCATGAAGCGCTATCCGCACGGAGCGGCGGGCGAATTCTTTCTTCATGAAGCGTACGCCGGCCGGCGCGCCGCGCGTGGCTGCAGACCTGCCGCATCGAACACGACTCGGGTAACGTGATCGACTTTCCGATCGTCGACGATGCCGCCGCATTGCTGTGGATCGTCAATCTCGGCTGCATCGATCTCAATCAGTGGTACGCGCGCTGCGACGACGTGCATGCGGCCGGACTATCTGCACTTCGATCTCGATCCGGTCAAAGACCGCCGGCGGCGGAACGCCGTTTGAAGTCGTGCGCGAGGCGGCGACCGTCGTCGCGAGCGCACTCGACGATCTGCGCATGCCCGTGTACGCCAAGACATCAGGCTCGCGCGGCATCCATCTCTACGTTCCGATCGTGCGCGGGCCCGTGCAGCACGACGTCTGGCGCTTCGCCAAAGCGTTCGCGTTAGCCATTGCTGCCAAACGCGCCGACATTCTGACCGCCGAATATAAAATCGCCAAGCGTCCGAAAGGCCGCGTGCTCGTCGACTACAACCAGAACGCGTGGGGCCGCACGTTGGCATCGGTGTATTCGGTGCGGCCGACGCCGCTGGCAACCGTGTCGACGCCGCTCGACTGGGACGAGATCGGCGGCCGGCGTCGACGATCGACGATTTCCGGCTCGACAACGTACGCGAACGCTTCGCGCGCACGGGCGATCTCTGGCGGCCGCTGCTGGTGGGCGCGAACCAAACGCGTCGACTTGACGCCGTATCTATGAGCCGGCGATGACGTTGCCCGTTCCGCTCGACCTGCCGGCGATGGAAGCGCGGCTCGTCGACGAGATCCCGCGGGATGCCGGCTGGCAGTACGAGCCCAAGTGGGACGGCTTTCGTTGCTTGGCTTTCCGCGACGGCGACGACGTCGCGCTGCAATCGAAATCCGGCACGCCGTTGGCGCGCTATTTTCCCGAGATCGTCGAACGCTTGCGCAGGCTCGCCGCTGATCGGTTCGTCCTCGATGGTGAACTGGTCGTGCCGTGCGGCGAAGCGCTTTCGTTCGACGATCTGCTGCAGCGCATTCATCCCGCGGCTTCGCGCGTCGTCCGCCTGGCACGCGACACGCCGGCGACGTACCTCGTTTTCGACCTGCTCGCGGACGATGCGGAATCCTTGCTGAACGAACCCCTCTAGCAACCGTCGCGCGCAACTCGAACGCTTTGCCGCCCGCGTCATCCCCAATGGAGATCCGCGTTTACGCCTTTCTCCAGCGACGCGCGACCGCACGACCGTCGACGATTGGTTCGGACGCGTCGGCGGAGCGCTCGACGGCGTCGTCGCCAAGCGGCTCGACGCACCGTACCGCGCCGGCGAACGCGACGCCGTCGTGAAGATCAAAGCGATCCGCAGTGCCGATTGCGTCGTCGGCGGCTATCGGTCCGGCACGCGCGGCGGCATCGGCTCGCTATTGCTTGGGCCTCTACGATGATGCCGGACGGCTGGATTACGTCGGGTTCACCTCAGGTTTTTCTGGGCCGGAGAAGATCACGCTGCTCGAACGTGTACGCCCGTTGCACGCTGCGTCGTCCTTCGACGGCCGCACGCCCGGTGGTCCCAGCCGCTGGAATCGCGGCGCGCCGACCGTCTGGCAGCCGTTGCGGCCCGAACTCGTCCTGGAAGTCGCCTTCGATCAAGTGACGGGCGACCGCTTCCGTCACGGAACGCGGCCGCTGCGCTGGCGTCCGGACAAAGCGCCCGCCGCCTGTTCGTTAGGCCAGATTCGCAGCGTCGATCGAACGATACAGCTCTTTACCTAAATGTAAGCGTCTCGTACCGGGCCACGTCCTGCCGGAATGGAGGCACGTCCGGTTTGCCGGCTGATCACATGCTCACGAATTGGCCGACAAGCCGCCAATACGTGCCCCGGGGCGAAAAGGTGGACGCGGTTGCCACGAGTCCATGAATCGTAAAGTGGCCCTGGAAGCGGCGCACTCCGCGAGATCCGAATTCAAGCCAGAAGGTGTTGCCGTTCCGGCCGCCCGTCACGGAGACGAACGAGCCGAAATCGGGCTTGTACGTTCCCGAGATGATCCCGTCTGCATTGAACGTCAGCTTGAGTGAGCCGAAATCTTGGTTGAGATCGCCGAACGCGCCAGTCCCGAAGTTCTCGGGAGCCAGGAAGCTTTTGTAGGTGTATGTGACCGTATGGTGGAGGGGCGGCACGGGGGCCGCACGTACGCCGACGGCCGCCGCGCCGGCCGGAACGGCAAGGGTGAGGGCGATGAGGGCGAGGCACGCATTCGCACGTTTCATACGCCGACAAATTTACCCGAAAGCTTCACCGCCGTAACGAAAAGGGCGCCTGACGAACGCTGCGAGGTCCCGCCTGCGAGCGGCAGGGGGACGCTGGACGGCAGCCGCATCGTTGCGAATGCTCTTGCGTAAGCGCATCGCCGGCGTTCCGTTGGCATGCTCCCTCATCGTAGCGGCCGGTTGCGGCGGCGGCGGTAATGCCGGTCTCCCGTCGACGGTCCATGCGAGCCCCTCTGGACCGCTCACCGGACCCAGTGCGGCGAAGATCAAGCACGTCGTCATCGTCGTGCAAGAAAACCGCAGTTTCGACAATCTCTTCTACGGCTATCCAGGTGCCGACACGGCAACGACTGGGACGATGCACGACGGCACGACCGTTGCGCTACGGCCGATTCCCCTCGAAGACGGACGCGACATCGGACACTTCCACTATTCGTTCGAGGCGGCGTATGACGGCGGCAAGTTGGACGGCTTCGATCTCGAGCAAGGCTATGGGTTCGTCCACGGAGTGTACCAGGTGATTCCCGGGTCCGACCCGACGTTGCCCTACGGCTACGTCCCTTCGGCGGAAACCGCGCCGTACCGCGCGTTGGCCGCGCAGTACACGCTGGCCGACCGCACGTTCGAATCGAACAGCGGGCCGAGTTATGCCGCGCACCAATACTTGATCGCCGGCCAATCCGATGACGCCGATGAAACGCCGACCGTCGCGCCGTGGGGTTGTGACGCGCCGCCGGGAACGCTCGTCCCGCAGTTAGCTCCCGACGGCAGCGACACGGCGGGCGTCACGCCCTGCTTCGATTACGCGACGCTCGCGGACCGCATGGACGCAGCCGCGGTATCGTGGCATTACTACACGCCGCCGCTCAAGACGACGTCAGGCGGGAACTTTTCGGCCTTCGATGCGATTCGGCACATCCGCTACGGCAGTGACTGGACGGCCGACGAAATCAACCCGGAGACGCAGATCTTCAGCGATCTCGCCGGCGGTACGTTACCGGCCGTCAGTTGGGTCATTCCGAGCTTTCCGAATTCCGACCATGCGCTCGCGGCCAGCAACACGGGGCCGTCGTGGGTCGCTTCCGTCGTCAATGCCGTGGGGGCGAGCCCTTACTGGTCGTCGACGGCAATCTTCGTCGTGTGGGACGACTGGGGCGGCTGGTACGATCACGTGCAGCCGCCACGCATCGACGCCATGGGCCCTGGCTTTCGGGTTCCGCTGTTGGTGATTTCGCCGTACTCGAAGCGCGGCTACGTCTCGCACGTGCAGCACGAGTTCGGCAGCATCTTGCGCTTTACCGAAGAGACGTTCGGTCTGCAGACGCTCGGCACGCGTGACGCGCTGTCGGACGATCTGGATGACTGCTTCGATTTTTCGCAGGCGCCACGGCCCTTTGCAACGATTCAAGCACGGTACCGCAAGGCGTTCTTCTTGCAACAACGCGAAACGGGTCAAGCTCCTGACCCGGCGTAGCGGCGCCGTGGCCGCCGGCTGCGCACTCCTTTGCATCGCGCAGCCGGCCATCGGTGAGGCCGCCGACGTGACCTTCGGCATCGCAGCGGCCCCGTTCGTCGGCACGCACACCGGCATCACCGGAAACACGCACGTCGGCGGCAGCGTGCTTCCCGTCCTCGACTTCGATGCTCGCTTACGCGGCATCGAAATTCACGCCGAGGGCATGCCGTATGCACGGACGCGCCGCTACGGCGATCCGCTCGATCTCGCCCGCACTACGGTTGAAACCGGAGACGCGACGGTGCGCCTGCCCGCCTCCCGCCAGCTGGCGTTCGGGATCGGCTACGGCGTGATCGCATCGACGACCGATCGGATTTCGCCTCCGGGTTCGTTCGCGTCGTTGGCCGATGGCGTGCGCCTCGAATTACACGAACGCGTGGACGTTACACCGAACGGAACGCTCGACGTGACCTTCGGCGGTCTTCCGCAAGCTCACGGAACGCTGCGCGTCTACCCCGGCATCCCGGGCGCGCTCGACCGCTTCGATCCCGAAACCGGCACGCAGATCGACGCCGAAGTTCGCTACCTCGTGCGTTCGCACGGACTGGCGTCTTTGGGCTACGGCGTACGCTACGTCAATCAAACGCTCGTGTACGCGCGTAGCGGCTCCCTCGTCGAGCGCAACGCGGGAATTCTGCCGTTCGTCCAACTCAACATTCGCCTGTAAGGGTCCAGCAGCGATAAAATTCGGCATCGCGCTGCTCGCAATCGCTGCCTCGTGCAGCGCCGTACGGCTCGACCTACCGGCCGAAGCGGCCACGCAAGTCTGGCGCGATCCCACCGCCTCCGTCGACGTGCGCGTCGACGCGCTGCTGGCGCGGCTTTCGATGGCGCAGAAGCTGGCCACATTGCACGGCGCGGACGATCCGCACGGATTTGCCGCCTACGTTCCCGGCATTCCCGAGTTCGGCGTCCCCGCGCTGACGCTCGACGACGGCCCAGCCGGTGTACGAGACGGCTTCTCGACGGCGCTGCCTTCGCCGCTAGCGCTGGCAGCCACATGGGATGCGAGCGCTGCTGCGTCCTACGGGGACGTGCTCGGAGGCGACGCGCGCGCGAAAGGCGCCGACGTTCTGCTGGGTCCGACCGTCAACATCGCGCGCGTTCCGCTCAACGGACGCAACTTCGAAGCATTCGGCGAAGACCCGTACCTCGCGGCGGACATCGTTGCGCCTGAGATCGCGGCGATCGGCGCGCATCACGTGATCGCAGTCGTCAAGCATTACGCCCTCAACAATCAACAGACGGGACAGCACCGCGACAGTTCGGACGTCGATCCGCGAACGTTTCATGAGATCTACGAACCCGCCTTTGCCGCCGCCGTACAGGACGCTCACGCCGCGGCGGTCATGTGCGCCTACAATCAGATCGACGGCGTGTGGGCCTGCGAGAATGCGGCGACGCTGGGGCTGCTGCGGAGCGAACTTGGCTTCGACGGCTTCGTCCTGTCGGACTTTTATGCGCAGCACGATCTCTATAGGTCGATCTTCAACGGATTGGATTTGGAGATGCCCAAGGGGATCATCTACGGTGCGCCGTTGACCGCCGCCGTTGCCTCGCGCAACGTCAAGCCCGCGACGATCGACATGCACGTGCGGCGCATCTTACGCGCGATGATCCGTACCGGCGTCTTCGACGATCCGCCGGGCCGAGCGGCCCCGGAGCCGCGCAGCGACTCGGCGACAGCCCGAGCCGTGGCCGACGAGAGCGCGGTGCTGCTCAAGAACGCCGCCGGCATCTTGCCGCTTGACGCGCGGCGACTTCGTTCCGTTGCGGTCATCGGGTCCACGGCGGAGCCCGCTCCCGTACTCGGCGGTGGGTCGGCGCTCGTCCGCAACGCGGATGCCGTTAGTCCGCTTGCTGCATTGCGCGCGTCGCTCGACGGCGTCGTCGTGCGCTATGCGTACGCGCAAGGCGTTCCTTTTGCTGACGATGCACCGACCGTCGACTCTCTCGCCTTGAATCCACCGGCGCCGTCGTCGGCCCACGGATTGCGCGGCGAGTATTTCCCCAATGGAAATTTGGCCGGTGCACCGGCGCTCGTGCGCACGGACGATCGTCTCGACTTCAACTGGGGCACCGAACCTCCGACGCCCGCGCTTCCATACGACTCGTCGGTTCGCTGGACCGGATCATTGCGTGTACCGGTCACGGGTTCTTACGTGATCGGCATGGAGGGGCGGTGCGTCTGCCGTTTGCGCGTCGGCGCCACGACGCTGCTCGATGCGTGGAACGCTAGTGCAGACACGGGTTCCGGGCCCACGACGACGCTGAGCCTACAGGCGGCACGGACCTATCCGCTCGAAGTCGATTGGCGGCGGGGCGGCGATAACTTCGTCCGCTTGGAATGGCGGCCGCCGCCTGCGGCACCGAACCTCGACATCGAACGCGCCGTCGCCCTCGCCAAAGCGTCCGATGTTGCGATCGTATTCGCCGGGGATTACGAGACCGAAGGCCGCGACCGTGCGACGCTGTCACTCTTGGGGCGGCAAGACGATCTGATCGCGGCCGTCGCCGCGGTCAATCCAAAAACGGTCGTCGTGCTCAACACAGGCGCGGCAGTGTTGATGCCGTGGCTGAACCGCGTCGCTGCCGTCGTCGAAATGTGGTATCCAGGCGAAGCTGCCGGTCCTGCGACGGCCGACGTCCTGAGCGGTGCAGTCGACCCGTCCGGTAAACTCCCGCTAACGTTTCCCTCGTCCGATGTCGACGTACCGGCGGCGCCCATCTATGCGGCTCAACCGTTCCTAGGGCCGTCGCGACCAGTTCCCTACGCCGAAAAGCGCGATATCGGTTATCGGTGGTACGATGACTTCGCGAAGACGCCGGCGTTCCCGTTCGGCTTCGGCCTGTCATACACGACGTTTCGCCTAGCTAATCTACGCATCGCGATGAGCGGCTCTGGGCCGGCGCGTGTCGTGTCGGCCGACGCCGATGTAACCAACACGGGAAATGTGGCCGGGACCGCCGTGGTCCAGGTCTATGTCGCGTATCCTCACGCTGCCGGAGAACCGCCGCATCAACTGCGCGGCATCGCCCGCGTCCCGTTAGCTGCCGGTGAGGCGGCAACCGCTCACGTTGTGCTGTCGCCCGCTGCGTTCGCGATTTGGAACGGTCGGGGACAAACCGTCGAGCCAGGCAGCTATCAGATCATGGTCGGCACGTCGTCGCGCGACCTGCCGCTCACGGCAACGATCGCGCTTTAGTGATGAGGCGTCGCGCGAGCCCGGTGTACGTTTCGTTACCGCAGGGCGGTGCTGAGTTGTGCCGCGGCGTTCAGCACGCCGCGGCCTTCGTGCCGGCCTCGCGGCGAGAGACAGATCTGCAGAGCGCAGGGACTTTCCAGAAGGCGCACAAGACAAACGGCGGCTGATGAGAAAGCGTTGTCATTATGTGTCGCGCGCAGGAGCGGCGGCTGCGCTGCTGGCGCTGGCCGCGGCGTGCGCAGCACCCAGCAGCCCTCCCGGCTCGGGGGTACGGGTCGTGGCCGTCGAAGCGGTCTACGGCGACGTCGTCAGCCAGATAGCGGGGCGCGGCGCCCAACTGACGACGATTCTCGACAGTCCCAGCGCCGATCCCCACGCCTATGAACCGACGACCCGCGACGCCGACGCGATCGCCGACGCAGATTTGGTCATCGAGAACGGCCTGGGTTATGACGCGTTCGTCGACAAACTTCTGGCTGCATCGCCGCGAGTTGGGCGGACCGTCATCGTTGTCGGTACGCTGGCGGGCCGGCGTCCCGGTGACAATCCCCATGTTTGGTACGATAGTGAAGCGTTGCGGACGCTCACGCGCGCGGTCGTCGTCGACTTGTCGCGGCGGTCGCCCCACGAACGCCGCGCTTTGTCGCGTAATAGCGGGCGTTTCCGCGCTTGGCTCGACGGCTTCGCTCGGCGTACGTTGACGTTGGGCCGGCGCTATGGGGGCACGCAAGTCGCCATTACGGAACCGGTCTTCGATGCGGTGCTGCACGCCGCAGCGCTGCGCATCGCGACGCCGTCGTCCTTCGCTAAGGCCATCGAAGAAGGCGATGATCCAGCGCCGCAAGACATCGCCGCGATGCGTGCTCTGCTCGCGGGACGTCACGTCGCAGCGCTGATCAACAACCGTCAAACGATCGAACCGAGCACCACGCACTTACTGCAGATCGCGCGCAGCAGCGGCGTGCCGGTGGTCGGCGTCACCGAAACCTTGCCGCCCGGCATGCACGTCCAATCTTGGTTCGACGGGGAATTGCGTGCCTTGACTGCGGCGCTTGTTGCAGGACGGAACTCGCGCTCGCAAGTGTCCGATCGCAAGACGCCGGCCGTCCGACACGCTCCGTGAGTGACAGACTCACAACCGAAGCTGCCATTACCTTTTCGCACGTCGGCCTCCGGCGCGGCGCGCACGTCGTGCTCGACGACGTCACGTTCACGATAAGATGCGGTGAATTCGTCGGCGTCATCGGCGGCAACGGCGCCGGCAAGTCGACCGCCTTGCAGTTGGCGCTCGGGTCTCTTGCTCCGACGACCGGTACGGTCCGGGTCTTCGGCGACGATCCGCGGCGCAAGCACCGGCCGATCGGCTACGTTCCTCAAAACGTCGAACTCGATCGCGATCTACCGTTGCGCGCGCGCGATTTCGTCGGACTGGGCCTCGATGGCCAACGCTGGGGATTCGCGCTGCCTTCCCGCCTTCGCTCGGAGCGCATCCTTGCCGCGTTGCGTGACGTCGGCGCCGAGGCGCTCGCAGAGAAGCCCGTCGGGCGTCTTTCCGGCGGCGAGCAACAGCGGCTTGCGATCGCCCAAGCAGTCGTTGGCCGGCCGGCGCTGTTGCTGCTCGATGAGCCGCTGGCGAACCTCGATCTCGCCGGCAGCGGCGACATCGTCGCGCTCGTTTCGCGCATCGCACGCGAGCACGCGATGACCGTGCTGCTCGTCGCGCACGACGTCAATCCGCTGCTGCGCGCGATGGATCGCGTCCTGTATCTCGCCGGCGGCCATGCCGCGCTTGGGACGGTCGCCGAGATCGTCAACGAAGACGTCCTCAGTCGCCTGTACGATCGTCCGGTCGACGTGCTGCACGTGCGCGGCCGCATCGTCGTCGTCGGCGCCGCGTGAACGCAAGCGCATTTCTGGCCGACCCTAGCGTCCATTTGGCGCTGGTTGCAAGCGGCATCGCCGCCGCATTGTCGGCCGCAGTCGGGTATTTCATCGTGATACGCGGGCTTGCGTTCGCCGGTCATGCGCTGACGGACATCGGCCTCACGGGCGGCGCAGGCGCACTCGTCGTCGGAGCGCCCCCGCTATGGGGTTTGCTCGCGTTCTCGCTCGGAGGAGCCGCCGGCATAGGAGCTCTCGGCGGTCGCGCGCGCGAACGCGACCTCGCGACAGGCCTCGTCTTGGCCGTAGCTCTGGGCTTGGGCGCGCTGTTCCTTCACGTACAGAGTCATTACGCCAATGCGCAGAGCGTCTTGCTGTTCGGTTCGGTGTTCGAGGTCGATGCCGCTACGTTGCGCGCGATGACCATCGTGGGAGCATGCGCGCTTGCGGCGCTCGCCGCCATCTTCCGGCCGCTGCTGTTCGCGAGCGTCGCAGAACAGACGGCGCAGGCTGCCGGCTTACCGGTGCGGACGCTCGGCTTTTCGTTCCTCGCCATCACGGCAATTGCGGTCGCTGAAACGGCGCAGATTGTCGGCGTCTTGATCGCGACGGCGCTGTTGATCGGGCCGCCGGCCACTGCCTTGACGCTGATACGCCGTCCTTTCGCCGCTATCGTGCTCGCGGTCGCGCTCGGCATCGCCGAAGCGTGGCTCGGGATTGCACTGGCTTACGTAAGTTTCTCGTGGTCGGCGGATCGCCAAGGCTGGCCCGTCAGCTTTTTTGTCGCCGCGCTTGCGTTAAGTGCACTCGTGATAGCGCGCGCCGTCCGGCTGCGACTCGCATGAGCTCGGCCGGAGCCGCATGATCGCGCGCGGCTCAGCGCCGAACGGCTAACGTCGGTGAGCGATGCATTCGCGCATGCCTACGTGCAAAATGCGCTCGTAGCCGGCTTGCTCGTCGCACTGCTGTCGGCGAGCGTTGGATATTTCATCGTGTTGCGTGGTGCGGCGTTTGCAACCCACGCGCTGGCGCAGATCGGCTTTGCGGGTGCAGCGGGTGCCGTGTTGCTCGGGATAGACCCGCTCGTTGGATTGATCGTCTTTGCCGTTTTAGGTGCGCTTGGGCTCGGCACGGCACCGGCGCGCTCACATCAACGGGATGTCGTTACGGCGCTCGTGCTCGTGGCCGCACTGGGAACGGGCGCGCTCTTCCTCGCGCTCGCCCACTCGTACGCCGGCAACATCTCGGCTCTGCTCTTCGGTACGATCGTCGGCGTCAGTCGCAACGATGTTTTGACGATCGCGACTGCAACGGGTCTGATCGTGTGGCCATGGCTGCAGTCGCGCGGCCTCTGCTGTTCGCAACGATCGCGCGCGAGACGGCGCGCACGCGGGGCGTTCCGACCGTCGCGCTCGACATCGCGTTCTTAGCGATCGTTGGTTTGGGGACCGCCGTCACGGTACCCGTCGTCGGCACGCTGCTGATCTATAGTCTCGCGATCGGGCCGGCGGGCGCCGCCGCCTACATAAGCCCGCGCCCTGCGGCCACGATCGCAGTAGCGTTTCTTTTTGCGGCGCTTGCGGTCGTCGTCGGCATCGCACTGGCGTACGCCACCGATTGGCCGGTCGGATTCTTTATCGCTACGATTACGGCGCTGGAATATGCGATTGCACGCGTCTATGCACGGCGTTACCGGCCGGTGTCGGGGAGCAGCCGTCCGTGATCGTCGCAATGAGCTCCGTGCCGGCGGTGCATGTGGCCGGCGACCACGTAGTCGATGTGGCCCGCATGCGGAACCGCGTCGTGTCCGCAGCCTACCCCGTGCAGGTGATCGGTTGCGTGCCCCCCGCATGCATGGCCTTGCGAGCACGCATCGGGGTGAGCCGGCGAAGCGAGCAGTTCATGTTCGTCGACATGCTCGTCGTGCACGTGGTGGAGGTGTCCGTCATGCACGTAATCGACGTGATCCTCGTGGTCGACGCCCAGGTGTCCGCATTCCGGGCCGTGGCGGTGCTCGTGCTGATGGTGAACGTGATGCTCCACGATGCCCTTCGTATACCCCAGACGGCCCGTCGTCTTCAGCTCGCAGCGGCCTTACGTGCCGCAGCGTTACAAGCCGCGCAAACGCCGAACAACGTCAGGTCGTGACCCGTCGCGCGGAAGCCGCGCGGCAGCTTCGCATCGACGCTGGCGCAGCCTTCGAACTCGTAGACGCGCGCACAGTCCGTACACGAGAAGTGGTGATGGTGGCCTTTGCCCGCGACCTCATAGAGCGGATTGCGGCCGGGCACGTCGACGACGGACAGCCAGCCGTCTTCGAGTAGGCTGCGGATGGAGCGGTACACGGTCGCGAGGCCGAGCCCCGCACTGGCCTGCTGAGCGGCAACGTGCACTTCGCCCGTCGAAAGCGGCCGGTTGGCGCCCGCGAACGCGTCACGAATCGCCCGCTTCTGACGCGTATTCCGTTCGCTGATCCGCTTGGGCACGGGCTTCATTTCAAGATGGCGATGGCCCGCTCTTCGTTGCCGAGCGGTCGGCAGCGTCTTGGCGGAATCGGGCTTGGTAGGTCTCCGGCATGGTGGTTGGGTAGGTTTCCGGCATGGCAGAACCTCGCACTACCCTTCCCACGATCGGCGTCGACGAACTCCGCCGGCATGTCGAAGCGAACGACGTTTTTCTCCTCGACTTGCGCCGCAGCGTCCACGGCGAGCAAATCTACGGCGCAATCCGCTACGACACGCACAAGTTGCGCGATGCTCCAAAGCTCGTGTTGCCTCTACCGAAAGAGGACGGTTTAATCGTGCTCTACGACGAGGACGGCAATGGTAAAGTGCTCGAGGAAATCGCCGCCAAACTTCAAGCGGACGGATATGGCGCACTCCGCGCGCTAGAAGGAGGCTTCAAAGCGTGGCACGAGGGCGGCGGTAAACTCGAAGAAGCCACCGTCGAGCAACCTGTTCCGCTGGTCTCGAAACACCAACTCGATCGTTGACGGCGACGCGTCCTCACGAACGAGCGAGCACCTCAATTCCCACGATCCGCCGCACGACCCCTGAGGACGAGCCGGCGGTACGCGCTATCCTAGACGAGTATAACGACGCAGCTTCGGTCGTTCTGCGTGACGATTGCGCCGCGATCCGAAGCTATCTCTTCGGCCCCGGCGCTTTTTGGCTCGCGCAGGACGCGAGGGTGGCCGGTTGTATCGCGTTCCGGCCGCTGCCGAACATCGGCCCACTCGCATGCGAAGTCAAACGCCTTTACGTACGCGTGGAGTACCGCGGGACTGGCTTAGCGGATGCCTTGCTCGACGCTCTTGAAGACCATGCGCGCGCTGTTGGTCGAACTGCCATCTATCTCGACACGTACGCTGGTTTGGCAGCCGCCGTTCGCTTCTACGCCCGCCGCGGCTACGTGCCCGTCCCGCGTTACAACGACAACACGCAAGCCACAATCTTCATGCGCCGTTCCCTGCGATAAGAGACCATGGCAAGCGCAAGCTTTGCATTCTGGACGTGGGCGGAAACGGAGTTCCGGTCAAAAGCTGATCACATCGCGGCTGCGACATCTTCGTGGACGATGCGTCCATCGAGTAGACCGATTGTGCGCCCGGCATAGCGGTTGAAGCGGCGATCGTGCGTGACCATAAGGATCGTCGAACCGGCGTCGTGCAATTCGGCGAGCAGGGTCATCACCATCTCGCCGTTCGTTGAGTCGAGATTGCCGGTCGGCTCGTCGGCAAGCAGCACGGCCGGTTCGCCTCCGAGCGCGCGTGCAACGGCAACGCGCTGTTGTTGACCACCGGAGAGTTGCGCGGGATAATGTCGCGCGCGGTGCGACATCGCGACGCGATCGAGCGCTTCGGCGACGCGGCGGCGTCGTTCGCCCGACGAGAGGCCGCGATAGGTCAGTGGTAACTCGACGTTCTCGGCAACCGTCAGGTCACCGATCAAGTTGAAGTTTTGAAAGATAAATCCGATCTCGCGGTTACGCAAGCGTGAGCGCTCCCCTGCAGGGAGCTTGGCGACCTCGCGGCCGAGAAGCCGGTACGAGCCGGAACTCGGGGTGTCGAGCAGCCCGATGATCGAGAGCAACGTCGATTTGCCGCAGCCCGAAGGACCTTCGACGGCGACGTATTCGCCACGTTCGATCGTCGCGCTCACCTCGGCCAGCGCATGGGTTTCGACCTCGTCGGTCTGGTACACCTTACCGATGCGGTCGAGTTCGATGAGCATACTCTTCCTTTCAGGATTCACTTCAGACGCAAGACGGCGGCGTCGTTGTAGGCCGACGTGTCGGAGACGATGACGGAGTCGCCGGCGCGCACACCGGAAAGCACGGCGACGCGGTCGAGCGACCCCGTGCCGAGACGCGCGGACGTGCGCACGGCGCGCGAACCATCGGGCGAGAGCCGGTACAGCGAAATCGTCGAATCGTCGGCCGCGTTGGCGGGGCGCGCGATCGAGACGACGTTGCGCAGGCGTGCGAGCTCGATCGTTCCGTCGATGTTCTGATCGGGTCGCGCGCCCGCGGGTATCTGCGTGAACCGCACGTCGACGGCGACCGTGCCGTTCTGTGCTGCGGGCGCAATGCGTTCGACAAAGCCGGACTTCGTGCCGCCGCCGTTCATGTCGATCGACACCGGCATGCCGATCGCCACCCCGTGCAGATCGCTTTCCGCAACTTGCAGAACGGCTTTGAGATCGGCAAGGTTCGCGACCCGCGCGATCTCAGCGCCGAGCGCGACGCGTTGTCCACGGTCGACCGCTACGCTCTGCACGATCCCGTCACTGCCCGCGCGCACGGACAGCGTCCCGAGCTGTGCCTTTTTCGCCGCAAGCTGTGCCGAGAGCTGATCGACTTTGGCTTGTGCGGCGGCTATCTTGGCGTTTGCATCCGCGGTATCGACGCCGATCTGGCGTTCGTCGATTCCGACGAGCCCATGGTCTTCCTGCGCTTTGATCAGTGCGACGCGGTACTGCAGATCGCCGATCAAGCCTTGCGCGTGAAGTCGAGCGTCGGCCCCGCGCGTCACGTCGGCCTGTTTCGCTTCGGAAACGGCGCTCGCGTAGGCGGCCTGCTTGTCGAGCCGCGTCGCTTGCGCCTCCGCGCGCGCGCTTGCGACGTCGGCTTGAGCCGCGTCGAGCTGCGTCTGCACGTCCACGATCGCCGTTTCGAGATCGGGATTCTGCAAGGTCGCGATCGTTGAGCCGTCGTGCACGGTGCTGCCGGGGCGTACGTCGAGCGAGGTAATCAGACCGTCGGCCGCCGCCGCGACGATCTGCACGCGATCCGGTTCGATCGTCCCCGCGGCGCGCACCGAGCGCACGAGCGTGCCGCGTTTGGCGACGTCGGTCACGAGCGACCCGGCATCGACGAGCGGCGCCGCCGCCGGCCTGTGCGCGAGCGAGACAACGGAGTAGGCCGCCGCGCCTATCAGCGCCACGAGCAGGATCGGGACGATTATCGTTCCTAGCTTGGCCCGCGGGCGCACCCGCACGACATCCATTGTGCCGGCCTTGTTTCGTCCAAGATCTCGACGCAGGTCCATCTTATTCGTACCGCAGCGCGACGATAGGATCGACTCGCGTCGCGCGCCGGGCCGGGATGAGCGCAGCGGCAGCCGACGCCAGCACGATCGCGATGATGACGATCGCGAACGTCGCGGGATCGAACGGCGCGACGCCGTAGAGTTGATCCGCAATTGCGCGCGCTGCAAACACGGCAAGTACGATGCCCGCCGAGACGCCGATTCCCGTGATGCCGAGCGCGCGGGTGACGACGTCGCGAACGACGTGTGTCGCGCGCGCGCCGAGCGCCATCCGAACGCCGAGCTCCTGCGTACGCTGCGCGACGCCGTAGGACACGACCGCGTAGATTCCCGCTAGCGCGAGACTGAGCGCGACGAAGGCTAGCGCACCGATGGACGCTACGCCCAGCCGAGCACGCGCCGTATCTTCCGCCATCAAACTCGCGAGTGTATGCTGCGCGGGGACGGGCATTAGCGGATCGACGCTTGGAACGACTGCTGCGACGGCTTTAGCGGCCGCTCCGTCGCCGCGCACGACGAGCGCCATGTCGGGAAACGGAACCTGCTGCGCGGGCAAGTATACCGTCGGCTCCGGCGGCAGCGCGTACGACGTACGCGTGTCGCCCGCGACGCCGACGATCGTCCGGGGACCCGAATGGCCGGTTGCTGATATCCCCACGGTCATCCGGCGCCCGAGTGCGTCTCCCCGCGAAATGAACCGCCGCACGAAGGCGGCGTTGACGATCGCGACGTTCGCCGACGTCAACTGGTCGTCTGAGGTGAACGCACGGCCGCGCTCGAGCGGTTGCCGTAGCGTGACGAAGTAGTGCGGATCGATCAGGTTGACTGCGGTGGTCGGTTCGTCGCCGCGGGGCGCGGGACGTTCGGCAAGGAGTTGAAAGACGACGCCGATTTGCGTCCGTTCGAACGGTGGCGCTATCGCCCACGCAACGTCGTGCACGCCGGGCAACGCGGACGCTTTCGCGATGACGCGCGCCATGAAGTCGGCGACGGACTGATCGGTCGGATAGCGGTCGTGGGGAATCTGCACCCTCCCGACGACGGTGACGCCGCTGGGTTCGAAGCCGAGCGGCTGGCTCGTGAGGCTTATGAAACTGCGCAGGACGAGACCCGCGGCGACGACGAGCGCCAAGGTCAGGGCGATCTCGAAAGCAACGAGCGCATTGCGCGCATGCCGGCCGGACGCGGCATCACCGCCGCGGCCGCCCGCCTTGAGCGCACCCACGAGGTTGCGCGTCGAGGAAAACAGCGCTGGAGCGAGCCCCGCGAACAACGTGCAGAAGATGACGGCTCCGAACGTGTAGAGTACCGCGGTGCCGTCGAGCGTAACGTCGGCGACGCGCGGAATGTCGCTGGGCGCCAAGCCGGCGAACGCCTCCACCGCGCCCCACGCAAGCACCAATCCCGTCGCGCCGCCGGCAAGCGCGAGAGCGAAGGTTTCGACGAGGAGTTGCGCGATCAGGCGTCGCCGTGACGCGCCGAGGGCCGTGCGCAACGCGAGTTCGCGAGTTCGCGCCGCGGCACGGCTGAGGAGCAAATTCCCAACGTTGGCACACGCGATCAACAGCACGCCCGTCACCGCGGCAAAGATCGCGAACAGCACGACGCGCATGCTTCCGACGAGTGCATCGGTCAAGGAAAGCGGCGTATAGACGATGCCACGGTCGTCGTCGGGATACTTGCGGCTCAGACGCTTCTGCGCGACCGTCAACTGGGCACGCGCCACATCGAGCGATTCCCCTGCGTGCAGCCGAGCGATCATAGCGAACACGTTGAACGAGCGATTGTGATACTGCGTGCCCGTACCGTCGTCGGGCAGGACGATCCAATACGATGGGTTCGTAAACCCTCGGTCCATGCCGGGCTGCGCCAATTTGGCCGGCGCGATCCCGACGATGCGATACGCGACGCCGTCGAGCCGCAAGGTACCGCCGATCGCAGTCGGGGCCGCATGCAAGGTACGGCGCCAGAAACCGTCCGAGACGATGACGTCGTGCGTGCCCGGGCGAGCGTCGCGGCGCGTGAAAAATCTTCCGAGTTCAGGGCGGGTCTGCAGCACGTCGAAAAATCCGGCAGTGATCGCAAAACCGTCCAGGTGTTGGGGGCTTCCAGCCCCGGTCAACGTCGCGCCGGTGTTCACATATGCCGCCGACCGCGCGAAGGCCGGCGTCTCGCCTGCGACGTCGGCATAGTTCGGCAGTGACCACCGACTGAACTTTCCGTGCTCGGAGACTTGCACGGCGACGAGGCGGTCGGGGTCAGCGTACGGCAACGGCGCGAGCACGACGGCGCGCAGGATGCTGAACGCGGTCGCATTGGCTCCGATCGCAAGTGCGAGCGTCGCGATCGCGACGAACGCGAACAGGGGCGTGCGCCGTAGCGAACGCACCGCAAAGACGAGATCGCGCCAGATCATCTGGCCGTACTCCCGCACGCCCGTCCATACGATATCGGCGTATGCGGCAAGCGCAAACGCGGTCGCCGCGAAGGCGCCGTGGGCGCGCCCTTCGTCGCGCAACGCGTCGTCGAAGTCGTCGCGTATCTGCGCTCCGTACTCGCGTCGAAAGCTCCCTGGTGACGCGTACAGCAGCACCCGGAAAAGAGAAGCGGCAAGCCCCGTCGCACTCATGCGCTCGCAAGCGACGGCAGCAGCCGCCGAGAGCGGGCGACGCGCACGAGCTCTTCGAGGCGCTGCGCTTCGGCCTGCGCGATGCGCCGGCCGCGCGGCATCAGCCGGTAGTAGCGGCGCCGCTCGTCGTCATCGTCGTCGCCGGAAACTTCGGCGATCCAGCCGTCGCTCTGCAACTGCTTGACGAGCCGGTAAAGGGTCCCGGGACCCAGCTTGACTGTAGCGCCCGTCTGCGCCTCGACTTCCTTGATGATCCCGTAACCGTGCCGCTCGCCGCCCGCGAGCGCGAGCAAGATGTGAAACGTGGCCGCGCTGAGCGGCAACGCTTCACGAACGTCCGCCGTCGCTCGGCTCACAGATGAACCGTGTGCTCGGTGCCCCGCAGAAGCGAAGGCAGGCGCGTGAGAACGCTACGGGTTTGGGCCGGTGGCAGGGGGCAGCCAGGAGCGCGGGATCGATCGAGTTTGGGATCGTGGTGCACTTCATACTCCGAAATGAATCTATCTGCTTAGATTATATCCATAATACTTATAGCGTCAAGCCCGCACGAAAAGCTGACGCCCGTTGCAGTCAACGCAACGCCTGCGCCTCGTTGCGCTTTCCACCTGCACGGCTTCATCGATCGATGGGCCGCTGCCGCGCCCTCGCGCGTCCAGCGCGGTCGTCGCAGATGTCGCGACGATAAAAAAACCGTCGCTCGCCTCTCTTGACGGATACATCCGTAGTGGATATTATCCAGGATAGATATAACGCTCCCGAGAGAGGACTGCTCGATGTCTGAAGCACCGCACCCGCGCCGCCCCGAGAACGATCGCCGTGACACCCGCGTATCGCAGGCACCGGCGCTGGCGGCACGTCGCCGTGAAGATCGCTTGTTTCACGGCTGGGGACCGCATCTCTGAACGCCGTGGCACCGAAGAGCGATCCGCGCACCCTGCTGCCGCTCGGCGTTGCGGGCTTTCACATCTTGCTCGCGCTGTCCGAGGGCGAGCGGCACGGCTACGCCATCATCAAGGAAGTCGATGCGACGACCGCGGGCGCCATCAAACTCGGGCCCGGCACGCTTTATCGCGTCATCAAGCAGATGCTCGTCGACGGGTGGATCGAAGAGATCGACGCCGCCGACGAGCGGCGCCGAACGTACCGGCTGACGCGTTGGGGCCGGCGTATCGCAGCAGCGGAGGCGGTGCGCCTAGACGAACTGGTGCGGCTGGCCCGGCAGAGGCGGCTCTTGCCGGCGCTCGCGCCCGCATAGCAGCGCAGTCGCGTGAATCGCACGGCGTTCGCGGCGTATCGCGTTCTCTTTAGGCTTGCGCTCGTGCCGGCGCCGGCCGGTTTTCGCCGCACGTATGCGGCGCGCATGTTCGACGTTCTGACCGACACGGTCACGGAGGCTTATGAACGCAACGGATGGATCGGTGCGGCGCTTTGCGCCGTTGGATGCTGCAGCGACGCGTTGGAGGCGTCGGTCGCCGAGCGATTCGAGATGATCGCGCGCGACCTCTCGTATGCGCTCCGCGTGCTCGCGAAGGTTCCGCTGTTCTCGGCGATCGTCGTCGCAACGCTGGCGCTGACGATCGGCGCGACGACTGCGGTCTTCTCGGTCGTCGACGGCGTGCTGCTGCATCCGCTGCCCTATCCGCAAGCGGACCGGCTCGTCAATGTCTACGAGAGCACTCAGATCGGCACGCGTACCTGCACCTACTGCACTTTTTCGCTTCCGAACCTGCGCGACGTCCGTGCGCGCAGTCGAACCTTGAGCGACATCGCTGCATACCAGGATGACAGCGTCACGCTCAGCGGCGCCGGACGCGCCGTTTCGCTTGGCGCGGTCGACGTCGACGAACACTTCTTTGCGACGCTCGGCGTCCAACCGGTAATCGGCCGGTTTTTCTCCCGGCGGGATACCGAGCGTAACGCTGCGCCGGTTATCGCCTTCGGCGAACGCTTTTGGCACGACCGCTTCCACGGCGATCCGAGCGTCATCGGACGTCTTGTGCGCATCGATGGGATCCCGACGCGCATCGTCGGTGTCGTCCCGGCAACCTTCGTTCCGCCGCTCACGCCCTACGCGAACCACCGATTCGATGCATACCTGCCGATCGTCGACGACGCGCAGAACAGCCAACGCGGAAATCATTCGTATAAGGCGATCGCCCGTTTGCGCCCGGGCTCAGGCATCGAAGCTGCACGCGCCGACGTTGCGCGCATCGCTGCCGACTTGCTGCGCGCTTATCCCGCCGACGAATACCGCCGCAGCCTCGTCGTCCGCAGCTTGCGCGAAACGCTGTTCGGTGATGTCACGCCGGCACTCGGACTCGTGGGCGCGGGGGTCGTGTTGTTGCTTTTGGTCGCCTGCGCGAACGTCGCGAACCTGCTGCTCGCGCGCGCGGCGACGCGGCGCTACGAGTTGACGGTGCGCGCCGCGGTCGGCGCGAGCACGGGCCGCATCATCGCGTTGCTGCTGGCCGAGACGTTCGTGCTGGCGGTCGCGGGCGGCGCCCTCGCGATCGTCCTGGCGATCTTTGCGACGCATGCGTTCGTCGCGGCTCGGCCGCCCGGCATTCCGCGTCTCGCTGAGGTTCACGTCGATGCCGCATCGTTCACGTTCACGCTCGGCATCGTCGTCGTCGTCACGGTCCTGGCAGGGCTAACGCCGGCGCTCTCCGTCGCAGGCAAAGAACTCAGCGAGCGGCTCAATGCGCGCGGCCGAAGCGGAACCGATCGCGGCGGCGATGCGCTGCGTAACACGTTCGTCGTGTTTCAGACGGGATTCGCCCTTGCGCTCGCGGTTGCCAGCGGGCTCGTATTGCAGAGTCTCTCCCGGCTGTCACACGTCGATCCGGGTTTTCAGCCGCGCGGGGTCGCCATCGCCGCCACGACTCTAGCGAGCGGCGACTTCGAGAGCCGGCCGGCGCCCGACCCGACGATCCTCGCCGAGATCGCGCGGGTGCATCGCGGCCTCGCGGTCCTCCCCGGGGTTCGCGCAGCGTCCGTCTCCCTGATCGTTCCGTTTTCAGGGAGGGAAAGCTCCACCGATTTTCAGATTTCCGGCCAAAAGCACGGCGCGAAGATCGATGCCGACTACAACGTCGTTTCCCCCGGCTACTTCACCACCTTCGGGATACCGCTCCTAAAAGGGCGCTATTTCAACGCAGACGACGCGGCAAACGGGCGACGCGTCGCTATCGTCAGCCGCACCTTTGCGCAGCGCTTCCTCGGCTCGCAGGCGCTCGGACGGACGCTCCTGGCCGGCATGAACGATCCGTCGTTCGTCGGCCGTACGATCGTCGGAGTCGTCGGCGATGTTCGCTCGCAGAGCCTAGTGACACCGCCGCAGCCACTGATGTACTTTCCGCTGACGCAGATTCCGTTCGATGCGAGCTTATGGATCGCGGTGAAATCACCGCTCGCACCGACCGATCTTCGAGCCGCGGTCGACCCTGTATGGTCGGCGCTCGATCCCAACCTTGCGCCGCTCGCGTTCGATCCGATGGAATCGTACCTCGCTGCGGAGACGGCTCGCTCGCGTTTGCTTGCCGTAATGCTGTCGGGGATTGCGGGCCTTGCACTCCTTCTTGCAGCGGCCGGCATCTACAGCATCGTTTCCTACGGCGTCGCGCGCTGCACGCACGACATCGGGATCCGCATGGCGCTTGGCGCCAAACCGCTCGCGCTGGTCCGCACGATCGTAGTGCGTTCGGTCGCCCTCGCGCTCGTCGGCGTCGCGGCCGGACTCGCCCTCGTCGGCGCCTTCGGCGGCACGCTCGAAGCGCTACTTTACGAGATCGCGCCGACCGATCCGACAACGCTGGCGTTCGTGGCACTGGTGCTGCTCGCCGTCGCGTTCGTCGCGTCGCTGCTCCCCGCGTGGCGCGCGACGCGGATCGATCCTCTCGTCGCCTTACGGTACGAATGAGCGCCTTCGCTCGTGACCGCGGGCTGCTCGCGGGCGGGCTTTCGTTTTCTGACCCTCCGGATTTCTAGGCAACTGACGGACGCGAGAACGGAGACCGCGGGTTCGTCGCGTATCGACAAGTTCGATGGCCGACAACGAGCGTACACGGGGATCGATGGGCCGGCGACGGTGATTCGCGTGGGGACCAGCGGCTGGGTGTACGGGGACTGGCGCGAACGCTTTTACCCCAAAGGCGTGACCCAGGCGGCTTGGCTCGAGCATTATGCGAAGCTATTCGATACCGTCGAACTAAACGCAACCGCTTATCGCTTACCGAAGGAACCGCAGATTGAACGCTGGTGTGCGCGCGTCCCGGCGGACTTCGTCTTTACGGTCAAGCTCAGCCGGCTCATTACGCACCGAAAGACGCTGCCCGAACGAGTCGACCATTTCATCGCAAACTACATGGCACGTATCGCTTGCTTTGCGTCCGGCAAAGTCGCTCAGCTGCTCGTCCAGTTTCCGCCGTATCTCGAGCGTGATGACGAGCATTTGCGTGCATTTCTCGATAAGCTACCGCGGCAGTACCGCTACGTCGTCGAGTTTCGACATCGTTCGTGGCTCGCGCCGGGCATTGCGGACCTGCTGCGCGAGCGCAACGTCGCTTTGTGCCTACACGACTATCCCGGCTTCGCGATGCGCGACGTCGTCACGGCCGACGATCTCGCGTACGTGCGGTTGCACGGATACGGACGACTCTACGCGGGTTCGTATCCGCGACGCACGTTGCGCACGTGGGCGCAGCGCTTGCGCCGGCTGGAAGCCAAGGCGGGCAATGTGTTCGTGTATTTCAACAATGACACCGACGCAGCCGCGCCGCACGATGCCGCCGTACTCAAAGCGTTGCTGAGTTCCGATGTTGGAAAGCAATGAGCTCAACGTGGTCGTCGTCCGCACGCCTCTGGGCCGGACATTGCACGTCGCCTCGGATGCGAGCGGCATCGCGGTGAGCTGTTGGGCGAGCGGCCGGATCCGGACCAAGCCTCGGCGGCGCGACCCTGTGCTCGCTGAGGCCGTCGAACAGTTACGCTTGTATTTTGCAGGGCGGCTGCGCTGCTTCGACGTGCCTCTGTCGCTGGTGGGGACACCGTTCGAACTAGCCGTTTGGCGGGCCGTAGCGCAACTACACACCGCGACGCTCTGCTCGTACGCGGACGTCGCGCGTGCCGTCGGGCGTCCCAGCGCCTATCGGGGCGTGGCTCGGGCACTCGGGCGCGCGCCGCTCGCTCTTTTTATACCGGCGCACCGGGTCGTCGGGTCCGATGGGCGCGTCAAGGGTGCCGCTGTCGGGTCGATGCGTCGGCGGCTCATCGCATTCGAACGCGACGGTGCCGCTCGAGCGCAGACGGTGCGCCGGTAGGTCCGCGCTGTGCAAACTGAAACATTCGCGCCAGCGGCGGACTATGCTAAATAGACCGCCGCACACGTTCGCGTTCGGGGCCCGCAGAATGCTGACCGACCCGTTGATTTTCGAAGCCGTCGCCGGAGCCGCAGCTATTCCGGTCGCTCTCGGTACGGCCATTGCCCTGCGCCGGCGCAGCGTCGAGCTGGCGCCCCGTCCGCCGTCCCGGCGTGCGACGCGTGCGCTCATCTCTAAGCTGCCGCACCGCCATCGCCGCGAAGCCAAGGCGATCGTCGCGCTGGCGCGAGACCACGAAAGGCGCGGCAGCGCCAGCCGCCTTGACGCATTTACGACGCGCGAAGCGCTACGGTCGTATTTGCCCGAGACGATCGAGGCCTACTTGGTGGTCCCCAAGGACTTGCGTGGCCGCGTACGCAACGGCGCGCCCTCCGCCGATCGGGAACTGTCTCGCCAACTGCAGACGCTGCGCGCAGGGCTCGAGCGTCTGCGCGACGGCGACGCGGACGCCGCTGCCGCTCGCATGGCCGAGAACCGGACGTTTCTCAATGAGCGCTTCGGCGCGCTGGCCGACGACAACACTCCGCAGCCAACGATCGTCGAGCGCATCAACGATTTCATCGCAGACGTGCTCGGCGACCGATGACGCTGCTTTAGACTTCGAGGCGGGGTCCGAGGCCCTCGCCTAGCCTGCCCCAGCATTGCGGCCGTCAACGTACTCCCAGTTGCACGGGTCGCCGGACGCTGCGATATGGTGGACGCAGTTTCCGAAATTCTGGCCGGCTCTAAAGGTCTTCCTCGTCTCCGACGCGGGTCCGTGCCTGGGCGTCCAGCACTCGGCGTCGCCGTCGCGTGGTGCCGGCTCGTTCGATGGATACCCAGCATCCATAGCTACACTCCTAAATGACGTTGGCGCGGGGCTTACTAACGTAGACGTGCCAAGCAGGCTTGTCAAGATGCCGGCGCCGTTCAAATAGGTGCGGGGATACTGAGAGCCTCCTCGATGGCAACACGGTCATGTAAAGACGCAGGATCAGGATGCAATAACTGCGCGAGCATCTGGGGCGCTATCGTCTCGCGCAGCATCGCGACGGTGCGATCGTAGCCGGCCTGCTCGGTCGGCTCGCGCACCGTCCCCTCACGAGCGCAGACCCCGTCGACGTACGCCAAGAGACGCGCTGCGGATTGCCCGTTGCCGCTCCACGCGGCGACCTGGGCAAGATGTTGGATGGCCCACGCCGCCTGCATGGGATGATCGCGCCGCTCGGCGATCTGTAACGCTTCACGGGCGCAACGCCACGCATCGGACCAATGCTCGTTGGCCAGCATATAGGCGGCCATGTTGACTAAGCCGAACATCAAAGAACGCTCGCACCCAAATTGACGGTCGATCGCTTCAGCTTCACGAAGGTATCCGATGGCGGCCTGATAATCGCCGCCGGCGGCATGTAGTTCGGCGACATTATGGAGCGCTACGGCAAGCCTGCGATAGTCGCCATGCGATCGGCTGAGCGCGATCGCCTCTTCCAACAGGCGACGGGCGTGTACATGATTGCCCTCAAGGAGCGCCGCGGCTCCCATGCTGTTCAATGTCGAAGCCACCAAGTGCGGCGATGCGAGCGTGCGACCCAGCGCCAACGCTTCGCTCAAGCGGTCCAGAGCTTCGCCAAGGCGCCCGGTGTGCGCAAGGCTGACTCCCCAAATGTAGAGTGATTGAGCGTACAGAGACTGATTTTCATTGCGAAGCAAGGCGGCCGCCTCCGCGGCTACTTCGACATTGCGGCCGCTTTCGTTATCGAGGTAGGCGATCGCAAGCAGAACGATTCCGCGCGTGCGCACTGACGCGTCGCTTGGAAGAGCATCGTGCGCTCGAACGGCCAGTGCTCGGCCTTCGCTACGGAGCGAGTCCAACCACAATGGACACAGGCACCCGACGATCGTGGCGGCGCTTTCGACATCATTGCCTTGCAAGCCCCAATCAATGGCAGATCGGTAGTTTTCGAGTTCGGTGCGAGCCGTGCTCAGCCATCGGTCAAAGTTGGTCCTTCTGAACGAATCGTAGTGCTCTTCAAGCGCCGTACGGAAGTACGTGCAGTGACGCGCCTCTACTGCATGTTGCTCGTTAGCTTCGCGTAAGCGTTCCAGTGCGTATTGCCGAGTGGACTCTAAGAGCCGGTATCGTGTCTCGCTTTCTGCCGGTTCACAGGCAATCAGCGACTTATCGACCAACGCGGCAGTAGAAGAGAGCACGTCGCAAGCGCCGCGCTGCGAGCCGCAGATTGCCTCGGCCGCGTCGATCGTCCAACCGCCCCGGAAGACCGCGCAGTGACGCAACAGCATACACTCGGCATCGTTGAGCAGGTCGTAACTCCAGCCGATCAGAGCGCGCAGCGTTTGCTGCCGTGGTAGCGCAGTGCGGTCGCCCGACGTTAAGATTTGCAAGCACTGTTTGAGGCGCTGCTCGAGTTGACGGAGGCTTAGCATCGTCACGCGAGCCGCTGCAAGCTCGATGGAAAACGGTATGCCTTCCAGGTCGCGTACGATCGCGGCTACCACGCCGGCGTTGTCGTCCGTCAGCTTGAAATCATGCCGTAACCGCTGAGCACGTTCAACGAATAGTTGGACGGCTGCCGATTGTGCGGCGCTTGCGGCGCTGGGCTCAGGCCCTGGGACATCGAGCGACGGAAGCCGGTACCGTCGCTCTGCAGCGATGCCCAACGGTTCACGGCTTGTTGCTAAGACGTTAATCGCAGGGCACTGCTTGACGATACGCTCGACGATCTCGGCCACAGCGGCGATAATATGTTCGCAGTTGTCCAAAACGATGAGCGCATGTTTTTTCTTGAGCGCGCTGGTGAGGCGGTCTGCTAGCGGACGCGGCCCCGCGACATCGTCGATATCAAAGATGTCGGCAATCCTACTGGCCACGAGCTTACCATTGACGATGGGCGCCAGGTCGACGAGCCACACACCGTCGGAGTAGTGTTCGATCAGGTCAGCCGCGATTTGCAAAGCGGTACGCGATTTCCCCACGCCGCCGCTGCCGGTGAGCGTTACGAGCCGCGACGTCCCGATCCAATCCTTGATCTTCGTAAGCTCGACTGAGCGTCCGACGAAGTTCGTCAACCCGAGGGGCAAGTTGTTGGAAAGGGTTTCCAACGAGCGCAGTGGCGGGAACGTCGATGTCAAGCCTGAGGCGACGACTTGGTAGACGTGCTCGGGCTTCGTGAGGTCCTTGAGCCGGTGCCGTCCCAGATCGCGCAATGAAAAATCCTGCGGTACGCCGTCGGGCAAAAGCTGGGCGACGGCATCGGAAACGACAACTTGGCCTCCATGCGCCGTCGATAACAGCCGAGCGACCCGATTAACGGCGGGCCCAAAGTAGTCGCCATTTCGTTCTTCCGGTCCACCGGCATGGATCGCCATGCGAACGCGCAGACCCCCGATCGCGCTCCAATCGGCGGCAGCCAGTGCGCGCTGCGCGCCCAGCGCCGCAGCAATGGCCGCAAACGGAGAGTGAAAAACGGCGCAGAACGCATCGCCGACCGTCTTGAAGACGAGCCCTCCGTTGGAGGCGATTGCGGCGTGCATGAGCGCGTCATGCGTACGGAGCGCGGACCCCATCGCATCACCGTGCGCTTCCCAGCGCTGCGTGCTGCCTTCAATGTCGGAAAACCATAAGATCATAGTCCCCGTCGCCACGGAGACAGGATGTGCAGCGGTTCCTTTGGACCCGATCTCCAACGGCGTGCGCCTCGTAGGTTGACGGGTGCGTCATCGGACATGCCTTGCGAAGTCCCTAGCTCCCTGCCGGTGCCGCGCGATAAGGTACCGAACGTCGTGAGTCCGTACAGCCTGGCCGCTCCATCGGAAGAAGCACATAACTCGATGGAGAACGGCCATCACATGAACACGTCATCGTTTACGGCGCTTGCTATCATCCCGAGTTTCCGGTACGAGGACGCCCCTGCGGCGATCGACTTTCTGTGTGCTGCGTTCGGCTTCGAAAAGCACGTGGTGTACGAGGGCGCCGGCGGCAGGATCGATCACGCGCAGCTCAAGCTCGGCCCGCACTACATCATGCTGGGCTCCGCAAGCGATGATATGTCGTGGCCGTTGCAAACGCCACGGCGGCTCGGCGGCGCCACCGGCGGTGTCTACATCGTTCTTGAAAGCGACGCGGAGGTCGACGCGCACTGCGCACGGGCGCGCGCGGCAGGAGCCACGATTATCCGGGAGCCGGAAAGTCCCGACTACGGCGGCCGTAACTACGGGGCGCGCGACTGCGAAGGCTATCTCTGGAGTTTTGGTAGCTACCGGCCCGAGTCAGCGACCTCATAACACCGGCGATTCTTGGTGCGGAGGCTTGCGTTCGCGTAGAACTGCGATCCCCGCACCCGTAGCGCCCAGCACCGCGGCAGCGATCAGCCGTTCGTCTTGGAGCGCTGACATGCCGAAGCGTGCGTCGAGCGAATATCGGCCGAAACCCGCCATCGCCAACGTGATCGCAGCCGAGCTATACATCACACCGGGCTCGACGCCGCCGTTTTGAATGAAGTAGCCGTTTTTCGCATGCACCGTCGTCATCGCCACAAGCATCTGAGAGACGATAATCGCCGGCCCAAGTGGCCCCCCTAGACCCAAAGCGCACAGGACTCCGGCAACGATTTCATTGTACGCTGCCAGAGCGGCGTAACGTTCGGGCGGCGAAAATCCGAGGCCGCCCATCATTTCGGCGGACCCTTTCGGCCCTGGGCCGCCAAACCACCCGAAGGCCTTCTGAGCACCGTGGGCGGCGAAGTTGAGACCCAGTACGCTGCGTGTCAGCAAAAGCGTGAGATCGCGAATCATACCGGGTGCATTCCCTACGCGCGGCCATCCGAAGCGGCGACCCGGTAAGTAGAGTACGGCAGCGGAGTTTAAAAGTACGACGCCGGCAGCGGAGGGAACGCGATCGTCGTATGCCGGTTGAATCTGGGCCGGGCATGCGACAGGATGAAGGCCGACACGTCGAGTGCGTCTTGCTTGGAAAGCGTATCGGGCGGCGAGCCGAACGGCATGTTGTAACGCACGAAGCCGGCCATCGTCGTGACGCGGTGCATGCCCGCACCATCGTTGAACGAGTGCGCGCCCCACAGCGGCGGACGGCCGCCGACGCCTTCACCGTTCGAGCCGTGACACGCGGCGCACGTCTGCGCATAGACTCGTGCTCCCGCAGCGACGTTCGGCGCGCGTCCGGTGACGACGCGTTCCAACCCCATCGTGCGGGTCGTCGAGCCAACGGGCGTGCCGCGTGAAAGAAAGGCGATGTATGCTACGAGCGCAATCATCTCGCGGCTCGAGTACGCCGGCGGCCGGCCGTTCATGCTATAGAGGAAACACTCCGCCAACCGGTCTTGCAGCGCGATGTAACGCCGGGCGCGCTTGTTCCATTGCGGAAACGTCGCATAGATTCCGACGAACGAACCACCGTGTGCTTTCGTCCCGGCGGCGACATGGCACGCTTCGCACGACATCCTAGCTCGCGTATAGCCCGGCATGCGGCTGCCGGTGTGCTCGATGATGTCGCGGCCAAGCGAGATGAGCGCGCCTTCTGACCCGCTGGGCAGCGGCGCCGGTGAAGGCTCCGCCCTTTGGGTCTCCGCACCGGGCGAGGCGGCGTGCTGCCCCGTCGAACAGCCCTGCACGAACAGCACCGCAGCGCACACCGCGACGATGCTGAAAAGGCGGCGGTTCATCGGCATCGTTATCACCTCCACGTCGGGTGCTCGTTTGGCGTTTCAAGGAAGTGCCCTGTCGAGAGGGTATCGCACTCGGCATGATCCGTTCACAGTTTTTGGCGTCCGCCACCGTCGCTGCGAGCGCCGCCGCCGTACCCGGTGGCACGACGCTCGTCGAACGGAGAGCAAATTTCGATGAAGCGTCCTTCGACCGCGCCGTCGGCAAGCCGGCCGACATTCGCCAACTCTGGGAGAATGTCGCGTTGATTCCCGGCGTGTTCAACAACATGAAGAACTCGCTCAACGGCTTAACGTTTGGATACGGCTTTGCTGCGGATCGCGTCGCCCTCATCGCGGCGAATCACGGGCCATCGAGCGCGTACACGTTTACGGACGACGTCTGGAAACGCTATCGCATCGGCGAGTATCTCAAACTCAAAGACGCTGCAGGCGCCACCGTGACGAGCAACATCTTCCTTCGGCGCAAAAGTAGTCCCGAGCCCGACGCAAATCCCGACAACGTTGCCGGTTCACTGCAAGATACGAGCATTGAAGCGCTGCAAAGCCGTGGCGTCGTTATGCTTACCTGCCACACCGCCGTCGAGGAACAGGCAGCCAAACTCGCGCGGGGCGGCTTTGGGCCTAGCGGCATGTCACCGAGCGAGGTTGCCGCCGACATCCTGACGCACCTGATTCCGGGCGCGGTCGTCGTGCCTTCGATGGTCGCGACGATTGCGGTGCTGCAGCATCGCTACGCCTACACGTATGCGACCATCCAGTCGTGATTCGCGCTCGTCCCTGGCTGGTTTGCGGGTCGCTCTCCTTGGGCCGATCGCATGGCCGACGCCTCCGCCGGGGTACGGGCCTTGGGAACAAGTCGCGGCGAACATCGCCGACGGCATGTGCGCGCGTGGCCTCGACGTCACGCTGTTCGCCACGGGAAACTCCGTTACGAGGGCCAAGTTGGCCTCGGTCGTGCCGGTGGGGCTCAACGAAGACCCTGCGCTCGATGCGGACGTCTACGGGGCTCTGCACATCGCCGAATGTTTCCGGCGCGCACGCGACTTTGACCTGATTCACAACAGCTTCGATTGGAAGCCGTTGACCTACGCGCTGACGACGGTCGCGCCGCCGCTGATCACGACGATCCACGGCTTTTCGTCGCCGCAGATTTTGGCGGCCTATTACGCTGCGGCCGAACGAAGTTTCTTCTGCTCGATCAGCGATGCCGATCGCGACCCAGGGCTGGACTATCTCGGCACCGCCTACAACGGCATCGATCCAGACGAGTTCACCTATGTCGATCGCCCCGGCGACTATCTCGTCTTCCTCGGACGCTTCCACCCCGAAAAGGGAACGCATCGCGCGATCGACGTTGCGCGGCGCGCAGGCGTGCGTTTGAAGATCGCGGCGATAGCGCAAGACCGCGCGTACTTCGACGAATGCGTCGCGCCGCACATCGACGGTGACCGCGTGCAGTTTATCGGGCCGGTGCAGCGCGCGGAGCGCAATGCGCTCTTGGGGGGAGCGCTGGCACTGGTTCATATGACCACGCGACCCGAACGATTCGGTTTGACGATGATCGAAGCCATGGCCTGCGGCACGCCGGTGCTTGGAGCGCGCATGGGATCGATCCCGGAGATCGTCGTCGACGGCGAGACGGGCTTTCTGTGCGATAGCGTCGAGGATGCCGCCGCGCGCGTTCCGGCGCTCGGCGGACTCGCACGCAAGGCGTGCCGTGCGCGAGTCGAGTCCCGCTTTACGATCGGCCGCATGGTCGACGCCTACATCGCTGCGTACGAGCGCGCCCTCGAACTCCAGACGCCGCCGCCCGCTAGCCCGGCACGAATGACGGCGCGGGCACGCGATTTTTGGGATCGCCCGATGGCCTTCACCGATATCCCGGAGCGCCCGAAAACGCTGACGGGATGGCAGGCCGGAGCAGTCGCGTGACGCGGCGCGGCGTGGCTGCCATCTTTGCCGTGTTCATTGCCGTGATGACCGCCACCGTCGCCGGCCTGCGGCTCGTGCGCCGGCGTCTGGCCCGTAGTGCCGTGCGGTTGGTGCGCCCCTCCACGCCGCTGGAGACGCCGGCACTTGCAATGCCCGGGGACGCTCGTGCGGTCGGGCACGCCGGCTTCGATCCAGAGGAGTGCACCGAAGAATCTGAGTCCGAATACGAAGCCGAAGAAGAAGCAAACTTTGAACGCTTTCACACGTTAGCCCAAGCGCGCGCGACGGAGCATACCGCGGTCATCATGCAAGGCGGTGATGGCGCGCAGATTTATTTGACCGTTCCGGTCAAGTATGTGCGCTGTGATGAAGCCGCTCTACGGGAACTGCTCGCGGCCATAGATCGGCTAGCATGCGACCGTCCGCACGAGGCCGCCATGTCGTTGGAACTTGCGCCCGTGGGCAGCGGCGTGTTCGGCGGGTTGGGCGGCGGCTCGATCGTCGACGGTGTCTGGGTACACCCGCAACTTGAAGTCGACGTCTTGCCAACCGCGCGCGACGTGATCCTCGGGCGCATGACCGCAGCAGACTTGCGTGCCCACGGAGTGCGTTCCCGGGAAACATCCTGAGTTCCGAAGCCGCTCGTCGGCGACAAACAAAGTTTCATTCAGCAGCGTTTCATAAGGTCGGCTTAATGCACGATCGCATACCATAAGCGACGGCCACATACCAGAAAGAGCTTGCTACGATGTTTCGACGACATGCGCGCTGTGCCGCGCTCGGCGCCGTACCGCTGATCTGCGCGACCGCCGCGCTAGCCGCGGCGGCGCAGCCGACTCCCACATCGACACCGATACCGCAACAGGTTCCCGCACCGGCCGCTACGACGACGCCGCATCCTGCGGGGCCTATTCCCGGTCTTCCTGGCCTGACGCTCAACGGCGTGCTGAGGGCCTACGATTTTGCGCGCGAGAACCGCATTCAAAATACTGCCAATCCCAATCGGACGGCATTCAACTTCAGCGGCAGTCTGCATCTGGATTACGCGCTCCCGAACACGCCGCTGCATCTTGGCACCACATACTTCGGCGCGTACCCGTTCGGCGCGAATGGGCTGCGACCTCAGCGCAATCCTCAGATCGATAACACGCTGCCGGGCTTTGCGATGTCGACGTTCGACGAAGCATATCTGCGCTATAAGGACGCGCATACGAGCGTAACGGCGGGCGATCAAGTGGTCAATACACCGTGGACGCCCTCCTCCGACACGCGCCTAAAGCCCGTCGCGTTCCAAGGGCTCGACGCAAGCTATAGTTTCGGACCGTACGTCGCTCTGGGCGTCTCGCGCATGATCCGCTTCGAGGGACGAACGTCGTCGGCGTTCGATCGCAATACGCTGCTGACGAGTCA
Source organism: Vulcanimicrobiota bacterium (assembly GCA_963754415.1). Lineage (GTDB taxonomy): Bacteria > Vulcanimicrobiota > Vulcanimicrobiia > Vulcanimicrobiales > Vulcanimicrobiaceae > Nyctobacter. Next base: position 1,469,858 of record CAVWGA010000003.1, on the reverse strand, counting down.
AGCTGCTGGTCAACCATCGTATAAGCCGTACGACACGTCGGGCTTCTTGCTGGCCGATCTGATGGTGAAACCCAATAAATACGTGACGGCCTCGCTGGATAACTATAGTTTTTACGATATCTCGAATCTGTTCTACGGCGAAGTGCGCGGCTCGCTGTCACCCGACTCACCGTACAATCCCAGCGTGGCTTTCCAATACGTAAACGAACGCTCGGAAGGGCGCCGGCTCATCGGCACGATCGTGAACGATACATACGGCGCGCAAGCCGGTGCGAATCTCAATCGCAACGTGTTGTTTCAGGTCGGTTTCGATACGGCGCCGGTCCGCTACGATACGGTCGTCGCACGCTCGGCGACGGCTGCCGGCAAGGGCTTCTTTCTGCCGGCCGGGGGCACCACGACGACTGCAGCTCTAGGAGGGGGCGCGTATCGCATAGCGTACGGCGGCATCGCGTCGCCGTACAGCGATAACTACGCGACCGACCCGCTGTTCACGACGAGCATCTCGCAAGGCATGGCGGACCGGCACAGTCCTGGCACGTCGTACAAGGCCGGCTTGACCTTCACGCCCGACAACAAGCGCGTGCGCGCAATCCTGAGCGAAGCGTACTACGATTACGGCAATGAGTTGGGTTCGAACCGAACCTATGAAACGAATGTCGACGTGACGTACTACTTCAGCCGGGTGACGAAGGGGCCGTATAAAGGCCTCTCGTTCCGGGAGCGCCTAGCGGATCGCCAGCAGCCGACGATCCCCTACGACTTCAAATACATTCGCACGCAACTCGAATACGACTTCTGACCGATACCGCCCGCAAGGGGATAGCGTTTCGCGCTGGATGAAGGTATACTATAGAAAAGCCAACATTTGCTTCATATAGGGCCGGCGGGTGCCGTCCCTTCGGCGGAGTCGTATGGACCCTCGTTACTCATTTGCGGGACTGCTCGTCGGGACGGCCGTCGGCCTAACGGGCATCGGCGGCAACTCGCTCTTAGCCCCAGTTTTGATCTTGCTTTTGGGCGTGCCACCAACGGTCGCCGTCGGCACCGACCTAGCCTACGGCGTGCCGACCAAGATCCTCGCTTGCTTCTTACAACACCGGCAGAAGAACGTCGACTGGATGGTGACGCGCTGGCTGATCGTCGGTGGTATCCCCGGAGCACTAGCGGGATTGACGGGCTTCTCCCTTTTGCGCAGCCACGTGCGGCCTACGCTGCTGCAGGCAGGCATCAAACACGGCATCGGTATCGCAATCCTGTTGGCCTGCTTGGGAATCTTGGCGACGTGGTTCATACGTCGCCGGTCCGCTCACAGCGACGTCTCTGCACTCAAAAGCCGCTGGTCGGTGGCGTCGATCGGAGCGCTTGTCGGATTGCTGATTAGCATGACTTCGGTCGGCAGCGGTTCGGTGACGTTGCCGCTGTTAGTCTTCGCATTACCGGGATATGCATTGCGGCGTTTGATCGGAGCCGAGATTGCGTTTGCGGCGTTTCTCGTACCGCTGGCAGCTGCGGGCCACGTCGCATTCGGCAACGTCAATTGGCTGATGGCGGCAGGCCTTACGATAGGCTCGTTGCCAGGCGTATGGATTGGCACGCGACTGTCGCGCGTGATCGGTGAAAGCTGGTTGCGGCCGGTCGTCTTCTCACTGCTGGCGCTCAGCGGTTGGCGGATGGTGTGATGTTCGCCGCTCTGATGTTGGCGCTTTCCACCGGCGTCACGCTAATGCCGACGCCGGATGCCTCCACAGCAACGCCCAACCCCCTCGGAGCACCGCGCACGGCGCGCGGAGCGGTGCCTACTCCAACCACGCCGCCCCGGGCCCTTTCACCCGTACCGGGCGTTCCCGGGCTCGATTATGGCGGGCAGCTGCGCGCGTACGATTTCAACCGCGAAAACGGGGTCCAGAACGCTTCCAACCAAAACCGCTCCGCCTTCAACGCAAGTGCGTCGCTCCATCTCGATTACGACGTCGCGCGCTCGCCCGTGCACATCGCGACGACGTACTTCGGCGCCTATCCGTTCGGGGCCAACGGCCCGCGCCCGCAAGCGAATTCGCAAGTCGACAACACGGTGCCCGGCTTTGCCCTGTCGACCTTCGATGAAGCCTATCTGCGGTATCGCGACGCGCGCACCAGCGTCACGCTCGGCGACCAGATCATCAATACGCCCTGGGCATTGCCGGCCGACACGCGGCTCAAACCCGTCGGCCTTCCAAGGGCTCGACGCAAATTACGCGCTTGGCTCACACGTGACGCTCGGCGTCTCGCGCATGATCGCTTTCGAACGCCGGACGTCCTCGCAATTCGAGCGCAACACGCTGCTCACCAGTAGCCCGGCCGGCGGCACTGTCTTTCAAAACGTACGATACGTCGGGATTTCTGCTCGCCGATATGACATACCGAACGGGCGATGCCCTGACGGCGACGTTCGAACAACTACAGCTTCTACGATATCGCGAATCTTGTTCTATGCCGAGATTCGCGACTCGCTCGCGCCGGCGTCGCCGTACCAGCCCACCGTAGCGGTGCAGTACGTCAACGAACGTTCCCAGGGACGAGCCGTCGTGGGCCGCATCGTCAACGACACCTACGGGCTCCAAGTCGGCGCCAACCTCAATCGCAACGTGCTGTTCACGCTCGGCGTCGACACGGCGCCGATCCATTATGAGACGCGGATAGCAGCCACGAGCGGCGCCGCGGGCAAAGGCATCTTTCTTCCATCCGGCGGTACGATAGCGACGGCAGCCATCGGGCATCGACCTGTACCGCCTGGCTTATGGCGGGATCGCGTCTCCCTACACCGAGGGTTACACGGCCGATCCGCTCTATACCACGAGCATCTCACAGGGAATGGCCGAGCGCCAAAGCCCCGGCACATCCTATAAAGCCGCGCTGACGTTCACGCCCGATAACAAGCGCGTGCGTGGCATTCTGAGTCGAAGCGTACTACGACTACGGTAACGAACTCGGCTCGAACCGAACGTACGAAACGGACGTCGACGTCACGTACTATTTCAGCCCCGCGACCAAGTCCGCTTTACAAAGGCCTATCGTTTCGGGAGCGCTTCGCGAATCGCGAGCAGCCGGCGCTTCCCTACAACTTCAAGTACATCCGCACGCAGCTGCAGTACGATTTCTAGGGCAAGCTCGGCTACCGCGCAGCGTCCGTCCACGACAGCTTGGCGCGGCCGGCTTCGCGCGCGCGCCAGCGCCTCTTCCAGGCGTCGCCGCAAGCACCGTAAAATGGGCCATCTTGCGGCGCAGCGCGGCGTGGCGTTTGCCGTAGACGTGCAGTTTGAGCGTCCGGATCGGTCAGTAAGTCCGCGACGCCGTCGAGGTAGTCGCCCGTTCCCGCACCAAGGATGTTCTGCATGACGGCCGGTTCGAACAGTTCGCGGTTCGATCGAGCGGCAGGTCGCAGATCGCGCGGACGTGCGCTTCGTATTGCGAGATCTGCGTCGCGTCGAGCGAATAGTGGCCGCTGTTGTGCACGCGCGGCGCGATCTCGTTGACGTAGACGTCGTCGCCCAGCACGAAAAACTCGATGCAATAGGCACCGACGATGCCGAGCCGCTCCCCGATCGTGCGCGGCCTGCGTGCGCACGCGCTCGGCGACGCCGGCAGCGCACCCGCGCCGGGACGATCGTCGTCGACGAGCACGCCGCGATCGTGGCGGTTTTCCGTCACGGGAAACGCGATGCGTGCGTCCGTCGGCGCCGCGCGCGCAAATGATCGAAACTTCCAGGTCGAACGGAACGAAACGTTCGTAGATCAGCGCTGCGCCGCTCGCTTGCGAGGAGCGCTTCGCGGGCGTGCGCGCTCGTCGTGCACGACCCACTGGCCCTTGCCGTCGTAACCGCCGCGCGCGGTCTTCATCACCGCCGGAAAGCCGATGTCGCGCACCGCGCGCGTCGAGCGTCTCGCGCAGTCGTCACGCCGGCGAAACGGGGCGACGCTGCAGCCGGCGTCGCGCACGAACGTCTTTTCGAGTATGCGGTCCTGCGTGATGCGCAGCACGTCGCCGCTCGGGCGGACGAGCCGCCGGTCGGCTTCGAGCGCTCGCACCGATTCGAGCGGAATGTTTTCGAACTCGTACGTCACGACGTCGGTGCGCGCGCCGAGTTCGCCGATGGCGCGCAGATCGTCGTAGGCGGCGACGATCTGTTCGTCGGCGACTTGGCCGCACGGCGAATTCGGCAGCGGCTCGAGCGTGACGACGCGATAGCCCATGCGTTTGGCTTCGAGCGTCAGCATGCGGCCGAGTTGACCGCCGCCGAGGATGCCGATCGTCTCGATCACAGGCTGCGTCGCTTCGACGGCAACGCCGCGGCGGCTGCCGTGCGTTCGCGCAGCGCGGCGCAGCAGTCTTCGTCGTCGAGCGCGAGGATGCGCGCGGCGAACAGCGCGGCGTTGTGCGCGTTGCCGATCGCCATCGTCGCGACGGGAACGCCGGCCGGCATCTGCGCGATCGAAAGCAGCGAATCGAGGCCGCCGAGCGCCGCCGAGCGAACGGGCACGCCGATGACGGGCAGCTGCGTCTTGGCGGCCGTCATGCCGGGCAAGTGCGCGGCGCCGCCGGCGCCCGCGATGATGACCCGCAATCCGCGCGCAGCCGCGGTCGATGCGTAATCGAACAGCAGGTCGGGCGTGCGGTGGGCGGAGACGACCCGCATCTCGTGCGCGACGCCCAGTTCGTCGAGCGACGCTCGACGCCGCGCGCATCGTTTCGAGATCGGACACGCTGCCCATGATGATGCCGACGCGCGGGTTCTCCATGCCGGGCGGCGTTCGCGCGCCGCTCACGGACGCGACCTCGACCCGCGCAGCGCCGCAGGGTGCGCAGGAGCGCCGCGCGCAAAGCGGACGCTCGATGGCGCGCTTTCGCCTCGGCATCAACTATTGGCCGCGCACGAGCGCGATGGAGATGTGGCGGCGTTTCGATCTCGGCGAGATCGACGAAGACTTCGCGCGGATCGCCGAACTTGGGCTTCGACTGCGTCCGCTTCTTTTTGCGCTGGGCGGATTTCCAGCCCGAGCCCGACGCGTCTCGACCGCCGAGCGCCGCACAATTTCGTGCGGCTGCTCGACCGTGCGCACGAGCACGGCCTGCGGGACGATGCCGACGCTGTTTCTGCGGGCACATGAGCGGCGTGAACTGGCTGCCGGCGTGGACGCTCGATCCGGCGCATCCGAGCCCGCGCTTTCGCACGATCGTCGGCGACGGCTCGACGAGCGCCGTACGGCATCGGCGATTTTTACACGGGCGAACTGCTCGCCCGCAGCGCATGCTCGCGCGGCAATTGGGCGACCGCGCGCGCGATCATGCGGCGCTCTTCGCGTGGGACTTGGGCAACGAGTTTTCAAACATGCGCGAACCGCGCACGCCGCACGATGCGCACGCACTGGAGCGCCGCGCTCACGCACGACCTCTTCGAGACGTCGAACGCGCCGTCGACGGCCGGTTTGCACGCCGAAGACCTCGAGCGCGACCGGCACATTCGTCCCTCATCGATCGCCGCAGCCGTGGCCGTTTGCGACGATGCACGGGTATTCGGTGTACAGCTGCTTCGCGCGCGATCGCATGGATGCCGACGTCGTGCCGTTTCTTAGCGCAAGTCGTCGGCTCGTGCGCGCGCAAACCCGTGCTGTTCACCGAATTCGGCAATCCGACGTGCCCGGCCGGCAAGCGCGAGATGGACGGCATGGCGTGCCTGTCCGAAGACGAGATGGTCGTTTACGCGCGGGGCGTGCTGGACCGGCTGCAGCGAGCGCGGCGCGCTCGGTGCGCTGTGGTGGTGCTGGGCCGACTACGCGCGCGCAGCTTGCCGGCACGCCGCCGTTCGATCGTGCGCCGCACGAATTGACGTTCGGCATCGTGCGCGCCGACGGCAGCGAGAAACCGGTCGCGCGCGCGCTGGCCGCCTTCGCACGCGAACGGCGCGCGTGACGTCGCCGCGCCCGCCGCCGCTCGTCGCGGAGGAGCGCGTTCTACGCGGGCCTGCCGGACGTCGATCGAGCGCGCCTACGCCGAATACGTCGGTGACGGCTCGCGGGGCGAGCGCAGCGTGAAGCAGCGCCGCGTCGCGATCGTCACGGGAGCGTCGTCGGGCATCGGTCGGGCGCTGGCCGAACGCGCCGTGCGCGCGGGCTGGGACGTCTTCGGCGTCGGACGGCGCGCCGAGCGACTCGACGAACTTGCTGCCCGGCTCGTCCGGCGCGACGCGGCAAGCTCGCGACGCTTGGCGCTCGACTTGCGCACGCCGCGTGCGGCGGAACGGATCGTGCGAAGCGACGCTCGAACGCTTCGGGCGTCTCGACGTGCTCGTCAACAATGCCGGCGGCGTCGCGGTGGGACCGATCTCGCAGCAGAGCGACGATGCGCTGCGCGAGCAGATGGAGACGCACGTGATCGTCCCGCTCGCGTTGACGCGCGAAGCGTTGCCGGCGTTGCGGCAAACGCAGCGGACAGGTCTTTTTCGTCGGCAGCGGCGTCGCGCGCATACCGGTCGGCACGCTCGGGCGCGTATCCGCCGGCGAAAGCGGCCGTGCGGAACATGGCGCGCATCGTGCGCAACGAACTGCGCGCGCGACGGCATCGCCGTCACGTACGTCGATCCAGGCGCGGTCGCAACCGAATTCATGACGCGCGCGGGATTTGCCGGACCGCCGCCGCGCTTGGCCGCCTCGCCCTACGCCGTAGCGCGCAAGATCTTTCGCGGCATTCGAGACGCGCCGCCCGGTCGTCAACGCCGTGCCTTGGCAGACGGCGTTCGTCGCGCATTGCACAAGCGCTGCCCGCAGCTGACCGACGCGATCCTGCGCCGCGCGCCGCAGATCGTCGGCGGAAAAGCGCTTCCCGCCGCATCAGCCTCAGCGGCCGGCCCGGCGCCGGCACCAGACGCGAATTATGCGTCACCCCGCACGGCACCGGCGCTCGGGCCGGCGAATTCCGAGCGGACGCTGGACGGGGCGAGCGACACGCTCGAGTCCGCACTCAGCGAGCAACAAAATCGCATGCGCAAACTGAACCTCAGTATGGCGTTCGTCCGTGGGATGCTCGCGCCGGGAAGCGAACTCGACCTCGGCGATGTCGCGTTGCGGTGGGCCGGGATGCCCAATAAGAACGAACGCGGGCTCACCCGCGAGGTGCTCGAAGCGCTGGCGCACGCGCACTATCTCGAGCCGCTCGCCCCGGATCGCTACCGCGTCGTTCGTTCCGCCGAACATGCCGGGATAGGCGACGGCTGAGTGTTGTAGCGGCTGCTTATGCAGACGCTCGGTTCGTGGGGCAACACGGTCGAGTAAAGATTCGTGAGGACTATTTCAGTGTGAGCGGCCGGCGAGGGAATCCAGGGAACGACATAGCGCGTTAGAACCGTAGTCAATGACTTCGCAAGGGCGAAGCATTCCCGGACAGGTACACATGCTTTCTGGCCTTCGGGCTTTGACGTACGCCGTCGTCTTCATCTGCCTCGCAGGTACGCCGCTGTTCGGCACATCCGCTTGGGAACTTCACGATCAACCACCTTACAAAATTGGCGGTCGCGTCCGCGTACAGCTCCACGTGCGCTATGTGCTCGACATGGCGGAAATCCCGACGTATCAAGCGTTGCGCGAAGTCAGCCCCACCGGGACGCTCGATCCCGCGCAGCTCGCAGCGCTATGGGCGTCAGCCGTGCTGCCGGGCTACTCGCGCAGCTCAGTCTGTCCGTCGACGGCGCGCCCGTCGCGCTCGTACTGGACGATACGCACGCCCGCCTGCGGCCGGGTGCTGGCGGCTTGCCGCTATTCTATCTGACGCTCGATGCGCACGCGCCGCTGCGGCCGCATTCCGGGACACGCGCGCATCGTCTACCGCGACGAGACCTTTCCCGGACGCCTGGGCTGGCACGACGTGATCGTGCCGCCGCAGACTGAACCGACGCACGAACTGACTGCGTACCCGAGCGCGCTGCTCGGTTCGCCGCGCGCGACGACCGGCGTCGACGTAAGCGTGGCGACCGACGGCCGCGCCGACCGTCACGGCCCAGGACGTCGCAGAGCGGTCCGCAGAGCCGGCGGCGTCCCGTCGTTCGGACGCACGAATCAACTCTCCGATATGCTCAGCCAAGGGCACGAGCGACTGGCGCTTCGTCGTGCATCACGTTCATGGTCGCGATCGTGCTCGGCGCGCTGCACGCCCTCGAACCGGGCCACGGCAAGACGCTGCTTGCCGTGTCGCTCGTCGGCGCGCGCGCGACGGTCAAACAGGCCGGCATTTTGGCGGGCTCCCTGACGGTCGCGCACACGATCGGCGTGCTCGCTCTCGGCGTCGCGATCAGTCTCTTCAAAGGCATCTTCGTTCCCGAAACGATCTATCCGTGGATCACGCTGCTGTCGGGCATCGCGATCGCGGTCATCGGCGCGCGCGCCGTCGCCAAGCAACTGACGGCCCGCCGCTCGTTAGCGTCCGTGCCCTCGTCCGCAAATGCGCCCGGCCACGGCCACGCGCACGATCACGGCCATGCGCACGATCACGCTGGCCACGCGCACGATCACGGGCACGGTCACGCGCACGATCACGGGCACGGTCACGCGCACGATCACGAGCATGGTCGCACGCATGACCATGCCGATGCGCACGGCCACACGCACGACCATGGGGCGGACACTGCAGCCGAAGATTTCGCCCATGCGCGCTCGCATGCGATTCCCGGATCGGCGCCGCTGACGTTCGGCGGGACGGTATGGGCGGCGATGAGCGGCGGCGTCGCGCCGTGCCCGGCGGCGCTGGTCGTTCTGCTGGCGGCGATCGCGCTCAACGAAGTCGAGTACGGCGTCTTCGTGATCGTCGCGTTCAGCTTCGGACTTGCCGTGACGCTGACCGGCCTGGGCATCGCCGTCGTCCGCGGCGCCGGCTGGCTGCAGCGCCGCCCGCGTTTCGACCGCGCTCGTCCGCTTCGGCCCGCTCGTCTCGGCGATCGTCATTTCGACGATCGGCGCGATCATGGTCGGCCAAGGCTTCGCGCAGCAAGGCGTCAGCATTTCACCCGTCGCGATCACGGCCGTCGTCGCGCTCGCGATCGCCGCCTACGGCGTTTTCGCGCCCACCGGTGCGGCGCCGGGCGACTGCGCATGAGCGGCTCAGCGGCTTTTCGCGCGCATCAACTTTCGGCCGGCGCGCGCAGCTGCGCGGCGCCGATCGCCGATTTCGCGTACGCGTTCTTCAAGAAGAGACGTACGCGACCGATTCCCACTCCAAGACGCAGCACTATCTGAGAGGACACGACCTATGAAACTAAAGCGGATCATCGGTGCGGTTACGGCGGTCGTCGCCCTCACCGCCGCCGGCATCCTCTACGCCGCCAATCCGGCGAAGAGTTCCGACCACCAAGACACGTACAACCTCGCGACGCGCTCGAACACGTCGGCCGACATCACGGACGTCTTCGTGTTTCCCGGCGCCCGACAATTCGAACAATGTCGTCTTCGCGATGAACGTATCGCCGCTCATTCTTGCCCGGAGCGGGCACTAACAAAGTTCTTCGATCCGACGCTTGATGTGGCAGTTCAAGATCGCGCACGGTGCGTCGAACTACCAAGAAGATCAAGTGATCCAGATCGGCGTCACGGGCACCGACGCAAGTCAACGGATCACGCTGTACGGTCCCGGGGCGCCGAATGAAGTCGGCACGACCAATACGTTCTTGCGGACTGCGACCGGCACGACGACCTACAACAGTACCGGTTCGTTCCAGAACGGCACGATCAAGTTCTTCGCCGGTCCGCGCACCGACGTGTTCTTCTTCGACCTGTTCGGGTTCTTCACGTTCGCGGGCGACCGCAACTGGGGAACGCATACGTCGCAAAGCGATCCGGGGCCCGAAACGCCGACGAATCCCGAAGGTCTTTGCAACGGCAACGACTGCATCGAATATCTCCGGCATTGACGCCGCCAAAACGACTTAGACCGCCGCCCACCATCCGAATGCCGGGCTGCCCGACGCCGCCGACGCATCGCAAGCTTCAACGGCTTCGCCCCGGGGACGATGTCGAACACGCCGCTCGCACCGGCGAAACGACGCCGTCGAATCCGGCGCTGGGCACTTATGCCTGCAGCACGACTCCGACGTTCCCGGCGCAGCGATACGCTGTTCGCTGGACCCTTCAACGTCTGACGTACGTCATCGAACTACCGAAGTCGCTGATCACCGGCCCCGTTCGGCGGCCAGTCGAACATCCACGTCTGGGCGACCGTCAACTCGTCGACGGGCAGCTTAGGAGATACGATACGATGAAACAGACAACACTACGCACCACCCTGACTGCCGCTCGGCCTCGGCTTCGGCCTCGCGGCCTGCAGCAGCGGCGGAAACGTCGTCCTGACGCCGCCGCATCCATCGGGCACCAACAGCGAAGTACATCCAAATCGAGCGGCTCTCGCGCCCCGCCATCAAGGAAGTTTTCGAGCCGTTCCAAGATCACCAGATCTCCAACGGCGCTCGAACCGTACAACGACCCGACGATCCAAAAGGATATCCTCGTGACCGAAGACGCGCTCCGCTACGGAGCGGTGTCGCCGGCGGCCGGCCCCGACTACGGTGCCGTGCTGCAAAAAATTCTCTATCCCGACGAATACGCCGTCAACCTCAACGGCGGCAACCCGTCGACGCCGACGCAGGGCGAGTACTTCCTCAGCAACGAAGTGTCCGGCGTCTTTCGGCGGCCGCGCGCCGAACGATGACGTCATCAACCTCGAGCTGGGCCTGCTGTTCGGTAACACGATACCGACGCTCGGTCTAGCGCCGGAAGACAACGCCGAAAACAACTGCCTCTCCTCGCAGAACATCGCCGGCCCGGGCGTCTATCGGCGGACAGGCTGCCGGCAAAACCGCGACCGGAACGTTCCCCTACTTCCCGACCCCGTCCTAAGGAGCGGCCGGAATCTCAAAGCAACGCCCTCCAGGGTCGAGCGATCCTGGAGGGCGTTCTCCGCGAGACAGCATGGCAACGCATTCCAGACCATCAGCGACGTGGGGCATCGCGCTCGTCGCGCTCATCGCGATCGCGCTATGGCCGCTCTACGTCAAGCATAGCGAAGCCGCCGCGCGGCATCGCCGCGCTTGCCGACGATGGCGCCGTCACGCCCGGACTATCGAGCACGCGACAAAGTGATCGCGTTCTGGGAGCGCATGGTCGGCAAGCACAATCCACGAGGACATGCTCAGCCCGCGGACGCTCGCCGATCAGTATCTGCAGCGCTACCGCGAAAAAGGCGACATCGGCGACGTGCTTGCGGGCGCGAGCACATGGCGCAAGCTTTCGCTGAAGGCGCAACCGAACGGAAATATCCCCGCGATGGTCGCGCTCGCGTCGGTCTATCTGACGCTGCATAAATTCTACCAGGCGCTCGCGCTGACGAAATACATCGAAACGCAAGATCCCGGCGACAAGGAGATGCCGATTCGCGAAGCGTCGCTCGACTTGGAAGTCGGGCGCTACGGCGACGCCAAGCAGCATCATCGATCATCTTGGGTCCGCACAAGAACTTCGACATCTCGCGCGACACGCTTGAGACGCGCTACGACGAATTGACCGGCCACCTCGCCGAAGCGCGCGAGCTGATCGAGCGGCCGACCGCCGACCAAAACAGCCTGTTCGATTCGCCGGCGCAAACGCGCGCGTGGTTTTTCTTCCGCGAAGGCGAGCTGGCGTTCGAAGCCGGCGCCAACGACGAAGCGATCGCCGACGAAAAAGAAGCGACCAGATATTTTCCCGGGTTTTCCGACGCGCTGCGCTTCAAGGCGCGCTTCGAGTGCGCGCTCAAGAGCTGGCAGACTGCCTAGCCGATGCAACGGCGTCGGCCAACGTGATTCCGTATCCCGAAACGCTCGGCTACGAAGTCGACGCCGACCAGGCGCTGGGAAAGAACGCCGAAGCCGACCAGACGAACGGCCTGATCCGCACGATCGAACGGATCGGCAACAAGCAGCGCATCTCGGATCGGCTGCTCGCGATCTACTATTCGTCGCACCACCTCTATCCCGACGACGCATACGCGATCGCCAAGCGCGAACTGCAAGCGCGCGACGACATCCTGACGCAGGACACGCTTGCCTGGGCGGCTGCGATGGACGACCGCTGGGACGTCGCGCGCGCGGAGAGCCGCAAAGCGATGCGCTTCGACACCGAGATCTCGATCATGCAGTACCATGCCGGCGTCATCGCGCGAGCATTTCGGCGACCGCGCGCGAGGCGCGCCGCCGCTTCGAAAAGGCGCTAGCGCTCAACCCACAGTTCGATGCGGTCTACGCCGACGACGCACGCGCTCGACTAGCCGCGCTAGGTTCGTAGTTGGCCGCGTAACGCCAGTCGATTCGTCGCGGGCGTCAAGCACGCTGGACAAGGCATGCGAGCAGCGAGGCTTTATTCGCTCGCCCGGCGTAATCGACGCGGGATGAAAAACGGTTCGTCCCAGCGCGGGGCTGGCGCGCTCGGCGCCTTTCGTCGCCGCGGCGGCTGCTCTACACGCATGTTCCCGTGCGCGGCTTCGATCTGCGCGGCGCACCGGTGCTCGTCAAGCGTCCGGCTGCCGATATCACGGATACGTATTTCTTTCCCGAGCCCGACCAACTCCGAGCAACGTCGTCGCCGTCATGGACGTCTACCCTTCGATCCCGGCCGGCGCCGGCACGACGACGTTCTTCGATCAAAGCGTGCTGTATACGATGAAGTTCGACAATCACTACACGAGCGAAGCGATCACGCCGGGCGCGCGGCCCGTCGAGGATCTCGTGCTGCAATTCTCGTTCGGTGCCGCCGGCGAACGGTACGCAGCAAGTGTTCGTGTACGGCCCCGCTCGCGCCGGTCAACGTCGGCACGGCGACGAAGCTCGTCGACCGGAGACCGGCGGCATCGGTTTCATCAACAAGTCGTTCGCGCTTCGGCTCGGGGGCGAGCCTCATCAACGTGTTTGCCGGCGGCCGGCGCGACCCCGATTTCTTTCAACGTGTCGCAGTTCTACAACATCTTTCCCGATCGCAATCAAGGGAGCACGGCGCCGAGCTGTCTGCCGGGCGGCTCCGGATACGTGTCCGCAAGGTTTCAACTCGGCGCCTGGGCGTCGATTATTTCGCGAATTCAAACGTGCTGAGCATCGTCGTCGAAGTTCCGCGGACGTTGCTCGCCGGAACGGGGAACGGCGTCGTGGCATACTGGGCCACGACCAGCACGACGAGCGGACAGTAGGAGCGCACATGAACGAAATCTTATCCTAGTCGGCGCATGCGCGTGTGCGGTATCGCTCCGCGCCTTCGCGGGCTGCAGTAACGATCCGACCGTCAATCCCAACGGCACCAGCACGAACGGATCGAATCTCGTCTTCCAGCAGATCGACCGCATCGGAAAGCCGGGCATCAAGGAACTGTTCATTCCGTACGCCAGCCACGACGCGTACAATCGCGACGTACCGCATGAACGACTTCAAGAACACGGCCCCACAGATCGACACGTTCATGACCGGTACTGCCGGACGCAGCGAGGCCGTTTCGCAGTACGTGCAAGCGCTGCTGCTGCCGGACGCCCTGATCGCGAACCTGGCCGACAACTCACCGCGCGCGAGTTACCTCGGCTACGAAACGCAAGGCGGCATCGCGGACGACTGCATGGGTGCCTCGCCGACGACGTTCGGCGGCCGCAGCCTGACCGACGACGTCGTTAACGCGATGCTGGGCTTGGCGTTCGGCAACACCGCGACGACCGTCCCGGCGCCCAACGTGCCGAACTTACCGGAGGCAGCGCTCTCGGCCTCGCCGCCGGCTCCCGAAGACGGCAAAGAAAAGAACGGCCAGAACGGCACGCCGCAACTCGTCAACCAAAACGTCAGCTGCGCCGAATAAAGGCCTCATGCTCGGCAGTCTTCCCGTACCTCGGCAATCCTCTCGTGAAGCGGCAGGGACCGGCCTCCGAGAACCGTAGTAAACTCGGTCGGTCCGCATCGACAGCGCAGCGTGACCGCATGGGGATGTAGCTCAGCTGGTAGAGCACTTGCTTCGCATGTAAGGGGTCGGAGGTTCGAGTCCTCTCATCTCCACCAACGGCAAACCCGCGTGGCATGAGGGTTTGCGGATTTTTCGGGGGCGCGGCAGCGTGAAACGATCCGCCGCTTGTACGACAATTGTACGACAATTGGCCTCGAGTGCCGCAAAGATCCGGTCTGAAGTCTGGGCCACGCGCTGGGCACTATGGCCGAAGAGGTGGCCGTACCGTTCGAACATCATGCGCGTATCGCTGTGCCCTAGCGTGCTCGCGATCGCGAGCGGATCTTCCTCGGCTTCGATGAGGAGGCTGGTTGCCGTGTGACGCAGGCTGTGGAACGTTACTGCTGGCAGATCAGCCCGCTTGAGCAGCGGCTTGAAGACGCGCCGGGTGAAGTTGCTTTTTCGAAGTGGCCCTCCGCCCGAAGTGAAGACGAAACATGACGTTGCCGCGCCGTCGCGCTTGAATTCGATGAGGGCTCGGCGGCGAGTGATGGGAGCCAGAGGACGCGTCGCGACTTCTTGGTCTTGGGCTCGGATCGCACCTGGCGGCCTTGGATGTCCTCGGTCATAGTCTTGTTTACGGTGACGGTTTCTGCGGCCAGATCGATGTCGTCCCATTGAGTGCGAAAATTTCGCCCTGCCGCAAGGGGTAGTTTCGTTGAGGCGACTGGCGTCGGCAACCCCGCGATAGCCGAATGGATCGGCCAAATGACGGCTTTGCGACGCGCCTCGTGCCAGCTATACTTTGCGCGATCGTTATGACACTGTGTGGTTGCTCGCTGCACGATATGGCGCGCCGTGCCTTCGATGGAGTTCACGTCGTTGATCATGCTTGAGATCGCCGTTATCGCGCTATCCGTCGTAGGCTTTGTTCTATTCGATGTGTACACGCGGGCCTGCGAATGGATCTGAACTGTGTTCGATAGCGTGCTAGGCTTGATACTCGCCGTACTGAGCGTCGTGTATCTGACGTACGCGATGCTCCGCCCCGAGAAGTTTTAGGAGCGATAGCGTGACCATCTTTGGTTGGGTGCAAGTCGCCGTCTTTTTCGCGCTCATCATCGCGTTGACGAAGCCGCTCGGGGGCTACATGGCTCGAATATTTGGTGGCCAGCGAATCTTCCTTTCCGCGCTCTTGCAGCCGGTGGAGCATGCTTTCTACAGGCTGCTGCGCCTGGATCCCGAGCGCGAGATGACGGCGACGACATACCTCTTTGCGCTCTTGGCGTTTAGTGCTGTGGGCATGGCGTGGCTCTACGTGCTGCTGCGCACGCAGAAATATCTTCCGTTAAACCCACAAGGTTTCGATAACCTTGCGCCTGACGCGGCATGGAACGCTGCCGTTAGCTTCACGACCAACACGAATTGGCAGTTCTATTCGGGCGAGAGCACGATGAGCTATTTTTCCCAGATGGCGGGGCTTGCATGGCATAATTTCGTGTCCGCTGCCAGCGGAATCGCGGTCGCAATTGCAGTGATTCGCGGATTCACGCGCACCGATTGCAAAACGGTGGGCAACTTTTGGGTCGACCTTACGCGATCGCTTCTCTACGTGCTCCTGCCGATCAGCATCGTGGGTGGCTTACTCCTCGTGATGCAGGGTGTCCCACAAAATTTCCACTCGTACACCGCCATCGTTTCTCCGGAGGGCATGAAACAGGCGATCACTCAAGGGCCGATGGCGTCTCAGGAGATCATCAAGGAACTCGGTACGAATGGCGGCGGTTTCGTCAACGCCAACTCCGCGTCGCCGAACGAGAACCCGACACCCTTCAGCAACCTCCTCGAGATGCTGGCGATGTTCGCGATCTCGGCTGGTCTGACATACACGTACGGCCGCTTTGCAAAAAATCAACGTCAGGGGTGGGCGCTGTTCGCCGTGATGTCGATCCTGTTTATCGCCGGTGCCTCAGCGGCCTATAGTGCGGAAGCGGCGGGGAACCCGCTCGTGCATCACCTCGGCGTCGCGGGCGGCAACCTCGAAGGCAAGGAAACGCGCTTCGGCGTTGCGTCGTCGACGCTGTTCGATACGATTTCGACCGATACGTCGACGGGCGCCGTCAACTCGATGAACGATTCGTGGACACCGCTCGGCGGACTAATCCCGCTCGCTAACATGCAACTTGGCGAGATTGTTTTTGGCGGTGTCGGTACCGGACTCTACGGCATGCTGATCTTCGTCGTGCTCACGGTATTCATCGCCGGGCTCATGGTTGGCCGGACGCCGGAGCTCCTTGGGAAGAAAATCGAGCGGCGGCAAGTCCAGCTAGCGATTCTAGGCGTGCTCGTGCTACCGGTCTTCGCACTCGTCCCGGCCGCCATTTCGATCCTCCTGCCGGTCGCGACGGCACAGCTCAATAACAACGGCCCGCACGGGTTTTCCGAGATGCTCTATATGTTCACGTCCACGACAGAGAATAATGGGAGCGCCTTTGCCGGCGTCACGGGAAACACGTATCTCAACCTCGTGACTGGCGTCGCGATGTTGTGCGGACGATTCCTGTTCATCATTCCGGCGCTTGCGCTGGCCGGTTCCCTCGCCGGTAAACAAAGCGTCGCCGAGACGTCCGGTACTTTTACATCGTACTCGCCGATCTTCGTTGCACTCTTACTGGGCGTCATCGTGATCGTCGGCTTGCTGACCTTCGTGCCGGCCGACGCGCTCGGCCCTGTGGTAGAACACCTCCTTCTGCAACACGGAAAGACATTTTAATCGATGATTTCGTCGCGCCGTTCCGACCGCCGTCCGCAGTCGCGTTCCCTTTTCGATCGGGGCATCATCGTTCGCGCCATCGTGGATTCGTTCAGAAAGCTCGATCCCCGCGGGCAGGCACGAAATCCGGTCATGTTCATCGTTGAGATCGGCGCGGTCGTCACGAGTCTGCTTTTCCTACGTGACGTCTTCGCGAACGGCGGAAAGAGCGCCGGTTTCGATCTGGCGATCTCGCTCTGGCTGTGGTTCACAGTCATCTTTGCAAACTTCGCGGAAGCAGTTGCCGAAGGTCGTGGGAAAGCGCAAGCCGACTCTTTGCGGCGCACCAAGACTGAAAGTCAAGCGCGCAAGATCGTCGACGGGCGCCCGCTTATGGTCAGCGGCACGGAACTGCGCCGCGGCGACGTTATCCGCATCGAGCCCAATGAACTCGTCCCTGCCGATGGCGAGGTGATCGAGGGCGCGGCTTCAGTCGACGAATCGGCTATCACGGGCGAATCTGCACCCGTGATCCGCCAGTCCGGTGGTGACCGCAGCGCGGTAACCGGTGGAACACGCGTACTGTCGGATTACATCATCGTGCGGGTTACGGCGGATCCGGGGAACTCGTTCCTCGACCGGATGATCTCCCTCGTTGAAGGCGCCTCCCGTCAGAAGACGCCCAATGAGATCGCCTTATCGATCTTGCTCTCCGGGCTAACGATTATCTTCGTCATCGCAGTCGCGACGCTCGGTCCCTTCTCGATATACGCAGGCACGGTGCAAAGCATCACCGTGTTGATCGCGCTTCTCGTGTGCTTGATTCCGACGACGATCGGGGGCTTGCTCTCCGCGATCGGTATTGCGGGAATGGACCGCGTCTTGCAACGTAACGTGCTCGCAATGAGCGGCCGCGCTGTCGAAGCCGCGGGCGACGTCGACACGCTTCTGCTCGACAAGACGGGGACGATTACGCTGGGTAACCGGCAGGCGACCGAAATTGTCCTCGCCGCCGACGTCGATCGGAAGACGGCGTCCCTGGGCGCATACTTGTCGTCGCTCGCGGACGAGACGCCCGAGGGTCGCTCGATCGTCGCACTCGTCGAGCAGGACCTCGCAGTGGACGGGTCACCGAAACCCCAAACCGACGGTACGTTCATTCCTTTTTCCGCCTATACGCGCATGAGCGGTGTGGATTTTGCGGGAGGGCGTGCCATCCGCAAAGGCGCTCCCGACGCGGTACGCGCCTGGGTGCGCCAAAGTGGCGGCGATGCCGACGGAATTCTTGCCCGCGACGTCGAGCGCATTTCCCGGGCTGGCGGCACGCCGCTGCTGCTCGCTGAGAATAAGCGAATTCTCTGTGCCATTTACCTGCGGGACATCATAAAGCCGAATATGACGCAGCGTTTCGATCGGCTGCGCGCGATGGGCATCCGCACCATCATGATCACCGGCGACAACGCCTTGACCGCAAGCACGATCGCGCGGGAGGCGGGTGTTGATGACTTTCTCGCCGAGGCGACCCCTGAGACGAAGATGTCGCTCATTAAGCGCGAGCAAGCTGCAGGTCGACTCGTGGCGATGACGGGTGACGGTACAAACGACGCGCCGGCACTCGCTCAAGCCGATGTCGGCGTCGCGATGAACTCCGGCACCCAGGCTGCCAAAGAAGCCGGCAACATGGTCGATCTCGATTCGGATCCCACGAAGCTGATCGAGGTTGTCGAGGTTGGTAAACAGCTCCTTATGACACGCGGTGCTCTGACGACCTTCTCGATCGCAAACGACGTAGCGAAATATTTTGCGATTCTTCCTGCGATGTTCGTCTCGGCGTATCCGGCGATGCAAGCCCTCAACGTCATGCGCCTTGCAACGCCACAGAGCGCGATTCTCTCCGCCGTCATCTTCAACGCGCTCATCATCATTGCGCTCATTCCATTGGCGTTGCGCGGTGTGGCGTATCGTCCGCGTGGCGCTAATGCCGTGTTGCGCGACAACGTTCTGGTCTATGGTCTGGGGGGCATCATCGTTCCGTTCGCAGGCATCAAGCTCATCGACCTTGTTCTTTCCGCACTACATCTGACCTAAGTCGATTGGCAGCAACAACACACATGAAAACCGTCGCCTTCCCCGACGCGCGCCTCGCTGAGTCAAATGTACCGTCCACAACCGACAGTACGTTGCGGCATCTCGTTACCGCCGCAACGGTTACCATCGTCACCGTGATCGCGTTCGGCATCGTCTACCCACTTGCGATGACGGGTATCTCGCAACTGGTCTTTCCGGACCAAGCAAATGGGTCGTTGGTGAAGATCGACGGCAAGATCGTTGGCTCGAACATCATCGGGCAACTGTGGACGAAGCCGCAGTATTTCCAAGGCCGTCCGTCAGCAGCCGGTAAGAATGGTTACGATCCGACCGCGACGGGGGGCACGAACCTTGGTCCGACATCAAAAAAACTGATCGATGCCACGCGCGACGCAATGAAAGCGCTGAAGAAGAGCAATCCTACTGCGACCCTGCCGATTCCGATGGATTTAGTGACTTCGAGCGGAAGTGGCATCGATCCCGACATCTCGCCGGAAGCGGCGTATTATCAAGCGCCGCGGGTAGCAAAGGCCCGAAGGCTGAGCGTTGATACGGTCAACGCCATCATCGCAACGGCGGTACACGGCCGCGCGGGCGGTTTTCTCGGCGAGCCGCACGTCAATGTGCTCGAGCTCAACCTCGCTCTCGACGGCAAGCGCTAGTCGGCGTTTTAGGAAGAATGTCTTGAACACGCTCTTTGGAGTCGGTGCGCTGGCATGCGCGGTCTTTTTCCTTGGCTGCGGGGACAATGCCATGGCGCAATCTGCCTCCCCCACCCCTTCGCCCAGTGCGCCGAAGCCGGCCGCCTCCACGTTGCCTTCAACCGTGCCGGCCGCCGCGACGCCCACCCCTTCGCCGACGCCCTTCAAGCTTGTGACCCTCAGCGGTTTTGGCGACGCCGGCTTTACCGCGGTTGGCTTAACGGATCGCGTCCGCTTCACGAACGGCGCGCCGAGCCGAATCTTTGACGGTGCTACCGGCGCATTCTTTGACGCGAATGGTGGCCGCCAACTCGCCGGAGCAAACGATTTCAACCGAACGCCGAACCTGCAAAACGCAAACGTGCAGTTGCAGCTCAATGGCAGCGTCGTCAGCGCGAAATTCGAGGGCAGCTTCGGTTCGGATGCGGACGTGATCGCGTCAAACGGCCAATCGCGCTCGGGCTCGAACTTCACACAAGCGTACGTCCAAGTCGTGCGGGGACCGGTCACGATGTTGGTCGGAAAATTCTCGTCGCTCGCCGGTGCAGAAGTGATAGAGTCGCCGAACGACACGAACTTTTCGCGGTCGTATCTGTTCGGCGAAGCTGTTCCGTTTACGCACACGGGCGTCCGCGTAACGTACGCTGCAAATGCGAAACTCTCACTTGTTGGAGGCGTGAACAATGGCTGGGACGATTGGAAGCTCGCCGGTAAGAAGAAGACCATCGAGGGATCGCTCGTTATCAATCCGTCGCCCGGCTATTCGCTCACGCTGGATACGTATAACGGCAATGACTTCGCAATCAACGGAAACAGCAGCATCGGAGCACTGCCGGTGTTCACGAACCGAATGCTGTACGATGGTGTGCTGACGATCCATCCGACCAGTGCCCTGACATTGATCGCGAATTATGATAACGGCACGCAACTGGCGGACGAATCCGGGGCGTTTCCCGCAGCGCATTGGAACGGGGTTGCGGCCTATGCGAACTATCAGTTCAGTTCGCGCTACGGAGTATCGTTGCGGAAAGAAAGCTTTCACGACGAGCAAGGGTTCCGGACGGGCATGGCTCAGCGCCTGCAGTCCAGTACTGGGACCATCAACGTCACGCCGACCGCGAACTACATCGTTCGCCTGGAATACCGTTTGGACACGTCGGACGTACCCGCGTTCACATATCGCGGATACAATCCGCTGACCGACCTCGGTCGCAATCGCCAAAGTTCGATCGGCCTCGAGACGGTCGTTAAGTTCCCGTGATGCGCCGAAGACAAACGGATGTCGAGCGAGGAGCGCTGGTCGCTTTAAGAAGGTGAGCGCCGAACGTGCCGGCGCCTTTCAACCGGCGCTAGCGTTAGCCGCGCTTGGTGTGGTCTTTGGTGATCTCGGGACGAGCCCGTTGTACACATTGAAGACTTGCTTCACAACGGCACACGTGCAGCCGACGCTGGAAAACATCCTCGGGATCGTGTCGCTCGTGCTATGGGCACTGGTGGCCGTGGTCTGTATAAAGTACGTCGGCACTTTGATGCGGGTCGATCATGAAGGCGAGGGCGGCATCCTCGCGCTCCTGGCGCTGGCGTCACCAGCACGCACCTTCGGCATGCCCATTCGCGCGAACTGGCTTGCCTTCGTCGTGGTCGCTGGGGCAGCGATGCTCTTCGGTGACGGAATCATTACGCCGGCGATTTCGGTCATCTCCGCCGTGGAAGGCATCGGCGTCTGGACGCCGGCAGCGCAACCGTTTATCGTCCCGGTCTCCGTCGCCATCCTCGCCGGACTCTTCCTCATTCAATCGCGCGGTACGGGAAGCATCGGTCGCCTTTTTGGCCCGGTTTTGGCCGCGTGGTTCGTGACGATCGGTTTTACCGGTCTTGTTGCGATTGTGCGCACGCCGGCGGTTCTTGCCGCGCTCGATCCGCGTCACGCATTGTACTTTACGACGCATCATGCAATCTTCGGTTTTCTTGTCTTTGGAGCAGTCGTGCTTGCAATGACGGGGGTTGAGGCACTGTACGCCGATATGTCGCACTTCGGGCGCAGGCCGATTGCGCTAGCGTGGTTTGCGCTCGTGTTCCCGACGTTAGTTCTCAATTATGTGGGTCAAGGCGCTCTGTTGCTTACCGACCCTACAGCGTTAGACTTAGCGTCGCCATTCTTTGGGTTAACGCCGGGACCGTTTCTGATCCCGATGGTCATGCTCGCCACTGCCGCCACCGTGATCGCATCGCAGGCGCTCATTTCCAGCGCCTTCACGTTGACCGAACAAGCGATCAACTTGAATCTTTGGCCGCGCATGACGGTCCACCACACGTCGGCGAGTCAACGAGGGCAAGTCTACGTCCCCGCTGTTAACGCTGCCTTAGGGGTGGGCTGCGTTGCACTGGTACTAACATTTCGCAGCAGCGATCACCTTGCTGGAGCCTATGGCCTGGCCGTATCGGCGACGATGCTTGCAACGTCGATTGCTTGGTATGAGGTTGCCACCCATGTTTTGAGGTGGAAACGCATCATCAGGCTGCCGCTTATCACCTTCTTCGTCCTGGTCGACAGCACGTTCTTTCTCTCCGGGCTGCCGAAGGTTCCCGACGGTGCCTGGCTGCCGCTCGCTATTAGCGTCGCTTTCGTTCTTACCGCTTGGACTTGGCTTACGGGACGGCGATGCGTTGCGAAAAGTTTGACAGAACGCCAGGTGCCGCTCGGCCAGTACCTGCGAGAAGCGCGGCCCTCGACGGATCCGCCGAAGAGAACGCTGGTGTTCTTGACCGGCGACCCTCGCGGCGTTCCATTCATTGGTGGTGAGCATCGGGGTTGGATCCGCGCCGTGGCTGATAGGGGAAACATGGTGCTGCTCACGCTCATACGCGCAGCACGGCCTTACGTGCCCCAGTCGGAGCGCGTCGCGATTGAGCGGATCACCGGACGCGTTTACCGGGTACAAGCACGGTTCGGATACATGGAGGCTCCGATGATGCGCTGGGTGAGCGAAGCGTGCTTCGTCCAGGGCCTGAACATCGATTCTGACGACACCTCATTTCTTTACGCGGACCCGATGGTTGTTGCCGATCCTCATAATCCTCTGCCGGCATGGCAGCGCGAGTACTTTGTGATGCTCGCCCACAACGCCCGGCCTTTGCCTGACGATCTCGAACTTCGCGCTGAACGATGCATAGCGGTGGGCGTCGAGGTGGCTCTCTAGATGAGGTCGCGGCTGCGAGGGAGCACGGAGCGCTGCATGCGATACTGACATCGCCGAGCCTCGGACGGCATTCGCTTTAGCGACTACGTTTGTGCGCCCGTCGGCGGCGAGGTGACGATACCGTCGGCGGAGCGCGGTGCGAGGATGAGTAGCTCCCGTACACCGGCGGAAAGCAGCCCAAGCGCGAAGGAGCGGCCGCCGAAGAGCCGGTGTTTCGTCCTTGGCGATTCAACGACGAGCACGTCGCCGTCGGCGATGATCTCGGCGAGCCGGACCGCAGCGTCGGGTGCGACGGCGGCAATAAACTTCCCGCCGGCGGCGGCAGTGGCCCGCGCGAGCACGTCGAGAGCGGGTGCCGGTCGGTCGTCCCGCGTGGTGATCGCGATGACGCGCAAGTCGACGTCCAGACGCCGCGCAACCCGACCGGCACGCTCGATGACGTCTACATCGCGCTCGCGCGGAGCGGCGCCGACGACGACGCGGCCGAACGGCCGCTCGCGGCGCGACTCTGCGCGGGCACGGAGCATCTCGCGCACCGCAAGCTCGCGCAGGGCGGCAAGGTTTTCCGTGCGAAAAAAATTTGCGAGGGCGGCGTCGACGCGCTCGGCTGGGTAGATTTTGCCAGATCGTAATCGTTCACGCAACACGTCGGGCGTGACATCGATGAAGACGACCTCGTCCGCGAGTTCCAGCACGCTGTCGGGCAACGTTTCCCTCGTCCGCGTCCCGGTCAGCCGTTCTACCGCGTCGGCAATCCCTTCCAGGTGTTGGACGTTAAGCGTCGTTAAAACGTCGATCCCCTGACGCAGGACGACGAACACGTCGTCGTAGCGTTTCGCACGGGCACCGGCGGAAAGATTGGTGTGAGCCAGCTCATCGATGAGCGCGACTTCGGGCCGGCGCATCAAAAGCGCGTCGAGGTCGAGCTCGCCAATGGGCGCACGCGGAAGGTGCTCCAGCCCGCTCAGCTTTTCGGCCGTGTCGGTGCGGCCGTGTGTCTCGACCAGCGCAGCGACGACGTCGCGCCCTTCGTCCTGCAACTGGTGCGCGCGATCGAGCATCGCGTACGTTTTGCCGCTGCCGGCCACCGAGCCGAGATAAATCGTGAGCTTGCCGTAGCCGATGCGTAGTCGATCGGCAA
Organism: Vulcanimicrobiota bacterium; assembly: GCA_963754415.1. Lineage (GTDB taxonomy): Bacteria > Vulcanimicrobiota > Vulcanimicrobiia > Vulcanimicrobiales > Vulcanimicrobiaceae > Nyctobacter. The sequence goes on along the minus strand of CAVWGA010000003.1, from coordinate 1,446,014 downwards.
GCGCGCAGGCGTACGGATGACGAGCCGTTTCATAGCTGCCCGGCAACGGTTGACGCTCAGGGTCGGCCACGAACAGATCGCGATCCAGCGGCAACCGAAGAATGCGTTCCGCGAGTTTTCCGCGCGGTACGATCAACACTGACGCGCGGACTGCGCGCAGATCGCCGCGCTTGAGTTCCGGTGCGGCGAAAACGGATCCGGCGCCAACGTCGAGTACGGCGCCGGCCATCCGCTCATCTTCGATTTTTGCAAGCGACGTAACTTCGAGTGCGAGATCGAGGGCGTCGGCAAATCCCGCTGCTCGGCGCAAGAAGGGACCGGGATCGACGCCATCCGCAAGGACAGCGAGTGCCGTCGAGACTTTGCTCGGCGCGATGACGGGGACGGTCAGCTCGTCGACGACACGCAGCAGCAGCTCGCGCATCATCTGCAAGTTTTTGGGCGCAAAGACCCCGGCGGCGGCTCGGTCGACATCCTCGTCACGGACGATGCGACCGCTGCGCAATCGCGATTCCAAAATTGACGGCGCGATATCGAGCGCGATCACTCGATCCGCTTTGCGCAGTATGGCCATAGGCACGAGCTCACGGATCGGTTGGCCGATGATGCGCTCGGCGACCGGCGCGACCGTATCGAGGTGCATCACGTTGAATGCCCCGAGCACCGACTTCCCTGCTTCGTGCAGGGCCAGCGCGTCCTGCCACCGCTTGGCGTGAGGGGCGCCTTCAGGATTTGTGTGCGCCATCTCGTCGAGGATGATTGTCTCGTAGTCGCTCGCGATGGCCGCGTCGATGTCGAGGTCTTCGATCGTGGCGTTGCCCGCTGGGAAGCGCCGCGGCCGGATGCGGGGCAACCGCTCGGCCAGCGCGTCCAGCTGGGGGCGCCCCTTCGTCTCGATCCAACCGATCGCGACGCGCCGGCCCGCCCGAGCTTCGGCGATGGCGTCGGTAAGCAGCCGGTGTGTCTTGCCCGATCCGGGCGCACTCCCCAAGTAAATCGTCAGGAGCGGAATAAAGCCGAGTTCGGCAAGCAACGCCGACGCATCGCGCCGCCGATTGTCCATCAGGAATGAACCTTCGCAGGGCAACGCTTCGGCTCCCCGAAATGCGATACGTGCGCTCGCGCGTGGTCACCATCAGCGCGTTCGCGCTGCTCGTTGCGGCATTCATCGTCGACGCGCTGACGCCCCAGACGCTCGTCATCGCGATTTTGCTCGACGTTCCAATCGTGCTCGCAGCACTGACGCTCAGCCGTCGGCTGATCGTCTGGCTCGTTGCCTTGGGGCTCGCTGCCGACGTTGCGGCGGCGACCCTCAATGCGGCGCGCGACGGATATCACTGGGACCCAATTGGACTGGGCGATCGTGCGCTCTCGATGCTCTCGATCGTGCTCGTGGGATATTTGAGCACCGCGGTCCAGGAACGCGCCGAACGCGTCGGGCGGCTCGCGGCGCAAGAGGCGCGCGCGCGGCGGGAGTCGACGCTCGCGGCCGCGGGGAATCGAATTCGCACCTCGCTGTCGCCCACGGTCGTTATGCGCGCGATCGTGCGCGAAGCACCGAAGGCTCTCGACGGCGACACAGCGTTTTGGTTTCCGAGTGCTGCCGGCGAGGAACTGCTGCGCCACCGCGATGGATCGGGCGACGTCGAAGTCCTCGACGAGCGACCTTCTTCCGAAATCATCACGCTGTGCCATCGCGTTATCGAAGAGCGCGCGGTCAGGGTGGTACGTGCCGTGGATCCCGTGGGGCGGTCCCTGCTCGATCGGCTCGCCGCGAGCAGCGCCATCGCATTACCGCTTGTCGACCGCGCGGTATCCTTCGGGGTGCTGATCGTCGGCTTCGTGCAACCCGAACCGGATCCCGCCGTCGTTGTCATCGCACGGGGATACGGTGGGATAGCAGTCAACGCGCTTGCGCAGGCCCGGCTATTCGATCAGCTTGGCGAACGCAGCGACGCGCTAGCCGAGCGACAAGCGGTGATCCGCGACCTCGTCTACGCGATCTCGCATGACGTGCGCACGCCGCTCGCCGCGCTCGCCATGACGCTGCGCCAAGCAGCCGACGGCGCCTACGGCGTGCTGCCCGAACGCTATGCAGCGGTGCTGCGCGAGAGCCTCGTCTCGATCGACGACCTCCAGCGGCTCGCGGAGACGCTGCTCGTCGTCGCACGGTTGGAGTCGGGGGAACGTCCCCGCACGCCTGAGCGGGTCAAGCTCGATGTCCTTGCCGGAGAGGTGGCTAGCGAACTCCACGCTTTCGCCGAAGCGCGCAACATCGCACTCGACGTGGAACGCGAACCGGGAGCAACGACGCTCGGATCACGCGCCGACTTGCGGCGCGCAGTCGCGAATTTGATCGCGAATGCCATCCAACACACGCGGGCCGGAGGGAACGTGCACCTCGACGTCGCGGCACACGCGAATGACGTCGAACTTGTTGTGCGCGACGACGGGTACGGCGTCGACCCGACGCTGCGCGACGCGCTGTTTGAACCCTTCTCGCGCGCCGCGCGCGCCGGCGGCGGAACAGGGCTCGGACTGTACATCGTTCGACGGATCGCAGAAGAGACCGGCGGGCGCGTGCAATATGAACCGGCTATTCCGCGCGGCTCAGTGTTCACATTGCATCTCCCGAGGGCTCCGGGATGAGTACCCTACGTGTCGTGCTTGTCGAGGATCACGCACTCGTGCGCGCGGGACTCCGCACGTCACTGGAGAACGCCGGTTTTGACGTCGTCGCGGAAGCGGCCGACGGCATCGCCGGCGAGGAGACGATTCGCCGACATAACCCGGACATCGCGATCATCGATCTCGGGCTCCCTGGCCGTGACGGAATTGCGCTGACGCGCGCACTCAAAGCGAGAGCAGACGCACCCCGCATCGTTATCCTCACGATGCACGAGGTTGAAGATGAGGTGCTCGCTGCAATCGCCGCCGGAGCAAACGCGTATTGCGTAAAATCGTCGGACCCGTCATTCGTCGTCGACGCCGTGCGAACCGTCGCGGCCGGCGGCGCCTACTTCGATCCGCGCATCGCGCACGTCGTGCTCCGCCGGATCGCCGCACCGGGCGCAAGCGAGCGCTCCTCGCCGCTCACACCGCGCGAAAGGGATGTCTTGCGGCTCATCGCGGATGGCGTAGGAAATGCCGAGATCGCGACGCGCCTGAGCGTGAGTCTGGGCACCGTCAAGGGACACGTCGAAGACATCCTCGAGAAGCTGTCGGCTGCAGACCGCGCGCATGCGGCTGTGACCGCATTTCGTCGAGGTTACATCTCTTAGGGAGCTTCGTTGCGCCGGCGCGGTTTGATGCGCCTCAAGCGATTCGTCTATAGGGGCGAGTCCAATCACCGCTCACTGGCCAGACGATCGCAGTGCAGAACGCACGTCCCCGAAGGCCGCCCGCGCGACTACCGGTCCAATCGCTATACCTTGCGCTACAAGCGTAACAAAGACGACCGCAAAAACAGCGTCGACGATCTGTGGCCGCCCAGCGAGAGATTGCGGTATGCTGAGCGCTAACGCAAGGGACAGGGCCCCTCGTATGCCGGCGAGCGCAACAACGTGTCGCCACACCATACGATCAGCGCGCATGCCTATGAGCGGTAAGCCGCCGTATGCCAACACGAGGCGCGAGATGGTGAGCAGTGCGAGCGTGGTTAAGACAAGTATCGGCTGATGGATGATCCGCGCGAATTCTATCCGCAACCCAACAAGAAGAAAAAGTATCGAGTTCGCCAGAAACGCTAATATAGCCCAGAAACGATCGATGTCCTCGGCGGCGACATTACTTATCCCCGTGCGCTCGAAAGCGCGTAGTCCGACCCCCGTCACGATCGCGGCGAATATTCCAGAGAGGTGAAGGATATCAGCAAGCACATAAGCGCCGTATGCGGATGCTACCGTCGCAACGATCTGCTGTGATGGATCCGAAATCAAGCGTAGCAGTCGAGCGATAAGAAACGCCGTCCCAAGACCAATGGCCACGCCACCGACCGATTGCCCGATGGCCGCAGTAACGGAAGGCAAAACCGTTGTTGAAGAGTGACCCCCGTTGATCACAGCGAGCGCGACGCCATAGAGAACGACGGCGGCACCATCGTTGAATAGCGACTCGGCTTCCACGATCGTTGCTAAGTCAACTGGGACTTTGAGTCTTCGGAAGGTCGCTATGACCGCTACCGGATCGGTAGCGGAAAGAACGACTCCCAACAGGAGTGCCTGGGGCAACGGCAACTGCCCCATCAAGAACAACCCCAGACCGACGACTGCTGCGGTCCATACGACACCCGGTATCGCCAGAATTGCAATAGCCTTCCATGTACGCATCAGCGCGCTGTAATCGAGGTTCCATGCCGCCTCGAAGACCAGCGCCGGCAAGAACACTACGAGCAGCGATGGTCCAAATCTGATCGGTAGGTTCGGTAGGTAAAGCGGAGCCGACGCCAACATCAATGGTACGGTATATGGAATGCGTAACCGCTCAGCCAGCATGCCCAGCACGACTGCCGCCACGAGTAGAGCAACGAAAAGTGCTATGCTGGAGTGAAGTTGGTCCATCGTCGCCCTGATTTGCTACATAGCCCACCAATTCTTCACTGGAACTGAAAGCATGCCGCTCTCTGCGAATTGCGAGACGCGCTCAAGGGCCAGACATACATCGAGCCGTGGACCGAAAAGCGCCGTGGCGCTTGGTAAATTGAAGCGTGACGTTTCTGATGCGATGGTCTCGGAGGCGCCGTCAATCGAACTCTTGCGACACTGCGGAACGGAAGACCGAGAGCAGGTCGTCGAAACGGGCGTGCCTTCTCTGGCGCGGCTATGACCAATACCGGAGATCGTCTCGATGACGTTCGCGCGTTCGGCGAGTTTTCGGATCCTAGCAGTCCCTTATAGGGCTAATTTCGGGGCTGACTTTTCTCGGGAAGATTTCCTCAAGGTAGGTACGAAGCGGCTTTACGTGGTCGCGGTGCGGTTGGGACACGCATCTGTGCGTTGCCCTGGGAACCAAATCGGTGGGCGCAACTCACGCACTCGGCTCGCATCGTAGGATTGTTTGACGGCGAAGCACTTTTTGGGTCAGGGATGTAGAACGCGCGGCGTCGGCAGCCGCTGCGCGGGCACCGGCCGCGTCATGTTGCAGATTACACGTAGGCCACATGCCGGAATCGTCTACGCGCTCGCCGCGGCACTGTGTCTCATCCTGACAGCGCGACCCATATGTGCCTCCGTTCCGCCTGATCGCGTCGTAGTGACCCACCATCGCGCTCGTATCAGTGGCCACGAAATCCAGTACGTCGCCGTCGCCGGAACGTTGCTAATCCGCGACGCGAGAAGGCGTCCGACTGCCAGCATCTTCTATGTCGCCTTCATCGCCGAGGGTCTGGGACCGTCGGCGCGCCGACCCATTACGTTTGCCTACAACGGCGGCCCTGGAATCTCATCGGCGAGCATCGACGTCGGTGGATTGGGGCCGCGTATCGTGGTGCCCAGTCACGCGCCAGGCTCCCGTGTAACGCGCGTCATTATCGACAACAGTAACAGCATCTTGGACGTGACGGATCTCGTATTCTTCGATCCGGTCAGCACCGGCTTTAGCCGGGCCGTTGGAGTCGCTAAGCCAAGCGGCTTCTTCGGCGTCGACCAAGACGCCGACGCCTCGGAGCGCTTCATTCGCCGATACCTTGCGGTAAACGGGCGGCAAAACTCGCCGAAATATCTTGCCGGAATTAGCTATGGGACAATGCGCTCCGCCGTCCTCGCGCGGAAGCTTGAAGACGCCGGAATCCGCGTGAGCGGCGTGACGTTGATGTCGACGGTCCTCGACTTTGCGGCGGTCGCACCGAGCGCGGGTGACGATCTGCCGTATTGGCTCTACCTACCGAGCGAAGCTGCCGTCGCGGCATTCCATCGTAAGGCCGCCGTCGCATCGTGGCGACTCGCATCGTGGTTATCCGACGTGCGTGCGTTTGCCGCCGGCCCGTACGCGCGGGCGCTGGCCCAAGGGGATGCGCTGGGCCCCGACACCCGCGATCGCCTTGCCGCGCGTTTGCATGCGTACACCGGTTTGTCCGCCGCGTCGATCACGCGCTCTGGCTTGCGAATCGGCGCCGACCGTTTCAGAGACTTGTTGCTGGCGAAACGCAACAGCAGGATCGGTCGATACGACGGCCGCGTCATCGGCGCTGCGACGGGCGCGCCAGACCCGTCGGGGAATGCGGCCACGCTCGTCACCTCCGCATTCCCCGCCTATGTGCGAGGCGAACTCGGGTATCGAACGAAGGAACCGTACATCGCGATGTCCCTCGACGCAAATCTCCAGTGGGACTGGCTCCACGATCGATCGGGGCCGCTTGGAACCGACGTGATCGGGGACCTTGCTGACGCGATGCTCGCCGATCCTCATTTGCGCGTGCTATCGGCGAACGGCCTCTATGATCTCACAACGCCCTTCTTTGCGACGGAATACCAACTTCAGCATCTCGGACTGCCGCCATCGCTGCGCGCAAACGTCTCTTTTACCTACTATAGGGCGGGACATCAGATATTCTTGGACCCCGGCGCGCGCGCAACACTCAAGGCCGACCTCGACCGATTTTACGCTCGGCGGCAACACCCTATGGCGGCGCGCCGCGCTGCGTAAAATTGTGCGTCCATAGCGTGGCGTGTATCGAGCCGTCTTGCCAACTGTGCGGACATAACGGCAACCTCGTTGTCGCGCATTTCACCGATAAGCGCCGTGACGCTTGAAACATTGAAGTGCGACGTTCTTGACTGCGACTGTATCGGAGACGCCGACAGCCGTCACGGGGCGTTCATTGGCCGAAGCGTATGCCGAAGCTGAACGTCCGTGGCGCAGCATAGTGGTTGCCTTGGGCATTGAGGATCGTCACGAAGTAGCGGTCGTTCAGAAGATTTTGGATGCTTAGTGTAAGCGCAACGTGCGGCGCAATTCCAAGCCCCTTTTCAACGGCGAAAATCGTATGCGGTGTCTTCTTGCAAAACCCCGGTGTTGCGTCGGGACAGATTCCCGAGGACAGCCCGCTGCCGTATTCAGCGTTAGCCGAGAACCATCCGCTGTGGCGATCGTTGAGGAGCACCCCCGCGGCCACGCTATACGTTTGGTCGTGGTCAGCCGGCGTAAAGTCGATCGGCGAGCCGAAGCATGGTGCGAGGAGCTGCGTTTCGCAGCCTTTGTTCAGCGATACGGTGTGGGCAATCGAGAAGTAAGCCCGTCCGTTGCGCGCGATGGGCTGCACGTAGTTGAGAGCCTCTTGCGAAAGGCGACCGAGAACGTAGTTGATGTCCTGATGCAGGAGCGTGACGCCGACTTGTGTGTCGTCGATGAGGTCGTTGGCGTTCTTTTGCCAGATGCGAAAGCCGAGCGAACCCGCTCCCAGCCGAAGGTGACCCCCGAATTCGAGCTGCGTATCGCGTTCGGGTTTGAGGTCAAACTGCGTGGGGCTTGCCTGCAGAGGAAGGTTCAACTCCTGGGCCGCGATCGGGCCGACATTTTCGAACGAGAACGGTTCGAAGAAGCGACCGACGTACGCGTAGATGCTGGCGCGCGAGCCGAATGAGCGTGTCAGTTTGATGCGCGGACTGACACTTCCGAATCCTTGGCTAAAGCCGGTCGACTTGATCGTGAAGAAGTCGTAACGAAGTCCGTAGTCCAGTTCATACGCGTCGCTGAGGCGCCAGTTATCCTCAACGTACGACTGATACGTGTTGCCCACGTTGGGAGTATCGTCGACGACGGTGGTCGGAGCGTTCGGGGTTCCGGGGGTGACGATCGGCGCGAGGAAGTTGTCCGGCTGCAACGTGACGGCGTAATGCTTATCGATCTTGGCGCCGTCCCATGCAACCCCGGCGCGCAAATTGTGCCGCCCGAGCTGCTGCGCATAATCGCTTTGCAAGATATAGTCGATTGCCGTCCGGTCATCGGCCAGTGAAAAGCCGCAGGTTGTCACGCCGTAATTGCCGGTCGTCACGGCGGTAGCACAATCGGTAGGCGTGCCGCCGTTTCCAATCGGCGCCGGCGTGGTATTGATGTGCTCGCCGTAGGCGAAGTCATTGGCGGGATCGCCGAAATCTCGAATTCGCGACACCTTAACTGCGGGGCCGAACGTGAGCGCTCCCGTCGTTCCAAGCGCGTGACGAAATTGTACGTTCACGAACGAGTCATCCTGGGTCTCGTTGTCGTCGGTGCTCGCGGGCTCGCCGCCGTCAACATCGTTTGGGATCTCGAACGTGTTGTAGCTATGGATCAGCGTGATGTTTGTAAAGTCGTGTCCACCCGAGGGAATGGTGAAGCGCGCAAATTGGTTGGTTCCACTGGCGTCGTTGTGCGGCGAGCCGAAATTGGGTGAATCGAGCCCGCGGGTCGTATGGAGACTGCCTAGTGCGAAGGACGCGCCGCCGCCTCCGGCGAGTGGCGTATGGTAGCCGAGCGTTTGTTGAACATCGCTGTAGGATCCGACGGAACCATTGCCGTCGAAACCGGCCGGCCCTGTACCCGAACGCGTCGAGAGGTTGAGCACGGATCCGAATTTGAGGCCGTACTGCGCGGGATACGCTCCTTCAATCACGTCGGCAAACGCGATGTCGTTGAGGTTGAGTTCGCTGCCGATGTCGCGATTGAGTCCTTGGGGCAGCGCGACGCCGTCGATCTGATAATCGATGACGCCGTGGTCGCCATTGATGTGCACGACCCCATTTGCGCCACGAACGGCGCCCGGCAACTGGATGAGCATCTCGGGGAAGCTATTGTTGTTCGGCAGACGCGTGAGCGCGGTACTGTTCAAGGTGACGTCGCTGCCGCTTCCACGCGTCGGCGCAAAACGGGCGACCGTCACCTCGCCAATGACTTTGAGGTTCGAAAGCGCGACGGCCACCGTCGCTCCACTGCTTCCGAGATCAACCCTTACTCGTCCGCGCGCAGTATTGGATCGAGCCTCCACGACATACGTGCCAAATCCGAGGGCCGGGAAAGAAAAGTGTCCGGTGGCGTCAGTCGTCGTCTTTAGCACGACGTTGTTTCCGGAAGCCGTGACCGGCACATGCGAAGCCGACGCTCCGTTCTCGGTTACGATTCCAGTGAGGGCAGCGCTCGCATTGACGGCGTACGCGGTAGTGACGCAAGCGAAGGTGAGCGCAAGGGTAAGAAGCGCAGCGCCGGCGCGGCGCCGCAGCGAGTACGTCATCATAGTCCTCTCGGAAAAAAAGTAAGCAGCGCGACTCGAAAGGTCGCGAGTGAAGATCATGGCCGGCGGCTGAAGCCGTCGGCGGTCACGTCATGCTGCTAGCGGCGGAGGACGATAGCGAAACGCAAAGGGCGTACGCCGCCCAGAGTGCGCCACAACGCGAGATTTGCGCGCGCGGAAAACGACTGTGGCTTCCAGACAAAGTTTTTTGGCTACGTACCACGCCAAGGCTGCTGCGAACTCGAGAACGTGCCGCTTGCCGATTGTGACGATCAACGCGCCGAGCAGCGCTGCCGCTGCCGCCGCGAGCACCCCCACGGACACGTCACCGCCGCACAGCGGACAACCTTCGCCGATTTGGCTGACGGCAAAGAAACCGAACTGCACGGCGAACGATAGCGCGAGAAAGCCGACGCCGCGGCCAGCGAAGGGCAACGCCTCGACAATTTCCGCGACCCGCTGACGCCGCGCGTTGGCGGGCACCGCGCGCAGTACGATTGAGAAGATCGCCAACGATGCGATCGCGATGACGGCAAGATAGCCGTGCCGCGCAGAAAGCACCACGTCGGCGTCGTCGTGCCATCCGAGGCCTGCCAGCTCCGACACGAGATGAGCGACGATGCCGAACGGCGCCGTGAAGGCAAAAAATAGCAGGCTCACCAGGGCGGAACGCCGTTTGCCGTCCACCTAACGCTCTTGACTTCTCACTCTCATTAACGAAACGGATACGGCCCCTCGCGAAGTATCCCTGCAATGGTGCAAAGTCCGTCCCCGCGGCTGCGAAGCTGCGGCATGCGTCAACGATTCTCAGACGACGGAGATTTGGAAATTCACGCTGCGTCGGGTCGGTTGATGTAGGTAATGGGCGCGGTGGTTGGCGGGTGTGGTAAGCCGCGAACGAAGCGTTCAGGATGCGCTTGGAGGCGAGGCGAGAACGAGACGGCGCTCCGCCATGCGCTCGTCGGATTCGCCAGCCGACGACGTAGCGTCTGAAGATGTCGAGCAAGACGTAGAGGTAGTAGTACGTCCGCTTTACCGATCCTGAAGTTTTGTGATCTTCCAGGACCAAACTTCGCCGTGGTGCGTCGCCGCAAGCTCCGGCTTGACACGTGCCGGATGAGCGGTGCTAGATTGAGGAATGTCAATACAACGGCGCTGTCCCGAGGCGACGGTCTACGACCGCGACTTGGACGAAGAGGCGACTCTCTTGAAAGCGCTGGCGGACCCGGCGCGCGTAGGCATCCTCGCAACGCTCGCTGGGACCGAGCACGAGGTGTTCGTTTGCGACTGTACGACCGGGCTCCATCTGAACCAGTCGACGATTTCGCATCACCTGAAGCTCCTTAAAGACGCCGGCCTCGTGACTTCGTGCGTCGCGGCACCTGTGGCTATCACTCACTCGCACCCGACGCAAGCGCCGGCTGGTTCGCTCCCATCTCACAAGCATCGGCGGACGCCGTGCTTTCATCGCATCCTTTGCTTCCCGAGGTCCACGATGGTTACGATCAACGACGTGAACTCGCTGCACGTGCGTGAAGCCTCCAGCGCCGATCTTTCCGCAATCCGAACGATCTACAATCAAGGTATCGAGGATCGCGTCGCAACGCTCGATGAGGGTGCAAAATCTGAGGCCGACATCGTCGATTGGTACGGCGAGCATCGCGATCGCTACGCCGTTGTCGTTGCCGAACGCAAGAGGCGAATTGTGGGCTGGGCTTCGCTGAATCCGTATTCGCACCGATGTGCCTACAACGGAGTTGCCGAGCTGTCCGTGTACGTCGAGCGCACGTCGCGCGGAACCGGTGTCGGGAGCGCGCTGCTTGCAACGATCGAGGGGTACGCCCGCCGCGGCGGCTTCCACAAGATCGTGCTCTTCGCGTTAGCCCGCAACGACGCCGGCGCCCGGCTCTATCGCAAGATAGGTTATCGAGATGTCGGGGTTTTCCAAGAGCAGGGCCGGCTCGATGGTCGCTTCGTCGATGTCGCCGCCAAAGAGAAGCTGTTGAAGCCGTTCATACTCTTTGTCTCCAAACATAATACCGGTCGCAGCCAGATGGCCGAGGCATTCTTGCGGCGGTTCGTGGGTGACGACGTGGAGGTGGCCTCCGCCGGCACGGTCGCCGCTGATCATGCGGACCCCGGCGTCGTCGCAGCGATGGCCGAGATTGGTATGGACATCGCAAGAGCGCGGCCGAAGCGACTCGATCCTGCGATCGTCGCTCGCGCCGACCGTGTTGTCACGATGGGATGCGATGTCGAGGGCGTGTCTCGGGTCGACGCCGAATGGGGCATTCCAGACCCCAAAGGTCAGCCTCCGGAGCGCGTGCGTGAAATCCGCGATCTCATATATAAGAAAGCGGGCGAACTAGCTAAAGAGCTGGTCCGGAGCGTCCCCTGAGACTGCCCGTCGCCCCTTCGTTGTCGCGGAGGCGGTAGTCCGATACCGGAGATCGTCTCAATGACGTTAGCGCGCGCGGCAAGCTTTTGCGGAGTGAGCGCACGAGCACGTTGACGACGTTGCCGGCGCGCTTTATAAAGGAATGGAACGTATCGAATTGAGCTTGCCCCGGTTTTCCCGACAGTAATGTTTAAGCCCTCAACACCGTCGCGTGCCCGCCGAACTTCGCGCAGGCTTAACGCCGATCGCGGATAACCGTACGCGCCGTCGCGTCACGCAAGCCCGATTACGGAACCACCATCTTTTTCTCACATCACGTGCCTTTAGTGGTCTGCGTTACGCGATTCGGTGCCGGCTGCGACGGCTTTAAGTTCATCAAATTGGTCGTGCACAACCTGTACCAGTTCCCGATCTGCCGGATGGTCTAGCCAGCGGCTGAAACTGTTGTAAAAGACGGCGATGCCCATTTCCGCAGCGAGGCTTGCAGCCGAGTTGGGAACGCCCCGCTGCTGCAAACCCGCTTCGAGCGCGTCCGTAAGCGTCGACCGTTTGTTTACATCTCGTTCCTGAAGGTCGGGGTGCGCGGCAATGATTCGGCGCCGCTCGCGCGCTAGCGAAAGTCTCCCGCGCATGCGGGTAGATACGGTTTCGAGCGTGATGCGAACGGCTTCGATCGCAGAGAGTTCCGGCGATACTGCCCCCAGTGCGCGTACAAGTTCAGCGCGCAATGCGCTGGCATCGCCGAAGAGAACCTCCCGCTTATCCGCATAGTGGCGAAAGAACGTTCGCTCGGTCAGTCCCGCTCGCTTCGCAATGTCCGCAACCGTGGTTTGGTCATATCCACGCTTGAGGAAAAGGTCGAACGCGGCTTGTTCTAGGCGACCGCGCGCATTCGGCTTCCAACGGCTCATTGCCCTATCATACACGTTGACAGCGACTGCCATGCGTGTTATTTTCTAAGCCATGTCAGTCACTGACATTACCTAAGGAGTCGTTCCGATGCGCGTTTTTGTTACCGGTGCGACCGGCTTTATTGGTTCGGTCGTCGTTTCGGACCTCATAAGTGCGGGCCATAAGGTGCTCGGTCTTTCTCGATCCGATGCGGGAGAGAAATCTCTCCTGTCCGCCGGAGCCGAGGTGCATCGCGGCCACCTTCAAGACCTGGCGACCCTGCGCAGCGGCGCTGCGATGTCGGACGCCGTCATCCACACAGCGTTCATCCACGACTTTTCAAAATTTCAGGAGAACTGCGAAATCGATGGTCGCGCAATCGAAGCAATGGGTTCTGTGCTCGCCGGAACCGGTCGTCCCTTCATCGTGACGTCTGGAACCGGCGTTCCCGGCCCCAGCGGCCTTGCAACTGAAGACCTCCACCCTCCATCCGCGCTGCCGCGTATCTCGGAACAGGCTGCGATGGCATGGGATGGCCAGGGTGTCCGCGTGTCCGTGGTGCGTCTTCCGCAGGTCCATAACCGAGATAAGATGGGCCTGGTCTCTCCGCTCATTGCGATCGCGCGTGAAAAGGGTGTGTCGGCGTATGTCGGCGACGGGCTCAATCGGTGGCCAGCGTGCCATTTGTTAGACGCGGCGCCTCTCTATCGCCTCGTGCTGGAGAACGGCGCCAGCGGAGCTCGCTATAACGCAGTAGCCGAAAAAGGCGTTCCGCTTCGGGAGATCGCTGAAGCAATCGGTCGAGGTTTACAGATACCCATCGTTTCCAAGACGCCCGAAGAGGCGGCGGAACATTTTGGACCGTTCGCGTTCTTCGCCGGTACGGATATGCCGGCATCGAGCGTCTTGACGCAGCAGCGCCTAGGATGGCGACCGACGCAGTCGGCGGGTCTTCTTGACGATCTTGACCACGCGACCGATTTCGTAGCGCATGCGGCGTAACGGAGCCGTGCGTCGCTGACGAAAAACAGTCGTCGAATAGACGAGCGCAGCCGAGATTAGTTAACCTAGTGACGTATGGTCGGCGCCGCATTTCGCCTTGGAGGGAATAGTGATCAGCACATCGAGCCCATCCCGAAATCGTGCGAAGATTGGCATAGTCACCGGCGGCAGCCGTGGACTTGGCCGAAACACGGTTCTAAATCTGGCGATACGAGGCGTTGACACTATCTTCACGTATCATACGAATCGCGGCCAGGCCGACGCCGTTCGCGACGCGGTGCGCGCGGCGGGTCACACGGCGATCGCGCTGCAACTGAACGTGAAGGACGTTGCCTCCTACCACACGTTCGTCCAGAGCGTTCGCGACGCTCTCGAAGGGCTGGGCGCGGAGCGGTTCGATTATCTCGTCAACAACGCCGGCACCGGGCTGCACAAGTCATTTGAAGACACGACCGAGGCCGACCTTGATGAGATGTACACGTTACATCTCAAGGCGCCGTTCCTACTGACGCAGCGGCTGCTGCCCTTATGAACGATGGCGGACGGATCGTGAACATTTCTTCCGGGCTTACACGCTTCAGCTTCCCGGGCAGCATTGCATATGCAGCGATGAAGGGTGCGATCGAGGTTGTGACGCGCTATCAGGCCAAGGAACTCGGGCCGCGCGGCATCGTCGCGAACACTGTCGCCCCGGGCGCGATCGCTACGGACTTCTCTGGCGGAATGGTCCGCGACTACGCGCAGGTCAATGAGCGGGTCGCGGGCGCCACCGCGCTCGGTCGCGCTGGAGAGCCCGACGATATTGGGCCAATGATCGCCGCCCTGCTTTCAGAGGATAACCGCTGGATCAATGCGCAGCGAATCGAAGTCTCGGGCGGTATGATGCTTTAAGCTAGGTGCCTGGGACCAACTGCGGTCGTTTGGGCTGTGTCCCGTTCCAACAAATTCAGGCTGAAGTAGGGGCGCCAAGTTCGGGATGTTGGTTCTCAAATCGGCGACGAGGATTTCATAGAGTGCGCCGCGTCGTGCTGCGTGATGACCGTTTCACCGACTGAGCGTCAAACGCGCTATGGACGGCGCGAGTCCTTGAATGTAACCGCCGTGTCAGTTTTAAGAAGGCTCGATGAAGGGCAGCATGCAGCCCGTCATCTGTATAACCAGCAGTTCGTCGTCGCGAACTGATGGCCGAATACGGTCGTAGTTCCGACGGTGCCTTGACCGCCGGCGGTTCCAAACGACAAGATGCGGTGCCGCGGGCTACTGAGGTCGGAGTCGTCTAGGTACGGGGCGGCGTTGAATATCTGAAGACCGCTCATGATCAAGACTAGCATGGCAAGCGCCACGATCCAATGCGTGACGCGCGTCGTTACGGAATGTCGTTTGACGACGGGGCTCACGGGGACGGCCGCCGCCTTCAGGGAAGCACTCTCCATCGTGACATGCATGTCGGCATTGTAACGCAGCCTGTGGGCCGCTGGACGTAAGCGCCCCTACATATCGTCGTATGAACCGCAACCCACGCGCGGTGGCAGGTCGAAGTTGCGCCTGGGGAAGGGCCGCACCGATGCGAACGTCGTGCTCGAAAACCTTGTAATCACGCTGCTTTGCACACAAAAAACGGACCCTTAACGAGGGGTAACCCCGACGTGGCCCCGGATAAGCGGGCCATCTGATACCGTGGGTTTCCAGGCCGAAGGCCGAAAGGAAGCCCTATGCGGAAGTCTCGATTCACCGAGACGCAAATCGTTTCGATCTTGCGAGAGCACGACGCCGGTACGTCGTTCGTCGAACTCGGTCGGCGTCACGGCGTACATCCTAATACCGTCGCTGCGTGGAAGGCCAAATACAGCGGCATGGACGGTACCGAGCTCGCCCGCTCGCGAGCCGTCGAGGATGAGAACACTCGAATGCGCCGGATCATCAGCAACCTGACGCTTGAGAACGACGCGATGAGGCAGCTGATCGAAAAAAACTCCTGGAGCCCTCCTCGCGAAAAAGCGCGGTGAGGGCGCTCCAAGAGCGCGGTCTGAGCCAGCGTGCGGCATGCCGGATCACCGGCTGTGCTCGCTCCGTTGCGCAGTACCGGATTCGGCGTACGGACGACCCGCGTCTGATCGAGCGCCTTAAAGCGATCGCGGCCGAGCGACGCCGCTTTGGGTATCGCCGGCTGGGGCTGATGCTTCGTCGCGAAGGTCTGATCGCAAACCACAAGCGTATCTTTCGCATCTATCAAGGGTTGGCGCTGCAACTACGGCCCCGCCGTAAGCGAGGCGTCCGTTACGTCCGCGGCAACGAAGTCGCCCCTGCGACGGCTCCAAACCAGCGCTGGTCCATCGACTTCGTCCACGATCGGCTGAGCACCGGACGGGCGTTTCGCGTGCTAACCGTCGTCGATGACTTCTCGCGCGAATGCGTAGCCCTAGAGCTTGATTTCTCGTTTTCCGGTCAGCGTGTTTCGCGGATCTTTGATCGGATTGCAACGACGCGAGAACTGCCATCGACGCTCAGATCCGACAACGAGCTAAATGCCATTGTCAAGCAGTTTTTGGCAGAAGGCATCGTTACGCGCCGGCGTGAGCGCGCTACATAGAAGTCTATCAGACCAATGAGGCGGCGATGACAACAAGCTCTACCATGGTGACACAAGATCCCGAAACGAGCCTTCAGCGAGCTTAAAACAGAGTTCTTGTCCATGC
Source organism: Vulcanimicrobiota bacterium (assembly GCA_963754415.1). GTDB lineage: Bacteria > Vulcanimicrobiota > Vulcanimicrobiia > Vulcanimicrobiales > Vulcanimicrobiaceae > Nyctobacter. Next base: position 1,429,825 of record CAVWGA010000003.1, on the reverse strand, counting down.
GGGAGATCCGAGCATTATCTATGAGGTCGATTTATCGCCTCAACGGCACCAAGCGAAGGGATTCTCCCGTTACACAGCTTCGGCATAAAATGGCGGTAGTCGCTGCCCGTTTTGACCAATCCGTAGACGACGCGTGCCATTTTCGCGGCGACCGCTGTATAGGCTTTGCGTTTCAGATCCGTGTCGTGCGGATTGGCCCGAACGTAATCATCGAACTTCTTGCGGAAGCCGTTACGCCGCTGGGCGACTGCAACGCGGCCAGCCATCCAGAATGCGCACTGAGCTGCGCATTGCCGCGCTTCGAAAGTTGAGGAACTCCTCGACGCTTACCGGATTGCGAAGTCGACAGATCTAAGCCGCAAAACTTCAGGAACTTGCGGTGATGGCTGAACCGTCGAAGATCGCCACCCTCTGCGAGGATCGTCAGTGCAACGATTGGTCCGATTCCCGGAATGGTACGGAGGCGTTTATAATCAGTCTGACGCTCCAAGCGCTCGTGAACTTGCTTTTCAAGCCGGCGACGCAATTTTGCGAGATGAATGCACTCCTCGAGAACGAGGCGGAACATATCCATAGCCACAGAGCCAGGCGCGACGGGAATCCCGACACTGTGCTTCGCCGTTTCGTAATACTCAGCAACTAGCTTTCGGCGCACCGTTGGATGCCCCTCATCCCCTCGTACCGCCTTCTTCAGAAACGCTGTCCTGGTGAATGCTAAAACGTCCGCCGGTATGGGCGCCAACAAGAAAACGTCGAGGAACCAATCCGAACGGGAACTCGCAATGAACGGTTCCGCTTCGGGAAAGTACAGCGGTAGATAGTGCGTCATCAACGTGTGGTACGCGCGAACCTTACTGTCAACGATCCGTCTATATGCGCCTAGCAACTCCTGAAAATCGTGGTTGCCCTCTTCAAGCGGATCCGAAAAGCGTTGAGTTATGCCGCCCTTGAGCAAGTGCAGAATAACCTGCGCATCCTTCGGATCGTTCTTATCCCACGAATTATATAGCGCCTCGCGCGTACGATTGCACGCGATCGATGAGACAAAATGAACATTGTGACCGCTTCGCAACAGGTAGTTTGCCAGCGGCCGATGATAGTCACCGGTTGGTTCCAACGCGACTTCACACGTCTTCGATAACGTCGCTAAGAAAGACACAATCTTCTCGAAGTCCGGCATAGCATTCGCGATACACATCCGACTCGGCGTCCGTCTCGACGTTCAATAAGTACTTCGTGACGCGCCTTGCCACGTCGATCGCTACCCAAACGGGTGTCAGCGCGGCCCGCTGAATCGTTCCATAGTCGTTGTCTCCGTTGGAGATGTGTGAGATACACCTCCGTTCGAAGCGGGGGCAACGACCCCGTTTCGAACGTACCATGGGTCGGAGTTTTGCAGCGGGAAGATGCTCGACTGGAGCGTGAAGACCGGCGTGGATCTGCACTTCATCGAGCCAGGAAAGCCGAATCAAAACGCGATCGTTGAGAGTTTTAACGGTCGCCTACGCGACGAGCTTCTCAATGAGCATTCTTTTCCAACGATCTTTCATGCACGCGGCGCGACGGAAGCCTGGCGTTCTGACTACAACCATCGCCGACCGCACACGACACTCAGCGGGATGACCCCAAGTGAGTACCTCGAAAAACACCACTCTCAAAACTCACTGTCTCAGGTGGCCGTTTGAACGGGGCTGCGTCGGCGCTAAGTGACTACCATAATCACTCTGGTAGCGGCGTGACGGTACGCTGCCCCGTTAGGGCCGAGCAGTGCCGTCGGTCGCCGAGCGCAGCCGTACCGACAACCATTCATGATGGAGGTACTTCATGGGCGAGAACGAGCAAGAAATCCTGACGACACGCCAAGGCCACCCGATTCGAGATAATCAATCGCTGCGTTCGGTGGGGGAGCGCGGTCCGGCTACTCTTGAGAATTATCAGTTTATTGAAAAAATCACCCATTTTGATCGCGAGCGTATTCCCGAACGGGTGGTTCATGCCCGCGGCGCGTCTGCTCACGGTTTCTTCGAAGCTTACGGCACGATCGGCGGCGAACCAGCGACAAAGTATACGCGCGCCAAAGCCTTGACTGAAAAGGGGAAGCAAACACCGGTCTTCGTGCGCTTCTCAACGGTCATCCACGGGAAGGACTCCCCCGAAACGCTGCGTGACCCGCGCGGATTCGCCGTAAAGCTCTATACCGAAGACGGCAACTGGGATATCGTCGGCAATAACCTCAAAGTGTTCTTCATTCGTGACGCGATCAAGTTCCCCGACTTCATCCATGCATTCAAACCTGATCCGGTCACTAACCAACAGACGCCCAATCGCCAGTTCGACTTCATCAGCCTGCATCCCGAATCGATTCACATGATCACGTTCCTGTTCGGGCCGCGCGGCATCCCGGCGAATTATCGCACGCAAGAAGGAGCGGGCGTCAACACCTACAGGCTGATCAACGATAAAGGGGAGGCCGTTCTCTGCAAATTCCACTGGATACCCAAACAAGGCGTGCATTCCCTGACGCAAGCTGAAGCGAACGCGATACAGGCGACCGACTTCAGCCATGCGACGCGCGACTTGTACGATTCGATCGAACGCGGCGAGTACCCCGAGTGGGAATTCCAGGTTCAGGTCATGTCGGATGATGCGCACAATGAACTCGACTTCGACCCGCTCGATGACACCAAGATCTGGGCGGAAGATCAGTTCCCGATGCTGCCTGTGGGCCGTATGGTGCTTAACCGAAATCCGGACAACGTCTTCGCCGAAACGGAACAGTCGGCGTTCGGCACGGGGGTGCTCGTAGACGGTATCGATTTTTCGGACGACAAAATGCTGCAGGGGCGAACGCTGTCGTACTCCGACACGCAACGCTATCGCGTCGGGCCAAACTACTTGCAACTTCCCATAAATCGCGGGCAGAGCGGCGTACGTACCAATCAGCGCGACGGCGCGATGACATACTACGTGGATAAGAGCGGGTCGAATCATCACGTGAACTATGAACCCAGTACCCTAGGCGGCCTCAGCGAGGCGCCGAAGGAGGCCGACTACATGCCGTACGTCGAGGGCAAGCAGGGGCGCTTTGCTACGACGCGCACCGCCGAAGACTACAAGCAGGCCGGTGAGTTGTTCCGTTCATACGACGAGCGGCACCGCAATGATCTGATCAGCAATCTCGCTGCCTCGCTGAAGAAGTGCGATTCGCACATACAACAGCGTATGGTCTGGCACTTCTGGCACGCTGATGAGGAATACGGGCGTCTGGTCGCCGAGGGCATCGGTGCTGACCTCGAAGCGGCGAAGAGATTGCCGCCGCTCGAGGGCAAGCCGACGCCTGGAACACGTATTGGGGACCCAACGGCAGCATCATCTAGTGGGAATGGACGATCCGGCAAAAACGGCACGGTTGTCTTAGACGCCGGAAATGGGAGCGCCAAACCAAAGTTCCGCGACCCTGCGGCCGTGCGGTAGATTACCAGGGAGGCCGTCCGGGGGAATGAGGCGTGCGAGCTAGCCCGGACTTACTGCAGATTTCATGGCTTCGATTTGCTCGCCGAGGCGTTCAAGCTCGCTTATGTTCAATAGCTCACGCGCCTGCTTGAACATTTCGGTTTCTTCCTCTTTGACGTGATGCTCGACAAGCTCGCTGAAGACCTGAACCTTGGCTTTATATGTCTCATCCTTCGAGCAATTGCACTGGCAGCATCTGCGTCGGACATGAAGCTGCTGCGACTTGGTTCGCGCGGCGAGGCTGCCGCTAAGGAATCGTGAACAGGTTCGCGATCGCGCCCGAGCGACGCATCGCCTTGAAGCATTTTCCGACATTGTGATCGGTTTTAGCCTTGCCGAGATCGGACTCAGTCTCGTCTTGCCGGCCCCGCGATCGACTTCGTCGCGCGACCGGCGGCAATTTTCGGCTTCGTCGTTACGTTCTTTGTGGTGGTGCGGTTTTGGTGGGTCCACGACCTCCTCTTCCAGCATTACCTCGTGCCGAACCGGGCGATGCCGGTTTATCCCGGCGCTTCTCGTCGGACAGCCTTCAGCAGGACCGCCCAAGGCGGTTGAGGACCGGAAGACGCGGGCAAGCACGTGAACGCGCTGTTCACTTTGGCGGCATCGTTACGACGTTCTTGTACTGTATATGTTTCACAATGGACGTGCCGATATAGCGGTCGACTTCAAGTGGCAGTTCCGTTGCACGTGACAGAAAAAGAACTTCACGAGTTATCCCGTCATCGCTGGCCGGGGTCGCGACTGCGACAGCGATTTCACTTGTGGGGACACCGTTCACCGTGGGGCCCATGGTTTGAGTCGTCGCTCCTCGCGTGCTACGGAAGTGGTCAAGCAACCATCCGAACGATGCCATCTCGACAGTGTCGCCGCGCAACGACGTCACCCGGCCATCATGAAGAGGAAGGCGCAGCTTAATACCGCTCAAGAGACCAGGCGGTGAACCGGTGACGGTGTCGCCGCCGGACCAAGCCACTCTGCCCCCGCGGCCGGGGCCGGCCGTAATAGCGATCGTCGCACTACTAGGCTTCCAAAACGTGTACGCGTAGGTTCGGTCTTGAACGTGTACACCTTGGGTCTCGTGCATGACAAGTGTGGCTGTATACGAACCGATGCGCGACCATGCCGCGGCGAAGCCGTCTAGCGCCGAGGGCGGCAATGGTGTCGCATGCGCGATCGTCGTTGCGAGTACGAGTGCGGTAACCAGCATACGCCAAGCGTTCAGAAGGTACGGCTCAACCCTCCTGCGGTTCAGTAAAGTAAGCCGTGGGCATGTTAAAGTGTGCGAGAAGTGTTGTCGAGCGGCGCGCCGCAGGCGGCGCGGCTCATTTCGGTATCGACCGCCGTCCCCGATAACGTAATTGATCAAGCCGTCGCCGAGCAGCATGCTCGGGCGCTGTTCGGTGACCGAATGCGCGACTACGAACGGCTCGCGGGTGTGTTTACGGCGACCGGCATCAAACGACGGTATTCGGTTCGCCCCTTGCCTTGGTTCGCTCAATCGCACGGGTGGGCAGATCGCAACGCCGCGTATCTCGACGGGGCCAGCAGCCTGTTTGAAAGCGTCGCTCGAAAGGGGCTCAACGCGGCTGACCTTCCCGCAACGGCCGTTGATGCCGTCGTGACGGTATCATCGACCGGCGTCATGACGCCAAGCTTGGAAGCGCGCGTGTTGCCGCGAATGGGGTTTCGCGCAGATGTCGAGCGTACGCCCGTCTTCGGGCTTGGCTGCGCCGGCGGTGTAACCGGGCTCGCACTCGCGTCGAGGCTCGCGTCGGCGCGGGCCGGATCGACGGTGCTTGTAGTCACCGTCGAGCTATGCACGCTCGCATTCCGGCTGGATCGAGCGACCAAAGCCGATGTGATTGCAGCGTCGCTCTTTGGTGATGGAGCAGCGGCTGCGATCGTGTCGAGTGACGAATCTATACCGGCGATCGCGACCTTCGCTGGAGCGACGGAACACTTGTGGCCCGACACGTTGGACATTATGGGCTGGTCGATTGATGACGCCGGACTCGGGGTGCTTCTCTCGCGTTCACTGCCGGCGTTCGTCGAACAGCGTTACCGCGAAAGCTTTGAAATGGCAGCCAGTCGCCTCCGGCTTGACTTGCACCCAAACAGGCGCATCGTCTGCCATCCCGGCGGGACCCGCGTAATCCAAGCGATCGAGGCCGCCCTCGGCCTGCCTGATGGCACACTCGATCACGAACGCGGCATCATGCGCGACTTCGGCAACATGTCATCGCCCACCGTACTGTTTGTTCTGGAGCGCGCCATTGCAGCCGGCCTACCCGCAAGCACGGTGCTCGCTGCACTGGGACCCGGCTTTACGGCCAGTTTTGTCTCACTGGCACGGTCGGCGTGAAGGGCACGGCGTTACTCGCTTTCGTCACTCTCCAGCGGGCGGTCGAACTTGTCATCGCGACTCGGAATACGAGGTCTCTTCGCCGGCGTGGCGCGTATGAAGTAGGCGCCCGCCATTATCCGGCGATGATCGCTCTGCACGCAAGCTGGCTTGGCACGCTCTGGTTGCGCCGACGGCGACGCCCGGTTCCGCCGCCTGTTCTTGGCATGTTCGCCCTGCTTCAGCTAGGTCGCGCCTGGATCTTAGCGACACTCGGCGGACGGTGGACCACGCGCATCATCATTCTGCCGCATGCCGCGCCGATCACGAGCGGACCATATCGCTTCGTCCGTCATCCCAATTATGTACTCGTGGCGCTGGAGCTTCCGTGCGTTTCACTCGCACTGGGCTCATTGCGTCATGCAGTTATCTTCGGGGGTGCGAACCTCGCAATGCTCTGCTACCGCTTGCGTTGCGAAGATCGCGCCTTCGCGGCGGAACGCGCGTCGAACAGGGAGTAGACACTCCCTGACGGGCGCGGGCAAAACCTTCAATAAGACTGGGCCGAGCATTGCTACCACGATCGCGTTTGCCCGCGTTCTTGAAGTCCTGCGAGCAGCTGCGGCGGCTCGACCGCGATCGCGTCGTCGGTCCAAGACATCGCTTCGTGCAGCGCCGCCATAAACGACGGAAAGGCGACGCGCACGTTCCACGCCGCTGGGCTACTGCCGCGAATACGTGAGCGCGGTTCGACAAGGAAGTAGACTTCAGCGTTGGCGAGCGCTCAGCGCGTCATACGGAACGTTGCGACGTACGGTTCCTCGTCTGTGGCGATTCGCGCTGCGACGTTCTGCCAGTAGTCGCCAACGTCGAAATTGGTGGGCCGCACGAAGCGCCGGTCGAGCACGCGCACACGGGCAATACGCTGTACCCGGAACGACTTCACGATCTCGCCGTCGCGCGCAACGAGATACCAGATGCCGGCTTTCGCGACCAACCCGAAGGGCTCGACCGCACGGCGCGTAACCTTCCCGGTGCGGTCTGAGTATGCGATCGTTACCCAGCGCTCGTTCCAGACCGCTTCGCGCAACGTAGCCAGCGGGGCCGCCGCCGAGGTGGCGCCAAGCCAGCGTCGCGAGTCGACGTGGATGCGTCCGCGGGTGCGGCCTAGAGCCGCTCGCGCCCGGTCGGGCATCGCGCGAGCTAGCTTATCGAGCACCCTACGATGTCCCGCGACCAAACCGATATCGCTGAGCGGATCGTCGCTCGAGACGAACAGTACACGTAACTCCTCGTCGCTGAAGCGCCCAAGCGCGTCACGATAACCGTCAGCCAGTACGATTCCGCCGCGTACACCGCGCTCGGCGGTGATGGGGACGCCGGCCGCTGAGAGTGCGTCAACGTCGCGGTAAATCGTCCGCATCGTCACTTCAAAGCGCTCCGCCAGCGCTGCGGCTGGCAGCTTTCCGGCATGCTGCAATTCGAGCAATATGGCTAGCAAACGATCGGATTTCATCCGCACTCAATACTAGACACTGGATGTCAAGTATAGGGTGCTATGCTCCTGGGCACAAGCACCCACACGCATTTAGGAGCATCCTCATGGCAACTGACGCTAGCCCAATCATCCCGCCAAAGATTATCTGGAGAGATGACGTGGTGGTCGTGAATCCCCGGGCAACTTCTCCGGCGTCTTCCATCCGAGTGCGCCATGTGGGCGGTGTGCGTTGTAATGCGCTCGCCAAGCTGCAAGGATGCCCCGGAGCTTGGTAAGTGACGTGAAGTCGTGTTCGTTTAGATATTCGTCGCGCAAGCGTCCGTTAAAGCTCTCGATAAAGGCGTTCTGCACGTGCTTGCCAGGAGCGATGAAATGGAAGCGCACGTAGACCGCCGAGTCAAGCACGTCGCTCAAGCACAACGTTCGGTCCGTTTCCAACGTTGGGACGAGCGTGAAGCAGGTTCGTGCAACGTCGACACCGTGGCGCATCGCGGAGGCAGCGGCGATGGTGAGTTCGTCAGGTGACCGAATACCGCAAATGGGCTGGAGCGACGGGTCGCGGAAACAGCTTTATTTCCGAGTGACGACCGTCGACTAACGTATGCCGGTCTTGTTGCCGACACAAGCGTAGACGGCGCGCGGTTCGATGTGAGGGGAGAATGACGCAGATATCCGGTACGTCGATGAATTGCGATGATTGCAGCAGAGGCGGCAAGCTGGACTTCGATTTTACGTTCGCATTTCAGCCTATCGTATCGACGCGCAGCGGGAAGGTTTTCTCATACGAAGCGCTCGTTCGTGGATTAGAGGGCGAATCAGCCGCATCCATCCTGGCGCGGGTAAACGATGGTAACCGATACTTTTTCGACCAGGCTTGTCGCGTTAAAGCGATCACCCTTGCGTCACAGCTCGGGCTCGAAGCGAAGTTGAACATCAACTTTCTGCCGAATGCGGTGTATCGGCCGGAGCTTTGCATAAAGACAACGCTTGCCGCGGCGAAGCGGCTTGGATTCCCGATCGAGCGCATCATCTTCGAAGTGACTGAGTCAGAGAAGGTGACCGATGGCGCCCACCTCGGAAACATCTTCGCAGAGTATAAGCGTCTTGGTTTTGCTACGGCAATCGACGACTTCGGTGCAGGATATGCCGGGCTCAATTTTCTGGCTGAGTATCAGCCCGACTACCTGAAGCTCGACATGGCATTGGTCCGTAACATCGATTGCGGTCCTTCGCGACAAGCTATCGTGCGTGGTATTTTGGCGATGTGCCGCGGGCTCGGCATCACGGTCATCGCCGAGGGCCTGGAAAGCGACGGCGAATTTGCTTGGTTCTCGTCCGAAGGCGTCGATCTGTGCCAAGGCTATCTGTTCGCACGTCCGGGTTTTCAGGCACTGCCTGACTTTACGATGCCGGCCGGCGACGCCCACGTGCTGTCCTACACCGGGGATTGACGGTGAAGCCAGCGGAACGCACGCTGTTAGCGCCGATTGAAAAAGTGACGTACTCCGCGGGTTAAAATGACACCCGTACACTCCGAACGCTGGTGTCCAAGGACGTGGTGTACGAGCCGGCAGTAGCAATCGTCATTAGCGCGTGACTACGGCGAGATTTGGTGCATCTGGTTATCGCTGCCGGCCTTGAGTCGTTCGAGTGGCATGTACCGTCGTTGTAACTGCCACTCGTCGTTCTGCTAGAGCATCAAGGCCCCGACGAGGCGCACGATGGACGCTTCGTTGGGGAAGATGCCAACGACGTCGGTTCGCCGCTTGATCTCCGCATTGACACGTTGACGTTGCCCCGAGTGGTACCCCACTCATAAGTGGGGAGAAAGTAACGAATGGAGCTGGGCGGTTGCGAACTCGTTGGGCGTCAATTGCCCGAGCGATCGGTGAGGTCGGCAGCGATTGTAGTCAAGCCGCCAGCTTTCGATGATTCGACGAGCGTCGGCGAGCGTTGAGAAGACGTTATCGTTGAGGCACTCATCGCGGAACTTGCCATTGAAGCTTTCAATGAACGCGTTCTGGGTCGGCTTGCCTGGCGCGATGTAATGCAATTGTACACGAGTCCGAGACGCCCATGCAAGCATCGCGAGACTCGTTAGTTCCGTGCCGTGGTACGTTCGAAACGGGGTCGTTGCCCCGCTTAGAACGGAGGTGTATCTCACACATCTCCAACGGAGACAACGACTATGGAACGATTCAGCGGGCCTGCGCTGACACCCGTTTGGGTAGCGATCGACGTGGCGAAGGCCCGTCACGAAGTACTTATTGAACGTCGAGACGGACGCCGAGTCCGGATGTGTATCGCGAATGCCATGCCGGACTTCCAGAAGCTTGTGTCTTTCTTAGCGACGTTATCGAAGACGTGTGAAGTCGCGTTGGAACCGACCGGTGACTATCATCGGCCGCTCGCAAACTACCTCCTGCGAAGCGGTCACAATGTTCATTTTGTCTCATCGATCGCGTGCCATCGTACGCGCGAGGCGCTCTATAATTCGTGGGACAAGAACGATCCGAAGGATGCGCAGGTTATTCTGCACTTGCTCAAGGGCGGCATAACTCAACGCTTTTCAGATCCGCTTGAAGAGGGCAACCACGATTTTCAGGAGTTGCTCGGCGCATATAGACGGATCGTTGACCGTAAGGTTCGCGCGTACCACACGTTGATGACGCACTATCTACCGCTCTACTTTCCCGAAGCGGAACCGTTCATTGCGAGTTCCCGTTCGGAATGGTTCCTCGACGTTTTCCTGTTGGCGCCCATCCCGGCGGACGTCTTAGCATTCACCAGGACAGCGTTTCTGAAGAAGGCGGTACGAGGGGATGAGGGGCATCCAACGGTGCGCCGAAAGCTAGTTGCTGAGTATTACGAAACGGCGAAGCACAGTGTCGGGATTCCCGTCGCGCCTGGCTCTGTGGCTATGGATATGTTCCGCCTCGTTCTCGAGGAGTACATTCATCTCGCAAAATTGCGTCGCCGGCTTGAAAAGCAAGTTCACGAGCGCTTGGAGCGTCAGACTGATTATAAACGCCTCCGTACCATTCCGGGAATCGGACCAATCGTTGCACTGACGATCCTCGCAGAGGGTGGCGACCTTCGACGGTTCAGCCATCACCGCAAGTTCCTGAAGTTTTGCGGCTTCGATCTGTCGACTTCGCAATCCGGTCAGCGTCGAGGAGTTCCTCAACTTTCCAAGCGCGGCAATGCGCAGCTCCGTTGCGCATTTTGGATGGCCGGCCGCGTTGCAGTCGCCCAGCGGCGTAACGGCTTCCGCAAGAAGTTCGATGACTACGTTCGGGCCAATCCCAAAGACACGGATCTCAAACGCAAAGCCTATACAGCGGTCGCCGCGAAAATGGCACGCGTCGTCTACGGATTGGTCAAAACGGGCAGCGACTACCGCCATTTTATGCCCGAAGCTGTGTAACGGGAGAATCCCTTCGCTTGGTGCCGTTGAGGCGATAAATCGACCTCATAGATAATGCTCGGATCTCCCGCTTGGACAAGAACTCTGTTTTAAGCTCGCTGAAGGCCCGTTTCGGGACCTTGTGTCACCATGGTAAGAGCTTCTTGTTGTCATCGCCGCCTCATTGGTCTGATCGATCTTCTATGTAGCGCGCTCACGCCGGCGCGTAACGATGCCTTCTGCCAAAAACTGCTTGACAATGGCATTTAGCTCGTTGTCCATCACCAGCGTTTGCGGATATGCGCCGCGTTCAGCAGCGATGCGATCGAGAACGCGCGCCACACGCGCTCCGCTTATCGACGAGTCGACCTCAATCGCGAGCGCTTCACGCGTGAAGTCGTCAACAACGTTGAGCGTTCGTATGCGCCGCCCGCTGTGCAGAGTGTCATGTACGAAGTCGAGCGACCAACGCGCGTTCGCGTGCTGCGCAGCCTTTATGGCCTCGCCTCGGCCAAGCGCAACGCGACGTTTTACGCGCTTACGTACTTGAAGCTTGGCCGAGGCGTAAACGCGATAGACGCGCTTATGATTGGCGACGATCCCTTCACGGCGAAGTAAGACGTTGAGCCGCCGGTACCCAAAGCGTCGCCGTTGCGCCGCGAGATCACTCAGGCGTTGAAGCAGCCTGGCGTCATCGCTGATGCGGAGGAGACGTCGATACGTCTTTCGGTTGCAAGTCGCGGCGCACAGGCTTTGCGTTGGCTCAGCCCGATTGTTTCAATCACCGCCCGAGCAGCTCGTTGCCGCTGCGCGGGCGTTAGAAGTTTCCCGAGGCGATCAATTTCAGCGCGTCTATCTCCAGCGCAGAGTCGGCGAGTAAGCGTTTGAGCCGGCGGTTTTCGTCCTCGAGCGCGCGCATCTTGGCGACGTCGCTGACTTCCATGCCACCGAACTTCGACTTCCACGCGTACAAGGTTGCCGGGCTGATGCCGTGCCTACGGCACACGTCCGCGGTTTTGGCGCCGGCCTCAGCCTCCTTGAGGACGCCGACGATTTGTTGTTCGGTGAAACGTGATTTCTTCAAGGCGAGACTCCTTGCGAGCCGTTTGGCTCAAGAATTCTCTACCTGCAGTTGGTGTACTTTTGCGGGCAACGTCAGTCGGCATTGGGAATCGCGTGCTGGTTCTTCGCGAGGCCCGCGTTCATGACGACGGTCGCGAGCTCGCGGCCGGTCGCAATTCGTCGCGAACTGCGCCGGCTCGGCGGCTCGCGGGAAGCACCTGTTCACGGCGGGGAACGGTGTCGGCCCAAGCAGGTACGCGAAAATGCTCGTCGCGATGACTGAGGTCAATGAGCGGATGGCAACCCGTGGTCAGTCAGAATCGCCCTGCCTCCATTGGTCTCGCTTGACGACGCCTCCACTTGCGTGTATATACATTGTATGAACAACCCGCGTTCGGAGTCGTACCCGCTTTTGCCCGGCGTCGGAGCCGGTGAGGGCGATTTCGTCCAGTTTGCCAGCGAGGAACTTGATGCGCTCGTGATGCAAGACGCGCGCGTCTTTAAAGCGGGCAATTCGTTGGCGATTCGGATCCCGAGTGCGATCGCAAAGCACATCGCCCTCGAAGACGGTGCTGCCGTTGAGATGGCGGTCGATCACGGGATGATCTACGTGCGCAAGGCGCCGTCGCGGGCACTTGCCGATCTCGTCGAACGCATCACGCCTGATAATCTGCACGAGCCACTTTTCGATGAGGTGACCGGCGTCGAGCGATGGTAGCGAGCTACGTTCCGGATGTCGGCCACATCGTGTGGCTCTCGCTCGATCCGCAGCGTGGTCGTGAGCAAGCGGGACGGCGGCCGTTTCTCGTACTGTCCCCGCGGGCCTACAATGCGAAGACCTCGCTTTCCGTGGGCGTCCCAATCACCTCGCAGCGCAAAGGCTACCCGTTCGAGGTTGCGCTGAAAGCGGGCGGCTCGATCTCAGGCGTGGCGTTGGCTGACCAGGTGAAGAGTTTGGATTGGCGCGTTCGGTTGGCGGACTTTGCAGAGGAGGTTTCGCCCGCGACGCTGCGTTCCGTGCGTCGGCTCTTGGCGACGTTTCTTGAGCTGGCCTAGGACATGCTGCTGTACGGGGCAACGCTGTGATAGCGAAGGTCATTCCGCGAAAGCTGGCGGCCGCACATTCGGCCGGATCGTCGACTACGTGACGGGCAGAAAAACCGGCTCGACCGGCCGAAGGGACGCGAGTTCGATGAGCTCGTGCCGTACGTCGGCCTCGCAGTGCAGCGGCTTGGCTTCCGATCCAGCACATCATCTTCGAAGTAACCGAGTCAGAGAAGGTTACCGACGGCGCCCACCTCGGAAACATCTCCGCAGAGTATAAGCTTCTTGGTTTTGCGACGGTAATCGACGACTTCGGTGCAGGATATGCCGGGCTCAATTTTCTGGCTGAGTATCAGCCCGACTACCTGAAGCTCGACATGGCATTGGTCCGTAACATCGATTGCGGTCCTTCGCGACAAGCTATCGTGCGTGGTATTTTGGCGATGTGCCGCGGGCTCGGCATCACTTTCCATCGTCGAGGGTCTGGAAAGCGACGGCGAATTTGCTTGGTTCTGGTCCGAAGGCGTCGATCTGTGCCAACGCTATTTTATTCGCACGTCCGGGTTTTCAGGCACTGCCTGACTTTACGATGCCGGCAGGCGGCGCCGACGTGCTGCGTACACCGGCGACTGACGGTGAAGCCGACAGCACAACACAACGCATAACCTAATCCGCGTATCGCGCGTCGCACGTAGGTATGTCCGCGCCCTGCGTCGCAGCGCATTGCGGCCATGACCGGCCAAAGCGCAGCGCAGGACCTGAAGTCTTTAAGCCACTGAAGCGGTGCCTGATCCCTCGTTGATCTTCGCCCTGCTGAGCGCGATCGTCGTGGTCGCGGTTGCGGCGAAACGCTTGGGTCTACCGTATCCGCTGGCTTTCGTGATCGGCGGTTCCGGTCTGGCCTTCGTGCCCAACCTGCCGGACGTTCAACTCGACCCGCAACTCGTCTTTTTCATCTTTTTGCCCCCGCTGCTGTATTCGGGCGGATGGGGCACCGACTGGAAGACGTTCAAAGCAAATCTGCGGCCGATCGGATTACTCGCCGTCGGCCTCGTCATCACGACGACCGGCATCGTCGCCCTTCTAGCCCATCACCTCGCGCCGCAGCTTGGCTGGCCGAGCGCCTTCGTGCTCGGAGCCGTCGTCTCGCCGCCCGACGCCGTCGCGGCTGGGGCGGTGTTCGAACGGTTTTCCGTGCCCAGACGGATCGTCGCCATCCTCGATGGCGAAGGTTTAGTCAACGACGCGACGGCCCTGGTCATCTACCGTTTTGCCGTCGCTGCCGTCGTCACGGGGACGTTCTCATTTGCCAACGCGAGCATCGCTTTCGTCGCTGTGTCGTTGGGTGGCGTTGCGATCGGTTTGGCGGCGGGCTACGGGATCGCTCGTCTCGCGATCTTCCTTCGCAAGCACAGACTTTCCGACTACCTCATCGACAACGCGATCGCGCTGATCGTACCGTACGTCATCTACGTTGCCGCTGAAGCCGTTCATGCATCAGGCGTTCTGGCGACCGTCGCTGCGGGCATTTACATGGGCCGTCAATCCGATCGCGTCTTTGAGCCCGAAGGGCGGCTCGTCGCGTCGGCAGTGTGGGATCTCCTCATCTTCATTTTCAACGGTATGGTGTTTCTGCTCATCGGCCTCCAGCTTCGCTCGATCGTGCGCGACTCGTCGTTTGCAGCACATGAGCTGTGGATCGGTCTGGCGATCAGTTTGCTCGTCATCGCCGTTCGAATTGTGTGGGTGTATCTCGCCACGTATTTGCCGCGGCTGGCCTTCCCGGCGATCAGCCGGCGCGAGGGCGTACCGGGCTGGAACTACATTTTCATTCTCGGGTGGAGCGGCATGCGGGGCATCGTCTCGCTGGCGTCGGCGCTCGCGCTGCCGCTGGTGACGCAGTCCGCGCAGCCCTTTCCCGGACGCACGCAGATCATCTTCATAACGTTCTGCGTGATCTTCGTCACTCTGGTCGGCCAAGGTCTGTCTCTCATGCCGCTCCTAAAGTGGCTGCACATCGACGGCGACGACCTCGCGCAGCGTGAGGTCGAGGTTCGGGTGAGCGCTTTGCGTGCCGGTGTCGCGCGGCTGCGCGCGTTGGAGCCGGACTTCGCATCTACTGAAGAATGGGAGGTCGACGGAAGGATCGTCGGCGAGTATGAATACCGCATCGCGCACTTACTCGGCCATCTCGACGGCACCGTCAGCGTAACGGACGTCGCCGCCGATCACCGGCTTCAACGCGAAGCCCTCGAAGCAGAGCGTCAAGCGATAGCGCAGCTGCGTGACCTTGGGGACATCCCCGACGAGATATTCCGGAAAATTCAATACGATCTGGATCTTGCAAGCGAACGGCTAACCTAGCGCGGTGAGCCTTTGGGAGGACGTTGGTGTGCCGGCCGTCAGCGGTCGCTGTGCAGAAAATGTTGGATCTGGTACCAGCTATGGGGCGAGATGCTGTTCTCTCCGCGGAATGGGTAGTCGAGTTCAGCGATTAAAACGAACATCAACGCGATCGTGGCCGTCAGCGCGCCGGTCATGATTAGTTGAACGCGAGTACTTTCCAATCCGAACAGATAGCTGAATCCAACCGCTACCGCCGCGACGCACCACAGCGTCATCCACAGGATCCACGGCAGCCCTGTCTCGTTATCGTGCAGACGTTGCCTACGCGCGTCGAGCATCGTGCGATCGACGGCCAGTGCTAAGCCTTGTACGCTCTGTTGGGCGGCATTGCGCGGAGTAGCGGTCGCAATCTGGTGCGTTATGAGATGCGCGAGGTGCGCCGCTTCCGGGCTCCAGCCCCCATGTCTCATAGCCGGCCACTCCTGCGATATCATCAAGTCGACGTAGCGGTCGAGTTCCCGCTTGAGCGTGATGCCGGCTGGAAACGGCAGCGCGTCGCTTAAACGATGAAGATCGGAGACGGCGCTGGCTTCCGTCGAAACGATGTTGTCCGAGGCATCGTACTGCTGCCATACGACGACGACGACAAATGACAACAGCACGGCGTATGCGGTGCCGATGATTCCGAGCAACGGACCTGCGACGCCATTGTGCTTCACGAAGTCGACCGTCGGCAGGTAATGCAAGATGAGCCAATGGCACAGGCACGTCAGCGTGCATAAGATCGTCACCGTCCCGAACGCGAAGAGCCATATCGGCAGATCGTAGATCCACGTCATCCGGCCGATGTCTTTGGCGCGTCGCCGCGACTACCTCGCAGTACGGTCGTTTGCACGCCGAGCCACGGCGCTTTTCGGCGCTAAACGCCGCTAGGGAGAGTAAGAGGCGCCGTCGATGTTGACGTATCCGCGCCCCGCCGCATTGGCCGGCATCGGTTCGACGATCAGAGACAACGTATGGCCGCCTTGGGGAAGGACCGGACTCTGAAAGACGACGGTACTCGGATCTTTCTTGGTATTATGAAAGTCGGCGCTGCCGTACGAACGGCCGTCTATCGTAACCGCAGCCGTGCCGCCATTGGGACCGGTCACGCCGTACACGCGCACGGAACGTCCGATGAAGACGAGCGTGGCGCGGGCTCCGATGTCGAGGCTGCGCGTACTCGTTCCATACGAACGACCATCGCGGACTCCGGCGACGCGTTGCCAACCGCCCACGAACGTAAAGCCACCGGTCGTTTGCGCGTCGTCCACAAAGCGGTAGACCAACGGAACGACCGTCGGACGCTCCAACGCCTTGCTCCCGTATCTGGCCAGCACGTACACATAAACGACGATGAAGATGATCAGCCCAAGCAGCAACAATAGACCGCGCACCGAATCCGGGATAGCGGGAGCACCTTGACCAAGGCGTCGCCGGATACCGAGCGGTAGGCCCGGTAGGCGACGGGTCTGCGGTGCGGGGGGACTGGTTGAATCGAAGCCGTCCATACGATTATCCCCCTGGTGCAGTTTCGAGATACGACGCTCCTTGAAGCTGAGTCGCAGCGGCCATAGTCATTTCAGCCTACGGGAATTAACGATAGCGGCCAAAGTTCCCATCGGCTCGCCCAATGCCGCCGAAACAGAGGCGGCCGCGCACCCCGCTTTAGGGGAAAGGGACGATGCATGGGAGAGTACGGGTCTGGTGGCTCGCACGGTCTTCAAAACCGCTGAGGCCGTCGCAAGGCGGCTGGTAGGTTCGATTCCTACACTTTCCCGCCACTCTCGAGTACCGATGTGGGCTTTCGCACTGCGACGTTCTGCCGCACCGCCTTGCTGTGAGCCGCTGAGGACATGGCGTCGACAGTGATGGGCGTGCTAGCGCTCGAACAGCGACCGTAACACGAAGAACGCGTTCTCCTTGCGTTCGCTGATGCGGCGATAGAAATACGCGGCCCAGTGGGTGCCGAACGGAATGTACACCCGGACGTTGTAGCCGGCGCGAGCCAAGTCGCGTTGCAGCGCGGGACGCAGCCCGTATAACATTTGAAATTCGAATCGCTCGGGTCCGATGCCATGCTGCGCTGCATAAGCTTTGACGGCGTCGATCAATGCAGTATCGTGGGTCGCGATGCCGGGGTAATGCCCGCGCTCGAGCAGCGCTTGCGCCAGCGCGAGATACGCACGGCGAATCGCCGGCATGTCCACAAACGCGATCGTCTCCGGTTCGGAATAGGCGCCCTTGCACAAGCGCACGCGCGCGCCTAGAGCAATGGCCCGTTCAACATCCGACGGTGAACGTTTGAGGTAGGCTTGTATGACGGGCCCGACGTTCTTCGAGCTGGCGTAGGCTCGTTCGAAGACCTGTAAGGTCCGTTGCGTTACCGCGGAGCCTTCCATGTCGATGCGGACGAACGGGTCCGCCAGCGGTTTGGCACGCTCGATGATGTCGCCGAGTAGTTCCTCGCAGCGGCGCTGGTCGACTAGCAGCCCCAGTGCCGTCAACTTGACTGAGACGTTGGAACGAACGCCCGAGCGTTCCAGCGCCGCGAGCATCGACAGGTAAACGTCGCGCGTTCGCTCGGCTTCACGCAGATCCGTCGTGTCTTCGCCGAGAAAGTCGAGCGTCGCCGTCAAGCCGTCGGCGTTGAGGGCGCGCACCGCAGCGAGCGCGGAATCGATCGTTTCGCCCGCAACGAAGCGCTTCGCTAGGAAGAAGAAACGCGTTTGAAACGACGAGTTCGGCGCGAGCAGACGGTCGATGACGCTCATCGGGGCAAGCCCGTTCGACGGGTCGCCCGAGGCGCCTTTGCAGTGAACTGCCTCTTCAGCCCGTTCTGCTCGCTGCCGACGCGGAAACCGCGTTAGCGACTCGCTCTTGCGTGAGCCGAGGCACGATGCCCCGATCTGCGACGCGGGCCTCCTTCCTAGGAAATTGGTGGTTGTAAGCCGCTTAGTGTAAACAATGTTTTCCTCGGTGATCGGCATCGCGCTCGTGGCGGGATCGCTGGCACTCGATGTGTTCGCGGTGTGCGTCGGCGTCGGCGTCGGCGGCGGGGTCGACCGGCGCGCAAAAGTTCGCATCGGCTTTGCCTTTGCGTGTTCTGAAGTGCTGATGAGCGTGGTCGGTGCCGTCATCGGCGCCCTCGCCGGCAAAGCGGTCGGCAACGTCGCCGGCTATGCCGGCTTCTGCGCGCTGATCGGCGTCGGCGTCTACACGATCGTTGAAGCGGTCCGGGAGAGCGAGGGCAGCTTCGATTTCTCCCGCGGCTGGGGGCTCGTGATCGCTTCGCTGTCGATCAGTCTCGATTCGCTAGGAATCGGATTCTCGATCGTCTATATCGGCGTTCCGCTCGGGGTAACGTGGATGGCAATCGCGTTCGCGTCGGTCGTCGCTACGACGCTGGGCTTGCGCTTTGGTGAGGTGCTCGGCAAGCGCGTCGGCGAACTGGCCGGCATGCTCGCCGGCGCAGTGCTGACGGCAACGGGCGTGCTCTTCATCGTGCTCAAAGCCTTTCACATCGCGTGAAGTCTCTCGAGCGTCCGCTCGTCAGGGTATGGGCGCTAAGTGCGTTGTACGCAAGCGTGTACGGCGTACTCGGCTGGGATCGGTACGCAACGTACCACTCGGGTTCCGACGTCGGACTGTTTACGCAGACGTTAGCATCGGCATGGCACGGCTTCGCGAACACGACCGAAGGCGGCAGCCATTTCCGGTTCCACTTCTCGCCGATTCTCTTTCTCTGCGCACCAGCGCTACTCGCGACGCACTCGCCGCTCGCGCTCGTCGTCACGCAAGCGTGTCTGGGTGCACTGGCCGCGCCGCCGCTGTTTCTTATCGCGCGTAAGCGGATGCCCGAACGGCTCGCCGTCGCCGTCGCCGGCGTCGCATTACTGTATCCGCCCCTCGCAGGCGTGATCTTCGCAGACTTTCACGAAAACGGCTTCGTGCCGGCGCTGACGTTGTGGCTCCTGTGGGCTCTGGACGCACGCCGCTTCGGATGGGGCAGTGCATTCGCGGCGCTACTGCTCGGCGTCAAAGAAGATCAAGCGACGATCCTTGGTTTTGCGGCGCTCGTCGGCGGCGTGTGGTTTGCACGCCGTGGTGATCGCGCGGCGTCGCTTTTGCAGTCGGAACGCTGGCGGCGTGCGTAGCGGTGTTCGTGGGATTCTTTGAAGTCGTGCGGCCGCTTGCGGGCGCGCGCGACGTCTGGGGACCCACGCATTTTTATACATGGAGCCGCATCGTCGACCCGCGCGGCAGCGCGCCGTGGTGGTCGATCGGCCGGCCGGCGTATTTCCTCGAAGCGCTCGTCCCGCTGGGGTTCGTTCCACTGTCGTCGCCGGCGTTCGTTCTGGCGCTGCCCGGCTTTGCCGAAGTACTCGCCTCGCACGAATCGATCACGTACACGATGGGTCAACACTACGCTGCCATCTGGATTCCGTACGTCCTGTTCGCGTACGCACTCGCGGTCGCACGGATGCACGCGCGCTCGCCGCGTTGGGCACGCGGAGTCGTGCGCGGGTCGCTCGCGCTTTGCGTGCTGGTTCTCGTGTTCGCCAGTCCGACGCACTGGGGCACACTATCTGCGTGCGCGAAACCGTAACGATGCCGCGCTCGATCGCGTCCTCGCGCGTTTGCCGCCCGCGGCATCGATTGGCGCACCTGACGAAATCTACGCGCATCTCGGTTTCGACCCCAACGCCTCCCTCGGTTTGGTACGCCGCAGCGGCCTCGCCATCGTCGACACGCAACACACCGACTCGGCGCTCGGGCGTGCGATGCGAGCGCAATTGCGGAGCGCTCAGGAAACCTCGTACCGCTTGGTCTGGCACGAAGATGGCATCGAACTTTACGAGCAGTGAATGAGCAGATGGCGCGAAGACGTGCCGTGCTGGACGTGGCCGCCGCGCTGCTCGCGCAGGTTCGCGCGATCGGCAAGTCGTCCCTCGTGGTCGTGGGGACGAGCAAGAATGCCGGCAAGTCGGTCGTGATCGCCGCGATGGCGGACGCGCTAGCTCGCGAGGGAACCGCCTTCGGTCTGGTGTCGCTCGGGCGCGATGGCGAGGGGATCGATGCGCTCGAAGGCACGCCGAAGCCACGCTTTTGGCTCCGTGCCGGGACGCTGTTTGCCACCGCCGCGGCCTTGGTGCCCCGATCGCCGGCGTGCGAAATCGTCGCGACGACGGACGAACGCTGCGCGCTCGGGCCGATCGTGGTCGCACGGACCCGAGCGGCCGGACATGTCGAGATCGCGGGTCCGCCGAGCGCCGCGGCGCTGCGGCGCATCGTAGGGCTGCTGCGTGCGCTGTGCGCCAGCGTGCTCATCGACGGCGCGGTCGATCGGATCGCCGCGCTGCGCGGCGGGGAAGACGCGATCGTCGTGGCAGTTGGGGCCGCCACGGCGGCGACGATAAAGCGTGCTGGTGATGAAGCGACGGCTTTGGCCGCGAAACTCTCCGTGCGGCGCTGCGACGAGAGCAAGGAGCTGCTGCCGATCGCAGGAGCGCTTACGGCCGCGACGGCAGCGTCGCTGGTGCGAACGAACGAAGGCCGCCAAATTGTGGTGCCCGATGCGACCCACATCGGCTTTGGAGGCCGGACGTTCTTAGAACTTGCCGCGCGACTCGACTTGCGCTGCCGGCAACCGCTGCATCCGATTGCGTGCAGTATCGCGTCGCTGGGACCGGCGCGAGCTTTCGAGCCGCGCACCTTTGCCGGCGAGATCGCCGCGCGCACGCGGTTGCCGGTTTACGACGTGTACGCGAGTTCGCGTACGCGCCCACCCGCCTCGGCGCCGGCGTGAGCGCATGACGGGCCCGGCGGCGCTTTGGGATGCCGCAACGGCCCACGCGATCGGCGCCGATTGGCTACACGCCCAGCTCGCGCCCGCGGGCGATTTTGGAAGAAAGGCGCAGCAGCACGAGCCGCTGCTGCGGCGCGGCGACGAAGTACGCGCGCGCGACGCGCTCGTGCGCGTCGCAGACGTTGCGCGTGCCGTCGACGGCGGCAGACTCGCGGCGTTGCGCGCCGCGCTAGCGGCCGCTGCCCGATCCATCTGCCGCTATCGTTCGCGCCGCCGCGGGCGGGACGCTCGACGACGTCGATTTCTTCGAACTGTCGCGCTTTCTCGATGGCGTCGACGAGATCGCGAGGTTGGCCGGCGACTGAAACATTCGCTGACGTTCGCCCCGCCGTGTCGCGACACTGGATTGCAGGCCGAACTCGCGCTGGGCCGCACGCCCGAGCGCAGTTTTTTCCTCGCCGATGCGTACGCGCCCGAACTCGCGCACGCCCGCGCGCAGCGCAACGCCGCTCAAGCGCAGTTCGATGAGCACCGTTCGCGGCTCGCCGCGCACGTTGCCGAGTTTGCCGGCCTCGAACATCTTCGCGACGGCGAATTCATGTTGATGCGCGATCGCACTGCAGGCGCGTTGCCGCCGCAGATTCGGGTGCTGCGCGAAGCGCCGACGTATCTGTTGTGCGAGCTCCTACTCGACGACGTGACGCTGAAAGCACAATCGCTGCGCGATGCTGCGGCAACGCATGTTGCCGACGAAGAAGAAGTCGTGCGGGGACGCCTTTCGCGTAGGGTTGCCAGCTCCGCAGCGGCGCTCGAACGCGCCTGCACGGCGCTTGGTGCGCTAGACTTGCTCGTCGCGCGCGCCATGTTCGCTCAGCAGCATGCCTGCGCGGTTCCCCAGCTTGTCGAAGGGCCGCAGATTGCCGTTGTGGGCGCGCGTTATCTGCCGCTCGCAACGTTGCTCGCAGAGCGCGGGCGGCCGTACGTCCCGCTCGACTTCGAACTTAGCGGCGTAGCCGTCATCACGGGCCCGAACATGGGCGGCAAGACGGCTGCTCTGCGCACGCTCGGCTTTCTGATCGCCTGCGTCGCATATGGCGTCCCCGTGCCGGCGCAAGCAGCGAGCGTACCGCTCGTCGACGCGGTGACGTGGCTCGGCATAACGGCGGCTGCGGACGAGCCGCGTGCTGCCGGCCCGGGACTGCTGTCGGCGTTCGCATCGGAGATCGTTGCGGTTCAGTCGCACTTGCAGAGTGCCGCGGGCCTCTGTGCGGTACTCATCGACGAATTTGCCGGCACGACATCGCCGGGCGAAGGTCGAGCGCTGCTCGTCGCGTTGCTCGCGACGTTGCAGGAGCGCGGAGCACTGGCGCTGGCTTCGACGCATTTCGACCGCGTCGCCGGAGCTGCCGGCGTGGCACACTACGCTACCGGGACGCTCTGCCAGTTTACCGAAAACGCGGCTCCTGTCGCGCTCGACACTGCGCTCGAACGGATCGCGCACGCGATGGACTATCGGATTCGTCGTGTCGAAACCGACGCGCCGGCGGACACCGGGGCCTTGGCGCTCGCTGCTGCGCTCGGTCTTGACTCCGCCCTGCTCGCCCGCGCGCGAAGCGTCTTGAACGAGAACATCACGTAGCATAGAGAGGGCGGCGTGGCTCTGACGGCCGCTATACTGAACCGCACGCGGAGTCCGCAAAGCGTTGCGGGAAGCGCCACGCATGGATCCGGTCATCATTACGGTCGCCGCCGTCGGCGCGGAAATCATGCCCGAGCAGACGCCGCACTTGCCGGTCACGCCCGAGCAGCTTGGGCGAGACCGCGGCGCGCTGCCAGGCCGCCGGCGCAGCGATGATTCACGTGCACTGCCGCAACGACGACGGCACGAACTACGAGCGACGTCGCGCGCTTTGAGGCGGCATACGCCGCGATTCGCAAGCGCAGCGATCTGATCGTGCAGTTCACGACCGGCGGTGCGATCGGGATGTCGGCGGCCGGAGCGAGCCGCCCCGCTGCGCCTGCGCCCGGAGATGGCGACGCTGACGTGCGGAACCGTCAACTTCGGCGACGAGGTGTTCCAGAACGATCTTCCGCTGATGCGCGGCATCCTGGCGACGATGCACGAGCACGGCGTTCGCCCCGAGCTCGAGATCTTCGATGCCGGCCATCTCAGCAACGCGAAGCGGCTCGCCGCCGAAGGCCTGCTGACGTTCCCGCAGCACGTCGACTTCGTGCTCGGCGTCCCCGGCGCGCTCGACGCGACGGTTCGCAACCTTGTGTTTCTCGTCGATTCGCTGCCGCCGGGATGCACGTGGTCCGTCGCCGGCATCGGCCGCGCGCAGCTGCCGCTGGCGACGATGGCCGTCGCGATGGGCGGACACGTCCGGGTCGGATTAGAGGATAACCTGTACTATGCGAAAGGACGCCTAGCGCGTAACGACGAGCTCGTCGCGCGCGTCGCGCGGATCGCGGGCGAACTCGGCCGTCCGGTCGCCACGCCGGCTCAGGCGCGGCACGTGCTCGGCCTCGGTGAGCGGCGATCCGAACGGCGGTCGCTTCCGTCGCCCAGGAAACGAGCGCGCCGCCACGTAACGGTCGCGCACTCGCATCGGCGCGGAGGGCTCGCCAACTGCTCAACTACTTCATTCGCAGATGCTTGCAGGCCATTCCGCTGCTCCTGCTGATCTCGATCATCCTCTACTGGATCCTCAGCAATGCGCCGGGCGGTCCGCTTGCGCCGTACTTGCAGAATCCGCACATCACGGCCGCCGACATCGCGCGCCTCAAGCACAACTTCGGTCTCGATCAGCCGCTGCCGATCCGCTATCTGCGCTGGCTCGGCATGGTCGTTGCACGGCAACCTCGGCTACTCGACGTCGAATTCCGAAGACGTCGTTACCGCGATCCTCGAACGCATGCCGGCGACGCTGCTCTTGATGGGCTGCTCGTTCGTCTTTTCGCTGATCATCGGCGTCGCATTCGGCATCTTTGCCGCGGTCAAACCCTATTCGATCGGCGATTACGCGGTCACGACGTTCGCGTTCTTCGGCCAGTCGATGCCGGTGTTCTGGTTCGCGCTGATGATGCAGTTGGTGTTTGCCGTTGCGGGCGTCACGGCGTTCGGCTATCATTTCGCACTGCCGTCGGCCGGCATCTCGTCGAGCGATACCTTCGACCTCGGCGACCGCGTGCAGCATCTGGTCCTGCCGGTCATCGTGCTCAGCTTGCTGTACATCGCGACGTGGAGCCGCTTCACGCGCAGCTCGATGCTCGAAGTGATCCGGACCGATTACATGCGCACGGCAGCGGCCAAAGGACTCGGCCGGCTGACGATCATCTTCCGGCACGGGCTCAAGAACGCGCTTATTCCGGTCGTCACGATCATCGCGCTGTCGCTGCCCGGGCTCGTCGCGGGCGCCGTCGTGACCGAAACGATCTTCGCGTGGCCGGGCATGGGGCGGCTGTTCTTCAACGCGCTCGGGCCAGTTCGATTTCTCCCTGCTGATGGGCTACTTGATGATGGTCTCGTTCCTCGTCGTGTTCTTCAATATTCTCGCCGATCTCGCGTATGCGTGGCTCGATCCGCGCGTCAAGTATGACTGAACGACGGAGGCCCTAACGTGGCGACGACGCTGCTTCCCGGCACGCTGGCCGCACCGGTACCCGACGACGAGTTCCGTATCGAGCGCCACGGCGTCTGGAAGCGTTTTCGCCGGCACCGTCTGGCGCTCGTGGGAGCGGTCGTCATTGCGTTGATTGCGCTCGTTGCGATCTTTGCGAAGTTCTTAGCGCCGGCCGATCCCAACTACATCGATCAGGTCAACTGGCAAGGCACGCCGCTCGCGCCCGGCGTCGCGCATCACCTCTTAGGCACCGATGAGAATGGGCGCGACCTCCTATCGCGCTTGATGTTCGGCGCGCAGATCTCGCTGATCGTCGCATTTTTTGCCGTGCTCATGGAGTTGACGATCGGAACGGTCGTCGGTGCGTTTGCGGGCTACTACGGCGGCTGGATCGACTACGCGCTGATGCGTCTCACCGACGTCTTCCTGTCGATTCCGCTGCTTCCGCTGCTGCTCGTCCTGACGGCGATCGTCGCCGCCTCCTCGACCAAAGCGGCGCTCGGCTTCGGGGTGATCGTCGTCATCATCGGCGGCACGTCGTGGCCGGCCGTCGCGCGTCTGGTGCGCGCGTCGTTTTTGAGCTTGCGGGAAAAAGAATTCTGCGAAGCGGCGCGGGCCTTCGGGAATCGTGACGGCCGCATCATCTTCCGGCATCTGCTGCCCAACGCCGTCGCGCCACTGATCGTCCAGGGCACGCTCGAAGTCGCCAACGTCATCATCCTGGAATCGACGCTTGTCGTTTTTGGGCTTCGGCATCCAGCCGCCGACGGCGTCGTGGGGCAACATGCTCGCGAACGCCGAATCGAACATGGCAATCGCGCCGTGGGTCGCCATCTTCCCCGGACTGTGCATCTTCGTAACGGTGCTGGCGATCAATTACCTGGGCGACGGCCTGCGCGACGCGCTCGATCCCAACATGAAGTGAACGCCTCCGCAACTTAGCGCGTCGTTACGAGGATACTTTCAAGGGCGAAGAGGAGCGCCGGCGGCATCACGAGCATGCCGGTGCGCAGAAACGTCCGAGCGTCGACATCGATGTGTTCGCGGCGCAACACAATGAGCCATAGCACGGTCGCAAGCGAGCCGGTGACCGAAAGGTTCGGGCCGAGATCGATTCCGACCGCGATCGCGCTGCGTAATGCGTCGTTACCTCCCAGCGAGGTGGTGCTCGAGCCGGCAATGAGGCCGGCCGGCAAGTTGTTCATCGCGTTTGCTGCCAGCGCCGGGACGCCGCCCGCCGCGAGCACGGCGATCCCGGGCGGCCAGTGCAGCAGAACCGCGAGCGCATGGCGTGTGAGCCCCAGCAGCCCGGTCGCGTCCATGCCGGCGACGAGCACGAAGAGGCCTGCGACCAGCAGCAGGACGCTCCACGAGATCGAGACGACCGCATCACGCGCCGCGTTGCGGTCGCGCGCGGTGATGATCGCCAGCACGACGATACCGCAGACGAGCGTCGTGATGCCGAGCGGAGCGCCGCGCCAGGAAGCGGTGACGAGCACCGCCGCGGTCGCCGCGATCGCGCCGAGCACGATGCGGCCGCTTACGGAAAGCATGACCGGCTCGACGCCGGTTGCGACCGAGCCTCGCAGATCGCGATGCGAGACCAGTCGCAGCACGATGTAGGTTGTGATGATCGAGAGGAGCGACGGAAGGCCGAAGGCGACGATCCACCGCCCCAGCGTCGGAAGATGCGCGCCGAAAACAACGAGGTTCGCTGGATTAGAGATGGGCAGCACGAAACTCGCCGCATTGGCGATCAAGGCGCACGCGAACAGGTACGGCAACGGTTTCACTTCTGCTTTTCGCACGGCGGCGGCGACGGCCGGAGTGAGGACGACCGCCGTTGCGTCGTTGGAGAGAATCGTCGTCACGATGATGCCGACGCCGTACACGAGGCTGAACAGACGGCGGCGCGAGCCGCGCGAAGCGCGCACGGCCTGCGTCGCAACCCAATCGAACACGCCTTCGCGCCGTGCGAGTTCTGCTAGCATCATCATGCCGGTCAAAAAAAAGTACACGTCCGTCCCGCGCGCGACGGCGCGCAGCACATCCTCCCATGGCAGAAGCCCCGCAACGCCGAGGATCAGCGCACCGGCGACAGCCCAAACCCATTCACCGATGCCTTTATAGCGGAACAGCACGCCGGAGATGCTCAGCGCGCAGATAGACCAGACCGCCGCGTGCGCGATCGCTGCAGAGTGGCTAACGGGGTCCGCTAAGGTCCACCTCGGACTTGTCGGTCATCGTTTCTCCTGACTGCCCGTCGCGACGCGGCCGCTCGCGGACGAGATGATTTGGGTACGTACCCGCCATGTCCGATACGAGCGTTTCGAAGGTCGATTCTCGTTTCTCACCGCGCAACGAGGAAGGGGCCGTCCAGCTTGCCAGCGGTGTCCACGTCAGCATGCGGATGTGGCGCGATGAGCCGCCGGCCGAACCCAAACCGACGAGCGCGCGCGACTACGAAACGGTCGGTTATGTCATCGAGGGCAAGGCCGAACTTCAGATAGCCGGGCAGACGTTGTTGCTCGAAGCCGGCAATTCGTGGACGGTGCCGCGCGGCACGGCCCACACGTACCGGATCATCGAGAAGTTCACCGCCCTCGAGGCGACCAGCCCGCCCGCGCAAGTCCGCGGTCGCGACGTCTCGCCGTAGCCCCGGCTACTTCGATTGATGCAGCCAGACTTGATTGCCGTCGGGATCGTGCACGACGGAAATCAAGCAATTTGGAAGATCGTGCGGTTCACTCGCTTCGGCACCGCGCTGAGCGAGTTGCGCGCGGAAGCCCGCTAAGTCGTCGACTTCGAGGGCCAACGACTGCGCGGTCCCAGGCTTTCCGACTTGATCGAAGTTACCGACGCCGAACGTCGTGCCGTCGACATCGAACTCCACCCACGCCGCAGAGGAAAGGCCGCCGGGCCGTAAGCCCAACACGTCACGATAGAATGCAACGGCGCGCTCCAAGTCCGTGACCGGATACATCGTAAATGCGAATGCCTTGACCGCCATCCGCACACTATTGGGAGCCATGCTCCCAAATCCTCGAAGGCGTAAACGGGAGTTCATGGACGCGTGATCGCTCCAGCACCGGCCGGCGCGACGGAGTTCAACAAGCTTTGGGCCGGTCAAACGATCAGTTTGCTCGGCAGCGCGGTCACGCTGTTCGCCGTACCGACGCTCGCCGTGCTCGTGCTGCACGCGACGCCGGTGCAAGTCGGCGCGCTTACGGCCATCGGCGGCGTGCCGTTTCCCGTTCTCGGGATGTTCGTGGGCGTTCTAGCGGATCGCTTGCCGCGCCGGAAGATCATGATCGTGGCAGACGTCGTCCGTTTCGCCGCCCTGGCCACCATACCGGCGGCTGCGGCGTGCGGCGTTCTGCACTTGCCGCAACTGTACGCCGTCGAACTCGTCAGCGGCGCGGCGTCGGCCTTCTTCGGCATCACGTATCAATCGTATCTGCCCGTCATCGTTGCGGCGGATCGGCTGACGGACGCCAACGTCAAGTTGGAGTTCTCGAATTCTGGATCGATGATGGCGGGCAGCGCCCTCGCCGGTGCGCTGATCCAGTGGCTCGGAGCCGCAGCTGCCATCGCGGTCGACGCACTCTCGTATCTCGCTTCGGTTCTGACGTTGCTCTGGATTCGTACGCCCGAAGCGGCGCATGCCGGCCCGGCGTTATCCGTCCGCCAGTGTCTGCGCGAGATGCAGGAGGGCGTCGGAATCGTCCTACAGTCCTCTGACCTACGCTGGATCGCCGGCGCAACCGGCACGACGAACTTCGGCGGCTCCGTCGTCGGCGCCGTTGCCTTGATCTATGCGTACCGTATCCTCCACCTGCAGCCCGGTCCGCTCGGCGTCGTGTTCGGCTTGGCGGAGGTCGGTTTCGTCGGCGCGCTGTTCGCGGCGCGATTGCGCGCACGACTGGGATTGCGCGCGACGTTGATGGCCTCGCTGTCGTTGGCCGCCATCGGTTTAGGCGGCATGCTGTTGGCGGGACTTGGCGCGCCGTACGTCGTGCTGTTCGCAACGTCTGCCATCGTTGCCGTCGCGGTACCGGTCTACAACGTGAATCAGATCAGTTATCGTCAGGCGCTCGTCGACATTCGCCTTCAAGGCCGAATGAACGCCACGCTTCGGACGATCGTTTGGGGGACGATGCCGCTTGGCGCGCTGGCGGGCGGCTATCTCGGCGGCGGAATCGGAATCCCGGCGACGATCGGCGTCGGCTCGGCGATCTGCTGCCTCGCTGTGCTCTGGCTGATCCCCTTGCAAGAGCGCTGCTTGGCCCAAAGTAGCGATGACGCGATAGAAGCGAGAGCCTGAGGTCCCGACGGTTCGTCATCAATACGGAAAGTAACCCGGATCTGTCGCGATACCGACGGCTGGTTGTGTTATTCCGTTCGTGATCGTGTCGACGAGCCGGCCGCTACGGTCATACTCGCTGACGCTCTTGTTTGCATTGCCTACATAGACGTCTGCAGCGTTCGCGTTGAGTGCGATGGGCAGAGGGCCTCCCGTATCTCGGATCGTCACGGATGGCGTCGTGCTCCCGGCTGGAAACACTTCCACTGCTCTGCCTTGTAAGTCGCCGACCAGCAAGCTGTCCCGCGGGCCAATCTCGAGCCCGAAGCACCCCTTAGCCTTGAGATTCAAATTGATCGGCATGGTGGTCCCAGCGAGAAACTCGTCGACGGCGTGCGGCTGTTGACTGGTCTGCTGGCCGGCGCAGGCGTAAAGATTGCCCTTCGAATCGGTGGTGACGCCATTGAATTGCAAAAAGCTGGGATCGCTCAGAGATGAGGTGGGGGACACGCTTCCCGAGGGATAGACTTCGATCGTCGCCGCGCTGTCCACCGATCCCGTCACGTAGACGGTCCCCTGGCTGTCTTCCGTGATGGCGTATACCACGGCGAGAGGTACATTCAACGTCTCGAACGGCGCAGTCGCACCACGATGAAAAACTGGAACGTTGGGGCCATTGATGTTCGCGACATAAAGGTCGCCGGTCTTACTGACGTAGAGTTGTCCGGGCTGTCCGAAGTAACCGCTGAGCTGCCCGATTGGTGCTTGATCGTTACCGTTTTGCGAGTAGATGTTCACATAGTCGCCTAAGTAATCGGAGACATACAGAAGCGGCTCAGACTGAGCCCGCGGCGAGATCCAGCTTCTGGATGGTGAGCCAAGTGACGGTCGTGCGGCCGCCGCGCTTTGTAGAAAGCGCGGGAGGAAAACCGACTGCACGGGGTCGTTCTGACGTGAAGTACCGGCCGCTGCAACCGGGGAAATTGCGGAACCGGCAAGCATGGTGAAGGCGCCGCACGCGATGTACGGTGCGATATGACGAACATTCCGGCGAGACAGCAAAAGCATGGGGCCTCCGTTCAGAAAGCGGCGACTACCTCCGCGACCAGAGTATCGAGCAATCGTCGCTCCGGGAGTATGGGGAGAAACCCTACTTCCGACGCCGGCCGCTGCACCGACCGCGATCAGCGCATGCTAGGCGCTCCCAGGTTTCGCCCCCGCCGGCATGTAAAGACGCGACTGGCAATGATCGTTAGACCGGTCGTTTGTCGTTCGTTTATCGCGCGCCGCGAAGAGTTGACGTTTTTACGCGAGCGCCGTTTATCGGCTGCAAAGTCGCAGGGCGGTGTCGTGCTGGTAGCGGGCGACCCCGGCATCGGGAAGTCACGCCTCCTTGCCGAGTTTTGTAGCGGGCTAGCGAAGTCGCGCTGGCGCATCGGCTACGGGACGTGTCTCGAACACGCAAAAAAACCATACGCTCCTCTCCTCGACGCGCTCTCGGTGATCGACCACGGCAATGGCGCGCTGTCGCCGGCAGCGACGAAGCGTGAGCAGTTCGATGCGATTGTCGCCCGCCTCGTACGCGCGGCGGCCAAATCTGCGCTCCTGGTCGTCATCGAAGACTTGCACTGGGCGGACGTAGGCACGCTCGAGCTTCTCGCGTTTCTCGCTCCGAAATTGGAGCGTCTGCGCATCCTCTTACTTGCATCGTATCGGCCACACGACGTGACCTTGGACGAACTGACGTATCTCTGCCTTGCAAAACTCGAGCGGGCGGCGCGGATTGGACGCATCGAACTCTCGCCGCTCGATGAACCTTCGCTCCACCGTTTCATCGAGGAAACGGCGAGCGGCTACGCGCTACCGGCTGCGCTGCGCGGCACCGTCGCGCGTACGAGCGAAGGTAATCCTTTCTTCGCCGAAGAGCTGCTCAAGAGTGCCGTCGAGCGTCTATCGAATGAGGCGCGGGCGGGGAACGATGCCTGCGTATTGCCGTCATCGTTGCGTGCGACGTTGTTGGAACGATGGCACTTGCTTCCCGATGAGGATCGTCGCGTCGTCGCCCAGGCCGCCGTCATCGGTCGCACCTTCGAAATACAATTATTGGCTCGCACGCTCGGATCCGGGATGGAGGCATGTCTGCCCGCGCTCGCGCGAGCTCGCAACGTTCAACTGGTCGAAGAGTTGTCGCCGTCGCTTTTTCGTTTCCGGCACGCGTTGACACGCGAAGCGATCTACGCCGAATACATCGGCGCGCAACTGCGACCATTGCATCTGACCATAGCGACGTTGCTGGAAAGCGAGCCTTCACAAACGCACTCCCTGGAACGCCTTGCGTACCACTGGTGGGCGGCCGGCGACGGCGAACGGGCAGCGCGCTACAACGAGTCGGCTGGGGACGCTGCGGCGACCGTCCACGCCCACGAAGACGCGGTCGGCTATTACGAGCGGGCTCTCCAAACGTCGACTCTTTCCGAAGACGATCGCGGCCGGATCGTCGAGAAGATCGCCGATCGCTGCTTCGCCTTGAGCCACACCGAGCGAACGCATGCGTCGTACGGGACGGCTGCGGCTCACTTTCAACGCGCCGGAGACGACGTAGCCGAAGCACGTTGCCGAACGCGCGAAGCGCTCGCCGCGTACAGGATTGGGCTAGCGGACCCTACTGCTCCACTCGAATCGATGCTAGGGCGCCTTGACGCGAACGCCTTTCTAGCGAGCGGCCGAGTCCATCTCGGAATAGCCTGGTTGAGCGCAAGCTACTGGTATCCAACGCAAGCCGCTCGGCATTTGGAGCAGATAGACGGCCAGGCGCGCGCGGTTTCCGATGTCGCGTTAGGCTACCATAACGTAGCTGCTTGGGTCGCAATGACGTTCGGCGACCTTGCGGCATTTCGACGTGAGTTCGCGGCATGGATCGAGGCAGCACGCACGGTGGGGGCTAACGCGCTCGCCCTAGCGCACCTCAATGGAGCTTGGTGCCACAGCGTCTTCGGTTTACACGAAGAGGCGACAATGCATATCGAACGTGCGCTGGAAATAACGCGCGCCGGACGCAACCGCCTCCTGGAGGAGGCCACGCAGGCGCATGCTTCCGCGTGCTATCTCATGAGCGGAGATCTAGCGCGCGTGGTCACGGCTCTGGCTGCAATCCCTCCCAAGTCCGGGAATGCGATAACGATAGCAAACGCGGCTGCGTCAGCGACGCTCGCGGCGGTTCATCTTGACGATGCGGACATGATAGCGACGTGGTTTGACGATATCGACCACGCCTTCTTCGACGTTCCCGAGGCGTCGTGCGGCGGAGGTTTCGCTGAAGTACTCGTGCGTCGCGGCAAGGAAGCGGAAGCCCAAGGGGTGTTGCATCGCGCGATTCCTCGATGCGAAGCAACACGCGGTATCGCCTGGACGTTGCTCGCAACAGCGAAATACGGAGCGCCTGACGATGTCGTGCGTGCGCGAGATCTTCTCGCTACTGCAGCGGCGTCGCCTGACGACACGATTGAGCGGCCGGCGCTCGCATTGTTCGACGGGTATACCGCACGCCGTGCGGGGCGGCGCGACGAAGCGATCCGGCTGGGACGAGCTGCTGCCCAAGGTTTTGCGCCCCTGCGCTTCCCGTTGCTCGAGGCGGCAGCCCTCGAAGTGGCAGGCGAAAATGAAACAGCGCTCCGCATCTACGACGCTTGCGGCGCGGTCGGCGACGTGCGGCGCTTGCTTCTCCGACAGCCGGTCACAGGTACGCGTGCAACGGCGCTACGAAAGAATGGAGCAGCGACGGTCGGCCTATCTGCGCGCGAGGCTGCGATCGCGGGTCTCGTTGCATCCGGAAAGTCAAACTCCGAGATCGCCAGGCATCTTGCTATCAGCCATAAGACGGTGGAAAAGCATCTGGGCGCTGTCTATCGGAAGCTTGGGTTTTCCTCGCGAGCGCAATTAGCGGCGTATGTCGGAAGCGGAACTGCGACGGCGCATTCCGCTTAGCGCTGCTAAGAAGGCGGCGAGCACGGGCACCTACGGTTGAGTGGTCCTATCGTCTGCGATCATCTCGTCGTGGGTGTCTTGGATCGCTTCGAACATCGCCTGTGGATCGGTCGGCTGCTCCATGGCTGTGGCTTGTTCATCGGCTCGATTGGCGATGAGCGGATCGTCGCGGCGCAGCTGCTCGAGCAGTTCGATCAGCTTTGCCACCTTGCGCTCGCTGACCATCGCCAATTCGAGCGTTAGCTGTGCACGGTGTTCCGAAAGCAGATTCTCACGCCGCTGCGTCGCGAGGATCAGCACGGTCATGAACAGCGCTGCCGCCGCCAAGAGGCCTTGCAGATATGGGAATGGTGCGGGGTCAAACGGCCGGTAATGGAGTTGCGACAACGCAACGTTGGCCGCAATCCACGCAACGATAACGACCGCAACGGCTCCAACGGTAGCG
Source organism: Vulcanimicrobiota bacterium (assembly GCA_963754415.1). GTDB lineage: Bacteria > Vulcanimicrobiota > Vulcanimicrobiia > Vulcanimicrobiales > Vulcanimicrobiaceae > Nyctobacter. Next base: position 1,396,409 of record CAVWGA010000003.1, on the reverse strand, counting down.
GGGCGCGCAAGCTGCACGATGAGGCGTTCGACGACGCGCTGATAGAACGAAACGCGGCGCGAGTGCTCGACATGGAGTTCGGCAATCGAGCGGACCGTGTCTTCGAGATGCGGGGGCAAGATGGGCGTTTCCACGACCGTGCTTCCGTTAAGGCGCGCGATGCGCCAGCCGAGCGAACCCCAAAATCCGCGCGGCGCGACGCACTAGCGTTCGACCATGGCCATCGCGGCAGCGCTGTAGCGCGGACCTGCGGTCGTCGCTCCAAGCGCGTCGAGTCCCGCGACGTCCATAGGCGTAAGCACGATGCCGGCGGCGCGCACGTTCTCTTCGAGGTAGCGTACCCGTTTCGTCCCGGGTATCGGGACGACGTCGTCGCCTTTGGCGAGCAGCCATGCCAGTGCGATCTGAGCGGGGGTCGCATCGTGTTCCTTGGCGATCTGACTGACGCGGGCCACGATCGCAGCGTTGCTGCGCGCATTGTCGGGGCCGAAACGAGGGTCTTTACGGCGATAGTCGTCTTCAGGCAGGTTTGCATTGCTGCCGACGGCGCCGGTAAGAAAGCCGCGACCGAGCGGGCTGTAGGGAACGAGTCCGATGCCAAGTTCGCGAGCAGCCGGAAGGATGTCGGCTTCGATGCCGCGTTCCCAGAGTGAATATTCGCTTTGCAGCGCGCTGATGGGGTGAACGGCATGCGCGCGGCGCAGCGTTTGGGCTCCCACTTCGGAAAGCCCGATGTATCGGATCTTTCCGGCATCGATCAGTTCGGCGAGCGCGCCGACTGTCTCTTCGATAGGAACGTCGGGGTCTCGGCGGTGCTGGTAGAAGAGGTCGATCGTCTCGATGCCGAGGCGCCGCAGCGAGCCGTCCACGGCGCGCTTGACGTTTTGGGGCGAGCCATCGACGCCCGCGATTGGGCTGGGCGAGTCTGCGTTTATCTTGAAGCCGAACTTCGTGGCGACGACGGCCTGCTCGCGTCGCCCGCGCAACGCACGGCCGACGAGTTCTTCGTTGACGTACGGACCGTAGACTTCGGCCGTGTCCAAGAAGCTCACGCCGAGGTCGAGCGCTCGGTGGATCGTCGCGGTCGACTCTGCATCGTCTCCCTGGCCGTAAGACTGGCTCATGCCCATGCATCCCAAGCCGAGGGCCGAGACGGTCAATCCTTGCGTGCCGAGGTCGCGTCGCTGCATGGCGCTGCCGTACCCGCGCAGCGCATCCTTCCACCAGGACCGGGAGGCCGGGATACCGCAGTTCCACGGACCTCCTTTGCGTGAGTGGCGGAATTTGGTAGACGCACTAGCTTGAGGTGCTAGCGGGAGCAATCCCGTGCTGGTTCGAGTCCAGTCTCGCGCATTGACAGTCTTCGGCTGCGCCCGCAGTCCGTAGCGAAGGGCGCCGCCGCGGCCGAATACTCCAGGGGCGAAACACGCCTAGGCGCGGCGGCGTAGTACTCGGCGTCACCGCGTCAGCCCGGCCGACTAGGAGCGTTTCCCCGCCATGTGGCTTACTCGTTTTGCGATCTCGCGTCCGGTCATCACGGCGATGGTCTTCATCGGCCTTGCGCTGTACGGCATTTTTTCGTACCTGCAACTCGGCGTCAATCTGTTTCCGAACGTCGCGTTTCCCTACGTTGCGGTCAGCGCTTCCTATCCGGGCGCGTCCCCGTCCGAGATGGAGAAGCTGGTCATCAAGCCGATCGAAGATCAGCTCGACGGGATGGAAAATCTCGACCGCCTGACGGCGACCGCTCAGGAAGGCGAGGCCACCGTCCTTGCGCGCTTCAAGCTCGATACGGATCTGAACTACGAGACGATCGACGTTCAGCGCCGCGTCGACACGGCGCGCGTCTACATGCCGACGCGATCTCGAATCCGCCCTACGTCTTCAAGTTTGGAACGGCGAGCGACCCGATCATCGAGGAAGCGGTCAGCTCCAAGACGCGCTCACCGGCGCAGCTTTCCGACCTGATCACGCAGAAGATCGTGCCCGAACTCAAAGCGGTGCCGGGCGTCCTTGACGTGCAGACCGCGGGCGACACGCCGCGTGAGATCCACGTCTTTCCGGATCGCAATCGCTTGCTGGCGACCGGCGCGACGCTGCCAGACATCAACGGCGTGCTCGCCGCCAACAACGCGAACCTTCCCGGCGGTCGCATCGACACGCCGACGCAGGAAACGACCGTTTCCGTCCACGCCGATATTGAGCAGCCTTCCGATATTCTCGGCATCCCGCTGCCCGTGCCGGGCGGCGCGCAGCAGAATCTGACGATCGGCGATGTCGCTGCAGTCGACGACGGCCATGTCGAGCAGCGCCAGCCCACGCACTACAACGGCTCGCCCTCGCTGTTGCTCAACGTCGAGCGGCAGATCGATGCCGATACGGTCAAGACGACCGCCGCCACGCGCGTCGCCATGGCGAAGATCGCTAAGGAATATCCCGACGTGGCGTTCTCGGAACTCGACGCGTCATCCGATTACACCAAGGCTTCCGTCAACGGCGTGCTGCAAAGTTTACTCGAAGGGATCGTGCTGACGGCTATCGTCATGCTGCTCTTCCTGCACGCCTGGCGTAACGCGGCCGTCGTCATGATCGCGATCCCGTCGTCGTTACTCGCGACCTTCATCGTCATGAAGCTCATGGGCTTCACGTTGGACGTCATCTCGTTGATGGGCCTCGGGCTGACGATCGGAATCCTCGTCGACGACTCGATCGTCGTGCTCGAAAACATCACGCGACATCGCGATCTCGGCGAAAGTGCGCTCGACGCCGCGTATACCGGCCGCACCGAAATCGGCAATGCGGCAGTCGCCATCACGCTGGTCGACGTCGTCGTGTTCTTGCCGATCGCGTTCTTATCGGGCATCGTCGGCAAGTACATGAAGGAGTTCGGCCTCGTCATCGTGGTGGCGACGCTGTTTTCGCTGTTCGTTTCGTTCACGCTGACGCCGTTGCTGGCGGGGCGCTGGTCGGTCAAGCGCCGCAGTCCAGCAGTACCGTGGTGGGCGCGCGGTTTCCAGCGCAATTTCGATCGGCTCGCGCACTGGTACGCGCAACGGGCCCTGCCGTGGGTCCTGGCGCATCGCTGGGTCCCCCCGGTCGTGTGTCTGGTCTTGATCGTCGGCGCGGTGGCGCTCGTACCGCTGGGGTTCATCGGTTCGGAATTCATTCCGTCGAGCGACGCGGGCGTGCTGAGCGGCTCGCTGCAATACCACGTCGGGCAACCGCTGGCAACGACCGAAACGGCGATGTCGCGCCTCGAGAACAAGCTCTTGAAGATCGACGGCGTGCAATCGGTGCTGACGACCGTCGGCGCAAAGCAGAGCGGTTTCAGCGATCTGACGGGTGGTAATTACGCCCAGTTCCGGGTCATCCTCGCGAAGAACCGGCGCAGTCAAACCGACCGCGTGCTGAAGGAAGCGCGACAGTTCGGCTACCTCGTTCCGGGCGCGGACTATCAAATCGCCAAAGAGGGCGGCGGCGGAAGCGGTGGTTCGCGCGATCCAGTTCACGCTTGACTGGACCCGATGCCGCGCTGGCCGAAGCCTCGCGCAGTTTAACGGCCTTGATCCGGCGGCAGCCCGGGGCGATCAACGTGCAGTCAGGCGCAGAAAACCAAGGCCCCCGCCTCAACATTCACATCGATCCGGCTCGCGCCAATATCCTGGGCGTATCGCCGGGCGATGCAGCGCTGGCGGCGCGCATTGCGATCGGCGGCGCGGTCTCGACCAGAGTCCGGCTCGACTCGGGGCTGACCGACGTGCGGCTTGAATTACCGCCCAGTCAACGCAACGATCTCGCCACCGTGCAGCAGGTGCGCGTGCGCGCGGCCAACGGGATGCTCGTCCCGCTTGCGCAGGTCGCGGACTTTTCGATGACGTCCGCCCCGACGATGATCGAACGGCAAGCCCGCGAACGCGTCATACGGGTCTACGCCGACGTCGATCCCAACGCGCACGTCGCGCTCGGTACGATTCTGGCGCCGATCTATGCAAAGCTGGCGCAGCCGGGCTTTCTGCCCGATGGCGTCAAGGCGATCCCGGACGGCGATGCCGACCTCTATAATCAAACGTTTTCCAGCATGGCGCTCGCCCTCGCGACCTCCTTCATGCTCGTTTACATGCTGATGGTCGTGCTGTACGGATCCTTCGTGGAGCCGTTCGTCGTCATGTTCTCCGTGCCGGTCGCGATCGTCGGTGCGCTTGCGGGGCTCGCGCTGCGGCAGCAAACGCTGAACTTGTTCTCGCTGATCGCGATCATCATGCTGTTTGGCCTCGTCGCCAAAAACGGCATCCTGCTCGTCGATTACGCGAACCAGCAGCGCCGGCGCTACGGGCTCGATGTCGTCGCGGCGATCAAAGCGGCAGCAGCGACGCGCTTCCGGCCAATCCTCATGACGACGTGCGCAATGATCTTCGGCATGCTGCCGCTCTCTCTCGGTCTGACCGAAGGGGCCAAAGAGCGCGCCTCGATGGGCACCGTGTTGATCGGCGGCCTCATCAGTTCGCTGATTCTGACGCTGGCGCTGGTCCCGGTCGTCTACACCTTCGTCATGGGCTGGGTGGACAAGCGCGAACGCCGGGCCGCAATCCGGCGGGAACGTCAAACCGGCCTCATCGTCCCCGACTTCGACCGGCCGCACGTTCCGGCGGCGGCCGGCGACTAGCCTAAGCGAGAGGCGAACTCCCAGCATGCGAGCGCCGTTACTCTGGGGAATCTCACAGTAAAGGCCCTCACTAGGGCCGTAGGAGGTCTATTTTGCACAATCACTCTCCGCGCCGCGTAGTCGCGAGCACGGTCGCCGTCGCGGCGTTGCTCGGTACGATGCTGCCGGCGTTTGCTTTGTCCGTGCAGGTCAACGGCTCCGCCGTCAATCTGAACCCGCCGCCGATCACGCGCGCCGGCCGCGTCTTCGTACCCCTGCGCGGCATTTTCGAACGCCTCGGAGCGTCGGTCGTTTACCAGAACGGCACGATCAACGCGACCGGTTCGAACGGGCGTGAAGTCTCACTGCACATCGGCTCGACGCAGGCGACGGTCAACGGCAACGCACAGCCCCTCGACGTCGCGCCGTTCATCGTCGGCGCAAGCACTTACGTCCCATTGCGTTTCGTGTCGCAGGCGCTCGGCGCCACGGTAAACTACGATGCCAGCAACCAAATCGTCGCGGTCGGCACGAATGGCATGGCGTCGAACAACAATGCGCCGGCGCCGGCCGCAGCGGATAGCTCGCTGCATCTTCGCGATCTCCGGCCCGGCCGGAATGCGTACGTACAATCGACGCGGCCGACGATCGAAGCGGACTTTTCGGCGCCCGCCGGCGCGAACAGCGTCCGCGTCATGCTCGATGGCCGTGACGTGACTTCTGCGGCTACGATCTCGAATTCGGGCTTTATCTTCACCCCGCAATCGGACTTGCAAAATACTCAGCATACCGTCGCGGTGCGGGGCAGAGACGCAAATGGAGTGCGCTTCGATCGATCCTGGACGTTCACGTCGGGAACGACGCAGCCGACGAACAATCTGACGCTAACGTCACCGGCTAACGGTTCGGCCGTAGGCAGCACGTTCACGGTGTCGGGGCGTACCACGCCCAATGCCCGCGTCCACATCGTAGCGGGCAGCGCTGCGTCGGTAGGTGGGTTCTTCGCGTTCAACACGGGGAGTTACACCGGAGACACGATCGCCGATGGATCGGGAAACTTCTCGCAGCAAGTCAGTCTACAATCTGCTCCCGGCGGCCAGATTGGGGTTACCGTAACCGCGACCGATCCCGCGACCAATGCGAGCGCGGAACGTCGCTTACGGCTGCACGTCCAGTAGCGTCGGAGTAACCGGCCGACGGCCGCCGAAGCGTCGCCGCCGTGAACGCAAAGCAGCGCGTCGCCCTCGTCACGGGGGCGGCGCGAGGTTTAGGTCGAGGGATCGCAGTCGATCTCGCGGCCCACGGCTATCGCGTCGCCTTTACGTTTCGTCCGGCGGGTACGCCGCCGGACGAAACGGCACGCCGTATCCAAGCGTACACGGGCGATGCTCCGTTCGCGATTCCGGCGGATCACGAGCGCGACGGTCAAACCAGAATTGCCATCGAGCAGGCGCTTGCGGCGTTCGGCCAGTTAGACGTGCTGATCCATGCCGTCGGGCCGCTGCTGACGCATGCGTTCCGCCGTGCGTCATTGGCGGAATATCGCACGCTGTTCGACGGTAACGTAACGAGCGCCGTCGAGGCTGCCTTCGCGGTACTGCCCGCGATGCGCGAACGCCATTTCGGACGACTCGTGTTCTTCGGCATGAAGGGTTCGCACGCAACCGCGCCGGCGCGCAACATGAGCCTTTACGCGGCGGCGAAGGCCGCCGTCGTCTGCTTCGCGCGTACGCTCGCGGTCGAAGAGGCGCGTCACGGGATCACCGTCAACGTGATCGAGCCCGGCGACATACGTGAAAAGGATGTCGATCGCAGCGCAGCGCGCGCGCTTGTCGGCGATAACCCGACGGGCCATGCCGGCTCCTGGGAAGACGTCGCCTCGGCGGTCCGCTTCCTTATCGATGACGACGCGGATTTTCTCAACGGAATCACGCTGCCGGTCGACGGCGGCTTGACGAAGCCGTAGCGTGAAAGTCGTGGCCGATGCTCACTACGCCGACGGCGTGACCGTCGGCGCATGGGCGACGGTGGCGCTCGTCATCATCGGCCGCGGGTTCGTTGCTTTTCGTCTGCCGCTAACTGGCGACGAAGCCTACTACTGGGAATGGAGCCGACACCTCGCGCTGGGATACGTCGACCACCCGCCGCTCGTCGCCTACACGATCGCCCTATTTGCCCCGCTGGGTGCGACTCCCGGGATCGTCCGCTTGGGGTTCGTGTTATGCGGCGTGGGCGCGTCTTGTGCCATCGCTGGCACCATCCGCGAGTTGGGCGGCAATTCGCGCTGCGCAGCCGTAGGCGCCGCAGCGCTGGCACTGATGCCGCTCGCAACGCTGGCCTTTGCGTCCGCGTCGCCGGACGGACCGTACATGCTCTTCTGGGCGCTCGCGTTATGGTTCGGTACGCGGGCGCTGCGAAGGGATCGCGCGTCTGATTGGCTGCTGCTGGGCGCCGCGCTGGCGGGCGCCGTGCTATCGCGCGTCCTCGCTTTGGCGCTCGTTTTCGGCGTGTGCGCTTACGGCATAACACCGGGCGCGCGCTACGTATGGCGACGGGGCCTGCCGCTGGCATTCGCCGTCGCGTTGGTCTTGTGCGCGCCGTGGCTCTATTGGAACGCTATGCACGGCTGGATCACGTTAGCGTTCGCGTTGTTCTATCGCCACGATGAGACGCACGGGTTCTCGCTCGGGCGCCTCAGTAACGTTCTGCTGACGCAAGCGGCCGCGTATTCACCGGGAATCTTCGCCGCAGTTCTCGTGCTCGCACTCCGTCCGCGCAATGCTTTCTTAGCGTGGACGGCAGTACCGCAATTGGCCGTCGTCAGCGCCTTGAGCCTCTTCGAAAGCGTCGAAGTCTATTGGATTTTTGGTGCGATGGTTTCGTTCGCCGCGATGCTCGGCGTCGCGTATGGACGACTGGAGCATCGGACGCGCGCCATCTGGACGGGGGTCTGTACCGCGCCGGCCGGAGTTCTCGTCATGCTGATCCTCGCCGTTGGTTTGGCGCCTCTTCCGATCTATGCAGCGCTGCACCGCGAAACCGGCATCCGGCTGCGCAACGGCGGTCCCTTCGAAGTGCTGACGTACGCCGCTCTTGCGCGCGACGTGTCACAGTTGGCTCGGCGGCACGATGCCGTAGTCATGACTGACGGCTACGGCTTTTCGTCGGTGCTCGCTTTCGATGCCGGCATCGCGCCGGTTGTCGTCGGATACGATTGGCAAGGGCGCGAGGCACGCGGCTGGTACCCCGATGCGCGCCAACCGCGCCGCGCGCTCTTCGTCGATAAGGAGCCGCTCGCATCGCGGCCCGACATCGCACGGCACCTTCGCCGTGCCTGCGCGCACGTGTCGGACGGCGGTATGCACGCCTATGCGGCGGGGGCGGCGCCGGCGCGGGACTATTTCTTTACGTGGTGCGACGGGCTCGTCCCAGGCGGTCTCGCGATCCTGCGCTGGGAACGCGAACCCAGTAAACCGGCCCAGGTTTAACCATTGGATGACGGTAGGGCGCCCGGCTTCGGCGTGGTGCTACGACGTTTGCGAATTGCCGCCGGCCTGTCACAGGAACAACTCGCCGAACGAGCGCGACTCAGTACGAAGGCCGTCAGCGCGCTCGAACAGGGTGTACGTCGGGCACCGTATTGGGACACCGTTGCAGCCTTGTCGGCTGCGCTTGACTTGTCCGACCTCGAACAGGCCGAATTAAAGGCGGCACGATCGGCACATCAGCGGCGTGTGAGTTCGCGTCGCGGAAGCGGGCGCAGAGCGGCGACTCGGCCGCGCACCAACCTTCCGTGCGAGTTGAATTCGATCGTGGGACGTGAAGCGGAGATCGCGCACCTTTGCGAGCTGCTCGCAAGCCATCGGTTCGTCACCGTGACGGGCGCCGGCGGCGTCGGAAAGACGCGAACCGCGTTCGCCGTAGGTGCCGCCGTTCTCGACGATATGCAGGGCGGCGTGTGGCTCGTCGAACTCGCACCGCTCGCAAAAACGTCATCGGCGATTCACGCCGTGGCCGGCGCCTTACGTGTTCAGGAGAGTTCGCACCGGCCGCTACTGGAGTCGCTGATCGCGTACCTCGCAAACCGCTCTTTGCTTTTGGTGCTCGACAACTGCGAGCACGTCATAGCACAAGCTCGGACTCTTAGCTCGGCGATCCTGCGCAGTTGTCCGGAAGTCCGGATCTTGGCGACCAGCCGCGAAGGGCTTGGCATCACCGGCGAGCGCGTGTTTCGCATGCCGTCGTTGCCGGTGCCGCCGGCGGCTCAGATCGCCTGCGCTCATGGAGTCCAGGATTGCGCGGCGGTACGCCTCTTTACGGATCGGGCTTGCGCCGCCGACGCCGCTTTCACGCTCACCGATGAGAACGCTGCCTACGTCGGAGAAATCTGCCGGCGGCTCGACGGTATCCCACTGGCGATCGAGCTTGCAGCGGCTCATGTGAGCACGCTAGCGCCGCGTCAGCTCGCGCAGCGGCTCGACGAGCGCTTTGCGATCCTCACGAATGGGGACCGCACCGCCCTGCCGCGACAACAAACGATGCAGGCGCTCTTCGATTGGAGTTACGATCTGCTGGCGGAGCAAGAGCGCGTGCTGTTCGCGCGATTGTCGGTCTTTGCCGGCGGCTTTACGCTCGAAGCCGCAGCGGCCGTCGCGAAAGGCTCGCCGGGCGACGAGCTTGTCGTATTGCAGCTGCTGTCGTCGCTCGTCGCTAAATCGTTGCTTGTAGCGGATGCGGGCGAAACCACGACGCGCTACCGCCTGCTGGAGTCGACCCGCCAGTACGCATCCGGTAAGCTCCTCGCGCTCAACGAAACCGATGCGATCGCCCGGGCCCATGCGACGGCGTATACGGAATTAGCCGAACGCTTGGAACAGGAATGGGACACGATGCCGGAACGCCGCTGGTTGGCGGCGGCCGAACCCGAATTGGAAAATTGGCGCGCAGCGTTGACCTGGGCGCTCGGCGCGCAAGGCAGCGTGGCGCTCGCGCAACGATTGGCGGCCGCTTTGCGCCTAGTATGGTCGTATCTGGGCGCGGCCGAGGGACGCCGTTGGGTCGGTGCCACGCTCGCAACGGTCGATGACGCGACTCCGTCTCCGATCGTCGCGAAATTGGAGCTTGCCGACGCGCATCTCGCCGCTGTGCTGGGTCACCATCACGATAGCCATGCTCAGGCGCAGCGTGCGCTCGCGCGGTATCGTGCTGCAGACGATGCGCTAGGGACGGCCGAGGCTCAGCGTCGCATGGGCCGAGCCCTGCTCTCTCTCGGTCGCAACGTGCAAGGTGAACATCTCCTCGAGATCGCGCTAACGAGCGCCCGCGCCCTGAACGCGCACCGGCTGAGCGGCATGATCGTCGCCAGTCTGGCATTAGCCCGCCAGGCCGACGGCGATCTCACTGCTGCGCGAGCGCTTTGCGCTCAAGCGCTGACCATCTACAAAGCGACGGCCGCGGAGTGGCAGCTTGCGACGTTGCAGGGCAATATGGCCGAACTCGAATTTCGCGCCGGCGACCATCCGGCAGCGTTGCAGCTGGCTTCTGCAGCCCTTGGCTCGCAGCGCGCCCAGAACGGTGCGCTGTTTTTCGCGCAAGGCCTGTGCAACATCGCAGCCTATCTGGTGGCGTTGGGCCGCCACGATGAGGCCCGGGATCGCGCCGCTGAGGCGTTGGCCGCGGCCGCGGACATGCACCATCCCGTGCTGACCGCAGTCGCATTGCAGCATCTGGCGGCCGCTGCAGTGCTGCAGCCGGGCAAAGATGGTAGCCGCACGCGTCTACGACGTTTGCGCGCAGCGCGCTTGCTGGGTTGCGTCGACGCGCGACTCGATGCGCTGGCTACACGCCGCGAGTTCACGGAAGCCCAAGAGTACGACAGAACGATAGCCGCGCTGCGTGACGCCCTCGGTAGTGAAACGCTTGCAGACGCGCTGGCGCAAGGACGTCAATGGTGTGAAGAAGAGGCCGCGACCGAAGCGACATCGCTGTGATGCGATGCCGTCATGCCGTAGCGCGGCGATCGGCAGGATGGTTCGTCGCGAATTCGTAAGCGGCGCGGTAATGCAGCGCCGCGCAACCGGCCTCGGTGCACAACGAAGGAACTGATCGCTGAAACACGTCGTACCTTTTCTGTGCGGAACGCTTATCCTGAGCGCCGTAACGCTCGCCGGTTGCGGACGCCATGCGACGCCGTCGTCTACAACAACTCCGGCGCCTCCGACGCCGTCACCGCAGCCGACCTGGACGCCGACGCAACGCACGGCTTTGGCAGCGCACGATGGCATCGATTTTCAGCGACGACATCACGCAAGAAACGACCGGCATCGCCGTCGTCGCGGGAGACGGGACGCAACTGTTCGCGCGGCGTGCCACGGTGCCCGTGACGCCCGCGTCCACCCTCAAGTTGCTCGTCGCTGCCACGGCACTGGACGTCCTTGGACCGCAGCACCGCTTCGAAACCCGTTTCGTCGCCGCGGCGCTGCCCGATGCGAGCGGAACGCTGCGGGGCGACGTGTGGCTCGTCGGGCGGCGGCGATCCGTCGCTGACGTCCGACGATTTGCGCAATGGGGTTGGCGCCTTGTGGCGCGCCGGCGTGCGCCGTATCGACGGCTCGCTCGTCGTCGATGACAGCGCATTCTCGGGCCCGGAACAGAATCCGCGCTGGGATCCTAGCGACCTCACCTACGATTATGCTGCAGGAACGAGTGCGATCTCGCTCGACGAAGACACCGTCGAATTCGACGTTACGCCCGATCCGGGCGGTGGTCCCGCGACGATCCATCCCGTGCCGGCAAACGCAGTCGATCGTCGTTCGATGGACGCATCGCTTCGGGCGGCGACTCGTCGTACGTTACGATCGTCCGCAAGCCCGATCCGCCGCAACGCGGCGCCGATCCGGTGCAGAAACCTCTGCCGCGCAACGCGCTACGTGATCGACGGCAACATCGCACAAGGGCGAGATGCAGCGCTATCTCGAGCCCGTGCTCGGCATGCCGGGCTACGTCGGCGGCGCAGCCGCCGCAATGCTCGCGCAGCGCGGCATCGGCCTGGCCGGCGGATTTAACGTCGGGACCGCGCCTCTCGGTGCGGTGACGCTTGTGGGACCATCGCTCCGTGTCGCTTGCCGACCTGGTCCATGAGATGCTCGTCGACTCGAACAACCACACGGCCGAACAATTGCTGCGCATCCTGGGCGAAAGCACCGGCCATCCCGGCACGGATGCCGCCGGCATCGCGCTCGAGAAGCGTCAACTCCGCGATCTGCAGGTACCGCGCGAACGTATGGCAGTGTACGACGGAGCGGTCTGGCGCCGGCCGACAAGATCATGCCGGCGACTCTTGCCAAGCTGCTCGCCGGAGAAGCGCGCTCGCCGTACGGCGGCGTTTACGTTCGAAGTTTACCGCGCGCGGGACTCGAAGGAACCGTCGTCCATCACGATCTGCACGACGCGCTCGGACGCACGCGCGCGAAGAGCGGCCATATCGAGAACGTCAATGGCCTGGCGGGCTACGTGCAGACGCGCCATCACGGCCGCATCGCCTTCGCTTTCGAAGTGAACGATCCGCGAGCCGATGCCGACATCGTGTACGAAGAAGAAGACCGAGCGCTCGACGCTCTGTCGGATTTTTAGGAAGATCGCCTTGCGGCCGTCGCGGCTGCGAAGGGTCGCTTTACGCGATGAGAAAGTAACGCTTATGGCGTCTGCGGCAATAGGCTACACGCTCATCATGCGGCTCGAGATGCCTTCGTCGCCGGGTGCGTTCGGCGTGCTCGGCATCGGCGATCGGCGACGCAGGCGGCATCATTGATGCCGTCGATATGCGCGCCGTCGGAAAGACTTCCGTCACGCGCGACGTGACGGTTACCGTCGCGTCGGACGCGGTCGCCGACGCCGTGCGCCGCAACCTCGAACGGCTCGACGGCGTGCGGCTCGTCAGCGTCTCAGATTCGACGTTTCTCGCGCACCTCGGCGGCAAGATTTCGGTCGTTCCGAAGATCGCCGTCAAAACGCGCACCGATCTTTCACGCGTCTACACGCCGGGCGTCGCACGCGTGTCGCTGGCGATCGCAGCGGATCCCCAAAAGGCGTTCCAGCTGACGATCAAACGCAATTCGGTCGCCGTCGTTTCGGACGGAACGGCGGTGCTCGGCCTGGGCGATATCGGTCCCGTTCGGAGCGGCGCCGGTCATGGAGGGCAAGTGCATGCTCTTCAAGCAGTTCGCCGACATCGACGCGTTCCCGATCTGTCTCGATACGAAGGACGTCGACGAGATCGTCGAGACCGTCGTGCGGCTCGCGCCGATATTTGGCGGCATCAACCTCGAAGACATCTCGGCGCCGCGTTGCTTCGAGGTCGAACGGCGCCTGCAAGACCGGCTCGACATCCCCGTCATGCACGACGATCAGCACGGCACCGCCGTCGTCATCCTTGCAGCGCTGATGAATGCGGCCGCCGTCGTCGGCAAGCGCCTCGAAGATCTGACGATCGTGGTCGCGGGCAGCGGCGCAGCCGGAACGGCAACGATGAAGATGCTGTTGCTCGCCGGCGTGCGTGACGTCGTTCCCGTCGATCGGTCGGGCGCGCTGAGCCGCAGCGAGCACTACGACAATTCGCATTGGACGTGGCTGGCTGAAAACACGAACCGTGACGACCGGCGCGGTTCGCTGGCCGACGTGCTCGCCGGCGCCGATGTGTTCATCGGCGTCTCGGCGCCGAACATCCTACGCCCAGAAGACGTACGGCGGATGGCGCGCGATCCGATCGTCTTCGCGATGGCCAATCCGACGCCGGAAATCATGCCTGAGGCGGCCGCTCCGTACGTCGCCGTCATGGCGACGGGACGCAGCGATTATCCCAATCAAGTCAACAATCTGCTGGCGTTTCCCGGAATCTTTCGCGGCGCGCTCGATTGCCGCGCCAGCTCGATCAGCGACGGTATGAAGCTGGCCGCCGCTCGTGCGATCGCTGCGATCATCGGCGCCGACGAACGTGGGCCGGATTACGTGATCCCAAGCGTGTTCGATGCGCGCGTCGTCGATGCCGTCGCGCGTGCAGTCGTGACGGCCGCTACGGAAGAAGGCCTGGCGCGGCGCCATTCCCTGGGCAACGAAAGCGAAGAAGTGAGCGCGACGGCGTAGTTTTGGAAGGCTGACGCCATGGCGGAGTCGCGTGCGCGCATCCTCGTCATCGAAGACGACCCGGACATCGCGGCCGTCGAACAGCAATTTTTGGTGCGCGCCGGATATCAGACGAAACTGGCCGCGACGGGCCGCGACGGACTCTCCGAACTCGTGGCGTTCAAGCCCGACGTCGTCTTGCTGGACATCGGCCTGCCCGATATGTCCGGCCTTGACGCCTGCACGACGATCGCGGAGACCGCCGACGCGTATATTCTGTTCGTCAGCGGCAATTCGAGCGAAGACGTCGCGCTTCAAGCGCTTGGGTCTGGGAGCCGACGACTTCATCAGCAAGCCGTTCTCGGGCAACGAACTGGTCGCGCGAATCGCATCGTTTCTGCGCCGGCGTGAACGGATCGCGGTTGCGCGACAAGGATGGCCGCTTGCAGCTCGGCGACTGCGTGCTCGTACGAGATCGTCACACGCTAGAGTGCGACGGCCGTTCGGCGGCGTTGACTGCACTCGAGTTCCGGCTGTTGTGGTGTCTAGGAGAGGCCGACGGGCGTCTGTTGACGCGTGCGCAGATCCTCGAACGCGTTTGGAACGACGTCTCAGGCATCCCGACCCGCGTCGTCGACGTCCACGTCGCGGCGTTGCGCAAAAAGCTCGCCGACATGCAGGCGGCTTCCGTGATTTCCTCCGTGCGCGGCATCGGCTACCGCTTAGATCGCTCGTAGCGTGTCTCGCGCGTCGTTCCCAGCGACGCCGTACTGTCGCTGCGCACGAAGGAGCGGCGCCGACGGTACAGAATGCGCGGCGCGCCCACGAAACACCGAGGAGTTCGCTTGTTCTGGTTCCGTCGTTCGATAGCGCTCGCCGTGCTGGGCGCTTGCGCGCTGGCACCGGCGTCGGCGCAGCGCCGTCCGTTCACGTCACGCGGCTGGCGCCGGTATCCTTCGGCGCACCGGCGGGCGATGCGGTTGCGGGACCGACGTCTCCAAGCGACCCCTTCGGGCGCGTGCTGCCTTCGGGTCGCATCGTGCATCCGGCCGGAACCAGCGTCGTCGTCGGCATGAATGCGTTGGGCGTCACGTTGACGCCGGACGATCGCTTTGCGATCGTTTCGAACGACGACGAACGCGAAACGAGCGTCCATAGCGCGCTCGATCCTTCGATCGCCGGCGGCTATTCGCTCGCCGTCGTCGACACGCAGACGATGCGCGTCGTCAGCCGCTACGCGAATCCCAAGGAGACGTTCTTCGTCGGCCTAGCGGCACTGCGCGATCCCGGCCGGAGCCGGCCAGCACGCTTGTTCTCGCGTCGGGCGGCGGCAGCAATGCCGTCTATGCCTTCGATCTCGATGCTGCCGGTCAGCTTACGCCGGATGCACAGCATCAGATTGCCATCCCGACGCCAACCGATCCGCACGTCGCGAATTTCGGACGTGCATTTCCGAGCACGCTCATCGTGACCCCGGACGGCAGCCGCGCATTCGTCATCGACGAACTCGGCAACAGCGTTGCGCAAATCGATACCGCTACGCGACGGGTCGTCGGGCCGCAGCCGTCGGTCGGCTTTTTCCCGCTGGGAGCCGCCCTGACGCCGCAAGGGCTGCTCGTCGCTAATGAAGGCTTGATGACGTACGACGTTCTGAGCTCGCCCGCCACCGCGCCGCCGTTTACGCGCGCCACCGGCCGCTCCCGACGCGGCTTCATCGCTGTCGCTCATTCCGCGCAACGCGGACGGTTCGCTCGCACCGGCGCTCGCCGCGTCGGTTCCGATGGACCGCACGCCGGACGGCATTCAAACAGCGGGCGGGGCCCACCCGGCAGCGATCGCTGCACTGAAGGACGGCTCGTATGCGTTCGTCGCGATGAGCAATGTCGATCGCATCGCGACTGCGTCGCTTTAGGGCCGCAACCTCGCGTCGTGGGCGGCACGGAGTTACGCCTGTACGATCGCGGACCGTACGGCACGCAACCGAGCGCGCTTGCGTTGACGCGCGACGGAAAACGCTTGTACGTCGCGCTGGCGGGCATCGACGCGATCGCCGTCATCGATACGAGCGATCCGCTTCATCCGCACCGCCTGGGGCTCATTCCGACGGGCTGGTATCCGGCGCGCTGCGCTCTCGAGCGACGATCGCTCGCTGTATCGTTGCCAATGCCAAGGGCATGGCCGAAGACCGCGGATTTTCACGGCGCACAAGCCTCAATTCGTCGATTCCCAGGGCCACGTCGAAACGGTCGGTGCGGATAGCAACGCGATCTGGTCGACGCTCGAACGGATCGATCTGGCCAACGTCGATCTGCGGCAGACGACGCCGCGTGCTCTTTCGTACCTGCGTCGCGTCCATGCTGCGCGCAAAGGCGGCATCGTTCCCGATCGCTTCGGCGGCGCGGGCAGCGCGCGCATCAAGCACGTCGTCGTCCTTCTCGAAGAAAACAAGACGTACGACTCGATGCTCGGCGATCTCACCGACGCGAGCGGCCGCTCCGTATGGTCCCGGCGATCCGGCGCTCGTGTCGTTCGGATGCGTCGATCACGCCCAATCTGCACGCGCTGGCCCGTCGCTACGCGCTCGCCGGAAACTTTTACGCCGACGCGGAGGAGTCCGATGCCGGCCATCAATTCGTCGCCGGCGGCATCGCGAGTTTCTACACGGAAAAAACACTGCTCGTCAAGAGCGGCCGCCGCCCGCTGGTCAACAAGAACGAAGACCCCGAAGATTATCCGCGCCCGGGATACATCTTCAATTCGCTGGCGTCGCGGCATAAATCGTATCGCGACTACGGCGATCTGGTGCGCGTTGTCGGGCTACGATGAAGGCGGCGCGCCCGATCCTAAGACCGACGATCCCGAACTTCGTCGACGCAGACGACGCGCAAGCGCCGACGCAGGGGCTCGGCGGCCTGTACACGCTCGATGCACCTGCCTCGCCGGCGCTCGCCGGCCACGTCGATCTGAACTATCCCGGCTGGAATTTGCGCATTCGCGACGTGCGCCGTGCCGCCGAGTTCGTGCGCGACTTCGACCCGCTCGTGCGCGCCAATGCGATGCCTTCGTTCACGTACGTCTGGCTGCCCGATGACCACGGCGGTTTCGGTCCCGACATTCCGCCGCTGCCAGAGGAGGTCGCTGACGGCGACCGCGCGCTCGGACGCATCGTCGACTATCTCACGCACATTCCGCAATGGAAGTCGACGGCAATCTTCATCGAGCCCGACGACGCGCAATCGACGCGCGATCACATCGACGAGCACCGTTCGTACGCGCTGGTCGTTTCGCCGTACGCGAAGCGCCACTTCGTCGGGCGCGCACACTTGTCGACGGTCAGCACGCTCAAGACCGAAGAAGAGCTGCTCGGCTTGCCGGCGCTCTCGCTCGGCGACGCGCTGGCGACCGACATGGCGAACTACTTCACGCCGCGCGCCGATTTTGCGCCCTACGTCCACGTCGACGCGCCGACGCAGACGGCGAGCGTGCGCCGGCAGCCGGATCGCCGCCTTGTTGGCGCGGACCGATCAAAGCGCGCAGCCGACGCCGACTCCAACCGGGCGGCGCGGCTCGTCGAACTCTCGCGCGTCGCCGACCGGCTGGCTGCGGAACGCGCGCGCTGGCCGGCAGCCGTCTACGAACGGGCTCAGCGCGAGCTGTACGAGCGCGCGCAAGCGGTCGTCGCGCCGTAAACGGGTGCGTCCGAAACCGGACTTTGACGGGCGCGACGGCGAAGCACGAACGGTGATCTCCACCGACCTTCGCCTCCAGGCTCCCTTCGTTCGCAGTGATGCCGGACCGCTGCGCGCCGCGCTCGTCGTCAAACCGTCGCCGGCGCTGGCGAACGTGCGCCCGATTTACGGCGAATCGAACGCGATCGCGGAGCGCAGCGTCGAGCAGTTCGATGTCTTCGTCGGCCGCCTGACGGCGCTCGGCATCAAGACGCACGTCGCGCAGTTCGGAGCCGCCGCGCCGCTCGGTTCCCTGTGCGCCGATGCTGCCGTCATGTTCGCCGACGGCGCGTTTCTGATGCGGCCAAGCGATCCCGGACGGCGCGGCGAAGTCGCGGCCATCGAAGCGCGTACTCGTCGATAACGGCGTCCCGGTCATCGGTGCGCATCGAAGCACCGGGCTTGCTCGACGGCGGCGACGTTTTACTCGGCGGGGATGTCGTCTATCGTCGGCGTCCCGCGGGCGCGGCGCGACGAAACCGGCATTCCGGTCGTAGCGCGCGGCAACGCGCTGGGACGCGAACAGTTCGCGAGCTTACGCGCGCAGTAAAGGGTTGCGCGTCGTCGAGGTGCCGCACAACGCCGACGTGCGTCGTCTGCGTTCGGTCGCCGCTTTCATCGACGTTGATACGGTCCTGTGCGCGCCCGGCGTGGTCGACGCGCGCGGCGTTCACGGGCGTCCGGCTGCTCGAAGTTCCGCGCGGAGAAGATTACGGCGCCGGAGTCCTGACGCTCGGTCCGCGCCGCGTGCTTGCGAACGTGCGCTTCCGTCAAACGCTGCCGCTGCTGCGTAAGGCGAAGATTACCGTCGATGCGATCGATCTGTGGGAGTTCGGCAAGGTCGGCGCTACGCCGTCGATGCTCGCGCTAGCGCTGCAGCGCACGGCGTGATCGGTGATGCGCATCGCGGTGCTGTCGGACATCCACGGGAACGTCCGTGGCCTCGATGCGTGTCTTGCCGATCTCGATGCGCAAGGCGGTGCCGACCTGCTGATCGCTGCGGGCGATCTCTGCATGGACGGCCCGCGCCCCGTCGAGGTTCTCGAACGCCTAAGCGAGCGTAGCGCCGTCTGCGTACGCGGCAATACGGATCGTGAGATCGTCGAGTATGATGCAAGCCGCCGAACCGCTGGGATGATGATGGCGAGGATCCGCAAGAAGCTGCGGCGCTGCACTGGCAATGCGGCGCCTGGGCCGGACGTGGCTGGACTGGTTGGGAGCGCTGCCATTTGCGTGGCGCTTCGGTGAAGGCGGCCCGAGCGGCCTGCTCGTCGTTCATGCCAATCCCAAGAGCGACGACGAACATCTCTGGCCCGACGCCGACGATGCGTTGCTCGAACGCGTTACGAGCGGCGTATCGGAACGTACGATCGCTTTCGGGCACCTGCACTTGCCGTACGTCCGCGTTTGGCGCGATTTCTTTCTCGTCGACGTCGCGTCGGCCGGCTTCCGAAAGACGGCGACGCGCGTGCCGGCTACGCAATCCTCACGGAGCGCAGCGGCGGCTGGGAAGTCAAACATCGCCGCGTCGATTTCGACGTCGAGCAAAGTGGCACAGCGACATCGAAACGATGCGGCATGCCCGACGCCGCAGAAACGCATCAAACGTTCTGCGGCGGCACCGCTACAAGCAACTCGGCAGCGGATACCGTAATCGAACCGCTTCTAATGTCTGCGGAGGAGTGAGGCAGAAGCGGAACGGGTGAGCCTGACGCGGCGACGAAACCGACCGTTATGCTCCGGGTCTACTGAGGTTATGGCGCAAGCCCTGTTGCCCGACAACTCGTCTGCGGAGCAAACCTCCAGTTCGCCGCAAGCGCTTCGGATCGAACGGCTGGTGAAGCGCTACGGTCAGTTCGTCGCGGTCGATGACGTTTCGCTGGCCGTCGAGCGCGGCGATTTTTTCGGCTTTCTCGGACCCAACGGCGCGGGTAAGACGACGACGATCAATGCGGTCGTCGGCCTTGCGACGCTCACTTCCGGACGGATCGAAATTTTCGGCTACGACAACGTGCGGGAGTGGCGCGCAGGCGCGGCGGCTGATCGGACTGGCGCCGCAGGAGTACAACTTCGACCGCTACTTATCCATTCGCGACGTGCTGATCTATCAGGCCGGCTATTACGGTCTGCGCGGCCCTGCCGTGCGCGCCCGCGCGGACGCGCTGCTCGAAAAGTTCGGTCTCGCCTCGAAAGCGAACGAAACGTTCATTCGGCTGTCGGGCGGCATGAAGCGGCGCTTGACGCTCGCGCGCGCGCTGATCCACGAGCCGCAGCTGTTGATCCTCGACGAGCCGACGGCCGGCGTCGACGTCGAGCTGCGCATCGAACTGTGGGCGTTGCTGCGCGAACTCAACGCGGCCGGGACGACGATCATCTTGACGACCCACTACCTCGAAGAAGCCGAATCGCTCTGCAAGAACATTGCGATCATCGAAGGCGGCAAGATCGTCGCGATGGAGTCGACGGCCAAACTGCTCGCGCGGCGCGGGACGGCGACGTTGCGCGTCACCGTCGGCCATCCGCTCGAGTCGCTGTCGCCGCGGCTTGCGGCGCGCGGCGCGCGCTACGATGCGCCGACGCGCACGCTGCAATTCGAAGGGATCGCGCCTTCGGCGATCGCCGCCGACGCTTGGCCGACTTGCAATCCGACGGGTACACGATCGAAGACGTGGATTTTACGCGCTCGAGTCTGCAAGACGTCTTCTTGGATTTGGTGCGGCGATGACCGACGTGTGGGGATTCCGCAATCCCGTCGGCCTGGCGACGCTCGTGCGCCGCGAGCTCGTGCGCACGTACAAGGTCATCAACCAAGTGATCTGGCCGCCGATCATCACGACGATCCTGTACGTGCTGGTGTTCGGGCTGGGTCTCGGCAGCCGCGTGCAAAACGTGCAAGGCGTTCCGTATGCGGCGTTCCTGATTCCCGGGCTGATCATGCTGCAGGTGATCGATCAGACGTACGGCGAGTCGTCGAGCTCGCTTGTTTCAAGGCCGTTTCATGAACTCGATCCAGGAACTGCTCGTCGCGCCGCTGTCGGCGGTCGAGATCGTGACGGGATACATCGTCGCATCGATCTTGCGCGCGATCTTGATCGCGTTGCTGATCCTGACGGTCGGCTTCATCATGGTACGCACGTCGCCCGCAGAACTGGGCGCTCTACTTCGGCATGACGATCCTGGTCTCGGCGCTCTTCGGCGCGATCGGATTCATCTTCGGGCTGCTCGCCGAAAAGTTCGACCACATCGCCGTCTTTACGACGTTCGTGATCACGCCGCTGGTGTTCGTGGGCGGCGTCTTCACGTCGATGCAAGTTCTTGCCGCCGCTCGTCCGGCAGATCTCGCTGTTCAATCCGATGTTTTACATGATCGACGCGTTCCGCTACGCGTTCACGGGGCGCAGCGACGTGCCGCTCGGCCTCTCGCTCGGCATCGTGGCCGGGCTTGCGGCGCTATCGCTTCGCGGTCGCGTTGCGCATGACGGCGACCGGTTACAAATTGCGCGTCTGATGCGGTTACCACCGTGACGCCGTTGCGCGCACTGTCGGCAGTTCGCCTTCCTTGCGGTACCTTGTACGGCGGCGGAGCGGAGCCGGCGCCGGTTCATAACAGCGCCGCTCGTCGCTTCCGGCCAGCGTGCGCCGGTGGTGTCGCCGGCCCCGCAGCGCGGTCGATTCTGCGGCAGCGCGCGCGTGCGGACCAACGCGCGCACTGTTTCGTTATCGCTCGCGCCGTGGAGAAGCGATGTCGACGCCGGCTGAGTCCGGACACGATCGGCTATCGGCTAACGGTTGTCGGCAAGGCGCGAGCGATCGTTCGGCTGCGCGCGATGAGCGTGCCGACGGCTTGGATCGCTTCGTTTTGCACCGGCCGCTTGTGCGAACGCGATCGAGCCGCACGTCGTCGTCCCGCCTCGCGCATCGCCGTGCTTGAGTTCCAGCTCGACTGGCGGTCAAGCCGGCCGCCGGCTCGCCGGCCTTCAGGCGGTGCGCATTGCGGCGCAACGATGCGCCGACGGCCAACGTGATCGCATCGCCGCCTCAAGATCGCAGGTGACGGCGTTCGCTCCGGACGCAGGCAACGCTGCGTCGCCGCCGGCGGTATGCACGCGCATGATGAACGTCCCTGGCGCGTTGCATCGCGTGTCGCTCGGTGCGCCTTAGGCAGCGTCGCGCTGGCGATGTCCGGTTGCCATATTCATAACACGACACCGAACGTAGTCGCCGAGCGGCTCGCCGAGCGGGTAGCCCGACGACGAACTCGAACGGACTTACCGAGTACCGACGCCAGCACGCAGTTCACCGTGAACAGCGGCGGCGGCAACATCCCCATCTCATCGCAAGGCGTCGGCGGCACGCTGACCTACCCCGCCAATAATGCGATCTTCGGTCACCGGGACGTTTACGCTGACGACGAACCGCCCCGCTCGGGCCCCGTCGCCGAGCGGCACCCCACTTGATCTATTTCGAGATGCAATTCGGCATCGAATCGTGACGTTCAACGCACCGTTTTACGTCTCGCCCGTCGTGTTTCCCGACGGCTATCCGACGAGCGGTGCGACATTCACGGAAACGCTCTACGATGAAACGTCAAGATTCGCAGATCGGTGCCCCGGTCAGTCGGCGTCGTCAACGGCCAAAACGTAACGTTCCCTCGCTCCTGGCAACGACATCGTTCACGGCCAATCCGACGCGACACGTACCTGCCGTCATCTCGTCGATAGCTCGGGGCGTACCTTGGCATTAGAAGAACGGGTTGTGGGCGCGTTCTTCGCGCGATCGTCGATGGCGGTCCGTGACCCGGCATGACGACGGTCGTCGTCGTCGAGGGTGAAGAACTTCGTGCGCACGCTGTCGAGGATGTCGCGATACGTGCTGCGATCGCCGAACGCGCCGCCGACGCTGCCGGCGAATAACGTGTCGCCGGTGAACAGCGTCGAGCGAAACAGAAACGACGACGAACCGTCGGTGTGGCCGGGCGTGTGCAGCATGCGGATCGACGCCGCGTCGCCGAAGGGCAGTTCGTCGCCGTCCATGACCGGTAAGGCGCGCGTGCGCTAGCGCGCCGATCGCGGCCGCGTCGGCGCGATGCATCACGATCTGCGCATCCGGAAAGGCGCGCGCGACATCGGCGGTCGCATCGCAGTGGTCGGCGTGCTTGTGCGTGATGAGGATGTAGCGAAGCGCGTACGGCCCTTCGGCGATCGCGTCCAGGATCGTCTGCGGATAGCCGGCCGGATCGATCAGCGCCGCCGTCTTGCCGTCGTCCAAAAAGAAGAGGTAGCCGTTGGAGGGATGCGGATCGTGCGGATGATGGCGGACGTCGCTGCGGCAGCGGCGACGTCCGGATGCCAGCGTTGCGCGGCCGCATCGGCCAGTTTCCCGGATCGAGCCGTAGGACGCGGCGCCAGCGCGCGCGCTTCATCGTCGCTCGGCACGCCGTCGCCGCGCGTCCAGTCCGCGATGCGCGCGGGCGCTAGTCCGGTCGCGTTGCCCAAGCGCTTCGTCGTCGATCTTCGATGCCGGTCTTGGCTTTGCGCAGGATGTCGGAGAAATCGTCTTCGAGCATGCCGACCGCTTCCCGCGCGCGCAACCGGGGACCCTGCAGCGCCGGTCGAAGCGCGCGGCATGGAACGTCTGGTCATCATCGGTTCCGGTCCCGCCGGGCTTGACCGCCGCCGTGTACGCGGCGCGCGCGAACCTCGCGCCGCTCGTCTTGGCCGGCTATCAGTACGGCGGCCAACTGATGTTGACGACGGAGGTTGAAAATTATCCCGGTTTTCCGACGGCGTGCTCGGTCCCGAACTGATGGAAAGCTTCCGCGCGCAAGCCGAGCGCTTCGGCGCGACGATCGAGAACGTCGACGTCACGCAGGTCGATTTCTCACGGCGTCCATTCACGCGTCGTGACGGGCGACGTCGCCTTCGAAGCGCGACAGCGTCATCGTGGCGACCGGCGCCAGTGCGCGCTGGCTCGGCGTTCCGGGCGAAGCGCGATTGCGCGGACGCGGCGTATCGACGTGCGCGACGTGTGACGGCGCGTTCTTCAGGGACAAGCGCATCGTCGTCGTCGGCGGCGGTGACTCGGCGATGGAAGAGGCGATCTTCTTGACGCGCTTCGGCTCGCAGGTGACCGTCCTGCACCGCCGTGGAGACGTTGCGCGCCAGCAAGATCATGGCCGATCGCGCGCTCGCATCACCCCAAGATCGCGTTCCGCTTCAACGCCGCCGTCGACGAAGTACGCGGCGACCGAACGGCTCGAGACGCTGATCGTGCGCGATACGGTGACCAACGAAACGTCATACCTCGCCGCCGATGCGCTGTTCGTCGCCATCGGGCACGATCCGAACACCGCGATCTTCGCAGGCCAACTCGAGCTCGACGCTTACGGCTACGTCGTCTCGGCCGACGGCGTTCACACGAACGTGCCCGGCGTCTTCGTCGCCGGCGACGTGTACGACGTTCGCTACAAGCAGGCCATTACGGCCGCGGGAATGGGCTGCCGGGCCGCACTCGAAGCGGAGCGCTATCTCGAAGAGCTCTCGACGCGGCCGCCAGACGATAGCGGTATTCGTCGCTCGGCATTGCCTTTGAAAAAGTCCGCGCGCCGGCAGCGTCTCTTGGCGGGCGAAATGCAGTCGTTCGACGAGCGCGATGGAGCGCGCGTTGCGCGTATCGATGAACGCATCGACGACGATGTCCGGCAAATCGCGTCGACAAATACGCGAGCGCGGCGCGGCACGCTTCCGATGCGAAACCTTGGCCCCACGCCGCCGTTCCGAAAACGTATCCCAGCACTGCTCGCTGGCCGGCATGCGTCGATGCTGCATTCGACCGTCCCAAAAAACCGGTCGCGTGTCTCGCGCTGGCGCGACGGCCCAATTCCACCATCGTTCGTGCGGGGCTGCGGGTCCGGCACGCATCCGGCGGTAACGCGCTTCCAATTCCGCTATGGAGCGCGGCCGTTCCAGCGGAATAAACGCGTAGATGGCCGGATCGTCGAGCGACGCGAACAGCGCGGATGCGTGCTCGGGGCCCAGCGGCGAAAGCGCTAACCGGTCAGTAATGAGCGGTTCCGGCTGCGGCTGGAGCGACGGAGACGGCACGTTGGACGGCTGTCGAGTGCTTAAGCGCGAACGAGCGCTCCCGAGCCGACGACCGCTTCGAGCGTTTCGATGTCCTTGGGGATCGCTGCGGTCAAGTTTTCCGGGCCGCCGGCCGTACAGACGATGTCGTCCTCAATGCGAACGCCGATGCCTTTCCAGCGGTCGGGAACGTCGGCATCGGGTTGCACGTAGAGGCCCGGCTCCACCGTTACGACCATGCCCGCCTCGAATTTCCGGAACGTCGCCTTGTCCTCGGTGTAACGGCCGACGTCGTGCACGTCGATGCCGATGTAATGGCCGGTACGATGCGGATAAAATGGCAAGAACGCTTCCTTTTCGATCAATTCGTCGATCGCGCCGGAAAGGAGTCCGATGTCGACGAGCCCCTCGGTGAGGCTGCGCACGGCGATTCGGTGATATTCGTCGACGGGGCGGCCTACACGGACTGCATCGATGCCGGCCAACTGGGCGCGCAGGACGATCTCATAGATGGCGCGCTGCTCGGGCGTGAATCGTCCGTTGACCGGCCACGTTCGGGTAACGTCGCTTGCATAGTGATTCACCTCCGCTCCGCTGTCGACGAGCACGAGATCGCCACCGCACAGCTGGTCGCGATTGGTATTGTAATGAAGTATGGTAGCGTTGGCGCCGCCGGCGACGATCGACGGATAGGCTACGGCTTGAGCGCCGGCAGCGCTGTACTCGTATTCGATCAAGGCTTCCAGCTCGTATTCCCACATGCCCGGGCGCGTCGCGTGCATGCCCGCTTCGTGCCCCGCACGGGAGGCCGCAGCAGCGCGGCGCATGAGCGCCAGTTCCTCGCCGTTCTTGTGCAGTCGCATTTCATGCAGTACGGTCCCGGGCTCGATGAAGGAACGCGGCGCGCTTCCACCGCGGCGTACCTTGTGCTGCGCTGCCTTGACGGCGGCGATCACGACGCGGTCCATCGCTTCGTCCAATCCGAGGCGCGTAATACAGAGCGGGCGCGCCTACGAGAAGGTCGGCGAGCCGGGTCGCAAGTTCGTCGATCGGATACGCAGCATCGACTCCGAGTTCGGTGACGGCCGCCTCCACGCCGAGCCGGCGTCCGGTCCAGATTTCGGCGGCCGCGTCCCGCTTGCGCACGAACGCGACGCTTTTTTCCTTGTCGTGCCCGGGCGAGAGAACCAGCACCGACTCGGGTTCGGTAAACCCCGTCAGATAGTAGAAGTCTGAATTCTGCCGGTATTCATATTCGGTATCGGCATTACGCACGGCGTGCCGGGCCGCCGGTATGATGGCGGCGGCATCGCCGATTGCGCGCGTAAACGCATCCCGCCGTGCACTATGGTTCGTCGTCATGGAATCGCAGTTCGCCCGCAAGTCGCGCCATCATGCCGGCGCCGGGCCGGCGCCGGCATCGATGCGTGTATGGAGATGAAGGCTAAGGCTTTACTGCCTTGGCGGAACCGAGCCGTATGGGGACGGGGCGGGATTGGCAGCACTGCCCATCGGCATCGGCATCGTGCTATGCATTGGCATCGGCATGGTGCTACGCATCGGCATCGGCGGTGACATCGGCGGCGCCGTTCCGGCACCCATGCTGCCGTTTTGCATCGGTGACATCTTAGAGCGCGGCATCATGGTGCCGTGATGCTTGGCGCCCATCATCGTGCCATGGCCCATCATGCCGTTGGTGGCCGTGCCGGCCTGATGGTCGCCCATCGAGATAGCCGCGGAGCGGCACATATACCGGCCGTGGGTCGTCTTCCCGTAGTAAGTCGAGCCGCGCAAGTAATACACTTTGCTCCGGGTGTTCACCCAAACGACCGGATTGGCCGCGGTGCACTTCGGCCTCATCATGCTGCTCATGTTCGGGCCGCTCATCGTCTGCGCGGACGCTGGCGTCGCGAACGCCGCTGCCGCTGCAAGCGCTAAAAGAACTCTCACATCGCCTCCTTATGGTTGTCACGATGGCGGCCCGAGCGGCCGCCTGCCACGTATGCCGCTGGTGTACCCGCAAAATAAATGGGACAACCGGGTGGAACGCCCGGCGTCGCCGTGCGCGGCGGCTATCCGGCTGCCCGTCTGCCGGGTGCCATCTCCCGCCGCGTCAGTTCAGGTGTAAAGCAAATACCGTTGACGCAACGCTTCGAAGGCGTGGGTTTGCGGTTCCCATTGGCTCAAGACCGCGTCGGCATCGAGACCCTCGCTGAGGCCCCGGCGTAGCAGGTCGGTGCCCCAGTCGCGGTCGAGCGAGGTCTCGTGCAGGACGATGCTCCCCGGCGCTATGGCGCGCACGGCGACGAGGATCTCAACGGCCGTTCGGACGGCGCGGAATGCGCGCCCATCGGTGACGATCAGTTCCACGCCGGTCAGTGTGCGGCCGTGCCAAAATCCCGCCAGCGGCGACCACGCAGCGGCGCGAAAGTGCACGCCCGCAATGGGCTCGCCCGTTGAGCGCTTCGGCGAGCCGGAAGCCGTCGAGCCCGTAGGCTCCGGCATACTTGAACGGCTTGGTGTATCCGGTCCCATTGTTGATGCCGGCGCCGTCCAAGCAGTCCCGTCGCCGGATAGACGAGCGTCGTCTCCCATTCGGGAATGTTGGGCGACGTTTGCACCCAGGCCAGGCCCGTGTCGGGCCAGAGCATCTCGCGCGTGTAGCCGGTCATCGGAATGACGCGCAGCGAACAGCCGATGCCGAAGTGGTCGTTAAACAGCCGCGCGAGTTCGCCGACCGTCATGCCGTGACGGATCGGGATCGCATAGAGGCCGATGAACGACGCGAAGCGCGGTTCGAGCACCGGCCCTTCGACGACGGCCCCGCCGATCGGGTTGGGACGGTCGAGAATCCACACCGTCTTACCGTGCGCCTTGGCAGCCTGCATGACGTACGCCATCGTCGAGATGAACGTGTACGTGCGGTCGCCGACGTCTTGGATGTCGTACAGCAGCACGTCGATGCCGGCGAGCATCGCGGCGTCCGGCCGGCGCGTCGCACCGTACAAGCTATAGACGGGCAGTCCGGTGTGAGGGTCGACGTAGGAAGCGACGTATGCGCCGGCCGACTGATCGCCGCGCAAACCATGTTCGGGCGAATAGATCGCGCGTAGCGTAATGTGCGGATTGCGACGGATCGCGTCGACGATCGTTTCGAGCCGCGATGTGACGCCGCTTTGATTGGTGACGACGCCGACGCCGCGGCCTTCGAGTTCTTGCCAAGCCGATGCGAGGAACCGCTCGTCGCCGAGCACGATGTTCGCGGGCGGCATCGGTGCGGCCGCGACACGGCGCCTTCCCACAAAAGGTACGGTGCCCGCGGCGAGGGCCATGCCGCGTGCAAAATTCGCACGGCTCAGACACGTGCGTTGCCCTGGTTCAGGCTCGCGGCTGCCCGTTGCTCGTTCAGTCATGTCACACGATCGATGTTCGCGCGGTGCGCCAACACCTCTTCACGCCGGCACGAAATGTGGAGATGCGTCTTTCGGTATCAGCTGCGTTGCCTGTCCGAGTTCGAACAGACGGTCGATCGCAGCGACGCCTTCGTCACCGAGGTCGTGCGTGTACCGGTTCACGTACAAGTCGATGTGTGCGCGCATCACGTCGTCATCCATCTCGAAAGCGTGTTCTCTGACGTACGGCATGATCGCTGCCTGGTCGCGGTATGCGAAGGCTAGACTCTCACGTATCGTCCTGTCGATCGTGCGCGCGCCGGCGTCGTCGATATCGTTCCGGACGAGGATCGCTCCGAGGGGAATCGGCATGCCGGTCTCCGCTTCCCACCACGCGCCAAGATCGGCGACGCAGCCCAGCCCCGCCGTACCATAGGTGAAGCGTGACTCGTGGATGATCAGGCCGGCGTCGACTTCGCCGGCTGCGACGGCGTCGATGATGCGATCGAAGCGCATAGCGATCGCGTCGATAGGGCGACCCGAGCGCCAGCCGTAACAACAAATATGCGGTCGTCAATTGGCCGGGAATTGCGATGCGCGTGTGCGCTTTGAAGTCGTGCAGGGCCGGCACGTGACCGTGGCGATCCGGTCTTGCGACGACGAGCGGTCCACATCCGCGGCCGAGCGCTCCGCCGGCACGCAAGATGCGGTAACGCCCGAGTAAGTAGGGAATGGCACCGTAGCTGGCTTTCGTCAACGCGTACCGCCCCGCGCGGGCTGCTTCGTTCAGGGCTTCGACATCGTCGAGCACGACCCGAATCGCGTGCGTCCCCGGCAGCAAGCCACGCGTCCACGCAGCGAAGATGAACGTGTCGTTCGGGCAGGGAGAATAGGCAAGCGAAAGTTCGGCGCTGGTATCGCGGTCTGCGTCACGTGGGGCTCGCTGTGTGACGCGGCTCATGCGTCGCTCGTCACGCGGTCGAGCACGGCTTCAAGGGCTTCCACCGCTGCGCGCGCCCCTGCCTCAAAATTCCATTCCGCGCGGGCGCGGTCGCCGACGTAGTTCGAGATTCCGCGCAGTTCGAGTGCCGGTACGCCGGCCAGCACCGCTGCCCGTAAGACTGCAAAGCCCTCCATCGATTCGACATCGGCGCCGTAGCGCTTTTGCAGACGCGTGGCCGTAGCGTCGGTCGATGTCACTTGCGTGACGGTCAGTCCGGTGCCATGCTTGAGCCGCAAGTCTTCACACGCCGCGATCAAACGTTCGTCCGCCGCAACGCGGTCGGTCAGCGTTGCGCCATCCGGCAACGTCAGCGGCCGATCGCCTTCAAGGCCGAAATCCGCGAGCACCTCTTGCGTTACCAGCACGGCATCGCCGATCCGAAAGCGGCCGGGTCCGCCCGATGCGTCCGCCACGTCGCGGAACGCGCCTCCCAGACCAACATTGATAAGGGCAGCGTATGAGCCGAGGGCCAGCGCGCGAGCCGCGGCGCTTGCCGCTTCGATGGGACCGATGCCGGCGGCGAGGATCTCAACGTCGGGGCGCGCGGAAAAAAACTTCAACTCTGCGGAGAGTGCGCAGACGACCAGAATCACCGGGCGCCGATCAACTTGTGCGTTTGCAGCCCCAGGCGCAGTCTTGCCGGGTCGCGCTTTGCCGCCTCGAGCGCCAGCGCGACGTTACTCGCCTTATTGCCTTCGGGCTGCAGGAACGTTGGAATCGCGCGCGTCTTGAACGCGCGCAGCCATTCGTCGGGAACGCGGCCGTCGACGATCAGCTTGACCTCGTTCGCGCGCGCGGCCATCGTCGGGTGCAATCGCTCTTTCGGCGAGACGGTCAGCCAGACGTCCTCCGGAAGGTCGACCGGCACCGTTCCGTTCGATTCGATGTGAACGCGCTTGCCGGCGGCGCGTAGAGCCGTGATCAACTCCGACGTCTCGCTTTGCGCCAGCGGCTCACCTCCGGTCAACACGACCATCGGACAGTCGCCGCCGAGCGCGCGTACCTGCCGTACGATCGCGTCGCTCGATGCGAATGCTTTGATGCTGTAATCGGTATCGCAGAAGCGGCAGTTTAGATTACAACCGGCGAGCCGTACGAATACGGCCGGCGTGCCCACCCATGTGCCCTCGCCTTGGATGCTGTAGAATATCTCAGCGAGCGCGAGCATCGTGCGCACGTACGACGGCGCACGCCGTCGCCGTCTCCCAAACGACGATCTCGGTGAGCCCCGCAATGCGCGGCGCGAGTTCTTCCCAAATCCACAGCGCGATATGTTCGGCCGTCGGATTCGGGATGACGTCGTTGAGCGAAACGTGGTCGAGCCGTTCGATGACGGCCGCTTTGACGATCGCCGACAACTCATCGAAGTCGATCACCATGCCGGTCGCTGCACCTTGCGTTTGTAGCGCACCGGTGACGACGACCTCGAGGCGGTACGAATGCCCGTGTAGGCGCGAACACTTTCCCGAGTGGTGCGGCAGCACGTGCGCGGCCTCAAACCGAAACTGCTTACGAAGTTCCATCTGCACGCTTACACAAATGTACGCTTACACATACTGAACGGCGACGCCGGCGTCTCGCGCAGCGTGGGCGAGTGACCAAGACCATCGCGCCGTGCTCCACCTCGCGTGCAAACTCCAAGAAGTTCGTTCTGCCCTCGGCCATCGTCAGCGTCTTCACGGCCCAAGAGTACCATAGATCGGCCCACGGAAACGTCCCAGCGCCCATGTGGCTTGGCCGTCACGTTGTCCTGATCGGCGCTTTGGGGATCACCACCACGCTTTTCGAGCGTCCCGTTTCGTGCCTCGCATCGCCGTCGTGCGGGCAAGCGCCGCGGCCTAGCGGTTAGACGGCTGCACCGCGTTGACGATGGTGCCGCAAGGACTCGCGTTCAAGAACGGGACGTCGGTGCGCGCGACGGTCAGCTCGCTGCGCCGAGCCAGCCCCAGCGTGCGAAGCGGGCGGCAAGCGCCGGCCCGCGCGTGATGCGAGCCGGGGTGCCGAGTTGGTAGCCGTGGGGTTGGTGCATGATGAAGAAGCGATCGCCGGTCAGGCGGCGGAGTCGGCTGACGTAGACGCGCAGCGACGCGTCGGCGCGGTCACCTTCCGACTCAGGCCACAGGATGTCGACGATTTCGTCGGCATGGACTGTGCCTCGTAAGGCGAGCAGCGTTACGAGTTGCGCTTCCCGTTCGCTCAAGCGCACATCGCGGCCATCTATCGCGACCGTGCCGGCGACCAGATCGATGACTGCCGTCTGCGACATACTCGCTGATTCCGTCACGCTGAAGCGGCGGGCCAGCGCAGCGAGCATCGTGCCTGAGGCATCGCCATCGCGAGTGCGACGCACCGCCTCCCGCAACGCGTCCGAGCACGTCTGATTTGCAATTTCCCGCGCTTCATCGAACGCTTCTTCGCGTGGGCCGCCACGTTCGGTGAGACCGAGGGCGACGCGCGCCAGCACCTGTGCGAACGGCTGGTCCGCGTGGTCCGCGGCTATAACGGCTTCGTTCAGATAGCGCAGCCGCTGGGCGCGCCCGCGCTCGAGTGAGGCCGCGATCGTGAACGCGTACGCACGGGTCTTCATTTTTTCGTACCCAACCGTCGCGCGTGCCGCTCGGCCACGAGCGCATGCAATGAAATGCGCGCAGCCGCGTTCGATGCTGGGTACGATCAACGACTCCAGTTCGTCGAGATAGCGCGCATAGACATCGTCCTCGCCCCAGAACCAGGCACCGAAAGCCGCATCCATGACGACGAGGAAATGAACCATCGGGATTTTCGTCGAGCGTGCTACATCGATGGCGCGCTCGAGTATCGCCCGTGAGCCGACGCGGTCCCCGCGAATGCGATGATCGCGTGCCACCACGTCGTACATGCACAACGACCGAGCGGTCGGGTCGGCCATAAACGTGGCAAAACGCGTGTCGAGCAGTGACAGATCGACTGCGCGACCGCGATAGGAATCGGCTCCAAAGCGCCACATGGCCGCGATCTCTTGAGCAAGCGGGCGGAACGAAGGGCTCGCTTCGTCGACAAGTCGCTGGCCGAACGCATCGACGTCGTTCCAGCGCCCGCGGTTGAGGTACGCGTTCATCAGGCTCGAAGCGACGCCAGCACGAACGGAATCCGGCGTCGCGGCGTCGCAGGCGGTGTAAACGCGTTCGCCTTCGTCGATCCACAAGATCGGATCGCGGCAAAGGCAGCGCGCGATCGTCGCGACGCTCCATAAATGCGGGAACCCTACGATGACGTCGCTCGGTATCGCGCTCAAAATACTAACGACTTCGGGACCCGGAGTCGCCAACCAATAACCGCCTTGAACATCAACGAGCGCTCGGGCGGCATCGCGGGGGCGGCCGAGCTGCATCGCGATCTGGGCGGCGCGCAATCCACCGTCGTCGCGCGGGAGGGCGCCCATTAACCGTTCCAGGATGGCCGCCGCGTCGCCGCGTCCTGCGAGCATCTCGCGCATCGCCGGATGAATCTCGATCGTCCCGGCACGCGTGCGACTGACGAACGGCGTCTGAGCCTCGAGCGACGCAAGCGTGCTCGCGTAGTCGGTGAAGAGTGCTGCGAGATCGCGTTCGGTTGCGTCCGGGATGGCGGCAAGCGCTTCGCAGATGCTGCGTTCCGCATCCGTCAGCTCGGCATACACTTCGCCCGCGAGATAGCCATACAAGTCCGTTTCGTCGCGTTTTCCGATCAGATACTCGCGAAGACGCCCGCGCCTGGCGAGTTGGTGAAGCATCATGACGACGATCGGCCAGCCTCCGGTATACTCCTCGATCCGTTCGAGCGTCGCTTTGCTCAGCGCCGTACCGTCGAAGATGGCGCGGATCTCGTCCCGGTCAAAGCGCAAGTCTTCCGCGTTGATGATCCGGGTCACGTCGGGGCCTGCGAATCGCCCGAGTTGTAGATCGATCGGAACGCGAGTACACCCGATCACGCTTAATGCGTCGTAAGCCTGGCGCAGCAGGGCCTCCATCGTCTCCCGCAGCGCCGGTCTGTCCTTGATCGTCTCGCCGTTCTCAAAGCACAGCACGCGCGGTTCGCGAAGCTCGCGCAGGAACTGCTGAGCGAAGCGCAGCCACAGCGCAGCGTCGTCGCCAAGGGCGAGAAACTGATCTGCGATGGCACGCCGTCGTTCTTCGTCATCGGCCGAGACAACAGCCTCGATCGCAGACCGCAGCAAGTCGACGGGCGACCGGACATACGCGAGATCACAGACTGCTGCCGAACCGGCGCGCGCTAAAAGAGCGCGAGCGAGCGTTGTCTTGCCGTACCCCGCAGGCGCAATGATCCGTACCAGCCGAGGTAACGGCTGGAGTTCTTCAAGCAAACGCGTTCGGTGGATCACCGGGACGAGCATTGCGGATCCTCGCCATGGAGATAGGCATTGCAAGCAGCGACCTAGACGGTCCCCACCATTGCGGCGCGACCCTTCGCCAGGTTACATCGCCTCTCCAGGGAGGGCAGCCATTATGCCCACGGGAGCGCCTCTTATAGGGCCATTAGCCTCCGCGAACCTCGCCGCGCCTCGGCGCTACGGACCTCGCGGCGCCCCTCGATCGTCCGTTGTGATATTGTCCTTCGTCGCGCCGACAATCCAACACAACGCGGTGCTTTGCAACTTCGACGTACCCTCATCTTGAAGCTCAAGACCAGTACTTCTGATACGCTACCTTCCGTGCCGCGGTAACGCCGACACATGTTCGAAGGTGGACGGACGGCAATGAAGCTGCGCGCATTAAGGACCGCTTCGGAGATGACTGTGCAAATAGCGCGTCCGAAGCGATGTTGACATGCGCGCACTGCAACGCGGCCGCGCCAAGCAAACCGTCACCGTTGCTTTCGGTCCCCGCGCGGCAAAGCAATCTGCGTTTAAAGGAACGCCCTCCGAGCCGAGTTTGACTCGGAGGGCGCGCGTTGTTCGACTACAGCGCGGTCGCGTGACGGCTCGCAGATGCAATTAAGCCGCTCGCGGGAGCGTGCTAGAGTACGCTAGGACGAGGCGCCCGCGACTGCGGGATTGCCGTTCGTGCAGTTTGCCGCGATTTGGAATACGTGTGACGCCGAATCCGATAAGACCGCTCACAATTTGAGATGAAACCTTCGGCGTGGTATCACGGGACGAGGTAAGCGTTTTCCCCCGGCGGAACATCTTTCTGGTTAGAGTCGCGCGCTCCATCATCCGGTGCAGTCGACTGAATGACGCGCTTTGTGACAGGTTGCGAACCGACCAACAGCGGTGCGAAGGTACTCTCCGATGTCGTTACCGCCGCAAGCGTATTGCAGGTCACCTGATGGACCGGATACGGTCCGCACGAGAATGCGACCGCCGAATTACAGGAACTGCTTGATGCCGACGTTGACGCTGCTGATAGAGGGAATGATCCGCCAACTCGGCGCGATCGTGCCGACAGCCCTGGCCACGTTGGTGTTCGTCATCGTCGGAAAGCCTTGATGGCCGCTTCGCGACAAACTTGCGAACGCGAAACTGCCGGCGGCCATTCCCACAAGGGGAAGCCAGAGGTTCATCCCGTGCTTTCGAACGGTCCGCGTATCGTCGTGCGTCGTGTTCACGATGCCGCCGTCGGCGACCGCCGCGTCTTCCGATTGTTGCTCTCGTAGGACGAGGTCGACGAGCTGCTTCTTTGGTAAGCCGGCGAGTAAATCGATGAGGCCGCCGCGGTCTTTCGCGTTCAACTCTGCTTCTGAGTACCGATGGGCGACCCCGCCGGCGGGACTAGCCACTTGGTCAGCAGATGCAGCGGTTCCGATCATGGACGTTAGTGCGCACACCGCGCAAAGGACAACGCTGAGCTTCCGTATCACGTGTTTCCTCCTTCAGGGGTTCTCAATGGAATGAGCAGAGTGCGTGTGCTTTGAACCGGACTGCCGCTCCAGGCGGCCCATGGTGCAGAATCGCAAGGCGCGCCACGTAAAGTTCTGACCGAGCCATTTAGTACTGCTCAGTGGGATTGATCGCAGCGCCAACTACCTCGTTCCCTCCAGTGACTATGAACGGGAAGGGGGACTTGCCGCCTGGGTAAGTGACACGGTTCGCTTCGTTGGACTGGTTGGTGCAAAGCATGAACTTGTTGTCCGTCGTGAAGGCAAAGTCGTAACACCCGCCCGGGACGGGCTGCGTCTGACTCACCGGATCGCCGAGCTGTCCATTGGTTGGCGGGTTGAAGGTGAAGATTGCCTCGCCCACGCCGCCGCCGATAATCACCAGCAAGCCGTCAGACGTCACCTGCAAGCCTTCGGGATCGTTAAGGTCGTTCACGTCGTTGGGCGTCAGGGATAGCGACGTGATCGCCGTTCCCGATATCCCGCCCACTACTTCGCCAACGAACGGGTTGCTGGTGTTGTTCACAAGGCCGTCTAGGTAGAGATTACCAGCCGCATCGAACGCGCAGAAATACGCTTGGGTTACGGGCGTAGGCGCGGGCAAGGTGAAACTCGGGCTAGTCGCCCCCTTCGGATAGAAACTCACGCTTGGTGGCGCGGCATAGTTGACCTGCGAAAAATTGCACGCAGCGACGTTCCCGTTGCTGTCGACCGCCACGTCGGCCGGGTATTCGCCGGCGTCGTGCAAGGTCGTCGGCGAGCCGCTGTACGGGGGCGCGTAGACCTGGATGCGCTGGTGACCGGGATCCGCTACGTACAGGTTGCCGCTCTTGTCCACGGCCATCCCGTAAGGATGGTTGAAGCCGGTGAGCGTTCCCGTCGTTTGTCCTGCGCTATTAATGATGTAAACGGCGAAGTCTACGAAGTCGGACAGGAAGCCCATTGCGCCGCCGGGCGCTTTGATCTTCGGACTGATGAACGCGCGGACCGGTCTTGCAGGTCCACTTTGGAGATCGAAGAGTCGAGGACCGGATGCCAAGGGCGCAGACGCCCAGGCGGGCATGCCGTGACTGTCCTGTTGCGGTAGGGCGCGGGCCGACGGGTCCGAAGTGGTCGCGGAGCAGGCGGCGAGAACCCCCAGCGTCGCGGCCGCGCCGATGAGGGTGCCGATCGGGCGTGGGATGCGCATGACAACATTCTCCTTCTGAAGCGTAGCGCTTCTGAATGGCTGGAAGTTGGCGAGCGGCGCCCGAAACGACCTAGTAGCTCTGTGCGCCGCAGTAGATGCATAATAATTCTCGCCGGTTAAAATCTGGTAAACTGCTGCGGGTTGGTTGTGGCACGCCGAAGCGGGCCACGGCGCAGCGCGGTCTCGGGCGGCTGCGGCGTAGCGCGTGCCAGAGAAGACCCGGAGATACGGGATCAATGGTTCGCAAATTACGACTACGGCGGCGTAGCCTTTAGCTGAGTATACGCATTCCCCAGCGTGGAATCGGCGCCGTTATGCGACTGACTTCGCGTTCGTAGACCGCGAACTCGCGCGGACGCGTCGTGTTGTCGATCAAATGGGCGCGATCGCTAAGTGCGATCGCTCGCGGCAGGTTTGTGAGGCTGCGCTCGTACCTTCGGCGGACGTCTTCTTCCGGAACATCGTGGCCGGTTTCGCGCACGCGCCGTGCAATGCGCTCCACATTGATGGCTGGATCGTCTGTTCCAATGTAGACGAGGAGCGTCGTATATCCGAGCTGCCGCGCGCGCCACATCAAGCGTTCATGTTGGTGCCCGGACAGAGTCGTCTCAAACCCGAAACTCAGCCGTTGCTGCAACGACTCGGCGAAGCGACGAAATTGCCGCTGTCTATCCAGCAAGATCCAAGTCTAAGCATTCGGCGATGCGGCTCTTGATGGCGTCGAGGTCCGTGCTAGTAATTGCCGCGGTCGTTATCTCGGTGACGCGTTGGATTGCGATGGTTTGAACGTTCCATGCGAGTGCGAACGACGGCTTTTTGAGTCCGTTTCGCGGCGTCGGCTCGATGCGGATGGATAATGAAGGAAGCGCGAGCCGCGCGTCGCCCGTGAGCGGGATGACCGTCATAACTCCGAGGCTCAGTGGCAGCAACGTCGGGTCGCCAATGACGATTCCGGGGCGCGCGCCCTTTCCAGGCTCGGGCGGGTAGTGTTTATCGCGCCAGTCGACGAACACTACGACGCCCGGTGCAGGGCGTGAGTGCCCCGACCAACTGGTCACTGGCCGCCGCCACTGACGTGTGGGCCTGGATATAAGACGAGATGAAGCACGGCATGAGGCTACGCTAGACGTCTTACGTCTTCCCATGCTACAGTTGTCGCGTGGCGGAGACGATCACGGTCCGTTTCGATGAACGAACTCGGCGGGTGCTCGATGACGAGGCGGCGTCCCGGGGCGTCGGTACCTCAACGCTCGTTCGGAAATTGGCCGAGGCTGAGCTCCGGCGGGTTCGACGCTCGCGGATACAGACCGAAGCACAGGCCGTGGCGGCCTACCTTGCCGAGCACCCGACGGCGTTTGATGACGACGATCCCGCCGACTGGTTTAAGCCTCCCTGAGCCACGCCGCAATAACTCGCGCCCCGCTGCAACCCGGGCCGTTTGCGGATTGCTCGGAGCGATCGCGCGCTGCGCTCGGCTTGCTCGCGTTCACGGCGTTCGGCATCTTCACGCCACGCAATGCCATAACGGCGTTCGAGGTATGAATTCATTGCGTCGGTGATCACTTTGCCTTCCACCTGGAGCCGGTCCAGTGCGCGCTCGATCTCCAAAGGGTCGACATCGTCGTGCTCATTGGATCGGCGCGGATTCACGATGCCTCCTGCGCTTGTATGAGCGAGGGTTTCTTCGGCCAAGCCAGCCAAGCCGGTCCTCATACAGCGTCTCTGGAGCAAGCGGTCACAACGCGTCGCCGGGTTTCATGGCTTCGAGGCGCTTCTTGAGGTCGTTGAGGAATGCGTTGGAACTGGTGCCGTCGAGGACGCGGTGATCGAGCGACAGGCAGACGTTCATCATCGAGCGGATGGCGATCGCGTCGTCGACGACGACCGGGCGCTTGACGACGGCTTCCATCGTGACGATGGCGGCTTGACCGCCGTTGATGATCGGTTTAGAGAGAACCGAGCCGTTGGCGCCGGTGTTGTTGACGGTGAACGTACCGCCGCTCAGTTCGTCGGCGCCCAGTTTTCCGGTGCGCGCCTTTTCGATCAGCTTGCCGGCCGCAATCGCGAGGCCGCCGATCGACAGCGTGTCCGCGTCGCGAATGACGGGCACCATCAAGTTCGCGTCGAGACCGATTGCGATGCCGATGTTGATCTCACGCTGGACGTAGATACCTTCGTCGGTAAACTTCGCGTTGAGCAGCGGGTTCGCGCGCAGCGCCTGCACCGTCGCGTAGATGAAGAAGGGCAGTAACGTCAGGCCGTAGCCCTTCTCTTGCTGGAAACGCGTCTTTTCTTTGTTGCGCCACGCCCACAGTTTCGTGACGTCGACTTCGCACATCGTCCACGCGTGCGGCGCGGTCGCGAGCGATTCGGTCATGCGCTGCGCGATGATCTTGCGCGCTTGACTGAGCGGCACGAGCGTTCCGGGCCGCGGCGCGCCGTACGTCGAGCGCTCGAGCTGCGAGAAGTCCGGCAGTCCGGCAGCCGCCGAGCGCGCGGGTGGTGCGGACGGCATGGTCTGCGGCGCCTGCGGAGGCGCGCCGGTGGCGGCAGCCGTTTCGGGGCTGCTGCGGCGCAGCCATGATCGTCGCTGCCATGACCGCGGCCGGCCCTTCACGCGCCGCCGCGAGGACGTCGTTTGCGGTGATGCGGCCGTTCGTTCCGGTGCCGCGCACCGAAGCAACGTCGACGTGGTGTTCGCGCGCGAGTTTGCGTACCGCCGGCGAAACGCGGCGCAGAACGTCGGGGCTGTTGATGGCGCCGTTGCCGTTGCGCGACGGCGTACCGCTTTGACTCGGAACACCGGGAACGCCCGGGCCGGCGCCCGGCGCGCCGTAACTCGATGGCGCGACTGCAGGGGCCGAGCGGCGTGTTCGTTGCTGAGCCGCCTGACGCGCCGGCTTGCGGCGACGAACCCGCGGGAGACGCGCCTTCCGGCGGCACGCCGACGCTCCAGCCGGGAACGGGCTCGTCGGCGCCACGCTGCGTCGCTTCCGCGCTCGGTGCCGTACCGGACCCGTTCTGCGACGTCGTTGCTTCGGCAGCTGCGCCGACTTCATCGATGATCGCGATCGGCGCGCCGGTCGGAACGGTCTCGCCTTCCTTGGCGATGATCTCGCGAATGACGCCCGAGACCGGCGACGGCACCTCCGCGTTGACTTTGTCGGTCGAGACTTCGACGAACGACTCGTATTTTTCAACCGCGTCGCCGATCTTCTTGAGCCACTGCGCGACGGTACCTTCGGTGACCGTCTCGCCGAGTTGCGGCATCGTGATCGTCGTTGCCATACGTTTCTTACACCTTCAAGCGCGTGTTGCGCGCAAACAGCATCGCACGAGCGGGCACTTAGAATGCCACCATTTCGCGCATCGTGTCGGCCATGCGCTCGGTTGAAATCATGAACTCTTCCTCGAGCGGCAGCGCGTAGCCCATCGCCGGCACGTCGGGACCGCACAGCCGCCGGATCGGCGCGTCGAGATCGAAGAACGCTTCCTCGACGACCATTGCGGCGATCTCGGCGCCGATGCCGCCGAACTTGTTGTCTTCGTGAATGATCAGCAGCTTGCGCGTCTTGCGCACGCTCTCCAGGATCGTCGTGCGATCCATCGGCCGGATCGAACGCAAGTCGATCACTTCGACCGACATCCCTTCGCCGCCAAGCCGCTTTGCGGCTTCGAGCGCTTGATGAACGTTGTAGCCGTACGACACGACCGTCAGTTGGTCGCCTTCTGCTTTGACGTCGGCCTTTCCCGAGCGGAATCGTGTAGTGGCCCGCCGGGACTTCGCCTTTGACGGACCGGTAGGTCTTCTTGTGTTCGAGGAAGAGCACGGGATCGGGATCGTCGATCGCGGCGTTGAGCAAGCCTTTGATGTCGGCGGGAAATGAGGGCGCGACGATCTTCAGGCCGGGCACGTGATAGAACAGCGCTTCGATCGAAACGGAATGCGATAACGCGCCGCGCACGCCGCCGCCGTACGGCGTGCGGATGACCAGCGGACAGGTGTAGTCGCCGTTGCTCCGATAGCGCGTCTTGGCGGCTTCGCCGACGATCTGATTGAACGCGGGATAGATGAAGTCGGCGAACTGAATTTCGGCGATCGGCCGCAAGCCTTCCATCGCCATGCCGACCGCGATGCCGACGATCGACGCTTCGGCCAGCGGCGTGTCGATGATGCGCTGCGGGCCGAACTCATCCAAGAAAGCCTTTCGTGATCAAGAAGACGTTGCCGCGCGCGCCGACGTCTTCACCCATGATCAGCATGCGCTCGTCGCTCTTCAGCGCTTCGTACAACGTCTGGCGCACGGCTTCGACGTTGTTCATGACGGTGGTCGGTGCGGCTACAGCCATGGTTCGTACGCTCCCTTCGTACACTTTCGTATACAGTTCGTCGGCGTTGGGATAGGGCAGCGCTTCGGCCTCGTCCGTCACGGCGTTGACCTCCGCGAGCACGTCTTTTTTCATCGCCGCAACGTCGTCGGT
Source organism: Vulcanimicrobiota bacterium (assembly GCA_963754415.1). Classification (GTDB taxonomy): domain Bacteria; phylum Vulcanimicrobiota; class Vulcanimicrobiia; order Vulcanimicrobiales; family Vulcanimicrobiaceae; genus Nyctobacter. The sequence continues at coordinate 1,355,915 of CAVWGA010000003.1, read as the reverse complement.
GGTCACGATCCCCGCTTCGAGCAGCAGGCGCTCGAAACGCGGCACGGGATCGAGATGGCGATGCTGCTCGATCTCTTCGCGGGTGCGGTACGTGCGATCGTCATCGTCGGTCGTGTGCGCGAGGAAGCGATAGCACGTCGCTTCGACGAGCGTCGGGCCGCCGCCCGAGCGCGCGCGCTGCAGGGCCTCGCCGACGACGTCGTACGTCGCGATGGGATCGGAGCCATCGACCCGGGCGCCCGGCAAGCCGTATCCCGCGGCCTTGCTGACGATCTCGGCAACCGCCATTTGATTGGTGCGCGGCGTCGAAATCGCCCACTCGTTGTTCTCGCAGAGAAACACGATCGGCAGCTTGTGAATCGCCGCGAAATTGATCGATTCGTGCCATTCGCCTTCGCTCGTCGACCCGTCGCCGAACGTGCACAGCACCGCGCGGCCGCTCTCCTTCCGGAACTTCATCGCGTAGGCCGCGCCGACGGCGTGCGGACAGTGCGCGGCGATGATCGAGCTGACCGACAGGATGCCGAGGCGATGATGCGAGTAGTGGTTGGGAAACTGCCTGCCGCCCGAAACATCGGCGCCGCGCGCGAACATCGACAGCAAGGCATCGCGCGGTTCCATGCCGACGCCGACGCACAAACCGATGTCGCGATAGTACGGCACGAGGATGTCCCGCCCACGCTCGAACGCGGCTGCAGCGCCCGCATGGATGCCTTCATGCCCTTCGCTGCCCGTCGCGAACGGAATCTTGCCCTGGCGATTGAGTTGAAAACCCCGGTTATCGAGCGTGCGCTGCATCTGCATGTTGCGCAGCATCCAGCGCAGCCGTTCATCGCTCAAACCATGCCGTTCGAGCGCGGGTGCGGGGATCGCCTTAGACATCGGTTCTACCTCCGGGGCAATGATCGGTTGGTATCGCCCGAGCCGCACTCCGACTCCTGTTGCGGCGCTCGGCAGCGAGACGTGGCGGCTCGTCGAAGGCGGCGGGATGGTTCCCACGGCGGACGTTCCAACGCGCGAACTGACCGCGATCCGGCGGCAGCTGCATCGGCATCCCGAACGTTCGATGGCCGAATACGAAACGGCCGCCTTGGTCACGGCCGAACTCGAGAAGCTCGGGCTGGACGAAATTCGCACCGGAGTCGGGCAGACCGGCGTGCTCGGCACGCTGCACGGCGGACGCAAGGGGCCCGTCACGCTGCTGCGCGCCGACATGGACGCGCTGCCCGTTACGGAGCTGTCCGAAACCGCGTATCGCTCGGCGCGCGACGGCATCATGCATGCCTGCGGTCACGATGGCCATGTCTCGATCTTGCTGGCAGCGGCCCGGACGTTAGCCGCGCGGCGCGGCGAGGTCCCGGGGACGCTGGTGTTCTGCTTCCAGCCCGGCGAAGAAGGCAGCGCCGGCAATCGGCTGATGATCGAGGACGGCGCGCTCGAAAATCCACACGTCGATCGAACCTTTGCATTGCACCTTTATAGCGGACTCGACGTCGGCAAGGTCGGCGTGCGGGACGGCGCGTTCTTTGCATCCGCTGACGAGTACACGCTCGTCGTGCGCGGTAAAGGCGGCCATGGCGGGATGCCGCACCTCGCGCACGATCCCGTCGTGGCCGGCGCGTATCTGATCACGTTGCTGCAGTCGATCGTCAGCCGCGAACTTGCACCTAAGGACCCGGCGGTGTTTACCGTCGGCGCTTTCAATGCCGGTACGACGTTCAACGTCATTCCCGATGAAGCGACCTTGCGTGGAACGGTGCGTTGCCTAGACGCGCAAGTGCGAGCCTCTATGCCCGAGCGTCTGGAGCGCATCGCACAAGGCCTCGCGCAGGCGCTGCGGGTCGACTGTGACGTGCAATACCGCTGGTCGTATCCGCCGACGGTCAACGATCGCGACCAAAACGACGTCGTTCGCGCAGTGGCGCGCGATGCGCTCGGCAACGACAACGTCGTCGAGCACGATATCATCATGTGGGCCGAGGACATGTCGTTCATGCAGGAACAGCGGCCGGGGGCGTACTTCATCGTCGGTTCGCGCGGCGGTCCCGCCAGTGCCTTCGCGCATCATAACGCGCGCTTCGATATCGACGAGCGCGCGCTGGGCGTCGGCTATGCCATGATGGTCGGCCTGGGATTACGAGGCTGAAGGGTCGTCGGGGCGCTTCATCGCGGCTTGCATCGTATCGACGATCCTGCGCGACTGTTCGGCCATTTTGAGGGCGGTTTGTCGCGTTTGCTCGGCCGATTCGCGCATCGCCTCGCTGCCCAGGCGAATGAAGTCGTTCACTTGGCCCAGAGCGGTTTGCGCCTGCGCGGCGGTCAGTTCGCCCGTTTCGGTCGCATGACGGCTGAGCGTCTGCTGCAGGTCGCGAGCGTCGGCCAACGATTTTTCGATGTGCGGCTTCATCGCTTCGGCGGCGTCGTTGGCCGCTTCGCCGGCTTGGCGCTGCATATCCCGAGCGCGCGAGAGTGCTTGGGCCATGACGTCGTTGAAGTTCATGCCCCTTCCTTCAAACGTCGACACCGGCACCCTGCACGGCGGCAGCTGGGTGCGGCGCCTCGCCCCTCGGTCAGCGTCCCTCTTCGACCGTCAGCAACCAGCGCATCGCGCGGGCGTACTGTTCGAGTTCTCGGGTCGAACGTTCGAGCGACGCGAAACTCGCGTCGTAGACGGCCCGTTTTCCACGCCGGTCGTTGTGGGCGCGCAGGTAGCGGCGGGCCGCTTCGACTTGCGACTCGGCACGCTGCCCAGCGCGTTGCACAAGTGTCGTTTGCGAGGCATCGGGTAGACGTTCGATCAGTGGCGGCGACGGCGCGGCCGGGTGCGTCATCGCGTATTCGAGCCGGGCGAGCGAATAGGCGCTCGTCGTCGTGATGAACGACCCCAGTAGTTGCACGAGCCGGCTCTCCATAGGTACAACATTATTCCATGCGCCGCGCGCGCGAACCACCTTCGAATCGGGGAACCTTCGCGCGATGCCATACCACATGACGAGATGAACAGCAACGACCGCAGATACGTCATCGTCGGGAACGGCTTTGCCGGAACGACGTGCGCCGAAGGGCTGCGCAAGCTCGATGCGGCTGTTCGATCGTCGCTGTTCGCCGACGAACCGTATACGCTGTACAACCGCATCGCGTTGCCGCCGCTCCTGCGAAAGCAAGTGACGCCAGCAGAAGGTCATCGATCCGCGACCTGGCGTGGCACGAGAAGCACCGCATCGACGCTGCACCTGGGCACGCGCGTCGACCGCATCGACGTGGCGGAACGCGTCGCGTATGCGGATGGCCGCGGCTTTCCTTACGATGCCCTGTTGCTGGCGACCGGAGGCCGGCCCAATCACTCGGACGTTGCCCGGCGCGCAGGGCGCCGCCAACGTATTCAACTTTCAATACATGGACGACACGCTTGCGATTTCCGCACTCGCTCGAAACGCGAAAAGCGCCGTCGCGGTCGGCGGCTCGTTCATCGCGTACGAGCTTGCCGAAGCATTCGCATCGCGCGGCGTCGAGACGCATTGGCTCGTGCGCGGCCCGCGCTTTCTGCGGCGCATGCTCGACGAGATCGCGGGCGAGATGGTCGACGAGGCGGCGCGTGAAGACCACGTCCACGTTCACTACGGAGACGAAGCGCAGGAGTTCGTGCGCTCAGAACGGCGCGTCACGCAACGTCCTTACGAAGAAAGGCCTGACGATCGCGGCGGATTGCGTCGGCGTCGGCCTCGGCCTGACGATGAATACGGAACTCCTGAGCGGGACCGGCGTGCGCGTCCGCACGGGCATCGTCTGCGACGATCGCTTGGAAACCGACGTCAAAGGCATGTTCGCGGCAGGCGACGTCGCCGAATTCTACGATCCGGTCGCCGAGATGCATTATCGGATGGGGACGTGGAACAACGCCGGCGCGCACGGCAAAGTCGTGGCGATCAACATGGCGGGCGGCGACCAGCGTTATCACGACGTGCCCGAATACTCGTCCAAGCTCTTTACGAATCAAACGATAACGCAGTTCGGTCTTTCGCCCGAGTACCGCGACGATCTCGAAACCGTGCGCAAGATCGACCGCGAGAAAAAACACTATCGGGCGCTGTTCTTCCGCGAAAACCGGCTGGCGGGCGTGGTGATGATCGGCAAAGGCAACCGCGCGGGAAAGCGGCGCTACCTCGAAGCGATCAAAAGCCGGAGCCGAATTTGCTCCTACCGAGCGTGCCGCGTTGCTCGACTGGACGGCGGAATAACGCTACAAGAAGCGTGGCGCGCTCTGCGTGGGGTCGGCGGCGCTGACGGTGCGGGAAGTCGCGCACGTGGTTCGCCCGGAACGATCCTGGTCGCCGATCGCGTGCCCGCCGTGCACCAAGCATGGATAACGCTTGCAGCGTTCGCCGATCGGTGCCCACCCTCGGACGAAGCGACGCAGACTGCGCCGCATCCCTGCGCGGCGGCACGTGGGCACTGCTCTCGATCGTACGAGATGGTTTACTGCCGAACCGATTCGCCTACCGCTTGTGGCCGGTGTTGGACCAGCCTCTGGCTACGCGGGGTCTGAGCACTCCCGAGCTGCGCGCGGTCGCGACGGCCAACCGCGATCGCCGCTTCCCGTTGGCAATTGAACTGCGTGATGGAGAGGCGGGCGTGGTGACGTGCGGGTGCGAGCCCGTCGCTGCAGTCGTGCTGCACGCCCTGCGCGATGCGCGGATTCGCGGCCAGCCGCAAGGACACCGCGCGGGCACTGCTTCCGAAGCGCATGACCGCATGCTCGCTCGTCCTGATGGCCCCGGCCGCGGCGCCCGCGCGACGAACGGATTGCGACTATACCGCGTCGCCGTTGCCGCCGTCATGGCGGCGTTCGATGAACCCTCCGGCGCTGCGTCGAAGCAACCCGCGTGATGCCAGAACGCGATCAACTCGACGTCGATGTGCTCATTGTGGGCGGCGGACCGGCCGGCTTAGCCGCCGCGATCAAGCTGCGCCAGCTCGCAGCCGCCCGTGGAAAAGACGATCTTTCCGTCATGCTGATCGAGAAGGGCGGTGACGTCGGGGCGCACGGCATATCGGGCGCCGTCGTCGACCCAAAAGGCCTCGACGAGCTGTTGCCGGACTGGCGCGACAGTGCGCCGCTTGAAGCGCCCGTCGGGACCGATGAACTTTGGTGGTTGAGGGATGCGCGGCGCAAGGTCCGCTTGCCCGCACCGCTGGTGCCGCCGATGATGAAAAACGCCGGCAAGTACGTCGCCAGCCTGCAAAAGCTGACGAAATGGCTCGGGGAGATCGCCGAGCAAAACGGCGCCGACGTATTCGCTGCGTTTCCCGGACAGGAACTCCTTTGGGACGGCGAGCGGGTCGATCGGCGTACGCGTCGGCGACAAGGGCGTCGACCACAACGGTCAACCGAAGTCGAACTACGAGCCGGGGCCCGATTTGCTCGCGAAGGTCGTCGTTCTTGCCGAAGGCGTTCGCGGCACGCTCGCTAAGCAGGCGATCGGAAAACTTGGCCTCGATGAAGGGCGCGACCCGCAAGTGTATGCTGCCGGCATCAAGGAACTCTGGCAGTGCGCGCCGGGTAAGGTCGAGGCCGGCAGCGTCATCCACACGCTGGGCTATCCACTGCCCAACGAAACGTTCGGCGGCGGCTTCATCTACGGCATGCGCGACGATGTTCTCGACATCGGCATGGTGACCGGCCTCGACTATCTCGATCCGACGACCGATCCGCATGACAACCTCCAGTTGTACAAGCAGCATCCCGCCGTTGCGAAGATGCTCGAAGGCGGTAAGCTCATTCGCTACGGTGCCAAAGCAATTCCAGAAGGTGGCCTGTATGCGATGCCCCGCCCGTACGCGGACGGACTGTTGCTGATCGGCGACTCCGCCGGATTCCTCAACGGCATGCGTCTCAAAGGAATCCATCTTGCCATCAAGTCGGGAATCATGGCGGCCGAAGCGGCGTTCGAAGCGCTCGAAGCCGAGCGGTACGATGCCGCACAACTCTCGGCGTTCGAAACCGCGTTCCGCGCATCGTGGGCGTATGACGGAATTGACGGTCGCGCGCAACTTCCATCAAGGATTCGGCAGAGGGCATGTTCGCCGGAGTTCTCAACGCCGGCCTAGGGATGTATACGGGCGGCCGCGCGTTCGGCATCGCCGGACGGCTCAAGAACCATCCCGGCTATGCGCAGATGAAGAAACTCTCGGAACGCAGCGCCGCGCGCCGTCGAGCATCGCGCCAAGATCGACAACGTATTGACGTTCGATAAGCTCACGGACGTCTTCAACAGCGGTACGAGTGCACGATGAAGACCAAGTGCCGCACTTGCACGTTGCCGACACCAACATCTGCGCTCAGCGTTGCACGGTCGAGTACGGCAATCCGTGCCAGTATTTCTGCCCGGCCAAAGTGTACGAGCCGCTTTTTGAGAAAAACGAAGCGAACGGCGGCGCATCCTACGATGGCCGCCTGCAGATCAACTTCTCGAACTGCGTTCACTGCAAGACCTGCGACATCATGGACCCGTACCAGATCATCACGTGGGTGCCCCCGCAGGGCGGTGAGGGCCCGGTCTACACCGGCATGTAGGGCGCGCGATCTCGCGGCGTCCGCGCTTCTCTCATGAACAGGTCGTTAACTATCTCAGCGAGCGAATGTCACCGTAGATGGACGGCGGCGGCCGTGCCTGCACAGCTGACGCCGAAGGTCGTCCCCGGCCGATGATCGTCGTCATCGGCGCGGGCTTGATCGGCCTCTCGATCGCGTACGAACTCGCCGTGCGCGGCGCGGACGTGCGGGTGCTCGAGGTCGGCGAAGCGGGGCGTGGTGCATCGTGGGCCGGCGCCGGAATGCTCGCTCCGTACACCGATCCGGGTGTCGAGCCCAGACTTCGAAGCGTTCTGCACCGACTCGCTGAACCGGTATCCAGCCTTCGTGGCCGGCATTGCGCGCTGGGGCGGCGTCGACGCGCGTTTGCGGCTGGACGGCATACTTCAAGCAGCGTACGACGATGCCGGCGAACGCCGCCTGCGCGAATCGGTCCTCTCCCTTCAGCGGCGTGGACGTCCGGCGCGATATCTCGACGCCCACGAAGCGCGCTCTCTCGAGCCGGCGCTGGGGTCCGGCATCCGTGGTGCGTCTCTGTCCGAAGGCGAGGGTTGCGTCGATAACCGGCGTCTCGGCCGCGCGTTGCGCGCAGCGTGCTTGGCGCTCGGCGTGCGGATCGACGGAGCACGTTGACGACGTGGCGCTCGAAGCCGATACGCGTCGCGCACTCGGCGTGCGAACGAGCGCCGGTTTCATCCCGGCGCAAGCGGTCGTCAATGCAGCCGGTGCGTGGGCGGGCGCATTGCCCGGTGTTCCGCTGCAGCCGCAAGTCGCGCGTCCTGCCGGTCAAAGGGCAGATGCTCGCGCTTAGCGATGCCCCATCGACTCGTGCGGCGCGTCGTGTGGGTTCCCGGCGCGTATCTCGTGCCGCGGGATGATGGGCGTTTGCTGATCGGCGCGACCGTGGAAGACGCAGGGTTCGACGTGCGCGTGACGGCCGACGGTCTGCGTACGTTGCTTGTCCGCGGCACTGGCGACGATGCCGGCGTCTAGGCGAGCTGACGCTCGCCGAAACGTGGGCCGGACTGCGGCCCGGCACGCCCGATGGCATTGCCGTACATCGGGGCTACCGCGCTGACGGGCTACGTCGTGGCGACCGGGCATTACCGCAACGGCATCTTGCTCGCGCCGACCACCGCCGGCGCCATCGCCGATGTTCTCGAAGGGCGCAGCCGCGCGGATCTCGCCGCCTTTTCGCCTCAGCGCCAAGAAGCGCGGATGACCGCACGCGAAAGACAGCGCGTGAACGCACGGGTCAACGGCGCAGCGCCGCGAACTCGCGCCCGGGACGACCGTCGCCACGCTGCTGCGGGAGCTCGGCGTCGATCCAGCGCGCGGCATCGCGGTTGCGGTCAACGAATCCGTCGTGCGCCGGGCCGCTTTCGGCGCGCATCGGCTGAGCGAGGGCGACAGTGTCGAGATCATACGCGCCGTCGCCGGCGGCTGACCTGCGGGGTACAGAGACGGTATGAACGAGTCACCTTTACGCATCGGCGAACTCGAATTGCGCTCGCGCTTGATCGTCGGGACGGGAAAATATCCGTCGCCTGACGTGATGGTCAGCGCGCACGCGGCGAGCGGCGCCGAGATGGTGACCGTGGCGATCCGCCGCATCAATCTGGACGATCCGAGCGGGAAAACGTTGCTCGACTACGTCGACCGCTCGCGCTACCACGTGTTGCCGAATACGGCAGGCTGTACGACCGCCAAAGACGCCGTGCTTGACGGCGCAACTCGCGCGCGAGCTGTTGGACACGCACCTGATCAAGCTCGAAGTGATCGCCGACGCGCAGACGCTCTACCCCGACACGCCCGAAACGCTGGCCGCAGCCGAAGCAACTGATTGCCGACGGCTTCACGGTCCTGCCGTACATCGTCGACGATCCAGCGGCGTGCAAGCGTCTCGAAGAACTGGGCTGCGCGGCAGTGATGCCGCTGGCCGCTCCGATCGGCAGCGGTCTCGGAATCTGCAATCCGTATTCGATCGCGTTGATCAAAGCCAGAGCCAATGTTCCGGTGATCGTTGATGCCGGCGTCGGGACTGCGTCCGACGCGGCCATCGCTATGGAACTCGGCGTCGATGCCGTTCTCATGAACACCGGCATCGCGGCCGCCGCGATCCGGTCGCGATGGCGCGCGCGATGAGGCTCGCGGTAGAGGCCGGGCGCTGGCGTATACGGCGGGCCGCATGCCCAAACGTACGCACGCGCAGGCGTCCAGCCCCACCACCGCACTGATTGGCAGCGTGACGTAAATCGATGAGCCTGCCGCACGAACTATCGGCCGGGGACTTGCAATCCCTCCGGCGATCCGACGGCAGCGTTACGGTTCTCGACGTGCGCGAGGACGACGAGGTCGCCATCGCGCGATTCGACGGAGCCACGCACGTGCCGCTCGACAACTTCCGGCCCGGATCGGCGAACTGCCGCACGACGGCACGATCGTCGTGTTGTGCCATCAGCGGCGTTCGCAGCGCCTACGTTGCGGCCTACTTGCGCCGCAACGGTTTTGCCGACGTCGCCAATCTCTGCCGGCGGGATCGACGCGTGGTCGCGCGAGATCGATCCAACGGTTCCTCGTTACTAACATTCGCTGCGACCTCTACGCAGCGGCGGTGCGCCGGGCGCGGACGAACCAGTGCACGATGTGGCGCGCATCCTCGGTTGCGTGTGCCCAAGCACCGACGGTTCGAGCGGCAGAAGCCTCCTCGACGCTTTCAAGCTCGAAGCCGGCAAAGAGCTTGCGCACGCCGGCCGCGTCGAAAAACGTGTGAACGATCCCCGCTTCGGGACCTTCGGTCGGCGCGAATGCATTCTCTGCGATTTGGATTCCGCAGCCGTAGCGCGGATCGGCGGTCGACCCGACGTCGCAAAGAACGGGCCGCCGACGTCAAGAGCGCTGCGCACTGCCGCCGATCGCCGCCCGGATCGCGGACGACGTGCCGTGCAGCAGCGCATGCGTCGTCAGCGCGCCCGCGAACGTGCCGCCGAAAGACGAGCGGGGCGTCGTAGGCGGCGCACACGATGCGAACGCGCCCGGCGTGTGCGAACGTCTGCGTCGCGCAGCGCGCTCGCGCCGCGTCGTCCTCGACGGCGAACACGCCTATGCCCGCGTCAGCGAAGGGCGGTATATTGCGGCCGGTGCCGACGCCCAGCAGCAAAACGCGCGCCGTCGCGGACGGGGCGAGGCGCCGCGCCAGCTCGTACGCGAACGGATGAGCCTCTGAAGGCCGCCGGTCGCGTATCGGGATAATCCGTCGTCTTCGCCTCTGCGTTATGGCTGTTGGAGTGTTTAGGAATGCTTGAACCCGGCGCAACTTGCCGCTGGCGACCATAGCCGACGATTCCGGCGCCCAGATCTCGACCCGAGATCTGCTTGGAGCGCCGCTGGTGCTGTACTTCTATCCCAAAGACGATACGCCGGGCTGCACGAACGAAGCGACGCAGTTTCGCGACCTTTTCGGCGCAGTTCTCACGTAAAGGGGCGCGCATCGTCGGCGTCAGCCGCGATTCGAGCACTTCGCATCCGAAGTTCAAAGAGAAGTACGGCATCCCGTTCACGCTCTTGGCCGACATCGATTCGACGCTGTGCGACGCCTTCGGCGTGATCGTTGAAAAGAACATGTACGGAAAAACGTCGCGTGGCGTTGCGCGGTCGACGTTCCTTTTCGATGCGGCCGGCACGTTGACGCACGTGTGGCCGCGCGTGACCGTCGACGGACACGCCGAGGACGTGCTGTCAAAGCTTTAGGCCTCGGCGTGATCCCTGCGTCAGTACAGCGGCCGGCGGCCAGTTCGAGTACGGCTGCTCTGGCGGCAGGCCGACGACCGCTCGCGCGTCCGCAGCGCGAGCGCCGTCTCGCGCACGCGCGCGACGCGGCGCTGCGCGTTACGGTGTGCGGCTTCGAGCTGCTCGATCCCGCGCCCCGGGCGCGCGTGCAGCGGATATCTGCTCGAAGTCGCCGGCGACGTCGCTGCTGATCGATCTCGGCACGGGCTCTTTTGCCAATCTCGTTAAGCGGCAAGCCGGCCGACACGGCTCGACGCGATCGTCATCACGCACATGCACGCCGACCACTTTCTCGACGTCATTCCGTTGCGCTACGCGCTGAAGTATGGCAGCCGCTCACATGCCCGCCGCATCGCGCTGTACCTGCCGCCCAACGGCGAAGTGCATGCTCCGCCGGCTCGTCGCGGCATTTGCGCCCGAGAAGGGCGACGATTTCCTCGACGACGTTTACGACGTGCAACACGTACGATCCGGCGCAACCGCTGCGCATCGGCAGCGCGAATCTGACGTTCGCTTCCGCCGCACACTACATTCCGACCTTCGCGGTTCGCTGCGAAGCGGGCGCCGCCAGCATCGTCTACAGCAGCGATACCGCTCCTTCGCCAAACGTGATTCGCTTGGCGCGCGCGCGCCGACGCATTTTTTTGCGAAGCGACGCCTTCGCCGTCGAAGAAGAAGCAGACCTGCCGCGCGGCCATTGCTCGGCGCGTGAAGCTGCCGACATGGCGACGCACGCCAAAGTCGGTCGCCTCGTGCTGACGCACTACCCCGCGACGCTCAGCCCGACGGAATTGGCAGCCCAAGCCCGCGCCGCATTTCGCCGGCCCCATCGACGTCGCCGACGACGGCTACACGCTGACCATCCCCACGTAACGAGGCGTCGCTGCGGCGCGAAGGGGCGTTCAGTTTTCGGTTTTGGCGGCGCCGCGGGGCAATGAAAACTGAACGAGAGATTGATCGGCGCCAGACCGCGGTTGATGACGGCGTAGACGGTCACGTGCAGGTTGAGCTCTTCGAGCCGCGCTTTGGCGGCCATCACTTCGCGTCCGTTGCTGACGATGTCCTCGAGCAGCAGCACGCGCTGACCTTCGACGTACGGCCCTTCGACGTACTCGTTGGCGAACGCGCCGTACGCTTTGGGCGCCTTGCGGACGACGATCATCGGAATGTTCGCCATCTGGGAAACAGCGGTCGCGAGGATGACGCCGCCTAATTCCGTCCCGGCGATCAGATCCGGGCTGCGTTTCGGCGACGACCGGGGCGAACAGCCGCGCGATGCGGCGCAAGACGCCCGGATCGGAGAAGAGCCGGAACTTGTCGATGTAATAGTCGCTGCGCCGCCCGCTGGCAAGCAGCACTTCGCCGCGCGTGAGAGCGCGCTCGACGATCGTGTTGAGCAGCCATTTGATTTCGGGAATGCGCCCGAGGCGCGAGCCTTCAGGCTCTAGATGTCCCATCGGTATGCGTTCCACGAATCCGTGACGGCGTTGAAAGCGATCAGCGTCGCGACCGGCTCGGCTTCTTCTTAACGGCTTTCTTGGGTGCCGGCTTCTTTGCAGCGGGAGTCCGCTTGACGGCGGCGGATCGCTTAGCAACCTTCTTAGCGGTCTTTCGAGCCGGCGTTCTCTTCGCAGTCGAACGAGCGGGTACCGCTTTGGGACTAGGGCGTCGAACCGAACGTTTGGCCGCGGCCTTCTTCGCCGTACTCGCCTTCTTGCGCGCGGCCGGCCGGTCGGCTCGGCGACGCTTTCGCACGCGACTTTTTCGTTGTCGCCGCGCTTGGTTTTGCCGCCCGCTTGGGTGGCGCCGCTGGTTGTGCCCGGCGAGACTTCGACGGCGCGGCAGTTTTCAGCGCGGTCTTCGTTGGAGCGTTACGGCGCGAACGATCCGGTTTTTGGGTGGTCGCAGGCGGCGCCGATTGCGTCTCAGCGCCGTCGGCCGGGCGTGAGGGCGTCTGGCGCGCCGGCCGGCTGCGCGGTGCAGCGGGACGCCGTGACGCCGGCGCTTTGGCGGCCGGCGTTGCAACCGGGGAGACTTCCCCTGCGGCATCTTCGGAAACCGCCTCACCGGACGCACCGGCCCCAGCCGGCGTCGCGACGGGCGTCTCCGAAAGCGCGTCGCGATCGGTGGCGTATCCGCTTACGCGGCGCGATGTGCTCTTCGGTCGCGCGAAGCGCAACGCGCGCCAGACGGCCTTCGATCGGGAACGCGATCTCGTTGATCTCGGCTTCGTCGAGCAGTTCGAGGACCGTCTCGAACGCCGTCGCCCTGGTCTTTGGGGCTGTGCGCGTCCGAACCGACGGCGACCATGACGCCTCGCGCTTTGGCCTTGCGCAGCAGCCGCAGGTTGGCGGCGCGGTAACGCTCGAGCTGCCGCGTCGTTCGTCGGCAAAGTACCGGTAGAAGTAGCGCGAGTTCACTTCGATCGCCATGCCGCGCGCAGCACAGGCCTCGATCAGCCGATCTTCGTACCGCTCGAGCGCCGCGTCGTCGGGCCAATGACCGAATTTTGCGGGCGCATAGAAGTGCGCGACGATGTGCCCGGGCAGCTTCTCGATCGCCTCGAGCAACGTCGCCATGTAGATTTCCCAGGTCCGTTCGACGCCGACGACATCGAACAGCTCTTTGAATTCCGGATTATCGAACGCCCACATCCAGTTTTCGCCGTGTTGCGGGTGCGTGATCGGCAGGAAGTGGACCGAGCGGATCATGCCGTCGGGCCGCATCGCGTCGACGATGTTCTGGGCGTCGGGACGGTTGCGCGGATCGTTGTCGACCTCGGCTCCGATCGAGTAGCGCATGCCGCGGCGCAGACCTTCGGAGACGACCGCGGCGTGGTGCAGTTCGACGCCGGCCGTCTCGGCCGCGCCGTACAGGTCGCCGGCTTGCGCGAGTTTGAGCGCGCGGCGCACGAGATTGACGGCCGCCGGATCCTCGAAGGTCAGATAGTTGATGTGGTCGGCGACCATCATGAAGCGCGGCGCGCCGCGCCGGCATGCGTGGTAGAACCACAGGAAAAGCATCCGCGCCGTATACGGAATCGGACGCTCCTCGGCAAATGGTTTGTGCTCGCCTTTGGCGTGCCCGTGGCTGTCGGGCAGCGCGGCGATACGCGGGTCATCCATCGTCATCGTCTGGTCTTTATAGAGAGCCCATCGGCCTCGCTGCGCTTCGCGAGCCGCCATCCGGCGCCATGCCGCCGATGCCAGCATTTCGCGCCTCACGGCGATGCCGGCGCTGAATCGACAAAAAAAAGCCGGCTCGCGGCCGGCGGACGTAGGGTGTCCCTGCGCAGACTAGGTCCGCGCACCTCCAATCATCGTATGGTTGAGTCGTTGATTACCTTCAGAACTAACGATGATCACCTCCCTTTGTCCGTCTGTTAGCCTTCGCTGGTCTCTGTGTGAAGGGGCCGCGGACGTATTATGGCGCTGTCGATTCTTCACACGAGCGACGCCTTGAACGGTTCGCAGTCGCGTGCTATGACTTGACGTAGCCTTCCATCGCTAGGATGCGCGCCTTGACTTCGACGCCGTAGCCGTAGTTGTGCAGCGCTCCGTGCATCGACGACGCGGTGGCAGGGAAAGAATAGCGCGACGGGATTGCGCGCCATCGCTTGGCCGACGGCGCGGGCCGCCTGCGGATGACCGATCTCCCGCGCGATCCAGCCGTACGAACGGACCTCGCCGGGCGGAATCTGCGCGGCCTTGCGCAGCGCCGCCTGCTCGAACGGGCTCAGATCCGAGATGTCGACGCGCGTCCATGTCGACGCGCCACGTCGAGAAGAAGCGGCGGACCGTTTCGCCGACCCAGCCGGGCGGCTCGCCGCGCATGGACCGGGCGGCGCAAGCGGCGCTCGATCTGCCGCGCGCAGTTCTTCGTCGCCTTGGTCGCGCGGCGATGCCCGACGAAGGTGATGCCGCTGTCGCGCCACGCGATCGCGAGCTCGCCGAGCGGCGAGGGGAGGCGGGCGAACGAGTCGGCAGCACGCGGTGCGGTAATGGCTGCGCAGCGAACGAATGTGGTCCAGAATGCGCGGGACGAGGCTCGGCGGCGGCTCGACGATCGGAAGGCACGTCAGGCAGTACGCGACGCCTTCGAACTCTTCGTACACCGCTTGGCACGTCCGGCAGCTGCGAAGGTGCGTCGCGACGGCCGCGTCGCGAGGCTCCGCTTCTCTCGCGCATCACGTCCCACAGAGCTTCGACGTCACTACACCGCATCTGCAGTGTCTCCGCGACGTGGCGATCCGTCCGACCTGTGGGCCGAGGATTCGCCGCAGGATTCGCACGGCGCGATGCACGTGCGATTTCACCGTCCCGATCGGCTGGTCCGAGAATTTCCGCAATCTCGGGATGACTGCGGCCTTCGATGAACCGGAGCGTCGCCGCAGCGCGCAGGTGCATGGGCAGTTGCAACAGAGCCTGCTCGACGAGCGCCATATCGGTCCCGCGTTCGACGATCTGCTCGGGTTGCTCGGGACCCTCTTGCGTTGTGTTCAGCAGCGCATCGGGGTCGGCGAGCGCATCGAGCGCTACGTTCGTCGGACGCTTCGACCGCAAGCGGTTCCTCGTCACGTTTAACGTGATCGTGTACAGCCAAGGTTGCAGCCGCAGCTCGGCCCGTTGCTGCGTCGTCCATCTTGCCGAGCGCGCGAAAGGCGCGGACGAACGCGTCCTGCACGATCTCCTCGGCATCCTCGCGATTGCCGGTCATGCGCAGGGCGAAGCCGTAGAGACGGCGCTGGTACTCGTCGACGATGCGCTCGAAGCGTTCGGTCGACGGCAACTCCGCGGACCGCGGCGGATCCGGCGGGGTCGCCGCCGGCTTTCGCTCGACGGCCCTCGCTTGAGGGACCACGCGAACTCCTGATGTTGCGGGGAACGGCGCGCTTCTGCGATGGACCGGGCGCTCCCTCGGTTCGACCGCGAGTCCGGGCGACGCTTACGGCGTGTCGACGCGCGGCTGTCGGCCGCTGCGGAGGTCGGCCGCGATCGTCCGTGCGTAGACGATCGTGACCGGATCGCTGCGCTGAAGCGGCTCGAGACGTTCCCGGAGACCGTCACCGTCGTGTCGAGCGCGAGCAGCAACGCGCTGACGCGGCATCGTAGAAGGCCGTTGCCGCGCATCGCGATCGTGCCGGTCAGCGTCAAGCTCGGGCCGATCCGGCAACTGCGCCGTGCATCGCGCCGGCTGCTTCGAAACGGACGCCGACGGCCCGGCGTCGAGCCGCTGTGGCGCCGCCGATGTGCGCGAGGTAGCCGTGCAACGACGAGCGCGTAAAGGGCGAGGGAAAGTCGAACGGCAGAGCGCCGCGCAGGTGCGCGCAGATCGTGCAGCGTCCCGGCGTCCAGTTTGGCGGCGAACGGCTGATTGAGGACCGTCAGGTTGTCGGGATCGTGGTCGGCCGTGTCCAGCGTCTCGCCCGGAGGGCAAATGTCGGCGACGTATTCGCCCGGTCGCCGCAGCTGGCGGCTGCTCCGTCGTCGCGCGTATACGCGACGTGGGCGCGTAGTCGCGTGCGGCTCGCCGCGTGCCGCGTGATGGTCAGCGTCTCGTGCGCCGCGGTACGACACCTCGCTGTGGATCTCGTCCGGCCCCGATCGAGAAGCTGTCGCTTCCCGAAACGGTGTAGCGACTGGACCTCCGGCGGCATGGCGGCCGATACGAGCCCGGCGCCAAGAGCATAATCGAGGACGGCGGCGAACGCTCGGAACGCGGCTTCATTGTCCTAGGCGAAACGTGCAGGCTTTCGGGTAAGGCGCGTCACGCCGGGCGCGCTCGGCAAGGTGTTGCACCTGAAACTGCCGATGTTAGAAAGCACGTCATGTCTTTCGTGCGCGCTCGTGCTCTGGGTCTTCGCGGCGGCGCTCGTGCTTCAACGGTATTTCCGCGGCGCGTGCCGCCGAAACGCCGCCTTTGACCCGGAAACTCGAAAAGATCTATCTGACGGCCTTCGACGAAGCGCTCAACCGCCACGCGATACCCGAGCGTGACGGGACGACCTACGTTTCGACCGGCGACATCGAGGCGGAATGGCTGCGCGACGCCAGCGCCGTCATGGAACCGTACATCGCGCAGGCGTCGAGCGACGAGCGGATCGCCAGCGCCTTGCGCGGCGTCGTCGCGCGCGAAGCAAGCTATATCCTGATCGATCCGTATGCGAATGCGTTTTCCTCGGACTACAAAGTCGTCGAGCGCAAGTTCGAAGTCGACTCGCTGCTCTATCCGATCTGGTTCGCCGACAAGTACTACCGCGCGACCGGCGACCGCTCGATCTTCACGCATCGCGTCAACCGCGCCTTCGAGCGCGTGCTCGGCGTATTGCGCGTCGAACAGCATCACGATCAGCGCTCCCGTTACCGCCACCCGGACCTCGCCAACGGCGGCAAGGGTAGCTGGGTTCGCTACACGGGGATGATCTGGACGGGCTTCCGCCCGTCGGACGATCCCGCGCGCTACCAATACAACGTGCCCGGACAACATGTTCGCCGTCGTCGTCCTGCGCCGGCTTGTCGGCGATCGAGCAGCAGCGTCTACCATAACAACCGCGATGCGGCCAACGCTTGGGGCCTCGCCAACGAAGTTCAGACCGGCATCGAACAGCACGCCGAAGGCACGTTCCGCGGTTTCGGCACGATTTACGCGTACGAAGTGGACGGCTACGGCCACGCCAACTTCATGGACGATGCCAATATTCCGTCGCTGCTGTCGATTCCGTATTTCGGCTATCTTCCGCAGAACGACCAAGGTCTATCAGAATACGCGGCGCTTCGTCCTATCCGACCGCAACCCGTATTTCTTTCGTGGCAAGTTCGCGAGCGGAATCGGCAGCCCGCACACGCCGCGCAACTACGTGTGGCCGCTCTCGCTGATCATGCAGGCCCTTACGTCGACCGACCCGCACCGAAATCAAGCGCGTGATGGGATACATCGCAGCCTCGGATGTCGGCGATCACCGCTTGCACGAGTCGTTCAACCCGAACTGGCCCGAAGCGTTCACCCGCGACGACTTCGCGTGGCCCAACGCCCTCTACGGCGAACTGGTCGCGCGCGAGAGAAAGTCATGATGTCGACTTTAGCGAAGGATTCGCGAGCGAGTTTCGGTCGAGAAGAAGCGTAGAGACGCCGTCCCGGCGCAGACGACGACGTCGTCCGGGCCGTAGGTTCGGCCGTCGACGTTGACGTCGAATTTACCGGCGCGTAAGCCGTCGAGCGCACTGCGGATGCTGCGCTTCTGCTTATCGATCGGTGCGCGCGCGCCGAGTGCTTCGCGTACGGCCAAGACCAGGAGTTCCTCAACGCGCATCGGCGTGACGAGAGCGAAAGCGCTATTAGCGGTGACGGCCACGGTTGCAACGTCGATCGGAACACAGACCCGGATCACCGCGCGACGTTTCGTGGCGAGGCCGCGCGCGTCCCTCGCGCGAAACTCACATGTCGATGCGTTCAACTCCGCCGCGCCGCCGCGCACGACGACCGCCACCCGGCGATGAAGCCGGACTTCCGCTCGTTCCCATACTGTTCGGCGTCATCATCCTCGGCTTCGTGATCGGTGCCGGCTGGTCGCTATTATCGAACCGCCACGGCGGTCGCGCACACGATGTAGCGGTCGTCAGCGCAACGCCGGCAATCGATGCCTTGCCTAGCGTGACGCCCGTGCCCGCAGCGACGGCAGCACCGCCATCATCTACTGCCACGGCGGCAACGATGCGTCCGACGCACGCGGCTACGACGCCCACGCCCGCCGCTACGAAGACGGCCAAGAGCGCCGGCGTGCCGACGGCAACTCCGAGCGCAGAACCGACTGCGGCCGCAGTGCCGGTGACCGCGACGCCGGCGCTGCGCACGGTCGCCAAGGCAGCGCCGACGACGCGCCCTCTGCCATCGTCGCGCACCGCCGCGCCTGCCGGGTCGCCTACGTCGCTCGCTTCTGCTGGAGCCGCAGGCGCGGCAGTAGCGCAAACGGCGGGGGACGCATCAGCTTCTTTCGATAGCCTCGCTGCGGCCGTCGTGCGCGAGTATCTCGAAGCGATAAAGCGAGGCGATTCCGATGCCGCGTATGCGGCGCTCGGAGCGTCGCCAGGCGATCACGGCGTTTCGCTCACCGAACTGGGCATCGTCGACGCGCACACGCGCATCGGGCGCATCGACTCGCATGGAACCGGCGACACGGCAACGGTGGAAGTCGATCTTACAAACGCCCGGCGGTCCGTACTACGGCGAGTATACGGTACGCAAGAACGATACGGGAGCGGCGGTGATCGTCGGGCACTCGCTCGTGAAGCCGTGACGATGCGCCGGATGCGCGCGGCATGCGCGCTGGCCGCACTGTGCGTCGCATGCAGCTGCGCGCCGCACGCTCCCGGTATCGCCGATCCCGTGCGCATCGATGCGCACTGCGGTCCACGTGAAGCGCGCATCACGGGACTCCGCAGCGTCCTCGCGAGCACCAACGACCGGCTCGTCACCGACGACCCTCCCGTATTGCGGCGACATTCGCGCCGACATCCGCAACGGCGACGGCGCGATCGCATATTGGAACGATCAGCGGCTCAAACTGCCCGCAGTCGCGCGCCAGCTCGGTGAAACGGGCGATTACGCTCATATCCGCGCCGTCGCCATTCCCGCGCCGCCGACGGACGCTCAATACCGGCACATCTATCTACTGATGCGGGATCACGGCCGCTACAGATGGTTCACGATGGAGGCCTTCGACCTGCAAGACATCTGCATCGAGGGCCACATCCAAAGTTAGGGAGCACGTGCTTCCATGTTTGCGCACGATGTTGCGCACGTCGGCGCCGATCAGTTGTTCGAGGGCCAGCGCGCACAGCAGCGTGCCCAGTTCGACCGGGATGAAGTCGCGGTCGAGGTCGACCATGGCGGGCACGAGCAAGATCGTTGCAGCGGTGATGAAGACGAGGCCGATCAACGCCGTGAGAATGCCGGCGATCAAGCGTGCGCGGGTGCCGCAGCGACGCGCGCGGCGGCGATGCAGTAGTGCGAGCGGGGAACGCGTCCCGACGTTCCAAAGCGTGAAGGCAATGGCGTTGAGGACGATGGCGCCGGCGATACGTCCCAGCGCGTCCGCGAACACGTTCAGGTCGACGGCAGCGCCGGGTTCTTCGTCGGGCCAGCGCGCGAGCGTTCCGAGCGCGGCACTCTTGGCGACTTTGAGGCCGAGCATCGCGCACTTCATGCGCGCGGGACTGATGCCGATGCCGACGTTTTCGAGCACGCGCTCTTGACCCAGCCGCGCGACGTCAGCCAGCTTCTCGCCACGCAACGACTCGCTGAGCATCGACGCGGACGCTTGACTGATCGCACAACCCTTTCCGGAAAAACGCACGTCGCTGACGCGGCCGTCTGCATCGACGGCGAGATCGAAGCGGATACGATCGCCGCACAACGGATTGAGATCTTCGAAGGTCGCATCGGGCGATTCCAATTCTCCGAAGTTCCGCGGATTTCGGTAATGGTCGAGGATGTATTCTTTATAGAAATCGTCCATGGTGGTTACGACAGCCCGAAAACGGTCGCGGCCTTTTCGAGCCCGCGCAAAGCTGATCGACGTCTTGCTCGGTATTGTAGAGATAGAACGACGCGCGGGCGGTTGCCGGCCAGCCCATCTTTTCCATCAACGGCATCGTGCAGTGGTGGCCGGCGCGGACGCAGACGCCTTCGGTATCGAGGATCGAGGCAAGATCGTGCGCGTGGATGTCGGCGAAGTTGAATGAGATCACGCCCGCCCGGTCGATGGACCGCGGCGGACCGTAGACGACGAGCCCGCGCGCCGTCGAACGCCGCCAGGCGATCGAGCGCGTATGCGGTCAGATGACGCTCGTGCTCGGCGATCCAGTCCATACCGACGCTTTCGAGATAGTCGACGGCCGCGCCGAGCGCAACGGCGTCGGCGACGTTGCTCGTGCCGGCTTCGAACTTCCATGGAATCTCGTTGAAGGTCGTCGCGTCGTAGCCTACTTGGCGGATCATGTCGCCGCCGGTTAAAAACGGCGGCATCGCTTCCAAGAGCGCGCGCTTACCGTACAGGAAACCGATGCCGGTCGGTCCGCACATCTTGTGGCCGCTTGCGGCCAAGAAGTCGACGTCGAGCGCGCGCACGTCGATCGGCAAAGTGCGGCACCGACTGCGCAGCGTCGACGAGCACGACGGCGCCCGCAGCGTGGGCGCGCGGCACGATCGTTTCGAGCGGCGCGATCGTGCCCAGCGTGTTGGAAACGTGCGAGAGCGCGACGAGCTGAGCGCCCCGCAGCAGCCCGTCGAGATCGTCGAGAACGTGCACCCATCGGCATCGACGCGGAATGAAGCGCAATTCCGCACCGGTCTTGGCTGCCAAAAGCTGCCACGGCACGAGATTGGAATGGTGTTCGAGTTGCGAGCAGACGATCGCGTCACCGGGGCCGAGGTTCGCCAACGCCCCACGTAAAGCTGACCAGATTGATCGCCTCGGTCGTGTTGCGCGTCCAGACGATCTCCGCCGGTTCGGCTGCGCCGACGAAACGCGCGACCTTCGCGCGCGCACGTTCGAACGCCGCGGTCGCACGCTCGGCAAGTTCGTAGACGCCGCGATGGATGTTCGCGTTGTCGTGCGTGTAGTAGTCGACGAGCGCATCGATGACCGCTTGCGGCTTCTGCGATGTTGCGGCCGAATCCAGATATGCAAGGCGTTTACCGCGCGACGTGCGCTCGGCGAGTAGCGGAAAATCTCGTGCGATCTGCTCCGAGCGCAGGTCGGCGGTCGCAATCACGCGCGCTCCGTCGCCTCGTCGAGCTTACCGTCAAGTGCAGTGCGAATCTCGTTACGCAACGCTTCGCCCGGGAAGCGCGTGACCGCAGGCTCGAAAAAGCCGAGTGCGATCATCCGCTCCGCTTCGCCGCGCGCGATGCCGCGGCTCTGCGCATAGAAAAGCTGCTCTTCGTCGATCGATCCTACCGTAGCGCCGTGAAATGCCCGCACGTCGTTGGCCGCAATTTCCAGCGCCGGAATCGAATCGATGTGCGCGTCGCCGGGAAAGCAGCAGCGCATCGTCACGCAACGACGCATCGCTGCCATGTGCGTGCGCCGCGATGACGATGTTGCCGAAATAGCGCCCTTGGCCGCGGTCGTTGGCCGCGCTGCGGACGACCGTCCCCGACGTCGTGTGGCCTGTCTGATGGCGCACGACGGTCGCGAGATCGACGTGCTGCATGCCGGTGTTGAAGAAGAGGGCGTCAACGTCGCCGCGCGCGCCGTCGCCGTCCAGCCGGGTTTCGAGGGACGTGCGCGCGAGTCCCGAGCCAAGTTCGGCGAGATGCCAGCGCATCGTCGCATCGCGGTCGCAGGTTGCCGCGCGGCTGAACAGGACGCGGCTGCCTTCGGAGCTTTGCTGTGCGATGACGTAGTCCAGGCGTGCGCCGGCAGCGACGTGCGTTTCAACCGTGCCGCAAACGAATGCGTCCGCTTCGCCGACGTGCCGTTCGATCACCGTGGCGCGCGCGCCCTCGCCCAGGACGACGACGATCTGAGGAAAGACGGCCGCTGGCTGCGGTGCGCTCGCAAAGACGAGCACGAGCGGTTCGTCGAGTTGCACGCCCGGCGGCACGAAAACGAACGCGCCGCAATTGCGGAATGCCGTCGCGAGCGCTGCGTAGCGGTCCGAGCGCCAGTCGATGACCCGATGCAGGACGTCGCCGACGAGGGCGGCATGCGTCCGTTGCGCGTCGGCTAAGCGGTACCAGCGTCACGCGCGCATCGAGGTGCGGAACTGTCGCGTGGCTCCAGCACGGTAGCACCGACATGAAACAAGCCGCCGGCATTGGCCGTCGCAAGATTGTCCGATGCTGCATCGTCATCGATGCGTGCGGCACCCGAGCGACCAGGCAACGTCGCGATCGGAAGCCGGCCCGTCGACCAATCCAGACCCGACAAGTCGAGTTTAGCGTAATCGTAGCGCCAGTTCTTCGCAGGACGGCCCGGCGCCGGCAAGCGCGTCGTACGCTGCGAGCGCACTGCGCCGAAGGTCGGCATCGACGACCGTAGCCGGCTCGCCCTGATCAGAAAGCAACGCGATGGCCTGCTCGAGCGATGCTGCGTTCGGAGCGAACGCTACTGAAGATTGCGGTTCGAGTGATGCGCTAGAGGGCACCCGCGAGCGCCTCCTCACGAATACGGTCGTAGCCTTCCCGTTCGATCGTCTCCGCGAGTTCGGGGCCGCCGGTTTTGACGATGCGCCCGTCGATCATGACATGGACGACGTCGGCCGTGATGTGCTGCAAGATGCGCGGGTAGTGCGTGATGATGAGAAATCCGGTATCGCGTCCGGCATCGCTGCCACGCAACGCTTCGACCGATTCGCCGACGGCGCGCAACGCATCGACGTCGAGCCCCGAGTCCGTTTCATCGAGGATAGCGTACTTCGGCGCCAGCATCGCAAGCTGCAACATCTCGAGCCGCTTCTTTTCTCCGCCCGAGAAGCCGTCGTTGACGTAACGGCCGAGCAGCGCGGCATCCATGTCGAGGATGTCGAGCTTCTCGAAGATCGCCGCACGAAATTTCGCCGGCGTCAAATCGTCGGGATGGACCGCTTGACGCGCAGTGCGGATAAAGTTCGCGACGCTGACCCCCGGGATGGCGGCCGGGTACTGAAACGAGAGAAACAAGCCGGCTTTGGCGCGCTTGTCGGGCGCCAGTCCGCTGAGGTCTTCACCATCGAGCCGGATAGAACCCGACGTGACCGTGTAATTGGGATGGCCCGCAGCGCAGAAGGCAAGAGTCGACTTGCCGCTGCCGTTGGGACCCATCAATGCCGCGACTCGTCCCGGTTCGACCGACAAGCTCGATGCCTTTGAGGATCTCCTTGCCTTCGACGCTGGCTCGCAGATCGCTGATGTGCAGTCCGCGCTCGCTCATATAGAGCTATCGTAGGCGGATACCGTTAGAAAGTCAAGGAAACCCTGGACTATCTTCGCTATTCATGCTACGCTTCAGCGTGGACATGCACGACGCCCGATTCTTCCAAAGTACGCGCGGCAAGATCGTGACGGCGCTGCGGCGGCGGCGCTCCGCTTCCGCCGTCGATCTTGCGGGCGAATTCGGCTTGTCTGCCAATGCCGTGCGGCAGCAACTGGTCGCCCTCGAACGGGACGGGTACGTCGCCGAGCGCTCGGTTCGCCGGGGCCGACCAAGCCAACTCTCGAATACTCACTGACCGAAAGCGGCGAAGGGCTTTTTCCGCAGCGCTACGACCGGATGCTCGGCGCGGTGCTGCGGGAGGTGAAGGCGGCCTTCGGCCCACGCGCGGCTCGACGCGGTGATGGCAAAGATCGGCGCTCGCGAAACCGAACGAGTGCGAGCCAAGCTGCATGCGCCTGACGCCAAGGGCCGCGCTGCCGAGCTTGCCCACTTCTTGCAGGAGCGCGGCGTCGACGCGGACGTCGTCGAGACGCCGTCTGGTTCGGTCGAACTGCGCGAGCACAATTGTCCGTACGCAAAAACCGTCGGCGAACATCCGGAAGTCTGCTCGATCATCCATACCGTGCTGCACGAGACCGTGTCACCCGCAGCCACCCAGATCGAATCGCTCGCAACCGGCGGCAGCGCGTGCCGGTTCGATATCGGCGTCGGCTCGCAAGCCGCACACACAACCGGAGGCGTTCGTTGAATTTCGCGAAATTTCAGGAGCTCGTCGAAAAGCGCAGCGGTTTTCGCACGATGGAAAACCCGATGGCCTCGGGCGAGTATTTCAGCGATTCGTGCGGCGACATGTACACGTACTATCTCAAAGTAGGCCCGGGCGACGTGATCGAGGACGTCTCGTATTTCACGACGGGTTGCGGCTTCGGGACGGCGACGTGCAGTCTGCTCGTCGATCTCGCGCTGGGCAAGACGCTCGACGAAGCCTATGCGATCAGCGACGCCGACATCGAAGCCGAGCTCGACGGTTATCCCGAAAAGAAGAAAGACTACCCGGAACGTTCACGTTTGGCGCTACAGGCGGCGATCGAGGACTTCCGCGCCAAACGGGCGGCCGGTAAGATCAACGACGAAATGCTCGCCGCAGCCGCTCGCGCATCTACGCGCATCGCGACCGCGCCCGGCAACGGCCGCACGTCTCAAGACGAACTGGCCGACTCACCCCCGCCCGTCGCGCCTGTTGAAGCGGACGGTGATAAGGTGCTCATCAAACTGCATTAGCGTTTCAACAGGTGCTGGTGCACGCACGCACGGGTTCGACGTCGCCGCGGCGTAGCTCGCTCGAACTACAGGACTCGCTTCACACTTAGTGACGGCCACTGCGACTTCAAGAGTGCAAACGACGGCGTCGCGGATAACCAACGCGGAACTGCGGATGGTTCGCGTCAAGATCGCTCGAGCCGTTGGGGTTGCGGTCGTAGCTGCGTAGCGGGCTTCGCCGCCCGCAATCCGATAGGGCGGCAGCATCGGCATCGCCGCATGAATCATAAGGCGGACGTACCCGTGCACCGAGCGCCGCCCAGTCCGGTGAGCTGCGGCCGTCCCCTTCGAAGCGTTTTCTAGCGGGTTTGCAGGTATGGGTTAGAGCGGCGCTCCGCGCCGATCGTCGTGGCAGGCCCGTGTCCGGGAATGACGATCGTATCATCGGGAAACTGCAGCAGTTTGCGCCGATGCTCGATACGATGTCGGCGAGCGACGTGCCGCCGATGTCCCAACGGCCGACGGCGCCGGCGAACAGCGTGTCGCCGGTCAACAGCAGGGTGCCTCCTGCAAGCTCGAGCGCAAACGAACAACTTCCCGGCGTGTGTCCCGGCGTGTGCAAGACGTCGAGCCGTGCGCGGCCGGCAGTGAGCGCATCTCCGTCGCGCAAATCAGCATCGGGCGGCTCGACGTTCGCCGGCTCGCGCAAGCCTAGCCAGCGTGCCTGCGTTGCGAGGAGCGCATACAGCGGCAGATCGGCTGGGTGCAGCAGTCCGCGCGCACCCGTTCGCTCGCGCAACTTCCCCAGTGCGCCGATGTGGTCGACGTGCGCGTGGGTGTGGACCAGTTGCGTCGCACGCACGCCGCTCGCCTCAAGCCGCCGCACGATCTCGCCGACTTCATCCCCACCGTCGACGACGATCGCCTCATGCGTAGTACGATCGGCGACGATCGTGCAGATGCATCCCAGCGCACCGACTGCGAAGTGCTCGACACTGATGCGGCCGTCGTCGTGGCTCACGCCGTTCACTATGCTCAACAGTGCTAAACTCTCCGAAGCGATCCGGCATCCGAAGTCACGGTAAGCACCGTCGAAATAGCCGAGCGGTGCACCGCTGCGGCCGGCGCAAGCCAGAACCTTGCCGATGAAGATCGTGTGCGTGCCGGCGGTGTGACCTTCGACGAGTTCGCAATCGAAGAACGCCAGCGCCCCATCGAGTACGGGCGAACCCGTGCGTCCGCGCGTAAACGAAAACGTCGTGAACGGATCGTCGGGGCGTGTGGAAAGCGAAGTTTTCCGCCATCGCGCGCTGGTCGAGCTGTAACACGTTGACGCAAAAACGGCCCGCCTGCGAGATCAGCGGATGGCTGCGGGCTTGGCGGTTCACGCAGACCAAAATCATGGGCGGCTCGGCCGAAACGCTGGCAAATGCGTTGGCCGTGAAGCCTTTAGGCGTGCCATCGTACTCGGTCGTCACGACCGTGACGCCGGTCGGCAGGCGGCGCATCGCCACGCGAAAGTCGTCGGGCGTCATCCCGTTATGTCCGCGCGCCAATCCCAACGCCGTCGCCGACGCGCAGGATCGTAGCAGTCGAGCTCGGGATGGTGCAGAAACGCGCGATTGAAGGCACGGATCGCGAGGGTCGTGGCGGCGTCGGCGGGGCCGGGCTTAGCCGCCGCGCGTCCGCTCCACAGCAAGTTGTCGACGATGACGAGCCCCGAACGCTTTAGCAGCGGGACGGTCAATTCGAGATAGGCCTCGTATTCCGTTTTCACCGCGTCGATGAACACGATGTCGAGGTTGCGTACCGGAAAGGTCGGCAGCACGTCGAGCGCGGGTTGATTGATGATCTCGACCGCGTCGCTGCGCCCGCCGCGTTCGAGGAAACGGCGCGCTATTGCAGTCCGTTCGCTGTCGGGGTCGATCGTCCACATTCGGCCGGCTTGCGGCATGGCCAGCGCCATCCAGAGCGTCGAATAGCCGTAGGCCGTACCGATCTCGAGGATCCGGTTCGCTTGCATCGCGTGGACGAGCGTCGACAGCAGGCGGCCGGTCTCGCGGTCGACGATTGGGATGTCGTCGGCATGTCCCAGCTGTTCGAGTTCGAGCAGCAATGGCGGCGGGTTCGGATGCAGCCGCGAAAGGTACGTCGAGTCGCTCACCCGTAACGTTTGCCGCTTACCGAGGGGGGGAACCTCTTGGAGGCGCATTCGTACTCGAAGGAGACTTTCAATGCCGGCGCTCACTCCGTATTCGTACACTCCCAAGAAATGGTCACTGTCCGGACTCCAAGGCATCTCCGATCATACGCTGCAGATCCATTTTGGGTTGTACGAAGGATACGTAAAGAACACGAACCTGCTCAACGAGCAGATCAACGAGAAGATGTCCGGCGGCCAGGCCGCGCCGACCGATTTGCCGTTCGCGGAACTGACGCGCCGCTTGGGCTTCGAGTACAACGGCATGGTCCTGCACGAATACTACTTCGATAATATGGCGAAGAACGCAAACGGAGCGCCGTCGTCGGGGAGGCTGCACGACGCGATTGCGGCGAGTTTCGGCGACTTCGACACCTGGAAGAAAGATTTTGTCGCCGTCGGCGGCATGCGTGGCGTCGGCTGGGCGATCGCCTATCAAGATCCGAAGAGCGGGCGCATCTCGAACCATTGGATCACGCTGCACCAGGACGGCAACGTCGCGGGCTACGAGCCGATCGTCGTCATGGATGCGTGGGAACACGCGTTTTTGCTCGACTATAAGCCGTCGGAGCGTTCGAAATACATCGAGGCGTTCTTCGCGAACGTCGACTGGAGCGCGTGCGAAGGGCGCCTCGTTACGCCTTCCGCCTCGTAAACGCCCTTGGCGGATCGCTTACGCCTGTTTCCGCTCAACACCGTGCTCTTCCCCGGCGCCGTGCTGAACCTGCATGTGTTCGAACCGCGCTACAAGCAGATGATCGCCGAATGTCTCGAGAACCGCGAGGCATTCGGCGTGTGTTTGATTCGTGACGGGCGCGAAGCCGGCGATCCCACGGTCATGCCGCACGACATCGGCACGACCGCCGAGATCGGAGACGTGACGCCGCTCGAAAACGGCCGTTACTATATCACGACGACGGGCCGGCGGCGATTCCGCATCGAGCAAGTGCTGCAGCGCGAACCGTATCTTGCCGCCGAGGTCATCTACCTGACCGATGATGAAACGGCCGACTTTGCGGCTGCCGAGCGTCTCGTCGGTGAGATCCGTAATGTGTTTCGCGACTATCTGCGGTTGCTCGTCGAGTTTTCCGGGATGCATGCCGACATCGATTTGCCGAGCCGATCCGAGCGAGGCGTCGTTCTTGATCGGTGATGCTTTGCAAGTCGCCGATTCGATGAAACAACGGCTTCTCGAACTTCCCAGCACCGAGCAGCGGTTGACCGTCGAACTCGGGTTTCTGCGCCGTCTGTTGCCGCAACTTCGATCGCTGCTCGAACGCAAGCGTGAACCGCCCGCGGTGGGGCGTGCGGCCACTGCACCCGGCGGTGCGTTCCGGGCGACGCAAGAAAAGTTTTTCGGTAAGCATTTTAGTGTGAACTAGCGCCTCCGGCTGCGCCTACGGCGCGAAGGTGTGGTTTAATGGCGTCGCTGCGGCGACGCTCGGCATCGCGCAGGCGAGCTGCGCTATGCCGAGTCACGTGTTGAAATCGCTTTGCGATTTCGAACCCGTGACGGTTGCTCGCGTGGGGTTGCGGCCGGCGGGCGTTGCGGCGTACGGCGTGGTTTAGGGTGTGGCGCGCGAGAGATTGCAGCGAGGATTCGGCGGCGGTCACGACGTTGCGCATGAGGGCGACGTTGGTGACGGGCCCGACCCCTCCGGGAACGGGCGTAATTTCAGCTGCGACGGTGGCAGCGCTTTCGAAATCGACGTCACCGAGCAACTTGCCGCCGACGACCGTCGTGCCGACGTCGATGACCGTCGCTCCCGACGCCAGCCAGCCGGCGTCGACGAGATGCGGCGAACCGGCGGCGACGACGACGATCTCTGCACGGCGTGTATGCGCTCGAATGTCGACGGTCTCTTTATGCGTGACGGTGACCGTGGCGTTCTGCGCCATGAGGAGCAAACTGACGGGCAAGCCCACGACGTTCGAGCGGCCGATCACCGTAACGTCACGTCCGCGCAACGGCCACTTGGCGCTGCGTTCCAGCAGCAGCATCACGGCGGCCGGAGTCGCCGGCACGAAGCACGCGCCCGTCGCGAAGGCAAGCAATCCTTGATTGACCGGATTGGCAGCATCGACGTCTTTAGCGACGGGCATGGCGTCGGCGATCCGGCGGATCGACAAGTGCGCCGGCAGGGGCTGGCCGAGGATGATCCCATGGACGCTGGGGTCCCGCCCGTGCCGTTCGAGCGTCGTTCGAACGACGGCATCCCCGCTGTCGGGCGGCAACCGGTCGACCAGCAGCGCGACGCCGATTCGCTCGCCGAGGCCACGCATGCCCCGTATGTAGGCGTCGCTCGATTCATCTTGACCGACGATGACGACGGCGAGCACGGGGACGACGCCGGCGCTGCGCAGCGCGGTGACCCGCGCCGTCAGCTCGGCACGCATGTCGGCTGCCAGCGCGCGCCCGTCGAGCCGGTGAGCCGTCATCGCGCGCTTGTCCGTACGACGTTCGACGCGGTACAGTTGCGTGGCTGGGCTTTTCCCGGAGGAACTCCTTTGGAACACGTGCGACGGGAAGTGCAGGTTGGGAGCCGGTTCACGCGAGCCGCCTTCGAACGAGCATTTGCCGGGTTTCGCGAGCTGTATAACGTGGCACCGCTGCGCGTTTTGTGCTCGCCCGCCGTTTTGACCCGCTATTGCGAGCTTTACGAACGCTCGGCTGACCGCGCGCTCGAACATTCGGCGACGTTGCGCCATGCCGGCGTTCCGCTCGTGGCGGCGGTTCTTGCCTGCGGAGTGGTCGCCTTTGAAGGTGAAGTCGATGCCGAACGTATGGGCGATTGGTGAAACCAAACCGTCGGCCGATCGGCTGACGGAGAGTCCCGCGTTTTCTGCGAACCGCTGATCTATGCCCCGAAGTGCCATCTCACTGGTTACGGCCGCCGTCGCCGTCGTCGTGTTGGCGTTCGTCGTGAAGGGATATTTTGGCGGCGGTTCCATCGGCGGTGGTGCCGGCGGCCCAGGGACACTCGCAGGGACGCCGGCGCAAAGTTACGACGTTCCCGCACTCGGCGGCGGAACGGGCAGCCTGTCCCAGTATCGGGGCAAAATCGTGCTGCTCAACCTGTGGGCGACTTGGTGTAGTCCGTGCCGCAGCGAAACGCCGGCCCTCGAGCGTCTGTACCGGCAAGACGGCCGGCGCGGTCTCGTCGTGCTCGGCGTCGACCAGGGTGAATCGGCGAAGACCGTCGCGGCTTTTGCGCGCGATATGAAGCTGACGTATCCAATTCTCGTCGACGGCGGCCAGCGATACGGCGGGTCGTACGCCGCCATCGGCCTGCCGACGACGATCATCGTCGATCGCGATAGCAAGATCGTACGCGGCATCGACGGTGAGTTGAGCTTCGCGCAGATGAACGAGGCGGTCGACGGCCTCTTGCGCACCCGATAAGCGCTCGCTTTGCAGTGGCGGCGCTCTGCGTCGTCCTGGCGCTCGTGACCGCACAAGTCGCCGTCCCAACGTGGGCGGGTTTCCACGACTGGCCGTTCGCCGCAGTGCTGGCCGCGGCGATGGCGGTGGTCGCGCGCATCAAGTTCCGCGGCGCCGGCCGGGCGATGCGGACAGAACTGGGAAGCCGCCCGAACGTGACAGTGATTGGCGCCCTTGTGATCGGCGCAACGGGCCTCGCCCAGTCGCTGCTCGGACCCGATCCGCAAGTGGTGCGCCGCGCCCCCGGAACCGTCGCAGTTGTTTCGGAGGTCGATGGCGCGGCGTTCTTTCCAGCCGTCGGGGCGGACGCAATCGCCCGCGGCGATGCGGCCATAACGTTGCGGCGACGCGCGGGCTCGCGGCTGGTACTGCCTGCAGATAGCAGCGCCTATTTGGGTGCGACGCTGCTGCAAGCGCGTGCCGCCGCGGCAGCGTATTTGCAGGTGCAAGATGAAAGCGGCCAAGGCCTGACCTTGACGCAGCCGACGAACCCGTCGTTTCTCTCGCCGGTCGCACTCTTTCCCCAAAACGTGCCGATCGCAGGACGCAGCGTCCCGGCTGACTCGTTCGCCGTCCCCGCTCGGCACCGGGTACTGCGCGTGTTTTATTTTGAGGCCGGGACGTTGCCCGGACCGAGCACGAAAGGGCACGATGCGGCGCCGGCCGTGCTGTTCGTCGTCGATGATGACGCCGGCCACGTCGTCGCCCACGGCATCGCGGCCGCCCGCAGCGGACAGACGATGACGCTCGGGGGACTGCGCTTGCGAGCGACGCTCGGTACGTATCCGGCGCTCGTCGTCGCCTCGATCCCAGCGCCTGTCGGATTGTGGCTCGGTCTTGCGCTGCTGCTTGCGGCGCTCGGCCTTCCCGTACGCCTGCGCTGACCGACCACCTCTCCGACGGCAGCCCGTTCGCACCGGCGATTTTTACCGGATTTTAACCGGCCACCGGTACGATTTCCACGAGGAAACGCCGGACGGTTTGCTGGCGCTCACGCCACCTCCACCGTGAGGCGTTCCCGCCAAAGTACCGAAGTCGGCGCCGTCTTGCGATGACGCCCGCTTCTCATTACGTGAGGAGAGTTCAGTGCAGCATCTTCGAGGATCCGCGCTTAGCATCGGTCTAAGCGCCGTGACGACCATCGCCTTAAGCTGGGCCCCCGCGGCGTCAGCTGCCGGTACGCATGGTACGCAGGCACATCACAGTCGCCGGCCAGCCGGCTCCTTTCCCCCATCCTTCGGCTACTATTGTTCGAACGCAACGTACTGTTTGCAAACGGGTCAGCAGGGGTCAGGTGCAGCGTTGAGCGCGTACGCCAGCGGCGGCGGCCCGGGCGTGACGAGTTCTGCAACAAACGGCGGGACCGGCGTAGCCGGCACGTCGGACAGCGGGACGGGCCTCAGCGGGTCGTCGAGCAGCGGTCCCGGCGTGGTCGGGAGCTCGAACAACGTTGAAGGGATTTACGGTTATTCTCCCGTGTCAGCGGGCGTGTTCGGCTATTCTCCGTCTATCTATGGC
The DNA here is from genome assembly GCA_963754415.1 of Vulcanimicrobiota bacterium. Lineage (GTDB taxonomy): Bacteria > Vulcanimicrobiota > Vulcanimicrobiia > Vulcanimicrobiales > Vulcanimicrobiaceae > Nyctobacter. Next base: position 1,324,198 of record CAVWGA010000003.1, on the reverse strand, counting down.
GTAGACGGCATCGTAAACAATCCACAAAACTATTTTTACGCCGGAGTGTACGGTGAGGTCGACGGCTCGTCGGTCGGCTCCAGCGGCGTCTACGGCATTGATACGACGCCGACCGCGCCGAGCGGGAGCCGCACGGATATCGGGGTCCAGGGCGTCTCGACCTATAATGTCGCGAATATTCGGCGGTCCCCACAACGTTACCCTGACGAGCGGCGGCGCTCCCGACGATGCTGGCGTCGTGGGTTTCGGCGGGATACTTGCCGATTCGACTCAACCCGGCATCGGCGTCGTAGCACTCGGAGAGTCGCCAGTCGACAGTAGCGGTAACGGCTACCCCGCCTTCGAGAGCCAAAACGTCTACCCCGGCGGCAACAACATGATCGCGTACTCCTCCGGTAATGCGCCCATCATGTCGCTGGCCGACAACGGGACGATGATCTTGAGCGGCCCGCTCTATGCCAACGGCATCATCGATTGCAGCGGCGGCGATCCGTCATGTCCCCCAAGTCCCGCCAACCAACTGAAGATGGGGCGGCCTCATTCGTACGCGCCCCGCCAAGACGTACCGACGATGGAGACCGTCGGTGAAGGGCAGCTGACCAACGGAATGGCGCGCGTTGCGCTGGGACAGTACGCGTCGAAGATCGACACGTCAAAAAGCTACCTCGTCTTCATCACGCCGCAGGGCCAAACTCAGGGCAATCTTTACGTCGCGGGTAAGTCGCCCGAGGGCTTCGCGGTCCGCGAGAATCAAGGCGGTCACTCCACCGTCGCGTTCGACTATAAAGTGATCGGCGTTCCCGCGCATCTTGCAGCGAGCCGCGCCATGCCGCGAGCCAACAGCAGCAAGGGCTCCATGTTGCTGCGCGCAACCGCGGTGCACGCGCCCCTGCGCAACCGCGTGCATCTCTACCGCAAGCACTAGGGGCCGCTCGAGTTCACTGGGACGGTGGCACCGTATGCCACGGCGGCCTGCCGAGCTGCGGCGGTCAGTTCCAATTGCGATTCTCACAGACGCTGCGCTCGGAGTTTACCGGACTTTACCCGTCGCCGCGCAGCATTCGGGATGAGGCAATGTCGGGCCACGCCGATGACTGAGCCCTGACACAACGCCAACACTTTCACAACATGTTGAGCCGGTTTGTCTCTACGAGCGCCAGCCGGTTTCTCACCTACGATAAGGAGACTTTAAGTGCAGTCTTTACGAGGACCCGTATCTCGCGTGGCCTTGAGCGCTGCGGCGGCCCTTACCCTCACGATCGGAGTGGCCTCCGCAGCTGGGCACCGCCCAGTCATCCAATCAAACTGTAACAACTCGACGGAGTGCGCGTCTTTCAATCAATCTGGAACCGGCGTGGGGGTAAACGCGTCGGCGACGAGCGCCACAGGCGTCATCAGTACCGCGACGACGGGAAACGGCGTGCAGGGAACATCGAGCAGCGGAATAGGTCTTTATGGAACCACCAATAGCGGAACCGCCGTCAACGGCACCTCGGGTAGCGGAGTGGGCATCTTTGGCTCCTCTAGCAGCGCCCAGGGCGTTATTGGCATGTCCGGCGGGAGTGCCCAAGGCGTGTACGGCATGTCGGCCACAGGCGCCGGCGTGTTCGGTTTCTCGCCGGGAAACTACGGCGTGCAGGGTATCTTGCAGAGTCCGGCGTCGATGTATTTGGCCGGCACCTACGGTGAAGTCGACGGCACCCCGGTCGGGGCGGCCGGCGTGTACGGCTTCGATAACAGCGGACCGGAACCGAACGTTACCGGCACTCAGAACGTCGGAGTGTGGGGCGTATCGCCGAACAACAACGGTGTTTTCGGCTCCACAGTAGCAAACGTCCATGAAGCCAACGGCTCGCCGGCCCTCAATTCCGCCGTTGTGGGCGTCGTCGGCTTTGCTGGCGCGATCGGCGGGGGGAGTTCGTCGAATCCGGGTATCGGTGTGTTCGCCTCCAATGGGGCGGGCGTGGACAACAACGGCAATGGGTTAGCCGCACTCGAAGTGCAAAACATCGGCAACGGTAACGGTGGCGGCGGTAATAACATAATAGCGTTCGGCCCACCCCCTTCGAACCCAATGGATCCCGCTACGCCGACCATGTCGCTCGACAGCAGCGGCAACATGATTCTGGCCGGCACGATCTACGCGGCCCACGTCGTCGACTGTACGATGAACCCGCCATGCCCCGGAGTGGCTAACGATGCCAAGGTCGGCCAAGCGCACGCATATGCGGAACGCCAAGACGTCTCGACGATGGAGACGGTCGGTGAGGGCGAGCTCATAGGCGGCGTGGGGCGCGTATCGCTTGGGTCGTATGCCGCCAAGATCGACACGACGAAGAACTACCTCGTCTTCATTACGCCGCAGGGACAAACGCAGGGACTCTACGTGGCCGGCAAATCGCCGGCCGGCTTCGCCGTTCGCGAGAATGGAGGTGGCCACTCGACCGTTGCGTTCGACTATCGGATCGTCGGCGTGCCGGCGCACGTACCGTCAGCAACAAACGGAAACCGTCCCATCGCGCGCGGTAACGGACGATTTGCGCTGCCGCGGTTCCGTGCCGCTGCCTTCGGTCCGCATAGTCACGCGCACACGCATTTCCGCATCCCGAGCCGGGCAAGGGTCCACGCTTAGAGACGCCGTCCTCAGGCGCTGAGCCCGGAACCTCGAGCTGAAAAGGGCCGCCGCGGTCGCGGCGGCCCTTCAGCGGCTTTGATGCTGCTCAACAGTCCAAGGCTACTGCACCCTAGTGCCCCAATTTGTAAAAGCTTACGCCAGGCACAATCCGGCGCCGTGCCGGTCACGTTAGGCTGACGAGCGTCTTTCCGGTCGAGAGGCGTGTGTACTGCCATCTCCCGGATCGAGCGAAGCAAACTAGACGTCGTGACACTCGTACAGCCTTGGCTCGCGGGCAAGCGTTCGCCGAAGGGCTTGAACTCATCTTCTGCGAACAGGCGCGCAACTACCGGTAGCCTCCCTATGCTGAGGTTCTTCAATCATAGGTCGGCTTCGCGATGCAGTGAGTGCAGCAGATGAACGTACCGACGATCTCGCGGGACTGCGGAAGCCGACTGGCCTCGTATATCGAAGGCCGTAGGCGCGAGCTCGTCGCCAATGCGGTTCGTTCGCCGGCGCTCGAACGGCCCGGGGCCGTGACCTCGACTGCTTTCGCCAACGCGTTCTTAGACCGATTCTGCCAAGAGATCGAAATCGGCGACCGCGATACGGTCGACGTTTGGGTCGACAGTGAAGCGCAATCCGCCGATGCTCCCGAACACGCCCGGCTCGTCCTTCTCGTCTGCGCCTCGATCGGCACGGGGTATGCGCGTGACTGTGGCGCCTCCGACGAAGTGCTGGCGTTCATGACCTTGCGCGCGCTGGAGCTCGAGAGGCGCTTTCGCGTCGACCGCCGCGGCGAGCAGCCGCCGATCGATGCGACCCAGGTCATCGACCGGGATCAGATCGTTACCGCGTTGCTGGCGGTTCTCGATGCCTGCGACGCGGCAACCTGCGAACATTCGCGCGCCGTCGGCACGTGGTGTGGCCGCATCGCTAAGGCGCTCGGCATGAACGCTGACGAACAGCGCCAAGCCGTGCTCGCCGGAATCTTGCACGATATCGGCAAGATTGCGACGCCGACGGAAATTCTTTTGAAGCCCGGTCCACTGACGTCCGCCGAGTGGCGGATCGATGCGCGAACACGCGCAGATCGGAGCTACGATCGTCGAACGCATCGATTCGCTCGCCGGTATCGCGCCAATTGTGGCGGCGCACCACGAACGCATCGACGGGCGCGGCTACCCCGCCGGCATAGCCGGAAAAGCGATTCCGCGGTTGGCGCGGCTGGTCGCAGTCGCCGACTCATTCCACGCGATGATCAGCAAGCGTCCGTACCGCACGCCGCTGACAATCGCGGCGGCTGTCGAGGAACTGCGCGCTGGTTCTGGCACGCAATGGGATGCGGCGATCGTCGACGCGATGCTCGAGATCGTGCGTCCGACGGCGACGACGGAGTCTTACACGATCCGCATCGCTCGCTAGAGGGCAGCGTCCTCGCCGCTGCTACCGGTGTCGTGGTTCAGCGGTAAAGTTAAAAATCCGTGACGCTGGTGAAGTGGAAGTTCTCGATGCGCACGGCGGGCACCACGAGCGAATAGGCGTAGCCGGCGGTTCGGACCTGCGTATCGGCGAAGTGCCGCGCGAGACAACGCTTCGAGGATGCTTTGATTGAAGCGCATGTTGCGGACGCCGCCTCCGACGCTTGCCGTTTTCGATCAAGAACGTGCCGTCGCGCGTCATGCCCGTGACGATCGTGCGGCGCTGATCGACCGGGCGAATGTACCAAAAGCGGCTTATCAACAGACCGCGCTCCGTGCCGGCGATCAAGGCGTCGAGCGACGCGTCACCCGGGCAAACGACGACGTGGCGCGGCTTGCGGACCTTCGGCGCTTGGAGCCGGCTCCGCATGCCCGGTGTCGGCCAGACCGAGCCGCTTGGCCCACGTCGCGTCGGTGACGACGTGCTTTGCCACCCCGCGTTCGAGCAGCGCGAGCTGCTGCGTCGGCACGCCCTCGTAGTCGAACGGCATTCCGGCATGCAGCGGATGCGCGAAATCGTCGGAGATCGTCACGTTGTCGCCGGCGTAGCGCCGGTCGAGCCCGTCGGAAAGGAACGACGCTCCCTCATCGTAGGTCTGCGCCGAGAAGTGGTCGATCAGGTATGCGAGCAGCTCGCCGAACGCCGGCGGTTCCAGAATGACGGTCCACGCTCCGGGCGCAACGGCGCGAGGCCCGGATCCGGCGCGCGCCTTGTCGACGGCGACCGTCGCAACGCGCTTGGCATCGAGGCCGTCGAGCGCATTACCGAAAAACTCGGCATAGCCGGTCGAATCGCTGCCGTTGGCCTTGACGTTGAGGCCGCACGTCGTCCCTTCGTACGAAGCGACCGTACCGCACGAATTGGCGACGGTTGTCGCCGAACGCTCGCGTCATCACATAGCCGGCCGCCCAAACGCCCAGCCGCTTCGGCAACGGCGAAAACGTCGGCGGCTAGACGCGCGCGTTGTTCGGGCGTCGCCGCGGCCAGTTTCGCGGTCGAACGCGCCGGAGGGCGCCGCGATCCGCGGGCTCGCCCGTAAGGCGGCGAGTCTCGTCGTCGACTGGCGCGAGGTCCGCCAGCGTATTGGCTCGCGTCGACGAGCGCACGCAGTCCTGCGTCGCTGAGATCGTTCGTCGTCGCGACGCCGGTTCGTGCCTCGACGATCGTCCGCAGCCGGACGCTCGTGTCCCGTTCGGCGAGGTTCTGATGGATCGCGTTGTGCGTGAAGCGCGTTAAGCCGAGTTCGGCGTCGCTGACGATCGCCTCGCTCTGGCCGCCGGCGTACGTCAGTACGCGCGCAGCGATGTCTTCGCGCGCCGCTTCATCCAGCGTAGCCGACACCGACCTGCACGTTGCGAAAGCGCGCCGGCGAAGCCGCCTGCGCGGTGCGGCCACGTCTGCATCGGCTCGCCCTTGCCGCAGTTCGGCGTGCCCCATGCGGTCCAAGAACGCTCGATCGGCGATGGCATCGCAGCTTCCCCAAAACTGCGGCGTCACGCCGGCGTAGGTCGGATTCTTGAGCATGCGCGTGCGCTTGCCGCGGACGATCTCCCAGCCGATCTGGCAGCCGAACTGAAAATTGAGGCGGTGATCGTCGATCGACCACGAGCGATTCGATTCCATGTAGATGCCGTGATCGACGTCGTCGAAGAGCGCCTCGAACGGCACGGTTGCCTGGCAACAGCATTGAGATTGCACATGCGAATCATCGGCACGTGCTGCCAGCTTTGCGCGCGCACGCAGGCGCTCGTCGTCGCGGCCGATCGTGCGAGCCGTGTCGCGCGACGTTTCGAAACCGACGAGGATGCCGTCGCGAACGATGTCGGCCATCGACGCTCTTGGAGCCTTCATCGTCGTAACCGACCGTTGCCAAGCCGCGCGGCATCAAGTTGTCGATCACGATCGTGACCGCGTCGGAACCGTAGCGCAGCGTACCGAGTTGCGCCGGGTCGAGAAAGCTCGTTCCCGAGAAGTTTGCTTCCCAGCCCATGATGCGGTCGAGTTCGGCGGCATGTCCGCACGACTCATGGATCTGCAGCGAGACTTGCGAGCCGCCCAGGATGACGTCGAACGTTCCGGCGGGACATTGCGGCGCGTCGAGCAGTGCCACCGCTTCTTCGCCGATGCGTGGCGCGTTTTCGCGCAATGCGGCGCGTTCGACGATCTCCCAACCGCCGGATTGGTAGAGGCCGATGTCGCCGGGAAACGTGCGTTGCTGCGCATCGCCGTCGCCGACCGCGAGCGCCGCCAGCCCGCTGCCGGTCTGGCGCAGCGACTGCGCGATGCGCGAACCGGTCGTGCTGTAGAACGTCTTGTCGGTACGCCACAGATCGATCCACGCGCGCCCAACAGAAATTTCGCGGCGCGGCGTGCAGTGCGCGTTCGGCGTCGAGCAAGAGCGCGATGCGCTCGCCGAGTCCGACACGTTTTGCGGATCGCGTTCGACCGGCGTTGCGAACGTGTCGACGTAGCGCTCGCGCGGCGCCTGCGCAAACCGGCGCGCGGCGACCGCCGCTCCCGCTTTGCGCGATCTCGGGTCGCCAGGGCGGCTGCCGCGTCGACGCCGGCGTCGCTCAGATCGGGGCTCGATGCGAAGCCCCACGCGCCGTCGCAAAATGCGCGAATGCCGTAACCCGTGCTCGTCTCGTCGGCTAACGTGACGACGTCGCCGTTGCGTACCTCTATGCGCTCGGAGCGCTGCTCTTCGAACCGCACGTCGGCATACGTCGGCGCCGCGCACGCGCGCGGTTTCGAGTGCGCGCGTCCCGCGAGCGAATCAAAGTTTGTCATCGGCCTATCCAACGCTCCTGAATGAAACCAAACCGACAATGACAGCATCCATATACGATGCTGCTCGGAACCTAATCGGCTTTTCGTGCTGCGAGTCCTTCGGCGCGGATTCGCTCGGCTACGCGCAATCCCTCAGCGACGTCGGTGGCCGGCGCGACGAGCGTCGCGAGCGTGCGCGCACGTTCGTACACGAACGATGCGAGCCGGTATGCGCCGAACGTGCCCGCGACGATGCTGCCGTCGGGATCGACGGCGAAGGCGCGCTCGGCCGCCGGCATCGACGCAACGACGTAGGCGCGCAATTCAGCAGCGCGCGTCCGCGCGAAACGCCGTCTGCCAGGCCGGATCGTCGTGCGTTTGCCAGACGATCAGATCGACCCGCGCTGCGACGCTTGCGACGAGACCGCGCGGATCGTGGACGACGATCGTCGCCGACCAGCGCAATGCGCAATGCCGCCGGCGTCGGACGATGGGCATCGCGCATCGTTCGAGCGGCACGCACGTTACAGACGGCGCTCCGCCCTCGACGGCAGTCTGCAGCTTGGCCGGCGCTCGAGGCAGACGGTGCGCCGACCGCCAGGATGACGTCGACGTCGGCCGGCGCGCCGAACTGCGCAAGCCGCGTAGAGTTCCAGCGGATCGCGTTCGAGCGTGAAGCCGACGCGCGCTCGCGGGGATCTCGCCACCGCCGACGGAGCGCCGTGTTGCACGGCAGGCATCGCTGGCGCGGTCCGCGCCGCGGTGCGTCCTCGGACGACGACGTCGCCGAACAGGACCTCCTCATCGTGCTCGCCGGCTCGCGCGCTCGTGTCGTACCGTCGGCGGCGACGATCGTGCTCTTGCCGCAATACGCGACCGCTCCCAGTTCGACGCCCGCTTTGTTTGCGGCGACGAACGGGACGCCGTTCTCCCGTGCGCGCACGTTGACCATGAGATCGGCCTGAATGTTTTCGAGTGCAGCGGGATCGCGGCCGCTCGTCACCCATGCGGTCGGCATGACGAGCACTTCGGCGCCTCGTTCGACGAGCGTGGCGGCGATCGTCGGATCCGGCCGTCGGCGCAGACGAGCAGTCCCAGCCTCCCGGCCGGCGTATCGACGGGGTCGAGCGTTTGCCCCGGCGCGAACCAGTGCCGGTCGAAGTGCCACAAGAATTGCTTTGGCTGCGAAGCCGAGCTCGCGGCCGTCGGGTCCGAGCGCGATCGCTGCGTTGAAACGTTTGCGTGCCGACGATCTTCACGCCGCCGTAGACGAGCGTCGCGCCGATGCCGGCGCGCGATCGCTGCAAGATCATCGCGCGCGCGCGGTACAGTTCCTCCTGGCGAACGGCTTGCGTGCCGAGCACGTATGCCGGGACCGTTCCTTCGGGCAGAACGATCAATCGCGCGCCGCGTGTTCGGCGGCCGATTCGGTCTAACGCCAGCACGTGTTCCCAGCGTGTCTTCGAAATCGCTGCGGTCGATCGCCGCGAGTTGCACGCAGGCGACGGGTATTTGGCTATTCGCGCACGAAGTCGCGCTTCCAACGACGCTTCCACGTTCACTTCAGTGAGGTCACATATCGTGAAGCGAGTTCTTTGGGCTTGTTTTCGCCTGCGCCGCCGCTTCCTCTCTTAGCGGCGACTCGCCTTCGCATCCGCCCCTGTCGCACATGCGAAAACGCAAAGCCGACCCTGCAAAAGCGACCTCGAAACTAGCGATCCACCAGCGGCTTCCGTCACCATCCAACGCTGGCCCAACTTGCTCCGGCCGATGAATACTTCGGTCCGCTTGGTTTGAGCATCATCGGCATCAACAACACGATGCGCGATACCGGCCGGCGTTACGACGTCAACCACGACATCGCGCCGCAAACGTTCAAATCGACCGAACTGACGGAACGCGCGATCCGCGACTGGGCGAAGAAGTATCCGCACGACGATCAGCTGCCGCATGCGATCTTCTTCTGCAACGGCTCTACACCAAGGTGCTGTACCATGCCGTCGCGCAACCGCGCGCATCTCGATCGCAGCTGTGGCTCTTTCACGATTTCGGAACTTCGCCGCAAGCCAAGCAGATGCAGAAGACGCTTGCCGTCCAGCATCTCGCGCCAATTCCGCCGCCGGCGCCCTCGCCGCGACGTCGGCGTACACCTCCGTTTTCGGCCGGAACTATCCGTCGGAGTTCGCCGCCCCGGCGACCTCGCAAAATCGGGCCATCCCGCCGCGCGTTCCATCGCCAATTCCATCCGTCACGCCCGCGGCCACGGCGCCGCCGTCGCCCCTCGCAGCCCCGTCAATGCAGCCTACCACGTCGCCGGCCCCCAGCACGAGCCCGACGCCCCTCCCGTAAACGCCGGAAGCGTCGTTCGCTAAGCGACGACGCTGCCATTAGACGGCCAAACCAAAAAGGCGCCCCCGCCATCGCGAGAAGCGCCTTTCTTTTTTCTGTTCGCTTCTGCTACCCGTAGAGGCTCAGATTTGCCGTGTGGCGCGGAGCCTAGGTCCGAAGTGGCCTTATGGCCATGAGGACCGTAGCGACAACGCCACGCGGCAAATCCTGAGTCTCTACTAGAAGTGGAGGCCGAGGCCGCCGTAAAAGCGTGTTTTCGGAGAATCCGCTCGGAGCGTTCTGCTTGGCGATCCGTGGTCACCGAGGTACCCGAAGTCCAGGAACAACGGGGTGCGCGGGACCATGATCGTTCAGGCCCGCCTGGTAGTGCAGCATGCGGTACTGCAGCTTCTGACGACGCCCGTGACGTCGGTGTAATTGCCGCTGATCTGCGGGTAGTAGTAGATGCTGCCGTAGACGTCGATCGGCTGATCGAAGTTGGTCAGCTTCTCGAGGCCGGCGCCGATGCCGGTCAAGACGCGGGTAGCCGTAGTTGCCGTAGCGCGTGATGTAGCTGCCTGCCAAGAAGATCTTCGGATTGGCGATGCCGATCCCGAAGCGCCCGTCGATGTCCGTGTCGCGGGCATCGAACGACGGCACGAAGGCGGAGCCGCTGTACGGTCCGAGGGTCGTGACGCAACCCGGCTCACCCATCGCAGCCCCGGGACCGGTGCAAGCGAGTGCACGCCGAGGGCCGAACTGCCGTCGTCGACGAGCGGTGCGGATAGCGGAACTGGCGGTAGTCGCCTTCAGCCATGAAGCCGAGGCCGCCGAGGTTGAACGTCGCTCCGGCGCGGCCGGCGAGGTCGACGCCGCCGGTGTTACCCGGGCTGAACTCGTTGTAGACCTTCGGATCGAACATGGCGTCGCCGACGACGAAGAACTGCGCCGCAGCCGTCGGTTTGGGGGTCGGAGTCGGGACGCGGTTGGGGCCGGCCGTGGGACCGGCGGCGCCGGTGCCGGGGTAGCCGGGCGCCGGCGTCGGCGGGATGCTGCTGATGTAGCGCACGACGACGAGATGGCGGTCGGCTACCCACAGAACGTAGGCGCCCATGCCTTCGGAGATGACGCGGACCGGCACGAGTAACGAGCCGTGGTAGATTTCGGCGGCACGTCGAGCGGCCGAGTTTCCCCGTTGATCGTCACTTCGGGCTTGCCGACCGTCACGCGGACGTCGGCGCCGGGCTTCGAGACGTCGACCGTCTTGGTCGACGCGTTGTACGAGACCGTCGCACCCATCTGCTCGAACATCGAACGCAAGGGAACGAGGATCGTCTTCCCGCGTACGATATGCGGCCAGGACACGACCTCTCTTTAGGCGGTCGGGTTTCGTGTAGACGTGCTGGTCGTTGAACAGGATCGGGATTTCGCCTGACGGCGGACTGCCGAAATTCGGAGCCGGCGTCTGCGCGTGTGCCGGCGCGATGGCCGTCACGGCGAAGGTCACGATCCCGAACGTGATCGTCGCCGACATGGCAACGATTTGCGAAACGAGTCGCTTCACTGTTTCCTCCTAATGATTAAGTACTTGAGTACTGCGGGTGATTCCACTAAAACTCGCCACCGAGCGTACCCGGAGCGGCCTCGACCGAAACCGAATTCGTATCGGCGGCGAGCGAGCGAGTTCAGACCTTTACCATGTGTAGTATCGGCACGAACTGCGAACGTTCGGCGCGCCTCACGCGGGGCGCGACCCTGCGTTCAACGTACTGGACGCGAGCGGACGTTTCGGTCGGCGTGCCGCTTTAGCGGCCGGCATGAAAGTTGTTTCCATCTTCACGGCCGGTAGAGCGGCAGGCGGTGCCGCATTGCGCTAGCCTGCGAACGTCTTTAAGAGCTCAAAACGAAGAGGCGTCGCGGCCAGGCCTTCACGGCGCGTTCTTTTCTTCCAGCGTCGCCAGAAAGGCGGGACGTTCCATCACGTATCGCTCGTGCGTTCCTTCGGCGATCTTTTCGCGCTCGTCGAATGCCGCGACGGCGAAATCGATGCGCCGTCCGTCGATTGCGATCACTTCGACCTCAGTCCGGACGATCAAGCCGACGGGCGTCGGAGCCAGATGCGTCAGGTCGACGTAGGAGCCGAGGGACACGTCGTCGGCCGAGAGGACCGGCGCCAAGCAGTGGATCGCCGCCTCCTCGATCAGTTGCAGCAGCATAGGCGTGGACAGGACGTCGACGCCTCGATTGCCCGCCTTCGCGGCGGTCATCCATTCTTCGACGCGGGTCTGGCTCCGATAGGTGCGGCCGATCTCGAGCTTGGACGGCATGGCGGCGTAGGTTGGCGCGCCGGGAGAAGCGCTCCCGCTCGCGATCGCATTCGGCACGCGAGACCTGGTGCGCGCGTGAATCAAACTGACCGTTGCGGCCGTACATCGGGCCGGAATCTGCCGGAGCGGGACGAACCGTGCGCGATTGCCGTTTACGAGGAGAAGTATGAAAGTTCGCGCGCTCGCGCTTGGACCGACGCTAGGCGATCGTGCTCGCCGGCGTGTTTACCATGACCGGCTGTGCGGCCATGCAGGGAAGAAGGCGGCGGGGCCGCCGCCGTTGGCCGTCGACGTCAGCCGCGTGCAGCGTCGCGATATTGCGACACAGCTCACGCTCGACGGGCAGATTGCGCCGTTACAAGAGTCGACCCTCAGCACGCCCGAGTCCGGAACCGTTTCGGCGGTCTACGTCAACGAGGGCGACGCGGTCCGTGCCGGTGAGCTGCTCGCGAAGCTCGACACGTTCGCAGCTCGAGGCGCAGCTTGCCGCCAACGAGGCCGCCGTCGCACGAGCCAGGCGAAAGTCAGCAGTTCCGCCGTGCAAGCTCCCATCTCGTCGCAGCAGTACGCTTCCGCCGTGTCGCAGGCCGAACAGAACGTGCAGCAGGCGCAAAACCGCGTGCGCACCGCGCAGGCGGCGCTCAAAAACGCGCAACTCGTATACAATAGCGACCAGGCGCTCGCGGGACAGGGGTACGTCGCGCGCACGCAAGTCGAACAGTCGCGCGCAGCGTACGTTTCGGCAGCAGCAAGAGCTCAACAACGCGCGAACAGGCCCTGCCGGCCGCCCAAGCCGCGTTGAAACCGCGCGCAGCAACACGGGCCAAACGCGAGTCGATCAAGCGACGCATCGCAGGCGAATCGCGCCGCGCGTCGCGCAAGCCGCAGGCCAACGTCAAGCTCTTGCAGACGCAGATCGCGCAGTCGTCAATCTACGCGCCTTTCGACGGCGTCGTGACGCAACGCTTGCTCGATCCGGGCGCGTTCGCGGGACCGAATCAGCCGATCGTGCGAGTCTCGCAGCTGTCGATCGTCTACGTCAACGCGAACGTGCCCGACGAAGACCTGGGCTACGTGCACGCCGGCACGCCCGCGACCTTTACCTCTCCGAGCCTTCCGGGACGAACGTTCACGGGCACGATCGCCGACGTCAATGCGACGCCGACGACGGGCACGCTGTCCTATCGCGCGCGCATGCGCCAGCCCAATCCCGCGCGGGAATCTGCGCGGCGGCATGCTTGTCACCGTTACGGTTCAGAAAGAGAAGCACGTCGCAATCGACCGTCGTTCCGCGAACCGCGCTCTTCGAGAGCGATCAGGGCTCGAACGTCTACACGGTCGTCGACGGCAAGGCGAAGATGTTGCCGGTTCAAGTCGGCTCGCAGACCGATACGCTGGCCGAGGTTCATGGTGCCGGACATTAGCGCCCGGCACGCCAGTGATCACAACGCAGCCCGACGCGCTGCAGGACGGCAGCGTCGTCGCCGTCAACGGTGCACGCCGCCGGCTTCCGGTTCGCAAGCGGCGCATTGATGAAGCTTCGACATCGTTGCGCATCGGTCTTGCCGCACTAGCGGTTGTCGCCTCAGGCGCTTTGCGCTTGGGCAGCGGCTCGCCAGACTCCGGGGCCGCAGCGGCTGCAGCGGCTGCCGCCACGCCGCCCCTCGACAGCCGCAACGACGCTTGCCCATTCCCGCCGGTCTTCCGTCGGGACGCACTTGGGGCCGAACCAACCGACGCCGTATCCGCTCGTCACGCTCGGCGCCGCTCACCGCCACGGCGAGCAGCTTACCGTATCCGGCCTACGGGACCCCGGTTCCCGGGCGTCAACGCCGGGTACGCCGGCGCCGGATCTTCCGCCGGCGCTGACCCTCCAACAGGCGATCGCGGTCGGTTTCGCACGCTCGCCTCTGCTCGCACAAACGCGCGCCGACGTCGGCATTCAGGCGGCGGCCGTCCGGCTGGAGCGCGCCGGCCTCCTACCGTCGATCGCGGGCAGCGCAGATTACACGCGGAATCACCAGCAGCCCAGCGGCTTTACGACGACCGACTCGCGACGGCGTCCCGTTGTCCGGCGACGCACGATCACCAACACCGCCGTCGACGAGTTTCGCGCTGAGCTTGCGCCAACTGATCTACGACGGCGGCCGCATCGCCGCGGCCGTCAATGCGGCGCAACGCAGCGAAACCGCGTTCGCCGACGATTATCGGCGCGAACTGCAAATCGTCGCCTACAACGTCGCCCAGGCGTATTACGCGTACCTGGGCGCGCAGCGCACGACCCAAGTCGATCTCGAAATCGTGCGGCAAGACGTCGTGCAAGAAGACCTCGTGCGCGCGCAGGTCCGCGCCGGCACCGAAGCGCGCGCGCAGATCGCGACGGCGCAGTTGCCGACCGCGCAGGCGCGGCTCGCCGTCGTGCGCGCGCAGGGCGCGGAGCTGGCCGCCGAAGCGGCGTTCGCCAACGCGATGGGCCTCGACGCCAACGTTCGCGTGCAGCCGGTCGACGATGCCCCCGTCTTCACGAAGAGCGAAGTCTCGACGGTTCCGATCCCGACCTACGACGAAGCGGTGCGCCGCGCGCTCGCGTTGCGGCCCGACTACGATCCGTCGCTGCAAATCGTGCAGCAGGACCAATACAGTCTCAAGAGCGCGAAGCTTGGGCTTGTTTCCGACGCTGGCAGACGAGCGCGTCGGCGAGCGATAATTCGAGCGACCCGTACGGCGGCTCTTTCCGCAACGCGCAGAGCATCGGTGTTTCGCTCGCGATCCCGATCTACGATCAAGGCATCACCGCCGCCAACGTCGCGAGCGCGCGCGCCAACTTGACGTCGCCAATGCGACTGCTGCAGAATACCGCGCTCGGCATTCAACTCAACGTCAAGCAAGCGCTGACCAATCTTGGTCAGTTCGCGCGCCGCTCTCGTGCAAACCGAACAAGAATATCGCACGGCCGTCGTCAACGTTGCAGTCGACCCAAGCGCAGTACCGTGCCGGCGTGACGACCCTGCCGCTGCTGCTCAACGCACAGGTGCAGTTGACGACGGCGCTGACGGATCAAGTGACGGCCGTGTACACGCTGCGCCAAGCCGAACAGACCTATCTGTTCGCAGTCGGAGCGAACTATCGAGACGCCGGTCGGCGATGCGCCGCTTGCCCGTCAATCCGACGCCGAACCCGCAGCCGACCGGAACGCCGCCGCCGCCGACCGCATCGACGTCGCCGGTGCCCGATTCCGTCCGGCTCCCGTCGCCTTCCCTCGGCTACGCCGATCCCGACCGCTTCACCGGCTCGCCCGCGCAGCGCCGGCGTCTCGCTCTACGCCACGCCCACAGCGGTTCGAGGGTTTCGGGTTTCTTCGGCAGCGTAGTGAGCGTGTGGTGAGCGTGCTCGCTGTTCCCGTCGCGGTAGACGATCCCGTCAACGCGCAGATTCTGCGCGTCTCCGAAGACCGGATCGCCGGCTTTCTGCGCGACCCGCTCGGCGAGATCGCGCGCGCTCGCAGCGTCGACGTCGCCACCGTCTTCGAACGCATCCGCGCGATGCTCGAAGCCGGGACGATCCGGCGCGTGCGCCAGACGTTGCTCGCGACGAACCTGGCGCACGGGGCGCTCGTCGCGTGGCAGATCCCGACCGAGCGGCTCGACGCCGCGTTCGCGTACATGGCGAACGAGGATCCGTTCTCGGGACACGTCGTCATCCGCACGGCCGACCCGGCGACGCCCGGGTCCGCGTACCGGTTGTGGACGACGCTGAAAGTGCCGCAGGGCTATTCGCTCGAGGCGCATGCGGCGTTTTTGCGCGAGCGCGTCGGCGCGGACGGCGTACCGGCTGATGCCGGCGCGAACGCCTGTTCGCGCTCGGCGTCGGCCACGTTCGGCGGCGCGGCCTCGAACCCGGCTCCCGCGCCGACGTGCTCGCCGACGTGCTCGATACGCACATCGTCGAGCTGTCCGCACGCGACTGGCAGGTGCTCACCGCGCTCAAGCGCGAGTTCGCGCCGCGCGAACTCGTGCGCGATCTTTGGGCCGCGCGCGCGGCGGAAGCGGGCGTCTCGCTCGACGAGTTTTACGCGGTCGCGCGAGTCGCTGGCCGCGCGCGGCGTGATCGGCCGCTTTTCGACGTTTCTCGAACACGTCAAACCGACCGGCGGGCAAGCAGCCCGTCACGCGCTACAACGCGCTGTTTCATTGGCAGGTGCCCGCCGGGCGCGAGATCGACGCCGGCCGCGAAGTCGGCCGCCATCACATCATGACGCACGCCTACTGGCGCGAAGGCGGCCCCGAATTCCGCAACGTCAACATCATGGGCGTCGCGCACGGTCTCGACAAGGACGTGCTGCTCGCGCACAAAGCGGCGATCGACGCGCACCTGCGCGAAGCCGGCATCGAAATCGGCTACACGAACGTTTTCTGGGGCGGCCGCAGCGAGATCAAGCCTTCGGAGATCTCACCGGCGGCGTTTGAGGCGTTCCATCGCGCGCGCGGCGCCGACCCCGACACGCTGCGCGCGCCGGCGTAAGCCCGGTACGCCGGAAAGGTGCCGTAAAACTGTGTGCCCAGAAAGCCGATTCCAAAGCGTGAACCACCGACCGTGCCGCGCTTCTCGGACGACCACGTTTGGATGCCGTCGTTTGCCCGCACTCGCCGTTTCCCACAACGCCAAGGAGGGTCCGTCCCGATGATGCGTCGTCTCTTGTTCAGCGCCGTTTTGCTTGCTCTTATATCGGGGTGCACGCAAGTCGGCACATCTTCCGGAAACGGCGGGCGGCATCCCTATACGCATCCGCATGAACTGCGCATCGTCGACATCAGCGACGTGACGACCCTCAATCCTATGATCGTCGTCGGACGTCCACGTTGGCCTGGCTGTCCGATCTCACGATGGCATTTCTTGCTGCGCTGGGACCATCAAAACAAACCCGAAGCCGGAGCTGCGCTTCCGTCGTTCCCTCGCTCTCGAACGGCGGCATCTCCGCCGACGGAAGAACGATCACGTATCATCTTCGTAAAGGAGTGAAGTGGTCGGACGGCGCTCCGTTCACGGCCGACGACGTCGTTTTCTCGACCAGGCTCATGCTCGATCCCAAGACCAACGTCGTCACGCGCGACGGTTGGGATCAGGATCACGAAGATCGACGAACCCGACAAGTATACGGTCGTCTACCACATGCGTGAGCCCTATTCGCCGTCGATCGCGACGTTCTTCACGACCGGCGTTCAAACCCGGCAGTTCTTCCCAAGCACCTTCTCAGCGCACACGGCGAACATCAACACCGATCGCGTACAACGCGCTGCCGGTCGGCATCGGTCCGTTCAAATACGTTCGCTGGCAACGCGGCGATCACATCGAGATGGAAGCCAACCCACTGTACTGGCGCGGCAGGCCGAAGCTTGACCGCGTCATCTACCGGATCATCCCAAACCGTGACACGGTCGTCAGCACGCTGCAGACTGGCGACGCCGACCTGTGGCCCGGAGCCGCGCCGGCATACGTGCCACGGCTGCGAGGGCTGCACGGGCATCGACGATCTTGCGCCAACCGAGCTATGCGTACGGCCATCTGGACTTCAACGTCACGCATCCGGCGGTCCGCGACCCGATCGTGCGACGAGCCTTGCTGCTGGCGTGGAATCGGCGGGAATCGCGCGACAAGATCTCGCATGGCGTGGGCATTCTACAGGACGCCGTCGTCTCGCGCGACCAGCCCGTTCTACGATCAGCGCGCTTGGCTTCACCGAGTACAATCCGGCCGGGCGAACGCGCTGCTCGATGCCGCGGGTTGGAAACGCGGGCCCGACGGCATTCGCGCGAAAAACGGCGTGCGGCTCAGTCTGGACTTCGTTACGAACGCCGGCAGCCCCGACACGGATCGACGAATCGAACTGATGCGGGCCGGCTGGAAGGAGATCGGCGTGTCGCTCGTTCGTCAAAGAGGTTAGCCCCGCGCTCTTGCTCGCGCCGGCCTCTCAGGGCGGCACGATCTTCACGCGGCAAGTTCGATGTCGTCTTCTTCGCGTGGTATGCCGATCCGTGCGGGAGTCTCGTGGCGCCGTACAGCTGCAATCAGATTCCGCCCGTCGGTCGAGAACGATTTGCACTGGTGCGATCCCTGTCGCCACAGGCGGCACTTGACGATTTCGCGCGCACGTTCGACTTCTCTCGGCAGAAACGCGACAACGACATCGTGCAAGCAGCGCCTCGTCGAGCAGACGCCGACGATCGTGTCGGCGATCACCGAAGACTTGTTTCCTCACAACTCCGATCTAAAGAATTTCCACCCGAACCAGGTCAGCTACTTCGATGACATGATGGACGTCGATATCTGATGCGCGATCTTTTGCGATTTGGCGGATTCTGCGCCGCTGCGGCGCTGCTCGCCGCGTGTACGCGCGTCGGTACGTGCCGGCGGAAGTACGCGCCATCCCTACACGCATCCGCACGAGTTGCGCTTTGCGGCGGCGTCCGATATCAAGGGGCTCAACCCCCTGCTTGGCGCGAGCGTCTATGAGACGTATCTGGCGGCTATGACGATGGCCTGGCTGATCAAAACGGACATCCACGGCGATGCGACCGTCCCGGAACTTGCGACCGAGATACCGTCGCAGCAGAACGGCGGGATCAGCCGGGACGGCAAGACGATCACTTGGCATCTGCGGCGCAACGTCAAGTGGTCCGACGGCGCACCGTTTACGGCCGACGACGTCGTCTACTCGACGCAGCAAGTCAACAATCCGGCGAACAACGTGATCAGCCGCGACGGCTGGGACCAGATCGTACGAGTCGACGAGCCCGACAAATATACCGTCGCCTACCACCTCAAAGCGCCCTATTCGTCGTTTGCGGTAACGTTCTTTAGCACCGGCGGAGCGAACCCGTCGATTCTGCCCAAACACCTGCTGGCCAAGTACAGCAACCTCAACCAGGTCCCGTACAATGCGCTGCCGATCGGCATCGGGCCGTTCAAGTATCAAGCCTGGAATCGCGGCGACTCCGTCGTTATGGTCGCCAACCCGCTCTACTTCCGCGGCCGCCCGAAACTCGACACCGTCATCTACAAGACCGTCCAAGACAAGAACACGGTCGTCGAACAGATGCGCACGCACGACCTCGATATGTGGATCGACCTGTCACCGCATTATCTCTCGCAGGTCGCAAGCAGCGGGCTCGACACGCTAAAAATTCCGAGCTTTACGTTCGATCATGTCGACTTCAACTTGCGCAATCCCGTCCTAGCGGACGTTGCGGTTCGCAAGGCCTTGCGCTTCGCGATGAATCGCCCTGAGATCATCGCGAAGGTTCACGACAACGTGTACCAACTCGACGAGTCGCCGATCGTGCCGGCCAGTCGTTTTCACTTGAACTTGCCGCTCGTCCCGTTCGATCCCGCGCAGGCGAATCGGCTGCTCGATGCCGACGGCTGGACGCGCGGGCCGGGCGGCATCCGGTCGAAGAACGGACGGCGGCTGAGCCTGACGTTCGTGCTTGCCAGCGGCCAGCCGGACAACGATACGATCGTCGAGTTGATTCGCAGCACGTGGCGCCAGATCGGCGTCGATTTCGCCGTCAAGCGCTATCTCGACGCCCAATACTTTGCGCCCGCCGCCGAAGGCGGCATCCTGTACGGCGGAAAGTTCGACGTCGCGCTGTTCGGATGGGGCGAAGACACGAACGAAGACCTTTCGAACCTGTACGCTTGCTATCGCTTCCCGCCCGACGGACAGAACGTGATGCACTGGTGCGATCCGGCCGCGGACGCTGCGATGAACGCAGCCAAGACGAGCTACGACGAGGCGTTTCGCAAAACGAAGCTCGACTTCGTGCAGCGCGCGGTGTACGACCAAGTTCCGACCGTCGTCATCGACTCGCGGCAACTGTTGGCCAAATACAACGACGATCTCCGCAATTGGCATCCGAACTCCGTGGCACCGTTCGATGACATGCTCAACGTGGACATCTGATGCGCAGTGCACGTGCGTTTCTCAACGGCATCGTCTTTACGGTTGCGATCATCGCCGCTGCGGTGATCGTCGCCGTCTACGAGGGCTTAATGCCGGCCGGCGCAGACACGAAGGCGTCACGGCCCGAGCAGTGGGCAGCCAAGACATCGTTACGCGCCACGATCAAGCGCGAGTCGAAGAACCTAACGAACCCGTTGCAGCCGACCGACGACAATCTGATCGCGGGCGTGCATCTGTACGCCGACAACTGCGCGGTTTGTCACGGCGCGTCGGACGGCAAGCCATCGCGAATCGCGCAAGGCTTTTACATCAAGGCGCCGCAGTTGGCGACCGACGGCGTCGAAGACGATCCCGAAGGCGTAACGTATTGGAAGCTCGCCCACGGCATTCGCTTTAGCGCTATGCCGTCATTCGAAAAGACCCTTTCCTCAGACGATCTGTGGCGCGTGACGATGTTCCTCAACGAGATGGACAAGCTTCCGCCGGCCGTCGAGGCGCAGTGGAAAAAGGTTCCGAGCGCGGCGTCTGCAGCGATGTAGCGGACGGTCGACGCAGGGCGACGCTCAGACCGATCCACAACAAGAGGCAGCCGCCGAGTGAAAGCAGCCGCAAAGCGCCCCAGACCGGATCGAGCCGCGCGATCCCGCTGCGCAGCTGTTCGAGATGCCACACGCCGGCCGCCGTCAGGGCCGGAGCGGCGTGAAAGCGCGGGTCGAGGGCGTCCGGCCAAATCGGTAAGGGATGCCGCGCAGCGACGAAGCTCATACCGAGCACCGCAAAGGTCACGAGGCTCGGCAGCGCATGGTGCAACTGCAAAGGTCCACGTGCAAGGGCCGCGAGACTCAGCGCGGCCGCCAAGGTCAGCAGGAGCGTTTGCGAGGCAGCGGCGGGGTGCTGAGCGAGCCCGAGCCAATCCGTGCCGGCCAACAGCGCCGACGTGGCGATCAACGTCCAGAGTAACCCGCGCGTTCGCCGTGTCCCAGCGATTGCGGGCAGAAATGCAAGCGTCAAGTCATGCTCGTGGGCGAAGGGCAGCGCGAGCGGTAGGGCGGCGCACGCCAGCGTCAGCCGGTCGATCGGCATATAGCGCCGGCTTGCGCAAGCCGCTGCCAGACCGCACGTAACGGCGAGCGCACAGCCGAGCGCGATCACGCCCGCTGCATGCGCCGGAGCACCGAGCGCGCGCGCCACGGCGGCGGGCGTCGTTTGTATGGCGGTGAAGCGTTCTGCGACGCCCTGCGCTCGTACGATCAGGGCATACCGTGCAAGACTCGCAAGGCCGCCTCCGGCAAGCGCCGATCCAGCCACGACGAACGTCGCCGCGCCGGCGAGCGCGATCCATGTGCTGGCGGTTCCTAGCAGCACGACGAGCACGACGGCAAGGTTCGGCTGCAATGCGGCCACGAGGGCTGCCGCGACGGCGGCACCGACGCGGCCGCGCTGCAGCGCGAACGCCGTCACGACGATTGCAGCCACGGCAATGAGGGCAACTTGGCCCAGGGCGAGCGCACTCGTCAGCGGACCGAAGCCGGCCGCGACGATCGATACCGCGACGAAGTCGAGCGGGCGAATCGGCCCGCCGGCCAACTTGAGGCTTCCGAAGATGAGGACGGCAGCGGCGAGCGCGAGCACCGCTTCCCAGACGCGAGTCGCCGTCCGCCATCTAAGTTGCGACAGCGCGCTCCACAATGGCAAGCCGAACGGCGGTCCAACGAAGGGCAAGAGTTCATCACGCGCTGCGCTGACCCCGGACAGCGCAGCCTCGGCGCTCCAGATGTTGCGGCCGTACGGATCGTCGGCAGCGTGCCAGGCGGCGCCGGCCGCATCGTAGGCTTCGAAATCACGCAACGGCGCACCGGTGCCCGACGCGGGATGCACGATCAGGGCGGCGGCGAGAATTGCGCCGGCCGCCAGCGCGACGAGCGCCGCGCGGCTCACCTGCGCGGCGTCGTCACCATCGCGACCGCGTGAACCGTCGCGCCGGGCAATCGCTGGCCCGGCAGATCGACGCGAGTCGAAACCAAGCCGGCGACGAGTACGGCCAACAAGCCGAAATAAGCAACTGCGACGCCGAGCCTCTGGACTGGCGGGATGCCGTAATAGCGCGGATCGAGTTGGCCCCGGAAGGCGCGCACGGCGCGCGGAATGCTCAACAGCACGACGATCAACAAGATTGGGCTCCACCACCCGAACGCCACGGCGCCGACGATCACGGCGACGAAGCCGACGATCCACAGTGCCGGCGAAATTGCTCCCGTCATGCGACCGCCGTCGAAAAAGCCGAGCGGAATCATGTTGAACAGATTGATGAAGAACGCCGCGTTGGCGCAAGCATACCAGAACGGCTCGTGGGTCGCATATCCGTACGCAGCGCAGATGATGCCGCCGAGCGTGCCCAGCAGCGGTCCGCCGAACGCGATCAGCGATTCCTGATAGACCGAGCGTGGCGCTTGACTCCACGTCGTGAACGCGCCGAAGCCCGGCAAGAAGAACACGAGCGGCGCCGACAACCCAAAGCCGCGCACGAAGATGACATGCCCCGCTTCATGGAGGGCGATCAGCAGCACGAAGACGAGTGCGAATTTGAACCCGAAGAACAGCGTATAGAACCAGATCGACGCCACGAAGGAAAACGCCGTCAACCCGAATTTGCCGAAGTAGAAGACGTACTTAAACTTCAACAGTGCGAAGATCAGGAACTTAAACTTGGCAAGCAGCGCGGCCAGGCCGGCGACGATGCCGGCCGCGGCCTTCCCAACCGTACGGCGAGGCGACTCTCGTGCGCCGTGTGGCGGCGAGTCGAATTCATTCACAACATCATCCCCTTCGCGGTCCCCCCACGTGGCTCCCTAAGCGCGGCGTCCTTACGAGCGTAGGGTCCCGGGGCCCAGGCCGTCGCTTGCGGTACAGGGTTGCATGGCAACCCGCATTCTAATTCTGGGCGGCGGCTTCGCAGGATTGGCGACTGCGCGCGCGTTGGAACGGTTGGTGCGGCCGGGCGAAGCCGACGTCACGCTCGTCAGCCGCGAAAACTTTTCCCTGTTCACCCCGATGCTGCCCGAAGTCGGTTCGGGAAACCTCGAAACGCGCCACGTCGTCACCCCGGTGCGGGCCCAACTGCGGCGCACGGCGTTCGTGCTTGCCGCCGTTACGGGCGTAGATCTCGACGCGCGCACGGTCGACATCGAGCGCACGCTGCTCAACGTCAAAGCTACGCTGACGTACGACCATCTAATCTTCGCGCTCGGGGCGGTGACCTCGACCTTCGGCTTACCCGGAGTCGAGGGGCGCGTGCTGCCGTACAAGACTCTCGCCGACGCCGAACGCGTACGCAACCACATCATTGCGTCGCTCGAAGCGGCCGACGTGACGACCGACGCACGCGAGCGAGCGCGTTTGCTGCGCTTCGTTTTCGTCGGCGGCGGCTTCACGGGCGTGGAGGCGGCCGGCGAGATGGCCGATTTCTTCCGCAGCTCGCTGCACTTTTACCGTTCGATCCGGCCGGCCGAAGTGGAAGTCGTGCTCTTGGAAGGCGCCGATACGTTGTTGCCCGGCTTAGCGCCGAAGATGGGAGCGTATAGTGCCAAGGCGCTCGCGCATCGCGGCATCCGCGTGATGACCGGCACGAAGGTGGCCGCTGCCGACGATGGCGGCTTGGTGCTCCAAGGCGGGCGTCGTCTCGACACGGGGACGATCGTGTGGAGCGCCGGCGTAAAGCCATCCCCTGCGGTGTCCCATCTACGCATCGCGTCGGCGCGCGGCCATGCGATTGCGGTGGAGCGCGATTTTTCCGTCAAAGGGCACGCCGGCGTTTGGGCCGTCGGAGACTGCGCTTCGATACCGGCCGGCGGAGGGAAGACGTATCCGCAAACGGCGCAGCATGCGATTCGCGAGGGCCCGCGGCTAGCCCGCAACGTCGTCGCGCGCATGCGCGGGCGCGAGACCAAAGCGTTCCGCTACGCTTCGCTCGGGATCATGGCGTCTCTCGGCGGGCGACGGGCGGTCGCAGGCTTACCTGGCGGAATCGTCTTGACCGGATTCTCCGCGTGGGTATTGTGGCGTACGTACTACCTGCTGCGACTCCCCGGCCGGGATCGCCAACTCCGCGTCGCCCTCGACTGGACGCTCGGACTCGTCTTCCCGCGCGACATCGCGGAGATGCGAACGTCCGATCAACCGCAAGCGCTCAAGGGCGACGCACCGTGCACGTTATGACGACCCGTCGTGCAGTGCGCGTAAGGCCGCACGGGCTTGCGCGGCGCGCTTGCCGTTCGGTGCGGCGGTCAGATATCGATTGAAGTCAGCCGCTGCTGCCGCTCGCTGTCCGAGACCTGCGGCGGCAACGCCGGAACCGAACAGGGCATCGGGTTGGTTCGGCGCTATGCGGAGAACGCGTCCATAATACTGCTGTGCTTGCGGCAACTTCGCCGCGTCGGCATACAGGTCGCCCAACGCGAGGAGCGCGGCGATGTCTTGCGGATTGCGTGCGATGCGGCGCCGTAGCTCCTCGAGCACGCGTGCAACTGGTGCCGGCGGGGCTGCGGCATCGCCCGCGCGGATGTCGCTGTCGCCTTGTTGCGCGGCGGGGCCGAGCGCTGCGCCGGTAACGCCGAGGCCGATACGCAAGAAGTATGCGATCAAGCCGATGAACACGAACGCCGCGACGGCCACGATCGGAACGTACATGCGCGGCGGCAATCCGCGCGCTGGACCGGCTCTCACATGGAGAAAGATTCGAGCGCGCGGATGCGAACACCCGCTCGGTGATCCCCGACCCGAGCGAACTGCAATTGCTTTTTGCGCAGTACAACAACCGATGGTTCGGTGGTGAAGTTCCTGCACACCGCATTGCGTACAATGCGCGCTTCTCGAATCTCGCCGGTCGCATCACGTACAAGCCGCCGCTGATCGAACTATCGCCGAAACATTTCGAGCGTCATCCCGAAGCCTTGCGGGAGACGCTGCTTCACGAGATGATCCATGCGTGGCTGTACGCGCGCGGAGAAAATGCGGGTCACACCGCGGCGTTCAAAAAGAAGATGCGCGAACTCGGCTTAACCTCAATCTACCACGACCTCGGCAGCGCAGCACCGCGACGTGAAACCCTTAAGCGCTTCATCCTGCGGTGCGACCGATGCACGCTGGAACTTCTCCGCAAGCGACGGCCGGCGCAGCTGGTGTCCTGCGGACGCTGCAGCGGAAGACGGTACGACCCACGCTACCCGCTGCGGGTCCTCGAGATCGTCGAAATCCGTGATGCAGACAACGGCGAGCGGGCGGCTCACCGTATCCCTGCAGCCGGCCGGGAACCTATCTAGCCGTTATTCGCTGCCCGGAGGCTTTATCGGGTTGGCGCCCGTGACGTGGCTTGCGTACATGTACGCGACTTCGAGGTGCTCGCGCAGCGTGGGCAGCTCACCACTTGCGAACAGCTTCAGCGCGCGATTGGCGCCGAGCAGCATCTCGGTCTGATAGACGGACATGGCCGATAAGTGGCCGCCGACCTGCGCGAGAAGGTACTGCTGATCGAGCTCAGTCGGCGAAAGCGACTCCAAGCGAACGAGGGTGAGCTTGTCGACGAGCCCTTCGCGCTGCTTGACTCGCGCCACCGCTGCCGGTGCGATATGAGCCAAGTGCGCCGCGATCGCGCTGTGATCGGCGATCATGCGTTGCGCGAAGCTCCGAGCTTCGTCGGTATTGCCATGGTGCGCTAGCTCCAAGCGCGCCATATCGAGTTCCGCGTTATCGATCTGGACTGCCGCCGTGACGAACTCGTCGTCAATCGGCGAGGCCGCATGGGGCGGCGCGGGCGCCTGCGCGACCGTAGGGACCGCGCCGCAAACCGCCGTCAATAACGCGGCAAACAGTGCGGTGGCGCCAAGCCGGCCGACGGCTCGAATCTTCATGCCGGTAGCTCCTTTGGTGAGGGAAATTTGTGCACCATGCGGCCGACGACGTCGTCGTATACTTTGGTCGACTTATACAGCTCGTACCGTCCGTCGCCGGCGCTGGCACGCACGCGTTCGCGCAAGCCGGCCATCTCCGCCGGCGTCATCGGCGTGAAATTCTGCGCCAACGCCAAGTTTTGGCGAAAGACGTCGTAGGAGTCCATCCCGCTGACGGTCGTTAACACGGGCAAGCTCATCGCGTACCGCAATGACTCCGCCGGCGTTACGATCTGCGCCTTGATCGCCTCACCGCCGCCGCTCATGCTCTTCATGCCGATGATGCTGATGCCTTGACGCTGTGCCTCGGGCACGACCTCGTTCGTAAAGCTGTGGTAGCTATAATCGAACGGATTGAGCGGCATCTGCACCGTGTCGAACTTGTAGTGGTGGGCGAGCATCTTGAGGTGAATCGCCGGATCTTTATGGCCGGTGAAACCGACGAACCGGACCTTTCCCTGTTTCTTGGCAAGATCGAGCGCTTCGATGACGCCGCCGGGGGCGAAGATGAGGTCGGGGCAGTTGTAGTAGATGACCTCATGAATCTGCCACAGGTCGAGGTGATCCGTTTGCAGCCGGCGCAGCGAATCTTCGAGCATCTTCATACCGACATCGCGGCCGCGGCCGTGCGTACACACCTTCGTCATCACGAAGGCTCGATCGCGCCTTCCTCGCAAAGCGCGGCCTAGCCGCTCTTCGCTCATGCCGTCGTGGTACTCCCACGCATTGTCGAAGAAGTCGATGCCACCGTCGAGCCCCTCGTGCACGACCCGCATCGCTTCGGAGTTGAAAACCATGTCACCTAAGGACGCTCCGCCGATGCCGATCGCCGAAACGGAGACGCCGGTCGTGCCCAGCTGTCTGCGCGGAATAGCCATGTAGTTACCTGCCATTATGGGTGCGCTCCGGCTAACGGCATCTCGTGCGGCGCGCGGGTGACGATGTTGTCGTTGACGATGGAGACTTTATACAATTCGAAGCGACCGTCGCCGGCGAGCGGTGCGACGGCGGTACGAATCGCCGCCATCCGGTCCTCGGACAGCGGCGTGAAATTGCGAGCGAACTCGAGGTTTTGCCGCAGCACGTCGAGCGATTCGCAGCCGGTCAGCGTTGTCGTCACCCCGGGCACGCTCATCGCGTAGTGCATCGCCTCTTCGGGCTGCAAGTCTACGTCGGCCGAATGAAACGTATGCGCCCGTGCCGCCGAACGGCTTCATGCCCAGTACGGCGATGCCGCGTTTCACTGCGACCGGGACGACGTTTTGTGCGAAGCTCAGGAACTGGCCGTCGAACGGATTGAGGGGCATTTGGATGGCGTCGAACGGATAGCCGAGTTCGAGCATCTTGAGGTGGAGATCGGGATTCTTATGGCCCGTGAAGCCGACGTAGCGGACTTTTCCTTGGCGCTTGGCTTTATCGAGGGCTTCGATGACGCCGCCCCTGCGGTACGCGAGTTCCGGATCGTTATCGTAGGTGACCGCGTGGATCTGCCACAAGTCGAGATGGTCGGTTCCGAGCCGCCGCAGCGACTCTTCGAGTTGCTCCATGCCGATCGCGGCGTCGCGCCCGTGCGTACAAACTTTCGTCATCACGAAAGCCTTGTCGCGATAGCCGCCGCGGAAGCCGGCGCCGAGCCACTCCTCGCTGCGATGGTTGTTGTACTCCCACGCGTTATCGAAGAAATTGGCCCCGGCATCGATCGCCTCGTGTACGATCGCAACGGCCTCTTGTTCGGTGGCTGCGTCGCCAAGGTGATGGCCCCCGATACCGAGCGCCGACACCATGTCCGGATGGCGTCCGAACTTGCGCCGTGGAATCGAGCCGGAGGACGTCGCAGGTGCTGCCGAAACCGTCTTCGGGGCAAGCGCCGCGCCGGCGGCAAGCGTCGCGCCGGTTGCATCGATGAACGTTCGTCGCGTCAATGGTTCAGGCATGATCGTATCTCTCCAAGCGGCGTGCAACCAAATCGATGACCCCATTTGTTTCGGCCGACGCTACGCTGCCACGCTCGTACCCTGCGAGGTCGAGCGAAACGTGGCGGTAGCCGACCGCGCGAAGATCGTGCACGATCCGATCGCGCACGGCCAGCAGCGCCGGAAAGTCTGCGGGTGGCACTTCGATGCGCGCGACATCGCCGTGATGGCGCACGCGGCAGTCGCGAAAACCCGCGGCGATCAAGGCGTCTTCGGCGCGCTCGACGCGCTCGAGTAGTCGGCGGAGTGATCGGCGTGCCGGTCGGAAAGCGTGACGACAGGCAAGCGGCGGCGGGCTTATCCCAAACATCGAGGTGCAGGCGCCGCGCCAGCGTCCGTACGTCGTCCTTAGTGAAGTGCGCCTCGGCCAGCGGGCTGCGCACGCCGCGTTCGGCGGCGGCGCGCCGGCCCGGCCGAATCTCGGCGAGATCGTCTGCATTGAGGCCGTCGGCGATCGTCGTGAAGCCGCGTTCGCTCGGCGGCGACGATCAAGCGACCGTAAAGCTCGGACTTGCAGAAGTAACAACGGTCTGCGGGATTAGCGGCGTACCGTTGCGTCGTCGAGTTCGTGCGTGCCGAAGAACTCGTGACGCGCATGCCGATGCGACGCGCGAATGCGCCGGCCGCTTCACGCTCGCGGCGCGGCAAGCTCGGGGACACGCCCGTGACGGCCAAGCGCTCGCGTCGCCGAGTTCTTGCGCCGCCACGGCGACGACCAGCGCGGAGTCGACGCCGCCGGAAAACGCGACGATGCAGCGCCCGTAACTGCGGACGAGCGCACGCAGCGGCATGTTCTTTGCGCGTCAACCATCATCGCACGCCGGCTCCACCGCCGAGATCGATTCCCAGACTGAGCGCGCTGAATTCTCTTGCTCGGCTGGTCGCACGAACGCCGGCGTCAGACGAGGTGCTGGACGACCAGGCTCAGCGCCGCCATGACCAGCACGACCGCGAGCGTTCGCACGAGCGCCGGCGATGACAAGCGGCGCGCGGTTTCGGCTCCGAATTGCGCCCCGATGACGCCTCCGGCAGCCAGCGGCAACGCGTACGAGCCAATCGATGTCGCCATTCGAGACCGTGCGCCGCCAAGCCGAACGGCGACGATAGCAAGATGATGAAGTGCGAGGTTGCCGAGACGATGTGCGCGGGCATCAGAAAAGCCGCGCAGCAGCAACGGCACGACGATGATGCCGCCGCCGATCCCAAAAAAGCTCGACAGGAAGCCGGTCAAGACGCCGGCAGCGGCGGCGATCGGCGGACTGTCGGCGTAGACGTACGTGCGTCCGGATAGGCGATCGACGAATTCGCGTCGCTTGCGCCCACGGCAGGCGCGCAATCGCTCCGCACGCGTCGGTTGCGCGCGTACCGCGGCGCAACAAGTCCAGAGCGAAGATCGCCAGGATCGCGCCGTAGAGCAGATCGAAACCTTTGGTCGTGAAGTGTTGCAGCGCGACGGCGCCGAGGACGCTGCCCGGGATTGCCGAGCAGCCCCATCGTCAACGCGAGCCGCTTGTCGATGCGTCCTTGACGCCAAAAGTTGATCGACGCGCTTCCGACGTTGGCCGTGACCAAGAAACAGCGACGTGCCCGCCGTCAGCGTCGGCGGCAGATGGTAGACAGAGCGCAGGATCGGGAATTGCGATGAACCCGCCGCCCAAGCCGACGACCGAGCCGAAAAAACTCGCCATGATGCCGACGACGAACAGCTTGGCCGCCAGTGCGGCGGCGTGCAACGCCTACGCGTGCTATTGCACGCGGCCGATGTAGCGGCGGTCGCGCGTGTCGATGCGGATCACGTCGCCGGGATTGACGAAGAGCGGAACTCTGCACGCTGGCTCCCGTTTCGAGTTTCGCGGGCTTGGTCGTGCCGGTCGCCGTATCGCCCTTGAAGCCGGGGTCGGTTTCGTCGACGCGCAGCTCGACGTGCGACGGCAGGTCGGCGCCGATCGGCACGCCGTCGTGGAACTGCACGTCGATCTTCATGCCGTCTTTGAGGAAGTCGGCGGCATCGCCGATCAGGTCGCGCTGCAACGTGACGTTCTCGAACGACTCGTTGTCCATGAAATGATAGCCGTCGGCATCGTTGTAGAGCATCTGCATCTCGCGATTGTCGACCGTCGCGCGCTCCAGTTTTTCGCCCGCGCGGAAGGTGCGCTCGACCGTGGCGCCGGTCTTGACGTTCTTGAGGCGGGTCCGCACGAACGCCGAACCTTTGCCGGGTTTGACGTGCAGAAACTCGATGACCGTCCACAATTGTCCGTCGATCACGATGGTCACGCCGTTGCGGAAATCGTTCGAGGAAATCATCTCGGCCGCTTGCGTTAGCCGCAAGCCGCGGCGGGGCGCCTGTCAGCTTCGGCGAGCTAGCGCCGCAGCAGCGATAGGCGCGCTCCTCGTTGCCGCAGCAGCGCAGGCGTTCTCGATGTTCTCGCGATGACGCCAGACGATGACGATGGCGCCGACGATCAGCGCGCACCAACGGCAGCAAACGTCGCGAACCGATCCGCCGTCGCTGCGTTGCGCCGATGATGACCGCGCCGGCGACGAGCGCTGCCGCAGCATCGAGCCGAGCGACGAACAGCCGCGTCGGCAGCACGATCGCGAGCCACACCAGCACGAAGGCGACGCCGCCCTGCCAAGACAACGCGAACGCTGCGCCGAGAAACGTTGCGACGCCTTTGCCGCCGCGAAACCGCAGCCACGGCGAATAGCAGTGTCCGACGATCGCGGCGAGCCCGCCAGCGGAGCGGCGATGCGCGCTCGAGACGTCGACGTGCGCGTGAGCCGACGATGCGCCGAAGCTGCGGCGGTAGCGACAAGCGAGATGCGTCGCCGTACGAGACCGGCACCGCGCCTTTGAGCGCGTCGAGCAGGAGGACGGCGACGCCGGCTTTGCCGGTCCCGAGCGTACGCAAGGCGTTGGCCGCGCCGATATTGCCCGAGCCCGCGCGCCGCAGATCGCGCCCGAAGAACGCGCGGCTGACGAGCACGCCGAACGGAATCGTTCCGAGCAGGAACCCGAACAGCGACGTACGGCCACGCCGGCACGACGATCGAACGTACGTCGTCGCTCATTCGGCGGCTGCATCGTCGTCGCGACGCGGCCGAAATTCCAAGACGCGAGCGGCACGCCTTCGAAATCGAAGTGCGCGCGCAGCGTGTTTTCGAGAAAGCGCCGGTAGCTCGAAGTGACGAGCTCGGGATCGTTGCAGTGGAAGATGAAGAGCGGCGGACGCGTCGCGACTTGCGCGGCGTAATAGATGCGCAGCGGCTTTCCGCCGCGCAGCGGCGCCGGATGCGCGTAGACGGCGTCGCGGACGATGCCGTTGAGCTGCGGCGTCGGAACGCGCCGATCGAAATTGCGCGCGACCCGCATAACGCAGCGGCATCAGACTGCCGAGGCGCCGCCTGCGTCAGCGCCGAAAGAAACGTCACCGGCGCGAACGCGGCGAACGGCATCGCTTCGTGGATCGACGTTCGTCAACTCGGCCTTGCGAAAAGTCGCCGTCTTGCGCGAGCGCGAGATCCCACTTGTTGGCGACGATGACGAGGCCTTTGCGCTCTTCGAGAACAGCGCCGGCCAGGCGCCGGTCGCCGTTCGAGGATGCCGGTCGATCGCGTCGATGCACCAAGATCGCGATGTCGCAGCGCGCGATCGCGCCGAGCGAGCGCAACGACGCATAATATTCGATCGCGCCGTGGTGGCGGCGTCTTGCGCCACACGCCGGCGGTGTCGATCAAGCGGATCGGCTGTTCGGCGAACGTGAAGACGCGTGTCGATCGCGTCGCGCGTCGTTCCCGGGCGTCGGCCGAGACGATCGCGCGTTCCTCGCCGAGCAGGGCGTTGAGCAGCGATGACTTGCCGACGTTCGGGCCGCCCGACGATGGCGAGCGCCAGTTCGGTCGTCGCGTCGTCCGAGCGGCGTCTTCGGGCGGAAGACGTTCGACGATCGCGTCGAGCAGATCGCCCGTCCCTTCACCGTGCAGCGCCGAGACGGCGATCGGCTCGCCGAAACCCAGGCGCGCGAATTCGCCCGGAATCTGCGCTTGCGACGCGTTCGGATTCGGCTTTGTTCGCGACCAGCACGACGGGGCGGCGCGTGCGCCGCAGGATCGCGACGACGTCGTCGTCGAGCGGCGAGATGCCCGGCCGCTGCGTCGACGACGAACACGATCGACGTCGGCTTCGCTCGCCGCAATCTGAGCTTGCGCGCGCGTTGCGCGCGCCAGGTCGTCGTCGCGCTCGGCCGCCGGATCGATGCCGGCCGTGTCGACCAGCTGAAGCGTGCGGCCGCGCCAATCGGTCGAGCGCGTACAGGCGGTCGCGCGTCACGCCGGGCGTATCGCTCGACGATCGCCAGCCGCTTGCCGACGAGGCGGTTGAAGAGCGCGCTCTTGCCGACGTTGGGGCGTCCGACGATCGCGACGGTCGCCGGCCGTGAGCTTCGCGTGCGGCTCGAGACGCCATCGCGCGCGCGCTTCGCCGCGCGGGGCCGCGTGGACCGCGCGGCGAAGCGGCCGCCGCGTGAGATGACGCCGGGTTGCGGCGACGTGCGGCGTGGCAGTCGCGCACGCATGCGTCGTGCTTGCGCTGCTCGTCGCGCTGGCTGCTCGGCATCGCAGCGCCTCGCGCGCGCTCGCGGAGATTCCGCTCGGGCGGCGTCTACGTGACGACGCTTGCCGAGCGGCGCCGACGTGTTCATCGACGGAACGTACGTCGGGCGTTCTCCGGCGTTCTGTCGGCGGGCTTGTCCGCGGCCATCATGCGATCACGTTGACGAAGACGGGCTGGGCCGTGCAGGAAGTCGACGTCACGGTCGCGGCTCGGTGCGATCGCGATGTCGAGCACGCGGCTTTTCGCCGGGACCGCGCGCGCATGCCGGAAACCCGACGGGCACGATCGTCGTTGCGCGGCGTGCCCGCCGGCGCGACGTTGACGCTCGACGGTGACGCCGTTCGTACCGTCGCCGGCAGCCGTATGCCGTTCCAGCCGGACACGCATCGACGTGGCAATGACGACCGCCGCGGACGCACGACGCGCCAGATCGAGGTGCTGCCGCAGCACGACGACGCAAGTCGTGCTGCAAGAGCCGCAAGCCGACGAAACGCGCACGTCCGATCGTCGCGCCGGCCGAAGACTATCTGCCGACCGACGCGTTCTCGCTCGACGGAAAGAAGTTCGTCGTGCGCTATGGGGGTCATGTCGTCGTCGGCCACCTCGGCGACGCGACCGTGCGCATCGACGGGTCGCCGACGACTGTACGATGCGGCGCCCGACATCGATCGGCGGGACGTCTCTACCTGCCGCTCGCGCTCTTGGAAAAGCTGGCGGGCGACACGTCGAAGTAAGCGCAAGTACGATGGCGAGCATCTACATCGAAACGTTCGGCTGCCAGATGAACGAAGCCGACTCGCGCTACATCGCCGGATCGCGCGGCCGCCGCCGGCTACGCCGTGACGCGCGCGCGCCGGCCGAGGCCGACGTCGTCGTGCTCAACACGTGCACGGTGCGCGACAACGCCGAACGGCGTGCGTACGGCCGGATGGCGCATTTCCGCGCGCTCAAAGCCGGCCGATCCGAACGTCAAGCTCGTCGTGTGCGGCTGCCTGGCCGAACAAGACCGCGAGTCGCATGCAGCGCACGGCGCCGTATCTCGACGGCGTCTTCGGGACGAGCGAACTCGTCGCGTCTCGGCGACGCGCTCGACGCGTGGCGCGCGGAGTTCGAGCGACGATCGTCGACGCTGACCGAAGAGCGGCTGTTGCTGCGCGCCGCTCGGCGGCGAAGGCGATTGCGTCACCGAGCGCTTCGCCGCATTTGCGCGCGTTCGTCAACGTGCAGCGCGGCTGCTCGTACTACTGCACGTACTGCATCGTGCCGTACGTGCGCGGCCGCTTCGATAATCGGCCGCTGGCGCGACATCGTCGCGGAGGTCGAACGCGCGATCGCGCGCGGCGCGCGCGAAGTGACGCTCGTCGGCCAGACGGTCAACGCGTACCGGGAGCCCGCGAGCGGCGCCGATTTCGCCGACTTGCTCGAGACGGTCGGCGCGCTTCCCGGGACTCGACCGCGCTGACGTTCCTCACCTCGCATCCCAAAGATTTCACGCCGAAGCTGGCGCGCACGCTCGGCGCGCTGCCGTTCGCTGCAGCCGCGCTTCCATCTGCCCGTGCAGTGCGGCTCCGATCCGATCCTGCGCCGCATGAACCGGAAGTATACCGTCGGCGCAGTATCGCGAAAAGATCGCGACTGTTCCGGGAGCACTGTCCGCACTGGGCGCTGACGACCGACCTGATCGTCGGCTTTCCGGGCGAAAGCGACGACGATTTCGCGCGCGACGCTGGCGCTGTGCGAGGAGATGGCGTTCGCGCAAGCCTTCATGTTCGTCTATTCGCCGCGCCGCGGCACGCCGGCCGCCCGCTGGGAGCAGATTCCGCGCCGATGTCGGCAACGCGCGCTTGCGCGCACTGGCGCGCGACGGTCGACCGCGGCGTGCGCGCATGGCACGCGCGCAAACGCGGCACGCGTCGTGCGCGCGCTCGTTCAGGGACCGTCGCGCAAAGACCCCGCCAAGCTTGCCGCCAAAACGACGCGACAACGTGACCGTCGTCGCAGCCGCGCGGCGAGCTCGACACTGCCGCGCTGGTCGAACGCCCGTGGCTCGACGTTCGCATCGATAGAGCGTCATACGTGGGGCTGTACGCGGTGAGATCGTCGTCGATCGCGCGCGGCGCTGGCGACTGCGGCCGGCGCCGCGATCTCACCGGCGCGTCGACGATCGATCTCATCGCGGCACGCTGCGAGCCTGCTTCGAGCGTCGCGACGTGTATGAGCTGTGAGCGAACCACTACTCGCCGCTGTTCGCGCAGTACTTCGCGATGAAGGAGCGCTACGCCGAAGCGATCCTGCTGTCGCGCGTCGGGCGACTTCTACGAAGCGTACGGCGACGATGCGAAGACGATCGCGGCGGCGCTGCAGATCGCGCTGACGTCCAAGGAAGCCGGCGGCGGCCGGCGCGTCGCGATGGCCGGCGTCCCGCACCACGCGCTCGACGGCGTACCTCGCGAAGCTCGTCGCGCAGCGGCGGATCGTCGCGCTCGCCGAGCAACTGGAAGCCCCGGTACCGAACAAACTCGTGCGGCGCGACGTCACGCGCGTCGTGACGCCCGGCACGCTGATCGAAGAGAATCTGCTCGCGCGCGGGACCGACAACTATCTGGTCGCGTTGACCGGCGGCGGCGATGCGCTCGGCGTCGCGTACGCCGACGTCTCGACCGGCCGCGCAGCCGCGACGGCGTACGCGGGCGACAGCGCGTTCGACGAAGCGCTGGCCGAGCTCGTGCGCCTTGGGACCGGCTGAAATCGTCGCCGATGTGCCGCCCGACGATGCGCGCGCAGATCGTCGCGCAGCTGCCGGGCGTCCGCGTCAGCGTGCCGCCGCTGGCCGCCGTCGCCACGGATGCAGCGGCTGCCGTCGACGGCTTTTCGCTCGACGAATCGCTGCGCCATGCGCCGCGCGCTCGGCGCGCTTGCGCGCGTTCGTGCGCCGCGTCGGCTTCGATGCGCCGGACGGAGCGCTGCGCGAGCCGGAGTTCTACCGTGCGCGCACGTTCGTCGCGCTCGATGCGAACACGCGCCGGCACCTCGATCTGGTCACGATCTCAGGGCCAGAACCCGAAAGCGACGCTTGCTCGCGACGCTCGACCGCTGCAAGACGGCGATGGGTTCGCGGCTGCTGGCGCGCTGGATCGTCGCGCCGCTCGTCGACCGCGACGGCGATCGCGGCGCGCGCCGATCGCGTCGCGGCGCTCGTCGCCGATTATCCGGCGCGCGCGGCGCTGCAAGAGTTGCTCGGCGGCGCGTTCGATCTGGAGCGCATCGCGCAGAAGGTGCGCTTCCGGCGTGCCGCTACCGCGCGATCTCGGCTCGCTGCGGCGCACGCTGGCGCTGTTCGAACCGCTGCGCGCGGCGCTTCCGCCCGCACTTGCGGCGTACGCGCAGCGCATCGGGCGACCATCGCGCGCTGCATGCGCAGCTCGAAGCGACGTTGTGCGACGACTTGCCGGCGACGCTGGCCGACGGCGGCGTCATTCGGCCCGACGCCTCGCCCGACGTGAGCGAGTGCGTCGCGCAGCGCGCCGCAGGCGCGCGAGCGCATGGCGGCGCTCGAAGAGCGCGAACGCGACGCGGACCGGCATCAAGGGCCTCAAAGTCAAGTATGCGAGCGCGTTCGGGTACGCGATCGAGATCTCGAAATCGAACCTGGCGCACGTTCCGGCCGACTACGTGCGCAAGCAAACGCTGACGAGCGGCGAGCGCTTCGTGATCCCCGAGCTGCGCGAACTCGAACTCGCGTATCGGCAGCGCGCAGACGCGCCAACTGCGCCTCGAAGAGACGCTCTACGCCAACCTCGTCGAAAGCGTCGCCGAGCACGTCGACGCGCTGCTCGCGACGGCGGACGCGCTGGCCGAGCTCGACGTCGCGTGCGCGCTCGCGCAGTGCGGCGGCCGAACGCGGCTACGTGCGGCCGGAGTTCGTCGAGACGAGCAGCCTCGAAGTCGTCGACGGGCGCCATCCCGTCATGGAAGCTCTGGGCGGCGACGCTTTCGTTCCCAACGACGTGCACCTCGCGCGAACGCAGCGCGCGCTTCATCCTGCTGACCGGGCCGAATATGGGCGGCAAGTCGACGTACCTGCGGCAAACGGCGCTGCTCGTGATCCTCGCGCAAATCGGCGCCTTCGTGCCGGCGCGTTCGATGACGCTCGGCATCGTCGACCGCATCTTTACGCGCATCGGTGCGGGCGACGATCTGGCGTCGGGGCAATCGACGTTCTACGTCGAGATGGCCGAGGCGTCGAACATCCTGCGCCGCTGCACGCGGCGCAGCTTGCTGCTCGTCGACGAAGTCGGCCGCGGCACCGGCACGAGCGACGGCCTCGCGATCGCGCAAGCGATCTGCGAGTACCTGCTGGGCCTGGAAGCGCAAGCGCCGCTGACGCTGTTCGCGACGCACTTCCACGAACTGGTCGCGCTAGCCGAGCGCTGGCCGCTCGTCGCGAACTTTCACGTGACGGCCGTCGAGAATCGAGCGCGCTCCGGAGCGCCCGTCTTTTCGCATCGCGTCCTGCCGGGCAGCACGTCGCGCTCGTTCGGCATCGAGGTCGCGAAGATGGCCGGGCTGCCGGCCGGGCGTCATCGCCCGCGCCAAAGAGATCGCTGCCGTTCTCGACGATCGGCCATCCGCTCGAACGCCAGGTTCCATTGCGAGCTCCGCTCTCGGCTCCGGCCGGACGAGAAGAACTGCAACTCGGCTTCGAGTTGTGATGGCACGGCACGACATCCGAAGGAAGTCTAGTATTCCGTATCGATAGGAGCACTAGCGTTCGCGCGTCAGGAACCCGGTGATGAGTCCGGGACGGTCGCGCCACTGTGAGCGGGGAGCCGCTCTCGGTCACTGCCGGTACAACGGCGGGAAGGCCGCGAGCACGACGGCGACGATCCGCGAGTCAGGACACTGCAAGCGAACGCGTTTTGCACCACCTCGCGAAAGGGTTGGAAAAACATCGTGTTCGCTGTATGCGTCGCGCGGCATTTGGCTCGCAGCATCGTCGGCCTCGCCGTAACTGCCGTCGCTTTGTCTCCCACGGCGGCGAGTGCGGCGCCGCGCTTCGCACGCCGTCCCCGCGTTTCGTCGCGACGCTCCCGCGCCATCCTTCCCCGTCGCTCACCGGCGGAGCCGTTGCGTCAGATCGGGCGCGTCGTCACGAGCGACCGGCGCAGCGAGCCGCTCGCGCGAGACGTCTCGGCCGACCTTCATCGTCGATCGCGCGCAGATCGAGTCGTACGGCGCGCGCACCGTCGCCGATGCGCTGGAAGACGTGCCGGGCGTACGAACTCTACCGCGACGGTCCGTTCGGGCAGCATCGTCAATTACGGCATCCGCGGGTCGACGTCGGCGCAAACGCTCGTTCTCGTCGACGGGCAACCGGTCGCCGATCCCACGACCGGCGCCGCGTACCTGGAAAACTTGTCGACCGTTGGCGTCGATCGCATCGAAATCGTCGAAAGCGGCGCGTCGACGCTCTACGGCACGAGCGCGACCGGCGGCGTCATCAACATCATCACGAGCGTGCCGCGCGGCGAGTATCTGGAAGCGGCCGACGGTTCGTTCGCCGACCGCGATCTGCGCGTGGCGGTCGGGGACGGGCACATCGGCGCATCGTTCGAACGGCACGTCGCAACCGACGCCTATGGCTATCCCGGCTTTACCTACGGCCAGGGAGCGTGCGGTTACCTCGGCGCGATCAAACCCTGCGCATTTCCGGCCGGCGTGCGCGCCAACAGCTACGGCGATCAAAGCGCCGGCCGGATCTCGCTCGACGTTCCGCTCGACGCCGGTCTCACGCTGCGCGCACGTGCCGACGACGCAGCGCTATCGGTCGGCATCCCGGGTCGAACTGACGTCGCTCAGCCCGACAAACGACCCAGCGTTTTCGAACGCGACCGGACTGTTCGAACTCGAACGGGACACGCCACGCTTCCACGCTGACGCTGGACGTCTCCGGCGTCAACGGAGCGCTTCACGTTCGTCGACCCCTCGGTCGGCGAATACGACACGTATTTCGGCCGCGCGCAAGTGTCGCTCAAAGACGCCGCCAGCTTCGGGCGCGAAGACGTCGTCGCAGGCGATCGACTTCGGGCGCCAAAGCGGCGTGTTCACGTCGCCTTCGATGACGTTTGCGTCCGGCGGGTCGACCTCGGCGAGCCCTCCCTCGGCCAGCGGGCGCGAGCCAATCGCAAGCCGCGGCGTACGTGCAGTTCGGAACGGCGCCATTTGCCGGACGCGCGCATCACTGCCGGCTTGCGTGGCGAAAACGATGCGCCGCATGGTACGGTGCTTGCGCCGTCGCTCGGCGGCATCATCCATCCGGCGCGCTGCGCTTATCGGGAAATCTCGGCGAGTCGTTTCGCGTCCCGACGCTCCAAGATCTGTACTATCCCGGCGCTCGCAAATCCGAACTTACTGCCCGAAAAGGCGGCCACGCCGACGCGACCGTTGGAGTACGAATGCGCGCCGTGCGAGCGCTTTCCGTCGGCTGGTTCGCGCGCAGCGGGTCGAACTTCATCGTCATCGATCCGACCACGTACCTGCCGTACAACGCGCAGCGCGCGCAGACCGCCGGCATTCGCGTGACCGCCGAGTCACATCCGTTCGCGCGGCATCGTCGCGACCTGAGCTTCACCGACCTCTATAAGGCGCTGAACCTTTCGACCGGAGCGCGGCTTGCCGCACAACCCGGTCGGCTCAGCGACGCCTCGGCCTGACCCGCCCCTTCGGGCGCGACCGCTACTCCTACGGCTTGCGCTGGGGGATCGTCGGCTCCGATGGCAACGACGCCGCCAACGTCCCGCCGCCACTGACGGCGACGTACGACGCGTACGACTCGCTCGACGCGTTCGTGCGCTACAAGCTCGCGCCGCAGGCCGTCGTGACGTTGCGCGGCTTCAATCTCGGAGACGAGCACGCCGGCGCCGATCTTCGGCTACCCGCTGCCGGGGCGGCGGCTCTTCGTCGAGCTCTCGACCCACTAAAAGAGGCAAGGCCAGCGCGGCCGTCTAGCGCTCGCGGCCCAAATTCCCAGGACTCTTCCATGGCGTGGCTGCTAGAATCGGCGCCGCATGAGAAGAGCGCTTCGCCTGCTTCCGTATCTCGCTTGCCGTCGCGTCGCGTGCTTCGCCATCAGCCGTGCGGCGTCGCGCGCGCGCAGAGCGACACAGGTGAGATCGTCATCGCGGTCGTGGATGCGGCGAACGGCAAGCCGGTCGGCAACGCGCGAACGATCCTCGTTGGACCGCAAACGGCCAGTTCGCTGACGACGGCCGCCGGCAAGATCGATTACACCGACGTTCCGACCGGCATCTATCGCGTACGCGTCTTGCGTTCGGGCTACCAGTCGGGCGTGTCGAACGAATTCGACGTGCTCAACGGCCGGACGGTCATGGTGCGCGTCTCGCTCTCGACCTCGACCGGCGGCCTGCGCATTATCGGAACGTCACGGCGCGTTCGACCGTCAGCGTCAGTCAGAGCGACATCTCCGACAACAGCCCCGTTCGGCGCATCTCGACTCGTTGACCGACGCGCTCGATCAGATCGCCGGCGTGTCGGTCACGCAAGACCAGACCGATCCGAATAGCGCCGTCACCGTGTCGCTGAGCAACCACGACGAATCCCAGACGGCGATCTCGCTCGACGGCATTCCGCTGTCCGCGCCCGGGCTCGACGGCGAACCTGGGCGCAATCGGCACCGACCTCTTCTCCGGGTCGAGCGTCAGCATGTCGCCGCAGGCCGGCGCGCTCGGCGGCGGCGTCAATTTTCGGACGCTGCAGCCGACGCAGGCTCTGCAGGTGCGCGCGTCCGGCACGACGGGCACGTTCGACCGTTCGAATTACGCGCTCGCGGCGACGGGCAGCATCGGCAGCCTAGGCCTCGCGCTTCAGCACACGTGGCGCGGCAGCAATAGTCCGCTAACGTTTCAAGATTATGAAGATCAGAGCGGACTGACCTATCCGCATGAAGGCGAGTCGACGAGCCTCGGCGACTTTCTCAAGTTTCGCTATCGCCTCGGCGACGATCGCACCACCGATCAGCGGCACGGCGCTGACGAACAACCGCGACGCGCACGCCATCTGCGCGCGCGACGTGACGATCTTGCCGTGCGGCATCGGCCCGGACAATCAAAATTTCGGACGCTTCGGGTTCGCGTATGCGACCGTGCAGTCGCTGGTCGGAACCGTAGCGACGAACTTCACGGCGTACGAGAGTTCGAGCCGCCAGACGACCGATGACGGCAACCGCTACGTCTTACAAGCGCCCGGCGACTTGCCGTCGTTCGGGCCGCCCGGTCGTGCCGGCTGACGATTGCGCCACGACCCAAGACGACTATGGCGAGTGTTTGGACCCGTCGCTCGCGACGACCAACACGTTAACGCGCGGCGTCGCCTATAGCGCTTCGATCGCGCAAGGCCGCCATACGATCGCGCTTTCG
Organism: Vulcanimicrobiota bacterium; assembly: GCA_963754415.1. Classification (GTDB taxonomy): domain Bacteria; phylum Vulcanimicrobiota; class Vulcanimicrobiia; order Vulcanimicrobiales; family Vulcanimicrobiaceae; genus Nyctobacter. Next base: position 1,283,750 of record CAVWGA010000003.1, on the reverse strand, counting down.
GGCAACACCTACGCGTCGCTCGACGACTTCGCTACCGATCGCCGGCTCGCGGTTTGAAGTTCCGTACCAAAATGCGATCTCGTCGACGAGTTACACGGTGTCGGACAACATCAAGTCAAGCGATCGGCTGACTTTGCAACCGCACGTTTCGCTCGTCGACACGACGACCTTGGGCGCGAGCCCGATGGTCGGTTTCGGCGCGACGTGGCAGCCTCAAGCAGCCAATGCATACAGCGCGTCGATCAACGTGGGGAGTTCGCAGCCAAACGTCGACGTGAACCGTTCGTACAGCGATCCCGTCGGCGCGCGCTTCGACTGCCAAGCCGGGACGGCGATCGTCAGCGGTCCCGGCGACACCAATGGCGGCGCGCAATCGGCGGTCAGCCTCGACGCCGCCTGGACGCATAGCTTCCGTGCGGGTGGCTCGGTGACGGCAGACCTGTTCTCGCAAGTGCAAACGGGTCAAATTATCAGCGCGCTGATCGAAGAACCCAACACCTATTATCCAGGCGGTTACCTGACCGATCTTCTCGGCGCATATCGAGCACCGAGCGTCTGCGGCCCGAACGCGGCTGCGCCGACCGTTTTCGCTCAAGAGAACGTTGGCGGAACTCGTCGTCTCTACCAAGGCGTCAATTTGAGCGGGCGATTCCCGCTCGGCCGGTACGTCGTTTTATTACCGAACTATTCGCTCAACAAAGCGGAGTTGACTGCGGCGAGCGGGCGACTAGAGGACGGCCCGTCGACCACACTCGTCGGCGCGCAACTGCCGAACCGGCCGCTGCATCGTGCCGGATTGACGGTCGACGGGTATCTCCCGCGTAGCGGCATCGAGGTACTCGCTAACGCGCGCTATACCGGCGCCAACAATCAACAAAACTTGGGTCCCTACGTGGAGTTTTCGGCGGGTCTTTCGCACGAATTCGGGCCCGGCCAAGTGACGCTTTTCGAAAACAACGTGTTCAATACGTATGGCGGCGAGTTTGCGACCGACTCCGGCGTGCTGCCCCTGCCGCTCTCGAATGGCGCGCTTTTCCGAACGGCGGCGACGCCGCTGTTGCCGCGCACGATCAATCTTTCGTACACCATGACGCTCGGCGGTCCTCGCCCTGGGCCGGCGCTCGCATCGGTATCGAACTTCGCCGCCGCAGCACAAGCGCAGACGACGAGCGCACAAGGGAATCAACGCGGTGCTCGGTTCGTTCCCGTGCCCCCGCCGCCGGGGACGGACCCGCTCTCGCCGGCCACCACGCGCGCCTCGTGCGATGCGGCAGCGCAGAGTGACGGTGCGCCTGTCTTCGCTGCGTTGCGCGCGTACGTCGCGGCCTATCAAGCGAAGACGGCGTTACCGGCCGTGCCCAACATGCAGGTCGTCGCACATACGACCCGCGCCGGTAGTTCGGTGCCGTATTATCTCGAGTTGCGGCCCAATCTGCGCCGGCCCGGGAGCACAAACGGTGCGAGCGGCGTCGCGGGTGCGGGTAGCTTCCGTGGCGGCTTCGGAGGCGAACGCGGCGCAGGGCCGGAGGGCGGTCCGGGCGGAGGCCCACCAGTCGGCGGACCGTCGATGGTGGTCGGCAATGCGCCGCCGCGCGCTCAGCCGACCGACGCCGAACGTGCGGCGTTCCGCAACAGCCCGGCGGTGAGGGCCTTCCGCGGCTTCACGGCCTGCGCATACATCACGGTCCTATCGCCGGCCGATGCCGCGGCGAAAGGCATCGCGCCGCAATCGGGTGGCCGCCCGGCGTTCCTCTACGTTCCGACGATCGGCTTAGTCTTCGTTCGGCCGCCCGAACTCCCGCAGGGTGGCGGCAGCCTCAAGTCGGGCGCATCGCCGTCGCCGTCGCCATCGCCGCGAAGCTAAGCATTACCGCCAACGCCGCTGCGCTAACGATCCGGCAGGTTCACGACTCCATCGATAACGTGCACGGCACTACCGCCGACTTCGACTGTTTCCAGCGCACCGTCGCGCGTACGGACGATTCCGTGTATCAGACTGCGGCGCTGCATCTTGACGCCTTGTTCGTTCACGAAACGCGTGCCGTCGGTCGCGGGGATCAGTCCGTGTTCGACGAGATACGCACCGAGCGGGCCGGTAGCGCTGCCGGTCGCCGGATCCTCGGCGACGCCGAGTTTCGGAGCGAACATGCGGGCGTAGACGCCGGCAGAAGTCGGCGCGAAGACGAACACTTCGTCGCCCGCCGGATCGTCGACCACACGGCGCAGGCCCGCTGCGTCGAGTTCGGCACGGTCGACGGTCTCGGGGTCACGCACCGGCACGTACAAAAACGGGTTTCCGCCCGACACCGCTTCGACGGGGTAGTTACCGAGCAGATCGTTTTCGGTCAGCCCCAAGGCTTGCGCACACGCGACCCGGTCGAAGCGACGGCCGAACGACAAGGGCGGTGTACGCAGCCACGCGACGAACGGATCGCGCGCACGTTCTAGGCGGATTGGAACGGGCCCGACGTTTTCATCCAGGATAAAATTGGCAGCCGGAACGCGGCCCGCTTCGACGAGCGCGAAGGCGCTTCCAATCGTGGGATGGCCCGCAAACGGAATCTCCGCGCGCGGCGTGAAGATGCGCACGCGTGCCGCACTGCTTTCCCGCTCCGGCTCGAACACGAACGCCGTCTCGGACAGGTTGAGCTCCCGGGCGAGGGTTTGCATCTCGCCGGACGACAGCCCGTGCGGGTCCAAAAAAACAGCCAGCGGATTGCCGGCAAACGGAACTTCCGTGAAGACGTCGATCACGACGTACGTATAGCGGCGCATACGCGCCACCTTCTGGGTCATCGCCGTAAGACTTGCGAGGATTCGGATCTTCGTTCCAGGATCGCTGACAGCGCCGCAAATGCGCGGTCGCGCGCAGCTCAATCGCGCTTTTAGAACCTTCGGTATAATGCGCTGATGCCCGTGGCGTGGAGGATGTCGTTTGGCTGTTCCTTACAAAAGCCGACTGGCTGTGGATCGTGCGATGAAGCGGAGTCGCTCTGCCAACACTTGCCGGGAATGATCGCGCAGTAGCAAAGGCGGACGCGGACCCGCCGGTACGCCTCTTGGAGGAATCGGGCAGCGAACTGCTCGCTCGTAAAGGTCAAAGCGTCGGTCGCTTCACCCGGTCTAAGCACCGAACCGGGCTGTCCGCCGGACAACCCGAGGCTCATCGCTCCGCCATGCGACTTACGCGCACGTGCTAATAGGTTCGGTCCAAGGATCGCGTGCAGCACGTCGATGAAGTTTCCCTTCGGTTGTCCGTCGACCGTGACTGCGGCGCTGCGCAGTATGGCCGGCCCCAGGCCGTCATTGCCGATGCTGATTCGTACTGTATGTTTGTCGATCGTTTCCGAAACGCCGACGTACGGCCATACCTGCGCGCCCAACTGTTGCGCGAGAACGGCCGTTTGCGATTGAAGAACGCGCGCTTGCCACCACGACGCTCCTGCCGCGACGGACGAGATGAGTAACGCACAAACCGCAATGAGTAAGTCGAGACGAACGCCGCGAGCGAGCGCGGAGGAGTCTTCTTGTCTTTGTGTCGGCGGCGGCTTCACAATCGTACAAGGTTATAAGTCGTCTTCGAAATCCCACCCAGTCGGCCGCGAAAGCCCGCTCGCCGTCGACCCGGCGCGTTCTCAGGGCCTTCTCAGGCGCGCTGCCTACCATCAGCCCCATGCCGAATACTTCCGCGCGCGTTCTCGTCGTGGACGACGAACGGCAGCATTCGCGAACTGCTCGAGATCGGCTTGGCCGACGACGGCTATGAGGTGCGCTCCGCGCCCGACGGGCAAGTCGCACTCTCCGATCGCGCAGGACTGGGCGCCCGATGCGATCGTGCTCGACGTCATGCTGCCGAAGATCGACGGAATCGCACTCGTACCGATGTTTCGCAAGCTGACCGAAGCGCCGATCGTCATGCTGTCGGCGAAAACCGAAACGGCCGACAAGATCGCGGGTCTGCACGGCGGCGCTGACGACTACGTCGCGAAACCGTTCGAATTGCCCGAACTGATCGCTCGGCTCGAGACGGCGCTGCGACGGCCGCGGTTGGCGCAGCCGTCCGTGCTGCGCTTCGCCGACCTCGAAGTCAATCTGGAAACGCGCGTGGCGACGCGCGCTGAGAAGCGGATCGCGCTGTCCGCTCGCGAGTACGACCTGCTGGTCACGTTCATGCGCAATCCCAATCGCGTCTTCACGCGCGATCAACTGCTCGATTCGGTGTGGGGCACGCAACGCTACGTCGGTCCCGGTGCCGTCGAAACCTACGTCTCGTACTTGCGCGCGAAGATCGACCACGGTTTCGGCACGCGTCTGCTGCACACGCACCGCGGGGTCGGGTACGCCTTGCGCGAAGGCTAACGCGCATGTTCCGGACGCTCGCGCACCGCTTGACGGCGGCGTACGTATTCGCCGCGATCGTGCTGGATCGTCATCGTGCTGGCGGCCGTCACGGCATTCGCACTGTCGGCTTTCGGAATCGCTTCGCGCCAAGCGAGCGCAGCCGTCGCGCGCCAAGCGCCCGAAGAGATTCGACTCCAAGTCGCGCGGCACGGAACGCTCGAATCCGCAGCCGCTGCACTCGCGGGCGACCTGGCCCGTCCCGGGCTCCACGTCGTCATCTTCCGCTTGCGTCAGCAGCGGCGGCTGTTTCTTGGCCGCGAGCGTCGGCGAAGGCGAAGACGGCCGTCCGATCGTCGTCGACGGGCGCAGGCAGGCGCTTCGAAAGTCCGATGGGGCCGCCGCCCGGCCCACCTTTCCGCGGCTCGCGGCCCGGGCGATCCGCCGCCCCCTGGGTCCGCCGCATCGACCGCCTGAAGCGATGGCGCCGTTTCCGTTTGGTTTGAACGTGCTGCTTGCGCTTGACGCCGACGAGCGTCGACAGCGGCGGCGCGCGCGTGATCGATCGTGCCGGATCCGACGCCGCTGGCGCGCACGATCAACGCGTTCTGGCTGGCCATGGTGCCCGATCGGCCTCTTCGTCATCGTCGCGGCGTGGTCGCTGGGACGCGCGATCGCCGGTCAAGCGTTGCGCCCGCTTGTCGAAACGACCGCTTCTCTGGAACGGTTTGCGACGCGGGCGACTTCACGCCGCGCACGATCGAAAGTTCGCAACGCAACGAGATCGGCGCGCTCGTGCAGGCGTATAACGGCGCTGCTGCGCAGGTCGCGGCGGCGTTCGAAGAACGGCGCGCTGCCGAAGCGCAGATGCGGCAGTTCGTCGCGGACGCCGGCCATGAGCTGCGCACGCCGCTGACCGTCGTGATGGGGTTTCTCGACGTTCTGCGGCGGCGTGCGCAAAACGATCCGTCTGCGTCGCCGCAGATTTACGATACGATGCTGACGGAAAGCCGCCGCATGCGTGCGCTGATCGATAAACTGATCGTGCTGGCGCGGCTGGAACATCCGCATGCTGCCGAACGGCGAACTCGAAACGGTCGACTTGGCGGATATCGCGGCACGCGTCGCGACGACGCTCGAAGTCCGCGCGGCCGGCACATCGATTGCGCTCCATCGCGCCTGCGATGCGCTGGTGCGCGGCAACGAAGCGCGAGCTGTACGATGCAGTTTCGCAATCTGACCGAGAACGCGCTCAAGTATGCACCCGGATCGCCGGTCGACATCGCGGTGCGCAGCGAAGCCAACGACGTCGTGCTCGACGTCACGCGATCGCGGTCCCGGCATCGAGACCGGCCGAACAAGAACGCATCTTCGACCGATTCTATCGCGGGCGCAAAGGCGGCGACGCGGATGGCTTCGGCCTCGGCCTGGCGATCGCCAAACGCGCGGTCGAGCGCGCCGGCGGCGTCCTGACGCTCGCGAGCGTCGCCGGGGCGGGGTGCGCGCTTTACGATCCGCATTCCGGCGCGCGCGGAGAGCGCAGCGCCGTTCGCGTATAGCGCGTGATCCGTCTTCTCGACGAAACGACCGTCGGCGCCATCGCGGCGGGGGAAGTCGTCGAACGCCCGCTCTCGGTCGTCAAGGAACTCGTCGAGAATGCGCTCGACGCCGGTGCGCGCCGCATCGACGTGACGGTCACGCGCGGCGGCCTCGACGCAATCGAGGTTACCGACGACGGCAGCGGCATCGCGCCGGCCGACCTACCGCTGGCATTCGCGCGTCACGCGACGAGTAAGCTCGAGCGCTCGACGGATCTCGAACGGATCGCGACGCTGGGCTTTCGCGGCGAAGGGCTCGCGAGCATCGCGGCCGTCGCGCGCGTGCGCGCTGCGCTCGCGAACATCGCAAGCCGACATCGGCTACGCCGTTGCGGCGCACGGGCTCGACGTTTCCGCAGCCGGAGCCGCAGGCCGCGCCGCTCGGCACGCGCGTCACGGCGAAGCGTTGTTCGCCAACGTGCCGGTGCGCCGCGAGTATCTGCGCTCGCCGTCAGCGGAGTTTGCGCGCATCTCGACGTTCCTAGCGATGCTGTCGCTCGGTTACCCGAACGTCGCGTTCTCGTTGACGCACGATGGGCGCACGGCGTTCACGTTTCGCGGCGGCCGGCGGGCTCGATCAGCGGCTCGCGCACGTGTTCGGCAGCGCGGCAGCGCGACGTCTCATTGCGCTCGATGCCGGCGCGGTACGTGACGCGGATATGGCGACGCGCGCGATCGGACGTGCGGGCTTCGTCAGCGCCCCGGCGCGGAGCGCGGCGACCGGCGCATGCAGTTGCTGTTCGTCAACGGCCGGCTGCTGCGCTCGACGCTGTTGACCGGCGCTTGGAGCGCCGGCTATGCGACCTATGCGATGAGCGGGCGCTATCCGTTCGGCGTGTTATTCGTCGATCGTGCCGCCCGACCGCGTCGATCCCAACGTGCACCCGACCAAGAGCGACGTGCGATTGCGCTATCCCGACGCCTGTCCGCGATGCCGCGCGGCGCGCGATCACGCGCACGCTGGCGCGGGAAGCGACGCACGCGCTTGCGCGATGCCTTTCGTTCGCGCCCCCGCTCGGACGAAACGGGCGCCGCGCGCGAACGCAGCACCGGACCGCGGCGCAGCCCTTCGCGTGGGATGACGGAGCCGATCCCGCAACGGGCGAGCACACCGGCGACGTGCCGTCCGGCGAAGTGCGCATTCTCGCGCAGCTCGACGACACGTTCGTGCTGGCGACCGACGGCAGGGCGCTCGTGCTCGTCGATCAGCACGCCGCCCACGAGCGCGTCGCGTACGAAACGATCGCGGCGCGGGCAGCGCAATGGGGGCGTCCCCGCACGAGCCGCTGCTCGTGCCCTACTCGATCGAACTTGACGCGCAAGACGCCGAACGCTTCGAACGCGCCCGGCCGGCTCTGGCGTCCGCGGGACTCGAAGCCGAGCCGTTCGGCGAGCGGACGTATCGCATCGTCGCGACGCCGGCCGGCTACGGTGCGCGTCCCTTCGATTGGCGCGCGTACGTCGCCGACTTGGGCGACGAGGTCGCCGGGCTCGACGCGCGCGAACGCATCTGGGCGTCGCTCGCATGTCACTCCGTCGTGCGCGCCGGCGAACGGCTCGAACACGCCGAGATGTCGGCGCTGCTTGCGCGTCTGGTGCGCTGCGCCAACCCGATGCACTGCCCGCACGGTCGTCCGACGCTCGTGCGCATCGAAGCGGACGCGATCGCGCGCATGTTCAAGCGCGCCTGACGGCTCTCCAGCGTTACGAGCGTACACGACAGCGATGGACGGCGTCCTGCTCCTGAGCGGCGCGACCACGTCGGGAAAGACCGAACTGGCGATCGAACTCGCACAACGGTTCGATGCCGAAATCGTCGGCGCGGATTCCCGTCAGATCTACCGCGGCATGCCGATCGGCACGGCGGCGCCGACGAGTGCCGCAGCGGAGCCGCGTGCCGCACCATCTCGTCGAGTTTCTCGAGCCGGACGAGCGCTATAGCGCGGCGCGTTTCGTCGCCGATGCGCTGGCCGCGATCGACGCGATAGCAGCGCGAAGCAAACGCGCGATCGTCGTCGGCGGAACGGGCTTTTACCTTCGTGCACTTGCCGGCGACGTCGCGCTTTCGCCCGCTTACGACGAAGCTTTGCGGGCGCGTCTCGCGTCGTGAAGCGCGCGTCCACCCGCCGGACTTCTTGCATGCGTGGCTAGCGCTGCGTGACCCCGCGCGCGCCGCTGCGGTACGCCGCAACGGACCGCTATCGCGTCGCGCGCGCTCTCGAAATTGTTCTGGCGGCAGCGATGCTCTGCGCGCGCGACGTCTCGCCGGGCGAGTCGTTGCGCAGCCGGCGTATACCGACCCTAAAGATCGCGCTCGACGTTCCCGCCGGCGTCCTCGAGACGCGCATCGCCGCGCGTGTCGATGCGATGCTCGCGGCCGGACTGGTCGATGAAGCCGAACGGGTTGGGCCCCGCGCGGTCGCCGCCGACGCCATCGGGTATCCGCAAGCGTTCGCGTTTCTTGCGCGGATGGATGTCGCAGCACGAGTTACGTGCGAGCCTTGATCCGCGCCACGCGCCGCTATGCGAAGCGGCAGCTGACGTGGCAGCGCAGCGAGCCGAACGTCGTGCTCGTGCCGCCGCGCGACGTCGCCGCAACGATCGCTGCGGCTCTGGGCTGGTAGCTTCCGCAGGATGGGTTTCCGAGCGGACCTGAAGGCGCCCCAATGCCCACCAACGGCGGCACGCTGACCGCAAACCGCGCCCAACTGCAAGACGCGTATTTGGCCGAAGCCAAGCGGCAAGAGATCGCCGTGACGGTGTACTTCGTCAACGGTTTCCAACTGCGGGGAACGGTCAAAGGCTACGACGCGTTTACGATCTTGCTCGAATACGAACACCGCATGCATCTGATCTACAAGCACGCCGTCTCCACGATCTCGCCGCAGGCGCCGCTGACCCTTCCCGAGTGAAGCTCGCGCGATGCCGCACGACGGGCGCTCGAACACGGTGACGCGTCTGCGCGGCGATCCCAAACCGGTCGTGCTCGTGAAGATGCACGGTGCTCACAACACCTTCGTGCTCGTCGACGAACGTTCGCCGCGCGAGGCCGTCTCCCGCCGCCCTACAGCGATGCCGAACTCGCGCTGCCGCCTTTGTGCCGTCGATGGGCCGCTGGACGGCGCCGACGGCCTGTTGATCTTGCGCGACGCGAAGGACGACGCGACGATGGCGCTGCGCGTTTTCAATGCGGACGGGAGCGAAGCGGAGATGTGCGGCAACGGCGTTCGCTGCGTCGCGCGCTATCTTTTCGATCGAGGCGAGGGCCAAGCGTTCTCGCTGTCCACATCTGCCGGCCGCATCGGCGCGCGAGTGACGGCGCGCGCACCATTTGCCGTCGCCGTCGATATGGGCCCCGTTGTGTTTCCGAACGGAGCGCGCGAAGAAACGCTCGATGTCCTCGGAGCGACGTGGCGCTTTTACGACGTGTCGGTCGGCAATCCGCACGCCGTCATCTTCGGCGATGCGATCGCAAAAGGTCGATCTTGAGGCGCTCGGAGCTGCGTTGCAGACGCATCCGCGATTCGCACGCGGTACGAACGTCCATCTCGCGGCTGCGGGCGTCGATGGAACCGTTATCGCGTCCGCCATTACGAACGTGGCGTCGGTCCCACGCAAGCATGCGGAACCGGCGCCGTCGCGGCCGCCGCCATCGCGATCGCGGTGCGCGGTTTTTGCTCGCCGCTGGACGTCCGCGTGCCGGGAGGGGCGTTGCAGGTACGGTGGCGACCCGGCGAACATGCGCGAGCTGACGCGGCGGTGCGGAGACGATCTTCGAACGCGAGATGATGCTTTGATCGGCCTCGCCTACGCCGACGCGCGCGACTGCATCTATTTCGACGAACGGGCTGCCCCGCTCGCCGATGGCGGTCGTGTTCGCGCCGCCGCGCCGCGACGAATTGATCCCTGCGCCCGCCGGCACCGTGCCGACCGTGTTGCCGGGCCGGACGCCGCTGCTCGGCCGCAGTGGGCGAGGCACCGGCGCGCAAAAAGCAGCGCCATCAGCGCGCGTGGCGCTAGGCGCCTTGCTGCCCGCCGGGTTACACCCGGCTCCTCTTGCCCGCGTACGTGCGCGCGCCGCATGCGCCCGCGTTACCGCTGTTCGGATACACGTTTGCCTGCGTCGTCGATGACGAACTGCACGTCGCCGCGATGCGTACCGATGCGTCAGAACAGTGGGCGCCGCGCGCCTTTTCAGCCGGCGAACTGGAAGCCATCGTCGCGACGCGGCGCAAGCGCGAGCCGGTCCAGCGGCGTGCTCGCGCAGCTCGCGATCTGCGCGGTCGAGTACGGGTGCTTCACCGCGCAGAACGTCTTCCTCGAACGCGGTGAAGCGGCGTTGCCGGTATCGCCGCGGTGCAATGCCCGGTGCATCGGCTGCATCTCTGAACAGGATGCCGACGCGGGCATCGTTTCGCCGCAAGCGCGCATCAGCGACGAAGTCGACGGTCGAAGATCTGACGCGCGTTGCGTTGACGCACCTCGAACGCGTCCCCGGCGGCATCGTCTCGTTCGGTCAAGGCTGCGAAGGTGAACCGCTGCTGCGCGTTACGACGATCGCCCGTACGATCGAGCGCATCCGCGCGCAGACCGACGCGGGCACGATCAATCTCAATACGAACGGCAGTCTGCCGAGGTCGCTCGATACGTTGATCGATGCAGGCCTCGACGCCGTGCGCATCAGCTTGAATTCATTTCGACCAGATGTATACGCCGCATACTATAGGCCGCTCGGGTACGGGCTCGATGACGTTCTCGAAAGCGTCCGCCATGCGGTCGGCGCCGGCCTGCACGTGTCGCTCAATCTGCTTGACGCATCCCGGTGTCACCGACGACGTGACCGAGTCGGCCGCGACGGAGGCCTTCCTGCGCTCCGTCCCGGTGGCCATGGTTCAGACGCGCACGCTAAACATCGAACCGGAGCGCTATTTCGCCGCCGTCGGCCGGCCGCGACAGCCGCCTCTCGGGATGCGTCAAGCCCTCGAACGGATACGCTCGGCCGGCCCGCAGATCGGCAACTTCACGGTGCCACCCTTGTCACCAGCGGCGAGCCCGGCTCACCTCGAGTCAACGAGCCTCCGCTAGAGGTTCACGGCAGCACGAGCCGGTTGACGACGAACGTCCCTAAGCTGTAGCGTCCGATCATCGCGATCCGGTCGCCTGGAGCTGGCGTGGCGCCGGTCGGGCGAATGACGGTCCCTTTCTTGAGATCGACGGTCTGCACGACGCCATTACGCCGGCGAACTTGCAGACGGTAGGGTTGAAACGACACGACGGTTCCGAGAATGACGTGGCGACGGTCGACCACGTTGCGATTCCAGCCGGCCTGCCAATTGTTGTAGATCGGGATGCCGCCGGCGTTCGCGGTTTGCGCGGACGCGGCCCCGCTTACACCGAGGCTCGCAGCCAGTGCTGCGCCGGCGACGATCGAAGAGAAGCGATGTGTCATAACGGCCGTTTACCCTGCGGCCGGCGTGCATAAGCACCCGTATAGCGCAAGCGCTCGCGCTGCGTCAGTAGGAGTCGACCCCGCCGTCGGCTTTGCCGACGAGCACCTGCGCTGCGAGGCCGACGAAAAGCCCCGTGCCGACAACGCCGTGGAGCGAGCGTAAGCGGGCGTCGACGGCGGCGGGATCGTCGATGCAGCCGAAAGCGCAATCGAGGATTGCATTTCCGTTGTCGGTAGAAAAACGCACCCCGTCGCGCGTGCGCACCGTCGCTGCAATACCCAGCGACGTGATCTCGTCGTGTACCCAGCGTAACGAAAACGGCACGACCTCCACCGGTAAAGGAGCGCGGCCGAGACGTGCTACGAGTTTGGATTCGGTGACGATCGCGATGAAGCTGCGCGCCGCCAAGGCGACCGCCTTCTCCCGAAAGAGTGCACCGCCGCCACCCTTGATTAGCGAACGGTCCGGCGCAGCTTCGTCGGCGCCGTCGATCGCGACGTCGATCGGCTCGCTTCCCGGCGCGACGATCGGAATGCCAAGCTCGGCGCACTGCGCCTGCGTCGCCAGCGACGTCGCGACCGCACGTACGCGCATTCCCTGCGCGACGCGCTCCCCGACGCGCTGCACCGCCCAATACGCCGTCGTTCCGGTTCCAAGTCCGATGCACGTATCGTCGCGTACGAAGCGATCGACTGCCGCATACCCGACGGTGCGCTTCGCAGCGTCGCCGGGCATGGGCTCCGCGTGTTGTATGCGGTCCGTTGGACGTCGCTCGGCGGGCATTATTCGGTGACGCTTCTTTCAAAACGTAGCATCGGGGATGAACCAGATGATGGCGACGACGACGAAGAGGGCGTCGGATATCAACTGATCGACGAACGCAAGCGGAATAGCGACCACATAGCATCCTAGCGAGACTTTTCCCTTGAAGTCCCGGCCGAAGATGCTGCGCATCTGAACGTTGTGTCCGTCGCCCAGAATCGCGACCTGCAAGATCGTGTATGCGACCGCTGCCATGAGCAACACCCCGCCGTAGAGGGCGGTGGGCAGTTTGGCGAATCCGTTGCCACCCATCCAACTCGTGACAAACGGGACAAGCGACAGCCAGAACAGCAGATGGAGATTCGCCCACATAATGCGTCCGTTGATGCGCCGGACGGCGGCGAACATGTGATGATGGTTGTTCCAATAGATCGCAACGAAGACGAAGCTGAGGACGTAATTGGCAAACACCGGTAAGACGGGCGAAAGCGCACGGAGATCGGTTCCGTGCGGCGCCTTCATCTCCAAGACCATGATCGTGATGATGACGGCGATGACACCGTCACTGAAGGCTTCGAGCCGCCCCTTATTCATGGCGTCCTCTTCAGCAGCGGCACTTGCGTTCTTTGCAGCGACACCGCTCGGTGCGGCGGCCCAAGGTGCGCCCGCGCAGCCCCCGGACGTGCGGCCGAGCCCGGCGCCGACTGCCGATCCATGCGCAGCGCTTTCCGAACTCGTGTCGCGGCCAACGTTCAGCACGGCGGCGTGTGCCGTGAAAACGGGCGGTCTGCTGCTCGAGAGCGGCTATACGAACCTGACATCGAGCGGCGCCGGGGCCTCGAACAATCGTCACCGTCCCTCAAGGGAGCCTACGCGTCGGACTCGGCCGCAACATCGAGTTCGATCTCGGGCCGCCGTCGGCCGGCTACCTTTCCGGAGCGCCGCGACAGGTCGGGATCACCGACGGATCGATCGGTGTCAAATATGAACTGGGCTACACGAGTCGCTTGGTGTATGGCGTGAACGCCGTCTATACGCTACCGGTCGGCAGCGCCGCGGTTTTCTCGGCTAACGGCGACGGCATACTCGCCAACGTCAATGCAAACTTCGCGTTGTCACCGGCAGTCGGGCTCTTCGGTACGTTCGGCTACAACGCGCAGAGCGCCGGACCGGTAAATGCTGCCAGCCGGTATCATGATTATCAGCCGTCGCTGGGAGCTTCCGTCTCACTCCCGCAGAATTTCGCCGTCTTTTTGGAAGGGTTCGATCTGTCGTCGACAGGGCCCGGACTCGGTGGCCGATTCGGCTACGATACGGGCTTCCAAAAAGACATCGGTTCGCGCCTTCAACTCGACTTCAATTATTTCGACTATCTCGGCGTGCAGAACGGTCAGCACCAGCACTCGATCGGCTTCGGAGCGGCTTATCTGCTCGGCTCGTGAACGCTCTGTTGCGGACACGATCGCTACGGCGGAGGTGTGAGGATCAGCAGTTGCTTCGCGCCTGCATCGAGGAGGCGGCGCGCGAACGGAACGGTGCGCGGCCACACCGGACGAGTGCGTGCGCCCTCGAGGGCTAAGGTCGCGCCCTCCTGCTCGGCGGCGGCGTTGACGAGTTCGGCGGCGAGGTCGACTCCGCCGGCAACGCGCCAGCGTGCACCGACTCGCCGCGCCGTTGCGGCCAGGGTTTCAAGCGCTTCGCTGGGCGGCGTCTCGCCACGGCGCACGACGTGGACGACGGTCAGGTCGATCTCGAGCCGTAGCGCAATGCGCGCGCAGCGTTCGATCAAGGCAGCATCTCGTCCGCGTGCCTTGACGCCGAGGACCAGTCGTGAGAACGGTGAGGCGTGCCTGTCGCCGCGCGCGCGAACGACTTCACGCAAAGCGACTTCGCGCAGTGCCGTCAATCTTTCGCTGCGGAAGACATGAGTCAGCGCCTCATCGACATGCTCGGGCGCCGTGATCTTCCCTTCGCGTAGACGCCGCCGCAGATTCTCAGCCGTGGTGTCGATGAAGATGACGTCGTCGGCCAGTCGCAGCACGTCGTCGGGAACGGTGTCGCGGATGCGCTGACCGGTAAGGCGGTGGACGGCGTCACTGAGCCCTTCGAGATGTTGCACGTCCAACGTCGTCATGATGGAGATGCCGGCTCGCAGCGCCTGCAACACGTCATCGTAGCGCTTTGCATGCGCGCTGCCGGGTGCGTTCGTATGTTCGAGCCCGTCGACCAACGCAACGGCCGGATGGCGCGCAAGGAGCGCCGGCAAATCGAGTTCCGCGGGGTCAGTGCCGGCGCGCGCGCCTCCGGACGGCGCAAGCACCGGTAAGCCATCAGCCTTTTTCGCCGTTTCCGCCCGCCCGTGCGTATCGATGATCGCCGCGACGACATCGACGCCGCGGGCTAGTAGTTGATGCGCGCGATCGAGCATCGCCAACGTTTTTCCCGACCCTGCTGCGGCTCCGAAATAGATCGTCAGCCGCCCATAGCCTACCCGCATCCGATCTCCGGCCGTCTGAGCGTAGCGAGGAAACGCAATGTCGCGAGCGGGCGGCAGGCGGTCCGTCGACGTGTCGACGATGAATGTGTCGCGTTCGACCGGCCGGCTGGCGATGCGGTACGCCGAGATCCCCGCGCGGCACGCTGATCAGCGTCGCCTTCAGAGCGGAAAGCTGGGGCCTAATCGCATCGAAGCGTTCCAATGGGACGACATGGGCGTCGAGCTGGCGCGACAACGCTATGATCGAATCGACCTCGCGTTCACCAACCAAGGCGACGTCCATCGCTAGATCGAGCGCTTGCGCCAAACTCCAAGAGCGGCGCAAGAGGAGTGCCGTTTCGCCGTCACCCGTTGCGAGCGCAAGCGCGGTCGACGTCTGTTGCGGCGTCACGTCGGGCGCTTCGAGATCGTCGATCGTACGCAGCAGGAGCTCACGCAGAGTGCGCAGCGCAGCCGGCGGGTCGCCGTCGCACAGTTCGCGCGCTTGGAGCTGCGCCGGCGAAACGTCGAGGGCGATCACCTGATCCGCTTCATGCAAGAACCAAAGCGGCACGCGCTCGGCGACGGGACGCCCGAACAACTCTTCGGCCGTCGGCGCGACGGGTTCGAGGTTCGCCACATCGAGAGCGCCCAGGACGCTGATTCCGGTAGCGCGGAGTGCAAGCGCATCCTGCCAGCGGGTGGTATGCACGCCGCCGGCTGGATTGCGACGCGCCAGATCGTCCAGAATGAGAACGTGCGGCCTCAAACGCACTGCCGCGTCGAAGTCGAAATCGAGTTCTACGGCCGCCGTTCCATCGCCGGAGACCGTGCGGACGCCACTCCGCGGTAAGCGCGACGCCAGCAGCTCGAGATCGCGGCGCGCTCTGGTATCGATGAACCCGATGGCCACCCGAAGACCGCTCTCCTGTAAGCGGATCGCCTCCTCGAGAAGCCGGTACGTCTTGCCCGCCCCGCGCGCGCCGGCAACGTAGACGGTCAGCCACGCAGTCTCGGCGGCATCGCCGGCATGGGCACCAACGGCCGTGCGAGTCCGGTCATTCACGACCCGTTGCCTTCTCGACGCGATGGTGCGCCTCCGCCGAACCGAGCGTTCGCCGGCTGCATCGGTCGCGCGGGTTCAGCGCCCGATACGTTCGCCGGCGAGCGCCGTGCGCGCGTCTTCGCGCGCGTCGCCTTCACCATCAAGATCACGTTGTCGCCGGCACGTACGACCGTATCGCCGCTCGGGATCAGCAGTTCTTCGCCCTTCCGGTCGACGGCGACGACGATCGACGAGCGCGGAAGGCCGATGTCGACGATGCGTCGTCCGTCGGCCGGCGAGCCGGCGGAATCGGACAGCTTCACGAGTTCGAGGTCGCCGTCGCGCAGGCGTCCGATCAATGAGAGTTCGTCGCGAATTGACGTGCTCGTTGATCGCGTCGAGGATCATCTCGGTCGATGAGATCAGTTGAATGGGCGCCGCATGGTCGATCGATTCGAAGATCAACTTGTTTTTCGGGTTGTTGACGCGGGCGATGCAGCGCGCGCTTCGATTGCTTCTTGGCGATCAAGCAGACGACGAGATTGTCTTCGTCGTCGCCGGTGTCGGCCACGACGACGTCGGCGCGTCTGAGTCCGGCGGCTTCGAGGACGACCGGATCGCAGCCGTCGCCGACCATCGCCACGTCGCTGTCGAGCAACGTCGCCATCATCTCGGCCTTGCGGGCCTGCTTCTCGACGATGACGACTTCGTGGTGCTGCGCCAGCAGCCCGCGCGCCAAATACGTGCCGACCTTGCCGCCGCCGACGACGATGACGAACATCGGTGCTACGCCGAGAGCTTGATCGGGAACGTCTTGCGTTCGGTCGCGGCGAAACGGGCGAAGAAGTCCGACAGCGCCTCGGGCGCGACGATCGCGTTGATCTCGTCGCCGGCGCGCAAGCACGTCGTCGGGTGAGGCGACGGAAACGTGGCCGCCGCGGCGGATCGCTGCCGATGCGAATCGCTACCCGGCTTCTCGATTTCAGCGACACGCGCAGCCCCGTGTCGGCGGCGCGCAACGTGACGGCGAGCGACGAAAGCTTTCCGAAGTCGAACGACGGCACGGACTCGTACGGCATGTGCATCAATTTGTCGCGCACGATTTTTGCGCCGAGCGTCGTCGGGCAGACGGTTTCGATGCCGAGTTCGCGGTACAGCTGGCCGCGCGGAGGATCGTAGATGCGCGCGACGATCTTTTTGATGCCGAACATGCGTTGCGCGATCAGCGCGGCCATCACGTTGCGGTTGTCGCCGTCGGTCACGGCGACGAAGCCGTCGGCGCTTTCGGCGCTCGGCGCGGCGCAGCACGTCGTAATCGATGCCGGTGCCGACCTCGACTCTGCCGGTGAAGCGGCTGCCGAGCCGTTTGAATGCGGCCGGATTTTCGTCGACGACGACCACGTCGTGCGCTTCGGCTGTCAAGCAGCTTGGCGAGCGTCGAGCCGACGCGGCCGCAGCCGACGATGAGGTATTTCATGAGACCGACCACCGGGCTTCGGATGGCGCGCCAGCGCACCTGGACGCGTTGCGGCACGGCGCGTACACGGCGCACGTCGCGAGAGCGAGTCGAGCAGGAGCGGTCAGCGGGCACCTCCCAGAATCGCAGGTGGTCCTGCCGGGTGTAGCGGGGCGTAGCTCAGCTTGGTAGAGCGCTGCGTTCGGGACGCAGAGGTCACAGGTTCAAATCCTGCCGCCCCGACCAGTGTCGCGGCAGCCGTTCCCGCGTCACAGCGCCGACGCTGCTTGGCTGAAGGTCGATCACGCTGTTCACTCGCTTCAATCCGGCAGCTAAACGCGTCTTGCGCGCGGCAGAGCAAGCGTGCCGAAACCACAACCACTACTATGTCGGCGTCGGGCATCTGCTGCTGGCGCTGCTCGAAGAGCGCGACGCCGCGATCGAAGCGCGGCTGGCCGCAAGCGGCGCTCGCACGGCGCTCGATCATCGACGACGTCCGCAAAGCCATCGGAACCGGGGACGATCGGCTGTGGGACGGCATCCTCATCACGCCGCGCGTCGCGCATGTGATCGAAGCGTGCCGCAGCGTAGCGGTGCCGGCGCACTTACCGCTCGAACCCGTGCATCTGTTCGCGGCGATCGAATCGCGACGGCGGCCTGTTCGCCGAACTGCTGGCCCGGTACGTCGGAACAACCGAGCGTCGGGATGGTAGCGCGGCTGCATCGTCGGTGCGGGCCACCTCACGGCGTTCTTCCTGAGCCTCGTCGACCACGCCGGCTACCTCGGGCTGTTCTTCGTCATGCTCATCGGCAACATGGGCGCTCCGGTCGGCGCGGAACTCGATCGTGCCGGCCGCCGGAGCGCTGGCCGCGACGGGACATCTTTCCAGCGTGTGGCTGGCCGCGCCGATCGCGACGCGCGGGCGAAGTCGCCGGCAACGCGCTGCTGTACGCCATCGGCTACGCCGGCGGCCGGCCGTTCGTCGCTCGCTACGGGCGCTATTTCAAGGTCAGCGAGAAGAAACTCGACGCGTTTCCATCGCTTCTACGAGCGTCACGGCAACATCGTCGTGTTCGTGTGCCGGTTCATTCCCTTCGTCCGCGGCGTTTCGGCGCTTGCCGGCCGGCGTCTCGCGCATGCCGCAGGCGCTACTTCATCGCATACACGGCGGCAGGTTCGGCGGTCTTCTGTTTTGGGCTCGCCTGGCTCGGAAGTCTGTTCGGAAGGCACATCGATGAAATCACTCCTCGCAAATCCACACGTTCTCGCTGCTGGCGATCGGCTTGGTCTCGTCGTCCTGGTGGCGGCGCTTGCCGTCTGGTCGCCGCGCGACTCGATTCCGCGCGCGACGCCGTCGATGCGCGGATCGCGCGGCGGCGACAATCAGAACGCTTCCGTACGAGCGTTGGTGCGCGCGCTGGCGGCTGGCAGCGCGGCCGTTGGCAGTCGGTCGACCGTGCGCGGCATTCGGCGGTGCGGCCAATGCGCGACCCCGACGTTCCGGCGCCGCAACCGCCGCGGCCCATCGCTCCGGGGCCCCGCTTGCCGACGTCGCCGCTCGGACGCTCGCTTGTCGGATGCCTATGCAGTCGATCGTGCAGACCGGGCGTCGCCGATCCGGCGGCGGCGCAGCGGGCATCATTCGCGTACGCGCAAGCCTTGCAGCGACGCGCGGGCGGGTGACGTTTCCGGGGCGCTGGCGCGCGTCGGCGCAGGCTCAAGCCGAAGCGCTGGAAGGCGTACCGGCAGCGCGCGCTTCGCTGACGCGCACCCCGCTGCCGGCGAGTCGCGGCGCCCGGCGTGTTCACCGCCGCCGAACGGCGTGCCGATCGTCGACGCCGGCGGCGCGGCGCTGTCGCCCGAGTTGCTCGCCGCGCGCAATGAGATCGCGCTTGCGTCGCAGTCTGCCGCACCGCTCGCTCGGCGACGCGAAAGCGCATTACCGCAAGGCGCTCGGCGCCTATCGAGTCGGGCAATCGCGACGCGCTCGCGCACGTGAAGCGCGCGCGGCGTTCGATGCCGCGGCGGAGGCGCTATCGACCGCGACGATGAACGCCGTCGCCGGTCGCTGCGCGGTCGCTCGAACGGACGCTCGCGCAGCTTCCCGATGCGCCGGGCGTGTACTTGATGCTCGGCGAGGGCGAGCGCATTCTTGTACATCGGCAAGGCGGTTTCGCTGCGCAACCGCGTGCGCTCGTACTTTCAGGATTCGGCGGCGCACCCGTTGCGCACGACGCGCATGGTCGAGCGCGTCATCGACGTGCGCTCGATCGTCGTCAACAACGAGATCGAAGCGCTGATCCTCGAAGCGAACCTGATCAAGCGGCATCAGCCGCCGTTCAACGTTCGACTGCGTGACGACAAGCGCTATCCGTATCTGAAGGTGACGAACGAACCGTTTCCGCGCGTCACCTTCACGCGCGTCGTGCGCGACGACGGCGCGCGCTATTTCGGACCGTACACGAACGCGCACGGCCTGCGCGAACTGATCAACCTCGTGCGCGTCGTCTTCCCATTGCGGACGTGCCGCGAGCCGATCGACGGCAAACGCAAGCGGCCGTGCCTGCAATACCACATCAAGCGCTGCTTGGCGCCGTGCGTCGGCTATCAGAGCGAAGCCGAGTACGACGCGCTCGTCGACGAAGTCGTGCTGTTTCTTGGAAGGCCGGCAAGAGCGGCTTGCTCGAGCGGCTGCACGCCGAGATGGACGGCGTCGGCCGAACGGCTCAACTATGAAGCCGCGGCGCGCGTGCGCGACCGCATCGTCGCGGTGCGGCGCGTCACCGAAGGCCAGAAAGTCGTGTGGCGTTCGCGCATCGACATGGATTTGATCGCCGTCCGCGCGCGCGCAAGGCCAAGCGTGCATGCAAGTGTTTCTCGTGCGCGGCGGCAAGCTGATCGGGCAGGAACACTTCATCCTCGACGGCGTCACCGATCAGAGCGACGCCGAACTCTACTCGCAGTTTTTCACGCAGTTCTACACGGCGCGCGCCGGCGGCGCGCGCGTCGGCGGGCATCGGCGACGGCTTTTCGCCGCTGGCGCTTGCGCGAAGCGCGCGACAACGAGGTTCCGGTCGCGCTCAAAGCGCGCGCGCGCCGAGTCGGCATCGCAGGCCGCGATTCCGAAAGAAGTGCTCGTCGAAGCGTTGCCGCGCGACCGCGTCCGTGATCGAAGCGTGGCTGTCGCAGCTCAAAGGCCAGCGCGTACGCGTGCTGCGCGCGCAGCGCGGTCCGCGCGCCGAGTACATGCGACTCGTGCACGAGAACGCCGAGCAAAACCTCAAGGCGTTTCTGGCGCATCAAGAAGTTCAGGAAACGGCGTCCGCGCATGCGCTTGCTGAACTCGCGACGGCGCTCGATCTGCCCGACGTCCCGCACCGCATCGAATGCTACGACATCTCGAACATCCAAGGCACCAACCCGGTCGCGTCGATGGTCGTGTTCGTCGAAGGCCGCGCCAAGAAGAGCGACTACCGGCGCTTCAAGATCCGCTACGACCAAGGCGTCCAACGATTTCGCGATGATGGCAGGAAACGCTGCGGCGCCGGCTTGCGCTATCTGCGCGCCGACACGAACGCGCCGGGTGAAGAAGATCCGGCCAGCATCATCGAAGACGGCGCCGTCGACGGAGCCGCCAAGCTCGAAGCGCAGCTGCGCCGCAAAGAACGCTTCCATCACCGCCCCGATCTGTTGCTGATCGACGGCGGCAAAGGGCAACTCAGCGCGGTCGTCGAGGTGCTCGAAGATCTCGATCTGTGGGGCATTCCGGTCGCGGGGCTCGCCAAAGAACACGAGTGGCTCTTCGTGCCCGGAAATCCCGAGCCGATCGTGCTTGCCGCCGGGTTCGCCGGGACTGCATCTCGTGATGCGCATGCGCGACGAAGCGCACCGTTTCGCCGTCGAATACCACCGCAAGCGCCGCGGCAAAGCGATGACGCAATCCGCGCTCGATGCGCTCGCCGGCGTCGGGCCGGTCCGCCGCAAACGCCTGCTGGCGACGTTCGGCAGCGTCCACGCGCATCAAGCGCGCGAGCGTCGATGAGATCGCGGCCGTCAAAGGCATGACGCCCGGCCCTCGCAGCCGCAGGTACAAGGCCGCGCTGCCAGTCCCTCTTCCGTCCGCAGCATGCCGGACTGACGTTTCGGTAGTTGCGTCGTAAGTTCGACGCATCACGTGCGCGGCGCGCGGTCAACACTGGCATCCTGATTGGCACGTCCACGGCTCGTGGCTCGACGCGTTCGTGCGCGGTGCGCATCGCTATTGCTTCCTATTGAGTCGAAGCGGCGCAGTAGGCGAAAGCGCGCCGGCTGGCCGGCGAACGTTCGCGATCTTGCGCCCGACCAGGACCCGCGCGGCGAAGAAGTCGACGTCGTCGTGTTGCAGCGTCCCGAGGAGCTCGGTGAGGTCGCGATCGTTGGCTTCGGCGGTCGCAAGCCGATCGTCGACGTCCCGTCATCTATCTCGAACACAACGCACCGCAAGGGCGCATCAACGAGATGCGCCATCCTTTCGCCGACCGCGATGATCTGACGCTCGTTCACGTCACGCATTTCAACGCATTGTTTTGGGATACGGGCACGACCCGCGACGCGGCTGATCGAACACGGCATTCCGGATCCGGGATATCGGTATACCGGCGAACTGGAGCGCATCGCGGTCGTTATCAACGAAGCGCAGCGCCGCAAGCGCGTCACCGGCACGGATCTTTTGCCGCGCTTCGAACGCGAAGCAGCGCCGCTCGACCGTTTCGGCATCGGCACGTCGCGCGATCTCGCGATGCACGAACTGCATGGCGAAATCGGGCGAAGCGCCGCGTTTACCTGCACCCGTTTCGCTGGACGTCGCTCGGCCTTGTCGTTGCTCGAAGCGATGGCGTGCGGCATGCCGGTCGTCGCGCTCGCCGACGACCGAAGTTCCATATGCCGTTCCGCCCGACGCCGGCACCGTTTCCAATGACATTACGTCTTGATCGCAGCGATCCGCCGTTTGATGGCCGACCCGCCGGCAGCGCGCGCTCTGGGCGAACGAGGCCGCGCCCACGTTCTCGAGCGCTACGGCCTAGCGCGCTTCCTCGCTGCGTGGGACGCCGTGCTCGGGGAGGCAGTCGATGCTCGGTGATGCAGCCGAGAAGGGTAAAGCACGGGGCCGCACGCCGATACACGTATGGAGAACTCATGCCGCCGAAGATTCTGGTGACGAACGATGACGGCTATGAGAGCGAGGTCTAGCGGCCCTCGGCGAAGCGTTGCGCGAGCTCGGCGACGTGACGGTCGTCGCGCCCGAGCACGACAACAGCGGCATCGGACATCAGATCACGATCAAAGCGCCTGTGCGCGCGCGGCGGTCGAAGACCGGGCGGTACCGACGTATCGGCTTTCGGGCACGCCGGCCGACTGCGTCGTCGTCGGTGCGTTCGACCTGTGCGGCGGGATGCCGGCACTTCTGGTCAGCGGCATCAACCGCGGCGCGAACGTCGGCGACGATCTCAACTATTCCGGCACGGTTGCGGCCGCCGTCGAAGGCACGATCATCGGCATTCCGTCGCTTGCGATCTCGCTTGCCGCGAGTTGGCCCGAACAAGGCAGCGAACACCACTGGGAAACTGCAGCCGCGACGGCGGTGCAGATGGGCGCCGAGATTCTCGCCGAAGGGTCTGCCGCGTCTGACGCTGCTCAACGTCAACGTTCCCAACGTACCGGCACGAGAACTGCGCGGCATTCGCTGGGTGCGCCAAGGGCGCAAAGGATACCGCGACCGGCTCGATCGGCGCACCGACCCGCGCGGCGGCACGTATTACTGGCTGTGGGGCGCCTTCGACCCGTCCGATATCGTGGCCGGCACCGACCTCGCTGCCGTGCGCGACGGCTTTGTCAGCGTCACGCCGCTGACGATCGACCGCACCAATCACGACGAACTCGGCCGCCGTCTGCGCGAACGCAAGATCGCGAGCGTAACGCTAGAGGTTTGTTGCTCGCGTGAATCGCGGACACGGTCTCATGGTACTAGATTTGCGACTCGCCGACACAACAGGGTTGCCGGCTTCGGCCGGTTGTTCACCGATGGCCATGGGGCTGAGTAGCTTCGACGGGTCAGACCGTGGGCAGTGTAAGCAGGCGGAGTTGCGAGCCCTCCTAAAACGATCGCAACGCGTATACACGCGAACAACAACTACGCACTCGCTGCCTAATCTAAGGTAGCGGCGGTGCGCGAGGGGTCGCCGGAGCCGCCTCGCCCACCGTCAACAAGTCCGGCTAGGACGGCGAAGTCCGCTCTGCGAACCGTCCGAAATTCAGGGAGCTGCCGCCGCCGAAAGTTCGGTTTCGAAACGCTCGACGGCCTAAGACAAATTCGAAACTGAGCCTGGAGAAAGCGCTGGTCCGGCGATTCGGACTCGGGGGGCGGTTCCCCGACAGCTCCACCACTTTTGAGGGCACGATTGGCGCAGGTCGGTCGTGCCTTTTTCGTTGGATCTGGTTTCAGCCGTTCAGCCACGCGGTGAGCGCTTCAAGGTTCAACCGCCCCGTGTCGAGCGTCAGAAGCTCAACGGCTTGGAGTTGTCCCTCGCCATTGAACCACAGCATGATATTGTAGCAGCCTTGCGGCCCGAGTTGGCCGCCATCCACAACGTCGAAGGGTATGCCCTCCGGCCAGATGCACGGCTTGCCACGTGAACCGCGCAGGATGAGCCATCCAGTTCCATCGTCACAGGCGCGAGCGTCGTCGAGTTGCGTAAGGATCGGGCTCAGTGCGTCGGGCGCACGTGCGACGATGGCTTCGACGAAGCGGCGCTCGCGCTGCGATATGGGAGCAAAGCTGTTGTCACCGACGTCATGAAAGCACGGCACGACCGCTGAAACCTTCAGGCGAGGGGCTTTGGTTGGAAGTGCCAGGCGCGCCATGCCAGCCAGAACAGGATCAGCGGCAGAATGATGTCGCTGAACCAAAGGATTACGCCAGCGTTGCCTGGGTTCAGGTTGCCGCAGCACGCGATGAAATAGATGTGTTGGGCGGCGGCGCCGAGCGAAAAGATTCCGAAAGTGATCGTTACCGCCAGGCGCATGTCGTAGCTGCGAGCGCGTGACAGGAGCGCAACGACGCCGATGCCGATCTCGGCGAAACCAAGTTCGAACTCGAACGGACTGGGCTGCCAGCCGATATAACGCGTTGACATCGCTTGGAAGAATGCGTGTGAGAACCCGTACCACACGAACGACAGCCCGACCGCGTAAAAAATGATCTCGCGCCAATAGATGTCCGCCGATGCGATGGGGACGCCTCGTGAGCGCGCTCGGCGAACATGAACGCTAGCGACGATCACGCCGACGACGAAGAAGATGACACCGAGATTGCCGAGGATGGCGCCCACTGTTTCGGCGATGACGGTGCTGCCCATGGCTGGAGTATATGATGGAAGCGTCCGGAGGTCCCGGCGGATACGCACTCACGGTGATTCCGCCCGCCGGCATCACCGTGAGTGGTTTTGATGGCAGCTGCGTGACGCGCTAGACCCGCGCGCCGCGCCCGCTGAGCAGATTGAAAATGACGAGGATGATCGCGACGACGATCAAGATGTGAATCAAGCCACCGCCGATGTGGACCGCGAAACCGATGATCCAAAACAGGACCAAGAGACTGATGATTCCCCAGAGTATTCCGGCCATTGTTGGCTCCTTTACGTGGAAGGTAATGTAGAGAGAATTAACGGCCGCGCGGCGACGTAGCGTCGTTTGCGGCAGTGTCGGCGTTCGGGTCGATCCCAGTCTCCTCAACGCGGAGTTCCTCGCGCCGCACGGTATCGGTGACGTGCTGTGTGTCCTCGACGCGACGCTTGCCGACCGCGATCTCTTCGCGTACGACCGTACGCTTGTTCACGTCGACGCGCTCCTCACTGAGCGGTATGCGGATCTCTTCGCCTTCGCCGATCGGCGTTGTCGAAGGGCAGTGTCGCCGGCCGGACGCCGTTCGATGTACAGCTCTTCACGAAAGACCGGAACGTCGACGGATTGCTGTTCGGTGACGACGCGCTTGCCGACGCGCACTTCGCCGCTGGCAACGCGTTGCTTGTCGACGGCGAGGCGCTCTTCGCGTAGTTGGATGCGGTCTGCTCCGTCGACATCGTCCGGCGTACGGCCGGCGGCATAGCCGCTGCCCTCGTCGTTGAGGTCGTCGTCATCGAGCGGCGCGACGGAACCCTCGATCCGTCCGCCGGCCCGGCGCATGATGCGCGTCGCGCCACCAGGATCGTCGTTCCCGTCGACGGTCACTACGGCGTTACCCGGCACGATCGACGCATCGATGCGGCGTGCTTGCTGTTCGCTCAGACCGCGATGGACGAGCGTTTCGTGCAACGCTCGCCCATCGGAGCCGTCACCGCTGAAAAAGCGCCCGACGGCTTCCATAAAGCCGCCTGCGCCTTCGCTCTCGAGTGTCGGCTCGCCGGCGTCGTCGAGGTCAGTTCGCGTGACGCCTAGCCACGCATGATGATAGCCGGCGTCGTGAAGATCGGCCACTGCGTCTCGCGCGCTTTCGCGATCGTTGAAAACAGCAGCGACGGTCCCGGCGTCGGCAGACGTTTGGTCGTAAGTTGCCATGATGCTCCTTGTGCTTGTGCGTAAGTTGAGGCACTTTCCGGAAAAAGAACATGCTCGCGCGCGCGTTCGCACGCGTTTCGATTCCGAGTTGCACGGAAAGCACGCTCCATTGCGGCTGCAACCGTCTAACGGTGCCGCAGCGCCGGTTCTCCTATTCGGTCACCGACGTGCCACGAAGCTATGACACTCGGCACCGGCATTCGGTCACACATCGCAAAGACACGAGCCCGGCGCGTGCCTTAGCCGTTCGTTAGTGCATCTTCTCCGAAGGGTCGCGCTGCTGCTTCGACCACGGATTGCGCGAGATAGCCGTTGGGAAAAATGATCGTTCGGCCATCGGCGGTGCGGACGATCGTGCTCATGGCGTCAAGCCGTTCGACCGTGCCGCTTTGACCTTTAACGCGGATGAAGTGCCCTACGTCGAGGTGGCGCTCGATGTAGTGCGCAGCCACGAGATTTTCGGCAAAGGCGCGCGCGCCCCAGCCTCCGGCGATGGCGCCGGCGAGCCCCAGTGCTCCGAGCATCACCAAAAGAACGTAGAAGAGGAAGGCCGAATCGACGGTTAACTGCTGTAGCGCCATCAGCACGAACAGTACGATGATCGCCGTACGCAAGACGCCGCCGGCCACATCGTGGTACAGAACCCCTGCGCGTGACATGGCGTCGGCGGCGCCTCGGCCGACTGTATCGCCGACGATGATGCCGACGAGGACGAGCACGACGGCAAGGACCGCGTGGGGCAAATACGTCAAAAACGATCCGAGCGATCGCGAGATGGGTGCAAGTTCAAGCCCGTTGATCGCTTGGACGAACGCGGCAGCCAGGACGATCCAAAAGACGATGCGTCCCACTAGTCGCGCCGGCGGCAGGCCGATACCGACGCGTGCCAGGTCGTCGACGAGACCGGTACGCTCGCCGAGATGATCGAAGCCAAGCCGAGTCAGCAGCGTGGCGACAAAGCGGGCCACCAACCATCCGATGATCGCGCCGATGACCAGGATGACCACCGCTGCGACGACATTTGGCAGATACCGGCCGGCAGCATCGAAGTTTTGCATGATGGCGTTGCGGGCGTCACTCATGGGGATCGACCCGATTGGAACGCTCCATGCCCCGCCCCGCATCCCCGGATGTGCGTTCCTCGACCGCGAGCAGCGTGGTCCAGCCGCGCAGCACGGCGACTAGGACGCCGAGGAATTCGTTGGCGTGAATGACCGCCGTCCGGCGAGCGCGCAGCCGTTTGACGGCACCCTTGACGAGATTGCGCTGCGGAATGTCCTCATGTCGGGCGGCGGCTTCGAGAAGATTGCGAACGTGGTTCACGATTACACCGGCATTCCTTCGCCCGCGCTGGCCGCGTGCAGCAATTGCCGGAGGTGGGCGCGGCCGCGGGCGATGCGCATTTTGGCGGCGGACAGGCCGCAACGCTGCAGCTTTGCCACTTCTGCGACGTCGTAGCCGTACATGTCCCGCAAAACCACGGCGACGCGCTGGTCTGCCGGGAGCTGCCGGATGAGCTTTTCGACGTGATCGCGCACAGCAGCGTTCACCGCCTCTTCCTCCGGCGTGCGTTGTGCGACGTCGACGAAGTCCCGCGCAGGCTCGTCGTCGGCATCACCCTTGACGCCCGCGAGCGGCTCGAGTCGCAAGATTCCGCGACGCCGTAACGCGTTGAGGCTGAGATTGACGGCGATGCGGCGTAACCACGCTGCGAAATTGCCGCCTTCTTCAAGGTCGCTAAGACGCGTGTAGGCCTTGACCAGCGCGTCCTGAGCAACGTCTTCGGCCTCCGCCTTTTCACCCAAAAGCCGCAGCGCCGCCGTATAGGCCGTCGATTGATGGCGCGAAAAGAGCTGTTCAGCCGCCCGCAAGTCGCCGCTTTTGGCTTGTCGGACCAGGCTGTCGTCGGCCTCCATGCCTTCCGCCCTGTTGGATAGGCAGCCAACGTTTCTTCCATAGGATTCTGTGCCCCCGGAGGTTCGACACTTCGGAAAGCGATTCGGTCACAACCGGGATAATGGCCAGGTCGGGCAGGTAGACAGGTCGCCCGTCTCCCATTCTGAGAGGGCCATGAAAAGACGAGCGGTCACCATTACCTCGACGCTTACACTGGCCGCGGCGCTGCAGGCTGCGTTGCCGGCGTACGTATTCGCCCAGCCGTCGCTCGGGAGTCCCGTCCAAGGATCGACCGGCGCCGCTGCGCCGATCCTGATCAACAATTGCCAGCCGCAGATAGCGAACGGCTCAACGCAGTCCATCGCGGGCATTCCCATTGCTTCCAATAGCACGGGGATCCAGATCGAGTTCACCAACGAATCGCAGAAGACGGCGGATCTGGTCAATTTCGCCGTCGACTCGAACGGCGAGCGTTTCGTCATCCGCGACGTCGGCACGTTTTCGCCCGGTGTTTCAATCAAACATCAATATCGAAACGGCGCCGGGCAAGCGTTCGTGCTTCCGCAGTTCATCGCCCCGCACGTCACCTGCCGGGTCGCATCGGTCAAGTTCACCGATGGGACGGTGTGGCGGCAGGGCACAGGCTCTGTTCCCGCCGAGCAGACAACCCCCAACCCGAGCAACGCCGTGCCGGCTCCGCTATCGGCAAGTCCGTCGGCCCTGCATCTCGATCAAACAGCCGATTCGGAGTTGTTTTTCGTTTCGAGCGTGCACCGGGTTGCGGCTTATAAGGAAACCGACGATTGTTCCGGCGTGGCGTCGGTATTCGTCGCGGCGACGGGATTGTCGTCAGCGACATATTCCGTCAAGCCGCTGGCAGCCGGGAGTTGCACGGCCCGGATCGTCGATGAAGACGGTCACACCCTGTCGGTTCCGATCACGGTCCGTTAGGCGACCGCGCTGCTCACTTGGCACGGTTTGTTGAGCGCCTCTACAGTGGGTAAGTCTGAGCAACATCGTGCTGCATCAAAGGAGGAAGAGATGGACGCACTGACGCTCCTCAAAGAAGATCACCGCAAGGTCGATGAGCTGCTTAAAGAAGCCAACGAATTGGGTTCCGGCGCGGCCGTATCGCGGCAAAAACTCTTCAAACAGATCGACGAAGAACTGACGATCCACGCGAAGATCGAAGAAACGATCTTTTACCCGGCTCTGAAGTCCAAGGCCAAATCCGAAAAAGAGGAAGAAGCCACCCAAGAAGTGCTCGAAGCATACGAAGAGCACGGGAACGTCAAAGAGATGCTCAAGAAGCTCGAAGCGACCGATGCGAAGGACGAAACGTACGCGGCCAAGCTGCAAGTCCTCAGCGAACTGGTCAAACACCACGTGCATGAAGAAGAGCACGAGATGTTCAAGCAGGCGCGGGATCTGTTCGAGAAGTCGGAACTCGAAGAGCTCGGTGCGCGGCTCGAGCGCGAAAAGAAAGAACTCAAGAGCGGCGCCGCGGCGCGATGAACGACGGCCCGGGACCATGCGTCCCGGGCCGCCTGATTCAGATGCGCCGCCGCTATGAAGGCGCAGCCGGTTTCGTTAAGCGCCGCCGAAGCGCGCCGGCTCTGTCTCTCCGCGCAAGGCTTTGGGTCGGCGCACCCGGCACGCGTCGGCGCCTCGCGCATCCGAACGGTCGTCCGCCGCCTCGGTGCAGTGCAGATCGATTCGGTCAACGTGCTGGTGCGCGCGCACTACCTGCCGATCTTCTCGCGCCTGGGCGGTTACGATCGGGCCTTACTCGCCCGTCTAGCGTACGGCAAGGCGCGCTCGCTGTTCGAATATTGGGGCCACGAAGCGTCGCTGCTGCCGGTCGAAACCTTTGCGCTATTGCGCTGGCGCATGGATCGGGCGCGTCGCGGAGTCGGCATGTGGCGGCGCATCGCGCAGATTGCCGTAGAGCGGCACGACTTGGTGATGTCCGTCGAGCGGACGATCCGCGAGCGGGGCCCGATGGCGGCGTCCGACTTCGAAGCCGCGGGCGGTACGGGTCGTTGGTGGGGATGGTCAGACGTGAAGCGCTCGCTCGAATTTCTATTTTGGTCTGGAACGCTGACGACGGCCCGCCGCACCAAGAGTTTTGAACGCATCTACGATCTGACGGAGCGCGTGTTGCCGGATGCCGGCGCTGACGCGCCGATCGATGAGCCGAGAGCACAATGCGAGCTGGTCCGCATCGCGACGCGGGCCCACGGTGTCGCGACCGAGGCCGACTTGCGCGACTATTTTCGGCTAGGCGTGGCCGACGCGAAACAAGCCCTCGCTACGCTCCTGGCCGAAGGTGCGATCCTCCCCGTGACGGTCGAGGGCTGGAAGCAGCCGGCATATCTGGATGCAGCGTACCGGCGTCCTCGTCGCGTGACGGGCAGTGCGCTGCTGGCGCCGTTCGATCCGCTGGTGTGGAACCGCGCGCGCACGCGCCGGCTATTCGCGTTCGATTATCGTCTTGAGATCTATACGCCGTCGCACAAGCGCGTGCACGGGTATTACGTCTTGCCGTATCTGCTGGACGAAAGGTTGGTCGCGCGGATCGATGCGAAAGCCGACCGGAGCAACGGCATCTTACGCGTCCACGCCGTCCACTATGAAGCCGGCGTAGATCGGTGCGCGGTCTTCGAACGGTTGCGCTCCGATGTTACCAGATTGGCGGCGTGGCTCGGCTTGGAAAGCACGCGTTTGCCGGAACCGGGGGCGTCAAGTGCGGCGATGAGACGCTCGACTTCGTCGAGCGTCGAATAGATGCCGATGCCGGCGCGCACCACGCCGCCGGGCGCAGCCCCTGTAACCGCGGCGACTGCCGTCGCGGCGTAAAAATCGCCGTGCGAAACGAAGATGCCGTGCTCGCGACTCAATCGCGCAGCGACGTCTGCCGGTTCTCGGTCGCGAACCCGAAACGCAACGGTCGGATGGCGCGGCGTTCCGAGCGGCGGCTCGTAGAGCACCACGTTAGAAAGGCCGCGCAATCCCTCGATTAGCCGGCTAAAGACGATCTGTTCGTCGTGCGCAAGCGCCGTTAGCGACGCGATGAACCGCGAGCGAAGCGAGCCGTTTGCGCCGCCGCCTGCGGCGGCGAGGAATTCGAGCGCGGCGCCGGTCCCGACGAGGCCTTCAAAATTGAGCGTGCCACTCTCCGCACGCTTAGGACCGAGCGGCGTTTGCGGGGTGACGCGCGGGAAATCGAAGCGTTCCAGCAGATCGCTGCGCACGTACGCGATGCCGACGTGTGGACCATAGAGCTTGTAAGCGGAGAAGGCCAGCATGTCGGCGCCCAGAGAGACGACATCGAGCGGTCCGTGGGCTGCCGCATGGACGGCATCGACGAAAACGAGCGCGCCGGCTCGATGTGCGGCCGCCGCCAATTCGGCTACCGGATTAACGGTGCCAAACGCGTTGGACGACAGGCCGATGGCCACCAAACGCGTGCGCGGGCCGAGCAGTTTTTCGTAGGCAGCCACGTCGAGCTCGGGGCGCGCGCCGGCTAGCGGCGCATGTTTGACGACGACGCCGTAGTCGCGTTCGAGCGCGACCCACGGATCGATGTTTGCGTGATGGTCGAGATCCGTGACGACGATCTCGTCACCGGCACGCAGCGTGCGCCCTAGGGCACGCGCGATGTGGAACGTCAACGTCGTCATGTTGGCGCCGAAGAGTATCTCGTCCGCAGCGTTGACCCCGACGAATGTTGCGGCCAACGACCGCACTTTGGCGACCGCCTCATCCGTCTCGAGACTTGAAGCATACGCCCAGCCGTCGTTGGCGTTGTGGCGAAAGAGATAGTCCGTCATCGCCTCGCCGACTGCGCGAGGAATCTGCGTGCCGCCGGGTCCGTCGAAATACGCCACGGGTTTCCCATTCTGCCGCCGGCGCAGCGCTGGGAAGAGGGGCCTGACGCGAGCGCTCAGCGCTTCCTCGGCCGCATTCGCGGGACACTGGCCGCTGGTTGCAAAAATGCCGTGCATGACGGACCTCTACGCTCTTCCGTCGTTCATCCTTTTAGCTGCGGCGTTGGTGTTCGCCGTTGCCGTCGGGTGTGGCGGTCAGTTGCTCGTGCAACGCGTCTTCAAGGACGCGGAATTCGTCGCCCACAACGACGTCGCGGGCTTCATCATCGCCGTCGTCGGTACGCTATACGCTGTCGTCCTCGGTTTCGTGACGGTCATCGTCTGGCAGCAGTACGATGCCACGCGGGAACGCGTCGCGCTGGAGACCGCGAGCGTCGCGGATGCGTGGCACAGCTCCGTCGGACTTGCAGCCCCTGTCCGCGTCGGCCGTGAGACACGACATGCTGGATACGCGCAGACGATGGTGCACGATGAATGGCCGCTGATGCGCAGCGGCGGCTTCAGCCGCGCGGGGTGACGCGTTGATCATGCATGCGACGACGGCTGTCGGTACGATGATTCCGGCGAACTCGGGGCAGAGCAATGCGCAAGCCCGCACGCTTGCAGCTGCTCGATGAACTGCACGACGCGCGCCAGCAGCGGCTGGCGGGCAATCAGCCGGCGGTCTCGGTCTTCCAGTGGACCGTCCTGCTGATTGGAGCGCTCGTCGTCGTCGGGTTCTGCTATCTTTTCGGCGTCTCGCACCGTCGGGCGCATCTCGTGATGACGGGCGCAGTCGCCGTGCTCGTCACATCGACGTTCGTGCTGCTTTTCGAATTACAGTATCCCGTTCCGCAGCGACCTCGGCATCCTCCCGACACCCTGGATCGGCCTGATCCAACACATCGAAGACATGGACGCGCACGGCGCGGCGCCGATGCGCATGTAAGGCGCGCCCCCGGAATCGAGCGGCATGCGCGCGAAGGTGGCGGCATGCACTCGTACGACCCTCGCTCTGCTCGTGTGTTCTGCTTGCGTCGCCCGTCTTGGCCGCCGACACGCGGCTCGTCTATCCGGCCGCGCCGCGTGGCTCGGTGACCGATACGTACTTCGGGACGGTCGTCGCGGACCCGTATCGTTGGATCGAGGACGTCGACTCGCCCGCAGACCGTCGCTTGGGTCAGAGCCGAGAACGCGCTGACGCACTCGTACCTCGATGCGATTCCGCAACGCACGGCGATCGCGAGCGGCGTATCGGACGCTGTACGACTACGAGAAAATCGGTGCGCCGTTCCGTGAAGGCGCGCATTGGTTCTTCGACCGCAACAGCGGCCTGCAAACGCAATCGGCGCTCTACATCCGCAATGCCGAAATCGGGCCCGGCACGTCTGTTTTTCGATCCGAACACGCTTTCGCCCGACGGCACCGTGCAGCTCGCCGGCCTTTCGTTCACGCGCGACGGCAAACTGATGGCATATTCGACGCAAACGGGGGGCGCGGACTGGCTGACGTGGCACGTCAAATCCGTCGCGACCGGCCAAGATCTGCGCCGACGTCCTGCATTGGTCGAAGTTTTCGGATGCTGCGTGGAGCGGCGACCGCGGCTTTTACTACTCGGGCTACGATGCGCCGACGGCGACGAATCAAACGCTATCCGCTGCTCGGCGTACAAAAAGTGTGGTTCCATCGCCTGGGAACGCCGCAGAGCAGCGACCGGCTCGTGTTTGCGTCAACGGTGCATCCCGGATCAGTTCGTCGGCGTTGAAGTTTCTCACGATCAGCGTTTCGTGTTTCTGGAACGCTCGAAAGGCAACGGAAACGCACTCGCATGGAAACGCCGCGGACGAGCCGGACAGCGCCTTCCGGCCTGTCTTCGCGCTCGATCCGAACGTCGCAGTACAACGTCCTCGGCAACGACGGCACGCGGCGTCTACGTGCAGACGAACCTCAATGCGCCGCGCCTGCGCATAGCCGCCTTCAACCTGACCGATCCCGTCGCACGCTCCTTGCACGACCATCGTTCCGCAGAGCGCCGATACGAACTCGAAGACGCTACGCTGATCGGCAACCGTTTCTATCTCGGCTACCTGCACGACGCGCATTCCGTCGTCACGCATCGCCGACATTGCGGGCCGCCCCGCTCGGTGAGATCGCGCTGCCCGGCATCGGACGGGCGAGTCTGCCCGCCGGCTCAACGGGAAGACCGCATCGCGTACTACACCTTCGATTCGTTCGCGTATCCGCCGGTCAACTTCCGCTACGACACCGCAAACCGGGATCGAGCACGGTCCTCAACCGCTCGATATCGCGTTCGATCCCGCGCCCTTCGTCACCGAGCAGCTGTTCGCGACGTCGAAAGACGGAACGCGGGTGCCGGTCTTCGTGACGCACCGCAAAGACATGCCGCTCGACGGGACGACGCCGACGATCCTCTACGGATACGGCGGATTCGACATCTCGCTGACGCCGTATTTCTCCAAGGAAACGGCGTTGTGGCTGAAGATGGGCGGCGCGTATGCGGTCGCGACCTTACGCGGTGGCGGCGAGTACGGCGATGCCTGGCACGATGCAGGCCGACTCGCGAACAAGCAACACGTCTTCGACGATTTCATCGCGGCGGCGCAAATGCTGATCGACGCGCAAGATCACCTCGACGCCGAAGCTCGCCATCGACGGCGGCTCGAACGGCGGCCTGCTCGTCGGCGCAACGCTTGACGCAGCGCCCGGATCTGTTCGGCGCCGCCATCGCCGAACAAGGCGTCCTCGACATGCTGCGCTACGATCGCTTCACCGTCGGCAAGGCGTGGATTCCGGAATACGGTTCTGCTCAGGCATCCGCCGACCAATTCAAGACCCTCTACGCGTACTCGCCTCTCAACAACGTCAAAGATGGCACGCATTATCCGCCGACGTTGATCACGACGGCGGACCACGACGACCGCGTCTATCCGTCGCACTCGTTCAAGTTCGCCGCCGCACTGCAACACGCGCAGGCGGGCGATGCGCCGATCTTGCTTCGCGTCGAAACGAACGAAGGCCACTTCACCGGTCTAACGACCGACAAAGCGATCGCCTTGACCGCAGACTTCTATGCGTTCCTCGTCAAGAGCCTGAACTTCACGCCGACGTTATGATCTCTTGAGCCGCGCGTAGCACGACCGCGGCCGCGCGGTCCTCAACGGCGCAGACAACGCCCGCGACATTGCCGGGCTCTAGCACGAGCCGATTTCGCGGAATAGGGTGGCTATGCAGAAGACTTGGCTCTCATCGAAAAGGCACCGCTGATGGCGCGCTTGTACGGGCGGCGACTATACGCGCGCGGAGATCGAGAGTCAGAATCGGCCGGCTCGATGCGTTGGGCGGCATCACGCCGATCGCGCTGCAGGCCGGCCGCGCAAACGGCGTTGGGGCGTTCGATGTGGCGACGGGCAGCGGCCTGCGCTTTACGGCGCTCGCCGCACGCGCGCTCGATGTCTCGTTTGCACGCTACGCCGGCATTCCGTTGTGCTGGCAGTCATGCAACGACGTCGCATCGCCGGCGTATTACGAACCGGAAGGCGAGGGGTTCTTGCGAACATTCCTCGGCGGATTGTTCACGACGTGTGGTCTGAGCAATTTCGGCCCGGCGGGCAGCGACGAGTGGGGCACCTTCGGGCTGCACGGGCGCATCGATGCGACGCCTGCCGAAAACGTCGCGTACGAGACGCGTTGGGAAGGCGACGAATGCCGTTTCGAGATGCGCGGAACATTTCGCGAAACGCGCGTATTTGGAGAAAATCTGCGACTCGAGCGTCGGCTGCGTACGTATCTCGGGGGCCGCAGTATCGAATTGCACGATGAGGTCAGCAACGACGGCGGATCGCGACGCCCGCACATGCTGCTCTACCACTGCAACGGCGGCTTTCCCGATCCTCGACGAGGACGGCAGAATTGCACGTGTCACATTCGGAGATGCATCCGCGGGACGCGCAAGCGCAAGCAGGCCTGTCGCAGTGGGATCGCGGCGGCGCGCCGGACCCCGCTTTCAAAGAGCAGGTGTTCATCCATACGCCGGTGCCGGTGCAACGATGGTTTGGCGGCGGCCGTCCTCGCGAATCGCACCTTGCGGGATGGGTCGCGGACTGGCGCTTGCCATCCGCTTCGATCCGGCGCAACTGCCTGCTCTGTTCACGTGGCGCATGCTCGGCTATGGAACGTACGTCATGGGCATGGAACCGGCGAACTGTCCGACGATCGAAGGCCGCGTCGAAGCCGGAAAGCGCGGCACGTTACCGTTTCTCGAAGCTGGCGAAACGCGTTCGTATGACCTGCGCTTCGACGTGATCGACTCGTCGGACGAGCTCGACGGCCTGCTGAGCCGCTTTCCCGTTTCAGCGTAAGCGCGTCCGAGCGTGTCGGCCGGCAGTTGCATGGGTAGGCGCAAACCATGCCGTCTGAC
Source organism: Vulcanimicrobiota bacterium (assembly GCA_963754415.1). GTDB lineage: Bacteria > Vulcanimicrobiota > Vulcanimicrobiia > Vulcanimicrobiales > Vulcanimicrobiaceae > Nyctobacter. The sequence continues at coordinate 1,247,829 of CAVWGA010000003.1, read as the reverse complement.
GGATGGAACCGGCTTTGACCATGCCGCAACGGGTCGTGATTCTGGGCGCCGGTTTTGCCGGCGCGAGCGTGGCACAGCACCTGGAACGGCGCGCGCGGCACGAACGAATGTTCCGGTGACGCTTGTCAACCGCGAAAACTACATGCTCTTCACGCCGATGCTTCCCGAAGTGTCGAGCGGTGCGATTGAGCCGCGCCACATCACGCCGCCGTTGCGCGCGCTGCTTGCGTAAGACGCGGTTCGAGCTCGGCGAGGTCGAGTCGGTCGATTTCGAGCGGCGTTCCGTCACGGTCGCACAACGCGAAAACGCGAACGTCGTACGGAGGTACCCTACGATCATCTCGTCATCGCTCTCGGCGCCGAAACCGTCGACGCACGGCGTCCCGGGCGCCGAAACGCATACGCTTTCCGACTCAAGACGATGGACGACGCGATCGCCCTGCGCCGCGAGACGATCCGCGCGCTCGAAGGCCGTCGACGGCATCAGCGACGACGCGCGAACGCGCGCCGTTTCTGACGTTCGTCATCGTCGGCGGAGGTTTCACCGGCGTCGAAGCGGCCGGAGAATTGCTCGGCTTCCTGCGCTCGGTCGCGCACTTTTATCCGCACTTCGACGCAGCCCGAGTTGCGCGTCGTCCTGATAGCGGGCGGCTCCGGCGTTGTTGCCCCAACTGCCATCTTCGCTCGGTGGTGCGGCTGCGCAAGATGCTCGCCGAGCGCGGCGTCGAGATCGTGTTCGACGATGATGCGGCGGCCGTCGACGGCGGCGGCATCACGCTTGCCTCGGGAAAACGCTACGAGTCAAAGACGATCGTGTGGAGCGCCGGCATCGCGACCCCGCGCTTCGTCGACCGAGCTCGACGTGGAGCATTCGAAGCACGGCGCGATCGTCGTGAAGCCGGATCTTGTCGGTACCGAAGCAAAGCGGGCGTGTGGGCGCTGGGCGATTGCGCGCAGATCCCGAAGCCCGGCGGCGGTTTCTATCCCCAAACCGCGCAACACGCCGTGCGCGAGGCGTCCGCTGCTTGGCACGCAATCTTCCTGGCGTCGCGTGCGCGGCCGCAAAGACGAAGCCGTTCGCGTACAAGACGCTCGGCATGATGGCCTCGATCGGGCGGCGCGAAGGCCTCGCCGATCTGCGCGGTAACGCATCACCTGCGATCGGCTTCCCGGCATGGTTTCTGTGGCGCGCGTACTACCTCTCGCAGCTGCCCGGCACGCAGCGTAAAGCGCGCGTAGTGCTCGACTGGGCTCTCGGCTTACTGTTCCCTTCCGACATAGCGAGTGTACGATGAATCTTAGAACATAAAGTAGCGATCGTGACGGGCGCGGCGACCGGCATCGGGCGGGCGATCGCGACGCGCTTCGCGCGCGACGGCGCGAAGGTCGTGATCGATTACGTCGGCAACAGCGAGCCGGCCAAAGCGCTGGTCTCGGCGCATCGAGACGATCGGCGGCCAAGCGATGGCCGTCGCCGCCGACGTGAGCGATCCCGAGCAAGTCGCGATGCTCGTCGATGAGACGGTCAAACGCTTCGAGCGCCTCGACATCCTTGTCAACAATGCCGGCATCGAGAAGAAGATTGCCGTTCGTCGACGTTCCGAAGGAAGAGTGGGACAAGACGCTGGCGGTCAACTTGACGGGCCCGTTCTTGTGCGCGCAGCGCGCGGCCAAGCAGATGATCGCGCAAGGCGGCGGCGGCCGCATCATCAACATCTCGTCGGTGCACGAAGACTTGCCGATGCCGACGAACGCGGCATATTGCGCTAGCAAAGGCGGCCTGCGCATGTTGATGCGCACGATCGCCGTCGAGCTGGCAGCCGCACGGCATCCTCGTCAACAATATCGCGCCGGGCGCGGTCGACACGCCGATGGACGCGCCGCTCAAAGAGAACCCGAGCGAGATGAAGACGCTGCTCGACGAGATTCCGCTGCACCGCATGGGCAAGCCCGAAGAAATCGCCGAGTTGTGCGCGTTCCTGGCATCCGACGCCGCGTCGTATTCGACCGGCTCGACGTTCTTTTGCCGACGGCGGCATGATCCGCCAATCGGGTTCGCTGTAGATGGCCTCCCCGCGCCGGCGGCGTCGCTGCATGCCGCCGAATCGATCGGTACGGGCGAAGGCGATCGGAACGTACCGCGTTTCGACGACGATCAGATGGCCGTCGGGCAGCACGCTCGGCGCCCCGCGCATCTGCATGACGATCAAGGCCAGCGGCGCGATCGAAAAAGTGTACTCGCCCGATGCCGGCGCGACGCTTATTGGAACGTTCGTCATGCATTTCTGGGACGACCGCTCGAAAGCGCGCTTGGCGCCGCTACCCGGCTATTTCGTCATCCATCCCGAGCATCAAGAGCACTTCTACGGGCTGCCGAACGGCGTGTCGGTTCAAGAGACGCTGTTCGTCCTCAACTGCCGAATGCCGGCAGGCAGGCGATGCCGTCGTGCCAAGCCGGCGAGCGCCTACTATCGCGTGCGGCTTTCCAACGACGGACCGCGAACGGCCTCGATGTAGTTCGTACGCGTTCGTGTCAACTCCGCGGCGAAACCGATCACGACGTCGCCGTAGAATACGATACGAAGCGGCGCGCTTTCGTCGCTTGGAACGAGAGCAACCCAGATGGCGTGCGGCTTTTCGGCGTCTCAGAGAAGCCGGCCAGTTACGAAACGACGACCGACCACGGCAAGGCGGTTGCGATGACGTCGCCGGGCAAGCTTTCGGTACGCGCCGATACGCCGCCGGGCCAAGACACGCTTGGGTGCTTCGCGCTCGATCACAGCGCTCGAACCCGGGCCGAACGCTCGAATACTAGTACACGTTTTCGTTCGCGCATACCGGCCGGACCGATGCCGGAAGCGAACTTCGATGCGGCACCGCCGGCAGAATGCGGCGCTCGAACGAACCAAAGCCTACTACGAGCCGCGTCTCGAGCCGCTCGATGGTCATGACGCCCGACTCCCGAACTGAACCGCGGCGTGCTGTGGGCGAAGGCCAACATGCTGCGCACGATCCTGCACCCGCAGACCGGCTGGTGTTTCGTCAACGATCCAACGCGTTCGAACAACAGCGTCGGGCGCGACACGGCGTGGTTCGGGTACGGCGCCGATTACGTCGTCTCCGGACATCGCGCGCGACATCGCTGCTCGCGTATGCGCGGCTGCAAGAGCCGTCCGGGATGATCGTCGAGTACTACGACATCCGCAACGAGAAGACGGCCGACTACGGTCTCAACATCAACGATAACACGCCGCTGCTGATTTTGGCGTGGCTGCACCACTATCACGCAACGGGCGATCGCGATTTCTCGAGCAGGTCTACCCGAACGCCTGCAAAGCGGCGCGCTACCTCTTCTCCCAGCGCAACGAGCAAGGCTTAGTGTGGTGCACGTCGACGAAGACGTCCGACTGGGGCATCGTCGGCTGGCGCAACGTGATCGAAAACTATCGGCTTTCCGGCGCGACGACCGAGCTCAATTCGGAGTGTTACGCCGCTTTGCGCACGATCTCCAAGATGGCGCTCGAACTCGAGCGTCACGACGATGCAGCGGAGTTCGAGCGTCATGCCGACGAATTGCGCGCCGCGATCAACGCGCATCTCTACAATCCGCGACAACGGACTCTATTATCTCAACATCGACGTGGACGGACGTGCGCGCAGCGACGTGACGGCCGACCTGGTTTTCCCGGTCATCTTCGGCGTCGCCGACGAAGAGACGGCCGCCGGATCATCAGCCGCCTGAGTGCCGAAGATTTTTGGACCGACGCCGGCATCCGCACCGTTCCGCGCGGCGCGCCGAACTACGGACCGACGCACGGTTACGGCCTGCTCGGCGGCGTGTGGGTCGGCGCGACGTTCTGGTACGCATTTGCGGCGGCGCGCTTCAATTCGGAATTCATGGCGTACGCGCTCGGCAACGAGCTTCAACTTCTACTCGCGCGATCCGCGCCGCAACAACACCGTGCCCGGACAGTTTTCGGAATGGCTGCACGGCGAAACGCTCGTCAACCAAGGCATGATGCTTTCGCCGTGGTTTCCGCCGCGCTACGTGTGGGCCGCGGTCGAAGGCGTGGCGGGCCTTGACATCGCAAGCGACCCGCCCGGCGCTCGATCCGCGCCTCGCACCGGACTGGAAATGGTTGGCGTGCGCAATCTGCCGTTTCGCGGACGCTAACTGACGTGGTTCGTCGTGCGCGCGCCCGAGCTGCGCGTCTATGCCAACGTCCCGTTCCGCTACAGCGGCGACCTGGCCGAGTACGACGAAGACATCACGCCGAGTCTGTACGTCAGCGGCCACGCCGCCGTCGCGCTCGGGCTTGCGCCGCGAGGACGATCTGGTGATCTTCGTCGGCAATACCGTCGAACGTACCGTGACGACCGCCCTGCGCACCGACCTCGCCGCTGCGCGGCTCGTACGCCGTTGCGCGAATACAACAGCCTTACGCCACGCCTGGAAAGACGTCGGCACCGTGTCGGCGCGAAGACTTGTCGCGCGGCATGCCGCTCGAACTCGACCGCAAAGGCTTTTGCGTCCTGGAACTCACCGGGCAAACCTAACGGGCGCTCGGACGTCGGAGTCGCAACCCGCAGCATGTCTCCGATGAAATGGCTCGGCATGGCGGCTGTAGACCGGTGCCGAGGATCGTCAGTACGCGCGATGCAATTTGGGCATGCCGCCATGTCCCGCCGGCGAAGCCTTGCGGTAGCGGAAAAACGTAGCCATCGACCCATTCCCAGCGTTCAGGTTGTGCGGCGGCCCACGTGCGAAACGCGTCGCGCGTCATCACGCGCCCGATCGGATGCTCCCCGCGTGGACGCTCGGCGGACGTCAAGCCGTGACGGCCTCGGCAAGGGCAGCAGAGACGCGCGGCGGCGCGGGATCGAAGCGTTCGTGGCGCCAGGTATAGGTCGCCGAGGCCCTGCGCGAGCGTGCGCAATTCGGTGACGAACTTGCGCGAGTTCGGCTTGCGGCGCGTGGGCGACGATGCGCGAGAAGCCGCGCTTATCGGCCGGCTCGAACGCGAGGACGTGCCCCCGGCGTGCGGACAAGCCGCCGACGACGGCGGAAGCGCTTTCGTCGGGAACGAGCGCTTCGACGTAGGCGATCGGCTCGAGCAAGATCGGTTTACACTTCGGTAAGCCGTCGCGCATCGCCATCGCGGCCGCCGTCTTGAAGGCTTGTTCGCTCGAATCGACGGCGTGGTACGAGCCGTCGGTAAGCGTGACGTGCAGATCGACGACGGGATAATGCGCGATCGGCCCGCGTGCGAGCGCTTCCCGCACTCCCTTTTCGACGGCGGCATGGAATTGACGCGGGACGACGCCGCCGACGATCGTTTCCGAGAACGTGACGCCGTGACCACGTTCGCGCGGTTCGATCCGCAACGACGACGTCGGCGAATTGCCCGTGACCGCCGGTCTGATGTTTGTAGCGCGAGTGAATTTCGGTCGGTTCGCCGATCGTTTCGCGATACGCGACGGCCGGCTCGTGCGTTTCGAGCGCGAGATGGAATTTACGCGCGACGCGCGCGACGGCGGTGTTGACGTGAACGTCGCCCGTTCCGAGCAACTGCAGTTCGCCCGTGAATTCGGCGCGCGCATACGCGCAGCGACGGATCCTCTTCGAGCAGGCGCGCCAGCGCTTGCGACACTTTCGCCTCGTCGAGCCGGTCCTTCGGCTTGATCGCCACGGCGTAGAGCGGCTCGGCAATCTCCGGCAGCGGACGCGGGCTCGGCGTGCGTCGCTCCGCCACGAGCGTGTCGCCGGTGCGCACGCCTTCGAGCCGCGCGATTGCGACGATGTCGCCCGCCATGGCCGACGTGACCGCGTTCCTGCTTCTTGCCTTGCAAACGGTACAGCCCGGCAGCGCGGACGCTCGGCTTTCCGTCGAGCGATACGTCGATCAGAGCGTTGCGTCGGCGTTGAGCGTCCCCTCCCAGATGCGCACCACCGACAAGTTTCCCGGACTGCGGATGGACGAGCGTCTTGCAGACTTGCGCGACGAGCGGCAGCATCGGGATCGCCCGACGGTGCGGGAAATTGGCGTTCGATCACTTCGAGGAGCGCGGTCGCGGCGACGCCGATGTCGACGATGCCGGCGCCGACGAGCACCGGGATGATTTGCTTGCCGCACGTCTCGTCGTGCAGATCGCGGCGCACCTCGTCGAGCGGCGGTTCGACGCCTTCGAGCAATTCTTCGAGGAGATGGTCGTCGAAATCGCCGAGCGCTTCGAGCAGCTGCGTGCGCGCCTCGTCGACGGGCGCAGCCAGTTCGCGGTCGATCGGAATCTCGCGCGGCGTGCCGTTCTCGGCGACATACGCGTGGCGCTCCGCGAGATCGATGTAACCGCGAAATTCGCCGCTGCCGCCGAGCGGAATCTGTTCTGCGACGACGCGCCGTCCGTACGTTTCGACCAGCGCCGCCAAAGTCGCGCGAAAATCGCTGCTCGGCTTATCGAGTTTGTTGACGAAGAACACGTAGGGAGCTTTGCGCGCAGTCGAGATATTCGACGAGCGGCCGCGTCTGCTTGACGCGGGCTGGATCGGCGTCGATCACGATGACGGCGGCATCGGCCGCCAACAGCGCGAGCTTCGTTTCTTCGAAGAAGTCGATGAAGCCGGGACAGTCGATCAGGTTGAGTTCGAGCGACTTTCGTTTCGGCGTGCGCGAACCCGACGCGTCGTCGATTGCCCGCGTTCGATGCATTCGGGTTCGTAGTCGGTCGTCGCGGTTCCATCGTCGACCGAACCGCGCCGCGGGATCGCGCCGCACGCCGCGAGCAGCGCTTCGACCAGCGTCGTCTTCCCGGAATGGTGCGGCCCGACGAGCGCAACGTTGCGGCGGCGGCTGAGATCCCTCATAGCGGAGGCCTCCTCGACGGGAAGAATTCGGGATGGGCGGCTTCTCCGCAGCGCGCAAATTTCCCGCCAGCGAGCTGCATCGACGCACTCCGCGTCAGCCGGCGCCGCTTGCGACCCCGCCTGCGAGCGCCTTGCGCCGCTTGGCTCGCTAGGAGCGGTGCGATGTTTTGGGGATGTGCGGAATACGATGCCTGCCCGACTGTGCGCCCGAACAGCGCCGCTTCGCACAGTTGTTTGCTCGCGCTTGGCTTCTGCGTGCTGACCGCTTGCAGCAGCGGCGCAGCGGCGCGCAGCAAAGCGGCAGTCCCCGATCACGCCCGGCGTGACGCCGCCGCTCGCCAACGCGGCGATCGTCGCTCCGCCGGGTTTCGCCGTGCACGTGATCGCGAACGTCGCCGGCGCGCGCGAGCTCGCCTTCCTGCCGAGCGGCGATCTGCTCGTCGGGACGGAGGGCGGCTCGGTCGCGATCGTGCCGAACGCCGATGCGGCCGGCAGTCGCGGGCGCCGTCGGAACGTTTGCGAACGTCGGCGACGAGCCCGGCGGCGGGCGTCGCGTTATGGCGAACGGCTACGTCTACGTCAGCTACGCAGCACAATCTGTGGCGGACGCCGTATCACAACGGCGACCAGACCGCGTCGGCGTTGCGCCAGATCGCGGCGTACCGGCAGGGACCCGTCGCGCCGCACAGCGACGGCGACGTGCATACTTCGGCGTCGGTCGCTGTCAACGGAGAGCAACGCGTTCGTCGGCATCGGCTCGTCGTGCAATGCGTGCACGCGAAGTCGATCCGACGCGCGCGACCGTGCAACGCACGGCGCTCGACGGCAGCGGCATGGCGACCTATGCGACGCGCTTTCGCAACGCGATCGCGCTCGCGGTCAATCCGGCGACGGGCACGGTGTGGGCCGGCGGCGCGGGTCAAGATACGCTGCCCCCCGGGCATCCGTACGAATTCATCGACGCGCTAACGTCGCATCCGCCGGTGCCGATTACGGCTGGCCCGACTGCGAAGAAAACCAGCACGCGTACACGCCTGGCGCGAATTGCTCGAACATCGTCATTCCGCGCGTCGAATTTCCGGCGTATTCAACGCTGATCGGCGCCGCGTTCTACCCGTCGTCGCCGAACGGACCCGTATGCCTTTGCGAGCGCGTATCGGGGCGGATTGTTCGTTACGGCGCACGGCAGCTGGCACGTCATCGACGGCCACCACGTGGCGCCGATAGTCGCGTTCGTGCCGATGAACGGCGACACGCCCGCGACGCCCGTCAATTGGAACGATCCGACCGTGCAGTGGCGCAACTTCTTGACCGGCTTTCAAGACAACGCGAACAACGATGCGCGCATCGGCCGGCCCACCGGCATCGCTGTCGGCCCGCAAGGCAGCCTGTTCGTCGCCGACGATCTTGTCCGGCAACATCTACCGCATTCGGCCCACGGCCGCAGGCGGCTAAACCTCACGTTCGCGGCGGGGCATATCCGTAGGATTTCCTCGCGCGCCGTGTGCAAGTGAGCGCAAGTGCCGATCGTTCTGCCGTCGCCTCCGCCTCCGATCGTTTCTCCCGCCCCCGCCGCATCCGTGCTCCCGTCCCCGTCGCGCCAGCGCTTCACCTCAACCGACGACGGCCGGTACGCTGCTGCTCGGGAAGACGCGCTTGCAGCTCAACGTCGGCGCGGCCAGCGCGCCGATCGCGATCAGCGGCGGCGTTGCGCCGTTGCGCGCGACACTGTCGGCGCCAATTGCCGACGCGCGCATCGATCCCACCACCAATACGCTCGTGGTGCGCGGCTTGTCCAACGGCACGGCTACGTTGACGGTGACCGATGCGAGCGGTGCCAGTGCTAGCGCGAGTGTGCTGGTCGGCCCGAATGCCGGCTTTACACCCAACGAAGTGTCGATCACGCTGACCGGAACGCCGACGAACGATTTCGTCGTTGCGCAGATTCATGCGGCATTGCTGCGCGCAGTCGCGCCGTTGCCCGGAGCGATCGTCGTCCCCGGCTCCGTGTCGCTGCCGGCATCGTTTACGCCGGGCGACAGCGTCGCTGCGCCCGTGCGCTTCCACGTCGACGGTGTCAACCGTTACGTCGACGTCGACGGTGTTGCCAACGTGCAGATCGTCGTCACGCCGCCCGCAACAGTGCCGCCGACGGTGCTGTTCTATAGCGACGATCCCGAAGAGCTGACGCAGGACGGCATTCTGTTTCGCGGCATGCTGTCACGCGACCAGCCGGTTCGGCTCTATTATTATCATCAAACCAAAGTACCGAACGAGACCGTTGCAATCGTGCTCGAAGCGCAGAGTGCAGCGGCAAGCGTCAACGTGATCGGGCGCGGCGCCGGACCGAACCCCGCGGTCATGTACGTGGGACAAAGTGCGACGTATCGCTTTCTCGACGACTACGCGCGCAATGCCGGCGTCAGTCTCGACGCTCGCGCCGGGCGCGCCGCTGATGATCTACACGAGCGATATCCCGATGAAGAGCGGCGATCTTAGTCGCCGGGGCGCTGGACTTCGCGCTGACTTCAGGCGGTCCAGTCCGCGTCACGGTGCTCGCACGTTCGCCCGCCGCGGACCTTGGCACGCTGTTGGCCGGCGACGAGCTGCTCTCCGACGGCAAACGGCGTCGCGGTGCATACGATATCGCGCAACCGTTTTCACTCGCGCTCGCCTACACAGTCGGCGGTGCGGAGCCACCGACCTGTCGATGTCGGCGCCGGAGATCCGCCGATTCCGAATCTGCGCGCCGGCGGTCGCGCGCTTGCGGGCGATTACGGCATCTTGCGCAACGTCAACTTGCAACTGTCCAATCCGACGCAGTCTCCGGCGACGGTCTACCTCTACGAAAAGCCGATTGGCTATCCGGTCACGACGACGATCGCTTTCAGCGGCGACCCGGCACCGCTGCGTTTACAGTGCGCCAAGCAGCCGTTGCGCTATCTCGTGCGTGCCTTCGACGTCCCCGCCAACGCCAACACGACGATCACCGGCACGTACATGACCGATGGCGGCTCAACGTATCCGCTCACGTTCGGACTGACGTCGACTCCGCCGTTGCCGCTCCCCGTCTCGATGACCGCGCCGGACGGCTGCTTCCCCAAACCTCCGGGTGCGCAACCATCGCCGTCGCCAAGTACGTCATCAACGCCTTACCCATTCGCGACTCCATTCGACGAAACGTACGGGCATTGAGTTCGCTCTGCGCCGCACGCAATTGGAATCTATCCATGCCGCAGGATCACGGTCGCGAGCGGCGGGAGCGTGAGCGTCGAGCGAGTACGGTTTGTCGTGCAGGGCGTATTCTTCGGCCCGAAGGCGCCCGGTTGACGACGCCGCTGCCGCCGTAGCGCACGTCGTCGGTATTGATCGCCTCGCACGTACGTCCCAGCCAAGCGGGACGCCGAAGCGATAATCGCGGTGGACGAGCGGGCTGAAGTTCGAGATGGCGACGACGACGTCGTCGGCGGTCGCAGCCGCGGCGAACGAACGCGACGACGGCGTTCTGCGGGTCGGAGAGGATCCATTCGAAGCCGGCCGCTTCGCAATCGAGCTCGTGTAGCGCCGGCAGCGTTCGATACGCTCGATTGAGATCGCCGACGAGGCGCGCAATGCCGGCGTGGCGTGGATTGTCGAGCAGGTACCAGTCGAGGCTGCGATCGTGGTTCCATTCGCGCTCCTGCGCGAATTCGCCGCCCATGAAGAGCAGCTTCTTGCCGGGATGCGCGTACATGAAGCCATAATAGGCGCGCAAGTTCGCGAAGCGCTGCCAGTCGTCGCCGGGCATCTTGCCGAGCAGCGAGCCTTTCCGTACACGACCTCATCGTGCGACAGCGGCAAAATGAAGTTTTCGCTGAACGCGTACATGAAGCCGAACGTCAAGCGGTCTTGATGCGAACCGCGATGCACGGGATCTTCGCGCATATACGCGAGCGTGTCGTGCATCCAGCCCATGTTCCACTTGTAGCCGAACCCGAGCCCGCCGCGTACGACGGGGCCGAGACCTTGGGCCACGCCGTCGATTCTTCGGCGATCGTGATCGCCGCTCGTCGTCGACGCCGACGCGTTTCGTTCGTGCGGCTGTAAGAACGCGATCGCCGCGAGATTTTCACGGCCGCCGAAGCGGTTGGGAATCCACTGGCCTGCGTGGCGACTGTAGTCGAGGTACAACATCGAAGCGACGGCGTCGACGCGTAAGACCGTCGACGTGGTACCGTTCGATCCAAAACAGCGCGTTGGCGACGAGGAAATTGACGACTTCGGTGCGCTCGAAGTTGAAGATCAGCGTATTCCAGTCGGGCTGAAAGCCTTGCCGCGGATCGGCGTGCTCGTAGAGGTGCGTGCCGTCGAAGACGCGCGAGACCGTGCGCGTCCGCCGGAAAGTGGCCCGGCACCCAGTCGACGAGCACGCCCAAGCCCGGCCGCGTGCGCGCGGTCAACGAACGCCGCAAAATCGGCCGGCGCGCCGAAGCGGCTCGTCGGCGCAAACAGTCCGATCGGCTGGTAGCCCCACGAACCGTCGAAGGGATGTTCGGCGACCGGCATCAGTTCGATGTGCGTGAATCCGAGCGCTGCGACGTACGGTACCAGGTCGTCGGCGAGTTCGCGATAGGTCAGGTACCGGTTGCCCTCGGCGCGTTTCCACGAGCCGAGATGTGACTTCGTAGATCGCCAGCGGCGCATCGCGACGTTGCTCCGCGTCGCGCGCGTCGATCCAGTCGCCGTCGCTCCATGCAGGCAGCGCCGGATCGACGACGAGCGATGCGCGTCGCGGGAGGACGTTCGGCGGCAAAGCCGAGCGGATCGGCCTTGAGCGGCAGTCTGGTTCCATCGCGCGCGAGCAGCTCGTACTTGTACACGCTGCCTGCGCTGATGCCGGGCAGAAAGATTTCCCACACGCCGGCGCCGCGGCGCAAGCGCATCGGATGGCGGCGTCCGTCCCAATCGTTGAAATCGCCGACGACCGAAACGCGCTTCGCGTTGGGCGCCCAGACCGCAAACGCCGTGCCGGCAACGCCGTCGAACGATAAGCGGGTGCGCGCCGAGTTTCTCGTAGAGCCGCAGGTGCCGGCCTTCGGCGAGCAGATACTCGTCCAGTTCGCCGAGCACCGGACCGAAGCGATACGGGTCGTCGATGTCCCAGACGTCGTCGCCGACGGTCAAGCGCAAACGGTACGGGAACGGCTCGGTGCGCGGCCCGGGAATGCCGGCGGCGAAGAATCCTTCGGCTGCGACGCGTTGCAATTCGCCGAGCTCGACGCCGCTTTCGCGGTCGATCGACTGCGACGCGCGCAGCCTGCGGCAAGAAAGCGCGCACTGACAGTGCCGCGTCCATCGCGATGCATGCCGAGCACCGCAAAGGGGTCGCCGTGGTCGCCGCGCACGATCGCGGCGACGTCGTCAGCGCGCAGCACGTGCGCCGTGCTGGCGACCGGCGAGGATGCCGCGGATGCCTTCGAGCGGAATGCGCACCCACGCGGGCCGGTTCGCCAGTTCGTACGACATCTCGTAGAACGCTTTCTCGAGCACGAAATGTTCGAGCAGTCGTTGCGCGATGCGCGGATCCGCTCGGATACGATGCGGCGCCTGCGATCGCTTGCGCGGTAGCCGCCCAGAAACGCGGCGACGCTGCGCCGTTCCCAATCCGCGCGCGTACGGTTCGAGCGCCGCCGTGTCGCCGGCGCGGTCGGCGTGCACGCCGCGCAGCGCTGCGACCGCGGCGTAGTTGAACGAACGCAGCATTCCGGCGACGTCGCGCAGCGGCGACGATTTGCGGCGCCGCTCGGCGAGCGGTCGGCCCGGCTCGCCTTCGAAATCGACGATCATGAAGTCGTCGGCGACGACGAGCACCTGGCCGAGATGAAAATCGCCGTGGTAGCGCGTCTTCATCGAGATCGTGCGCTTCGAGCGGTTCGAGTTCGCGTGCGCTCGAGCAGCTCCTCGCGGCGCTCGAGCAGTTCGGCCGCGAACTCGCGCATGTCGGCCGGAACGCGCTCCATTTCGCGCGCGAGCGCAGCGAGCGCGGCCTGCGCACCGCCGCGCGCCTGCGCGACTCCACTCCGGCGACGTCGGCTTGCGTCGAGCGGTTCGGGTTCGAAGGCCGGATCGCCGCGCGGCGTTGCAAAGGCGCGATGCAATTCCGCCGTGCGCCGCCCCAGCCGCTCGCATGCGCGCGACGAAGAGCTCGTGTTCGTCGAACTCCGACTTGCTCGCGGTCGTATCGCGTCATTGCGGCGCTCGCCGCGCGACGGCGCGTCCGGTACGCGCTCGCCTGCTCGGACGCCGGCATCGAGCGATACGGCGCCGGTCGAAGAAGCGGTCGAGGTAGGCGAGCGTCGTCGTCCAACCGTCGCCTTGATTTTCGACGAACGCCTTGCAGCATGCACAGTGCCGTCGTCTCGCCTTCTGCGGTCGCGTGTTCGACGAACCCGTAGAGCGGCGGCGTGTGGCGATACCCGACGGCATCGAGAAAGCGCGCCACTTCGAGTTCGGGTTGCGGGCCCGGCTGGACCCGGCGATAGCCCTTTGAGGATCACGCGCTCGTCGAAGACGACCGACGTATTGCTCTGCTCGACGTCGATGCGCGCGACGCGCGGGCGTTCGGGAACGGTCCACGTCGCGCAAGCGCCGGCGTCGCTCGGCCCGTGAACGTGCCGCCACGCGTCGAGTGTACGTTCGTCCCTCGCGGACCATGTCGAGGACGGCGAGCGCGAACGCGTCGACCGCGAACGCGTCGCACAAGTACCCGCTGCGCGCGCCGGCGCGCGTGCGCGCGAAGCGTCGCGCGAGCGCTGGCGAGCGTTGCGCTCGTCGCCTTCGTCGACGATCGCGAGCGGAACGAAATAGCGCCCCAGCGCGTCGACGACGGTCAGCGAAGCGTCGCACCGTCGCCCGTCCCGATGCGCACGGTATCGACGACGGCCGCCGCCGCAACGTCTGCCGTCTTTGCCGGCGAACCAGCGTTGGGTCGGCAGGTACGCCGGCAGCACCTCACCGTTCGAAGAGCGCGAGCGCTTTGCCGCCGAGCGCCGTGCCGACGCCGTCGCGCGGCAAGCACGAGGGTGTGCAGTTCGGGCAGCTGCCCGGGCACGTCGGTATCCCAACGCGGCGCCTGCGCCGAATCGGACAGCAAAAACCAGATAGAAGCCGTGGCCGGGCAAGGTCAGCACGTAGCGCTCGTCGCCGATCGTCGCAAACGCGCTCCAGCCGGACATTTCGATCGGCACGCGGCCTTTGATACTCGCCGAGATCGAGGGCGACTTGCTGCGCCGAACGCGCCAGGTTCGCGACGCACAGCACGCACTCGTCTTCGTACTCGCGCACGTACGCGATGATCTTGCGGTTCGCGGGCGAGAGAAAGCGCAGCGTCCCGCGGCCGAATACCTTGTAACCTTGGCGGACGGCGATCAGCTTGCGCAGCCAATTGAGCCGCGACGAAGGGCTGCGCGATTGCGATTCGACGTTGACGCGTCTGCGTAGCCGTAGACCGGATCCGCGATCGGCGGCAGGAAGAGCCGCGCCGGATCGGCGCGCGAAAACCCGCCGTTGCGATCGATCGACCACTGCATCGGCGTGCGCACGCCGTCGCGGTCGCTCAAGTAGATGTTGTCGCCCATGCCGATCTCGTCGCCGTAGTAGATGATCGGCGTGCCGGGCATCGAGAGCAGCAGACCGGTCAGCAGCTCCATGCGCCGCGCGTCGTTCTCCATCAGCGGCGCGAGCCGCCGCCGGATGCCGACGTTGATGCGCGCGCGCGGCTCGCTCGCGTAGATGCGGTACATGTTGTCGCGCTCGCGCTCGGTCACCATCTCGAGCGTCATCTCATCGTGGTTGCGCAGGAAGATCGCCCACTGGCAGCTGTCGGGGATGTCGGGCGTCTGGCGCATGATGTCGACGATCGGATAGCGGTCCTCTTCGGCGATCGCGATGAACATGCGCGGCATCAGCGGAAAGTGGAACGCCATGTGGCATTCGTCGCCGTCGCCGAAATACGGGCGCACGTCTTCGGGCCATTGGTTCGCTTCGGCCAAGAAGACGCGATCGGGATATTCCGCGTCGAGCACGGCGCGCAAAATCTTCAGAATGCCGTGCGTCTCGGGCAGATTCTCGCACAGCCGTTCCCTCGCGCTCGCACAGGTACGGCACGGCGTCGAGACGCAAGCCGTCGACGCCCGTGTCGAGCCAGAAGCGCATCACGTCGAGGACCGCTTCGATCGACGCGCCAATTCGCGAAGTTGAGATCCGGCTGGTGCGAGAAGAAGCGGTGCCAGTAGTATTGGCCGGCGACGGGATCCCACGTCCAGTTCGACGTTTTCGGTGTCGCTGAAGATGATGCGGCATCGCGCGTACTTCTTGTCCGTATCGCTCCACACGTAGAAGTCGCGCCAGACCGAACCGCGCTTGGCGCGCCGCGCGCGCTGAAAC
The DNA here is from genome assembly GCA_963754415.1 of Vulcanimicrobiota bacterium. Taxonomy (GTDB): domain Bacteria; phylum Vulcanimicrobiota; class Vulcanimicrobiia; order Vulcanimicrobiales; family Vulcanimicrobiaceae; genus Nyctobacter. The sequence goes on along the minus strand of CAVWGA010000003.1, from coordinate 1,232,543 downwards.
CAGGCATGCTGGTCGGAGGTGTGATTGATGACCAGTTCGATCAGGACGCGGATGCCGCGCTCGTGCGCGGCTCGCACGAACTGCCGGAAATCCTGCGTCGTTCCGAAGGCCGGATTGATCGCCCGGTAATCGGCGATGTCGTAGCCGTCGTCGCGCATCGGCGAAGGAAAAAACGGCAACAGCCACACGCACGTCGCGCCGAGCGACTTGATGTAGTCGAGCTTGTCGGTCAGGCCGCGAAAATCGCCGATCCCGTCGTCGTTCGCATCGAAGAACGCCTTGACGTGAAGTTGGTAAATGACCGCGTCTTTGTACCAGTACGGTCGGCGTGCCCGCGACGCCATCGGCGCGGACGAACCGGCTTCTCATCGCGCTGCGGCCGCTCGGCTCGGCACGGTCAGCCGGTAGATTGCCGCGGGGTTACGCTGCGGATCGAGACGGACGCCATGCGGCGAGCCACGCCGACTGCGATGGGCCCGAGCCGTAAAGCAGTTCTTCGATCTCGTACGGCGTCGTCGTCGGCCAGGCCCAGTTCGCCGGTCGGAAACCACAGCGTCGTCTCGTGCAGCGGCGAACGGATCGAGATTGACCGCCACGAAGATGACGTTGTCGCCGGTGCCGCTTACCGTAGAAGATGACCGCGTCGTCGTCGGCGCGGTAGAAGCGCACGTTGCGCCAATCGTGCAGCGCGCGGATTCTCGCGGCGGATGCGATTGAGGCGCGCGATCTCGTCGATGATATTGCCGGGCGCGGTCCAGTCGCGCACGCGGATCTCGTACTTTTCCGAATCCGCGTATTCTTCGCGTCCGGCTCCGAGCGCCGCGTTTTCGCACAGCTCGAAGCCGCTATAGATGCCGTAGAGGCTCGACAGCGTCGCGGCCAGCACCAGCGCGGACGACGAATGCCGGCCGGCCGCCGCGTTTGCAGGTACGGCGGCAGAATGTCGGGCGTGTTCGCGAAGAAATTCGGCCGGTAGTACTCGCGCATCTCGGAGCCCGCCAGCTCCTCGACGTACGCGGTCAGTTCCGCCTTCGTGTTGCGCCAAGTGAAGTACGTGTACGACTGCGTGAAGCCGAGCTTGGCGAGCTCGCTTCATCACTTTCGGGCGCGTGAACGCTTCGGCGAGGAAGATCGTCTTCGGGATGGCGCGACCGGACGTCGGCGATCATCCATTCCCAAAAGGCGAACGGTTTCGTGTGCGGATTGTCGACGCGGAACGATCGTGACGCCGTGCGCGATCCAGAACAGAACGATGTCGCGCAGCTCGGCCCACAGCGCCGCGCGCGTGCGGGCCGTACCAATTGAAGTTGACGATGTCCTCGTACTTCTTGGGCGGATTTTCGGCGTAGGCGATCGAGCCGTCGGCGCGTTTGACGAACCACTCCGGATGCTCGCGGACGTACGGATGGTCGGGCGAACATTGCAGCGCGTAATCGAGCGCGACTTCGAGATTGTTCGCGCGCGCGGCGGCGACGAAGCGGTCGAAGTCGTCGAGCGTTCCCAGCGCCGGTTCGACCGCGGTGTGGCCGCCGTGCTCGTTGCCGATCGCCCACGGGCTGCCGGGATCGCCCGGGCGCGGCGCTGGGCGCGTTGTTGCGGCCTTTGCGGAACGCATGGCCGATCGGATGGATCGGCGCGAGATAGACGACGTCGAAGCCCATCGCGCGGATCGCCGGCAAGCCGCCGCGCGGCGTCCGCGAACGTTCCGCGCGTGCCCGGCGTCGTTGCCGTGCGAGCGCACGAACAGTTCGTACCACGCCGCGAATCGCGCCGCGCGCCGGTCGCAGATCGACCGTCGAGCGCCGGCGCGTACCGCGTTGCGAGCGTGCGATCCGGCATCGCGCTCGCACGAGAGCCGCGAGTCGCCTCGGCGAGCAGCAGGTCGGCGCGCGCGTCGGCGTCGGCGCTGCGTCGAACGGCTACGAGCACGTCGTCGAGGCGGCGCCGGTCCTCTCCGCTGCACGCTGCTGCGCGGCGGCGACCAGCGCGCGGCCTTCGCGACAGATCGAGCGTCGATCGGCTGCGCGGCTGCGCGCTTCTTGGTGCACGTCGTTGCGCCACGAGCCGAACCGTCGGGCCACGCTTCGACCGTGTACTCGTACGTCGCATTGCGCTCGACGCGAAAGCTGCCCGCCACGCGTCGTTTCCGACAGGCCGCAAGCGGCGCTTCGTCGCCACTGTGCGGCGCCCTTCTCGCGGTAGAGCAGCGCCGCAGCGAGCGACGTCGTGGCCGTCGCGAAAGACGTCGGCCGTCACCTCGACGCTGATCGCCCACGACGCGCTTGATCGGATGGCGCCCGCAATCGAGTCTGCGGGCGCACGTTTTCGATGACGGCAGGCTGCGGCGCAGGCGGCTGCAGCGCTGCCGTCGGACGCGGACGACGGCATGCGTCGCCGATCGCGCCGCGAAGCGAAGACGCGCAGTTCCGAGCGGTCGCTACGCGAAATCCGCTCGCCGTGCATCGACGAGACGCGGAAGCGTGCCGGGAGTTATCTCGCGCGCGGCGTGCCGCCGAGAGCGCTGCGTCAGCGTCGGCGGCGTCGATCGCGCGTCGCCGTCGTGTCGATCCGCATTGAACAGCGCGAGCGTCGTCGCCGCCGCTCTGCGCCGCCGTCGCGTACGAGCGCCTAGCGGCGCACCGGGTCCGAAGCGCACGAGACGCTGCGCTTCTTCTCGGCCGAACGCCGGGATCGCGAGCTTTCATCGCGTTGGTTGCGGCGATGAAGTCGGTCAGATCGAAACGCGGCGTCTCCCAGTCGCTCGGGCGCGTGCGCACGACGTCGAAGCGTTTGCGCAAAGCCGTATTCGTAGCCCATCGGCAGCATGACGCCGCTCGAAAAAATCGCGGCGAACAAATAGCGGAAACGATACGCCGCTTCGATCTTCGGCGTGCGTCGGCGATCGCCGCAGCTCTGCGCTCAGGCGCGGCGTGTCGTGGCTTTCGGGAAAGGCGATCGACGGCGCGATGTGGCGAAATTGTTCGTACTGCTCGAGCAGCCAGTCTGCATTGAAATCCCACCACTTCGACGCTGTTGAATAGCGCGTCGAAGCCGGCGCCGGCGAGTTGCGACACGGCGCGCAGCGTGCAGCCCAGCGTCTCGGCCGCGAACAGCGCGTCGGGCCGCACGTCGCGCACCGCCGCGATGATGTCCGCCCAGACGGCGCCGGGCACTTGATACGCCGCGTCGCAGCGGAAGCCGCGCACGCCGAGCTGTGCGTAGTGCTGCGCGACGTGCGCGAAATACGCGACGAGCTGCGCGCGCTGCGGACGCTCGCGGTAATCGAGTTCGGCCAGATCGCCCCAGACCGTCACCTTCTGCCGGGTCGTCGGGATCGACGGCCGACGGCGCAACGATCGTACCCGACGCGTCGCGCCGGTACCAGTCGGGATGCTCGCGCACCAGCGGGCTGTCGTTGGCGGTGTGGTTGAGGACGAGGTCCATCATGACCGACAGACCGCGCTCGCGTGCGGCGTCCAATGAAATTCGCGCAGGATCTCATCGTCGTCGCGGCTGTCCGCTCCCCGCAACAGCGGATTGAGCCGCAGGTAATCGTCGACGGCGTACAGGCTTCCCGAGCCGCCGGTCGCGTGAAACGGATTGACGTACACCCAGTCGAAGCGCATCGCAGCGATGCGCTCGAGATGATCGATCCAGCGCGCCACCGGCCCGGCGAGCGTCGGAAACAGGTTGTAAATCCGCAGACCCATGGACGCCGTTCCTTACGCGCGTCGCTATCGCGAGCCTCCCGCGAGAAGGACGATCGTCGCATGTCGCTTCCCGATCACGGTCAAGGCCGGCTCGACCGTCGAACTGACGCAGACAGAAGAGCGCGAAGTCGAAGAGCGCAGGCCGCCGCGCGCCGTCGTCGTCTTCGAGACCGTGCGTCGCGAAGGCGAACTCGAACTGCGCCGCCCGCGTCTTTCGCTCGCGACTCGGGCCTCGCCGCGGGTCTCGCGATGGGCATGTCGCTTGCGGGCAAGGGCTGATCCGCTCGATGCTGCCCGACGCGAAGTGGCGGCCGCTGGTCGACAGCCTCGGCTACTCGCTCGGCTTTCTTTTCGTCATCCTCGGACGCCAGCAACTCTTCACGGAGAACACGCTGACCGCGATCCTGCCGCTTGCTCGACGACCCACGATAAATTGCGCACGCTCGGCAGCGTAGCGCGCTTATGGAGCATCGTACTCGCTCGCGAATCTGGTCGGCGCCGCCTGCTTTGCGGCCGCCGTTGCGCACTTGCCGTTTTTTTCGGATGCGGTTCGCGCGACGTTTCTCCAGATCGGTCGGGCGGCAGCCGCGCCGGACTTCGTCACGATCCTCATGCGCGGCGTCGCCGCCGGCTATCTGATCGCATTGATGGTGTGGCTCCTACCGTTTGCGGATCAGATGCGACCGCTCGTCATCATCATCGTCACGTACGTCGTCGGGCTTGGCTCCTTCTCGCACGTTATCGCGGGCTCGGTCGAAGTTTTGTACGTCGTCGTCTCGGGTCATCTGTCGTTCGGCGCCTTTTTCGTGAACTACCTCATCCCGGTGTTCATCGGAAACGTGGTCGGGGGAACCTCACTCGTCGCCCTCCTGAACTACGGTCAAGTCGTCCAGGAGGGCGAAACGCTGTAGCGCCTTGCGTGCAGCGCCGACGAGCGAATACGCTAGCGCGAGCTCATCTTCGAGTGCATGTGCGTTGCCGCATCAGTAGCCAAGTCGAGGTGCTCCTCGAGCACCGGCAGGCTCTTCTTTGCGTATGAAACGACCGCGGAGTCTGAGCCGTCGTTCATTTCTGTCTTATACGCTTGGATCGCCGATTCGTGCCCTTTCTGCTCGGCGTGAAGCCAGGCTGAGTCAAAGGCAGCGCCGTGCAGAGCTTGCAGACGCATGGCGGCCATTTTATCGTCGGGCGTCACCTGCATCTGGGGAGGCAGTGCCACCCCTGTTTTCATGGCGAGCGTCGCGAGTTTTTTCTGATTGGCGGTATGGTCGGAGACGTAGCGTTTTCCGATGTCACGCACTGCGGGAACGGCGCCGCGCTGTTCGGCCATCGTTCCGCTCTGTACTTCTCCGTGGTTGATTTCGGCGGCGGTCATCATGAAGTGCCGGTCCGCTGAGCTCAGCGTGCCCGCTGCCTTGGAAGACATCCCGTTCATCGCGTGATGTTGGCGAGCCATCGTGGATTGCGCGTTCGCCGTGACCGGGATGATGAGGCAAGCCCCGGCAATTAACGCCGTGCCGACGTGGGAACAAGACATACGTTTCATGTTTACCTTGTCTCCCAGTCCAAGGCTGCGCAAACCGCTCGATCGTCGCCACAGAAAAGCGAGGCTACGCCTGCTTGGTTACACCGGGGCTACTGGCTAACGGCTCGCGGTCGTCCTCTTAACGGCGATGATCCGTTGCGGCTGCGAAGCGAACAGCGGATCGCCGAGCTGCCATAGTAAGAAAGAAAACTGATCTGCCAATAGGCCTTCAGCTTGACTGCGCGACGTGTCGAGGAAACCGTGCCCGGCATCGTAATCCACGCGTAAGCAGGATCGGCCGCCCGCTCGTGCTCGCACTTTGCAGACGCGCGGCGAACTTGGCAAGTTCCCAAGGGGAGACGCGCGGATCATTGATTCCGGTGTTGAGCATGACGGCCGGATATTTGGTGCCGTCGACGACGTGAAGATACGCGTCCATGTTGAGCAACGGGGCGACGTCGGCCGGGACGCTGCACGCTGCCGAACTCGGGCACGTTCGGCGGCCCGTTCGGCGAAAACTCGGAGCGCACGGCGTCGCTGACGCCGACAACGTCGAGGGCGGCAGCGAACAAGCCGGGGCCTCGGTGATCGAGCGGCCGATCGTGATACCGCCTGCGCTCGTGCCTTCGCCGGCGAGGTGCTGCGGCGACGTGTACTTCTGCGCGACGAGGTAGCGGCCGCAGGCGATGAAGTCGTCGATCGTATGCTGTTTGGTCGCAATCATGCCGGCGCGGTGCCAATCTTCTCCGAACCAGCCGCCGCCGCGCGGATGGCAGACTGCCCATACGCCACCCTGCTGAAGCCACGCGAAGCGAGTTCCGAGAAAGTACGGTTCGATCGTAATGCCGTACGAGCCGTAGCCTTCCAGGTAGGCCGGATGCGTGCCGTCGCGCACCAGGCCCTTGCGATAAACCAGCGAGATCGGTACCTGCGTGCCGTCCTTGCTCGTCGCCAGTGCTTCTTGCGACGTGTAAGCGCTCGTGTCGATCGTCGACGGCGGCCGCAGCCCGGTGTCGCTGACCGTCCCGCTGCTCATCGACGTCGTAGTAGCGTTGGGCCGTCGTCCATGAAACGAGATCGAACGTCGCGCCCGGGACGCGCGGGTCGGTCGCCAACGTGCCGATGGCACCTTGCTCGGGCAAGGTGACTGTCGTCGTCTGGGTGCCCGGGCGCATAATCCGGCCCATACGCCACGCGCTGGATCGTGCCGAAACCGCCGCGTCTCGCACGCACGTACAGGCCGTCTTTTGCGCCCGAAAGCGCTTCGATGATCGCCGCACCCGAGGTACGACCGTTTGCGCGTGAGCGACGTCGGGACGCAGTCGAGGTTCGTCGCGACGATCTTGTACGTCGGCGCATCCTTGTGCGTCAAGAGGTACAGCGTCGAACCTTCGAGGTCTTCGCCCGTCACGTCGTCGGCGACGTCGGCGACTTTCTTCCATGCCACGTGCGCTCCGGTGACGCTCTCCAGCGGAGCGGCGTAGATCGTCTGCTCGTTTTGCACGCCGTGCGCGACGATGCCGAGCGCGTACGTAGAGTTCGGCGTCGTTGCGACGACGGCGAAGTCCGTCGGCGCGAACGGCAGCGACGGATCGACGCCGAAGCCGAACACGGCGGGTCGCGGTCGGGATCGCGTCCGAGTTCGTGCAGGTAGGCGACGGGGCGAAGTTCGGAGTCGTTCGGGCGACTCGCCCGGCGTCAGTTTCGGAAAACGCATGTAATAGAACGACTTGCCGTCAGGGCGCCAACCGGTAACGCCGACATATTTGGCGCGGTCGATCGAGTCCGGAAGAATCGTGCCCGTGGCGGTTTCGACGACGTGCAAGGTCGCGTTCTCCGAACCGCCTTCGCTCACGCCGTAACCGACGTATGTGCCGTCGAACGACGGGCTGAAGTATTCGATCGTATAGTGCTTGCCGGCAGCCGTAACGAGCTTGTCGGGATCGACGAGGAGACGCTCGTCGTTCTGGCCGACGTGGCGCACGTACAGTTTCAGCGTGTTCTCACGCGGCGCGCGCTTCTCATAGAAATACTGGTCGCCGACACGCTGGACGTCGATGACCGTCGGGCCGGCATTATCGAGCGCCGCGATGCTGGCAAGCAACGTGCTGCGCCCCGGTTCGAGCTTGGCTAGGACCGCGCGCGCGTAGGCGTTCTCGCGCCGGAAAAAATCCTGGACGGCGGGCAACTGCATATTCTCGAAGTAGCGATACCGGTCGACGACCCTGGTCGTGCCGTACACGTCGGTCACCGGCCGCTGCGGGGGTAACGTAGGCGGGGCCGGCCAACCTGCGATCGCCACGCGGCTCGGCGCCGCACCGGCGGCGGCGTGGCCTGCAGCTATGGCCGCTACGCCAAACAGCGCGACGGCGAAGAACTCGCGTCCGTACCTCATGAGTTCAGTTTCGTTTGGACCGGGGCCGTATCCCTTGCTTTGTAGGGCCACGCAAAGGGGAGGCCGTCCCGTGGCGACTCCGGGAGCGCGCTGCTGATATAAGGAAACGCCCCGCCGTGGTGGTGACGATCTCGCGGGAATACGGTGCGGCTGGTCTAGCGGTTGCGAATCGGACGGCGCAGGGTCTCGGTTACGAATTGATGACCGACGATCTCCCGGCGGCTGTCGCCGCACGCTTGGGCACTTCCGCCGAAGAGGTCGCGTCGCGCGCCAACGCGGAAGCGTCGCTGGGTGAGCGCATCCTCGCATCGCTAGATGCGGGAACGCCCGAAGCGGGGGCCGACGCGTTGCAGCGTGGTGACGTCGATTTCGACGAGTCGGTCAGGCGCGAGATCGAACGAATGATCCGCGAACGCGCTGCGCTGGGAGATGTCGTGATCTTGGGGCGCAACGGCGGAGCAGTCCTCGGGCGCCGTGCCGACCTCGTGCGCGTCTTTCTCGTCGCCGCGCCGGAGTGGCGCATCGCGCGCCTGATCGAAACGTTCGGTTGGACGCGGGACGTCGCTCGAGCGCAACTCGACCGGATCGATCCGGCGCGCAGAAAGCTTGCCCGCGAGCGGTACGATGTCCGCTGGGGCGATCCGCACGACTACGATCTCGTCATCGACGTTTCGCGCGTGACGATCGAAGGCGCCGGTACGCTGATTACGACGGCGGTGCGCATGCTCGCCGGAGCGGACGACCGCTCGTGACGCTCGTCCGTCCGGAATCGCCACTCGAATCGTCGGCGCCGCGGCCGCGCTCTTCGGTTCTCGCGCCGTTCCGGTATCGCGATTTCCGTTTGCTTTGGAGCGGACTGATCGTCTCGAATCTCGGAACGTGGATGCAGCTGACGACGCTCGGCTATCTCGTCGTCAAATTGGCCGGTTCACCCAAAGCGGCTGCTTTTGATGTCGGTTTGCTGGGCGCGTCATCAGCCGTTCCCGTCGTACTGCTGTCGCCGCTCGCCGGCGTCGTAGCCGACCGGTATCCACGCCGCCGCGTGCTGTTCCTCACGAACGGTCTTGAAGTCTGTTTTGCGCTCGCTCTTGCCGTGCTCACGACCACGCATCGCATTGAGTTGTGGGAGATCTTCGTGATCGCCGGCTGCCGCTCGACCGGGCAATCATTCGATGCGCCTGCGCGGCAGAGTTGGGTCCCGTTGCTCGTGCCGCGCGAGAACTTGGGCAACGCCATCGGCTTGAACTCTGTCGCCTTCAACGCGCCCAGCGTCATCGGGCCGCCGCTGGCGGGTTTTCTGATTTTGTACGTCGGCATCGCGACGTCGTTTTACGTCAATGCAGTCGCGACGCTCGCCGTCGTCGTCGCGCTGATGTTCATGCGGCCTGTCCCGCCCAGTTCGACCGTCAGCGAGAACATCGGCGCCTCCGTCGTTGCGGGCATCCGCTTCCTCGTAGGTCACCGCATCTTGCGTTCGGTGCTGTTGCTGCTCGTCATCACGTGCCTGTTCGTCCGCCCGTATTCGCAATTGATGCCGGCGTATGCAGCTCACGTGGTCCACGTCAACGCACAAGGCCTCGGCTTCTTGCTCGCGTCGAGCGGCTGCGGCGCGATCGCCGGTTCGATCTTCACCGCGCTGATCGGCACGCGCCGGCGCGGGATCATTTGGTTTTCCAGCGCAACGCTGATGGCGTGCGGCACGATCGTTCTCGGGGCAGTCCACGTGTTCTGGATCGCCGTCGCCGTCCTGGTCTTCGTCGGTTTTGCAGTGTTGTCGTTCGCCGGCAACTCGAACGTGCTTGCTGCAGACCCTGTCGCCCGATGACATGCGCGGTCGCGCGATCTCCGTGTTTTCGATGATCATCCTCGGTGTCATCCCAGCCGGTTCGCTGACGCTCGGAACGCTGGGCAGTTTCATCGGTCTGCCGGCTAGTTTGATGGCGGGTGGCGCGCTGGCGCTTGGTCCTCGCCGTCGTCGTCTTTCTCGACAATCCGCGTTTGCGCACGGTGTAGCGGCCGATTTCCATGATTAGGGGCGGGCGGTATGGAAAGACTTCAGCCATGAACGAGCGCAATCAACCCGAGCCTGAAAGTGCGGAGCGCACTGTCGGCGAGGAAGTCGACGAGCAGACGGCCGTTCTTGGGGATGCCTTCAACCTGTCGCCCGAAACCGCGGGCGCCGCAGCGGCGGACCTCGTGTCGGACCGCATGCGTAAGCCCGCTTCGGACGACGTCGAAACCGCGCGCATCGCCGAGGCCAATGCGGTCCAGAATAAGGGCGAGGCAAAGCGGTGAACGACGCGACGAGCGGGACCCATGCGGAGAGCGACGCTCTCGAGCCGCAACGCAAGACGGACGGGTATCCCGGCGAACCGGAAGTTGATGAGGATGAAGCGGACGAGCGGGAGCTGGGCGACGTCGCAGCGGCACTGGACGAAGAGACGCAATAATCTCGCCGCTGCGGGACTAGCCGTAGCGGTCGCTTTTATGCTCTGGCCTGCATCCGCAGCGGCCCTTCCGCCGCGGACTTCGGGCGGCGTGCCGCGGCCCGCGCATACCGTCGTCATCATCGAAGAAAACAAAACGCTGGCGCAGATCATCGGAAACGGCGCGGCATCCTACATCAACGTCCTCGCCGCCCGCGGCGCTCTGTTCACCAATGCGCACGGCGTGACGCATCCGAGCCTGCCGAATTATCTGGCGCTGTTCGCAGGCGTGACGAACGATAATGGTGACGGATGTCCCGCAGCCGGCATTTCCCCCACGAGCGCCGAATCTGGCCAGCGAACTGCTGAGCGCGCACCTCACCTTCGCCGGATATGCCGAAGCCTTGCCTCGCACGGGTTCGTCCGTCTGTGCTGCCGGCACGTACGCCCGTAAACATGCGCCATGGGCGGCGTTTACGCAACGTGCCCGCGTCTGATGAAAAGCCGTTTTCGGCGTTGCCGGCTTACGCAGCGCTGCCGACGGTCGCATTCGTCGTGCCTGACGTCGATGACGACATGCACGACGGCACGATCGCGCAAGGCGACGACTGGCTGCGCACGCATCTTGCGCCGCTGGTGCGCTGGGCGAGCGCGACACGACTCGCTCGTCATCCTGACGTGGGACGAAGGCTACGATGCGAGCAATAGCATTCCGACGATCTTCTTTGGCCCGATGGTGCGGCCGGGACGCTACGACAAGCGCATCGATCACTACGCCGTGCTCCGGACGCTCGAGGACGCCTACGGCCTGCGGCCGACGGGACGTGCGGCGCAAGCGGCACCGGTGACGTGTTGGCGCACGTGAAGCACGGGCGGTGCGGTCGGCAGCGTGACGGGCACCGGTTCTCGATATCGCTCGGCTCGAGCGCGAACTCGCTCCGTTGCGCGCGCGGTTCGACGCCGCCGTCCCGTTCCGGCACGTCGTGATCGACGGCTTTCTGGACGACGCCGCCGCGCGTGCGCTGCGCTCGGAATTCCCCGTGCTGACGCGACGACAAAGCCGAGCGGCTCGCATGCTGGCGGCCCGCGTGTTCAATGTCGAGCCCGAATATTACGGTGCGAATCTGCGCGGCGCGTTCTCTGAGCTCGGCGGTCCGGCGTTCACCCAGTGGCTGCGCGCGCTAACCGGCGTCGACGATCTCGTCATGGATCCACAAAACGTCGGCGGCGGGCTCCATCGCGGCTCGCGGGGCAGCCAACTTTACGTGCATGCCGACCATAACACGCACCCCAACGACCCGGCCCGATATCGCCGTTTCAACGTGCTCGTCTATCTGACGCCGACGTGGAACAAGTCTTGGGGCGGGGAACTCGAGCTATGGAATGCCGATTCTTCGCACGTCGTCCAAACGATCGAACCGCGCTTCAACCGGTGCGTGATCATGGAAGTCCACGATCGGGCGTTCCACGGCTATCGGCGCTTGCGCTTTCCGGCGCAAGAGACGCGCGACTCGATTGCGGCCTACTATTACTCCGACGTTCCGAGCGCCCAGCAAACCGTTGACGCGCACCCGACCGTCTTCGGCGTCGAGAGTGATGCGAGCCGAATGAACCGTACCGTGTCGCACGTGCGCCGGGTGCTGCTCAAGCGGTTCTTTCCCAGCATTCAAAACGCCGAGCCTCCAACGAGCAGCCAGCCCTCAACCATGGCCGGCGGTGACGTCGGCCAGCGCTTGGTCGAAGCGGGTCAGGACGGAATAGCGGTGGATCTCGAGCAGTGACGGCGAAGCGCCGGCGGCCCCCCAATCTTCGCTAAAGCCCAGCACGTAGCCGGCTTTGCCCGCCAAACTAGCAACACGCACGTCGTAGACGTCGTACGGGTAGACGACCGCGTACACCGGTTTTCCGAGCCGGCGTTCTAGCGAAAACTTCGACAGACGAAATTCATGCAAGACGTCGGCGTCCGACAACTTGGTCAGGTCGGGAGGATGGTTGGCAGTCAGGCTCTGCACGTCAATGAGTCCGCTCCGCTCCATCTGGCGTAGTTGATCCCACGTATTATGATGCTTGCTCGTGGTCTTGCCGACGAAGTTCGTGTGCACGAACAAGGTCGCCGGGAAGCGGTGCAAGCGCAGAAGCGGAAACGCATAGCGATAGATGCCCGAGCCGTTGTCGTCGAATGTCAGGACGAGGGATTTGTTGGGAACGGGTGTGCCGCCCACGAGATGATCGCGCAGCGCCTCCAGCGTGATGACGTGAAAGCCGCCACGTGCGATTTCGTTGAGCTGCTCCGTCAAGGTCGCAGTCGTCGTGTCGAACCACACGTCTTTTGCCGGTAGAACGTCGTGCCACACGAGCACGGCGACGTAGGGCGTCACGGCCTTCGCCGACACGTGCGGCAACTCGGGCGGTGAAGCGGCGACTCCATTGGCCGGTAGCCACAACGCGATCAGTGCGGTAAGCACGAAGAAAGGACGCATGGCGAAGGGGCTTGCGGCGGCCACCGCGCAGATTCCCCGTCGACCGATGAAGGTATCCCGTCGCCGCACTGTGGCGTTGCATCTGCCGGCGCCCACGATGACCGTTGTGCTGGCGGCGCTCCTCGCCGCTGCCGCAGTCATAGCCGGCGTGATTGCCGGCGGTCGGCTCGCCGCCGTAGCGTTTCTGATTTCGGCCCGGCACGTAACCGGCTTGGACCTCAACGCGCGCTCGGTCTCGCAGAGCGGCAGCGTGTATCTGCTCGATGACATGACTGCATCGACGCGCGACGGTGCCGTCTTCGTAGCTGCGCCCCGAGTGCGCATTGCGCTCGGTCCCGCCGGTGTGGATGTCGCGTTGGAGCGGCCGCGGTTCGTCGTCTCGCCACTACGGTTGCACAGCGACGACGGCGAAGCGCTGCGGTCACGTTACGGCGCGACGCATTTGACCGTGCGTGACGGAACGCTCCTATTGACTCGCGGCGAAGTGCCGGAGCCTGCCGTAACGTTCGACGGCATCGACGGGGACGCGCGCCTGGCACCAAGCGCGAACTCGACGCAGTACGACGCGATCTTGCAACTCGCCGATGGTTCGGCGCGCTATCCGATCGTGGCTCACGCGCGCGGTGGTAAAGCGGTGTGGACAGCACCGTCGTTGCCGCTCGCGCCCTTCGCTACGCTCCAAGACCCTGACGCGTCGCTGCTAGCCGTGGGCGGATTGCTGCGCGACGTCGACATTGACGTGACGCAAAACGTGCGCGCGTCGGCGCGCCTGGAGCGGGCTTCCATGCTGTTCGCCGGTCACACGCTGCACGACTGCACGGGCAGCTGACGTTCACTGGTAGCGGGATCGGTTCCAAGGAAGTCGCCGGACAACTCGATGACGTTCCTCTGTCGGTCGCCGGCGAAGTGCACGATCTATCCGACGCTTGGTGGCGGACGGGCTCGGCCGATCTCGATGCGCTTAGGCACCCTCCTTGGAAAAATCGCCGTCGAGCCGCAGCTTCGCTCCATACAACTCGAAGCGACGGCACCTGGACTCGAGTTCGCGCAGTACGCGCTGACGACCGAGTCACGGGCCGCTCGCCATCAGCCTGCTCTCAGTCGATCCCGCGGAACGGACGCTGCGCTTCGATACGGCGATCGCGCAGGATCATGTCATCTCGGGCGGCGAGCGAACGTCTGCGATGAGCGTGCGTACGGGCGCCGTCGCCGGCGTAAACGGCGATTATTTCGACATCGGCCGAACGTATCAACCGCAAGGCATGCTCGTCCGCCATGGAGAGTTGGTGCGCGGGCCGACGGATCGCGCGGCGCTCGCCATCGACCGCAACAATCGCGTCACGATCGCCGAATTCCGCATCGCGGGGGAGGTCCGCACGCGCGCAGGGCACGATGCCGGTGACCGAAGTCAACGATTGGCCGCCCGGGGACGTTTGCGTGATCACGCCGGCTTTCGGCCCGACCTTGCCGGCGTCGCCCGGCCGTACGTTTGTTGCGCTGCAGGCGCTGCCGGGCGACGGCACGCGCTTCCGTGTGACCGACATCGTCCCGATGAACGCTCCGACGAAACCGCGCTTCGGCGTCGCGATCGGACCGCTCGTTCGGACACCGCTGCCCAGTCGCGGCGAGACGCTGCGCTTGACCTACGGGCTGGAACCGCACGTCGACGGAATCGTTGCCGGCATCGGCGGCGGTCCGATCCTGTTGCGTAACGGAGTCCGCTTCGAGGATCAGCATGCACCCGCGCCCGACGAGCGCGACTATCGGTGGCCCGTCATCGCACTCGCCCGCATGGCCGACGGCAGGTTGATGTTCGTGGCCGTGGATGGTCGCCATCCCGAGCGCTCCGTCGGCATGACGCGGCCTGAATTCGCAACGTTGCTCTTGCGTTTGGGCGGGGTCGACGCGATGGCGCTCGATTCGGGCGGTTCTGTAACGCTCGTGGCGCGCGCGCCCGGCGACGCGAATGCGAGCGTCCGTAACGTTCCCTCCGACAACAGCGCCGAACGCTGGGTCTCTGATGGTCTGTTCCTTTACAGCAGTGCGGCGGCGCCGACGATCGTTCCGACGGCGCACGTACCGACCCCGGTTCCCGAAGCGCGGCCGTCGCCGTGAACGGTATCCGCACGTGACGGTTGTGGCGTCCGTGCGAATGACGCTGGCATGCGCGATCGCCGCGTGTTGCGCTCATGGCAGTGCAGCGGTCGCCCTCCGCTGGGTCCACAGGACCGGGTAGCTGGCGCGGCATTCCGGTGTTGATGTATCACCGCATCGACGCTCGCGTACCGCGCGAACCGGTCGGACGCGATCTGACCGTAGAGCCCGCGTGCATTCGCAGCGCAGTTACGCTACCTGCGTGACGCCCATATCGCCACGCTGACCGCGGCCGAAGCGGTCGCGCGCCTCGCTCGCGGCGAACGGCCAGAACGCGCCGTGGTGCTGACGTTCGACGACGGCTACGATGATGCCGCGACGGCGGCGTTGCCGCTTCTGCGCGCGTACGGCGCAGTGGGGACATTCTACATTTCGAGCGGCTTCATTGGGACGCCGGCCATGTGACGTGGCAGCAACTGCGCGCGCTGCGCGCCGCCGGCATGGAAGTCGCATGTCATGGGACGTTCCACCTCGACCTGTCGACGCTCGACCGTGCGGGTCAACAGCGCGAAGCCGCCGGCTGCATGCAACGCTTTGCGCGCTATCTTGCCAGGCGCGGCCCCCGTCACGTACGCTTATCCGGCGGGCAAATACGATGCGACGACCTTCTCCGTTATGCGTCACTCGGAATACGCGCCGCGTTTACCGAGCAGCCCGGCACGTCGAGAACCTGCACGAGCCGTTTGCCCTGCCGCGCTTGCGCGTCCGTCACGACGACGATCTACGGCAGTTCGCGGCGCTCGTCTCATAACAGAAGGGGTCGCACGCTGCGACCCCTTCTGCTGTAGGACTTCAGGCTTGGGTTTGTAGGAGGTCAGGCTTTCTTTGTCGACTTTGCGACGGGCCGTCGTCTTGCGGGTCGCTTTGCGCGCCGTCGTTTTGCGAGCTCCGGTCTTGCGGACCGTCTTCTTACGGCCGGCGGTCTTCTTCGCCGTCGACTTTTTTGCCGTCGACTTCTTGCGGGTCGTCTTCCGAGCTCCGGTCTTCTTCGCGGTGGTGGTCTTGCGCGTCGTTTTCCGTGCGCCGGTTTTCTTTCTGGTGCCGGCCTTGCGTGCCGTCGTTCGTTTTGCTGTCGCTTTTTTGCGGGTCGCCGTTTTCTTGACTGCCATTAGTTTTGGTAGTCATCCTTTCCGCGAACCGTTCCGTCTGACGACGGTCGGTTCGACATCGTCAGGGTAGTTGCTACCGTTATAACCTTTTTCTCGGAATTTTGCAACACGCAGCACTGCGCCACCGCCGGAGCGGCTCGAAACGAAACAGAAGACGCAGAGCGTTGCGACTCCCAAGATCGCTGCGACGATGAGTTCGGTCACGCATTCGTGTCGCTGCTCACAGACGGCCGAGTCGTTCGAGCGCAGTATAGATCGATGCGATATGGACGCCGACGTCGATCGTTCCGTCGCGGATGTAGCGACGCAAGTCGGCGAAGGTTGCGAGCTCGAGCGCGATGTTCTCTGTCTCGTCGAGTGCGGGCGGTACGGCCGGCCGCGCATCGGGTGCGAGATACAGATGATAGACGGTCGTCGAACTCGTCGGATCGAAGACGTAGGTTCCCAGCGGTTCGGCTCTGGAGGATCGCCGACGTAGCCGGTCTCTTCGGCGAGTTCCCGCCGCGCGCACGCCGCGGGCAGTTCACCTGGGTCGATGCCGCCGGCCGGCAACTCGAGCACGTATCGTCCGATGCCGTGCTTATATTGATGGACGAGGACGACGCGCGCGTCCGGCGTCAGCGCAAAGACGATGCAAAAGCCGCGCGATTCGCGCACGTAGTAGGGGCCGACGCGCCGGCCGCTGGGAAGTTCGATTTCGTCGCGACGTAAGCGCAGATGCGGTGTGTCGACGACGATGTGTGATTGGACGACGCGCCAGCCGGCTTCACGTGCGTCCTTCACGCCGGGCCGCCCCCGAGTCTCGCAGCAGCGCCCGCAGTCGTGCGTACGGAAGATTCCCGGCGCGCGCGGGTAAATAGCGACGATCCACGTTTTGCGGAGCGGAATACGATCGAAGCCTTACGCATCGGAGAACAGTACCAAACCACGTACGGGACGCTTTGGAAGGACGGCACGTACTTCCCGCGCGGAACCCGCGTCATGGTCGCGGGCCTTCACATCGAGCAAGGTTTTTGCGTACGATTTCCGGCCGACATCGACGGCGAACCGCTCGAAACATGGGAAGACTGGAGCGAAAGCGACTTCCTGAGCCGCGATGGAGCAGTCGAGACGGTCGGAGAACTGTCCGCTGCCGTGCTGGCCGAAGCGCGCGAAGTCCTCGACGAAGCGGAGGAGGGAACGCACCTCCACTTGCATGAGCCCGACTGATCTGCATCCCGGAGCCGATCGTGCGTCGCGATCAGCGTCATCGTCCGCATCAACAGAGATCGATCGCTTTCACGCGCCATGCTGGCGTCCCAAGATTCGCTCGTCCAATTCGTCGTAGGCTTCCTCGTGCTCGTCGTCATGCAGACGATTCTGGCGAAGACGGCGACCCGCTGGCCGGCTTGGCACGACCTATTGACGCCGAAGCCGCGGCCCTTGTATCACGACGGCAGATACGATCGGAAGCAGATGCAACGCTGCGGCGTCGGAGAACCGGAAATCGCCGCCGCGATCAGACAAAGCGGCTGGCGAAACCCGCTATGAATGAGGGCGCGCGCTCCGCAGCGGAGTTTTTGCCGGCGCATCCAACGCTCGCCCGTCTGCGGGATGCCGCCGCACTGTGCCGCGGTTGCGATCTGTATGCCGCAGCGACGCAGACCGTGTTCGGCGAAGGCGATGCCGCCGCACGGGTGATGCTGGTCGGCGAACAACCCGGCGACAGCGAAGATCGTGAAGGCCGCCCGTTCATCGGTCCCGCCGGCAAACTGCTGTCAAGCGCGCTGATGGAAGCGGGCATCGATCGTGCGCGCGTGTACGTGACCAACGCCGTCAAGCACTTCAAGTTCGTCGAGCGCGGTAAGCATCGGATCCATGCAACACCCAAGGTGACGGAGATACGCGCCTGCCGGCCGTGGCTCGAAGCGGAAATCCGGCAAGTGCGTCCCGAGGTCATCGTTGCGCTCGGCTCGACCGCCGCCCAAACGTTACTCGGCACCGGCTTTCGGCTGACCAAGCATCGTGGAGAATTTCAGTCGACAGAACTCGCCGGGCGCATCATCGCGACCATCCATCCATCGGCGATCTTGCGAGCGCCCGACGACGAAACGCGCCGTCGCGAACTGTCTGCCTTCGTCGACGACTTGAGACTGGTCGCCGCTGCGGTCTGATCGCGGCCGCTTCAGTGCTTGCTAAACTGGCCCGCGTCGCGATCGAGCAGTGTGCTGTTCCTCGGTGCGCTCGACGCGCTATTTCCGTCGACCTGCGGCGGCTGCGATCGACCCGGTAGCGCTTTGTGCGAGGCATGTCGGCCGCCGCGCCACGCCATCGTCGTGCGCGAGCATGCGGGGCTCCGGCTCGTCGCAGGCGCCTCGTACGAAGGTGCGTTACGCCGCGCGATCCTTGCCTACAAATGCGGCCGGCGGGATGTCGGTAAGGCATTGGGGGCGTGGTTGGCCGAGCGCTGCGGCTTCTTGGAAGAGAGTGCCGTCCTCGTTCCCGTGCCGACGACTCGCGGCGCGGCGGCGGGAACGCGGCTTCGATCAGAGGGTCCTGCTCGCACGTGAACTGGCGCAAAGCCGTCGGCGTCCCGTTCTTGAAGTGCTCGCGCATCGGGTCGGAGACGCGCAACGGGGCCGCTCGCGCGCCCTGCGTTTAGCGGCGCGCGATCGCTTTGCATGCACTACTCCGGCACTCATCGCCGGCGTGAACGTCGTCCTCGTCGACGACGTCGTAACGACCGGCGCCACGCTGGCGGACAGCGCACGCGCATTACGCATGGCCGGTGCGCGCGCGTGGCCTCTGCCTTAGTCCTTGCGTCAGCGTAGCGGCAGGTGCATCGCCCACGTGCGTATCGGGGTTCTTGAGGTCGTCTAACGTAAGGAGATCTGATGGCGAAAGCAACCTGGAACGGCGCGACGATCGCAGAGAGCGTCGAACACGCAGGTCGTCGAGGGCAATCAATATTTTCCGCCCGACAGCATAAAGCGCGAGTATCTACAGCGAAAGCGAGAACCACTCCGTCTGCCCGTGGAAGGGCACGGCGAGTTACTATTCGCGTCGTCGTCGACGGCAAGGAAAACCGAGACGCTGCGTGGTTTTATCCCGAGCCCAAAGACGCCGCCAAGCAGATCAAAGATCACGTCGCGTTTTGGAAGGGCGTCGAGGTTACGCCGTAAGCGCTCTCTGCTGCTCGATCGTCGTCTATTTGCGCCGCGCGTGCGAATTGGCGGCCGCGGTCGCGCGGCAGCACGTCGCCGAATCCTCCCGTCGGCGCGGTCATCGCGCGCGACGCAACGACGATCGGCGAGGGCTTCCATCGGCGCGCGGCGAGCCGCACGCCGAAACGAAGCGCTGCATGATGCCGCGTCCGCGCGCCGGCCGACGTGCGCGGCGCGACCCTGTACGTGACGCTCGAGCCGTGCGATCACACCGGTTTGACGCCGCCTTGTTCGCGCGCCGTCATCGAGGCGGGCATCGCGCGCGTCGTTATCGGTACGCCGGATCCCAACCCGCGTACGGCCCGTGGCGGCATCGCGCGCCTGCGTGACGCCGGCATCAGCGTCGATGTTGCAGATGACGCGTGGTCGCCGCCGGCTAGTCGCCGAATTCGCTGTGACGAGTACCCGCACTGGGCCCTACTTGCGTTTGAAGATGGCAGCGTCGCTTGACGGCTGCGTCACGCCAGCGTCAGGGGATGCCCCGTTGGTTGACGAGTGACGAAGCCCGCGCTTACGTGCGCGAATTGCGGGCGGCGCACGATGCGGTGCTCGTCGGTGCCGGCACGGTGCGCATCGACGATCCCCGATTGACGGTGCGGCCGCCGGCGGCGCGCCGCAAGCCATATCGGCGCATCGTCGCGTGCGAGGCGGGGTCCGGTTCCGGCGCAGACGCGCCGTCTTTGCACCCGTGGATGGATATGCCACGACGATCGTGCTCGCGCCGGGCGGTCGACGCGCCGAGTTCTGCACCGCTCGAAAGTGCCGCCGACGTCCTCTACGTCGGCGACGCGGATGCAGCGCAGCTCGACCTCGCCGCCGCGCTCGAAACGCTACGTGCACGCGACGTCGCGACGATCCTGTGCGAAGGCGGTCCCGACGCTGGCGGCTGCTCTGTTGAAGGTCGGTCTCGTCGACCGCTTCGACT
Organism: Vulcanimicrobiota bacterium; assembly: GCA_963754415.1. GTDB lineage: Bacteria > Vulcanimicrobiota > Vulcanimicrobiia > Vulcanimicrobiales > Vulcanimicrobiaceae > Nyctobacter. Next base: position 1,212,616 of record CAVWGA010000003.1, on the reverse strand, counting down.
GGCTGCTGGCGCCGATGCTTGTTGTCGAATGAAGCCGCCGTTCGGGTACTGGGCGATGTGACCGAGGAAGCGGCGCGGCGTCTTCGGCGGCCGGCAACTTCGGTTACGATCGGATCGAATCGCTGGGTCCCGACGTGCTGGTTTCCGGCGTTCCGCTCGGAAGGGCGGTCATGTTCGGCGGCTTGATCGCGCATCGCGGAACCGTCATCGCCCGCGGCGATGATCCGCGAGGCGGCATGCGCTTGCGGATCTCCGCACCCTCGGCAATCGCGACGGTGTGGAGCAAAAGGATTCCATTGCGATCGACGGCGTCTGCTTGACGGTCGTTGCGTGCGATCGGGATGCGCTCGAATTTGACGTCGTCCCGGAAACGCTCGCGCGATCGACTCTCGGCGATCTGCGATCGGGTGCATCAGTCAACGTTGAACTGTCGCTACGTTTAGGCGACCGCATAGGCGGCCATTTCGTCTACGGCCACGTCGATGCGACGGCCACTATCTTAATGCAAGGTCGAGGAAGGTCAAGGCCATCGCGTCACGCTAGCAATGCCGCCGACGCTGCGGCGCTACATCGTCGAGAAAGGCTATCTTGCCGTCGACGGTGTCAGCCTGACGGTCGCCGCGGCATCGGAAGAGCGCTTCGAGATCGCACTGATTCCGGAAACGTCCGCTCGCACGACGCTCGGCACGAAAACGCAAGACGACCGAGTCAACCTCGAGATCGATCCCGATCGCGCGATACGCAGTGAACGCTTTTTCATTAGACGCAGCTGGTGCGACGGACATAGTGAGTTGACAGTTGTCAAGTTCAGGCTATAGCATGTGGCTATGGCTGCGTTTTCGGATGCTTTTCAGGCCGCGATGGATAGGGCCGGCTTGAGCGCGGCTGAGGTGGCCGCCCGGGCGGGACTGACGGAAAGCGCGATCAGCCTGTTGCGCTCCGGCCGCCGGGCGCCGTCGTTTCGCTCGGTCCAAGCGCTTCGCAAAGTGTTGCCGGCGCTCGAAGCGCACCTCGCCGGCGAACCGCTTGCACGCCTCACCGTTCGATCGCCATCGAGGACGCCGTAGCCGATATTCGCGCCGGCAAGATGGTGATCGTCCTCGACGACGAGGATCGCGAGAACGAAGGCGATCTCGTGATGGCGGCGCAGATGGTCACGCCGGAAGCGATCAACTTCATGCGCAAGGAAGCGGGCGGCTTGATCTGCGTGCCGATGATGGGCAAGCGGCTTGACGAGCTGCAGCTGCCGCAGATGGTCTCCGACAACACGGCCGTGCACGAGACAGCGTTTACGGTTTCGGTCGAAGCGCGCACGCGCACGACGACCGGCATTTCGGCGCACGACCGCGCGGCGACGATTGCTGCGCTGTCGATCCCGACTCAAAGCCGAGTGACTTCCTGCGCCCCGGACACACGTTTCCGCTGCGCGCGCGCGAAGGCGGCGTGCTCGTGCGGGCCGGGCAAACCGAAGCCGCCGTCGACCTCGCGCGTCTGGCGGGTTTCTATCCCGCCGGCGTCATCGTCGAGATCATGGCCGAGGACGGAACGATGATGCGGCTGCCCGGCGCTGCGCGCGTTCGCAAAGAAGCACGATTTGCGCTTGATCACCGTCAAGGATTTGATCGCCTACCGCATGCGCAACGAAAAGCTGGTGCACCGCATCGCCGAATTCGATCTGCCGACGACGCATGGACATTTTCGCGGCGTCGCGTACGAGACGTCGATCGACGACGTCGCGCACGTCGCGATGGTGATGGGCGACGTCGGCGACGGCAAGAACCTGCTAGTGCGCGTGCATTCGGAATGTTTGACCGGCGACGCGCTGCACTCGCTGCGCTGCGACTGCGCGGCACAACGGGACGCCGCGCTCGAGCTGATCGCGCGCGAAGGCCGCGGCGTGCTGCTTTATCTGCATCAGGAAGGGCGCGGCATTGGCCTGGCCAACAAGCTGCGCGCGTACGCGCTGCAAGACGGCGGCGCCGATACGGTCGAAGCGAACCTCGCGCTCGGCCTGCCTGCCGACAAGCGCGACTACGGCCTCGGTTCGCAGATGCTCGTCGACCTTGGCGTCAAGAGATGCGCTTGATGACGAACAACCCGAAGAAGATTGCCGGACTCGAAGGCTACGGCTTGACGATCGTCGAGCGCGTCCCGCTTGCACGTGACGCAGAACGCCCATAACACGCGCTACATCGAAACGAAGCGCGAGAAGATGGGCCATCTCTTCGACGACGGCGGCCGCCGAGCGGGAGCCGCTGCATGAAGGTCGGAGCGTGACCGAGCGAAGCCCATCGCTTCCGGACGGAGCGGGGCGTCGCGTCGCCGTCGTCAGCGCGACGGTTTCTATCCCGAGCTCGCCGATCGTGCTCGAAGATGGCGCGCGGCGTGCGCTCGATGCTTGCCGCGTGGCAGAGGACGCGCGCACGTTCGTCCGCGTCGCGGGCTGCTTCGAGTTGCCGCTCGCCGCTGCGCGGCTGATCGACACCGGCGAGTTCGATGCGATCGTCGCGCTCGGCGTCGTCGTCCGCGGCGAGACGCGCGCACTTCGATTTTGTCGCCGGCGAATGCGCGCGCGGCATCATGGACGTGCAGCTGTCGACTCGCGTGCCGATCGGCTTCGGCGTGCTGACGACCGAAACGCTCGCGCAGGCCGAAGAGCGCGCCGACCCCGCAGCGCGGCGACAAAGGCTTTCGAAGCCACGGTCGCCGCGCTGCCAGTTGCTGTCTGGACGGCGTCTTTGTGCCGAACGTGAGTTGCGGAAGGCGCTGTGTTCGCTTGTCTTCCGACCGCTTCTCGCGTATACTCACCGCCACGGCCGCTCACATCCGGCGCATAGCGCTTTTCCGCTATGTCTTTATGAAGCCGCTCGTTGCTCATCCGTAAGAGGATCGCCCGTTGCAAGACAAGACGCTGATCTGTAAAGACTGCGGCGCCGAATTCGCGTTCACGGCCCGCGACCAACAATTCTATGCGGATAAAGGCTTCGAGAACGAACCAGGCCGCTGTCGCGACTGCCGGACGACCCGCAAGAGCGGGACTCGCGCCGGCGGCCCGCGCGAGGAAGTTCGACGCCGTCTGCGCGCAGTGCGGGGCGGCGACGACGGTGCCGTTCAAGCCGCGCGGCGACAAACCGGTCTATTGCCGAACCTGCTACGCGTCACGGACCTCTGCCGCTCCGCATTGACAACTCCACCGGTCGCGTTAGGTCGCGCCGACAGCGCTTGCCGCGCGCAGAGCGGCCGTTTCCGTCTTGGCAGCGAAAACCGGTGACGGTGCCGCGAACCGCGCATGACGTTCGAACCGGTCTGGTGGGACGAGTCCGAGTGGCCGTCGGGTACCTCGACCAGCGCGCGTTGCCGCGCGACATCGTGCGCGCGCAGGCACGCACCGTCGACGATAGCCGTCGCCGCGATCGCGACGTTGGCGGTGCGCGGCGCGCCGGCACTCGGCGTGTTCGGCGCATACGCGACCGCGCTCGCACGGCATGCGCGGCAGACGATGACGCGGCAGTTCGACGGCGTCGCTCGCAGCGCTTTCGCGCGGCGCGGCCGACGGCCGTCAATCTCGCCTGGGCCGTCGATCGCGTGCGCGCCGCCGGCGCGACGCTGGCAGCCGCGCGCGACGTTCACGAGGAGCAGCGTGCCGTCGATCGCGCGATCGCGCGCTATGGTGCCGAACTGTTGCCGGCGAGCGGCGCGGTACTCACGCACTGCAACACGGGACCGCTCGCGACGGCCGGTTCGGAACGGCGCTCGGTGCGATCGTCGCCGCGCATGCAGGCGGCAAACGGTTGCACGTTTTCGTCGATGAAACGCGTCCGCTGCTGCAAGGCGCCGCCTGACGACGCTCGAGTTGGCCGCGATGCCGGCGTCCCGGCGACCTTGATCGTCGATGCGGCCGCCGCGACGACGATGGTCCGCAAAGAAGTGCGCGCCGTCATCGTCGGCGCCGACCGCATCGCGTGCAACGGCGACACCGCCAACAAGATCGGAACGCTTCGGCCTCGCTCTGGCGGCCGCGCAACTCGGCATTCCTTTCTACGTGGCGGCGCCGCGCTCGACGATCGACTTCGCCTTACGCGACGGCAGCGGCATCACGGTCGAAGAGCGCGCCGCCGATGAAGTGCGGACGCGTCGGCGACGCGCGCGACGGCGCCGCCAGACGTCGACGTCTTCAATCCGGCGTTCGACGTGACGCCGGGACGGTTGATTGCCGCGATCGTGACGGAATACGGCGTCGCGCGGCCGCCGTACGACGAGTCGCTGGCCGACCTCGCGACGCGTCCAGCCTTCGGCGCGCTCGCCGCGCTTGGATCGCTACAGGCGTGAAGTTTTACGAATTCGTCGACGGCCGCCGCCGCTCGGCAAGCTCGTCGTCGTCGAGGGCATCGAGCGTGTCTTGGCCGAGCGCGCCTCGCGCTCGATCGTCGAACGTACGTTGCCGCCGGCGGAGCGCGATCTCAACGTCGATCGCTTCAGCGCCGGCGAACTCGACTCGTTCGGCGCCGTCGAAGCGGCGGTATGCGGCGCTTGCCGTTTCTTGGGACGGCGCGCGTCGTGGTCGTCCGCGGCGCAGCCGACTTGCGCGTCGAGAGCGCGCCGCGCGCTGCTCGCCGTGCGCGCAGCGCGTTCCCGACGGAAACGTGCTCGTCATCGAAGACCTCGTCTCGCCCGCAAGCAAACGGCCGGAGCCGCTCGCCAAAGCACTCGGCCGCGCGGCGCTTGCGGATCGATACGACGCCGACGCCCGACACGCGCGCGCCGCTTCGTGCGCGAAACGCTGGCGGCGCTCGACGCGACGGCCGAGCCGGCTGCGCTTGCCGGCGCTCGTGGAAAGCGAGGCAGATCTTGCCGGCTTTGCGGACGGATCTCGAAAAATTGGCGCTCGGCGGAAAGCCCATCGACGTTGACGACGTGCTGCGTGAGACGCTCGTCAACGAAGACGTGCGCGCGTACCAGTACGCGAGCGCCGCCGTCGCGGGACGCGCGCGCGAGGCGCTCGGCCTCGCGCACGAGATGTTCGCATCCGATCCCGCAGCGCCGCCGTTCCGCTGCTCGCCGCGCTTGCCGCGGAATACGGCCTCGTGTGGGAAGTCGCGCGCGTCGGGTGGAGAACTGCCCGCGCGAGCTCGCTGGCGGGAACGCGAGCTGCGTGCCGCGGCGCGCGGGCTTGGAGAGCGGCGCGCGCGCGCTCGGTTTCGAGCGCGCGGTTCGCGGCTTCGAAGCCGTCGTGACCGGCCGCGCCGACGACCCTCGCACGTCGTCGACTTGCCACGGCCGTAGCCGCGCTTGACGCTCCCGATCACAGCGAGTAGAAATCTCGCTTGCATCCGAGCTGCCGCATGCTGCACGTGCCTATAATGGACGCTGCACGTACGCCTCGCCGTTTTCGTGGCGGTATGGGCGGCCGGACTGCGCGAGTTGTTTTCGGAACGCGAGCGGCGCCGCTTGTGGCGCGCGGTTTGGATCGCGCTTGCGCGTTCGCAAGTTCGCAAGCGGGATCGTCAGCGCCGCAAGAGCTCGCCGATCTCGAGGCGCACCGCGACGATGTCGACCTCGACGCCGCGCTCGCGATCGAGCGCGAGATCGGCCACGATCTCGATGGCGGAGATCCGCGTGTTTGCCGCCCAAGCGCCGCTCGGCGGGAAGAAGCTGCATCTCGGAGCGACCTCGATGGACGTCGAAGATACGGTCGAGACGTATCGCATGCGGCGCGCGCTGTCGCTGATCGGCGCAAGCCTGCACGCGTTGCTGCAAGCATTCGCGGCGCACGTCGAGCGCTATGCGGACCTCGTCTGCATGGGCTACACGCATTTGCAGTCCGCCGAACCGACGACGCGTCGGTTACCGGTTGGCCGTCTACGCGCAAGACCTCTTGATCGACGATGCGCAACTGCGCGCCGCCTTCGCTGCGCTGACGCGCCAAGGGTATCCGCGGCGCGGTCGGGACGTCGGCTTCCTACGAGCGGTTGCTGCGCGGCACCGGCCGCCGCGCGCGCGATCAAGAAGCCGACGTTCTCGGCGACTTCGGTCTTGAACCGCTCGAGACGTGGCGACGCAAACCTATCCGCGCAAGCTCGACTATCTCGTGCTTTCGGCGCTCGCGGGTCTCGGCGCATCGCTTTCCAAATTCGCAGCGGACGTGCGGCTGCTGTCGTCGCCCGGATTCGGCGAGTTGTTCGAACCGTTCGGCGACAAAGCAAGTCGGCAGTTCCGCGATGCCCTTCAAACGCAATCCGGTGCTCTCGCGAGCGGATCGGTTCCCTCGCGCGGCTGCTGCCCGCGTACGCCGAACGGCATGGCAAAACGCGGCGACGAACTACCTCGAACGAACGCTCGACGATAGCGCCAACCGGCGCACGATCGTGCCCGAAGCGTTCCTGTGCAGCGACGAGATCGTATCGCTCGCGCGCAGGATCGTCGCCGGGCTGCGCGTCGACGAAGGTCGCATCGCGCGCAATCTGCGCACGTACGGCGCGTTCTCGGGCAGCGAGGCCGTTTTGATTGAAGCGGTGAAAGCGGGCGGCGACCGCCAAGCGTTGCACGAGTCGATGCGCGTCGCAGCGATGCGCGCGTACGACCGTAGCAGCCGACGGCGGCGACAATCCGCTCGCAGAGCTGCTCGCCGACGACCAAAGCGCTCACACAGCCTGCTCGATCCCGCGGAGATCCGTTCCTTGCTCGACCCGACCGACCACATCGGCGACGCCCCCGAACGCGCGCGTGCGCTCGCGGCGCGCATCCGCGCGCTGCCGCCGTTTCCGCATGCGCCGACGCTGACGGCAGGTACGTGAACGCCGCACGTGACGCTGCTGGCCCCCAACGCTCTGCGCGCGAAGCAGGTTCGCCATCGCGCGTCCGCAATGAGGGAGCGCGATGAATAAAGGCCTGGAAGTCGCGCGCGGCAAGACGAAGGTTCTTTACGAAAAGCCGGGGCAAGCCGACGTGCTGGTCGTGCAGGCGCTCGACGCGATCACGGCGGGCGACGGCGCACGGCGCGATGAGATCGCCGGCAAAGGCCGGCTCGCCGTCAAGACGGCCGGGCGCGTTTTCCGGTTGCTCAACCTGTGCGGGTTGCCGACGCACTACCTCTCGGGCGGCGAAGACGACGACGACAACGAGATGCTCGTGCGCCGCTGCACGATGGTGCCGCTCGAAGTCGTCGTGCGCGGCGTCGCCGCTGGCTCGCTCGTGCGCCGCAAACCCGGCATTGCGCGCGGTTCGATCATCGTTCCCCGCATGGTCGAGTTCTTCCTCAAAGACGACGCCAATCACGACCCGCTGATCGAACCCGACGAGATCGTTGCGCGCGGCTTGGCCTCACCGCCGGAGATCGGCGCGATGAGCGAGATCGGCCGCATCGCCTTCGAGATTCTGGCGCACGCGTGGCGCCGGCGCGAAGCGCTGCTCGTCGATCTCAAGCTGGAGTTCGGCCGTCTGCAGAGCGGGGAAGGCCGCGGCAACCTCGTGATCGCCGACACGGTCGACAACGATTCGTGGCGCGTCTGGCCGCAGGGGCGCGAAGACCTGATGCTCGACAAGCAGATGTACCGCAATCTCGAAACGGTCACGCCGGCGCGACCTCGAACGCGTTCGGCACAACTACGAACTCGTCGCCGACTTGGTCGGCTCGTTTCCGAGCGCTCGTCCTGCGATGGTCGCGCTGATCGCCGACGGTGCCGATTCGCTCGCGGATTCTCGATCCGGTCGTGCGGGAGTTGCAAGTCTTCGGGTCTGCAGACCTTGCGGCGCGTCGTGTCGACGCATCTCGTGCCGGGATACGTGCTTGCAAGCGGCGCAACAGCTCGATGCGAGTTTCGCGCGGCTTGTCTACGTCGCGTCGGGGCCGCATCTGGCCGCGATGCTGGCGGCAGCGACGCCGACACCGGTGTTCGATGCGACGGAATTCGACGCCGAACGAACTCGCGCTCGTCGTTGCGAAGACGCTTGCGTTCGACGATACGATCTCGTTCGGCCGCGTTCTGCTCGTACAAGCCAACGCGCGCTCGGCGGTGTTACACGCGGACGCGCAGCTCAACGCGCCGCCGACCGCCAGGCAACGCTTGGCTGAACGACGTCGGCCAGACGTCGCGGCGCCGGGCTGCAGTCACGCCGATCGACGCGTGGCGGTTCTCGATCTCGACGACGCTGCCGCTCTCGAGAAACACTGCGCAGCAACGGCTTGGCGCTCGAGCGTCGGCGAAGTTGCGGCGCATCGCCGCAGCGCTGCAGCGCGATCCGACCCTCGTCGAGGCGCATGCGTTCGCTGCGCAGTGGAGCGAACATTGCAGCTACAAGAGCTCGCGTCGTCATCTGCAGCGCCTGCCGACGGAAGGGCCGACGCGTCGTGCAGGGGCCGGGCGAGGATGCCGGCATCGTGCTCTGGGCGAGTGGCAAGGCAAACGCTACGGCATCGTCGTCGCACACGAATCGCACAACCATCCCTCGCAAGTCGTTCCGTTCGAGGGAGCGGCGACCGGCATCGGCGGCATCGTGCGCGACGTGCTGTGCATGGGCGCGCGCGTCATCGCGCTCGCCGACCCGTTGCGCTTTGGGCCGCTCGACGAGCCGCACTGCCGCTACGTCGCGCAAGGCGTCGTCGACGGCATCGCGGCGTACGGCAATGCGATCGGCGTGCCGACGATCGCCGGCGACGTGTACGTTCACCCAGGCTTTCGCGACAACGTGCTCGTCAACGTCGTCGCGCTTGGACTTGTCGAAGAGGACGCGATCGTCCATTCGGCGCGCGCCGCCGGATTCCGCCGGGCTGGGACATCGTGCTCGTCGGAAAAGCGACCGACCGCAGCGGCTTCGGCGGCGCAGCGTTCTCTTCGCTCGTCGCTCGATGCCGACGATGCCGAGCAGAACAAAGGCGCCGTGCAAGTCCCCGATCCGTTCTTGAAAACGTGCATCATGCGTGCCTCGTACCGCGTCTTCGACGTGCTGCGCGAACGCGGCATTGCGGTCGGCTTCAAGGACCTCGGCGCGGGCGGCATCATGGGCTGACGGCGGAACTCGTTGCGCGCGGCGGCTTGGGCGCGCGCATCGAACTCGACCGCTGTCCCGACGTCGCAGGCCGATCTTGCCGCCGGCCGTCGTCGCGGTCGGGGAAACGCAAGAGCGCTTGGCGTGGATCGTTCCGCCGGCACTTCACCGCCGACGCTGCTGGCGATCTACAACGACGAATTCTCGTTGCCGCAGATTGCGCGCGGCGCGCAGGCGGCCGTCATCGGCACGGTCACGCGCGCAACGCTCGTACGTCCTTACGAGTCAGGGCGAAGTCGGTCATGGACGTGCCGGTCGACGTGCTGACGGGCGGCGTCACGCTACGAGCGTCCCTACGAATTGCCGCACCCGCCGCGCCTCGCTGACTGCGCCGTTTCGACGACCGACACGCCGTGTCGGCGGCGACGAAGAACGCGATGCAGCCGCGCTGGCGACGTGCTTCTGCGCGTGCTCGCTCATAGCGACGTCTGTTCGCGCCGCACGATTTACGAGCGATTCGATTCCGTCGTGCGCGGCGCGACGTCGATCCCGTGCGGATATGCCGACGCCGGGCTGATCGTGCCCGTCGCCGGCGCGCCGCTCGGCTGCGCGCTCGCGGTCGCCGGCAATCCGCGCTATGGAGTGCTCGATCCCGAGCGCGCCGCCGAACACGCCGTCGTCGAAGCGATCCGCAACGTCGTCGCGGTCGGCGCGACGCCGGCAGCGCTGACCGACTGCCTGAACTACGGCGATCCGCAAGAGCCGCGCGCAGATGGGGCGTTCGTCGCGGGAGTCGACGGCCTGTCGCGCGCGGCGCGCGAACTGGGCGTGCCGTTCGTTTCGGGAAACGTCAGCCTCTACAATCAATCCGCCGCGGGCAAGCGGTTCCGGCGTCGCCGATCGTCGCGTGTGTCGGCACGCTCGCCGACGTCGCGTATTCATGCACGCCGGCCTCAAAAGCATCGGTTCGGTGCTGTACCGCTTGGGACGCATCCGCGCGAACTAGGCGGCAGCGTCTACGCGGCCGTTACGGGCGTTGGCACGCCACGGCGAGGTTCCGCCGATCGACTATGCGGCGACGCGCTGCGAAATCGCGGCGCTGCTCGAGGCGCAGCGCGAAGGCCTTGTCGCTGCCGCGCACGACGTCTCGGACGGTGGCCTGCCTTACCGCGCTCTGCGAGATGGTGTTCGCGGCCGGCGATCGCATCGGCATCGTGTTGGAGGCAGCGCTGGATGCGTCGCTGCATTCGCTGAGAGCGGAGCGTTCGTCGTCGAGACGACGCAGCCGGAACGCTTCGAAGCGCTGTGCGAACGGCACGGCGCCGCTTTCACGCGGCTGGGCACGACGAGCGCACGAGCCGGGGTTCGCGCACGTACGACGCGCAGTTGCGACGCCGCCTCGCACGGCTGCGCGAAGCGTGGAGCGCGCCGCTGCGCGACTTCTATGCCGACGTTCCGACCGAAACCGCGCACGCATGAGCGCGCGAGTCGGCGTCATCGTTTTCCCGGGCACGAACTCGGAAGAGGAAACCGCTGCGCGCGTGCCAAGCGGTCGGCTTGAGCGCCTCGTTGATCCACTGGACCGCCGATGCTGCGGCAGCTGCGGGGTTCGATGCGTACGTGCTGCCCGGTGGATTCGCGTACGAAGACCGCGTGCGCGCCGGCGCAATCGCAGCGCACGATCGTCTGATGGATGTCGTTCGCGCAAGCGCGGCAGCGGGAAAGCTGGTGCTCGGCATCTGCAATGGCGCGCAAGTGCTCGTGGAGAGCGGCCTCGTCCCCGAACTCGACGGCACGCAGCGCGCCCAAGCCGCCTTCGCTCGAAATGCTCCGACTGGACGGTACCGCTCGACGCACGTCTACGTTAAACTCGCGATCCCCCCAGAGCGCTGCGCGATAACGGCGCGGCTTGCTTCGGGCACGGTGCTGCCGGCATGGGCGTCGCACGGCGAAGGCCGGCTTGCCGCTGAACGGGACGTCCTCGACCGCTTGGAAGCGCGAACAGCGCATCGCGTTCGTCTATTGCGATGAGCAGGGCAACGCCACCACCGATGCGGTTCCCAACGGCTCGGCGTTGGGTGCGGCCGGACTCATCAATGCAGCGCGGCAACGTGCTGGCGCTGATGCCGCATCCCGAACGTGCCGCGTGGACCTACATGTCTCACGACAGCGAACGTGAGCGGGCACGCCACGACTCCGTGCGGATGCTGGCGCCCTCGGGCGGAATCGCGCTGTTCGCCAGCTTCGCCCAAGCGCTGGCGAAATGAGGCTGTGTCACCATCCAGCGACACCGGTGGACGTCCCACTACCGGTGGACGTCCCGTTACGGGTCCGCTTATGACGCGGATGGTATGCGTTGCGGTGGGAGTCATCGCGTTGACGCCCGGTTGCACCGCATCGCGACCGAAACCGGCCACTGCGCCGGCGTCGCCTCAGGTGGCATCATCATCGTCTCTGGAGACGAGCACGTCCGCCTGGGATCGCTTTCCATATGGAGGTGTGACGTTGAGCATGCCGCGTGTATTGACTACGCCGCGCGTTCGTGGCTTGGCCACGCGGTGCGCCTCGTACGATAGGAGCGTGTCGGAGGGGCCACCCAGCTATCTTGTTAGCGACATCGGAAGATTCGGCGTGCCCAGCATCAGCCGTTACGCGCTCCACGAGATCAAGGAAATTCTGAAGTACGTGCATTCGCCGACCCTGCGCTTCATTCCCGATGTCAACCCGTCGCTCCAGGCGACGGAAGGCCGCTTGGTTCCGATCGTCTTCGACGCCACGGAAGGGCCTTGCGCCGATACCCGCTACGCCGTTCTCAACGATGCATGCAATATGGGCTACGCTCCCGCCGAATCCCCACTGATAACGGTCCTGATGGGGCCCGGAGACGTCTGCCCGCGGTATGCGTGGATGCGAGACCCGGCGAAAGGAATAATGAAGTGACGGTTCGTGCGCTGCATTGAAGTTGGTTTGTTGATCGCAGACAACGAGGCGAATACGGCGCTTGCGACCTTGCAACGTCTCGGCGTGCCCGTCGCCGGACTCACCCGCGCAGACGTCTATCGGTGCGATGTCGAGCCGGCCGATTTCGATCGTGCGTTCGCCGCATTCCGCAGCATCGAAACGCTCTTCAATCCAAACAAGCACGCCGCACGGGTGCGCTCGGACGGTCCGCTGCCGGGCGAGGTGTGGATCGCTGAACGTAACGGGCCTGGGGTAAGCGGCGGGTCGCCCGACGGCGTTCGCTCTCAGCAGATCTGCGGGAGCCGGCGTCGTGCGGATTGCAGGCCGGTCGTTGCCTGGGGTCCGAAGCATCGCAGCGTTTCACGAGTTGGCGGCTGACGGACGCGATCGGACATCCGGCCACGCCGGCGCTCGTTACCACGGCGACGGAAACTCTGCTCTGTAATCCTGCGTTTCAAAAGGCGACTACGGCATGATTGCACCCGAACTGCTGCGCACCCCGGCTCAGGCCAAGTCGAGCGACTTCTATACGATCGCGACGCTCGGCTCGCACTCCGCTTTACAGATCCTCAAGGGTGCGCACGATGAGGGCTTCCGTACGCTCGCTATCGCGAATCGCGAGACCGAGCGGCTGTATCGCGCGTACGCCTTCGTCGACGAAGTGATCCCGATCGAACACTACTCGCAGTTCATGCACCTCGTCCCGGAGCTTGAATCGCGTAAGCTGATCATCGTTCCGCACGGCTCGTTCGTCGCCTACCTGTCGCTTGCCGAGCACAAGCGGATGACGATCCCGTACTTTGGCAACAAGGCGGTGCTCGATTGGGAAGCGAGCCGCGAACTGCAGCGCGAGTGGCTGCAGCGCGCCGGTCTCACCGTACCGCGCCAGTTCCGAACGGGCGCCGAGATCGACCGGCCGGTCATCGTCAAACTGTACGGTGCGCAAGGCGGCAAGGGGTACCTGTTCCTGCGCGACGCGCACGATTTCGAGATGCGTGCGGGTCAACTCGCGCGGCAGAACTACATCCTGCAAGAATATATCATCGGCGTCCCCGCATACATCCACTATTTCTATTCTCCGCTGTCCGGCAAGCTCGAGATCATGAGCATGGACCGCCGCTACGAAACCAACGTCGATTCGCTTGGCCGTATTCCGGCCGCCGCTCAAGAGAACATGGATATCGAACCGAGCTATGTCGTCGTCGGCAATTCGCCGCTCGTGTTGCGCGAGTCGATGTTGGCCGAGGTCTACCGCATGGGCGAAGACGTCGTGCGGGTCAGTCAAGAGCTGTGCGGGCCCAAGGGGCTGTTTGGGGCCTTCTGCATCGAGACGATCATTACGCCCGAAGCAAAGTTCTTCGTCATGGAGATTTCGGCGCGGATCGTGGCCGGCACCAATCCGTTCATCGACGGGTCGCCATACTCGTATTTGAACTACAGTGAACCGATGTCGACGGGGCGGCGGATCGCGCGCGAGATCAAGAATGCGCTCCTTTCCAATAATCTTCATGCGGTGCTCGATGATTCCGGGCTTTCGTAAAGTCCTCGGAACCGGCGCCGCGTTGCTCGCCTTCGTCGCCGCATCGGTCGTACCGGCGCCGGCAGCGATCGAGACCGACCCGGTCGCGCTGTATGCGACGATGCGCCAGGCGTTCGATCAGGCGGCGCGCAAAAACTGGACGTTCGAGAGCGAACTCTATTACGAGTCGACCGTCTTCGATGCGGGCCGCGCGTATTCGCTGTTTCGCCCGGATGACGCCAACTATGCTCACGTTGCCGATCTAGCCGTCGACGTTGCGACGCAACTGCACTACAATCCGTTGACGAACAACGACGGCGCGCGCTGGTACGTGCGCGAGGCGGCCAACTACGTCGCGCAGAACGGCGACGCGGCGCAGAAGGCCGAAGCGACTGCGCTGCTCGCTCAACTCGATGCGGGAGACGCGGATACCGCGGTGCTCGCGCGACAAGCCGAAGACGCTGCGGTCGCTAACGTGCGCTCGTTCCATCGCGATCCCGATAGCCTCGTGGCGCTCGTCGTCGCCGATTCGCGCGCTTACAACCTGACGAAAGACCCGGTGTATCGGAGTCTGTTGTTGCAGCATGCGGCCGATCCGGCTATGCCGCTCGTGCGGGTCCCGGACCCTGCGTACGGGGACGTGTTCACGACGGCCGGTGCGGCGGCCGTGGTGGTACCGGTTACAGCGACGCAGATCGCGCGGCGGCCGGGACGATCGAATATCGCCGCGCGCATACGCCGGAACTGCAACTGATTGCGCGGGTCAATGCGATTCCGCACGAACTGCACCTGACCCGAACGGCGCCCGCCGACGAGTATTTCGGCCGGCTGAAATACTCGCCGATCGGCGTCCATAACGAAATCGTCCGGATCAACAAATACCTAGACCGCGGCTGGGGCGATCGGATGGAAGGCGACGCGCTGCAAGTCGCGTCGGCGATCGAAGACTGGCAAAAGCAGTATCCACGCGATACGACGCTGCCCGCCAATCTGCTCGACGGCTACCAGCTGCTCGAGCGCGTGAACACCGACAAGACCAAAGCTGCCGGTGATACGCTGAAAAATGTGCTGCTGGTCGAATACGCAGGCAGCCGCCAAGCCCAAGAACTGACATCGACCTAACCGTTTGACCGGCGGCGCGCAGGGTCGCGCGCTTTCTGCCGAAAATTGCGCGATCGGCCGGCTGAAATTTCGAAGGCATAACGTGCATCGCGCCGGCGTGCGAAGAGAAAGGCGGGCCGCTCGTGAGGATAAAAGCCAGCGCCGGTTATGCTATCCAGTCACGCTGCGCCGGTAGACGACGCCGCGGTGGCTGACCCGACGTGAGCGCACGCGCGGGAACCGACATCGACGTGCGCGCAATCTTAGCACGCTACGATCGCACGGCGCTGACCGTGTGTTCGATCGGAAGCCATTCCGCACTCGATGTGGCGTACGGGGCCAGGGCCCAAGCACTGCGTAACCTTATCGTGACGGCCCGCGGGCGGGAACGTACGTACTCGACCTACTTTGCCGGCCCGGTTCCCGCGGCGCCTAACCGTGCGAGCCGACCGTATGACCCATTATCGGAACGCGGCTGCGTCGATGAGACGCTCGAACTCGACGCGTTCGCAGACATCCTGCGTAGCGACGTTCAAGAACGGTTGCTCTCCCGCAACGTGCTCTTCGTGCCGAACCGGTCGTTCGAGGTGTATCTGCGCGAACGGTACTCGTACGACGAGATCGAACGCGGCATGTGCGTTCCGTTTTTCGGAAATCGCCGCTTGTTGCGCGCCGAAGAGCGTGAGGAAGAAAACAACCAATACGCTCTGCTCGCGCGCGCGGGCATTCGCCATCCGCGCCGCTTCGCTACGGCCGATGAAATCGACACGTTGGCGATCGTCAAGGCTCCGCACGCGACGGTCGGTTTCGAACGAGCGTTCTTTTTATGCTCGTCGAAAGGCGAGTACGAGTCGCAAGCCGCCCGATTGATCGATGCCGGCATGCTGACCACCGGCGGTTTGTCGACGGCGCGCATCGAGGAATACGCCCTCGGTCCGAGCGTCAACCTCAATTTCTTCTGGTCGCCGATCTTAGGGGAACTCGAACTCGTCGGCACCGACACGCGACGCCAGACCAATGTCGACGGATTGCGTGCCGTCCCGCCGGCGCAGCTCGCTGCCGTCGGCGCGATCCCGGTTCGAATGGAAGAAGCCGGCCACATCGCGACGACATTGACGGAATCGATGTTGGAGAAGGCCTTCGACCTTGGGGAACGTTTCGTTGCGGCCGCTCGCGCCGCCAATCCGCCCGGCGTCATCGGCCCGTTCGCCTTGCAGTGCATCGTCACGGCCGGACCGCCCAAAGACTTCGTCGTCTACGATGTGTCGCTGCGCATTCCCGGATCGCCGGGGACGCGGTATACGCCGTATAGCGCGTATCGCTGGGGCCGCGACGTCAGTGTCGGCGAGCGCATTGCGATGGAAATCGTCGCGGCGCGCGACTCGGACCGTTTGGCCGAGGTGCTCACGTGATGGCTTCGCCGGCGCGCAAGACGATTCTCGTGACCGGCGCCGGCAGCGGCATCGGGTTGGAGACCGTTCGTATGCTGACGCAGGGCGGCGGGCGCGTCGTTGCAGGCGTGCGCGATGCACGGCGCGCTTCCGAGCTGCGCGCAGCACTCGGTAGCGACGTCGAGCTCTTCGAATGCGACGTCTCCTCGCTAGGTTCGATCGAGGCCGCTGCCGCAGCGTTCGTACGAGAACATCGTGCGCTCGACGTGCTGGTCAATAACGCCGGAGTGGCAGTCGTCGGAAAGCGACGCTGCAGCGCTGACGGCTACGAGTTGACGTGGGCGACCAACGTGCTCGGCCCGTTTGCCCTGACCGACCGGCTCTTGCCGGCGCTGCTTGCCGCGGATTCCCCACGCGTCGTGAACGTCGGCTCGACGGCGCATCGCTACGGAAAGCTCGACTGGGACGATCTCGAGTTCGAACGATCGCGTTTTCGCGGGGGGCGTGCGTATGCGAATTCGAAGCTGGCGCTGATGCTGTTCACGCGTGAACTTGCGCGCCGCCAGCCTCGCATTACGACGACCTGCGTCCATCCTGGCGGCATCGCGACGGGCATCTGGCGCGATCTGCCGGCGCTGCCTCGAGCGCTGCTGATGCGCATGTTACCGCCCCCCTCTCGCGGTGCGGTGCCGGTACTGCGTGCCGTCGTCGCGCCGGAACTGGCGACGGCGACGTACTTCCATGGGATGCGCGAGCGCCCACCGGCGCGCGCCGCGCTCGACGATCGCGATGCGCAGCGCCTGTGGGAACTATTACGCGAGCAAACGAAACGCTGAGCTGCGGCCGCGAACGTTATCGGCGACGCAGCTCGACGTAAGGGGAACTTCAGTGCTCAAGGGCTTCGGGAAATTCATCATGCGTGGCAACGTCGTCGACCTAGCGGTCGCCGTCGTAATTGGCACGGCGTTTACCGCCGTCGTCAGCGCATTGGTCGCCGATCTTCTCACGCCGATCATCGCTGCATTGGTAGGGAAACCGGACTTTTCCGGCATTGTATTTTTCGTCAATGGGAGCCGCTTCGCGATCGGCGCCTTCATCAATGCAGTCATCTACTTCGCGCTGGTCGCAGCGGCCATCTATTTCTTCGTCGTCGCTCCAATGAACCACGTGCGCGAGCGGCTGTATCCGGGCTCGACTGCCGGGCCCAAAGAGTGCCCGGAATGCTTGAGCGAAATCCCGCGCTTGGCGCGCCGCTGTAAGTTCTGCACGGCGACGCTGGGCTAGCAATGTGTCGGCTTCGCCCGGCGCGCGATCGCGACACGTAATAGCAACGGACACGCCTGTATCGGGGAAGAGCGCCTGGGCGCGCAGAACGGCACGACGATGGTGAGTCCTTCGCCTTCGCCGCCGGCTGAGCCGGCTCGGCCGGCGACGGTCGTCATTCTGGACTTCGGCGCGCAGTACAGCCAGTTGATCGCGCGCCGCATCCGGGAAGCGAACGTATACTCTGAGATCGTACCGCACGACGCGTCCTGGAGCGCGATTGCGGCGCGCGATCCGGCTGCGATCGTCTTGACGGGTGGTCCCGAGAGTACGCTTGGCGGAGGGTGCGCCCGGCATCGACGCGCACGTCCTGCACGCCGGACTTCCGGTGCTCGGGATCTGTTACGGGATGCAATTGCTCGCGCGCGATCTTGGCGGCGAACTGATCGCGGCGCGCCGGCGCGAGTTCGGCGCTGCAACGCTCGAGATCGTTGCGCCGTCGCCGTTGTTCGAAGACGTACCGCTGACGAGCCGCGCGTGGATGTCGCACGGCGACACCGTCGTGGCGCCGCCGCCGGGCTTCGACGTCCTGGCGCGGACGTCAAGCGGCACGTTGGCGGCGTTCGGCGACAGCGGCCGCAACATGTACGGCGTCCAGTTTCATCCCGAAGTCGCGCAGACGCAAGCCGGCGCGCGCATCCTCGCAAATTTTTTACAGCGGGTCGCGGGCATCACGCCGAACTGGCAGATGGATACGTTCGTCGACCGCACGATCGCCGACATCCGCACGCAAATCGGCACCGGCAGGGTCATCTGCGCGCTTTCCGGTGGAGTTGACTCCGCCGTCGCGGCGACGCTCGTGGCGCGCGCGATCGGCTCGCAGCTGACATGCATCTTCGTCGATACGGGGCTGCTGCGCGCGGGCGAAAGAGATGCGGTCGTCGCCGCGTTTGCCGACGTGCTGCATCTGCAGGTCGTGCGCGTCGATGCGCGTCAGCGCTTTTTGGCACGGCTCGCCGGCGTCGTCGATCCCGAAGAGAAGCGCATCCGCATCGGGCACGAATTCGTCGCAATCTTCGAAGAAGAAGCGGCAAAGCTCGGCGCGATCGACTTTCTCGTGCAGGGCACGCTGTATCCCGACGTCATCGAATCGAAAACTCCGGCGTCGAAAGCGGGGCACAAGATAAAGTCGCACCATAACGTCGGCGGCTTGCCGGAGACGATGGCGCTCGGCCTCGTCGAACCGCTGCGTCTGCTGTTCAAAGATGAAGTCCGTGCGGTCGGGCGCGTTTTGGGTTTGCCGCGCGAGATCGTCGAGCGTCAACCATTTCCGGGGCCCGGCCTGGCCGTGCGCGTGCTCGGCGCGATAACGCCGCAGCGCCTCGATACGCTGCGCGAAGCCGACAAGATCGTAACGGACGAAATCGAAGCCGCGGCGCTTCGATACTCGCCCGTGGCAGTACTTCGCCGTGCTGACTCCGCTGCAGAGTGTCGGCGTGATGGGCGACGGCCGCACGTATGCGGACTTGATCGCCGTACGCGCCATCAGCAGCGAGGACGGCATGACGGCCGACTGGGCGCGCTTACCCCACGATTTGCTCGAACGGATCAGCACGCGAATCGTCAACGAAGTCGCCGGCGTCAATCGCGTCGCATACGACATCACCTCCAAACCGCCGGCGACCGTCGAGTGGGAGTGACACCGCGTGAGGATTCTCGTCGTGGGCAACGGCGCGCGCGAAGACGCGCTGTCGTGGGCTCTCGCGCGTTCTCCGTCGTGCAGCGCCGTGTTCGCCGCGCCCGGCAACGCCGGAACGGCGCAGCGCGGAACCAATTGGCCGATCGCCGCAACGGACGGCAAAGCGCTGGCGACGCGTGCCCGCGAGGAGCGCGATCGACTTAGCAGTGCTCGGTCCGGAAACGGCGATTGCGGCGGGTGTCGGCGACCGTTTGCGGGAGGCGCGCATACCGACGTTCGGACCGAATCGCTCGGCCGGCCGTCTCGAGTCGAGCAAAATTTTCGCGAAACGGTTCATGGAACGGCACGGCGTGCCCACCGCACGCGCACGCGTCGTACACTCGCCGTGCGGCGGCGCAAAAAGTTCTCGCCGCATGGCAGGGCGGCTGTGTCGTCAAAGCCGACGGACTCGCCGCCGGAAAAGGCGTCGTCGTCGCGCCGGATGCGATCCATGCGGCGCGTCGTGCTCGACCGCTGGTACGGCCCCGACGGCATACCCGGGCGGCGGCAGCGACGTGCTGCTGGAAGAGCGTCTGCAGGGCCGGGAGATAAGCGTGTTCGCCATCGGCGACGGAACGCGCTTGGTTCCTGTAGCGGCAGCATGCGATTACAAGCGCGCGCGAGACGGCGATACGGGCCCCAACACCGGCGGCATGGGCGCGTACTCACCGCCGGCCGGCTTTCCGGACGACCTGCTGGCGATCGTCGCGGAGCGCATCCTGACTCCAGTCGCGCGCGGTTTGCTTGCCGAGGGGGAGCGCTACGTCGGCGTTCTGTACTGCGGTTTGATGTGGACCGCCCACGGACCCACCGTGATCGAGTTCAACGTGCGCTTCGGCGACCCCGAAACTCAGGCGCTCGTACCTCGCATCCGGGGCGACTTCGCGCGGCTTCTGGCCTCGGCAGCGGCGGGCGATTGCGATGTGGAGACGGCGCGTTTCGATGGCGACCCGTGCGTCGCGATCGTGTTGGCAACGGCAAACTACCCGCACGCTGCTACGCCGCTGACCGGCGCGAGCGCCGACACGCAATGTGCGGGCGCGGGCCCCGCGTTTTGGGGCGCTTCGACGTTACGCGACGGCTGCGTGGATTCGACGGGCGGCCGCGTGCTGACGGTAACGGCGTCGGCCGCGAGTCTGGCAGATGCTCGCCGGCAAGCCTACGCCGCGGTTGAGAAGCTCAGCGAGCGCATCGGTGCGCGCGGTCAGTTGCTGTTTCGCCGTGACATCGCTGCCGATGCCGTCGCCGTTTGAGGGAATGCGTCGGCGCAACGCGTCTGAGGTTTTGCGCAGGACCGGATGTGTTAGAATACCTGTATGCAGGCGTTGCGATCGATGCTGTCCCTTGCCATCGGAGGCGCGCTCCTGATGGGCTTTGCTGCGTCTGCTTTCGCGGCCAACACGATGTCGCCGGACGAGATTACTTCGGCGTTGCAGATCATCCGACGGGACGCCGACCGCATTGCAGCCGGTCAGTACCACGGGAAGTCGTTGCAAGCGCCGGCGCACCAGATCGGCGTTCAGTGGTATAAAGTCGAACCGATCCTCGCCAAGAACGGCGGCATCATCGTCGAGATGCGGATGGCCAATCGCGCAATCGCGACCTTTGACAAGACGTGGAAGAATAACCAGAAAGCACGCGGGGCGGCCAAAGACGTCAGCAGCACGATCGCCGATCTGATCGCTACGCGAACGGAGAATCCGCGGCCGACGCAAGCACCGCCGTCGGCCGGCCCGGCGTTGGGTTCGCCTGTGCCGACGAGCCCCGGTGCGCCCGCCGCCTCACCCAGTCCGGCCCCGGCAGGGTCGCCTCAAGCCAGCGCGCGCCCGTAGTCCGAAAGCCGTCCATCAGCCGGGGTGCCGCGCGAGTCGAAACTCGGGCGGCTCAGCTTGGGTAGTGTGAAGCGTATGTATCGATACCAGCAGCGCCCCTACTCGGGAGGCGCGGTTTCGACAGCCTCGCCCACCTCGCTTTTGGGCCAGGTTTTGGGCATAACGGGTGCCGGCTTCGTCGTCACCGCGGTCACCGGATATCTCGCACGCGGCTTTCCGTACGGCGCATCGCTCGTCGCGATGCTTATCGGCTTCGGCTTTTTGATTGCCATCTCGGCAACTCGGCGCAATGCGAACCTTTCGATGCTGATGTTCTATGCGTTCACGGCCTGTGAAGGCATCGGGATCGGACCCGTGGTTGCGACGTATGCGCGAGTCGATGGGTCGGCAGTCGTCGTCAACGCGGCGTCGACGACCGGCTTGGGGATGCTTGTCCTCGCGGGCATCGTGTCGCTGACCAGCTTCGATTATCGGCGCCTGTCGGGGATCGCATTCGGCGCATTGCTGGCGCTGCTCGTCGTCGGCCTCATCTCGGCGTTCACGCATTTCGTGCACCCGCAATTGTACTCGTGGCTGACGCTCGTCGTCTTCACCTTACTCGTACTCGTCGATTTCGGTCGCATTCGCGCCGGTGGCTCGGGAGCTACGGCGATCCAGCTGGCTACGTCGATCTATCTCGACGCGATCAACATCTTTTTAGCGCTGCTGCGCATCTTCGGTGCTTCGAGCCGTGACTGAGGCAGCTCTGCGTATGTGCCGGAGCTTCGCATAGCGCCCTAGATGGCACGCGCCTACGATGCCCAAGCTTCGTCTCCCGGGGGTGACGCTCTGCACGAAGCGTGCGGGGTCGTCGGCATCTATGCGCCCGGCCACAGCGTCGCTCGCCAAGCGTATTTTGCGCTGTACGCTCTCCAGCATCGCGGTCAAGAATCGGCCGGCATCGCGGTTTCGGACGGCGCGACGATCGCTTGCCATCGCGAGATGGGTCTTCTCTCGAGCATCTTCGATGAGGATATTCTCGGCAAGCTGACGGGCTATATCGCAGTCGGTCACACGCGCTACTCGACGACCGGGTCGTCGGCGGTCGTCAACGCGCAACCGCTGCTCGAGCGGGCAACGTTCGGTGACGTAACCCTCGCGCACAACGGAAATCTGACGAACATCGATGCACTCCGAGCCGGCCTACCCGCCACGACCGTCTTGCAGGCAACGTCCGATTCCGAAGTGCTCGCCAAGTCGATCGTTCAAGCGCCCGGATCCGATCTGGTGGCGCGGATTCGCCACGTCATGGGCGTCGCAGAAGGCGCGTACTCGACCGTGATGTCGACGGAGCGCACGCTCTACGCGTTTCGCGATCCGTGGGGGGTCAGGCCGCTATGCTACGGGCGCTTTCCGGGCGGCGGTTGGATGTTCGCGTCGGAATCGTGCGCCTTGGCGACCGTCGGGGCGGAGTACGTTCGCGAGCTCGATCCCGGCGAGATCATGTGGGTCGACGGCGACCTTCACGTTTCGAAGATGCCGCAGCCTCGGCCGCAAGCACTCTGCATGTTCGAATACATCTATTTCGCCCGCCCGGACTCAATCCTCAACGGTTCGTCGATCTACATGGCACGTTTGGAGATGGGGCGGCAGCTGGCGCGCGAACATCCCGTCGAGGCGGATGTCGTCATGGCGGTGCCGGACAGCGCGGTTCCAGGCGGCATCGGCTACTCGCAAGAGTCGGGCCTTCCGTACGTCGAGGGGCTCATCAAGAACCGCTACATCGGGCGCACGTTCATCAGTCCCGATCAGGCGATGCGTTCGCGTGGCGTGCAACTCAAGTTCAATCCGATCAAAGAATTGCTGGCCGGCAAGCGCGTCATCGTTGTCGACGATTCGATCGTGCGCGGTACGACGACGCCGCGGATCGTCAAGCTTCTACGCGATGCCGGGGCCCGGGAAGTACATGTTCGCATCACCTCGCCGCCGATCGTGCATCCGTGCTATCTCGGCGTCGACATGGCGACTCACGACGAGTTGATCGCGGCCAACTACACGATCGACGAAATTCGCTCGAAGATCGGTGCCGATTCCCTCGGCTATCTCAGCCGCGACGGGCTCTTGCGAGCCGTCGCGCGCAAGCGCGGAGAAATGTGCCTGGGCTGCCTGACCGGCGAATACCCGGAAACCTACACGGGTCCGGCAGTGGCCGGCCGGGACGTACCGGTCTTGGCGCACTCGTCTTAGTCCTGACGACTTCCGTGCTCGTCGTGGGGGACGTTGGGATCCGGCTTGGAGGGGCGCCCGGCGAGATCGAGCGGCGCGAGACCGGCGGCCTTCAAGGCCGCTTGTAAAGTAACCACACGGTTTCGCATGAACGCCGCGTTCACGGCCAGGGCCCGATCGATCTCCGTTTCGAGGCTCGTGCCCTCGCGCGCTTGTTCTGCAGTGGGTGACAGCGACGTTACGATGCCCAAGAGTTCGCTCAGCCGTTCACGCAGCAGGTCCCGGATGAAGTCGTCATCTTGCCCGTTTTCCGGATGCGAGCTCAAAGTGTACGCTTCGCGATGCGCTTCGGCGAGGACAGCGCGTGCCTGGGCAAGCGCTACCGCGCCGCCCGATTTCGTTTGGAGCGCCGTGATACGATCGGGAAGTTCCAACTCGACGTTGTCGAGCGCGTTGAGTGCCATATCGATGCGCGAGAAGCGGTCGACGAGACCGCGCACGAACGTAACGTGCGCTCGCTGCTGAGCGGTCGTGAGCCCCTCGCTCGGATCGGGTGCGAGCATGAATCGCTGCCGAAACTGACGGCCGTCAACGGTGAGCCGTGCAGTGTAGGTTCCCGACAGCAAATCGGCGCCGCTGCCGAGTGAACGATTCCATGCCGGCGCGCGGTACCACGGAACTGGCGGCTCGGCGGTCAGATCCCACGCGATGCGATTGAAGCCCGCAACGTTCGTCGTGTGCGGCTGATCGCTGCCATCGTTCCCCGTTGCTCCGGTCGAGCCCGTGCTCGTGAAGCGGCGCACCGTTCTTCCGTGCCCGTCGAGGATGTCGAGCGCCGGCGTCCGGCGCGCCGGCTGCGCGAGGTAATAGGTGAATAAACCCGGCCCCGGCGGCCCATCTCCGCTAGCGATCGGGTTGGCGGTCGGCGTGTCCTCCTCGAACTGATACGCCGTACGCGGTGCGAACAAAGCGACGTGCAAGGCGCGCGCTCGTGCGGCGTTTTCGAGTGGAGTGATGTCGTCGAGGATCCATATTCCGCGGCCGTGCGTAGCGGCGACCAGATCGCCGAACTGCGGCTGAACGCGAAGGTCGCGCACCGAAGATGGCGGCAGATTCTGCTGCAGGCTGCGCCAGCTCGCTCCTCCATCATCGCTCCACCACACGCTGTTCTCGAGCCCGGCAAACAGCACGCTTGCATCGCGTGGATCCTCGGCGATGGAACGCGCGAACTGGTCCGGCGGGAGACCGGCGATCAGCGATTGCCACGAGCGGCCGTAATCGTGCGTGACGAACATGTAGGGGCGGCGGTCGCCCGTAAAGTGACGGTCGACGACCGCGTAGGCGGTCCCGGGATCGCGCGTGGACGCTTCGAGACTGGGAATGCGCGCATCGGGGCCGACGCCGGGCATCGTCACGTCGCGCCAGTGGCGGCCGCCGTCGCGTGTCAACTGCACGCGACCGTCGTCCGTCGCAATCCAAATCTGATTGGCGATGGCGGCCGACGGAGCGATCGCGAGGATCGTGTCGTACGTTTCCGCGCCGGTTACGTCAAGGCGTAACGGCGTCCCCGAAAGCACTTGGCGAGCTTTGATGTTGCGCGTGAGGTCCGGCGAAATCACTCGCCAATGCCGGCCGCGATCGGTCGTGCGAAACAGCACGTTGCCGCCGTAGTAGGCGACGCGGCCGTCCTGCGGTGAAAACGCGATCGGCGCTTCCCAGTTAAAACGATAGCGCAGCGCGGCCGGCGGTACGACGTTTTGATTGCGCAGGTACGGTGAAACGTCGAGTGACAGACGCGTCCGCACATCGTAGCGGACCAGCGATCCGCCGTTGTCCCCGCCGCCGGACGAATTCCAAATCCAATTGGGGTCGGTCGGGTCGGCAACGGTCCATGTGCCGTCGCCGCCGCCGGTGCGCGTCCAATCGCGCGCGAGGATGCCGGCTGCGCTGTGATCGTCCGACGGTCCGCACCACGAACCGTTGTCCTGTAAGCCCGTACACAGATGATACGGGATCCGGCTATCGGTCGCCACGCGGTACGCTTGCTCGATCGGCACGTTGTTGCGCCACTCCCACGTGGCGCCGTTGTCGCGCGAGATCGCGACCCCGCCGTCATTGCCTTCGAGCACGGTACGCCCGGTAGCGGAGAACCACACGTCGTGGTGATCGCCGTGGATGTGCTTGCCGCTGATCTGCCACGTCGCGCCGCCGTCTTTGCTTTCGGCCAAACGTACCGACGTCGCGAACAGATGGTTTTCATCGTGCGGATCGACGAAGATACGCGTGTAGTAGAAGGGGCGCTCGTCGATCAGCGTATTGCTGGAAACCATCTTCCAGTGCGTGCCGCCGTCGTCGGAGCGCCACAATAAACCCGCATTCGACTCGACGAGCGCATAGACGCGGCGCCCGTCGCTAGGCGCTATGGCGACGCCGATGCGGCCGGTGATGCCGCTGGGAAACCCGTTGCCCGCAACGCGCGACCACGTTGCGCCGCCGTCGGCAGAGCGGTACAACCCGTCGAGGGGGCCGCCGCTGGTCAGATGCCAACTCGAGCGGCGAAACTGCCACATCGAGGCAAACAGCACGCTCGGATTTTGCGTGCTGCGCGCCAGATCGGCGGCCCCGCTTTGGGGCCCGAGGTACAGCGTCTTCGTCCACGTTTTGCCGCCGTCGAGCGTGCGATAGACGCCGCGATCGGGAGAATCGACGAACGGGCTGCCGAGCGCGGCGACGACGGCGTTGCGTGCATCGCGCGGATCGAGAGCGATCGCTGCAATCGCATACGTATTGTTGAGTCCGAGGTGCAACCACGACGTACCGCCGTCGTTGGTTCGATACATGCCGTCGCCGTACGAGACGTCGTTGCGCGGGTTTGCTTCACCGCTGCCGACCCACACGTCGTTGTCGTCGGCCGGTGAGATTGCAACGGCGCCGATCGAACTGACATCTTGCTTGTCGAAGACCGGCGTCCATGACGTCGTGCCGTTGGTGCTCTTCCAGACACCGCCGCCGGCCGAGCCGATGTAGACGAGTGACGGATCGCGATCGGATCCCGCAATCGCTGCAAGGCGTCCGCCTGCGATGGCCGGACCGACGCTGCGCCATTGCAGCGCGTCCATCGGTCCCGGCGTCGGACTGGGCGAAGCGCTCGGCGAGGGGCTCGGCGAAAGCGCAGCCCGAGCCGGACGTTCGTGCGCGGGCGCTTGCGGCGGAGCGGCACGCGCTTGGCGTTGCGCGCCGAACATAGCAGCCAGCATGCCGATCGTCAGCAATGTAAAACGAGACATCGCAGCGCTGTTCGTGCCGAGCAGACGCGCTTCCGTTCTAGCGGGACAAATGCGCCGCGAGCCAGGCCGACATGATGCGATAGTACGCTTCTAAACGAACCGGATCCGAGGGCGTATGGTGGGCAGTCGGAATCGCAACGAGGCGAACGGGGATGCGGCGGTCGCGCAGGGCGTGGTAGTACTCCCACGATTCGCTGAACGGCACGGTCTCGTCGGCGAGCCCCGTGATGATCAAGGTGGGCGTCCGCACGGCGCCGACGTACGTGATCGGCGAACCGTCGTGATACAGCGGTGCAGCGCTGGGACTGGCCGGCGTTCCGCCAAGTGAGTCGCGCGTCCACGCGAGATTGCCCGTTCCAGAAAGATCGTAGGCTTGGCGCCAGTCGACGGCACCGTCGGCAATGATCGCGCATTTCCAGCGGCTATCGTGGCCGATGATCCAGGCGGTCATGAAGCCGCCGTACGAGTGGCCGCCCACGGCTTCGCGCTTGGTGTCGATCGGATAACGGCGTTCGACCTGTGCCAGGCCGGCGAAGACGTCGCGCGCCGGCCCAACGCCCGGATCGCGATAGACGCCGTGTTCGTGCGCGTTTCCGAAGTCGTTGCTGCCGCGATAGTTGGGGAAAAACGAGTACCAGCCATTTGCGGCGGCCATGACGCCGGCATCGTAACCACCGCCGTATTCTTGACCGAAGCCGAGACCCGAGGCTTCACCTTCGGGCCCTCCGTGGCTCCACAGCAGCAACGGATAGCGTACGCCCGTGCGCTCGTGCGGGGGATGGATCACGACGCCTTCGGAGCGTTCGCCGTCGGGCGCCGTCCACGTGATCGCTTCCGCACGACCGTAGTCGTAGCGGCGCAGCGCGTCATTTTCATGCGTGATCGCGCGCGGCTGCGTACCGGGCGTCCCGGCGATGTAGAGTTCCGGAGGAACTCCATAGGCGCTGGCGACGAAAGCCAGTGCACCGTTACGCGCGGCGTCGACGCTTTCGACCGACAATCTTCCGACGTCGACGCGTTGCGGCGGTCCGGCCGGCGGCACCAGGACGATCGTACCGAGCAGATGGTCTTGCACGAGCGCGACGAGCGTGTCTCCGCCCCAATGGATGGCGGCGACGTCGCGGTCGAGCGTCTGCGTTCGATCGTTCTCACTCCCACCGGGGCCGACGACGATCGCGTCGTTTACGCTGACTGGCCCCGGCCCATGCGGCCGAACGTAGGCGTACCGTAAACCATCGGGCGCGAACGTGGGAAAATATGCGTAGCGCCGAACCGTCCCGAGTTGCCGCACGCGTCCCGTCGCCACATCGACTGCAGCGACGCTCGTGCGGTCGGTGGCCGCCGTCGCCGTATCGGCGTCGCGATCGATGAGGATCGTGCGTCCGTCTGCCGACCACGACGGATCGCTGGCGCCCCCTGCGAACGGGGCTGCGGCTTCGAAGAAGCTCCACGTTCCGTGCGTCAGGCGCCGCGCCGGCCGCCGGT
This sequence comes from Vulcanimicrobiota bacterium, assembly GCA_963754415.1. GTDB lineage: Bacteria > Vulcanimicrobiota > Vulcanimicrobiia > Vulcanimicrobiales > Vulcanimicrobiaceae > Nyctobacter. The sequence continues at coordinate 1,184,849 of CAVWGA010000003.1, read as the reverse complement.
GCTGGCGACGAGCCACAGGTGCGACGGCACCGGCGGCTTATCGACAAGAAATCCGTCGTCGCCGACATCGAAGAGATCGTCGTGCCGCTTTGCCGCGGCGGCATTGGGCTCGTCGTCGGGCGTGTCGTAGGCAAAGCGCCGGCCGTCGGGGCTCCAAGCGAAATGTTCGACGCCGTTGGGGGCGTGCGTGACCGTGCGCGCAGTACCGCCGGCGAGCGCGACGACGACGATCTGATCTGCGTCGTGCTTTGGCGTGTGGCGTAAGTAGGCGAGTTGGGTGCCGTCCGGCGACCAGCGCGGTGATGTCGCGAACGGTCCGGGATCGACGATCCGGTGCGTGGCGCCGTCGCTGCCGACGACGATGATCGCCGTGACGTTGCGGTCGTGCGTGTAATCGCGCGTCGTTCGGACGTAGGCGACTTGGGCGCCGCTCGGTGACAGGCGCGGATCGGAAAGGTTGACGAACGCGCGAAGCGCCGCCAGTGTGATTGGATCGGCCATGCGCCAAGGATTAGCGTCGCCATCGCGCGGGGCCCTCTCGTTCCGTCGGCCGGGAGCGCGGACGATCGCTCGCAGCGTAAGCCGACATGGTTCCAGGTTCGGCGCGGGGCCGAGGCAAAAGCACGAGATTCGACATGCCGCCTGCCTCACTGCTGCTCGCCGATGGAACGCGTTTCGATGGCGACGGCATCGGTGAGGACGCGTTGGCGCTGGGAGAAGCGGTCTTTTACACCGGGATGACCGGCTATGAAGAAGCTCTGACCGACCCCTCGTACGCGGGGCAGCTGTTGACGTTCACCTATCCGATGATCGGCAACTACGGCGTTTCCGGCGGTGCCATGCAGCACGCAGCGCGCCTGCGTGGCCGGCGCAATCGTTAAGAGATTGACGAAGCACCCGTCGCACCATGCGAGCAAAACGTCGCTTAGGGACGTGGCTGATCGAACAAGGCGTACCGACGCTCGTGGGCGTCGACACGCGCACCCTGGCAACGACCTTACGGGAGCACGGGACGATCCGCGCCGTGCTCGCCATAGGAGCACAATGCTATCGAGCGGATGGAGGCGGCACTCGCTCCGTTTGCGCGCGGCTCGAGCACAGCCGGCTTAGTCGGAGAGCGTCGCACATGCAGCAGCCTACGAAGTGCCGGAAGGCGGTGACGGTCCGCACGTCGTCGTGATCGACTGCGGTGTCAAACGCGCGATCGTGCGCGACCTCGCCGCGCTCGGCGCACGCGTTACCGTTCTGCCGTATGAGGCGTCGCTCGGTGACGTGCTCGAGCGCAAACCCGACGGCCTCGTGATCTCGCCGGGCCCCGGCGACCCGACCGACCTCGGTCAAACGGTGGAAACGCTGCGCGAGTTGATCGGACGCGTGCCGATATTCGGTGTGTGCCTGGGACACCAATTGCTCGCGCTGGCGTGCGGTGCCAAGACCTATAAACTGCCGTACGGGCATCGCGGCGGGAACCATCCGGTCATCGACCTCGAACGCGATGCGGTGATGGTGACGGCGCACAATCACGGCTATTGCGTCGACGGCGCGTCCCTGCCGCCGAGTTTACAAGCGACGATGATCAATCTCAACGACGGCACCAACGAAGGCTTCAGGCATCGGACTTTGCCGGTGTCGGCGGTGCAATTCCATCCCGAAGCGTCGCCCGGACCGCTTGACGCGCGCTTTCTCTTCGCCGAGTGGCTCGGTTCGCTTTCGTCAGCGTAGTCGGCATCGCGGCGTTGCGCCGGCGCGCTGTGCGCTGCCTCATGCTGCGGGGCCGGTATGGCAGCGTTGCAGCCGACGGTGTGCGATGCGCAACTGCGCACGTTACACGTGCGCGATTTCGTCGATGTCCGCCGACCGCTCCACTCTTCCGGTCGGCGAGGTCTTTCATCTCACGATCCGGGCGCGCGTCGCCGAACCAGTCGGCTCCCTCGACGAGATCGCCTTGCCGAACGTGTCGCCCTTCGAAGAGCTTGGCGACGAGCGTCGCTGTTTCACCGCGCCGGGGGGTACGCAGTGTGTAGAAACACTGACGCTCGAAGCGTTGACCGCCGGCAGCGTAACGATCGCCGCCGGCATCGCTCGACGCCGTCGACGGGCGCACCGGCCGCCCCAGCCGGTTTCAAACCAATGCCGTGCGCATCGACGTCAGCGGAGCACCGCTGCCGCCAGCGTTACGCGCAGCCCTAGCGCAGGCAGCGTGGGCGGTTGCCTGGACGGTGTTCTTCGTCGGCCTGCTCGTTGCCGCGACGGCGACCCTCGTGTGGCTGCGCGCGCGCGGCCGTCGTACGCGCGACCACGCCACCCCGAGCCAGTCGCTAGTGCGCAAGCGTCTGCGCTCCGTCCCCGACGATGCGGACGCGCGCTGGCGTGAACTCGTGCGCGATCTTGAGCGTGAGCCGACCCGCGCGCGCGCGACTGCCGTCCGCGACGAATTGCGGGCTCGCGCCGGCGCGCGAATGGACGAGACGTTGGCCGACTTGGCCCGCCGCGGCGCCCTGCACGGTGCCGCCGGTGCGGCCTTGACGGCGGTAGAACGCGCCAGCTTCTGCGAGGAGGAGCACGTCGCCGAAGCCGTGCACGAGGCGCTGCCATACCTTTGCTGAAGCCGGCGGTGCTGATCGACGCGCTGGCGCATACGATCGTCGGGCAACGGGAAACGCTCGAAGCCCTCGTGCGAGCCGCGATTTGCGGCGGCCACGTGCTGCTGGAAGGCCCCCCGGGGCTTGCCAAGACGCTGGCTTGCCGGGCGCTCGCAGCCGCCCTCGACGGCACGTTCAAACGCGTCCAATTCACCCCCGACCTCTTGCCGAGCGACATCGTCGGAACGCGCATTTTCGATCAGCGCCGCGGCGACTTTACGACCGCGCTCGGGCCCGATCTTTGCCAACGTCGTCTTAGCCGACGAAATCAATCGCGCTCCGGCTAAAGTGCAGTCCGCGCTGCTCGAAGCGATGCAGGAACGCCAAGTAACGATCGGCTTAGAGACGCACTCGCTGCCCGACCCGTTCATCGTCACCGCGACGATGAACCCGCTCGAAAGCGACGGCACCTACGCTCTTCCGCTGGCTCAGATGGACCGTTTCCTCGTCAAGATGATCGTCGATTATCCTAGCCCGGCGCAGGAACTGGCGATCCTGGAACGCTTCGGAAGCGTTGCACCGGTGTTCGAGCGCCATGTTGCGCGTATGTCCGATATCATCGCGTGGCGGAGCGCCGCCCAGTCCATCTTCATCGAACCCAAGCTGTCCGGGTACATCGTCGCGCTGGTGACTGCGACCCGGCAACCCCATCCGTACGTCGAGCGCGGCGCAAGTCCGCGGGCGACGCTGGCGCTCGCCGCGATGGCGCGTGCCGGTGCGCTCGTCGACGGCCGCACTTTCGTCACGCCAGACGATGTGCGCGGAAACGCCGCCGCCGTGCTGCGCCACCGGCTGGCGTTCAATTACCGCCTACTGACCGACGGCGTTAGACGCCGAAGCGATCGTTACGGAGTTGGTTTCCGGGGTACCGGTTCCATAACGACTCTGCTGGGGGAGAAACCCGATGGATTCCTTGCTCTTATGCGAGCACTGCCAGCACGGCGCGACGCTGCACGCAGGCGACGGCTGCTCGGCATTACGCTGCGATTGCCCGTGTACGCGAGAGACGATCGTGACGGCGGCGTTGCTCGACGTCAAGCGTGAAATTCACGACGCCTATCGGATTCCGCAACGCTTTTAGGCGCACCGCGGACGTTTCGTAGCGCCGGTGCCGAAGCGACGTTCGATGCTCCGCCGCTGGGCTGCCCTGGTCGCCGTCGCCGTCGTTCCTGCCCTCGTTCGGGTACCGGCAGCACTGTCAGCGCCGCGCCCCATTCCGACGCCGACCCCGCCGCCCGACGCGCAGGGCGAGCGGATCTTCGCTGCAGCGCGAGCCGCGTGGGCTCGCCGGCAGACCGTGCCGTTCTTGCGGTATGGCGCGCTCGTGCGGTATCTGCACAACGGCCACGTCTTCGACAACTGGTGGGATGCGTATTATCGCAGCGATGACGGCGCGCTCTCGCTCGAGCCCCTCCACGACATCGACGAAGAAAAGCGCCGCCTCGGCGGCGTTCCGTTTTCGATCTTCGGATTCACGATCTTCGATACGAATCCCGATGCCGAGCCGATTCGCTTAGACGATCCGCGCATCGCGCCGGTTGCGTCGTTCGGGATCTTGACGCGCGGCGTCGCGTCGCGCAGCGGCGCGGAGCCGGCGGGCGCAGCACCCTCGCCGCGAGCCGAATCCAAGCCCCCTGACGCAAGCAACGGCCGCGGCCGACGCAGATTCTCCAGCGGCCGTCACGTACCGCGAGATCGCGCACGTCGAAGCGAACACGCGTGATTATCAGATGCAATTCGCCGGTACCGACACGGATCGGCGGCGTGCCGGCGCTCCACCTGACGCTGACGCCGTTGCGCGATCCGGACATCAACCGGCTGCGCGACCTATGGGTCGATCCGGCGACCTATCGGACGGTGCAGCTCAACGTACAAGGCTTACTGGGCGGTAAGCCCTACGACGGCGTAGAGTGGACGATTCATTACGTGTTGCTGGACGGCCGCAACTACGTGCAGCAGATCGTCGCCGACGCGCCCTTGCACTTTGGCCTCGACACGACGATTCCTAAGTTCGAGTTCGATTTCGTCGACTATCACTTTCCCAAAGAGGTGCCGGAGTTTACCTTCGATCACTCGTTGTTGGGAACGAGTCGCTCCTAGTTCGCCGCAACGCTGCAGAGCGTGCTAAGCGAGATGCTTGGCGAAAAAGGATTGGACGCGATCCCAAGCGTCGGCGGCTTCCCGTGTCGAGACCGTATTGCCCGTCGTGCGGAAGAAGGAATGGCCGACGTTGGGATACGCCTGCACTTCAAAACGTTTATCGTATGAGCGCAAGGTTGATGTGGTCAACTCGACGTCGGTCTGCGAGATCAACTCGTCACGGCCGCCGAAGATCAGGAGCAGCGGCGCGCGTATGTCGTGAGCATCCTCGAGCGGTGCGGCCTCGCCGCTGGGCATCAGCGAAGCGATACTTTGGCCATAAAATGCAACCGCTGCATTGATGCCAGCTAAAGTCGCCGTGACGAACGCAATCGTTCCTCCAAGGCCGAAGCCCCACGTTCCGATGTGACCCGCTTCTACGAACGGCTGTCCATTGAGCCAATCGCGGGCAGCCGCGACGTCGCTGCAGGCTTCGGCTTTCTTGACCAAGGTCGCGGCCTGTTCGCCGCGCGCGCGACCTTCCGGTGTGAACGGCAGCTTCAACGTCGGATGCGTGCGGTGAAAGTAATTGATGGCGAGGCCGGTGTAGCCCAGACTGGCCAGCAAGTCGGTGATGCGGCGCAGTTCATCATCGAACCCGTAGACGCCCTCCAGCACGATGACCGCCGGATGACGGCTATCGTCAGCCGGCCGCGCGAGATACGCCGGCATCGTCGCGTTGCCGACGCCGATGGTCAGGTCGCTGTGAACGATCATCGCTCTTCCTCTCGTAGGTCGCCGCGAACGTTGCGCGCTCGGCACTAGCCCGGCAGAACGAATCTCCGACGGATGCAACGAAGTTCCCCGTCGAGCGGTAGCAAGAGCTGCCCTTTGGAGGTTTGCCGAATCGACCGATTCCGACGTAATCCGCTCTTGACGCGGCGGGCGCTTGTCACGCTCGTCCTGTTTGTCGGTTTGCTGGCCGCCTTTGGATTTGCGACGTATCTCTCGTATTGGGGCGGAGTCGGTATCCGCGATGCATTCGCCTATCAAGAGGCCGTCGTCGCGGCTCAACGCGATTCCGAGTTGCTCGAGGTCGAACAGTTCAACGGGTCCTCGACGGCGCAGGATCTGCGGCCGTACGAGAAGTTGCTCGCGAGCGATCTCGAGCGCATCGATGCGATCGCGCAAAACTCAGCCGAGCGTGCGCCGCTCATCGCCTTCCCCGCACGGCGTAGCGGCTACGAGCGACTGACCGACGAACTGCAACAGCGTGAAGCGCTCGGACGCCGCCGCTTCGATGCGACGGTCTCGTCGAACACGCGCACGCGCGACTTCTCGAACGGGTTGTTTGCGATCGTCGCGCTGTTGTTCGCACTGCTCGTCGGGCGGTTGCGGCGCGCCGTCGAAGAAGGCCGCGCCGTCGTGGCGGGCTTGCAGCAAGCGTTTCTCTCTCAGCGTCGCGACCTGCCGGACGTCGAACTCGGCAGCGTCCTCCTTTCGGCGACGCGAGGTTCGAATGTCGGCGGAGATACGTTCGATGCGTTCACGTTCGATCGACGCCACGCGATGTTTCTCGTTGCCGACGTCAGCGGCAAAGGCTTGGCGGCTGCAGTCGACACCGCCCTCGTCAAATACAGCATACGCACCTTGTTTGCCGAACATCGCGATCCGGGCACGGTTTTGGCGCGTTTCGGCGCGCTGTACGCGCGCAGCGCCGAACGGCCCGAGACGTTCGTCGTCGTGTTTCTCGGCGTCCTCGATCTGCGCACGGGCACGTTGCGGTATGCATCGGCCGGCCACGAACCGGCGTGGGTGCGCCGTCCGAATGCCGTTACGCTGTTGCCGCCGACCGGCCCGATCATCGGCATCGAGCCGCACCCGTACTACGACACCGGAGAACTGATGCTTTCACCCAACGACGCGCTGATCGTGGCGACCGACGGTCTGACCGAATCGCGCGACGCACGTCAACGCCTACTGGGAGCCGACGGCGCGGCTGCCTGGCTTTCGTCGCTGGACGGTGGAGCGCAAGCGACCGTCGACGCGCTCGTGCGCCGCTTGCGCCGGCGCTCCCGCAATATTGCCGACGATCTCGCGATCCTGATCGCGCGCTACGTCCCGTCAGCGGTACCCGCTGAAGCTGCACGGCAGGAGGTCGCGACGAATGCGAGGCGCTGAGCCGGTGGTCAACCGGCGCCTGCAGTGAATGCGTTTGGCGCACGCTTGCGGTGTGCGTTGCTCGCGGGTCGCCGGGCAAACGTCCGTGGTTATGGGATCGTGGCGCCGCGCCGCGGCGACGGTTACGAATTCGCCGAACTGCGCGCGTACGTCGAAGGCGATGACCCGCGCCGCATCGACTGGGCGGCGACCGCGCGCGCTGGTGCGCTGCAAACGCGGATCATGCTCGAAGACGCTGCTCTCGTACTTGGTGCGTGCATCGACGCATCGGCATCGATGCACGTCGGCCGAGCGACGACGAACTACGACGCGGCCTGCGCGGTGGCGCGCGCTTGGTACGGCGCCGCAACCGACGACGACCGCTGCGCTCGCATCGGTGAACGCTCCTACACGTTCTCGACCGTGCGGGGCCGGGCCGCTGCATCCGCGTGCATGAGCCTACGCGAGCCGGTCGGCGGCCCGTTCGGTGCGGCCTTACGGCGGGCAGCCCAATCGCTGGCGCGCGATGCGCGCTTGCTGGTCGTCAGCGATTTCTATGAAATCGACGCACTCGCCGAAGCGCTGCGCGCCTGCACGGCCCGCTTCGACGTAACGGCGCTCCTGGCGCGCGACCCGTGGCACGCGGGCTTACCGCTCGGCGGTTTTATCCACTTACGCGATGCAGAATCCGAGCGTAGCGTGCGAATCTACGTCGATCGTCGAGCTCGAGAACGCTATCGCCGAGCCGTCGCCCAGCGTGAGCGTGCAGTGCTCGGCATGCTGCGTGACGCCGGTGCGCGGGCCGCGCTCCTCGACGCCGCGCAACCCGCGGAAACCGGGCTGGCCCAAGCCTTTGGAATCGTCTGACGATTCCTCGGAATCGGCAGACGCGCTTATCCGCTGCCGAGTTGCGCCAGCGCGCGCTCGATGTGGTTCAACTCGCGTAGGGCCGCGCTGCCTGCGTCGCGAGCCGAACCTGACGTGGCCTCGAGCTCGCGTTTCACCATAGCCAAACGCGGGGCCACGTCGATGTGCGGGGCGACGTCCTTGCCGGTCAGCCGATCGGCGCGGCGGCGAAGGTTCGATGCCACGCCGCCTGCGAGGTCGCGCATCGGTTCGCGTAACGCCTGAGGCAGCGTTCCCGGTGCGCGGCGCGCGATGCGCGCCAGATTACGCGCGTACCGCGCGCACGCGTTGAGCACGAGAATGCGTTGACGCACCTCAGTTCTGCTGGGGCCGCCGGCGCCGAAAATTCCCATTGGCCGGGCGCGCGCCATAAGGTCGGCCACGGCCCGATCAACGTCTTGCGCGGCGCTGACAGGATCGTCGTCGTCCGTTGGATCCGTCAGGCGCCGGGTACTGCACTCGATGACGGCCGCAAGCGTACCGAGCAGTCCGGCGGCGCTGTTGGCAAGCGCGTCTCGCGTGCGCGTCGGCAGGACGAACGATGCGACCAAGATGCCGATCGTGCTGCCCACGGCGGTTTCGATCAAGCGCAGCAATAACAGTGAGGGGCTGAAACTGCCGAGGATCAGATACAGCAACGCTAACAATGAGGTGATGAAGAACACGAACACGCCGTATGCCGTGCCGAAAAAATACATCGCGCCAAACATGAAGACGAACATCAAGACGAGTTGGAGCGGATGATCGTTACCGACCGCGATGACGACCCCGAGTCCCGCTACGATGCCCAGCGCCGTTCCGAGCGAGCGAGACCATGCGCGCGCGCGTATCTCGCCCGACGACTGCGTCCCGGAAAAGACGACGAAGGCGGCTAAGACGGCCCAATACCAGCGATGCGGCGATAAGAATTCACCGCAGACCAGCGCGATCGATGACGCCAACGTCACTTGGATCGCTTGACGAATCGCGGGCGATAGCGATTGAGACCACGCGCCGTGCTTGGACTGGACCCCACGCTGCAATTGCGAACGCGCCGGCGGGCCCGGCAACGAGCCCGCCGGCTGCTCCGGTTCGATCGCATCCATGGCGGCGCATCCGGCCCGCATGGCGTGCAGCGCCTCGGTCGGCATCCGCTTTCCATGGCTGTTTGACGTCGGAGCACGCGGTAACCGGTTGCCCGCGGCTGCAACTGCACGCGCGATGTCCGCGGTGCGTTCCGGTCGCGCGTTGACCGCCGCGAGCGCGCGCGACGTCAGGTTCTCTGCCGAAAGCTCCGCGTCAAAGAGCGTCAAGCGGAGCATCGTCTTTTCGGCGTCGCTGAAGCTACCGCTTTCGGCCAGCCGGTCTTCGATGGCAAGGGCGCAATCGCGCAACAGTTCGATCCTGCGCCGCAAACGGCGGCGCGGACGGTCCTCCCAATGCCGAGCATGGAGGGCAGCCGGCAGCGCGTCGAGGACCGCTCGGGCGCGCGCGCGGAAGGTGGCGATGGCGCGCCGCACGATGCGTTCGGGCCGGTCCGGCCAGAGGATGAACCGGAACAGGAACGTGCACGCCGTTCCGATGGCGACGCCCGCCAGCAACCATGGCAATCCGGCGAGCGTCGCACCAAGAAACAGGGAAAAAAAATACCCGAAGAAGGCCAGCATCGCGAGTGATGTTGCGCGCGTGCCGCAGCCGCGTAGAGCGACCGCCGCAAACATAATCGCGATGAAAGCGGCGTCGGAGACGATGCGGTGGGGGACCAGCAACGTCCCGAGTACGATCGCAGCACAGGCCGGTAATGGCAACAGCAAGGTCGTCAGGCGGCGCTCTGCAGGTTTGGGATCGCGAACGCTGATCGAAGAGATCTCGGCGATGACGGCGGCGAGGATCTCCGTGGTGAAGGGGGCGTGCAGCAAGCGAACCGCAAGGTCGGCGACGCCAACGGCCGCCGCCACCCCGACCGTCGTGCGCGCTGCCGTCCCGAGACGCTCGAGTCCCGGGTCCGACGCGGCGATCCGGTCCCATGTGCTCTGCGCCGCGTCGAGCGCACGCGCCGGGGCGAACGTCAAAGCGTTCTTTCCATCAGCATCTCTCTTGCCCGCAATCATGCCGGCGAGCGCCCACAAACGGACGCGGGCCGGCGTGCATCAAGAACCGAAACGGCCCGCATGAAGAGCGGCAACGTTACGAACGCTGCGGTGAGCGTGTCGCTGCGGTGACGTTCGACCGGCCCTTCGCGTTGATCGTCGCGCTTGTGGTAGCGGCGGGTCTGTGTTGGCTCTATCTTGCCATCGCGCGTCGCACGCGTGCCCAAGCGTTCGCGTATTCCAACCTTGCGTTTGCGATCGACGCCCTGCGTGCGCCCCGTTGGCCGGCGGCCGTGCTGTTCGGCGGCTATGCTTGCGCTTGTGCGGTGCTCGCCGTTGCGCTCGGCGGCCCGCACGTCATCGCGCGCGTTCCCACGCACGATAGCACGGTCGTTCTGTGCATCGATACGTCGGGATCGATGCGCGCGACCGATGTCGCGCCGTCCCGCGCCGAGGCAGCCAAGGCGGCGGCTCGCGCCTTCGTCGCTGCCGTGCCGAGCGGCACGCGCGTCGGCATCGTGAGCTTCTCGAGCGGCGCGGACGCGCTCCTTGCGCCGACCGACGACGCCGATGCGGTCGACGAAGCGCTTTCGCGCATTCCGCCGCCGGACGGGGCGACGGCGATCGGCGATGCACTCAGTGTGGCAGCGCAGGAGATGCCGGCCGGCGGACGCCGCGTCATCGTGCTGTTGACCGACGGCATCAACAATCGCGGTGCCGACCCGATCGCCGTCTCACAAGCGATCGGCGCACGCGGTATTCGGATCGAGACGGTCGGCGTCGGTTCGAGCGCCAGCGGCGACATCATCCCCGGAACGAACGAACAGGCCGACCTCGACGAGAACGCCCTGCAAGCGATCGCGCAGAACGGCGGCGGCCGTTACGTCGCGGCAGGCAATGCCGCCCAGTTACGGGATGCGTTCCGCGGCCTTGCATACGAAACGGTTTGGGAAAGGCGCCGTGTCGACGCAAGCTTTCCCCTTGCTTTGGGTGGCGGCGCGCTGATGTTGGCAACGTTGTTGCTCGGTTTTGGCGCCGGGAAATTTCTCTGATCGAGGGTGGCGGCCGGGCGAACGTGCCGCAAAAGCCGTAGCATTGCGGTACTTCTTCCACTAAAATATTCAGTTGGCAATGCAAGGTGCAAAGCCACGCTGATTACAGAAACGAACCAACCCATGAAAAGCCAAGAGCCGACGACGCCCGCGTCGATCACAACCGAAGAGACGCAGGCAACGTTGACAAAGCTGATTGCAGTTCTGCCGAGTACGAGCTACTTCGCAGGCTGGGGTCCGCGCATGAATGGCCCGATGGCCGACGTGCTCAAAGCCCGTAACTAACGGTCAGCCAACCAAAAAAAGCCGTCCCTCCGGGGGCGGCTTTTTTCATTGCCGGTCGTACTAAGGGGTATGGAGCCTCGCAGCGATACGCCTAATCCGGGCACCAACCCGAGCCGGCCGGAATCAGCCGCGGACGCCTCGCGACGCGGACTGGAAAGTTTGCACGACGGTAAGGAGCATCCCAGTGAGGGCGAGGTGCTGCCCACGCACGATGCGGGCGACGGCCCGACATCTGGCGACGCCCATCGTAGCGGCCCCCTTCCCAACGAAAAGAAGTAACCCAGGCGTGGACTTCCATCCGTTGGTCGACGGCTGGTTCACTTCGCGCTTTTCCGCGCCGACCGAGCCGCAGCTTCTCGGTTGGCCGCACATTCAGGCGGGACACGACGTGTTGATTGCGGCGCCGACGGGCTCCGGCAAAACGCTCGCTGCGTTCTTGTTTTCCCTCGACGATATCGTGCGGCGCGCCGCCGCCGGCGAACTGCCCGACGAAACGCTCGTCGTCTACGTCTCGCCGTTGCGCGCGCTGACCAATGACGTGCGCAAGAACCTCGAAACGCCGCTCGCGGAGATTCGTGCGCTTGGCCGACGAGCGTGCGCTCGAACTAGCGCCGATCCGCACGGCGGTGCGCACCGGCGACACGCCGGCTGCCGAGCGCGCGCGCATGCTGCGCAAGCCCGCGCACGTGCTGGTCACGACGCCGGAATCGTTGTTCATCTTTCTCACCGCCGAGCGTTCACGAGAGACGCTGAAGTCTGTCCGCACCATCGTGGTCGATGAGATCCACGCGATGGCCGGCGACAAGCGCGGCTCCCACCTCGCGCTGAGTCTGGCGCGACTCGATGCGCTCGTCACAGCAAACGGCGGAAAGAAGCCGCAACGGATCGGCTTGTCGGCGACCGTCAAACCGATCGAAGACGTCGCGGCGTATCTGGGCCCAAGCACGACGATCGTCGACGTCGGCCACCGGCGGGCGATGGAATTGCGCGTCCAAGTGCCAGGCGACGAACTCGCACACGTCGCCTCAAACGAGATGTGGGCGGAAATCTACGATCGCATCGCTGCGCTGATCGAAGCGCACCGCACGACGCTCGTCTTCGTCGGCACGCGCCGCCTTTCCGAGCGCGTCGCCTTCGCGCTGACGCAACGCTTGGGCGAGGGCGTCGTCGTGCCGCACCACGGCAGCCTCGCGCACGACCGGCGCCACACGGCGGAAGCGCGGCTCAAAGGCGGCGAACTGCGCGCCGTCGTCGCGACCGCGTCGCTCGAGTTGGGCATCGACATCGGGTCCGTCGACCTGGTCGTGCAGATCGGCTCGCCACGTTCGATTGCCGTCGGGCTCCAGCGCATTGGACGCTCGGGCCATTGGATCGGCGCGATGCCGAAAGGCGTGCTGTTTGCGACGACGCGCGACGAATTGCTGGAGTGCGCCGCGCTCGTGCGCGCGATCCGCGAAGGCCGGCTGGATCGTTTGCGGATCCCGAGCGCGCCGCTCGACATCCTCGCGCAGCAACTCGTCGCCGCGTGCGCTACTGACGATTGGTCCGAAGAGGAGTTGTTCGCTCTCGTTCGCTCGACATATCCGTACCGCGGCCTCGAACGCGCCGATTTCGATGCGGTTCTCGCGATGCTCGCCGAGGGCATCGCAACGTCCCGCGGGCGCAGCGGCACGTTTTTGCATCGCGACCGCGTCAACGGACGCGTGCGCGGGCGCCGCGGCGCGCGCATGGCCGCGATCGTGTGCGGCGGCGCAATTCCAGATCGCGCCGACTACGCAGTCGTAGCAGAGCCCGACGGCGTCAGGATCGGAACGCTGGATGAAGACTTCGCGATCGAAAGCATGGCCGGCGACATCTTCTTACTGGGCCAGACGTCGTGGCGCATCCGCCGCGTCGAACAGGGCGTCGTGCGCGTCGAGGACGCGCAGGGTGCCCCGCCGTCGGTGCCGTTTTGGAACGGCGAAGGGTTGGGGCGGACGCTCGAACTGTCGACCGAACTCGCGCGCCTGCGCGTCGAGATCGACGGGCGCGACGACGCTGCAGCGCATACGCTCCTCGAAGAGGAGTGCGGACTCGACCGCGCCGGAGCGTCGCAAAGCGTCGCGTACGTGCGCGCGGCCAAGGCAGCACTCGGCGCCATCCCGAGCGACACGACGATCGTGGCGGAGCGTTTCTTTGACGAAGGCGGCGGCATGCAGTTGGTCTTGCATGCGCCGCTCGGTGCGCGCATCAATCGCGCGTGGGGACTGGCGCTGCGCAAACGCTTTTGCCGCTCGTTCAATCTCGAGCTGCAAGCAGCGGCGACCGACAACGGCATCGTCATCTCGCTTTCCGAGCAGCATGCTTTTCCGCTCGATGCGGTCTTCGCGTTCGTCAAAACCGCAAGCGTCGATTACGTACTGACGCAAGCCTTACTCGCCGCGCCGATGTTCGCGGCGCGCTGGCGCTGGAACGTGACGCGCGCGCTGGCGGTTCTGCGCCGCTATGCCGGCCGTAAAGTAGCGCCGCAAATCGTGCGCATGCGCTCGGACGACCTCCTAGCCGCAGTCTTTCCCGATCAAGCTGCGTGTCCCGAAAATTTGAGCGGCCCGATTCGCATTCCGGATCATGTGCTCGTCCGCGAGACGATCGACAACTGCCTGCACGAAGCGATGGATGTCGATGGTCTGCACGCGGTGCTCGAACGTCTCGAAGCTGGAGCGGTGCGGACGGTCGCCGTTGAGACCCCGACGCCGTCCCCGTTTTCGCACGAAATTCTCAACGCGAACCCGTATGCGTATCTCGACGATGCTCCACTCGAAGAACGCCGTGCGCGCGCGGTCGCGTTGCGCTCAGTCGTCGGAAGCAAAGCGGCGGACGGCGTCGGCCTCCTCGATCCCGCGGCAATCGAAGCGGTCGCAGCCGAATCGTGGCCCGTCGTGCGCGACGCCGACGAGTTGCACGACGCGCTGCTGACGCTCGTCGCGCTGCCGCCGGTCGCCGAATGGCAGCCGTATTTCGAGACGTTGCGCGACGCGCGGCGCGCAACCGAAATGCACGTTCGTGCGCCGGGGCGAACCGAGCAGCCAGACGGCGATCTGTCGCGCGAAGCTCGTGCGCAAAACGCTCTGCGCGCCGAAGAGAACCAAGGTGCGGGTCGGTTCTGGGTACCGGCCGAACGGCTGGACCTGTTCTTGCGCGTGTATCCCGACGCGCAGGCGCAAGCGCCGATCGATGCCGTTTCCGGATCGCAACTACTGCCTGCAACGCGCGAAGCGGCATTTGCGGAAATCCTGCGCGGGTGGCTTGAATCGAGTGGCCCGCAAGCTGCGGATGAATTGGCTGCGCGTTTCGAAATCGGCGACGATATCGTCGGCGCTGCGCTGTTGCAACTAGAAACGGAAGGGCAGGTGTTACGCGGCAGCTTCCATCCGGATGCGGGCGAAGAATGGTGCAACCGGCGCGTGCTGGCGCGCATCCATCGGCGCACGCTGGGCACCTTGCGGCGCGAGATCGAACCGGTCACGACGGCCGACTTCGTGCGTTTTCTGTTCCACTGGCAACACGCGACACCGGCGACGCGGCTGCACGGCATCGATGGCACGTTAGCCGTCATCCGCCAGCTCGAAGGCCTCGAAGTACCGGCCGCTGCTTGGGAGACGCAAGTATTGCCGCGCCGCATTGCGGGCTACAAAGCCGAGTATCTGGACCGGCTCGCACAGTCGGGCGAGATCATGTGGGGGCGCCTGTCGCCCCATCCGGCACTCGAACCGGCGGTACTCGATGGCAAATCCGCCGGCGTCATGCGCCCGGGCGGGGATCATGCATCGAGTGCGGCAGGCCGCCGGCGGCGCGTACGCCCGACGAAGCTCGTACCGATCTCGCTCTTTGCGCGCGACCACGCAGACACGCTCGTCGCCCGCGGAGCGGTCGACGAAGCCGCCCTTTCGCACGCGGGGCACGATGTGCTAACGGCAATCCGCCGCCGCGGCGCGCCGTTCTTCGCCGAGATCGTGCGCGATGCGCACCGCTTGCCGTCCGAAGTTGAAGAAGCGCTGTGGGAACTGATCGCGGCGGGTCTCGTGACGGCCGACGGCTTCGATGCATTACGCGCTCTCGCCGACCCGCGCCGGCGGCTTGGAGAGAAGGCCCGTTCAAAGCGACCGCGCTCCTCGAGCGGCCGCTGGACAACGCTCGAAGCCGGACGCGAGAAGGTCGACGTCGATGCCTTTGCACGCCGCTTGCTCGCACGTTACGGTGTCATCGTGCGCGACGTCGCCAAGCGGGAGCCGCTCGCGCCGCCGTGGCGCGATCTGCTGCAAGTCTTCCGGCGGCTCGAAGCGCAAGGCGAAATTCGGGGCGGCCGCTTTGTTGGAAGCTTCATCGGTGAACAATTTGCGCTACCCGACGCGCTCGACGCCCTGCGTGCCGTCCGTCGCGCAGGGCCGAGCGCCGATGCGCCAACAGTCTCCTCCGTCGATCCGCTGCACGTCGCGCTCGCGCTGCTCCCTGCCGCCGCGGGCGCAGCCAAGATGGAACCCCAGATCGCGCTCTCGCCAGTCGCTTCATGAACGAAAGGCCATTACCGGAAAGCGCTTTGTGTCAAGCGATTTATGATCCGGGACACTAGCGTGGCCGAGCGCAAGCCCGAGCGGCCCCGCGAAATCGAACCGTTCGCGCGCGCCTTCCTCGAGCGGCTCGCGCGCGATCCGCGCGCGGCAGCGTTCGTACTCGGTGGCTATTTCGCGCTCAAACACTATCTCGACTATCGGATGACCGCCGACGTCGACGCGTGGTGGCGCGAGCGGTTCGATGGCGATGCGCTCGCTGCTGCGCGAGCAGCTTTCCAGCAGACGGTGGCGGAGTTCGGGCTCGAGTTTCGCGAGCGAGCGTGGGGCGAGACGGTCTCGCTTGAAGCCTTCGCCGCACACGATCGTAAGACGTTCTCCTTTCAGGTTTCGACTCGGAGCATCGAGCTTGCGGCCTCACTGGAAAGCCCGTGGGGAAGCGTGCGCATCGAAGGTCTCGATGACAACATCGGTGCCAAGATGAATGCGCTCGTGGCCCGTGGCGCACCGCGCGACTTCACCGACATCAAGGCAGCCGTCGACGCCGGGCTCGTCGACGTTGCAGCATGCTGGAACCTATGGCTTCGCAAGAACCCCGCAGCGACGCTCGAATACGGTAAGATGGCCGTGCAGAACCATCTTGCCGCCCTCGTCGCTCGCACGCCGATCGAAAAACTTGCGGAGGAAAGGCGCGGCGCGGCGCAGGCCTTGCGCGAGTGGTTTCGCGCCGTCTTTGCCGCATGAACATCGATCGAAGCGTGTACCCCGACGTCGATCACGGTGACGATTTCGAGGATGACGGAGACCGCGCCGACTACGTCATGCGAATTTGCGCGGCATGGGATTACGGGGTACCCCCCCTGCGCGAGACGGTTGAACTCTTCGGCGAATGGCGGCGCGTTTTTGACCGCTTCCCGCTTCTCCACTCCCGCTCGTACCACGCTTTCCGGGCAACGTTCGGTTGGTCCACGCTGGAAATCCCGGAATCTCCGCTGGCGACTCGGTGGGAACAGATGGACGCTCGCGAAGGACGCGACGACCCGATGCGTGACTTGACGTGACCGACTTCGATGCCCAACCCCACGCGTCGTGTAACGCCTGGCTGAATTCCGGCGCTGGTACGATTCAATAAGCACGCCGACGGCGCGCCGCTTTGCAGTGCCCCGCGAGCGGCGCCTTGACGTGAATCGGCTGCTAAGTCGGTTGTAGCGTGCCGAGCGTCGTTTTGGGGACCCGCTCGTTTGCGTGATCGTCGTAATCGGTGGAGACGGTCGCATCCCAGCGACGAGGGAAGTGCGCACGATCAAAGATGTAGGTCAAAGCCGCACTGACGGCAAGATTGAGCGCAAGCGCTTCAAGACCGATGTAGATATTCAAGGTCGTGCCCGCGACGTGCAGTGGAAACGTTGGTTTCACACCGACTTGGAACGAAAGAAGCGTTCCGACGAGCATCGCGACGAGCCAGCCCCAGAGCAGCGCAGCGTGGTGAAAGAGGCGGCGGTGCAGCCCCAGACCGATTGCGGGCAGCGTTTGAAGTATCCAGATGCCGCCGAGCAGCTGAAGGTCGATAGCATACTGTTGCGGGACGGCGACGACGAAGACGAGCGCGCCGAGCTTGACGACGAGCGACGCTGCTTTGGCCATTCCGGCTTCTTGCGCGTCGGTCACGTTCGGTCGCAGGTACGCTTTATAAATGTTGCGCGTCCAGAGATTTGCGGCGGCGATCGACATGATCGCCGCAGGAACGAGCGCGCCGATTGCGATCGCGGCAAACGCGAAGCCGGCGAACCACGACGGAAACAGTGCTTTAAACAACGCGGGCACGGCGTCCGTCGGTGAGCCGACGCGCACGTGTGCGGCCAGCGCCGCAAAGCCGAACAGCGCGATCACGCCGAGCAGGAACGAGTAAAGCGGCAACCAGACCGCGTTGCGCCGGATCACCTCGGCCCGCGCCGAGCTGAGCATCCCCGTAATCGAATGCGGATACATTAGCAGCGCGAAGGCCGAACCGAGCGCTAAGGTCGCGTAGGGCCAGTATGCGCTTGGCGCCAGAATGACGCTGCCTGCCGCCGTTCGCGTTGCCGTCGCCGCTGCGTGGGCGCTCGTTGCCGCCCGCGTCAAGGCAGCGACGTGTTCTCCGGCGAGCGGCGTGTCTGCGAAGTGCCGCGTCGCCGCAGCAAAGATGGCTGCGATGCCGCCGAGCCGCAACGGGACGATCACGATTGCGGCCAGCACGACGACGTAGATCATCGTATCTTTGACGACGGCGACCAGCGCCGGCGCGCGCAGGCCGCTCGTGTACGTGTACGCCGCCAAGATGACGAACGCGACGATCAGCGGCAACTCGCGCTCAAAGCCCGTGCCGCTCACACCCATTGCAGCGATCACCGCTTGCATGCCGATCAATTGCAGGGCGATGTACGGCAAGGTCGCGAGGATGCCGGTCAGCGCGACGGCGAGTGCAAGCGTATCACAGCCATACCGGCCGCGCACGAAATCGGCGGGCGTTACCCAATTATGGCGCTGACAGACGTTCCATAAGCGCGGCATCAACACGAAGGCGATCGGATAGACGAACACCGTGTACGGCAGCGCAAAAAAGCCGAGCGCGCCCTGCCCGTACAGCACTGCGGGCACCGCGATGAACGTGTACGCGGTGTACAGGTCGCCGCCGATCAAGAACCACGTGACGAGCACGCCGAAGCGCCGGCCGCCGAGGCCCCATTCGTGCAAGGTTCGCAAGTCGCCGCGCCGCCAGCGTACCGCAAAGAACCCAAGCGCGGTCACGAGTGCGAAAAACGCGATAAAGACGCCTAGCGCCGTGACGTCGAGCATCCGCGGTTAGCGGGTCCGCGCGGCCACGATCGCGGTTAGACCGGCACTAGCGATCAGCCATGCGAATTGATACCAGTAGAAAAACGGCACGCCGGCGACTGGAGGCCCGGCATGCGCATAGACGGCGGGAAAGAGCAGCGCCGCAAAGGGCAGGAGAAGAAGCAGCAACCAAAGCTGCGCTGTCCGCTTTGAACTCACCAACGTACCGTCGCGCGAACAAATTCGCTACCCGTCGAGCCTAAGCCGACGAATATCCGGACACGCCGCAAGAGCGGCGTTCGAGCCCGAGCCGTTTGAACAGCCTGGCGTAGTTGGGCACGTAGAGAACCGCATTGCCGTCCTGGGTCGCGAGGATACGCGCGCTTTGCGCATGGCTGACGAGACCGTCGCGCAGAAACAGCGCTCGCACGTAGCGCCTGCCTGCAGCAGGCTGATGCGCGCGCGTCCGCGTGCCGAAAAAGTGCGCGCCGCTAGCGGTTTCGTACAGAAACCCGATCGTCTGGCCGGGCGGCGCAATGACCTGGTCGATCTGCACGACCGCATCGCCGCGCGCCGGGGGGCGACCGTGCCTCGCCGCGGCCGGGCGCTGCTGATGCATCCCGATGGTGAGCGACGAGTCCAAACACCGTCCCGCGGACGACGAAGCAGCCACGGCAAGAATCAGAGGGACCAACATCGGGCGACCTCCTTGTGAAAGTGGGCTTGCTTTTCGGCGAACGGCGTCGCCTTTCCGTCGCCTTGGGATGCTGGTGCGAGCGTCCGCCCTTTCGGCAGGCGCGCTCAGAGCGCAGCGATAAGCGCGTGGCATGAGCCGCGGGGCGTCGTCTTGCGCACGAGCGAGGTGCCTACTGCGTAACGTTCTCGGGCAGCCTGCGGCCGCGCTGCGCTCCCTGCTCCGGCGCGTAACGCTCGACAAGAGCCTCGTCGTATTGCTTATGCCGCTGGCGCTGGGAGCGTCGTTGCCGTCGAATCCGGCGTTGTCGCTGACGAGCGACTCGATCACCGTGCTCGACGCCGGAGGGCGCATCGTTTCGACGGCTACAGTCTGTCCAGGCTTCACGTTTTCGCAGCTTGGAAAGACCGGTCCTAAAGTATCTCCCGACCGGCATTGGATCCTCGTCGACGTACTGGGCCCCTATGAGCCCGGCAACGTCGGCCGCAATCACGCGCTCATCCAGATCGCAACCGGAAGGTTCGTCACCTCACCGGACTTCAAAACGTACATCGGCGTGCCCGCGACGTTGCAGCCGCTCGAGTGGGCCAGCGGCCAACGCGCAACGCTCCGCTACGCCAACGGCACGACCGCCGCCGTCCACGACCCTCCGCCGCACCCTCTGCCCGGGCAGCGCTGCCCGGTCGCCACTCCCCGCTAAAGCGCTGAGCCGCCCTCAGTACGGACGCCGCTTTCGGGGCGCGGCAGCGAGCTATCGATGTCGCTCGGCTGCGGGGTCAAGCCGCGATATGGCGAAGCCAGCGGCATGGAAATCGTCGAGGAAGTGTTGCGCCTACCGTCGCCGGCTCCCAGGCCGCAGTCGCTCGCGTTTGACGGCACGGCTTTGTGGATGGGCTCGCGCGAAACGCGGCACATTTATGCGCTCGATCCCAATACGTGGACCGTCCGAGAAGAAGCGCCGGCGCCCGGTACGCCGTGGGGCATGACGGTAGTCGGTGATGAGCTACGCGTTCTGTGCGGCGAGACCGACGACGATACGCGCCTCGTCCGCCGGTTCATTCCCGGGCACGGTTTCAAGGCCAACGAAGTCGTGCACGTGCCCGACGATACCGGTTCGCAATTATCCTACGACGGTGACCGGCTTTACGTCAGCCAGTTCTACAACCGGAAGATCATTTCGCTCGACGAGCGCGGAGCAGTTGGAACGACCTTGACGCTCGATCACGACATCTGCGGCCAAGTCGTCGTCGGCGGATGCTTCTACTGCGTGACGACCGATGACGAAGACAGCACCGACTATTGGCTGACGCGCGTCGACGCGCGTAACGGCGCGCCGGCGATGCAAGACCTCATGCGGATCCCGTTTGCGGCCCGGGCTCTGGCGTACGACGGCGAGCGTTTTTGGACGAATCATCGCGACGCCGACCAGATCGTCGCCTTCAAAGCGGCCTTGTAGCCACGACGGCGGGCGCGCTCCCGTGGTGCCACGTTAGCCGTCCCAGCCTTCTGAGCGCGCGCGGGCAATCATCTCACGCATGCGCGGATGGTCGCCCGGAATCGTGCGCTCCCACTCCTCGAAGCGTGGCACGGCGCCGCCCGTTCGAAAAACGAAATAGTAGACCGATAGCGCGCCTAGAAAGGCGAACCGGGCTCGCAAATCGGCTGCCAGGGCGTCGTAGTCCCGAAACGAGGCGAGGTAGCGCTCGAAGCCGCCATACTCGCTGTCGAGGGCGAGCAGCATCCGCGCGTTGGCGATCGTAGCGACGATCTTTTTACGCGTACGGACGACGCCGCCGTCAGCCAGAATGCGGTCCACATCGGCATCGCCGAACGCCGCGACGCGGACGGGGTCGAAGCCCTCGAAGAGACGCAGATACGCATCCCACTTCGCATCGATCATCTTCCATGACAGTCCGGCCTGAAAAACGGCCCGCGACATGACCGCTAGGTAGTCAGATAGATCCGGATGCTCGTAACGCTGGGGAATTTCCATTAGCAGCCGAAATTATTGCCGTGGGCGTCTCGACCTCTGCCGTCAGTCACGACTCGATCCTGTTGACTCACGGCTCGCCGACGCCGCGCTCGTACGTGCTTTTGCACGGCATGACGGCGAGCCCGCGCCAATTTGAAACGTTTGGGCGTCTGTTGTACGAACGCGGCGACAACGTGTCGATTCCGCGCTTGCCACGCCACGGGCACGGCGACCGAATGACAACGGAACTGCGGTATCTTACCGCGGCCGAATTGCGCGCTTTCGCCGAAGAGGTTTTAGCGCAGGCCCGTCTGCTCGGTGGGGAAGTGGTCACCGTGGGATTTTCGGTCGGCGGTCTGCTCAGTGCGTGGCTCGCACAGCATCATGTCCTCGCGCGCAGCGTCTGCATCGCGCCGTTTTTGGGTACTGCGTGGCTGCCGAATCGGCTGACGGGCATCGCCGCGCGCGCCGTGCTCCGGGCGCCCAACCGGTTCGTGTGGTGGGATCCGATCTTACGCGAACGTCTCGGGACCGGCGTACGGCTATCCCCGCTTCGCGACGCACGCGATCGCGCAGGCCGCGACGCTGGCGCGCGATCTTCTCCGGGATGCCGAGCATGCCGCTCCTCGCACCGCCGACCTGCGCATCGTTCTCAATGCTCGTGAGACGACCATCAGTAACGCAGCGGCACGGCGCCTCGGACGCTTGTGGCTGTACCGCCACGCGGACGTCAAACTGCACCGCCTACGCGGTCTGCCGCTTTCGCACGACATCATCACGTTGCGCGCCAGCGGCTTGGCGGGTCGCGTCTACCCGACGTTGCTCGACGTCGTTGCTGCTTAGTTCTCATCGCCCCGTTCCGGCGCGCGACCATGCCGATGCCGTAGCGCGATTCCGTCGTTTGCGCGAGCGCGAGGGCATGCGGATCAGTGTGCCCGGGCGCTCGCGGCTGTTCACGCACGGCGAGCGCACCCCTTTGGCACTCGTGCTGTTGCACGGGTTCACGACCGCGCCGGAACAGTGGGTCAGGTTTGCCGCCACGCTGTTCGAGCGCGGGCATAACGTCGTCATCCCGCGCTTCCCCGGACACGGCTATCTCGATCGGCGAACGCGTGCGATCGCAGCCGTACGCAGCGCCGATCTGCTCGTCGCCGCTAATGAAGCCATCGACATCGCGCACGGTTTAGGTGAACGCGTTGCCGTCAGCGGGTTATCGATCGCCGCAACCGTCGCCGCTGCGATCGCGCTCGACCGCGAGGATATCGCCAGGACGATCGGCATCGTGCCGCTGTTCGGAGTCGCGCGTTTGGGAGAACGCGCCAACGTCCTCCTGACTCGCGCCTGCGAATTCTTCCCCAGCGCCTTCTTACCGTGGGACCCGACCCACGACCACGGACAGATCCCGGCCTACGGTTATCCCACTTTTTCGACGCGCCTATTGGCAGCGATGCTGCGACTAGCGCAACGCGTCCAGTACCGAGCGTCGCTCGGCCACGTTCCGCGAAATCAAGTCGTCTTGATGCTCAACGCCAACGAACCCGCAGTCAACAATGATCTGACGCGCGCGCTTCACGCCCGCTGGAACGCGCAACGTGCCGGAGTCAGCAGCCTCCTCGTGCTCGACGACCTTCCGGCAAACCACGATATCATCGACCCGACGAACTCGAGCGCGCGCATCGATTTGGTGTACCCGTACCTGCAGCGGCTCATTGAAGCGTAGCATTTTCGCGCGTGCCTCGCACGTACGCGCCGTGCGCTGTGAATTGGGTGCTCTTCTCTCCCACGACTTCAGTGGGTGTGCCGGCGGCGAACCCCTGCGGATCGTAAATCGCGATGCGTCGAGCGCCGCGAATGCGGCTCGTCAGTTGGACGATTACACACTTGGCAGCGCGGCGCATGATCTTCTTAAGGCGATGCATGCCGTCGCGCCACACCTCAAGGAGCTGTCAGAAATGGCGAAGCTGTAGTAGTTGTCATGCGCACGCATGGACGTTCAGCGTACCAATTCCATCATGGGGACGGTTCAGGGTGATCTCAATGTTGACGCCGAGCCGGCGTAGCATTGTAAGTAGGCGTTCTTGAGAGAAGCCGTCAAGACGCCCGCGTTTGAGGTTGGAAACATCCGGTTGTGCAACGCCGAGCCGTTCGGCGGCTTGCGCCTGCGTCCAGCCGCGCGTCCGAATTTCACGGACGATCGCGATTGCAAGATCGGCACGGACTAGTCGCGCATCGGCATTGGGCAGACCAAGATCAGCAAAAACATTGCCGCTGCTTTCGGTGACGGCAGTTTCTTCGCCGGTATCCTCATCTCTAACAATCATTGCGTCTTCCTTGTTTTTGCGACTTGCTTCGCCAGTGGTATAAACGGTTTCGAATGTCGCCTTGGCGTCGTAGCGTCCTCCGACGATGCGCGATCCCACCGCGCTGATTGCGAGGACTGAAACTTTAGCGGCATCGCGCGAAACGAACATCCCCGGGCGGGCTGCCCGAGAGTCTTGAAGACCGCTCGGAAGTGGTCACTCGCCCCATCTAATCGGGTTGCAAGCTAACGGTTCGTGCGACCTCGTCGCGAATTTCCTCGAGCTTACCTTTCGTCAGCCAGTCGAGCGGCGACTGATTACCGAGTTCGACGCGCGGCGTGCGCAGCCAGTGAACAGCGAAGCGTCGCTCCTGCAGGAAGTTCGCAAGATCGTCCATCATCTCGACGAGCCCAGAGCGCCGCATTCGCAGAAGTCACCTCTCGGCTATTCGGCGATCGAGAAGGCCTCGCTAGAGTAATCGACGCGATGGCAAACTACGTGTACGACTACCACCGGAACAACGGCCTGTAGCCATGGCCCAATCCGCTAAGCCTACTTCAGACGTGTTCGCCGGGGCCGGCTCGCTCGGAGTCGCGCTTGTCGTCGGCGTTAGGGTCGAGTGATGAGTCGCCGTAAACGACCATGCCGGGAACGATGCCGGCGACTTCCGCTTCGCGGTGCGAGAGCGCTGGTTCATCGTCGGCTTGGGTGTGCAATTCGCCCGGCGCGTCGACGTCGGCTTCGGGGCGCTTGGTTTCATCATTCATGCCGGCACCAAAGAACGAAGCGCGAAGAGCGCTTCTGGAAGTGAAGAACAGACGCGCAAGCGTTGCTGGAAGCGCGTGATGTCGAAAACCCGCCGAACGTGCGTGTTGCGGGCCGCGACGACGGCGAAACGGCCCGGCAAGCGCCGAGCGACGTGGATTAACGCGCGTAAGCCGCTGCTGTCGATATAACGACATTCGGTCAACGACACGACCATCGCTTGAGCATCGTGTGACGCTTCCATCAGGTAACGCTGCAAGATCGGCGCGTTCGCGAGATCGATCTCATTTCCCACGGTGGCAATCAAAACACCGTCGGTCGTTTCGAGTTTGATGAGAGTGTCGTACACGGAGTCTCCCGGGACAGGTAGTCGCTTGCGTGCAAGCACAGTACTTGTCCCCATCGCCATTATCGCTCAATCGCACTGCGACCGCATCCCGCCGAAAAAGGAACGACCGCCAGTACGGCGGCCGTTCGTATTCGATGGGTCGTTTTTAGAATGAGGCCGAGCGCTACCGTACCGCTGTTCCGCGCCGTCCCGTCAACGCGCGTACGATCAGCAGCAGGATGACGGCGCCGATGAAAGCGACGAGGATCGACCATACATTGAGGCCCGTGACCCCGACGTGGCCGAACGCATTAAACACGAACCCGCCGATAAGCGCGCCGACGATGCCGACGATGATATCACCGATAACGCCTCCGGGACCCTCGCCGGGAACCACCATTTTTGCCAGCCAGCCGGCGATCAAGCCGACGACGATCCAAATCCACCAACCCATGTAACCTCTCCGATCGTGAGCCTTCCGAATAACTGCGCCGCGCGGGCTTTCCGCCGATGCGCCGTTCGCCGTGGAAGAAGCCGGCGACGAGTGAGTACTGACGTTCTTCCCGTGCTTGCCGCCTCTCTAAACTTGCTTGCCGATGCTTTGAGCGTCGCGCGCAGCCGCTAGGACGTCGCGGGGAGTAATCGCGAGCAGTCCTGCATCCGGTTTTGCAGCGTGTGGATCGCCGGCGTGTCCAGCCCACAGCACGCGGTGTCGGGCGTGGTCGGGCGGCCCCCACTGCGCCGGCGGCGTCGGTCCGAACAGCAGGACGGAGGGCCGCGCGTACGCGCTTGCCAGATGCCCGACCCCAGTGTCGCCCGCGATCACGCACCGCGCACCCGCGACGAGCGCCGCCAGATCGCAGACGCCCGTCTGCCCGGCTACGTCGGCGATCTCGCGTACGCCGGCGAGCGCAACGATCGTCGCGGTCAGCGTTCGTTCTGCGGCCGAGCCGGTCAGGACGGCGCGCTGGCCGGCGGCGCTCAGTCCGCGAACGACTGCGGCCCAACGCTCGGGGGGCCAGCGGCGCGCCCCCGAAGCGGCGCCAGGATGCACGATAACGTACGACTCCGCGGACCGCGGAGCACCGGCGGGAACGCTCAGGCCGAGTTCGGTTGGATCGCAAGCGATCCCGTCGTGTTCGAGCAGCCGGCACCAGCGGCGGACTTCGTGTTCGGTCGGGATCCCAGTGAGGTCCATGCGCGCTGGCGGGGACGGCGGGATGGGCGAACGCCAGCAACCGGCGCGGACGAGTCTCCAACAGGAGACGATGACTCTGCGGCCCACTGCCGTGCAAGTTTACGGCGATGTCGACGCTTCCCAGCGGCGGCAGGGCGGCGAGCGGGGCGGCTGCGACGACGTCATCGAACGCCTCTGGAATCAGGTCGACGAGCGGGTGGAGAGCCGCAGGCGCGGCCAAAATGCGACGGTGTTGCGGAAAAGCGCGCTGCAGCGCCCGGTACGCCGGGACACCGCACAAGAAGTCCCCCAGTCCAAGCGCCCGGAGGACGACGAGTACGGGACGTGGTTGTGCATCGCCCCGCGGCTTCACGCCGTGTGGCTGATCGTCTCCGGCGCGCGCGCCAAGGTGCGGTACACTTTGCACGTTTCCGCTGCAATTCGATCCCAAGTAAAGCGGTAGCGCGCCCGCCGGCGTCCGGCTGCTCCCATCCTAGCCCGCAAGGCGGCATCGCCGAACAGTTCGCGCAGCGCCGCAGCGATCGCGAGCGGTTCGCGCGGTGCGACGTGCAGGCCCGTAAAGTGGTCGAGCACCGTGTCGGTCTGGCCGCCGACTGCCGTCGCGACGACGGGAACGCCGGCCGCCATCGCTTCGAGCGGAACGATACCGAACGGCTCATACCATGCAGCGCACACGACGGCGTCTGCGGAGTGCAGCAAGCGCGGGAACGTCAGCGCGCTCGACTCGTCCCAGGAACGTGACGCGATCGCTGACGCCGCAGCGCTGCGCGTGCGCGCTCAGGCGCTGCGCTTCGGCGTCGGCGCTGCAGCTCGCCAGGCGCCGGACCGCCGGCGACGATCAGTTCGGCGTCGGGCACGTCGCGCAAGCGCGGCGATCGCGTCGTCGACGCCTTTTCGCGCAACGAGCCGGCTCAGCGTGACGATACGGTACGGCCGCCGCCGCGGCAGCGTCAACAGTTCGCGCCGGGCGTCCGAAGAAAGCGATGTCGACGCCGCACGGCACGATCCGCAGGCGGCGCGGGTCGGCGCCCAGGCGGCACAATTCGAACATCTCGCTGCTCGACGTCGCAACGATGCGATCGGCCGCGCGCGTGATGCGCGACTCCTCGGCGAGCCGCTCGGCGGGACTCGTATCCGAGGCGCCTTGCATGCGCCGCTTTTCGCTGCCGAGCGCATGGAACGTTTGCACGAACGGAATGCCGAGCGGCTTGACATGCGGCTAGCGCCGCGCGCCCCGACATCCAAAAATGGCCGTGAACGCACGTCCGGCGGCGCACGGTGAACGCTCGCCGCAGGCGCGCGCGCGAATGCTGTCCATGTACGGCAACAGCCGTCTTTGGGGATCGCCCGCGGCGGCCCGGCGTCGACGTGCACGACCTGACGCCCGGAGGGCATCGTGACCACGGGCGGGTAGCGCGCGTCGTCGCTGCGCGTGTAGACCGTCACGCGAGAGCCGGCGCGTACGAGCGCGCCCGAAAGCTCCGGCGACGTGCACGTTTTGGCCGCCCGCATCGACGCCGCCCAGGACCGCCAGCGGGCTGGCGTGCTCGGAAACCATCGCGATGTTCATGCCAGCACCGTAGCGTTGACCGCTCGTCTAGGGTCCGTAGCGCGGCGATCGACGTCGTCGACCCCGACGCAACCCGTGCATGGCTGAGCCGGAATGGGACACGTGCGCGCGCGGCAGCCGGCGCATGCGATCGTCTGGTCACCCGAGCGCAACATGCGGTACGCGCCACGGCGCGAAGCGAACGACGGTATCGTCGGCGGAAAGATCGTGACGACGGGCGTACCGACCGCTCCGGCTACGTGAAGGCCCGACGTGTTTCCCACGATGAGCGCTCGCGCGTCGCGAACGACTGCTGCGAACTCGGCGTACGTCGTCGTGCCGGCCCAGTCGACGCGCCGCTGATTCCGGCGACGAAGCGCGTCAAGCTCGCGTTCCTCGTCGCTTCCGAGCAAGATCACGTCTTCGCCACCGGCGCGCAAACGGGCGACCAATGCGCGCAATTTGTGCGGATCCCAGGCGCGCGCGGGAACGGAAGCGCCCGGCTGCACGGCGATGTAGTGCGCGGCAGCCGAGCGGTCGCGCAGCGGCAGCGCGCGATACGCGAGCGTCCGTCGTCGCCGCGCACCGCATAGCCACGCCGCACGTACCGACGGCGAGTGCGCGCTCGACCTCGTGCACGTCGTCGGCGACCTGCACGCGCACGTCGAGCAGCGAACCCGGATAGTCGACGCTGATCGCCGCGATGCGCGGCATGCCCGGCGAGCCGCAACAGGAGGGCGGTCGGCAGCGGGCTTTGATGGAACGACGTGAAGATGAACGCTTCGTCTGCTCGCGAAGGCGGCGTACCGCGCGATGTCGCTCGCGATGCGCGCGGCGTCGACCGGCTGCGGTCGGCCTTCGATCCAATCGGCGCGCACGACGAGCACGTCCTCGACGCGCGGCAGCAACCGCGCGGCGCCTTCGCCGGACGGGCCGCACAGCCAGCGTCACGCGTGCCGTAGTCCGCCAGCGCGCGCAGCGCGGGACCGATCAAGCGTCACGTCGCCGTTGTTGTCTTGGCGGATCGCTAAGAACGCGCTTCATGCGCAACCGGCCAAAATGACGATCGACTGCTTCCCCCAATATGCGCGCGACGTGCGGCGCTTGCGCGATCTCAGCCGGCAACGTAACGCGGCGTCGGAACGAGGATGGCGCGCGCACCGGCATCGCGCGCAGCGGCGACGTCCGAGCCGATGTCGCCGACGACGATGCACGCTTCCGGTTTGGTTCCTAGCCGCTGCGCGGCCGCGAGCACGAGACCCGGCGCCGGGCTTACGGCAAGAGCAACCGGCGTCGGCGCGATGCGTACACATTTCGATCGTGGCGAAAGGGCCGGCCAACTCGGTAAGCCGCTGCATGGATCGCCGTCAACTCCGGCGCGGACACGCGGCCTTCTCCGACATCCGCGCGATTCGTCACGATGCCGACGGCGATGCCGGCATCGCGCAAGCGGTCGAGCGCCGCGCGCGCGCCCGGCATCAATCGCACGCGCGCGGGATCGCGCAAAGCCGGCTCGTCGACGACCAAGGTGCCGTCGCGATCGAACAGTACCGCGTCCGGCAATCCGCTACGCGGCGCGGCAAGACTCCCGTCTTGGGCAACGTCGCGAGAGCGCCCGAGCGAACGCGCGGATGCGGCCGCGTACGCGAGAATAGACGGCGGCGAACGGGATGGCGACGCTCGTCGCGAGCATCGCGCCGATCTCGCTCGTATCTCGCGGGCCGGGCGCAATCCGCTCCCACGCAAAACGCAGCGTCGATGCCGCCCACAACGCTCCACAAGTAATTGACGCGAGCGCAAAGCCGACCGTGGCCAGATGCTGCCGGAATCGGCCGCGTGGCGCGCCGGCACGCTCGCGCCAGCCCGGCCCGTGGAGAGCGTCCATCAGTGCGTCGTCGGCATTGCCGGCTTGTAAGCGGACGCTGATCCAGGGATCGGCGCTGCGAACGGGATGCTCGATGCGGCGCGTTCCGACGGCGATCGTACGTCCGCACGCGAACACCCGCAACGCGAAGTCGGCATCTTCGCGGTACGCGCGCACGAAGCGCTCGTCGAAGCCGCCGAGCAGCTCGAGTACGTCGCGCCGGTACGCGCAATCCGCGGTGATCCAGCGAGCCTTTTCCAAGCCCGCTGAACGTTGCGCTCCCAATCAGTCGGCCGGCGGCCGGTCGGCAACGGGACGTGCACGCGCCCTTGGCTGCCGGCCGTCGCCGGCGTGCAGCGTTCGAGATCTTCGGCGAGTTTGCGGCGCCAGGCCGGTTCGACGAGCACGTCGTCGTCGAGAAAGGCGATCCAGGGTGCCCGCGATTGCCGCCAGCCGCGATTGCGCGCAGCCGCCGGTCCCGCGCCGGCCGTCGTAACGACGCAGATGCGTTCTCCGAGTCGATCGAGCTCGCCGATCGGCAGCGGTGCTTGGCGATCCCGTCGATCGTCGACGACAAAGACGTTGCCGGGGAGAGGGCCTTCCGAGCGCTCCAACGATGCCAGCAAACGTCCGTAGCGAGGCGCGCCCGATCGTTGGAACGACGATGTCGTACGTCACGCGGCTGCGACGAGTTGCGCGCGCCGCGAAAGCAGGAACGGTCCGAACGCGAGTGCGTCCACGGGCGTCGAACCGAACAGCTCGAGCGCATCGCGCGGCTCATCGACGATCGGGCGGCCGGCAGTATTCAGGCTGGTATTGACGAGGACCGGCAGCCCGGTGCGTCGTTCGAATGCGCGCAGCACCGCGGCCATCAGCGGCTCATCGTTCGCGTCGACGGTCTGAACGCGTGCGCTGCCGTCGACGTGCGTGACGGCCGGAATACGCGCCTGCCATGGGTCGCGAACGCCGTGCGTGAACAGCATGTACGGGCTCGGCAGCGGGCCCGTGAAGATGTCGGCGGCTCGCTCGCTGAGGACCATCGGTGCGACAGGCCGGAACTGCTCGCGGCCTTTAACGTCGTTGAGCCGGCGAAGATTATCGATGTAGCCGGGATGGGCCAGCAGACTGCGGTGACCGAGCGCGCGCGGTCCGAATTCGCTGCGGCCTTGGAACCACGCGACGAGCCCGTTGTCGGCGAGCACTTCGGCGACGGAATCCGCCAGATCGTCCGGGGTGACGTACGCGACGTTCGCCGTAGCGAGCTGCATGCGCAGCTGCGCGGCATCCCACGACCGCCCGAGCGCCGCCGTCGTCATCGGCGCAATGCGGTCGCCGTGTTCGGCCGCGACGTAGAGCGCAGCACCGAGCGACGTCCCGGCATCGCCGGCGGCGGGCTGAACCCACATGCGCTCAAAAGGCGCGTGCTCGGCAAGATAGGAGTTGGCGACGCAGTTCAGCGCGACGCCGCCGGCTAACGTTAGCGCACGTTCGCCGGTCTGCGCGTAGAGTTCGCGCGCGATCTCCAGTAGGATCTCTTGCAAGCAGGTTTGCACGCTGGCAGCAAGGTCGGCGTGCTCGCTTGAAAACCCTTCGTGATCCGGTGAGCGCGGCTCGCAATAGGCGGTCAAATCGAACGGCGGCGCGTGATAGCCTAAACCGCGAGCGTACAGGTGCTCGCGCAGGCGATCGCGGTAGCGCGGCACGCCGTACGCAGCTAACCCCATCACTTTGTACTCGTCTGAGGAGCGTTGGAAGCCGAGATGGACGGTCAAGTCTTCGTAGCGCAGCCCCAAGGAGTGCGGCAATTCGACGGTAGCCAGCGGCTCGAGCCGACCCTCGCGCACTCGCCCCGCCAAGGCCGAGCCGCGTTCGCCTCGCCCATCGAGCGCCAGCGTGGCTGACGACGCAAACGGCGCGCACAGATAGGCCGACGCAGCATGCGCGACATGGTGGGGCACGTAACGCACCCTGGCCGCATCGAAGCCGCCGAACAGCGTCGCCAAAAAGTGTGGCAAGCGACGCACGTAGTACGTGCGCAAACCCTCATAGGCATCGGCCAGCAAATCCGCGTCGGGGGCAGCCATGGCTGGATCGTACGAATAGGCGACGGCGTCGAGCTGGTCCGGTGAAACGCCGCCGGCTTCGAGACACCACGCGATCGCTCGTTCGGGTAATTCCCACGTCGAAAACGGTACGCAGGGCTTGGCGTGCTTGCGCCGGGTGAAGCGCTCTTCCTCGGCAGCCGCTACGATCTCGCCGTCGACGACCAGAGCCGCCGACGAATCGTGAAAGACGGCATTGATACCAAGCACCCGCATGCCCGTCGCGTTTCCCCCTCGGTTCTCACAAAACACGCTCGCCTGTCTGGCTGCGGCGAGTCATACAAGCGAAGCTGCCGGATGCGTAGCGCTTCCGGCAGCCTCGCAGTCTCCCTAGGAGCAGGCGCCCTGCGCGCTCGTGAAGGTCCCTTCGTACGAGTACTTGCCCGCCGTACCGTGCGATGGCGTGCGGTAGAACCAGTCGAAGAAGGCCAGTTCCTGCGGATGGTACGTGAAGCCGTTGTAGGGGAGGGAGTATTGCGTTCCCGTCAACGGATCGCCGACTTCCAGATTGCTTTGGCACCCGGAAACTTGACCCGTATGGCCCCATGCCGGCGTCGCGTTGTTGACGAACGGATCGTTGAACAGTTCGCCGAGTTCGTGCGTGTACGCGCCGATATCCGATAAGCCGGAAAACTCTCCGGGATCCGTGTACGCGCCGGTCGCGTACGTTTGAATGCCGCCGCTGCGATTGTAGTCGCTGTGATACCCAATGACGCAGCACTGGCCGGACTCGGTCTCGACCGTATTGTACGAAAGCGTCACCGGAATCTGCGTCGGCGTTGCATACTTGTTCGCCAGTCCCGTGATGATGCTGTCGTAGGAGTTGATGTCGATCATGCCGAGATCGTGAGCCGAGCCCGCGCACGCGCCCGCCTGGACGGTCGAGCCGTACGGAGCGCTGACCGTGACGGTGTGCGACGTCGTCGTCGTCAACAGGACGTGATAGTTTGAACCGGCGGTGTACGACCAGAACTCTGCGCGTTGGAACGCGTCGGTCAGTTGCGTGGTCCCGACGTTGATTCCGTTGGAGATCTCCGTCGTGCTATTGAAGAGCGGGGACCCGAAGAACCGATTCGCGACGGACACGGAGTCGCCGCAGCCGGGCTTAGTCGGATCGAGCACGACACCATTGGGAAACTTGATGCGCATGATGATCGGCACGTACGTGATCGTCGTGCTTGAAAGCTGCGTCATCGGATTCGTCCCGGCGATCGAGTACGTGTATTGATTGTGGTCCAGCGGCGATGTGACGCTGCTCGTGAAATACGGGATCGTCGACTGGCCGGGAACTTGGCTGCGTAAGACGGCCGCCGTGACGCCGCGCGGGGCCAACGTCGTGAAGACCGCACGTTGGCCGGACCGGCCCCAGCTCGCTGCTGAAGCGGCTTGGGTCAAGGTCGCAATGCCGAATAGCGCTGCACATGAGAGAAGTGTGAGCCTTCGCAAATCCGTTGTCTCCTTATTTAAGCGAGAAACTGGCGAGAATGTCGCGCTTTTCCCGAGCGGTTCCCTGCTTTTCCCGCCTACCCGCGTCTTGAACCCGAGGAGCGCAGGCGCAGCGGCGCATCGCGGCTTCGGCTGCCTCGCTGGAAAGTCGCCGCGACGAGACGAACCCGAGGCGCACATGCGGGATACTCCTTCGGCCGATCGAGAACGGGCCCGGTGCTGCATCGTCGGTGCCGGACCGGCTGGAATGATGCTCGGCTTCTTACTTGCGCGGGCCGGCGTCGACGTGCTCGTGCTGGAAAAGCACGCCGATTTTTTTCGCGATTTTCGCGGCGATACGATCCATCCGTCGACGTTCGAGTTGATGCACGAGCTCGGCTTACTCGACGCTTTTCTCAAAGTGCCGCATCAAGAGTTGCCGCGCTTCGGCGGCCGCGTCGGCGACACGACGATCGTTCTGGCCGACTTCACGCGATTGCCGACGGTCTGCAAGTTCATCGGGCTGATGCCGCAATGGGATTTTTTGAACTTCTTAGCCGATCAAGCGCGGCGCTATCCGACCTTCCGCTTATGGACGGACGCCGACGTCACCGATCTGCTCTTCGAGGGCGATGTCGTCAGCGGAGTCCGAGGCATTCGCCGTGCCGACGGCGGCACGCCATTTGCCGTACGTGCCGATCTGATCGTGGGCGCCGACGGCCGCCGTTCCGTCGTGCGCTCGAAAGCCGGCCTCGAAGTCAGAGAGATCGGTGCGCCGATCGACGTCCTGTGGATGCGCTTCTCGCGGCGTCCCGACGACCCGGAGCCCACGTTAGGGAGGGTCAATGCCGGCAAGATGCTCGCGACGCTCAATCGCGGCGATTACTGGCAATGCGCGTACGTGATCCGCAAAGACGGTCTGGCAGACGTGCAAGAGCGTGGCCTGGCCGCACTGCGGGACGATGTCGCAGCGCTGGCGCCATTCTTAGCGGATCGCGTC
Organism: Vulcanimicrobiota bacterium; assembly: GCA_963754415.1. Lineage (GTDB taxonomy): Bacteria > Vulcanimicrobiota > Vulcanimicrobiia > Vulcanimicrobiales > Vulcanimicrobiaceae > Nyctobacter. The sequence continues at coordinate 1,151,098 of CAVWGA010000003.1, read as the reverse complement.
GGCGAACTTCGGGATTGGGACGACGTCAAATTGCTCACGGTCGTCGTTGACCGGCTGCGGCGTTGGTACCGCCGGGGATTGCTATGCATCGGCGATGCAGCGCACGCGATGTCGCCGATCGGAGGCGTCGGCGTCAACCTCGCCGTCCAAGACGCCGTCGCTGCGGCCAATGCCGCCGCTCCGTACTTGGCGCGCGGGTCCCCCGTGCCGCTCGCCGCGTTACGCGGCCTTCAGCGGCGCCGCATCTTTCCGGCCGCCGTCACACAACGTATGCAAGTCTTCATTGCGGAGCGCATACTCAGCCGCTTCCTCGACCGTACGGACACGCTGTCGCTGCCGCGAGCCGTACGCTTCGCGGCTCGCGTCCTGCCCCTGCACCGCGTCCTCGGGTACGTCGTCGGGGTGGGCATCCGACCCGAACGCATCCGCACCGCTTCGATCGCTGCGGTGCCGTACACTCCGACGAAGGCCGAAGCTGTGCCGCCTGGAACGCCGTACCGATGAACTCGCGCGAAGAAGACGACCGTCAGTCTAGCCCCGACCCCCGCGAACGGGGCCCACTGCCGTCGCAGGATGTCGACCCGGCCGCAGGCACGAGCGACGATCCGCGCGTCGATCCGACCCCCGACCGGCGGCACAGCGATGCCGACGGCGGGACGCGCGACCTCTAGTAGCGCGGGGACGGGCCGAGGCTCGTGCTCGGAGCCGGGCTCGTCAAAGTGCCGGTGGCGCGTTTGTTCTGTTGCCATTGCCCGGCGATCACGGCGTACACGACCGCGATAATGACGAGGCCGCCGAGGATGGCCGCGTAAAGTGCGACCGGCGGGCTGTTGCGTTCTTTGCCGGAGCGCTGGGTTCGATCGTTCATGCACCCGAGCGCTACCCAGCTCGGACGTGCTCGAATCGCTAAGCGGGTACGTCCCGCTGCATGAATGATAAGCACGAACGCATTGAGCCAGGCCGCCCCAAAGCCGCGGACGTTCAAGAGAATCGCGCCGCCGGCGACAGCATCATGGAAGACGACCTGACCGAAGAACGGGATGCCACTCCCGAGCAGCGTGCAGACGTCGCCGATCAAGAAACGCTCGACGAGTAAGGGCATCGTCGCTTCGACTTCGTATTGACGCTCCATGAGAGCGTCGGTATATCACGGCAAGGGCGACGTCCGCGTCGAGACGGTTCCCGATCCAGCCATCCTGCGCCCCACCGATGCGATCGTGCGCGTCACGCACGCTTGCATCTGCGGCTCGGACCTGTGGTTTTATCGTGGTCTTGCGCCGTGGGAACCGGGATGGCGAACCGGGCACGAATTGATGGGCATCGTCGAAGATGTCGGCGCCGACGTGCGGACGATAAAGAAAGGCGAGCGCGTCTTTGCGCCATTCGCTTTCTCCGACGGAACGTGCGAATTTTGCCGCGTAGGGTTGCAGACGTCGTGCCTGCACGGCGGCTTCTGGGGCGGCGCCGACAACGACGGCGGCCAAGGCGAAGCCGTGCGGGCGCCATTAGCGGACGGGACGCTCGTGCGGATTCCGCCGCAAGCTGAAAATGACGAGCGCCTGCTCACCGCGATCCTCGCCCTGACGGACGTGATGGGAACGGGGCACCATGCGGCCCGCAGCGCCGGCGTGCGGCCCGGCGCGACGGTCGCCGTCATCGGCGATGGCGCCGTCGGTCTGTGCGGGGTCCTCGCAGCGCGCCGCTTGGGAGCGGCGCGAATCATCTTGTTTGGGCGCAACCCCGCCCGGCGCGCGGTCGCTGCGACCTTCGGCGCGACTGAAGCGGTCGAAGAGCGCGGCACCGCCGGGATCGAACGCGCACTCGAGATGACGGGCGGCGGTCCAGAATCGGTCCTCGAATGCGTCGGGACGGAAGAGGCGATGGCGATGGCGACGGGCATGTGCCGCCCGGGCGGCACCGTCGGCTACGTGGGCGTCCCGTACGGAGCCAAAGACGGTCTCGACGTGCGGCGCATGTTCGGCGAAAACATCGCGTTGCGCGGCGGCGTCGCGCCGGTGCGCGCCTACGCCGACGAATTGCTGGCCGACGTGCTCGCCGGCGAACTCGATCCGTCGCCCGTTTTCGATCTGACGGTCGGACTCGGCGACGTGCCGCGCGGCTACGCGGCGATGGATGCGCGCGAGGCGATCAAGGTGATGGTAAAGGTGTGAAGCGAGCGCCGCTGCAGCGCTCGCCGCTCGTCGCGCTGGCGGCAGTGTCGCTTTTCGCGGCCGTGCTGCCGGCGTGTGCGCGCGTTGGGACGCAATCCGGCGCTGCGGGCGGCCATCCGTGGACGCATCACGGCTTGCTGCGCATCGTCAACATCAGCGAACCCGACAGCCTCGACCCGATCGTCGGCAACTTTCAAATCGACTCGGATCTCGCCCAATTGTGGGGCGGCTACCTGTTCAATTGGAGCGACCGGAACCAATACGTTCCCGAACTCGCCACGACGGTGCCGACGCTGCAAAACGGCGGTATCAGCCGCGACGGCAAGACGATCGTCTACCATCTGCGGCGTGGGGTGCTGTGGCAAGACGGCGCGCCCTTTGGGGCCGACGATGTGATCTTCACGTGGCACGCGATCATGAACAAGAACAATAACGTCCCGAGCACCGTGGGCTACGATCTGATCACGGCCATCGACAAACGCGACGACCATACGATCGCCGTTCACTTGCGCACAGCCTATGCTCCGTTCGTCGCGACGTTCTTCTCGCAGTCGGCCGACCCGTTCCCCGTCTTGCCCGCGCACCTGCTCGCACGGTATCCGAACATCAATACGATTCCGTTCAACAGCAAGCCCGTCGGCACTGGACCGTTCATCGTCGATCGCTGGCAGCGCGGCAATAAGATCGTCTTTCACGCCAATCCGCATTACTGGCGGGGGCGCCCCAAGCTCGATACGATCTGGTACACGCCGGTGCCCAACGACAATACGATCGTCACCTTGCTGCAGTCGCACGAAGCGGACGTGGAGTACTACGCCGCGGCGGCCAACTATCCCCAACTCGCGCACATCCCGGGGACGAACGTCGACTTGACGCCGTTTACGCAGTTCGGGCAATTGGCGCTGAACCTGCGAACGCCGGCCCTCGCCGACGTGCGTGTGCGACGCGCCCTGTGGTACGCCATCGATGTTCCGGGCTTGCTCCGCGACGTCTCGCACGGCGTCTATACGCCGGGCTCTACGGATCAACCGAGCTTCTCGTGGGCCTATAATCCGAATACCGTCCACTATACGTACGACCCGGCGCGGGCGCGTGCGCTGCTCGACCAAGCCGGCTGGAAGGTCGGCTCGGGAGGCATCCGTACCAAAGACGGCCAGCGCCTTTCGCTGGCGCTTGCCGGCGTTTCCGGTCAAGCCACGAACAATGCGACCAACGTGATCGTGCAGCGGGATTTTCATGATGTCGGCGTCGACCTGCAGGTCAAACCGTACATCTCGTCCCTCTTTTTCGCGACGTACGGCGCCGGCGGCATCTTGCAGACCGGCAAGTTCGATTTGGCCTTGTTCACGTGGATCAACGGCACCGATCCGGACGACTCGGTCAACTGGATGTGCGATCAGTTTCCACCCAAAGGACAAAACGTTTACCACTTTTGCAATGCAGAGCTCGATCGCCAAGAGCGCGTTGCGCTGGGAAGCAACGATCGTGCGGTGCGCAAAAAGGCCTACGATGCCGTGCAAAGCATCTTGGCAGACCAAGTTCCGGCGATCATTCCATGGTACGTGCGGCGTATCTCCGTCTACAACACCGACCTAAAGAATTGGCGTCCGGCGCATGCGGTCAGTAGTTTCTGGAATTGCTACGAGTGGCAGATATGAGGTGACGGACCGGCAAGCCGGAGGCCCTCCGTCGGGAGCGCTCTTTCGAAAGCCGGCGGCGTCGCGATAGATCGCAGACAAATGCTGCTGCGAAAGGAACGAGCCGATGTCCGCGATCGATAACACCGCGTATCCGAACGCTTTCTCGACGACGATGCCATCTCAGGCCGAAACGGCCACGCCGCAGTACGGCGCCGCGGCGGCGCCGTACGCAGGCGCTTCTAAAGACGTGATCGTGCCGATCTTCGGGCCCGGCAGCACGGCGCCGCTCGCGGCGGCTCAGGCAGACGTGCAACCCGCGCAGTCGCCGTGGGCGAGTCCGGGCGACGCATCCGGCGGGTTTCCGAGCTTCGCCAGCGTCATGAGCGGTTTCATCAACGCACTGCAAGGCCTCATGACCAATCTGTACCGCCAACTGGGCGTCGGGGGTTCGGGCGCACAGCTTCCCGGCATGGGCGCCCAGCCTGGGGGCCGGGAGACCTTCGTGCAAAACGCGCGCGCGGGTTCCGTCGGCGATCCGCACGATTCGTTCGACGCTACGACGGCAGCGGGTCAAACGCTGGCCGACAAATGGGACAACATGCAGGCGCACGGAGATCTGCTCGATTCCGATTCGTTCGGCGGCGGGTATCGCGTTTCTACGACCGTGACGCAACCGAACTCGAACGGAGTGACGATGAATAAAAGCGCCACGGTCGCGCTCGACAACGGTGCGGCCGATGTCACGATGAACGCGGACGGTTCGTTCTCCGTGACGTCTTCCTCTGGAGCGAACGTGCAGATGCAGCCCGGCGCGACCGTTCAACTCGGCGGCGGCGCGAGCGTTACTCTGGGCACCGACGGTGCGCTGACGGTCAACGACACGAATGCCGCGGGCGGTACGCTGGCGACCCAGCTTGCGTCCAATGGGCACGGCGGCGTCGACGTCCATGCGACGGCAACCGACGTGGATCTGGGCGGCTATCTCGTGAACCGCGCGAACGCGCCGGCGCCGACGCCGCCAGTGCGCGTGACGCCGTTGCCCACGACGCCGGCATTCGATCAGTCCACGTTCGAAGCGTGGAGCGTCCCGCCGGTTGCGGCGGATCCGATCGCGGCTCCGAGCGCTGACCCCCCAAACATCGCCGCGGGATGGGCCGATCCCGCACTCGCGCCGGTCGAACTCGACTGAATTGCGTCCCACCGCCGCTGATTAGTCGCGTGGTACGATGTGGGCCATGCCGCATCAGTATCGGAAGCGCATTTCGAGCGAGACCGGTTGCGCAAAATTGGCGCAGCAGGCGCCCCAACCCAGCACGTTTTCGATCGTCGCTGCCGATGGCGCTAGCGGCGAGATCGGGATCGCGGTCCAGTCAAAGTTCTTGAGCGTGGGAGCGGTCGTCCCGTGGGTGCGCGCGCGCGCTGGCGCAATCGCGACGCAAGCGTTTGCGAACACGGCTTACGGCCCTGCGGCACTCGATCGGCTCGGGCGCGGCATTCCTCCCGATGAAGTCGCCCGAGCGCTGCTGCGGGATGATGATGGCCGCGACGACCGTCAGTTCGGCATCGTCAGCGTCGATGGGCGAGCGACGACGTTTACGGGTTCGCGTTGCATCCCATACGCCGGCGGCATAGCAGGCAGCGGCTTCGCGGTGCAGGGAAACTGCCTGGCCGGACCGGCTGTCGTCGAAGCGCTCGCGCGAACCTTCGAAACGGCGGCCGGCGCGCTGCCCGATCGCCTGTTGGCGGCGCTGCGCATGGCGCAAGAAGCCGGCGGCGACAAACGCGGTCAGCAAAGTGCGGCGCTGATCGTTGAGAAGCCGGGCGGCGGCTACGCCGGCTTCAACGACCGCTACATCGATCTACGCGTCGACGACCACCCTGCGCCAATCGACGAACTCGTCCGTCTACTCGCGCTCCACAAGCTGTATTTCATGGCGGCCGAACCGCAAGACATCATCGACATCGACGACGCGCTCGGCAACGAGTTGGTGCGTCAGTTGCGGCGCGTCGGCGCGCTTGCCTCCGAGCAGCGCACCTTCGACCCTTCCGCGCGGAAGGCACTGATCGCGTACATGCACGTCGAGAACCTCGAGAACCGCGTCCGTGAGGACGGGCGGATCGACCGGCAAACGTTGGAGTACTTGCGTACGGCCCCCTCGGCGGATGTCACGCTGGCATCCGGGCAGCCAGCAGCCGATCCGGCTCCGTGAAGGACGCTTCCGGCATCCCGATTCTCCGAACCGCGCGCCTGGTTTTGCGTGGCCATCGCCAGGATGATTTCGAAGCCTGCTCGGCGATGTGGGCGGATCCGCTCGTCACCCGATACATCGGCGGCAAGCCGTCCAGCGCGCAACAAACGTGGCTGCGGCTGTTGAGTTACGTCGGCTTGTGGGCGTGGCTCGGATTCGGCTACTGGGCCATCGAGAGCAAGGCGACGGGCCAGTTTATCGGGGAACTCGGCTTTGCAGACTTCAAGCGAGATCTCGTTCCAGCGTGCGGCGATACGCCGGAGTTGGGTTGGGCTCTCGTCTCGGAGGCGCACGGCCAGGGCTTCGCGACAGAGGCCGTCGGCGCGGTCATCGCGTGGGGCAATGCCCGTCTTCCAACGACTCGGATCAGCTGTCTGATCGACCCTGCGAATGTGGCGTCGCTGCGCATCGCAGAGAAGTTTCATTTTCACGAATTGCAGCGCGCAAGCTGTAACGGGCGTCCCGCCGTACTGTTTTGCCGAGACACCGTCGAGCAAGAATAACCCCTGCGCTGACGCAGCGATCGCGTGCGTCAGCGCGGCACAGCCACAGGCTGTTCGGCGGCCAAGGAATGGCTTAGCGCGACCCAGCGTTCGGGTGAGACGGATACATCGCCGCGGAACGGGTAGTCGAGAGACAGGATCAAGCCGAACGCTAAGCCGATCGTGATCGCCGTTGCGGCGGCCATCATTTGGTGCACGAGAAAATTCGCGACGCCGAACAGGCACACAAATCCGACGACGGTGCAGGCGCCGACTAAAAGTGCCATCCACATGACGAACGGAACGCCGCTCGTGTTGTCGGCGATGCGGCGCCGGCGCAAGTCGGCCATCGTTTGAACGCGCTCGAGGAGATGGTTTTGCAGGTTCGACTGCGCGAAGGTCGTTGCACGTAGTTCTGAAATGTCGTCGAGTACTCGCACGATCGATCTCTGGGCGCGAGGGCTGCTCTGGCCACGACTCATGCGCGGCCACTCGTCGTCGACGATCGTGGCGACGTAGCGCTCCAAGTCGATGCGGAGCGCCACGGCTTCGCTTGGCGGAAGGTGCCGTGCAAAGCGCGCGACATCAGTGGCCGCGTTCACTTCTTGTTGAGCGCGATCTTCCGCTTCGGAGAAGTGCTCCCACACGACGACGGTCAGGAAGCCGAGTAACACCGCATAGATGACGCCGACGACGGCGATGATGAAGCCGGCCACTTCATTGTGGGCGATGAAGTCGGTCTTCTTGAAGCGACGATGCACCAAGAAGTTGCCGCCGCACGCGAGCCCGACGCACACCGCAATGACGAGCAGCATGAGCAGCCAAGCGGGCAGTGCATACAGCAGCGTCGCCATTTCAGAATGGAGACGTCAGAACGTCCATTGGTACGCGTTCCAGTCTTCGATGATGCCGTTGGGGCGAAAGTTCTTGAGGTCGTCGTTGACCGGTTCGATCTGGCGCGGCCACCAGAAATAGACCAGCGGGTTATCGCGCGCAAGAAGGTCTTGGATCGTCGCATACGCACGTTTGCGCGTCGGACGATCGTAGTGCGTCAGCGCGATGCGCTGCGCCTCGTCCATCTGCGCGTTGCAATAGCGCGACCAGTTGTAGCCGTTGGGCGGACGCTGCTCGCACAGCAGTTGGCTTGAATCGTCGGGATCGGTGCCGGCGTACCATTCGAAGAGACCGGCTTGGTATTTGCCGCTCGCAAGGATGCCGCCCGTCGCCATCGGTCCGTAGTAGAGGGAAACCGCGTAGCTCTTGAGGCTGACGTCGATGCCGACCGCACGGAGCATCGCGATGACGAACACCGACAGATTGCGCTGAGTCGCGTTATCGTTGCGATACGCAAGTTCGAGCGACAAACGTTGAGCGCCGCGACGCCGGATGCCGTCGGGCCCGACGCGCCAACCGGCGGCATCGAGGATACGCTTGGCTTGCGCCACGTCGGGCTGCGACGTGCCGGCGCGTGGGTTGAAGGCCCACATGAACGAAGGTAGGTCTTCGGTTGCCGGGACCGTCGTCCCGTACGTGACCTTATCGACGATCGTCGGCTTTTCGAGCGCTAATCCGACGGCTCGGCGTAAGCGGGGATCGCTCCAGGGAGGCCTTTCCGTGTTGAACAGGAGCGAATTGTTTCCGTTGAACGAAGCAAGATGGACGGCGATGCCGGGAATGGCGCGCACTTCGGGATAGACGTGCGGAGTTGCTTGCACGAACCAATCTATTTCGTGGGCGCGCAGCTGTTCGACGATCGTGTTTTCATCGGGGACGATGTGCAAGACGATACGGCGTAGCTTCGGCTTCCCTAAGAAGTAGCGGTCGTTGGCGACGTATTCGATGCGGTCGCCCCGCAACCACCGCAGGACGCGAAAAGGTCCCGTTCCGATCGGCTTGGAGTTATAGGCGAGCCCATTGAGGCTCTTGTAGCGTTCGAGCAGATGCGCCGGCAGAATTTCGTACGGGGCGTCGCTCGTTGCAAAAAACGTGTTGACCGCCGGGTGCGAAGGGGCGCCGCAGGTGGAAGATCGCCGTGTACGCATCTGGCGTATCGACCCGTACCACGTCGTCGTAGCCGTGACGGGTCACGATCGTCGAGTTCGGATTCATGACGGCGCGCCAGCTGAAGGCGACGTCGTGGCTCGTGAATGGCGCGCCATCCTGCCAAACGACGCCGTGGCGCAGATGATAGGTGATCGTCAGGCCGTTGCGCGCGACGTCGCCGTTTTCGAGCGTCGGAACTCGGGCGGCCAAAACGGGAACTTCATGCCCCGCAGGGTCGGCCGCAATGAGCGGGTCGAAGGCTAACACTTCAGCCGCTTGCTCCTGCTCCTGAGTCGATAGCAGAGGGTTGAGCGTGTTCGGCGAGGCGACCATCGCGATCCGCATCTCGTCCGGGTGCGTCCATGGATGCAACCCGGAACGGCTCGTACCGACGCGGGTGCATCCGAGCAAACACGCGCAGACAAGCCACGTCGCAACGAGGCGAAGCCGAGAATGCATGACCGCCGACGTTGCCCGCGCCCATCCGGTGAGTCCTCTAGCGAGTCGACTTCAGCGGATCGTTCGCGAAGGCTGCAGCGGCACCGTTCTTTACGCTGCCCCAAGCGTTTGACGCTCATAGGGCCGACCTGCTATACTCCGATGGTTCCGGCCCACCGCGGTGGGGCGGAATTTGTGTGTTCGCCCGTAGAGACGGGCGAGGTCGCTTGGAGAGTGCGTGCCGACGATCAGTCAACTCGTCCGTACCGGACGTGAGAAGCTCGAGAAGAAGGTCAAGGCGCCGGCCCTGCGCGTCGCGCAGACGGGGCCGAAGCCCGGGCATCCTGATTTGCCGTTGCGCACGTTCGAGGTCGGCGGCAATCCGTTTCGGCGTGGCGTCTGCACGCAAGTCAAGACGATCACCCCCAAGAAACCGAATTCCGCGCTGCGTAAGGTTGCGCGCGTGCGCCTGACCAACGGCGAAGAAGTCACGGCGTATATCCCGGGCATCGGCCACAATCTTCAGGAGCACTCCGTCGTGCTGATCCGCGGCGGTCGCGTCAAAGATCTGCCGGGCATCCGTTATCACATCATCCGCGGCACGCTCGACACCTCCGGCGTCGCCAACCGCAAGCAAGCCCGCTCCAAGTACGGCGCCAAACGCTCCGGCAAGAAGTAGGATAGGAACACCGCATGCCTCGCAAGGGAGCCGTCCCGAAACGCCAGATTCTTCCCGACCCGCGCTTCAATTCGAAAGTGCTGTCGCGCTTCATCAACAAAGTGATGCTCGCCGGCAAGAAGTCGACCGCGGAGCGCATCACCTATGGCGCGCTCGATGTCGTCGGTGAAAAGCTCGGGCGCGATCCGATGGACGTGTTCACGCAAGCTCTCGGCAACGCGATGCCGCTGGTCGAAGTGCGCCCCCGCCGCGTCGGCGGTGCCACGTACCAAGTTCCGATGGAAGTTCGGCCCGACCGCCGTCAAGCGATGGCGATGCGCTGGCTGATTCAATATGCGCGTAAGCGGCCCGGACATTCGATGGAAGAGAAACTCGCCGGCGAGATCATGGACGCGGCCAACAATGTCGGCGCGTCCGTGAAGAAGCGCGAAGACACGCATAAGATGGCCGAGGCCAACAAAGCCTTCGCCCACTATCGCTGGTAATCGGTAATGGCCACAGCAACGCTGGTACGCGAGTATCCGCTCGAACGCACGCGCAATATCGGAATCGCCGCGCACATCGACGCCGGGAAAACGACGGCCACCGAGCGCATTCTGTTCTACACCGGCCGCACGCATAAGATCGGCGAAGTCCACGACGGCGCCGCGACCATGGACTGGATGGTGCAAGAGCAAGAGCGGGGCATCACGATCACGTCCGCCGCGACGGCCACGACGTGGCGCGACACGCGCATCAATATCATCGATACTCCCGGCCACGTCGACTTCACGGTCGAAGTCGAGCGCTCGTTACGCGTGCTCGACGGCCTCGTCGCGCTGTTCGACTCGGTGGCAGCGGTGCAGCCGCAATCCGAAACGGTCTGGCGCCAAGCGAACAAATATCGCGTGCCGCGCATCATCTTCGTCAACAAGATGGACCGCATGGGCGCCGATTTCTTCAACTGCGTCGCGAAGATTCGCGAACGCCTCGGTGCGCGCGCGGTTCCGATCCAAGTTCCGATCGGCGCCGAAGACAAGTTTGCGGGCGTCGTCGATCTGTTCACGATGAACAAGATCGTGTATACCGACGATCTGGGTTCGACGACGGACCAGCAGCCCGTCACTGACGCCGACGGCGAGCTCAAGACGACGGCGCAGCAATGGCGGCAAGAACTGATCGAAGCGATCGCCGAGCAGGACGACGAACTGCTCGAGCTGTTTTTCGGCGGCGAAGAAATTCCAGTCGAGCGTCTCAAAGCCGCGCTGCGCAAAGCGACGATCGCCGGCGACGTCCTGCCAATGCTGTGCGGTTCCGCGTTCAAGAACAAAGGCGTGCAGCCATTACTCGACGCGGTGGTCGACTATCTGCCTTCGCCGCTCGACGCCAAGCCGATTGCCGGCGTCAATCCCAAAGACGACTCCGCCACGATCGTGCGCAAGCCCGACGACAAGGAACCATTTGCAGCGCTGGCCTTTAAGATCGCGACGGATCCGTACGGGAACCTGACGTATTTTCGGGTCTATTCCGGCACGCTCGAAAAGGGCAGCTACGTCTACAACGCGCGTAGCGGCCGTAAGGAGCGTATCGGGCGCATCCTGCGTATGCACGCCAACCATCGCGAAGACATCGACGCGATCGGCGCGGGCGACATCGCAGCAGCCGTCGGCTTGACGGACACGCGTACGGGCGACACCCTATGCGACGAAAAACAGCAGATTCTCCTCGAAAACATCACGTTTCCTGAACCCGTCATTTTCCAGGCGATCGAACCAAAGACCAAGGTCGATCAAGACAAGATGGGCATTTCGCTTGCGCGGCTCGCCCAGGAAGACCCGACGTTCCGGATGCGCACCGACGAAGAGACGCAGCAGACGATCATCGGCGGCATGGGAGAATTGCACCTCGAGATCATTCTCGACCGCCTGCGCCGTGAGTTCAAAGTCGAAGCGAATGTCGGCAAACCGCAGGTCGCCTACAAAGAAGCGATCACCCGTACGGTCGAAAAGCAAGGAAAATTCGTGCGCCAGACTGGCGGCAAGGGCCAGTACGGCGACGTGTGGATCCGCCTGGAACCGGGGGAGCCCAACAGCGGATATTCGTTCGTGTGGGCAATCGTGGGTGGCGTCGTGCCCAAGGAGTACCAAAAGGCGATCTCCGAAGGCATCCGCGAATCGTCCGAAAACGGCGTACTCGCCGGCTATCCGGTTCTCGACTTCAAAGCGACCGCGTTCGACGGCAGCTACCACGATGTCGACTCCTCCGAAATGGCCTTCAAGATCGCGGGTTCCATGGCGTTCAAGGAGGCGAATCGAGCTGCTGGGCCGATTCTTCTCGAGCCGATCATGAAGGTCGAAGTAACGACGCCGAAGGACTACCTTGGTGCGATCAACGGCGACCTGATGAAGCGCCGGGGCATGATTCAAGCGTCTGAAGACGTGACGGGCGGCGCGATCACGATCACGGCGGAAGTCCCGCTTTCAGAAATGTTCGGCTATGCGACCGACATGCGCTCGGCGACCCAAGGGCGCGCCACCTACACGATGGAGTTCGCGCACTACGAAAAGGCGCCGAAGTCCGTCGAAGAGGAAATCGTGGCCAAGGCGCAAGGAAAAAAATCCGCGGCTTAGACTTTCAACGGTAACGACGAACGGCAGCCCCACTTTTCCAACACACAACGATAGGGACATTCCGCGATACCCAATCTCATGGAGATGAGCCGCGAGTGCGGCGAAGGGGGGCATCGGGGGGTGTCACCGCCCCGATTTCACGCTAAACAACGAGTACGAACGGCAGCCCCACTTTTCCAACACACAACGATAGGGACATTCCGCGATACCCAATCTCATGGAGATGAGCCGCGAGTGCGGCGAAGGGGGGCATCGGGGGGTGTCACCGCCCCGATTTCATAAGGAAACACATATCATGGCGAAGGCAAAATTCGACCGCAGCAAACCGCACGTTAATATCGGCACGACCGGTCACGTCGATCACGGCAAGACGACGCTGACCGCGGCGATCATCAATTGCCTGGCCACCGAGAACGCTAGCATCCAAAAGCGCAACGTGGACGACATCGATAACGCGCCCGAAGAGAAGGAGCGCGGCATCACGATCGCCATCTCGCACCAAGAGTACGAGACGGCCAAGCGGCACTACGCGCACGTCGATTGTCCCGGACACGCCGACTATATCAAGAACATGATCACGGGCGCAGCGCAAATGGACGGGGCGATCCTCGTGGTATCGGCGACGGACGGCCCGATGCCCCAGACGCGCGAGCATATTCTCCTGATGAAGCAGGTCGGCGTTCCGTACATCGTCGTGTTTCTCAATAAGGTCGACCTCGTCGACGACCCCGAACTGCTCGAACTGGTCGAGATGGAAGTCCGCGAACTGCTCAGCAAGCAAGGCTTCGACGGCGACGCGTGCCCGGTCGTCCGCGGTTCGGCGACCAAGGCCCTCAATTCGTCGGGCAAGCGCGGCGATGCCGACGCCGAGCCGATCTTCGCTTTGATGGATGCGGTCGACAACTACATTCCGACACCCGAGCGCGCGGTCGACAAACCGTTCTTGATGCCCGTCGAAGACGTCTTTACGATCACCGGCCGCGGCACGGTCGGGACAGGCCGCGTCGAACGCGGCCAAGTCAAAGTCGGCGAAGAGATCGAGATCGTCGGTTTGCAGGAAAAGGCGCGCAAGTCCGTCGTCACCGGCATCGAGATGTTCCGCAAGCTGCTCGACATGGGCATCGCCGGCGACAACATCGGCGTCCTGCTGCGCGGCATCGAGCGCAACGACATCGAGCGCGGTCAAGTGCTCGCCAAGCCCGGCTCGATCAAACCGCATACGAACTTCAAAGCCGAAGTGTATGTGCTCTCCAAAGAAGAGGGCGGCCGCCACACGCCCTTCTTCGCGAACTACCGTCCGCAGTTTTATTTTCGGACGACCGACGTCACCGGCACGATCAAACTGCCCGAAGGCGTCGAGATGGTCATGCCGGGCGACAACATCACGATGGACGTCGAACTGATCACGCCGATCGCTTGCGAGGAGGGCTTACGCTTCGCCATCCGCGAGGGGGGCCGAACCGTCGGCGCCGGCGTCGTGACCGCAATCATGGCCGACGCCGTCCCCGCCGGCAAGAAATAACGACAGGCGCAGCGGAGGCAGTCAATGGCTAAGCAAAAGATTCGCATCCGCCTGAAGGCGTACGATCACAAGATACTGGACCAGTCGGCCGAGCGTATCGTCGATACGGCCAAGCGCACCGGAGCGTTCGTCAGCGGTCCCGTACCGCTGCCGACTGAGATCAATCGCTTCTGCGTAAATCGGTCGCCGCACGTCGACAAGAAGTCGCGCGAGCATTTCGAGATGCGCACGCACAAGCGCCTGATCGACATCCTGCAGGCATCGCCCAAGACGATGGACGCGCTGATGCATCTCGATTTGCCGGCCGGCGTCGACATCGAACTCAAAGCGTGACGCGCCCCGGAGCCGTGCTATAGCGCCTAGTCTGGCGGGATGACCGACGAGGCCGGTTCGCATCCGCAAGTAAAAGCGGCAGCCGTCCGAGAAACCGTGTGGATGCCTATTCCACTCCAGGTCGTTCACCAGCGAAGTTTCGGTGGGACGCGGCGCCGGATCTATCAACTGCTCGCCGAGATGGGGACGTCGGCAGACGCTATCTGGCCGTTTGCATCGCAACCCTTCATGCGATCGGCGGGGCCGCTCGTGCCCGGCAAGACCGAGGAGTGGCATAGCGGCGTTCACGCCGTGCTCGACGAGGTAGTTCCCGAGGAGCGCATCGTCTGGCGCTTTACGAACGAAGGCTTCGATGGGACGCACGGTTTCTATCTGGAAGCCGATGCGAAGAAAACGCGCATTCTGCATCGGGTCGAAGCGACGCTCTCCGACACGGACGGACGGCTGTTTTGGCGTCGCCTAGAGGACGTCAACGCGCGCACGATGGAAGCCCTCTTCGATAAACTCGAACGCGTCCTCAAGCGCTGACCCAAGGGCGTGAGTCGGCGCGCTTGCGCCGTGACACACGTTCGTACGCCGATAGAGGACGGCCGGCTCGTTGTCGAAGCGCGGTCGTATGGCGGCAATGGCTTTGCCGGTCAAGTTGCGTTTGTGGGTGACTGCACTTGCCTTGTGTCTCTTGGGCTGGCCGATGCCGCTCGCATCGGCAGCGGACGCGGGCGCTCGCGGAACGATTCGCATCGGACTCTTGATGCCGTGGACGGGCGCGCTCAAACGCGTCGGCGGCGATGCCGACGGCGGATTTCGTTATTACCTGGCCACGCATGGAGATCGGCTAGGCGGGTTCCGCGTCGAAGTGCGCGCCGGCGACGAAGGGGACTCGGTTGCGAGCGCCTTGCAGAGCGCGCGACAGCTGATCGAAGAAGACAAAGTCGACGTGATCGCCGGGTTGGCGACGACCGTGGATGCGTACGGGGTGGCCGACTACTTCGCCGCGCGAAAGACCCCTCTGATCGTTGCCGTAGCGGGAGCCGACGGCCTGACGCAAGACCATCGAACGATGCTGATGCGCGTCGCACACACGAGCTCTCAAGATATGATGCCGCTGGGCGATTACGTCTGTCGGCGACTCGGCAAACGGACCGCCGCCATGCTCGCCGTCGATAACGAGTACGGCGCAGAGGCGGCCGGCGGCTTTGCTCGCGCGTATATCGGGGCCGGCTGCCGCATCGTTGCGGAAAGCTACTTTCCGACGGACGCGACCAATTTCGCTGCGATCGTCGGGAAACTCGATAGAGCGGCCCAAGTTGTCTTTGCGGCGACGGGGGATGTCGTCGCCGCTACACCGCTCGTGGCCGCTTACCGAGCCGCCTTTCCACGACGGCAACTCGTCGGCGACGGCGCATTGACCGACGAGAGCTTGTTGCCGTCCGAGGGCGCCGGGGCGCTCGGCATCATCACGGGGTCGCACTATGCGCCCGGACTCGGCGGTGCGGCCAATGCCGATTTTCGGTTCGGTTATCAAGCGCTCAACGGACTGCCCGTTACGCCGTATGTCGAGAACGGCTACGATGCCGCTGCAACGCTGGACTTGGCGTTGGCTAATGTCTCCGGTGGAGCGGTCCGAGCGGACACCTTGATGGCAGCGTTGCACGCCGTGTCGTTCCGCGCGCCGCGTGGGCCGGTACACTTCGACTCACTGGGTCAAGTCAACAACAACGTCTACATCCGTAAGGTCTCCGGACTTGACGGCCGGCTGCAAAATAGCGTCATCGCGACGTATCCGAGCGTCGGGCAGTTTTGGAGATGGAAACGCGCACGCTACTTGAAACTTCCGTCATACGGGAAACTCAAAGGAACATGGGTGAAAGCATCGGCGCCATGATCGCGTGCGTTACGGGCGCGAGTTCGGGTTTCGGCGCAGCAATTGCGCGCCGTTTCGCGCGTGACGGTGCTCGGGTGATCGCGGCGGCGCGCCGCGGCGATCGTCTTTCAGCGTTACGCAGCGAATTCGGGGACGCTATCCTGCCGCTCGTCGTCGACGTCCGCGAGCGCGAGGCCGTTGCACGCGCCGTTGCGTCGCTGCCGCAAGAGTTCGCCGCAATCGACGTGCTCGTGAACAATGCCGGCCTGGCGGCTGGGTTGGAACCGGCGCAAGAGGCGCAACTCGACGATTGGGATGCGATGGTCGACACGAACGTCAAGGGCTTGATGTACGTAACGCGCGCCGTCTTGCCGGGGATGGTCGCACGCGACCGCGGCCACATCGTCAATGTCGGCTCGACCGCCGGCGAATTCCCCTATCCTGGTGGCAACGTATACGGGGCGACGAAGGCCTTCGTCCGTCAATTCTCCTTGAACTTACGGGCCGATCTGTTGGGGACGCGCGTTCGCGTCACCGATATCGAACCGGGTCTCGCCGGCGGTACGGAATTTTCAGAAGTACGCTTCAAGGGCGACGTCAGCAAGGCCGGCGCCGTATATGCGGGTACGACGCCGCTCTGTGCCGACGACGTCGCCGATGCGATCCACTGGGTCGCTAGCCGTCCGCCGCACGTGAACGTCAACGCGCTCCAAATCATGCCGGTCTGTCAAGCTTTCGGACCGTTCGGCCGTCAAACGCGACGGAGCGTGAACGCGCCTCGAACGCTAACGCCGGCGGCAGCGACGACCGACAACCGTGAGCAACCGCAAACGATTCGGCTGGTCGAAGATCGCTGGACGACGATTCGGCACGTCGTCGAAGCGCTCGCCATCGTCGCTGCCGGTGCGTGGGCGTTCTACACGTTCTTCTATCAGGAGAAGATCAAACCGGCGGGCGAACCGCCGTCACTGAGCTTGGTGCCGCACGTCACCCGGCTCGGCCGCGATGCGCGGCGCGATTTCGTCGACGTCTCCTTCGATTTTCGCAACACGGGCAAGACGGAACTCGACATCGCTGCAGACGGGTGGAACGTGTGGGGCATACGCTACGGCCATCGGCCGTGCGCACGTCGCTCCATACGTCCGACAAGAGCGTCTACCAAGACACGATCCCCCAGAGTTCCGTGCATCTCATCGACGGCTTTGCGGACCTGCGTGCCGCTGCAGGCGGTCCGTCCGCGCACGAAGCGATCATCGAGCCCGGCGACGGTTTTACGCTCCACGAGGTGCTCGTCGTCCATCGCGGCGAGTACGACCTCTTGCGGGCGCAAGGGATCGCCGTTCCGGTCAAGACGAGTGAATATGGAACGAGCACCCGCCGATACGCTCGGGTCGCCATCGTGCGACGTCGCGATGGAAGCGTGTGGCTCAAGCCGCCGAAGCGGCTCTTCGAAACCGACAATTGGACGTACTTTGCGTTGACGCCGTGAAGGGAGATTGCCATGCAGGCGCGTAGCGAACCAAATCCATCCCGTCGATCCGCTCGGGCTCGACGACGATCTCGATCCCGACGAACGCCTCCTGCGCGATACCGTCCGCAGTTTCGTCGAGCGGCGTATCTTGCCGGACATCGCGACGTGGTTCGAGCGCGGCGAGTTTCCCAAGGAGCTCGCGCGCGAGGCGGGTGAACTCGGCGTGCTCGGCATGCATCTGGAAGGCTACGGCTGTGCCGGCACCAGTGCGACTGCATACGGCGTCGCCTGCCGCGAACTCGAAGCGGGCGATAGCGGGCTGCGCAGTTTTGTCTCGGTGCAGGGATCGCTTGCGATGTTTCCGATCCACGCGTACGGTTCCGAGGAGCAGCGCGAAGAGTGGCTGCCGCGCATGGCGCGCGGCGACATCGTCGGATGCTTCGGGCTGACCGAGTACGACTTCGGCAGCGATCCCGCCGGGATGCGTACGGTCGCTCGGCGCGACGGCGACGATTACGTGCTCGACGGTTCGAAGGCTTGGATTACGAGCGGCGGCATCGCCGACATCGCGATCGTATGGGCGCGCAGGATTCGACAGCCGACGAGCGACGAGACGATCCGCGGTTTCATCGTGCCCGGCGCGGCACCCGCGGCTTCTCGACGCGCAACATCGAGCGCAAGCTTTCCCTGCGCGCATCGGTGACGTCGGAGTTATCGTTCGACGCTTGCCGCGTGCCGGCGCGTGCCATGCTTCCCGGAGCGCTCGGCCTGCGTGGCCCGCTATCGTGCTTGAGCGAAGCGCGCTATGGCATCGTTTGGGGCGCCATCGGCGCAGCCCGCGCCTGCTACGAAGCTGCGCTCGCCTATGCGAAGACGCGCGTGCAATTCGGCAAGCCGATCGCGAGCTTCCAACTAACGCAAGAGAAGCTTGTCAATATGCTGCTCGAACTGCAGAAAGCGCAGCTGCTCGCGTCTCAGATCGGCCGTCTCAAAGACGCCGGCAACGTGACGCCGCAACACGTCAGCTTTGGTAAGCTCAACAACGTCCGTGAAGCGCTGGGGATCTGCCGCGAAGCGCGCACGATCCTGGGCGCGAGCGGTATCACGCTCGAGTATCCGGTCATCCGCCACATGAATAACCTCGAATCCGTCCTGACCTATGAAGGGACGAGCGAAATCCATACGTTGATCTTGGGACAAGCGATCACCGGCATCGCGGCCTTTTCCTGAGTGATTACGTCGAACCGTGGGCGACGGTCGGCGCGACGGTAATCGCGTTCCCCGGTTTCCGGGCGTTCAAAAACCTCGATGAGTTCGCCGCTCGCCGGATCGGTGAACCGCTCACCGGTGAAGAGCCACGAGCCTTCCGCGCGGTCGGCGCGCGGTGATAACGCGGGCGCTCCGCTAACAAGGCGGCACGAGTACGACTGCGGCATAGCCGGCCAGGACGGCCACGCGCCGAAGTGCCGAAGAGCGATCTCGCAGAGCCCGACAAGCCAACGGCCGCCGCTCAAGGTGATCAGACGGTCGCGCAAAGTCATACGCCGCCTGTCGGGCGCAATGGTTACGGCCGTACCGTAGGCGACGATTTCGCTCATCGTCGTGCCGAGTTCAGATGAATCGAACATCATCCGCACGACCGCGTTTGCGCCCATTGCGGTCGCGTTTTCGACCATGCGATCGACGGCTTGGCGGCGCGTATCTTCGAGAAGAGCGGTATACTCGTGGATCTCGCCGCCCATGAGACTGCGCAGGCCCGCCATGATGTTGCCGCCCAGGCCGCGGCTGCGTACGACCGAGCGCCGAACACCTGCCCTTTCTTCTCGACGATGCGGTAGCCCGCTGACGATCTCGGTCGTAACGACGATCATGGGTCCTCCTAAAACGGTCCCCGCCGTGACGTAGCCGGCTTGTAGGCGTTGGCCGCGCCGGCACCGTCCATCGAGCCGATGCCCGTGACGAGATCGTAACCTTGCGTGCACGAGTACATGCCGTTATTGCCACCGATTACGTCGCGAAATGCCGGCAGCCCCTCGAATGTGCCGTAGCCCAGCCCTTTGAATCCGTTATAGATCGGGAGATGCACGTCACCGAGCCGCGCTCCGTTGAACTCGTTGAGTTGCGTGATGAGCGCCGTCGTCAACGGTGAGGCCAGCGACGTGCCGCCGACTGGGCCGGAAAAGCGGCCGTTCATGTACAGCGAAGCGCCGTTCGAGGGATTCGCGTCGAACGCGATGTCGGGAAGATTTCGCGTGACTCCCATGATATGCGCAATGCCGTTTTGGTATGCCGGCCGCGAGAACACGTCCGATACGCCGCCACCCGAGCCGATCCAGCCCGTTTCGCCGCCGTAGCTTCCATCCGGGCCGACGCTCAGCGTCGTGCCGCCGGTAGCGATGAAGTGCGGGCCGCTCGCCGGTGATCCAACGCCGGTGCCTCCGGGGCAGCGCGATCCGTCGTCCCCGGTCGACGCGGAGAAATTGATGCCGAGAACCACGCCCTGCATCGCGATGTAATCGGTCATCAGCGCGTAGCTCCGATACGGGACCTCGCACGTCGTGAAGCTCGAGTTGACGGCTCCGACCGCGTCGTCGGAGACGATTTGGTTATAGGTATCGATGACGCCCGATCCCCCGAGGTCTTTGGGATACAGGTAGAGGTATAACGCGGTGCCCGGCGTCGTGCCGACGATCGTTTGGACGTCGAGATCCGTCTCGATTTGATCTTCGTTGATGCGCGGGCTCGGGCCGCCGTCGACGAGAACGCGCTGCGTGGGCGGTCCCGTCCGCACGATGTTAAAGTAGTTTAGAAATGCGGCCAGATCGCTGTCTTGGTAGTCGGAATCCATGACGTTGGCCGTCGCCTGTCCGGTACCGTCGTACGTTTGGCCGGCCTTGCCGCCGCGAACTTGGTGCTGTACCGGAAAGTTATAGGCGCTAGCAAAAGCAAACGGCCCGAGGCCCCGGTCCGGTCCCCGTAACGGCGGCCCCAACGCCGACGCCCGTCGAGATCGTGGGTTGACCCAAGACGTAGGTCGGGCGGATCGCATACAGATTGTCGAAGCCGGAGATGCCGTAGACGGATGAACGCAGCACCCTCGGCAGCGTCGCTGGTCGGACGTTGGCGTAGCGCAAACCGCCGCGCAGGCCGGCTCTGCCGTTTTGCGGGAGAACTTCGCGTTGCACGACGGCATGGATGTCGGTATCGAACGCGCGATCGACGACAGCGGCCGGCGCTTGCACATCGAGAACGGTTCTATTCGCATACGTTTTGACGATCGCAAAACCCATGCGGGTAAGCGCCGCAGCCGTGCCCTCATAGTCCGCCGTCGTCGGCGAAAAGTACCTTGTGAACTGCTGCGGCGATAGCGCACGCTCGGTGGAGAAGAAATCCGTTACGCCGTTTGACAGCGTGCGGAGCTCGCTCTCATTGCGATACCGCAAGACGACGACGAGCCGCACCGGGACGTTCGGCGGCCGCCCGAGATCGATGAACGGCGCACGGGGTACGGCTGCGACGACCGCTGGGCTTGCCGGCAGTATCTCGCGCGCTCGAGCAGCCGCTGGGGCCGTGAGCGATGTCGCCAGGACGCTCAAAGCGACGCGCCGCATTAGTCTCATGGGTCCTCCGCAATGCGCTATGGTACGGCGACGGATTCGCTTTTGCGGCCGCAAGCGCCCACCGTCGCGGTGGAATCCGGGCTACGCGCGGTCTGCGACGCCGAGCCTTTATGAGGCGCGTGCCAAGCGCGGCTTGGCTCGGTCGTATTGCGGCGGCCAAGCCGCGTCCACGCCCAGCGCGACCGCTGCATGGAGCGGCCAGTACGGGTCGCGCAGCAATTCCCGCGCGAGCAGTACCAGATCGGCTTGGCCGCTGCGGACGATCTCGTCGGCTTGGCGCGGCTCGGTGATGAGGCCGACGGCGCCCGTCGCGACCTGTGCTTCACGACGGATCGCGCGGCGAACGGCACCTGGTAGCCGGGGCCGACCGCGATGCGCTGTTCGGGCGCAAGGCCGCCGGACGAGGCGTCGATCACATCGACGCCGAGCGGCGGCGAGCTCGCGCGCCAAGCGAACGGATTCGTCGATCGACCAGCCGCCTTCGATCCAGTCCGATGCGGAAATCCGCACGAATAAGCGGCAGCTTCCGGCGGCAGCACCAAGCGGACCGCACGCACGACCTCGCGAGCGATTCGCGTCCGGTTCTCGAACGAGCCGCCGTATGCATCGCGTGCGCGCGTTGGAGAGCGGCGAAAAGAACTCGTGCAGCAGATAGCCGTGTGCGGCGTGCAGTTCGATGACGCGAAAGCCGGCCGCCAGTGCGCGCCGCGTCGCGCTTGCGAAGTCATCGACGACGCCGGCGATCTCATCGAGCGTCAGGGCGGGCGGCATCGGATAGCGTCCGAAGGCTACGCGCGCTCGGGCCGACGGCTTGCCAGCCGCCGTCTGTGGGTGCAACGGGCGCGCCGCCTTCCCACGGCCGCGCCGTGCTCGCTTTACGTCCGGCGTGGGCGAGTTGAATGCCGGGAACGCTCGCCGTGCGCCGCAATGAAGTCGGTGACGCGGCGCAGCGGCGCGACTGCTCGTCGCGATAGATGCCGAGGTCTTGAGGACTGATGCGGCCGGCGGCCGTTACAGCGGTAGCCTCGGTGAAGACGAGTGCCGCGCCGCCGACCGCGCGGCTTCCGAGGTGGACGAGATGCCAGTCGGCAGCGAAGCCGTCCTCGCTCGAATACTCGCACATCGGCGAAACGACGATACGGTTCTTAAGTGTTAGGCCGCGCAGGGTCAGCGGTTCGAAAAGGTGCGCCATCGTCCGCTAAACCGGCGCGCCAAGGCGCCAGTTTCAGCGTTCGCGCGCCGCGGCGACTACGGCCCCGGTGAGGCGCTCGCCGACGCCCGGTGACGCCGCCCGTGCTGCATCGCGGCGTCGAAGCGCGCTCTCTGCGACGGCGTCAGGACAGCCTCGATCTGGGCGCGCAACTGCGCCCGCGTTTCCGGATTCGCGCTGCCGCGCGACGAGCGATACGCTTGCCGCGCACCTTTGATGCGGGCTCTCTGCGCCGGCGATAAACCGAGGCTCCCTAGCGCGCGAGCCATCCGGCCGCCTCGGTGCCGCTGCGTCGCGGTGACGCCGGGCAGCGGGCTGGCGTACGCCGGCGGGGCGGCTGGTGACGCGGTTTGTGCTCCTGCGGCGACACCCGCGCCGAGCAGGGCTCCCAGGAGGGCGAGGACGGCGAGATAGGGACGGTTCGGCATGATGGCTCCCAAAAAGTACGACACTACCGCAACGCGCGACCCGCGGCCAAGGTGCGCATCGGGCCTGAAGAGACGATGAGAATGCGTCGGGCAGTACCGAGGCAGGCTCCCGCATTCGCCCGCGAGGAAGCAAACCGCCCGTGCAAGCAGTCATTCTCGTAGGCGGCGAGGGGACGCGGTTGCGGCCGCTCACCTATCGCGACGCCGAAGCCGATGGTGCCGCTGTTCGGCGTTCCATTCCTGGAGCGCACGATCGCGCGGCTGCGCGATGCTGAGCGTCGACGAGGTGATATTGGCGGCCGGTTACCTGCCGCAGGCGATCGCCGAGCATTTCGGTGACGGCACGCGGCTCGGCGTGCAGCTGATCTATGTCGTCGAAAAAGAGCCGCTGGGCACCGCGGGAGCGCTGCGCAACGTCGCCGAGCACATCACCGGCCCGTTTTTCGTGCTCAATGGTGACGTGCTGACGAGCCTCGACCTCAGCGCTATGCGGCACTTTCACGAGGCCAAAGGCGGCGAAGGGGTCCTGCACGCGATCCGTGTGGAGGATCCGTCCGCGTTTGGCTGTCTGGTGCATGATGCGGCCGGGCGCATTTCCCGCTTCGTCGAGAAGCCGCCGCCCGAAGACGGCCCCGACCGACGAGATCAATGCGGGAACGTACCTGCTTGAACCGAGCGTGCTGGACCGCATCCCGGCGGGACGCGCAGTCTCCATCGAACGCGAAACATTCCCGAAGCTGCTGGCCGAGGGCGGCCGACTGTACGCCTATACGACCGACGACTACTGGCTCGACGTGGGCCGGCCGGAGCAGTACCTGCAAGCGCACGGCGACGTCCTGGACGGCAAGCTGACCTTGCGCATCCCGCGGCGCCCGTGCCGGCACGATGTTCGTCGGCCGCGTGCGCGAACAGCGCCGGGGAATATCCGGCCGCCGGCCTTCGTCGGCGATGGCGTGCGTTATCGACCCAAGCGCCATCGTCGGTCCCTACGTCGGTCTGGCAGATGGTTGCCGGATCGCCGCCGGGGCCGAGGTTCGGGAGTCGATCCTGTGGGACGGGGTCGCCGTCGGGTGCAGAGGTGGTCGGCTCATCTGGCTCGATCGTCGGCCAGCGGTGCACGGATCGGAAGCGATGCGGTGCTCGAGCCCGGGTACCGTCGTCGGACACGACGCGCGACATGCCCGGCGGCGGGCCGCGGTCGAGCGCAACGCCCGCATCCCGCGGCCGGGTGAATGACGACCATCGCGCGGCGGCCGGCAGGTCGGCGCATAGCCGCATGGCGCGGCCACCGTGAAGACGGCAGGGCGACCGTTTGCGGTGTTCGTAGGCGGCCACGGCAGGCGGACGCAACGCGCGTGATGCCGCCTGGTCGACGACGGCCTTATGAAAACCGCAGCTTTGGCGCGCGCACCCCGTTTTCGGGGTACTCTTATACTCCCTGACAGCCCCAGAAAGCAGAGGTTCGACCGCTTGCTGTTCCCCTCCGACGCCGTCCGTTTGGCAGCGCCGCGCGTGCTGTTTATGGGCTCGTTCCCGCCCCGTGAGTGCGGGATCGCGACCTTCACGAGCGACGTGGTCGAAAGCTTCGATCGAGCCTTCGGCGCCCGTCAGCGACGTGGTCGCTATCGACGAGCCCGGCGGCGAGGGCGGCTTTATCCCGGCGAATGTGGTGCTGCGGCTGCGCCAGGACGATCCGGCGTCCTACCGCCGAGTGGCCCGGGCCATCGACGCCCACCCGTCGGACCTGCTCGAAGTGCAGCACGAATACGGTCTCTTCGGAGGCAACGAGGGCAGCTGGTTCGTCGACCTGATCGAGGAGGTCGAAAAGCCCGTCACTGTATCGCTGCACACCGTCCTGCCCTCGCCGAGCCGCGGCGCACCGTGCGATGGCGCGCCGCATCTGCGACCGGGCCGAGGCGGTGATCGTCCTTTCCCAGACCGGACGCAAGATGCTGATCGACGACTACGGCGTTGACCCCGACAAGCTGCATGTGATCCACCATGGCGTGCCCGATGCGCCGTTCCGCTCGACCACGGAAGCAAAGGCGCATTTCGGCTTGCAGGGACGCGCCGCGTCATCTCGACCTTTGGCCTGATCAGCCGCAACAAAGGGCTCGAGTACGGCATCGATGCCATGCGCAGCATCGTCGGGCGCCATCCCGACGCCCTGTATCTGATCCTGGGGCAAACGCATCCGAGCGTTCGGCGCGCATGAAGGGGAGACGTACCGCCAGTCTCTCGATCGAGCGCATCGCATCGCTCGGGCTTGCAGCGCAACGTCAAGCTCGTCGACAACTACCTCGACTTCGCCGAGTTGCTCGCCTACCTCGCAGCGACCGACATCTACCTGACGCCCTACCTGAACCCGGTGCAGATCGTCAGCGGGACGCTGGCCTATGCAGTCGGTTTGGGGAAGGCGATCGTTTCGACGCCGTACCTGTACGCCGAAGAGCTGCTCGCCGACGCGCGCGGGCTTGCTCGACGCCGTTCCGCGACGCGCGCGCGCTCGCCAACGCGCTCGGCGCCCTGCTCGACGATCCGTGCTGCGCCGGGCCGTCGAGCGGCGCGCCTATCGGTTCGGCCGCCAGATGACGTGGCCGCACGTTGCGCGGGCGCACGCGCGCGTGTTCGAGCGCGTTTTGCAGACCGGCCGCAGCGAAGCCGCTGTCCCGCTGGTCCGTCCCGCCTAACCCCTGCCTGTAGACGGCTGACCGATGGTTAGGGGCGGCGTTTCACCGGTGCCGGTGCTCGATCACCTGTGCGCGCTCAGCGACGATGTCGGGATCATTCAGCACGCGATCTACGACGTGCCGAACCGTTCGACGGGGTATTGCACCGACGACGTCGCCCGCGCCTTGATCGTCGCGCATCGCAGCGAGCGAAACACGCGGCGACGCGACGAGCGTGCGCTCGTTCTAGGGCGCCGTTATTTGGCATTTCTCGTCGATGCGCAGCTGGCCGATGGGCGCTTTCATAACTTTATGAGTTACGCACGCAGCGTGGCTCGATGACGTGGGCACCGACGACAGTATCGGCCGCGCGATCTGGGCGCTCGGGTACGCGCAGCGCTTTGCGCCGCTCGCGACGTGGTCGTCGAATCTCGCGCGACCAGTTGTTGCGGCCGCGTCTTGCCGCATGCGTCGACACTGCGATTCCCGCGTTCGCGCGCGTACGCCGCGCTCGGGCTCGCGCACGCGCGCGCCGCGCTGGGCCGGCATGCCGGCGCCGCGCTCGAAGCGCCGTTGCGCGCCATCGGCGACGACCTCGTGCGCCGGCACGCGCGTGCGCGGGACGCGGGCTGGGACTGGTTCGAGGACGAGCTGACGTACGATAATCGCGCGTCTGCCCGAAGCGCTGTTGCGCATCGGTACGGTCCTGGACGATCCCGCCTACGTCGCCGCTCGGTCTGCAGACGCTGGAGTTCTACGAATCGGTCGTCATGGAAGATGGCGTGTTTCGTCCCGATCGGCAATGCGGGCTGGTACGTTCGCGGCGGCCAGCGGGCGCGCGTACGGGCAGCAGCCTCTCGAAGCCGCCGCGCTCGTCGACGCCGCACTCGCCGCCGAAGCCGCGACGGGCGACGCGCGCTACCGGCGCCTGGCCGAAGCGGCCTGGCAGTGGTTCTTCGGACGCAACTCCGCTGGCGCCATGCTGGTCGCACAGCGGTGGCTGCTGCGACGGCACTCGAAGCGGTCGGCCCAATCGCAAACATGGGCGCCGAATCGACGCTTGCGTATCTCGCCGCCGCATTCGCGCTCGCAGCCCGCCGATGCGGCAGCGTTGCGCATCGCACGTAAAGTCGCGGCCCGCTCGTTCAGCGCCGAGCCCGGCTGAGGCCCGCGAGAATCCGACGCATTCTCTGGCCGAAGAGCGAGCCGACAGCCACCGAGGCACTTCGGGCCCGACGGCGAATAGCACCATGGGTGATGATCGCCCAAGCCGACGCACTTAGTGACGTACAGCGTGACGCTGTCACGCACACCGAGGGCCCGTCCTCATCTTTGCCGGCGCCGGAAGCGGCAAGACCCGCGTCCTTACCCATCGCATCGCTTATCTTCTCGAACGAAAAGAATGTTTTTCCGGATCGCATCTTGGCGGTCACCTTCACGAACAAAGCGGCCGCCGAAATGCGAACGCGGCTCGAGCAGATGGTCGGAACGGCGGCGCGGGACCTGTGGGTCGGGACGTTTCATTCGACCTGCGTGCGGATCTTGCGCCGCGACGGCCGCAAGATCGGCGTCGCTTCGAATTTCGCGATCATGGACGACACCGACCAGCGGTCCATTGTCCGCGACGTGCTGCACGATCTGAATTTCGATGAGCGGCAAATGACGCCGGGCGCGGCGCTGGACGAGATCAGCAAGGCAAAGAACGCGCTCTTGAGCCCCGATGCTTACGAGACCAAGAACACCTCGTTCATGCGGCGAGAAAGTCGCGCAGGTCTATCGCGAGTACGATCGCCGGCTGCGCGAATCGAACGGCTTAGACTTCGACGATCTCATCGCCAAGACGATCGAACTGCTCGAGACCGAACGCGACGTTTGTACGCGCTATCAGAATAAGTTTCGCTACATCCTCGTCGACGAATATCAAGACGTCAACTACGCGCAATACAAGCTGTGCGCGATCCTGGCCGGCGAGCACAAGAATCTGACGGTCGTCGGCGACGACGACCAGTCGATCTATTCGTGGCGCGGCAGCGACTACAAGAACATTCTGCGCTTCGAGCACGATTTTCCGGGCACGGCGGTCTTCAAGCTCGAAGAGAACTTCCGCTCGACGCAGACGATCCTCAGCATCGCTAACGAGATCGTCGCCAACAACGCTTCGCGCGCCGCGAAAACGATCTTCACCAAGCGGGCGGCGCGGCGAAGCCGTGACCGTGTACGGCGCCGAGACCGAGCGCGCCGAGGCGCGCTACGTCATCGAAAAGATCAAAGAACTCGTGCGCGAAGGCGCGGCCTACCGGGATTTCGCCGTCCTGTATCGGACCAACGCGCAGTCGCGGGTCTTCGAAGAAGGCGTTCCTTGGCGAGGGCATCCCGTACCGCGTCGTCGGCGGCGTCGGCTTCTATGCGCGGACCGAGATCAAAGACATGATGGCGTACCTGCGCTACATCGTCAATCCGTCCGATGCGGTCGCTTTCCGGCGCATCGTCAACGTTCCGCGCCGGTCGATCGGTCAGCAGACGCTCGCGAGTCTAGTCGACGCGGCGCTTCGGCCGGGCGTATCGGTGGGCCAAACGGTCTTCGACAAAGAGATCTTGCGCCGCGCCGTACCCAAGAAGCAACGCGAGCTCGAGCGGTTCGCCGAATTGATCGCGAGCCTGCGCGAACGCGCGCCAAATCTCTCGATCAGCGATTTGCTGGTGGCGGTGATGGAAGAGTCCGGCTACGTGCGCGAGCTGCGGGCCGAAGATACGTCCGACTCGCGTGCGCGCTTGGAAAATTTGCAAGAGCTCGTCGGCGTTGCGAGTGAGTTCGAGAGCCAAGAGAATCCCGGGACGCTCGACGACTTTCTCGCCAACATCGCGCTGATCAGCGATCTCGATGCGCTCGATCCCCGAGACATCGTTCGTCACGTTGATGACCTTGCACTCCGCCAAAGGTCTTGAGTTTCCGGTCGTGTTTTTGAGCGGGCTGGAAGACGGCGTGTTTCCGCATACGCGGGCGCTGACCGACACTCAGCGAGATGGAAGAAGAGCGACGGCTGGCGTACGTCGGGCTCACGCGCGCGATGGAGCGGCTGTTTTTATCGTATGCGATGCGCCGCACGCTCTACGGCAACACGTTCGCGCATCCAAAATCGCGCTTTTTGGAGGAGATGCCGAGCGTCGAAGTCATCGGCAACGTCGTCTGCATGCCGCGCCCAACGGGCGGCCGCTGGCGCGAAGTTTCGATCCACGAAACCGCCGGCGCCGGGGTCGGCCTGGGCCTGCAGGTCGGCGACCGCGTTCGGCACCCTAAATGGGGCGAAGGCTTGGTGGCGGGCGTCGACGGCGCCGGCGGCGACGGCCTCTTGACGATCAACTTCCCCAACGTCGGGCAGAAGATGGTCATGCTCAAGTACGCGCCGCTGGAAAAGGTTCGCTAGGGTACTGCGCTTCGCTGCGGTGCGAAGGTGATGTTCGTGGCGCGTGAGCCGGGGCGTTTCCGATCGGCTTTATCGGCCCGCAAAAAGCATCGGCGCGCTCCGGCGCAGCGGAGCGTGACGTGCTGCGCGTAGCGGTTGCGGGGGCTTTGGGGCGAATGGGTCGGGCAGCCTGCGCGGCGCTGGAGGCGAGTGAAAACTGCGCGCTCGTAGGCGGCTTCGCGAGGACGGCGGCGCCGTCACTGGCGACGGCGCTGGGCATCGAAGGCGATGTGGGCCGCGTCTACGACGATGTTACGGAACTGTACGATGAGGCGCGACCGGAGATCGTCGTCGACTTTACCACGTATCCCGTGACGCTCGAGGTGGCTCGCGAAGCGGTGGATCGCGGAATTTCGCCAGTCGTAGGCACCACCGGATGGACCGACGAGGATGAGGTCAGCTTTGCAGACGCTTGCGACGAGCGCGGCGTCGGCGCGGCGATCGTCCCCAACTTCACGATCGGCGCGACTTTAGCGATGCGCTTTGCCGAACAAGCTGCGCGCTGGTTTCCATCGGCTGAAGTCGTCGAGCTGCACCACGATCGGAAGCGAGATGCGCCCAGCGGAACGGCGCGGTTGACCGCCAAACGCATCGCCGCTGCCGCCGGTCGCGACGCGATTGCCGTGCACAGTGTGCGCCTGCGCGGCCTCGTCGCGCATCAAGAAGCGCTGTTCGGCGGCGAAGGCGAGCTGCTGACGATCCGGCACGACTCGTTTTCCCGGACGTCTTTCATGCCGGGCTTGATGCTTGCCGTCCAGTCGATCCGCGCGCACCGAACGTTGGTGATCGGACTCGACGCATTTCTGGCCGATCCATGAAGATCGCGATCGTCGGCGCAACCGGCGTCGTCGGCGAAACGTTGCTGACGGTTCTCGCCGAGCGCTGCATCGAGCTCGAAGCGCTGGGGTTGTTTGCGCGCCATGCGCGGGCGCAAGAGCTCGTCTATCGCGGACGCTCGTGGCCGGTTAAGGCCGCGGATGCGCAAGCCATTCGAGCGGGCCGGTTCGATGTCGTGTTTTTTGCGTCGAGCGATGACGCCGCCGCTGACCTCGCGGCCTGCGCCGTCGACAGTGGCGCCATCGTCATCGATAACAGCGCGACGTTTCGCGCGGCGGCGGACATCCCGTTGATCGTTCCGGAAATCAACCCCGAACTCGTACATTCTTCCACGCGCATCTTTCCGGTGGCAAACTGCACCGCCATCTTGTTGTGCGTCGGCATCGCGCCGATAGCTCGAACCGCGGGCTTGCGCAGCGTGCGCGTGGCAACGTATCAAGCGGTCAGCGGAGCGGGCCGCGCCGGACTCGACGCGCTGGAGTCCGAAGAGCGCGGCCTCGGTGCGCCGTCTCCGTTTGCGGCGCGCATTCACCGCAACGTCGTACCGCAGATCGGCGAATCGGACGAGTCGGGCAATTCGAGCGAAGAGCGTAAGATCGTCGCCGAAACGCGTAAGATTCTCGGATTGCCGGCGCTGCACGTAGCGGCGACGACGGTACGCGTCCCAGTCCGGCGCGCGCACGCCGAAGCCGTGTTCGTCGAGACCCTGCGCGACACGTCCGTCGACGAACTGGCGCATGCACTTGCCGGCGCGCCGGGAGTCGTCTTCCATCCCAGCGGCATCACGACGCCGCTCGATATCGAAGGTGACGATCGCGTTCACGTTGCGCGATTGCGCGCCGAAGGCGAGTCGCGGCGGCATTTCCAACTTTGGATCGCGGGAGACCAACTGCGCAAAGGTGCGGCGACCAACGCCGTGCAGATTCTCGAGATGCTGATCGCTCGAGGGCTCGTATCGGGCGCACCCCAACCCGTCTCGCCGTGAAGACGATCGTCCAAAAATTCGGCGGCTCATCGCTGGCGACGGCCGAGCTGCGCGAACTCGCAGTGGGCCGCGTGTTAGCGGCGCGCGAGCGGGGCGCGGCCCCGGTCGTCGTCTGTTCGGCGATGGGACGAGCGCCCGATCCGTATGCGACCGATGCTCTGCTGGCGCTGGCGGGCGGCGCCGCTGCAGGCCGTAACCGCGACTTGCTGCTGGCCTGCGGCGAGACGATCGCGTGCAGCGTCTTTGCGCAGGTCTTGATCGAACGCGGCGCAGACGCAGTCGCGCTGACCGGCGCCCAAGCCGGCATCGTCACCGACTCGAGGTTTGGTGATGCGCGCATCCTGCGCGTCGAGCCGAGCGCCGTGCGCCGGGCACTCGAGCGCGGTATCATCGCGGTCGTCGCCGGCTTCCAAGGCGCAAACGAAGACGGCGTCGTGACGACGCTCGGTCGTGGCGGCAGCGATCTGAGCGCGATAGCACTGGGGGCGGCCTTGGAGGCCGAAGTCGTCGAAGTCTTCACCGACGTTTCTGGAGTGATGACGGCCGACCCCAAGCGCGTCGCGGGCGCGCGTCCGGTCCCTCGTGCGCATTATGCCGAAATGGCCGAACTCGCCGGCGACGGAGCCCAGGTGATGCACGCCGATGCAGCGCACCTTGCACGCGTGACCCGTACGCCGTACGTCATCAAGGGGTTGCGCGCGAACTTCGGCACGACGGTCGATGAAACGGAATCGCCGCCGAGCCAAGGACTCGTCACCGGCATCGCCTCGTTAGGCGGTCTGGCCCTCGTCTGCATACCAGAAGACACGGATCGAACCGGTGCAACGGGACGCAACGTGCTCGTAAGGCTGGCTGCGCGGGGCGTCTCGCTCGACATGGTCAATCTCAACGTGGGCGGTACGTTCTTGTGCGTTGCGCACGACCGGCTCGCCGAAGTTTGTTCGGAACTGAAGGATCTCGGGATAACGTTCGACGTGCGCGAACGCTGTGCCAAAGTTTCGATCGTCGGGGCGGGCATGCGAGGCGCGTCGGGCGTGGTCGCACGCGTCATCGAGACACTGGCGCGGGCCGGCATCGACGTCTTGCATACGACGGATTCGAACATCACGATCTCCGTGCTGACGGGGGCCGACGACGCTGCGCGAGCGGAACAGGCGTTGCACGATGCGTTCGGACTGGAGCGTTCTACGACCCAGCGCCCGTCGTTCGAGCACGCTGCGCCCCTGTGATGGACGCTTTCCGGCGCTTTCCGGCGCTGATGACGGCGATGGTGACGCCGTTCGACGAGAACGACCGCGTTGACCGTCGTGAGGCCGCGCGCCTGGCGGCGTATCTGATCGATGAAGGCAACGACGGGTTAGTCGTCGGCGGCACGACCGGCGAGTCGCCCGCGCTCGACGACGACGAAAAGCTTGCACTGATCGAAGCGGTCAAAACCGCCGTCGGCGCAAGTGTTGCGGTCGTCGCGGGTACGGGCGGCAACAACACACGGCATTCGGTCGCGCTGACCAAACGCGCCGCGGACGCCGGTGCCGACGCGATTCTCGCCGTCGTACCGTACTATAATAAACCGACGCAAGATGGTATGTTCCGGCACTTCGGCGCACTCGCCGAAGCGACGCCCTTGCCGCTGATCGTTTACAACATCCCCGGACGTACGGCGGTCAACATGCTCCCCGAGACCTTGCTCGCGCTCGCAGAGCGCTATCCGACCATCGTCGGCGTCAAGGAATCCAGCGGCGACCTTGCCCAGTTCACTGCCATTCTGCGCGAGCGTCCGCCTCATTTTCGTCTCTGGTGCGGCGACGACTATCTCTTTTTGCCGGCGCTCGCGCTCGGTGCGGACGGCTTGATCAGCGTGGCCGCGCACCTGTGCGCTCGTGAATACCGCTCGCTGCACGATGCATACCGCCGCGGCGATACCGCACGTGCCGCGCAACTTCACCTCGACGTCAGTGAACTCGTCGCGGCTCTGTTTGCGACGACGAGCCCAATTCCGATCAAATGGGCGATGCGCGAGCTGGGATTCGCTGTGGGAGGGTGCCGCTCGCCGCTGGGTACGCTACCGCCGAACGTGGCCGAGCGCCTTGGCCCTCTCCTCGAGCCGTATCGCGGGCGCACAGCCGCGACCGGCGTACGGTGATGACGCAGGCGAGCGTCCTGGGATGTAGGGTCGACATCGTCGATCCAGACGAGGCCGTCGAGCGCATCCGCGCCATGGCGCACGCCGAGCGTCCGTCGCTGATCGTTACGCTCGGAACCGAGATGGTCGTGCGCGCTCAGCACGACGCACGCTTTCGCGCCGTCGTCAATGCCAGCGCGTTGGCGCTTTGCGACACGGTCGGCGTCGTCGTCGCCGCTCGGCTGCGAGGCGCCCGACTGACGCGACGCATTGCCGGCATCGATCTGATCGAACCGCTCTGCCGTGCGCTTGCGCGTGATGGGTTGCCGATCTTTCTGCTCGGTTCGAAAGGTGATACGGCGCAGCGGGCCGGTGCAGAGTTGTGCCGCAGGATTCCGGCCTTGCGGATCGCCGGAACGCGCGACGGATACTTCACGGCCGCCGAGGATGCGGCCGTCGCCGCTGCGATCGCTCGCAGCGGCGCGCGCATCTGCTTTGCGGGCCTTGGTTCGCCGCGGCAAGAATTTTGGCTTGCCGATCACCTGCGCGAGACGAGCTGTGCCGTCGGCATCGGCATCGGCGGCTCACTCGACGTGCTCGCAGGCAACGTGCGCCGCGCGCCAACGATGTGGCGACGGCTGCATGCCGAATGGCTGTACCGGCTCGTGCGCGAACCGCAGCGCTGGCGTCGCCAGCTGGCGCTTCCACGCTTCGTTTGGCTCGTGCTGCGCGAACGGGCGCAGGGTTCGATCTTCGGGAGAGCGTGATGCGATTGGGTGGTGCATGAAAGCGATGATCCTCGCGGGCGGCTTGAGCACGCGCCTCTATCCGCTCACTAAACAAGTCCCCAAGCCGCTCGTTCCGATCGCCGGCGAACCGAACAGCGGTCACGTCATGCGGT
Organism: Vulcanimicrobiota bacterium; assembly: GCA_963754415.1. Lineage (GTDB taxonomy): Bacteria > Vulcanimicrobiota > Vulcanimicrobiia > Vulcanimicrobiales > Vulcanimicrobiaceae > Nyctobacter. The sequence goes on along the minus strand of CAVWGA010000003.1, from coordinate 1,117,361 downwards.
ACCTTCGCTCGTTTGGGATTGAAGACGTCGCAATCAACGTCCATTACCTCGCTGACAAGATCGTTTCGGCATTCGGTGACGGTTCTCGTTACGGCGTACGCTTACACTATCTGCACGAAGAGACGTTGCTCGGCAGTGCGGGCGGCGTCAAGCAGATGGAAGGCTTCCTCGGTGATGACACGTTCGTCGTCGTCGGCTGCGACGGGCTGACCGATTTGAGGCTCGACGCGCTGATCGCGTTTCACAAAGAGAAGAAAGCGCTCGCCTCGATTGCGCTCGTTGAAGAAGAGGATGTTTCGCACTACGGCGTCGTCATCGTCGATCCCGACGGACGTATCACCGAATTTCAAGAGAAGCCGCCTAAGGGAACGGAACGCTCGCACTGGGTGAACACCGGGGTGTACGTTTTTGAACCGGCGATCTTCGAACGCATCCCGGCGGGCGAATTTTGGGATTTCGGAAAGAACGTGTTTCCGGAATTGCAGCGCGATGCGGCGCCTTTTTACGGGCTCGCCATGGCGGGTGCCTATTGGGTCGATATCGGTACGCCCGACGAATACCGTCAGGCGACGCGCGACGTTCTATCCGGCAAAGCTCGGCTGTTGGGCGACGCCCGCGCGCGCGGCTATCCCGCCGCTGCGCGGCCGCCCCGCGATCTTGTGCTTGGCGACGATGTGCGAATCGGGGCGGATGTCGTCTTCGGCGAGGGCGTTCGCATCGCCGGCCCCTCGGTCATCGGAGATGGCGTACGTCTTGGGGATGGCGCGCGCATCGAGGCGTCGATCCTATGGGACGGCGTCGAGGTCGGTCGGGACGCGCGCGTCGTCGACAGCATCGTCGGCATCGATTATTCGGTCGCGCCGCAAACGACGCTCGAAGCGGCTATCGTGGCGAACGAATAACCCGGCGACGATGTGGGGCGCTGCGGCCGAACTGTGGGCACTGACCGCAGCGGTGAGCGTAGCACGTTCGAAGCGCCGGCATGAGCTTCATTCGCGAACACGTCTTTAGCGCCGTCGTCGCGATGTTCGCCGTGATGCTGCTCGCCGCGGCCGCTCACCGGCTCTCTGCGCCGCTTCCGTCCGCCGGATTGACGTCACCCCCGGTGCTCGTGGAAGCCTCCATGGCGTCACCAAGCCAAACGTTCGCCGCCCTTCCCGCGCGGCGCTCGCATCGAAAACAAGCGGTCCGCCTCCGTCCGGCCCGGCACGAAGCGCTCCAACGGTTGCCGTGGAGCATGAGCCGGCACCGGCCGGGCGCGCCGCCCACGCCGCACACGATCGTCAGCATCCGTACGCCCACGGTTCCCCGCGTGCTCTCGACGTTCAAGCCCGTGCGCGGGCCGGTAGCTGCGATACCATCGGCGGCGGTGCACGAGGCACGGCGGCGACCGATGGACGCTCGCATCATCGCGTTCGCGCCGCTCAAAAGACGCGCTCATGTCGCACGCAGACGGCGTCGCGCACTTGGCGCGATCGAGCCGCCGCTGAACTATCACGCTCAACCTCCTCTGCTCACGGTCGAATTCGATGCGGCCTCCAGCGAGGTGCCCGCGACGCTGCCGACGCTTGCGCAGCCCAAGCGCCGCCGGCGCTAAGTGGCACTCGCCGGTTCTAGTACCGCGACCGGAAAGGACGTCAAGAGCGCGCCGACATCCAGATGCTTGCCGTTGGAGTCGTGCCGCGGCGCCACGACAGTGCCGGTGAAGCAGTCGATATAGCGCGACGCAGCACGCGCTGGCAGGCGGATCGACTCGCCGGTCCACGACAATACCAAACCTTCGTTGCCGTCGAGTAACCTGCGCACCAGGCGCGGCACGATGACGACGAGGTCACCGCGCGTGTAGGCCACGAGATGATCGCCGCACGCTCCCTCCGTCTGCAGCGGTGTATACGGAGCGCTGGCAAACGTCGCGGCACGCGCGCGCCGCAGCGTCATGAGGCGCCAGGTGACGTATGCTTTCACGCGGCCATCGGGCCACCCGTCTAGCAGCTCCGTTGCCAGGGCTCGCGGATCGTGCTCTAGGCTCGTTCGCATCGCGCTCAAGGCGTCACGGCGAGCAACGTAGTCGACGGGGCGACGATTGTCGGGGTCGACCAACGATAAGTCCCAAAACTCGCAGCCTTGATAGATGTCGGGAACGCCAGGCGCCGTCATTTTCAGCGCGATCTGGGCAAGGCTCGAGACTGCGCCGATCCGTGCGCACTCGCGCGCGAGGGCGCGCAGTGCCCTCAGGAACGGCGTCGGCGGATGCGCACTCAACGCGGTGCGCGTAAATGCGAGACTGGCATCTTCGTACGCGACGTTCGGATTGGTCCAGCTCGTTCGAAACTTGGCTTCGCGCATCGCCTTCCGCTGGTAGCTTTCGATTCGAGTGACGTAACGTTCCAGCTCGGTTGGGTCGATCGTGGCGCCATCATCGAGCCATTGCGCGGGCCAGGTGCCAAGCAGAATTTGGTAGAGGAAGTATTCATCGTTGTCCGTCGGCGCCGGGTTGCCGTCGAGGTCGGTTTTGTGGTCTGCGTTGAGGGCACTCCAGCGCCCCAGCGCCTGGTCCCAGACATCCGGCATTTCCGAGAGCGCATCGATCCGCGTGCGCGTGTCCTCGCCGCGCTTGTGATCGTGCGTCGCAGTCGCGAGCATCGCGTGGGGAAACTTGTCGGCTCGTTCGATATTCGCATCGTGAAAGGCGGCGACGGAGGTTCCGAAACGCCGCGGGTCGCCCCCGACCTCGTTGAGCGAAACGAGCCGAACGTAGCGATAGAACGCCGTGTCTTCGACGGCCTTGGCCATCACGGGGCTCGTGTATTGCTGGAACTTCATGGCGAAGCGCAAGACTGCGCGGCGATCGTAGTTGGGCGATTCGGCGGGGAGGCGCATCGTCAGTACGTCTTCGAGGAAATTGAAGACGTGTTCGTCCCCGAGTTCGCTGCGCTTACGCGCAGCCGCTAGCGCCAGCTCGATGTAGCGGCGGTCGCTCGGCTCGACCGCTTCGCTCGTCACGTAGGTCCGATACACCGGAAACGACGCGACCGCTTCGGTGAGCGCATCCCGTAGGACGTTATACGTGTAGTCGTTCGAGCGCCGATCGGTCCCGGCGATCTCGTCGAGCATCGTCGTCAGCACTTCGAGTTCGCTCGCCAGCGCCGTACGCATGATGTCTTTCTTTGCTCGATACGCGAACTGTTCGAACGACCCCGAGATGCCCGCAAAGCGCCGGTAGATCGCATCGAACGCCCGCTCGGCGCGCGGATCGACGAACAATCCATTGACCAGGTTCATGAAATCGTAGCCGGTCGTGCCGGCAATCCCCCAGCCGGCGGGCAGCTGTTCGGAACGGCGCCAAAATCTTTTCGACGACGACATACTGCGGATGCCCGAGCGCCGCCGCGCGGTCGCCGAGCAGCCGGCAATATCCGGCGGGATTGAAAAGTCCGTCGACGTGATCGATCCGCAAACCCTGTATCCGGCCGGACTCGATCAGTTCGAACACGAGCCGATGCGTTTGGCCGAGCACCTCGGCATCCTCGATGCGTAGCCCTGCAAGATCGTTGATGTCGAAGAAGCGCCGGTAGTTGATTTCGTCGGCAGAAACGCGCCAGTATGAAAGCCGATAATGCTGGCGGCCCAGCAGCGCATCGAGCCGGTCGACGGCTATCGGACTAGCCTCGATATCGTACGTGCGCAAGGCTGCCTCGAGCGCGGCGCGATTGGCCGAGTCGCGGGCTACGCCCGCAAGTTCGCGTTTGAGTTCGAGCGCCCGCTCGCGTGACGCCGCGGAAAACTCGGCCGCGAGAGCCCGCAGCGGCCAAGCCTCGCCCGCGCGTTTTTCGGCTGCGAGGCCGAGAATTTCCGCGTACGAACCCGGTGCGAGCGGGTAACGCGCCATCGAAGTACGCGACGGCAAAGGTGCCCGCGGCATCGTCGAACGTCAGGCGCAACTCGCCGCGTTCGAGCACGCGGCCGTAGTAGTCCCCAAGCGAGGGCACCAGCAGCTTATCGCGCATGTCGGCGCGGACCGGACGCCAATTGATGTCGAAGTAGCCCGCGTACGGCGAGCCTTCGCCCCACTCGAGCACGTCTTGCCACCACGGATTTTGCACGCCGATTCCCATGTGGTTGGGGACGAAGTCGAGCAGATGGCCGAGACCCGCAGCTTGCGATGCCGCGATCAGAGCGGCATGGTCCGCTGCGCGAGCCGATCTCGGGATTGAGAGCGTTGGGATCGACGACGTCGTAACCGTGCTCGCTGCCGGGGCGGGCTTTAAGGTACGGCGACGCATAGAGATAGCCGACGCCAAGCTCGGCGAGATATGGAACGATTGCCCGCGCGTCATCGAAGCGGAAGCGGGCATTGAATTGCAGCCGGTACGTGGACGATGGTACCGCCGCGTCATGCGCGTCGGGACCTGCGCTCACGCGAGCGTCCAGCGCACGCTCCACGGCGGCGCTTGCCCTTCGCCGTAAGCCGGATCGTGCGTACTGAAGACGACGTGACGCCCTTGCAGCGGCGCGTAACCGCTCTGCTCGTGTGCGCCGAAGTTTGCGTCGAGACTGAGGACCATGCCGTCGTTGAGATGGAAACGTGCGCACAATCCGCGACTGCCGAGTCGCTCGAACGCGGCGTCAGTCCCGCGAATGCCGGCGATTCGCGGCACGAGTTCGGTGCGCCGGATCGAAAGCAAGCCGCGTATAGTACTCCAGCCAGGCTGCGTGAGAGCCGTCTTTGGTTTCGTTCCAGCGCAAGATGCTGCGCTCGAACGTCTCACGCGCCGACGGATCGGGGATGCGTGCCCGAGCGGCCGGCTCGGCGAAACCGGCGAAGGATGCGAACTCATTGCGACGCCCCTGCGTCACTAAGCGCGCCAGATCGACTTCGAAATCGCAGAAGAACAGAAACGGTGAACTGGCGGCCCACTCCTCGCCCATAAACAGCAGCGGCGGCGATGGTGCGAGCAGGTAGACCGCGAGCATGGCCCGCAGCGGCTCCGCTGCCGCCAGCGTCGCGATCCGCTCGCCGCAGGGGCGGTTACCGATCTGATCGTGGTTTTGTAAGAACGTGATGAACGAGCCCAGCGGCAGATGCGCGCTCGGCGTGCCGCGCGCAGCGTTACGGTATGCAGAAAAGTCGCCTTGATACCCAAACCCGTGCGTTAACGTCGCTCCCAATCGCGCGACGGGGTCATCGGCGTAGTCGCGATAGTATCCGTCGCGTTCGCCCGTCACGATGACGTGCATGGCATGGTGCGCATCGTCGTTCCACTGTGCGCGAAAACCGGCCTCTAGCAGGTGCGCTTCGTTGTTATCGTTTTCGAGAATCAGATGAACCGGACGAGTACAGCGCTCGGCAACGTTCCGTGCGAGTTCGCGTAGAAAGCGGCGCTCGCGGCCGTCGTAGATTGCATGCACGGCATCGAGCCGCAAGCCGTCGAAGCGGTATTCGTTGAGCCAGTACAACGCGTTTTCGATGAAGAACGCGCGGACCACGGCATCGCCATCGGCGCCAAAATCGATCGCCGCGCCCCATGGCGTGTTGCGCCGCTCGGTGTAGAACGTCGAAGCGTATCCGTGAAGGTAATTGCCCTCGGGGCCGAAGTGGTTGTAGACGACATCGAGGTACACGGCGAGCCCATGCGCGTGAGCATCGGCTATCAGTGCTTTGAGTTCGTCGGGATCACCGTAGACGTGCGCCGGCGCAAAGGGCAGTACGCCATCGTAGCCCCAGTTGCGTTCGCCCGGAAAATCGGCCAGCGGCATCAGTTCGAGCGCAGTGATGCCCAGCGTAACGAGATGCGGAAGCTTCCTGCGAACGCCCGCGTACGTACCCTCGGCGGTGAACGTCCCGACGTGCAGCTCATAGAAGACGTGGTCGCTCCAGGCCAAACCATGCCAGTTTTCCGGCCAAGCAAAGTGCGCCGGGTCGACGACGACACTTGCTGCATGCACGCCGCCGGGCTGAAAGCGTGATGCTGGATCGGGAACGCGCAACGCAGCGCCGTCAAGCGAAAACGCGTATCGCGTGCCCGCGCGCGCACGGTCGTCGAGCGTTTCGAACCACCCGTCTCCATCGGGCATTAACGGAAGCCGCCGTTCGGCGGCAGCATCTGTGATGATGACGTCGACGTGCTTCGCATTGGGCGCATAGAGGCGAAAGCGAACGCCGCCATCTGACAACTGCGCGCCAAATGGCATATCGTGCCGATACGTGACGGCCATCGCGACGTTCGTACCCCCGCTAGCGGTCGCCAAGCGACCCGTCTCAAGGCTTGTCAGGCGGATCTCGAAAGCGGCTGGCTATCGCATCGATATCGAACCGAGCCGCAGCGCCAAGACCTGGTCTGTGGCGGAGTCGCGTTACGCTAGCTGGTTCGAGGATGAAACTGCAACGCGACGCCGTTCATGCAATATCGCAAGCCGGTCGGCCGAGGGCCGTCGTCGAAAACATGGCCGAGGTGCCCACCGCAACGGCGGCAGTGTACCTCGGTGCGCGCCATGAACATCGAATTGTCCTGCGACGTTTCGACGGCGCTCGGGCGTGGCTCGTAGAAGCTCGGCCAGCCGGTCCCGCTGTCGAACTTCGTTTTCGAATCGAAGAGCTGCGAACCGCAGCCTGCGCAATCGTAGACGCCCGCCGCAGTTTCATGATCGAGAGGGCTCGAACCGGGCGCTTCCGTGTTGTGCTCTCGTAGCACGCGATAGGCAGCGGGCGACAGCCGCTCGCGCCATGCCGCGTCGCTGTGTACGACCTCGAAGTGTTCTGCACCGGCGTTTGCGGGTTTGCTTGGGATACCTAGGGAAGCTGCGATTCCGCAGAGGCCGCCGATCATGCTCGTCCTGTTCACGTCGTTCTCCATAACCCTCAGCGTATCATAAACGGCTGCAGGGTCGCTCGCGGATGTTGCCTCCAAAGGCGGCGCACGCCGTCGCGCTAAGCCGCAAGGCGACGCGTTTCCCATCCGCCGCTACGCAACCGCGCGCGCGTAATCGTCGCTCGCACCAGCCAAGCGACGGCCCAGGCCAGCGGAACGCTCCATAGCCCGACGTGCAGGAACCGGATGCCCAGGCCGATGCCGGCGAGTGCGAATAGGCTCGTCGCGATGCCCATCCACATCGTGAAGCGCACGTCGCCCGACGCGCGGATCGGCGCCAGCATCGTCATCGCATACGTTTTCAACGGTAAGATCATGGCGTGGACCGCCAGCGGCGCGGCTGCCATGCCGGCGATTGCCGTATTGAGGGTCACCAGGGCGGTCAATGGCCACGATGCGAGCGCAACCGATACGCCCACGGCGAACCCCAGCCTCGTACCGAGGCGCGTTGCGCCGTGCGAAACGCCCGCGCGCCGGCGATGTCCCGCGCGCCGATGCGTTGTCCGAGGACGGTTTCCGTAGCGCTTCCGATCGAGCCCGGTATCGCCCACGTGACATCGGACACGAGTGAGAGCGCGCGAAAGGCCGCTACCGTGCGCGTTCCCAGCGGTGCGAGTAGACTGACGGTGACCGGCTCGGGCACGATCAGCATCACGAGGAAGATGAATTCCGGCAAGCCGAGCGCCGCAGCTCGCTCGTACGAGCCGCCCGTCGATGTGCCGCGAAGCGAACATGCGCAACGCCGGTCTGCGCCAAGCCGCTACGAGGCAGAAGATCATGCCCGCCGCCTCGGACGTCAACGAAGAGAGGCCCGCGCCTGCGAGCCCGAGCGCATGATGCGTCCCGAGTCCAAGCGCAAGTACGAGCAGCAGCGGAATGTGAACGAGATTGATGATGAGGAGCGTCCGTAGAAACAGCGACGCGTCGCCCGCAGCACCGAAAGCGCTCATGATGACCGCCGAGATCACCATCGGCGCGAGCGAAAACCCGCGTATCGTCAAATATTGTGCCCCGGCATCCACGGTAGCGACGCCCGGCAGCATGACCGCAATGAGCGGGCGTGCAAAGACGAGGCCCAGGACTCCACTCGCAAGCGCGACGCCGAGCGGGACGACGAACGACGCACGCACGATGCGCCCGAAACGCGGCATGTCGGCTGCTCCAACGGCTTGTGACCCCATGATGCGCGGGCCGGCCGTAAACGCATTGAGCGAGATGGCAATCGTTGCGAAGATGCCCGCGGCTGCAGCGATAGCGGCCAACGCCGCAGGACCAAAAGAACCGATCACGATCGTATCGGCGATGCCGAGGAACTGATCGGCCACCAGCGCGGTCGCCGCTGGTAGCGCTAGGCGGCGCAGCGCCGCGCCGACGCGGTCGTGCGCGACGATCACGCGCCGGCTCGAGTTGAGAGCATCGCTCGTGACGTTCTCGCCTCGACCGGGACAATCCCGAACGGCGGTGCGTGCGGATCGGCTGACGGGGACGCGCTCGACGGACGTAGGAAAAGCCCGTCACATGGACGACGATCGTATTTTGGTCTGTGAGCATCGGGACGCGGTGCTCGTGCTGACGCTCAATCGCCCCGGCAAGCTCAATGCGTTCGATGGCGCGCTGACGGAGGCGCTGCTCGCAGCGCTCGACGAGGCCGGAAAAGATCGCGCGGTACGCGTCGTCGTGCTGCGCGGTGCCGGCCGCAGTTTCTCGGTCGGACAAGATTTGGAAGAGTTCGTCGGGATGCAAGAGCGCGGTGATGCCGCAGTCGCCGAGCATCTGCGCCGGGGCTACAATCGCATCACCAGCACGATCCGTGCCCTCGAAAAGCCCATCATCGCGTCGCTCGTCGGAATAACGGCCGGCTTTGGCCTCTCCCTAGCGCTTGCATGCGACCTGCGCATCGCGGCGGACGATGCCGCATTCACGCTCGGATTTTCGAAGATCGGTCTGATTCCAGACGGCGGCGCGAGCCTGCTGCTACCCTTGCTCGCGGGTCTGGGTCGCGCGCTCGAACTGGCTTGGACGAGCGACCGCATCGACGCAGCCGAGGCATACCGCGTGGGTCTTCTCAATCATATCGTACCGGCGAGCGAACTCGATGCGTACGCGCACGCGCTCGCCGCGCGGTTAGGACAAGCTTCGCCTATCGCGCTGGGCCTCACGAAGCGCGCCGTCAATCGCGCCTTGCTGCCGCATCTCGCGCGCTGGCTCGATGACGAAGCCGCCCTACAAGAAGAGGCCGCAGCCGGACCCGATCTGCGTGAAGGCATAGCAGCTTTTTTTGAAAAGCGCCAACCTCGCTTCGTCGCGCGCTGACGCTTCATCGCGTGCGCCGGTGACGTCTTCGCCTTGTTCGCGCGCGGTTCCGTAGGGCTATCTAGGTCGCTAGTGTAGCACCAAGCGCCCGCGGCCGATCGACGTGTCGGCCATGCCGTAGTAGACGTCGTAGATTCGTTCGCCGAGGTCGGGACGCGGGTCGAGAGCGGTGGGAAATACGACGTCGTCGACGATGCCGTGCTGCTCTTCGCGGAGTTCCGGTGACAGAAACGGCCCAGGCGCGCGGTACAGTACCCGCTCGGGACGCTCGCCGTCGAGGAGCGCGAAGGCGGCACGGTATTGCATCGCCGGTTTGTCACTGTCCTCGTGTCCGGGCAAGAGGTCGATGCCGTGGTAGATCAGCAGCCAGCCTTCGCGCACGCGAACCGGCGGCGGCCCCGTGCCGACTTTGATGGCTCCAAAATCGGCGTGCGGATGCAATATCTGCTCGGTTTCGCAGACGTTCAGCAAGGCGCGCAGATCCTTGCGAACGTCGGCCACGGGGACGTATGCGATGAAGATACTTTCCCGCTCCTTGGGCGGCAAGCGTAGGATCGACGGTGCCAACTCGCGCCCCTGAGCAACGGACTGATGGCGAGTCGGGCGGTGCAAGAGTGCGATCGATTCGATGCCGCTCGGCGATGTGACGACATCCGGGAAGAACGCCGCGTCTTTGTCGCCGTAAATGTGCGTCGCAACGCGGAACGAAACGACGCCTAGCCTATGCCACGTACGACCATCGGATGACGACGCGATGGCCACTTTCGTACCTTGCGGCCCGTAGGCACAATACGCCATCAGATACAGATCCAGCGGCGCGACGTACGTGACGCGCGGATCCTCGCAGCCGTATCCCCCGCCGCCCTGGCGTACCTCGTATGCTGCGTGCGGCTCGAGCGCGAATCCCTCACGTTCGAACGAAACGTCGTCTCCGGTAAAGTGCGCGCGGCAGCGCGCGACGCGCGAGACGTTGTTCGGGCCGACGCAGCGGGGATACAGAAGGAGCGTCCCATCGCGCAACCGCGCCGAGGCCGGATTGATCGTGCCGCCGCACTCGAGCCGTGAACCGTCCGGCGCCAAAACGACGCCCAGGCGCGTAAACTCGACCGTCACGCGCTGACGTTAGTCGCCTTGCGCGTGACTTTCTTCGGTTCGCCGGCGCGGTCGCGGGCGCTGCGCAGAAGTGCGTTCGTCTGCGAGTCCGGCGGAAACAGACGTTCGGCGGCAACGCGCAGGATGCCGGCGATCGGCAAGGAGAGGAGCGCCCCCAGAATGCCAAACGCTTCGCTGCCGATCAACAGTGCTACGAAGATGACCAGCGGCGTAACCCCGACGGAACGGGCGACGACGACCGGCACGAGGACGTTCTGCTGCACGAGGATGATGACGACGTAGAGCACGACGACGACGATCGTCTTGACGACGCCGACGGTAAAGAACGCGATGACCATCACCGGCAGGATGGAAACGATGGGCCCAATCATCGGAACGATGCTCGCGATGCCGGCCAGCAATCCAAGGAGAAGGCCATACGGGACGCCGACGCCGACGAGGACGATCGTACCGGCGATCGCGACGCCGACGGCGAGTAACACTTGGCCGCGCACGAAGCCGCCGATGACCGTGTCGACCTCACCCATGAACGACAGCATCGCCGGGCGGTGCGCGCGTGGTACCAACCGGATTCCGAAGGCTTGAATGTTCGCGAGATCGCCGACGATGAGCAACGTCAGGCCCAAAATGAGCGCCAGATCGATCAGCACGGCGGTCGTGCCCTGCACGAAGCCGAGCGCTTGGGCGCCAAACACGCCGGCAAAACCGCCGACAAGCGTACCGACCTTGCCGGCGTTCTTGGCGATCGCATCGCGTGCCCCGCCCGGCAGCCGCGAGAGCAGCGGTGAGTGACGCGGATCGGCGATCTGCTGCTGGACGGTCGTAACGAGGTGCGGATAGTCGCGTGTCAAGGCTTGCGCTTGTAAGGCGATTGCGGGTGATAGCCAAGCGATGGCGCCGAGCACGAGCACGGCGAGGACCGCATAGACGATCAAACCAGCGAGCGGGATGGGGACGCGACGTGCCGCCAGCCATTTGATCGGCGGATACACGAAGTAGGCGAACAGGATCGCGAACACGATGACGACGAGCGTATTGTGGACGCGGTCGAAAATCGAAGCCACGAACCAGAACAAACCGCAGACGACGAGCGCTAGACCGGCGATCAACAGCGCGCGGACCAGTCGTTGCGTGATCACGTCGCGAGAATGCGAGGGCTCGTTCGTCACCGGCTCATCCTACCGTAGAACCTTCCAGTTGAAAAGTCGCGCTGCTGTACGGGCCCGCAGCCGGAGGACCGGCGCGCCGTCGCGAAACGGCGACGTCATGAACGCAGCCGCCGGCGATGAAGCCTGGGTCGACCTCGATGTTACGGGCGAGCGCATGCCGGCGTATGTCGCGCGCCCGACGAAACGGCCGCACGCAGGCATGATCGTGATCCAAGAGATTTTCGGCGTAAACGCCGACATGCAGCGCGTCGCGACATTACTGGCCGGCGAAGGATATCTCGCCGTCGTGCCCGCGATCTTCCATCGCACCGATCCGCACTTCGACGCCGGGCACGATGAAGCCGGTATCGCCAAGGGCCGAGCGGCTGCAAGTGCGCTCGATCTGCAGCAGCTCGTTGCCGATCTAACGGCTGCGAACTCGTACCTCAGCGGCGAATTGCAAGCGGATGCAAAGGTCGGCACGTGGGGGTTTTGCTTCGGCGGCTCGGTGGCGTTTTTGAGCGCGACCTTACCGTTCGTCGCGGCGGCAGTGTCCTTCTACGGTGGTCAGATCGCGCGTTCAACGGTCCCGGCGCGGCCGCCGCTGCTCGAGATGGCCGCGCACATCCGTGCTCCGCTGTTTTTGGCGTTCGGCGGACGCGATGAAAGCATCTCCGCCGATGATGTCGCGGCGATCCGCGCCGCGCTCGAGGCCCACGACAAACGCTTCGAGCTACAGGTCTATGCCGACGAGGGGCACGCCTTTTTCCGCGCGGGGGCAAGTGGAAATGCCGCGTCCCGCGACGCGTGGCCGCGCGTGCGAGACTTCCTCGCTGTCAATTTGACGTGAGCCGTTTGCGCCGAAGCACCGCGGCCTGACCGCGACGGCGTGATGGCGGCTCCCGGCATCCGCATCGGCATAGACTTAGGGGGCACCAAGATCGCCCTCATTGCGTTCGATGAAGCCGGCCGGGTCCTGCTCGAGCGGCGCGTCGCAACGCCGGCGGGCGACTACGATCGAACGCTGGCCGCGATCGTCTCGCTCGTAAGCGGCGCCGAGGCGCAGCTCGGCCGGCGCGGGACCGTCGGCATCGGAACGCCGGGCTCGCCCTCGCGCCGCACGGGCTTGATGCGAAACTGCAATAGTACGGTGCTTAACGGAAAGGCCCTCGAAAAGGATCTCACGTCGCGCCTCGGGCGCGACGTGCGGGTCGCCAACGATGCCGACTGCTTTGCGCTCTCGGAGTCACGCGACGGCGCAGCGCACGGCGCGGCAGTCGTGTTCGGAGCGATCCTGGGAACGGGAGTCGGCGGCGGAGTGATCGTCGACGGGCGTCGGCTGGGCGAACGCAACGGCATCGCCGGCGAGTGGGGCCACGTGCCGCTTCCGTGGCCACGCGATGACGAACGTCCTGGACCGCCCTGTTATTGCGGCAAATTCGGCTGCAATGAGACGTGGCTGTCCGGGCCCGGGCTGACAGCCGAGCATGCGCGCTGCACCGGCTCCCGTGCGCCGGCGCAGCAAATCGCGGCGGACGCATCGAACGGCGAGCCGGCGGCGGTGGCGACGCTGGAACGCTATGCCGACAGGCTGGCGCGCGGACTGGCCACGGTCGTCGACCTGATCGATCCCGACGTGATCGTACTCGGAGGCGGTCTATCGAACATCGCAGCGCTCTACCGCCTCGTGCCGCCGCTGTTGGAGCGCTACGCGTTCTGCGATGCGCTGGATACGAAATTCGTGCGGGCGCGGTTCGGCGACGCCAGCGGGGTGCGCGGCGCCGCTCGTCTATGGCCGGAAGCTGGCTGACTGCGTCGCTTCACGCGCGAGCATGTCTGCATAGATGCCCGCTACGCTTTGCACCGTGTCGATATCGGCGGCGGCTTTGTCGGGGCGCAAGCGGACGATGCGCGGAAAACGCAAGGCGTAGCCGCTCGCGTGCAAGCTGCTGCGGGCGATGATGTCAAAGGCGATCTCGACGACGACTTCCGGCTCGACCGGTATCTCGTGCCGTTTGAGGGCGAGCCGCTCGTAAGCTGAGCGCGACTCATCCGGCGGCAAGGCGTGAGCGCGAAACCATGCAGTCATGTCCGCGATCTCAGCGTCCGTCAGGCCGCTGTACGCTTTTCCGATCACGACCAGCCGGTGCCCGTCGCGGACGGCGAACGTGTAGTCGGAAAGTACGTCGTGGCGACGGCCGTGCCCGGGCTCGACGGCGACGACGACGCAATCCAGGGTGGCCAGTTCGCGCTTGAGCTTGAGCCACGCTTTCCCGCGGCGGCCGGGCGTGTACGACGAATCGCTGCGCTTGAACATCAGACCTTCATGACCGCGCCCGCGCGCAGCGTCGAAATATGCGTTGACGATGTCAGGGGCCGTCGCGGCGGCGACGTGCGTAGCGGGTGCGAGGAGCAACGCTTCCCCACACTGCGCGAGCAAGGCGGCGAGACGATTACGCCGCGCACTGAGCGGCAGATTCAAATACAGCGCGTCATCGTGCGCGAGAACGTCGAACACGGCGTAACGCACCGGCACCTCACGCAGCAGTTCCGGACTCACGTCTTTACGCTGCAACCGCGCTTGCAAGAACCGGAACGGCAATACGCGGCCGGCGCGTTCGGCGATGAGCTCGCCGTCGAGCAAGCACGAACCCGTCAAGGCGCGCAACGCCTCGGTGACTTCGGGATATGAGCCGGCGATATCGCGCAACGTGCGCGAGAAAAGCGAGACCCGACCGGGAGTAACGTGTGCTTGCGCGCGGATGCCGTCGTATTTGTCCTCGACGAACCACGCGCGGCCGCGGAGTTCGTCGTACCCTGTCCCGTACGTCATGGGCGAAGCGAGCATGAACGCGACGGGGGCATGGTAGGCGATCGATACGCCGTCAAGCGTGTCGGACTTCGCAGCCAGCGCAACGGCCCCGAGGTCGCCGGCGGCGCTTGCGGCGCGCCGCACGGCAGCGGGGTCGCGCCCGAATGCCTGAGCGATAGCCTCGATGACGAAGGCTTCACGCAAGCCGATACGCAGTTCCCCGGCCATGATCTTGATCACGTACGTCGCCTCGAGCGGGTCGACACACGCCGAAAAGATGCGTTCGCACAAAATGGTCCGGCGCTTCTGCGCGTGCTTTCCCGTGGCGTCCGCGATGTCGACGAAGTGCGCATACAGCCGCGAGGGTGTCAACGTCTCACGAAATAGGCCGAGATCTTGAGCGGGCCGTACGAACGGTCCCAGCGCTGCGCCGAGATCGCCCGTCGCCCGATACGCAGCCGCCAGGGGCGCGTCGTCGATGCCCCACGTGCGCTGCGCGGCTGCGACGATCGTCCGGCCGCCGACGGCCAGACTGCGGTCTTGCGCGGCCGGGAAGGGATTGCCGGTAAAATAGCGGGTTGCGGGGCCGAGATCTTCGTCCGAGAGCCCGCGTAGGTAGCTGGCGACGAGCGCCGTTTTTTCCAGGCGGCTCGCCGTCGACGCAATCGCAGCGCAGGTTTCGCCGAATGCGACCACGGCTTGGGCTTCAACGATCGAGCGATGATTACCGGTGATGCGAACGTCCGTTCCCCGCAACGCCCTTCTGCGGGTTGCGGTTTAACGGGCGTACCGCCACCCGCACGGAGACTCGATGGCACGCATATACGACAATCTCGCCGACACGTTCGGCAATACGCCGCTCGTGAAGATTCCACGACTCAATAGAGGACTGCCCGGCGACCGTCCTCGTCAAGATGGAATCCTTCAATCCGGCAGGCAGCGTCAAAGATCGCATCGGGGTCGCGATGATCGAAGCCGCCGAACGCGAGGGGCGCTTACGCCCCGATACGGTCATCGTCGAGCCGACGAGCGGCAACACCGGCATCGCGCTCGCGTTCGTCGCCGCCGCCAAAGGCTATCCGGTCATCCTGACGATGCCCGATACGATGACCTTCGAGCGGCGTAACCTGCTCAAAGCCTACGGCGCACAGATCGTACTGACGCCGGGAGCCGACGGCATGCGGGGCGCAATCGCCAAAGCGCAAGCGATTCACGACAGCGATCCAGGCAAATACTTCATGCCGCAGCAGTTCGACAATCCCGCCAACCCGGAAATTCATCGCCGCACGACGGCCGAAGAGATCTGGCGCGACACCGACGGGGCGGTCGACGTGGTCGTCGCCATCGTCGGCACGGGCGGCACGATTACCGGCGTGGCCGAGGTTCTCAAATCGCGCAAGCCGGCGGTGCGCGTCATCGCGGTCGAACCCGATGCGTCGGCGGTGCTGTCGGGCGACAAGCCCGGACCGCACAAGATCCAAGGAGCCGGCGCCGGTTTCATTCCCAAGAATCTCGACACCGGAGTGTTACGAGGAAGTGATCCGCGTAACGAACGACGAGGCGATCGCGATGGCGCGGCGTGCTGCCCGTGAAGAAGGCATGCTGGTCGGGATATCCGCGGGGGGCAACATTTTTGCGGCCCTGCAAGTCGCCGCGCGGCCGGAGCTGGCCGGCAAAACGATCGTCACGTTCGCGTGCGACACGGGCGAACGGTATCTCTCGAATGCCGTCTTCGCCGATCAAGAGGAACGGCTCGTCGAACCGGCGCTTGCCTAGATTCCGTTGCTTGTAAACACCGTCGTCGCGTCTCGGAAAGAACATCACCGTTGACATTCTCTGTCTTTGAACGCTGCGCGGCTGCCGCTGCGGCTCTCGCGTTACTCGGCGCTACGCAACCCGGCGGCGCGCCATCGTCGCCCGGCTCACCGGCGCCTCCGTCGACGGCTTCGCCGCAATCCGATTCTGTGCCGTCGGTGGCGACCGGTCTTGCGGATGTGACCCGTGAGACGCTCGGCAACGGTCTGCGCGTCGTGATCGTCCGCGATCCGCTCGCGCCGGTCGTGACCGTGTACGACAACTATCTCGTCGGCGCCGACGAGACGCCGGCGGGTTTTCCCGGCATGGCGCATGCGCAGGAACACATGGCGTTCCGCGGCTGCCAAGGCGTGTCGGCCGATCAGACGTCGGCGATCTTCGCTCAGCTCGGCGGCCAAGGCGATGCCGATACGCAGCAGACGATCACGCAGTACTACGAAACGATTCCGGCAGCCGATCTCGACGTTGCGCTGCACGTCGATAGCGACTGCATGCGCTCGATCGACGACAGCCAAGCGCAGTGGAAGCAAGAGCGCGGCGCGATCGAACAAGAAGTCGCGCGCGACCTCTCCAATCCGGCGTACAAGGCGTTCTCGCGATTGAGCGAAGACCTGTTCGCCGGAACGCCGTACGCGCACGACCCGCTCGGCACACGGCCATCGTTCGATGAGACGACCGGCGCCTTGCTCAAACGATTCGAGCGCGCCTGGTACGCGCCGAACAACGCGATCCTCGTCATCGCCGGCGACGTCGATCCGCGCGCAACGCTCGCCAGCGTACGCGCGCTGTACGCGTCGATTCCGGCGCATCCGATTCCGGCGCGCCCGGCGATCGCCTTGCAGCCGGTCAAGGCGGAGTCGTTCACGCTGGAAAGCGACTTGCCGTACACGCTGGCCTTCACCGGCTATCGCATGCCCGGCTCGGGCGATCCCGATTTTGCGGCGGCGAAAATCTTGGCCGACGTGCTGGCGAGTCAGCGCGCGAACGTCTACGGTTTGACCGTCGCGGGCAAGGCGCTCGGTACGGGTTTCGAACTCGCGGCATCGTATCCTAAGGCGTCCTTGGGGTTAGTGTACGGTGCGCTTGCCGGTCGGTGCCGACGCGCAGAGTTTTGCGAAGACGCTGCAAGCGACCGTCGCCGACTATGCGAAAAACGGCGTGCCGGCCGACCTCGTCGAGGCGGCCAAACGGAGTGAGATCGCTTCGGCGGAGTACGACCGCAATTCGATCGACGATCTAGCGGCAACGTGGTCCCAAGCGCTGGCCGACGAAGGACGCACGTCGCCCGACGATGACGTCGCTGCCATACGCACCGTCACGCTCGCCGACGTCAACCGCGTCGCGGCGAAATATCTTGGATCCCGGCAGTGCCGTCACGGCGATTCTCGTTCCGAAGCCGTCGGGCAAAGCCGTCAGCGACAAGGGGTTCGGCGGCGGAGAAACGCTGACGGCGCAGCCGACGAAGGCGGTCGTCCTTCCGGCTTGGGCGAAAGCAAAATTGGCGGCGGTCACGGTGCCGAACTCGACGTTACACCCCACGGATATGCAGTTGCCGAACGGCTTGCGCTTGATCGTGCAGCCTGAAACGATCAGCGACACGGTATCGGTCACCGGCGAGATCGAGCATCAAGACGCGCTGCAGACGCCGCACGGCAAGGACGGCGAAGATGCGGTGCTGGCGGGATTGTTCGATTACGGAACGACGTCGCTCGACCGGCTCGCGTTTCAAAAAGCGCTGGACGATATCGCGGCGCAAGAATCGGCGGGCACGAGTTTCTCGCTGCACGTGCTCAAAGCGAACTTCGACCGCGGCGTGCAACTGCTCGCCGACGACGAACTGCACCCAGCGTTGCCGCCGGCTGACTTTTCGATCGTGCGCACGCAGACCGAACAGTCGGTCGCCGGACGAACAGCAGAGCCCGTCGTACCTCGCGCAGCGTGCTATCGAGCGCGCTCTGCTGCCCGCCGGGGATCCCGGCTTACGGGAGGCGACGCCGCAGACCGTCGCGTCGCGTCACGCTCGACGACATCAAAGCGTACCATGCAACGGTGTACCGGCCGGACATGACGACGATCGTCGTCATCGGCAACGTCACGCCCGACGCGGCACGCGCGACGATCATGAAGTATTTCGGTGACTGGACGGTGCAGCGGGCCCAAGCCCGTCATCGCCTTGCCGCGCGTGCCGCCGAATAAGCCGCAAGCTGCAGTCGTTCCCGACGCCAGCCGCGTGCAGGACGCCACGTCGCTGGTCGAAACCGTGCCGATCGACCGCACGAGCCCGGCGTATTATGCCCTCGAACTCGGCGACCACGTGCTCGGCGGCGGCTTCTATGCGACGCGTCTATACCACGATCTGCGTCAAGTCGCGGGACTCGTCTACAACGTCAGCAACGTATTGTCGGCCGGAAAAACCCGCGCAACGTACAGCATCGACTTCGGCAGCGACCCGCCGAACGTCGCCAAAGCGCGACGTCTGATCGCCCGCGATCTGCATGCGATGCAGACGACCAACGTCAGTCCGGCGCGAACTCGAACAAGCAAAGGCGATTCTCTTGCGGCAACTGCCGCTGGACGAAGCGAGCGAAGACGAAGTCGCAGGATCGCTCGCGAGCGATTCGGCCTCTGGGGCTTCCCGCTCGACGAGCGCCATCGCGCCGCGGAAATCTACGCCAAGCTTGACGGCGGCGCAAGTCCGGGCGGCCTTCGCGAAGATACATTCGGCCGGCGTCCTTCGTGCAAGTCGTTCAAGGCCCGCAGCCGAGTTGATCTCCGGCGCACCGTTCGTCGCCGTAACGCGCGGCGACGTCGTGGAATCGGTGCACGCGCTCGCTGCGTGCGCGGCCGACACGCCCGGTGCGGTCGACGCTGGCGTACGGCGACATCGATGCGCCGGTGTACTTGCGCTCGGCTGCCAAGCCGTTCATCGCAGCGGCGATCGTCGAGTCGGGCGCAGCGGCGGCTTCGCGACTGGATGCGCGCGAACTCGCGGTCATTGCCGCGTCGCACAACGGCGAACCGTTTCACGTCGCTGCCGTACGCGGTATTCTGGAGAAGAGCTGGGCTCGGGCCGGCGGATCTGCAGTGCGGAACGCACGCGCCGTCGTACGAACCGGCGGCGGCGGCGTTGGCGGCCGCGGGCGAAGCCCCGAGCGCGCTACATAACAACTGCTCCGGCAAACACGCCGGCATCCTGGCGATGTGCGTGCATCTCGGCCTCGACACGGCGACGTATTTGGAGCCGTCGCATCCGGCGCAGCAGCGCATTCTCGCGCTGTGCGCGCGGCTGTTCGATGAATCGCTCGAAGCATTGCCGATCGGCGTCGACGGCTGCGGCATTCCGGTATTCGCGACTTCGTTACGCCACGCGGCTGTCGGCTTCGCCCGGTTCGCGACGCTCGAAGAGCTCGCACGACGCCGACGCGGAGGCACTGCAGACCGTTCGCGAAGCGATCGTTGCAGAACCGGCCTACGTCGGCGGTACGGCGCGCTTCGATAGTGCGCTGCATCGGTGACCCGAGGGCGCATCGTCGGCAAAGCCGGCGCGGAAGGCGTTCACGGGGATGCGCTGATCCAAGAGCAGCTCGGCCTTGCCGTAAAGATCGTCGACGGCGGCAAACGCGCCGTTCCGCCTGCGACCGTCGCGTTACTGGAAGAGCTAGGCGCACTGCATGCGCACGAGCGCGAAGCGCTCGCAGAGTTTGCTCGTCCGATGGTTCGCAACGTCGCGGGTCGCGTCGTCGGAGCGCTCGATGTCCGCGCTTGGACCGGTGCGGATTGAATAAAAAGAGAGGCGATGGCGCAGCATCGCCCCTCCGCAGTGGTCGAAAGTGGTCGCTTAGCGCAGGGTGAATTGCTCGGTGGGCACGATTGCCGCGCCGATCGGCAGCGAACTGCCCGCAATCGTGATCGTCTTCACCGGGCTGCCGCCGGCCGGATACGAATAGAGTCCGGCGTTGTTTGCTCCGGCATCGGCTTCGAGTAGAAGCGTGCTGCCCGGCGCGAAGGCGAAGTTAACCGGATCGACGGTACCGGTCAATGGCGTGGTGCTGACCGGGCTACCGAGGTTGGTCCCCGTCGGTGGGTTATACGTGTAGACCGACGGAGGAGACGAGCTCTGATCGCCGACCGCCAGTTTGCCCGACGTGCTCACCTGGACGCCGCCCGGGAAGGCGATCGTATTGGACGTCGTCAGGGTGATGATTTTTCCGGACATGTTGTTGACGTTGCCGTGGAGCACGGCGCCGACGTTGACGGCGCCGGTGTTGTAGATGTCATCGTCATCGAGCGCGAGATCGCCGCGCTTGTCGAACGCGCAGAAGCGCGGCGACGTGAAGGTTGGACTCGACGCCATGCCCGTCGGAGTCGTCGAACCGGCAGCGTAGAAGACGACGTTGCCGGCGCCGCTGCTCGTCGTAAAGATATTCGTCACGGCGACGTTGCCGCTCGGGTCGACGGCGACGCCGATCGGGATCTCGCCGGGATCACTCAGCGTCTTCGTCACGCTGGTGTAGGGCGGCGCCAGCACGAGAACGCTGTTCGTGCCCTGGTTGGTGACGTACAAGTTTCCGCTCTTGTCGGTCGCCATGCCGTCTGGGCTGGCGAAGCCGGTCAGCGTTGCGGTGACTTGTCCGGCCGTATTGAGAACGTAGACGACGCTATTGTTGTAGTCCGAAATGAAGCCCATCGCACCGCCCGGCGCCTTTAGCGCGGGAGTGATGAAGCCGCGGGGCGAGCCCATGTGCACGAGCTGTGCGAAGCTCGCGGGTAGGCCGCTAGCCGATGGAAGGGTGTGGCGGCTGACGGCCTGCGTGGCCGCACCGTTTCTGCCGGTGGTCTGCGGGAGAGTCGAACTCGTGGTGCCGGTGCTGCCGCCCGAGCAACCGGCCAGAATGGCGAGTGCCGCGGAGCCGCTCAGCACGTAGCCTATCTGTGAAGGTATACGCATAGAGATCCTTTCACAATGGGTGGATAAAAGGGGGTGAACCCGCAGCTTGGGTTTTATAGCGGGTCATAAAAGCCCTCGCCGAAACCGCAACGGGGGACGTCTAGCGCTGCAGCATCGCGGGCGTGGCACTCCGGGTAGATCCTTCATAGCATGCACGATGACGAAGCGTATTTGGCCACTGCACTGCCGGGCGCTCGTCCGTTCCCCGACGATCTGCGCGCGCGGATCGATACGGCGCTGGCGGAGCGCAGCCCGGACGATGTGCCGCGCACGCGGCATCGCGACGGCGTCAGACCGCATTTTACGAACCGGCTGATCTTCGAGACGAGTCCCTATCTGCGACAGCACGCGCACAACCCCGTCAACTGGTATCCGTGGGGTGACGAAGCGTTCGAAGAAGCGCGCGCGCAGCGGGAAGCCGGTCTTTCTGTCGATCGGATATTCGACGTGTCATTGGTGTCACGTGATGGAGGAGGAGTCGTTCGAGGACATCGAGATCGCGCGCATCCTCAACGAGCGGTACGTCGCCATCAAGGTCGACCGCGAAGAGCGTCCCGACGTCGATACCGTCTACATGACCGCGGTGCAGGCGCTGACGCGGCACGGCGGCTGGCCGATGAGCGTCTGGCTCGACGCGCAGCGACGCCCGTTTTTCGCCGGCACGTATTTTCCGGCGCGCGACGGCGAGCGCGGCGCACCGACGTGGTTTCTCAATCGATCCTGCGCGAACTCGCCGACCTCTATCGCGTCGATGCCGCAGCGCGTCGCAGCCGCTGCGGACTCGATCACGCGCGCGATCGGCGCCGTGATGGCCGACGTGGCAGGCGAGCGCGGCGTCGCCGGGTGCCGGCGTGCTCGACGCGGCGATGGACTTCTACGAGCGAGCCTACGACCCCATGCACGGCGGTTTGCGCGGCGCGCCGAAGTTCCCGTCGAGCCTGCCGGTGCGGCTGCTGCTGCGCCGGCATCGCCGTACCGGCGACGCGGCCGTCGCTCGAGATGGCCACGCACACGCTCGAGATGATGGCGGCAGGCGGAATGCACGATCAGCTCGCCGGCGGGTTTCACCGCTATTCGACCGACGAACGCTGGCTCGTGCCGCATTTCGAGAAGATGCTGTACGACAACGCGCTGCTGGCGCTGGCGTATGCCGAAGCGTGGCAGGTGACGCAAGCGCCCCGACTTCGCGCGCGTCGCTGCGCACGACGCTCGATTACGTGCTGCGCGAGATGACGTCGCCGGACGGCGGATTCTATTCGGCGACCGACGCCGACTCGGAGGGAGAAGAAGGCACGTTCTTCGTCTGGCGCGCAGGATGAAGATCGATGCCGTCCTCGGCGCGCAGGCGGAGCGCTTCATGCGCTTTTACGGCGTGAGCGGACACGGCAATTTCGAGGGCAAGAACGTGCTGTTCGTTCCGCATCCCGACGAGGTGGAGTGGGAAGCGCTCGCCGCTGCGCGCGAACGCATGCGCGTCGCGCGCGAGGCGCGTCCGCACCCGTTGCGCGACGAAAAGATCCTGGCGGCCTGGAACGGCTTGATGATCTCGGCGCTCGCCGTGGGCGGCCGCGTGCTCGCCGAGCAGCGCTACGTCGAGGCGGCGGCGCGGGCCGCGGCCTTCGTGCTTGCGGATCTGCGCAGAGACGGCCGCATGCAGCGCAGCTGGAGGGACGGCCGCGTTTCGGGACCGGGATTTCTGGAGGACGATGCCTTCGTCGTCGCCGGTTTGCTCGATCTGTACGAGGCGACGTTCGAACTGCGCTGGCTCGTCTGAAGCGCTTGACGCTGGCCGACAGACGGAGCACCTCTTCGGCGACGCAGAACACGGCGGGTGGTTTCGCAGCGCGGCCGATCACGAACGAGTTGATCGCGCGTGAAAAACCGAAGCACGACGGCGCGGAACCTTCGGGGGCATCGGTCGCGTTGCGGAACGCGTTGCGCCTTGCACGCGCTGACGGGCGACGACCGTTGGCGCCGGCGTGCCGAGAACGCGCTGCGCGCCTACGCAGTCTTGCTTGCCGAACAGCCCGCAGCACTCGGCGAGATGCTGCTTGCGGTCGACTGTTACACCGATCGTCCGCCGGAAATCGTTCTCGTCTGGCCGACGAACGAAACGCAAGCCCGGAAGCGTTCGTCGACCGATTACGGCGACACGTTCATACCGAATTTCGCTTTGCTGGGGGCATCTGAAGGCGCTGCCTTGGAGGCATTGGCGCGGGTCACGCCGCTCGCCGCAGACAAAACAACGATCTCCGGTGCAGCGACGGCTTACGTCTGCGAACGCGGCACCTGCGGCCTTCCTACGACGGAGCCGGCGGTCATGTCACAGCAACTTGCCGAGAGAACGCAGCGTGTGTATTGACGATATGCTTATGAGCGATCCCGTGACTCACCGTAGGTCAGTACATGGCTCGCCAATGCGGCATGCCGTGTTTGTCGCTTAGCGTAAGAACGGTTCGATCTCTTCGCCGGCATGAGCCGGTTCGACGCGACCGCCGAGCGTTTGAGCGAGAAAAGCTTCGGCCGCGGCCGTGAAGCGCTTGTTGTTGGCTGGGTTCAGGAAGCCGTGCCCTTCGTCTTCGAACAGGATGTACGTGACGGGCACGCCGTTGGCGCGCATCGCGGCGACGATCTGTTCGCTCTCCTGTTGCTTGACGCGAGGATCGTTGGCGCCTTGCGCGATCAGTAGCGGAACGCGGATGTCGCCGGCGCGGAACAGCGGCGATTGATCGCGCAGGAAGGCGTCGTCTTCACCCATTCGTTGCGTGAACGTCGCGCGCATCGTTTCCCAATAGGGCGGAATCGAGCCGAGCAGCGTGCGCAGATCCGACGGCCCGACGATATCGATGCCGCAGCTAAACGCTTCGGGCGTAAACGTTAAGGCCGCAAGCACCGCATAGCCGCCGTAGCTGCCGCCGATGATCGCAAAGCGCTGGGGATCGGCATAGCCTTGCGAGATCATCCAATCGCGCGCATCGAGCAAGTCCGTACGCATGGCGCCGGCCCATTGCAGGTTGCCGGCGTTGAGGAACTCCTTTCCGTAGCCCGTCGAGCCGCGGAAGTTCACTTGCACGACGGCATAGCCGCGGTTCGCCAACCACTGCACGAACGGATCGTAGCCGAAGCGATCGCGATGCCACGGGCCTCCGTGCACGACCATCGCGGTCGGCAAGCGAGTCGCGGCTCGACGCCGACCGGTAATGTCAGGTAGCCGTGGAGCTCGAGGCCATCGCGCGCGGGTACGATGATCGGCTGCATCGGCGCAAGAGTGTACTCGAGAAGCGCCGGCCGGCTGTAAAACAGCAGGTCGGCAGTCCGTGGTCGCGCGATCGTAGACATAATATGGCGTCGGGCCCGTGTCGTTGGAATAATGCACGACTAGCGTGTTACCGTCGGCGCTCGCTCCATCGATGTTCAGATCGCCGGCGTGAACGCTTGCCAGCGCCGCGAAATCCGCTTCGTATTGCGGATCGATAACGGTCCATTCGCTTCGATCGCGCGCCAGCAGAGCAGCAACGAGGCGCTTCGTCGCGGGATCGACGTAGGCGCCGGCAACGTCGTACGTCGGGTCGGCGACGAGTGGCGCGGCTCGCGCCGCCGGCGAGTTCGTATTCGACTAGCCGCGCCGCATTGGCGTCCTTCGATGTGATGACGTATAAGCGACGGCCATCCGGCGAGAAGGCGACGGGGCCGCTGAAGCCGTCTTCGAATGCGAATTCGTCGAGCGTGCGCCAGTCCGACCGTCGCGCCGTCGCGTATGCGGATGAGTGACGAGCCGTCCTGCTTCTGCACGACAGCTGCACGCACGATAAAATCATTGTCTGCCAGCCAACCGCTGACGTCGCCAGGGTTTTCGGTGTCCAGCTGCGCGGTGCCGCGTTCGAGATCGAGGCGATGCACGTCGAACAACCGCTCGTCCCGCTCGTTCGATGCGATCAGCGCGTCGTTGGGAAAGCGTGGATCGATATCCAGAATCTCTGCCTTCACTCGTTCGCCCGGCGTCAACTCTTGCGGCGTCCCGCCGCCGGCATCGACGCGGAACAGATGGTAGTTCTCGTCGCCCGCACGGTCTTGCAGAAAGAGGATGTGCCGGCTATCGCCTTGCCAGAAGATGCGGTGGATCGGGCGGGCCGGATCGTGCGCGACCATGCGTGCGGCGCCCGCACCGCGTTCGCGAACCCACACGCTGAGCAGCCCGTCTGCCGGCGCGAGATAGGCCAGAAGCTTTGCGTCGGGCGACAATTGCGGCCCGACGTTTTCCGGGATTGCCGAAAAGCAAGTTGCGCGGGATCAGCGGCGGGAGGCTCACGATCCCGCGTTATCCCCAAGGAGAACGCCGATGAAGCGCGGCTCGACGCTGCCCATGTGCAACAGCGCCGCGTTGAATTTGGCGACGTCGAAGGAGGAACCGAGTCTTGCGCGCTGCGCTGCCTCCGCGCGGCGAATCGCGTCGAGCCCGACGAAATACGACGTCAGTTGGTCGTGCGAGAGTTGCAGGCGATGCCACTTCGTCAGCGCTTCGGAGCGGTCTTGAAACGCCTGGCGTTCGAGGAGATCGTCGCAGCGGCCCTCGTTGAGGTCGCCCGTATGAAACGCGGCGTCGATGATCGTATTCGCTTCTTCGCGCAGTCGCCATTTGAGTTGAAAGAGCCGTAGCGCGGGATCGTTCCCGCCGAAGCCCGCGTCGAGCATCATCCCTTCGCCGTAGACTGCCCAACCTTCAGCGAACGAGCCGCTCGGCAGCACGCGTCGGACGATCGACGGCACGCGATCGTTGTACCGGAACTGGACGTAGTGGCCCGGCACCGCTTCGTGGAACGACAGCATCTGCATCTCGTAGTCGTTGAAGTCGCGCAGATACGACGTGACGCGGGCTCGACTCCACGCTGGCGGGAATCTTGTCGATGTAAAAGTACGACTCTGCCAAGCGGCGTGTACGGGCCCGGCGGGATCGAGCGCTGCGCCGGCAAATCCCGCCATGAAGGCGGGCGTCGGAACGACATCGAGTGACGGATGGCACAGGCAGCGTAACGATGCCGGTTGCGGCGAGAAACCGCTCAGCAGCGTCGACGTCGCTTTTGGCCGTCGCAAAGATCGTCGTCCGGGACGGATGGCGGTCTGCGAGACGGTCGAGTACGCGGCGCACGACGAGGTCGGCGGCGTTCGAGCGCGTCTCATCGGCGACGTGGTTTGGGAAAGAAACGCCGGTCGAACGGAATGCGCAAGTTGGAGCATCTGCTCGCGGTTGCGTTCAAAATCGGCTTGCGCATCGGCCACCAGCTGCGCGCGGGTTTCATCGGTCCCGTCGGCAAGTTGCAGTTCGCGGTCGAAGACGGCTGCACCGACCCGCGGATTGCCGTTAGAGCGCGGCAGCAGCGTACCGTGCAAGTAGGCTGAGAATGCGTGCAGACTAGCGAGCGCCGCCGGCAGTTCACGCCTGATCGCACGTTGCGTCGCCGGCGAGGCGCTCTTCGCTTCGGCGCGCAGGCTCGTATAAAGGGCGATGTTTCCGGCGTTCTCGTCTATCGCTTGCAAGGTGATGACGCGCGGTGGCCGGCGCAGCATCGTCTCGGCGTCCCGGACGATTGTCGGGATGCGCCGCAGCCGCGGCGCGGCGTGTCGCAGGCGCTCTCCGGGCGCAGCGTAATGCCGGCCGATGAGCGAGTACATCGCCTGTCCAATTACGCCCGTGTAGTAGGTGGGATCGGTGTGGACCGGCTTAACCGTCGCATCTTCGAAGAGTTCGAGGTCGATCGTGTCGAGCAGCGCCTTTGCGTCAGCGTTGTCGCCGGCGGGTCGGGCCTGCGCGGCTCGCGCGATGCGATGCCGCCAGCCGCGTAACCACGCGATGCGCGCGGCGTGGCCGCGAGGCGAATAATCGGCAAGCGAGTCATCGTAGACGTGGATTCCGACTTGATCGGCGAACAGCGGATCGCGCCGTTCCGACTCGGCGATGAAGCGGGCCGCGAGACGATCGAACGCCGGCTGAGCGGAGCTAGCGTGAACCGCACGTGGGACCGGCCGGTGTGGCGGGCGACCGCTCCCCGAAGGCGGCGCCGCATACGCCGCGACAGCGGCCGACGCGATGGCAGCAACGAGACATGCAGCGTGTAGCGAGCGCTCCATGCGCGGTGGTTCGCGTGGCGTTGGGAATGTCCGTCCGTTGCGAAGCCGGTCCGGGACCGAGCGTAACATCCTAGTGCGACACGCCGCTACATCCGCTTCACCACGTCGCCCGTTGCATCATTGTTGACATCGTACCGCTCATCGCGTGATGTAGCCGGGACGATGAAACGTCATCGAGGAGGAACGTTAGATGAACCGATACTTGCCAATGTTTAACGGAATTGCGGCCGGGGCTTTGCTCATAGGACTACTCGGCTCGCCGGCATACGCGCAACAGACGAATGGGGCCGGGGCCGGCAATTCCAAAGGCCAAGGCAGCGTCAACATTTACGGACAGACGAACGAAAATATCAACGGCATGATCGAAACCGACAAGTATATTCATACCTGGTACTGCGATACGAGCGTGCCGTCAAAAGCGAGTACGGGATGCGAGGCGGGCGTCAAATTCAACAAGCCGCCCTCCAACATGTTCGACCCGCTCTACATCACCGTGCCCGACGGCTTCACGGAGCCCCCGATGCTCGAGCAGTGTCCGCAAGGTCTGCAATGCGTCGACCACCCGCCGACGATCGACCTGAGCGGGATCGGCCTTCCGCCCAACGGGCCGTTGCCCGGCCACGATCACTTCGTAACGACGGACAATGCCGGGGTGCCGGAATACTGGGACGTGTTCGTCGTTTTGGTGACGAATCGGCAGACGTACGACGACATTGAGGCTCACCATAGCGCGCAGTACATCGAAATGCTGCTCAAGCAGAAGAACCCGTACGTGATGCCGCCGCTTCCGACGAACGTATTCTTGTTCTTCGCTACGGTTCCACTCGGCAAATAACGCTCTTTCCTTTGCCCGGACATGAAGACGTCTTGATCGCGGCGTGGCCTGAAGTGACACCGCGCTGGGTCAGGGCGTCTTTACGTTCTGCGCGACACGCGGTCGCGTAACTCTGCGGCGAACGCGTCCACGCTGAGCGGCGGCCGCTTTTCTTCGACGCCGCGTTCGTTGGGAGCGATCGTGCCCGCTTCGGCTTCCGCGCGACCGGCGACCAAAATGTACGGCACTTTTTGCGTCTTCCAACGGCGGATCTTATAGCCGAGTTTTTCGCTCGACTCGTCGACTTCGACGCGGAAGCCTGCGTCGCGGAGGCGGTTTCGCACGCCGATCGCATACTCGAGCTGATGCTCGGAGATCGGCGTGACGACGGCCTGAATCGGTGCGAGCCAAAGGGGAAACGCTCCACCGTAGTGTTCGATCAACACGCCGAAAAGGCGCTCTAGCGAGCCGCCGAGTGCGCGGTGGATCATCACCGGGCGGTGATCGGCCCCGTCGCTGCCGCGATACGTTAACTCGAAGCGTTCGGGCAAGGTAAAATCGACTTGTACCGTGCCGAGTTGCCACCGCCGCCCGATCGCATCGCGGACATTGACATCCAATTTGGGACCGTAGAACGCACCGCCGCCCGCATCGATCTCGTATGGCAATCCCCGAGCTTCGAGCGCGTTGCGAATTGCCGCTTCCGCCTGTTCATCGCTGGGCACTTTGTCGGCAGCGTTGCGCGTCGAGAGAAAATATTCCACGCCCTCGAAGCCGAACGCGGCGACGAGGCGGATCGCCTCGTCGGCCGTCTGTTCGAACTCTCCCTGAAGTTGTTCGGGCATGCAGAAGAGGTGCGCGTCGTCCTGCGTGAAGCCGCGCACGCGCGTGAGGCCGTGCAGCGTACCACTCCGCTCGAAGCGGTAGACGGTGCCGAACTCGGCGTAGCGGAGCGGCAAGTCCCGATACGAACGGCCTTCGCTCTTATAGATCATGATGTGCCCGGGGCAGTTCATCGGCTTGAGACGAAAGCGCTGACCCTCGATGTCGAGCGGTCCGAACATGCCGTGCGCGTAGTTTTCGAGATGCCCCGAACGTTCGAAGACTTGCTCGCGTAGGATATGGGGAGTTACGACCGGCAGATAGCCGCGCTGCAACAGCCCTTCACGGATGAAGTTCTCCACGATCCCGCGGACGATGGCGCCTTTGGGGTGCCAGAAGATTAGCCCCCCACCGGCATCCTCTTCAACGGAGAACAGGCCGAGCTCGGCCCCGAGTTTGCGATGATCGCGCTTCTGAGCTTCTTCGAGCTGCAGCAGATACGCGTCTAGTTCCGCTTGCGAATGCCACGCCGTGCCGTAGATGCGTTGCAGCATCGCATTGTGCTCGTCGCCGCGCCAATACGCACCGGCCACGCTCATCAATTTGACGGCCCCGATCGCGCCTGTGCCGTGCGCATGGCCGCCTCGACACAAGTCGGTGAAGTCGCCGATCGTATAGAGCGTGATCGGTTCGCCGGGCGGGATTCCTTCGGCGAGTTCTCGCTTGTACGGGTTGCCGGCGAAGTGCGCGAGGGCAGCTTCTCGCGTAACCCGCTCACCCGTCATCTCGTAATCGGCCGCGACGATCTCGCGCATGCGCGTTTCGAGCCGCACGAGGTCCTCGGGCGTGAACGGCTGCGGGCGATCGAAATCGTAGTAAAACCCGTCTTCGATTGCCGGTCCGATCGTCGGTTTGGCATCCGGAAAAAGATCCTGCACGGCGTACGCAAGCACGTGCGCAGCCGTATGCCGCACAGCATCGAGGGGCAGCCGGTCTACAGCCTGCGCGGGTTCAGAAGTCAACGAGCCACCCATCGCGAAAGCGCTCGGCTATCTTCACACCAAACCGCGGAGGTCTCCATGTACCGTTTCATTCGCGCATCGCAAAGCGGCGACGTCAATTGCTTGGTCAAAGGCAGCTTCGGCGAACTTACATCCTCGGACGGAACGTCGCTGGAATCGATGTTCAACGAAGGCTGGACGATCGCAGCGATGGCTCCGCTCGATACCGGGTTCGTGCTGATCGCGCTGAAGAGCCCGCGCTGAGCCCGGCACCCGTGCTTTGGTGTCCGCAGCCGAACTTCGATCCAAAGCACGGGTTTGCACTTCGTTACAGGCCGGGAATGTGGACGGGCACGTCGCGGATCGGCGTGCCGCCGGCGGCCGCTCCCGAAGCGACCGCGGACGCAGCACCGTTAAGGGCCGCGACATCGCCCGGGGTGAACTGACCCGACTTGAGCTTGTCGCCGATCGTGGCGAACGAACTGCCGAGGTTCTGCAGTCCGCCGTCGAGCTTCTGTAACAGCGGATCGTTGCTGTTGCGCGCGATCTTCTCTGAGACGCGCACCTCATGAACGGCAAACAGGAGCGCTACGCCGCCCTTGACGATCGAGCCGACGCGATGCGGCGTGCCCGGTGCAAAACTTCCCTGTTCGTACGGGCGCATGACCCAGTGATGAAAGGCAAAGTACGCGATGCCGAGATGGGCGGCAAAGCGAGTCTTGTCCAAAAAAGCATCCGAGCGAGCGAACGATGCAGCGAAGAGCACGGCGATCATCGTGGCGATCAGCGAGAGTTTCTTCATCAAACGGTCCTCCTTACGACGGCTCGGTCCGGCCGCGACCGACGCTTTGCCGTCGACCGGTGTGATGCCCTTGTTTAGCCGCTGTCACGCGACAAAGTCTGCGCTGGGGCGTCAGACCGCGCCGGCGCGGCGGCCGCCCCGCCGCCACAACAAGTACACCGGCGCACCGGCGAGGAGCACGGCGAAACCGATTGCCGTATCGACCGGGAAGGCGATGTACGTGTTGACGACGACGCCGAGGCTGACGAGAATGAACAATACCGTGCTGTAGGGGTGTCCGGGAATGCGAATGCCGCCGGTAGACTCGGCGTCTCTGCGGCGGCGGAAGACGATCACCGCACCGGCGGCAAGTCCGAGGAAGATGAAATCGATCGAGGTGACGTAGTTCAAGATCTGATCGTAACGCCCGGAGAGCGCGATGACGATCGCGACGATGCTTTGCACGACGATCGCAACCAGCGGCACGTGCGAGCGTGGATGCACCCACGCTAAACCGCGGAAGAAGATGCGGTCTTGAGCCATCGCGAAGTAGATGCGCGGCGACGTGAGGATGTTGTTGCTCATGAAGCCGAGCGTCGACACCGCAATACCTACGGCGATAATCCGCGCCCCGACCGGTCCCACAGCCATGCGCATGATGTCAGACGCCGGCGTTGCCGTTGCAGCCAGACCCTTCACGCCCAGCGCGTGCAGGCCGACGAGCGTCACGCCGACGTAGAGCGCCGCGACGGCGACGATTCCCCATATCAACCCGAACGGCAGCGTTCGCTTGGGGTCTTTGAGTTCACCGTCGATGAACGCCGCGGTCTGGAAACCGTCGTATGCGAACAGCACCGGAATCATTGCGGCTCCGAACGCCAGCGGCCAGAACGTCGGCGCAAGGCTTGCACCGCCGGCATGCAACGCAGCGTGGGAGGCGCTCGGGGCGACGAGGGCGCCCGCGGCGATGAGGCTGACGATGACGGCAGCTTTGACGATCATCAGCACGTTTTGCGCGTTGCCGCCCTGCGCTTACGCCCAAGCAATTGATCGCCGTCAGCGCGATGATTGCGCCGACGCCCCACAATGCCGCCGCGCCTGCGCCGGAGCCTGGAGCGACGTATGCGCCGAACGTGATCGCCGCCGCTGCGATGCCGCCGCTCTGACTGATCAGCAGCGCGGTCCAGCCGTACATGAAGGCGACGACGGGATGATACGCGTCGCGCAAATATCCATACAGGCCGCCGCTCGAAGGGCGGCGCCACGCGAGTTCGGCGAAGATGAAGGCACCGATCAATGCGATGAGGCCACCGAAGAGCCACGCAGCTAGGACCTGCGGCGCCCCGTGAATGCGCGCCGCAACGACGGACGGCGTGCGAAAGATGCCCGAGCCGATCACGCCGCCCATCACGATGAGCGTTGCGTCGACGACACCGAGCTTACGGGCGAGTTTTGGCGCGGGCCGTGCGTCGCGGATGGCCGCGCTCACTCTTTCAGCAGCTTGGCCAGCGGCATGCCGCAGCGTTCGAATGGCGTCGTCAGGACGATCGACGTCTTCGTGCGCGCGATGCCGGGCAACGCCTTGACGCGCGCGAGGCAGTCGTCGAGATGCGTCGTCGAACGCGTCACGACTTTGAGCAGGAACGTCTCCTCGGCGGCCACGCTGTGGACTTCGAGCACCTCGGGGAGTTTAGCGACGGCGGCATAAAAGTCGGCGTAGTGGATGTCGCCCGTAGCATAAGCGCTGACGTACGCGATCAGTCCAAGCCCAAGCTTACGAACATCGAGTCGCGCCGCATAGCCGGTGATGTAGCCGCGCGCTTCTAGCCGGCGCAGACGCTCGTGGACGGCCGGCGGTTTGAGCTCGCACGATTGTCCGAGTTCCGCCAACGTCGAACGAGCCTGGCTCGCCAGTGCCTCCAGGAGTCGCACATCGGTGGCGTCGAGGTTTACTTCCAAAGCGATGCGCGGGTCTTTCTCGGTGAGCGACGATCGTCATTTTCCGCGATGTCCGTCTTGCCGGCCTCGTTCGCTCGTAGGAGGCCGCCGGCCGCGACGCGTTCGGCTGGACGTGTGAGTGTCCGGTGACGGGGCGCCATGGAAGATGGCGGCGCTTGGGCGAAGGGGAACGATGCTGCGTGGATGTCTTCGTGCGCCCCCGCCTGAACGGGGCCGCAACGACGCTCGACGGCGAGCACTATTGTTCGCGCTCCATCTTCGAAGCGGAGCGTGCGCGGATCTTTTCACGCGCCTGGTGTTTCGTGGCGCGCGAAGAGCAACTCTCCAGTGCCGGTGCGTTCGTCACGGCCGACGTTGCAGACGAGAGCGTGATCCTGACTCGTGACAAGGCGGGTATCGTGCGAGCGTTCTACAACGTCTGCCGCCATCGGGGCACGCGCCTGTGCCTCGAAGCGGCGGGAACGTTTTCCGGCGCGATCGTGTGTCCGTACCATGCGTGGACATACGCC
Organism: Vulcanimicrobiota bacterium; assembly: GCA_963754415.1. Lineage (GTDB taxonomy): Bacteria > Vulcanimicrobiota > Vulcanimicrobiia > Vulcanimicrobiales > Vulcanimicrobiaceae > Nyctobacter. The sequence continues at coordinate 1,084,331 of CAVWGA010000003.1, read as the reverse complement.
CTCGATGGATCGTTGGCGGCGGCGCGCAACATGGAAGACGTCCCCGGCTTCGAGCGCTCCGCGTATCCACTGCATGAGGCCGCCGTGGCGCTTTCGAACGGCTTGATCTTCGTCAGCGTGTCGACGGAGCCACAACCGTTCAGGGAGGCGCTGGGAGCCGCGCTCGAGCGCTTGGCGCGCTGGAACATCGACGGCCTGCGCGCGGCAAGAACGATCGAGTACGATCTCGCCTGCAATTGGAAGCTCGTCTTTCAAAATTTTTCTGAATGCTACCACTGTCCCCTCGTGCACCCGCAACTGGACAAGCTGTCGCCGTCCGACAGCGGCCGCAACGATTTGACGGAAGGCCCCATACTCGGAGGCTACTCCGAGTTGCGCCACAGTGGGACGAGTTTGACGACGACCGGGACGACGGCGCGGCCGCCGCTACGTGGCCTCCGGGGAGCCGACCTGGGGCGCGTGTATTACTATACGGTCTTCCCGTCGCTGCTCCTCAGCCTGCATCCGGACTATGTGATGATCCACGCCGTCACGCCGCTCGACGTCGCGCGCACCCGCATCACGTGCAGCTGGCTTTTCGATTCGGCGACGATGCAAGCGCCAGGGTTCGATCCAAGCGATGCCGTCGACTTTTGGGACTTGACGAACCGCCAGGATTGGCGGATCAACGAACGCACGCAGCTCGGCGTCGCGTCGCGCTCCTATACGCCCGGGCCGTACGCAAATGCGGAGGGACTGCTCGCTGCGTTCGACCGTTACTATCATACGGTGATGCAGGGTGAAGATCGCATTGCGGCGTCACGCCCGGGTGCTGCTGCGCTCTAGGTTTAGCCCTTCAACATCTGGCGGGCGGCATTGTAGCCGGCGGCGCCCATGACGCCGCCGCCCGGGTGCGCGGCCGAACCGCACAAAAACAGATTTTTTACGGGAGTTCGATAGTCGGCGTAGCCTGCAGCCGGCCGCAGCATGAACAGTTTGTTGAGATCCATCGCGCCCTGAAAAATGTTGCCGCCCGTCAAGTTAAACGTCGCCTCGAGATCCGGCGGCGCCAGTATTTGACGCGCGATCACGGAGTTGGTAAAACCCGGCGCATACCGTTCGACGACGGCGAAGCAACGGTCGGCGTACGCGTTCTTCGTCGCCTCATCCCACGTACCGCCCGTGAGAGCGTACGGCGCATATTGCGTGAACATCGACATGACGTGCTGGCCTGCGGGTGCGACGGTCGGATCGACCGATGACGGGATCGTGCATTCGACGATCGGTTCCTGCGAATACCGGCCGTATTTCGCATCGTCGTAGCCGCGCTCGATGTAGTCTTGCGAGGGGCACAGGTGAATCGTGCCGCGGTGCTGAGGACCGGCCCGCCGTCCCGGACACGCGGTGAAGTTCGGAAGCGCAGCGAAAGCGACGTTGATCTTGGCGGAGGCGCTACGGTAATCGATGCGCCGGATCTCCGCCAGAAAGTCGGGCGGCAGCGTCGCCGGATCGAGAAGGTGTTCGAACGTGAGCCGGCAGTCGAGATTGCTCGCGACAGTTCGCGCGGTGAACTCGTCTCCGTTCGTTAGCGTTACACCGACTGCGGTATTGCCTTTTGTTACGATGCGTGCCACCTCGGCGTCGGTGCGGATGTCGACCCCGAGCGCGGTAGCGGCTTTCGCCAACGCTTGCGTCAAGCCGCCCATGCCGCCGCGAACGTAGCTCCACACGCCGCGTTTTCCGTTCGTTTCGCCCATAACGTGGTGGAACAACACGTATGCCGTGCCCGGCATCGAAGGCGCCGCAAAGGCACCGATGATGGCATCGGTCGCCAGAGTCGCCTTGAGTTCTTCGGATTCGAACCAGCGATCGAGAATGCGGCGCGCCGAACCCGTCAGCACTTCGGCAGCCTCACCTAAATGAGGACCAAGCTTTTTGAAGCCGAGGCCCAGTTTGCCGATGCCAAAGACGTCGCCAAGCGAGGGCCGCACGACGTCAGGCGGCGTCTGCACGAGCGTGGGTTCGAGCACGCTCGCGACGCGCTCGAGCATCGCCTCGTATGCCGGATATGCGGCCGCATCGTTGGCGCTGAACTTTTCGATCTCCGCGCGGTCGGCCGCGCCGCCGCTGCCGAGCAACAGGTACCGTCCATCATCAAAAGGCGAGAAGGACGCCGGGTCACGCTCGATGACCTCGAAATCCGTAGGCGGCGAGATGTAGATCGCGGACGACTTCGGGGCGCAAGAGACTGTTGACGTACGCCGCCGTCGAGACTTTGTATCCTGGAAAAATGTTCTCTTCGGTGACGCAGGCGCCGCCGACGACGTAGCGGCGCTCCAAGACGAGAACGTTCCACTTTGCGCGCGCGAGGTAGCAGGCCGCGATTAAACCGTTGTGTCCGCCGCCGACGACGATCGCGTCGTAGTGGCCTGCCCTGCTCAAGAAATTTTTGCCATTTCCCCGATGTATTCGCTGTTTTTTCGGCGAAAGCCTATCCTGAGCGAAAAGGAGTATGGTCCTCCGGGTCTATTCCGCCGGGCGCGACGGGGGGTCGTCGAGCCCTGTATGACGTCCCGGGTCGTCGCGCGTCAGGAACAAGGAGAGGGCCACGAGAGCGATGCCGATCGCGAGATAGAGCAGATCCAGCCCTCCCCGTACGGGCGCTTCGAGCGCAAACTCAAAGTAGCGCACGATCAAAATAAGGAACACGACCTTGGCCAAACGTTCTTTGAGATCGTCGACGCTGCGGATCAAGAGGAGCCGCGGCGCGATCTCCGAGCGTTCGGCCGCTTCGATGCGGCTGACGAACAACTCGTAGAGTCCGAGCGCGAAGATCAGCATGATCGCTGCGAACAGATAGCCGTCGACGATGCCGGCGACCCGTGCAAGCGTGACGAGATGAGCGTGCTGACGTTCCGCCGTGCCGAGCCCTGGATCGACGTAGCTGCGAACGCCGGCGACGAGAAAAACGACGTCCGTCGTCGCGATGTAAAACATGACCAGCGCGACGATCACGCTCGCGACGACGGCGACGATCACGATGAGCCGGCTGCCCCACAAGAGGCGCTCGAAAATGCGCTCGATCTGTTTCACTACAGCGATAAACGAGTTGGCCGGCGGGCAGCGCTGCTGAGCGCAGCGCGGCAATGTCTTGCGCAGCGGACGGTCGTCATGTACAGTGGCGTTTGTCGGTGCGCGCCTATTGTCCTTACCAATCTGAACTCAGTTTGCCGGTCCACGCGCGGCCCCGGCGCAGGTTTCGCTACCGATGACGGACCTGCGCTTTGCTGCGACGGCCTTCGTAACGGCGTTCACGATCATCGATCCCGTCGGCATGATTCCCTTGACGCTCGTCGCGACGGCGTCGGTCGCGCCGCGCAGGCAGCGCATCGTCGATCAAGCCGTGATCGTCGCGGCCGGAATCATCGCCGTTATGGGCGCCGCCGGCCGTGCGCTGCTGGCGTACCTGGGCATCACGTTGCCGGCGTTTACGATTGCGGGCGGCATCCTGCTGTTCTTGATCGCGATCGACATGCTGTTTGCGCGCCGAACCGGCGCGAAAGCGACTGACGAAGAGCGGCGCGAAGCCGAAGAAACCGACAATCCAGCGGTCTTTCCACTTGCCGTGCCGATGATCGCCGGCCCCGGCACGATCGCTACAGTCCTGCTGCTCGTCGGTCTGACGCACGGCAACGGTTTACGCATCGGCATCGTCGTCCTGGCGTACGCGGCGGCGCTGCTGGTCACGTGGCTGTGTATGCGCTCGGCAACGTACGTCTATCGGCTCGTCGGCACGACGGGAATCCACGTCGTAACGCGACTGCTCGGCATCATTCTGGCGGCTCTCGCCGTTCAGTTCGTGCTCAATGGGCTCGTCGCAACACCCCTGTGGCGTCGCACCGCTTAAGCGCTTCGATACATCGGTCCGCGCAGGCGTGGTCGTTTCGAGCGGCGGTATCGCGGAGACGACCTATCGCATGAGCGATCAAACGATCACGATCGGCGGGGATCTGACGGTGCGCCGCATGGGCTTCGGCGCGATGCGGCTGTGCGGTCCCGGGGTCATGGGACCGCCGGCCGATCCGTCCTCAGCGCTTGAGGTGTTGCGGCATGCCGTTCGGGCCGGCGTACAACTGATCGACACCGCCGACGCCTACGGGCCGCACGTCAACGAAGAACAGATCGCTGCAGCGCTGCATCCCTATCCGGATGATCTCGTCATCGCGACGAAAGGGGGCAGTACGCGGCCTGACGGACGGTGGGAGCGCGATGGCCGCCCCGAGCACCTTGAGGCGGCGTGCGAAGGAAGCCTGCGCCGGTTGCGGCTCGACTGCATCGATCTCTATCAATTGCATGCGCCCGATCCGCGCGTACCGTTCGCCGAGTCGCTCGGCGCATTGCGGCGCTTGAAAGATGCCGGCAAGATTCGTCACGTCGGTCTTTCGAACGTTTCCGCGCAACAGTTGGCGGAGGCTGGCGAGATCGTGCCGATCGTCTCGGTGCAGAATCGCTATAATATCGGCGCTCGCGAAAGCGAAGACGTGCTCGATGCGTGCGCGCGCGACGGCGTAGCGTTTCTGCCATACTTTCCGATCGAAGCCGGCTCACTCGCCAAAGCGAAAGGCGCGCTGGCGGACGCCGGCCGACGGTATGGAGCGACGCCGGCACAAATCGCGCTGGCATGGCTGCTGGCTCACTCGCCCGCGATAGCGCCGATTCCCGGTACGTCGTCCATCGCCCATCTCGACGAGAATCTGGCCGCGGCGGACCTGCACCTGAGCGAAGCAGACGTTCAAGAACTGTCCGAGTCCGTTACGTAAGCTCCGTACGGACGGCCCACAGTTCTGGAAAAAACTTCTTGGCGAGCGTCTTCTCGAGGTAGTTGACTCCCAGCGACCCTCCCGTCCCGGGCTTCATGCCGATCATGCGCTCGACCATCCGTACGTGGCGACTACGCCACAAAAGAAAACGCTCGTCGAATTCGATGAAGTCTTCGAGCATCAAGTAGAGGCCGTAATGCTGATCGGCGGCATCGTAGATCGTCTTGTATGAAGCAATCAATTCGTCCGCCGTGGTTACGGCGAATCCGCGTCGGCGCAGCACACCCTTGAGCGCATCGTAGAGTGTTGGTTCCGCTAGACGCTCGTCGAGCCGATCGCGTTCCTGCGGCGTCGGTTCGAGATAACGAAGGTCATCACTCCGTTTGGCGCCGCACAAGAATTCGATCTCGCGAAACTGCGCCGATTGAAACCCGCTGGCGGGAGACAGACGGCTGCGGAAGGCGTTGAAGTCGTGCGGCGACATCGTCTCCAACACGTCGACCTGTTGTTCGAGCAGCCGTTGAATCGCGTCAACGCGTCGAAAATGCTTGCCCGTACGGAGCAAATCGTCTTCGGCCAGGCTGCGTCGGATCGCCTCGAGTTCGTGCAGCAGTTGGCGGAACCACAACTCGTAGACTTGATGGATGACGATGAACAATAGCTCATCGTGCTCGGGCGGTTCGCTTTGCACGCGTTGCAATGTGAGCAACTCATCGACGCAGAGATACGACCCATAGGACAACTTCGCCATAGGGCTCGCTTCTCGTTATAAGGCGGAACTTCTGCCGGAAGGGCTGCAATCACGTCGGCCGCCGGCAATTGCTCGGCTTGCCGTGTTGAAGGCGATGGTGGGCACGGCTGGTTTCGAACCAACGGCCTCTACAGTGTCAATGTAGCGCTCTCCCCCTGAGCTACGCGCCCTCGCAAGCGTTGCTTCGGGTCCGTCGCCGAGCGCCCTGCCGCTGGTGACGCGGCGGCGGCCGTAGCTCACATGTTCGCGATATCGGGCGGAGCCTGAGCACCCTTCCAAGCGCCGACGAAGCGGACGTGTACGCGTTGTGCTTCGAGCGCTTGACCCTCATGCGCTAGCGTCTGCGCGAGTCCGTACAGCGAACGAGGGTTTTCCGGGTTGCGTTTGAGATCGGCGCGAAACGTGCGCTCGGCGTCGGCCGAATGGCCCGCTAGTAGGTATGCGGCGCCGAGCGTCTCGCGAACGGGATACCAGAATGCCGGCGGCTCGGAATATCCCAGACCGTCTTCCAGAGCAACTGCGCGCTGCAAGGTTGCGACCTCGGCGTCGTACGCGCCGGCGCTCTGTGCGAGCCGCGCTTCGACCAGCGCGACTTGGATCTTCCCCACGTCGCCGGTTGCGCTGCGTAAGTTCGACGAGATACTTGCGCGCATCGGCTCGGCGCCCGTCGTGGGCAGCGAGCATCGCCGCTCCGAGATCGGTGCTCGCACCGTCGGCTGCGAGTGCGCTCCAGCGCCGGAACCGCAAGTCGACGACGGGGACCATTCCCGACTCCGCCGCGCGCGCAGGCGCTCGCCATCGAGCGCGCTTGGTCGTATTCGCCCGACATCATGAACGCGTCGACGCCGAAGACGCAGTCGTGATCGAAATAATCGGTATGACCGGCCGGGTCGTCGGCGAGATAGGTGCGGTACAACGCCAGCGCGCGCGCGTTTGCTTCGCCCGGCTGCGTGGTATCGGCCGACGCGCATGTAGGCGTGCGCGGGCATGTGCGCGAGGTGCTCGGCGGCCGGTTCGAAGGAATCGGCCGCCAGCCGATCGGCTGCGGCAACGGCATCTTGCGGATGCGGCGATTCTTCGAGCGCGTGGATCAGAAAGTGGTTCGCTCCGATGTGCGCCGGATCGCGCGCGAGAACGCGTTCGAGACGCGCGACGATCCGTGCTGTGCCCGGCGCCGGCGTTCCGTCCGGGGCGTAGTAGTTCCATGGATCGACATCGAGTGCGGCTTCGGCGGCGAGGGTTTGCGACGTCGTCGTCGTCTGGGAAAGCCGCGGCGGCTGCGTCCATCGCGTCACGATACGCGGCTGCCGAACGACTCGCGTCTTTGGGTTCGTCAAACGCAAACCGCTGCGTCGCGGCGGCGATCAGCGCGCGTTCCTGGCGGAGGCGCGTTCGGCGCCAGCGCCCGAGCCTTTTCAATGGCGGCGTGTCCCTGGCGCGCTTGCGCCGGCGTCGTACGGCGTGTTGATGTTTACTCCGTACGACATCGCGACGCCCCACCACGCCATGGCGAAGCGCCGGATCGGCGTGCGCCGCATCTTCGAACGAGCGCCGAGCCTGTTCGGGGTTGAAGGCATACAACAGTGTCAAGCCGTCGTCGAAGGCCGCCTGAGCGCGCGGCGACGTGGTTGAGACCGGTGCGATGCGCGCGCACGTACGTCGTCTGGCTGGATCGGATTCGTCGCCGCGGTCGGCCGCAAGCCGCGCCCCTCGTCAGCAAGAGCGCCACGATCACGCTCAGCAGATTGCGCACGCGTTCGCATACGCGGCGGGAGGGAGGCGACCCTATGCGGTAGTACCGCTTACGTCACGCGAGGTGGGTACTCTAGAGGGGCGCGTAGCTCAGTGGGAGAGCATCCGCTTCACACGCGGGGGGTCGTTGGTTCAATCCCAACCGTGCCCACACTTGCCTGGCGTTGTAGCTCAGTTGGTTAGAGCGCCGCCCTGTCACGGCGGAGGTCGAGGGTTCGAGCCCCTTCAACGTCGCCATCGAACGCGGACCTCCTCGCGCATCTGCGTGAGGAGGTTCGCTCGTTGATGCGTGCGGCCGTTCAGCTTTATCACGGCGTGCGCGTACGCGCCGCTCGCGGGAAATGGCATTGGAGGGAGACGTACGTCCTGCGCGCCACAGAGTCGCATGGACGCCATGGAAGCGCTGCGCACGCGGCGCAGCATCGGAAAGCTCGACGGCGATGTCGACGATGCGCGACGTTGCGGAACTCATCGAAGCCGCGATCTTCGCGCCGAATCACAAACAGACGCAGCCCTGGCGGTTCACGGTTCTGCGCGGCGATGCGCGGGCGCGGCTGGGCGCTGCCTGGGCGGCGAGTGAGGCGACCCGCACGTCACTGACGGGCCGCGATCGCGACGCCTACCTACGCCGGGAAGCGCAGAAGCCGCTGCGCGCTCCCGTCCTGATCGTCGTCAGCACGCGAACCGATGCCGATCCCGATCGTCGCGATCGAGGACTTCGCCGCGACGGCCGCAGCGATGCAGAACCTGTTGATTGGCCGCGCACGCGCGCGGCCTTGGCGCGATGTGGCGCACCGGCGCGATGGCCTACGATCCAGACGTTAAGGACCACCTCGGAATCGATGCGTCAGACCGGATCGTCGCGATCGTGTACCTCGGATGGCCGGCCGCAACGCCGCCGCAACATCGGACGCGTGACGCCGCCGCGGTGTTGCGCTACATGGACTGAGCGTCTCTATGCGCGCGCGCTGCGTGCGAGCGTTGCGGTGCTGCGCGCCGAGCGTCCCTACGTGCATCGTTGTAGGGGATCGTCCCGCCGGGGTGAATACGCCGAAGTTCGTCTGCGGTACGCCGAGATAGCTCAGTCGGTAGAGCACAGGTCTGAAAAACCTGGTGTCGCCAGTTCGATTCTGGCTCTCGGCATCACGCCGCGCTCACGGCACGCAGGTGGCCTCTGGATTGCGCCATTTGCGTACAGCATAAGCAATAAAGATCGTCCGCAGCCACGACCACGACACTGCTACCCTCACTGACGGCGATGCGTTGGCACGAACGTCGCCTGCGTTCTGGACGGCTCGATGCTGTAAGCGTTACGCGGGTGCGAGCGCCGCCCTAAGCCGGCGCTCAATGCCGTGTCGTCTCCGGCCGATACTGTTCGTATCGCGAAGGGAGAAGGCTGATTTTAACCGTCAAGGTCGGGGCCGACCGGCGTACGCCGGCGCCGCACCCGGGGCCGGTCATCCGGGAGGAATATTTTGAGCCGCTCGGGCTGACTGCCGCAATCGTCGCGGCGCAGGCCGGTATGAAGGCCGAACGCTTCTCCGAAATGATCGCGGGTGACCGCTCGTTCGACGTCGAGCATGCCGTGCGGCTGGGGCGCGCTTTACAATTGCCGGCCGACAAGATCATGCAGATGCAACTCAAGCACGACTTTGCGAAGGCGCGGCGGACGATGGACCTACAGTCTATCCGGCCGCTCGAGACGCGCAAGACTGCCGAATTTCCCGACTCGGGATATCTGCAAGGACGTCTCGGACGGTTGCGTGACAACGGCCCGGCCGAAGCTTCGGCGTATTTCCAGCAAGACGTCGAGCGCGACGCAGAAGACGACTATGCGGGCGTTCACGCCCTCTGGCGCGGTGACTGGCTGCGCGTCTACGACCCGCGCGGCGACGCGGCGCTCTGGACGGGCCCGATTCTGCAGAGCCTGGACGGACGAATGCTGCTCCCCTATGCAAACCCAGAAGAGTGGCGCGGCTGGTTCGCAGATGGCCACCGTGCCGACTTGGCATTCGGGCGCGATCACCTCGCTTTCTTGCAGCGGATGCACGCCGTCTAGCAGCCGAGGCATCAGCGCTGCTTCGCGCAGCCGCCGGCACCCACGAGCCCGGTTTAGGCCGCGCGCTCGCGCGGTAAACGCCTGCTCACCTCCGCCGACAGGAGTGAAACAGGATGCAGGAACGGCACGCTTTGCTCCGAGCACATGGTTGGGCCGCCAGCGCCGGGCTCATGGTATCGTTCGGCGACATGGTAGCGGCCGGCGACCGGCCGTCGCCGCCTCACGAAGACCGTACGTCGACAGCTTCTTCGTAAGCACCGCCTCGCGGCAAAACCGTTTCTGCGGCGTCCTGGGCTTCGAGCAAACTTGCGGCTCACGTTGCTCGTGAGAGACGCTCTTCGATCGCCATACGCTGGCTCGTACGCGCCTGACCCCCGTTCGACTTCGCGCGCCGTGATCGCGGGCGCGTCACGCGAGCCTCAGCGGACCATTACGCTCGCACCCGCGCCGCAATAGCGCCCCTTCGGTGAAGCCATCAGTGGGAGCGAACCTTCGGCAGACGCGTTTCGTATAGCGTGTATGGCGCGCTGACGTGCACCGGTGCGTGTCGTCGTGCCGTGCGCTCGCAGCGACGCCGCACCGCTGACGCTGAGGCCGCAATGGCCGGAAAAGAAGCCTGCGGCCGGTCGGCACCTATGAAACCTGCTTGTGGGAATGGCGGCCAGGGATTGTCCGCTTTTCCCACAAGTCATTAAGCAAAAGCACATCGGAGTGATATGATGACGACGCGTGGTAGCATGACGCCATGAGAGATGGCGATACCGATCAAGACGAGATCGTCGGCTGGCCCGAAACCCACTTTGCGGGGCACCGCAAACGCTATGCGGATTTTGATGCTGCGGCCTTTCGCGGGCTGCTCGCATTGCGTGCTACCGCACAGCGCGTTGAAAATTCACTGGGAGCTTGGTTCGCCGAAGCCGGCTTGACGCCGCAGAAATTCGGCGTTCTCATCGTCTTGCAGGCGGAAGGCGAGCCGATCTCGCTGTCCGACCTGCGCCGTTACCTGGGAACGACTCAAGCCAACGTGACGGGTTTGGTCGCAGGTCTCGAACGTGACGGCTACGTCGACCGCAAAGCGAGCACAGAAGATCGGCGCGTGTCGTTCATCTCACTTTCCCGTACCGGGAAGCGTGCTCGTTGCAGTCGCTGTCTGCCCGGCTATTTTGCCAAGAATAAGGCAGCGATGCGCGGTTTGACGCTAGGCTGAGAAGAAGACGCTTGTCGAGCTGCTCGGCAAAGTTTCGCGAGGGTTTTCCGAACACCCCCACTGACGGAGCGCCTGCCCTGTACGCCACGGGAAGCCGCTCTCCCGAACGAGAAGCCGCTGCCTACGCCGGTCCCGCGGGTGTGATGTAATGGCAGCCTGCGACCTTCCCAAGGTTGATGCGCGGGTTCGATTCCCGCCACCCGCTTCGCAGACCGGCTCAACATGGAGTCCAACAACGGCGACGTAGCCAAGTGGTAAGGCGGAGCTCTGCAAAAGCTCTATTCCCCAGTTCGAATCTGGGCGTCGCCTCGTCTTTCTTTCGCGTATGCCCGAGATCAAACGCACCCCGTTTACGGCAAACCGGTGTGCCTGGAGCAGCTTTGCTCGGCATGCTCGTGTTTGCGATCGTCCTCGTGTCGGTCCTGATCTCTCTGCGCATCTACACGGGGCTCGATACCGCGGCGCGGGTCGAGCGCGCGCTCGTCGCAGCCCAACAACAGCTTGACGATGTCGTTCTGATCCAACTCGACCAAGAAGCCGGCCTGCGCGGCTACGTCGCCTCCGGCGCGACGTTCTTCCTCGAAGACGACCCGGCCGAACATCGCCGCTTCAATGCAGCCTTGGCGGACTTCCAAGCCACGACGACGGGACTCGGCATCGCGCAAATGGAGTCTTCCATCGCCGAATTGCGGACGCTTCACGAACAATGGGAGCGTAACGTCGCAGCACCGTTGCGCGCGGACCCGAGAGGCCGCAATGCGTTGATGCGGCAAACGCTGGGCAAAGTCATCACCGATCAGTTGCGCGGCGACACGACGCGCGTGCATGAGCTTCTCGAGCAAAGGCTCGAGCGCGTGCAGTCGGAACTGCGCCGGCGCATCGATGAGGCGCTAATCGGCGGCCTCGGCTCCGTGCTGCTGTTCGGGCTGATCGCGTCGATCTTCCTGACCGCGCGGGCGCGGATGATGGCGGTGCTCAGACGCGAGCGTTCGCTCGTCGATACGCTCCAGACGGCGTTCCAAACCGACCTCGACATTCTGCCCGGCACGCGCATCGGGACTGCGTACACGTCGGCCGATCGCGACGCGGCAGTCGGCGGCGATCTCTTCGACGTTCGCCGGCTCGATGCTCGCACGGCCTAGTCGTCATCGCCGATATCAGCGGGAAAGGCGTCACGGCGGCGGTCAACACGGCATTCGTCAAGTATTCGATCCGTACGCTGGCGCGAGCCACGCGCAACCCAGCCGCGATCGTCAATGAGTTCAACCGGATCTTCTTAGATACGATAAAAGATCCCGAACTTATTCGTCGTCGTCTTCGTAGGCGTGTTCGACTGCGAACGTTCGCTGCTGACGTATACGAGCGCGGGGCATGCCGGCGCATGGCTGCGCCGCGGCAGCTTCGTCGACGTTCTCGAGGTCACGGGTCCCATTGTGGGCCTCGACGCCTCGTTCGAATATGCTAGCCGCACGATCCGGCTCGATGACGGTGATCTCGTCGTCTTGGCGACCGACGGTCTGACCGAGGCGCGCACACCGGAAGGCGAGATGCTCGAAGCCGACGGTGCGGCAGCGCTCGTGCGAGCCGCGCCCTCGGATCCGCAGGCCTGCGCCGACTCGTTGATTGCCGCCGTACGGACCATGGGCGGCGGAGTCCTCAACGACGATCTCGCACTCGTCGCGATCGCCGTCGACGCGGCGCCAATTGCGCCGTACGAGCCTGTACGCGACGACATCGGCGCGGAGTTGTTCGGCCCGGTCGGATGAGAACCGCCGGCCCCGCGTCGCTGCTCGATCTGCGCGGTGTCGGCCCAGAACTCGCGCGCCGCTTGCGTGCGTACGGCATCGCAACGCCGCGCGATCTGGCCGCAACGTATCCGCGCGATTACAAAGATTGGCGCGATCCGCAACCGATCGGCGAGATCGTGCGTGCCGCGCTCGGCACGCGCGCAAGGCGACGGCGATGCCGACTCGAGCGAAGTGATCGCCGTCGGCCGCATCGTGCATGTTTCGGAGTTTCGCGGACGCGTCGCCGTGCTTTCGGCCGATCTCGAAGACGCGACCGGCCGCCTGCGGGCGACGTGGTTCGGCCGGCGTGGCTTGACCGGCAAGCTCGCGGCCGGTCGAGCGCATCTTCGTGCACGGCCGCGCTGCACTGCGACGCTCGCGCAAAGGCACCGCGTCGAACTCAACGTGCTGCATCACGCGTTGCTGGGCGAGGATGAGACGTACCGCGGGACGATCGTTCCGGTCTATCCGGCCACCAAAGAAGTCTCGTCGCGTGCCCTTGCGACGACGATCGAGCGCAACTTCGACGCGCTGGCCGCCCTCGTCAGCGACACGATTCCGGACGACGTGCTTGCGGCCGCTCGGCTTTGGTCCGCTGCGCGAAGCGTGGCGCAGCCTGCACCAGCCCGGCGACGCTCGGAGCAGGCGGCGTCAGCGCGCGAACGCGTCGTCTTCGAGGAGTTCTTCGGAATCGCGCTTGGCGCGGCGCTCAAACGCGCGCAGCGCCGCGCTGCGGGGGGCGCACGCCCGCTGAGCGCGCCGCCCGCGCTGCTGGAACGGTTCGAAGCCGCGCAGCCGTTCGCGCTGACGGCGGCGCAGCGTCGCGTGATCGCCGAGCTCTGGGCGCGACATGGCGGCACCGCGCCGATGAATCGGCTGCTGCAAGGCGACGTCGGCAGCGGCAAGACGGTCGTCGCCGCGGCCGCGATCGTGCTCGCCGCGCACGAGCGGCGTGCAAAGCGCGCTGATGGCACCGACGGAGATTCTCGCCGCGCAGCATGCGCGCAAGCTGGCGCCGCTGCTGTTGCCTTTCGGCGTTCGCGTCGATGCGTTGTTCGGCGGCATGGGCGCGCGCGACCGCAACGCGACGCTGGCTCGGCTCGAAAGCGGCGAGTGCGATCTCGTGGTCGGAACGCACGCGCTGATCGTCGACGACGTGGCGTTCCGCGATCTGGGTCTTGCGATCATCGACGAGCAACATCGCTTCGGCGTGGCGCAGCGCGCCAAGCTGCGCGCCAAGAGCCGCTCGCCGCACACGCTTCATATGACGGCGACGCCGATTCCGCGCACGCTGGCGCAGACGAAATTTGCCGACCTCGACGTTTCGGTTCTCGACGAACTGCCGCCGGGGCGCACGCCGATCGAAACCTACGTTTTGCGCGCGAGCCGCAAACCGGCCGCATACGCCTTCGTGCGCAAGAACGTTGAAGCCGGACGGCAAGCCTACGTCGTCGCACCCGCCATCGACGAGTCGGAATCCGCGCTGACGAGCGCCGCTTGCCGAACTCGACGTGTTACGCCGCGACGTGTTTCCCGATCTGCGCGTCGAGTTGCTGCACGGCCGGCTTGCCGCACGCGAGAAAGACGCGGCCATGCAGCGCTTCGCGCGCCACGAAGCCGACGTGTTGCTGGCGACGACGGTCGTCGAAGTTGGCGTCGACGTCCCGAATGCATCGGTGATGGTCATCCTCGACGCGCACCGCTACGGGCTCGCGCAACTCCACCAGTTGCGCGGCCGCGTCGGGCGCGGCGTCGCGCGCTCGTATTGCATGCTGATCGCACCGGACGAAGCGCGAGCGCCGTCGAGCGGCTCGAAGTCCTGGCCCGTTCGACGGACGGCTTCGCCATCGCCGAAGAGGACCTGCCTTACGGGGTGAGGGCGAATTTGCCGGCACGGCGCAAGCCGGCGGCTCCGGCGGCCTGCTGGGCAGCATCGTCTCGGATTTCGCGCTCTACATGCGGGCGAAAGCCGCCGCCGACGGCGCTCGTCGCCGCCGACCCCGAATCTCAGCTTGCCGGCGCATGCCGGCTTGCGTGTCGTTCGTCGACGCGGACGCCGATGCTCGTGCCGTGTTCGTCAGCAGTTGAAGTCGCACGGCGGCACGCGCCGCGGGGGCCGTCTCATAGCTGCGTCGAAGCCGCGCGTATGGACATCGCCGTCGGCTTCGACTTGGACCATACGCTCTGCCTCGATCAGCGTCTGGAGAAGACGGTCGCTCTCGATATGCTCGCCGACGTACGCCGCGCAAGCGCGGCATCGCGTACGACGAGCAGCGCGGCAAAGCGGCCATGGACGGCGTCCTGCACGCGTACCGCATCGGCGAGCAAAGTCCCGAGAAGCGCGATCGCCGGCTTCTTCGAGCGCTTTGCGCCCGGCGGCGGCGCATACATCTCGACGAAGCGCAAGCCTTTCGCGAGAACGTGCTCGCTCGCGTCGAAGAATTCGTGCAGCCGCTCGCCGGGACGCCAGGAGATGCTCGCCGCACTCGATGCGCTGGGCGTCCCTTATGCGTTGCTGACGAACGGCTGGAGCCCCTTACAGGAAGAGAAGGCACGCCTGATCGGCTTTAGCGGCCCCGTGTTCGTCAGCGAGCGGATCGGCGCGCGCAAGCCGGCGCGCGAAGCGTTCGAAGTGCTCGGCAAACATTTCGATCTGCCGTTTGGGCGCATCTGGTACGTCGGCGACGATCCCGCAATCGATTGCGCGCCGGCGCAGGACCTCGGAATGGTGTCGGTCTGGTTCGACTGGGAGAATCGCTCGTATCCCGCCGAGTTGACGGCGCCCAAGCATACGATCCATGCATTAGCGGATCTGCCGCCGCTCGTTGGGGTCGGACGCGTCGGTCGCGGCGAACGCGCCGGCATGACCGGCGCTGCGCTTGAGCGGCGGTGAATTGCGCTCGCGCGTGATCCGCTCGCCGCGCGGCCCGGCGGTTCGCCCGACGCCGGGCGCGGCACGGAAGCGCTGTTTTCGATTCTCGCAGCCGCAGCTCGACGGCGCACGCGTGCTGGATCTCTACGCCGGCACCGGCGCGATCGGCTTCGAAGCGCTGTCGCGCGGCGCGGACGCGTCACCTTCGTCGAACTGCACGCGCCGACGGCGCAGGCACTCGCCGTAGCGGCCGCCGAGCTCGGCGTCGCGCAGCGCGTGACGGTCATGTGTTCGCCGGTCGAAAAGGCCGCGCAGCGCGTCGCCGGCCGCTTCGGGTTCGTCTATGCCGATCCGCCGTACGCACTGCCGCCGCCGCAATTGACCTTGTCGACGCTGCGCATGCGCGGCGCGATCGACGCGCAATCGATCGTCGTCTACGAACACCGCGACGGCAGTCCGCCGTTTTCTGCCGGCCGGCTTCGAAACGGTGCGTGACGCCCGCTACGGCGACGTCGTCCTGCAATTCTTGCGCGCGTGCGAGGCAGTGCGGTAGTGTCGACGCGCGGACACGCCATCTACCCGGGCTCCTTCGACCCGCCGACGAACGGCCATCTCGACGTCGTAGCGCGCGCCGCGGCGGTTTTCGCGAACGTTACCGTCGCGGTCGTCGTCAATCCGCAAAAACGCGGTCAGTACTTTGCGATCGAACAGCGCGAGGAGATGCTGCGGCTCTGTACGGCACGCTATCCGACCGTCACGGTCGGCGAGCTTCCGGGGACTTCTGGCCGATTACGTCAAACGGATCGGCGCCGACGTGATCGTCAAAGGCTTGCGGGTCGTCTCCGATTTCGAAAGCGAGATGGCTTTTGCGCACATGAACCGGTCGCTCGCGGGCGTCGACACGATGTTCCTCATGGCCGATTCGAGTTATTCGTTCGTCAGTTCGAGTTTGATCAAAGAGGTTTTCGTCGAAGGCGGCGATATCTCACCCTACGTCCCGCCGGTCGTTCTCGAGTATATGGACAAAGAAGCAAAGGCGCCTCACGTAGTTCCACGCTAACGG
Organism: Vulcanimicrobiota bacterium; assembly: GCA_963754415.1. Classification (GTDB taxonomy): domain Bacteria; phylum Vulcanimicrobiota; class Vulcanimicrobiia; order Vulcanimicrobiales; family Vulcanimicrobiaceae; genus Nyctobacter. The sequence continues at coordinate 1,068,041 of CAVWGA010000003.1, read as the reverse complement.
AAGGACTCAATTTGTCGATCTATCGCGTCATCGATAAGCTCGAAACGTACGTGCGGGAAGGCACATGGGTTCCGCTCGGGCATCGCATCCTCAGCGAAGAACGCTTGATGGAGTACATCGAGAAGATGCGCTCGACGTTGCCTGAGGAAGTCGGGCGCGCCAAGGTAATCGCGACGAACAAAGATCGCGTCATTCGCGACGCTCAAGAACGAGCGCAGCAGATCGTCACCGAGGCCGTCGCCCAGAAGAACGAACTAGTCGAGCAGCAAGACGTCGTCCGCGCCGCCCGGACGACGGCGGACATCGTGCTTGCGCGAAGCCGAGGAGAAGGCTCGCAAAATACGTTCCGGCGCAGACTCCTATGCGGCGACGGTGCTGGCCGAACTCGAAACGCGGCTGGCGACCGCGCTCGGCTCCGTGCAGAAGGGGCGTGAGGCTCTTGCTCCGGCCTCGACGCCGGCTACGCAACCGCTGGCCGATGCCGCGGCACGCTCGAAACGCGCAGCGTTCGATGCGCAACAGCCGGCGGATTCGCGGACCACGGTCGAAGCTGGAGCGCGGCACTAACGGAGGGTCGCATTGACGGCCGACGCGATGCGCCGGATCGCGATGTTCCCAAGCGAAAAGTCGTCGAGTTCTTTGGTCAGAACGGCGAGCACGTAGGGCGATTCCCCGAACGGATCGACGATGCCGACATCGTTGCGGACGCCGTCGATCTCACCCGTCTTATTCGCTAGCGGAACGCCTTTGGGCAGTCCGCGGGCGATCTTGTCGCGATCTTCCTGGCGCAGCATGATGTCGATCATCTCACGGCAGGAAGCCGCCGAAGCCACGGTCCGAACGCCTTCGTGCGCGCCTCGTTCGATCTGGTACAGCAACGAGCCGATGTCGCGGGCCGTCGTAAGATTTTCGCTGTGATTGACGATCGCATTGACATCCATGAAGTGACGTTTGAGCTGCGTATGCTTCAAGCCGGCAGCGCGGATCGTCGCATCGATGCGGCCGAATCCGAGAAAATCGATCAGAACGTTAGAAGCGCTGTTGTCGCTTTGGTCGATCATCGCCCGAGCCAACGCTGCGATCGTGATCGATTGACCCGGCTCGTACCCGTCGAGGACTTCCGAGCCGCCGACGAAGTCCGACAGCTTTAACGTGATGTGCCGGCTGAAGATGTGCGGGTTGCGCTCACCGAGTTGAAACAGCGAAAGGAGAATGAACACTTTACTGACCGACGCAGTCGGGAAGACGTCGTCTGCGTTGTAAACGATCGGCGCCGCACCATCGAGTTTGCGCGCCCACACGCCGACGGTCCCCGAGGAGGCTGAAGCCGCCTGTGCGATGCGCCGTTCGACGTCGTCAGCGCGCGCCGCGGCCGGAAGCAAAAATGCCGTAAAGGCGGCTCCAAGAAAATCGGGGCGCGTCACGTCTTGTCTGCGTACGGACGAGGAATAGCGGAATCCTCGCGCGCATCGCGCGTCACGTTATGCTTGCAGCGCGACGTTTGGTCTGGGGCGCGGCAGCGCTTGCGCTGACGCTATGGCCGATGCCCGTGCGCGCGGCGGCGCTTGTACTGAGGGGCGACACCTTCGTGGTCGATCCCGGCCATGGCACGCTGACGCCCGAAGGGCGGCCACTCAACGTCGGCGCGGTCGGGCGGCACGGCTTCGAAGAAGCGCAGATCGCGCTGAACGTGGGAGAAGATCTGGCGCGGCTGTTGCGAAACGGCGGCGCGCGCGTCGTCTTGACGCGGTCCTTTGCGCACCCCTGGCGCATCGGCCGCGTCGCGCGTCTCGACAATCGCGCTCGCGCGGCGCTTGCCAACCGGTTGCACGCGACCGCGTTCGTTGCGATTCACGCCGATGCATCGCGCAATCGCAAGGCGCGTGGAACGAGCGTGTTTTGGTTGCACCCCGACTCGCTCGCACTCGCCTTCGCGATGCGCTCGCATCTGCGCGATCTCGGCATGGGTCAGGCGCAGTTTCGGCGCCGTAAGCTGGCCGTGACGGACGAGGCGCGCGTGCCCGCCGTTCTCGTCGAACTCGGTTTCGTAACGAATCCGAAGCAAGAGCAACTGCTTGCACGACCAGCCTTTCAACAACGTGCGGCGCGCGTGCTGTACGCTGCGCTGGCCGCCGTGTATGCGCCACAACTGACGCGGCCGTTCTCGTTTCGCTGTGGTAAGCGAGCGACTGATCGCCGTTGCGCCTCCGTATCGGCTCGACCTCACCGTTGCCGTGCTGCGACGTTTTTCGACGAACGTGGTCGACGTCGTCGCTGCCGACGGCACGTACGCTCGGGCTCTGGCCGGCATGGCGCGGCCGGCGCTCGTGACGGTGCGCCAGCGCGAACGTGATGCGCTGCGCGTGCGCGTCGCGGGCGAGCCAGGCGATGAAGAGCGCGCGTTCGCCGTGGTGCAGCGCATGCTCGGCACCGAGCGCACGACTGCGCAGTTCGATGCAGGCGCCCGCAGCGTTCCTTGGCTGCGCGATCTCGCCCGGCGCATGCGCGGCGTCAAGCCGCCGCGTTATCCGACGTTGTGGGAAGCGTGCGTAAACGCGGTCGTGTTTCAACAGCTCAGCCTGCTCGCAGCAAGCGCGATCCTGCGCCGCACGATCGCGGCGCTCGGCGCACCGCTCGACTACGCGGGAATGGCGCTGCACGCGTTTCCGGATGCGCCCGCTTTTGCGGCGGCGTCCGATGCGACGTTGCGGGCCGCGGGTCTGAGCGCCGGCAAAGTCGCGACGTTGCGCCGGGCGGCCGAGGCGCTGGCCAGCGGCGCACTAGACGAAGCGATGCTCGAAGAACGCCCCAGTCCCGCGGCCGCACGCTTGTTGTGCGCGATCAAAGGCATCGGACCTTGGACTGCCGCCGTGATCTTGCTGCGAGGCCTTGGCCGGCTGGATGTTTTTCCCGCCAACGATTCCGGCGTCGCTCGGAGTTTCGCCGCGCTCGCCGGCGAGCACGCCGATATCGCGGGCGTACTGCACACGCTCGGTTCCGAACGCGGCATGTTGTATTACCATCTGCTGCTCGCGCGCTTGGAGGGACGCGGGGAACTCTAAGGCGATGATGCTGCCCGCAGGCGCGAACGAGGTCGGAGATCCGCCGCGCTGCATCGTAGTAGGAACGATGCGCCTTACGTACCTTGGCCTTTTCTGCTTCGCTGCGTGGTCGATATGCGCGGCCGTCGAGACGGAAGGCGCGGTTGGCGCCACGCCGCAGCCGTTCCGCCCCGACGACCTCGCTCGCATTGTCGGGCTTTCTTCTCCGCAGATTTCGCTCGACGGAACCCGGGCGGTCGTCGTCGTTTCAAGGATCGACACGAACGACGACAAGTACCGGCGCGATATCGACCTGATCGACCTACGGACGCATGCGCGCCGCACGCTGACGTACGACCACAACGGGCTCGCTGACCCAGCGTTTTCGCCGTCCGGCGATCGCCTTGCGTTCTTAGCCGACGTAGGAACGGGTGACGATGCCAAGACGCAGGTCTTCGTCTTGCCGATGGACGGCGGCGACGCGCGACCCGTCACCAACGCTCCCGAAGGCGTCGAGCAATTCGCGTGGCGCCCCGACGGTGCGGCGCTCGCATACGTCGCGGAAAGCGCCAAAGCGAAGAGGACCGGCATCGACAAGTACCGCGATTCGTTCGAAATTGCCAACAACCCGATCACGGCGCATGCTGCGGTACGGCCGTTGCACCTGTGGCTGCTGAAGCTGGCGGACGGACGCGCGACGCAATTGACGCACGAGCCGGTTGCCAGCGTCGTGGGCGGCGAAGCGCAAAGCACGCTGTCGTGGTCTCACGACGGGCGCCAACTGGCCTTCGTACTAGCGCCGGATGCGATACTCAACGATGCCTATCGCGCGCACGTCTTCGTGCTAGACCTTCCGACCGGCCACATGCGCGCCCTGACGGAGCACGCGCAGTACGAAGCGGACCCGCAGTTCTCGGCCGACGGCTCGCGCATTGCGTACGCGCACTCGCTTGGCGACAATCAGATCACGCTGACGCAGGTGTACGTCACGACGCCGGCCGGTGGTGAAGGCGCCTCGGTGACAGCACCCTTCGACCGCGCCGTGCACGACTATACCTGGGGTGCCGACGGTCGTGAATTGTGGTTCACGTGCAACGACGGAGATCGCATCGATCTCGTCCGCGCGCCGTTGGGTCGCCGTCCGGTGCGCATCGATCTTGGCGATGTCGAACCCGTTTCGCCGCTGCAACACGCGATCGCGCGTGACGGCGCGATGGTCTTCGTCGGGACATCGGTGCGCGAGCCGGGAGAGGTATACTATCGTGCGGCGCGCGGCGGCAAGCCCGTTCCGGTTACCGATTACAACGCTGCGGTCGCAACGCTCGCGCTTGGACGCAGCGAAACGATCCCGTTCAAGTCCGACACGGGGGTCACGTCCGAAGCGCTGCTGCTCGAGCCGCCCGGCTTTACGCCGACGCGGCAGTATCCGCTCGTGCTGGAGATCCACGGCGGCCCAACGTCGGCGTCGACGGCGGCGTTCGATCGACTGGGGCAGTTGATGGCTGCGCGTGGCTGGCTCGTCCTGCGGCCGAACTATCGCGGCAGCGACAATCACGGCCTCGCGTATCAAAGCGCCGTGCGCTACGATCCCGAAGCCGGCCCGGGCCGCGACGTGGCTGCCGCCTTGGCTGCGGTGCGCGCGCGGGGCATTGTGGACGCCGGGCGCATCGCCGTCTCCGGCTGGTCGTACGGCGGCATCATGACCGCTTGGATGGTCACTCACTATCACGAATGGAAAGCCGCCGTTTCCGGCGCCTCGGTCAACGATTGGGCGACGGACTATTCCGTCGCGGACGACTCCGCATCGGACGCCGCGCTCTTTCACGGAACTCCATGGTCCTCGCCGCAGGTGTACGATGAGTACCAGCGCGCGTCGGCGGTCACGTACGCCAAAGACGTTACGACGCCGCTGCTGATCCTCAGCGACGTCGGCGACAATCGCGACCCGATCGCCTCATCGTATGAGTTCTATCACGCGCTCAAGGATAACGGCAAAGACGTGACCTTCACGGCTTGGCCGGTCGCCGGACATTTCCCGAACGACCCCGTCCGCACGCTCGACGTTTACGAACACTGGATCGACTATATCGGCGCTCACTTTTAACAGCGCCGGCGTCCGAACGGACGCCGCTTTACGGGTAAAGGGGGCAGCATGCATAACGAAGACATCGAGCGTCCCATTTCCGGCGACGATGCCCGCGGTGACGACGGGCACGACGACGTCCACGATGCCGTCATCGCCGCGGACGACACCGGGCTGATCTCGCAACAGGAGATCCTGACCGAATCGGAACTCGGCGAGGGACTGCCCGACGATGCCGAAGCGGGCGGCCCATGAACGCCGGCGACATCCAGAAGCACATCGAAGAACTCGTCGCCGAAGAACATCGTCTGCTCGACTCGGCGGCCGGTACACCGCTGGACGAAGCGGGACGCCGGCGGCTCGATGAAGTCAATGTCGAGTTCGACCGGTACTACGATCTGCTGCGGCAGCGGCGAGCGCGCGAAGAGTTCGCGCAGGACCCCCAAGGCGCGCACCTGCGTTCGGGCGACACCGTCGAGAAGTACTTGCAGTAGCGCAGGAGCGGCGCAGCGAACGCGTGCCGGCAATGAGGTTGCTGCGCGCCCTCGGCGTCGTCGCGCTGCTTGGCGTTGCCGCGTACATCGGGTACCGGGCGTTCGCGCGTCCCGCTCCTAACGTCGGCGCGTCGATCGCCGTGTACTACACGAAGATCGACGGCACGACGCTCGCCAAGTGGAACGTGTCGCTCGGTCCGGCCCGCGATCTTCCGAGCGTGGCGTTCTATGCGGCGGTGCAAGCCGTCGCCGGGCCCGCCGTCCGAGTTCCCGTGCGTCCGCTTTCCTGCGGGAACGGTCGTTCGCTCGGTTCACGTTAAGGGTTCGACCGCGGCGGTCGACCTTAGCGGAAGCATCGCTCGCGAGCAAAGCGGAAGCCTCGCCGAAAGCGGCGAGTTCAAAGCGCTCGTCTGGACGTTGACGGCCTTGCCCGGCATCGATGCCGTGCAAGTTCTCGTCGACGGAGCGCGCGTTCCCACGTTGCCCGGAGGTCATCTTGAACTCGATGAACCGCTTACGCGTCAAAGCTGGTAGACGCACTTTCCGCTGCGTGCGCCGCGCTGCTCGCATGCTTCGGCATCGGCGCCGCAGCGGCGCGCGCCGACGATGCCGGAACGGATTACTGGTTTGCCGGCACGCGCTTGATCTTCGAGCAGCCGCAGACGTCCGAGCGGGGCGCTCGCGGTCGCGACGAACGACAGCGGGCTGGCGCGCTTTCTCGGAATCACGGGTGCGACGCTCTCGTACCAGCCCGGACAGAAGTACGTCATCGTGACGAGCTGCCGACCGCCGCACGATCGCCTTTACGCTCGGCTCGACGCGCTATACGGTTGGCGGCGTCGCGCAGACCGCGCCGTTCGCGCCGTATGCCGCCGGCGACGCGGTCTACCTTCCGTTCATCGCGCTGGCCAACGCGCTCTACGTCGATGCGGTGCCCGACGGCGCAACGACGGTCTTGCAGCCGGAGATCGGCGCGCTCGACGTGCGCAGCGACAAGCGCGTCGACGGTGCTGACGCTGCGCGGCGCGACGGCGCTGCATTTCAAGCGCCTGACGTCCGCCGGCGACGCGCACGTCGTGCTGTCGTTTTCCGGTGTCGGCTCGACGCTCGAACGTGAACGCAGCGTCGGCCAGCCCGCGCTCGCCGGCATCGCGATCACGAGCGGCGGGACGCCGAAAAACCCGACGACGACGATCGATTTCGATGCGGCGCCGGGCAGCGTGCATGCGCTCGCGCCGAGCGGACTTTCCGAACGCGCTGACGCTCGAGTTCGCGCCGGCCGGCGTCGCGCTGCACGGATCGCGCGCTCCCCGCGCGCGGCGACACGAGCGTGGCAACGACGTCGCTTGCCGCAACCGTCGAGCCGGCGGCCGCGCTCACTCCGCCCGCGCAACGCACGCCGGGAGCCCAACCGCTTACGACCGCCGACTGCTCGGCGCGCCGGCGCAAGTCACGGCGGTGACGAGCACGCCGACGAGCGACGACGGCTTCGACGTTCACGTGCTCGCTCTCCGGCAACGTCAGCTACGAATGGCATCGCCTGCCCGACGATCGCTGGTACGTCGATCTCAAACCGGCGGCGCTGGCGGTCGCGCCGAACGATGAGTCGTTGCAAGGACGATACGGTCATAGCGTTGCGCGTCAAGGGCTTCGTCGGGCCGCACGACGCCCTGCCGACGGTTCGCATCGCGTTTACGCTCGCGCTCGCCCCGCGTCGTCAATCTGCTCGCGAACCCCGGCGGCGCGACGATCGCGATCGACCCCGTCGACGATGCGAATCCCGCAGCGCGTCGGCTACGGCCAGCTCGCTGAACGGCCGCGCTGGTCGCCGCGGCCGCGACCCCGGCGCCGCTGCCGCCCGTAGACGAAGGCCGTCCCCGTTCCGACCGGCACGTGGAAATTCGCGCCGCCGCCGGCGTCGGGTTCGCGCATGATCGTGATCGATCCCGGCCACGGCGGCAGCGACCCGGGCGCGCTGCACAACGGTCTCGATCGAGAAAGATCTCAATCTCGACATGTCGCGCCGCTTGCGCGACCTGCTCGTCGCGCGCGGCTGGATCGTCAAGATGACGCGCGATTCCGACATCGACGTCTACCAGCCCAACGATTCGGCGCGCGACGAACTGCAGGCGCGCGACGACATCGCCAACGACGCTGCACGCGCGGCTTGTTCATCAGCGTGCACAGCAACGCGCTTCCGTCGAGCAGTTCGTCAAGCGGGACGACGACGTACTATTACAAGGCCGATTCGTACGCGTTCGCGCGCGCCGTCCACGCGCGTCTCGCCGCCGATCTTGCCGACCAAAGACGACGGCATCATCAAGGACAAATTCTACGTGATCGCGCACGCGACGATGCCGGCGATCCTGTCGAAACGGCGTTTCTGTCGAACCCGCGCGACGCCGCCTTGCTGCGCGATCCGGCGTTCCTGCAGAAGGTCGCGCTCGCGATCGCGGAGGGCGTCGGCGCGTACGCCGCCGCGCCGCCGCCGGTTTCGCAGGCTCACGGCGCCGCCGACGGCGGCAGGGCGCTAGACATCCTCGGCATCTTCGATTCGGGCCTGGGCGGCCTGACGGTGTTGCGCGCCGTGCGCGCGCTGCTGCCGCGACGACGACATCGTCTATTATGCCGATCAAGCCCACGTTCCGTACGGCGACCGCAGCCCGACGAACTCGCGCGATTGCTCGCGCACAACGTCGCGTATCTTGAAGCGCGCGGCGTCGACGCGATCGTCATGGGCTGCAATACGTCGTGCGCGATCGCGGCCTCACGCGGCTGGCCGCCGGCGCGCGTGCCGATCCTCGACCTGATCGATGCGGCCGCCGACGCGGTCATGCGGCTCGCGGCGCGCGCCGGGTCGGCGTCGTCGGCACCGCGGCGACGATCCGCTCGGGCGCCTACGGCGCGCGATTCGCCGCGCGCGACGCCGGCGATCGACGTGCAAGAAGTCGCTGCTCCGGCACTGGTGCCGCTCGTCGAAAGCGGCGTACTGAGCGGCCCGCTCGCGCGCGACGCCGTTGCGCGAGGCGTGCGCGCAGTTCGAGCGGCCGCTCGACGCGCTCGTCTTGGCGTGCACGCACTATCCGTTGCTCGATGCCGAGTTTGCCGCGGTGCTCCGGCGACGTCCGCGCATCGATCCGGCGCAAGCGCAGGCCGTGCGTGCTGCCGCCATCGCTCAGCGTACCGGCACGGCGCGGCAGCGGCCGGACCGACTACGTGACGACCGGCGCTGCAGGCGTACCGCGCGCTGTACGATCCGTCGTCGGCGACCAAGGCGCCACGTTTTCGACCGCTCCGCTGCCGCCGGTCTATTCTCCGGTAGCGTGCCGCATGCCATCGCTGGTGGCCGCGGACCGTTCGTCCGGCGTGAATTGACTACGCTGCTTCGCTCAGATCAGCCCAAACAGGCGCAGAAAGAGTAAGCACGGAGCCGGCGCCCAGCAGCGTGCCGGCGGCGACTTGCAGCGGCGTGTGCGCGTGCAGATGCACGCGCGACCAGCCGACGAGCGGGATCAGGACGAAGAACGGCAGCGGTTGGGTGCCGTACAGGTAGACCATGACGACGAGCGGCGCCGTGATGCCGAGCGCGTGCGTCGAAATCTTCCAATAGCGCGTGATGTACTGCACGACGAGCGACGCGCCGGCGTAGCCGGCCATCGCCGCGGTCATCAGACGCGGCGCGTGCATCGCAAACAGCACGAGCGTGCCGAGCGGTGTAGAAGATGACGAAGATGCTGAAGACGCGCTCGCGCTCGCCGCGCACCGACATGTCGAGATCGGTGATGCGATCGGTGCTGTACAGCCAGAGCACGTAGAGCATCGGGCCGATCGACGTGAAGATCGTGCTGGCGAAGAACAGCGGCCAAAAGCCGCGGCGTCCCGGTCGCCGTCTCGTGCGCGATGAAGACGAACAGCGCGAGCGACGTCACGAACGGATTGCAGATCGTCGAGAAGATGCGCGCGACGTCGGTGAGCACGCGTCGGCGCCGGCTCGGCCGCAGCGGCGTCGGCGGCCTCGACGGCGACGGCGGGATCCACGCGCGATTCTGCACCGGAGCGCAGGCTTGCCCCTTTTGTCGGTACGCGCCAAAGCGGGTACGCTGAGCGGGCATGGCCTCGTCCGTCGTGCGTCAAAGAGCCGCTAATGGTACTTGACCGAATCAACTCGCCGCGCGATCTCGATGCGCTCTCGCGCGGCCGAGATCGACGCCTTGGCCGCCGAAATCCGCGAGCTGCTCGTCGAGGCCTGCTCGAAGAACGGCGGCCACCTCGGCCCGAACCTCGGCGTCGTCGAACTGATCGCTGGCTCTGCACAAGACCTTCGATGCGCCCAAGGACAAGATCGTCTGGGACGTCAGCCATCAAGTCTACGTCCACAAGATGCTGACCGGCCGCGCGCGGCCGCATCAAGACGATTCGCAAGGGCGGCGGCTTGAGCGGCTTCGCGATGCGCTCGGAATCCGAATACGACGTCTTCGGCGCGGGCCACGCGTCGACGTCGATCTCGGCGGCGCTCGGGATGGCGCAAGCGCGCGATCTCGCCGGCCGCGACGAAACGGTCGTCGCGGTCATCGGCGACGGCGCGCTGACCGGCGGCCTCGCGTACGAGGCGATCAACAATGCCGGTCAGCTGAAGTCGAACTTCATCGTCATCCTCAACGACAACGAGATGTCGATCGCGCCCAACGTCGGCGCGATCGACCGCTACCTCGGCGACGCTGCGCTCCAAGCCGCTGTTCAACGCCGCGCGCGAAACGCTCAAAGACGTGCTGGCGCACGTGCCGTTCGGCGGCACCGCGCGCAAGGCGCTCTCGACGGCCGAAGAAGCCGGCATGCGCTTCGTGTCGAGCGAGCCCAAAGCCGCCGTCATCTTCGAAGAGATGGGCTTCCGCTACGTCGGCCCGATCGACGGGCACGACTACGACACGCTGTGCGACGTGCTCGCCGACGCGCGCAAGATCGCCGGCCCCGTGCTGCTGCACGTGCGCACGGTCAAGGGCAAGGGCTTCGAGCCGGCCGAGCTCGACAAGCGCACGTTCCACGGCGTCGGTCCGTTCGAGCTCGAGAACGGCAAGATCGAATTCAAGTCCAGCGCTCGCGCCGACGTTTTCCGAAGCGTTCGCCGACGCGGTCACGGTCGCGGCCGACAAGGACATCCGCGTCATCGCGATCACGGCGGCGATGCCCGACGGCACGCAACTCAAGCGCTTCGCCAAGAAGCACCCCGAGCGGTATTTCGACGTCGGCATCGCCGAAGCGCATGCGGTCTGCTTTGCGGCCGGAGCGGCGACGGCGGGCATGAAGCCGGTCGTCGCGATCTATTCGACGTTCTTGCAGCGCGCGTACGACCAGGTCGTGCACGACGTCGTCATCCAAAATCTTGCCGGTCGTCTTTTGCATGGACCGCGCCGGCGTGGCCGGCGACGACGGTCCGACGCACATGGGACTCTACGACATCGCGTACCTGCGCACGCTGCCGAACATGACGATCATGGCGCCGCGCATCGAAGCGGAGGTGGCGCCGATGCTCGACCATGCGCTGTCGCTCGGCGCGCCGGTCGCGATCCGCTATCCGCGCGGCAACTCGGCCGGCAACCATCTCGAAGCGCCGGCGCCGATCGTGCACGGCCGCGCCGAGGTGCTGCGCCGCGGCCGCGACGTCGCGCTGCTCGCGCTCGGCAACACGTGCGACGTCGCGCTCGACGCCTACGATCTGATCGACGAGGACGGCCGCGAAGCCGACCGTCGTCAACATGCGCTTCGTGCGTCCGCTCGATGAAGCGCTGCTCTTCGAACTGGCCGCAGACCATCACAAGTTCATCACGCTCGAAGAACACTCGCTGGCCGGCGGCTTCGGCTCGGCGGTCGCCGAGTTCGTCGTCGGATCGCGGTCTCGACATCACGCTCGAGCGGATCGGCGTTCCGCAACGTCCTGATCCAGCACGACAAGCAGCCCGCGCAGCGCGCCACGCTTCGGCCTGTCGGGCGAAAACCTGGCCGCGCGCGTCAAAGCCTGGGCACGCCGAAGCCGGCACGCTACGCGCGCTAACGGCGCTCGCAGCGCACGGGGTTTTGGCGCCCGTCGCGCGAAATGACGGCCGCGATGGTTTCTCTCGCCGCCTGTGCTCGCTGCCGCGACGCCGCGCGCCGCTCGGGAGCCGCAACGACGGCGCCGTTCGGAGCCGTGACGCCGGTACCGCGCGGTGCGCCGGATGCAGCGCGCGACGCTGTCAATCCGCAGGTCTACCCGCAGCTGCAAAACCTCGGCGTGCTGCACAAGACGCCGATGGCCGCCAACTTGCCGTGGCTGACGCACACCTTCGCGGCGATTTTCATGGTGCTTGCCGTCGGGCTGATCGTGCTGCTCGCGTTCCAAACGACGAAACAAGAGGGGCTGTCCGGGCACGATCGGCGGCCGCGTTGAATCCGCCTACCGGCCGCGCTTGGGCTTCGATCAGCAGCTCGCGCGTTTGACGAGCTACGTGGCGATCGGCTTCGTGTTCTTCGCCGTCGTCCTGAGCATCACCGGAATCTAGACCAGCGCACGGTTGGCGCTCCTCGAAGTCAACGACCTGGCCGTCGGATTCAAGACCGACGACGGATTCGTCGAGCGCCGTCAACGGGCTTGTCGTACTCGGTCGAGAGCGGCTCGACGCTTGGGATCGTCGGGGAGTCGGGTTCCGGGAAATCGGTCAGCGCGCTGTCGATCATGCGGCTTGATTCCGATTCCGCCCGGGCGGATCGACGGCGGCTCGATCTTCTTGCGCGGTGCGAATCTTGCTCGCAGAAGTCCGAAGCCCGAGATGCGCAAGATCCGCGGCAAGGACATCGCGATGATCTTTCAAGATCCGATGACCTCGCTCAATCCCGTGCTGACGGTCGGCGACCAGATCTCGCGAAGTCGTGCGGCTGCATCTGCAGACTCGGCAAGCGCGACGCGCTGACCAAGACGATCGACATGCTGCGCCTCGTGCGCATTCCGCTGCCCGAAAAGCGCGTGCGCGAATATCCGCACCAGCTTTCCGGCGGCATGCGGCAGCGCGTCATGATCGCGATGGCGCTTTCGTGCGACCCCGACGTCCTGATCGCCGACGAACCGACGACGGCGCTCGACGTGACGATCCAAGCGCAGATCATCGAATCTGATGAACGAGATGCAGGAACGCCTGGGTTCGGCGATCATCTTGATCACGCACGACCTCGGCGTCGTGGCCGAAACGTGCCAGAACGTGCTGGTCATGTACGCCGGCAATCTCGTCGAGTACGGGACGGCCGACCAGATCTTCTCGGCGCCGAAACATCCGTATACGATGGGCCTGCTCGAATCGCTGCCGCGCCTGGACGACCGCGAGCAATCGCGCTTGGTCCCGATCGAAGGGCAGCCGCCCAACCTGCTGCGCTTGCCGCCGGGCTGCTCGTTCGCGCCGCGCTGCAAGTACCGCATGCCGATCTGCGATACGCCGACGCCGCTGTACGATTTCGGCAGCGGCCACGTCGCGCGCTGCTTTCTGTACGACGAACGCACGGCTGCGCGAACGGCGGCTTGCCGACGCGAATCGGCGCCGGCGATTGCCGGGAACGGCGACCGGTGCCGGCGCCGCGGCTCGGCCGCGTCCGGCAGCGGCCGTCATGAACCCGGCGGGTACGCGATGCCCAGCGCCGAGTTGATCGAAGTTCGCGATCTCTACAAGTATTTTCCGATCACGCGCCGGCGTTTTCTCGCGCCACGTCGGCGACGTGAAGGCGGTCGACGGCATCGACTTCTCGATCCGCCGCGGCGAGACGCTGGGCTCGTCGGCGAGTCGGGCTCGGGAAAGACGACGGCCGGCCGCGTCGTGCTGCGCTTGCTGCCGGCGACCAAAGGCGAAGTGCTCTTCGAAGGGCGCGACGTGCAGACGCTCGGGCCGCGACGAGTTGCGCCGGCTGCGCCGCGAGATGCAGATCATCTTCCAGGACCCGTATGCGTCGCTCAATCCGCGCATGACCGTCGGCGCGATCGTCGGGGAGCCGCTGCGCATCCACAAGCTGGCGCGCGGCAAAGCGGCCGATGCGCGCGTCCAGGAACTGCTGCGGCTCGTCGGTTTGCAGCCGTATCACGCGAACCGCTACCCGCACGAGTTTTCCGGCGGCCAGCGCCAGCGCATCGGCATCGCGCGAGCGCTAGCGGTCGATCCGAAGTTCATCGTCGCCGACGAGCCCGTGTCGGCGCTCGACGTCTCGATCCAAGCGCAGGTCATCAACCTGATGCAAGACCTGCAAGCGCAATTCGGGCTGACGTATCTGTTCATCGCGCACGATCTCTCGGTCGTGCGGCACATCTCGACGCGCGTCGCCGTCATGTACGTCGGCAAAATCGTCGAGATCGCGAACCGCGACGATCTCTACGAGAACCCGCTGCATCCCTACACGCAAGCGCTGCTGTCGGCGATTCCGATCCCCGGATCGATCGCCGGCGAACGCGGCGCAAACGCATCATCCTGACGCGGCGACATTCCGTCGCCCGTCAATCCGCCGTCGGGATGCCGCTTTCACACGCGCTGTCCGGTCGCGTTCGACCGCTGCAAGATCGAAGTTCCGCCGCTGCAGATCGTATGCGCCGGGTCACGTCGCAGCGTGCCACTGGGTCGAAGAGCATGGCGGCACGGCACCCGACCTTACGGCCGGGCCCGCATCTCGCCCGCTGAGTATCCGCGCACGTAGCGCCGGACGAGAACGAAAGAGGGCGATCGTTTTGGCGATCGCCCTCTTGCTCGTTAGGTAGGCTTTCTTGCGGCGGGTGGTTTTCTTGGCGCTCGTTTTGCGGCCGTTCGCGGCTTTGCGGCCGCCGGTCTTTTTGCGGGCGCCGGTGGCTCGCGTCGCGCGTGCTCTTCTTGCGGCCGCCGTCGATGACTTCTTGCGGCCCGCCGGTCGACTTCTTGCGGCCCGCGGTGCTCTTCTTGCGGCCGGCCGTCGACTTCTTCGGCGGTCGATTTCTTGGCGGTCGATTTCTTGCGCCCGCCGGTCGATTTCTTCGCGCGTGGTCTTGCGCGTGCCGGTCGATTTCTTGCGGCCGTTGCGTCGCCTTGCGTGCGCCTGTCGTGCCGCCGGCCGCCTTGCGCGTCCCGGTGCGACGGCGCCGCGGTCCGAGCGGTCGTCAAGCCGTCATCCATCGCCATATCGCCGTCATCGAGCCCTCAGTCATCGTCCAAATCGTCCTCCTCGTCCGCGCTGGGACGAACGTTGCGTGTGGACGTCGACAGCTTGTTTGTCAACGTCTTTGGTTGCATCTTATACTGCGTTCGGATATTATGCAACATTTCTTGATAGCGGCTCACTTGACGGCGGCGCTATACTAAGGGCGTTTTCGCTAACCACGGGTCCCGAGCACCCAGAACGAGCTACGTTTGAAGAAGCCGCTGATCATCGTCGAATCACCGACGAAGGCGCGCACGATCAAGAAATTTTTGCCTCCGCGCTACGTCGTCAAGGCGTCGGTCGGGCACGTGCGCGACCTTCCCAAGAGCACGCTCGGGGTCGACGTCGAGCACGATTTCGCGCCGCGCTACCTGACGATCAAAGGCAAGGGCGACGTGATCAAGGAGCTGCGCAGCGCGACCAAAGCGGCCACCGACGTGTACCTGGCCACCGACCCCGATCGTGAAGGCGAAGCGATCGCGTGGCATCTCGCCGAACTGCTGCGGCTCGAACATCCCAAGCGCATCGAGTTGCACGAGATCACCAAGGAAGCGGCGCTGCAGGCGCTCGACTGCAGCCGCACGAGATCGACATGGACCGCGTCAACGCGCAGCAAGCGCGGCGCATCCTGGACCGGCTCGTCGGCTATAAGATCTCGCCGCTGCTGTGGGCCAAAGTGCGCGGCGGCCTGTCGGCCGGCCGCGTGCAGTCCGTCGCCGTCAAACTGATCGTCGACCGCGAACGCGAGATCGAGCGCGTTCGTCGCCGCGCGAGTACTGGTCGATCACCGCGCACCTGCACAAGCACGCGCTCCGGCGCACGTTTTCGCCGCGGCACTGATCGAAGTCGACGGCGAGAAAGCCGAGATCGCGCAACGCCGGACGCGCCGATGAGATCGCAGCCGATCTGGATGGACGCAGGCTTTTCGGTCGCCGCGCGTCAAGCAGCGCGAGACGCGGCGCAACGCCGCTCGCGCCGTTCACGACCTCGACGTTGCAGCAAGAAGCGTCGCGCAAACTGAAATTTCGCGTGCGCAAGACGATGCAGACGGCGCAGGCGCTCTACGAAGGCGTCGACCTCGGCGCCGAAGGCACGCAGGGCCTCATCACCTACATGCGCACGGATTCGACGCGCATCAGCGACGGCGCGCAGCAGGCGGCCAAAGCGTACGTCGACGCCACCTACGGGCCCGAATTCTACGGCGGCGCGCGTCAATTCAAGCTGCGCGAAGGCGCGCAAGACGCGCACGAAGCGATTCGTCCCACGTCGGTGACGCGCACGCCCGGCGTCGCTGGCGGGCATTCTCAAGCGCGACGAATTGCGGCTGTATGCGCTGATTTGGGAGCGCTTCGTCGCGTCGCAGATGAGCGCGGCGGTCTACGCCCAAACCTCGGTCGATATCGCGGCGAACCCGAAGCGCGGTACGGCCGCTATCTGCTTCCGCGCAACGGGCAGCGTGCTGAAGTTCGCCGGCCACACGGCCGTCTACGAAGAGGGTCGCGACGACGACAACGGCGCCGCATGCCAGCGCCGCGGCGAGCGCAAAGCCGGCGCGCGTGCTGCTGCCCGCCCTCGAACGCGGCGAAGCGCTCGACAAGCGCGCGATCGAACCCAAGCAGCACTTCACCGAACCGCCGCCGCGCTTCACCGAAGCGACGCTGGTCAAAGCGCTCGAAGAGAACGGCATCGGGCGGCCTTCGACGTACAGTTCGATCGTTGAGACGATCCAAGCGCGCCACTACGTCGAACAGATCGACCGGCGCTTTCGCCCGACCGAGATCGGCACGCGCCGTCAACGATCTGCTCGCCGAGCATTTTCCCGACATCATGGACCTGGCGTACACGGCGAAGATGGAGAGCGAACTCGACCACGTCGAGGAGAACACCGAGAACTGGGTCGACGTGCTGCGCCGCTTCTACGGACCGTTCGAACGCGAACTCGAAGAGGCCGAGAAGAAGCTGCCCAAAGTCGAGCTGCGCGACGAGCCGACCGACGAGCTCTGCCCGAACTGCGGCAAGCCGATGGTCATCAAGACGGGCCGTTTCGGCCGCTTCATCTCGTGTACGGGCTATCCCGAGTGCAAGACGACCAAGCCGATCCTCAAAGAGACGGGCGCGCTCTGTCCCAAAGACGGCGGCAAGATCGTCGAGCGCAAATCGCGCCGCGGACGCACGTTTTACGGCTGCGCGAACTATCCGGCGTGCGACTTCGTCTCATGGGACCGCGTCGTGCCGCGAGCCGTGTCCCGTCTGCGGCGCGTACGTCGTCGCCAAGTCGAAGCGCGGCGAGACGCGGCTCGAATGCAGCCGCGATCAGGCGCACGATACGAGCGCAATCCGGATGCCGAAACGCACCGCAAGCGGTCCAAGCATAGCGGAGCGGGCCTGCACGGACATCGAACGCACGGCGCGAATGGCTCGCGGTGGGTCGCATTCTTTCGATGCGGTTGTCTAGTTCGGTAGCGTGCGCGTCGGGACTGGGCCGTTGCGGGTCATCGGGGCAGGTCTTGCCGGGTGCGAGGCGGCATGGCAGGCAGCGCAGCTCGGCATCGACGTCGAGCTGTACGAGATGCGGCCCGCACGTGCGCGGCCCGGCGCATAAGACGCGATCGCTTCGCGGAACTGGTGTGCAGCAATTCGCTGCGCGGCGCGTCGCTCGAAAACGCGGTCGGACTGCTCAAAGAAGAACTGGCGCGCCTCGATTCGCTGATCGTCGTCGTGCGCGCGAGCAGCGGCGGTGCCGGCCGGCGGCGCGCTGGCCGTCGACCGCGAGCGCTTCGCCGCATCTCGTCGAGAGCCGGCTGTGCGGCGCATCCGCGCGTCCGCGATCGTGCGCGAAGAAGTCACGGCGATCGACCCGGCAGTCGCGACGATCGTCGCCTGCGGTCCGTTGCCGTCGCCAGCGCTTGCCGACGCGATCGACGCGCTGCTTGGCGACGCGTTCGCGGCGCCGGGCGCCGCGCGGCGCGCGGCTGCACTACTACGATGCAGCGTCGCCGATCGTCGCGGCGGATTCGCTCGATCACGGCGCAGCTTTACGCGAAATCACGCTACGATAAGGGCGACGGCGCCGACTATCTGAACATCGCGCTCGATCGCGCGCAGTACGAGACGTTCGTGCGCGATCTGCGCGAGTTGCCCAAGCACGAGCCCAAGGAATTCGAGGCGGACGCGCAGCGCGGTAAGGTGCCGTACTTCGAAGGCTGTCTGCCGATCGAAGAGATGGCGGCGCGCGGCGAGGACGCCTTGCGGTATGGTCCGCTCAAGCCGGTCGGTCTGCGCGATCCGCGCACCGGAAAAACGCCCTATGCCGTCGTGCAGCTGCGTAAAGAAAATGCGGCCGGCACCGCTTACAACCTCGTCGGCTTCCAGACGCGGCTTGACGTGGCCGGCGCAAAAAGAAGCGTTTGCAAAGCTGCCCGGGCTTGCGCAGGCGGAGTGGCTGCGGCTGGGCGTCATGCACCGCAATTCGTTCGTCGATGCGCCGCGCTGCCTTATGCCGCGACCTGCGCTTGCGCGGCAGCGAGCGGACGTGGTTTGCGGGTCAGATCACCGGCGCAGAAGGCTACGTCGAGGCGGCGGCGTGCGGGCTTCATCGCCGGACGCGTCCGCGGCGCGAGTGCTCGCCGGCGGCGCACCGCTCGGCGCACCGTCGGATACGGCGCTCGGCGCCGTCGTCGCGCATCTGCAGAACACGCAGACTGCCGACTTTCAGCCCGCCAACGTCACGTGGGCGTACTTCAGCGACCTCGCCGGCGCACGCGTTCGTGACAAGCGTGAACGCCGCCGCCTGATGGCCGGCCGCGCACTCGCCAAGATCGACGCCTGGCGCGATGCATTCCGGAGCCGAAACAATGCCGTCGGTCCGAGCGTCCTAAGCGCATGATCGAATTCTTCCTGCGCCGGCCGATCTTCGCGATGGTCTGTTCGCTGATCATCGTGCTCGCCGGCATCGTCGCCATCCCGACCTTGCCGGTCGCACAGTTCCCCAAAGTGGCGCCGCC
This sequence comes from Vulcanimicrobiota bacterium, assembly GCA_963754415.1. Lineage (GTDB taxonomy): Bacteria > Vulcanimicrobiota > Vulcanimicrobiia > Vulcanimicrobiales > Vulcanimicrobiaceae > Nyctobacter. The sequence goes on along the minus strand of CAVWGA010000003.1, from coordinate 1,049,245 downwards.
CGTCGTCACCGTGCAGGCGACCTACACGGGTGCCAGCGCGACGACGGTCGAGAACTCCGTCACGACGATCCTCGAAAACGCGATCAACGGCGTTCAAGGCCTCCGGTACATCTCGTCGCAGTCGAGCAACGACGGAAGCAGTACGATCACGTGTACGTTCGATCTCGAACGGGATCTCGATCTCGCGGCCAATGACGTCCAGAACGCGATCAACACCGTCCAAGCCCGCTTGCCGAACGAAGTCAAAGCGACGGGCGTTTCGGTCAGCAAGAACGCCGGCAACTTCATCATGGGCATGGGCTTTTCGTCGACCGATCCTTCGACGACGGCGCTGGACCTCTCCAACTATGCCGATCTGTACATCAAGAACGACCTCAAGCGCATCCCCGGCGTCTCCGACGTTCTGATCTTCGGCGAGCGCAAATACGCGATGCGCGTCTGGCTCGATCCAAAGAAGTTAGCCGACAACGGTCTGGCGGCGACGGACGTGACGACGGCGATCGCCGACCAAAACGTGCAAGTTGCCGCCGGCGCGATCGGACAGCCGCCGACGGATGGCCATCAGCCGTACCAGTACTCGGTGCGTGCGCTGGGCCGCCTCTCGACGCCGGCCGAATTCGCGCGCGATCATCGTCAAAAATACGCCGGACGGCGGCCACGTGTATCTGCGCGATGTGGGCCGGGTCGACGTTGGGCGCCGAGACGTATTCGTCGGACCTGCACTTCGACGGGCGACCGGCTACGGGGCTCGGCATCTTGGCACTGCCCAGCGCCAACGCGCTGGACGTTTCCAAGCGCGTTCGTGCCGAGATGGATCGGCTTTCCGAAAAGTTCCCGCCCGGGACGTACTATAAGCTCGCCTTCGACGTGACGACGTTCGTCAACGAATCGATCAAGGACGTGATCATCACGCTGATCGTCGCCATCGTGCTCGTCGTGCTCGTCATCTACCTGTTCTTGCAGGACTGGCGCACGACGCTGATCCCGGCGATCACGATCCCCGTTTCGCTGATCGGCACGTTCGCTCTGATGAAGGTGCTCGGCTTCTCGATCAACACGCTCACGCTCTTTGGGTTGACGTTGGCAACGGGCCTCGTCGTCGACGATGCGATCGTCGTGATCGAGAACATCGCTCGCTTCATTCAAGAGAAGCAGATGGCCCCGCTCGACGGCGCGTCGGCGGCGATGCGCGAAATCACGGGCGCAGTCGTCGCGACCTCGCTCGTGCTGTTCGCGGTGTTCGTCCCGGTCGCGTTCTTCCCGGGCACGACGGGACAGCTCTACAAGCAGTTCGCCCTGACGATCGTCTGCTCGATCGCGATCTCGCTGTTCAACGCGCTGACCTTGACCCCCACGCTATCGGCGCTGCTGCTTGGCCGCAGCGCGCGCCCGCGCAACCGCTTCTTCCAAAGCTTCAACGCGGCCCTCGGACGCGTCCGACTCGGCTATCACGGTTCGCTCGGACGAACGTTTCGCTTCCGCTACGCGATCGTCGCGCTGTTTGTCGTGGCGCTCGCCTTCACCGGCTATTTGTTCACGTCGACGCCGACGGGCTTTACGCCCGATGAAGATCAGGGCTATTTCATCGCGACGGTCCAAGCGCCCGAAGGCACGTCCCAAGACACGACCGAGGCGATCACCCGGCACGTCGAAGCCATCATCCGTAAACGGCCTGAAGTGCTCGACATCTTCGACGTCAACGGCTTCGGGTTTACCGGCAACGGCCCGAACAAAGCGACGATGTTCGTGCGCCTCAAAGATTGGCACGACCGCCCCGGCTTCATGCACTCGCTAACCGCGATTCTGTACGTCCCGCCGAACGGACTAGCGGCCGCAATTCGCGCGCATTGCCAACGCACAAGTCTTCGCCTTCAACCCGCCTTCGATTCAGGGCGTCGGCAACTTCGGCGGCTTCCAATACGAGCTGCAAGACACCGGCAACGTCGGTCTCGCCGAAGCTCGATGCGGTCGCGCTCGGCTTCATGGGTGCCGCTGCGCGCGATCCGAAGCTTCAAGGCGTCTTTACGGCGTTTCGCGACGATAGTCCCGCAACTCGTCGTCGATCCCGATCGGGCCAAAGCCGAGTCGCTCGGCGTCCCGCTCGCCAGCATCTTCAATACGATGCAGATCTACCTCGGGTCGCTGTACGTCAACGATTTCGACTACCTCAACCGGGCGTATCGGGTCTACGTCCAGGCCGATACCCCGTATCGGTCGACCGTCGCCGATCTCCAGCAGATCTACGTCAAGTCGAACACGCGGCGCGATCATGCCGATCACGACTCTACTCACGGCACGCTCGAACGCAGCGCCGCCGGTCATCACGCACTACAATCTGTTCCGCTCGATCGAACTCAACGGTCAGCCGGGCCAGGGCTACGGTTCGGGCGATGCGATCTCCGAAATGGAGAAGCTTGCCTCCCGTCTGGAAACGCCCGGCATCTCGCACAGTTGGTCGGGCATCTCGCTCGACGAAATCGAATCCGGCAGCCAGGCTGTCCTGATCTTCGCACTCGGCATCATCGTCGTGTTCCTGGTGCTCGCGGCGCAGTACGAAAGCTGGACGCGATCCGCTCGTCATCCTCGTGTCGGTTCCGCTGGCGATCCTCGGCGCGCTGCTTGCCGTCATCTTACGCGATCTCTTGGCCGCGCTGCTGCCGCCGATCGGGTTCGTCCTCAGCGACGTGTACGCGCAGGTCGGCTACGTGATGTTGATCGGTCTCGCCAGCAAAAACGCGATTTTGATCGTCGAGTTCGCCAACCAGTTGCGCGCGCAGGGACTGCTCGCCGGCAGCCGCCGCGCGGCAAGCCGCCGAAACGCGCCTGCGACCGATCCTGATGACGTCGTTTGCGTTCATCTTGGGCATCGTGCCGCTCGTCGTCGCGACCGGCGCGGGAAGTGCCAGCCGCCATTCGCTCGGCACGCCGGTTTTCGGCGGGATGATTCTGTCGACGGTCCTCAACCTGTTCCTCGTGCCGGTCATGTACGTTCTTATCGTCAACCTGCGCGAACGCGGCAAGCCCCGCCGGCATGCAGGATCCGACGGCCACGCGCAGTCGGGAAGTTCGCCGGAACTTCTCACGGTGTCTCGTCCCTAAAGGCGCCTCAAGGGCGCATCGCGAGCTCGCGCGGCGTAGTCTTTGAATACGTTTACGGCGGAACGCGCGCGCTTTTAGCGTCGCTGCTGTAGGGTAGAAGCGCTACCGCCACGTTGGTAGGTCTTCGGGAAATTGTATCTTGCTTGCACTCGCGCTGCTGCTCGCGCAGATCGTCATGCCGCCGCTACAGGCTGCCGCTGCACCGGCGCAACTGCTTTCATGCCCGTCGCCCTCGCCAGGCGCCGGCGCGCCCGGCGTCGTCGCTTCGCCCGCGCCATGCGCGACCGGCGCATCGTTGCGCACGATCGGCCGGGTCGTGACGGTCGGGCGCAAGGCGGACCTCGTCGGAAAAGCGTTGGCGGCCTCGGAAGGGACGATCGACCAAGAGGAGATCGCAACGCGGCCGGTGCTGCGACCGGGGGAAGTGCTCGAAGCGATTCCGGGTCTCGTCATCAGCCAGCACAGCGGTGAGGGCAAGGCCAACCAGTACTATCTCCGCGGCTTCCAGTCGACCATGGGACCAATTTGGAAAGCACGATCGACGGTATTCCGATCAACATGCCGACGCACGCGCACGGTCAGGGCTACTCGGACATCAACTGGCTGCTGCCCGAACTGGTCAGCTACGTCGAGTTCAAGAAAGGCACGTACTACGCCGACCAGGGCGACTTCTCGGTCGCGGGCGCATATAATCTGTACTTCCGCAACACGCTGCCGGCGATGACGTCGTTCGGCATCGGCGACTACGGTTACGATCGCTTCTTCACGGCGGCCTCACCTCAGATAGGCGCAGGCAATCTGCTGTACGCGGTCGAGGTGTATCACGACAACGGGACCGAGCAAAAGCCCGATGAGTACCACAAACTCAACGGCCTGCTGCGCTATAGCCTCGAGCGCGGCCCGAACAGTTTGGCTGCTACCGGCTTTGCGTACAACGGCCCCTTCGATTCGAGCGACCAAATTCCGCAGCGCCTGGTCACGGCCGGCGAACTCAGCCCGTACGGTTACATCGACCCGACCGACGGCGGCAACACCTATCGGTACGCGCTATCGACGCAATTCGAACATCGCGATGCGCACGGAACGACGAAGTTCAACGCCTACGGTGAAAAGTATTTTCTCGACTTGTTCTCCGATTTCACGTATTACATGGACGACGCGAACAATTTCTACAACGCGACGGCCAACCCGGTGACGTGCAATCCTGCCTACGTTGAGTGCAACCCCTTTCCACCGCAGTACCACACCTCGAACTACGCGACGTACTGCCCGCCCAACGTGCTTGCGCCCGTGGGCGCCGCCGTGCATTCCGTCAACGCGCCGCCGAGCGCCTTTAGGTTCTCGTGCCCCGATCAGCGCGAACAGGAAGATAACCGCTTCGTCTCTGGTTTCGACCTCAGTCACACCTTCGACGCGCCGGAGAGTTCGACGACGCTTGGAATCGGATTACGAAACGACAACATTGCGACGGTCGGTCTGTTTTTGACCGACGCGCGAAACCGTTACCCAACGGAACCCTAAGCGACGATCACGTCATCGAGCGTAGTTCGTACGCCTACGCGCAGACGGACTTGCGCTTCGGAAAGTGTCGAGCGTCGCCCGGCGTGCGCGCGGACGTGTTCAACTTCGACGTCGCCGCTGTGATCCGCGCAACAGCGGCCGCGTTACGGCGGCGCTGATCGACCCGAAGTTAGCGCTCGCCTACGCATTCACGCCGCACTTTGAAGCGTATGCGGACATCGGCGAAAGCTACCATTCCAACGACGCGCGCAGCGTAACGGGGGTGGACGACCCGCAAACGCATCGCACCTTCGATACCGGCGGCAATCCCGTTTACCAGAACACGCCGCTCGACCGCGCAGTCGGCGAAGAAGTCGGCTTCCGCGTCCATCAGAAGGAGATTTCGACGACGGTCTCCGGCTGGCAATTGCTGCTCGCCAACGAACTGGTCTTCGACGGCGATCACGGTTCGACGTCGATTGCCGGACCCACGTTCCGCAAGGGCATTGAAGTCGCCAACTACTACACGCCGACGAATTGGCTGACGTTCGATGCCGACCTCGCGACGTCGACGGCGGTCTTTCTCGCTAACCCTGGGAATTTCGGCACCGCGGTTCCGGAATCGCTCAATGGGGTCGTTTCGCTCGGAGCGACTGCCGATAAGTCACGTTACGCGGCCAGTTTACGGATGCGCTATTTCGGCCCGCGCAACCTCGATCAGTCCGGCATCCCGAAGGTCGCCATCGTCGACCCTGTTCAACGGGCAATTCACGTACAAGGCGAACGCCACGAGCCGCATAGCGCTCGACATCTTCAACATCTTCAACGTCGACGTCCCCGACGTGACGTACTACTACGGGTCGTGGCTTCCGCAAGACGCAGCGGATCCAGGCTATGCGAACGACCCGGCGGTCAATCCGCTGCTCGGTGGCGCGGTCTCGTCGATCGGCGGCCAAGGCCGCCATCCCGGCTCGACGGGCAACGGGGTCAGTAACCTCTCCACCAACGGCGGCGGCGTGCCCGACTATCACTTTCACCCCGCCGCCCGCCGCGTTGTGCGCTTAACGTTTTCGACGCCCCTATAACCGCAATCCGCAGCTTTGCTTCTAGCTGCGTCAGGCCGTCAGGACGGCTTCGACTTGATCGGCGAGCCAACGCAGTTCAGATTCGTCGATGACGAGCGGCGGCGTCAAGCGCACGCGTTTCGTCGTGGGTGTCTTTGCAAAGGACGCCGCGGCCCGCGAGCGCTTCGCATATCGGACGCGCCGGCACGCGTCAGCTCGATGCCGACGAGCAGCCCGCGACCACGGACTTCACGCACGAGCGGCGATTGGATGCGCCGTAGCCGTTCGATGAACGGCGGGCCAAGCTGGGCCGCGCGCTCCGCGAGCCGCTCGTCGACGATCACCGACAGCGCCGTGCGCGCGACCGCGCAGCCGAGCGGATTGCCGCCGTACGTGCTGCCGTGGCTGCCGGGTTCGAACAGCTCTAGTACGTCGCGCCGGCCGACGACGGCCGAAACCGGATAATAGCCGCCTGAAAGCGCCTTTCCGAGCACGTACAGGTCCGGCTTGACGTCTTCGTGGTCGCACGCGAACATCGCGCCCGTTCGACCGAGACCAGTTTGCACTTCGTCGGCGATGAAGAGCACGTTGCGTTCCCGGCATAGGGCCGCGGCAGCGGTCAGATACCCATCGGGCGGGATGATGACGCCTGCTTCGGCTTGGATCGGCTCGACCAGGAACCCACACATGTTCGGTCCCACGCCTTCGCAAGCGCCGCGAGATCGCCGTAGGGCACGCGCACGAATCCGGGCGTGAACGGCCCGAAGTCGGCACGGTACTCCTCGTCGCTCGAGAAGCCGATCATCGTCGTCGTTCGGCCGTGGAAGTTATTGTCGACGACGACGATCTCGGCGCGTTGCGCGGGAATATGCTTCGCACGATATCCCCAGCGGCGCGCCGCCTTGATCGCCGTTTCGATCGCTTCGGCGCCCGTGTTCATGGGAATGACCATGTCGCTTGCGCACAGCTCGCGCGAGCTGAGCGCAGAACGGCCCGAGTTGGTCGTTGCGAAAGGCGCGCGACGTCAAGGTGACCCGACGGGCCTGTTCCTGCAGCGTCGCCAGGATGCGCGGATGTTCGTGACCTTGATTGACCGCCGAGTACGCCGCCAGCGCGTCGAGATACCGGCGACCATCGACGTCCCACACCCAGACGCCTTGCGCGCGTCGATGACGACATCGAGCGGGTGGTAGTTGTGCGCGCCGTAGCGTCCTCGAGCGCGATGAGGTCACGGCTTGGGGAATCACGGACGGCACGGGGGACTCCTCTCAGGCGTGCGGCTGCAATCGTCGAGTTCGCGGCCTTCGCCCATAGCCCGCCCGCCGTTTCCGCCCGCCGCCATGCGTCGCAGCTGCCACGGTCCGCTGCCGCCGACGAGCCGCCGCGCCCCTGGTGCGGCGCGAGAGGATATGGCCGCTGGGCCCACGCTGGAAGCTGAGGGTCGGCCAGCGGCGCGATGCCGACGTAGCTCAGTTGGTAGAGCAGCTGTTTCGTAAATAGCAGGTCATCGGTTCAAGTCCGATCGTCGGCTCCGGGAACGCGCTAACGACGCGCTTACAACGACCGAGGCATCGCGCAGGGTGCCGTCCGGCGGGAGCCAGGGTCAGTAGTGTCCCAGCGTTCCGTCGGTGCGGGCACGATTGACGAGTAGCTTGAAGATGAAGAGCGCGGCCGGCGTTAAGATGGCGCACGCCACGGCCAGCCAGAGCGCTTGGCCGCCGACTTTCGCGATCGAAGCGCCGGCTATCGCGGCGCGCATCCCGGCAAGGGAGTGCGTGATCGGAAGAAGCCAGGAAAGTGCCTGCATGGGCCTAGGCAGCAGCGCGACTGGAATCCAAACGCCGGCTAGCAGCGACGCGAAGCCGCCGACGAGCAGCCCGCTGGGCGGTTCTTGTTTGGCGTAGATGACGACGCCGGCAGCGATGATGCCGATCGACGACATGCACGCCACGCTGAGCGCCATGAAGACCAGCAGCGTCGCCACATTCGTGTCGCGCAGGTTGAGGTGAAAGAGCAACGTCGCCGTTCCCAGATAGAACACCATCTGCATGAAGCTCAGGATGATTTTCCATAGACCGCCGGCCAAGGCAACGAGCTCGACCGATGTCGGCGTAGCGAAGATCGGCTCGATGACCTGCCACTGCTGGTCGCGCCGCAACGAACCCGCGAACGTGCTGAGCGCATTGGTCTGCAGCATCATGAACGCGATGTTGATGACGACGTACGAGAAGTACGTCGACTTGTGGCCGGCGGCGCCCAGGACGCGCGACGGCGCGACGAGTTGAGAAGCGAAGTGGAACGCGGACACGCCAACGAGGATGCCGACCCAGCGCATGATGAACGGCATCGGATACGAGACGTCGATGAAAGCGTCGCGCAAGACGATGGCAATGGTTTTGTTCATTGACGATTGACCAGCGTCGCGAACACGGCCGCAGGGCTGAGCCCGTGTGACGAGACGTCACGCACGTCGACGCCGTTGGCGCTGACGGTCCGCAACAGGGCGGTGAGCGCGTTTTCCAGCGGTTCGATGTCGACGTCGATGCGCTGCTCCAAGCCTTGCGCGCTCGTCGTGATGTTCACCAAGCCGGGCACGCGGCGATGCGCTCGAGTAGATCGTCGCTGATCGCGTCGACGACGATGCGGTAACGCCGGCTGGCCGCTGCGCTGTGCTGGAGTTCGGCCGGGCGAGCCGATCGCGCGAACTTGCCCTTCGCGCAAGATGACGACGCGGTCGCATAACTCCCAGGCTTCGTCCAGCAAGTTCGTCGCAAGAATCACCGTCTTGCCCATCGTGCCGACCAGCGTTTGACGGATCAGCCGCCGCAACGAGTCCGTGTTGACCGGATCGACGGCTCGGGTCGGTTCGTCGAGCATCAACAAGGGCGGATCGCCAAGCAACGCCCGTGCAACGGTCACGCGCTGCTTCATGCCGGTCGACAGCGTGTTGTAAACGCTCTTGTGACGACCTTCGAGATTGACGAGCTCTAAGACCCTGCTGATGCGCTTGTCGAGATCTCGGCGCTCGATACCGCATAACGTTCCGAAGAAACGGAGATTTTGGCGCACGGTCAGTCGCCCGTAAAATCCGCCTTCGACCGAACTGACGCCGACGCGGCGGCGAACCTCCATCGGCGACTGCTTTCCGGAGATTCCGTCGACCGTGATCGAGCCGCTATCCCAATACGAAAGCGCGGCCAGCGTGTGCAACAACGTCGTCTTACCGGCGCCGTTGGGTCCCAAGATACCGACGATTTCCCCGCGTCCGACGGAGAAGCTGACCTCATCGAGCACGCGGACGCGAGAACCCGGCCCGCGTCCGAACAGACCCGCGAGTCCACGGCGCTTGGGATAGCTCTTCACGACCCGGTCCACGACGACCAGGGGCGTTTGGGGGTCGCTCGGCATCATTACGCGACGGCCGACGGACGTTGGCTGTTCGCGCGCGCGGCGCGCAACGAAAATCGGCGAAGCGACCACTCCGTGCCGCGGGCCACGATTGCTGCCGAGTAGCCGTGCGGCATCGGAACGTTTTGCATGCCCCACGCCGCGACCGACGCGACATCGCGACGGTCGGCCAAGAGTCGGGCATCACCCGGGGAGAGCGAAACGTCGAAATAGTCGAGCCCGAAATCGACCCCGACCCCCGTGGCTTTGATGAAGGCTTCCTTGCGGGTCCAGCCGGCGAAGAAGGCGCCCGCTTTGCGTTCTTGCGGCAGGGCGGCGAGTTCCCGGCACTCCGTAGGCGAAAAGCAAAAGGCCGCGAGTCGATCGTAAGCGACGTTGCCGTTCCATTCCTCGACGTCGACTCCGACCTGCCGTCCACGCGAGACGGCCAGCAGGGCGACATCGCCCGAGTGGGAGAGGTTGAACTCGAGCGGCGCGACGCCCGCGGCACCTTGCAAGGCAGGCTTGCCCCACCGGCCCGCGACGAAGCTCAAGTGCTGCGGCGATGCTGCGAGATAGTCCGCCAACAGCTTACGCACGAACCAGTGTGAGACGACGTAGCGCGAGCGGTCGCGCGCAAAACGAAAGCGCGCCGCGCGGTCCGCCTCGTGCGGAGCGAGGACCGGGCCCATGCTGTCTTGCCGGTCGGAGAACTCCGAAATTGCAATATCCCATATATGAACTTCATCGTCACGTAAAGTGACGCTCGGGAGGGGTTCGAACGCAGTCACGTCACTCATTTCGTCATCGTACGCAACGCGCACCTGAGGATATCGGTTCGCGTCATGAGGCCGCTTGCCATGCCGGCGCGAGGGTGGGCAGGGTACGCGCCGCCAGCCAGCACATTGAACGGCATGCATTGTCGTCGGCTCTTTATGAGCGCCCTGCTTTTTCTCGTGCTGCCAAGCTGCAAGCCGCCCGCCAACGACCTGGCCGCCCAGACGGCCATGGCGGCGCTTGCGACGACGGTGTTCGCTGCCCCGAACGACGTGCAAACGCTGACCTTCGTCTCCGGGGCGGCCCGGGCGCCGAAGCCATTCCCCTTTGAGGGGTTTCTGTACGCCAAACACTGGTTAGCCTGCGAAGCGACGGAGCCCGGCCCGTTCGCCCGCACCGCGGTCTGCCGCCTCGATGCGCCCGGCCGCGCGTACGCCTCGGCCAACGGCTGGACAGCGATGCGCGCGCAAGGTTGTGACGGCTGCGAGACATGGACGGTTCCTCTGGCTCAAGCCAAACTCGGCAGCATCACGGACATAGCGATGCGCGACCGCAGCCACGCAACGGTCACCTACACGTTCCAAGTAGTGCCGAACGAGATCGGCTCCCAACTCGCTGCCTGGATGCGCGTCAACCCGATCGCGTGGTGCGGCGTCGACCCGCGCGCTGTGGGCGGTTGGACGCACGTGCGCTCGGCGACTGCGGCGTTTACGCGCACCCCGACGGGCTGGCAGCTCGAACCAGGCGGTTTCACACGGCCCTTTGAGGACGCCGGCAAGCAGCCCGCTCGCCCCTGTCTGGTGTAAAACTGCGCGAAAGCGCTCGGATGGAACGACGCTGGGAAACCGACCGTCACCGTGGCCGCGCTGCGCTCCTGACGGTGGCGATCCTGCTGGCCGCCGCGCTTTGTGCCTGCAGCGACCAGGGGAACGCGGCGACGGATACGGCGCCGATCCGCTGGCCGATGTATCAATACGGACCCGGACACAACGCGCTCTTCTCGAGCCGCCGGCCCGCAGCGTCGTGGCGCTTTACGACCGGTGGGAAAATTAATGGCGGTCTGGCGCTCGCCGGCGGGACGGTGTTCGCGGAAAGCTTCGACAGCACCGTGTATGCGCTCGACGAGCGTACCGGCGTCCTGCGTTGGAAAACGGCGGCGCCGAACGTCGTCATGACGACGCCGATCGTCGCCGACGGAGTCGTCATCGTCGGTACCGGCACGAGCGACGTGGCGGTCGACACCCCGACGCAGGCTATCTGGGGACGAGCCGGCGGCGACGTGGTCGAAGCGCTCGACAGTCGCGACGGACACGTCGTCTGGACGTATGCGACCGTCGGCGAGGACATGCCGAGTCCCGCATTGGTACGCGTGAGCGGCGTCGATGCCGTCGTGTTCGCTAACGGCGACGACCACGTGCGCGCGCTGGCCGTGCGCAGCGGAAAGTTGCTGTGGGCCGTCCCGCTGATGGGAATCGGTACGATGAGTTCGGCGGCGGCCGCGGATGGGCGGGCCTTTTTGGTCGCCGGGATGGGATCGTCGTACACGAAATCCGGCGGCAGCAAGACGTATGCGATCGATTTCGCCGGCAAGATCGCGTGGCAGGCACCGTACGGGAACGCCGATTGTTCGCCGGCGGTGCTGGACGGCCGCGTGTTCGTCGAAACGGCGATCGACATTCCCACAGCGCCGGCCGCGCGACACTACTACGACGATGTTGAAGCGCTCGACGCCCGGACGGGGCGCCTGCTGTGGCGACGTCCCTCGTCACCCGGACATTTTACGACGGTCGGTTCCGATGAAGAAGCGGTCGCCGGTCTAGCGGCGGGGGGCGTGCTCTACCAATCGCTGGTCGCACCCAGTCAGTTCGCAGCGCTCGATGCGCGGACCGGGCACGTCTTGTGGATCCTCCCGACCGGCGGACCCGTGAAGATGAGCGCCACGCTGCGCAATGGGCGCTTATTTTTCGGCGATACGAACGGTGAATTCTACGTGGTCCGCGCGGTGGACGGTCACGTCCTCTATCACAAGAAGTTCGCATCGTTCTTCACGACGTCGTCTCCGGTGATCGATGGCGCGACGTTATTCATCGCCAACGATGAGGCCGTCGATGCGATTCCGCTCGTCGATCTGGGCGCGTCGGCGTGACGGTATCCGCGCGAACGTCGTTGCTCGCAGCGGTCGTCGCCGGTGCGATGCTGGCTTCTTGCACGCACGCGCCGGGCACGTTCGGAGGGATGCAGGCGCACGCTGTCGTGCCGCACGTGCGGCCGTCCTTGATGCTGCGGCCCGCAGTCAGGCGCCGTGTCGACGTGATCGTCGTCGGCGGTACGCCGGCCGGGATCGCAAGCGCGCTGGCAGCAGCGCGCCGCGGCATGAACGTCGTGCTCGTCAGCGGCCATCGCACGCTGGGCGGCGTGCTGACACGCGGCATGCTCAATCAGTGGGATCTCAACAACACCGTTGACGGTACCGACATCCAGCGCGGCATCTTCGCCGAAATATACGGCCGGATCGGCGACGCGTTCGACCCGCAACATGCCGCCGCCGTCTTCGCGAGCATGATCGCCCACCAGCCGCGCATTACGCTCCTTGCGCCGGCTCGCGTGGCGGTGACGCGCCGGCGTGCTGCGCCGGGCGGCACGCGCTTGACTGCGGTGGAGATTTGGCGCGAGCCCAGGCACGTGCGCGAACGCCTGAGCGCCGCCTGCTTTATCGACGCGACGGACGACGGCGATCTAGCGGAACTGGGCGGGGCGCGTTATGACGTCGGGCGGCAGGACAGCGGCGTCGACCTGCTGATGCAGCCCGCGACCTTGATGTTCTCGCTTGAAGGAGTCGACTGGCACCGCGTGCTTTCGTCCTACTCGCAAGAGCGTTTTGGTTACGGTTTCGCATGGGGCGACCGCGCGTACGGCTACGGCATCCTGTTAGGCGACTACCGGCCGCGCTCACCACGGATACTCGTTCCCGACGCGAACTTCGGACACGAGCCGAGCGGTCAAGTCACCGTCAACGCGATCGACGTTTTGGGCGTCGATGGGCGCAGCCCGCGTTCGGTTGCGTTCGCTACGCAGCTCGCGCGGCAGGAAACCCCGCAACTGATCGCATTTTTCCGGCGGCACTTCCCAGGGTTTTCGCGCGCTCGTCTGCACGGCTTCGCCGACGACCTATACATCCGCGAGACGCGCCACATCGAAGGCCTGACGTGGTTGACCGCGCAGGATATCTGGGATCGCCGCGTTCCCTTCGATACGGTCGCGCTCGGTTCGTTTCCGCTGGACGTGCATCCCGTCACGTCCGGAGCCGTCGGCGGCGGGGGCTGGGCGACACAGTACCGCGTCTACGGCGTTCCGTTACGATCGCTCATCGTGGCGGGTTTTGCAAACCTCGCGATCGTCGGTCCCGCCATCTCAGCGAATCATTCGGCCTCGGGAAGCGTCCGCGTTGTTCCGACGACGATCGAAGAAGGAGAAGCCGCGGGCGCCGCCTGCGCCCTAGCGGTCAAGCGGCGCGTCGATCTCCCGACGCTCGCGCGGTCGCGGGCGCTCGTCCGTGACTTGCAAGCGAGTCTCGTAGCGCACGGCTCATATTTAGCCGCGCGCGGCTGACGGTGTTACGGTAGGCTGGCGCGCTGCGCGAGACGCGCCGTCCAGGCGTATAGACCGGCGATGACGAGGACGAAGGCGAGCGAGCCGAGGATCGTTGCGGCAGTCGCGAAGGAGTCGCCGACGATCGCGAGCGGCGTGCCTTTTCCAGTGGCGACGATGATGCCGGCGAGCAGGACGCCGAACAGGCTTTCGCCGACGATCAGGCCCGACGCGAGCAGGACGCCGAAACGTTTGGCGGCTTCGGGATTGCGAGCGCGCGTGGCCCAGCGGTTGTACAGCGTGCCGACGACGGCTCCGATCACGATCGGGAAGGTCGTCGAGACCGGCAGATAGATGCCGATGCCGACGGCCAGCGGCGGCAAGCGCAAGCGGCGCGCGAAACCGAGCGCCTCGTCGAGCGCAATGATCGCGATGCCGGCCAGCACGCCGATGCCGATCAAGCCCCAATTGAGTTGACCTTGCACGACGCCCTTTGGCGAGGCCGAAATCAGCGTCGCTTGGGGAGCGGGCAGCGGCTGCGTGACCGCGGCGGCGTGCAGGTGCGGCGCCCCGGCGAACCCGTAGGCGCGGTTGAGCAGATCGAGGATCGGCGGAATGACGAGCGCGCCCATGATCACGCCGACGATCAGCGCGACCTGCTGGCGCCACGGCGTCGCGTCGACGAGTTGCCCGGTCTTGAGGTCCTGCAGATTGTCGTTGGCGATCGTAGCGACGCACAGCACGACGGCGGTCACGAAGAGCGCGTAGGCGACGAGCGTCGCGCCCGCGCCGCGCCCTGACAAGATGAGCAGCAGCACGGAGGCGCCGATGACGGCCAGAATGGCCAGGCCCGACACCGGGCTGTTCGAGGAGCCGATCAAGCCCGGCCATGTAGCCGCAGGCCGCCGCGACGAGGAAGCCCGCGATGACGACGTAGATGACCGCCGCCGATCACGAGCGGCACGATCAGTCCGCTGCAGCGCGCCGCCCCGCAGAAACGCGCCGAACAGCACGCGCGAGCGGGAGGAGCAACACCAAGCTGATCGCGGTCACGATGCCGATCGGCATGTCGCGCTCGGTGCGCGGCAGCGCGCGCGGCGCCGGGCGAGCGCGCATGGCGCGACGCCGCGATCGCCGACAGCACGCCGCCCCAGACGGGTTTCGCGAGTTTGAGCAAGCGTCCAGATCGCCGAGATGCCGATCGCGCCGGCGCCGATGAAGCGAACTTGGTGCGCCCAGACGGCAGTCGCGACGTCGGCGGCCGGTCCGGCCGTCGGATGAAGCGCGGTCAGGACGGGCGTCGCGATACCCCAGGCGATGATCAGCCCCGCGAACATCGCGAGACCGACCGAGAGACCGACGAGATGCCCCGCGCCGAGCAACGCGAACGAGAGCGATCCGCCGAAGCCGGTCGCGACCGCACCGGCGCGAAAATAACCGGCCACTTCGCCCGCGAAGACGCGCGCCGCCGCGATCGCCGCGAACGCCGCCGATGCGAGCGATCCGCCCACGACGGCCAGCAGGCCGGCCTTGTTTTCGGCGACTGCTTCGGCGGTCGGGCCAACCGTGCCGTGCAGTGCCGTCGCGCGAGCCGGCTCCGACGCGCAGCACTTCGGCGGCGGCGACGCCTTCGGGATACGGGCAGATCCGACTGCACGACGAGCGCCCGGCGCAGCGGAATCGTGTACATGACGCCGAGGATGCCGCCGACCGCGCACACGCCGAACGTTTGCCAGAACGGAAAGCCGGTCCACCAGCCGACCATGACCAGGCCCGGCAGCACGAAGATGATCGACGATAGCGTACCGGCCGCAGAGGCGACGGTCTGCACGATGTTGTTTTCATAGATGCTCGCGTTGCGGAACGCCACGCAGTACCGCCATCGAGATGACGGCCGCCGGAATCGATGACGCGAACGTCAGCCCGACTTTCAAGCCGAGATACACGTTCGCCGCCGTGAACACGAGCGTGATCGCCGCACCCAACAGCAAGCCGCGCAACGTCAGTTCGACGCGCGCGCGCGCAGCGTCGGCCGACGGCGAATTCGTCGTGAGCGCGGGCAGCCCGTCGATCGTCGCCATCGCTTAGTGGCTGTGCCGAAGCGCTGCGGTGCTGACTGGGAGTCGGCGTCTTGGGCGCGGGCGGCGGCGTGACTCTGCGGCAAGGGCGCGGGGCGGTTGAGCGGAACGCCGACCGGCGGCGGCGCCGTCGTGCCGCCCATGGGCACGATGTGCGGCGTGACGATGATGTACAGGTTAGCCTGCGTCTTCGTCGTGCTGACGTGCTTGAAGAACGAACCGATGATCGGGAATGTCGCTGATGAACGGCAGGCGCGCTCAGATTGCGGATCTCATTGTCTTGCAGCAGGCCGCCGATGACGATCGCCTGACCGTCGCGAACGGTCGCGATCGTGCTGGCCGTGCGCTGGCTGATCTGCGGAATGTCCTTCCGGTGATGTAACCCGTGACGCTCGAAACTTCCGAGTAGATGTGCGAGGTAACGTAGCCGTCGGAGCTGACGCGCGGCTGGATTTGCAGGTTGACGCCGACGTTGACGTAGTTGACTTGCTGCGCCGTCGTGCTCGTATTGCCCGGCGATGACGATGTTCGTCAGGATCGGCAGCGCGTCGCCGGTGAGGATCGAAGCGGGCTGACCGCTCTGCGCGAGGATGCGCGGCGTGGCGATCACGCGTCCATTCCCCTCGCTGATCTGCGCGTACAGGTTCGCCGAAAACGACAGCTGGCCGGTCGGGAAACTGTCCGCTCTGCGAGATGAAGCCGCCCGGTCGCCGTGTCGGTTCCGCCGCCCGTGCCGTTGATGACGACGCCGGTACCGCAGGCGAGAAGTCGAGCCCGATGTTGCGCGCGGCGGTGTCGCTCAATTCGACGATCTGCGTTTCGAGCAGCACGCTCGGCGACCTGCACGTCGAGTTTGTCGATCGTATCCCGCAGCGCGGCGATGACGTCGGGCGTGCCGGTCAAGATGATTGCGTTGAGCCGGCGATCGATCGCGACGTTGTCGTTGAGGCGCTGTGCGACGCTTTGCACTTGGCCGCCAAAGCCGCCGCCGAAGTTCTGTGCGGCGGGAACGGGTGCATTGAAGCTGCCATTGCCGCCGAAACCCGTCCCGCCGAAGGAGCCGCCAAGCGATTTCGTGCCGATGTTCGACTGCTGCGGCGTGAAGTTGTCATTCGGCGCGACGTTCGAGCCGGCGACCAAGACGCCCGCGATTTCGCTCACGTCGGCGTATTTGAGCGGCACGACGACGGTCTGTTGCGAACCTGGAGCGACGGGCATCGTCGTAGAGGTGAAGTTTTCGCCGAAGGGCGTCGCTGTGGCGGGCTGCGGCGTCGCCGGCGCGACGTCGACGAAGATCGTGCTGCCCGCCGGACGCACCGTCAGTGGCGCCGGCGCAGCAAGGTTGAGCGAGACGCGCGTCTGAGAACCGGTTTGCGCGATCGCCACGCTGACGATCGGTCCTTGCCCCGACAAGGCCGGCGGTACCGTCTGCGAGACCGTCGTGTTCGCGAGCACGATCGTCGGATTGGCCGTGCCGTTGCCCGCGATCTGCGGGCGCGGCGCAACGCCGGCAAACGACAGGGACATGATCGCTCCGCCGCCGGGCCGCAACGTGACGACTGCCCCCGTTAAGGGCGCGGCGTTTGCCGGGCCGCACACGGCAATGACCGCCAGCAGCGCGGCAAAGCCCATGCGCAACGCGACGAGAAACCGGAAGCGAGTCGCAAGAGGCCGCGGCACTGCGCAGCTATTCGCCTCGAACCTCCGGCGTCATGCCGGCTGGCGGAAGCTGAGAGAAATCGATATGGAGGCTATCGATCTCCGTCGGCGGCTGCGGCCGGCTCCCGTTCGCGACGGACGACGTGCGCTTGTCCCGCGAGGCCGTCGTCGAGGATCGGCGCTTCCGCACCGGGATGCAAGGCGCTCGGCTTGACGTTTTCGAGGATGACGCGAATGACGCCGACGACCGGCACGGCGACGAGCATGCCGCCGAAGCCGAACGCTTCGCCGCCGACGAAAACGGCGAAGATGACCGCCAACGGCGAAACGCCGACGGTGCGGCTGACGATCTTGGGCGCGATCAGGTTCCCCTCGAGTTCGAAGATGACGGCAAATCCCGCCGATGCCAATCCCGCATCGACGATCCCTTTGGTCAGCAGGGCAACGAGCACCGCCGGAACGGCGCCCGCTGCTGCGCCGAGATACGGAATCAGATCGAGCACGCCGGCCCAAACGCCGATCAGAATGGCGTACGGGACGCGCAAGATCTCGAGCATCGTGGCGACCATCAGGGCCACGGTCACTGCGACGAGCACCTGTCCGCGCACGAAACCGCCGAGCACGATGTCGATCTGGCGGATGATGTCGTCGGCTTTGATCCGGTACCGGTATGGTAGCGTTTCGAGAAAGAAGCGCTTGGCCGAATGCGCTTCGAGCAGCATGTAGATCGACGTCGCCGGAATGGCGATCAAGAGCGCTGCGAGCGACACGAACGACAGCGCTGCGCCCATGATGTGGTTCGTCGCAAAGAGCGCGTTCGTCCGCAGGCTGGCGGCGAAGCCCGTCACGGCAGCGTCGATCGCTTGACGTGCGCTCGGGGACGCATGCTGCATGAACGGCAGGTTGTCGCTATAGATAAACTGCCGGAGTTGCGTCTCGAGATGCGGCAGGGTGGCGACGAACTGGCCGAGGTCGAGTGTCAGAATTGGAATGAGAAGCCACGCGGCCAGACCGACGATGACCGCGAAGCACGCATAGACGATGACGACGCTCGGTCCCAGCGGCAGACGACGCGCCAGACCCCTGACCAGCGGATACACCAGATAGGCGAGGAACAGTCCGCCGACGGCAATGAGAGCCGCGTAGCCGACGTACCGGAAATACGCGGTCACCTTTTCCAGCAGAAGCCAGCAGATCAACACGAGCAGCGCGATCTTCAGCCACTTCGTCAAGCGGTTGGCTTGCTCGGGCGTGTGCGTGCTATCGGCTTGCAGCTCGGGCCCAGGCGGAATATCGCGCTTCGGTTTAATATCGTACGTGCGCATCGGTTGCGGCTGAAAATACCTCGTTCTCTGTTGCCCTTAGTGATTCGGCCGCAACGGCCCGCTAACACAGTCGCCCCAGCGACCGCACCGAGCGCAAAGCTCGTGCCAGCGTGCTTTGCCCGTAGCAACGGTATCCTACGCGCTACGTCACCGGCGGCTCGAGGCCGTACGCGCCAAGACGAAGGCGGATTTCCGGCTTTGACAGGCGCATACGAAACCAGCATATTGATCCATATATGCGTCCCGCCGGCGAACGCGTGAATGGTCGAGCGGCACGGCGCCCGTACGACCTCGACGCGCTTACCGACGTCGCGCTGCAAGTGTTCGCGCAGCACGGGTTCGACGGGGCGACCATGGACGATGTTGCGGCAGCCGCCGGGATCACGAAGGCGGCGATCTATCATCACGTGGCAGGCAAAGAAGCCTTGCTGGCGCGCGGACTCGACCGCGCGCTGGACGCACTGGCCGCCATCCTCGACGAACCCGACGTTCGCAGCGGCAAGGCGATCGAACGGTTGCGTCGTCTCGTCTACCGAGTCGCCCTCACCGCCCTCGACGTGCTGCCGGAACTGACCGTTCTGGTCCGCGCGCGCGGCAATTCGGTGACCGAGCGCCGCGCAATCGCGCGCCGGCGCGCCTTCGATCGTGCCGCAACGGACCTATTCCGCCAAGCCCAGCGCGACGGCGACATCGATCCCGAGATCGACGCTTCGCTGGCGGTTCGCCTGGTCTTCGGCATGTGCAACTCGCTGGTCGAATGGTACCGGCCGGGCGGCCCTCTCAGCGCGGGCGATGTCGCGGCCGCCGTCGTCGCACAGGCCTTCCGGGGGCTCGGGGTCAGAGCGTGACTAAGAGGCTGCCATTGACCGCTCGGCTCCGGGAGCGTTATACTGGGAGCGCAACTGACCATTTGGTAGGGAGAATGTCGTGATCGCCACGCTGCCGAGCTTCGTTCGAGGACGCTGGACTGCCGGTACGGGCGAACCGGCCGCTTTGCCCAGTGCGATCGACGGCCATACCGTCGCGGCAGCGTCGAGCCACGGACTTGATTTTGCCGGGATGGTCGACTACGCGCGCCGCGTCGGCGGCCCGGCATTGCGGTCGCGCACCTTCCATCAGCGTGCAGCGATGCTCAAGGCCATCGCGCTGTATCTCAACGAGCGGCGCGAGGCTCTCTACGCGCTGTCATTCGAAACCGGCGCGACCAAACGCGATCATTTCTTCGATATCGACGGCGGCATCGGGACGCTGTTCGCGTACGCCTCACGCGGCCGTCGCGAATTGCCCGATGAAAGCTTTGCACTTGACGGCGGCGAGGAGCGCATCTCGAAAGGCGGGACGTTCGTCGGGCGCCATGTGATGACGTCGCTCCGCGGCGTCGCCGTCCACATCAACGCCTACAATTTTCCGTGTTGGGGGATGCTCGAGAAACTCGCGCCGGCATTACTCGCCGGTGTCCCGGCGATCGTCAAGCCGGCGACGGCCACGTCCTATCTCACGCATGCAATGTTCGAGATGATGGTCGCTTCGGAAATTTTGCCCGAGGGCGCGGTGCAGCTGGTCGTCGGGGGCGCCGGCGATCTGCTCGATCACCTCGGCGGTCAGGATGTCGTTTCGTTCACGGGCTCGGCCCGAAACCTCACTAGCGTTGCGCGCTCACCCGGCGATTGCGCGCAACGCCGTACGCTTCATCGCTGAACGCGACTCGCTCAACGCCGCCGTGCTCGGTCCCGACGCCGGTCCCGGAACGCCGGAATTCGATCTGTTCATCACCGAAGTGACCCGCGAGATGACCAGCAAGGCGGGCCAAAAGTGCACCGCCATTCGCCGCGCTCTCGTACCGCGCCGCTACTACGATGCGGCGGCCGAAGCGTTGCAGAAAAAACTCGGCGGCATCGTCGTCGGCGATCCGCGACGTGACGACGTGCGGATGGGAGCGCTCGCAAGCCTTTCTCAGCGCGACGCGGTGCGGGCCGCCGTGGCGATCTTGCGCGGCGAGACCGAAGCGATCTCCGGCGACCCCGAGCGCGTCGAATTGCGCGGGGCCGACGCGGACCGCGGCGCCTTCTTGGCGCCATTGCTGCTGGGCTGTGAGCGGCCGCTGAGCGCGCAAAAAGTTCACGAAGTCGAAGCCTTCGGTCCGGTCAGCACGTTGATGGCGTACGACGGCGTCGATGAAGCGATCGAGCTGGCAGCGCGCGGCGAAGGCAGCCTCGTCGCTTCGGTTTACACCTACGACCGGGACATCGCCAACGATCTGATTTTGGGCCTGGGCGCGTATCACGGGCGCATCGTCGCCATCGATCGCGACTGCGCCAAAGAGTCGACCGGGCACGGCTCGCCGTTGCCGGGACTCGTCCACGGAGGACCCGGCCGCGCCGGCGGCGGCGAAGAGATGGGCGGTCTGCGCGGCGTCTTTCATTACATGCAGCGCACGGCGGTGCAGGGTTCTCCGTCGTGTCTCGCTTCGCTGACGCATAGTTGGACTCGCGGCGCCGCCGAAGTTGCGGGCGACGCGCATCCCTTCCGGCGTACCTACGACGAGTTGCAAGTCGGCGAAACGGTTCATACGCCCGCGCGCACGATCGAGCTGTCGGATATCGAACACTTCGCTGCATTTACGGGCGACACGTTCTACGCTCACATGAACGAAGAGGCGGCGCGGGCCAATCCGTTCTTCCCGGGCCGGGTCGCGCACGGTTATCTCGTGCTCTCGTTTGCGGCCGGCCTTTTCGTCGAACCATCGCCGGGCCCCGTGCTGGCAAACTACGGCCTCGACAACCTGCGCTTCACCAAGCCCGTCGAGCCCGGCGATACGATCCGCGTGCGCTTGACCGTCAAGTCGAAGACGCCGCGCAAACCCGAATACGGCGAAGTTCGCTGGGACGTCGAGGTGACGAATCAACATGACGAGATCGTGGCGGCCTACGACCTCTTGACGCTCAACGCAATGGCTGCCCCGAGTGGATCTTCAAACGCGGCCGAAAATGCCGTTCGTACCGAAGCGCTGCAGTCGCTGCAGAGCGTTCCGGTTCCGCCGGACGCCGCCGCAGCTGCCGCGGATCGCGCGTCCGAGCCGGTGTGAGGGAATAGAATGTATACGCAGATGGTCGATGTCGACGCTCCCACTGCCGGGGGCGACGAGCAACGGGTGTTCGACGACAAGCTCGAGCGCGGGATCACGATCGAATCGAAGGATTGGATGCCCGACGCTTACCGCAAGACGCTCGTGCGTCAGATCTCACAGCACGCGCACTCTGAGATCGTCGGCATGCTGCCCGAGGGCAATTGGATCACGCGCGCGCCATCGCTGGAACGCAAGCTGATTCTGCTCGCCAAAGTGCAAGACGAAGCGGGCCACGGGCTCTACCTGTATAGCGCCGCCGAAACGCTCGGCGTCGCGCGGGATGAACTGACCGAAGCGTTGTTGACAGGGCGCGCCAAGTATTCGAGCATTTTCAATTATCCGACCCTGACGTGGGCCGACGTCGGCGCAATCGGTTGGCTCGTCGACGGAGCGGCGATCATCAATCAGATACCGCTGACCCGCTGTTCGTACGGGCCCTATGCCCGTGCGATGGTGCGCATCTGCAAGGAAGAAAGCTTCCATCAGCGTCAAGGTTTCGACGTCCTCGTCAAGCTGTGCGCCGGAACGCCCGAGCAGAAGGCGTTGGCGCAGGACGCTCTCGACCGATGGTGGTGGCCGTCGGTCATGATGTTCGGGCCGCCGGACGACGCTTCACCCAACAGCGAGCAGTCGATGCGCTGGAAGATCAAGCTGTTCAGCAACGACGATCTACGGCAGCGCTTCATCGATCAGACGGCGCCGCAAGCCGAAGCTCTCGGCCTGGTCATTCCCGATCCCGACCTGCGCTGGAACGAAGCGCGCGGCCACTACGATTTCGGCCGAATCGATTGGGACGAGTTCTATCGCGTCGTGCGCGGCGACGGCCCGTGCAACCGCGAGCGGTTACAGACGCGCGTCGCCGCCTGGGAAGACGGCGAGTGGGTGCGTGAAGCCGCGCTGGCTCACGCTGAAAAGCGTGCTTGCCGCGCAAGCGATCCGCCGGCGGCAGCGGCCTCAGCGTGACCGCGGCGCAGCGGCGTGCGTGGCCGCTCTGGGAGATCTTCATTCGCAGCGATCATGGCTTGGCCCACAAGCATGTCGGCAGCCTGCACGCCGCCGATGCGGCGATGGCGCTCGAAAACGCGCGGGACGTCTACACACGCCGCAATGAAGGCACGAGCATCTGGGTCGTTCGTTCTGCGGACATCGTTGCCAGCGTGCCGGCCGAGCGCGGCGCTTTCTTCGATCCGGCCGAAGACAAAGTGTACCGCCATCCGACGTTCTTCACGGTCCCCGAAGGCGTGCAGCACCTATGAACGCCGCGATGGCCGGCGAACGGCAATCCGCAGATTCGTTGCGGGCGAGCGCTGCGCCGCCCGACGCGCTGCTGGAATACGTCGTGCGTTTCGGCGATACGGCGCTGGTCTTAGGCCAGCGCTTGGCCGCGTGGACCGGACACGCGCCGGTCGTCGAAGAGGACCTGGCGTTGACGAACGTCGCGCTCGATCTGATCGGCGAAGCCCGTGAGTGGCTCGCATACGCTGCTGAGCTCGAAGGCCGCGGGCGCGACGCCGACGCGCTGGCATTCATGCGCAGCGATCGTGAATTCCGTAACGTGCTGCTTGTCGAGCGGCCCAACGGAAATTTCGCCGATACGCTCGCCCGTCAGTTGCTGTTCGACGTCTGGCATGTGCTCGCGCTCGAGCGCCTGAGTGGATCGGCGGACGAGCGCATCGGCGCGCTCGCGCGCAAGGTGCGCAAGGAAGCGCTCTACCACGCGCGCCGCAGCGCGGATTGGGTGATACGTTTGGGCGACGGCACCGAACTCAGTCACGCGCGGATGCAGGCCGCACTCGATGCGATGTGGCCGTACGTCGGCGAGCTGTTCTTTAGTGACGACGTCGACGACGAAATGGTGCGGCGCGGCATCGGCTTCGATCCCGCCGTACTCGAGAATGCATGGTCGACGCAAGTCGACGAAGTGCTTGCGGAGGCCACGCTGCAGCGCCCGGTAGACGGATGGATGCAGCGCGGCGGCAAGCGCGGGATCCACTCGGAGCACCTCGCCTATCTCTTGGCTGAAATGCAGTCCGTGCGGCGTAGCGTGCCGGGCGATACATGGTGACCGTCGCGTGCGATCCCATCGCGCTCGAGTCGATCTGGAGGTGGCTTGGCGCCGTTTTGGATCCAGAAGTTCCCGCCGTCTCGGTGGTCGATCTCGGCATCGTGCGGGGCGTCGCGTGGAAAAACGAGGACGGACAGTCGCTGCTCGAAGTGACGATCACGCCGACGTATACCGGTTGTCCCGCGACCGCCGTCATCAAGGGTGACATTGTACGAGCGTTGCATGACCGCGGCGTGCCGAACGTCCGAATCCTCACGCGCCTCGACCCGCCGTGGACGACGGACTGGCTTTCGCACAGTGCGCGCGAAAAACTACGCGCGTACGGCATCGCACCGCCCGCGGGCAAGGCAGCAGATAACGACATCTCGATCTTGGTGCGCACGGCGGGACGCGCGGTGACGTGTCCGCGCTGCAGCTCGCCCGAAACGACGCGTATCAGCGAGTTCGGCTCGACGCCGTGCAAAGCGCTGTATCGCTGCAACGCTTGCCGGGAGCCTTTCGATCATTTCAAATGTCATTGAAGAACGTCCGGTAAGCGGGGCGTTCTACCCGCTGCGGGTAGCAGAGATCGTCCCGCAAACGCGTGAGGCCGTCGCCGTTACGTTCGACGTCCCCACCGAACTGCGCGACCGTTTTCACTTTCGGCATGGACAGTACCTGACGCTGCGCGCCGAAGTCGAGGGCGAAGACGTGCGTCGCTCGTATTCGATCTGTTCGGGCGCGCACGAAGGCCGCTTGCGTGTCGCGATCAAGCGCGTCGCGGATGGCGTCTTTTCGAGTTGGGCGCACGACGCGCTAGCCGTCGGCGCGACGATCGACGTTGCGCCGCCCGAGGGGCGCTTCACCGTTCCGCTCGCGCCGGATCGCCCGCGTCATTATCTCGGCATCGCGGCCGGCAGCGGGATCACGCCGCTGCTTTCGATCATACGTACGACGTTAGCGCTGGAACCGCTCAGCCGCTTCACGCTCGTCTATGGAAATCGCGCGGCGTCCAGCATGATGTTCCGCGATGAGCTGCAAGACCTCAAAGACACATATCTCGAGCGGCTCTCGCTGACGTTCGTCATGAGCCGCGAAGGTCAAGACATCGAGCTGTTCTCGGGCCGGATCGATCGTGCGAAGTGCGACGCGCTGTTCGCGACGTGGATCGACTTGCAAACCGTCGACGTCGCTTTCGTGTGCGGTCCGCAAGCGATGTCGCAGGCCGTCCGCGAGTCGCTGCTCGCGCACGGCCTTGCGTCCGAAAACGTTAAGGTCGAGTTGTTCGTCGCCGACGGCACGACGCGCGCGCAGTCCGCGTCGCCGCGCTCCTGAAGAACGCACCGAAGAGATCGCTGCGACGGTCGTGCTCGACGGGCGCGAGCGCACGTTCCCAATCGCGAAGGGTACAGAGACGATCCTCGACGCCGGTCTGCGTGCGGGCATCGAACTGCCGTATTCGTGCAAAGGCGGCGTTTGCGCCACGTGTCGCGCCGTGTTGGTCGCGGGAGAAGTCGACATGGACCGCAACTTTGCGCTAGAAGATTACGAAGTGCGCCGCGGTTTCATCCTCACTTGTCAGAGTTATCCCGTCACGCCCAGCGTGAGCGTCGACTACGACCGGGCGGCGCACGCCCTCGGCTGAGGAACCGCGGCGCCAAGCCTCAGTGGTGCAGAACGAACGCTATGGCGACCATGGCGCCGACGACGACGGTCGTCTGGCCCAGCATCCAACCAATGAGCGCCTTGAAATTGCTATCGATCTTGTGATCGATCTGCGTGAAGCGCCCATCCATCTGCGCAAAGCGTCCCTCCATCTGCGCGAAGCGTGCGTCTATCTGCCCGAAGCGCACGTCTATCTGGGCGAAGCGCGCATCGACTTGCGTGAAGCGCGCGTCTATCTGCGCTAGCCGCAGGTCTATGCTGTTGAGCCGGTCGCCGCTTTGCTCGAATGCTCCTTCGAGGCGGCTGACGCGAGGTTCCCACGGTTGTGCCGTCATCGCATTCCCCCCTTCCGGTTCATCACGCCGAAAGCCCTCGCGACAAGGCTAAAAGCGAGGATGCTACGCGAACTGTTCGGTGGATTGATGGCTGCGCCGTAGATGTATCCGTTTGAGTTCGGATTGGTGTAGCCCGTAGCGAACGAACCGGATGGAGAACGATACAAACCGATTTGCCGACCGAAGTGTCGGCGTAGCGTCCGAGATGAAAGCGCAGTTGTACGCGCAGAAATGCGGCGCTGGAAAGTTGGCATCCGACGCCGTTCCCGTCGGGTTCGTCGAACCGGTTGCGTAGAAAAGGATGTTCCCGTTGCCGTTCGCCGTCAAGATAAGAGCCCTGCTTTGTTTGCTCCTCGACAAGGCAGCCGGTCCCCGTCGCCGAGGTAGTTTTATTGCGAAGCTTCTTTTCCGTTGGAGTTCGATTAAGCGTGCGGCGCCGCGGCGGAGAACGGGCAAACGCACCGTCGTGAAGAGGTTTCGGTTTGCCGCATACGGGCCGTTGCTCGCGAGCTTGCTCGCGTTAGACGGTTGCGGCGGCGGTGGTAGCTCAGGTGGTCCGCCGCCCGCACCGCCGCCGGGGCACCCGGCCGGTAGGATCCAGCACATCGTCATCATCATCCAAGAGAACCGGACGTTCGATAATCTATTCAACGGCTTTCCCGGCGCGAACACCGCGCAAAGCGGCAAGCTCAGCACCGGCCAGACCGTTGCCTTACATGCAACCAGCTTTACGAATCCCCAAGACATTAGCCATTCGCACATCAATTGGTACAAGCAATACGCCGACGGGAATTTGTATTTCGATCTCGGGTCACCGACTTTAGCGCCGGCGGACTTTCCCTATGCGTACGTACCTCGCACGGAGACGCAGCTCTATTGGGATATGGCCGGCGCCTATACGCTTGCAGACGAGATGTTTCAGTCCAATACCGGCCCGAGCTTCGTGGCCCATCAATACTTGACGGCGGCCTCATCTCAAATCGGCCCCAATCAGTATGCTGACGAAAATCCGGTGCCGGCTCACGGCGCGTGGGGCTGCGACAGCCCGCCGGACTCGACGGTTGCACTCTTGGGACCGAACGGAACCGATGTACCGGGACCCTTCCCGTGCTTCGACTACAAAACGCTTTCCGACGAATTGGACGCGGACGGAATTGGGTGGCGTTACTACGCGCCGATGATCGGCGGCTCGGGCTTCATCTGGTCGGCGTACGACGCGATCCGCCACATTCGCTATGGCCCCGACTGGACGAAGAACGTCGTTTCACCCGAGACCAAGATTCTCAGCGACGCGCCGGCAGGCGTGCTCGCTCCGGTGACGTGGGTCGTCCCGACGTACAGGAATTCCGACCACGCGGGCAGTCGTTCGGCGAGCGGGCCGCAGTGGGTCGCTTCCGTCGTCAATGCGATCGGACAGAGTTCGAACTGGAACTCGACGGCCATCTTCGTCGTGTGGGACGACTGGGGCGGCTGGTTCGACCATGTCGTTCCACCGCAGGTCGATCCGATGGGACTCGGTTTTCGCGTTCCGTTGATCGTCATTTCGCCGTACGCAAAGCACGACTACGTTTCGCACGTTCAGTACGAGTTCGGCAGCATCCTCAAATTCGCGGAATCCACCTTTGGACTCGCGCCGTTGGCGGCGAGCGATACGCGCGCAGCCGGCCTAGCTGATTGCTTCGACTTTTCGCAGACGCCGTCCACATTTCAGGCGTTTCCGGTAGCCCGCTCCCCGGCGTCGTTTCTGCACGTCCCTGAAACTACGCCGCCTGACGACGACCAGTAAACGTTTCCTGGGCGCGCCGTCGCGTCACATCGGCGTGCCGCGCAAAGAGGCGGACGTGCGTCGCGCAGGCGCGAAGCACATGCGCGGGAGGCACTGATCTGAGCGAAGCGTTCATCTGTGACGGCATCCGCACGCCGATCGGCAAGTACGGTGGTGTTCTAGCCTCGGTGCGGCCAGACGATCTCGCCGCGTTCGTGCTGCGCACGCTCGTCGAGCGCAACCCGGGCATCGATTGGCACGCCGTCGACGATGTCTACCTTGGTTGCGCCAATCAAGCCGGCGAAGACAATCGCAACGTCGCGCGCATGGCCGTGTTGCTGGCCGGTTTACCGGAACGCACGCCCGCGTCGACCGTCAATCGCTTGTGCGGCTCGGGTCTCGATGCGGTAGCGATCGCCGCGCGCGCCATCCGCGCCGGCGACGCAGACCTCATGATCGCGGGCGGCGTAGAAAGCATGACGCGGGCGCCGTTCGTCATGCCGAAAGCAAACGCTGCTTATGCTCGCGAGAATGCCGTGTACGATACGACGATCGGTTGGCGCTTCGTCAACACGGCGTTGCAGCGCGCGTACGGTATCGACAGCATGCCGGAAACCGCCGAGAACGTCGCCGCGCAATTCGCGATTTCGCGCGAAGATCAAGACGCATTCGCGCTACGTTCGCAGCAGCGCGCGGGCGCCGCCCAAGAGAACGGCCGATTCGCGCGCGAAATCGCCGGCGTGCCGACGTCGCCCAAAAAAGGCACGACCGTCATCGTCGACCGTGACGAGCAACCACGCCCGGACACGACTCTCGAAAAACTTGCGGCGCTGCGCGCGCCGTTTCGCGAGGGCGGCAGCGTGACCGCCGGCAATGCATCGGGAATCAACGACGGCGCAGCGGCCGTGATCGTCGCATCGGAATCGGCGATCGGACGCTACGGGCTCGTGCCGCGTGCGCGCGTCGTCGCCGCGGTCAGCTCCGGCGTCGCGCCGCGCATCATGGGCATCGGGCCGATCGCCGCCGTGCGCGGCCTGCTGCAGCACGCGAAACTCGAACTGCGCGATATCGATCTGTTCGAACTCAACGAGGCCTTCGCCGCGCAGTCGCTGGCCGTGTTGCGGGAATTGGGCATTCCCGAAGATGCCGAACACGTCAACCCAAACGGCGGCGCCATCGCCCTCGGGCATCCGCTGGGCATGAGCGGCGCACGTCTGGCACTCACCGCCTCGATCGACCTCGAACGACGCAACGCGCGCCGCGCGATCTGCACGATGTGCATCGGCGTCGGCCAGGGTATCGCCGTTCTGATCGAACGCCCTTAGGAATCGAGCGCGGAACCGATCGGATCATGCGGAGAGCGCCAAAGAGGCGCACTCCGCCGGAGCAGCGAACGCGGCGCCCTCAAATCTTTCCACCGAGAGGAACGTGGTATGAACGGTCGACTCGCATTCGGTTATGCGTGCGGCGCAATTGCTGCGTTCGCGTTGCTTGCGGGCTGCTCAGACGCAGATATGAGCGGTGCAGGCGCACCTTTAGCGAGTGGCGGCGGTTCGGGGACCCAGGGCTCGAGCCGCGCTCACGGGCTGAGCGTGCTGATCAACGGCGTGAGCGGCATGCAGCCACGCAGGCCCAGCATCACGCCGGTCGTGGGCTTCGGTCGCGCCGGATCTTGTCCGACAGCGCCGGTCGGCTTTATCTCCGACTACACGGCAAATGTCGTCTATGAATCGGATCGAGTGGGCGCCATCTGCGCTACGCTGACGGGCTTTAGCGGCCCGACCGGCATTTCCGTCGACCAGAGCGGCGAAGTCTATGTCGCAAACTCGGGCGCCCATAACGTCGTCATCGTCAGTTCGCTGACAGGATCGCTCATCAACACCTTGGCCGATGGTAATGAAGCTCCACAGGACGTCGCCATTGACGCCCACGGCAACATCGCCGTGACGAATCCTCAAATACTCAGTGGTTCGGGGAACGTCGCTCTCTACGCGGCCGGCTCGACGGTTCCGACGGGAATGGCTTCAGATCCCAGCTCGGCGCCGCTGTACTGCGCCTTCGACAAGCAGGGCAACTTGGATCTGGACGGCATCAATATCGGCAGCGGCACCGCCAGCGCGGGAGTCATAGTGCGCGGTAATTTCGACAACCAACAAGCCGTCATCCATTCCCTCAATGGCACGCTGCCCGTCGCTCCCCAAGGGTTGCAAGTGCTCAACACGCCTGGCAAATACGGAGAGCTTGCAATTCTCGACCAGGGCTCGGGCGCCACGCCGACCATCGATGCATATCCCGCGCTCTCGTATCCCAACCTCGGTCCGCCGACCCAGACGGCGCTGCCGGGTTCAGGTCTTCCGGAAGGCATGGCGTTCAGCCCGAGCGACCGACTCGTGCTTTTGGCCGGGTCGGCACCGGCTGCGGCGCTGCTCTACACGTATCCGGCGGGCAATCTCGTGGCATCGTACACGGTTTCCAATTCCAACGATGCTTTGGTTGGCGCGGCCATCTATCCGAGCGAGCAGTTCGCGCTGCGCTAGTGCGCGCCGCCGCCCTGTTCGGCGGCTGCACACAACAGAGCTTCGCCGCGAAAGAAAGCGGGTTCGTTTATCAAGACGCGCATAGAAACAACCGGTAGCCAAGCCGAGGTCGCCGGCGCCAATGCCGCAGAGCGGGACTCGAGCCTGCTCCTTGCGATGTTGCGCAACATGCTGCTGCA
The DNA here is from genome assembly GCA_963754415.1 of Vulcanimicrobiota bacterium. Taxonomy (GTDB): domain Bacteria; phylum Vulcanimicrobiota; class Vulcanimicrobiia; order Vulcanimicrobiales; family Vulcanimicrobiaceae; genus Nyctobacter. The sequence goes on along the minus strand of CAVWGA010000003.1, from coordinate 1,019,116 downwards.
GCGGGCGGTCGACACGCGCGGCTTTCAACTCAACCGGCAGGGCAAGATTCCGATTGCGATGGGCTCCGAAGGGCACGAGGCGGTCCAAGCCGGCGCCGGCCTCGCGTTCGTACGCGGGCGCGATTCGCTGTGGGTGTACTACCGGAATACCGGCATCGTGCTGGCCTGCGGTTTCGAGTTGCGCGATGTCTTTCGTTCGCAATTCGCGCGCGCGACCGACAAGACGCTGGGACGGCAGATCATCAACCATGTCAGCGACCACGCCAAAGGGATCGCGACGCTTTCGTCGATCATCGCGTCGCAGTGCACGCACGCCGTCGGAGCAGCCTACGCGTACAAATTGCGCGGCGAAAGCGACCGCGTCGCGCTGTGCACCTTCGGCGATGGCGCGACGAGCGAAGGTGAGTGGCACGAGGCGATCAACTTCGCAGCCGTCCAGCGCGTCCCGGTCGTCTTTTTGTGCGAGAACAACCGGTGGGCCATCTCGACGCCGCAAGCCAAGCAGATGGCCGTCGAAGACGTCGCGGCGCGGGCAGCGGGTTACGGCATCGAGGGTCTCATCGTCGACGGTTTCGATCCGGTCGCAGTCTACGACGCGGTGCGGTACGCGCGAGCGAAGGCAGCGACGGGCGGCGGCCCGACGTTGATTGAAGCGAAATGTTACCGTTTTCTCTCGCACACGACGGACGACGACGACCGCACCTACCGTACGCGGGAAGAAGTGCAGCGTCAGCGCGAAGCCGATCCACTCCCGCGCTTCGAAGAGCGTCTTATTGCGCTGGGCGTCGTGACGCGCGAGCGCATCGAGTCGCTGCGCAAAGAGATCGCGACCCTCGTCAATGCGACGACGGACGAAGTCGAGCGCGAACCCTATCCGCAGGCGGCCGATCTCTACGGCAACGTGTACGCCGATGGCGACGCGCCGTGGGTGGGAGCGGCATCCTAAGCTCACCGGTGAGCAGGCCTCCATAACCGACGGCATCGCGGCGGCGTTGTGGCTGGCAGCGCTGTGGTACGCAGCGGGGCTGCTGTCGCGCGAACAGACGGTCACGCAGCCGGCGGATCGGTTGCGCGACGCGATCGCGCTCGGCGTCTTCATTCCATTCGCACTGAGCATCTGTGGCATCCTGAGCGGCGTCGCCTGCGCCGCGCTCGCCGGCGCATTGGCCGCCGTTCGTTTCGCGCGCGTGCAATGCAGCTCGTCTGGCGACATCGATGAGGCGGACCGGCGCAACGGGCACGAAGCAATCGCTCGCGCCGTGCCGACGCTGGCGTGCATCGCCGTCGCGTGGCCCGGTCTGGTGCGGCCGCTCTTGCAGGGCGATTCGCTCGGCTACCATCTGCCCAACGCCGCCGCTTGGAGCGTGACGCACTCGTTTTGGACGACCGGCACGACGTATTGGTGGTATCCGGGCGGTTCGGAGATGTTCGCCGCCGGGCTCTTTTCCGTGGCTGGTCCGGCGTCTCTGGGGCTCGCCGGTTTTGTCGTGCTGCTGCTCCTCGCTCACCGTCTGTACGCCTTTGGACGTAAGGCGGACGTACCGCCATGGTGCGCCGGGATCGTCGCCGGCTTCGTCGTCAGCGTGCCGATCATCGCGCTGCAAGGGCACGATCTCGAGAACGACGTGTGGTTGAGCGCGTGGACGCTCGAGATCGTTTGGGCCGCCATGTACGATCGCGCGACACTGATGCGGAGTGCCGGCGTAGCGGCACTGATCAAGCCGTACGGTTTCGTGTATGCGGCCGTCGCATTGGCGGCTGCGCGCACGCCGTGGCGCACGGCTCTCCTGGCGCTCGTGCCGTTCGCCGTCTGGGTCGTACGCGATGCGCTCTTGTGGCCGAGCGCCACGCTCGCGCCGGCCCAAACCGCCATCCCGAACGTCGTCCAAACGACGATCGCGGCCCACGGGCTCGGGGGCGTGATGCTGTTGGCACGCGCTGTCGCCGCACAGGGCGCCGGCACGATCGTGTTGGCGCTCGCACTCGCGGCGACGCTGCTCTTTGCGCGCGAGCCGGTGGTCCGGCTCATCGCCGCGTTCGGCGCGCTCTTCTATTACGTCGTGCCACTGGGTTTTGCGAGTAGCGTACCGCAGCTTGCGAACGGAGCATCGCTGCGGTACGCGATACCGGCATTGGTCGTCGGGATCGTCGGCATGGTGCGGCCGCTGGGGCCCTTTACGTGGCCCGCCGGCATTGCGTTGGCCGCATTAGCCGCGTTCGACGTGCGCAGCGTGCTAGGCATTTTCTGGAACGATGCGGCGACGCACGGAGTCGTGTACGCGCTGATCCCGATCGCGCTCATGGCCTTGCTGCCGCGGCGCCACATCGGTGCGGCGGCGACGGCGATCGTCGCTTTTGGGTTGGTCGTCTACGCGGCGCGGCTGGCCGCTGCACGTCCCGTGGCGTACTACGATGACTGGCTCGGGAACGGCGCGCAGCGCTCGGGACTCTTCGCGTGGTTGGTCCGAACTCAGCCGTCACGTATCGTGGGCTGGGAATTTCCCGTTGGAGCGATCTCCGTCGTGATGCCGCACGCAGCCGTCTTCAATACGGGCGACAGCGCTCCGTGTGCGCAAGCGCGCGCGCTGCATGCGGTGCTCGTGCTGCACGACGTAGCGGATGCGCCGCTGGGGCTGCGGCACGAACGCATCGATCGTGTACGAGCATGCGGCCGGGCGCTCTACCGCGATCGGACGGCGCTTGTCGTCGACGGTCGCTAGTCCAGCTCCGAACTCCTGTCTTAGAACTTGAAATACACAAAGGGCGTAGCCGGCCCGGGCCACGAGCACAGTTCGATCGCCACCAGCATGCACGCTAGCGCGCCGGCTTGCACGATCACCGGCCTCGTGCGCCAATTCCAGGTCGCGCCTGCCTCTTGGGCGATGCCGATCGCTAATGCGACGGCAACGGGAACGAGCGTCCAAGCCGCGATGGGCAAAAAGCCCGGTCCACCGGCGACCATCGCTTTGAGCACCAAATATGCGCCGCCGAACGTGCGCGCACGGAATAGAACCCAACCGAGAAGGACCAGCACGAACGTTACGCCGGTCCGTACCACGCGTCCAAAGAGGTGCGGCGAAGCGACGCGTCCGATCCCGAGGGCGCGCTCGACTGCCAAGAGCAGGCCGTGGTATCCGCCCCAAGCCACGAACGTCCAGTCGGCGCCGTGCCACAAACCAGCCAGCAGCATCGTGAGCACCAGGTTACGCCGCGTGGCGAAGGACGTGCCACGGTTTCCGCCGAGCGGGATGTACAGATAGTCGCGCAGCCACGTCGACAGCGAGATGTTCCACCTGCGCCAGAACTCCGTCACGCTCGCAGCCAAGTACGGCCGGCGGAAGTTTTCCGGAAACCGAAATCCGAGCAGGCGCGCGCAACCGATCGCGATGTCGGCATACCCCGCGAAATCAAAATAGATTTGCATTGCGAATGCGAAGGCTGCGCTCCAAGCAGCCGCGAGGCCCGGATGGGCGCCGATCGAGCTGAAATACGGGTCGGCGACCTGAGCGAACTGATCCGCGATGACGAGCTTTTTCACCAAGCCAAGGACGATCTCGCGCAGTCCGCGTTCGACTTCGTCGATAGTCGGCGGCTGCCACGCGAACAGCTCATCGAAAAAGCGCGCTGCGCGCACGATCGGTCCCGCCAACAACTGTGGAAAGAAAGCGATGTACAGCGCATAGTCGAGAAAGCGGGTGACCGGCTTGACTCGACCGCGCGCTACGTCGACTAAGTACGAGATGCTTTGAAACGTATGGAAGCTGATGCCGACGGGAACGATGACGCTCACGTACCATGGATTTCCGTGCCGCCCGGACAGCGCCGCGAGCGTTGCCCCGGCAAAGTTCAGGTATTTAAAGGTTGCTAAAAATCCAACATTGGCGCCGACCCCTGCGGTCAGCAGAAGTTTACGGTAACGCACCGGCACCGTTGTGAGCGCGCGCCCGACCACGAAGTCACTGGCGGTAAGGCAAACGAGCAAGGCGACATACCAGGCGTTCCAACGTACGTAAAAATAGTAGCTCGCCACGAGGAGGACGGCCGGCCTCGCACGCCTGGGAACGGCGTAGAAGACGACGCAGACGCAGGCGAAGAACAGTGCGAATTCCCAAGTCTGAAAGAAGATCGGTATCCCAATGCCGGCGGCAACGAGCAGGTCACGCACGGCGTCGGAGGACTTTCGCTGAGCGTCTACGCGGAAAGGCCGCGCTGTGCTGCCCTGGGATCGGAACGTCGATCTCCACGGCGCCGGCTGTCCGAGGATGCGCGCAACATCGCGTCCGAGCATGGTGCTGAAGTGGCGGCTTCCTTGCGGGTTGAGGTGATCGTGATCCGCGAACAGCGTTGGCCGCTCCATGGCGACGTAGGCGCGCTGTGGTATGAGGCTCACTCCACCGGGAATCGCCAGCATCGCGAGCGACCCGCTTAAGGGGCGCGGTTCGCGGCGATGGATGGGACGAGCCGGTATGCGGACGAAGATGACGGGGATGCCGGATGCGCGATACCGGCTGACGATCGCCCCGAGCCAGCGTTTCCGGTAGCGCGCGTACGAATCGCTCAGGACTGGGCGAGGCAAAATCTGCTTTACGAGTTCGGCTCGTTCGTACGAGGAGGTCGCGGGCGGATAGCGCACGATCCGCTCCCGCGCAAAATCGACGCGCAGACCTGCCAGCGACGATGGCAGCGGGTGCGCGGCCTGCGGATCGACCGCGCCGCTACGAGTCGCCAGCGCCGATATGCGAGCTGCCGGGTTCGACAAGAGCGACTGCACGTCGTTGCGAAGAATCGGCCCACGCAGCAGAAGATCGGCCGCAACGTTGCGCTGCAGGCTCGGTTCATCAAAGGACGTTGCTAGCGGAACGACGTCGCGAAGCGTTACGGCAAAGACGATATAGCGCAGATCGAGGGCGTGGTCGTCGGCGTCGAGGCTGCCGATGGCGCTCGTATCGTCGCTATAGGTGTCGACGGGAATAACGACGGCGCGAAACCGGTCGGCGTGCGCGTCGACGGCGCGGTCGAAGAAGTACCACGTGCGAGGGGTCGTCCCCGGAATGCCGGCATTGAGAAACCGCAAACCGCTCGCGGCCTTATCCGCTACGCGTGGATCGAGGCCGGCGAAAATGCGCGAATCGCCCAACACCAGAACGTCGCGACGGCGGTCGGCTTTCCAGCCGCGTAGCGCCGCCACCGAACGCTCGAATGTTCCCGTGCTCGAATCCGGAGCGATGACGCTGCGGTACAGCGCCACGTAAAACAGCGCACCATTGATGAGAGCGAACACGACGATCGCCGTCACGGTAATTGCGGCGAGTCGAACGCCCGGCCTCACGCCGCCGTAGTACGACGTTGAGGCTCGTCAACTTCTTGGAGTGCCGTACCATGACAATTGCGGCATGGCACCAGAACGCCATTCCCGAACACGAATGGCATCGTAAAGGACGGTGTATGTCTCTTGAAGTCGAGGTAAACGGCGCTGTTGCACGGCTCGTGCTGAATCGGCCGGACGTGCGTAACGCGTTCAACGCTGAGCTGATCTCCCGCTTGCAGGAAGCGTTCGAACGTTTGGGCCGCCGACGAGCGGGTACGCACGATCGTGTTGTCGGGCGCCGGAAAAACGTTTTGCGGGGGAGCGGACATCAATTGGATGCGCGCGTCGCTCGATCTGTCGCACGACGACAACGTGGCCGATGCGGCGGCGCTCTCGCGCATGCTGCGCACGATCGACCGAACGCCCAAACTCGTCATCGGGCGGATCCAGGGGGCAGCGCTCGGCGGCGGCGCGGGATTGGCCGCCGTATGCGATGTCGTCGTTGCTGCCGACGACGCGCTATTTGGCTTTACCGAGACCAAACTCGGCATTCTGCCGGCCGTCATCTCGCCGTTCGTGCTTGCCAAGGTCGGGCGCTCGCAGGCGCGTGCGCTGGCGCTGACCGGCGAACGCTTTGATGCGCGCCGCGCGCTGGCGATCGGTCTGGTGCATGAAGTCGTTTCACTCGATGCCCTCGACGATAGCGTCGCTCGCATCGCGCATGAGATCGTCAGCGCCGGCCCGACCGCGGTCGAACGGACGAAAGCGCTGTTCGCACAGGTCTACGAACTACCGTATGCCGAGACGCTCGAGCCGACTGCGAACGCGATCGCCCTCCAGCGCACGAGCGCCGAAGGTCAAGAAGGCCTGCGGGCGTTTCTCGAAAAGCGGCGGCCGGCGTGGTGCGATTCGCGGACGGCGCTCGGGTGAAGCGAGCGCGTACGACACCGCTCGTCTCGTGCTGCGTGCTGGCGGTGAGCCTGGCGTGCGGCAACGCCGCGGCGACGACGGCGCCACGAGATGGCTCCCGTAGTCTTGCGAGCGAGGCACAGCGCGTGACGATCGTTCGCGACGACTGGGGCATCGCGCACGTTCACGGCAAGACGGACGCCGACGCCGTCTTTGGAATGGCGTACGCCCAGGCTGAGGACGACTTCAACCGCGTCGAAACGAACTATCTCAACTCGTTGGGTTGGCTGGCCCAAGCCGAGGGCGAATCCGCACTGTACTCGGACTTGCGCCAACGGTTGTTCATCGACGCGACTGACTTGCATGCCAAATATCGGACGAGTCCGGCGTGGCTGCGCGCGCTCATGCTCGCGTGGGCCGACGGTCTAAACTACTACCTGCTGACGCATCCGGCGGTGCACCCGCGTGTCATCACGCATTTCGAGCCGTGGATGGCGCTGAGCTTTTCCGAGGGAAGCATCGGCGGCGACATCGAGCGCGTCGGTCTCGAGCCGTTGCAAGCGTTCTACGGCGGCGTCCCGGCCGCGGCCCAGCCGTCAGTCCAAGCAGAAAACCTGCCGATTCCCGATCCCGGCGGTTCCAACGGCATCGCGATCGCTCCCCAAAACACCGTCGACCATCGCGCGCTGCTGTTGATCAACCCGCACACGTCGTTCTACTTCCGCTCCGAACTGCAGATGTCGAGCGACCAGGGCCTCGATGCGTACGGCGCTGTGACGTGGGGACAATTCTTCATCTATCAGGGCTTCAACGCGCACACCGGCTGGATGCATACGTCGACTGGCGCGGACACCGTCGATCGATTTGCCGAGACGATCGTACGCCGCAACGGCCGCCCGTTCTATCGTTACGGCGCGACACTGCGCCCGGTCGCCGTGTCGACGATCGTCGTGCCGTACCGGTCGCCCAACGGCACGCTGGCGAACAGATCGTTTACCGTCTATCGCACGCACCACGGACCGATCGTCGCGGCCGACCACGGGAAATGGATCGCCGAGGCCTTGATGTACCGCCCGGTTCGTGCGCTCGAACAGTCGTATTTACGCACCAAGACTCAGGATTTCGCCGCCTTCCGCCGGGTCGCACAATTGGAGGCTAACTCGTCGAACAACACGATCTTCGCCGACGACAAGGGCGAGATCGCGTACATGCACCCGCAGTTCATTCCGCGGCGTGACGACCGCTTCGATTACACCAAGCCCGTCGACGGCTCCGATCCGGCGACGGACTGGCGCGGGGTCCTCACGCTCGACGAAGAGCCGCACGTTGTCAATCCAGCCACCGGCTGGGTATTCAATACGAACGACTGGCCTTACACGGCGGCCGGGCCGGACAGCCCCAAGCGCGGGAACTTTCCGCGCTATATGGATACCGCCGGCGAAAATGCTCGGGGAGTCCATGCGCTGATGCTGCTGACCGGCCGGCGCGACTTCACGCTGCAGAAGCTGCGCGCAGCAGCGTTCGATCCGTATCTGCCGTTCTTTGCGACGCTCGTGCCGTCGCTCGTCCGTGCGTACGATGCTCTACCCAAAGACGATGAACGGAGAAGGGCGCTTAGCGCGCCGATCGCCGCGCTTCGGGCGTGGGACGATCGCTGGGCGGCGGACTCGGTGGCGACGTCGCTCGGCGTCTTTTGGGCCGAGTCGCTCGCGCGCGCAACGGGAAGCGTCGATGCATCGACGCTGCTGGCAGCGCCGGCGCAACAGAAGCTCGCCAGTCTTGCGGCCGCCGCAAGTCGTCTGCAGTCCGACTTTGGAAGCGCGCAGACGCCGTGGGGCAACGTCAATCGTTTCCAACGCATCGACGACGACATCACGCCGCACTTCGATGACGCAGCGCCGAGCATTCCGGTGCCGTTCGTCGCCGGCACGTGGGGATCGCTTGCGGCGTTCTATGCGGCGCCCGGTCCGAATACGAAGCGGCGCTACGGCACGGCGGGCAACAGTTTCGTCGCCGTCGTCGAGTTCGGGCCGCGCGTGCGCGCCGTCGCCGTGACGGCGGGCGGTGAAAGCGGACATGCGGATTCGCCGCACTTCGACGACGAAGCGCAACGCTACAGCACGGGCGACCTACGAACGGTGTACTTCTATCCCGAGCAACTGATCGGTCACACGGAGCGCGCATACCATCCCGGCAGCTGAGTTCAGGTGAACCGGTCCGCGCGACGCAGGGCCGGGAAGAAGACGCCCCACAGCGCGATGACGGCGAGCGTGCCGAGGCCGCCCGCGACGACGGAGGGAACGACGCCGATGAAATTCGCGAGCGTTCCCGATTCGAATTCCCCCAGTTCGTTCGACGCTCCGATGAAGACGTTTTCGACGGCGTTGACGCGCCCGCGCATCGCATCGGGCGTACCGAGTTGAACGAGGCCGTTGCGGATGACGACGCTGACCATGTCCGTGCCGCCGACGACCGCCAGGAAGACGAGGGACAGGACGAAGTCGCGCGATAGGCCGAAGGCGATCGTCGCGAGCCCAAAACCGGCGACGGCGACGAGCAACGTCGGCCCGACGCGGCGCTGCAGCGGACGCCGCGCCAGGCCCGCTGCCACCAGTGCGGCGCCGACGGCGGGGGCGCTGCGCAGCGCGCCCAGACCCTGCGGACCGGCATGAAAGATGCCGTCGGCAAAGGCCGGCAAGAGCGCAGTTGCACCGCCGAACAGCACGGCGAACAGATCGAGCGAGATCGCGCCTAAGACGAGCGGACGCGAACGGATAAAGCGTAAGCCTTCGAGCGCATCGCGCATGCGCGGCGGCGTTGCGTCGGCGGAGCGGAGGATACGCAACAGCGGGATCGACAACGCTGCTGCAAACATGGCGGCCGCCGCCACACCCAGTGCGATCGGCGTCGAGACGGCGACGAGCACGCCGCCCAGCGCCGGTCCGCCGATCACCGTCAGCTGGCGGATCGACGATGCGAGCGCTTGCGCCGGCAGATACTCCTCACGCGAAACGATGCTGACCAGCAGCGTGCGGGTCGCCGGCGTGCTGAAAGCGCGGGCCGTTCCAATAACTGTCAGGATCGCCAAGTAGACTCCGAGCGCTGCGACGTGGCCGACGACGGCGACGACGAAGGCGCCGATGGCGACCGCTTCGATCGTGATGGCGATCGTCGCGACGGCGCGGCGATCGTAGCGATCGCTGACGACGCCCGCGGGCAGTGCGAACAGAAAGACCGGCAGAAACAGGGCGAGGCCGACGAGGCCCAAGTCGAACGCCCGGTGCCGCAGCAAAAACACGTGCCATGCGATCGCGACGCCCTGCACTTGGTATGCGAGCGAGTCGACGGTCAGCGCAGTATAATACAGCCGGCGATTATAGGCGTGCGGCACCGCCGTCCATTCGCCGCCTCGGCACGGAAACCGCCACCTCGCGCGGCTCAAGCGTCGGGCACCGCGAATGTTGTCCCCTCATCGCGGGGGACGGCGGCTGCGCACGCAAAGAAGAGCACGCCATGCTTTCGACCCCGCTTCCGACCAACGGCGTGACTGCGTCCCGCGACGGCGACCCGCAAGAAACGCAAGAGTGGCTCGACGCGCTGGACGGCGTGCTCGTCCACGAAGGGCCGGCGCGCGCGACCGAACTGGTCGAGCGCATCGTCGAACGCGCGCAGACCGGCGGCGCGCAGGTCGAACTCGGCGTCCAAACGCCCTACGTCAACACGATTCCGCCGTCGCAGCAGCCGCGCATGCCCGGCAATGAAGAACTCGAAACGCGCATCCGCCACTTCATCCGCTGGAATGCGATGGCGATGGTCGTGCGCGCCAACGAAGCGAGTTCTGAGCTGGGCGGCCACGTCGCGAGTTTTGCGTCGTCGGCGACCTTGTACGATGTCGGCTTCAATCATTTCTTCCGCGCGCCGTCGGAAAACTTCGGCGGCGACCTCGTGTTCTTCCAAGGCCATTCGGCGCCTGGCGTGTATGCCCGCGCCTATCTGGAAGGGCGCATCAGTGAAGAGCAGCTCGCGCACTTTCGCCAAGAAGTCGACGGCGACGGCCTCTCGTCGTATCCGCACTCGTGGCTGATGCCGGACTTCTGGCAGTTCGCGACCGTGTCGATGGGCCTCGGCCCGATTCAAGCGATCTACCAAGCGCGCTTCCTCAAGTACTTACAGAATCGCGGCATCGCCGACACGCAGGGCCGCAAAGTCTGGTGTTTCCTCGGCGACGGCGAGGTCGACGAACCGGAGTCGCTGGGCGCGATCTCGGTCGCCGCGCGCGAACAACTCGACAATTTGATCTTCGTCGTCAACTGCAATCTGCAGCGGCTCGACGGCCCGGTGCGCGGTAACGGCAAAATCATCCAGGAACTCGAGCGCGAGTTTCGCGGCAGCGGCTGGAACGTGATCAAAGTAATCTGGGGCCGCGGCTGGGACGAACTGCTGGCGCGCGATCACAGCGGCCGGCTGATCCAAGTGATGACCGAGTGCGTCGACGGCGAGTACCAAACGTTCAAAGCCAACGACGGCGCGTACGTGCGCGAGCACTTCTTCGGGCGCTATCCCGAAACGGCTGCGATGGTCGCCGACTGGACCGACGAACAGATCTGGGATCTCAAGCGCGGCGGTCACGACGCTCGCAAAGTGTACGCGGCTTACGCGGCGGCGACCGCACACACCGGCCAGCCGACGGTCGTGCTGGCCAAGACGATCAAAGGCTACGGCATGGGAAGTTCCGGTGAAGCACAGAACGTCGCCCATCAGCAGAAGCATCTCGATCTGCGCGCGATGCGCCAGTTCCGTGACCGCTTCGCAATCCCGATCTCCGATGCGGATCTTGCCAAGGTCCCGTTCTATCGGCCCCCCGACGACAGTCCCGAAGCGCAATATCTCCAGGAGCGGACGCGCGCGCTCGGTTACATCCCGCAGCGCCGCCGTAAGACCAGCAAGTCTTTCCCAGTCCCCGAACTGTCGGCCTTTGCGCCGCAGCTTGCGAGTTCGGGCGAGCGCGAGCTGTCGACGACGATGGTCTTCACGCGGCTGCTTTCTGCGCTCGTCAAAGACAAGGCGCTCGGCAAACGGATCGTTCCGATCGTCGCCGACGAATCGCGCACCTTCGGGATGGAAGGCATGTTCCGCCAGCTCGGCATCTATTCGCACCAGGGCCAGCTCTACAAACCCCAAGATTCCGCGCAGCTGATGTACTATCGCGAGGACGTCGCCGGGCAGATTCTGCAGGAGGGCATCAGCGAGGCGGGGGCGATGTGTTCGTGGATCGCCGCGGCGACGAGCTATTCGACGAGCGACGAGCCGATGGTCCCGCTGTTCATCTTCTATTCGATGTTCGGTTTCCAGCGGATCGGCGACCTGACGTGGGCCGCCGGCGACATGCGCAGCCGGGGCTTCCTGATCGGCGGAACCTCGGGCCGCACGACGCTCAACGGCGAAGGCCTGCAGCACGAAGACGGTCACAGCCAGCTCGCAGCGTCGTTTATTCCGAATTGCGTCTCGTACGATCCCGACGTTCGGCTACGAATTGGCCGTGATCGTACGCGACGGCTTGCGCCGCATGCTCGACGATCAGCAGGACGTCTACTATTACATTACGGTCCTCAACGAAAATTACCGCCATCCCGCGATGCCCGACGGCGCCGAAGAAGGCATCATTAAGGGGATGTACCTTTTGCGCGATGCGACGGTCCAAGATCGTGCCGACGCGGGATCGAACGCGACCACTGAGCGCCCGGTGCCGGGCAACGCAAGCGAGACTCGTCCTCGGGTCCAGTTGCTCGGCTCGGGGGCGATCCTGCAGAGAGGTGATCGCCGCCGCCGATATTCTGCGCGATGAATACGGCATTGCAGCCGACGTCTGGAGCGCAACGAGTTTCAACGAACTGCGCCGCGACGGCCTCGACGCCGAGCGTTGGAATCTGCTCCATCCCGAAGAAGAGCCGCGCGTGCCCTATGTGACCGGAAAACTCGGCGCTCGGCCGGGGCCCGTCGTCGCCGCCAGCGACTACCTGAAAAGTTACGCCGATGGCATCCGTCCGTTCGTGCCCAAGCGCTTTCACGCGCTTGGCACCGACGGCTACGGCCGCAGCGATTACCGCCGCAAACTGCGCGCGTTCTTCGAAGTCGATCGGCGCTGGGTTGCGCTCGCTGCGCTCGGTGCGCTTGCGGCCGACGGCGCCCTCGACCGCAGCCTCGTCGCTAAGGCGCGCGACGCTTTCGGCATCGACCCCGCAAAACCGAATCCGGTGACGGTGTAGCGTGCCGCCGGTTGAAGTTCGCGTTCCCAACATCGGCGATTTTAGCGACGTCCCGATCATCGATGTGATGGTCGCCCCTGGCGACTCGGTCGCCGTGGAAGATCCGCTCGTCACGCTAGAGTCCGACAAAGCGACGATGGAAGTGCCGTCATCGCGCGCCGGCACCGTCAAAACGATCGCCGTCAAGGTCGGCGACAAAGTCAGCGAGGGCAGCGTCCTCATCACGCTCGACGCGCCGCCCGACTCTGCAGCCGAAGGGTCCGCGCAAGCATCGCCTGTTTCCGCTCCGCCGCCCGAACCCGCGAGCGGCAACGGAGCCTCCCACTCCCCTAGCGCCGGGGCGACGGACCGGCGAAGCGATGCGCCGCGGACTGTCGCGCAAGAACCCGCCTCGTACGGCGCGCATCCGGCGGAGCCGACGCAAGCAACTGACCAGCCGCCGGCCGTCCACTCCGAAACGATGGGTTCCGAGAACGGCGTCGTGCATGCGAGCCCGTCGATTCGGCGCTTCGCGCGTGAACTCGGCGTTTCGCTCGCGGATGTGCAACCGAGTGGGCCCCACGAGCGCATCACGCGCGAAGACGTGCAGAAGTTCGTGAAAGCGGCGCTCGCTTCGCCGGCACGCAGCGCGGGTCCGGGACTTCCGTTCGACCTCGCGCCGCTGCAAAAGGTCGACTTCGCGAAATACGGTCCCATCGAGCCCGTAGCGCTGTCGCGGATTCGTAAGATATCGGGGTCTGCGCTGCACCGCAATTGGGTTTCGATTCCGCACGTCACCAACAACGATGAAGCCGACGTCACCGAACTCGAAGCGTTTCGCAAACGGATCAACGCCGAACGCAACGTCAAGACGACCTTGCTCGCGTTCGCGATGAAGGCGGTCGCGGCCGCGCTTGCTGCCTATCCTGACGTCAACGCTTCTCTCGACGGTGACACCCTGATTCGCAAGCGATACTACAACATCGGTTTTGCGGCCGACACGCCGGCCGGACTCGTCGTGCCCGTTCTCAGGGACGCCGACCGCAAAGGGGTAATCGAGATCGCGCAGCAGACGGCCGAACTGGCCGCTAAAGCGCGCGACGGAAAGCTGTCGGCGGCCGACATGAGCGGCGCGACGTTTACGATCTCGAGCCTGGGCGGCATCGGCGGAACGTCGTTCACCCCGATTGTCAACGCGCCGGAAGTCGCGATCTTGGGCCTGAGCCGGACCGCGCTTCGCCCGATCTGGGACGGCGACGCGTTCGTACCGCGCTTGATGCTGCCGCTTTCCTTATCGTATGACCATCGGGTCATCGATGGAGCTCTGGCAGCGCGCTTCAATGCGCACCTCGCCGCGTCACTTGGCGACGTGCGGCGGCTGCTGCTGTAGTGCGAGCTGCCGGCATCGTGCTTCGCCGATTACGGATCTTTCCTCGCTCACGTCACCCGGCTGCGCTCGCGTTGGTCGCCGCGGCGCTGTCGGGTATGCTGTCCGCTTGCACTGCGGTCGAGACGGGCTCCGGAGGGACGACTCCCGGCGTCGTGCCCGGCCATCTGCGGATTGCGCTGCAACAGGACGTCAAGACGCTCAATCCGCTCCTCACTTCGAATACGAGCGACGCCTTCGTGGCGCGCTTGATGTTCGAACCGCTCGTCTCTGCCAACGCGGCCGGCGCTCTCATCCCGACGCTCGCTACGGAGATCCCAACGCTCACCAATGGGGGAATCAGCCGGGACGGACTGACGATAACCTACCACATGCGCGCGAACGTCAGATGGACCGACGGGGTCGCGGTGACCAGCAAAGACGTCAAGTGGTCGTGGCAAGCGATCATGAACCGCGACAACAACATCATCTCGCGTCACGGCTACGACGTCGTCGACTCGATCGACACTCCGAATCCGCGCACCGCGATCGTCCATCTCAAAAGGCCGTTCGCCCCGTTCACGGCAACGTTCTTCGCCGATAGCGATCAGCCGTTTCCCATCGCGCCCGCTCACGTGCTCGAGCAATACCCCAATATCAACCAGTTGGCGTTCAACAGCAATCCCGACGTGAGCGACGGTCCGTTCAAATTCGTCCGCTGGCAGCACGGCGATCACATCGATCTCACCGCCAACGACCACTTCTTCATGGGGAAGCCGAAGCTGCAGAGCATCGCGCTGCGCGTCGTTCCGGACGAAAGCACGACGGTCAATCTGATGCGCACCCACGAGATCGACTTCTGGTTCCAAGCGTCGATCCACAACTATCCGCAGGTCAAAAACCTTCCCGGGGTGCGGCCGTACTTCGTCGATCTCAACGGCTACGAAGATTTGCAGTTCAACGTTTCGCGCCCGATCACGCGCGATATCCGCGTACGCCAAGCGATCGTGCTGGCAGTCAGCAAACAGGAGCTGATCGACACGTCGGCCTTCGGTCAGGAGCGCGCCGCGACGGCGGACCAGCCGCCATGGATCTGGGCACACGATCCGCACCTCCAGAGTGACGCATACGATACGGCGAAGGCCGGGCAGCTGTTGACGCAAGCCGGATGGCTTCCGGGCGCCGGCGGGATCCGCCGCAAGAACGGTCAGCCGCTGACCCTCGTGCTGGTCAGCAATAACAGCAACGTGACGCGCCGCAATCAAGCCGTTCTCGTCCAAGCGATGCTGCGCAAAATCGGCATCGACCTCGAGATCAAATACTACCCGGGCGACGTGCTGTTCGCCCAAGCGGCGGTCGGCGGCATCCTGCAAGGCGGCCGCTTCGACATCTCGCGCGCCGGATGGATCGCCGGCATCGATCCGGACGATTCAACGCAACTGACCTGCGAAAACGTCGCGCCGCACGGTACGAACTACAGCCGCTACTGCAGCGCCCGGATGGACGCTTTGCAAATGACGGCGCTCGACCACTACGACCGCACGATACGCAAGCAGGCGTACTTCGCAATCCAGGCGCTGCTGCTCAAAGACTTGCCGTTCGATTTCCTCTACTACGAACGTATCTTAGAGCCTGTCAGCACCGCTTTCCACGGCTTCGCGCCAAGCCCGTCGCTCGAGGACTGGAACGCGCAAGACTGGAGCATCTAGGTCTGCGGCTGGGAGGTTCCGCACGCGCAAACGCGGCGCGCGACGCAATGTGACGGCGGCCTGCGGGACGGCGACGGCCCGGCGCGAAGAGGGCGTCAACTCGCGGGGCATCCGCCTCGCGGCACTCTGCAAGGAGCACTCGTGCAGGAACCACCGCTGAGCATCTCCCAGAGCGCTGCCCGGCGCAGCGTCGTGCTTCCCGACGATTACGTTCTCACGGCCGAAGACGGCGAATTGGCTGCATTCTTGCTCGGCGGCCAGAACTTCAGCTATTCGGTCGCAAGCGACGGAGCGCTCACGTGGGGAGCGTTCGGTAAGAGCTTCACGACCCTCGGTGAGTTGCGCGGGCTCGCGCGCGAACATCCGGTTTCGCCGACTGAAGCGGCAGCGTTGATCGAGCCGCCGGAATGGGATCTGCCGGCGGTCTCGCATCCCGATACCGTCGGTATCGAAGTTTTCCGCAACATGCTCGATACGATCGCGTTCTTACGGGTTCGGCTCCGAGCGCTGGCCGATGTCGTGATGGAGAAGGGCGTAACGACCGGGCCCGAACTGCTCGGACGCTATCACGAATACCACGAGCGAAGCTTCGTCGCTTTCCGCGATCTGATGCTCTTGCGGCCCGAAGTGTTCGACGAACGCTTCGCCGGTTGGCTCGCCACGGAGAAAGCCTATCGCGCCCGCATCAGCGGAGAAGAGTCGCCTCCCTCAGATCGCAAACGGTGAACGCACATCGATCCCGGTTCGTTCGATTCCGCACCGAGCGAGTGCGCGACAGCGGCCGGCGCGTCGACCGCACATGACGTCTGCTAAAGCGGGAAACGTCGCTGCCGATAGCTAAGGACGTACCTCGGCGCACGTGTCGAGCGTTCGGCTCCGCGTGAACGCCGGTCACCACGGTCCCTGACGGGGAATAGCTTGAACTTTAGTACCCTTTGCCTGCGCCCGTATCAGATTGCGGCGCAGCAGGCGATTGTCGAAGCACGCAAACGCGGTTTTCGCGCGCAACTCGTGTCGCTCGCGACAGGCCTTGGGAAGTCCGTCATTATTTCGACGCTTCCTGAGGTGCTCGAGCTGCGGCCGAACGACGTGACGTTGATTGTGGCGCATCGCGATGAGCTGATTTCGCAACTGGTCGAGAAGATGAAGACGCAGAATCCCGACGCGGTCGTCTGCGTTGAAAAAGCCGAAGAGAGCGCTGCCGATAACTGCACGATCGTCGTCGCGACGGTGCAAACCTTAACGGGACCCCGGCTGACGCGCTTCGTGACGAAGTTCGGACGCCGCATCGCCTTGTTCGTCATCGATGAGGCGCACCACGCAGCAGCGCCGACGTACCGTGCGATTCTCGACAAAATTCTCCTCAAACGACCCGACGCGATGGTCATGGGGTTTACGGCCACGCCGCAGCGCGGCGACGGCGTCGAACTCAACGAGATCTTCCCAGACACGGTCTATGCGATGGATGCGCGCGCCGCGATTGCCGAAGGATACCTCGTTCCCGTCAAGTCGTTCGCCGTCGCAACGGACGTGGATCTCGACGCCGTCGCTTCACGCGCCGGCGATTTTGTTCTGGGACAGTTGGCCGACGCCGTCGATACTGAAGAGCGCAACCGAGCCGTGCTCGAAGCGTATCAAACGTTGATCCCCGGCAAAAAGACGCTCGTCTTTACGGCGTCGGTCGAGCACGCGCGTCACGTTGCGGGACTCTTCCGGGATGCAGGCATACGAGCGGCCTTCGCGAGCGGCGAGACGCCGCATGCGGAACGCGAAAGCATCGTCGCCGGCTTTCGCGGCACCGAGATCGACGTGCTCGTCAACTGTGGACTCTACCTCGAAGGTTTCGACGTGCCGTCGATCGAGGCGATCATCAACGCACGCCCAACGAAATCGACGACACTCTACACGCAGGTCACGGGACGCGGTTTGCGGCCGCTCGATCAGGACGCCTTCGCCGTCTCACTCTTTCCGACGCCCGAGGCGCGGCGCGGCTACATCGCGCAGAGCGGCAAGCCGTATGCGACGATCGTCGATATCGTCGACCAAGCGCGTCGCCACGAGCTCGTGACCTTGCCGACCTTGTGGGGCATGCCGTCGCAGATCGACGCGCAGGGGCGGCTGATCTCCTCGCTGGCCGAGCAATACGAGGAACTGTTCCGCTTGGCGCCGCGGCAGGCAGCCAAAGTGCGTACCGCCGAGCAGATCGAGAATGCGCTGATCGAAGCCGAAGCCGAGAAGTCGGGGGGCAAGTCTGCAGCTTGGCAGATGATCGCTTCGGAGCATTGGCGGCTGGAACGGACGCAACGCATCGCGCGGGACCGCAAAGGACGTCCCATCCCGCACTTCGGGCCGCGCTTCGAGCGATTCGTCGACATGGCGAAAAAGATCGCGCCGCACGAAAACCCCGAAGCCTCCGCGATCCGCATGCTCAATGTCGACAGCCGTACGATCTCGCAGCAGCAGCAACTCGTCGATGTCGTGCGCCGCGGCGATGCATGGATCGCGACGTTCACGAACGGCCGCGGTCCGGCTCGCAATCTGCTGAGTGCTCCGACGTTGCCCGACGCGATCGCAGCGGCGACTGCGCGCCTAGAAGCGGGAAACGTGCATCCCAAGCGGCGACCCGATGTCCCCGGCCCCAAACGACGCAACGCTCGCCGCTGGAATGGTCGCCGCAAGGCGGCCGCTGCAAATCCGAACCCGGCGGCTACTGCCGTCTAAGCCGCTAACCCTGTAGCCGCGCTTTACCGATGCGCGGCGATGCCGTTCTTTTCGAAGTAGCGCTGATGGTAGTCTTCGGCGCGATAAAACGTCTGCGGCCGGCACGATCTGGGTAACGATGGGGCGGCGATGCCGGCCGGTCGCATCCTGCTGCGCTTTTGACGCCTCCGCAGCCGCGCGCTGTTCGGGCGTATGGTAGAAGATCGCACTGCGATATTGAGAACCGACGTCGGGACCCTGCCGGTCGAGTGTCGTCGGATCGTGGATCTGCCAGAACGTATCGAGCAACTGCTCGTACGAGATGCGCGCCGGATCGTAGCGTACTTCGACGACTTCTGCGTGGCCGGTTCGGTGCGAGCATACGTCGCGGTACGAAGGGTGCTCGGTCGTGCCTCCTTCGTAACCAGCCGTCACATCGAGGACGCCCGGCAGCCGGCGGAAATCGGCTTCAACGCCCCAAAAGCATCCGGCCCCAAAGGTCGCTATAGCGGTGTGTGAATCGCTCATCGTAACCTCATAACAGCATCATTCTACAAACGGTTCGTCGAAACAGACCATGTGATCGTTCGTCGTTCGGTTCCGTTTTTGTTCGCTTGTGCCGTGGCGGCGCTCGCGCCCCTGACTTCTCACGCGCAATCCGCCGGGCCGCCCGACGGCCCCGTGCAAGCGGCGCAACCGTCCCCCGATCCCGCGACCCCTTCGCCGGCCGCTTCTCCTACGGTCGAACCGGCCGCCTCGCCTATGCCGTCGACTGCCCCGGGGGCCGCGAGGTTACTCTTACCGCCGGGCCTGCGTCTGGGAAACCTGACGGGCATCGCTCCGTCGCCTGCGCCGTACTCGAACTTCATCAAGACCGCGCAGCGCCAGCACGGCCTGATCGACATCCTTACGAAAGACGACGAAACGTACTTCGACCTCGGACCCGGGGATCTCGATCACTCCTTCATCATCGCTCCGGTGCTAGCGTCGGGCGTTGGCAACGAAGCGTTCGCAGGACGGGTATTCGATTCGTTCATCCTCGAATTCAAGCGCGTTGGTAAGCGCGTGCTCTGGATCGATCGCAACTCCGGTTTCAGCGCACCGCCCGGAACGGCAGCTGCGAACGCACTGGCGATCTCAGTCACCGATTCCGTCATCAACAGCACGCCGATCGTCGCCGACGACGCGAAGACGGGCCGTGTCGTCGTGTCGGCGGCGTTCTTTTTGACGGATTTCGAGAACGTCGCAAAATCATTGGGCGGCGACGGCCCGTCGGGGCCGCTCATTCTCTTGGGCGGACCTCCCAAAGCCGGTTTCTCGGTAGATCCGACCAAATCGTACATCGAACGCACGAAGGCTCTACCGGCCAACGATGAGATCTTGGCCAGCCTCGCGTTCTCCGGGCCCCCGGGCGAAGTGGCCGGAGCCCCCGACGGGCGCGGCGTGCGGCTACGGATGCACTACTCGATCATCGACGCGCCGGCGCGCAGCACGTACGTCCCGCGATTGGCCGACGATCGCGTCGGCTACTTCATCACGGCCCAGAAGAGCTTCGACAACGATGCGCTGCCGACGCCGTTCGTCCGGTACATCGATCGCTGGAACTTCAATAACGGCCCGATCGTCTATTACTTGACCAACGAGATCCCCGCGAAATATAAAGCGTCGATCCGCGCCGGCTTATTGACATGGAACGACGCATTTGCGAAGGTCGGCATTCCCAACGCGATCGAAGTGCGCGACCAGCCGGACGATCCCAGTTGGGATCCCGACGACGCGCGCTATTCGACCGTACGTTGGATAACGAGCGACCATCCGGCGTTCAGCGCGTACGGTCCGCACATCGCCGATCCGCGCACCGGCGAGATCTTGCGCGTCGAGATCGTCATCGACGGCGAGGCGCTCCGCTCGGTCATTCGCGGCTACGTGGACGCCGTCAAACCGACGCGCTCGGTCGCCTTCGACGCATCCGGACTGCCGGTTTGGCCGGCCGCTTCCGACCTCGGGCTGCGCGGGCGCGCCGGCCTGCGACGACTTCGCGCAAGCGTCGGCGGAGTTCGCTTCGGCCGGCACCGTCGAGCTTCGCGCTGACGGAGCGACGCCGGAGCGACTGCAGCGATACACCGACGACTGGCTCCGATCCGTCGTGCTGCACGAGTCCGGTCACAATCTCGGTCTGCGTCACAACTTTGCTGCTTTCGGCTTGTATTCGCTCGGTGCAGATCCACGACAGAGCGTTCACGCAACAGCACGGTTTGGTCGCTTCCGTCATGGGCTATGCGCCGGTCAACCTTTCGCCCGCGCGCCGGCCGCAAGGCGAGTACTTCCAATTGCGACTGGGACCGTACGATCTGTGGGCGATCGAATACGGCTACAAGCGCTATGGCGCGCGGCGTCCCGCCGACGAAGAACGCGCCTTGCGAAGGATTGCGGATCAAAGCACGCGCCCCGAATATACGTACGCGACGGATGAAGATGCCAACGGGCCGCTCGCGATCGACCCGCACATCGCGACGTTCGCCTTGGGCCGACGATCCCCTCGCGTTCGACCGCAATCAGTTCGACGTCTACGACGGCTTGGTGAGCCGTCTGGACCGCGTCTACCCGCGGGATGACGAGCCATACTCGCAAGAGCGGGCGACCTTCGAGACGTTGATGCGCGGTTATGAGCGTGCAGCGCTACTGGCGACGAAGTACATCGGCGGCCTGGAGACGTCACGCGCGCACCGCGGTCAGCCGGGTGCAGTTGCTCCGCTGCGCTCGATCCCGCGCGACCAAAGCCGGCGCGCCTTCGCAGAACTGTCCGAGAACGTCTTTTCGAGCCGCGCCATGCGCTTCTCGCCGCAGCTGCTCGCGGACCTCGGGCCCGATCACTACTTGCATCGCGGCGTGACCGACGTCGAATCGACGGAGTTTCGGGCTCGAAGAGTTCGTCGGCGCGATGCAGGACGACGTGATGTTCGAGCTGTTCTCGCCCGATGCGATGAGCCGCCTTTCGAACCGGCAAGTGGAAGCAGAACGCCGGCGTCCGCGCGATGTCGCTCGACGATCTTTTCGGATGGATGCAAGCGGCCGTGTGGGACGACGTCGCTCGACCCGCACGATCGACCCGCTGCACCGCAACTTGCAGCGGCGCTACACGAACCTGCTGATCGCGTTCTCGCTGGCGCCGAGTTTCATCATCAACGCGCTCGGCTATCCGGGTGACACGCCGTCGTTGGCGCGCTACGAATTGCGCCGTTTGCAAGGCCGCATCGCGGCGGCGCTGCACGACCGGCGTCTCGACGTCCCAACGCGCGCGCATCTCGAAGACGTGCAAAGCAGGGTCGCGCACGCACTCGACCCGAGCGCCGTGCGGGGGGCGTAGCGGCGACATACTATCCGGCCGGCGGCCCCCAGCGGTGAGCACGGCATACCTCGGACTCGGCTCGAATCTCGGGGACCGGCAGAGCAATATTTTGCAGGCCCTGCAGCGCCTGCGCGCGCGAGCCACGGTCGAGGCCGTCTCGGATTATTACGAAGCGCCGCCGGCGCTGGGGGCGGAAGGCCCGGCGTTCCTCAACGTTGCGGTGCGCCTCCAGACGGGTCTCGAGCCGGTCGCGCTCGCCGGCGTGCTGCGCGGGATCGAACGTGCCGTTGGGCGCAGCCGCTTCGTACCGCTGCATGCACGGCCGATCGACATCGACATCCTGCTCTATCGATGATGTGTGCGCCGACTTTGACGGTTTCGAGCTTCCGCAGGCCTGCCTCGCAACGCGCGCGTTCAACCTCGTGCCCCTCGCTCGAGATCGCGCCGGACGTCGTCGAACCGCGCTCTGGCAAACGGTTGGCCGAACTCGCCGCGCAGGTGGACCGCAGCGCAATCAAACGCGTAGAACGTTCGTTGCATTTTGTGGCCAACCGCCAAGAAGATGCGCCAGACGTTCGTCTATCGGTGCGAACGCGTCGGCGTATCGAACGTCAAGCGCGTCGTGCGCTGCTCGTTTGACGGCCGGCAGACGCCGTTCAACGCCGAGTTCACGATGGCGGCCGACCTGGCGCCGGACAAAGCCGGACTGCACATGTCGCGCTTCGCAGAACTGCTCGAAGAGACGACGCTCGACGTACTCGCCGCCGAGGACCACGGAGAACTCCAAGACGTTGTGGTCGCGATTGCCCGCGCGATCATCGCTTCGCAGCGCGCTTCGCACGCCGACGTGCGCCTGCGCGCTGCATTCGCTCTCGAGCGCTGGACGCCGGTCAGCGCAAAGCGCGGCGAAGAGACCTACATGCTGCTGACGATCGCGCATGCCGAGCGCGATGCCTTGCGGTTCGTTATCGGAGTCGAAGTCGAGGGCATGACGGCGTGTCCGTGCGCGCAAGGAATGATCCGCGAACATTCCGAGCGGGAACTGCGCGATGCCGGCTTCAGTCCGGCCGACGCCGCTCGGGCTCTCGACGTGCTACCGGTAGCGACGCATAATCAGCGAGGTCGAGGCATCGTTTTGATCGGCGTGCCGGACGCCCGCAAGGGCGCGGTGCGCGCCGCCGACCTCGTCGAAATCGTGGAAAACGCGATGTCGAGCGAAACCTACGATCTGCTCAAGCGGCCCGATGAGTTCTTCATCGTCAACAAAGCGCATCGCAATCCGAGATTCGTGGAGGACGTGGTGCGCGGCATTGTAGCCGGAGCGTTGGACATGTATGCCGATTTCCCCGATCAGGCGTTCGTGTACGCAAGTCAGACCAACTTCGAGTCGATCCACAAGCACGACGTGCTCGCCGAAGCGTTTGGAACGTTCGGCGAGCTCCGCAGCGAATTGCGCGGCGCCGCCCCACAGGGCGGCAAGACCGACTTGGCGGGATGGTTGGGGACGCGCCCGTCCCCCGTTACGGCCCCGCCTTCGACGACGAACTCTGCGTGAACGTATCCGTCACCGCCGACACGACGGCGGCTTTGCCTTGCTCTGCGAGATCAGAAGCCTTGGCTTTGGCTTCGCTTGCGACCCGCTCGCCGATCGGTCCGACGTTGTCGCGTTCGACATCGCTCACGGGGATGGCGAGACCGACGAGAAAGCCGGCTGCGATCGACGCGATCCCCAGCGCCAGCGGATTGCCGGTCAGCGCAGCGATCGGGCCGCCTGAGTCGCCGTTGGTAGCGCCGGCGTCGTCTCGCATGTGCTGCGCGAGATCCGTTGAGGACGACTGGCTGCCGAAACGCTCTTTGGCGGCATCGGCAACGTTTCCGACTGCCGACCGCGCACTATCTGCAGCGCCGGCTAAGCCCGACTTGGCGGATTCGGTAAGGTCTTGCATATTGCTCTTCGTTGCTCCTGACACATCGGCCAATTTAGCCGACACGCTGGTCGCCGCATCGCTGACGGCCGATTTGGCGCCCTCGACCCGGGCGGAAACTTTATCTTTGACGCGGGCGGGTACGTCGCTTTTATAAGCGAGCGCTTCAGCGGTGTCGCTGATACGTTCGCGAGTCGCTTCGATCTCTTCGCGGATCGCCTTCGGGTCGTTTTCGTTGCTCATGTGCTTGCTCCGTTATCAAATGCTATGAGGTCTTGCCCACAAAACGGGGATCGACGCCGGCGGGGTGTTCTGAGGTTTGACTGACGCCCGACGTCACGGTCAACGAGGCTTTCTTGGCCGTTACTTTCGTGTACTCGGCGCCGAGTAAGAGGATCATCGCCGAGTAGTAGATCCAGATCAACGCCACGAGCAGCGACCCGGCGGCGCCGTACGAGCGACTGACGCCCCCGATCGCCAAGTAGGCTGAGATCACGTTCTCGCCGATGACGAACAGTACGCTCGTGACCGCCGCTCCGACCCACACGTCTCGCCAATCGATGTCGACATCGGGCAGTACCTTGAAGATCAGCGCGAAAACGACGGCAACGACGACGAGAATCACGACTTGATCGACGATCGTGATCAACGTAGCGTTGAAGCCGAACGGCAACGCCGTCCGGAAGCGCGCTGCCGGCGACGGCGATGACGCTGTTCGCAAGGAACGACACCAGCAGCAAGAATCCGACGACGAGGATCATTCCGAATGACGCGGCGCGGTCCCGGAGCATCTGCTTCCATCCGCCTTTAGTGCTCTGCACGTGCCAGATCGTATTGAGTGCACCTTGCAGCGCTCCGAACAGACTGCTTGCTCCGACGAAAAACATGACCCAGCCGATGACTTGTCCGATGAAGCCTTGCCGCGGTTTGTTGTACGTCGCCGAAATGATCTGACGCAACGTATCGGCCGAGGATTGACCCGCGCTCTTGCCGACGTACGCCAAGCAGCTGGTTTTCAACTTTGGAATGCGAGCCCATCACTGCGCCGCGCGATGGCGATCAACACGATCAAGAGCGGTGTCAGGGAAAAGATCGTCGAGTAGGCGATCGAGCCGGCCAGCGTCGAGGCTTTATCTTGACCGAAAGCCCCGAACGTCTCCTTAATAGGGCCGATCTTGTCCTTGATCGCCGCGAAGTTCATCGCCCTCGGCGCACGCCGGCCCGCACGGCCGCAACATCTTCCTTGACCGTATCGACCGTTTGTTGCGGCACGGGCGACACGTTCTCCAATGATTTTTTTCCGGCTAATGCACCGGCGGCAGCAACGATTCCATACAAGACGGTCACGATCAACGCCGCCGCCCACGCCGGAATGACGAGCGCGATGACGAGGATCAGGAAAGCGGTGAAGGCGCCGAATGCGCCGATGGCGCCGACCGCCGCGACGCCGAACATGGCCGCTGAGGCCGTCACCTTCTTGAGGATTTCGGTGACCTCGGCACGCGCCAGTGCGATCTCTTGACGGATCAAGGTGGCCGTGTCGGTCGACAGCTGCCGGAGAAGATCGGGCAGCGGCAGGTCGGCGTAGGGAGGGGGCTTATGTTCCATCAGCGCGACGTTGAAGAGGCGTTGGAGCGAGCCTCAAGCGGCGCAGCGTCGCTCGAAATCGGCGTTCCTCCGGGTGTCGCGGCGCTCTTGTACGATCCGCTAACTCCTGTGCCAGACGGCGCGGTCCCTGACGTTGAGCTACGCCCTGCGGACGGAGCGGTCGCCATCGACAGCGGCGTATCGGACGAACGTGGCGTCGCTGCGGAATAACCGCCGGCTCGTTGCGCCGCCGCCGCTTTGAACATGCGCGATGCCGAGAGTCCCGCTAAGAACCCGGCCGCGGCGACCGCCCACGGCCGCTCTCGGCCGAAGCGCTCGGCGTCTGCGAGCAGTTGATCGCCGTCCGTCTCCGACAAATAGCGCCCGACCTGAGCGAGCGTCGCCGCTCCCCGGTCCACATAGACGGCCGCGGGGCGGCCTATGTCGTCGCTTCGCAATTGGTCGGCGATCGTCCGCAAATGGTCCGCCGACGAGTTGACCTGCTGGCCAGCTGCGCTCGCACGCCGGCTGACTTCGTTGCTGACAAAATTCTTCGCTTGATCCATCGTGCCTCCATGTACCACCGGCGAGGAAAGAACAAACAGGCGCCCGTAGCCGTTGCTGCATGCCCATTTCGTCGGCCTTCCTCGCTTTGAGCGCAGTCGTCGTTCTCGCTGCCGCCGCGGGGTCGCAGCCGCCCTACCTCAAGCTCGCCCAGCTTTTGGGGACGCCTCAACTCGCGTACTCCGCTGGGCCGCGCGATAAGTCACGCTTGCTGCTGCAGTTCGTGCGGCCCGGCGAGTCGACGACACACTGGACCAAGATGACGACGATCAGTATCGCCGAGGTCCCGGTGGCGCAAACGCAGACGGCAACCTACGGCATCATCCAGAATTTTCGGCGAGGGCTGCTCCATCGCCACGTCCACATCGAAACCTTCGACCTCCGCCCGCTCAAACCGTATTCAGTTTTCTTCGTATTCACCGGCAGCGGCGAACGCGATCAAGGCATTGCGTACAGCCCCGCCGGCGGCTTCGTAACGATCGCGCAAGTTGCCGAGCACAAGCGCGGAGCGATCTCGCAGCGCGACGTCAAAACCCTCAAGGCCGTCATCGGTCGCTGAGCGCCGCCAGAAACGCGATCCGGCTGCCCAGCGATGGATGAGATGCAAACAGCAGTTCCATCCACTTGGGCTGTTCGTCTTCGGCGACGTTGCGTTCGCGCAAACGCCGAAATGCTGCCGCCCCAGCCGCCGGATCGCCCGTAGCGGCGACGGCAAAGGTGTCGGCCGCCCGTTCCCGCCGGCGCGACAGCGCCGCAAGCACCGGCTCGATCCCCAGTCCTACGAGTGCCATCGAAAAGGCCAAGCGCGCGAGCCCCGGCGTGCTCGCAAGCGACGCGGCGCGCTGCCCGGCGATGGCGCGTGCTCCAAAGAAGAGCGCAGCCGCCGCGGCGGTCCCTAACATAACGCCGCGCCAGACGTCGCGTGAGACGTAGTGCCCCAGTTCGTGCGCGACGACGAAAAGCGTTTCGCGCGGTTCGAAGTGATCGAGCAGCGTATCGCCGACAACGATTCGTTTTGTACCGAACAAACCGGTCACGTAGGCATTGGCTTTCTCGGTCTGGCGGCTCATGTCGACGCGCAAGATCGTCGCGTCCCCTGCGCCGTAGCGTTGTGCCAGCCTTCGGATGTCGTCGGCAAGTTCGCCGGACGAGCGGTTCGAAACGGTTGAACAGCGGTGCGATGAACGTGGGGGCAATCACGTTGCCGAGGACGAGCAGCGGAAGCGTCCCGGCCGTCGCGAGTAGCGGCCAACGGCGCGGCGCGCGCGCGATGGCCGACGCGAACAGTTCGATCAGCGGTACGCCTGAAGGCCAGCGACACGCTCAACGCTTTCGCGCGGTCTCCCGTCCAGGCGCGCGCGGTCTGCTTGGATAGCCCGTACCGGCGCTCGAGCGCAAAATCTTCGACGAAATCTGCGGGTAGTTCGACGAGCGTCGAGACGAGCAGCGCCGCGCTCACGACGGCGATCCGGCGGGCTCGCGGTTCTGCGCCGACCCTCCCGTGGCTCCAAAGAGGGCCCAAGCCCGTAGGCGGCCGCACCAAGGGAAGCGAGCGACCGGACGATCCCGGCCAGCATGAACGCACGGCGCAGCTTGCCGTACCGCGCCGCGTCCGGCGGCTGCTGCGGCGGCGGGTCGCGCAGTTCCGCCCACGGCTTGCCGCGTGCGCACGGCCGCATATCCGAGGTCAATCCCGCGCCCGCGCCGACCAGAAAACGGCGCAGCATCAGATCAGCGAGATCGTCTGTTGCGGCTTTGGGCTGGGCGGCGAGGGCGGCAAGCAATCCAGCCGTCAGCGAGTCGACGACGGGCATATCGGCCTCCTCGATGCGGCCGGCATCGGCGAGCGCAACGAGAGCTGGGTCGATCGGCATGCGCGCCAGCACCGGCGCCCGCGCCAGTTCGGCGACGCGGTCGGCGTATGACGGCCCGAACAGATCGTAGCGCGCCCCCGTATCCGGTGCGACGAAATACGACATGTTTTCAACGACGCCGAGAATGGGCTTCTTCATCTGATGGACGAGGTTGGCGGCTTTACGGACGATCATCGTCGCCAAGGCCTGCGGCATCGTCACCAGCACGACGCCGTCGATCGATAAGGACTGAAGTACCGTTAACGGCGCATCCGAGGTGCCGGGCGGCAGATCGAGCAGCAGGATGTCGAGATCGCTCCACAGCGTCTGCTCGTAGAATTGGCGAATCACGCCCGAGACGATCGGCCCGCGCCAGATCATCGCAGTTTCCTCATCGGGCGTCAGCAGATTCGAACTGACGACTTCGATGGCGGCGCGAGTCGTCGCCGGCACGAACAGCGGACGAGCCGGCGCACCGCCCGCTGCCGTGTCGTCCTTCTCCATGCCGAGCGGGTTGTGCAGCCCGAAGATCCGCGGGATCGAAGGGCCCGTGATGTCGGCGTCGAGGATGCCGACGCGTTTGTTCGCGCGCCGCAGGCCCACGGCCAGGAGCGCCGTCACCAGCGACTTCCCGACGCCGCCTTTGCCCGACATGATGGCGACGACCGACGCGATGTTGCCGCGCTTGCGAAACGCACCTGGCGCGCCGACGTGAGGCCGCTTATCTTCGTTCATGATCGTCGGCACGCGGCCGGCCAGACGGGCTTGGGTCAGGGCTGCGACGATCGGCTCGACGCGCAGTCCATGCGCTTTAGCGCCGGCGGCGAGCGTCTCGTACTTGTTGACCCCGCAGCCCGAACAGTGCAGGCCGAACGCCGTCAGGACGTCCTGCGCGATCGGCAACGCCGCGACGAGTTCGCGGATGTTCGTCGAGGGTTCGATCGTTGGGGCAGCCATGCGGATGAACGTTCCTTCTTTCGCTTGCGGGATGCTACGACGGCAACGTGTGCGAAGGTTCGCGTCCGCACGCCGCGCAACGGATTCGTTGCGCATGCTACCCTCACCGTTACGTGCCCAGCAATCGCGAGCCTTAGCGGACGGTGCCAGCTCGCCCGTGCGCAGTGGCGTTGCCGTGGGCGGCGCTCCGTTCGTGCAGGCAAAAGGACGCGGGGCATACGCATACGATGCGCAGGGCCGCGCCTACGTCGACTACCTGATGGCCTACGGGCCGCTGCTCTTCGGCCACGCGCATCCCGCGCTGGTCACCGGACTCGACGCGATCGCTGCTGGCGGAACGGTCTTCGGCTCGACATGCATGGCGGAGGAGCAACTCGCCGAGCGGATTCGCGCGCACGTGCCGTCGCTCGAACGCTTGCGGTTTACGAGCACCGGCACCGAAGCGATGATGAGCGCGGTGCGAGTCGCGCGCGCCTTCACAGGACGCAGCCGGGTCGCGCGCTTCGCCGGAAATTATCACGGACACTTCGACCTCGTGCTCAGCGGTGCAGGCGCGTCCGCGCAAACGGACACTCGCGTGGCGCTGTACGACGGCATCCCGCCGAGCGCGCGTGCAGAAGCGATCGTCGCGCGCTACGGCGATCTCGCCGACCTCGACGCCAAGCTCGCCGCATGCCCGGACGATCTGGCGGCGATCGTCGTCGAACCCGTCGCCGCAAACATGGGGCTCGTCGTGCCGCCGCCGGGATTTCTCGACGGTCTCTTCGTGCGCGCGCGTGCGCGCGGCGCGCTGGTCATCTTCGATGAAGTGATCACGTGGCTGCGCCTGGGCATGGGCGGCGCGCAGGCGAACTGTGCGCAGCGGCCCGATCTGACCGCGCTCGGTAAAATCGCCGGTGGCGGTTTTCCGCTCGCGGCGTTCGGCGGACGTGCGGACGTCATGGCTGCGCTCGCGCCGACGGGCGCCAGCTTTGCCGGCGGTACGTTCGCCGGCAATCCGTTCAGCGCCGCGCTCGGCCATCGCACGCTCGACCTCCTTGAAGCGATCGCGGTTTCTATGCGCGGCTCGGCAGCGCGCGCCGCCGAATTAGCCGACGGCATCCGCGCGATGTTCGCGCAGCGCGGCGTCCCATACGCCGTCACGCAGGTCGCGAGCATGGTCGATTTTGCTTTCCGCCCCGGCGCTGCGGTGCGCAACTTCGAGGAGCGTCAGCAAAGCGATCGCGGCCGCATTCGCAGCGTACTATCACGCGATGCGCGAGCGCGGCGTGCTGCTGGCGCCGTCGCCGAACGAGTTGATGTTCCTGTCGTCCGAGCACGGGCCGCACGAGATCGCCCTCACCCTCGAAGCGCTAGACGCCACGTTCGCATCGTTGCAGCGCGAAGGCTTCGTGTAAACCCGATAACTCGTGCGGCTACCGCAGCAGCGGCGTGGGGAAAGCGGCGACGGACGCGTGCCCCGTCTGCGTCGAGCGAGCGAACTCCGAACAGCCAATCGTCTTTTGAAAGCGGCAGCGTCACCGTCTCGACGTTGCCGACATTCTTAGCGTGGGTCCACGTCGGCTCGTCGGTGCGGCGCCAGACGACTTCGTACGAGGCCGCAGACGGCACGGCGTTCCAAGACAACGTCGTATCGTACGCCAACTTCTTTGCTAGAATGGTGACGATCGGCGCGGCGGGCGCGGCCGCCAAGTCGGCGAGCGCAGCGACGTTGAGCTGCGTGACGTGCGCCAGATAGGTGAAGTCGAGAAAGCGGGGCAGATCGCCGTACTGCACGCCATTTTCGACGCGCACGTTCTGGTGCTGGTGATCGAAATTTTCGGCACCTTCGACGAAGCGCACCGCCGGAAACCCTTGAGCGGTAAACGATTCCTGATCGCCGCCACGAAGGAAGCGATCTGCCCGGTAGATCAGCTCGTCCTGCATCTGAGGGACGTACGCGGCATCGATCCGCGCAACGGTGCGAGCCAGTTCGCGTGACGGCGAGTCGTTCTCGGTACCGAGGAGGTTCACGGTGCGTAGTACGGCTCGCGCGGGCAGCGCTTCGCTGAACAGGCGTACGCGATCCGCGTACGACGCTCCGTCGTGCGATACCGAAGCGCCGACGATATCGTTGTTGAGATTCCCTTCGACGCGGGCGTCTTGCGCGCGCAACACGTTCGCATAGTGGGCGGATCCCCATAGCCCTTGGTCTTCGCCGTCGAACGCGATGAAAGCAATCGTCGCCCGGAGATGTAACGCGACGATCGCGCGGGCGGCTTCAATGACGGCGGACACCGCCGAGGCGTTGTCGTCGGCCCCCGGTGCATCGCCTGAGGGGTCCGTGCAATCGCCGTTGCAGTCATCGAAGTGGCTCGACATAATCCACAGCCCACGGTGCGGATCGTCGCCGTGCAACGTCGCAATCACGCTCGAAACCGTGACGGCTCGTCCGGTGCGCGCGCTGGCAGGTTGCGTGTAGGTGTCGAACGCGACCGACATGCGGCCGCCGCTGGCTGTAGCAATGGCCCTGAATTGATCGGCGATCCAGTTTCGTGCCGCGTTGATGCCGCGCGCCTTGCTGCCGAGGCGATCCGATAGTGCATTGCGCGTACCGAAGGCGACTAAACGCAGATCGTCCGCGCGGACGCGCGCCGGCGAAACCGCGGCGACTGCCTGAGCGATACGTGGATCGACGGCTACGGCGGGCGTATCGGTGCTCGTGGTGCCCGCCGCCTGCGCCGTGGCCGAACATCCAAGCGCCGCTGTCGCCACGAATACGGCGGTGTGCCAGCAAGTTCGCATCATGCTGCAGCGTTTGGATTTTCTGGCACGATACCTTCGGCTGCTGTGCGCGAAACGCCGGCATCGTGGAGCGGTCGTCATCGAAGGTCCTTTCGAACCAGCCGCGCAACGCCGCGACGATGGCTACCAATGCAGCTCCGACCGGCGCCGAACTCGACGCTCTAGCCGCCGAAGCGGAACGCCTGCAAGCACGCATCGTCACGGAGAAGGGCGACATCGTCTTCCGGTTTCACCCGCACCAGGCGCGGCAGCACTGCGCCGCCTTCATCAAGCTCGCGCGTTCCGGCTTTTACGATGGGCTTCGTTTCCATCGCGTCGAGCCGGGCTTCGTCATTCAAGGCGGAGACCCGAGCGGCAATGGTACCGGTGGCCCCGGCTACACGCTCGATGCCGAGTTCAGCGATCTTCCTCACGTCCGGGGCACCGTTGCGATGGCTCGTGCTGCAAATCCGAATTCCGCCGGTTCGCAGTTCTATATTTGCTTGGGCGATGCGCGGTTTCTCGACAAACAATACACGGTCTTCGGACAGACGACGGAAGGTTTGGAGGTCGTCGATAGGATCGCGGTGGGAGACGTCATGAAGCAGGTCACGCTCGAACCGGCGTGACGCAACTGTTCTTAGGAACGCAAGGCTGGTCGTACGCCGACTGGATCGGGCCGTTGTACGAAGCGGGCGCCCGGCCGCAAACGTATCTGACTGCGTACGCACGAGAATTCACGACCGTCGAAATCGACAGCACGTTCTATGGAACGCCTCCCGTCGAGCGCGTGCGTTCGTGGGCGGCGCGCGTCCCTGACGGATTTCGTTTTTCGTGCAAACTGGACCGCGAGATCACGCACAAACGCCGGCTGCGCGAATCCGACGCCGCGATCGCCGCATTCTATGACGCCGTCAGCGCGTTCGGTCCGAAGCTCGGCTGCGTGCTCGCGCAGTTCGACGCGAGCTTCGGACGCGACAACGAGCCGGCGTTGCGTGCGGCGCTCGATGCCTTTCCGCGGGACGTGCACACCGCGTTTGAGTTTCGCGACCCCGCTTGGTACGATGCCGAGATGCAGAGCCTTCTCGAGGAGCGCGGCTTTGCGCTGGCGGTCAGCGACGCGCCGTTCGTTCCGCGCGAGTTGTTCGCCGCGCTGCTCTCCTGGAGCGAAGCCGAGTTCGCCTACGTCCGACTGCTCGGCTCTCGCAATGCCGTGGACCGCTTCAACACCGTCCAGATCGACCGCGCGGCCGACCTTACGTGGTGGGCCGACCTGTTGCGTTCGTTACCCGCGTCGCTCTCAACGGTCTACGGCTACGCGAACAACCACTACCAAGGCCACAGCCCCGCGACCGTGCGCGCCCTAGCCGGCCTGCTCGGCATCCCCCAACGGCCGCCCCCACTCCCGCAACCCTCTCTCTTCTGAATTCACAACCAAAACGAGTACACAACCCCACACGAGGCGGTGAATTAAGTAGACCGAACATGGGGTTTGCTTTTGTTCGTGGCAAGGAGCCTAGCGGCGAAGTGGCCTAT
The DNA here is from genome assembly GCA_963754415.1 of Vulcanimicrobiota bacterium. Classification (GTDB taxonomy): domain Bacteria; phylum Vulcanimicrobiota; class Vulcanimicrobiia; order Vulcanimicrobiales; family Vulcanimicrobiaceae; genus Nyctobacter. Next base: position 986,345 of record CAVWGA010000003.1, on the reverse strand, counting down.
CGGCCATGAGCCGCGTAGCGACGCCGTCCACGGACAAAAGAAGACCCATGTTCAAATGGGGGGCGCTTGGACGTTGTGAGCAAACGCTTCGAGTTTGTCGCGATCGAGGGCGCGCACCCGTCCGCGGTCCAGTTCGACGGCGCCGGCATTCTTGAGCCGCAAGAGGGCACGCGCGGCCATGTCGCGTACCGTGCCCGCCGCCTGCGCGATCTGAGCTTGCGAGAGGTTCTCAACGCCGGATAGACCGCGGGCCATGCCTGTCGTGGCCGCTGCGTACGAGAGTAAGAACTTGGCGACGCGTTGCAAGACGTGGGCGAACGCGAGATCGGCGATCGTTTCGATCGAACGGCGCCGCGCCTGTGAGGCGTCGGCGAGAAAGCCGATGGCAAGATCGGCATCGTTGCGGCTGGCATGCAACACCGCCTCGGTCGGAAGAAGAACGAGCGTCGCATCGGTCAGCGCTTCGGCGCGCGTCGTTGCACCGCCGCCGTCGAACGTGCCGGTTTCATTGAGCGGGTCCAGCGGCAGGCGCTCGCCGAGCGATTGAATCTTACCGTCGGGCGAGAGCAACGTGTAGATCACTTTGCCCGAGCGCACGAACGCTAAATACGGCCACAGCTCGCCTTCATCGTAGATCGTTTCGCCCTGGCGGTACGAGCGCTCGCTCGCGGCCGACGCGAGTTCGCGCACCGTCGTCGTACGGGCGCCGGCAAACGGCCTGCAGTGACTCAGAAACGTCGCGACGTCGGCGTTCTCATCGATGCGCTCGATGCGGATCGTCCAATGGCCGGAGCCCAAATTGCGCGCGTCCCACGAAAAGCGGCCGGAACGGTGCTGCAAGAGCTCGTTGCGCAACGCGCGCGGATCGGTCTCTTCGGGAAGTTCGAGAACGCCGCCGAGCTGCAGCTTGTCGAACGCATCGAGGATGATCATGTTGCGATCCCGGCTCGGAAGCGTTCGGCTGTCGAGCGAGATCGCCGGCCCGCGCGTGTTCGCCATAACTAACCTCCTTTAGCACCACAGCCTGTCGCCGCCTCCCCGTTCGCCGCGAGTCCGCCGGCAGGCGGGCCAACGTTAGACGCCGCGGAAGACGGGCGACCGCTTTTCGAGAAACGCTTTCGTGCCTTCGGCGAAGTCCTCGGTAGCGACGAGGGCGCCGAACTGCAATGCTTCCAACGCTAAGCCGCTGTCGATCGACAACGAGATGCCTTCGCGAATGGCACGTTTGGTTGCAGCGATGGCAAGTGGTGCTTTGGAGGCGATGAGGCCGGCGATGCGTTTGGCGTGCGGCATCAGTTCCGCGGGTGCGACGACCTCCTCGACGAGTCCGATCCGCTTAGCCTCGGCGGCATCGATCTGTTCGCCGGTCAGGCACAGGAGCATCGCTCGACCGCGCCCCAACAGGCGCGCAGTCCGCTGCGTCCCGCCGTAACCCGGCATCAAGCCGAGATTGACTTCGGGCTGGCCGAACTTCGCTTTGTCGCTGGCGATGCGAATGTCACACGCCAGCGCCAGTTCGCAGCCGCCACCCAGCGCGAAGCCGTTCACAGCGGCGATCACGGGAACGCGCAGCCGCTCGAGACTGAGCGTCAAGCGCCTGTCCGCTGCGGGCTTGCTCGGCGGCCGCCAAAGCGTTCGGCAGAGCCGCCAGTTCCGCGATGTCGGCGCCGGCGGCGAAGGCGCGGTCCCCGGCGCCGGTAAGGATAACGGCGCGAACATCGCGATCGTCGTCCGTCGCTTCGAGCGCCTGCCGCAACTCGTTAAGCATTGAAATATTTAGAGCGTTGAGAACTTTTGGCCGATTGAGGGTCACGACGGCGACGGGGCCGTCGCGCTCGACCAGCAGCGTTTCGTATGGCACGAGCGCATCTTCTGAGTACGGCTGCCGCTGTCCCCGCCCCAGCACGCTAGCGTTCGCGCGCGTGAGTGGGGTCGCCCTCGGCGACGGCGAACGACCATGGAGTGCGAACGGCTTATCATCAAGCGCTCGAACGGGCCCGGCTCGATGTCGTTCGGCTTGGAGCGTTGGTCGGCGATGCACTGCAAGCCTCGGTCACGTCACTCGAAAAGTGCGACACGACGCTGGCGGCTCGCGTGATCGCCGGCGACGACGACGTCGACTCGCTGCGCCGCCGCGTCGAACAGTCGTGCATCGAACTGATCTGGAAACAGCAGCCCGTTGCCGGAGAATTGCGTCAGGTCGCGGCGATGCTCGAGATCGTCACCGATCTGGAACGCACGGGCGACTACGCCGTCGAAATTTCGAAACATTCGATCAAACTCGCCGACGTCCCGATTCGACCCGCGCGCGTCGAGATCGGACGCATCGCCGCGATCGCAACGCAGATGTTGCACGGCGCGATGCGGGCCTATACCGAGCGCGACCCGGCGATCGCTGAGGCCGTGATCGCGCGCGACGATGAAGTCGACCTGTTGTATGCGCGCGGCATCGAGGCTTTGCAGGAGGAGATGCAGGCCGATTCCGAGATGGTGCGCTCGGGCACGATCATGCTGTTCGTTCTCACGAACCTCGAACGCGTCGGAGACCGTGCGCAGAATGTTGCGTGGCATACCAAGGAAATGCTCGGCGCGGCGTGAGACGGCTGGTGAGGGCGGCCTTTCACGAGTAACTTTCCGGAGGGGCCGAGGTAGCTAACGGCGTGATCGTGCGCTGGCGGCGTCTGCTGCTCGGGCAGTGCTTTTCGGCTTGGGGTTGACGGGGTTCGCCCGGGCCGCTGCTGCCCCGAGTCTTTACGGTGGGCCGGTCTACGTCGTGCCGATCGACGGCGTCGTCGACGAGGGAATGGCGCATTATGTCGCCCACGCGGTTTCCGTGGCCCAAACTGAGCATGCGTCGGCTTTGGTCCTGCCGATCAATACGCCCGGCGGCCTGGTCAACGCGGCGTTTGAGATTCGCGACAGCGTGCTCGGGGCGCAGATGCCGACCGTAGCGTACGTCAGCGAGCGGGCGTATTCGGCGGGGGCGCTGATCGCGCTGTCGGCTCGCCGCATCGTGATCGCTCCGGGCGCCAGCATCGGCGCGGCCGAACCGATCCCGAACGACCCGAAGCACGTCTCGGCTTTACGGGCCGAATTCGCGTCGACGGCGGCGCGCAATCATCGCGATCCAACCTTGGCGGCAGCGATGGTCGACAAGAGCGTCGACGTTCCCGCCTATAAGAACAGCGGGGCGATCTTGTCGCTTGACGGCCGACGAGGCCGTTCGCGCGCACGTCGCCGATGCGGTCGCGCCGACGCTTAGTGACGCGCTTGCCGACGTGCACCTTGCAGGCGCACCGCAAATCGTCGCGCACTACACGCTCGGCGAACGACTCGCGCGCTTCGCCACGAATCCGGCCGCCAGCGGTTTGCTCTTGTCGATTGGGATGCTGGGTTTACTGATCGAAATGCAGACGCTGCACGGAATAGCCGGCATCCTCGGCATCGGTGCGCTCGGACTGTTTTTCGGGACGCACGTCTACGCCGGATTCTCGGATAGTTTCGTGCTCGCGCTCGCGCTGGCCGGTCTGATCGGCATCATCTTCGAACTGCACGTCGTTCCGGGACACGGTCTGGCCGGGGGTCTTGGCCTGTTGGCGCTCGTTGCGGCGGTAGTCTTGGCATTCGGACTACCCTTCATCGTCGTCGGCGTGCAGGCCATCGCCTTTGCGCTGGTTTTATCCGCGATCGTCTTTGCGCTGTCGAGCCGAATGTTGCCGGAGAATGCGTTCTTTCGGCGGCTGGCATTCATGGGCGCGCAAGGCGCCGACTACGTCGCAAGCGACGACCATCGGATGCTCGTCGGCTGTACCGGAATCGCCACATCGTTCTTACGCCCCGCCGGCGTCGCAAACGTCGGCGGCCGGCGGGTCGACGTGTTGACCGACGGCGACTTCGTACCGGCGGGAGCGCCGGTCCGCGTCAGCCGCGTCGAGGGCGCGCGCGTGTTCGTGCATCCCGTCGTGGAGGAAGGGTAGACATGGCAGTGGCCGGCTACGGAATCGTCATTATCGTACTGGGAGTCGTTCTCGGCCTGGTCGTCTTTCTGTATTACTTTCCGCTCGGACTGTGGATACGCACGATCGCTGCCGGCGTGCCGCTGTCGATCGCGGCGCTCGTGCGCATGCGGCTGATCGGCATTCAACCCGGCGTCATCGTCACGAACCTCGTGCGCGCCCGCAAAGCCGGTTTACCGCTGACGGTCGAACAGATGCAGTCGCACTATCTCGCGGGCGGCAACGTCGAAGCCGTCACCTTGGCGATGATCGCTGCCGGGCGCGCGCAGATTCCTTTGGAATGGCAGCGGGCGGCCGCCATCGATCTCGCCGGCCGCAACGTCGTCGAGGCGCTGCAGCAATCGGTCAACCCCAAAGTGATCGAGACGCCGACGTTTCAGGGCGTCGCGCAGAACGGGATCCAACTCAACGTCAAAGCTCGCGTGACGGTGCGCACGAATCTCGACACGTACGTCGGAGGCGCGGGCGAGCCCACGATCATCGCGCGGGTCGGCGAAGGCGTCGTGTCGGCCGTCGGTGCCGCCGTCGATCATAAAGAGGTGTTGGAATATCCAGATCGCATCTCGCGCGCCGTGCTTTCGAAGGGTCTCGATGCCGGCACGGCCTTCCAAATCGTCTCGATCGATATCGCCGACGTCGACGTCGGCAAGAACATCGGCGCAGAGCTGCAGACGTCCCAAGCCGAAGCCGACCGCCGCATCGCGCAGGCGAAAGCCGCCGAACGTCAGTACAGCGCACTCGCCGCCGAACAAGAACAGAAGGCACAGACGCAAGCGATGCGTGCCAAAGTCGTCGAAGCCGAAGCGCAGATACCGCAGGCGATGGCCGCAGCGTTTCGCGACGGGCATCTCGGCGTGATGGACTACTATCGGCTCAACAACATCAAAGCCGATACCGACATGCGCTCCTCGATTTCAAACGGCGTGCCGCCGGCAGATCCCGGCTCGGGACAGCAGCCCAAACCGGCTGGGCAGTAGATGAGCCTGCGCGATAGTCCCGATGCGGGCTTAGCGCTGCCCGGCGCCGTCAGCGCGATCGAGCCGGATCATCCGTTCGCGACAGCGCCGGCGTCCCGCGGCGGTACCGCGGCGCCCCAGCAGTGCGCCCGCCCTGTTAGCGCCTGTGTCGACCGCGAGTGGGTTGCTCGGCGCGTTGGTCCTTGCCGAAGCGCTCGCGCCCCCGCTTGCGCTGCGCAGCGAAAAGCGGTAGCCGCTATCGGCGCCGAAAGGGCACGGCAGATGCAGGGTGTGGACGCTGGCTGAGGCGCGGACGGAGCACGTCTTCGAGCTGGCCGGCGTGCGAGATCCGCTCAATTTCTGCGGGCATCTCGACCGCAACCTGAGCGCGCTCGAAGGTCTCGTGCCGGTCACCGTCAACCTCGACGGCGACCGTTTGCGCCTTTCCGGAGCGCCCGACGCCGTTCGTTCCGCCACCGGAGTGCTCGAACGGATGCGCGATGCCGCCAACGGCGGAGCGCAGTTGACGCCCGATGACGTCGCGCTGGCGGCGCGCGAAGCCGGGGGCGGCGTTGCGGCGCCGCGCAGCCATCCGAAAACGTTGTTGACTTCGCAGCGCGGTAAGGACATCCGGCCCAAGACGGTCGGACAGCGGCGCTTCGTCGAGACGGTCGAACGCTGCACGTTAACGTTCGGCATCGGTCCCGCCGGCACCGGGAAGACGTTTCTAGCCGTCGTGATGGCCGTACGCGCTCTGCGTGCGCGCGAAGTCGCGCGTATCATCTTGACGCGCCCCGCCGTCGAGGCCGGCGAGAAGCTCGGCTTTCTGCCGGGCGATCTCAAAGACAAGGTCGACCCGTACCTCCGCCCGCTCTACGATGCGCTGGCCGAACTGCTGGACGACGGCGTGACGTCACGCTTCATGGAACGCGGCACGATCGAAGTTGCGCCGCTGGCGTACATGCGCGGCCGCACGCTGTCCGATGCATTCGTCATCCTCGACGAAGCTCAAAATGCGACCCGCGAACAGCTCAAGATGTTTTTGACGCGTCTTGGGCGCCAACTCGAAGATGATCGTCAACGGCGACGTCACGCAGATCGATCTGCCGCGCGGCATCCACTGCGGGCTGCTCGACGCCGCGCGCCTTTTCGGCGGTATCGACGACATCGGCATCGTCGAATTGACGGAATCCGACGTCGTACGGCACCCGCTGGTGGCGAGCATCATCCGCGCCTATGCCTCGGAGCCGCGGCAGCCGACGGAATGATTTACCTGCGCAACGCGACGCGCACCTACGCTCTGTCACCGCGGCGTATCATCCGCACGACGCAAACGCTGCTCACCGCGATCGATTGCTCCGGGGCTTCGGTCTCGCTCACGTTCGTCGGAGATACGGCGATGCGGCGTCTCAATCGCGAGCACCGCGGCCGCGACCGCACGACTGACGTCTTGAGCTTTCCGCTGTTCGAACCGTTCGCGGTCCCGAAGGTGACGCATCGTCCTCATGCTGACGCCTCCGACGAGCCTGAAGTTCTCCTCGGCGACATCGTCATCAGTCTCAACGTCGCCGCGCGCCAAGCGCGCGACTACGACGTGCCGCTTGAAGCAGAACTAAGCCGGCTTCTCATCCACGGGATCGCGCATCTACTCGGGCACGACCATGAAGCGCCGCAGGAACGCCGCCGGATGGTTGCGCTCGAGCAGAAACTCGCCGCTGCGATCGATTTGAAGTGGCCGTACGACGGCGAGGTCGCAACGTCCGTGAGATCGCGCGCGATACGCCGTTGAACGACTGCACGCGCTCGCCGCTGCGCGATGGCGCCGCGCACGCCGGCAGCGCGGGTGCGAGGCCGGCGTCACGCGAACCTGACGGCATGAAAAGAATGGCTGCTGCCCTGACAGCGGCGGTTTTTGCCAGCATCGTGGGAGCCGGTGCAGGGCGCGCCGCGGACGAGGTCGCGCCGGCTCAGCTTCGCGTCGCAGCAGTGAGCGACATCGGAACGGTCGGGCAGAATCCGATCGTGTACGGGCGCGACGGAACGGCGAGCGCCTTGCTGGGCGGCGCATCGGTGTGGGGTTTCGGCGATACGGCGATGTCCCGCAACAACTGCAGCGGAACGAATTTCATCAGCGATTCGCTTTCGTGGACCGGTAATTTAGACGCGACGCACGGCATCCGGCTCGATCACGATCACCTGGATTCCTGCGGCGGCTTTACGCAGTTCTTACCGTTCACGCCATTCGAACGTCAGTACAACTACACGCACGATCAGGCGCATTGCACGCAACAGCCGTGCGGAGCGAACTTCGGCTCTTTGGCCCGGCCCAATCGTGGCCGATCCGGTGCGCCATCGCGCGCTGTTTTTTTACGCTGAAATCTATCGCGTTCCGAGCAAATCCGGCTGGACGACGGTTGGCGAAGGCATCGCCGTTGGGACGCCCGGCCACGCTATCGTGCGTCCGATCGAGGGGCATGGACGCTTTCCGACGCTGATGTGGGGGCCGACCGCGCAGGGATACACGGACGGCGCCACCGTGGCCGGCGGGCTGTTGTATTCGTACGGCTGCGTGACGGATTTTCTGACCAAGGAATGCCGCGTGGCGCGCGTGCCGCTCGCCGAGGCGCTCGATCTGACCCGGTGGACGTACTATGCCGGCAGCGGAGGATGGACTTCCGACCCCACCGCAGCGGTAACGGTATTCGACGGCGGCGCAGCGGGAAACTCGGTCGTTTACGACCCGTACCTCGGCGCATACTTTGCGCTCTACAGCGGCGTGTTCAGTAACGACGTCTACTACCGGGTCGCGCCGACGCCGTGGGGTCCGTGGTCCGCGCAGACGTTGCTCTTTACTGGCCGGCCGGGATACCAGTCAGCGCCCGATTATGCCGCGCTGGTGCATGCGGAATTCGCCCAACGCGGCGGGCAGGTCCAATACGTCACCTACGTCCATGCGACCGGCTTTCTGCGCTCGGAGATCCGGCTCGTTCGCGTGGTGCTCGCAAAGGCGACGTAGACGCCATTAGATCGTCGCGCCGACGGTAGCCGGCTGGTTCTCGACGTCGTTCTCACGGCCGTCGACGAACGCCGAGATCGCCGGCAAGCCGAGATTGTCGCGCATCATATTGATCAGGATGCAACCTTGTTCGATCGCATCGTCGAGGGCGACATGCGTGTGGGGTAGATCGGCGTCGATCCATGTCGCCGGATACTGGCGTTTGCCGACTTGGCGATATTGGCGCTTCATGACCGCGGCTGCGTAGCTGCGCATGTCGAGGCTGGCAAAGCCGAAGGGGCTTTGGCCGAGGTAGCGCTGACAGTAATAGTACATGAACGTAAAATCGAAACCGCTCGGCGCGCCGCACAAGAGTGGCCGTCCGAACGCCCGCATCTCCTCAGTCCACGCTTTTGCCTCGATCATCGCGATCCGCGGCGGTACGGGACGTTCGCGCGACTTGCGATACGCTTCGGCCTGCTTTTCTTGCGCCCACCACGTCATCGTGCGGTCGTCCAGACCGGCGCCGTCCATCAGCTCGAGATTGCGCGAGAACGTCCCGACGAGAACCTTATCGAGCGTAAACGCGGCGAGGCCGAAACTCAGCATGGAGAACAGTCCAGGACATGGGCCGTTTGCTTCGACGTCGCAGGAGATGTAGAGTTCGGGCGTCGGCTGTTGCTGTTCGCGTGCGATGGCTCTCCCTTTGCATGGCGGAGCGTCGCTCCCTTCGATCGCTGTGTCGCAGAGGATCGCGGTTCGAGCGTTCGCAAAGTCAATCGAAATGAGTGCGACGCGTGCCTTCCTTGGAGAATTGATCGACGACGCCGGCTTGTTTCCGCCGGCGCAGCGCTCTATGTCCGATGCGCTCGCGACGCACGCACGCGCCGAAGCCAGCCAAGCGTACTGGGTGCTGGGACGCTTCATCGTGCCGGCTTCGCGCTTGGACGAAATGTACGCCGCGCTCGACGACGCTCCGGACGCGCTGCCGACCAGCGTCGTGCTCGACGGTGCCGATCCAAAGGCTGCGCTTGCCCGGCTCGTGCAAGCGAACGCGCGCGCCGATCGAATCGCGATCGAAGCGTGCGAAGCCAAAGCGGCACTCTTCGAAGGCCCTCCCGGTAACGCTGCGGAGGCGTTTATCGCGATGTGCGATCAGGCCGGCGTCCCGCCCGAGATCGTGCGCTACGTCGAGATCGCGCCGGGCGAACACGTCGAAGAAGAGCTCGCGGCCATCCGGCGCGCCCGGGATGCCGGACATGCGCTGTGTGCCAAGGTACGCTGCGGCGGCGTAACCGCGGACGCGGTTCCCGACCGAAGCGTGGCTGGCGGGCTTCATCGCAGCGACGAAAACGCACGGCGTGCCCTTCAAGGCGACCGCCGGGCTCCATCATCCGATCGCGCACGACAATGCCATTGCAGGGTTTCGGATGCATGGCTTTCTCAACGTGATCGGCGCGGCGCTGCTCGTGCATGCCGGCACGCTCGATCCGGACCTCATCGAGCCGATGCTGCGTGACGCCGCGCCCGAACACTTCCGCCTTGATGCCGATGCCTTCGCGTGGATCGGCAGCACTGCCGGCGATGCGCCAAGTGGCGCGACGGCCGATGCGGCCGCCATCGGCGCGGCGCGCGCGTTCGTGCACTCGTACGGGAGCTGCAGTTTCGATGAGCCGGTCGACGATCTGTGCGCGCTCGGCATCCTGGATGGTGCCATTCCGGCATGAACGCGAGTTGGATCGACGTAGCGGCCGATTCCGATTTTCCGCTGGACAATCTTCCCTATGGTGCGTTTTGCCGGGAGGGCGCTGCCCAGCCGCACATCGGCGTCGCGCTCGGGGACGTCGTGGTCGATCTGCATATCCTCGCGCGCGCCGGCCTCTTCGATGGAGCGTTGCCTGACGCGCGTGAGATGTTGTGCGCGGCGAACCTGAACGTGCTGCTGGCGCGCGGCCGCGTCTGCGTGGCGGAGCGTACGCGCGCGCGCGACCGAACTGCTCACGGCGACATCTACGGCGGTTCATGACGCGGGGCTGAGCGAAGCGGCAGTCGCGCGGCGTCGCGATGTTCGGCTCGTGCTGCCAATCGCGGTCGGCGATTACGTCGACTTCTACTCATCGCTCGAGCACGCGACCAACCTCGGGCGCATCCTGCGCCCGGGCGCCGAACCGCTGCTGCCGAATTGGCGCTGGCTTCCGATCGGCTACCACGGTCGCGCCGGGACGGTCGTGCCCAGCGGCACGCCGATCGTGCGACCGCGCGGCCAGACCAAGGCGCCCGAAGCGGCGGCGCCGACGTTCGGCCCGACCCGCATGCTCGACTTCGAACTCGAACTGGCTTTCGTCACCGGCGACGGGCCGCCGCTTGGCGCCACCATCGCAGTCGACCGCGCCCGCGAATACATTTTCGGCGTTGCGCTGCTCAACGATTGGAGCGCGCGCGACATGCAAGGCTGGGAGTATCAGCCGTTGGGACCGTTCCTGGCCAAGTCGTTCGCATCGTCGCTTGGGTTCGTGGATCGTGCCGCTCGATGCGCTCGAACCGTACCGGGTCGGCGGACCGCGTCAGGAGCCGCCGCCGCTGCCGTACCTGAAGACCGACGACGCGCAGGCGTACGACATCGCTCTGGAGGCGACGTTGACATCGGAGCGCATGCGAGCCGGCCGGACTGGGGCGCAGACGATCGCACGCACGAACTTTCGCGACATGTATTGGAGCATGGCGCAGCAGCTCGCGCATGCAACCAGCAACGGCGCGCGCATACGCGCCGGCGACCTGTTTGGCTCCGGCACGATTTCGGGCAGCGAGCCCGGCAGTTACGGCAGCATGATCGAGCTAACGTGGCGCGGGGCGCAGCCCCTGACCCTTCCGGATGGCACGCAGCGCGCGTTTCTCGAAGACGGCGATGAGTTGACGCTGCGCGGTACCGCAGCCGCACTCGGTAAGCCCCGCATCGGACTCGGCGCCGTCACCGGCACCGTGGTACAGGCGCGACCCTAGCGGCTGGTCGGGCGCGTCGGTTACAACAAAAAGCGCCGCCGACGCTGGTTCGAAGCCACGAGTGGCTTTGAGTCCAGTGCCGGCGGCGCCCATGCAGCGCGATCGTAACCGCGCCTCGCTTACATTAGTCCGCCGTTAGTGGCAGGCGCCCTGGGCGCTCTTGAACGTGCCTTGGTTCGAGTAGTAACCGGCCGTGCCGTGCGAAGGCGTCCGGAAGAACCAGTCGAAGAACGCGAGTTCCTGCGGGTGATACGCGAAGCCGTTGTAGTTAACCGTGTAGTCCGTACCGGTCAGCGGATCGCCGACCTCGAGATTATTCTGACAGCCCGGAACTTGGCCCGTGTGGCCCCACGCGGGCGTGCCGTTGTCGATGAACGGATCGTTGTACAGCTCGCCGAGCTCGTGCGTATAGGCGCCGATGTCCTGCAAGCCGCTAAAGATGCCGGCATCGGTGTACGCGCCCGTGGCATAGACTTGGATGCCGCCGTTGAGGCCCTGCTCGCTGTGATAGCCGATGATGCAGCAGCCGCCTTCGGTTTCCACGACGTTGTAGGTGAACGTAACGGGGATCTGCGTTGCCGTGGCATACTTGGCCGCCAGACCGGTGATGATGTTGTCGAAGGCATTGATGTCGATCTGTCCGAGGTTGTGACCCGAACCCGAGCAAGCGCCGGGCGACGTCACTGAACCACTCGGAGCCGTCACGTCGACGACGTTATAGGGGCCCGAGCGGCTGAGCACGACGTGGTAGTTGGAGTTCTGCGTGATCGCCCACGACTCAGCACGCATGAACGCGTCGGTCAGTTGGGTGTTGCCGACGTTGATGCCGTTCGAGTATTCGGTCGTGTTTTGGAACAGCGGGCCTCCGAAGAAGCGCTGAGCGACGGAGACGCTATCGTTGCAACCGGGCTTGAGCGGGTCGAGCACCGTTCCGTCCGGGAAGTGCACGCGCATGATGATGGGAACGTACTGAATCTGCGTGGTCGCCTTCGCAAACGGGCTGCCCCCGGCGATCTGGAACGCGTACGTGTTGTGATCGAGCGGCGACGTTATTTTGCCGGAAAAGTAGGGAATCGTCGTCTGACCTGCGGCCTGGCGAGCAAGCATCGCTCGCGTGACGTTTTTCGCGGGCAGCGTCGTAAAGACGGGTCTAAACTGGGCGCGGTTGAGGGCGGGGACACGATTAAAGGTCTGCGCGCCGTGCAGCGTCGCTGCCGACGCCGACGTGGAAACGGCAGCACCTAAAAGCGCTGCGCACGAGAGTAATGCGAGCTTACGCAAAACGGATGGCTCCTTCGGAAATAGAGTGGAATCCTAAGGGAATGAGGGGTCCTTAAGGTTGGCAGAGTTACACGCCGCCGTCAATGGGCCCTTTGACGCGGCGAGCGGGGTCATCCGGGACCGACGTCTTGGATCACCGACCGCTCGCGTGGCGGCTTACAAACCGCCCTTTTTGCCTCGCGCGGCGAACGGTTTAGCAGATTGTTTGCTGGCTTACAAAACCGGCGAACCCTCGTGCTGTGTTGGCGGATGGCCTCTGACGGTTTTGCACGTAGCCTTGTACGAGTAGAGGACCCCCGTGCCATGCGATGGGCCGCGCGCCGGCATCCGGAGCTTAATGGGCGCGGCTCGCCATTCCGAATGAGCAGCATATAAAAGCGCCGCTGACGCTGGTTCGAAAGCCTCGAGTGGCTTTGAGTCCAGTGCCGGCGGCGCCCATGCAGCGCGATCGTGAAACCGCGCCTCGCCTTACATCAGTCCGTCGCTAGTGGCAGGCGCCCTGAGGGCTTGTGAAGGTACCCTTGTACGAGTATTTGCCGCCGGTTCCGTGTCCGAGCGTGCGATAGAACCAGTCAAAGAACGCCAGTTCCTGCGGATGGTAGTTGAAGCCGTTGTAAGGAAGGGTGAAGCCGGTACCTGTTAACGGGTCTCCTACCTCAAAGTTGTTCTGGCAGCCCTGGACTTGTCCAACGTGACCCCACGCCGGGGTTCCGTTATTGATGAACGGATCGTTGACCAGTTCGCCGAGTTCATGGGTGTACACACTGATGTCTTCGATATCGGGCGGGAAGATGCCGGCGTCGGTATACGACCCGGTTGCGTACACTTGCAATCCGCTGCTGACCGTCTGCGCGCTGTGGTAACCGATGATGCAGCAGTTTTGCACGTTCCCTTCGAATAATGCGATGTTGTACGCGAAGGTGACCGGGATCTGCGTCGCCGTGGCATACTTGGCCGCCAAACCGCTGATGATGGCATCGTACGCGTTGTAATCAATCTCTCCAAAATTGTGACCGGAGCCCGCGCAAACGCCGGCTACGGTTTGCGATCCGCTAGGAGCGTTGACGTCAACGACGTTATATGGTCCCGACTTGGACAGCAGGACGTGATAGTTTGAATTCCCGCCGACCGTGTAGAACTCAGCTTTCTGAAATGCGTCGATAAGTTGGGTGTTCCCGAGGTCGACGCCGTTCGAATTTTCTTCCGTGCTCTGGAACAACGGACTGCCGAAGAAGCGCACGGCGACGGGCTTGTTATCGTTACAGCCCGGCTTCGTCGGGTCGAGAACCGTGCCGTCGGGGAAGTGGATACGCATGATGACCGGCACGTACTGGATCGTCGTGCTGGTTCTCGCCGTCGGGCTCCCTCCAGCGATCGAGAATTGATACGTGTTGTGGTCCAGCGGCGATTGGACGTGGTAGGTGAAGTATGGGATCGTCGATTGTCCCGGCACGAGACGATTCATTATCGCCCTGGTAGCACCGTGCGGTGCCCGCGTCGTCACAATGGCTTGCCAGTGGTGCTGCTCAGCGATGGAGGTGGCGCCAGCGGGCCCGGTCGCCAATGCGGCACCAAGCAACGCTGCACACGAAACTAGTGTGAAATTACGCAAAGCCGATGGCTCCTTCGGAAATAGAAGTGGAATCCAAGGGAATGAGGGTTGGCAGAGTTACACGCCGCCGTCAATGGGCCCTTTGACGTAATCGCCCGGGCCGAAATCAGTGTCGGTTAGGCGTCCGCAACGGCTTGCGTCGCCGCCAGGAAGCCGATGTGCGAGTGCGTGCCGTCGCAAAACGGCTTCGTCGTCGAGCCGCCGCAGCGGCAGAGGGCGACGACCTCCTTGCCGCTGGTGTCGAGGACGTTTCCTGAAGCGTCGCGCAACGTGATGGGACCGCGCACCAGATACGGGCCGGTCGGCCGGATTTGAATGTCGACGGGTTCGCTCATGGCACGGGCTTTACGACGGTCGCGGACAAAGCCTGTCCCGATTACGGCGGTCGCGCAAAGAAGTCGTCAAACGGCGGCGAAGCGCCGTCACGGATGCTTTTCTCAATGCCGATACCTCGTGCGAGTATGCGTTTGATGCGATCGTTGCCGTCCCGCCTCCGCCTTCACTTCAGTATGCTTGTCGTTGCCGCAGCGAGTGTGTCGCTGGCGGCATGCCAAGGCAATATCGGGAGCGGCGGTATGTCCCTCCCCGGGACGCCTCCCTACGGGAATCCGCAAGGCCCGAGCGGCGGCGGCAGCGGGACGCAGAGCCGGCAGCGTGTCGTCGAAGGGGCGGTCTTCCTTGAGCCGGACCTCAAAGCGATCCCGTTACCACCGGTCGATGGTTTCTCCGTCGCGGTCGCGCTGGGGACGCCGGCTCCAGTGAACTCGCCGGCAGCGGCGCCTACGTCGAACAATGCGGCCCGCGGGCGCACTGTCGCCGGCCGTACGTTGCACGGCGCAGCGCCGGCAACCGCAGCGGCTGCGGCCCCCTCATCCTCGCCTTCACCGTCGCCGTCGCCGGACGTCGCACCGGCCGGCGCGTCGCCCGTTCCCACCGGCCGCGCAGCAGCGGCTCATCCGAGCGCGTCCCCCGGCCACGGGCCGAAAATCGAAACGAAAACGACGATCTACCCCGATGACGCACCCGCGGCTCCTTCGCCGCAGCCGACCGGGGACGTCCAGACGTACGCCGTGCGTAAGGCGATCGTGCGCGGCTACCTCAATTCGGCGACACCCATCAATCTCTACGGCCTCGGCGCCATCTCGTTCACGATACCGTCCGAGGAGCAGAAAGACGGCCGCGGCTTCACGATCGCCGTATTCGAATCCGGCCGGCACCGCCACACGTCGCTCATCGCTTTCGACGCCGACGCTAAGGTCGCCGGCGGAGTCGTCAGCGTCGGCGACACGCAGCCGCTCATTCTAAAGAAGAACACCGGCTATTTGGTCATGCTCTACGGCGACGAACTGGCGGCCACGCCGGCTCCCGTTGTGTCGGGCTATCCGACGCCAGGCAACAACCCCTTTCCGGCCCCCAGCGGGAATTTCGCCCCCGGCTATCCGCAAAATCAACAGCCCGGCCAGCCCGTCGGCCCGTACGGAACGCCAAACCCCTATGGAACGGTCACGCCGTACGTGCCGCCGCACCCCTAACGCACCGATCGCCGTGTGCTATACTAGCGTTCGCCTTGGCGGGGGTTGGGCTCCGCGCAACGTTACCCTATCAACCCCGCCAGGACCGGAAGGTAGCAACGGTACGTAGGCCCTAGCGTGTGCCGCGGTTTCCCTGACCCCCGGCGGGGTCAGGTCGCAATCCCGGCGCCGGACCGGTAGATGTCCGTCGCGCTTGGCGGTCGCCTCGAGTCGCGGGAGGGTGCTCGCGGCGGCGCGTAACAGAGGAGGCCGATGCCTATCAGTGCTCTGGCCGGACTCGTGTTCGGCGTGGCGGTCGTCTCCATCGGGGTCTATCATGCAGCGCTCGTTGCGCCGCATTTCAGGCGCTTCGACGGCACGCTGCGCGGCGACGGCGAGCCGCTGAGCGACGGCACCCAAGCTCTAAGCCTCCTGCGCTCGGCTCAAGCCGATTTCTCAAAGCGCACGGACGAACGGCTCGACGCGCTTGAAGCAGCGGCCGCGCGCGACGCGTTGCGCATCGGGTTCTTGCGCTATAACTCGTTTAGCGACGTCGGCTCGGATCAGTCTTTCACGCTCGCACTGCTGAACCGCGAAGGCGATGGCGTCGTGGTGACGAGCATTTTCGGCCGCGAGGAAACGCGCACGTACGGCAAAGCGGTGCGGCGGTTCGTCGCCCAACAGGGCGTCTCTAAAGAAGAACAAGCCGCAATCGCCATGGCGCGCAACGACGACAGAGTGGCGGCGCCGGCGTGAGCCGAGGTATGGTCGCGATCGTTCTGCCGCGCGGCAATCGCGTCGTTGCCTTGCGTTTCACGCGCGCTCATGCGATCTTCGCGCTGGGGGTCGCGAGCCTGGCATTCGTGGTCGTCACCGCATCGTACGTCTGGACGATCGCACGCGCCGAAGCGCGCGTCAGCGCGATGCGTTCGCTGAGCAGCGATGAGCATGCGCGTCTGCACTCGCTCGACGCGCAAGCGGCGGCGCTCGGCGGCCAAGTTCGAGCCCTGCAGCGGCAGAACGCCGAGATCGAGTGGCTGATCGGCGCGCGACGCACCTCGCCACGCGCTGCGCAGACTCGCTCGAAAGTGCAAAGCCGTGGATCCGTCGACGGGCGCCAAGCCTACCGTGAGGACGACGACTTCGCGACGGTAGCGGCGCGCATCGAGCGGTTGCGGGCGACGTCATCGCATATCCGCGTGCAAAGCGCGGCGTTGCGTCGACTCGCGATCCACGTCCTCAATATGCGGCGGCTTCAAGACCTAGCGCGCGTGCGCGTGTTGGCGGCGATCCCGTCGCTCAATCCCGCCGGTGACGGCGTCGCGATCCGCTCGCCGTTCGGATGGCGTGCCGATCCGTGGCCCGAGTTTCACCAAGGCGTCGACCTGGACGTCGACTACGGCGACAACGTCCGCGCAGCAGCCGCGGGCACGGTGGTGGCGGCCGACTACGACGGCGGTTTCGGCATCAAAGTCGACATCGACCACGGCAACGGCTACCACACCTGGTACGCGCACCTTTCGCGCGCCGACGTAACGCCCGGCCAACACGTGGCCAAAGGTCAGCACATCGCGCTCGTCGGTTCGACCGGCGAGTCGACCGGCCCGCATCTGCACTACCAAGTGATGCTCGACGGAAAACCGATCGATCCCACGCCGTATCTCGACGGTGTGCCCGCTCCCGTACTGGCGAGCATCCGCTCCTAACGGCGCGCCAAAGCGTGCGCAAAGCATCTTCACCCATCGCGCCGAAGTAAGAAACGTGACGTCACTCTCGTGCAGCACGTGGCTCGTGCTCGGCTGGGTCCTGCGCGCCTTCTGGTTTGCGATGCTGCTGTACGCGCTCGTCTCGTGGGTCCCGAGCCTGCAAGGGCGCTGGAGTTACTACATCGCCCGCATCGTCGAGCCGGTCTTGCTGCCCGTGCGGCGCATCATTCCGCCGCTGGGCGGACTCGATCTCTCGTTCCTCGTCGTGATCCTGCTGATCGGTTACGTCCTGCGCTCGATTCCACCGGCGTACTGTTACGCATACGGACCGTAGTGCGTCCGTTCGCATGACCGTAACGTCTCCGGGATCCGGTACGCGCGTCGCGACGAACGTGCGCAACTTCTGCATCATCGCGCACATCGACCACGGCAAGACGACGTTGTCGGATCGACTGCTCGAAGTGACGCGCACCGTCGCGCAGCGTGACATGGAAGCCCAAGTGCTCGATGCGATGGACCTCGAACGCGAGCGCGGCATCACGATCAAGATGCACCCCGTCACGCTCGACTATCTCGCGCACGACGGCCAGCGTTACGAGCTGAACTTCATCGATACGCCCGGGCACGTCGACTTCTCGTCGGAGGTTTCGCGCTCGCTGGCGGCGTGCGAGGGCGCGCTGCTCGTCATCGACGCGGCGCAAGGGATTGAAGCGCAGACGCTTGCGAATTATCATCTCGCGCTCGAACAGAACCTGACGATCATTCCCGTCATCAACAAGATCGATCTGCCTGCAGCCGACCCGGAACGGGTCAAAGCGGAGATCGAGGAACTGCTCGTCATCGAAGGCAGCGATGCGATCCTTGCCAGCGCCAAAGAAGGCATCGGCATCGCCGAGATCCTCGAAGCGATCGTCGCGCGCATTCCACCGCCTCGCGGCAGCCTCGACTACGTGCGCGGCCTGGTGTTCGACGCACAGTTCGATCCGTATCGCGGCGTCGTTTCATACGTCAGGGTCGCCGATGGAACTTTGCGCGCCGGCACGCGCTTCATGTCGATGAACCAGAAGAAGGTTTACGAGGCGACCGAGGTCGGCGTCTTCAAGCCCGACATGCGTAAGACCGCGGCGCTCGATATCGGCAACGTCGGCTACGTGATCGCCAACATCAAGTCGCTCGGAGACGTCGATGTCGGCGATACGCTCACTGAAGCCGGACACCCCGCACCCGAACCTCTACCGGGCTACAAGCCGATCGTACCGATGGTGTACTGCGGTCTCTATCCCAACGAGGGCGTCGAAGTGTCGGACCTGCGCGAAGCGCTGGAGAAGCTCGCCCTCAACGACTCGGCGCTGCACTACGAGCCCGAGAGTTCGATCGCGCTCGGCTTCGGTTTCCGGTGTGGTTTTCTTGGGCTGCTGCACATGGAGATCGTTCAAGAGCGGCTCGAGCGCAACTACTCGCTCGACCTGATCGCGACTTCGCCGTCGGTCGTGTTCCGGGTGACGTACACCGATGGCCGCGTCGAATCGATCGACAATCCCGCCAAGTTGCCGGCGCGCGACAAGCTGGCGTCGATCGAAGAACCGTACGTCCGCGCGACGGTGATCACACCGCCCGAATACGTCGGCGCGATCATGGAATTGACCCAGGCTCGCCGCGGCGCGCTCGACAACATGGAATACCTCAGCGACGGGCGCGTCATCTTGACGTACGAGATGCCGCTGATCGAAGTGATCATCGACTACTTCGACGCGCTCAAATCGCGGACGAAGGGTTACGCCTCGCTCGACTACGAGATGATCGGATACCGCGAAGGCGATCTGGTCAAATTAGAGATCTTGCTCAACGGCGAACCCGTCGACGCTCTGTCGTCGATCGTCGCGCGCGACAAAGCCGCGGGGCGCGGCCGCGGCTTGACCGAGAAACTCAAAGAACTCATTCCGCGACAGATGTTCGACGTGCCGATCCAAGCGGCGATCGGCGGTAAGATCGTCGCCCGCGAAACCGTCAACGCGATGCGCAAGAACGTCCTTGCGAAGTGTTACGGCGGCGACATCACCCGCAAGCGCAAACTCCTGGAAAAGCAGAAAGTCGGCAAAGAGCGCATGAAACGCGTCGGGCGGGTCGACCTGCCGCAGGAGGCTTTCATGGCCGTCCTGCGGCTCGGCGAATCGTAAGAAGACTGGCTACGAAGAAAACAAGTTACTTCTTCGCGTAGGCGATGCAGTAACCGTTGGGTGAGATCGAACCAGCCACGATCTTGCATCCGCCGTTCTTTTTCATCGGATCGCTTTTGGCCGGCAGATAGAAACGGCATTGATCGCACTTCTTACCGCCGACGGGATGCGACACGTACTTGACGGCTGCTTGCGACGTCTTACTGGCGGCATCTGCTTGGCTGCGCAGCGCTGCTAACGCCCCGATCGCCAGCGGCGCGACCGCGAGTTTTTGCAGCACATCGCTGCGAGATACGTTCTTGTCGGACACGGTTCACCTCAACATAGAAAGACGACAGTGAAAAAAGCGGCAGGGAGCCTGCACAGAAACGTTGGCTTCGCGGCAAACGGTACGGATGCTTTTGAATTAGGAATGCCTAATTCAGAACTCCGAATGTGACGCAGACCCGTTTACATTCAGCGCAGGGGTGGTATACTGAGATCACGTCTCGAGACGATGACCACCGTAACGCACCGAAGGAGGGCGAGTGAACTCGCAAGATCCACCGGGGCACCTAAGCGGAGCGCACCAGCGCTGCTGAAGCGCACGAGCGACTCCGATACAAACGAATAGCGAGCGCCGCAAGAGGTTTCGTCCTCCTGCGGCGCTTGCGCGTTTACGCGGTGCCCGCAAACTTCCCGACGCTCCAAAGCATTGGCCCCACTCTTATGCCGTGCTCGCCGCACGCTTAGACTTTCCGGAGACATCGAAGACGCCGTACTGGCGGCGTCGGCATCCCGAGTTCACATCGGCATTCACCGTCCCGGGCGGCCCTTACGTTATCCCAACGCTGTCGCGTCTCGCGGCGCTCGTCCTCATCTAGTATCTCAAAGTCGGCAACCTGCTCGTATCGGATTCTTTCCGCTCGTTTGGCTGAGCGTTCTCGGCAGCTTCGCAGTCGGTCTATTCTCTATTTCGCGTACGGAAAACGCAAGAGCACGATCGCACTGGAAAGCGCCGAAGGGCTCGCCATCATCCGTCCCTAACCGCAAGTGCTCGGCTACTGGCGGGCTAAGCGAGGTTAGTACGGCGCTGCTTATTGCTTTGGTGTTCGCTACGTTTGCTACCGGCGTAGGCGTCGTTCCAGCGCGCGCTGCTGACACCGGCGGGGCCCGCAGCGCAGCGATCCAACGCATCGCGCACGACGCAATGACCCGATACCACCTCAAAGCGCTCATCGTGCAAGTGCGCATCGCAGGCAAAAATGTCTACACCGGCGCGCTCGGCGAGTCGATGACCGGCGTGCCGGCGACGCCTGCGATGCACTTCCGCAATGGCGCGATGGCGTTTACGTACATGTCGACGATGCTTCTAGAACTCGTTGACCGTAAATCGGTGCGTCTGGATGAGAAGCTTTCGAGGTATTTCCCGAAGCTGCCGCATGCCGACCGCATCACGCTCAAAAACCTTGCCAACATGACGTCCGGCTATGCCGATTATGTTTACCAGCCCGAAGTATTGCGCGGCACGCAACTCGATCCGTTCCGACAGTGGACTCCTGACGAGCTCATTCGGATCGGCGTCTCCAAGCCGATGATGTTCGAGCCCGGTACGAATTGGGGCTACTCCCACACAAATTACGTCATTTTGGGCCGCGTTCTGGAAAAAATCACGGCGATGCCGCTCGCCCGAGCCATGCAGAAGTACATCTTCGGGCCGATGCATCTCACGCAGACGCAGAGTTTCTCGACGCCTGATATTCCCGAGCCCGTGCTGCACGCGTACAGCTCCGAGCGCCGCGAAGACCTAAACATCCCGGCCCGAACGCCATTTTATGAAGACTCTACATTTTGGAACCCATCATGGACGACGGCCGAGGGTGCAATCCAGACGACCGATATTACCGATATGAGTAAATCGATGGAGGCCGTCGGCACGGGCACACTACTCTCCAAGCTATCGCGCGCGCTGCAATCGAACGCGAATCTCATCGGCTTTGGCCACGCCCAGCCCAAGTGTACGGCCTGTCATAAGAACACTGAGGCGTTCAACTATGGCCTCGGCGTCGTCAACCTCGGACCGTGGATCACGCAGACGAAAAACTTTGCCGGTTCCGGCGCAACGGTGGGCTACCTTCCGGCGAAGACGCTCACCATAACGACGGTAACGACGTACGCGCCGGCAGCGTTCGACGCGCAGGGAAACTACAAAAATGCAAGCGAAGCGATCTTTTCGTCGCTGGCGCACGCACTCGCGCCGAACACTCTTCCCCAGCGGCCGAGCTAACCTTACGCATGGCGCGTTTTAACTTTATCGAACTTCCGACAAGAGACGTTGGCGCTTCCAAGGCTTTTTACTCGTCGGTGTTCGGCTGGCAACTTACCGATTTTGGTCCGTCCTACTCATGCACGATGACCGGGGACATTGATCTCGGGCTTCAGGCTGATGCTTTCGAAGCGACCCACGCACCGCTCGCGGTCATCGCCGTCGATCATCTCGAGGCAGCGCTAACGGCCGTCGAGCAGGGCGGCGGCACGATCACGAAGCCAATTTTCGCGTTTCCGGGAGGGCGGCGTTTTCACTTCCGCGATCCAAGCGGGAACGAGCTGGCGGTTTCAAAAGCCGACTGATCGCCGCAACGTCCCCGTCGATGAGACACGCTACACGTTTTATTCCAGCGTAAGCACCATGCGGAAGCGCGCTTTTCCGCTCATCATTTTCTCGTAGGCCTCCAACACCCGTTCGAGCGGCATCGTCTCGATCATCGGCCGAATGCCGGTGAGTGCGGCGAACTCCATGGTTTCCTGCGAATCGGCCGCCACTCCGGAAGGCCAACCGGCCACTGAGCGGCGTCCGCCGATCAGCAGCAACGTCTGAACCGGCAGCGGCTCCATTGAAGCGCCGACGATCAAAAGTTTGCCGTCGACCGCGAGGCCGCCGATCGTGGGCGCCATCGCAGAATTTTCCGTGACAGTCGCCGAGCACGACTTTCGCGCCGCCCATTTCGGTTAGACGGGCGGCGACATCTTCAGTCGTGCTATCGATATACTCGTTCGCGCCGAGCTTGCGCGCGAGCTCGTCCCTTTTCGGCGCCGCGGGCGATCGCCACCGTACGGAAGCCCATCTTTGCAGCAAATTGCACGCCTAAGTGGCCAAGACCGCCGAGACCTAGAATGGCGACGAGCTCGCCTGGCAGGGCGCCGCTATGACGCAGTGAGTTGTAGGTCGTAACACCGGCGCACATCAGCGGCGCGGCGTCTTCGAACGACAAGACATCGGGAATCGCCGCGAGCACGTTGGCCGGCACGATGACGAATTGCGAGTACCCGCCGTCGAACGCGATCCCGGGCACTTTCAAGTTGCGGCACGTGATGAAGTCGCCATGCGCGCATGAGGGGCACGTGCCGTCGTGGCCGCCATGCCAACCGACGCCGACGCGCGCGCCGATCTGCCAAGCGGTGACCCCGGCGCCGAGCGCATCGACGACGCCGGCAATTTCGTGACCCGGTGAACGGGGATACGTGATTCCCGGCCAACGATTGAGAACGGTGTACATGTCGCTATGGCACACGCCGCAGGCGTGCACGCGAATGCGTACTTCACCCGTGCTGGGCTCAGGAATTGGACGTTCGACGATGTCGATCGAACCGGGTCTCTGGACCGTTGCGGTCTGCATCGTAGCACTCATGCAGCGTCCAATAACCGCACGGCGACGAAGGTTGCGCCGCTTCCTAGTCTACCCGACCAGTAGGTCGCTTCAGATTCTTTTGTTAGTGCACTTCGACGTGCCGGCCTATTGGCAGACAAGATGCAGCAACACGTCCGAGGCCCAATCGAGTGACCACGGCCAACAAAGCGAGCTTGGCCCTCACTTCAAGCCCGAAGGCCTCGCAGTTAAACGATCATGCGCGGACCATCGCATTATCTGCACAGCTTCGTCGCGCGATACACCCGCACGTCGGTGAGCCACACGAGCGTTTCGATGCCGAGCGTAGCGCTGATCGCGAGAACGAGCCTTTTGAATTTGCGCGGCGCCATTGTCTCGCCCGCCGTGGTCGCGCGCGAGCGCCACGACATCATGCCATCTCGAACATGCCGGCCAGGTTCGCCTCGTCCAGCACCAGATCCGTACGGTCGTGAAGGGTGCTTCCCCGGTCGGACAGCGTGAACGGGGCGATCGTCATTCCTCGCATGCCCGTCGTTCGCTCCAGCCCCGACCGTCTGACCGTGCCTGGAGCCCAGCCGTAAACAGCGAACGTGTCGCGCTATGAAGTTACCGGCATTCGTGTCTTTGTTGCTCGTATGTGCTTGCGCGCCGGCGCGGGCTCCGGCGCAATCCGCGCCGCCGCAGTGGCACGCCTTTCGGCTCAACCCGGAACTGAATCCGGTCGTCGAGCGCCGCGACGGACTGAGCGTGCGCTGGACGTACAAGACGGGCGCCGGAATTTCGTCGAGTCCGACGCTTTCAGGCGACACGCTGTTCGTCGGCGGTAACGATCACCGTCTCTACGCCTTCGATGTCCGCACCGGACGCGTCCGCTGGAGGTTCCTGGCGGACAACGACGTGATGACCGCGCCGCTGGTTGTCGGGGACGTCGTCATCGTGGGACAAGGCGATAACTTTGGGACGATGTTCGATCCTCCGAACTATCTGCTCGTCGGCAAGGGCCCCAGCGGCATCATTGGCGTCGACGAGCGCACGGGTAAGGAGCGCTGGCGCTGGCAAGTTCCCGGGAGCGGCATGCCGACGGGCGCGGTCATCGACAGCGTGTACGAACAGCACGATTCGGGCGGCATGCTGTTCGCGCTGGGGGCCGCCGACGGGCATTACCGCTGGCGTCAATACCTGCGCTCGACGGCGACGATGTCCGCTGCCAATAACTTCCGCGGCAAAGAGGTCATCACGTCGGGCGATTATCCGAATTCCGTCATCGCGTTCGACGGCACGAACGGCCGACTCAAGTGGCGGACGCTATTTCCAGAGTCGGCCGATTCCTTTGCGGAGTGCCCGCAAGCCAGCGACGGCCGAAGCGTCTACGGCATGTATCTGGCGCGCCCGTCCGACAGCAAGTTCTCTTTCGTCGGTTACACGACGCCGGCAATCCAGCACGCGTACGCGCTGCGCGGCGACGACGGGAAGATGTTGTGGGACGTGCCGCTCATCCGCGGCATCGTGCCGGCCAATAATGCCGCGGCCATTCCGCTCGTGTACCGTAAGACGATGTATCTCGGGAGCGCGATCGCTCCAGAGGTGTTCGCGCTGGATGCGAGCTCCGGCAAAGAGCGCTGGCGATTACGCGTCGCGGGACCGGTGAAAGGCGGCATTGTCGCCGCAGCGGGGCGACTCTATTTCGGCGACCTCGGCGGCTATCTTTGGGCCGTCGACGCCGCTAGGGGTACCGTGATCGGAAAACGCAAGATGCGAGACGGTTTCAATGTCGGCTCTCCGATCATCGTCGGTCGGACGCTCGTGATTGGAAGCCGCAAGGGCTACGTGTTCGCACTGCCGCTGCGCACGCTAAGCGAAGCGTCGTAGACCGTCGCGCGGTGGCTCGCAGCCCCGACGAGACGTGCCGTCTGCACGCCTGCCGGCGCCTTGACCGAATGCCCCTCTATGGTGTCGGCGTCGCGGTCATCGCGCTCGGACTGTACCTCGTCACGGCGCAGCGCGACGTCGGGTTCTGGGATACGGGCGAAATGGACGTGGTCCCGTGGATCTTCGGCATCGCGCATCCGACCGGCTTTCCGGCATTCGTGCTGCTGGGCGGGGCCTTCGCGCACGCCATTCCCTTCGGAAGCGTGGCCTGGCGCTTGTCGGCCTTTACCAGTCTAGCCGTCGTCGTCGCCGCGTGCGCCCTCTACGTCACGGCCGCTCGTGTGACCGGCGCGCCCGCCATTGCCGCGGCCGGCGCGTTGTTGTTCGTGAGCGCTGAGACCGTGTGGGAGCATGCCACGCGCGCGGAAGTTCATGGGCTGGCGCTTTGCTTCACCACCGTAGCATTCTGGCTTAGCTACGAATGGGATTGCCGTGGCGATCGACGCTTCTTGCTTGGAGCGGCGGCCGCGTTCGGGTTGGCGCTGGCCACGCACCCCGTTGCGCTGTGGGCGCTTCCCGGGTTGGTCGTGCTGACGTTGGGCACGCGACGGCCGCCGTGGCAACTTGCCCTTACGAGCATCGCGCTGTGTCTGTTGTGCGCGGTTGTGCCGTATGCGTATTTGCCCATCCGCAGCGCGGCCGTCTTGGCGGCCCGCCGCGACCCGACCCTCGCGCTCGGCTTGCCGCCGGGAATGCCGTTCTGGGATTACGCGCATCCTGCGACATTGCAGAACTTCGCATGGCTCGTCGGCGGCCGGCAATTCGCCACCGGTGCCGGACTCGCGGCGTATCTGCAACCGCGGGGCGTGCCGTCGACGGCCGCGCACTTCGGCGGGTTCGTCGTTGGTCAGCTTGGCGTGGCCGGCGGGCTGCTGGCGGTAGTGGGTGTTATCGACGGACTGCGTCGCCGGCCTGTTCTGGCGGCGAGCATCCTTCTATTTGGAGCCGCCGGCATTCCGTTTGCACTGGGTTACGCAGAAGAAGCCGACAAAGCGCGCTACTTACTGACGGCGTTGTGGACGGCAGCGTTGCTCGCAGCGTTGGGAGCGGCGGCGCTCGCGCGTTTCGTGGCGGCACGCCGCCGGACCGTAGGGGCGGAGGGCAGCGCGACCGTTGTAGCCGTCCTCGTACTGTGTCTAGCCGGCGCCCACGCTTATGCCAACCGCAACGTTATCGCCATCGACGCAGACCGCGCGGCGCGCGCGTATATCGCGGCGACCTACGCGCAGAGTTCTGCGCGCGCGGTCATCGTGACGCCGTGGGTTTATGCCCCGCCGCTGGCCTACGCCGAATACGTGCAGCATGCGTTCGGCCGGCGCGTGATCGTCACCGCGGTTCCTGGCGGGTTGCTGCCGCAGATCGCCGCTTGGTCGCGCGAACGCTGCGTGATCGTCGTCGGTCCTCGCGCCGTGCCGGCCTTGCCCGGCATCACGTTGGTGACGCGCTCCCGGGAGGCTCCCTACATCTTTGTGGTCACGTCCGGACGGCCGCACGCCTGCGCTGTCTAGAACCGCGGACGACTCCGCCCCACAACGGGACGGGCGTAAGGGCCCAGTCCAGACGCGAGCGCACACTTTCGTCGAACCCTTCAAACGTGGGCGGGAATCGAACGGCCGTGCGGGTACGTTACGCTGACCATGCGCGCTCGCGTCGTCGTATCGCTGCTTGCAGCGCTCGCCTTGGCGGCGCCGCAGCCGCAACGCGCGCAGGCTGCAGCGACACCGTCGGCGGATGCGATCTTCACGCGCGCCAAGGATGCGTGGCGGGCGCGGCAACCCGTGCCGTTCGTCGAGTATGGGCTGCTCGAGCGCTACACGTGGCGCAATCGGACCCACGACAACTGGTGGCATGCCGCTTACCGCGCGTCCGATCACGCGCTCGTGCTCCATCGTGTCATCGTCGCCCAACAGGAACAAGCAGCGGTTGCGCGGCACGGCGCTGGCGATCCATTTCCGCACGCATTGGGGCGGTGCGCGCGCCGATACGCTGGAGACGAACCCGAACGCCGACGCCTTTCCCGTGCTCGACCCCCTCGTCGATCCGGACGCGTCGTTCGGGCTGCTGCACCATGACCCCAAAGCCACACTCGCCGGCGGAGTACCGCTCGGTGCCGACGCTCCCGAAGCTCGAGCCGCCGTGCCGTCGGCAAGTCCGCCGTCACCGGTTCCAAGCGCGCTAGCCGGCGCGGCGACCGACGCGCCGCTGCGGGAGATCGCCCGGGTCGAAGCCGTAGCGCGCGATTATACGATTGCGCTGGCGGGGATCGAGCGCGTGCGCTCCGTCGACGCCTACCATCTCATCTTGACGCCGCTGCGCCGGCCCCACGATTATCGGCTGCGCGATCTATGGGTCGATACGACCGACTATGCGACGGTCAAACTCGTCGTCGACGGTATCTTCGACGGCAAGCCGTATGACGACGCACGTTGGACCGTCGACTACGTCAACTTCGGCGGCCTGCCATACGTCCAGCAAATTAAAACCGACGACACGCTGCGCTTCGGGCTGGACCGCTACGTCAGCGGACTCGAATACGACTTCGTGCAGTATGAATTTCCGCCGACGATAGCGCCGCTGGAATTCACCCAGCTTTTGTAGAGAACGGCGTGATGGGCAGGCCTGCGGCAAGCGGCGCATCGGGCCGGTGCGCTGCCTCACACCGCGCAAAGGCGGGTTACGCCGCGTAGCGTACCCGCATCTCAGTTGCAGCTGCGCTCCTAACGTACGGTACTTTACGACCGACGGTACGGGAATTGGCGCGAGCCGCTCTTCGCGCTGCTCGCTCCAGTCGCGGAGGTTTCCTTGCAACGTCTTAGCGTCGTTTTCGTGGGCGCGGTGGCCTGCGTTCTGTTGGCGACCGCCGCGGGGGCTAAGCCGCTTGCCCCGTCAAGCGCGAGTGATGGAGTTGCCCATCGGGATACTGGCCGTGCTGCAGCGGCGGCAACGTTCGAGCGCGCGTTGTTAGGCGGAGACGAATCTGTCCGCATCGACATGCGCGTCGCCCGCGTGGCGGAGCCCGACGGGCCCGTCCCGATCGAACGCATGCCGGCCCGCGCGCAACACGTACGCGGCGGCGCGTCGACACGACGGCCGCCATACGACGGAGCATCGAGCGAGCGTGCACTGCCGTGCTCGAAAAGCGGCAACCGGTGCGCGGGAACAGGGAACGACACCGGAAAGGATGCGGCCGAACGCGCTTGGTACGCAGCGGCGCCGCAGGGACCGGCCGGCGTCTTCGTTTGGAACTCACCGGCGTACGAGTACAAGCACTAGCGCTCCAGCAGGCTCCAGCTGCTACCTTTGCCGCGAGCCGGATGCTAGAATCCGCTCCGGCGCCCCTGTAAGCGCAAAGCGGTAATGTCTGGTTTCTGCAAAGCAGAAATGTCCGGTCAGACCGCCGAGGGTCGTGGGCGGAAGGTCTTCCAGGGGTGGTTCGCAGCGGGGGTGCGGACTTTCCTAGGGTCGGAAATGCGGCGATCGAGGTGGGCGTTGAGGTCCTTGGAGCCCACGATCGGCGCGTTTCGGGTTAGCTTCCCGACGGGCTGCGCGCTGAGCTCATGTCCGTCGTGATGGACGCTCATCGGTCGATCGAGATGGAGGTGGAGTGCCACGCGTGAGCCCGTTGCGAGGTTGCGTCGACTGTAGGGATCGACCAGAGCGAAGCACGCGTCGTTGATTTGGAACATGAGGTTCCTGGTCACGATGCGTTCTTCGCGACGGCAGAGGATGTGGCCGAGGTCGAAGCCGTCGGCGCTGCGGTGCGCGTTTTCCGCGTCGGCCGGCTCGACAGCAAAGCGCGTATTGTGATCGTCAATAAACGAGGGAAGAAAGGCGTTGGCAGCGTCAAGGGCCGTGATCTTTGCGAGGCGCATGGCCTTGATGAGCCGATCTTGGAAGGTGCGATTGGCGCGTTCGACGCGTCCTTTTGCTTGCGGTGAGTTGGCACAGATGAGTTCGATGTCGAGCTCATCGAGAGCGCGTTGCAGTTGCGTCGTGATGTCGGCTTCGGCGCTCCTGCCGGAATAACGAAAGATGCTGTGTTTATCGGTGTATGCGGCGCAAAAGCGGCCGAAGGCAGCGAGGTGTTTGCGCAGGAGCCGATAGTAGCCGTCGGTGGTTTCGGCAGGGTCGAAATGTGCCGCAGTTACGCGGCTCGTCGCGTCGTCGATCGCCAGAAGCAGCGTGCAGCGCGGCCCGCGTTCTTCAAACCAATCGTGCGGAGAGCCGTCCATTTGCACGAGCTCGCCGAATCGTGGCCGCCGTGCTCGTAGCGGATGCACATTGCGTTTGCGGCGCTTGCTCTGCCAGAGGTCATTCTCGACGAGCAACGCGCGCAGCCATTCCCGGCTAACGTCGATGCGATCGCGCTCGGCCAGCGTTTGAGCTAAAAACGTGGGTCCGAAGCCTCGATAGTCACCGCGACAGCGTTCCAGGACCGCTTCTCTGATCTCATCGGCGACACGGTTATTGGGCAGCTTTCCGCGCCGTTTGGAAGCGACCGCGACGGCGCCCTCTTCCTCGAGTCTGCGCACCAGGCGCCGCAACTGACGTTCCGAGAGTCCAAGTGCCACGGCGGCTTCTCGCTGGCGGCGAACCCCGTCATGCACTTGTTGAAGGACACAAAGGCGTTCGAGTTCCGGGACAGTCATGCTCAGGAGCTCCATAGGGAGGTCCCTTGGCTGCTCCGGACATCTCTGCTTTGCTAAGGACCGGACATCTCTGCTTTGCTCCTACACCCGCTCTGGCGCCCCTTTCCAAAGCTTGCCTTCCATGATACGATAGCCGCCTGTGCCCTGGAGGTCCGTGCGGAGCTCAGGCGGGCGAGGCGACTCGCTGGCCTGCTTTCGTTTGTCGGCTCCCGGTCCGAAGGGCGCGTCACTCCGTCGCGTGTTGAGAGTACAAAAGAAATAATGGCGAAATCCGTGCTTCCCAAGTCGTCCGCCGCTAAGGCGTCGTCCTCGGGCAAAAGCACTCGTTCGAAGCGTTCGTCTGCTTCCAAGGGAGACGGCGTCGCGACCCTACGCCGTCGTCCCGGTCGATGGTTCGTCGGCTCCCGAGACCGAAGCGTTCACCGTCGAGCGCTACGCCGATCCTGGCGCCAAGCGCAAACGCCACAGCTTCGCCAAAATCGCCGACGTCCTCGAACTGCCCGACCTCATCGAGCTGCAAAAGGCGTCGTTCCATTGGTTCATCACCGATGGCCTCAAAGAAGCCTTCGAATCGATCTCGCCGATCAAGGATTTTACCGGCAATCTCGTCCTCGAGTTCGGCGAGCATGCCCTCGGTGAGCCGAAGTACACGGTCGAGGAGTGTCGGGAACGCGACATGACCTACAGCGCGCCGCTGCGCGTGCGCGTCCGTCTGATCACGGCCGAGTCGGGCGAAATCAAGGGCATCCCCGACCAAGAGATCTTCATGGGCGACTTCCCGCTCATGACCGACAAGGGCACGTTCATGATCAACGGCGCGGAGCGCGTGATCGTGAGCCAGCTCGTGCGTTCGCCGGGCGTCTACTTCTTGCAGGACGTCGACACGAACAACCGCCCGACGTACAACGCGACGATCATTCCCAATCGCGGCGCGTGGATCGAGTTCGAAACCGACAACGGCACGAAGAACGACGAGACCGAAGGCACGCTCGGCGTCCGCATCGACAAGAACCGCAAGCTGTACGTGACGACGTTCGTGCGCGCGCTGTCGCGCCCCGATCTCGGTTTCGATTGGGAGAGCGACGCAGCGATCCTCAAGTTGTTCGACAACTCGCCGCTGATCGTCAACTGTCTCGAAAAAGACAAGGACGTCAAGACGCGCGAGGACGCGCTCAAAGAGATTTACAAAAAGCTCCGGCCCGGCGAGCCCGAAAATGCCGAGAATGCCGAGAAGCTGCTGGAGTCGCTGTTTTTCGATGAGAAGCGGTACGATTTGGCAGGCGTCGGCCGCTACAAACTGTCGGGCAAACTGGAAAACGCTCTGCGTCCCGAACTGCGCGAATACTCGGCCATCGGCCGCTCCGTTCCGCCCGTCTCCAAGCGCGCGCTCACGCGGGAGGATATGATCGCCGTCATCCGGCGGCTGATCAAGGTCGCGATGAAAACGCCCGGCCCCGACGGCAAGCCGCTCGTGCACATCGACGATATCGACCACCTCGGCAACCGCCGCATCCGCAGCGTCGGTGAGCTGCTGCAGAATCAATTCCGCGTCGGGTTGCTGCGCCTCGAACGCGTCGTGCGCGAGCGCATGACGGTGCAAGATATCGAGACGGTCACGCCGCAGGCGCTGATCAACATCCGTCCGGTCGTGGCCGCGATCAAAGAATTTTTCGGCTCTTCGCAACTCTCGCAGTTCATGGACCAGACCAATTCGCTGGCCGAACTGACGCACAAGCGGCGCCTGTCGGCGCTCGGACCGGGCGGCCTCTCGCGTGAACGCGCCGGCTTCGAAGTGCGCGACGTCCACCATTCGCACTATGGGCGCATCTGCCCCATCGAAACGCCCGAAGGTCCGAACATCGGCCTGATCGGATCGCTGGCGACGTACGCGCGCGTCAACCGTTACGGATTCCTCGAAACGCCGTATAGGACCGTCAGCGAAGGCGTCGTTTCCAACGAGCTACGTTACCTGACCGCCGATCGCGAGGACGAGTACATCATCGCGCAGGCCAACACGCCGCTCGCCGAAGACGGCCGCATCGCCGCGGACCAAGTGATTGCGCGTTACGCCGAAGAGTACGTCACCGAGCCGCCGGGTCTGGTCCAATTGATGGACGTTTCCCCGAAGCAGATCGTCTCGGTTGCGACGGCGCTCATTCCGTTCCTCGAACACGACGACGCCAACCGCGCGCTGATGGGCGCGAACATGCAGCGTCAGGCCGTGCCGCTGTTGCGTCCGCAGGCGCCGATCATCGGCACCGGCATGGAGTATCGCGCCGCCAAGGATTCTGGCGGGTGCGTGCTCGCGCGCGCCGACGGCGTCGTACAGCACGTCGACGCAAACTCCGTCGTCGTTAAAAACGCCGGCAACGATCTCGACGAGACCTACGACCTGCTCAAGTTCACGCGCTCGAATGCCGGCACGTGCATCAATCAGACGCCGATCGTCACGATCGGCGAGCACGTCGTGCGCGGTCAGATCCTCGCCGACGGTCCATCGTCCGATCAAGGCGAGATGGCGCTCGGACAGAACGTGCTGGTCGCCTTCATGCCCTGGGAAGGCTTCAACTACGAAGACGCGATCTTGATCTCCGAGCGGATGGTCAAGGACGACCGCTTCACGTCGATCCACATCGAAGAGTACGAGTGCGAAGCCCGCGACACGAAGCTCGGACCCGAAGAGATCACGCGGGATATTCCCAATGTGGGCGAGGACGCGCTCCGCGACCTCGACGAGAACGGCATCATCCGCATCGGCGCCGAGGTTCGGCCCGAGGACATCCTCGTCGGCAAAGTCACGCCCAAGGGCGAGACGGAACTGACGGCCGAGGAGCGGCTGCTGCGCGCGATCTTCGGCGAGAAGTCGCGCGAAGTGCGCGACACGTCGCTCAAAGTGCCGCACGGCGAAAAAGGCAAGATCATCGACGTCAAGATGTTCTCGCGCGACAACGGCGACGAACTGTCGCCTGGCGTCAGCCATCTCGTGCGCGTCTACGTCGCGCAGAAGCGCAAGATTTTACAAGGCGACAAGATGGCCGGCCGCCACGGTAATAAGGGCGTCATCGCGAAGGTGCTGCCCGAAGAAGACATGCCGTATACCGAGGACGGTACGCCGGTCGACATCGTGCTCAACCCGCTCGGCGTGCCGAGCCGCATGAACCTCGGGCAGATCATGGAAACGCATCTTGGCTGGGCCGCGCGCATGCTCGACATGTTCATCGCGACGCCCGTGTTCGACGGCGCGCATGCCGAGGACATCAGCGAATGGCTGCAAGACGCGGGCTTGCCGGCCGATGGGAAAACGTGGCTGCGCGACGGCCGCAGCGGCGAGCGCTTCAACCGCCCGATCACGGTCGGCATGATCTACATGCTCAAGCTCGCGCACCTCGTCGACGACAAGATTCACGCGCGCTCGACCGGCCCGTACTCGATGATCACCCAACAGCCGCTCGGCGGCAAGGCGCAATTCGGCGGCCAGCGCTTCGGCGAAATGGAAGTCTGGGCGCTCGAGGCCTACGGTGCCGCGTACACCTTGCAAGAACTGCTTACCGTCAAATCCGACGACGTCGTCGGCCGCGTCAAGACGTACGAAGCGATCGTCAAGGGCGAGAACGTCCTCGAGCCCGGCGTGCCGGAATCGTTCAAGGTGCTCATCAAGGAGCTGCAGTCGCTCGCGC
This sequence comes from Vulcanimicrobiota bacterium, assembly GCA_963754415.1. Lineage (GTDB taxonomy): Bacteria > Vulcanimicrobiota > Vulcanimicrobiia > Vulcanimicrobiales > Vulcanimicrobiaceae > Nyctobacter. Next base: position 953,189 of record CAVWGA010000003.1, on the reverse strand, counting down.
TCGATGTCAAAGTGCTGACGGAAAGCCGCGAAGAGATCGAGATCAAGATCCAAGACGACGACATGACCGAAACCGCCAAGGACATCGGCTTGCTCGTCGGCGAGGATAGCGATCCGCGACTCTCGCAGACGATGGTCGCCGCGCGAGAAGCCGAACAGCAGCGCGCGGCCGCCACGGCGGTTGCGGCCGGCATCGGCATGGCGGAGATGTCGAGCGGCGTGACGGCGCCCGACGCTGACGAAGCTGAGGACGAGGAAGAAGCCGAGGCAAGCGACGAGGAAGTCGCGGCGGTTACGGCCGCTCCGCGTCCGGTGATGCCCACGTCGCCCGACCTCGACGCCGAGACCGGCATCGCGCCGCTCGGCGCCGGACGAGCCGACGACGTTCTCGACGCCGACGTCCTCGAAGATGAGGCGCCGCCTGAAGAAGAGGGCATCGACGAGGGGTACGTCCTCGAAGAAGAAGACGACGAACTCGAAGAGGACGAAGAGGAAGACGAGGGCCTGGGCCCGCTTGGCGGCGGCGACGAGGACTACTAAGGCGAACGAAAGAGGACCCGCGTGACGAGCGCGGGTCTCTCGTTCGTCTTATCAGAAGGGACTTGCGCGGTCAGCTGTCCTCGATGTGCTGCAAGCAATAGTCGACAAGTCGTTTGGCGGCGCTGCGCACCTCGCGCGCTTCTTCGGACGACACGTTGTGTTCGGTATCGTAGTCATCAACGCTGCGCAGATCAAACGCTCTATTGAACGCTCTTGCCGGGATCGCGTATCTCGGCGTCGCGATTACGAGCGTTCGGCTCGGCGTCGCTACAGCTAACCCAGCGGATGTCCGTAGGTTGCAATATGCCCTAGCAGCCCAGAGCATTCGCCGCGGCGGGAAGCGGAAATCACAACAGGCCGTATGTCGATTCCAGCGCGCTTCGATCTCGAGCATTGCCCGACCCAACGCTATTTGGCACGTGCTCGATGCCTGAACTCGCGAAGCGGGGCGTGTTCCGCCGCCGGCGTACAAAAAGCGCCATGATGGCGCCGCTCAACGCCCGACTCGTGTCCCTAACGGAGCTCGTACGGACGATCGCGGTCTTTGCGGTCGCGTGGGCCTGCGCGGGGTGCGGCAACGCGATCGCGCAACGCATCGACCAGAATCCCGAGCCTTCGCACGCGGCATCCGGTGGTCGAAGCAGCGCCGGTCTCGTTCGATCGCATACCACTTCGCGATCCGCTCTGGACCCTCGATGCGCCGCCAGGGGTCATGCGCTCCGACGCTGAGAGCATCGTTGTTGGCGACGGTGCGGCATTCTTCGGTGATCGCTACGGAAATGGCGCGCCGCTGGCTGCGGTCGATCAGCGCACCGGAAAGTCGCGCTGGACGAGCACGCTCGACGCCACGCCCTTTGCGTATGCGAACGGACTCGTGTTCGGCGCGACGGCGGCCGTTCGCCAATTCGAGGCGTCCCATGTCGTGGCACTCGACGCGCGAACCGGGCGGACGCATTGGACGGCGCCCGGCGGATGGATCGCACTCGAACGACAGCTCGCCATCGTCGTCAATGGCTCGCGCCTCGATGCCCGCGATGCCGACTCCGGACGCCTGCGCTGGAGTGCGGTTTGGAATGGCCACATGCCGCACAGCGCCGAGCTGATCGGAACGACGCTGCTGCTGAACACTATCGAATCGGGCGCAACGCTGGTCGGCATCGTGTACGCGTTCGATGTGCGCGATGGCCGCGCGCTTTGGACGACGAGCGCCAATGCGATCCTTGGTGTGGTTCCGCACGATGAACTTGCACTCGACACGACGTGGGAACCGGGCGCCTACGCAGGCTACGCTCCATTGACAGTCACCATCGTCGCGCTGGTGAGCGGTGCGAAACGATCATCTCATACGTACGCGCCCGACCGCGAGCGCTGGAGCGGACAGACCGATCTCGATGCGCACTTCGCACGCGACGCGACCGTCGACGGAGACGCGCTCGTCTTTCGCCTCGGCGCAAGCACCGTGTACCGCTATCCGCTCGCCGCCGATCCCATCACGACGCCCGGCACGAGCTACGAACTTGGACCGCTCTCGCGCGTCGCAGCGGACATGTGGCTCGTGCGCCGTCCGAGCGGCGTTGCCGCCGTCGCACGTCTCGATCCGGCGCAAGCGACGCTCCATTCCTTGCCCGGGTTCGACGGTGTCGATTTCACCGCGGCCGAACACGGCCTCGCCTTCGTCGCGGCCCGCGACCGCGCAGTCATTTTCGACCCGCACCATCCGAGCGATGCGACGGTCGCGCGCTTCCCATGCAGCGCCGTCAAAAGCGTCGTCATCGCCGAGGGCGCCCTCGTCGCCGTGTGTAGCGCTCCCGCCCCGAAACTTGTCGCTTTGCCGTTGCCCTCCGGCCAGCCGCCGCCCGCCCGGCCGACCCCGCTCCCACTGCACGCGCAGCGTTCTGCAGGCTTCACCGCTGCGATGCACGCGTACACGGTGCCGACGCGTTTCATGATGCTCGGCGGTGTGGCGTTTACATCGGATGGAACGCTCTGGTTCTACGAGCACCCGTTCTTCGCGCCACGCCCGAACGCAACGCCGGACAAGGACCGCATCGGCCACCTCAAAGCCGACGGAACGATCGAAGACTTTCCCATTCCGACCGCGCAACGCGACCCAGGCTTGATCGCGCGCGGTCCCGACGGCGCGCTGTGGTTTACGGAAACTTCAGCCGTGAAGCTTGGGCGCATCGCTGCCGACGGCACGATCGCTGAATACCGGCTCCCTTCCGAGCTCGACCGCGGCCCGGTTTTCGCACCGCGCCCGGGATTGCCGCCGCTCACCGATCTCACGAAGATCGGCACCGGCTTCGCGGTGCGCCACTATCCGAAACTTAACGGCCTCGTCGCCGGACCGGACGGCGCGCTCTGGGTCACCGCTCCCTATGCGAATGCGATCGCGCGCGTGACGACGTCCGGTGCCGCCCGCGTGTTCGCGCTCCCCGCCGGCCTCTCGCTCCCCGGCGCGATCGCGCGCGGGCCCGACGGCGCACTCTGGTTCACCGCTTCGGGTGCCATCGGTCGCCTGAGCGTCGCGGGCGCCGCGACCCGTTATCCGGTCGACACAAAACTGCCGCTGACATCGATCGTGTGGGGTCCGGACGGCAATCTTTGGTTTTCGTTCTTCGACGGCCGCATCGGACGCATCACGCCGGCCGGTGCAATGAAGGTGTTCGCTGCGCCGGTCGTCGCCGCACCGAGCGGACCGCTGATCGGCGGCTGCGATGGCGCGCTGTATATCGCCGACCGCTTTCGCCCCGCCCTGTGGCGCGTCACGACCGCCGGTGCTTTCGAACAGCACGATGTCGACTACGCGATCGCCCATCTGGCGCGTGCCCCCAACTGCACGCTCGGTTTCAGCGAAGCGCAAGCGCCCGCAACGTCACACGTCGGCACGATCTCAACGGGCGGCGCACGTAACTGATGCAGTCGCGCACCGCCGCTGGGAACATGGAATCTCTTACTTCAAGCTACTTGAACCACCGACGCCACCACGGAACCGCTGCCGGGTTAGTACGATCCGATTCCGCGGTTGAGCCGTTCGAGCGTGCGGGTCGCTCGACGAGCGTCGCCGACGTAGCGGCGATAGCTCCGGCGATCGAGGCACCACACGCGCCGCAGGCCGCCGCGGTGGAGGCGCACACCGCGCCGCAACTTGGACAAACACATGAAGCCATCCTAATCCTTACCCGAAGCAGACTGCTGCAAGTCAGCGTCGTTGCGGCCATACGAATAGAACCAACGATGCCAACGAACCTATACCGAGCAGACGCGCGCTGATACCGTCTTTTTATGAGAAACCGGTGTCCATTAGGTTCCAAAAAGCGTACTTGCGTGCGTGCTGCGAGCGAAGCGCCGCCATGTGAGCCGCATGCGGTGGAAAGCCGAGCCAGGCAGCGACGCTCGGCTCGAGCTCCGCTGCGCGAGCGAGGTCTTTGGCGGCGTATCGATAGTATTTGCTTTGGGCTTTGTCGAGTACGGCCGACGCCATCGCGCGGTGGAGAAGAATCGCTGCGAGCGGTTGCGTCGGCGCCAGGGCATCGGCACTGCGGCGAAACGACCAGTACACCGATCCGTCGACATCCGACAACCGCCGTATGACCAGCGCCGCTGCCTGGGCGTGGGCGCCGATGGCCACAAGAAAGTGCAGCGCTTCGGGCATGAGCGGATACTGTTGCGCATGCGCGATGGCATTCTCGGTTACGGCCCGGCGACGCGATTCATGCACGCGCACAACGTGCTGCTCGAAGTGCTCGACGCTCAAGGTACGCGCGAACGTGTCCCAGCGCTCGGCCTGCGCGGCATCGGGCCGATCCAGCGCCTCCAACACGGCGATTCGTACATCGGTGACGCCCTGCTCGCCGAAACCAGACCGCGACGGCTTACGATCGAGCGCGGCGAGCGCCTCTTCCGGGCGGCCCGCGGAGAGCAAACGTCGACCGATGTCGACCGCTGCAATTTCGAGCCAGCCGATCTGTGCCATCGCTTCGATGAAAGCGTCGACATCATGCAGCGCGTCGGCAACGTCGGCGAGGCCGTGCCCGAGCCGTAGGCGCGCGGAATCGAAATGATTATCGGGCGGCACCGGCACGGTGTCCAGCTTGGCTCGGAAAAGCCGTTGCAACTCGGCTAGGCCGTCCTTGCCCAAGGCGTCCGCGAACGCGGACACGACGCCGTCCTTGATGCCGTAGTCGTTGTTCTCATGTTCTGCAAACACGAGCGCCGCAAGTTCTGCCGGTTGTCGTTCGCTAATCGCGCACCACGCTCGGCCCCAATCGAGAACTGCCTCGCGAAAGACATCGGCGACCAGACCATCGCTGTCGTCGACACGTTCGAAAACGCGATCGTCGGCGCACACGAGATCGCGCAAAAGGTCCGCGCCGACGCGCGGAGAGTCCGGTACAACGTTCGCGACGATCGCGCTACGAACTTCATCGATGTCCTGCGCCAACTCCGAGCTGTCGCTGCGCCAGACAAAACGAGTGGCGCGCCGAATCGCACGAACACGCGCGCGAAGCGCCGCGGCTGCGGTTCCCCGCCCGCCAAGGCGTTTCATCGGCGACGGCATACAGCAACCGTATTTCCCGTGTTAGGACCCCGTCGCGTCGTCTGAGTCGATAGTGTTGGCGGTCCACGTCGCTTGGCGGTCCTGGGCTACCAACATCGTTCTAACGGGCAATCTTCATAGGGCCGCGATAAGGACGCCACGCGCGATCAGCCCGTCAATGTGGCGTTCAATCTGCGCGGGCACGCGCGACTCTTCAAAATACGCGCCAAGTTCAAAGTTCGAATCGACTCCGCGTTCGGTGAGGTTCGCGCTGGTCACAAGGGCCGCGCGACCGTCCGCGACGGCGACTTTCGCGTGCATTACGGCGCCCGCAGGCCGCGCCGCGTGCGGCCAGATATAAAACCCGGCGCGACCCCGTAGGAGTGCAAATGGTGCGGCGGCATCAACCGAGAGGCGATGGCCGCTTTCCGTCGACGATTCGAGCACCAGCCGCACGGAGACGCCGCGGTCGCACGCTGCCTGCAACTCCACAAGCAAGCCCGGGAATCGGAAAGGCGCTGTAGCTCATCAAGAGCAAGCGCGTCTGCGCTCGTCTGACGATCCGAAACAGCACGGCTGTTGTATTGAGGGTCGTGGCGGCGTCGCTGGCTGGGCCGGTCCAGACGAGCTCGACCGAAGAAGCTGCCGCCTCGCGGGCTTTCAGCGCGGCTTCGAGGGCGAATGCGAGCGCGGCTGCGTCGATCGCGGTCTCGGTTCGCCACGCCGCAAGCAGCGGCGCTGAATGCGATCGTCGAACCTGCTCGCGCCGACGGCGTCGGCGTAGTACGCCGCGTGATCCCCGCCGGCCTCTTGCCGCCGCGCGCGCAACTCGTGCACGAGCGCGTAGCACCTGCGACGCCGGGAACAGCGGCCACGATGCGCTGCGACCTCGTCGGCGAACGTCGGTGCCGCCGCATCACGGCGCGTCGAAATACCCCAGCTCGCCTTCGGCCAGCGTTACCTGCAGTACGCTGCGATCCAGATAGCGGTTACCGCACTCGCAGCTCGTCTCGGGCAAGAACAGGCACGCGTGACAGGCAGCGCCGTGCAGACTCGGATCGTGTTCGTTCGGAACGTGCTCGGCGCACATCGGATCCGACGCGCAGATGCGGGCGCGTTCGAGAGCCTGATCGAGGATGCGGCCGAGCCGCTCCGGCTCCGCGAGCGAAACCAGTCCGCCGAGCGTCCCTTCCGCGTCGGGAGCCGCCGTATACAGCAGGATGCCCGCCATCGGATCGGCTTCGAGTCCTTCATCGGACGAGTAGATGCGCTCTCGAACCGAGGCGGCGCTATACCCGCAATCGAGAGCGACGCCGTTGATGATGAGATGCGAGAGCGAATGCAGGAGCAGAAAGCGGACGGACCGCGCCCCCGACATTCCGACCGCGCCCGGCGAGTACGCGGCCGAGACGCTCGGAACGCGAGACACGCGCACTCCATGCCGCGACCGCCGGCTCAGCAAGGCGGATGAACAGTCCTTCGCCGCGCATCTCGGCCGCGGGAACCCAACGCGGTTCACGCTCCGAAAGCCGAGCGCGATTGTGGGTCGTATCGGCATCCTCTGCCACGCCCGAGTCGGGAGCATCGATGCGCGAAAAGCCGACGAGCGCAACGACCGAACGCAGTCGCGAGACCGCGGTGATCGCCGCAATCGTAGAAGCGTATCCCGTGGGAACCGGTCGCGCGCGGACGTCGAACTGTTCTGATGGGTGCGCGTTCCGCTCGGGTCGATGAAGCGTTCCCATTCCGGGCGCTTGAGGTCAATCGGCGCGATGAGAACGGCGTCGTCCGTCGCGTTACGGCGGCGTTCGATCGCGGTCCATACGGCGTCTGCGGGAAAATCGCGCAGGCGCGGCGAGCTCCGGCGTGTTCGGTTATCGCGTAGTCGTACACGATGCGCTGCGGAATCGCCGCAAGATGTCCCCACGCGTCGTCGACGGCGCGCTCGATCTCATCATCGAGACGCGACGGCAAGGCGAGGGCGCTGCGCGTCTCGGGAAACCACATATTCGAGGCGCCCAGCAGCATCGGCGCGGCGGGCAAGGTGCAACCCTGCGGGTCGAAGGTTCGCAAGTGAACGTGCCGACCGCGACAGCGCGGAAGCATCCGTTGGCGGTGATCACCCCGCGCGTAAATGGAGCTCATGAAGGCTGCCGTGTCGCAGCGCGTGCAGCGAACCGAAACGTCGGTCGAGCGCATGCCGCTGCCGATATCGTACATCTCGAGGCCACCCTCGGTATCGCGTTTCTGGCACGATGCCGAACTTGTGAACGAACTCATTCCACGGAAAGTCGTCGAGGTGACCGTTCGCGCAGGCTAACACGAAACGCGCGGGCACGACGCTTGGGTTCTTGATCTTCGGGTTTTTCAGGCACGTCGCGTGCACGTAGCGCGTTCGTTGCGGGCGATAGCGATCGACCTTGAGAACGAAATGGCCCCCGTCGCACGTCGAGAGCAAGTTGCATGCCGTGCAGCGCATCCACCGGGGAAACGGCAGCACGGGCACGCCCACGAAACGCGACGGATCGTAGGCGCCGCCTTGGACTTCCGCCATCCATGGCAGCGCCGCGAGGTACTCGACCTGCGCTCCCAAGCGTTCCTGGACGGCGGTGAGCAGCCGCGGCTCGACGATCGATTCGCGCGGTTTATCCCACGCATCGAGTCCCGCGACGACGACGGACAGGCTCGGCAGATCGACCTGCGCGCCGACGCCGTAGGCGAACATCATCTGGCTCGGGCGCGCGCCGCCGACGTCCGGGCGCGACGGTGCGCCGTTGCCTTGCGCCGGCGAAACGGTTTTCATGCTGACGGCTGCGCGCCGCTCGCCATCAGCGCATCCGGCGGGTCGTCTTCGAACGCGCTACTCGGCACGCTCGCGCGTGCTCCCGCGGTCGAGCTCATATTCGGGCGCCGCATCGCGGTTGGGGTCGGTAGCGTCGAGCAGAAAATTCACTTCGCGCTCGACTTCGCGCAGCGAGTTCGGAACCGACCATGCGTCCCACGAGCGGCTAACGCCGTCGTTGAGCAGTTCGACGCTTGGCTGTTTGCGGCCGATGAACGATAACGTCGGCCGCATCGCGTTCCGCGCGGCGTTGTCTGCGGAACCAGTCACCGAGTCGAGCACGGACGAGCAGCTCGACACGTTGCCGGGTTCCCTCGTCGGAAGAGACGTGACCCGCGCGTTCCGATATGATCTCGATCGCTCGCTCGACCTCGGCGTTGTCGGTCGGCACGCGCTGCGCGGCGAGATCGGGATTAGTCATCCGCCCGAGCGGCCGGTCCGCCAGCCGTGGCGGACGATGGCGACGACGACGGCCGTCAACCCGCGATCGAGGGCGCGCTCGGCGAACGGCGTCACCGAGAGCGGCTCAACCTGCTTGTAGAACGTCGCATGATCGTGCTCGAACCGTTCGTAGTGCGAGACGTCGCGCGGACGCGACCAGTTGTAGAGCGTCAGCACGAGGCCGGGCCCTTCGGCGGACCGGCCGACGCGGCTCGTCGCCTGAATGTACTCGGCCGTCGACTTCGGCTGCCCGGCCACCATCATCAAACCGAGGCGCGGAACGTCGACGCCGACCGAAATCATGTTCGTCGCGAGCGCCACGTCGAGCGGGCGTTTGAACTTCTCGTACTTGCCGCCGGCTCGTGGCGGTAGCCCAGCCGAGCGAGGATCGTGACGATGTCGTCGGCACCGACGCGACTCGTCAGTTCGTCGATCTGCAGCGGCGTGCGGCGGCGGCCGAGCCCGCGACGCGCCGCCATCGGCAAGCGCGTCTGCACGTCGTCGTCGAGCAGGCGCTTCATGCCGGCAAGTTCGCGCATCGAACTAAAGTAGGCGAGTAACGTCATGTACGGATCGGCGCGGCTGCCGTAGCGCTCGAAGATCGTCTGCGCCGCGGCGAGCACCGTGATCGCGACGCGCGCCTCGACGGCCTTCATCCGCTGACCGCGCGCACAGATCCCGAGGTATCGCCGCCCGGGCGTCGCGTCGCTCGGCTCGCGCGAGCGCGCGAAGAAACTGTCGCCGACGTCGAGGCCGGGCGGCGGAAAGACGCGGACGGCGCGATTGAAGACGCCGCGCACCTGATAGGCCGCGCGCCGGATCGTCGCGGTCGACGCCACGACCTTGGGCCGCGAACGCGCACCATCGTAACGTCGCGCTCGCGAGTTCGTCGATCGCGGTCTCGTAAAGCCCGACCAGCGTTCCGAGCGGACCGGAGATCAGATGCAGTTCGTCCTGAATGATGAGATCGGGCGGCCGTAAACGCGAGCACGGTATGGTCGACGCCGCCGGTTCACCATGGGCGGCGGCATGCGTATCGCTTTCGACCGCTCGCCCGACCTTCGTGATGTCGTACGAGCGAAAGCCGTGACGCGAGCACCGCGCCGGAGACGCGCCCGAACAACGTGTGCAGCGGCCCTTGGCGCGGAAGCTGCGCGAACTTGTCGACCGTCGCGATGACGAATGCCGGAAGAAGCCGATAGATCTCCTCGTCGACCGTGACGATCGGCAGACCTTCGCCGCCCGAGTTGCGCTTGGTGAACGCGCACATAAAGGTTGGATCGGGGCAGGCAAAGATCGTGCGAGCGCGAGTCTTATCGGGGTCGACGTCCTTTTCGATCGTGAGCGCGGTACCGCACCATGGGCACGACGCGAGTTTGAGTGGGTCCGCATAGCTGCCCGTCTTCCCTTGCCGCTGGCGCGCGGTCCCGATCGCTTCGTGCGCGGCCGCGGTCGTGTTGGGTGTCGACGAGCCGCCGATCCACAGGCCCAGTCGAAACGGCGTCGCCCCGAAGCGCGCGTCGCCCGAGCCGACGCGGGACGCGCCGCAACACTTCGCACGCGGCGACGAGCGCGGCGGCACGTTGGAACTGCTGCGCGGTCAACAGACGCAACGTGTAACGCATGAGAACCGCGACGCCTTCCGAGCCGTCCAGCTCGCCGTCATCACTCTGCAGCGTGCCTTGCAGGCGCCGGATCGCGAGCACGTAGGCGGCGAGCCCGAGGTACGCTTCCGTCTTGCCGCCGCCGGTCGGGAAGAACAAGAGATCGACGATCGCGTCTGCCGCTGCGTTCGGCGTGGCGCGGATCCGTCAACGCCGGGAGGTTGAGCAGAAGAAATGCGAGCTGGAAGGGACGCCAGGTGCGCTGGTGCGGTTCATCCGCAGCGGCAAGCGCTTCTTCGAGGCTCGTCGCATCGTCGTCGCGGTGGCGAAGCTCGATCGCCTTCTGCCGGATGCGCTGCTGCCACATCGCTTCGTTCGCAAAGCGGAACGCCTCGCGCGCAAGGGGTCGCGCTCGAGCAGACGCGATGCCGGCGCGCGATGCGGTTCGCCGCGCTGCGCGCGTTTTCGAGATGAAGGCGCGCCGTCTCCGCGTAACCGGCGAGGCGTTCTGCCGGATTCGCGATCCGCGCCTCTTGCGCGTCGATCCACGCGCGGTACGCGATGACGAGCGGCCGCAGCATGCGCGGCAGATCAGCGTCGGCGGCGTTCGCAAGGGTGCGCATGTCGAGTGTGACGTCGGCCGAGCAGCGGAATCTCTTCGCTCGTCGGCGGGTCGGTTCGCGCAACGTCGTAGCTCGGCATCGCGCGAGTTTCGAGACGAACCGCGCGCGTCGGCTCGGCGGTCGAGGGAACCGCATGGACGGCGACGCCGTGGCCAACGGCAAAATCGACCGCGTGCCGGTACAGCATCGCAAGCGAACGCGCTTCGTGCTCGTCGGGATCGAGCGATTCCGCGAGGCCCGCGACGGCGGTCGAGCGATCCAAGAAGATGGCGCCGACATCAGGCGCGCGGACGGCCAGCGATGCTTGGAACAGCCACGCTTCATCGAGATTTTGCTCGGGCGCCGTTTGTTCGTTGACGAGGAAGAGCGTGACCAGCGCAGCGCTTCCGCGGTGCCGCACGCGTCCGCTGACGACGACGTGCTCGAATTCGGGATCGGGCGATTGGGTTTCGAGCGCTCCGTCGACGCGTGGAAGCGTCGATGTGTAAGCGTGCCACCGCACGGCGTGCGGCGCCAGACGCGGACGGACTTCATCGTTCTCGTCGGCAACCGTTTCGCGCGACATAGCGTCCCCATGCGGCTTCGACGACAACCTGTAGGCGTATCGGCGGGAACGGCAAACGTGAGGCCCGAGGGCGGACGGGACGAGTTGCGGCGGCGAAGCGACGTGATCTTCGCTCGTTGCACCGCTCGGGTCGGCGGCCGTGGCGGCATCGAAGCGCGACGGCGAAACGTATGACTGCTTCGGCGCGAGCAAGCCGACGAGATACCGGTCGCGTGGTACCGGCTGGTTCGCAATCATCTCGTCCGCGCCGCCGGCCGGTCCCAGCAGATCCGACGCGATCAGGCTCTCGAACTCGTCACGGATCCCGGCGGACGAGATCGTGTCATCAGGCATCGAGGCGTTCCAGTTCTGATCGTGCCGCATCAATGAGCGCAGGCATGTCGGCACCTCTCACCGTCTCCCAGATGATATCGGTGTCGACTTGTCCGTACTCTGTGACGTACGCCGGTTACCAATGCCGCGCACATCTTGCCAGGGAATATGCGGATGACGAGCAGCGATGTTCGGTTCGAAGATCAGTGCGTTCTTCGTCGCTTCAGAGACGCACTGCAATCGGTACGCAACCAGGTCGTGAAGGTCGGCATCTTCGGCGAAACGCCCGAGCGAGACGTCGTGAAGCTTGGCAACGATCGACTCGCCGTAGGAAACGATGTCGCCGAGGTATCTCTTCAATTTGCGTATGCGGCGGCGATCATGCCGCGGATCGCCACCGGACTTCGCTCAAAACGCCTCCACGAGCTCGGCCAAAATCTCATCGTGCCGACCCGGGCGCAGGCTCCGCATACTTCCGAGATCGACATCCCGACCGAGCTTCGACTCGAGAAACTCCCAAATTCCCGCGAAGGCGAACAGCCCGATGTGGCGCTCAGGGTCGAGGTCAAGAATGATGTCGACATCGGATTCCGGGACGTCATCGCCGCGGGCGACGGAGCCGAAGAGCGCGGCGTGTCGCACGCCCTCGGCTTCGAGCGCAGGCCGAAGTTCGCGGAGGCGCGCAAGCATAAGGTCGCGCATTCTGTAGTCCGGAGCGAGCAGCGGCTTGACCACATACGGCAGTTCGAGAAGCGCAGGCGCGGGCACCTCGCCCACCCTATCTGTACGCGGTAAATCCCTCACTTGCGGTTGCGCTTGGGCGCCCACCGCTATCGCGCCGTTGGGGCGTCGTGGACTGGCTGTAGCCCTCTGTCGCCTCGACACTTCCATTTGGGGTTCGAGCTCGGTGAGCTCACGCGCCTCGAACGCGCGATTCCGAACGTTCAGCACCAACCGCATTGAATAACGCCGAGCGATCTTCGCCAATCCCCCGTCGCTTGCGCAAGGCATGCGCGAGCGGATACAGCTGCGATGACGGGAACGTGGCGACGACGCGCGCGATCTCGTTGGTGATGTCAACGTCGCCGACGACGTCGGCGTTGACACTTCACCGACACGTCGAGGTATCGGAGCTCGCCTTCGGCCAGCGTTGCTTACAGCGCGCTGCGGTCGAGATACCGGTTCCCGCACTCGCAGCTGGTCTCAGCAAGAAGAGGCACGCGTTGACACAGAGGGTCACGCAGCAATCCGGAACAATTGGAGCAGTAACCGTGGCTCTTTTTACTACGACGAGCTATCCGGTCAATGCTCTGGTGGAGGACATAGATCTTCGGAAAAATCGGTCTCCCTGAATTGCAGCGGCCATTCGTATGGCCAAACGTAAACGTCCGCAATCTCTTCGACTCCCTTTATCGTGGCTATCCTGCCGGCTTCCTACTTTTCTGGGAAACGGGAGCAGATGCCGCTTGAAAGGCATCGGCACGAAAAATGAACGAGCCGTTCCTAAGCTCGCCATCGTGGATGGGCAGCAGCGCTTGACCTCCCTCTACGCGGTCATGAAAGGCGGGGAAGTCCTGCGCGCCAACTTTAAGAAAGAACGAATAAGAATCGCTTTTAATCCGCTGACGGAACGATTCGATGTCGCAGACGCAGCGATTATAAAAGATAAATCGTTTATTGCGGACATATCCGAATTTGGAAGCCGGGAGCGGACCTGATTGACTTCGCCAAAAGCTTTATCTGGGACTTGTCATCAACGCGCGACCTGACGAAGGGGAAAAAGACGCATCGAGAGCGATCACTCGGCTTAACATCCTGCCGCATTATCCAGTTCGTCGCATTGACTCTTGCCTCCACCGTTGACGCGGAAACGATTGCCGAAGTCTTTGTGCGAATCAACGGCGAGGGAAAGAAGCTCAATCAGTCCGATTTCATCATGACGCTTATGTCCGTCTTCTGGGACGACGGCCGGGCCGAACTCGAAGCATTTTCGAGGCGCGCAACCATGCCGTGCGGACGGGGAGGCGCCTCACCGTTCAATCATTTCATTAAACCCTCGCCCGACCAGATGCTGCGCGCCACCGTCGGTCTTGCCTTGAAGACGCGCCCGCGCTGGACAACGTCTACAGCGCGCTGCGGGGGCGGGACGCGCAAACCGGTCTGGATAATCCGGAGAAGCGTGAGGAGCAGTTCACGCTGATGCGCGAAGCGCAGAAGTCAGCTCCCTGATCTTTTTAATTGGCACCATTTCTTGAGCGCGCTCACCCAGGCGGGTTATCGCGGCGAAAAAATGATCAGTTCGGGGACGGCAGTCATATTTAGTTACGTGCTCTACTTGATTGGTATGCGCGATTACGGCATTGCCAGATCCGAATGCGCCAGGCCATCGCCGAGTTTTTTTTCATGGCCGCGCTTACCGGGCGTTATACGAATTCGCCGGAAACGCGCTTTGAAGCGGATCTGGCGCGATTACGAAATTTGACCGACGGGCAGCGTTTCGCGCTAAGCTGCGCGAAATATGCGCTACGACTTTGACACGGCGATTATTGGGCTGTGACACTACCGAGCCAGATTCGCGACGTCCGGCGTCGCAAGTCCCTCATTGTTCGCATATCAGGCAGCGCTGATCAAACTAGATGCGACTGGCGCTTTATAGCCCGGTCAAAATTGCAGCGCTGGTCGATCCGGCCGTCAAAGGAACGAAGGCGGCGCTGGAGCAGCATCACCTGTTTCCGCGCGGCTTTCTCGAAGATAGCTGGTGTGACGGACCTCAAGCAAATCAACCAGATTGGAAATCTTGCGCCGGTGGAATGGCCCGACAATATCGCGATTGCAAAAAGTCACCCGCGAACTATGTTCCGCCTCTCGACGCCGCCTTTGACGGCACCGCAGCGAGAACAGATTGTATTTCTGGCACGCGCTGCCCCACCTATGGTGGGAGCTTGGATACGACGAGTTTCTGTCGAGCGGCGGGTACGCATGGCGGGGGTAATTCAGGAAGCTTGGGACCATCTCAGCGGTGGGACGCAAGAAGAGCTCGGTAGCCGTTCTCCGTGCGCCGACCTGATCTCCGGCGGTGAAAGTCGGACGCCGTGGAATTTAAGTCTACGTTGCGCACAAATCTCCATACGGGTCTGCCGGACGAAAAATTCATCTGCCGCGCTCAAAACGATCGGCGCGTTCCTGAACGCGAAGGGTGGCACGCTACTAATCGGTGTTGCCGACGATGGCGAGTTCTCGGACTTCGACGCGGACGGCTTTCTCAATGAAGACAAGAATGGGTCTGCATCTCGTCAACCTGATCAAGGACCGCATCGGAGACGTGTTTCTTCCCTACGTACACTTGCATTTCGACGATCAGGACGGCCAACGGGTACTCTTGATCCGATGTGAGAGGGGACCCGAAGGCAGCATTCGTCAAGGATGGGGGCGCCAGCGCTTTTTCGTGCGCGGCGGCAACGCGACAAGTGAGCTAGCTGGGACGGCGATAACCGAGTACGTGAAACAGCGCTTCTGGTGGAGAGCCCAAGATGGCGCGCGGGAAATATCCCGGGCCGCGCGGGATTGTCTTTGGGGTCAAGGGCGTCGGAGCGGCTGTCGACGGCGGCAAAGGATGTCGGACGGCGTGAGCGACGCGTCCGCTGCGCGCAGGGGAGATCGCTCACCGTCTTGCATCGTTCGATGACCTGGTCCCTGACCCCGAGACCCTCGTGTCGCCGTCGACACTAGCCATCTGCCGTCCGAGGTCGGTGAAGGCATCCACGAGCACCCGCCTCAAACGCACGATTCCGACGTTCAACACGCGTTTTTGTGACGATCCTCCCGCCCGCCAGACAACTGCAGGCCACTTGACGTGACACCTTAAAATCGAGGTATGGAGGCTCTTCGCGCTGCGCTGGACCCGATGATCCTTGCGCTGCTCGACCAACAGCCGGATCATGGCTACTCGCTCATGCTAGGGCTCCGCGGCCAAACCCGAATCGAAATCAGCGACGGGTCGTTGTATCCGGCGCTCTATCGCCTTGAACACGCCGGCAAGATTGATGAGATATCGTCTTCCGTCTGCCGCTCCGACGTACTCAAGCGACCATTCTCGCCGGCACGCAGTTCGACTGCGCCGCCCACCTTTTCGCTAACTCGAACCCACCACAATTTATCCAAACGGGAACGAGCGTCCGTTTACGGTGGTGCGGCGACGGTCGCCATCTCTCCTCGCGCGTCCGGCACCTTACGCATGATCGAGAACACCGCTTCGATAACATCTTCGTCCAACGCTTCAGCGCTGCCAAGAATCGCGAGTACCCTCCCGAACATCGGTTACGCCGTAGAATTGAGCGGGATCGTCGTTTACTTCACGCCACAGTTCTCGGGCAACGCTGTACTCCACGGTCATCCCGATCGGGACTGGTACGGCACCAAACTCGCGAGCAATCTGGAATTCATCCCGGACTCCAGAAGACGGCACGATCTCTCCTCTTTTGAGCTTCTTTTCCAGCAATGAAAATTGCGAACCTCCCCTGACGGATCATATCACGCCGATATCGTGTGTATCGCGCCGCTCGGTCTGCGTCGTCTTCCGCACGGCGCTGTGGGAAAGGACGTAAAACGGCGTGATCGGTTAGGTCGTGAGGTTCATGGGCGTACGCCTGATCGAAAAAGCCTTGGACGACGTCCTGCCCAACTCCGAGCCCGAACCCCGAGACGAGAAACTTCTCTTCACGAGCTAACCGGCGCCCAAGGAAGGCGCAAAGCCGGTCAGCCGTTCCTCGCCTAGTGGACCGTGGTCGTCCGCCGCCGGAACGAAGACATGGTTACGCCGGCTGGCGCGGCCTAGTTCGCCCATCAGTTCCGGAACATCTTCGTAGTCGTCAACGAGTACCGTTTGGATGGAGAAACGCTGGCGCCAATCGCGGATGCGGAACTCCGTGAGCCGATATTCATGAGCAATGCGGACGTCGGGGCCGTCGATTGGTCGGTGGCGGACGCTTCATGATGCAGTAGTGCGTTCGCTGCCACGTCCTGCATCGCGCTCAACCCGCTCAAGACGCGCTCTACGTTCGGATCGTTGAAGCTGAAGCCGAGGAAGAGGAAGCTGCGCGACGTGACGGCCACCTCGAGGGCCGCGAGAAAGGCCCGACCGCGCGGCTTGTACGGATACTCGTCGTAGTCCGACTTCGTTAGGACAGCGTCGTCCGGGGACTCGACGTCGCCGTGCATCTTGAAGATCTGAACATCCCAGAGACGCGGGTGGGCGGAGAGGCTGCCGGGGTTATCTTCACGTCCGGCCGCATCCCGTTCGCGCGGTACGCGTTCTCCAGGACCTTGTCGTAGTTCGTAGTCCAGACCGTGTCGATTGGCAGCCGCACCAGATGCTCGTGAAGCGGTCCCGCGTCGCAAGGCGACCGTATTCGCTGATGATCAACTCGTGGATCTCGTGCCGCGTGCCGCGTTCGTTGAAGTTAAACTGCGCGAGTTCGACGAGGTCCGAGACAAACTCGACCTTTGAGGTCGAGCGTGCCGGCGATCCCGCTCAGAAGCGAGCGCCAGTCCTTCATGCCAACGGGAATGGACGTTCCGGCTCCGCAGAAGAGTGTGGCCCGCCCCTGATCCATCAGGTCGACGAATTCGCGAATGAACCGCTCGCGCGAATACCCTTCGATCAATGCGCGACCTTCGCGGTCACCATCGGGCTCGTCCCGCATCTCCGAGACGTCGTCGAGCCACGCATCGAGCGGCGCATAGACCTTTCGGCTGCACCAGGACGGTTGACCCAAAGCTTGAGCGTCCCTTTCTTATTTTCCATTCGTCGAGATATGGATAGATGCCAAGATATTCGACGCCCGTAAATTCTTCGGTCCCGTCCTCGACGACCGGCAAAATGGCTGCCCGGCCCTCGTGGCCGTCGAAGTAGCCGAGTTCCCATGGCATCCATTTAGAATTGCTCGAGTTCTCCGTATGAAGGTACAAGAGGCTTCGGCACTGCTTCATGCGGCGGCGCAATGCGATCGCCGTTGACCGTGTGACGCGAGATCGATCGAGCTGCGGATCGTCTATCCAGTCGACGTAGACCGACAAGCCATAGTATTCCAGTTCGAGCTTCGTGCCATACGACCACATCTTCGTCGACCCGTGCATGGCTGAGGAAGACATCGAACTGGTCCGTCTGGGTGGCTTTAGCTGCGGCCTCGCGAAGGAACCGCGACGATGCATCCTTTCTCCAGACGGAATTCTGCGACGTCTCGCGTGCCGCCGCCTCGATGACGCGATCCCGCGTGAACAGCATGGAGTCGGACTCAGCGGCCGGCAGCTTTGGCGGCTGCGTCAGCCCACATCGCGAACTCTTCGGCGTTGCCGGCCGTCCAGGCGTACCTGCTCGCGAAGCTCGACAGAAGGCCCTTTTTCGCATCCTTGGCCGCCTGCGGAAGGCTGGCCGTGTCGTCGCTTCGAACCCGACCATTGCGATCCGTTATGGTACAGGTCGTCGCGTGTCTTCCCGTCAGAGTTGATGGGGAGAAAAGGTTCGCCAACGGATCCTTGCCGCGCGTGACGTGTTTCCTTTTGCGTCCTTGACCTGATCGATCCAGAGCGTCATGAGTCCATTTCCGCGCTCGAAGCTCTTGACGAGCTCGTAGCGGACCCACTTGCGAGACCACGTTTCGGTTCCGGCCAAAACCGTCGTTACCGAGCTGTTCTTCAGGCCGTCGGCGATCAACGACCGGAGCGCCGGGTCGCCCTTTTTTTCGCCTCTTCCCAAAGCGAACTGTCGTAGAACGTGTCCGTTCCCTCGACGCTTTTGAACTCGCCGGAATCGCGGACCTGGTTGACGCGCCAGATGTCGTTCTGGTAGTGGAAGCTGAAGAAAACGCGCCTTGCCATGGACAACCTCGGGAGAACAAAAGCGACGAGCACCGCGAGACAAGTCCGGGTCGGAAGTACTTGAAGCCGCGCGGCTCGGCATCTATTACACTTCGATGAGCGATGGCGTGGCACTTCCGGGAAGTTTGCTGCGGCCAACAGACCCATACTTACGGCGGGGTTGGTCCCAGAGCCCGCTGGCAACTTCGGCGGCGTGGCGTTCGTGGTTGAGTTCCAGGAGGCGGTCGAGGATTTCGACGCGCGCGGCATCGGAGATGGTAAAGCGCATGCCTTCGTCAGTTTCGCGGAAATCGTGGGCGAGGTCGACACTTTCCAGCCGTACCGCGCGAGGACTACCAGATCGAGTTTACGGTGTAATTCACGCAACGCGAGGATCGTCGCCTCGGTTTCGGTTGGTGAGTGCACGCGATTGTAGATCGGGGTCAGCCCTGCGTGCCTCGCCATCATGGCAGCCGCGCGGGATCATGGACGGACTGCATCGTTGGTTCGGCCTTAATCGCCGGCATTGCTAGGCGAAGGAAAGGTTTCGAAGCAATCGGTTGGGCTGTAATTTGTTCGCGTTTCAAGCGTACTTCCCCACCGCCGAAGCCATGCGTGATGCAAGCTAGACGACAGTAGTGCGTAAAGCTCGAATAATCTCGCTTGCAAATATAGCAAGTTTGTGCGCGTACACGTAACCAGCGGGCAAACGTATGGGCATTGAGTATTTACTAACGAGCGGCATGGCGATAACTCTACGGATGCGACTGACTGCAGTGTAAAGGTTCAGGGCTCGCGCCCCGAACTGCCACCAATACCGGCGACGAGAATCCATCCGAACGAGCATGCGTTGTGGCTTTACATGCTGCACTACTTGATCAAAGCAATCATGATAGCATGCCGCTTGTTCTTCGGTCCAATCTGGAAATTTATCACCCAACGACTTGGAGACGTATCAGGGCGCTCACAAATGTCTTCCGCGTTCACGTACGGGAACAGAACGTCGCGATTCTTTGGATCGATCCCCGAGTAATTTTTCCGCACGCTTCGTCGACATCGTGAATCCTAGCCCGAGGACGATGCTGCCCTGGAACGCTATCCCAGCATGGGCGTTTAGACTATAAGGGTTCCCGGAAACTCGGCTCTTTGGAAGCAACAGCGCGGAAATCCCGGGGACGAGTGAACCGCTCAAAATCGAGGGTTCGGCCGTCTTCCATCATGGCGCCACACTTCAGCGACCTGGATCGCCGCCGCACCAGGCCAGGCTCGGCTTTTTTCTGCGCGCGAGATCGCCCACGACTGGTCATGGACGCATCGAGCGCTACTTCACGCGTATCGCCTTGAGCGATCGTGTTTGTTGCCATGAATGCGAAACGTCGGGCGATCTCTGGGGCAAGCAAGAAAAAATAAGCAACGAAGTCGGCGCTGCCCGCTCGCCCGACGCGGACATCCTGCACAAGAAACGCACGATAATCCGTTCCAAAGCGGCCCGTTATGAGTTGCCCCCGAGGAATGGCGGGTTGCCAGCGACGAGATCGAAGCCGGCGTCGGCGGCAGAACACTTCCGGGAAATTCGAGCGGCCAATGTAGTGGCCGGCGCTGTGGAGCATCCGGCGGCTTTGCACGATCTATGCTAAGCGGTATGAGCACGTCGCTTCGGCCATCGCCGAGACGGTACCGTTTACCGTCGCGCCGCTGCTTATCGTCTCTTGAATGACGTCGCCGAAGACCGGCAAACGCGGCATCGAGTATCGCGGCGCGAAGCGTCGGCGCCGGACAGTGCGATCGCGCTGAGTGCGTCGGCGATGAGTCGCGCCGCTTCCGTTCGATCGCGCGCGAGCGCATCGAGGCGTGCTTTCTCGTGCGCGTCTGAATGTCACGGGTTGCGTGATCTTCGAGCTCGAGACGGTAGCGGACCGCCTCGTCGACGAGGTTGCTGAGCGGACGCAGCACATCGAAGAGTGCGCCGTCGTGTAGTTCGCGGCCGCGTTCGGGGTCGAAGTGCAACGCGCGGAGTTGATCGAGCGACGTGATCCCGATGAGGGAGTCGCCTTCGCGGATTGCGTGGTCGAGGAAGCTGAATGGGCGTTGGCGCGCGAACGTCAGGAGCCAGAGCGAGAGCTTCGCCATCTCGACGGCCATTGGGTCGCGGTCGACGCCGTAGAGGCAGCGTTCGCTGATGAGGCGTTGTGCGTCGCGGATTGGATCGTCGTCGGCGATGTGGTTCTCGCGCTGCCATGCTTCGGCGACGCGCTCGGCGAGATAGCGACAGGCGGCGACGAGGAAGGCGCCGGAGCCGCAGGCGGGATCGCAGATTTTGAGGGCGAGCAGTTCAGTCGACGGGCGTACCTGCCATGTGTCGCGATCGGCGCCGTCGACGGGTCCGGGCGAATAGACCAGCGGCTCGAGCGCGTAGCGGACGATTTCCTCGGCGAGGACGCGTGGCGTGTACTCGGTGCCGGAGTCGCGGCGCGCGCGTGTTTTCGTGACAACGATGCCGCCGGACGGATAGATCGTCGGCAACCCTTGGAGATCGTCGCGCAACAACGCGGCGTACGGCAGGACGCGACGGACCAGTTGTTCGTCGCTCTCACATGCCGTGATGACGAGGCGGCGCGTTTCGGGTTCCTCGCCGGCGATGAGTTTATCGCCGCGCGCGAGTCCTTTTTCGATCGCCTTTTCGGAGCGGCCGAGCTTTTCGGCGAGAAACGCGACGAGTTTCGGTCGTCCTTGCGCCGCGGTGCGTTCGAGCTCGGTGAGTGCGATCTCGCTCTCCGCGCCGCTCTTGCCGTCGAAGCCGAGGTGGACGTCGGTCACGCGGAGGGCATCATGATCGAGTAAGCCCTCGTAGACGTGACCGATCTGTTCGACGTCGAGGGTGAGGAACGAAAGCCGGCGCGATTCACCGGCGAGCGTCACCGTTTGTAGCGAGGTCAGAATCGCGCGCGTGGTGAGATCGTCGACGCGACAGGACTCCAAGAACGAAAAGCGCGTCGGATCGAAGAGCCGGCCGCCGTACGGGAGCAGTCGGACCCGGTCGTGATCGATGCCGGCGTAGATCGCGTTGAAGGTTGCGAGTAGACGGCGCCACGCTGTTGCTCGCCGTTCGAGCGGCTCGTCGCCGAGGCGCACGGCGTCGGCTTCGAGCTGATCGCGTAACGTCGAAACGGCGTAGTTCTCGGCGTACGTGATGTCGCCGATCGGCAGCAGATCGTGTTCCTCGGCGTACAGCAGGAACACGAGGCGCATCATGACCGTCGCCGCGGCTTCGTAGACCGTATGCGGCGCCAGCGCATCGAGCAGTTCGCCGCGGCGTTCGCGATCGGCGCGCGAGAATGCGCCGACCATCAGTTCGACGGCCTTGCGGACTTGGAGTCCGAGCGTCTTCGTGAGGTCTTGCTGGGTTAGGGCGGAACGCTCGAAGAGTGCTTCGAGCGTCTCGCGTTCGGTTGCGTTGAAGAAGCGTTGCGCGTGCAGCAGTGCGACGAACGCCGCGAAATAGTCGCGCTCGGCGCCTTCGGCGAAGAGACTTGTCTGCCAAACGGCGTGGCCGCCGACGCCTTCCGACGGCTGATCTTTGCGGGCGATTGGGACGTTGACGAGCGCGACCCGGTCGCCATCCGTCAACAATGCGAGCGGCACGTTGTTCGCGCGCGCGAGATCGCTCGTTCGTTCGAGCGGCGATGCGCCCCATTCTTCGCCGGGAACCCGCGCGTCGAAGCGTGTTCCGAACGGAACGCGAACCATCAGCGCGCGCAGCGCACCGCTGGGATCTCGCAAGATGCCGTCGGCCCGCACTGTCGTCCGGTATTCGGCGACTTCGCACCTCACCGCGGCCGCCTCATCGCCCGTCCGGTAGAGTTCGCCCCAACCGAGCACGATGCGCAACAGCCAATCGACCCACGCGTCGCCGGCGGCGCGGTCACCGGCGTTGCGGTCGCAGTGCGGCGAGCCGTTCGCGCGTCTCGAGCCGCAGCTCGGCCGGTACCGCGGGGTAGCCTTGCGGGAAGGCGCTGCGCAGAATCGGCGCCGTCAGGAACTGTCCGACTGGCTCGACGAGCGTAAGCCAATCGGTTTCAAGCGGACGTCGACGGCGGCGTTGCATTGAACGCGCCCCATTCGCTGCGGCGGTCATGCGAAGAAACCTGACACGGTCATGCGGCCAAGCCCAGACGCTCATTCGAACACCGGCGCAGTCATGCGAACAAGCCTGACGATGCAAGCCGACGCGGAACGAGCAGTTCGAGCGCGGCGGGGAAGACGATCGGGCGCGGGGCGGCGTAGCGGCGGGCGAGTCGCTCCGCTTCGCGGTCGGCTTCGTCGGGGATCGAGGCGATGCGGCGACGGAGCGCGTCGACGTCGCGCGTGAACTGCCGCCGCTCCGCTTCGCGCGCGTTTTCGAACAGTCGCAGTTGTTCGGCTTCGCCGCGCTCGACGCGGTCGAGTTCGCGTTCGATCGACGCATGCAGTTCGGCGAGCACGGCGCGTAATGCGGCGGCCTCGCTTGCGCCGCGCTCTTCAAAGAGGCGCGCGAGAGATTCCGCGCGCTCGCGCATGCGCGCCTCGACGGCGGCGCTCACCGCGTCGACCAGGCGAGGCCATGCGTCGACGAAGGCGACGTGATGGTGACGCGGCAGTGCGCCGACGCGCGGGGCGTCGAGCGCGCGGCGCGTTTCGCCGACATTGTAGCGCGCGAAGCTGCGAGCGCTGATCCGGCCGCCGACAGCGAACAGTTCTTCGTGCAAGCGCACACCGTCGACGCCGGCTACGACGAGTCGCGCGTGGATCACGAGCGTCGGTTCGGCGAGCGCATCGTCGGCAACGACGGCGCCGGAGACGCGCGCGAGGCGCGCCTCGTTTTCCGACGACCACATCTCGGCGCGCAGCAGGCGCAGCGCTTGCGCGACGAGCGGATGGCCGAGGTGCGCGTGTACGACGTCGTCGCGTTCCTCGCGCACCCGCGAATCGAACGTAACCGGAAGCCGGCGCTCGCGGATGTCGTCGTACAGATCGGCGGCCGCGCTCGCCCACGAACGCGTCAGTTCCGGCACCTCGAACGCCTCGGCGCGCGGCGCGCGGCCGTTCGGCGGCAACTCGATGCGGCGCAGCGGGGACTGGCGGCCGAGTTGAAGCCCGAGGTCGACGGCGCGCGCGAGCGCGTCCGGGCGGATGCCGAGTTCCTGCGATCGAACGGTCGATCCGGCCCTTGAGTTCGTCGATCCGCTCGCGCAGTTCTCGCTCGACGCGGCGCAGGGTCGCGCGCGCAGCCGGGCGTCGCGATCGCGCGGTCGACGCTCGCGGGGCGGCCGAGCATCGCGCTCTCGACCTCGCGCGCAAGCACCACGCCCGCGTCGCCGAGGTCGGCGCGAATCTGCTCGACTTTGTGCGCCGCGCGCGAGAGGAATTCGAGATCGGCTTCGAGTGAGCCCGGCGTCGCGTCGACGTTCGCGCCGATGAAGTGGTAGATTTCGACCGAGGGGCTCGGCTGGCCGTGGCGATCGATGCGGCCGTTGCGCTGTTCGAGGCGGTTGGGATTGAACGGGATTTCGGCGTGCACCATCAGGCGACAATGCCGCTGCAAGTCGATCCCTTCGCTGGCGGTGTCGGTCGCGAGCAGGATGCGCACCGGGCGCAGCGCGGGATCGGCGCCGAACTCCGCGACGATGCGCTCGCGATCGTCGTCGGGCATCCCGCCGTAGATCAGCGCCAGCCGCTCGCCGCCGTCGCCTGCGAGTCCGGCGTCGACGAGGATGCGGTGCAGCCACTTCTGCGTCGCGCGATATTCCGTGAAGACGATGACGCGTTCGTCCGTCCACGCGGGCTTACCGGAAGGCCGCGGGCGCAGACACCAGCCGCGCAGCTTCTCGACGAGCACTTTCGCCTTCGCATCCGAGCGCGTTCCGGCGCGTGCCGACCAGAGGCGCAAGCGATCGAGCAGTGCGGCTTCATCGGGTGCGAGGGCGTCGGAGGCGCGGGCTGCGACGAGCAACGCTTCTTCGGTTGCGTCTTCGAGTTCGTCGTCGAGCGCATAGTCGTCGTCCGTCTCATCGTAGGCGGCGCGGATGCGTTCGCGTTCGGGACGATGCGCGGCGCGCGGGGCGGCGAGCGTGCGCAGGTGCGCGTCGAGCGTCGTCGCGAACGCCGCCGGCGACGAGAACAGCCGCTTCTTCAGGAGCAACAGCATCAGGTCGCAGGCCTCGCCTGCCGCGTCGTCGCCGCCGCGATCGCGCGCGCGGTTGCGGCGCAGCGCGGCATACGCGGCGAGATCGGCGTGCGCGCGGCGTTCGTCGTCGGTGTATGTGACCGGGCAGAGCGATCACGTCGCGGCGCGGGAAGCGCGTGCTGCCATCGGCTTTCGGGCCGAGGTCCGCGTCGATCTGCGCCTTCATGCGCCGCACGACGGCGCGCCGCAGCGCCGCCTCGTCGGGCGGAACGCCGCGCTGAAAGCGCTGCGGATCGAGCATTTCAAGGAGCGCCGAGTACGAACTCGGGTAGCCGTTGTGCGGCGTCGCCGAGAGGAAGAGGCGATGTTCGACGTGCGGCGCGAGCAGTGAGAGCAACTTCGTGCGTTTCGAGTCGGTCGCGTAGACGCCGTCGCCGGAGGGCGCGCACTGATGGACTTCGTCGACGATCAGCAGATCGAAGCGCCGCGGGTACGCGTTCGGATCGGACGGAAGCGTGGCGCGCAACATTTCGAGCGGCCGGCCGTCTTTGAGCCAGTCGAAGCTGACGATTGCACGCGGGAAGTGGCGGAACGGGTCGGCTCCGACACCGCGGCGGCGACGCAGTTCGCGAATCTTGTCGGCGTCGATCACCTCGAACGCGAGGCCGAACTTTTCAAGCATCTCGCGGCGCCATTTGTGGCGCAACGCCGGCGGGCACAGGACGAGCACGCTGCGCGCGCGATGTCGCAGGAGCATTTCCTGGACGACGAGTCCCGCTTCGATCGTTTTGCCGAGACCGACGTCGTCGGCGATCAGCAGGTTGACGCGCGGCATGTCGAGCGCGCGAACGACCGGGTCGAGTTGGTAGTCTTCGAGCGTGATGCCGGAGCGAAACGGGGCTTGGAGCGCCTTGCCGTCGGCCGACGCGATCGCGCCCCAGCGAACGGCGTCGAGAAACGCGTGCAAGCGATCCGGGTCGTCGAGGCGGTCGCGTTGCGGCGTCGGAAGCGTCGCCCGTTCTAGAACGCGCGCATCGTTCTCGAGTTCCCAGAAGACGCGGAGTTCGTCGCTAAGCCCGTCGTCGTCGACCGAGGAGAGGGTTACGAGGTGGTCGGCACTGTCGCCCGCGCGCCCGTCGAGTGGCGGCAGAGCGCTTCCGAGCACGGAGACGACGATCCAGTGACGGTCGCGGACGCGCACGAGCTGCCCGGGCTCGGGAAGCGTTATAGGGGATGCGGCGACCGTCATCGCTCACCGTTATCGGCTGCCCCTCAGATGATTCCTACCGATGTATCGTCGCGATAGCTTCACTGGTAGAGCGACCCACGACGACACGGTTCCGGTTCTACTCGCGCCTGGGAACGCTATAGTACTCTCAAGCCATTCGAACGAAAGACTGCGCATGAGCTAAAGGGCGCACCATTACGCCGCTGGCCCACTTCGGTACGGGCGGTCTTACGCGGCTGAAGACTCGGTGACTACGGCGAATCCGCAAGGTCGGGTCGTGTTGTCGATGAGATGCACACGATCGCCGAACTTGATTGCTTGGACATCCTCTTCCGGCACGTGTGCCTCGTTTCGCTAACGCGCCGCGCAATGCGAGCGAGATTGATCCTTGGATCGTCGGTGCCGATGTAGACCAGGATCGTCGTGTAGCCGAGCCGGCGACCGGTTTGCATCAATCGAAGATGATGGTGTCCCGACACTTTCGTTCACCCGGGCGCCCGGTGGAAGCAGGGATAGGGACTCCCTTCGCAAGCGATGATGCCTTCGCGACGAAATCGACGCGACCGCGCAGTGCGCAATCGTCATGGATACAGCCGCCACGTGGAGGATTTATAGTGGAGGATTTATATAGGAAGCGCCGTCTATCATAGCCATGCAAATTGCTCGATGGGGAAATAGCCTCGCTGTTCGGCTGCCCGTCGCGGTCGTCGAGGCGCTGGCATTGAAGAAGGGCGACGACATCGTCATTCACGTCGCCGGGCGCCGGAACTTCGGTATCGCTCGCAAGCCCGAACGCGCCGAACTTCTGCAGCGACTGCGTGCGTACCGCGGGCGCCTTCCCGCCGATTTTGTCTTTAATCGTGACGAGGCGAGTGCCCGGGAACTTCATCGATACCAACGTCCTGGTCTACTTGGCTTCCGACTGCGTGAAGGCCGACCGGGCTGAAACCCTCATAGCCTCCGGCGGAACGATCAGCGTGCAGGTTCTCAACGAGGTCGCCAATGTAGCCCGTCGTACGATGGCGCTCTCGTGGGAGGGGACTTGCAATCTGCTCGCGCTTTTGCGAGAACTCTTGCACATCGTGCCGCTAACGATCCAGACCCACGAAGCCGCGCTCGAGGTCGCAGAACGCTATGGGTTTTCGCTTTATGATGCAATGATCGTGGCGGCGGCCATTCTATCCGGCCATGTTGCCGAGCCATTTCTCCGTCAGCCAGCGATCGCCGATCTGCCAGATGTGCTGCCCGAGGAAGCGCATGCGAGCCTTGACCGAAGCTGCGTCGTGTCGCCGTCGCGCACGCTTTGGGACCGTTGGTGCGTCTTTCATGTTCGCCGACTCGTCCATTCATTTCTCTTTTTGCCGCCGCCATCTTCCGACGGCTCACGGCTATCTGGGTGGTAGTCGGCTCCTGATGGGCTTCGGCGTAGGCCCGTGGAGTCTGTCGATCTAGCCTGCACGCAGACTTGCAAGAAGCAATGCCCGCCGTTGCAGCATTTTAGGGCGCGGATTCTCCAAGTGGCGTAGCGCGTTGCAGAGACGGTGCGCCGGCTTGAGATTCGAGTGCCCGAGTAGTGCGCCGCTGTCGGCACGCGGTACGACGTGATCGAGCGAGAAACATTCGGGCGCGTCGGGCTCGGCATCCATTGGGATCGGAAGACAACAAATCCAACACAACGGACGCCCATCGGATTCCGCGAGCACGCGCTCTCTGGCTGACAGGCGTGGCGAAGAATCGACGAGGCCGGCGACTACAGCCTGGACGATTTCCTCGGCCGGTATTTTGTGCGAGGCGCCATAGCGTTCCAGTACGAGTTCGACTGCCGGACGGATTCGTGCAGCGAGACGCGCTCTCGGCTCGCTCATCGTGACTCTGTCCGCAGCGCCGCATGCTCGCGCTTGTGGCCGGCACGCGCGCAGATTGCTGCGACGCTGCAACGTCGCCTGTGCGGTAGAAGCGACGTCAGATGACGCCGGATCCGGTAAGGTGGATAACCACTGCAGATAATCGCCGGGACCGTTGGCAAGCGGCGTTCGGCGGTGCCGTCCGAACGCCAGGGTCCGTAGCCATCTCGCGCAGTTGCATCGCTGCCGCACTTACGTCGACGAACGCAAATAGGGTGTCGCCGCATCGGCGTGTTGGCGAAGCCATGATCCGACGATACGCGCGCGTCGTGCCATACGGGTGGCAAGCCGCGCGTTACGCTACGAGACGTGACGCACGAGCTGGATAGCCTGCGCGCGCTGGCGTCCCTTCCGTGCGGTTGCGGCACATTCACCTAGTACTGCGCGACAGCAGAACCCGCGAATGATGCAATAGCTAACACGATCAGCGATCTTCACCTTCCTAGCGGCCCGACCGGTTCGCTGCCGCACGAAAGCGGCTGAGCATCCCGCGAACAACGAACGACGCGGCATACTCTTCGGGGCCGACCAAACGCCCAAGCAGGCCGCAGAAGCCATGAACGAAGTCTGAGACGAAATGTACGGCGCTGAACCCGAGCCCGGCCCGATCAGCCTTCCGACGCGTAAGATCGTGCGATCGCACCGACGACCTCGCGTGCCTGCGCGACCGCCTCGGGCGGTGCAATCACCCGCGCATCGGCGCCGAAGCCCAGCGCCCACCGGACGACCTCGCCGACATCCGAAACGACGAACGTCATGTGCGCACGCCCGTCGTCGAATCGTTCGCTGCGCTGTTCGGCTTGCCAACGCCGTGCCGTCGCCGTGGCGGCAACACGCGCCGACAGTTCGACGGTAACATCGATGCGCGTGCCGGTTCCTTTGATGAAACCGATCACGTCATCGGAGGCGTATTCGCTCGGAAGGCTGCGCGCCGTCGTGCAGGTTCCGGCCTTCGTCGGCTTGGAGCGGAAGCGGTCGAGTGCAAAGGTGCGCCACCCACGGCTGTCGCGGTCGTAGCCGATCAGATAAAAGGCGCCCGAGCGGATCGCCAGCCGGTACGGTTCCACTTCCCGCTCCCTCTCCGCCGTGCCGCCGTGACCCGGATAGCGAAACCGTACCGCAGCGCGGCCGGTTGGAGACGACTGCGCCTCGCGCAAGGTTGCGCAGATGTCGGCCACCGCGTTACCCTCGATCAGCTGGGGGCTCGCAATCGCAAAGAATTCGTCGCCGTCGCCTTTCGACTGCGCATCGGCGGCGAGTTCGCGGACGATCGGTTCCCCGAGTGACCGCGCGATGGTTGTCGTCAGCCGTTCGACGCGTTCGGCGTCGCGGTGGAGATTGCGGGCCTTCCCGTCGATCGCAACCAGCTCGACCAGTTCGTTCTCCTTGATGTTCGATATCTCAAAGCCGGCATGGACGCCGATCTTGCGTAGCTGCTGCAGATCGCGTTGAAAGCTCCGGTAGTCGCGCTCGTAGCGTGCCGCGTAGCTGCTGAAGCGGATGCGACGCTGACACAGCAGCTCGACAATCATTCCGACTTTGCGGACCGCGCTTTCGGTCGCTTCATTCGACGACTTCCTCGTCTTCTTAGAATTGAAAATGGGCGGCCTTCCCGTGGGGGACATCGCCGTATGTGCCGTCCGTAGCGTATCCATCTCGCTCGTCCCTTCGGGCGTTTCTCGTTGCTAGCCCTCCGCGGTCCGACATCGGTGGGGACCGGCGGCTTCTCACCGCTGTGAGCACCGATATGGGCCGATGCGGCTACGATCGTACCGGCGATGAGCGGTCCGTCTTAACGCGGCGTACCTGCATCGTCTACATGTTATGCGAACACGAGTACCAGTTGTGCGAACGCGAGTACCTGCCTGGAGGCCACGTGCCAAGCGGTTGGCGCGACTCGCGGCTAGGATATGCGCATGGACGACAAAGACTCCGCGCGTAACGACCGCCGCAAGCTCAAGGCACTACTCGATGCGAATCAGTACGTTGGCGCGCGCTTCGGCGAACGCGGTTACGACCTTCCATTTTCCGGTCGCCTCCGCGACTGGCACGTGCGATGCCATCTTCGCAACAACTGGCTAGCCCTTACAACGTTCGTCATGGCGGTTCCCGAAGCGGAGAGCCTGCGCGCCAAGCTGGCCTGCCGGATGCTCGAACTCAACGATACGATGTCGGTTGCCAAGTTCACGAAGTCCGGTGAAACGCTGACCCTGGACCTCGAATACCGTGAAGAACACCTTGACCCGGGGGTGTTTCACAATCTCGTCGGCCTACTTCACAGCTTAGCCGAAGAGCACTACCCGGAGCTGTTTCGGATCGCGGCGGGCGACGCCACGCTCGCCACGCTGGAACATGCCTTCGAACGTTCCAGTCTGAGGGCCGGCACGGAGTAGCGGCCCCTCAGCGGCATTCCGCAACAAAGGGCATTCCGGCGAGGCGTGCATCCCAAGGACGAACGTTGCAATCGCGCGCCTTGCGTGCTCGAAGGGTCACGAGCGCGTCGAAGGAAAAGCGGCGGCAACTCGCTTGACCCGGGAGCTGTGCTATCAGAAAAGCCCTCGCTTTATATGCAGTGCTCGCGATGTGTTGCACGTTCGCGCTTCTCGTGCCGTCCCGCGCGGCGCTGGGCGCACCGTCGGCCTCGAGCCCCACGATTCGCGCTGCGATCGACTCGCTGGTCAACAAAGAACGCAAGGTTTATGGCGGACGCACCCCGGTGCCGGCCGTGCTGGTCGGCGTCTGGGATGGCGCCGGCGGCAGCTACGTCCGCGCCTTCGGGTATGCCGATTTGAAGGCACGCCGCAGTTTGACGCCGGCTGACCACTTTCGCATCGGCAGCAACACGAAAACGTTCGTCATCAGCGTCCTCTTACAATTGGTCGATGAGGGCAAACTGCGGCTCGACGATCCGCTGAGCCGCTTTTCACTCGGCGTCAATATCCCGAACGCGCGGAACATTACGGTGCGCGAAGCGTGCCAAATGCGCAGCGGCCTGTTTGAAGCGTATGATACGCCCGAGATCGACCGCATGAACGTGATGCCCAACATGACGTTCGATCCGCGCACGCTGATCCGCTGGGCGGTACGTCAGAAACCGTATTTCGCACCGGGTAAAGGCTATCGCTATAGCAATACCAATTACTTGATTCTCGGTCAAATCATCGAAAGCCTGACGAACGATACGGTCGGAAACGAGATTCGCAAACGCCTGCTCGTACCGTTCCACCTGACGCAAACGAGCTACCCGGCGACACAAGCGATGCCCGATCCGTGGGCGCACGGCTACGCACTCGACAAGCAGCGCAGATGGACCGACGTCAGCGGGACGATCCCCGTCTCATTGATGGGAGCGGCCGGCGAGATGGTCTCGGACATGAACGACATGAAGCGGTGGCTGAAACTCTACGTTACCGGCAAGACCAATGCCAAGGCGACGCAGCGCGCGCGCATGGCGTGCGTCTACACCGGCGAAGGGAATCTCTCGTTCGGTCTGGGCATCGGGTGCAGCGCCGGCTGGTACGGCTACACGGGAGGCCTTCCGGGCTATAACACTGCCAACTATTACTTCCCCGCTACGAGGACCACGATTGTCGCGTGGGTGACGTTGCAGGCCAGTAATCCGCCGCCCGGCGTCGCCAACGCGATTTTCCGGGGGATCGCGCGCATCATGACACCCGCTAACGTACCGTTCGTGCTCAGGCCTGGCAAGTCGTCGCACCGCTCCGGACTCTGACGAATGCGAGCACGCGCGTGAGGCTGCGAGGCATCCTTTCAACGTTGGCATGTTGCGCGTCCACGCTCACAATGCTTACCACCGCCGGCGCAGCGCAACCGGGCTCATCCAATACCTTATTTCCGCCGGCCGTAACAAAACGTCTCGACGCTGCGATCGTCAAGATTGCACGCGATCACAATCTGCCGAGCGTTGCGGTGGGCGTGCGCGTACCGGGGCGCGGCGAATACCGTTTCGTTACTGGGTACGCGAACCTACGAACGCGGGTCCGCAGAACGTTTACTCAGCCGTTTCGCATCGCCAGCGTGACGAAAGCATTCACGGCGGCGGCGGTGCTCCAGTTGACTGATCGGGGACGCCTACGCAAGACCGACTCACTAGCAACGTGGTATCCGCGGTTCCCCAATGCCAAGCTCATCACGGTCGACGACCTCTTGCGCATGCGTAGCGGTATTGCGGCTCCCAGCGACGACGCAGTGCTCGCGGCGGTCTATGACCACCCATTGCAAGCCGCGCCAACGCTCCAACAGATGATGGCAACCTCAGCCAAGCTCAAGCGTCAGTTCAAGAAACCGGATAGCGTCGGGGTATACACCGACCTCAACTACTACATTCTCGGCGGGATCGTCGACCGCGTGACGCGACGCGACATCGGCAGCGCCATCACCAACCAACTGATCCGAAAGCTGCGCTTGCGCGAAACGATGTATCCGACAAGCGTCGACCTGCATGGCGGCCTGCATGGCTACGGTTGGAACGCCCAGACGAAACGCTTCGAGGACAAGACGAAGTTCAACCCGCCGCTCGCCGGAGCAGCCGGCGCCATGATTTCGAGCGTCGGCGAACTCCAGACGTATATCCGCGTCCTGTGCCGGGGTGGGCTCTTCAAAGCGGCGACGCAGCGCGCGATCCTGCGAGGGCAGCCCCTGGGCGGCAGCACGACGCGGTATGGCGAGGGCGTCATCAGCAATCCAGGGATATGCGGACACTCCGGCACGATCAACGGCTTCAACACCGACGTGTATTATTTCGAGAAGCCCGATGCCGCCGTCGTCGTGAGCGTAAATCGCCTGGATAAAGACAACAAGCCCCAGACGACGCCCGTTCTGAAGGTCGTCTTCAAAACGGTGGAAGCGCAGTTGGACGTCCGGCCGCACCCCTGAACTTCGTTTGCAGCAGACGGCACAGTCCATGAAGATAGTTTCCTAGGAATACGCTGGGAACGGTAGAAGTCGCGCCCTAGCCGGCGGCGCGCTGCGCCGGCGGCCCACTTTACGGCTCTTCATAGGAGGCAGCATGCTGCATCGACGTACCGTGCAGGCGCTGGTTGCCGTCTTCGCCCTCACCGCGCTGCTCTGTCAGGGAACATCGGTTCTGGCAGGCACGACCGGGACGTTGACGGGAACCGCGACCAATAGCACCGACAATCGCCCGCTCGCCGGGGCGAAGATTACGGCGGCGAGCCCGTCTCAGACCTCGACCGTCACCGCAGATGCGAACGGTCACTTCACGATTCTCTCGCTCCAGCCCGACACGTACACGGTCTCGATCGACGCGCCGGGTTTTCAGCCGGCGTCGCTTTCCGGCGTCACCGTAAACGCCGACCAAACGCGCGTCGTCTCACTGACGACCACGCGGTCGTTGCGTACGATCGCGCGAGTCGCATCGCGGGCGCCGACGTCCTTGGTGAAGCCGGGTACTACGGCTGACGTCTATTCGGTCAACCCCACACAGCAGGCCAAGGTCGCTCTGGCGGGCGGCGGCGGCACGCAAGACTCAGCGTTCTCGGCGCTTTCAACGGTGCCGGGCGTCGCGGTCGCCCCGGGGCAAGCCGGTTATATCGGCGCCGGTCCGACGGTTTCGATTCGCGGCGGAGACTACGATCAGATCGGCTATCAATTCGATGGAATTCCGATCAATCGTTCGTTCGACAACTATCCGTCGACGGCAACCTCATCCCTTGGCCAGCAGGAGCTGCAAGTCTATACCGGCGCGCCGCCGCCGGGCACGCCGTCCGAGGGGCTCTCGGGCTTCATCAATCAAGTCATCAAAACCGGCACGAACCCCGGCTACGCGACGGGCTCCGTCGCCATCGGCTCGCCCTACTATCATAAATTCAGTTTCGAGGACAGCGGGACCGCGCTAAATAACCGCCTATCGTACTACGCCGGTCTCGGCGGCTACAACCAGACGCAGCGCTACATCGATCAGTACGACGGCGCGAGCTTATCGAATTCGTACGGGTATCCGTACGGCGTGGCGTGCGGCGCAGCCGGAACGTACACGCGCGCCCAAGCGCCGTCGTGTTACGTGAACAACGCCTACACGCCTGAAGGGTATCTGCTTCTGCCGATCACGGCGTTCAGCCAATCGCAGGTCGCCGACCGCGATTCGATCGTCAACCTGCACTACTACTTCCCGCACAAGGACGGCTCGCGCGACGACATACAGGCGTTGTATGACTACAGCGCGCTGAGCACGCAGGTCTACAGTTCCGCCAATGACCTCGGTGGCGTCGGCCTTCAGCAGGCGATCAATGTGGCCAACGGCGGAGCCGTCAACGGTAACCCAAGCTTCGACCCGACGAATCCCGCGTACCTTACCAATGGGAAACCGAACAGCACGACCTATATCGACGGCTACCAACTGAATCTGCCGATGGGCGGATTCTTGCCGTCGAATTACCGGCAGTACGCTTCGATCTATTCTTTCCCGAACGTTCCCGCGCACACGTTTGACGATCAGGTCAATCCGGGATTACGCGACGGGTTCAATAACAATCAAGCGATCGCCAAGCTTCAGTTCACCAAAACGCTGGGCACTTCGGCGTTCTTACGCCTGTACGGCTACACGTTCTATTCGGACTGGCTCAACACCGGGCCGAACTCTGCCTATATTCCGTACGGCGCGATCAACGCCGACTACGAGCTGTCCTCGCATGCGCGCGGCGGGGGCCTGCAATTTTCCGATCAGCTGAACGCGCAAAACCTCCTCAGCATCGATGCGGATTACACCAAGGCGACGCTCGTGCGCAGCAACAATACGGAGTTCGACAATGGGCTCTATGGCCCGAATTCCGTCAACTCCCGCACGGCAATCGCGGTGCTCGTCGACGGCAACAATCCGACCAACGGCATCTGCTACGATCCGACCGGCGCACCGGTCAACTGTCTTTCCAGCCCGACGCATTACAACACCGCTGCGCAATACGCGACCTTGCAGCAAGCGTACAACGGCACGGTCGCGCCGATCGCAGCCACGACTTGCGGCTCGGGCGCATGCAAGTATCTCGTCATCGGGAACGGGCAATACGCCACGTATAACAACGTGTCGCCCCAGTTCTTCGGCGCCTCCATCAACGATCAGTTCCGACCCAGCGATAAGCTGTCGATCAATCTCGGTATGCGTCTGGACGACTACCAGTACATCGGCGGCAACACGGCGACGAACGATGCGCGCACGTTCTGGTACAGCGCATACAACAGCGAGGTCTGCGAGAATCCCGCCGATCAGTCGCTTGCGGTTCGGCCGGCGTTCGGTGCGGCTTGCCCGACGGGGACCAATCCCGTCAACTTCACAAACCCCACCGGCAGCGTGACGCAAACCTACCCTGAGTTTCAACCTCGTGCCGGCTTCACGTATACGATCACGCCGCAGACGGTGTTCCGTGCCGCCTACGGCCGCTATACGGAGCCCCCGAACTCGGCCTTCGAGCAGTATGATGCCTTGCAGAGCAATGCGCCGGCGTTGCTGTACGGTACGTACGGGTTCCAGGCGTTCGGCTTTACCACGCCCAACCATCCGGTGCCGCCGGCAGCTTCCAACAACTACGACTTCTCGATCGAACAGGCGCTACCGGATCAAGTGGCGATCAAAATATCTCCGTTCTTGCGCTCGACGCAGAATCAAACTCAGAACTTCTATCTCGATCGCGCGACGAGCTTCGTTTCGGGACTGAATGTCGGCAATCAGACATCGCGTGGCGTTGAGTTCGAACTGGACAAAGGTGATTTCTCGCGTGAAGGTCTGTCGGCAAAGCTCGCTTTCACGTACACGAACAGTTACATCAAATACAACACCCTTTCAAATGGGTCGACCGTCTTGACGCCGGTCGTGGACGCGATCAAGACCTACAACTCGTTCACGAAGGCCGGTGGCGGTGCACCATGCTACACGCCGGTTACCACGACGGGAGGGGGCACGGCAGATCCCGCCTGCGCTCCGGGCGATATTGCGAACCCGTACTACAACGCGCCCGAGCAAAACCCCAACGCGTTCAGCGGCACGAACACGTACATACCGTACGATACGATCCCGGCCGGTATCGGCGTCTCTGCCGTCCAGTACGGCTATCCGTACGTCGCGTCGTTGACCCTCAATGAAAAGGTAAAGCGTTTCGCGATCACTCCAATCGTACAGTTCTTTGCCGGTCAGCGCTACGGCTCGCCGCTGGCAACACTCGGGATCGACCCAACGACCTGTGCGGCGGCCCTACCTGGATCGACGACGGGCGACCCGCGCTATAATTACGGTGCGGCTGGCGGCTCGCCGTTCAATGCGCCGAGCTGCGGGCAGCTTCTCGGCGGTATCCCGAACCTCCAAACGGGCAAGTTCGACGGAATCGGAGACTTCGTTGAACCTGCGCAGCTGTTGATGCATCTGCAGCTGTCTTACCAAGTCTCGAAAAACTTCACCCTCACAGCCAATCTTGCCAACGTCGTCAACACGTGCTTCGGCGGATCGAGCGTGCCATGGAAAGTGAATGGCGCGTGTTCCTACGGACTCGTAGAGAACGGCATTACCGGCGGCATCGGCAACACGTACAACCCCGGAGATGGCATCCAACCGGCGATGCGTTACGCCTACGGACCGGCCTGGTTGCAGCAGCCGCTCGGCATATACGTCGGCGCGAACATCGGTCTCTAACGCAGTCGGCGCTCGCGCCGGCATTGGGACAAGCGCTCGGAAATACGGGGGCATCGCGAAGGCGATGCCTCCGTATTCGTATCGGCGTGAGCAAGGCGCAGCCGCGCGAAATCGCGGCGTGACTACTCTTGCGCCGGCGCCCTCTCGGCTGGAGGATCGGAAAGGAAGCGTATGCCCAGCCGCTCATCGGCTTTGCGGCGATTGAGGGCGTTGTGGGTCGGTACATGGTGAAGACCAGATTTGTGCAACCCTTCGGAGGAGTGAACCAATGAACACGTACGATACGACCTATACGCGCGACGAAACGATGGCCGCCGTGTTCCGCGATCGCGAAAGCGCGAAGAGCGCATTGTCGGAACTCCACGACGCGGGGTTCCGCGACGTGTGGCTCGGCGTGACGGGCCGAGATAGTGACGTCACCGGCGAGCCGACCGTGGAGAGCGAAGGGACCCGGGGCGGTTTCATGGGTTCGCTCGGGCGCTTTTTCAGCGGTGAAGGAGATGCACCGCAAGCCTTGCACGAGACGCTGATCCGGCATGGGTTGTCCGAAGCGGACGCCCAGCGCGTCGATGCGACCATTACGCCCGGGGACGCCGTCGTGACGGTCAACGGCGAGAACGATCCGCTCGAGGCGCGGGAAATCATCGAGCGCTGCGGCGGCCAACTAGCGATCGGCGGGGTCGGGGCCTACGATGTCGCTTCCGGAACGCAAACGTATGCGACGGGACTCCGCGACGCCGGTCCGGGCGTGACGACGCCGATGTCGGGCCGCGCGAATGACGAGGCGGTCAGTATGGCGGCGCGCGATCGCGGGACAATGGACCAAGAAAAACGCCTGAGCCTGCGCGAAGAGCGGTTACGGGTCGACAAAGAGCGCGTGCAGCGGGGCGAAGCGCGTATCGGTAAAGACGTCGTCTCGCAGGTGCAGTCTGTCGACGTGCCGGTCTACCGTGAAGAGTTGTACATCGAGCGACGCCCGGCGAGTGGGAGTAGTGCGGCCGCGTCACCGATCGGTGCCGATCAAGAGATCCGGATTCCCCTATCCGAGGAACGCGTCAGCGTCTCCAAGGACACCGTCGTGACGGGCGAGGTCGTCGTCGGTAAGCGGCGCATCGAAGACACGCAGACCGTCAGCGACACGGTGCGGCACGAAGAGTTGCGCGTCGATGATGATACCGCGGACCGCGTCGGTGATGGGATCGATTCGAGCGTTCGCCGCAACATCTGACGCTGAGCGCAGGTAGCGACGCCTAGGGACTCCGCGGCACGGGCTGCGGAGTCCCGGGTGCGCGTCTTCAAGCCGGGTCGCGGGCACGCGCCAAAAGATCGTGAACTTCGGCATCGCCAAGCTGAGGAAAGGCCGCATACCAGCGGCCGATGCTGTCGAGCTTCGCCGGGGTGCAGGCGCAGATGACTTCGTCGGCATCGCGGAGGAGCAGCTGGCACGTTTGCGGTGGGGCGACCGGCACGGCGACCACGATGTTCGCAGGTCCATACGCACGGACCGCCGCGACGGCAACGCGCATCGACGCGCCGGTTGCAAGGCCGTCATCGACGAGGACGACCGTGCGACCCTGCAAAGGCACTGGCGCGCTAGCGCCGCGGAGAAGTTTTTCCCGCCGTTCGAGTTCATGTTGTTCGCGTAGCGTGACGGTCTCGATGATGTCGTCCGTAATGCGTAAACGTTCGATCGCGTCCGCATTGAGGACGCGGACTCCGGCAGCGATGGCGCCCATGGCAAGTTCTTCGTGCCCGGGCACACCGAGTTTGCGGACGACGAGCACATCGAGGGGCGCTCGCAGCGCGCGCGCGATCTCGAAAGCGACCGGCACCCCGCCGCGCGGAAGCGCGAGAACGAGCAGATCGGCGCGTCCGGCATATACGCGAAGCTTGCCGGCCAAGATGATGCCGGCCGCTCGTCGATCGGCAAACATACGTCGTCTTTGCCCAGGATATCGTCATCGCGAGCACGACTGGGCGCAACGTGGTATCGACGGCTCTCTTTCGGGGCTTGGTCCTCGGGCACGTCCGAACAAACCGGTTGCGCGCGTTCGTCACGCTGGCAGCAGTCGCTCTCGGCGTTGCGATCGCACTGGCGATCGATCTTGCGAATGCGACCGCCATTGCATCGTTCGCTTCCAGCGTCAACATCGTAGCCAATCACGTCAACTTGCAAGTCCTTGGCGTTGGGCGAGGCTTCGACGAGCGCGCGCTGCTGCGGGTGCAGCACGTCGCCGGCATAACGTACGCGAGTCCCGTCATTGAGGATTCGGTCGTCGTCGGGGCACGCGCCGGTGATCCGTTTTCCGGTGAGATCCTGCGCGTCCTCGGAGTCGATCTGCTGCGCCCGCTGCCGCGTGGTGCGGATTCGTCCGGAGCGGCGCCCGGCGAGTACGACGCGAGCGCGACGGGCGCTCCCGATCCCTACACGCTCGTCGACGGGCACGGTGCCTTTGTGTCGCAGCGCATCGCAGCGCGCTATCGCCTCCACGTCGGCAGTGCGTTGCGCGTGCTCGCCGGCGACAAGCCCGTGCTCCTGCGCGTCGCCGGCATCGTTCCCCGCGATACGCCCGGCGTCGATTCCAGCGTCGTCTTCGTCGACATCGCGACCGCGCAAGAGGCCTTCGGGAAGATCGGCCGCCTCGACCGCATCGACCTGATCGCCGATCCCGGACGACTATCCACCGTGCAGCGGGCCGTTGCCAGCGTGTTGCCGCCGGGCGTCCGCGTCATCGAACCGAAAGTGCGTACGGGCGAGATCGAACGGATGCTGCGCAGCTTTGCGCTCAACTTGTCCGCGCTGTCGTACGTCGCCTTGGTCGTCGGCATGTATCTCATTTACAACGCTGTTGCGATCTCCGTCGTGCAGCGCCGGCCCGACGTCGGAACGCTGCGTGCCCTTGGCGTCTCGCGCCTCGACATCTTCACAACGTTCGTCGCAGAAGGCGCGCTGTTCGGCGTCGCCGGTTCACTGTGCGGGCTGGTTCTGGGCAGCGTCCTCGCCCAGTTTTCGGTCGCTGCGGTCGGGCGCACGGTCGACACCCTCTACGTCGCCTCGCACGCCGACCACGTCGTCTACGAGCCGAGCGTCTTGATCGGCGCATTCGTCATGGGTACGCTGTTGGCGGTCGTCTCGGCGCTCGTGCCGGCAGTCGAAGCGGCGGCGACTGCGCCTGCGCGCACGATGCGCGCGGCCGGCTTCGAAGGCCGCCGTTCCCGGCCGGGAGTCGGACTGGCCGCCGCCGGATGCGCACTACTCGGCATCGCGTACGTGCTGTGTTTGGCGCCGGCCGTCGGCGGCTTTCCGGTAGCGGGCTACGCCGCCGGCGTAGCGATCATCTTGGGCACGTCGTTGTGCGTGCCGCTGGCCATCGTCGGCGCCGCTGCTGTGGCGCGACGCGCAGGCAGCCGCTTTTCGGCTGCGGCGTCGCTCGGCGCGTCGTTCTTGGGTTCATCCCTGCGGCGCAACAGTGTTGCGGTGGCCGCGTTGATGGTCGCCATCGCGATGACCGTCAGCGTCGCGATCTTGATCGGTAGTTTTCGCGCGACGGTCATCGCTTGGGCCGACGATACGATAAAAGCCGATCTGTTCGTGCGGCCTTTGGGACTGCAAGACGCCAGCTACGATGCGCGCTTTTCGCCCGATGTCGCGGCAAAAATTCGGCGCGTGCCGGGCGTCGCTGCAGTCGATACCTTCCGCGCCATTTCGATTCCGTATCGCGGGACGCTGACGAACCTGGCTGCAATCGACTTTGCGACGCTGACCCGAGGCAACCGCTTACGCTTCCTCGGACGTGTCGACGCTGCGGCCTTAGCACGCACCTTACCGGGAACGACGGGAGCGCTGGTCAGCGAACCGTTCGCGACGCATTTCGGGGTGCATGCCGGCGATGTCGTGCCGCTGAATACGCCGTCGGGCCTCGTGCGCTTTGCAATTGTCGCGGTGTACAACGACTACTCGACGGACGCGGGCGTGCTGCTGATCGATAAGCGCACGTACCGGAGGCTGTTCAGCGATCCTAGCGTCAATTCGCTGGCCATCTACGCGCGACCCGGAACCGATCTCGACGCATTGCGTTCGCGAGTGATCCGCAGCGTACTGCCTTTACGCATCGACGTACAGACAACGCGCGAATTGCGCGCACTCGTGATCGCGATCTTCAACCGCACCTTCGCGATCACGTATGCGCTCTACGTCATCAGCATCACCATCGCCATTCTCGGCATCGTCAGCACGCTTTTTGCGCTCGTCCTCGAGCGGCGGGTCCAGATCGGGTTACTGCGTTACGTCGGTTTGACCGCGCGTGGCGTACGTAGCATGGTGCTCTACGAAGCGGGCTGTATCGGCGCGCTGGCCGGCGTTGCGGGCGTCTTCGCCGGCGTTCTGCTTGCCTTGCTGCTGATTTACGTGATCAATCGCCAAGCTTTCGGATGGCTGATCACGTTGCACGTGCCCTACGCCTTTCTCGCCGAGGCCGTCGGCGTCGTGATCGTCGCCGCGCTCGTCGCCGGACTCTACCCGGCTCACGTTGCGGCTCGTATACGCACCGCCGACGCGGTCCGCTCGGAATGAGTTCGCAAGAGCGCTACCCGAGGGGCCTCATGGGCGACGGCGTCTTTTTGCGCCGAGCGTGCATGCTGCGCTGCATTGCGGCGGTCGGCACGGCTTTGGCCCTTTGCAGGGCGAGTTCTTCGGCTTCTATGGGAACCACGCCGATGTCGCGTCAAGCTCGAGCGCGCCGCGGCGTTCGCTTTTGCGCGCGCGCCCTATACCTTCGTCTTTCCGCGCGATCACGCAGCGCATCCGAACTACCGCAGCGAATGGTGGTATTACACGGGTCATCTGCGCGCGCCGGGCGGCCGCCGCTTTGGGTACGAGTTGACGTTCTTTCGCGTCGGCATGCATCCGGGCGACCCGCCCCCTCGGGCCGGCCAGAGCCGTTGGCGAGGCAACGAACTGTACCCGGCGCACTTCGCGTTGACCGACGAACGCGGGAAAACATTTTTCTACGTCGACCGCTTTGCGCGTGAGGCGCTCGGGATGGGACACGCCTCAACGACAGCGCTCGACGTCAAAGCGGAGCGCTGGACGTTGACCGGAGTGCCGCTGCAACGAGCGGATTTCGAACGGATGCGACTACAGGCGCGCGCGGCTACGCCGCGCGGACCGAACGCCATCGACCTTGTCGCAACTCCCGAGAAGGCGCCGGCCATCCACGGTCACGGCGGCGTTTCGCGCAAGGCCAAATGCATCTCGTGCACGTCGCACTACTATTCATACACGCGGCTGCAGACGACAGGAACGTTGACCTTCGATGGTCGCCATTTCCCCGTTACAGGCATCTCCTGGATGGACCACGAGTTCGGCTCCGGCGAGCTGGACCGTGGCCAAGCCGGGTGGGATTGGTTCTCCATACAACTCGACGACCGCCGCGAGTTGATGCTGTATCGTCTACGTCAGAAGGATGGCAAGGTCACGCCAGAGTCGAGCGGCAGTTTCGTCGGCGTGGAAGGTCGCGTGCGATATCTGCCGTTGTCCGCGTTCACGGTCGCGGCGACGGGAACGTGGAAGAGTCCGCATACCGGAGCCGTCTATCCGAGCGGCTGGAATGTCGTCGTCCCCAGCGCTCACGTCAACCTGACCCTTACGCCGACGGTCCTCGATCAGGAACTCGCGAATACGACGGGCGGCGTCTCGTACTGGGAAGGCGCGGTCGACGTTCGCGACGCCCGGCGCGGCACGCTCGTCGGTGTCGGCTACGTCGAACTGACGGGCTACGCCGGCAGCATCTCGCTGTAAAAAGCACTGAGCGACGGCGCCGCCGTCACGCAGCCTCGAACAGCGCTTCGTCGGGTGCGGAGTTCTCCGATTCGTTTTCGACCGCAAACGCACAGTCGAAGCACACGACGGCCAGCACGAAGGTGCCTTCTGCGGGATCGTGGTGCTCGCGGCCGCATTCGGGGCATCGGAATAGGTGCATGGTCGATCCTCCGACCTCATTACACCCGGGCGATGTGCCATCAGGGTGGCACACTCAAACCCGCGACGACGAGATGCTAAGCGGTATGGCGACTCATGGTTGCCGTCCGCGGCGTTCTCGTTCGCTTGACGAACTCGATGAACTTCACCGCGCAAGGCGAAAGCGCCGTGTTCCGTAACGTAAAAACGCTCAAGGTGCGGCGCAGATTGAGATCGCGGACGTGTACGACGCGGAGTCCCGGGTGATCCGTGGGCCGCTCGACGACCAGTGACGACACGAATGCGATGCCGAGGCCTGCCGCGACGGCGCGGGTGACTCCCTCCCAACTCGGCACCACCAGGCGGGTTTGCACGTGCACGCCGTGGGTTGCGAGCTCGCGTTCGGTGAGAACGCGGCTCGGAGCGCCCGGTTCGCGGCCGACGAAACCTTCATCGACCAAGTCGCTTGCGTGGACGGTGCGGCGCTGCGACAAACGGTGGCCGACAGCCGGTACGATCAGAACGATCTGGTCTTCGGCGAATGGGATGGCGTCCAGATCGGCGTGCGCGGGCAGATCATCGGCCAGGGCGAGCATCACCGTGCGTGCGCGAAGGCGCTCGGCCAGAAGACTTGGGTTGGCCATCTGTACGTCGATGTAGACGTCCGGGTTTTGAGCCTTGAACGCTGCTAAGAGGGGCGTGAGGACGTAGTCGCTGATCGTCAGCGTGGCGCCCAGCGCCAATTGGTCCGCCAGCGCAGCCGTAAATTGGCGCATTTCGTCTTCGAGTTGGGCGACTGAATCGAGCACGGCTTGCGAACGTTGTGCAAGTGCCCGGCCCGCCGGCGTGAGGACGGGCCGGCGCCGCACGATCTCGATGAGCGGAACGCCGAGTTGCTTCGAAAGCGCCTGTATCTGCAGCGCGACAGCGGTCGGCGTGATTCCCAGCTCGTGTCCCGTCCGCGCGAAGTTGCCCAATACCGACAGGCGCGCGAACGTCTGCAACTGCGTAAGGGATAACCCCATTGCAGGCCTCTTCGTGATGAGCGCCGGCAAAACTTAGCGCATTGGAGGAGGAGCCATGGAGGCAAGCAAAAATATGCTCTAAGTGAAGCTTTGCTTCCCATACAGCACCCCATCCGAGAGGAGATATGCGTGACCGCGAGCCCCGGTGCCACGGCCGGCGACGTCGACGTCGCCATCGTCGGAGGCGGCTTTGCCGGCACGATGGTGGCCGTCCAACTGGCCCGCCAGGGCTTTGGTCCGCTTCGCATCGCCATCTTCGATCAAACCGGCGCCTTCGGCATGGGCGCCGCGTATGCGGCCAGCTCCGATCACGCGCTGCTCAACGTCCGTGCCAAGGCCATGGGCGCATTTCCCGACGCCGAAGGCGATTTCGTTCGCTGGCTAACCGCACGCGGCTATGCCGCCGATGATCCGCTGCTGGGCGAACGTTTCTTGC
Source organism: Vulcanimicrobiota bacterium (assembly GCA_963754415.1). Lineage (GTDB taxonomy): Bacteria > Vulcanimicrobiota > Vulcanimicrobiia > Vulcanimicrobiales > Vulcanimicrobiaceae > Nyctobacter. The sequence goes on along the minus strand of CAVWGA010000003.1, from coordinate 909,494 downwards.
CGCGCAAGCTGTACGGCGCATACCTACGCGACTTGCTGGAGCAGTCGTGCGGCTCGGACGTGCGGATCGCACGCCGGCACGAACGCGTGACCGATATCGCTCCGGTCTCTGGCGGTTACATGGTGGGCGTTGCGGCAGGTTCATGGTTGCGGGCGCGGTCCGTCGTCTTGGCTCTAGGGAATCTGCCGGCTAGACGCGTCGAGGACCAGGCGTCCGCTCGTCCCGGCGACGCGCCGGTCGTCGATGCATGGACGCTTCTTGGACGCAACGACCCAATAGCATCGACTGCTCGCGTATTGATCGTCGGAACCGGACTTACGGCTCTCGACGTGCTGCTCACGCTCGACGCGCACGGGCATCGCGGGCGTATCGTCATGCTGTCGCGGCACGGGCGGTTTCCGTTAGCGCATCAACCGTCCGATCGAGCGCCAATTGACGCGCCGTCGATCTTGAGCGGAACGCCAATCGACGTTCTTCGTACGGTTCGCCGCTTAGCGCACGACTCGCAGCGCCGCGGCTTGGCGTGGCAACAATTGATCGATGCGATTCGTCCGCAGGTGCCGCGCATCTGGCAGAACTGGACGCGTACCGAACAGCAGCAGTTTCTCCGGCATCTCGCGCCGCTTTGGAACGTGCATCGTCATCGGGCGCCACAGTCAACGTTAGACGTTCGGGATCGTCTGCTCCAAAGCGATAGGCTGCTGATCGCGACGGGGCAAGTGCGCACAATCGAGCGTAGCGATGGAGTGCAGTTGGTGCATTACGCCGAGCGGCACAGTGGACGCGAGCGTACGATCGAGACGGACCTCGTCGTCGACTGCACCGGGCCCCAGCGCGATTTTCGGCGCTCGAAGGAGCCTCTGATCGAGGCACTGTTCGAGCGCGGTTTGGCGATGACCGATCCGCTGGGCATGGGGTTCGCCGCGACCCCCGACGGAAGGTTGGTCAATGCTGCCGCGATGCCGCTGTTCGCGCTGGGGGCACCATTGCACGGGATGCTCTATGAGACGACGGCCGTCAGAGAAGTCCGCCGGCAGGCAGCGTCCGTGGCGGGCGGCGTGCTCGCGGCGCTCCGGCGCAGCGACGGCGCAGTCGCAGCCGCTCGCTCGTTACGAGCCTAGCATTCGAGCTGACCGGCGAACGGCGATAGCTTAGACTTGTTCGACCGCCGTGACTTCCGGGCAGCGCTCGCGGACGATGCGTTCGATGCCGTCCTTCAGCGTGGCGTTGGACATCGGGCAGCCGCCGCAAGCGCCGATCAGTTGGACGTACGCGGTGCCTTCAGCGACGCGGACGAGCCATACGTCACCGCCATCGCGGTGGATCGCCGGCCGGATTTCGTCGAGCGCGCTTTCGATCCGCGTCTCTAGCGTCGAAGTTGAGGTCACGGCCCTGCGACCGTCGGGACAGTGCCAAACGTTGCGCCGGAGGCCGTCGCTGCGGAGCCTGCGTACGCTGCGAAACTGCAGACGGTCACGCTGAAGAAGAAGACGACTCCTCGCCCCGCAAGCCTCACGCTGCCGCAGCGGTCGTTTTCCCGCCAATCCTGGAAGGCGCGCGCCAGTGCGATGCCGGCCGGGACCGCAAGCGCGGCTGCGGCGGCGTACAATCCCGGCGCGCGCAGACTCAGCGCAAGGGCAAACGCCCCAAGTGTCGCTGCGACACAGGCGATACCGAGCCGGCGCGCGCGGCGGCTGCCGACGCGCACGACGAGATTTCGTTTGCCGCCGGCAGCGTCGCAGGCCGCGTCGGGGAACTCGACTGCGAGCATCATCGCGAACATCGCTGCGGCCGCGGGCAGGACGCTCGCAAAGAACCGGATATCGAGTGCGGCACCCTGGGCCAAGAACGCGCACAACGGCACGAGGACGGCCACGACGATGGCGGTATCCGCCTCCCCCAGTCCGCGCGCCGCCAGGCGGAACGGCGGGGCCGAATATGCCCAGGCACCCGCGAAGACGGCGATGGCGGTAATGGCTGCCGCCGGCAGGCGCATGGCGGCCAGCGCGAGACTCCCCACGATGCCCAGCGCCGCACACGCCTGCGCGGCAGCCAGCGCAACGGCCGGAACGATCGTTCCAGCGACGAGTATTCCGCTGCCGCCCGAGTACGGAGTGCGCGTGGCCGTCACGTCCGAATGGCGATCGAAATAGTCGTTCGCGTAGTGCGTCATCAGATGGAAACTGGTGATCGTGCCTTGGGCTACGAGATACGCCCCGCCATTGAAACGACCGTCCGCGTAGACGGCGATCGCCGTGCCGAGGGCGCCTGCAGCTATGCCGCCGGCCAAGAACTTCAAGCGAGAAAGCGCAATGAACGCGCGCAGTGACATCGTAGGACGCTTCCGCGCTCGCACCGCGGCTACTTGCGGGCAGCCCGGAGACAGGCTGCCCTCCCTCGAAGTGGAAGCAGGGCCGATGAACACGCTCGTCGCGGGCCAGCAGTCCAAGAAAATACTCGTGGTCGACGATGAGTCCGCGATCCTTGCAAGCCTGCGCTTCAATCTCGAGCGTAACGGCTATTCCGTCGCAACGGCCGGTGACGGGCGCACCGCGATCGCGCTTGCGGCGAGCGAATGTCCCGATCTGATCGTCATGGACATCATGCTGCCGGTGCTCGACGGCATCGAGGCGTGCAAGGAGATTCGCAAGTCGAGCGGCGTCCCGATCATTATGCTGACGGCGCGCGACCAAGAGATCGATAAGGTTCTCGCGCTCGAACTCGGCGCCGACGACTATATCACCAAGCCTTTTTCGCTGCACGAATTTCTCGCGCGAGTCAAAGCGCGTCTGCGTCGCCAGAACGGTGAGGGTGCCGGACGTAAAGAACCGCTGATCGCCGGTTCGATCGTCCTAGACCCTTCTCGCCAGTCGCTGACCGTGCACGACCGGCAGGTCGCCCTGGCCCCGAAAGAATTTAGCTTGTTACAAGTCCTCATGGAAAACCGGGGCCACGTGGTGACGCGCCAAACGCTGCTCGACCGGGTGTGGGGGTACGACTTCGAAGGCGAGCACCAGACGATCAGCGTGCACGTGCGCTGGCTGCGCGAGAAGATCGAGAGCGATCCCAACAATCCGCAGCACATCGTGACCGTACGAAGCCGCGGCTACCTGTTCAAGGAATAACGCTCCGGCATCTTGCTACATCCGCTCCTCGATCTCGCCATTGCGGCCGTGTGCGCGACCGGCGGCTTTGCGTTCGGCCGCTCCTCCAGAGGAAGGGCGCCTGCGGCGGATGCCCAGAGCGGTGCAGGCACCGCCGCCGACGACTCGCGCTTCGATCAATTGCTGCGGTCGCTGACGGTCGGCATCATCACGACGGACCGCGACGGCCGCATCGAATCTTGTAATGCGGCCGCGGGCGCGGTGTTCGAATTGACATCGTCATCGGTGCTGGGGCGTGCCATCATCGAAATCGTTCCGTCCTTCGAGCTCGATCGCCGCGTTCGCGAAGCGCTCGACGGCAATCCATCGCGGGGCCGCATCTCGCTCGTGCGGCCGACCAGCACGCGCGTGCTGACCGTTTCGACGTTGCCTCTCGATGGTTCGGACGGCGTGTTGATCGTTGCCGCCGACGAGACGCGTTTGCACGAACTCGAGCAAACTCGTCGCGATTTCATTTCGGGCGTCTCGCATGAATTGCGTACGCCTCTTTCGTCGATCAACGTGATGATCGAGACGATGCTCGACACGAACGGCGACCGGGAAACAGTCGAGCTGTTTCTCCCCCAAGTAAAACGCGAAGTCGATCGGATGATCCATCTCGTCCAAGATCTGCTCGACTTGACGCGGGCAGAGGGTGGAGGCATGCGCTTGCGGCGCGAGCCGGTCGATGTGGAAGAGACCGCCGAGGCGATCGCCCGCACGTTCGAGCCCCGTGCGGCTGCCCTGGGCGTAACCTTGCGCGTCTTCGGAAGCGCGGCGACGATCGAGGGCGATCGCAACCGGCTCTCCCAAGTACTCGTCAATCTGATCGACAACGCTTTACGGCACACCCCGGCCGGTGGGTGGATCAACGTCGAAGTCGGTTCGCAGGTCGATGCAGTAACGCTGAGCGTTCGGGACACTGGCGTCGGCATTCCATACAACGATCTGCCGCATGTCTTCGAACGGTTCTACGTCGTGGATCGGTCGCGTACGCGGGACACTGCCGGCACCGGCCTCGGCTTGTCGATCGTCAAGGGCATCGTCGAAGCGCACGGCGGGACCGTGACGGCCGATTCCGAGTTCGGCGTCGGAACGACGCTTACGTGTGTGTTTCCGGTAGCCCGAGCGGCGTCGCCGGCACGCTGACCGGACGTCGCCGCAGTCGCTGCCAGTCGAAGGCGAACGCGTGTGGCTTGATCGTCCCGAGCAGCGGGCGTTCGATGAAATACGTGATCGCCGTGGAGACGAGCAGCACGGCGCTCCAGCCGAACGTGATGTAGAAGAACTTCCAGTGATCGTCGGCATGCGGATCGGCAGTCGTCGCCCGCGGCACGCCATGCTTCCACATCCAAATCAGAATCAGCGTATGCCAGAGGTAGACGTTGTACGAGACAAGCGACAAGAATACGAGCACCGGGTTAGCGATGACCGCGCGCCACATGCGGACGGCGAAGCACGAGGCGACGCTGAAGGCGGCTAGCAACATCGCGAGTTCGCTGCGTCCCAAAAGGTCCCAGCGTTCCCGCCCTCCCGGCGTGTACTGGACGGCATCGCAGGTTTGCAGCAGTAAGAACGTCCCGGCTGCGACGCCGAGCGCTAAGGCGGTCGCCATCAACCGCATGCGCTGGGGCGTCGGATAACGCGAGTGCAGCCAGGTGACGGCGTATGCAGCCAACATTCCGCAGGCGAACAGGTCGAGGTACGCTGGAAGTTGACGCATGACGATTTCATCCTCCAGACAGCAGGTCGCCAAGGCGTAGCGATATCCGACCGCGCAGCCGATCATCCCGGCGGCCGTCGGTAGGGGCGCGCGACGAAAGACCCACGCCAACGCTGGAAAGATTAGGTAGAACTGAACCTCGATCGCCAAACTCCAAAAGACCGAGTTCGTCTTCCCGAACGCGTCATCGTAAAAGTTCTGCACGAAAAAAACGTGGTTGAACAGCGCGGGCCACACCTCACGGGCGGCCGGCAGATATTGAATTGCGAGCGGCATCGTTACGAGCAAGGCCAGCGCGTAGGATGGAACGATTTTCATGACCCGGCGCCACGCGAAGGCACGCAACCCGAGCGCGGAAGCCCCGAGGATTGCAGCCCGTGCCTCGGGGACGAACAGACAGAAGCCGCTGATCAGGAAGAAGAGGTCGACGCCCAAGTAGCCGACCCTGGGCAGAACGCTGACGGGCGCATCCCAGCCGAATACTCGCAGCGACGGCGTATACCACGAGAAGAGCCACGTGTGGTAGCACAGGACCCACAAGATTGCAAAACCGCGCAAGCCGTCGAACACTTCTGTGCCGCTTCGCTCGTGTTCGCGCACGCTGCTGTACGTTCGAGTGGTGCCGGAACGCGCCTTGCGCAACCTTGCCGGCCGTGACCTTCGGGCTGATGCTTAAGCGTGTCTTAATGTATCGTTAAGCAGCCCATAGGATGAGCCTGCGAACCTATGGTTCACACATCATGCCGCACACTGGAGGTTTTCGAATGCGTACGACCGCGCGCTTTGCGGCCGTTTTTGCCGCCGCGGCGTTGCTTGCGCCGGTTGCCGTGCTCGCCGATAGCGACATCAGCGCGGCCGGCTCAACGGCGCTCCAACCCCTCGTGGCCGCCGCAGCCGGCGAATATCAGGCCAAGCACCCCGCTACCAAGATTAGCGTGACCGGCGGCGGCTCGCGCACCGGCTTAGGGCTCGTTTCGAGCAAAGCCGTCGATGTCGGCGACTCAGACATCCCCGCCGACAATCAGCCGGGCTTGATCGATCACCGCGTAGCGGTCATCGGCTTCGCCATCGTCACGAACCCGGATGCCAAAGTACGAAATCTCAGTAAGGCACAAATCGCGGACATCTTTACGGGCAAGGTAAAAAACTGGAAGCAGCTCGGCGGAAGCGATGAAGCCATCACGGTGATCAATCGGCCCGCTAGCTCGGGGACGCGCGCGGTCTTCGTCAAAACGCTGATGGGCAAAGCGGCGCTCGATCAAAATACGCTGACCGAGGACGCAACCGGGACCGTCGTCCAGAAAGTGAAGCAAACCCCGGGTTCCATCTCGTACGCGGCGTTCTCAGGAGTGCACAACCAATCCGGATTAAGCGAGATCGCGATCGGCGGAGTGGCACCGAACGCCGCGAACGTGCAGCGAGGAAAGTATCCGTTTTGGTCCTACGAGCACATGTACACGAATGGACAGCCGAGCAAAGATGTTGCCGACTTCATCAATTTTGTCAAAGGTGACAAATCGCTGTTACAGAGGACGGGCTACATCGCGGTCCCTGACATGAAGGTCAGCGCGAACGACCGCTGAACGTGCGCCTCGACGAGGCCGGATGGGGTCTGCCGGTTCGCGAGGTGGTGTAGCGCGATGAGCACAGGTACGCTCCGCGTTACTGCAAGCAGAGCCCACCGGACAGAACGCGTAGCGGTCGGCGCTATCGGAACGTGCAGCGTAATTTTCGTGCTGGCACTAGCGCTGATCTTGGGGTTCCTCGCGATAAACGGGACGAAGCTGTTCTTCGTCGACCACGTCTCGGTGCTCGCGTTTTTGTTCGGGACGACCTGGGACGGTTTCAACGGTAAGTACGGTGCCTTACCGTTTATCGTGGGCTCCCTCGTGGCAACCGGCTTCGCGATCCTCGTGGGCGGACCACTCGGCGTCGCGATCGGCATCTTTTTCTCCGAACTAGCGCCGGCGCGCGTGGCTGCAGTCCTCAAGCCGGCCATCGACGTCCTCGTCGGCATTCCGTCGATCGTCTATGGCTGGATCGGTCTGACCCTTCTTGTCCCGGCGCTCGGTGCGTTGACGCATACGAACGGCGATGGTCTACTCGCCGCGGGTATCGTCCTCTCGATCATGATCTTGCCCACGGTCATCTCGCTATCCGAAGACGCGTTGCGGGTCGTGCCGAATTCATTACGCGAAGGTTCGGCAGCGCTGGGGGCGACGCGCTGGGAAACGATCTCCCGAATCCTCGTACCTGCGGCGAGCAGCGGTATCGCCGTCGCGGTCATCCTGGGGATCGCACGCGCGATCGGTGAGACGCTGGCGATACAGTTGGTCATTGGAAATGCCCCGGTGATGCCGACGTCGTTGCTGTCGCCTGCATCCGCGCTGACGTCTGAGATCATCATCGACATGGGTGATGCGCCCGACGGTTCGCCGTTCCGGCATGCGCTCTTTACGATGGCGTTCTTACTGTTGCTCATTGCCATGGCGTTGATCGCGCTCATTCGCCTAGTGCTGCGGAGGCGCGCCTGATGCCAGCCGTCGCCGTTGCGAGCAACGCGATGGAACGCGGGCTTGCACGGAGCCGCGCGCGTGGACGGCGCTTGGTCGACGCGATCGCTACGGCGGCGCTGTGGGCGGCGGCAAGCGCCGTGATCGGCTTGCTGCTGATCTTCGTGGGCTATCTGTTTTTCAAAGGCGCCGGCGTTCTGAATTGGCACTTCATCACTGCCGGCCCAACGGCTGCAGAAGCCGGCGGCGGTATCGGCCCGTTCATTTACAACTCGTTTTATATCTTGGCACTCACGCTGGTGTTTACCGTTCCCATCGCCGTCAGCGCCGGCATCTACTTACAAGAGTATGCGGCGGCCGGCCGCTTCCGGCAGATCGTCCAATTTAGTGCCGAATCGCTCGCTACGGTGCCCTCGATCGTCATGGGGCTCTTTGGGCTGCTCGTCTTTGTTGAAGCGTTCCACTGGCATTTTACTGCGCTCGGCGGGGCATTGACCCTGACGCTTCTCAATCTGCCTGCAATGATGCGCGTGACGCAAGAGTCCCTCGCGGGCGTTCCGGCAACGTATCGTGAGGCGTCGATGGCGCTGGGGGGAACGAAATGGCAGACGGTCGTGCGAGCGATTCTCCCAAGCGCAATAGGGCCGTTAACGACAGGCGTCGTTTTGATTGCCGGACGAATCTTTGGTGAAACCGCGGCATTGATCTTCACGGCTGGAGCATCCGTCTCGTATGGATCGAGCGCGTACGATCCTAGCCCCTGGCATACGGCGGAAACCCTGTCAGTTGCGTTGTATCAGATGCACCGTGAGGCTCTCGTTCCCGACGCAGATGCAATCGGCAACGGCGCTGCCCTCGTGCTGCTCATCATGGTCTTGCTGTTCAACATCCTGGCCAGAGTCGCGGGACGGCGTCTTTCCTTGCGCTTGACCGGAAAGGCATCGTGAGCCGGTCTGCGCCTCAAACGTGCTGCGCGTATCGTCGCGGTCGTTTGGCTCCGGGATGACCGCCATGGTCGAAACGCCAGCGCGGCTCGACGACAAGATGAGAGTCGCCGATCTCAGCGTATTCTACGGCGCTTTCCAAGCGATGAAAGGGGCGAACCTCGACGTACCGGATCGGCGCGTCATGGCCCTGATCGGGCCTTCCGGCTGCGGAAAGTCAACGTTCCTCCGTGCGCTCAATCGCATGCACGACCTGACCCCCGGTGCGCGTGTCGAGGGAACCGTAACGCTCGACGGCATCGACATCTATGCGGCGGACATCGATCCCGTAACCGTGCGCCACCGCATCGGGATGGTCTTCCAGCGCGCCAACCCATTTCCGAAGTCGATCCTCGAGAACGTCCTGTATGGTCCCAAGATCCACGGCGAGAAGAATCGTAAACGGCTCTTCGAGCTCGCCGAGAAAAGCCTGCGCGCGGCGGCGTTGTGGGACGAAGTCAAGGACCGTCTCGGCCGTTCGGCGCTCGATCTTTCCGGCGGCCAGCAACAGCGCTTGTGCATCGCGCGCGTACTCGCCGTCGAACCCGAAGTGATTCTCATGGATGAGCCGGCTTCCGCCCTCGACCCGATCGCCACGTCGAAGATCGAAGACCTGATCTCGGAACTCAAGAAGCAGTATACCGTTATCATCGTGACACACTCGATGCAGCAAGCCGCCCGCATCTCGGACTTCACGACGTTTTTTCTCCTAGGCGAACTCGTGGAAGTCGGAACGACGTCCGAAATTTTCACGCGTCCCAAGGATAAGCGAACCGAAGACTACATCACCGGGCGTTACGGCTAGCCACACGCCGGCTGCGCCACGATTGGGTCGCACTCAACGCGGGGTTGTGCAGACTGCGGGCGAAGCGACCGGCATGCTGACACAGACGTCCCGCGGCACGGTGACGCCCCACGACGGCGAGATGCAAGGCTTAGTCAAAACGGCGCCGGCGCCCGGCTTACAGCTCAGTGCGCTTCCCGTGCCGGCGCTTGGACCTTCGGACGTGCTGATTCGGGTGCGCAAAGCGGGCGTGTGCGGCACCGACCAGCACATCTACGCATGGGATCCGTGGGCCCAGCGCCGCGTGCATCCGCCGTTGGTCGTGGGCCATGAGTTCATGGGAACGGTCGCAGCCGTCGGCGACGCAGTGCGAGGCATCGTCGTGGGCGAGCGCGTTTCCGCCGAAGGCCACATTTCGTGCGGCGTCTGTCGGCAATGCCGCACCGGCGAAGCGCACATCTGCACGGACGTGCGCATCATCGGCGTCGATACCGCCGGCGCGTTCGCGGACTACATCGCGATGCCGGCCGCCAATGTGTGGCGGCTCGATCCCGCGATTCCCGACGAGTTCGCGGCAATCTTCGATCCCCTCGGCAATGCGGTTCACACGGTCATGGCCGCGGGCGTCAGCACGAAGAGCGTCGTCATCACGGGCGTCGGCTCGATCGGGCTGATGGCGATTCCCGTCGCGCGTGCGGCGGGGGCCGCCTCGGTGTTCGCAATCGACGTCAATCCGCAAAAACTTGCGCTGGCCGAGCGCGTCGGTGCCGACGCGGTCTTCGATGCGCGCGATCCGAACTTGCTCGACGAAATCGCGCGGCGCACCGCGGGCGACGGCGCCGACGTGCTGCTCGAGATGTCCGGCAGCGGCTCGGCGATCGACGCCGGCCTTCACATGCTGCGCAACGGCGGCCGCGCCGCGCTGCTCGGCATTCCGCCGGACGACGTCGCGATCAATCTCGCGGAACGCATCATCTTCAAAGGTCTCACGGTGCTCGGCATCAACGGCCGAACGATGTTCGAAACATGGTATCAGACCGAAGCGCTGGTCAAAAGCGGGCGCGTCGATCTGCGGCCGATCATCACCCACGAACTGCCACTCGAGCGCTTCGCCGACGCGTTCGATTTGATGCGGGCGGGAACCGCGGCGAAGATCGTGTTGGACGTCGCTTCTGCGCCGTAACCACCGCCGTATGGGCGGTTATCTGGGTTAACGAAAAAGGTGCGTTGCGGCGCACAAACCGGGGAAAGAGCGGCGCATGCATAGATACGGTAGGTCGCTGCTAGCCGGCGCAGCGGGGATCTTGGCTCTCGACGGCGTCACGTACGCCGACATGCTCGTGCGCGGCCGACCACCGAGCGAACTTCCATCGACGGTCGTAGAGAAGCTCGCTGCAATGATCGGCTTCACGCCGCTGGCCAGTGAGGAAGGCGACGCGCCGAAGAATCGGCGTAGCGGCGCGGGTCCGCTGATGGGCTACGGCGTCGGGCTGGGTGCTGCCGTCTTGCACGGGATGATTCGGCCGAGTGTGCGTTGGTTGCCGCGGCCGCTTGCGGGCATCTTGCTCGGCGGGCTGACGCTCGTCCTCAGCGAAGGCACGGCGACGGCCTTGGGGGCGACGAATTGGGCGACATGGACGCCGGGCGAATGGATGGCGGACATCATTCCCAGATCGATTTACGGCTTAACCGTCGTCTACGTCCTGGACAGCTTGCTGGAGGCGCCGTAGCCGCTCCGCGCCGTCCGGGCGCATGATCGTGCGTTTACCCTAGTGTTGCTGCCGTTGCGAGGCACCGCAGGCAGCGCGACGAATACCGCCGTCGATGAACGCTGCTTTCGAAGCGAAACTCAACGCTGACCTCGACATCTTAAAGGCGGCCGGCACATACAAACATCTGCGGCATCTGACGACGCCGATGGCGGCGCGCGCGCACATGGAAGAAGCGGGCGACGTTATCGTGCTTTCCAGCAACAACTATTTGGGTTTCGCCGACGATCCCGATGTCGTTGCCGCCGGGAAAGCGGCGCTCGACCGGTACGGCGCCGGTACGGCATCCGTACGCTTCATCTGCGGCACGTTCGACGTGCATCGGCAACTCGAAGAAAAGATCGCCGCTTTCTTTGGATTTGAGTCGGCGCTGAGTACGTCTCGTGCTGGACGGCAAACGAAGGCTTGCTTCCGACGATCGGGCTCAAAGGCAACACGCTAATTTCCGACGAGCTCAATCATGCGTCGATCATCGACGGCTGCCGTCTTGCCGGAGCCAAGCGCGCCCGTTATAAGCACGGCGACATGGCGGACCTCGAAACGCAACTGCAACGAGGCCGAAGGCACGCCGATCGTCGTCACCGATGGGGTCTTTTCCATGGAAGGCAGTCTTGCGAAGTTGCCGGAGATCGTCGCACTCGCCGAGCGATACGGTGCCGTCACGGTTGTGGATGACAGTCACGGGACCGGCGTCATGGGCCCACCGGACGAGGCACGATCGAACACTTCGGTCTCGAAGGACGGGTCGACGTTCTAACCGGCACGCTCGGCAAAGCGCTCGGTGGTGCGGCCGGGGGATTCGTGGCGGGTTCTGCGCGCGCTCATCGACACGCTCGTTCAGCGTTCCCGCACCCAACTGTTCTCCAATGCACTTCCGGCTACCGTCGCGGCGAGCGCATTGCGTGCGATCGAGATCCTCGAAGCGCGCCCGGAACTGGTCGCAAAACAACACGACAACGTCGCGTATTTTCGTGCGGGCCTCACCCGATTGGGGTTCAAGCCGCTCGCCGGACCGAGTGCGATCGTGCCGATCATCGTCGGCGAAACGGCGTTCGCGATCGCAATGAGCGATCGGCTTTTGCGGGAAGGCGTTTTCGTGACCGGGTTCGGCTTCCCGGTCGTCCCGGAAGGCGCCGCACGCATCCGCGTGCAGCTTTCCAGTTCCCTCGAACGCAAAGATCTGGATGCTGCCCTCGCCGCATTCGAACGGGTCGGCCGCGACCTCGGCATCATCCCGGCTTCGGTCACGCCGTAAACGCGAACGAGCCCCGCAGCAGCGAGGCTCGTTCGATGCGGTTGCGGGGGCGAGATTTGAACTCGCGACCTTCGGGTTATGAGCCCGACGAGCTACCGGACTGCTCCACCCCGCGAGGGCGAACCTTACTATAGCGGGCGGCTGGCGGACTGTCAACGAGGACCGGCCTGCAGTCCGCGGAACGGCGCCCCGCAGTGCAAGACGCCTCGCAGATCGTACGCATTCCGAAGGTGCAACTGCATTGCCATCTCGAGGGCACGGTCAGCGCTGCGACGTTTCGCGATCTGGCCCGGTCGCACGGGCTACACAGTGAGCGGGCTGCCGGACCGCCGGCAGATACGTATGCGTTCGCGACCTTCGGTGAGTTCTTGTTGACGTTCGCCGAGGTCTGCAAAGCGTTGCGAGCCCCTGAGGATTATGCGCGCATTGCTCGGGAATACGCTCGCGACGCGGCGGCCCAACACGTGCGCTATGCCGAAGTGTTCATCTCGCCGTCGGTGTGGACGTTCTTTCATCCCCGGCTCGACGTTGCGGCCTGCGTCGAGTCGATGCGAGCAGCGTTCGATGCCGAAGAGCGCCTCGGGGGTCCGACCGTACGCTTCATCTGCGACTTGACGCGAAATTTCGGTCCCGAGCGAGCCTTCGAACGGCACGCTTGGCAGTCAGCCTCGCGCAGTCGGATGCCGGCGTCGTCGGCATCGGACTGGGCGGCGACGAAGCAAGATTCGCACCCTCGCTCTTCGTTGAGGCGTTCGCTTTCGCGCGCGCGCACGGTCTGAACGTCGTCGCTCATGCCGGTGAGGCGGCGGGGGCCGACAGCGTGCGCCACGCGGTCGAAGTACTCGGCGCGCAGCGAATCGGCCATGGAATCCGCGCCCTGGAAGACGATGGCGTCATCGCCCTGCTGCGGCGGCGAGGCATTACGCTCGAGTGTGCACCGACATCGAACGTTCGCACCGGCGTCGTTTCCGCCGACGCACGACACCCGTTGGTTATGCTCGACGAACGAGGCGTGAACGTAACGGTCGACGCGGATGACCCGGCTCTTTTCGGTACGTCTGTGACGCGAGAATTGCAACTCGTCGAAAAGATGGTCGGCGAGCACGATGTCGTGCGGTTCGTTCGCAACGCCGTCGACGCGAGCTTTGCAGACCCGTGGCGCAAGGCGGCCTTGCACGCCGAGATCGACGGCGCAGTCGGAGCCCGCGCCGGCCCGTAGGCGCGAGCTGCGTTACGGCGTCATGCACGCCGCCTTGCGTGACCAGGCATCACCGAAACGGGCGGGTATACGGCCGGCATGCCGGCCCGCACGCGAACGCTTTCCTACGATCACATCGGGCCGTTCAAGGACGTCGACGGTGAACCGTACGCGGTGAACGCGATCGTCGAAACGCCGCGCGGCGATCGCAACAAATACGCCTACAACGAGGAACTTGGCGTGTTCACCCTTTCTGCGACGTTGCGGCCGCAGATGGAATGGCCGTGCGATTTCGGCTTCATCCCGCAAACGCTCGGTGATGATGGCGACGCGCTGGACGTCTGTCTGTTTCTCGATGCGTCGGCCTATCCAGGCACGCTCGTGTATGCGCGCATCATCGGATCGATCGATCTGGAAGAAGACGGCGAGCGTAATCCGCGCCTGATCGGCGTCATGGTTCCGAAAAAGTCCACATCGATCAGCACGCGAGAGGTTCACGAACTCACCGATGTTCACGAAGGGATCGTAACCGGGTTGGAGACGTTCTTGCGCACCTATCCCGACATCGGCGGCCATACGATCAGACTGCGCGGGCGCTTGCGCGCGGCCGACGCACTCGAGTTGATTCACGACGGCCACCGGCGATGGTCGCAGCGTCAGCGGGCCGCTGGATGACGTGGCCGGAAGCGCTCTGGCGGCATGCCGTGGATTCCGGCGCCGAGCGCCGAAGGAACCCACGATGGCGGGGCATACTCACTTCGACGAGTCGACCGAAGAATATCTCGAGGCGATTTACCGCCTAGAGAAAGAGGGTCCGGGCGTCACGACTTCGGCCCTGGCCAGCGAACTCGGCGTTGCGGCGGCTTCGGTTTCTGGGATGCTGAAAAAGTTATCCGCTGATGGCTACATCGAGCATCGGGCCCGCGGGGAAGCGAAGCTGACGCGGGCAGGCTTGGCCGTCGGCGTCCGCGTCGTGCGCCGGCACCGGCTCGCCGAATGTTTCCTGACGAAGATGCTCGGCATGAGTTGGGACGAAGTCCACTCCGAAGCGTGTCGCCTCGAGCATGCAATCTCCGACCGCGTCGAAGAGCGGCTCGTCGCCGTTCTCGGAAACCCCCAAACCTGTCCCCACGGGCAGCCGATTCCAGCGTCGGACCTGACCGATCCAATTCGTCCCGGCGTTCCGCTCGCGCAGATCGCGATGGGAGAACTGGCGACCGTCCACGGTGTAACCGAAGAGCTCTCCGAAATGCTGCGCTATCTCGCAGAGATCGGCTTGCGTCCCGGCGTGTCCGTGCGGGTTCTGGAGAAAGCGCCGCTCGCCGGGCCGGTGACCGTCAGCATCGCTGGGACGCCGCGCGCGATCTCACTCGAACTTGCGCGTAGCATCACCGTCGTGCCGGCCCTGCCCGCGACGAGCCGCTGAGTATGTGCGGCCGTCGTTTCATGCATTCCGGTATGGTGTAGGTAGCGCTTGAGCGCGCGCCGATTCAGCGCGACGACCACCTTGATCGCGCTCAACGTTTGCGTGTATATCTGGGAGCTTGCCTCCGGCACCAACTTCAACAGCAACTACAGCATGGTCATGCATGGCGCGCTGTACGGGCCGCTCGTGCGCGACGGGCAATGGTGGCGCATCGTCAGCGGTGGATTCGAACATGCGGGGCTGCTCCACATCGGTCTGAACATGTTCGCGCTTTACCAACTCGGCATGTTCGTCGAAACGGTGATGGGTGCCCCGCGCATGCTTGCGGTGTACGTCGTCTCACTGTTCGGCGGAGGCCTTGCGGTCGTAGCGTTTTCTTCCAACGCCGTCACCGTCGGCGCCAGCGGCGCGATCTTCGGCTTGTTCGGCGCCCTGTTGGCGATCGGCGTGCGTCTGGGGAAACGCGGGCGTCCGCTGATCACGCAAACGCTGCCCATCTTGCTGATGAACCTCGTCTTCACGTTCGCCGTTCCGTTCATCTCGAAGTCCGGTCACCTCGGGGGGCTCATCGCGGGCTTCTGCGCGGGTCTCGTGCTCTTCATGACGCGGCGCCCCACGCCCGCGTACGCCGCCGTCGGCGTCGTCGATGCGGCGACGGGCGAACGTTCCGACGCTCAGCTCTTGCCTCCAGAACACGGACGTGTTCCGTGAGCGCCGCCGCGACGAAGAGCCTCGACGAAATCTTCGCGACGGACGGTCCAGTCGCACGCGCGCTCCCTGGGTTCGAGCCGCGCGCGGGCCAGATCCAGATGTCCAAACAGATCGAACGCGGCTTTCTCGAAAGCACGCATACGATCGTTGAAGCCGGCACCGGCGTCGGCAAGTCGCTAGCGTACCTCGTGCCGGCGTTGCGCAGCGGTAAGAAAGTCGTCGTGTCGACGGCGACGATCGCGCTTCAAGAGCAACTGATCAAGAAAGACATTCCGCTGGTCGTCGGCGCGCTCGACATACCGGCTCGCGTCGAGCTCCTCAAGGGCCGCAATCACTATCTGTGTCGCGCCAAGCTGGACCGCTTGCGCACGGAACGCCTCATCGCGCAGAGCGCGACGATGGAAGCGATGTGGGATTGGGGCGACGCGACGGCGACCGGGGACCGAGCGGAACTTGCGTTTGCACCGCCGCCGCTCGAATGGGAAGCGCTCGATGCCGATGCCGAGGACTGCGTCGGGGAGTTCTGCCAACGCTTCCGGGACTGTTGGTTCTTCGAGCGCCGCGACGCCGCGCGCTACGCCGACGTCGTCGTCGTCAACCACGCGCTCTTTTTTCTCGATCTCGCGCTCGGCGGAACCCTGCTCCCGGCTTACGATTACGTCGTCCTCGACGAAGCGCACCAGTGCGAGCAATGGGCGTCCGCCGCGTTGACGGCGACGCTGTCGGGTGCAAGCCTCAAGCGCCTGATGCGTCGCTTGCACCACAACTACGTCGTGCCGCCGGAGTACGATGCCGAACTCGACAACGGGATGCGCGGTCTGGCGCAGGTTCTCGCACGCATCCCCGGTGAGCGCTATCCCCTGGCAGCAAACGCGGCGGCGTCTACGGCGATGGAAACGGTGCAGCAATCCCTGTTCCGGCTCGAGAACTGGCTCTATGCCAACTGGCAAGCGGCGCTCAAACGACCGCCCGATACGATCGCCGAAGCCGAACGCCGCCGCGATAACGCGTTGCGCGGCATCGTAGCCCACATCACGACGATCGAACGGACGACCTTACCAGACGACGAGGTGATCACGTGGGTCGAACGCGGCGAACGCGATGGGCGGTACGAGATCAACTGCGCCCCGTTCGACGTTGCCGAACAGCTGCGCACGACGCTCTTTGCACGCACCGAGAGCGTCGTCCTGACGAGCGCCACGATCGCCACCCATGGCTCGTTTGCTTTTCTGCGCCGTTCGCTCGGCGTCGACGAAGCGCAAGAGTACGTCGCGCCTTCGCCGTTCGATTATCGTGCGCAAGCGCGCTTGTTTGTCGCGCCGGGCGACTGCAATCCCAAAGACGCGCAGTTCGCACGCCGCGTCGCGCCCGCTGCTCGAGGAGATCCTTGACATCACCCGCGGGCGTGCGTTCGTGCTGTTCACTTCCTACGCGCGACTGTACGAACTCTACGGAAGCGTGCGCGAACGGGTCGTCTTTCCGATGAAGCTGCAGGGAGAATCGCCCCGTGGGCACCTGATCGAGTGGTTCCGGAAAACGCCCAACGCGGTGCTGTTCGCCACCGGCACCTTCTGGGAAGGCATCGATGTCGTCGGCGAACGCCTGTCGTGCGTCATCATCGATCGGCTCCCGTTTCCGTCCCCCGCCGATCCCCTGGTGGCCGCGCGCCTGCGCGCCATCGAAGCCGGCGGCGGCCGCAGTTTCGAGGAGTACATGATCCCCAGTGCAATCGTCCGCCTCAAACAAGGCTTCGGCCGCCTCATCCGTACCAAAACGGATCGTGGCCTCGTCGTCCTGCTCGACGGACGCGCCGCCGGCATGCACTACGGTGCCTCGATCCTCAGCGCCCTCCCGCCGGCCCAGCGCGTCACCGACCTGAACGACGTACGCGCGTTCTTTGCCTCGGGGAGTCCCGGCTGAAGGTTCCTATCTTGCGGTACGTATGACCGTATTGCTCGTTGACAGCGACTAGTCGTGGCGCTAGACTTGCTCCATGCAGAGCGTCGGAATCTACGAGGCGCGAACGAGATTTGCCGAACTGGCGACGCGCGCGAATGCGGGCGAAACGATCATCGTGACGCGCAACGGTACGCCCTTTGCCGAATTGAGGCCCGTGTCTGAGGAGGTCGACCTCGATACACTCGTCGATCAGATATTGGACCTCGAGTGGGAACTGGGAGGACCGCCGATTGAAGAAACGATTCGCGCAGCGCGCGACGAGCGCGGGTGAAACTCGTGGTCGATGCGTCCACGGCCATTCGCTGGTTTTTTCGCGATCAGCGCGACGAACTCTCCGTCGCGGCACTTCGCCATGTCCGAAGTCATGGTGCCCTCGTACCGTGCATCTGGCCGACTGAAATCTGCCACGTCCTGGTAAAATACGAGCGCCGCGGCAATATACGACTGGAGCAAACGGCACGAATTTTTGAGCAGCTTCGAAAATTGCCGATGCGCGTCGAGCCGGAAAGCAACGAGCCATCGTTCGCTCTCATGGAGATGGCACGCCGGTTTGAGCTATCGGCATACGATGCTACATACCTGCACTTAGCCTATCGCTTTGGAATGCCGCTGGCCACGCATGATACGAAGCTCGCCGATGCTGCAGCGGCGGTAGGAAACTTATGGCGGCCTGCTTCGCGGCAAGAGACGCGACCGAAAGCCAAGCGCAGCTCCACGCGGACATAGTACAGATGTACGTCGTTGAAACGCGCCGGCGTTGAGGCGCGGAGCGCGCGTCCCGCACGTTTCCTTGGGAAGCTGCTTCCCCAAAGCGGAAACGCGGCGCCCTGCAGGGTCGACGCGTTCGCTTTAACCGGGCGTGACCCGCACCCTTGCGTCGCCGAGGGGACCGTGCTATACAGTCAGCAGCGATCGACTTTTTGGCACTCGCACATCAGTGCGCCGCCGTACGAATAACGAGAGACGCACTGGTTCACTTTTGAAAGGACCTGACATGGCGCTTCGTTACAGATCTCGTCTCACGACGCAGCCGCTCGTATTCGCGTGCCTCGCGTTTGGGATCGCAGCAATTCCGGCAGCTGCTGCGGCGACCGACTGCAATTCGGTCGGAGCCTGCGTCTTCGGCAGAAACACCGGGTCCGGTTACGGCGTCGAAGGCATCTCGCTCGGCAATGCAGGAGTTCTCGGCAGCACGGCTTTTAATGCTACGAATCCGGCGAACGCTCGAGCGGGCGTCGTCGGGCTCGACAAGAGCACGAACATGCAACCGTACAACAGCGGAGTCGCCGGCATCTCCGTATACGGGACCGGGTCGTACGGACGATCGACGAATTATTACGGCGTGTACGGGATCTCGTCCGGTTACGTCGGCGTCTACGGAGACGGCCCGGATGAAGGCGTGTTCGGTCGCGCCGAGGGCGCGTCCGGCGTCGGTGCTGCCGGCGTCTTCGGCTACGATGCATCCGCGTCGAGCGGCGCCGGGCTGATCGGCTTTTCACCCAACGGAGTCGGAGAAGAAGCCGACAATTTTCAACAGGGTCCGTATCTGCAGGCCGGCGACTACGGCCTGACGTTCAAGAACTCGATCACGACGTATTTCCCGGCCAAGCCGCCGGGCGGCTTGTTCAATTCCGACACCGGCGAAGGCGTCGATGCGCAGACGAACGCGTCGGGAGCCGAGGCGCTGACCGCAGCGAACTTCGGCGGCGGTCCCATCATGCGGGGCTATGCCGCAAACACGGAAGTGCTCGAAGTCGATAATGCGGGCAACATGGTGCTGGCCGGCACCCTGACGCAGAATGGCAACCCGCAAGCCGTTGCGCATCTTCGCTCGGGCGATGTCGTGATGTATGCCCCTACCGAAACCACGGCCACCGTCGAAGACATCGGCGAGGCGCACCTCTCGTCGGGTCGCACGTACGTCGCGATCGACGGGCGGTTTGCACAAACGATGGACCGCAACCACGGATACATGGTCTTCCTCACGCCGCAGGGCGATAGCGCAGGCTTGTACGTTTCGCGCAAGACCTCAGGTGGATTCGCGGTCAGCGAGCACGGCGGCAAGTCCAACGTGACGTTCGACTATCGGATCGTCGCCCAGCGTTCGGGCCCCGAAAAGATGCGCTTCGCGACTGCCCCGCAGTTGCGGGCTCGCGGCTTCATCGGCAAAATCGTTCGCCGCAAGTCGGACGTCCTTCGCAACCATGGCCTGAGCGGACGCTAAGCGGCGCGGCGTAGCCGTTCGGCTATCACAAGGCGCGACCGCTAGCGTGTTGCGGTCGCGCCTTCGCATTGCGGTAAACTCCCTGCGACGATCGGCTTGGCCACATGCTGGGTTGGAAGCGCGAGCGCGAGGGTATGCGCGGGGTTATGTCTTCCAATCCTTTTGCCGGTCTTCTGACGACCTTTGGCGATCTGCTCCACTCTATCGCGACGGCCGGGCGTCATGAAGAGTCTCAGGCGAAGCCTTCCACTGAGATTACGCCGGTGTTGCGTGAGGTATTAGCGGCAGTAGGGAAGGCCTATGAGTCGACGTGGCTGGCCTTCGACACCAACGTGAAGGACGTCTCGGAATTTGACGTTCGGGATGCGCGTGCCAAGAATGACGCGGCGGCGGCCGCAACGCTTTTCAACGAGCGCGGAGATGAACTGCCGCAGGAGCTACGCCCGACGATCGCAACGCTCGTCGAGCGGGTCGAGGCAGCACAGCTTCAATTGATGGCGTTCGCGATCAATCGAAAGAATCGCGGTGAGCCCGATGCTGCGCAAGCGGAAGCCGAACTTGCAGACCGCCAAGCGTTCCGTGAGGAATGCGGAGGGTCGATTGCGCGCCTGGCGCCTGAGCTGCGGACGCTTCTGCGCCCGGAATAACGACGCGGCGCCGGCTCAACATCACGACCGAATAGTCCCCGAGTTGGAGCGTCGCGCTGTAGGGTTGGCCGGCGTGTCGGACGTGGAGCGCGGTGACAACGCCGGCGGGACCGACGCCGCCGAAGTCGCTGCTGTACATCGTGCTGTCGCTATTGAACGCGACGTGCCACTCGCCACCGTACGGCAGGCCGATCGTGTACGGGCGGCTTGGGCCGAATACCGTTGAACTCAAATTGGCTACCACGATGACGTCGTCGGTTGCCGGCGCTGCAGGAGCGTAACGGTCGTACGTCAGCACGTCGTCGGCGACGTCTTTCTCATAGAAGTCGAGTCCAGGAGCCGTCAGACCGGGCGTTGTGTGAAACGCGTCCGTGCGCAGGTGGACCAGATCAGCATACAGGAGCCGGATGCCCGCCCAGCGTCGCGCGTAGTTCCAGTCGAGCGCGCTGCGCGGATGAAACCAACTGGGGTCCAGAAACTCGTCGCCTTGATAAAGCAGCGGTACTTGCGGACTGGTGAACAGCAAGGCTGCAGCTAGCGCAGCCTTCTTACGCGCGGTTCGGCTCGTTGGATCGCTTGGATCGACCAATTGGTACAAGCGCGAGTCCTTCACGGTGAGTTCATTGTGCGACTCGACGTAACTGACGCTTTGAGAGAAGATGCCGTTGAAGGTTGACGACATGCCGGCGACGACGTCGGCTGCACGGATCGGCCCTGCCGACGGAAACTCCTTGCGGAGGTAGTATGCCAGCGTCGCGTTCCATTGGGCATCGAAGCCGAGTCCGCCGCTCGCAATCGGCTGCGTGACGAGCGATTGTTCGGGGCCGAACGACAGGTCTTCAGCGATCTTGAACGATGCGCGCCACTGCACGTTGGCGTTACGGAGCAGCCGAACGCCGTCGGGTAGAAATGCTCCCGGCTCTCCGGTGTGCGGGTCTTTGCCCGCGCCGCCGTTCCAGGCGTTATAAACGTTCGAGACGGAGTCCCAGCGCAAGCCATCGGCGTGATATTCGTCGAACCACATGGCGATCTGGGCCCGAACGTACTGCTGCACGACAGGATCCGAGTAATCGGGCCGCGGTCCCCACGGAGAATCGCCGCGGTCCCCAGTGCTCTTCTGCACGTCGTAAAAGTAGATACCAGCCGGATTGTCCGGCGAGTGCGTTCCGTCGAATTGATAGGTGGCAAGGTCGAACGGGCCCCAGTGGTTATGCACGACGTCGACGATCACGGCCATCCCCAGCCGATGGCACGCATCGACAAACGCTTTGAAGCCGTCCGGGCCGCCGTATGCGTCATCGTCGACGGCAAACTGATCGGTGGGGCCATACGGATTCCCGTCGATGCCGTCGAACTGCGTCACCGGCAAAACTTCGACGGCGTTGAAGCCGAGCTCGCGGATCGCGCCCAGCCTCTGCAGCGCCGACCAAAACGTTCCGGGCTTGTCGCCGACGGAATTGAACGTGCCGATGTAGAGTTCGTAGATGGCGAGCGTGTTCTGCGAAGGCGCAGCAAATGACCGGTCGTGCCACACATACGCGGTCGGATCGTAGACGATCGATGCGCCGTCGTGCAGATCGGCCGACGTGACGAGCCTGGCGCCGGGATCGCGTCGTACAACGGCTGCGTGGTCCGCGGTATGTATGACGTACTTGTAGCGTTGCGCGACGGTGGCGCCCGGCACGTCCGCGCACCAGAATCCCGTCGAACCTTGGGCCGTCAGTGGGTTTGCGCTGGGCGACCAGTGGTTGAAGTCGCCGGAAACGTTGACGGCGACCGCGTGCGGCGCCCATACGAGAAAGGCGACCCCGGCATACGGGCCGCCGCTCGGATATGGCGTCGAACCGATCATCTTTGCGTGCGAACATTGCGCACCCAGTGCCGCCGTCGGGTGCGGCGAAACAAGCACCCCCAGAGTGAGAGCGCCGAGTGTCGCGACGAGTGCTTGGCGTACCAGAGGTCCACGACGCGGCACTCGTCGTGGGGCGACACGCGACGGGAGAGACATCGCAGCGTCGCGGCGCGCAGCCGGAACCGCAAGATGCGACGACGGCATCATTCGTCTTTGGCTGCTTCCCGCTGCGCGCGCTCCTGTAGTTCGGCGACGACGCTGGAATCGGCCAACGTCGTCGTATCGCCGAGCATGCGCCCTTCGGCGATGTCGCGCAGCAGCCGCCGCATGATCTTGCCGCTTCGGGTCTTCGGCAACTCTTGCGTGAACGTCACATATTTCGGCATCGTGAACTTGCCGAGCTTGCCGGCGACGTGCGCGCGCAACTCGTCGGCAAACTGCGGTGAGCCTGCAGCGCTGCCCCGCAGCGAGACGAAGGCGCAGATGGCTTGCCCGGTGACCTCATCGACTTTGCCGACGACCGCAGCCTCCGCAACGGCAGGATGCGCGACGAGCACGCTCTCGACTTCAGTCGTTGAGATGCGATGGCCGCTGACGTTCATCACGTCGTCGATTCGGCCCATGAACCAGTAATCGCCGTCATCGTCGCGGCTACAGCCGTCGCCGGCGAGATACATGTGCTGAAAGCGTGACCAGTACGTCTCTTGGTAGCGCTGCGGATCCCCATAGATGCCGCGCAGCATCGACGGCCACGGGCGCGTCAGGACGAGGTAGCCGCCGCCTCCAGGCGGTACGCTGCGTCCGCGTTCGTCAACGATGTCTGCGGCGATGCCGGGAAACGGTTTGTTGGCGCTGCCGGGTTTGAGGGTCGTAATCCCCGGCAGTGGCGCGATCATGATCCCGCCGGTCTCGGTCTGCCACCACGTATCGACGACCGGACAGCGGCTGCCGCCGATGTGCTCGTAATACCACATCCAGGCTTCGGGATTGATCGGTTCGCCGACGCTGCCTAGGACGCGAAGCGACGAAAGGTCGTGCTTGCGCGGATAGTCCGCGCCCCACTTCATGAACGTGCGAATCGCCGTCGGCGCTGTGTAGAGGATCGTCGCGCGATAGCGCTCGGTGATCTCCCACAGCCGATCCTTGTCGGGAAAGTCGGGCGTGCCTTCGTACAAGATGCTCGTCGCGCCGTTGCACAGCGGACCGTAGACGATGTACGAGTGACCCGTCACCCAACCGACGTCGGCCGCGCACCAGTAGACGTCGTCCTCTTTGAGGTCGAAGACGAGCTTGTGTGTCGCGGTCACGCCGGTCAGATAGCCAGCGGTCGTGTGCATGATCCCCTTGGGCTTCGCCGTCGTGCCGCTCGTGTAGAGCAGATACAGCAGATCCTCTGCATCCATCGCCTGCGGCTCGCACGTCTCGGCGCGATCGGCGACGACGTCCTCCCACCACAGGTCGCGGCCGGACTGCATGGCGACCGGCTCGCCGACGCGCCGAGCGACGATGCAGTGGCGAATGGAGGGCGTCGTCGCGAGCGCGCGATCGACCGTCGCCTTGAGCGGCACGCGCTTTCCACGCCGCCAGCCTGCGTCCGCCGTCACGATTGCCACGCATTGCGCATCGTTGACCCGATCCACGATCGCATCGGCTGAAAACCCGGCAAAGATCGCCGAGTGCGCCGCGCCGATGCGCGCGCACGCGAGCATCGCGACGATAAGTTCGGGGATCATCGGCATGTAGAGGGCGACGCGGTCGCCCGGTTGGATGCCGAGTGCGCGCAGCCCGTTCGCGAAACGGCACACATCGCGCAGGATGTCGGCGTAGGTCAGTGCTCGGCGATCGCCGGGCTCACCTTCGAAGTAAAAGGCGACGCGTTCGCCGCGACCGGCGCGGACGTGACGGTCGAGCGCATTGACGGACGCATTGAGCTTGCCACCGGCGAACCACTTCGCGTAGGGCTCTTCCCATTCGAGCACGCGCTCGTAGGGCTCCAACCATTCAAGTTTGTCCGCCCACGACTTCCAAAACGCTAGATAGTCACGTTCCGCCGTCTCATACACGTCCGGCTGCGCGTTGGAGCCTGCCGCGCCGTCCGGCGGCGGTGAGAAACGCCGACTTTCGCGCAGCAGCGCCTCGATCGCATGTGCGGAATGAGCGTCCGTCGCCATTCGACCCGATTGCGATGCGAGCGCACGCCTCCCTTCGAGCGGGGCGGTTGACATCGCCGTCGGATATGATACCATCTAACTGGATGGCAACAGGATGGTAAACGCCGCGAGCGGCGAGGGCCCTATAAAAGGCCCCGACACCGAAAAGATCACGATCAATCTCGGTTATGTCGATCTGGGACACATCGACCTGATGGTCGACGACGGCTTTTATTCGAATCGGACCGATTTCATCCGTACTGCCATTCGCAATCAACTCGAGCGCCACGCCGACGTTCTCAAAGCGGCGGCGAATCGCAAGAGCCTCGATTTGGGTTTGCGGCACTACGGGCGACGAGAACTCGAAGCAGCGCTCGAGGCTGGGCGCACGCTGCATATCAACGTGCTCGGGCTCGTGCGAATCGGCACCGACGTCACGCCCGACCTGGCTCGCGCTACGATCGCTTCTGTCGTGGTGCTCGGCGCGCTGCACGCAAGCCCGGCCGTCAAGGCCGCCTTGGCCGACCGGCTCCAGTAAACGATCTTACTTCGCACATCGCCGACGGCAGCCGTTGAAGTGGCAGCCGGTCGTGCGTGCTCGCCCCGAAAGGCAAAACCCTGAACATTCGACGGCATCGCGACCGCACGACGTCCCAGCCTCTCTTACCTGCAAACAACGGTCGTGAAGTGACCGCCGCGCTCGCGCGCGCCTTTGGAGAAATAAGGCCGGGCGGGATGGCGATCGCCCGACAACGGTGCGCGGCGGCGGCGAAGAGTGCCGGCGCGCCCGCCGATATCGAACCGAGCGGCGGTCGATTTCTCACGCGGTCGTATACGAGCAAACAGGGTCGCCTCGCGTACAAACTCTACGTCCCGAGTCGATATCATGGCGAGGCGCTCGCGCTCGTCGTGATGCTTCACGGGTGCACGCAATCGGCGGACGATTTTGCGGCGGGTACGCGTATGAATGCGCTTGCCGAACAGGGATCGTTTCTCGTCGCCTATCCCGAACAAACCGTCGCGGCAAACGGTTCGAAATGTTGGAACTGGTTCGATCCCCGGCACCAGTACCGTGACCGTGGTGAACCCGCGTTGATCGCAGGCCTCACACGCGAGATCATGCATGCCTACGCAGTCGATCGCGGGCGCGTCTACGTCGCCGGACTGTCAGCTGGGGCCGCCGCCGCCGCCGTCCTTGCGGACGCCTACCCCGACCTCTACGCCGCCGTAGGCATGCACTCCGGTTTACCATCAGGTTCGGCGACGAATGTTGCGTCGGCACTCGCGGCCATGCGCAACGGCGCAGCGGCACGGCCCCGCGCTCGGACCCAGACTCCTCCGACGATCGTTTTTCACGGCGACTGCGATACGACCGTGCATCCCTCCAACGCGCACCGCATCGCCGACGGTGCCGTAACCTCCGATCTGCGCTCGACGGAAGAACGCGGCCGGGTGCCAGGCGGTCATGCGTACCGTCGCGTCCGTTATGCGGATGCGGACGGCCGCGTGCGGTTCGAGTGCTGGGATGTGCAGGGAGCGGCGCACGCGTGGTCGGGCGGGAGCCCGGCCGGCTCATACACGGACCCGCGCGGTCCCGACGCGTCCCACGCGATGGTGCGTTTCTTCCTTGCACATCGCAATCCAATTGGCGGCCGGCTTTAAGCACTTTCTCAGCCGTCTATGTCACGATGCTTGCATCATGCAGCAACAGACAGCACCGAACGCCGTGGTCGCGCAAGCGCGAGTGCGCGACGCCGCTCATCTGCGGGGCGAGTTCGACCCTTGGAGCCGCGATCGCTTAGATGCAGCGTTGGCGCCACTCGCCGGTAGGCGACATGCCGTCATCGATGTGCGCGACGTTACGTACGCCGGCGTAACGTTACTCAACGGCGTTGCTGCGCTCTTACGGAAGCGGCGTCGCCGTTTTGGAGACGACCCGGTGCGCATCGTGGGAGCCGCGCCGATCGTGCGCCGTCTGTTTGGGGTCAGCGATCTCGCCGAATACGTGCGCTTCGAGGAAACGCTATCCTGAGCGAGGCGGCAACCGGCGGCGAGCGGACGAAGTTCCAGGCTTTTCTCAGGATCGTGTGCCATAGTCAGCGCTGATTCGTTCGTACCGTGAGAGGAGAACCGTTACCGTGAACGCTCCAATGACCATACTGTCAGCGTTGCTGCAACGGATCGCGATCGCAGCGCTGGGTATCGGGCTCGTCGTAGGAACCCTTGCACTTGCCGGCAGCTGGACGGGCACGACGGCGGCCGCCGATGCGCAGACTCAAAGCCAGGACGGACCAGCCACTGCCGGCAGACATCGGATGGCAGACGCGTTGATGAGCCTCGGCTTGAGCGACGCGCAGAAGAGCCAGATTCGCGGCATCATGCGCGACGCGCGCGTCAAGAGCCGGAACGCGGATCCACAGACGCGGCGCGCCAACTTTCGAGCGGCGATGACGAAGGTCAATGCGGTGCTGACTCCCGATCAAGAGAGGCGCTTCCGGGCCAAAATGGCTGACATGCGCCGGCAGCGTGGGTACGGCTCCCAGTCACAGTCCTGAACAGCAGCATCAAGACGATGCGGGTCGTCACGCTGCTCCTGGTGGCGGCATTCTTGGCGAGCGGCTGCGCGCCAAAGAACGGTAAACGCCAGCGCCCCGGCGCGGCGCCCAATCCGGTTCCGACCGTGGCGGCGCGCGAGACGACCGTCCGCGGCACGGCCTCGATCTCGGGTGTGATTGCCCCGTACGAGAACGTGGCTATTACGAGTTCGCTGAGCGAACCCGCGGACCGGGTCGCCGTCTTGCAAGGCGATCACGTTGGAGCGGGCCAGATTCTGGCCGTGCTCGACACTGCGGATTTGCGCGCGCAGCTCGCCCAGGCGCAGGGCGTGCTCGACACGGACATCCGGACCGCCGAAGCGGACGAGGCGAAGGTGACGCAGACGCGCTATACGGCGCGGCTGAACATCGGAACGGGAAACGACCAAGTCAAATCCGCGCAAGCAGCGCTCGCGCAAACTCGACAAACCCTGGCGAACGATGAGGTCAATCTCGTCCGAGATATGCAACTCGTTAAGGAAGGGTACATCGCCCAACAGGCTGTCGACCAGCAGGCGACGACCGTCAATAACGATCGTGCCGCGGTCCGCACGGCCCAAGCGAACCTGCAAACTGCAGCGACGAATCAACAGGTCAACGGCGACAGCTCGAGCGGGCTTCAGGCCGCGACCGTCGCTTCTGCAGTCGCCGACGCCGGCGCGGCGCGTGCGGCGATCGAGCAAGCGCGCGGACAGATCGCCCAATATCAGACCGCGATCTCGAAGGCCACGATCGTGTCGCCCGTCGATGGCGTCGTGACCAATCGCAATCTCAATCCGGGGGAATACCCGGTTCCCGCACCATTTTCACCATCCAACAGATCGATGCGGTGTACGCCGATCTCAACGCGTCGAGTGCGAACACGTTCGCGATACCGGTCGGCGCTGCGGTCGATCTTTCCGTCTCCGGCGCGGGCGGCCGCCCATACGGCGGCAAAGTGGTCGCGGTTCTCGGGCAGGTCACTCCGGGTTCGACGAATTTTACGGTCCAAGTGCTCGTCGATAACGCCGACGGGAGACTGCAAGCGGGCCTGCCCGTGTCGGCGACGATCTCGCTGCCGCCGGTGCATGGTGTCGGCATTCCAACCGCCGCCTTCCTTGACGACACGCATACCAGCGTGATGATCGCGAACGACGAACTGATCGACGTGACGGCGAAAACCGTCAACGTCCGAGAGCTCGGAAGCGACGGCACGACGTCGGTCGTCAGCGGCATCAAAGCTGGTCAGGAAGTGATCTCGAACGGACAGCTCGGACTCGTCAACGGACAATCGATCGCGCAGGATTGATGCGCCGCATCACCCAGCTTTTCGTTCATCGAACCCCGCTCGTCTTCGTGTTGATCACCCTTATCACGCTGGCGGGCCTTTACTCGCTTGCGACGCTCGTGCAGCAACAGCTTCCCAACATCGACTTCCCGACGATCAACACGAGCGTGGCATATCCCGGCGCATCGCCGTCGGAGTTGCGCGACTCCGTCGTTCGCCCGATCGAGGATGCGATTGCCGGCGCTCCCGACCTCGACCACATCACGACGTCGATCCAGCAAAATCAAGCTTCTATCTCCGCAACGTTTACGCTCGATTCCAATCAGACGACAGACCTCACCGAAGTCCAAGATCGTCTCCAGTCCGTCAAAGCCGCCTTACCGCAAGATCTGCCGGCGCCGGCAACGCGCTCGTTCGACCCGGCGCAGATAACGATCGTGACGCTCTCGCTGACGTCGCACTCCCTCAGTATTCCCGGGCTGTCGGCCATCGTTACGAACGACGTCGTTCCGGCGCTCGAACAAGTCAACGGCGTCTCGAATGTGTTTGCGAACGGCACGGTCACGCCCGCGTTAGAAGTTACGCTCGATCCGGCGAAACTCGATAGTCGCGGCTTCGTGCCGACCGACGTCGTCAGCGCCATCCAGGCCAACAATGCCCGTGCGCCGGGCGGCATCGCGTATTCTTCAAATCGCGAGACGTCGCTCGACGTGCGCGGCGACGTACAGACCGTGCCGTCGATCGCCGACACGTTGCTGAACGGCAATACGTCCGTCTTACAAGGAGCGACGTCGCCATCGGGTGCTCTGACCGTCAAATACGGTAATACGGCCGGCGCGACGAATCAGGCGCTCGCGCTCGGCTCTCCGCGTGCGGGGGCAAGCGCAAGCGGGAATGCCGGCGCGGAGCCGGCTGCGACGGTCGATACGGCGGCGGCCGGGGACACCTCGACCGTCGTCGCGTCGGGCGCCACGGCGAACACGAGTGTGACGACTCCGACCTCGGCCGCGACGATGACGCAGGCTGCGAGCACCCCGTCTGCGGCCGTCACACCCCAACCGAGCGGGACGGCCGCTCCGTCGGGAACCACGACGATCACGACGGTCGCGGCGCCGACCCTCGCGCCGGCTGCGACGGTCACGCTGCCGCCTGCTCCGACGATCAACGGCACGACCACGACCACGACCACGCCGAGCTTAGGCTCCGCCACAGTCGTCAGCCCGGCGGGCTTGGCTGCAAGCGGTTCGGGAGCGGCGTCGAGCGGTGCGGCTAGTGAAACGACGGAGCCCTTCTCGACTTCAGCGCTGCTCCCGCGCATCGGCGACGTGGCCACGGTGTCCGATTGGTACGAGCCCAAGCGCGTCTACTCGTACGTCAATGGCCAAAACGCAATCTCGCTCAACGTGCAGAAGGCAACCGGTGCCAGCGAAGTCACGGCGTCCGAGAACGTTCTAGCGGCGCTGCCCGCGATCGAAGCCAAGTATCCGGACATTGCCTTCAAGATCCTCAACGTTCAGGCCGACCAAACCAAAGCGCAACTCTGGGGCGTGTTACAGACGCTGATCGAGGGGATCGTCTTCACGGGCATCGCGATGCTCGTCTTCTTGAAGTCCTGGCGGAACGCGATCGTGGTCATGATCGCGATTCCGATGTCCCTGTTCGTGACGCTCTTCGTCATGCGACTGACGGGGTTTACGATCGATACCGTGTCGCTGCTCGCAATGACGCTAATCATCGGCATCCTCGTCGATGACTCGATCGTCGTCCTCGAGAATGTGGAGCGGCACTACGAGGACGGGGAAGCGCCCCGCACGGCGGCGATCCTGGGCCGAGCCGAAATCGGCGCTGCAGCAGTCGTCATCACGCTCGTCGACGTGGTCGTCTTTTTGCCGATCGCGTTCTTGCCGGGTGAGACAGGACGATTTCTGGCCGAATTCGGCGTCGTCGTGACGATTGCGACGCTTACGTCGCTGGCCGTGTCCTTTACGATCACGCCTTCGTTGGCCGGAAATTGGTCGTTGCTTTCACGCTGGAAAGCGCCGCGCCCGCTCGTGGCTTTCGCAACCGGCTTTGCGCGGCTGCGAACATTCTACAGCGAACGTATCCTCGCCACGGCGTTTCGCTTTGCGATCCCGCTCGTGATCGTCATGGTGCTCCTCACCGCGGGCGCAATTGCGCTGATACCGCTGGGCTACGTCGGCTTTGACTTCATCCCGGCGATCGACTCGGGGCAGATCTTTGCGACCGTGCAGTTCCCGACTGGTACGCCCTTGACTACGACCGACGCCGCGGTCCGCAAAGTCACCGACGCTTTCCTACAGATCGGCGACGTGCAGCAGATCGTGTCGACGACGGGAACGTCACAAGCCGGATTCGGAGGGAGCATCAACATCGGTTCGACGGGACAGGTCCGCGTGTTGCTGCGCCCCGACCGGAAACGCTCGACCGCCCAGGTGGCGCGGATGATGACGGGTATGGCGCACCGGCTCGAGCCGGCCGCTAAAATCATCGCCGTGCCGGCGACCGGAACGCGTGGTGGCAATAGCCAACCGATCGACGTCACGGTTTCCACGACGCGCGGAGAACCGGACGTGTACGCACGACAAGTCCTTGCTGCGTTGCAAGCGACTCCCGGAGCGACTAACGTCAATAGTTCCGCCGAAACCTTAGCACCGCAATACGACATCGAATTCAACCGGGACCGAGCGCGCGTCCTCAACGTAAACGTCGGTCTCGCCGCGCAAGCGGTGCGCGCCGCGTTCGGAGGGACGCTTGCGACTCAGTTCGATACGCCGAACGGCACGAAGTACGTGCAAGTGCTGTACCCTCAGACGTTTGAGGAAAGCCAAGCCAATCTGCGCAACATTTCGATCCGGACCAGCAGTGGGAAGATCGTGCATCTAGCCGACATCGCGACGCTGGTCAGCGATCCGTCGCAAGTCTTGATCACGCGCGATAATCGTCAGACCGTCATCCATATCGGCGCGAACGTCGAACAGGGCGCCGCGATTTCGAACGTACAGCGCATGTTCAGCCAGCGCGTCAAGGCCTTGCATCTGCCCAATACCGTCATCGTCGGTACGGGCGCCGGCGGCACGCAAGCGAACCTCGTGCAGACCCTCAACGGACTGGGTATCTCGCTCCTCCTGTCATTCTTGCTCGTCTATCTGCTGATGGTTGCGCTCTACAACGCGTATCGTGCGCCGCTCGTGATCATGTTCGCCGTTCCCCTTGCCAGCATCGGAGCGCTGGGTGGCCTTGCGATCACAGGACAAACGCTCAATCTGTACTCGTTGATCGGCGTCGTCATGCTCGTCGGTCTCGTGAGCAAAAACGGCATCTTGCTCGTCGATTTCGCGGAGACGAAAGTCGCCCAGGGGCTCGAGAAGGTCGAAGCGATGAAGACGGCTGCGCGCGAACGCTTTCGGCCAATCGTGATGACGACCGTCTCAATGATCTCGGGCATGCTGCCGCTGGCGTTGGCACTCGATCCGGGGTCCGCAGCGAAACGTTCGCTCGGTACGGTGGTGATCGGCGGCTTGACGAGTTCGCTCTTGCTGACGCTCGTGGTCGTCCCCATCATGTTCCTCTGGATCGCGCCCGGCCCTAGGCCCTCCCTGGAAACCCAAGCGGCTCAGCCGCCGCCGGCGCACCCGGCTCTCGTGTCTGGAACACAGCAATAACATGTCGTTGACGCGACTGTTCGTCACGCGGCCGACGCTGGTCACGGTGTTCCTCGCGCTCGTAGTCCTCGCGGGCTGCGTCTCCGCTTCGACGCTCGTTCAACAGCAGTTTCCCAGCACCGACACGCCATCGATTCAAGTCCTCGTCAGTTATCCCGGCGCTTCGACGACGGAGATGCGCGACGCGATCGTCCGTCCGTTGGAAGATCAGATTGCCGGCGCACCGGATCTCGATCATCTCGAGACGTCGATTCAGCCGGGTCAAGCCGCAGTCATCGCGGTTTTCAGTCTGTCATCGGATCCCAATAACGATCTCGTGCAGACGCAAGGCCGCGTCCAAAATGCTCAGCGGTCGATCCCCAACGACGTTCAGGCTCCTCAGATATCGCTGTATAATCCGAGTGAAGCGGTCGTAACGTCGCTCGTGTTGCGCTCGAAGTCGCTTTCCACGGGCGACCTGTCGTCGCTGACAATCAATAAGATCGTGCCGGCACTCGAGCAAGTTCCCGGCGTCTCGTTCGTCGTGGACAATGGCGTCGTGACGCCTTCAATCCAGATCAACGTCAGCCCCCAAAAGTTGATCTCCTCAGGATTCACCTTGACCGACATCGTCAGTTCGGTGACGAACAACAACGTGCGTGCCCCCGGCGGGATCCTGTACTCGCCAAACCGCGAAACGAATCTGGATGTACGCGGCGATATTCAAGACGCCGCGTCCGTCTCCAACCTGTTGCTGAGCGGAGCGACGCCCGCGACGAGCGGGACGACCGAGCCGTGGTCGACGTCGCCTCGTCTGTATCGTATCGGTGACGTCGCAAACGTCGCAGACACGTACGAGACGCAGCGCGTCTTCTCGTACTCCAACGGCATTCCGTGCGTTACGCTCGACATCCAGAAGTCTGCCGACGTCAGTGAGGTCGAAACCTCGAACCGCATCTTGGCGGCGCTGCCTGAACTGAGACGGACGTATCCGGATGTAACGTTCGATGTGCTCAACGTTCAGTCCACGTATACCGAGCAGCAACTCACCGGCGTGGTCCGCACGCTGCTCGAGGCAATCTTGTTCACCGGCATCGTGATGCTGCTCTTCTTGCGATCGTGGCGGAACGCCATCGTCGTGATGATCGCGATCCCGTGTTCGCTGTTGGTCACGTTGGCGGCGATGAAACTTGCGCATTTTACGCTCGACATGGTGTCGTTGCTGGCGATGACGCTGATCATCGGGATTCTCGTCGACGACTCGATCGTCGTACTCGAGAACGTTGAGCGCCATTTCCACGCCGGTGAAGAGCCGCGCGATGCGGCCATCCGCGGACGTAGCGAAATCGGCGTCGCGGCGATCGTCATCACGCTCGTCGATGTGGTCGTCTTTCTCCCAATCTCGTTCCTGCCGGGTTCGGTCGGGCTGTTCTTGCGCGAGTTCGGCTTGGTCGTTACCGTTGCGACCCTCACGTCGCTGTTCGTTTCCTTTACGGTCACGCCGGCGCTGGCCGGCCGCTGGGCGCTGCTCTCGAAGTGGAGGCCGTGGCGTCCGATCGACGCGTTTACGCGACAATTCGATCGTTTGCGCGAGTGGTATTTCATGCGCGCACTGCCGTGGGGACTACGGCGCGCTCGACTCGTGGTTGCCGTGTCCGCCCTCTCGTTGATCGTCGCGTTCGCCTTGATCCCGCTCGGCCTCGTCGGCTTCGAGTACATTCCGCCGGTGGACCGAGGCGAACTCTACGTGACGATCACCGGCACGAGCGGCACGCCGCTGGAAACGACGCGGCGTAACGCGCTTGCCGTCGAGCGCATCGTAGACCGGATACCGGACCTACGCGCCGAGTCGACGACGGCCGGCGCGTATCTGGGGCAGCTGGCGGGCTTCGTGCAAAATGCCGCCGTGGCGCAGATCGCCGTCTATCTCAAAGACAACCGTGCGCACCCAACTGCCTACTGGGCCGAGCAGATACAAGAACGCGCCGGGAAGCTGTTGCCCCACGCGACGACCGTAGCCGTCCCAGCCACCGATATTGCCGGTGGTAACGCACAACCGATCGACGAAGTGATCTCCAGCGTCAACGGCATGCCCGAAGCGTACGCCGCCAAAATTGCGGCGGCGTTGGCGGCTACCCCGGGGGCCATCGACGTGACGAACTCCGCTGTCGCCAACGCCCCACAGTTCGACGTGGAGTTCAATCGCGATCGCGCGCGCGCCCTCGACACGAGCATCGGAGCTGCGTCGACGGCGATCGAAGCGTCGTTCGGTGGGGATCTAGCGACCCAATTTACGGGCGAAGACGGTCTCAAAGACGTTATCGTCACGTACCCGCTGCGAGATCGGCAATCGCTCTCGGAGATCGGCTCGATCCAATTGCGCGCGTCCGATGGATCGATCGTCACGGTCGGTGACATCGCTCATCTCGTGAACGCACCAGCCCCGCCCATCCTGATGCGGATCAACCGCGCAAACGTCGTCTACGTCGGCGCAAACCTCGCCCGCGGGGCGTTGCTTTCCAACGTGCAGCGCGACTTCTCGCGGCGCCTCGCACAACTCCATCTTCCTTCCACGCTGACCGTCGCGCCATCGGCGGGAGGCAACGAACAAGAAGTGGGTGCCACCGTCAGTGGGATGGCCGTCGCGCTCGGGCTGTCGACCGTCCTCGTATATCTTTTGATGGTCGCGTTGTACAACAGCTACCGGACGCCTTTCATCATCATGTTCGCGGTCCCGGTCGCGGCGGTTGGTGCGCTTGGCTCACTGGCGCTGACGCACCAAACGCTCAATCTCTTTTCGTTGATCGGCTCGGTTCTTTTGGTCGGGCTCGTAACGAAGAACGGCATCCTGCTCGTCGACTTTGCCGATGCGCGACGGCGGGATGGGCTCGATCGTGTCGCAGCAATGAAAGAGGCGGCCCGCGAACGCTTCCGCCCGATCATCATGACGACCGCGGCGATGATCGCCGGCATGGTTCCGTTAGCGTTCGTGCTCGACCCTGGAGCCCAAGCCGAAGCGTCGCTCGGCACGGTCGTCATCGGGGGCCTGTCGAGTTCGCTGCTGCTGACGCTGTTGCTCGTTCCCATCGTGTACGTTGCAATCGGCTCTAAGCCGCATCGTCTCGGTGGCGAAGCCGCTGAGACAACGCCCGCTGTCCGTCGGCCGCCGTCTGCATTTGCCCAGACGCCACGGTAGGCCAGCGTGAAGGCTTCGCCCCTGAAGCGTGCGGTGCGTCGCCGCACCGTTCAAACGACGCCTGGAATTTGAGCCCCCAGGGCGATGCGCGCCTCAGTGAATGCCGCCAGCACGCGAACGTTGATTGCGTGGCGCAGCGCGAATTGCCGTAACGGCGCCGTCCGTACGATGGCCCGGACGATCGCCCAATCGCGTGACAAGGACTCGACACCGATCCACTCGATCTCGCCGAGAACGACCTCGCGCCACGTTTCCTCACGCGCGAGGCCGTCGATCGCAGCGCGCACGAGTTCGAGTGCCCGGCCCACGTCGCTTTGCGGATCGACGGGGATGCGGTAATCGACGCGCGACCAATTGCGCGATTGGTTGGCGACGGCGCCCGCTGCGCTGTGCGGGATCGTGATCAGTTCCCCACTCGCGTCGCGCAGTTGCACCATCCGCAAGGTCAACGTTTCGACGATGCCGCTGTACGTGTTGATCGTTACGTAATCACCGACGACGTACTGATCTTCGATGAGGACGAGAAACCCATTGATGAAATCGCGCACGAAACTTTGCGCCGCTAGCGACAACCCGATAGCAGCGAGGCCGCCGATCGTAAAGACGGAACTGACCGGGACGCCAATCTGGCCCAGGACGGCCAGTATGCCGGCGAACACGAGCACGAACCCTTTGAAACCGCCGAGCGCGCGCGCGATCGTTGGGATGCGCAATTGCTGCCGTGCGCGGTCCTCGGAACTCAAAAACGGCGCCGCGCGCCAGGCGCCGGCGATACGCGCGATGACGATGTCGAGCGCGCGGTTGAGCAAACCGATGATGACGATCGTCGTCGCGACGGCGAGCGTGGCACTCGTCAGGGACCCGGCCAGCCCCGAGGTCTGCGGGAACAGCGAGAGCGCCCACGTTGCCGCAAGAAACCATGCCAGCGCCAATGCCCATAGCAGCGCTTCGGCGCAGGCCCGCCAGAGGGCCAAACGGCGCTCGGGTTTGACGCCGCGTAGTGCCAACGCGAAAAAGTGCCGTCGACGCCGCCCAGGCGCGGCGCTGTCGCCGAGTGACGCATCCGTAGGTTGCTCGGCGCGGGCGCGAGCGGCTTTCGCGCGCACGTCTTCGGCGAGCCGCGCGATGCGGCCCCGTAGCCAAAGCCGTATTGCCCACACGAGCAATGACGCGAGGGCCAAATACGCGGCGACGCGGCCGACTTCGGTGAAGCTGCGCCGTCGCACCGCCGGCTGTCGCAGCAGCAGCGCGCGCACGAGACCGCTTGAAAGCGCCGCCCGCCATTGCACGGCCAGCGCATCGACGGTCGTCTGGTTATACTGAGCGTCGCTCGCCGTCACGGTGACGACGGGCAGCGGATCGGTATGCTGCGCGTCGACGACGTCGAGCACGTCGACGCCGCCGACATGCTCGATATGCACGCGCAGGGAGTGCGGATCGTAGACCGTCGTTTGACGCGCGCCTGCTCCTATCGTGGCGAGCAACTGACCCAAAGACGTCTCGATGTCGTCGATGCGCGTTGCAATCGATGTCGCCGCGCGGCCGGCATTCGTCGATACCGCTACGCGAAACAGGGTCTGTCCGTCGAGAACGACTGGCGCCGTCGTGAACAGGCCTTGCTGTTCTTCGCCGGTCACTGCTGCGGGCGCCGACGAAGGCAAGGCCAGCGTCTGCGCGTTGCCGGGCACTCGGCACAGCACAAGCAGCGCCGGCATGGCGAGGACGAACAGGAGATGGCGGCCCATAGCGGCCGGTTCGACGAAGGGCGACCGAATCGTCCATCACGCTTGATCCTGCGCAGTGACGACGAGCGGCGGCCGGCGGAGCCGTAACGCGCTCGTTGCCATCGCGCCTGTTGCGCAGGCGCATGCGATCCACAGCGCAACCGGCATGGCGCGTGCGATATGGGAACCTACCGTGCGGTCGTGCACAACTGCCGTTCCGAACGCGCCGAAGACGATCGCGACGAGGGTTGCTCCCAGCGTCTGGCCGCTGACGCGAACCACTGCCAGCAGCCCCGACGCGCTCGCCGTTTTATCGCGCGGAGAGCTGCCGATGAATTCGCGGTTGTTGGGCGATTGGAAGAAGCCGAAGCCAAGGCCACACACGACGCCGCGCCAAAGGATCGCCGGCGTGCCGGCGTCCGCCGGCAACGTCGCGTAACACCCTAAACCGCAGGCGTAGACTGCCAATCCAATCGTCGCAAGAATGCCCGCGGAGTAGCGATCTGAGAGCCGTCCGGCGATGGGCGCCACGATCGCGATTGCAAGCGGCCACGCCGTCAGCAGCAAGCCCGATTCGAGCGGAGTCCGTCCGAGCGATTCCTGAAAGAAAAACGGCAGAGCGACGTACGCGAGTCCCTGCGAGACGAACGTCAACCACGATGCGGCCGCCGACGTGGCGAACGCGGCGATCCCGAACAGATCGAGCGCGACCATCGGCACCTTCAGCGTGAACTGACGGCGTGCGAACCACGTGAGCGCTACGATTGCTACGCCTAGACGCACGCCGATGGACGGGCCCGATTCGCCGCGCGAAAATCCGTCGAGGCCCCAAATCACAAAGGCGAAGCCCATCCCGCTCGCAATCGCGCTCGGGCCATCGAGGCGGCCGCGCCGCGCTTCGTCGGCCGGCAACGCGCGATTGAGTGCGATGTTCACGATCCCGAGCGGCACGT
The DNA here is from genome assembly GCA_963754415.1 of Vulcanimicrobiota bacterium. Taxonomy (GTDB): domain Bacteria; phylum Vulcanimicrobiota; class Vulcanimicrobiia; order Vulcanimicrobiales; family Vulcanimicrobiaceae; genus Nyctobacter. The sequence goes on along the minus strand of CAVWGA010000003.1, from coordinate 871,761 downwards.
TGAGCAAGAATAACCAGGACCAATGTGCGACTGCCAAGATCAGACCACCGAGCGTCGGTCCCGCAGCCGAGCTCGTCGCGATGACGAGTGCATTGATGCCTAGCGCGCGCCCGAGTTCCCGGCGTGGGAAGATTTCGCGCAAAAGCGCAGGCGCGATCGCCATGATGCCTGCCGCTCCAAAGCCTTGCAGCACCCGCGCCGCGACGAGCATCGGCAACGAACGCGAGACGGCGCACGCGAGCGACGCAACGACGAACGTGATGACGCCTGCGCGGTATACCCGCGCGGGGCCACGCAGCGTCCCGAGCGCGGCCAGCGGTAGAAGTGCCGCCGTAACGGCAAGTTGGAAACCGTTGACGACCCAGATCGCCGTCGACGGTGACGCGTGCAACTCGCGCCCGATGCGAGGTAGGGCGGTATTGGCGATCGTGCCGTCGAGGACCGCCATCGTCGTCGCAGTGGCCAACGCAAGATACGCGACACGCCGCGGGCCAGGCGGTAAGCCGTCGTGCTGACCATCCTGAACGTCAGTGCGCACGGAATGTTGCAGGCTCGGCGACATCGATCGAACGCTTGGAAGAGACGCTCACGCGCGGCCACGTTCGTTCGGTTCGCGGCGCTTTACTCTGCCGCGAGCACTTACCGCTGGGGAAGCGCCGTTCAACTCGTCCAGAGGCCCCCGGTGCGGCCTCCAAAGGTGGCGCGGTGGCCCGTGCTCTATGGTGTGATGCGGATTACCGCTCCTGGGCACAATCCAATGGAGATGGAGACGATCCTAAAGTGACCCGACGCACGGGCCGACATGTTCGACAGTACCGCAACGCCGCGCATGTCGTGCGCTTCGGGAGGTCGGACTCTTTGGTGAAACGCATGGCCGCCGACGGGGTGTGGGTTTTCGATGCCCGCGATGGCGTTGCGGCGACCCGGCTGCGCCGCGAAATCGTTGGGTTCTTACGCCGGAACGCACATCGCGTCGACGATTCGGCGAGCGAACTGATCCTCGGCGAGTTGCTCGGCAACGTCGTCAAACACACGCCGGGTCTAGCGGAGGTCAGCCTTGCATGCGGGGCGGGCGAGAGCCGCCTCGTCGTCCGCGATCGGGGTCCCGGCTTCGTCGATTCAGAGAGCCTCCCGCAGGATCTGTTCGCGGAGGCGGGACGCGGAATGTTCTTGGTGCACGCGCTCTCGCGCAGCGTGGTGATCGATGCGGCGCCGGGCGGCGGCGCGCAAGTGGCCGTCGATCTGCCGCTCAAAGAGGCTGCTGCGTTCGACGCACTTTCGGCGTAATGCCCGCCCGCGCGTGCCCGGTCCCGCGTGACGTCGCCGATTACGCTATCGCGTTACGTCGCGAGATCCACCGGCACCCCGAACTCGGCTTCGAAGAAGAACGCACTGCGGCGCTCGTCGAGCGCGAACTCGCCGCCCTCGGCATCGAACGCCGGCGCGTCGCGGGAACCGGAGTCATCGGCGTGTTGCGCGGCGAACTGCCCGGCAACGTCGTCGGGCTGCGCGCCGATATGGACGCTCTTCCCCTAACCGAGCGTTCCGGCGAATCGTTTAGCTCCGAAGTTCCCGGGAAGATGCACGCCTGCGGGCACGACGCGCACACCGCGATGCTGTTAGGGGCCGCGCGCGTGCTTGCACACGAACGCAAGAGCTTCGCCGGCACCGCGGTTCTTCTGTTCCAGCCGGCCGAAGAAGGCCCCGGCGGTGCCCTCCCGATGATCGAAGCGGGTGCGCTCGACGATCCGCCGGTCGACGCTATCGCGATGCTGCACGTCGATCCGCGTCTGGAGACGGGCACCATCGGGTTCATCGGGGGCACCTGCAACGCAGCGGCCGACGAGTTCCGCATCACGATCCAAGGCCGTGGCGGTCACGGCGCTGCGCCGCATCTTTCGGTCGACGCCATTCCGTGCGCGGCTGCGACGGTTCTCGCGCTGCAAAATATCGCAGCGCGCGAGACGGATCCGCTCGCGACCGTCGTCGTGACGGTCGGTACGATCGAAGGCGGTTACCGGAACAACATCATCGCCGATCGCGTCGCGATGACGGGTACGTTTCGATCGCAGGATCGCCACGTTCGCCACGGCCTCGAAGCGCGTGCCCGGCGCCTCGTCGACGGCGTTGCCGCCGCGTACGGCGCGCGAGCGAGCCTCGAGGTGCTTTACGGGTATCCGCCGGTCGTCAACGACGCCGGCCTCGCCGACAGCTTTCGTGCGTTCCTCGCAGCGACGTCGACGCTCGAAGTCGCCCGGCCGGCTCCGACGATGGGTGGGGAGGATTTCGCCTATTTCGCCGAGCGCATCCCAGGGCTGATGGTGCGCCACGGTATCCGCAGCGAAGCCGCAGGCTCGGTCGTGCCGGCCCACAGCCCCGAATTTCGCGTCGATGAGGCCGCCCTCGCGTACGGCATCGAAACCCTCACAGCGTTTGCGCGCGGAGTTGGCGGCGGCCAAGTCGCCGGCGGCGACACGGAGGCTACCCCGGCACTGTGACCCATAAGTTGTGGGAAGCCCCAGACAAGCCACAAGATGTAGGGCCGTCGCGAGGAACGCTAGGTGCGCCCACGAACGAGTCCGCCATGGTCGCAACGATGTCGCTCGATCGTCCCTCCTCGAACGCGGTGCATGCGAGCCTCGATTTCGCGAGCTCGCCCGAGGTCGCTTTTGCACTCCTGTGCGCCGTCGAAAAATGGCCGCTGTGGCTGTCGTTTCTCGTCAGCGCGCGGCGTGTCGAGGGCGACGCTTTCGGCTTGGGGAGTGAGGTGGCACTGCGTGGCGCGATCCCCGGGGAACGTGAAGAACTGTACGAAGTCGATCAGTATCTCGAGAATCATATCGTGTCGTTCGTCGGCGCGTACTCGACGCGGCGCCGAATCGACTTCCGCATCGAGCGCAAGAGCGACCACTCGAAGCTGACTGCACGAGTCGATTATCCCGCGTACGGCGGAGCGCTCGGCACCCTTCTCGACCGGTGGACGAACCGCCGCCGCCTCACGACGGCGCTCGAATTGTCACTCGAACACTTTCGTGGCCTTGTCGAGTTCAAAGCGCTCGATGACCCGTTGCTCGCCGACTTCTGATATACTGGATGTTTGGTTGCCGCCCCGCGGCGACAAACGAATGGAAACAGTAACGCTTCATCGTGCTGGGAGAACACGTGCCGATCTACGAGTATCAATGCGAACGCTGCGCTAAGCTGACCGACGTCAAGCACGGCTTCAAAGAGACCAACACCGAGACGTGTCCGGCATGCGGCGGCGAATTGAAGCGACGTTTCACGCCGGCGGGAATCGTCTTCAAGGGCTCCGGTTTTTATGTGACTGATTCGCGTAAATCGGCGGAACGCGCCGCTAAGGGCGCGGACGGCAAGACGTCGACGGAGAAGACGGCAGGCGCTGCCGACGGCGCGACGAGCGAGCCGTCGTCGCGGTCATCAGACGCAAAAGCGGAATCGGGCCAGAAGAGCGAGTCGCAATCTTCGGGGGAGGCAGCGCCCAAAGAGGCGTCCCCTAAGCGCGAACCGGCGCCGAAAAACACCAAGGACAACGCCGCCGCGTGAATGCGGGGCTCTACGTTCTCTTTACCGGCATCATCGTCGGAATAGGCTGCGTCGTCGTCGCCGTGGTACGGGTGTTGTCCGTGGCGCGGCCGCTAAAAAAGCGCTTGGACAGCTACCGCCAGTTGCCCATCGTCTCGCTCGCCAACACGACTCAGGCGCGAGTGGCGAGTGCTCGGCGCCGCATCGCTGCGGTGCCGGCCCTGCGAGCACGGGCAAGGTCCGCCGTTCTCGAGATCGTCGGCGCTGCCGACGCAGTGCGTGCCGCGGTCGTTAGCGTCGTTGCCGCCGTGCGGGCAGCACCAGGAATCCTCCTCGGCTTGTAGCGACGACGACGTCCGCGTATCGGTGGGGTGATTGACGGGGCTCGAACCCGCGGCCTCCGGAGTCACAGTCCAGCGCTCTAACCAACTGAGCTACAATCACCGTGCGACGTGTCGTGCGCCCGGAGGGAGTCGAACCCCCATCTTCGAGTTTAGAAGACTCGTGCCTTATCCGTTAGACCACGGGCGCATTTTTCGGGATGACAGGACTTGAACCTGCGGCCTCAGCGTCCCAAACGCCGCGCTCTACCAAGCTGAGCTACATCCCGGCCGACGTGCCGGCGTGTTCGACGGTGCCGGTTCGTAAGCCGCTCCGTATTCCCCTTATCAACGATCGTGCGACGCTGCCACCGGCCGGGAGAGTGACGTGAACAACGCCGTTGCGGCGAGATACCGGTGGCTGATCCGGTTCTTTTCGCGGTCGGACAGTTCGGCGAACGTCCGACCATCTTGGCCGACGAAAATCGAATCGTACGAAAATCCCGCCTCACCTCGCTCTTCTTTGGCGATGCTTCCGCCGTACGACGCTGCGGCGCTCGTGTGCGCGCCATCCGCGTCGATGAAGTGCAACGCGCAAACGAAGCGCGCTGCGCGCTGCGCGCCGTGTCGGCCGGCCAATTCTCGGAGCAGTAGGGCGCGGCGCTGCGGCCACGTCGCTGCGACGCCGCCGTAGCGCGCCGAGCGTACCCCGGGGCGACCTCCCAGAGCCGCGACTTCGAGACCTGAATCGTCGCCGATAACGTTGGCCCGAACCCCGCCGGCGCTAAGTTGGTCGAACAACGCCGTCGCTTTGAGCGCCGCATTGCCGGCATACGTGTCTGCGCTTTCGACGACGTCTGCATACGCCTCGTACGGACGCGCGTCGAACCCCCCGAGGCCTAAGATGTCCCGTAGCTCCCGCAGCTTTCCAGCATTTTTCGTAGCGACGTAAACGATCACGGGCCATGGCGTTGCACCGCCGCGCGCGCCCACCCTGCGTCGACGTCCGGTACGACGCGCCGCCGTGTTTTCGCTGCGTCGGATCGCGCAGGACTTCGGCGTAAGTCCGCGCAGTTGACCTGCGGTCTGGTTCCGTCAAGCCATACCATGGTCGGACCCGTGTTCTTCTGGCCGACCACGTGTCCCGCAATCGCGTTATGCGCCTTTAGCTCAATCGGTAGAGCATCGGACTTTTAATCCGCTGGTTCTGGGTTCGAGTCCCAGAGGGCGCACCAGCCTCGATCCGAAATCTCGTCGCATGCACCGCTAGCTCAATGGTAGAGCAGTTGACTCTTAATCAATTGGTTGAAGGTTCGAGTCCTTCGCGGTGCACCACTTTCCCGCGCCGTCGCGTCGCGGGAATGTTCGGATTGCGCCACGCAACAGTCACCATGAAGCTGTTGCTCGAGATCCTTATCTCCATCGTCCTGCACCCGATCGCCCTGATTCTGATGCTGATCGACCTGGTGGGACGCGACGATCTGAGCGGCGGGAAAAAGCTCGTGTGGGCGCTCGTCGGCCTTTTGTGGGGCCTGGGCGAGATCCTTTACATTACCGTAGGCGACGGCGCGCTTTGGTGATGCTCAGGCGACGTTACTGTCGTCTTCTGCGGCTTTTGCACCCTTGACCGCGCGCACGCGCTTCTGCGCCGGTCCCGCCAACAGCGTGCCGTCACAGCCTTGCGCCAAACACCCCTTTCCCACGTACGCATCGGCAGCGGCGGAATAGAAACGCTCGCCGCAACGCGAACACCGCAGGTTTTCGAATCCCGTACCGGGAGGCTGCTCCACCTCGATCCTCCTGCATGACGCGCCGCTACGTTTCGTGACGATGGAAGTGCGTTCTATGATGTGAATCACGACGCAGACCGTCAAGAGCCTTCCGGGCAGCCTCGCGTCACACTTTGGGCCGCTCGTCCCCCCGGCGCACGCCACGCTTACGTGCCGCCCGGCGTTCGAGCGCTGCACGGTGCCGCGCGCACGTCACCGTCGCGAAGCGTCCCGGTGCATGCGGCTCAGCGGCACACCCGCACGGCCAAAACCACGCATCGGCGCGTCTGCGCGCATCTTCGAAATACCGCGCCTCAGCGTCACGCGGCGCGCCGAGTTCGGAAATGAGGGAGCCGGTAGGTAAAATAAGCTGCGGTTCTGGGGTCACGTCTCTCCAAGTGCTCGATTGCGAGGCTATCTGCCTGCGTTCTACCCGCCGAGCCGCAAAAGTTCGACGACGAAGCTCAGCGTCGCGTTCGGCGGTATGACGCCGCCGGCGCCCTGTGCGCCGTACGCCAGTTGCGGCGGCACGATCAGTTTACGGGTACCGCCGACGCGCATGGTCGCAACGCCCTCATCCCAGCCGCGAATGACCCGTCCCGTCCCGACCGGAAACGAAAACGTACCGCCATGCTGCGAAGACGCATCAAAGACTTTGCCGTCTTGCAGGCGGCCGACGTACGAGACCGTCACCGTCTGTCCCCTCGTTGGCTTCGGTCCCTTGCCGACGATCAGATCGACGTAGCGCAAACCGTCGGGCAGGACCGTCACCTTCGTCCCTGCATGCCGGGCCGCTGCCCGTACAGGACGTAGTGTAGCTCCGAGCGCCGCGAAGCCCAGCGCGAACGTCAAACGTTTCATGCGTGACCGATTCGGAAGGGCGCCTCAGGCTCCGCCTGCGAGCGCTCTTCGCGGCCGCCGCCTGTCCCGGGCCACTCGAGGCGTCGCGCGCGCTTGTGCTCGTACATCGCGCGATCCGCAGCCGCCAATAGGTCAGCGCCGTCGCGCGCGTCGCTGGGATAATAGCTGACGCCCGCACTCGCGCCCACCCGTGCGATGCGCCCGTTCTCGCCGGTGCTGGGTCGCTCGATCGATGCGCAGAGGCGCGCGATCGCACGCGCGCCGGCATCGCGCGCGGCGATCCCGTCCAGCAATACGGCGAACTCGTCACCGCCGAGCCGCGCTGCAAAATCATCCACCCGCAGGTGCGCGCGCAAGCGCTGGCCCGTCAGATGGAGAACGCGGTCGCCCGTCGCATGGCCGAGCGTATCGTTGATCGCTTTGAAACCGTCGAGATCGATCAAGGCGACGGCGAACGGCTTTACTTCGCGGCAACGCTCGTTCAAGCGGTCAAGAAACGCTCGGCGATTTGCCAGCGTCGTGACGGAATCGCGCAACGCGTCGCGTTCGAAGCCTGCGCCGCTGCGAACGAGCGGAATGAACCCGAGGCCCAGTAGACCGAGCAGCAAAAGCGTCACGACGGTCAGTTGCAGGGCAATGTGCAGTGCTTTGCGCGTTGTGGCGCTGCGTTTGGATGCAGCGTCGAGTACCCGGCGTTGCAAGTCGGCGTCGACGTGACGGTAGTGGTCGAGCAGGATCTTACCGAGAGTGAGATTGCGGGTGGCGGCTTCCCGCCGGCCGTGAGCGACCAGTTCGATCTGCCCGCTAAAATAGTTTTGAATCTGCGCAGCGTCTACGCTTTGGAGTGCCGCGGTGTCGGGCATGATGTGCGTGCGGCGCGCGCCCGCTGCCACCGTGCCTGCATCACGCAGAAATGCCCGGCGTCCTTGGGCATAGATGTCCAAGAAGCGTTCGTCGCCCGTTGCAACGTAGGCGCGTACCCCGGTTTCTTCGTCGACGAGGGCGAGCAGAGCATCGCGTTGGGCGAGTTCGAGTCCGATCAGATCGTCCCCGGCATAGATCTGATCGCTGAGGTGTCGAAAGCCCAAAAGCGCACCGATGCTGACCGCCAACGCGATCGTCAACGTGATCGCGCACAGGACCCCCAGCCGTCGACTGGTCGCTCGCATCGCTTATGTAGAACCCCTTTCGGTAAGGATATCGGCAGTCCGGCGGCAGGACCGAATGTGCGCCGCGCCTCAAAGCGTCGGGGTGCGCCTTGGGGCGAATGGCGGAATTGGTAGACGCGCTGGATTTAGGTTCCAGTGGGGCAACCCGTCAGAGTTCGAGTCTCTGCTCGCCCACGTTCGAGGAGGTGCGTCGCGCACGCAGAACCCGGTCGGGTCCCGCGGAAGTAGCTCAGCGGTAGAGCATCGCCTTGCCAAGGCGAGGGTCGCGAGTTCGAATCTCGTCTTCCGCTCGGGCGTTTCACGTGGACCGTAGCGACGATGTCCACGCGCTGATTGAGAAGTCTTGAGGAGCATGTGAGCGCGGCTACGGTAAAGCACCTCGATCCCACGCAAGTCGAAGTCGACATGGAGATCGAGGACAAGGAACTCGACGGCGCGCGCGAACGCGCATTTCGCGAACTCGTGCGCAACGTGAAAGTTCCCGGGTTCCGTCCCGGGAAGGTTCCGCGCAAGATCTTTGAGTCGCAATACGGCAGCTCTCAGATCGAAGAACGCGCGCTCAATGCCGTCGTTCCGCAAGTGTATTCGCGCGCGCTCGAGGACAACGCGCTCGAGCCGGTCGATCAGCCGCAGATGGAAGTGCTGCCGGAAGAAGAGGGTCAACCGCTGCGCGTACGGGCCGTCGTCGCAGTGCGTCCGCAGATCGAACTGCACGACTACAAAGGCGTTGCGTTACAAGGTCCTTCCACGACGGTCGCCGACGAAGCCGTCGATGCTGCGCTCGAAGAACTACGCAGCAGCGCGGCAGTGCTCGTCCCGGTCGAACGCCCGGTCGAGTTCGGCGACGTGCCCACGCTCGACTATGAAGGAAAAGTTGACGGCGTGCCGTTTGACGGCGGGTCCGCCGAAGGGCAAGCGACGGAGTTGAAGCAGGGGCGCTTCGTCCCGGGCTTTGCCGAAGGGATCGTCGGCATGTCGGCCGGCGAGACCAAGGAGATCGAAGCGCACTTCCCAAGCGATTACAACAACGCGGCACTCGCCGGCAAAACGGCCGCCTTTACGGTGACGGTTCACGAGAACAAAATGGCCGAGCGTCCCGAGCTCGACGACGACTTTGCCAAACGCTTTAGAGATGATGCGACTCTGGCAAGCTTGCGCGACGATCTGCGCAACCGGCTCGAAGCAAACGCCCGGAGTTCAGCGCGGCGCGATCTGAGCAAACAGTTGCTCGACGTCTTGGTCAACCGGCATCAGTTCCCCGCGCCGCCGGTGATGGTCGAGCGGGAAGCCGACAGTTTGGAGAAAGAGGCACGCGCATACATCGAGCGCTCCAACATGACGTGGGACGACTACCTGCGCCGTGAAGACACGTCCGATGAGGCGCTGCGCGAGCAGTGGCGCCGGGACGCCGAGCGGCGGGTCAAGACCTCGCTATTGGTCGAAGCGATCGGCAAAGCCGAGAACATCAGCGCGACCAGCGCCGACATCGAAGCCGAAGTGCGTCAGCTGAGCGCACAGTATCAGCGGCCGCCGGAGGCGATCCTCGAGATGCTCCGTTCGAACTGGAGTGCACTCGTCGATGGAATCGTCCGCACGAAGACGATCGAGTTCTTGCTTGAAAAAGCCGACATAGCCGAGGGGACGGCTCCGGCTACTGCGGGCTCCCAGGCGTAGCGTGCCTTCTAGGCAACCCGTTTCCCTCGAATGTAGTCCAAGAAGTGGGTCGCCGCGCGTTGCGCGAACCCTACCATCGTCAGCATCGGAGAATGGATTTGGGTCACCTGGTTCCCATGGTCGTCGAGCAGAGCGCGCGCGGAGAACGTGCGTTCGACATCTATTCGCGCTTGCTCAAGGAGCGCATCGTCTTCATCACGGGGGGCATCGACGACGGCCTTGCAAATCTCGTCATCGCCCAATTGTTGTTTCTCGAACGTGAAGACGCAGACAAAGACATCGACATGTATATCAACAGTCCCGGTGGCAGCGTAACGGCGGGGCTAGCGATCTTCGATACGATGCAATTGGTCAAGTGCGACGTCGCTACCATCTGCGCGGGCATGGCTGCATCGATGGGCTCGATCTTGCTCACCGGCGGATCTCAAGGGAAGCGCTATGCTTTGCCGCACTCGAAAATTTTGATTCACCAGCCGTGGGTCCAACAGATCGGCGGCCAAGCGACCGATGTCGAGATCGCCGCACGCGATCTGATCGCGACCCGGCGCACCGTTGCGGGCATTTATGAGAGCACGACGAAGAAGCCGATCGAGCAGATTCTCAAGGACATCGACCGTGATTACTATATGACCGCCGACGAAGCGCGCGACTATGGCTTGGTCGATCAGATCTTCACTAAAGAGATGCGCAGCGGCGCTCCCCAACCGGTTTAATCTCGAGACATAAGGATCGCGCGTGTTTCGATTCGGCGACGACAAAGGCCAGCTCAAGTGCAGCTTCTGCGGCAAGTCTCAGGAGCAAGTTCGAAAGTTGATCGCCGGCCCTGGCGTCTATATCTGCGACGAATGCATCGAGCTCTGCAACGAGATCATCGAAGAAGAGCTCTACAAGAACGTCGACGAGAACGTCCGTCTACGCAACATTCCCAAACCCAAAGAGATCAACGGGATTCTCAACCAGTACGTCATCGGCCAGGAGCGTGCCAAGAAATCGCTCGCGGTGGCGGTGTACAACCACTACAAGCGCGTCAATGCCGGCGGTACGGCCGACGACGTCGAACTGCAAAAATCGAACATTCTTCTCGTCGGCCCGACGGGTTCGGGAAAGACGTATCTCGCCCAAACCCTCGCGAAGATTTTGGACGTTCCGCTCGCGATGGCCGACGCGACCTCGTTGACCGAGGCGGGCTACGTCGGCGAGGATGTCGAGAACATCCTCCTCAAGCTGATTCAAGCCGCAGACTACGACGTCAAGCGCGCCGAGAAGGGCATCGTCTACATCGACGAGATCGACAAGATAGCGCGTAAGAGCGAAAACCCGTCGATCACGCGCGACGTTAGCGGTGAAGGCGTGCAGCAGGCGCTCCTCAAGATCCTCGAAGGAACGACGGCCAACGTTCCGCCGCAGGGCGGCCGCAAGCACCCCCACCAAGAGTTCATCCAGATCGATACGACCAACGTGTTGTTCATCTGCGGCGGCGCATTCGATGGTCTCGAGAAGATCATTGAATCGCGCGTCGCGTCCAACGCGCTGGGGTTTCGCAGCATTCCCGAATCCAAACGGGAGTCGCGTAGCGGCAAGATCCTGCGTCAGCTCATGCCCGAAGATCTGCTCAAGTTCGGGCTCATCCCGGAATTCATCGGCCGCTTACCGATCGTCGTAACGCTCGACGCCCTGGACGAACTCGCTCTACGCCGGATCCTCGTCGAGCCGCGTAACGCGCTCGTGCGTCAGTTCCAAAAGATCATGGGCATGGACGGCGTCGACCTGACGTTCACCAAAGAAGCCCTCGTGTCGATCGCGATCAAAGCGCAAGGTCGTAAGACCGGCGCCCGCGGTCTGCGCAGCATTCTCGAAGAAGTGATGCTCGACGTGATGTACGATCTTCCCAGTCTGCAAGGCGTCAAAAAGTGCATCATCAACAAAGAAGTGATCGAAAAGAAAGAACAGCCCGCGCTGGTCTACGCCGACCGGCCCAAGGACCTGCCGGCGTAGCGAATAGCGCCGAGCCGAAGGGTTCGACGCCTCACTGACGCGGCCGATAGGCCGGCATAACGTCGTCGCGGCTCCAAATCTAGCTCAAGATGGGAGGTGCGGCAGCTTCATCGATTCCGTACGCAGCTTGGATCTTCAACGCGTCGGCAACGGCTTGAGAGTCTTCGTTGGCATCGATCTCGACGATCTTCCCCCAACGCATTTTGACCACGTGGACTCCATGGTTTTGGTACGATGACCCGTCCGGCAGCGTATCGGTATTGGTCCACCGTACGATGACGGTGGTATCGTGCGGAAGTCCCTTCACCCAGACATCGCGCACCGTCAGCTTCATGCGAGGCCCAAGCCGTTCGAGGCGCTGCAGCCAGCGGCTAAGCGCTTCGCGGTCGTGTCGCTCTCCTCCGAGGGCATGAGTGCCGCCGAAGCGGTGATGTATGTTTGGGACGCAGTCCTTTAGCAAAGATCTGAAGTCCCGTTGATTGACTCGCTCGAAGTTCTTCCTTGCGATCCGCTTGACAAGCGCGTGGTAGGGGTTCAACATATCGTCTCCGTCGTCTGGTTCAGTCGTGGCGATGCCTTCTTATCCCAGAACCGGTCGCTGTGACGTGCGTCGAAGCAACGTAGAATCGGGATGGCGCGACTCATTGGAGCGGCGACGCGATCGTCGGCATAACGCGCGGCGCGATCACAGGGCGGCCATTCTGCCCGTCGCTAGGAGAAAGAGACGCGCATTGACAGCGCGTGACGGCCCTACTTGCGCTGGCGGATGGAACCTGCGCGCGTCTGCAGGCTATGTACGAGCGCTTCGGCGTCCGCGGGACGCTCGCAGCCATTCACGACCCCAGTCAGCGCGTTATTGGCAGCTGCGATCGAGCGCTCATAACATGCGCCGGCCGAATCGAACGTCAAGTACCGCTGCGAGCTGGCTTGTCCGCTGTTGCCCAGGATGTGGAACGACCCGTCGAAGTCCAGCACGTCCGTCGTTGCGACGGCGTTGTCGGCATAGTCGAACGATGGAAGCGAGAAGGTCGACGCTTTGACGTCAGCGGCTACGTAGCGCTGGTGGATTGTCGTATGCTGCTTGTATAAGTTCGGAGAGATCGCGGTGTTGATGTCGACGGCAAGCGGATAGTCGGCGAACGTGTCCGTGACGCTGCTGTGCCCCAGCGCTTCTGTCCGCGCCGACAGCACATCGACGACGGTGTCTTGCCGTATATCTTGATCCGACGCCGTGGCGGAATTGACGAAGCGTTGTCCGTTCGTAAAGTGGACGGCGCCGTCGAGTTTCGTCGTGATGCGGCCATGCGGCGTCGAGACGTATCCTTCGATGTCATAGAGGCGCTGCGAACTGACCGATAGCGTGCCGTTGTAATAGCCGCCTTGATCCTGCACGTTTTCTTGCACGACCGGCGATGGCTGTGCCGAAAGGGTATCGCGGGTCAGCGCACCGGTCAGGCGTGTCGCACCGTGGTCGACATACAGCAGCAGGGTCGACGTGCCCAAGAAATAGTTGTCGGCGTTGAAGACGCCGAACGAGATCGTGTGCGGATTCCCGTCGTCGAGGCGTGCTGCAAATGGCGTCAAGTCGACGCGGTACGGCTTGAAGTTGAGCGTTTGCACGCCGGGGATCGGGAACCACAGATAGGGGTCGATGCCCCCGGTGAAGATCCACGGGTACACGGGGGCAACGCCGGCCGGCGTCCCGTCGACGGCGATCTCCGTTTCACGGAACGCCGTGCCGGGGCAGCTGTTGAGCGCTTGCGAGAGGTCATTGGGAACGCACGTATACCAGAATTCGTCCGCGTTCTGGCTCTGAGCAAACACGTCGAGATACGCTCGTTCGACGTTGGAAGGAAAGGTGTACGTGGCCGACAGCGTGCTGGTCCCGGACATCAACTGCTGCGCGCCGCCCGGCACATTGGGAACCGGGAGCACGACGTCGGGTGCCTGCGCCGCGGCGTACTTGCCCTGCGCCGGGTAGAACTTCAAGTGCGCCGTTCCGACGATGACGCCGGTGTATTGGTTGTTGACGAGGTTGCCGAGATCGGCTTCGCCGTTGTGGCTCGACTCGAGCAGCGCCGTCTCGTCGGTCAGGTCACGTTCGACGTGCCAGTGCGGCGCAAGGTTCGCGCCGGGTTCGGCGGTCGTTCCGTAATAGATGTTGACGTTGGCGATCGAAATTTGTCCGGTTCGATCGTACTGGACGCCCGCGGTGACGCCGAAGTCGGCGTCGAGCACGACTTTGGCCCAGGGGCCCGGGCACGCGGCCGGCGGCGTGTAGCTGAACGGGTGCGAATTGAAGTTGACGAATTTATCCCGGAACAGCGTCACGACGCACGGCGTCTCGTTCGGATGCGGCACCGGAGGATCCGCCGTGACGGTATTCGACGAACCGATCTTGTACGGTCCTGCGCCCACAGTCCGTTCGGCCGCCGGCCGGTACGGTAAGGGCGCTGCAGCGGCGCACAACGGCGCGCTCAGTGTCGCTCCGAGCCAAACAGCGCACGCTGCATGAACATAGCCGTACATCTTCATGGAGTGTTCTCATCGTCGCGCGTGCCAAAGTCCTTGTACTCGACGCTGACGATCGTCAGCGACTCATCGCCGATCGGTCGCGGCCAGCGGACGACATCGCCCGGACGATGCCCGAGCAGTGCGTCGCCTACGGGCGAACGTTCGGCCACGCGGCCGGCAGCGATGTCGACCTCGTGTTCGCCGACGAGCGTGAAGCTGAGCGGGCGGCCCGCCGCATCCCGCACGGCGACGGTCGCGCCGAAGGCTACCGTCGCCCGATCCGGCGGCGGAGGTACGACGACGGCCGATGCCAGCCGCCGTTCGAGCCGCGTGCGCTCGGCGCCGGAAGCGGCGGCAACGGACGCCTCGAGCTCCGCTTTGCCCCGCGCCGTCATGTGGTGCGGCGCTTGTGGCGTAACCGGTAAGGCCGCTTCGCGCGCGTTGTCGTCGAGCTCCTTGACGAACGCCCGGCTCATCGCAAGCCGGCCTGCGGCGAACATGCTTGCGAGATGCTGCTGCGGCCGCGCTCCCACGTGCGCGATCACTTCGGCGGCGGCCAGACTGCCGAGTTCGCCGCAGCGCGTCAATGCGGCCCCACGTGGTCAGCCCGTACAAGAACCCCGCGGCGTACAAGTCGCCGGCGCCCGTAGTGTCGACGACCCTCCCGACCGGTGACGCGCCGATCTCGATCGTCTGTTCTCCGGCGACGACGACCGAACCGGCCGCACCGCGCGTTATGGCGCCGAGTTCGGTCAAGCCACGAAGCTCTTTGAGCGCAGTCGCCAGGTCGAGCGTTTCGAACAGCGCCAAGATTTCGGCTTCGTTGGCGAACAGAACGTCGACGTGTTCCCGGATGAACTCCAGGAACGCCGGTCGATGTCGCTGCACGCAAAACACGTCCGACAGCGATAGCGCAACTTTACGACCCGCCCCGTGAGCGATGCCGGCGCCGTCTGCAAACGCCTGCTGCGCGCGCGCCTGATCGTACAGATATCCTTCCAGATACGTGATCTGAGCAGCGCCGATCAAACGGGCATCGAGGTCCGAAGGACTCAGATTGACCGCTGCTCCGAGGAACGTATTCATCGTTCGCTGCGCATCCGGCGTCACCAGGATGAGGCAGCGCGCAGTCGCCGGGCCAGTCGTTGCCGGAGGCGTTGGAAAGGCGGCGCCGAGGGCCGTGATGTCGTGCCGGAATGCCGTACCGAGAAGATCGTCGCGCACCTTACCGATGTATCCGGTCTTGCCGCCGGCCGATGCGATGCCGGCGATCGTATTGGCGGCCGAACCGCCAGAACTGACCACCGTCGACCCCATCGCTTCGTAGAGCGCTTCGGCTTGTGTCTCGTCGACGAGCATCATACCGCCTTTGGGCATCCCGTGGCGGAGCAGAAAATCATCGTCCGCCGAAGCGATCACGTCGACGATCGCGTTGCCGATTCCGACGACGTCGAAGCTCGCTGCGTTCATGCACGTTCTATCGTTGGCCGCGCGACGGAACCCTGGCGGGAAACCGGCCGATCGCGCTCGCTATGCTAGGGCGGGAACGCGGGAAGCGTTAACTGTGCGCTAATGGTTTCTGGAATGTTGCGCGCCGTCGGTTTGGCGATCGGCTTATGCTTGCTTGCACCCGCCACCCCTGTCGCGTCACGCGTGCCCGATACGAGCGACGTCGTGAAAGTAACGCTCGGCAACGGCCTGCGGATCGTGATCGTTCGGAATGCGCTCGCGCCCGTCGTGTCGACGGACATGACCTACCTCGTCGGTTCGCGCGACGATCCCGCGGCCTTCCCGGGCATGGCGCACGCGCAAGAACACATGATGTTTCGCGGCACGAACAGCTTGTCGACGGCGCAACTCGGAACGATCGCAACGGCGCTGGGCGGTGACTTCAACGCCGAGACCAGCGACACGCTGACGCAGTTCGAGTTCACCGTACCGGCAGGCGATTTCGATGCCGTGCTGCGCATCGAAGCCGATCGCATGCGCGACGTGCTCGATTCGCAGGCGGAGTGGGAAAACGAACGCGGCGCAATCGAGCAAGAAGTGCTCCATGACGAATCGGCGCCGGGCGCCGACTTTTTCCGCGACGCACGCAGCTTGGCGTTCGCCGGCACGCCGTACGCGCGCGAAGGCGTCGGGACGGTCGCCGCCTTCAACCGATTGACCGGTCCCGAACTCCACGCGTTTCACCAGCGTTGGTACGCGCCGAACAACGCGATCTTCGTCGTCGCCGGCGACATCGATCCCGGCGACGGCGATCGCCCAGATCCGCGCGCGCTTCGATACGATTCCGCGGCGAGCCGTGCCGCGCCATGCCGCCGCGCGCACTTGCGCCGGTCCGGCGCAGCGTCTTGCGTCGCCCAACGACGCTCGTCTATCCGCTTGGCCGCCGTCGGCTTTCGCATGCCAGGCATCGACAGCCCGGATTTCTTGCCCTCATACGTGCTGCAAGCGATCCTCGACTCGGCACGCGGACCACTCCACGCGCTGGCCGATACCGGCGCCGCGCTCGACGGTGAATGGGTGTCGTTTCCGTACGTGCCTGCGGGCCAGCTGGCATTCGCGACGGCAGCGCTTCCGCAAGGCGGCGATCCATCGGCGATGGCACGCCGGCTCGAAGGGATCGTTACGGAGTACGCCGAGCACGGCGTTCCGCCCGAGTTGTTTGCGACGACGAAACGTCAGCTGATCGCCGACCAAGAACTGAGCCGCAATTCGATCTCCGCACTCGCGTCCGATTGGGCGACGACGATCGCGCTCGACGGCGAACCGTCGATCGCTCGCGAACAACAGTTGATCGCCGGCGTGACGTTGGCTCAGGTCGACCGAACCGCGCAGCGCTATCTCAACGTTGCGCACGCGATCGTCGGAGCCTTGACTCCGTCGGCCGGAGCCTCCGTCAACGGACCGCCGGCGCCTCCGCAGCAAGGGCCCGAAAAACCGCTCGCCCCGCAAGGCCCCGTAACGGCGTTACCGCTTTGGGGCGATGCGTTGCTCGCGCACGTCGCGGTCGCGCCCGCCACGCGCACGCCGGCGCGGATGACGCTGCCGAACGGCATCACGTTGATCGTGCAGCCCGAAACGATTTCCGACTCCGTCTTCCTGTTCGGCCGCGTCCGTACGAACGCCGCGCTGCAGCAACCTGCCGGGCAAGAAGGCGTGGCCTCCGTGCTGAGCGCGGTCTTCGGGCAGGGTACGCAGAGGCGCGATCGCATCGCATTTGCTCGCGCGCAAGACGACATCGACAGCCAGATCGCCGCGGGTTACGACTTCGCGCTGCAAACGACTGCGCCCGACGTCGATCGCGCGATCGATCTGTTAGCGGAGAACGAACTGCAGCCCCGGCTCGATCAGGCGACTTTCGCGTTCGCTCAGCAGCGGGCGATCGACGAGTTGCGCACGGAAGAGAACAGTTCGGGCACGATCGCACTACGCCGGGCCGACACCAAACTGCTGCCGTCGGGCGATCCGGCCTTACGCCGCCCGACGACCGCTGCGTTAGAAGCGCTGACGCTCGCCGATGTCCAAGCGTACGATCGGTCGGTGATCCGTCCCGATATGACGACGATCGTCGTCGTCGGCAACGTCAGCGTCGAGGGCGCGCGAGCGGCGATCGAACGGGCCTTCGGTGGATGGCATGCGTCGGGATCGCCGCCGGACATTACGCTGCCAGCCGTGCCGCTCAATCCACCGAGCGACGTGCGGCTCGTCTTGCCGGCCGCCGGCCAAGACGACGTGTCGCTGCTGCAAATCGTGCCGCTGCCGCGTTCGTCGCCGGATTTCAGTCCGCTCGAACTCGGCAATGCGATTCTGGGCGGTGGTGCGCTGGGGCCGGATCAAAGCCGTCTCTTCCGCGACCTACGCCAGAACGCCGGACTCGTGTACAGCATCGGTTCACAGCTATCGTCGAGCGGTTCGCGCTCGCGCTTGACCGTTTCGTTCGCCAGCCTGCCAGCGAACGAGCCGCGCATCACTGCTGCGATCGGTGACGAGATCGAACGCATGAAAACGCAGCCCATCGGCTCGTTCGAACTTTCGCTGATGAAGGCATCGCTCGTCCATCGTTCGCTGCTCGGCGAAGCAGCGCTCGAATCGATCGGGAACTCGCTGCTGGACGCAGCGTCCGATGGCATGCCGCTCGACGCCGACCGCCTGGACGATCAGCGCATCCTCGACAGTGATGCAGCTTCCGTCCAGCACGCGTTCAGCACGTATATCCACCCCGATCACTTCGTGCGGGTCATCGTCGGTCCGTAGACTGACGCGGCCCTCACGCGAGGTCGGCTGCGGCCTTTGCCGGGCAGCGGTTTGCGCCGGCTCCGTATAGGCCGCGAAGTCGGGAAATCCCGGCATGGAGGTCAAAGAGGATGAGGCGAATCGGAGGGAGGGGCAGACGCAGTGAACGTGGCGCTGACGGATATCGTCGAGCAACTCAAGCGCATTGGAAACCTGCACGACGATCGTGGCAGGGTCGAGCAGTTGCTGCGGCGGCAGACGGTCGATGCGGCAGCGCTTACGCCGTACGTGCGTTTTGAAGACGGCACGTACACGCGCAATTGCGTTTATCGCGACGGGTTGTTCGAGATGCTGGTGCTGTGTTGGGCGGCGGGAGCCCGCTCGCCGATCCACGATCACGGCGGCAACCGGTGCTGGCTCGTCCCGCAAAGCGGCGGCTTTTCGATCGACGATTACGTTCGCGTCGAAGGCGGCCGCCGCCCGGGTCCCGTGCGGCTGGAACGCTGTGCCGCCGGACCGCTCGCACTGGGCGACGTCGACGCGCGCGGCTACGATGACGATCACGACATTCACGCGGTCTCCGTCGACCGCCCGTCGATCTCGCTGCACGTCTACGCAGCGCCGATCGGCCGCTATCTCGTCTACGATTGGCAGCGCCGCTCTTGCGACGCGCGCCGCTTCGAAGCGCAAGACGTCTACGACTACGTCATTTGAACGGCTGCCTAGAACTGCTCCGTTGGTGTGGTCGCCGAACCGATCGGTAGGCCCGCACTCGGAAACGTGACCGTCTGCACCGGCGTACCGCCTGCGGGGAACGAGTACTTGTCCGCAGAGTCAAGGCCGGCATCGGCACTAAATAGATGCTTGCCTGCCGGGCCGATTGCGAACGTAACGGGGTCGTCAGCGCCGATAAGGGGCGTGACTCTCACAGGCATGCCGAGCGAACCGCCGACCGGCGGATTGTATGTGTCAATGGTGCGGCCCATCTGATCGTCGATTGAAAGAAGCCCGCTCTTCGTGACTTGCACGCCGCCCGGAAAACCGATCGCGTTACCCTTCGTCAGGGATACGATCGTACTGCCCGTGACGCCGCCGACAATTTCTCCGACAAGCGTGTTGAAGTCGGCATCCGTGCCGTCGAGATAGAGATTTCCACTAGCATCGAAGGCGCAAAAATATATGCGTGCAAAGTCCGCGCTAGAAACGGTGTTCACCGGCTCCGTTCCGCCCTTGGCGTAGAACGTGACGCTTCCCGGGCCGTCCGCCCATGTCATGATGTTCGTCGCGGCGACGTTACCGCTGCTGTCGACCGCGACATCGACGGGCTCTTGACCGCCGTCTCCTAGGGTCGTCGGCGGAGCGTTATAGGGCGGAGCGTAGACCTGAATGCGATAGTCGTTGGTGTCGGCGACATACAGCGCGCCCGCTGCATCAGTTGCCAAACCTTGCGGGCCCGAAAAACCCGTCAGCGTCCCAACGAGCGTACCGCGGCTATCGTACATGAACACGGCGTCGTCGTTGAAGTCCGAGAAGAAGCCCTTATAGTCTCCGGCGTTACCACTGGGGCGAACGAAACCTGTACCGGCGTTGCCGCCGGCACGGATCAGTCGCTGCCTCTCAGCAGGCAAGACGCTAGCCGGCCACCGCAGCTCCGAACTGGTGACGGCTACGGGCGATACGCGATCGGTGCTCTCCGTCGCCGCAGCGCCGCGCGGTACGGTGAGGGCTTCACGTCCCGAGCAGCTCGGGAGAACAGCCAGGACCCCGAACACACACAGACCGCGGACAAGTTGAGATCGAAGACGCATAGGAGTTCTCGGAGCCGCTATGGCCCCAAGGCGATGCCCCCGGGCGACCCGAGGCTGATAAACTCGACGGGTTGTTGCCTGACTCCGAATTGATAGGCGCGATACACGTCGACGCCGGAATGGCCGACTGCAAGCACGAGATATTGGCCGCTGATCACCGCTGCCACGTCGGTAAAGCAGTAGTTATCCTGCGTAAAGATCCCCTTATCCGGGACCGCGTTCGAAAGTATGCTGCGAACCGCAAAAGCATCGTATCCATATTCGTACTCGCTGCAGGCGTTGATGTACAACTCGTCATCCGTGCCGTCGACTGCCAGGGCGGACCCAAAATCGTGTTCGTTTCTCTGCGGCTCCAAGATACGATCGGCATAGTGCCATTGACGCAGCGGATCGTCGAAGATGTACACGCCGGTTATCGCCATGACGTAAAGCCGGCCGACTGCATCGACCGTCACGTCGAGGATGGCATCGAACGGCCCCCAAAGATCGATGATGTGAAGCGGCACCGCATGGCCTTGCGCGCCCGGCGCGTAGATGCTTATGCCGTTCATGTCCTCGCTATCCGCAAAGAGATAGCCGGCGGCGTTGACCCCGAGCCCCTCGACATTATCGCTTCCGAAGGAAAGCGTTCTGATCGGCTTCGCGTAGCCGCGCTGCCCGGGGGCGAACACTTCGGCCTGGTTGCCGTCGGCGACGTAGAGGTTGCCTTGCCCGTCTGTCTCGAGGCCGTACGCCGGTGAGCTCGGCAGGAGGGTGAGATCGGGCAACCTTGCCGGCAGGCCGTCGCGCGCAAGCGCAAAGCGGTAGATGACGTTAGCGTAGGCGTCGGCGACGTAGAGATGCCGCGCTGGTAAGGTTCCTGCCGAAGCGGCTGAGGTCGCTCCAAGACCGAAGGTCGCGCAGCCGAACATCGCCGTGGCGGCGGCCAGAGCCACGAATCGATGCGCGCGATCCACTTGGATACCTCTCAACGACGACGCGGGCGTGGTTGACCTTTCCAAACGATCGTTGCCGGCCCTCCCAGGTAGGATAAGGGCTCATCTGCTGACGTGCGTGCACGCAGTCGAACATGCCAGGCAGCGCGGCGGCAACGAGCGCGAGCGTGCTCCGCGGGCCCGGCGGGCGCCCGGCGGAGTCGGCACGTTCCCCGGGAAAGGGCGTTGCTGCATGGATCGACCTACCGCGCCGCAGGTGGTTCTCCTCGGCGTCAACGAGCGTGCCCGCCGCGGCCAAGGCGCCCAAGAGCGGGCTGCGGCCACGTTGCGCGCTGCCGGGCACGAAGTCGAGATCGCACCGTGCGCCGACGGCAAACTCTCGGCAGCGATCGCTGCAGCGCGCGACCGTATCGATGCCGTCGCTATCGGGGGCGGCGACGGAACGCTGACGTCGGCCCTGGACGGTCTCGTCGCGGCCGGCGTGCCGCTGCTGATCCTGCCGCTCGGTACGATCAACGAACTGGCGCGAACCCTGCAGATCCCTCAGGAACTGGAGGCCGCCTGCGCGCTCCTCGACCACGGGCGTCGTAAGCCGCTCGACGTTGCGTCGGTCAACGGACACCGCTTTTTCAATGAGGCGAGCATCGGCTTTTCGACGCACGTCGCCGAGCGGCAGACGGGCGAAGTGAAGAAGCGTTTGGGCCTGCTGACAGTCCCAGTTACGACGCTGCAGGCGCTGCGCGCGATGCGTCCGTATCGTTTGGAGGTCGAGACTGAGACGGGCGTGCGCACCTTCGTGACGGCGCAGTTGACGGTCGCCAATAGTTACCGCTTCGGCGCCGTGGTCGAAAACGACAACGCACGACTCGACGACGGCGTGCTCGATCTCTATAGCGTCGACATTCGCAGCCCGCTCGATGCGTTGTCGCTCGTCGGCGCGATCGCACGGCGCCGTTTCCCCGAGGCGCGCTGCGTGACCGATCTGCGCGGTACCCGTTTCGTCGTTCGGTCCCGCCGGCGTCACCACGTCGCCGCAGACGGTGAACCGGTCACGCAAACGCCGGCAGAGTTCACGATCCAACAGCACGCGATCGAAGCGTTCGTTCCGGTCGACGGCGGTCATGCGTGAGCGCGTGGTTCCATCCGACGTCGTACGTTCCGCACGTTTGGCAGATCGAGTTCGCGGAACTGACGGCCGACGGAGTGCGCGGCGTCATCGTCGATCTCGACAACACGCTCGTCGGCTATCGCGCTCTCGAACCGCTTCCGGAAGTGGCCGGCTGGATTGCGCGCGCCGCGGACTGCGGCGTGCGAATCGTAATGGTGACGAACAACAGCACGCCCTGGGCACGCTCCGTTGCCGAACGGCTCAGACGTGCCGATCGTCGCGAACGCGCGCAAACCGCTGCCTGGCGGCTTTCGTCGCGCGCTTGCACTCCTCGCCCTACCGCGCGAAGCGGTCGTCGTCGTGGGCGACCAGCTCTTCACGGACATCGTCGGGGCAAAACTGTACGGCTTGCGGGCGATCCTCGTCGAACCGATCGTCGCGCACGATCCCTGGAACACCCTACCGCTGCGCATTCTGGAGCGGTGGCTATTGCGCGACCTGCCGCGCACGGAGCGTGGTCTCGGCCGGCGCGCGCGATGACGTGGCGATAGCGGCGGCGGGGCGATGCGTCGCCCTGCGCGAACTACGCTTGGATGCTTTTTCGTTGGATCGTGGCGGGTGTGCCATGCACCCTGCTGTCGGCAGCAGCATCGGCAACCGTTCCCACGGCGACGTCATCGCCAGTTCTCGATCCTACGGCGCTGATGGCGCGGGTCCTCGCAGCGAATGCTCGGCAGCAGCGCGGACTGGTCGGGTACGAAACGGCGAGCCACTTGACCGCACACGCCGGCTTTTTTCGTCGCGAACAGGAGGAACGGCGCTGGTTCGTGCTCGACAACGGCGTCCTCGAAAAAACCGGCTTGAGGCCTGGTTCGGATGATCCGTTCGGGAAGGCGGCCGGGGAGCAAAAGCACGAACCGTGGGGCCCGTACGGCAACGAATACCAATTTTCTGCCGTCCCGTGCCAGCACTGCGCGCAAGGTTTGGTCACGCTCGCATTCGCGAGCGACCTGCATGATGCCAAACACGGCCACGGCACCTTACTCGTCGATGTCGACCACACGCGCGTTCTGCACGAAAGTTTCGTGCCATACGTCTTGGAGGCTCCGGCGCGCTCGGCCTCGATCGAAACAGACTTCGGCGCGACGGGAGCCGGCTGGTTTCCGCGCACGTTGAACGGCAATTTCACGGGCAGACTCGGCCCGTTCACCGGCAGCGCCGACTTGTCAGAAACGTTCGACGGATACCGGCACTTCGCGTCGATGTCCGACGCCGTGACCGCGCTGGAAGCCCCGAGCCCGCCCCCGAGCACGTAAACCACGGCGGGCTTGGCGGACCGCCAGCATCGAATCATGTTAACGGAGCATCGTTGCAGGCTAGCATGCCATGCTTCGATGTTCGCCCCGGCAAACGCGGTAAATCATCGGATCGCGGTGACCCGCGCCGATGTCGGACTCGGCCCGCAAGGCTTGTAGTGACGAGGAGTCCGCTGCTCCGCGCCGCAATCGGTCCGACGCCTTTATGTCAAAGCTTTCATTCTGCCGTCGCACCTTCGCAGCGCTGGGGTGTGGTGCGCTTCTTGCGCTAGGTGCCGCGTGTTCCAACGGGTCGAATTCTACGCAGTCGGCCAGCGCCCAAACGTCCGCTTCACCGGCGTCGTCCGTGGCGTCAGCGCCGAGTTCCGCGTCGCCCGCAGCGACTGCGGCCGCACGCGCGGTGCCTAAGACGCCACTGGGAGCGTTTCTGACAAGCGGGAAGCCGCTTTTTCCGCACGACCGCGTCGTCGCGTACTACGGTGCGGCCGGCGTTCCGGCGATGGGCGTGCTCGGCAGTGCATCGCCGTCCGGGATAGCGCCGCGACTGTTGCGCCAAGCCGCCGCCTACGATGCGTTCGGACGTCCGGTCATTCCGGCATTCGAATTGATTGCCGTCATCGCCCAAGGCGCACCGGGTCCGGGCGGCACCTATCACGGCGTGACCGACCTCGCCGACCGTGCGGCGCTATCTGACCGAAGCACGCAAGATCCACGCGTTGCTCATCCTCGACATCCAGCCGGGCCGCGCGTCGTTTTTGCCGCTGGTCAAGCACTATGAATCGCTCCTGCGCGATCCCGATGTCGGGCTCGCGCTCGATCCAGAATGGGAGATGACCTCCTCCCAAGTTCCCGGTCAGACGATCGGCGGCACGACCGCCGCCGAAGTCAACGGCGTTGGCGACTACCTCGCGGCGCTCGTCAGGAGCCGCCATCTGCCGCAGAAGCTCTTTGCGATCCATCAGTTCACGCTCGACATGATTTCCGACCGTTCGGCGGTTCGGTATCATCCCGAACTGGCGACGACGTTCCACGTCGACGGGTTTGGCGGTCAATCGATCAAGCTGATCAAGTACCATGCGATCTCAACGCGCAACCCGCACTTCCACAACGGCTTCAAGCTGTTCTACAAGCAAGACACCGATATGCTTACGCCGGCGCAAGCGATGAAACTGCGCCCGCAGCCCGACTTGCTCACCTATGAATAACGTCTACACGATGCTGCGCGTCGGCAAGGTCGTGCCGCCCAAACGCGCGATCCTCAAAGATATCTCGCTTGGCTTTCTGCCCGGTGCGAAGATCGGCATCCTCGGGCTCAACGGCGCGGGAAAATCGACGTTGCTGCGCATCATGGCGGGTGTCGATGCAGACTTCGAAGGCCAAGCGCTACCCATGCCGGGCATCTCGATCGGCTATCTCGAACAAGAGCCTAGACTCGATCCCGATAAGACCGTTCGCGAGACGGTCGAAGAAGGCTTGGGGGAAGTGCTCGCCGCGCGCGCCCGGCTGGAAGCGGTCTATGCGGCGTACGGTGAAGACGAACGCCGATTTCGACGCGCTCGCCGACGAACAAGCCAAGCTCGAATCCGTGCTGTTCGCCCACGATGCCGACAATCTCGAGCAGCAACTCGACATCGCGGCCGACGCGCTGCGTCTGCCGCCGTGGGAGACGCGGATCGGTCCCCTTTCGGGCGGCGAAAAGCGGCGCGTGGCGCTGTGCCGCCTATTGCTCTCAAAACCGACGATGCTGCTGCTGGACGAACCGACGAATCACCTCGACGCCGAGAGCGTCGAGTGGCTCGAAGGCTTTCTCCAGCGGTTCGAAGGCACGGTCGTCGCCGTTACGCACGACCGCTACTTCCTCGACAATGCTGCCGGATGGATTTTGGAACTCGACCGCGGGCGCGGTATCCCGTGGCAGGGCAACTACAGTTCCTGGCTCGATCAGAAAACGTCGCGCCTCATGCAAGAAGAAGCAGCCGAATCCGCTCGCCAAAAAGCGCTACGCAGAGAACTCGAATGGGTGCGCTCGGGCGCTAAGGCGAGGCAAAGTAAAAACAAGAGCCGCATCGCTCGCTTCGAGGAACTCTCGAGTTACGAGTATCAGCGCCGTAACGAGACGCGCGAGATCTTCATCCCCGTCGCCGAACGCCTCGGCGACAACGTGATCTCCTTTGCCGGCGTGCGCAAAGCGTACGGTGAGCGCCTGCTGATGGACGACGTCGACTTTACGATTCCGGCCGGCGCGATCGTCGGCGTCATCGGTCCCAACGGCGCCGGCAAATCGACGCTGTTGCGCATGATCGCCGGACGCGAGCGGCCCGACGCGGGGACGATCGCGATCGGGCCGACGGTCAAACTTGCCGTCGTCGAGCAAACGCGCGAATCGCTCGACGATGAGAAGACCGTCTTCGACGACGTCAGCGGCGGCCGCGACGTGTTACAAGTCGGCCGTTTCGACATGCCCTCGCGCGCATACTTAGGGCGCTTCAACTTCAAAGGCGCAGATCAACAGAAGAAGGTCGGCACGTTGTCGGGCGGCGAGCGCGGCCGCCTCCATCTCGCCAAGACCCTGCTGTCGGGCGCCAACGTCCTACTGCTGGACGAGCCGTCCAACGACCTCGATGTCGAAACGTTGCGCGCGCTCGAAGACGCACTCGGCGAATTCGCGGGCACAGTACTCGTCATCAGTCACGATCGCTGGTTCCTCGACCGCATCGCGACGCACATCATCGCCTTCGAAGACGATGCTCGCGTCTATTTCTTCGAAGGCAACTATCAAGAATATGAAGCGAACAAGAAGCAGCGGCTCGGAGAAGAGGCTGCCCGGCCGCACCGTATCCGCTATCGTCCGCTCTCGCTGACGTAAAGGCCATCGGTGAGCTGCCACGCGCCGTACCCGCCTCCACCGTGGCGGTTGCGGGGCTGGGGCGCAGCACGTCTGCACGCCGTCGAGGTCGCCCGCGTGCGTGGCATCGTGCCGCCGGGCGTTGCCGTCGTGCCGGTGTGGCCCGGCAAGACGCTCGGCGGCCTTGCGTTGCTTTCGTACGAATCCGGGTCGACGCTGCGTTACCACGAACTGTGCGTCGTCGCTGCGCTGGTGCGCGTCGGCTGGAAGTTCGGCTTTTGGTTGACCGCGCTCTACGTCGACAGCGACGCCTCGCGCTGGGGCGGCCGCGCGATCTGGACGCTGCGCAAACGGGGTGCGGACTTCGTCCTGAACGATCGCAGGAACGACGTGCTCGTCAACCGGCGCGGTTCGCAGCGCCCCGTCTGTCGCGTCGTCGTCCAGGCGACGACAGCGCAGCCGCGCGTACGCATCCCGCTGTTCGCACCGCTGCCGGCGTTCGCTTTTTCGCAGGGTCGCACAACGTTTTTTACGGCATTCGTACGGGCGCGCGTCGAACTCGCGCATACGAACCTCCAAGCGCCGGCCGACGGTCTCATATCGAGACTCTTCGGCGACGGGCGGCCGCTGATCTCGGTTAGTTGCGACGCCCTCCGGCTGCGGGTGCCGGCGCCGAAACGTCGCGGCGAATCCGCCAAGGCTTGAACGGCGTCGCGCGGGGAATCTTGCACGGTAATGGCCATCGGCTCGCTCTTTGGAATTCGCATCGTCGTCAACGCGACGTGGATTTTCATCTTCGCGCTCGTCGCGTGGTCGTTCGGCAACCCCGGCGGCCCCTTGCGCATGGACCGCTTAGATACGGCGCAGCGGGTAGCCCTCGGCATGTTCGCATCGTTGCTTTTTTTCGCGAGCGTCCTCGCGCACGAATTGGCACATTCGCTCGTCGCCCGCGCGCGCGGCATCCCCGTTCGGAGCATCACGCTGTTCATCTTCGGCGGCGTCTCGGCGATCGAAGGGGAACCGCAATCGGCACCCGCGGAAGCCTGGATTGCCGGCGTCGGGCCACTGACGAGTCTGGGCATCGGGTGGGCTTGCATCGCGCTGGCCGCGCCGCTCGGCCGCACGGCGCCCGCGGGCGAGATCGCGTTCTACTTGGGCGTCGTGAACGTCGCGTTGGCGGTCTTCAACATCTTGCCGGCCTACCCGCTCGACGGGGGGCGCGTGCTTCACGCGCTCGTCTGGCGGGCGAAAGGCGATCGCGCTTTGGCGACGCGGGTTTCAGTCGGGACGGGCCGGGTGCTGGCCTGGGCGATGATGGGTTTCGGCATTGCCGAGACCTTGGCGGTTGGGTTCGGCGGCGGCCTATGGTGGACGTTCATCGGCTGGTATCTGCTCTCGGCCGGCAACATGGAGCAGTCACGAGTCACGGTGTCGCACGCGCTCGAAGGCCATCGCGCTCGCGAGCTGGCAGCGCCTACGGACGTGCGCGTGCCGGCCAATGCCTCGATAGCCGAAGCCGTCCGCTATCTGCTCGCCCACAGAGTGCGCACGGCACCGGTCTTCGTCGGTGAAGCGTTTGCGGGCGTCGTTTCGCTCGAAGAAGCGGCCCACGTGCTTCCGGGTGAACGCGACCGCGCTTACGTGACCAGCATCATGCGCCGGCCCGATAAGCTGGCGACTGCGCCCGATACGGCGAGTGCGGCCGAAGTCGCGCGGGAGATGGCCACCGAACACGGCGATGCGGTGGCGTTGCTGGATAGCGCGGGCGAATTCAGCGGGTTATTTACGCGCGACTCGGCGATGCGTTGGATCGCCGAGGCGGCGACCGGGTCACGGGCTCGGGGCGCGACGGCTAGCGCGCTACCGGATCCCCCGCCAGACGGTCCTGGAGCGTAAGCGCGAGGCCGCCGATCTCCGTCCGGTGGGCATTGACGAACGGCACGTCGACGTAGATGAACGTCAGAATACCGCCGGTCGCTTCCAACGCGAATGCCAGAACGGCGCTACGCAGTAGGTTGCGGCGGCCTGCGAACACGATCCCGAGTGCGCCGAGCGACAAGGCGACGCGCACGTAGACCAGCGGATCGCCCTGCGTCTCGAGCAGACGGACGCCGAGCATCGCCGCGCTGGTACCGATGACCAGCAGAAGGGGCACCCCGGAGAGCGTGGCCGAAACCGTGCGCTGCGTCACAGAGATTATGATGCAACAACGGCGTTCCGGATAAACTCCCCGTTTCCGATGAAAATATAGGGTTCGGCGAACCGCAGTCGCGCCGCGATGCGTTTCGGGATAGCGGGATGGCCCGCTCAATGCGAAGGAGGATCACCACAGACCATGTTGGCCCACAGAAAAGCCCATTCGCCCGCGACGGGCGTTCGACGGTCCGCCGGCATACTAGCCGCGGCTGCTGCCTTCACCGTCGCAAGCTTCGCCCCAGCGCTCGCGAAGTTGTACGTGCCGAGCGGCTCCGTCATCCACGCGTATCTGTCGTCGGCGGACATCAATACGAAGAACGCTCAAGCCGGCCAACCCTTTACGATGCAGATCGCCCCTCCGTATCCGGGCGGCCACAGCAGCCTCGCCGGCGCGACCCTATACGGGCACGTCATCTCGGCGCGCAGTGCGGGTCAAGGCCGAAAAGCCGTTCTGCAGCTCGGTTTCGATAAGATCGTCCTGCCGGACGGCGAGTCGGCCCCGCTCAGCGGCACGATTTCCAAAGTTCAGTCGACGTCCGATAATACGACGGCTCGCAAAGCGCTCGGAGCCGGGGCCGGAGCAGCGGTCGGCAGCCAGACGATCGGACGAATCCTCGGCGGCACGCTGGGCAGCGTCGTCGGTCTCGCGGGCGGTGCGGCGGGCGGCTATCTTTACGCCAAGAACGACCGCCCGAATTTCAACATCGCTAAGGGCGCGTCCGCGACGATCGTCACGACGCACTCGATGGAACTGCGCCAAGCACGCGGATAGCAATCCCTCACAACGACGATCTGGCGTTAACGCCCGCGGCCTAAACCGCGGGCGTTTGTGCGTCAGCTTGCCTGCTGCGTATGCGGCGCGCAGTCGGGGCAGATAACGAGTATGAGCGACTCTGCGGTCACCTATCGTTCGAACGTTTTAGGCGGCGTCGGCGCGACCACGAAACTCCGCTGGGAACATGGCTTCGACGCGTATCGCCTCGCCGATGAGGCGATGGCGACGGGCAGTACGCTCGGCAGTCCATCGTGCCAGATGGTTCTCAAAGCGACGGGTGCGATCGAAAAGATTTATTGCGTCGATTCTGGATCGGTGCTGTTGGAAACGTTCGTGCTCAAGCATTGGGACGATCGCTCAGGCATGAAGCTCGATCCGGAGTCGGGTCATTTCTTTATGTATCCCGGCCATCAAGAACACCGGTACCTGCTGACCAACGGCGTCTACGTCCGCGAGGATGTGTTCGTCTTAAGCCGCGGACCGCAGTCTGGGTCCGTCGATGATCCGGCGGTCTACTACGCGATCGAGTTCACCAACGACGCCGAAGAAGAGCAACGGATCGCGACCTATGCCTTCGCGCAACTGACGCAGCACATCAAGAAACCGCTGGAGGCCGAGTACGATCGGGAGCGGCACGCGCTCGTTGCGTGGAGCAAGGAAGAGCCCGATCAAGCGCGCATCGTCGGTTGTTCTCGCGAGCTCGAGAGCTATGAAGTCTCGATCGATCACGCCAAGGCCGTCAGCGCGCGCCATCCCGGCCGGCTCTCGGAAAAAACGCAGGCCCCTCCCGGTTTCGATTGTGGCGTTCTCCACGTCACGACTTCCTTAGCGCCGCGGGAAACTAAACATCTCGCATTTTACCTGTGCGTGTCCGCGCACGGCGTCGATCGCGTCAAGCAGACGTACACCTCACTGCCGCAGGCCTCGGACGCTTTAGAAGCGACGCAGGCGCACTATCGTCAGTCCTTAGGCCGCTCGGTCGTGCTAACGCCCAATCCGCACATCAATCGCGGCGTAATGTGGGCCAAGGCCAACATGGAGCGCGTGCTCCTCAAACCGGCGTCGGGTTGGAGCTTCACCAACAATCCGACCATGTCGGTCAAGTGCGTGGCGCGCGACAGTGCGTGGTTTTGCGCCGGGGCCGATTACTTTCGTCCCGATTTTTCGCGCGAGTGTTTGATGCAGTTCGCGCATCACCAGAAGCCCAACGGCATGATCGTCGAGGACTACAACATGCTCGATGGCAAGACGGAGGACCTCGGCCTCAACATCAACGACGACACGCCGCTGTTCATCTGGGGCGTGTGGCACCATTACGCGGTCACTCGCGATCGCGACTTCCTCGACGAAGCGTACGAGGCCGCCGTCGCGGCGGGGCGTTACGTCGCGTCTCAGCGCAACGACCAAGGCTTGGTGTGGTGCACCTCCCAGGAACTCGGCAGCAAGGGCATCACCAGTTGGCGCAACGTGATCAAGGATTACCGGCTCAGCGGCGCAGTCACTGAGGTCAATTCGGAATCGTATGGGGCCTTCCGCTGCATCGCCCAGTTGGCTCGTTCCAAGGACGACGCACACACGGCGTCCGAATTCGACGCGCTGGCCGCCGATCTCCGTAGTGCGATCGACGAGCATCTCTACAATCCGGGGAACGGCCTCTATTACCTCAACATCGACGTCGACGGCAAGCCGCGCAGCGACATTACGGCGGACCTCGTGTTCCCCGTCCTGTTCGATGCGGTGCCGCGCGAGCGGTGTGCCGAGATCGTGCGGCGCTTATCAGACCGCGATTTTTGGACGTCCGGTGGGATGCGCGTGTTGCCGCGCGACGCGATCAACTACAGCCCGACCAAGAGCAGCGGGTGTTTAGGCGGCGTGTGGAACGGCATGACCTTCTGGTTCGCGAAGGCCGCGGCAGCGTATACGCCCGACTTCATCGATGAAGCCTTGACGAACGGATTCGAGAACTACGCGCGCGACCCGCAACGCAACAACACGGTGCCGGGGCAGTTTTCCGAGTGGCTCAACGGCGAGACGCTCGTCAACATGGGGATGCACCTTTCCCCGTGGTTCCCGCCGCGGTATCTGTGGGCCGTCATTGAAGGCGCCCTGGGACTCGATCTCGCCGCCGAACGCGTGCGTATTGCACCCAACATGCCGTCTTACTGGAAGTGGTGCGGCCTGCGCAATACGCCGCTGCGCGGTCGGGACACAACGTTTCTCGTCGCGTATGCGCCCGAATTGCGCGGATGGGCCAACGCCGACCTGGACGCCGACTTTCCGATCGAACGCTTCGACGAAGACATCAGCGAGCGCGTCGGTTCCAGTGGCGACGCCGTCGTGTCCCTCGGCTTGGCCTCGGCCGAAAAGGTCGTCGCGTTCGTGGGAAACACGACGGATCGCGCGGCCACGACGGCACTGCGTATCGAGCGGCTCGACGGTACATTTTCCGCGCGCTGCTTCGACAGCGTCCGCGCGTCGTGGGAAGACTCAGAATCGCTCGATGCCGGCCAACTCGGCGACGGGCTGCCGCTCGTTCTGGGTCCACGCGGTTTCCGTCTCCTGGAACTGACGAAACGGTAGACCGCGCGCGCACAAACTCCGTTTCGCTCGTCCCGTGCGCGGGGAATCGGAAGGAAAGCACCGATTTGAGGTACGGTCTTTGCTTCGTGCGCTCGGCATCTGGCTCGGCTTCGTGCTCCTCTACTATGCCTTCGTCGGCAAAATCAGCATCGTCGAAAGCGGCGTCGGTGCAGCGGTCGCGGCCTGCGCGACGGCAGCGCTCCTCTATGCGAATCGGGCCGCCGGCGGATTCGTTCTGCGTGTTGCGTGGCTTGGGGTGGCGGCCAGCATACCTCTGAGCGTGCTGCGCGATTGCGTCGTCGTCTTCGCTGCGTTGGCGCGCGCGCTAGCCGGGCAGGGTATGCCGCGCAGCGTCTTCGTGCCAGTCGATTTTGACGCCGGCAACGATGATTCGCACAGCGCGGCGCGTCGCGCGCTCGTCGTCGGCGGCGTGTCGATCGCGCCGAACACGATCGCGCTCGGGATCGACCGCGAAAACGGCGTGCTGTGGCTGCACGAACTGGTCGCCGCTCCGAAGCGAGGCACTTCACGTTGGCCGATATGAACGTTTGGCTGGCGGCCGCAGCAGCCTTGATGCTGGGGCTCGTTCCGTGCGGCATCGTGATCGTGCGCGGGCGCCCGCTCGATCAACTCGTTGGCCTCGAATTGGCAACGGCGCTTCTCATCCTCATCCTGTTGTGCATCGCCAAAGGGATCGAGCGCGAGTCGTCGTTCGATGTGGCGCTGATGCTCGCAGTGCTCAGTTTTCCAGCGGGTCTGGTGTTCGCGCGGTTCTACGAACGATGGCTCTGACGCCGCACGAGGTCACGATGGCCGTGCTTTTGACGTTCGCGGTCGTCGTCGAGTCCGGTTGCGCCCTGGGCGTGCTCGTGATGCCGACGACCCTCCAGAAGCTCCATTACGTCGGCCCGGCGGTCACCGTTGGGCCGTTTCTCGTTGCGCTCGCGATGTGGGTTTCGGCCGGTGTGTTTCGGCGGCCGGGATCAAAGCCGCATTGATCGCGGGCGTCCTGCTCGTGCTCAGCCCTGTCGTGACGCACGCGACGGGACGCGCCGTTCTGCGTGCCGTACGATCCCGCCGAACCGCTGCCTGGGGAGAGCGCCGGATGATCGTGCTGCAGATCCTCGCCTTTTGCTTCGTCGCCGTCATCGGCGCGGCAGTCGTTCTGACGCGCGACCCGCGTCGTCAGTTGTTCGTGTATGCATTCTACGGGATGCTGCTCAGTCTGCTGTTCCTATTGCTGCAGTCCCCCGACGTTTCACTCGCGGAGATTGCAGTCGGCACGGTTGCGATCCCGTTTGTCGCCGCAGCGACGCTGGCGAAGTGCCGCGCGCACCGGCCGAAATCGCGATGAACCAACATGCGCGCACAGCGATGGTGGTCACCGGCGCCGCCGGCATATTTGCGATGCTGTTGTGGGGCTTTTGGAGTCTGCCGCCGTTCGGCAACTACCCGGGACCTTACGGAAACATCCTCAATAAAGTCGCGGTCCACGAGCGTCAAATCACCAACGTGGTCACTGCGGTCAATTACGACTATCGCGGCCTCGACACGATGGGTGAGGAGTTCATCATGGTTGCCGCGGTGGCGGGACTCGCGCTGCTGCTGCGGCGCGAGCGGCATGAAACGCTCGAGTCGCCGCTGGCGCCGTCACGCGGACGTACGAACCAGCCGCGCAGCGATGCGATCAGGGCGTTCGGCATCGTGGGATTTGCCCTGACCGTCCTGTTCGGGGTGTACGTCGTCCTGCACGGTCCGTTGACCCCCGGCGGCGGTTTCCAGGGAGGGGCCGTGACCGGTAGCGCCTTCGCGCTGCTCTACCTCGGAGCCGGCTACAGGGCGTTTTCGCGGGCCACGCCCCAAACGGCGATCGATTTTTTTGAGGCGCTCGGCGCCGGTTCTTACGTCGCGGTCGGAATCGCGGCGCTCGCCGCCGGCGGCGCATTTCTCAAGAATGTCTTGCCGCTCGGCCACGCTGGTGCGTTCTTCTCGTCGGGCACGATCGAGCTGATCAACTTCTTCGTCGGCGTCGAGATTTGGGCCGGCTTTTTGTTGATGTTCGTCGAGTTTGGGCGCGAAACGCGCATCGAACTCGAAGGCGACGCGACGGCGCGGTGAGCCTAATGGGCTGGTTGGCGTTCGTCGTTCCGGCGTGGCTCTTCTGCGTCGGGCTCTATGGAATGGCGACCAGCCGTAATCTCGTGCACCTCATCTTGTGTTTATCGGTGACGCAGTCGTCGACGTACGTCTTGATCCTGATGGTCGGGTATCTGCACGATGCCGGGGCGCCGGTGTTCGCGGACGTCTTGCCCGGCACGCGCGCCGTCGATCCGGTCGTGCACGCGCTGACGTTGACCGATATCGTTGTCGGCGCCACCGTTACGGCTCTGCTGCTGGCGCTCGCCCTTCAGATCGACCGTCATCGCCACACGCTCGACCCCGAAGAATTGCGTGCGATGCGCGGATGAGCATCGGCGACCTCGCGCCGCTCGCCGTCGCCACGCCGCTGGGCGTGGCCGTCGTGCTGATCGTGGTCGGCGAGAAACTGCCCAGCGGTGTCGTCGACGCGGTGGCAACGGCGACCGCGGCCGCGTCGGCGACGATGTGTGCCCTGCTGCTAGCGGCATCGTGGAATGGTACGATCGTGCGCTGGTTCGGCGGCTGGCAGCCGCGGGGCGGCGTTGCGCTTGGCATCGACTTCGCCGTCGATCCGTTCGGCGCCGGGATTGCAACCTTCGTTGCGGTGCTCGTCGTAGCCGCGCTTTTCTTTAGCTGGCATTATTTCGCCCGCGGCGGACCCAGTTTTTACGTCCTCATGCTGGTGTTCTTAGCGGCGATGCTAGGGTTCGCATTGACCGGCGATCTGTTCAATATGTTCGTATGGTTCGAACTGATGGGGGTCGCTGCGTTCGCGCTGACCGGCTACCGCATCGAAGATCAGTCGGCCGTCGAAGGCGCGTTTTCATTTGCGGTCGTCAACAGCATCGCAGCGTTTCTCGTATTGATCTCGATCGCGATCCTCTACGGAAGCACCGGCGCACTGAATATGGCGCAGCTCGGCCATAGTCTTGCCGAGCATGCAACCCCGAACTTGCTCGTCGTCGCCTTCGTCTTGATCGTCGTTGGCTTCGGAACCAAAGCGGCGC
This sequence comes from Vulcanimicrobiota bacterium, assembly GCA_963754415.1. Classification (GTDB taxonomy): domain Bacteria; phylum Vulcanimicrobiota; class Vulcanimicrobiia; order Vulcanimicrobiales; family Vulcanimicrobiaceae; genus Nyctobacter. The sequence goes on along the minus strand of CAVWGA010000003.1, from coordinate 836,968 downwards.
TTGCCCCATTTCACTTTTGGCTGTCCGACGCGCACGCCGTCGCGCCGACCCCGCTTTGTCTTCTGTTTTCGGGCATCATGGTGCAACTTGGCCTGTATGCGATTGCGCGGCTCTACTGGACGATCTTTGCAGGTGCCCTCGGACCACACGAAGCCGCCATCCGAACGGTGCTGTTGTCGTTCGGGGTGCTCACCGCCGTCGTCGGCGCCGTCATGTGCTTTGCCGAACGACATCTCAAGCGGTTGTTGGCGTTCTCGACGATCAGTCACAGCGGACTGCTGTTGATCGGCGTCGCGCTGTTCAGCGCCAAAGCGCTGGCCGGGTTTTGGATCTACGTGTTCGGGCACGGCTTCGTCAAAGGCGCGTTATTTTTGAGTAGCGGGATCGTACTGCAGCGCTTCTCGAGCGTCGACATCAACGACCTCGCCGGGCGAGGTCGCAAGCTGCCGATCACGAGCGCCGCGCTCGTCATAGGCGCGCTCGGGCTTGCCGCGCTGCCGCCGTTCGGAACGTACCTCGGCAAGTCGCTCATCGAAGACGCCGGACACGATGCCGGCCTGGGCTGGATCACCCTCGTGCTGTTGTTCGTTTCGGGCGTGACCGGAGGTTCCGTGTTGCGAGCCGCCATCCGCATCTACACCGGGTGGGGGCAACAGCAGGGCCTGGGCAGCGGCACGCCTGCTCGGGAAATTCGCGAACAGGACGCGCCGCCGGATGCGCCGCGCTGGCCGATGCTCGTTCCTGTGTACGGATTGCTGGCAGCGGGTGTCTGGCTCGGATCGAGTCCGCTCGTCGCGACGCGCGCGCTGACGGCGGCGCTGCGCTTCGAGCAACGCTCCGCGTACGTGCAAACCGTGCTCGGCGCCAAGCCCGCGCGCTCTGCTGACGGCCGCGCCCGTTCATCCGGCGGAGAGCGGGATCATCACGGGAGTATTGTCGACTGCCGTTGCGCTGGCGCTGGCGGCGATCGCATTATCGTACGATCGCTTCCCCGGCCTGCTGCGGCGGGGTCTGACCGTCGCCGCGGCGCCGATGGGCATGCTGCGCGCACTCCATAGCGGGATCGTGACAGACTATATCGCCTGGCAGGCGCTGGGCACGCTCCTGGTCGGCGCGGCGCTGGCGATCGACGTGCACTGACATACGATTGCAAAAACTCCGAGTTAGCTTGGGCGCCCTGCGTGCGCGGCGGGTACAGCCTCTGGGCGTATGATCAATCTTCTCGAAACAATCGAAGGCTCGCGCACCGCCGGCACTCGGTTCGATGGAGCCGTGCCGCCCGAAACGCATCGATCCGATGCCTTCAACGCGACGGACGTCGATCGTAGCGGTCTCGAAGCGGCGCTCCGCTCTGCGGTGCGCGGCGAGGTGCGCTTTGGCGACGGCGATCGCGCCCTCTATTCGACCGATGCGTCGAACTATCGTCAGATCCCAATCGGCGTCGTCGTGCCGCGTGACGTGGATGACGTGGTCGCAACCGTCGCCGCGTGCCGCCGGTTCGGCGCGCCGATTCTGTCGCGCGGCGGCGGAACGAGCCTCGCCGGACAGTGCTGTAACGCCGGCGTCGTCATCGATTTTTCGAAATACGTCAACGAACTGATCGAGATCGACTACGAAGGCCGGTGGGCACGCGTCCGTCCCGGCATCATCCTCGATCACCTCCGGCAAAAGGCCGAGGAGCAGACGTTGACGTACGGGCCCGATCCCGCGACGCACAACCGGAACACGCTCGGCGGAATGATCGGCAACAACTCGTGCGGGATGCACGCCCAGATGGCCGGCAAAGTCGAAGAGAACATCGAAGAGCTCGAAGTTCTGACCTACGACGGCGTGCGCTTGACCGTCGGGGCCACGAGCGAAGAAGAACTCGACGGCATCATCGCCGAGGGCGGCCGGCGCGGCGAAATCTATCGCCGGATGCGCGATCTGCGCGACCGCTACGCGGAGCGCATCAGAGCGCGTTATCCCGATATCCCGCGGCGAGTATCGGGCTACAACCTCAACGAACTCTTGCCCGAGAACGGCTTCAACGTCGCGCGTGCGCTCGTCGGTTCCGAATCGACGCTCGTCACCGTGCTGGAGGCCAAGTGCAAGTTGATCTGGAGCCCGCCGTGCCGCACGCTGCTCGTCATGGGCTTCGACGACATCTACGTTGCGGCCGACGCCGTGCCATTCATCAACGGCTTCGGACCGATCGCCCTCGAAGGCATGGACGATAAGCTGATCGAGTTCATGCGCCTCAAAGGCGAAGGCGAAGTAAACATCGACATGCTCCCGCCGGGCAACGGTTGGCTGATGGCGGAGTTCGGCGCGGCGACCCGGCAAGACGCCGATGCGCAGGCCAAGCGCTGCATGGAAGCGTTCGAAAGCGCGGCCGGATGCGCCGGCTATGAAGCTGGTGGACGATCCCAAGCAAGCGCAGCACTTGTGGAAAGTACGCGAATCCGGTCTCGGCGCGAGTGCCAAGATTCCGACGAAACCAGACTACTGGCCAGGCTGGGAAGATTCCGCCGTTCCGCCCGAGCGCCTGGGTGCTTACCTGCGCGACTTGCGCGCTCTCTACGATAAGTACGGCTACGACGGCGCGATCTACGGTCATTTCGGACAGGCTTGCATCCATTCGCGCATCAGCTTCGACCTCAAGTCGGCCGCCGGGATCGCGACGTGGCGAGCGTTCATGAAAGAGGCATGCCTGCTCGTGTCGAGCTACGGCGGATCGCTGTCCGGAGAGCACGGCGACGGGCAAGCGCGCGCGGAATTCTTGCCGCTCATGTACGGCGACGACATCGTCGCTGCGTTCCGCGAGTTCAAAGCAATCTGGGATCCGGACAACAAGATGAACCCGGGAAAAATCGTCGACCCGTATCCGCATCGACGAAAACCTGCGCATCGGCGAGCCATTACCGTCCGTGGGAGCCCAAGACGAACTTTTCGTTCGCAGTCGCGATCACGGCAGCTTCGCGTATGCGGCCAACCGTTGCGTCGGTGTCGGCCTGTGCCGGCGTCACGAAGCGGGCACGATGTGCCCCAGCTATCAGGTGACGCACGAAGAAAAGCACTCAACCCGCGGCCGGGCGCGGCTGCTCTTTGAGATGCTCGAAGGCAATCCGTTGCGCGGCGGGTGGCGCGACGAAGCGGTCAAGGATGCGCTTGCACCTCTGTCTGTCGTGTAAAGGCTGCAAGGGCGAGTGCCCCGTCAACGTCGACATGGCGACGTACAAAGCAGAGTTTCTCTCGCACTATTATGCCGGCCGGCTTGCGGCCGATTGCTGCGTACGCATTCGGCTTGATGTACTGGTGGGCGCGCCTGGCTTCGCTCGCGCCGCCGCTCGTCAATTTCGTCATGCAAACACCGGGTCTGCGCGCCTCGTCAAGGCGCGCCGCCACGATGGCGCCGCAACGCCGCAGTCCCGCTGTTCGCGCCGCAGACCTTCAAAGCGTGGTTCGCGTAAGCGCGCGCCGCGCAACGTCGGCGCGCCCGAGGTGATCCTGTGGCCCGATACGTGGAACAACCACTTCCATCCGTCAACGGCTCAAGCCGCCGTTGAGGTCCTCGAGGCCGCCGGCTTCCACGTCACCGTGCCGAAGGCGTCGCTGTGCTGCGGGCGGCCCCTGTACGATTACGGCATGCTCGATCTCGCCAAGACGATGCTGCTGCAGATCGTCGATGAGTTGCGCCCTCAGATTCGCGCGCGGCGTCTGTGTCGTCGGTCTCGAGCCGAGCTGCGTCTCGGTCTTCCGCGACGAGATGGTCAACCTCTTGCACGGCGACGAAGACGCGAAGCGGCTGAAGAACCAGACGTTCATGCTTACGGAGTTTCTCGCCAAGCATGCGCCGGACTACAAGCCGCCGCGGCTCGAACGTAAGGCACTCGTGCACGGACATTGTCATCACAAGTCGAGCCTCGACTTTACGACTGAGGAAACGATCCTTTCCCGGATGGGACTCGACGTCGAGGTGCTCGATTCGGGCTGCTGCGGGATGGCGGGCTCCTTCGGGTTCGAACGCGGAGAACACTACGACGTCTCGATCGCCGCCGGTGAGCGCGTCTTACTGCCGAAGGTCCGCGGTGCGTCAAAACAGACGCTGATCGTCAATGATGGCTTTTCGTGCCGCGAGCAGATCGCTCAGACGACGGATCGCCAAGCGTTACACAGCGCGCAGATCATCAAGATGGCGATGGACTTTGGTGTGACCGGCGCTCCGGGCGGGTACCCAGAACTGCGTTACGTTCCCGATATCGAACGAGAAGCGAAGAAGGCGACCGTGCGGGGATTGGTAAGCGTTGCGACGCTCGGCGCCATCGCCGCCAGTGCGTATGCAACGGCCCGGTATTGGAAACGAGCATGACGCAAAGAATCGCGGCCGCCGAACGCGGCTTCAACGGTGAAGTTTTAGGTGAACATGCATAGTTGTAAAGACGAAGTGGTCGTCATCACGGGAGCGGCGGCGGGCATCGGGCGGGCCACCGTGAGAGAATTTGCCAAAGCATGGCGCGTCGATCGGCCTGATCGCGCGCAGCCGTGAGAGTCTTGAAAATGCGCGGCGCGAAGTCGAGGAGGCCGGCGGCAAGGCGTTGGTCCTGCCGACCGACGTAGCCGACGCCGCAGCCGTCGATGCGGCAGCAGCGCAGGTCGAGGAGACGCTCGGACCGATCGACATATGGGTCAACGTTGCGTTCTCGAACGTGTTTTCGGAGTTTCGACGAGCTGACGCCGGACGAATACAAGCGCATCACGGAGTGTCACTACCTCGGTTTCGTGTACGGCACGTTGGCTGCGCTCAAGCGGATGCGCCCGCGCAATCGCGGCACGATCGTGCAAATCGGGCTCCGCGCTGGCGTACCGCAGCATCCCGCTGCAAGCGGGCTATTGCGGCGCCAAAAGCGCGATCCGCGGGTTCACCGACTCGATCCGCTGCGAGCTCGTTCATCAGAAGAGTAAGATCCACATCACGATGGTGCAGATGCCCGCCGTGAACACGCCGCAATTCTCCTGGTGCAAATCGCAATTTGCCGCACAAAGCGCAGCCCGTCCCGCCGATCTACCAGCCTGAGGTTGCGGCTCGGGCGCTATATTGGGCGGCGCATCATCGCCGGCGGGAGCTGTGGGTCGGCGGCTCAACGGTCGAGGCGATCGTGGGACAGAAAATCGTGCCCGGGCTGCTCGATATCTATTTGGGCAAGACGGGCTATAAGTCTCAGCAATACAACGGACCACGCGATCCCGACGCGCCGATCAATCTGTGGGAACCGGCGCCTGGAGACTACGGCGCCCACGGCGAGTTCGATTCACGGTCGAAGCCGTCGAGCAAAGAGTTGTGGCTCGCGACGCACGGAAGTTGGACGATCTACGCAGCCGCAGCGGCGTTCGTGCTTGGGGCGATTTCGCTTGCGCGGAAGATCGCGTGATGCCGCGCCTCGCACCGATGAAAGGAGTGGCCGATGCACTTACGTGGTAAGACGGCGATCGTCAGCGGCGGAGAATCCGGCATCGGCGCGGAGATCGCCAAGGCCTTGGGAGAACATGGCGCGCGCGTCGTCGTCGTCGAGTTCGCCTATCCGCAGTGGGCCAAAGAAGTCGCGGATTGGATTGCAAGCAAAGGAGGCGAAGCCGCCTGCGTGCACGCCGACGTCTCTAAAGAAGCAGACGTCGAAGCGCTGTTCGCACAGGCGGAATCCCGGTTCGGCGCCGTCGACATCCTCGTCAACGATGCCGGCATCAACGGGCATGGCAAAGAGGTTGTCGATATGGATCTGGCGCTGTGGTCAGAGACGCTTGCGACGAACTTGACCGGCCCATTCCTCTGTTCGCGGCGCTTCGTGCGCGGCATCCGCGATGCCAAACGTAGGGGCGGAAAGATCATCAACATCAGCTCCGTCCACGAAACGATGCCGATGATCGGTTTTGCCGAGTATTGCGCGTCCAAAGGCGGTCTCATGATGTTCACCAAGACGCTCGGATTGGAAGTTGCCAAGTATGGCATCAACGTCAACTCGATTGGGCCGGGCGCAATCATGACGCCGATGAACAAAGAACTCAAGGACGACGCGAAAAAGCGCGAACAACAAGAACAAGCTATCCCGCTAGGTCGTATCGGCCAACCGCAAGACATCGCTCGCGTCGCCGTCGCGCTGGCTGGCCCCGAGTCCGATTACATGACCGGCACCACGGTCTTTGTCGACGGCGGCCTGCTCTTGAACGTCGGCAGCGGTCCGCCGTCTCAGTCGTGACGCGCGCACGGACGCTTGCGCACACGCAGCGTTTCGCGCCCGCGACGTAGCGTACCGATAGACCCACGCGTTCGCTTTGGGAGCGCAACGGGGGAAAGGCTCGGATCGGCCAATACCGCAGTTGTGAGAGGCACCTTTGCCGTTGCAGCGGCTTCATTCGTATGTTTGCTCGGCGCCGGACCGAACACACCGGCGCGGGCGCCGGGCGGCGGCGCGCAGCCCTATGCTGCCTTCGTCGCCGAGGCGACGGCGCAACGCGGGCTCTTCACGCTCTGGCAGAAAGACGGCAAGCTCTACGTCGAGCTGACGCCTGCGCAACTCGATCACGACTTTCGTGCAGACGATCGTGCCCGCCTCGGGTGTCGGCGGCAACTTCATCGTGTGGGGCAATACCGATCACCTACCGGCCGAACTCGTGCGCTTCGAGCGCGCCGGCAACGACATCGCGATCATCTGGCCGACGCCGTATTTCATCGCGCCCGGCGACCCGGCCGCCGAACGCGCGATCGATCGCTCCTTCGCGCGTTCGATCGTCGGTCTCGCACCGATCGTTGCGACGGACCCGAAGAGCGGCGACGTCATCTTCGACGCCGCACCGTTCTTGGGCGATCAGCTCAATCTCAAGAACGTGTTCGCACAAGGCCTTGGCGGCAATCCGTATGCGGCGGGCGGCTCCGGCAGCAAGGCCGCGCCCTATACGCTCGATCCGGAACGCTCGTATTTTGCGCCAGCGAAAGCGTTTCCAAAGAACGTCGTCATCGAAGCGACGCCAGGACTGGACGTCGGCAGACCGAGCGCACTCAACGATGCCGTTCCCGATCCGCGCCACGTGCAGATGCGCGTCGTGTACAATATCGCCGACGTGCCGCCGAGCCCGGACTACCGTCCACGCCTAGCCGACGACCGCATCGGAATCTACGACGACATCTATCTGACAGTTCGACAACGATCGCGTCGATGACGCGCAAACTCCGCTACGTCGTGCGCTGGAATTTGCAGCCGTCCGATCCGTCGAAGCCCGTATCGCCGGCGACGCACCCGATGGTCTTCTACATGAGCAATACGTCCCGCAGAAGTACCGCGCTGCGATTCGCGCAGCGGTGCTCAAGTGGAACGACGCATTCTTGCCGCTCGGCATCAGCGATGCCGTCAAGTCGCGCGACCAGCCGGACGATCCGAATTGGGATCCCGACGACATCCGCTATAACGTGCTTGCGTTGGGTGACCGAGCAGCGCGCGAGTTTCGGCGCCGACTCGCAGACGCTGTACGATCCGCGCACCGGCGAAGAGTTCCGCACCGGCATCCTGATCTCGGCCGACGTGCCGCTTAACGCACAGCACGAATGGACGACGTCGTCGATCCCGCGCGCTACGGCCGCTCGACCGATCCGATGCCGCAGAAGTTCCTCGACGACGTCTGGCTCGGCGACGATCATGCACGAAACCGGCCACAACCTCGGGCATGCAGCACAACTTCATCGGCTCGATGGCCTACACGGCAAAGCAGCTGCAAGACCCGGCTTTCACGTCGAAATACGGCATCGCGTCGACCGTGATGGAGTATGCGCCGACGAACGTGTGGCCGCGGCCGTACGGTCAAGGCGATTATTCGCAGACGGTGCTCGGCCCGTACGACTACCACCTCATGCAGTGGACGTACGCGACGAATTCCGGGCGCGGACACGCCCGAAGCCGAGTTGCCGACGCTGCGCCGCTGGGCGTCGGCCTGGAGCGAGCCGCGCTACCGCTACGAATCCGATGAGGACGTGTCGTGGGGAAACGGCCACGCCTCCGATCCGCGCGTCGGAGCAAGGCGATCTGACGAACGATCCCGCTCGGCTGGTGCGGCGTCCAGATGAACATGGACCGCGACCTCATCGCGCATCTCGACGCACGCTTCCCGCAGTACGGCGACGCCTACCAGGATGAAACGGACGCATTCCGGCTTCTTTTCGGACGCTATCGCGACGTGCGCGACGCTGCCGGCCCATTTCATCGGCGGCCAATATCTGTCGCGCGCGCATCGCGGCGACCCGGGCGCCCAGCCGCCGATCGTGCCGGTTCCGCGCGCGGCGCAGCGGCGCGCCTTCGACGTGCTAGCCCGATACCTGTTTGCGGCCAATCCGTTGCACGCATCGCCGGCGCTGCTCGCACACCTGGGTTACAGCGAGTGGGCCGGCTACGGATACGTCGGTTACGAAGGTTACGGCAACCTGCCGCAATGGGCGTACGATCCGCCGGCGCGCCACGACGTGCCGCTTGCCGAACAAGTCGCCGCCTTGCAAGACGGCGTCCTCAAAGAGATGTTCTCGGCCCCCGTGCTGGCGCGCATCGCCGACGGAGCCGCCGAGACGAACGATCCGCATCCGATGCGGCTCGAAGATCTGTTCACCTGGACGCACGATGCGGTCTTTGCCGAACTGCGCGGGCGCACGTTGACGAGCGTTCCGGCGGAGCGGCGCACGCTGCAGCAGCACTATACGGCCGTACTTTCACAACTGGCGACGCAACCGGCCGCCGGCACACCCGACGATGCGCGCGCTCTGGCGCGTTCGCAGCTGGCGTACATCGAAGCGGAAGCAGCGCGCGGCCAAGCGGCCCCTCGCGTCGACCGCACGACCCGCGCGCACCTCGACTTGCTGCGCGCACAGGCCTACGACGCATTGCATCCGCGCGAATAACGCCTCCGCCGCGCTGAACCTGCGCCGATGAAGCGGATGCTCGCAGTCCTGCTGGGATGGAGCGGCGGCGCGATCGACGCGATCGGATATCTGATGCTGTTCCGCTTATTCACGGCGCAGATGAGCGGCAATACGGTCACCCTGGCCGTAGCTATGGCGCGTCACGACCTCAAAACGTCCTTGGAGCGGGCCGCGGTCATCTCCGCCTTCGCGGGCGGTGCTGTTCTCGGCGCCAGCCTCATTGAACTCTTCATACGGTCTTACCCCGCGATTTGCTTTTTCTGCGACGATCGCTGCCGAAGTCGTCGTGCTGTGCGCGTTCTGGATCGCCGGCGCAATAGTAGCGTTTGCACCGTCCGAAGGTTCAGGCGCGTACTATCTGCTGCTCGCAACGGCAGCCCCGGCGATGGGCATGCAGAACGCCACGTTGCGACGAGTCGGGGGGACCCCAGTCCACACGACCTTCGTGACCGGCGTATTGACGAACATCAGTCAAGCGCTGGCCGGCGTCGTCGCTTCACGGATCGTCGACGGCAACCGGAATCGCGACGCTGAGCACGTGCTCGCAGTGCTCACGCCGGTCTATGCCGCCTATCTCGCCGGCGGCCTTGCCGCTGCAGTCGTGTTTTTGGCGCGGCCGAGCCTGGCGCCGCCGGTGGCGCTCGTTCCGCTGGCGTTCGCCTGTCTGCAAGGCGTCCGGCGCGACCCGCTTCGCGAGTCGTGAGCTTGCAGTCTCAGCCTGTTCGCAGGACTTCGCGTGCAGCCGTAGCGTTGTGCTTTCACCACACTTGTTCCACAAGGGAGAAGCATGAACAGTCGACAGAGATTCGCCACGGCGCTCATCGTAGCGGTGACGGCCATGCCGGCAGCGGCGCTGGCTCAGTACAACGGCGGCTGGAACCACGGGTACGGCGGCGGTCGCGCGCGGCCAAAGCGGCGGAACGATTGCATCGGTCAGCGGCGGCGACATTCGCCTCACCAACGGGCGCAATATTTTTTTGGAAAACGGCACGGTCATCAACCCGCGCGGCACGACCTTGCAGCCGGGGCAGTCGATCTCGGTGATCGGTTCGCCGGGCGGTAACGGCGCCATCAACGCCAGCGAGATCGACGTCAACGGCTACGGTAACGGCGGCGGCTATGGCAACTATGGCGGCGGCTATGGAAATTACGGCGGTTATGGCAACTACGGCGGCTATCAAACGGCGGCTAAACGGCGGCTATCAGAACGGCACCGACCGCGACGACCGCTGGAACCGGCACGATCGGGATGACCGTCGGGATCGCGACGACCGTAACCGCGACGACCACAATCGCGACGGTCACTGGAATCGCGGTCGCGGCAACGATGCCAACGGCACGTCGGCAGCGCGTCCACCCCGTCATAACGACCACGACAACGACGGGAACCATCGCTGACCGCGGCTGCCGAGGACGCTTCACAGCGTCCTCCCAGCACTAACGTCGGGCCTTCGTCGTTGCTCGCTTACCAAGTTCACTAAGGGAGTAAACACGACACGATGAAGGCTCGACAAGGACTCGCGACGGCACTCTTGCTCGCCGCAACGGCCGTACCGGCTGTAGCGTTGGCCCAATACGACGGCACTCAACACGGCTATGGAAACTCACGAAACGGCAGCTATGGGAGCCACGGCAGCCCGCGCACGCAAGGTACGATCGCCAGCGTCAACGGCGGAAACGTCCGGCTCACGGACGGGCGCAACATCTTTTTGCAGAATGGCACCGTCATCAATCCGCGCGGCACGACGTTGCAGGCCGGCCAGCGCATCTTCGTCACGGGAACGCGCGGTGGCAACGGTGCGATCAATGCAACCGAAATCGACGTGAATGGCAGCGGTAATGCGAACGGGTACGGTGGGCGCCGTCGCCACCACCATCGCTATGGCAACGGCAACTACAACGGCAACGGCAACTACAACGGCAACGGCAATTACAACGGCAATGGCAACGGCAATTATAACGGCGGAGGCGGCTCCTAGCCCAGAGCCGCGTCCGATGGATGACGGCTTCGCGTCTAGGTCTTGAACGACGCGAAGCCGTCGTCGCACATGATCGTGCTGCCGTTGACCGCGTCGGCTCCCCGGGAACAGAGCCAGACGATCGTTTGCGCGATCGTTCGGGCGGCAGCAGCCTGCCGCGCATCTGACCGCGCGCGAGCGAATCTTCGAGTCCGCGCTCTTTGTAGCCGGCGATGATCGGCGTGTCGACCATACCCGGCGCGACGGCGACGACGCGAATGCCGAACGGCGCAAGTTCGAGGCAGCGGCCTGCGTCATCAGGCGCACGGCGCCTTTACTGGCATGATAACCGATGATGCCCGTCGAGCCGAGAAATCCGAAAACCGATGACGTGTTGACGATCGTGCCGGCGATCTGCAGCTCGCGCATCGCTCTGCCGGCTGCGACCATGCCGTAGAAAACGCCGTACGCATTGACTTTCATGACGCGGTCGAACTGTTCGGGCGTGTGTTCGAGCAACGGCGCGTACGTTCCGATGCCGGCGTTGTTGACCATCGCGTGGAGGGCTCCGAACCGCTCGACCGCACGTGCCACGAGCGCATCGACCTCCTGCACTTGCGTGACGTCGCAGCGCACGAACTCTGCCTCGCAGCCAACCGCCTCGAGCGCATCGAGCGTTTCACGGCCGCCGACTTCATTGAGATCGGCGACGACGACGTGCGCGCGTTCGCGGCCGAATGCCAGCGCAGTCGCTCGCCCAATTCCGCTGCTGCCGCCGGTGATGACGGCGATCTGCCCTTCGAACGCCGTCCCAAACTGCGCAGCCGTCAGGCGCTCCGACTCAACGAGCCGTCCGCTCGTGTCCATACACCCTTTCGTGATCGAAGGTCGACGCCGCGCTGCCGGCGCTCTTAGCGAAGCGAGACCGCGCTGCAAGCCGGCAGCCAGGGAGTCGCTCGCTAACAGTCAATCTTTCCCCGATGGTAGCACAACGGGTCAAACCGCTCGTTCGCATCCTGTCCGAAGGCTCGGATGCAACGCACGGTCTCAAACGGTCGCTCGGCCCATGGTCGCTGACCGCGATGGGCATCGGCGCGATCATCGGAACGGGCATCTTCGTGCTGACCGGCGTCGCCGCGGCAACGCGCGCGGGCCCGTCGCTGACGATTTCCTTCATCGTCGCCGGATTCGTCAGTGCGCTCGCGGCGCTGTGCTACGCGGAAGTTTCCAGCAAGATCCCGATCTCCGGCAGCGCGTATACGTATGCGTACGCGACCCTCGGGGAATTGACTGGCGTGGATCATCGGATGGGACTTGATCCTCGAATATGCGCTTAGGCGCCGCGACGGTCAGCATCGGATGGTCGGGATACTTCGGCAACTTCGTGACGGCCGCGTTCGGCATCACGCTGCCGGCCGCATGGATGCACAACCATTGGGATCCGACGCCCGGAATCGTCAACATTCCCGCGGCGGCGATCATCCTCATCATCACGGCCTTGCTCGTCAAGGGCACCAAAGAATCGGGCACGGTCAACGCGATCATCGTCGCCGTCAAGATCGCGATCGTTCTGTTCTTTATCGCCGTCGGCATCGGCCACGTCAACGCGGCGAACTATGCGCTGCCGGCGGGTCCGACGACGGGCTTGGGCGGCTATTTCCCGTTCGGCTGGGAAGGCATGCTCGGCGGCGCTGCTTTCATTTTCTTCGCCTACATCGGCTTTGACGCCGTATCGACGACGGCCGAAGAATGCCAGCAATCCGCAGCGCGATCTGCCCTTCGGCATTCTGATGAGCCTGGCGATCTGCACGGTCCTGTACATCGCCGTCGTCGCGGTGCTCACCGGCATGGTACCGTTCAATCTGCTCAACGTCGCGTCACCGGTCGCCTTTGCGGCCTTGCACGTCGGGCTGCCGGCCTGGGTCGCGCTGATCATCTCGCTCGGAGCGATCGCCGGCTTGACGACGGTGCTGTTGGTGATGATGTTCGGCCAAAGCCGCGTCATCTACGCGATGTCGCGCGACGGCCTGATTCCCAAGTCGTTCGCGGCGGTGCATCCGACCTGGCGCACGCCGATCTTTTCGACGATCTTCTTTGGCGTTTTCATCGCCGTCATCGCGGCCTTCACGCCGATCGGCATCGTCGGCTCGCTGACCAACATGGGCACCCTGGCCGCCTTCATCCTCGTGTCGATCGCCGTGCCGATTTTGCGCGCGCCGGCATCCCGAACTGCGCGGTGGCTTCAACGTCCCGCTAGGTAACTACATCGTGCCGGTGCTTGCCGCCGTGACGGCGCTGGGCTTGATGTACTTTCTTGCGCTACGGCAATCCGACCGTGTTCGGCGTGCCGATCGCATGGCTGGGATTCGTCGTCTGGCTGTGCGTGGGCCTGATCCTGTATAGCGTCGTATGGCCGCGCTCACAGCACCGTCGGCATCACCGCAGCGGACGGTATCCCGCTAACGCCGCACGATCAACTAAGACCCGGGCCGCCGTCGCATGAGGCACAGGGAGATGACCGCGCGTACGGCACGCGCAGGCTGAACAAGGCGGAACGGAGCCGTGTGTCGTCGACGTTCCATAGACAAACCCTCGGTTTCGAGATGCTAAGGAGAACGACATGAAAGCACGGACCCTCACTCTTCGATCGTGCCGCTCGCGGCCGGCGCTCTGGCCACCTCACTCCTGTTTGCGGCAAGCGCAGCCAATGCGCAATCGACGCTGCCTGTCGGCTCGACGATCAACGCGCAACTGACGTCGCCGCGACATCGGCACGAAGAGCGCGCACGACGGCGACAAGGTCACGATGCAAGTCGTCGCGCCGTATCCCGACGGCAATCAGTCCTTCGCCGGCGCGACCGTGAACGGCCACGTCGCCGACGTGCGTGCCGCGGGGCAAGGAAAGGCGGCGCGTTTGATTCTCGCCTTCGATTCGATCACGTTCACGAACGGGCGCAGCGAGCCGATCACCGGCTCGGTGCTGCGCATGGATTCCAAGAAAGATAACACGACGACGCGTAAAGCGCTCGGCTCGGCGGCGGGGGCAGCCGTCGGAAGCCAGACGATCGGCCGCATCATCGGCGGCTCGGCCGGAAGCGTCGTGGGCTTACTCGGCGGCGCGGCGGGCGGTTATGCGTATGCGGCGAACAACAAAGCCAATTTCAACGTCGCGACGGGCGCCCACGTCGCAGATCCAAACGACGAGTTCCGTTCGCCGTCCCGCTGCGCCAAGCCGGCCAGCAGTAGCGTAGGCTGCGCTGCGCGTTCGCTGCATGCGGGCGCGCGGCGCGTCGTTATCCTTCGATCGCTCGGTCCGTCTTGGGCCGGACGATCACGTTCCAAGCGATCGCGCCGAGCAGTCCGCCGACGAGGCCGCAGCCGATATCGAACAGATTCGACGCGTAGCCTTCTTGCGAACCCTCGAGCTTCTGTGCGATCTCGATCAGTAAACTCAACGCGCCGACGACCGCAGCGTCAGCCCACAACCGTGTTGAGCGGCGCAGCAATGGCGCGGCAAAAAATCCGACGATCGCAAATGCGACCACGCTATAAAATTTACGTAACGCGACCCGTGCGAACAGTTCGCGTTTCGCGCTAGGCGGAGATTCCGGCTGGGCTTGCCGGTGATGCGCGGCTGCAACCGGAAGATGCCGGGCCAGCGTTCGGGCGCCCGGAGCATAGACGTCGGGATCGAGCGCCAGGCCCAGGAATCCAACTGCTGTCGCCGCCGCGAGCGTCGTAAAGAGCGCAAGCACGGTCGATCGATGGCGCATCGTCGCCGTGCCTTCGCCGTGGACGCTCGTTCGCATGCAGGCAGCGCGGACTTTCTGGGCGTTTCAAACCGTTGCGCCCGGTCGTTCGTTCTTAACGATGCAATGGTGACGTCAGCACATCGGATCGGGATAATCGTTCGTAGCCTTTTCGGCGCTTTGATCGCAATGGGCGCACTCGTAGCGCCAGGCGTCCCGGCTTCGGCGGCAGCCCCACCGCCGGCCGCGCAGACGGCGGTGCTCGCGGGTGGCTGCTTTTGGGGTATGGAAGACGTCTTCGAGAAACTGCGCGGCGTTATGAACGTCGAAGCGGGTTACTCGGGCGGAGCCGCTTCGACGGCGCATTACGACATGGTCAGCACCGGGACGACCGGCCATGCCGAATCGGTACGAATTACGTTTAACCCGCGCGCTATCTCGTACCGGACGCTCCTCGAGGTCTATTTCACGGTCGCCCACGATCCGACGCAGTTCGACCGCCAAGGTCCCGACAGCGGATCCCAATACCGCTCGGCGATCTTCTATGCGGATGCAGCGCAAGAACGCGACGCGCGAGCCGAGATCGCCGCACTGACCAAACGTAAAGCCTACGGCGCGCCGATCGTCACGCAACTCGTCCCTCTACGAGCCTTCTATGCGGCCGAGGCGTACCATCAGCACTTCGCGGACCGCAACCCCGCCGAACCCTATATCGTCGCCGTCGACGATCCCAAAGTCGCAGCACTGCGCGACCACTTCAGCCGGCTCCTTAAATAATCTAGAGGGATTCGCGGCCGCCGCCTCCGTGCAACTGTCGCTCCACTTGTTCGGTGCACTTCGGATGGCCGCATTCGCAGCGGACGTTTTGCGGATCGCGCCCGTCGAGCGACGCGCAATAGTCCGAACACGCAGCGTCGGTAGCCGGAAGCTCGCAGAGGCATGCCAGGTTTTCGCAGCGCGCCGTCGTTTGCGTCGTCATGCCCGGCGGTTTCCCCACGGGCCCCATGGCGAAACCGGGGGCCCAACGATAGCGCAGGGGCCATGCCTACCGGTTGTGGCGATTGCGCGGAACCGGTATACTTGCCTGGTATGATGCTTTTCAAGGTCGTGCGGCCATAGCGCGCCGCACGTTCACCGAGCCCCCGGCGCGTCGGAACGTCGACGAATCCTCGAAGGAAGCGCCACTCGAACTATTCGGAACGATCAAGCAAGTGTTTCCGAGCACGACCTTCGCCGTCGAGCTCGAAAACGGCCAAACGATTCTCGCCCACATCGCCGGCCGGCTGCGTCGGCACCGCATCAAGATTCTGCCGGGCGACCGCGTCGATCTCGAGATGTCGCCGTACGACCTCACCAAAGGCCGTATCGTGTACCGCTATCGCGCGGGTGAGGCGCGGCGCGCCTGAGGCCCGCCTAGACTACTCCACCGCCGCGGGATCGCCCGACGCATCTTCGATGTCGACGATCACGTCGGCACCGTGCAACACTTCCTCGACCTTCTCGCCGCTTTCGCGTACGGGGTCGCTGACGACGGTGTAATGGACGTGCCCGTGACCTGAGTCGTCATCGGCGTGCAACGTTCCGGCTAAGATGCGTCCATCTGCCAAGGTGACGCGAACGGGTTTGCCGGCGTAATCGCGCAGTTCTTGATCGGTCATCGAATCGTCCTCATAGCGAAGTGCTGCTCTGCGGGTACCCGTCCGCGCCCCGCTTAAATCGGCGCGTCGGCGACGTGCGCGGCGTAGTCGTGCGGATCGAAATACCAGGCCGGCAGCGTTGCAGGAAAGGCAATGTCCCGGAACGTGTAGTCCACGGTCGCGCCGTCGCCCGTGTACCCGTCGCCGACGACGCCGTGGATGTCGGTGACGACCGGGATGCCGTCGAGCATCGAGAGTGAGATCGTAAACGTCGTGCCGTAGACGTCGCTCGTTCCCAAGATGAACAGCTTGTCCGTCGCGACGACCTTTTGCAATTCGTAGGTCGTCTTGTCGACGTAGATATCGCGCAGACGATTGCGGTCGGGATCGCGCGTCGGCACGATGCTCAGATGCAGCGTATCGCCTTTGGTATCCATCGAAACGACGCGATAGTCGAACTCGCCCAGCGCCCGCACGACGCCGATGATGCGCGGCGCGGCGCTGGGTTCGGGGGTCGGCACGAACGTGACGGGATGCGGATGCAACGGCGCGGGTTGAAAGAGATCGGCCGTCGGAGGACCGGGATCCTCGGCTTCGTTGAAAGCGGGACGCTCGAATTCCAGCGTGCCGCGGTTGATGCTGCGGTAGACCTGACGCTTGAGTGCGGCGTGATCGTAGGACCGATACCAGTATTTGACCGTGTAGCTGCCCGTATAGTCCGGAAAGCCTTGGGACGTATTTTGCTTGCGGGTCAGGACATACGTTTCGTAGGGCGGCGGCGGGCGGTGCGAGTTAAATTTCGCGCGAATCAGCCCGAGAATGCGCGTCGGCGTCAGCGGCGGCGGTGCGGGAGCCGGCGCGGCGGCGAGCGTCGCGGCCAAGAGCAGCATCAGCATGCGACGTACCTTCGCGCCGGCGGATGCCCCGCCCGTCAGCTCTGCCCGGCGGAGCGCCCGACGCGACAGCGCCGGCGACGTGCACTGGAATCGCGCGAAGTTCTACAGTCCGCCGCCTCGAGACCGAACAGGAGTTCGACGCAGCGGCGCGAACGCGAGCGACGATGGGATGGCTCGGTAAGCTCAAGAACGCGCTTGGGCGCCAGCGTGAATCGCTTGCCGGCGTCGAAAGCCTCGCCAGGGAGCGCCGTCCGCTCGACCGCGAATTTTGGGACGAGCTCGAAGAGATCTTGATCGCCGCCGATTTCGGCGTGCCGACGACCGAGAAGATTCTCGACGGCTTGCGCACCGTGGCGCGCCAAGAATTCTTTCGCACGAGCGACAAGGTGATCGAGCGCTTCAAGAGCGACGTTGCGACGTTCCTGACGTTCCGGGCACGGGCGAACTCGCACTGGTGCGGCGTCCCGCCGTCGTGCTGGTCGCCGGCGTCAACGGCAGCGGCAAGACGACGACGATCGGCAAACTCGGCCGGCTCTTGCGGACGCAACGCAAACGCGTGATGTTCGTAGCGGCCGACACGTTTCGCGCCGCCGCCGCCGAGCAACTCGGCGTTTGGGCGGAACGCAGCGGCGCGGAGTTCGTGCGCGGGCGCGAGGGTTCCGATCCCGCGTCGGTCGTCTACGACGGGCTGTCGGCGGCCAAGGCGCGCAACGTCGACGTCGTGATCATCGATACGGCCGGCCGCCTGCAAACCAAGACGAATCTGATGGAAGAACTCAAGAAGATCGGACGCATCATCGAGCGCGAAACCGGCGCCCCACCCGACGAAACGTTGCTCGTCGTCGACGGGACGACGGGGCAAAACGCGATCTCCCAAGCGCGTCTTTTCAACGCGGCGACCAAACTGACGGGGGTCGTCGTCACCAAACTCGACTCGACGGCCAAAGGGCGGCGTCCTCGTCGCGATCAGCGACGCGTTGGAAGTGCCCGATCAAATTCATCGGCCTCGGCGAAGATCTCGACGCATTGCGCGCCTTCGTGCCGGCCGATTACGTCGAGGCGCTGTTCGAAGCCGCTTAGCCGCGCGTCGCGACCGCACAAAGCGCCACACAGGTGGCACACAAGCAATCTACTCTGCATGCACAGTCTCGTTAAGGAGTTGGAAGTGGCAGATGACAGAGCGGCGGCGCTCGGCAACGCGCTCGCGCAGATCGAGCGGCAGTTCGGCAAGGGCTCCATCATGAAGATGGGCGACTTTTCGAAAAGATTGGCGATCGAAGCGATCCCGACGGGGTCCATCGCGCTCGATCTTGCGCTGGGAGTCGGCGGCGTCCCGCGCGGTCGCGTCGTCGAGATTTACGGCCCCGAATCGAGCGGCAAGACGACGTTGGCGTTGCACATCATCGCCGAAGCGCAGAAGACGGGCGGTACGGCGGCCTTCGTTGACGTCGAGCACGCGCTCGATCCGACGTACGCGCATGGCCTGGGGGTCGATCTCGACAACCTCCTCGTTTCCCAACCCGACACCGGAGAACAGGCGCTGGACATCGCCGAGATGCTCGTACGTTCCAACGCGGTCGATGTCGTCGTCGTCGACTCGGTCGCGGCGCTGGTGACCAAGGCCGAACTCGAAGGCGATATGGGCGATACGCACGTCGGCCTTGCAAGCGCGCTTGATGTCGCAGGCGCTGCGCAAACTGACGGCGGCAATCTCGCGCTCGAAGTGCGTCATGATCTTCATCAATCAGTTGCGCGAGAAGGTCGGCGTGATGTTCGGCAGCCCCGAGACGACCTCGGGCGGCCGGGCGCTCAAATTCTATGCGTCGGTGCGCCTTGACGTGCGCAAGCTCGAGCAGATCAAGATCGGTCAGGATTCGGTCGGTTCGCGCACGCGCGTCAAAGTCGTCAAGAACAAAGTCGCGCCGCCGTTTCGCCAAGCCGAGTTCGACATCACGTACGGCAAGGGCATTTCGAAGATGGGCTCGATTCTCGACGTCGCGCTCGAACGCAACATCGTCGGCAAGAGCGGTTCGTGGTACACCTACGGCGACGTGCGGGTCGGGCAAGGCCGCGAAAACGCCAAAGCGTTTCTCGAAGAGCACACCGACGTCGCCGACGAAATCGCCGCCAAGATTCGCGACGCGCTACGGTCGTCGGGATCGCCGAACGGCCACGCCGTCGTCGCGGGCGGGGCGGGCACCCTCGAGTGAGCGGCGGCGGTCGCGCGCCGCAACGCGTTCGGCGCGCCTCGTCGCGCTGCAGATGCTCGCGCAGCGCAGGCTCACCGAAGCGCAGCTGCGCACGCGTCTAGCTCGCAAGGGCTTCGGCGAGGAAGACGTGCGCAGCGCCGTCGCCGCGTGTAAAACCGCCGGCTTCATCGACGATGCGCTGTTCGCGCGGCTGTTCGTCGACGGCCGGACGCGTGCCGTCGGCAACGCGCGGCTAGTCGCCGACCTCGTGCGGCGCGGCATCGACTGCGGACGCCGCCAAAAGGAGCGCACTCGCCTGCGAGCGCCAGGAGAACGAACGCCTCGCCCTCGCCGCTGAAAAGCTTTTTCGCACCCGCGCGACGCTGAGCTATCCGAGCGCCGCTCGTGCGCTCGAACGTCTCGGTTTCCCCGCTCCGTTGATCTACCGCCATCTCCGCACCCGCGCGGCGGCGGAGCCCGTCGTTTAGGGCTCGGCCACGTTGCGTTGCGAGGAGTGCGTTACACGGCGAGCGCACCTTTGAAGACATGCGTGTTTCTTTAGCCGCGTTGGTGGCGGCTGCAGCGCTATTCTGGGCTTGGCCGTGCTTCTGCAGTCGAACTGCAAGCGGTCGCGCATGCGGCGCAAGCAATACCACAATCCCAACCCCCATCTACAGGCGATGTTTCGTGCGGCGCTGCTCAATACGAGCCGGCAAGCGACAGTCGCATCGGACGGAACGGCGTACGTCAAGACGGGTGACATCCCGGCGGAATGGTTGCGCGATTCCAGCGCGCAGGTGCGGCCATATCTGTTCTTCGCCAAAGGCGACATGCAAGTCTCATCGTTGCTTCGCGGCATCATCGCACGCGAAGGAAAGTATCTTGCGATCGACCCGTACGCCAACGCCTTTACGATCGACTACCGCGTTTTTGAAGAGAAGTTCGAACTCGACTCGCTAGCCTACCCGATCATCTTAGCGTGGGACTATTGGAAAGCGACCGGCGACGACTCGATCTTCACCGGCGATGAATCGCTCGGTTTCGATAAAGCGCTCGAAACGATGGAGCGCGAACAAGACCACGCGCACAACTCCAAATACACGCACCCGCAATTGCATACGGATCGCGGCGGCCCGGTCCCAATCCCGTTGCGTACACCGGCATGATTTGGACCGGATTCCGCCCCTCGGACGACGCGTGCCGGTACAACTATCTGATTCCCGACGAGATGATGGCGGTCGTCGCGCTCGGCGACCTCGCGGAGATCGAGAAGACGTCTACCGCAATCTGATCAAGAGCAACCGCGCGGCCACGCTACGGTCGGAAGTTCAGGACGGCATCCAGGAATTCGGCGAAGTCTTCACGCCGAATTACGGCTACGTCTATGCCTACGAAGTCGATGGACTCGGCAATCAGATCCTTGCCGACGATGCGAACATTCCGAGCCTGCTGTCCGCGCCGTACCTCGGCTATACGAAACCCGACGCGTTCGTGTACCGCAACACGCGGCGTTTTCTGCTCTCGCAAGAACGACCCGCTCTACTACGTCGGTTCGGTCGCGCGCGGCATCGGCAGTTTGCATACGAGCGACGGCTACGTGTGGCCGCTCGCGCTGCTGATCGCGGGCATGACGTCGACGTCGCCCAGCGAACGCAAGTCGCGTCCTCGCCGAACTTCTTGCGAGCGATCCCGGCGACAATCTGCTGCACGAGTCCTTCGATCCCAACGATCCCAAGCGGTTCTCGCGCAAGGATTTCGGCTGGCCGAACGCCCTGTTCTCGGAGTACGTGCTGACGCAGTTCGATGGCGTTCCCGAGTTGCCGATGGGTAACACGAGCGATCTAGAATTTCGCGGAGACTGAGCTTGAGGTCGAGCGAGTCGCTGTCTCCGGCCCGAGCCGATATCATCCTTGGCGTCCAGTGGGGCGATGAAGGGTAAAGGCCGCGTCGTCGATTCGTATGCCGCGCGTTACGACATCGTGGCGCGGTTCGGCGGCGGCGATAATGCTGGGCACACGCTCGTCGTCGGCGAGCAGACGTTGGCGCTGCGGATCGTGCCGAGCGGCGTGCTGCAATCTGGCCCGGACTTGTTCATCGGCGGCGGTACGGTCGTCGCGCTCGATGCGCTGGCCGACGAGATCGAGATGCTAGCCGGGATCGGCGTCGACGTTTCGCGAATCAAGATCTCCGATCGCGCGCACGTCGTCTTTCCGTACCATGCCGCACTCGACCACGCGAGCGAACGGGCGCGCGGCGCGGCGGCGCTGGGCACGACCGGACGCGGCATCGGACCGGCATACGCCGACAAAGCGGCGAGAATCGGCATCACATTCGCGCAGTTGCGCCGGCCGGACATTGTCGCCGACAAGCTGCGCGACAATCTGTCCGCCCGCGCCGCGCAGCTCGCGGACGTCGAAGCGTTGCCGACGCGGCGACGACCTCGCTGCAGGGATGCTCGCGCGCCTGCCGACCGTCATGCCGCACGTCGTCGACGGCGTCGCGTACATCCACGAAGCGCTTGGATTCGGGCAAACGGATCCTGATCGAAGGCGCGCAAGGTTCGCTGCTCGATGTCGGCTACGGAACGTACCCGTTCGTGACGAGTTCGCATACGATCGCGGGTGGGGCATGCACGGGTCTGGGGATCGGGCCGACGGCCATCGGCTCGGTCATCGGGGTCGCGAAAGCGTACTGCACGCGCGTCGGCGCGGGACCGTTTCCATCGGAACAGTACCGATGACGTGGGCGCTCGTTTGCGCGAGCGCGGCGGCGAGTTCGGGACGGTAACGGGACGACCGCGGCGCTGCGGTTGGTTCGATGCGGTCGCAGCCCGGTATGCGGCGCGGCTTGAACGGGCTGAGCAGCGCCGTCGTCACCAAGCTCGACGTGCTGTCAGGCTTCGACCGCATCGCGATCGTCAACAGCTATAGCATCGATGGGCACTCGGTCGGCTTCGGGTTCGCCGGCGAGCCGCGCCTGGTGGCGGAACTGGAATGGTTCGACGGTTGGACCGAAGACATCTCGGGCGTGCGACGCATCGCCGCTCTGCCGGCCGCTGCTCGCCGCTACATCGACGCGCTCGAACGCGCACTGACCGTTCCGGTTGAGGCTGTCTCCGTTGGACCCGAGCGTGCGTCGCTGGCGATGTGACGCGCGTTGTGCGCTTGATTTTGATCGACGACTCCAACGTTTCTTGCGCCGTGTTCAAACGGATGGCGGCCGATCTCGGCCATGACGTAACGGCGTCCGCGACGGTCGCCGAAGCGTTGCAGGTTGCGGCCGTCGAACCCGCCGGCGCCATCGTCGTTGACGGCCGCTTACCGGGGCTGGATCTGGAGGCGGACGTCGGCGTCCTGCGAGCGGCGGCTGCGTCGAAGCGCATCTTCATCATCGCAGCGATCGACGAGCGTGCCCTCTTGCGCCGGGCGACTGACGCCGGAGCGGCGGGTGTCGTCGTGCGCCCGTTCCGGCGTTCGCAACTGTGCCAAGTGTTAGCCGGCGATGCGTGCGCGACGACCTCGTAACGCCGAAGGCGCCGCAGGATGCTTCCGCCGCCGCGGCGCGAAAGCGTTGCCGCATGTCAGAAGGGCCGGGTGAACAGACGATGGTGGACGACGCGAGCGGACTTTCCGTGGGTCCGCTCGGCAGCGAAGCGCCCGCTGGGGCAGGCGACGGGGCGCTCACGAAGACGCTCCTTCTTGTGGGAGTTGCGGCGTTCTCTGCCGGCCTCGCTTTTGCGGTCGTGCGGGCGACGTTGCTGCGTCCGCCTGCCGATCCGACGACCGAGCGCATCCAGCATCTGATCGACGAGGCGAATCGGCTGCTCGCGCAGCTCGATGATAAGAAGTCTGACTCCTGAGCGCTACGACAGCGGCGCAACGCTGACTCGCGCCGCCGGTCGTAGCCGGTGACGTCGTCGACCTCGTTTGCACGGATCTCATCGCTAAAACCGGACAAGCCGTGGGTCGTGTCGGCGGTCTGGTCGTCTACGTTCTTGGCCCGGTTCCCGGCGAGCGTGCGCGCGTGCGGATCGAGAGCGTCAAGGCGAAGTACGCGGTAGCGGAGCTCGTCGCAGCTGCTCGACCGTTCGCCCGACCGCGCGCGAGCCGTTTTGCCCCGTGTTCGGCACGTGCGGAGGCTGCACGGTGCAGCACTTCGGTATCCAGCACAACTGGCCTGGAAACGCGGACATCATCGTCAATGCGTTGGCGCGCATCGGCGGCATCGCCAATGCACGCGTCGGATTCCCCAGTCGGCATGCGCGTACCGCGCGCGTACCGCAACAAGATGGCGCTCGTCGTCAACGGCGGCGGCGACGCGTCGGCGCAATTCGGCTTCTATGCCGCGCGGTCGCACGATCTCGTCCCGATCGAGGCGTGTCCCGATCGTCGTGCCGCAGCTCGACGCGCACGCTGGCAGGCTTGTGGCGCGCAGCCGCGCGATCCCGCTACTGCGCGCTGCGTTGCGCGGCGCGCGCCACGTGATCGCTCGTGCCGGACGCGCCGCCGGCGGCGAAAGCGTCGTCGCGGTAACGACGGACCGCGCATCGCCCGAATTGCGGTCGCGCGGCGCAGCGCTCGCCGCGAAACTGCCCGGCCGTCACCGGCATCTCGAATTCTTTTGAGCCGGCGAGCGAGAATGCCGTGATGGGACGCAAGCACGTCGATCGTGTACGGCACGTTCCGAGATGACAGAAACGATCGCGGGCATCTCGTTTACCGTATCGGCTGCATCGTTCTTTCAGGTCAACAGCGAGATGGTGGCCGAAATCTTCACATTTCTCGAACCTTGGCTGCGCGGCGTATCGCGCATCGTCGATCTCTATTGCGGCGCCGGCACGTTCGCGCTGTTCTTCGCGACGCGCGGCGCACAGGTCGTCGGCATCGAAGAAAATCCGCACGCGGTGCGCGAAGCGCGGGCTAATGCTGCGCGCAACGGCGTGACGGCGCGAGACGTCGTTCATGCGAGGCCGCGTCGACGCCGTCTTGCGGTCGCAAGCCGGGCAGGCGGCGCTCGCAGGCGGCGGACGCCGTGTTCCTGGACCCGCCGCGCAAAGGGAGCGACGAAGCGACGCTCGCGGCGCTCGTCGCGCGGCGCGTGTGCGGCACATCTGGTATCTGTCGTGCAATCCCGCGACGCTTGGCGCGCGATCTCGCCTTCATCGTGCAGCGCGGCTATCGCCTTGCGGGCGTGCAGCCCTTCGACATGTTTCCGCAGACCGGGCACATCGAGGCGCTCGCGCTGCTGCACCGCGCCGATGTCAGCACCGTTCGACGTGACGCTGCGCGAGGACGTTTTCACGCCGGCGTCCAGCGATCGTTGAAGCGAAGTGATGGCTGAATCGGACATCGACGTCGCGTACGTCGCGAAATTGGCTCGGCTCGCGTTGACGCCGGCGGAAATCGCAGCGCTTCGGCGAGCAGTTGGGTGCGCTGCTCGGCCACGTCGCCGCGCTTTCCGAACTCGCCGTCGAAGACGTCGCTGCGACGGCGCAAGTCATGCCCGTCGCAGAACGTCGCGCGCGACGACATCGTGCGCCCGTCGCTCGACCGCGAAACGGTGCTCGCCGCCGCTCCGGAACGAGAAGGCGCGTACTTTCGCGTGCCGCGCATCCTCAGCGGCGGAGCGGCCGCAGAAGACCCATGAGCATGCAGACACGTGAATGGATACCGCGGAGACGCCGCTCGAGTTCGCGCGCGCCGTCAATGCGCGCGAGCGGTCCGCCGTCGAGATTGCGCGCGAGTACGAACGCCGCATCGCAGCGTCCGACGATGCCGTCGGCGCGTTTCTGACGCAGACGGCGAGCGCTCGCGCTGGCGCATGCGCGAACGCGTCGACGCGCGCGTGCAGGCCGGCGAAACGCTGCCGCTTGCGGGCGTTCCGCTCGCGATCAAAGACAACATGTGCGTGACGAGGCACGCGCACGACGTGCGCTTCGAAGATCCTCGAAAACTGGATCGCGCCGTACACGGCGACGGCGGTGCAGCGGCTGCTCGACGCGGGCGCATTGCCCGTCGGCAAGACGAACCTCGACGAGTTCGCGATGGGCTCGTCCTGCGAGAACAGCGCGCTGGGCGTGACGCGCAATCCGTGGGACCTCGAGCGCGTTCCGGGCGGCAGTTCCGGCGGCAGCGTGGCGGCCGTCGCGGCCGGCGAAGCCGTGCTGGCGCTGGGCAGCGATACCGGCGGTTCGATCCGCGAGCCGGCGGCGTTTTGCGGCGTCGTCGGCTTCAAGCCGACCTATGGCCGCGTCTCACGGTACGGGCTGATCGCATTCGCCTCGAGCCTCGACCAGATCGGGCCGATCGCGCGCACGGTCGATGAAGCCGCGCGGTGCTACGATGTGATGGCCGGACACGATCCGCTCGATGCAACGTCGCTCGAGCGGCCGGTCGAACACGACCGAGCCCGACGCTGCGCCGCGACTTGCGCGGCGTGCGCATCGGGCTCGTGCGCGAGTTTCCGCTGTCCGCGCTACGCGCGGAGGTCGCGGCCGTTTACGAGCGCGCCTATGCCGATCTCGCCCGGCTCGGACGCAGAGCTCGTCGACGTCGCGCTTGCCGACCGCCGACTACGGCGTGGCAACGTACTATCTGATCGCGCCGGCCGAATGCTCGCTCGAATCTTGGCGCGCTTCGACGGCATGCGCTACGGATTGCGCGTCACGGGAGCCGACGCCGCCGAGACGTACGAACAGACGAGGGCCGCCGGTTTCGGCGATGAAGTCAAGCGCCGCATCCTGATCGGCACACACGCGCTCTCGAGCGGCTATTACGATGCGTATTACGTTCGCGCGCAGAAAGCGCGGACGCTGATCGCGGCCGACTTTCGCGAAGCGCCTTCGCAAAGTGCGATGCGATCGCGTGCCCGGCGGCGGCGTCAGAAGCGTTCCGGTTTGCCGCCAAGAGCGATCCGTACAGCATGTACCTGATGGACTACTACACGATTCCGATGTCGCTGGCCGGCCTGCCCGCACTCTCCGTGCCGTGCGGCTTCGTCACGCCCGCCGGACGGTGACCGGCCGCTTCCGCTCGGCCTACAACTGACGACGCCGCTGTTCGAAGAGCGCCGCTTACTCGGCATCGCTGCACGCGTACGAACAAGGCGACCCAGCACGCACGCACGCCGCAAGAGCAGGTGCTGCCGTGAGTGAACGCTTGGCGCCGGCCGATGCGAGCGAAACGCTGACGATCGACGGCAGGCCGTACGAAGCGGTCATCGGCATCGAATGCCATGTCGAACTGCGCACGCAAACCAAGATGTTCTGCGGTTGCCGCAACGTGTTCGGAGCCGAACCGAACACGAACGTTTGCCCGGTGTGCCTGGGGATGCCGGGCGCATTGCCGGTTCCCAACCGGTCGGCGCTCGAACTGTTCGTGCGCGCCGGCCTCGCGTTCGGCTGCGACATTCCAGCGTTTTCCAAATTCGATCGCAAGAACTATTTCTATCCCGACATGCCCAAGGATTACCAGATCTCGCAGTACGACATGCCGCTCGCGCGGGCGGCAGCGTCGAGTTCTGGCTGCGCGACGGCACGCGCGGCGCGTGCCGTTTAACGCGCATCCATCTCGAAGAAGACACCGGCAAGTCGACCCACGCCGGCTCGCGCGACGGCCGCATCGCCGGTTCGACCCATTCGCTCGTCGATTTCAATCGCGCCGGCGTGCCGCTGATGGAATGCGTGTCGGAGCCCGACATTCGCACGGCGAGCGCAGGCCGTCGCCTATCTCGAAACGCTCAAGCGCACGTTCGTCGCGCTCGGCGTCAGCGACGTCAAGATGGAAGAAGGCTCGCTGCGCTGCGACGTCAACCTTTCGCTGCGCCCGCTGGAGTCCGTCGACCTACGGCACGAAGACCGAAATCAAAAACATGAATTCGTTTCGCTCCGTCGAGCGGGCGATCGAAAGCGAGATCGCGCGTCAGGCCGGTATACTCGAAGCTGGCGCCCGGGTCGTGCAAGAAACGCGCGGCTGGGATGAAGCGGCCGGCACGACCCACAGCATGCGCAGCAAAGAGCAAGCGCACGACTACCGCTATTTCCCCGATCCCGATCTGACGCCGATCACGTTGTCGTCCGGCGATATTGCGCGGCTTCGTGCGGAACTCCCGCGACGTTACCGAACGCGCGCATCGAGCGTTTCATCGCGCGACGGCATCGCGCTCGGCCAGGCGCTGCAACTGCTCGACACTCCGGGATTGGCAGACTATTACGAAACGGCCACGGCGCTCTCGGGCAAGCCGCAGGCAACGCTCAACTTCACGCTGGGCGATCTTGTCGCGGCTTGCCAACGAAACGGCGACCCCGGTCCACGCTTCCGCGCGTCACGCCGGCCGCGTTGGCGGAGCTCGTGGCGCTGGTCGATGCCAAGACGATCAACTCGAAGACGGCCAAGGATCTCATCGAGCGCCTTTGGACCCAGGGCGGTTCACCGCGCGCGCTCGTAGACCGCGAAGGCCTCGGACAGGTCAGCGATTTGAGCGCAATCGACGCTTTGATCGCCGAGGTCGTCGCCGCCAACGCCAAGACCGTCGACGATTACCGCGCCGGGAAGACGAAAGTGCTCGGCTTCCTAGTCGGTTCAGTGATGAAACAGTCCCGCGGCAAAGCCAATCCTCAAGTCGCCGAAGAACGTCTGCGCGCAGCCCTCGGCGCGCCCGAATCTTCGTAAACTCGCCGCTTGAAGGGAGTCGTGGCGCGCGCCACGGAGGGCAGCATATGAAAGCGTTGGCCGACGAGCGCACCCTCGACGCGCTCGATTTCCCGGCAGTGCGCGAGCCTGCTCGCGCGCCAAACGACGACCGAGCGCGGAAGCGCCGCTGCTCGCGGGCTCGTGCCGCACACCGATCTTGCCGTCGTGCGGCTCGAGCAGAGCGCGACGGGGGAAATGCGCACGATCGCTCGACGACGGTGCCTTTTCGTTGCCGCGCACGGGCGACGTCACGGAGCCCGTCGAGCGCGCGGCGCGCGGCGGAGCCCTTGCCCCAGAAGAATTGCGCGAGATCGGGATCGCGCTGGCCGCCGCCGACGCGGCGGTGCGGCGCGTTCGCGCGGCGCGGGCTCCCGTGTTGCAAGCGCGCTGCCGCAGCGCGCAACCGTTGCCTGAAGTTGCCGCCGCGATCGACCGTGCGATCGGCGAGCGCGGCGAGGTGCTCGACCGGGCCTCTCCAGCGCTCGCCCGGCTGCGGCGCAATGCGATCCATGCGCAAGACGACGCGCGCGATCGGTGCGCGGCGATTCTGCGTCAACCGCGCTACGCCAAAGCGATTCAAGAGCGCGATCGTCACGGTGCGCGAAGGGCGCTTCGTCGTGCCGATCAAGGCGGAGTTTGCCGGCATGCTGCCGGGCGTCGTCCACGACACGTCTTCGAGCGGGCACACGCTTTTCGTCGAACCGCTCGACGCGCTTGACGTCAACAACCGCTTACGCACGTTGCGGCTCGAAGAAGTCCGTGAGGTCGCGCGCGTCCTGGCCGAACTAGCGGCCCTCGTCGGCGCAAAAGCGGACCAAGCGCAGACCAATCTCGCAGTGCTGGCCGATATCGATCTGGTGCTGGCGCGTGCGCGAGTCGCCCACGCGATGCGCGCAGTGGCGCCGCGGATACTGGACGAGCCGCACGTCGACATCCGCCGCGGCAAACATCCGTTGCTCGGCGAACGGGCGGTCGCGCAGTCGCTGCGCTTGGACGACGAGGTGCGGATCGTCATCGTCAGCGGCCCGAACATGGGCGGCAAGACGGTCACGCTCAAACTGCTCGGTCTGTTCGTCGCAATGGCGTACTGCGGCATGCAGCTGCCGGCAGACGAAGGGACGGCGATCGGCGCGTTGGATTTTCTGGGCTGCGATATCGGTGACGAGCAATCGATCGCCGAAAATGCATCGACCTTCTCGGCGCATCTCGAACGCTTACGGACGCTTTTGCTGACTGCGGCGGATCGTTCGCTCGTGCTCGTCGATGAGATCGCCAGCGGAACAGAACCGGCTTCGGGCGCAGCCTTGGCAATCGCGCTCCTCGAAGAGTTCCTGCGCCGTGGCGTCCGCGGGATCGTGACGACGCATAGTACGGAACTAAAACTGTTTGGCCACGCGACGCCGCACGTGCAGAACGCCAGCGTACGCTTCGACCCGCGTACGTATATGCCGACCTACGAACTCGATCTGGGCTCACCGGGCCGCTCGCTGGCATTTGCATTAGCGCGCGCGCTCGGGCTGGACGAGACGATCGTTGCCCGCGCCGAGACCTTGCTTTCGGAAAACGAGCGCGATTACGATCGCGCGCTCGAAGAACTGATCGAAGTGCGCACGCAGGCGACGCTCGAACGCGACGCGCTCGTGCGCGAGCGGGCGACGCTCGCCGGTCTTGAAGCCGGCGCGCGCGAACGCAGTGAAGCGCTCGAGCGCGAGCGCCGTACGTTCGCGCGTCAGGCGGACGAACGCCTCGGACGCGCACTGCGCGAATTCAGCGCAGAGCTGGAGCGTCGGGAGCGTAACCGCGTGGGTTCGGCGCGGCCGAAGGTGACTTCGGGTCAGGCGGCGCTGCTCGGGCGCGTACTCGAGGACGTGCATCGCGAGTTGGGCGTTAGTGCGCCGGCGCCGCTCCAAGCGGCTCCTGCGCAGCTCGAGCGGCATCGCGATCCGCGACCGCGTCTTCGTCGATTCGCTCGGTAGCGAAGGGGAAGTGGCCGAGGACTTCGGCGACACCGTGCTCGTCGCGATCGGCCCGATGAAGACCGTCGTTCCGAAGTCGGCCGTTCGCATCACGCTCCGCGCGCCGCGCGCCGCCCCGAATCGTTCTAGGGCTGCCGGCAATGCCGGCGCTGCGACGCTCGAAGCCGCCAGCGGCGCCCGCGCCGAACTCGACGTGCGCGGCAAACGCTTCGTTGAAGCAGAACCCCTCGTCGATCGCTGGATCGACGAGTCGGCACGGCTGGGCATCTCGCCGCTGCGGCTCATCCACGGTAAAGGCACGGGTCTGCTGGGGCGCGGGTTGCAGCAGTATCTCAAGGACCGCAACGGTGTTGCAGAAGTTCGCTACGGCAACGCCGACGAAGGCGGCAGCGGCGTCACCGTCTTCGAACTCAACTTAGCGTAAGGGAGAGGACTCGCCGTCCTCTCCCTCGCGCAATCGGATGGAGCGTCAGCGCATCAGTGCATCAGTGCTTGACGTTCGCATAGGCGGTCGCTCCGCCCCAGCCGTCGATCGATCCGATGCCCGTCACGAGGTCGTAGCCGGTCGTACACTGGTACATTCCGTTGCTCCCGCCGACCACGTCGTGAAAGACCGGCAGTCCCTGGAAGTCATTGTACGCGTTGCGGCGGAAACGCGACCAGATCAACGGGTGAACGTCGCCGTAGCGAGCGCCGTTGAATTCGTCGAACTGCGTGATCAGCGACGTCGTCAACGGTGAGGCGAGCGACGTCCCGCCGACCACGAACGTGAAGTGGCCGTTTTCGTACAGCGCCGCGCCGGTGGATGGGTTCGCGTCGAAGCCGATGTCGGGAATGTTTCGCATGGTCCCGACGACTTGCGGGATGCCCTGCTGCCACGACGGCTGCGCGAAAACCGATGAAACGCCGCCGCCGGAGCCGTCCCAACCGCTTTCGTTGAGGTAATTGCCGTTGGCATCGACGTTGAACGTCGTTCCGCCGGATGCCAACGAAATGCGGTCCGCTCGCCGGCGCTCCGACGCCCGTACCGCCTGGGCATTTGGATCCGTCGTCACCCGTCGATGCGGAGAAGTTGATCCCGAGCAAGACGCCGGCCGTCGCCAACTTGTCGGTCATCGTCGCGAAGCTCGGGTCTTGATTCTCGCAACCGCTGAAGCTCGAGTTCGCGGCGGCGACGATGTTGTCGGAATCGATCTGAGCGTAAGCGTCGAAGATGCTTTGATCGCTCAAGTCGGGGATGAGGTAGACATAGAGCGCCGTGCCGGGCGATGTTCCGACGATCGTCTCGACGTCGAGATCCGTTTCGACTTCATCGCTTTCGCTCTTGGCACCACCATCGACGAGGACGCGCGTCGTCGGCGGCCCCGTCCGCGTGACGCCGAAGTAGCTCAAAAAGCCGGCAAGGTCGCTGTCGAGAAAATCGGCATCGATCACGTTGGCAGTCGCTTGACCGGTGCCGTCGTACGTTTGGCCCGACTTGCCGCCAAGGACTTGATGTTGCACGGGATAGTCGTAGCCTTGGGCAAAGGCAAATGGTCCGTAGCCGCCATGCGGGCCTTTGAGCGGCGGCCCCAGCGCGACATTGGACTGGGCGCCCGACTGCCGGATCACGTACGACGGGCGGCGCAAGACGAGACTGTTGAATCCGAGAATGCCGTCCACGGTCGAGCGCAATGCCGGCGGCAGCGTCGCCGCGCGCACGTTGGCGTAGCGCAAGCCGCCGGGGATGCCGGCTCGACCGTTAGCCGGATAAACCGGCGGCTGCACGACGGCGTGGATTTCCGTGTTGAAGGCGCGGTCGACGATCGCGGCAGGCGCTTCGACATCGATGACGGTGCGGTTGGGATAGGTTTTGTCGATGCGAAAGCCCATGCGCTGGAACGTTGCGAGGGTGCGCGCATAGTCGCTCTGCGACGGGGAGAAGTAATTGAGGAACTGTTGCGACGTCAGCACGCGTTGCGCCGGCGTAAGCCCCGAAAGACGAAGCGCAAGCGCCTCCATTTCAGTTGCATGTTGATAGCGCAGCGCCACGGCAAGGTGAACGGGAGTGCTCGGCGCGTGACCGAGATCTTGAAACGCAGCACGAGGAACCGGCGCGATGGTCTGTGCCGGCATAGTAAACGAAGCCGCCGATGCGAATGCCGGGGCCACCATGAGGGCCGGCAATGCAACGAGCGGCGCTAAGCGTAAAAGCTTCACGGGACGCCTCCAAAAGAGCGTTGATTCGAGTACGCGGAATCTGTCCGCAAGGGAACGATGCGAGTATTAGAGAGACGCTTTACATGGGCAACCGGATTTACCCGCCGCCGGCCTTAAAGAATTCGGTTCACTCCTCTCGGAATTCCGCGAGACGAGTGAGAGGCAGTGCGACATCGGGAGCCGCGGCCAGCACTTTCCGATCGTCGACCACGGAAATCCATGTGGCGACGCCGTCGAGTTCAGGATCGCTTACCAGCGGCGACCCGCGATGTTCATGATCTTGAGGTGAAGCAAACTCGGGGCGGCGACAGCCAAGGCCCCGGCTTCGAAGTTGTCGCGAAGCGAGCGCGCCTGCGCGACGTTGAGCTCTCCCACCGCGTGAAACCACTTGAGAACGACCGACGCGTCGAGAACGACCTCACGCCCGAGACATGAAGCGCAGTATATCTCGTAAATCTGACGACGCCAACGGCGACGCGTTGCGTCGCTGCGGCGCAACTGGACGAAATGCACGTCGCAAGCGAGGGACTGAGTTGTCGTCGCCCACGTCTCCGTGAGGCATCGACCGGCGCAAAAAGAAGAAGGGTGGGTGCCGAAGCACCCACCCTTCTTTTACTGACGAAGCGAACTTCGAAAGTTAGTTTAGCGCAGTGCGAACTGCTCGGTCGGGTTGATCGCGGCGCCGATCGGCAGCGATCCGGAGAGCGGAACCGTGAGAACCGGTGGTCCGCCGGCCGGGTACTTGTAGAGTTGCGCGGCCGCGAGTGAGGCATCGGCCGTGAGGGCCAGCGTCGAGCCCGGGCCGAACGCGAAGGTGACGGGGTCGATCGACTGCGTCAGCGACGTCGTCGCCGAAACGGTGAAGTTCAGGCCGGACTGGCTGTACGTGTACAGGGTGCCGCCGCTGCCCGAGCCCTGGTCATCGATCACGAGCTGGTTGGCAGTGTTGACTTGAACGCCGCCCGGGAAGGTGAGCGAATTGGAAAGGTTGATCGGGACGATGTTCTTCGTACCGGTGTAGTTGCCCGGCAGGATGGCGCCGGCATTGATCGCGCCGGTGTTGAACAGGTCGTAGTCGTCGAACGCGAACGCGTTCATCTGCTTGTCGAACGCGCAGAAGCGTGGCGACGTGTAGGTAGAGCCGGAAGCCGTGCCCGTCGGGCCCGAGGTATTGCCGGCGGTGTAGAGCGCGATGTTGCCGGCTCCGCCGCTGGTCGTTTCGATCGCCGGGACCGCGAAGTTGCCGCTGTTATTGGCAACGCAGACGTCCGTGGGATACTCGCCCGGATCCGAGTACGTCGCGATGACGTTGCCGCTGGACGGCTGGATCTCGAGAATGTTGCTGGCCGTGGTGTTCGCGACGTAGAGATTGCCGCTCTTGTCGGTGGCCATGCCCTGCGGCTCAGAGAAGCCCGTCAGCGTCGCGCAGACGGTTCCAGTGCTGTCGATTTCATAGACTTGATTCGTGTTGATGTCGGAGATGAAACCGACGGGGGCCGACGGACAGCTGCCCGCCTTGCCGATGTGACCCGTCGAAGGCGTCGTGCGAACGCGGCTCTGCATGCTGGCCGGCAGAACGTTCGTAACCTTCGTGGTCGCGCGCGCGACGGATTGGGTGCCCGAGCCGCCGCTCGTGCCTAGAAGCGATGGGCTCGTTCCGGTGCCGGCGCCCGAGCAACCCGCGAGAACCGCGAGCGCTGCTGCGCCACCCAAAACGTAGCCAAGCTGGGATGGGATACGCATGAAATTCCCTCTCCAAAATTGGTTGAAGTGACAAAAGGCCAAAAACGACCTACGCGCTGCCTTTTCCAAACCCGTCTGCCGTCCTCCTCGCTCGCCTCCCCGTACGTCCCGAAAGACCCAAAGCGGCGAACTGCCCGCCAGATGCCGCTGGGGAAAAGGGGGATTCCGCCGCTTACGGAGCTCGTGGTTTTCTGCCGGAGGTGTCGAATGCGGCGTGCATGGACGCCCCCTCGACTCGTGCCCCGGCGATGACTCCTAGCGAACAAAGCCGGCGGTTCGCCGAGGGCTGCGAACATGTTGAAACGCTAAGCGAACTCGTCGAACGCATTGCGGCTAAAAAGCGCTTGACCGTCAAACTCGGCATCGATCCGACTGGGTCGTTGCTGCACCTCGGGCACGCGGTCGTGCTGCACAAACTGCAGCAGTTCGTCGAACTCGGCCACCGCGTGATCCTGTTGATCGGCGACTTCACCGCGCGCATCGGCGATCCGACCGGGCGTAACGACACGCGGCCGCCGCTCAGCGACGAAGAGATCGCGCAAAACATGCGCGACTATCGCGAGCAAGCCGGCGCCGTGCTCGACCTCGAGCGCATCGAGATCATGTACAACTCGACGTGGCTTGGGCCGCTGTCAGCTCGGCGATCTGATCGGCTTGATGGCGCAGACGACCGTCGCGCAGTTGCTGGCGCGCAACGATTTCGCCGAGCGCTATGCCGGCGGCGTGCCGATCGCGCTGCACGAGCTGTTGTATCCGATCGCGCAGGCGTACGATAGCGTCGCGATGCAAGCCGACGTCGAGTTGGGCGGCTCGGACCAACTCTTCAATTTGCTCGTCGGCCGCGAATATCAACACCACGCCGGGCAGCCAAACAGATCTGCATGACGACGCCGATTCTCGAGGGCACCGACGGCGTCGTGCGCATGGGAAAGTCGCGCGGCAATTACATCGGGCTGCGAGAACCGCCGAGCGACCAGTTCGGCAAGTTGATGAGCTTGCCGGATGCGACTCGTGCCGCGCTACGCGGAGTTGGCGGCGTTTTGGCCCGCCGAGCGCGTCGCAGCACTCCGGGTCGCTTCGAACGATGGCTCGCTCCATCCGATGACGGCGAAAAAAGACGTCGCCGAAGCGATCGTCGCGCGCTACCACGGCCGGCGCAAGCGGCGCCGGCGCGGCAGCGCTTCGAAGCGACCGTGCAGCGCGGCGAGCTGCCGAGCGACATGCCGCGAGATCGTCGCGGGGCCGTGGCGCACGCTCGCCGACGCGCTCGTCGGCTGCGGCTTTGCAGCGAGCAAACGTGAAGCGGAACGACTCGTCGCGGGGGGCGCCGTAAGAATCGACGGAGCGCCGGTCGCCGACGCGCGGCGCGCCGGGGACGGCAGCGGGACGACGATCCTTTCCGTCGGAACGCGCCGCTTCGTGCGCATCCTCGTCCGATGGAAGAACGAGTTAACGATCCACATGGCAACGCACAAAGCGGCGAAATCGCCGGCCCCCCGCACGTACACGCCGCGCCCCGCGATCAGCGGACACGTCTTGACCTGCACGCGCTGCCGGCGCGTCTATCCTTATCCCGAGCCGGGCGGTGCGCCGATCCGTTGCGAGTGCGGCTGGTGGTACGAAAATCACGACGGCCTCATCGCGGAAGAATTCAAGCCGCGGCTCGGCGTCTGAGCGCCTCCGGCCTTAGCGCCTCCGGCTGCGCCTACGGCGCGAAGGTGAGTTTGAAGCGCGGCGCCGTGGGCGCCGCGTCGCCGGCGGGTGGCCGGCGAGTCTCGCGATTGGCATCGCGAGACGGAGCGCGCGTCGGTGGGCGTGCAAGCGGGCGCGTACGAGCCGTAGCGGCTTGTAACGGCGCGTACGGGCGCTCGTAGCGGTGGGCTGCGTGGTTCTTTGGTGGGGGCGGTTAGTGGCCGTGGTTAGTGGGCGGTTAGGCGTTCGATGAGGCCGCGACCTCGTCGCGGGAGACGACGTAAGCCGTCTTGCAGAACTCGCAGACGGCTTCGGTCTGCGGCTGTTCGCTCGACATCTTGCGCAGTTCGTCGCTGCCCAAGCCCAGCAGCGCGCGTTCGACCCGTTCGCGCGAACACGTGCAGCGAAACGCGACGTCGTATCGGCGCGTGTAACGCACTTCGAGCGGGCCCGGCGAGCGACGCGATCAGGTCCTCGACGCTCGCACCGGCGTCGATCTGCGCCGTGACTGCCGGCATCGTCCCAGCACGCCGCTTCGAGCGACGTCGATCGTCGCTTCATTTGCGCCGGGCAGGACTTGCGCGATGATGCCGCCGGCGGCTTTGATGCCACGCGGGTTTGCGAGCACGCCGAGCGCGACGACGCTCGGGATCTGTTCGGACTTGGCGAGATACGCCGCGAGGTCCTCGCCGATCTCGCCGCTTCGCAGTTCGACGATGCCGACGTACGGCTGACCGACCTCGAACGAACGCGTCGCTTGCAGGTACCCGCTGCCGACGGCGCCGCTCACGTCGAATTTTCCGTCCGCGTTGAGCGGCAGGTCGACGTTCGGATTGCGCGTGTAGGCGCGGGCGCCGATCTCGTCATCGGCTGTTTGCATTGTGCGGCGCGCGAAAGTGCGACGTCGGCGACGATGCGTTGCAAGCGGCCCGTCGCCGGCGATCTGCAACGACAGTTTCTCGCGGCCTTTGAGGCTCGCGCCCAGCAACGCGGCGCCGGTCAGAAGCCGGCCGACCGCGGCGCTCGCCGTCGGCGCGAGCGCGTTGCGTCGTTGCGTTTCGCGGACGAGTTCGGTCGTGATGCCGGCGACGATGGAGAAGCTGCCGTCGACGGCAGTTGCGGTGATGATGCGATCGGCCACGCCGCGCTATCTTCGAGGGCTGACGTCGTTTTTTCCGCGAACGCACTGCGCGTGAACGTGCTCGTCATCCACGGACCCAATCTCGCTCTTCTCGGCACGCGCGAAGTCGACGTCTATGGTACGGCGACGCTGGCCGACATCGACGCACGTTGCGAACGCGAGGCGCACGACTGTGAACGTCGCCGTACGCTGCGTCCAGCATAACTCCGAAGGCGCGATCGTCGACGAACTGCACGCGGCGCGCGAAACGTACGACGCCATCGTGATCAACCCGGCCGCGTACACGCACTACGCGTACGCGATCCGCGATGCGATCGCGGCTATCGGATTGCCGACGATCGAAGTTCACCTGACCAACCCGCATGCGCGGGAAGATTTTCGCGCGAACGAGCGTCATTGCGCCGCGTGTGCCGCGGAACGATCGCAGGCTTTGGGCCGGAGTCCTATGCGCTCGCGCTGCGCGCCTCCGCGCGGCTAGCGCGCGCCTGAGCCGCAATGGCTTGCGCGGCGCCAGCGTATTTCTGCGCAGCGCTGCAGGAGCGCCCGGCTGCCCTGCCAATTAGCCTTGCCGATACCGCGCGCAGCTGCGTTTCCGCACTGATCTTTACGTTTTGGAGATTTGCCGGTGACTAAAGCCGAACTCATCGATTCCCTCTCCCAAGAGGTCGAACTCTCGAAGCGCCAAGTCGGCGAAGTCGTCGACATGGTGCTCGACGAAATTCGAAACGCTCTGGTGAAGGGCGACAAAGTCCAACTGATCCCGTTCGGAAGCTTCGTCGTGCGCGAACGCGCCAAACGCGAAGGTCGCAATCCGAAGACCGGCGAGAAGCTGATGATCGCGGCCCGCCGCGTGCCGGCCTTTTCGGCCGGCAAAGGGCTGCGCGAAGCCGTCGCAGCGGGCGGCAAGAAGCGCGGCGCAAAGAAAAAGTAGCCGCCGCTTTCCGGCACAGGGACCGGCGCGGCGAGGAGACCGAAACGGTAACGGCGACGGGCAGTGGCGCAGCTTGGTAGCGCACTAGTCTGGGGGACTAGGGGCCGCAGGTTCAAATCCTGTCTGCCCGACCAGTTTCGCGTCTTTACGCGATGAGATGTACGGCGCGTGTAAACGAGCCCGCCGTCTTCTTTGGCGCCGTTGCAGCCGAGGGGTCTTCTCGGCAGCGCCGGAAAGTCGCGAGGTGCAGACGGAGTCGGGGAGCGTGACGGGCGAACTTTCGAAGACCTATGATCCCGTAGCTGCG
The DNA here is from genome assembly GCA_963754415.1 of Vulcanimicrobiota bacterium. GTDB lineage: Bacteria > Vulcanimicrobiota > Vulcanimicrobiia > Vulcanimicrobiales > Vulcanimicrobiaceae > Nyctobacter. The sequence continues at coordinate 798,925 of CAVWGA010000003.1, read as the reverse complement.
CAGGCACGCTGGTATGCGGCTTGGCTCGATGCCGGCGTTTTTCACGAAGAACCCGATCCCGCGCGGCCGCCCTTCATCATCTCGATGCCGCCGCCGAACATCACGGGGCGCGCGCACCTCGGGCACGCCTCGACGTACACGGCGATGGACGTGCTGACGCGCTACCACCGCATGTGCGGCGACAACGCCGACTGGCTGCCGGGCCAAGACCACGCCGCGATTGCGACCGAAGCCGTGCTCGTTCGCGAGCTTGACGGCCGAAGGACTGACGCGCGAAGGGCTCGGCCGGGAAGCGTTTTTGCAGCGAGCGTGGGCGTGGCGCGATAAATACGGTGGTGAATTATACGACGCGTTTCGCGCGCTCGGATTTGGACCGGACTGGACGCGCGACCGTTTCACGCTCGATCCCGGCCTGTCGGCGGCCGTCGCCAAGGTGTTCGTCGCGCTATATCGCGAGGGGCTGATCTACCGCGGAACGCGGATGGTAAATTGGGACCCTGCGTCCCAGTCGACCCTCTCCGACGCCGAGGTCGAGGACGTTGAACGCGACGGATATCTCTGGTACATTCGCTATGCGGCTGCCGACGGCACGTTTGCGCTCGACGTCGCGACGACGCGCCCCGAAACGATGCTGGGTGACAGCGCGCTTGCCGTCCATCCCGACGACGAGCGCTATCGCTGCGTTTGTCGGAAGCACCGTCATCGTCCCGCTCGCGCAGCGTTTGATTCCCGATCATCGCCGACGCGGCAGTCGACCGCGAATTTCGGAACGGGCGTCGTCAAAGTGACGCCGGCGCACGATCCGCTCGACAATGCAGATCGGCGAACGTCACGGCCTCCCCATGCCGCAGCGTGATCGATTTCGACGGGACGATGACGCGCTGAAGTCCCCACGCCGTATATCGGACTCGACCGCTTCGCCGCGCGCGACGCCGTCGTGCGTGACCTCGCGGCAACCGGCGCGCTCGTCCAGACGCAAGCGCGCCGCCATACCGTGCCGATCAGCGAACGCAGCGGCGCCGTCGTCGAGCCGCTGCTCTCGTTACAGTGGTTCTGCAAGATGGAGTCCGCTTGCCAGGCCCGCGCTCGACGCGTACCGCGAGTGGACGAATTCGCTTCATTCCCGAACGATTCGGACGCACGTACGAGCAGTGGCTCGAAAACATTCGCGATTGGAACGTCTCGCGCCAAGTTTGGTGGGGGCATCGTCTGCCCGTCTGGTACACGCCGGGCGACGTGCCGGTCGTCGCCGAGACAGAAGAAGAAGCGTACGAGATCGCCGCGCGGGAACACGGCACGACCGAACTGCGGCGCGATCCCGATACGCTCGATACATGGTTCTCGAGCGGCTTGTGGCCGTTCTCGATTCTGGGCTGGCCGGAACCGACCGCCGAACTGCGGCTCTGGTATCCCAACAGCGTGCTGGTCACCGCGCGCGAGATCATCTTCTTGTGGGTGGCGCGCATGGTGATGCTCGGCCTCAAATTCGCCGGCGAGGTCCCGTTTCGCGACGTGTTCATCGCGCCGCTCGTCTTCGATCTGCAAGGGCGCAAGATGAGCAAGAGCCTCGGCAACGTGATCGACGCACTCGAATTGGTCACGACTTACGGCGCCGACGCTACGCGCGTCGGCATCCTGCGCCAAATGCGGCTCGAATCGCAGGAGTTGCGGTTCGACGAACGCGCCGTCGAGAAAGCGCGCGAATTCAATAACAAGCTCTGGAACGCACTACGCTACCTGCGCAGCCTGCCCGAAGGGCTTGCGCCCGCGAACCGCTTGCCGCCCGTCCGCGAACTCTCGCTCGCCGACGCTTGGATGTTGGCCGGCTTACGCGCCACGGTCGAGCGCGTCACACAGGCGCTCGAACGCTACGAATTCGGCGTCGCGGTCGACGAGATAATCGACTTCGCGTGGTACCGGTATTGCGATTGGTATGTCGAAGCCACCAAAGCGCCGGCGGCAGCAGAGACCCGCGCGCCCGTGCTCGCCTACGGTTTGAACGCGATCGTGCGGCTATTGCATCCGTTCGCACCCTTCGTTTCCGAAGAGATCTGGCAGGCGTTGCCGCACGACGGCCGGACGATCGTGACCGCAAGCTGGCCCGATCCCGCCGAGATTCCGGCCGATCAAACGGCCGTGGTCACGTTCGATCGGCTGCGCGCAGTCGTCACGCAGGTACGCGATCTGCGTGCACAGTTGGGCCTAGCGCCGCGTGAGAAGCTGACGGTCGACGTGCCGCCCGCGCTCGACGCAGATGCGCGTGAGCTGTTGGCCGTGCTGGCGAATGCAACGCTCGTCGATACGCCGGGTTTGGGAAGTGTTGATGGCGATGCCCTCGCAGCAGTCAGGCCGCACGCCGACGATGCGGTACTTGCCGAGCGCTATAGCCGCGAGATCGCGCGTCTCGATGCCGAGGTCGAACGCGCGCGTACCAAGCTCGCCAACGACAAATTCGTCAGCAAGGCGTCGCCCCAAATCGTTGCGAAGGAGCGCGACAAACTGATGCGTTACGAGGACGAACGGCGACGGGCGCGTGCAGCTCTCGACGCCCTCGGCGACGGTGCCGGATGAAAGATGTGAGCGTCCCGGTTCGTGGGCGAACGGTCATGTCGGCAGCACAGATCGACCGCGTCATCGCCCGCTTGGCGCATCAGATCATCGAACCCGAAGACGCGCAAGACGGCATCGTCCTGATCGGCATCCGGCGCGGCGGGGAGACATTGGCGCGCCGTCTTGCCGACAAGATCGAAGCGATCGGCGGTCCGAAGCCCGCGCTCGGCTTCCTCAACATCAACCTTTACCGCGACGACGACGTGGCTCGCGCGCTGCCGGAATCGGAGATTCACGCCGACGTAGCGGGCCGGCTCGTCGTCATTGTCGACGACGTCCTCTTTACGGGCCGCAGCGTCCGCTCGGCGCTCGATGCCGTGACCGACCTCGGCAGACCGCGCGCGATCCGTCTCGCCGTGCTCGTCGACCGCGGCCTACGAGAGCTTCCCGTGCAGGCAGACTACGTTGGCTGCGCGATCCCGACGATGTCGAGCGAGCACGTCGAAGTCGCACTGAGCAAAGCGTATTGCGGCGACGACCGCGTAGCGATCCGCTCGGACCGAGAGCACGACGGCGTCTCTTAAGGCGGCGGCTCGGCGCCCCGCCAGCCTGCTGGATCTCGACGATCTCGAGCCGGCGCACATACAAACGCTGCTGGCGCGCGCGACCGAGTTCGCGCAAACGCCGCCGTCGCGCGACCTGCTGCGTGACGTCTGCGTCGTCAATCTGTTCTTCGAAGCCAGTACGCGCACGTATACGTCATTTGCCCTCGCCGAACAACGCGTCGGCGCCGACGTCGTCGCGCTGCCGCCCGGATCATCGAGTCTAGGCAAAGGTGAGACGATCGCCGACACCGCGTTGACGCTTGCTGCGATGGGTGTGCGCGTGATCGTGACGCGCCATCCTGAATCGGGCTTCCCGTACCGCCTGGCGGAATCGTTCGACGGCCACGTCATCAACGCGGGCGACGGCCGACACGCGCATCCGACCCAAGCGTTGCTCGATTTGCTGACGTTACACAGAGAATTCGGCACGATCGCGGGGCTGCGCGTCGCGCTCGTCGGAGACATCTTGCATAGTCGCGTGGCGCGCTCGAACGTCCTTGGCTTGAGGGCGCTCGGTGCCGAGGTGACGCTCGTCGGTCCTCACACACTGCTGCCCGCGGCGATGGCGCGCGACGGCGTGCGAGTCGAACGCGATCTCGACGGCGTGTTGCCTCACGTCGACGCGCTGATGCTGTTGCGCATCCAACACGAACGGATCGCATCGGGCGTCTTGCCGTCGCTCGACGATTACGCGCGGAATTACCGCCTGGACGCGCGCCGGCTCGCGCTGCTCGACGACCGGGCGATCGTCATGCATCCCGGCCCATACGCCCGCGGCGTCGAGCTGACCGAGGAGGTATTTGCCTATAGCGGCTGGCGTTACGCGCAACAGGTTTCGCACGGCGTCTTCGTGCGCATGGCCGTCCTCGATTTTCTCGTGAACGACCGATCCCGAGCGGAGTCCGCGTGACGTCCCCCAACCGCTTTACAGGCTCAGCCGGTGCATAACGCGATGTGGGCCGCGCGGCAGCCTGCGCTGCAGCGTTGAACGCGTTGCTCGTCCGCGGGGGTCGCGTCGTGGACCCGGCTCAGCGCCTCGACGCCTTACGCGACGTCCTCCTGCGCGACGGCGTCGTGGCGGAAATCGGCGAACATCTCGACGCGTTCGAGGGGACAGAATGCTTCGATGCGCGGGGCGCAATCGTCGCGCCGGGCTTCATCGACATGCACGTGCACCTGCGCGAGCCGGGGCACGCGCACAAAGAGACGATCGCGAGCGGAAGCGCGGCGGCGGTGGCCGGCGGCTTCGCCGCCGTGGCCTGCATGCCGAACACCGAGCCGGCAATCGACTCTCCGGCGCTCGTCACTGAGATCCGCCGTCTCGCCGAAAACGCCGGACTGGCCCGCGTGTATCCGATCGCCGCGATCACGCGTGGACGCATGGGCGGCGAGCTTGCGCCGTACTGGCGGCTGCACGATGCCGGCGCTGTCGCTTTCAGCGACGACGGTATCGCCGTCAGCGATCCGCGCGTGTTGCGGCACGCCGCGCTCTATGCACGCGACGTTCCGGGCGTGTTCATCTCGCACTGCGAGGACGCCGACCTGCGCGACGATGGCGTCATGAATGAAGGCGCGCGCAGCTTCGAGTTGGGCCTCGCTGGTTCGCCCGGCCTCGCCGAAGACGTCAACGTCGCGCGCGATCTCCTAATCGCGGGCGATACGGGCAAACCATTTCACATCGCGCACGTCTCGACCGCGATGAGCGTCGAACTGGTCCGCTTCGCGCGGGCGCACGGTATCCACGCGAGCTGCGAAGTAACTCCGCACCATTTGCTTCTCGACGACGCCCGCTTCGAGCGCTTCCGTGCCGACGCGAAAGTCAATCCTCCGCTGCGCTCATCGTTGGACGTTCGGGCATTGCGCGACGCTGTCCGTGACGGCACGATCGATGCCTTTGCCACCGATCACGCACCGCACACACTTCAAGAAAAAGCGCGGCTTCTGAGCGAAGCGCCCGTCGGGTTTTCGGGCCTCGAGATCGCCGTCGGGGCGTACGCGCAAGCGCTGCCGGACCTATCGCCGACTCGGTTCATCGAATTGCTGTCGACGAACCCGGCACGCATCTTGGGCGTCCCGGGCGGTACGTTGCGGGTCGGTGCTCCCGCGGACGTGACGGTCTTCGCAGAACGTCCATGGCAGGTCGACGCGGCGACCTTTCATTCCCTCGGCAAGAATACGCCCTTCGACGGAGCCCGCTTCGAGCGCCGCGCCGTCGCGACGATCGTCGCGGGCGCGATCGTCATGTGCGACGGCCGCGTCACCCCTCACCCGCCCGAGCAATAAGGCGAAACATCGGCTCGCCGAGCGTGTATACACACGCATGGCGACGGCGACGATCGATGGCGGCATCTTGCATCTCGAACTGCGTACCTGGGACAAGGTGCTGGCGGTGCACGGTTCGCTGCACATTCCGCTCCAGCACATCACCGCAGCGCGCGCCGATACCGCGCCGCCGGTTCCAATGTGGACGAAGTTGATCGGAACGAACTTCCCGGGCTGGAAAGCCGCCGGCACGTTTTTCACGAGCGACGGCTTGGCGTTCTACGATTACGATGCGGGCCAAACGTGCCTGGTTCTCACCCTCGATCACGAGCGCATCACTACGGCAGTCGTCGAACTCGACCCGCCGCAAAGTGCCTTTGCCATCGCCGGCGAGATCGAACGGGCGCGGTCTGCGCTGCGCTCTCCATAGGGCTGCCGCGCGACGCGGTGAAGCGACAGGCCACGTGATGAAAGCCCTGCATGCCCCGTGCGTTCTGGCCTCTATGGTGCTCGCAACGACTCTGGGAGCGGAGGCGATGACCATGCGGGTCGTGCGCGACCAAGCGATCCTGAGCGGGCCATTGATACCCTCCGATGTCGAGCAGTTCCGACGTCTTTTGGAAGCGAATCCGTCCATCACGACCGTCGTGTTAGCGGACTCACGCGGCGGTGCGTTCATCGCCAATCGCGGCTTAACGAACTTGATCCAGGATCGCAAGCTGAACACGGCCGTATCCGGGCATTGCGTCTCGGCGTGCGCAATGGTTTTCCTCAGCGGCAAAGAGCGCTATTTCAGCGACGGCGAACGGCTCGAAAGCACGTCTCTGGGATTTCACGGCAGCTATGAAGATGGGCAACTCGCTCCCGAAGAGCGGCTGCGGTTCCTCAAAGGAGTCGTCGCGAAAGAAACCGGTGGGAAAGCCGACCCGGCACTCGTGGATCATTGGCTGCATCTCGCCGATCAGCGCTCGACCGTGCGCTTCCGTTACCCCGGCGAGCAGGGCTCGCCCCCAACTGCGACAGTCTTCGACTGCCGCGGCCCTGGTCCGAACCGCGGCGACTATACCGACTGCACCCCGCTCACCGGCTTTGATGCACTGTCGATGGGCATCATCACGTCAACCGTCATCCTGCACGTAGCCACGAGCGACAAGTAATCCGCCTGCCCGCGCAAACTACGGCAAGCGTTGCAGGGCCTGCATGAGGTCGTCTTGCAGGTCCTCGGGCCGCTCGAGGCCGATGCTCAAGCGAACGATGCCGGCACACTGCTCTCGGTCCGGCCACCACGCCGGCGGACGGTAGGGCGTCGCCAAGCTCGTCGCGCCGCCCCAGCTGAAGCCGATTTTGAAACAGCGCAACGCGTCGACGACGGCACAGACATCGTCGAACCGATATCGCGCGTCCAGAGTGAAGGAGAAGACGCCGCTGCTTCCGCTAAACGAGCGCTTCCAATGGTCGTGACCGCCGCACGACGGCAACGCAGGATGGAGCACGCGCGCGACCTTCGGATGCTCTGCGAGTACACGGGCAATCTGCAACGCGGCGCTTTCGTGCGCCGCCAACCGCGCCCATAGGGAACCGAGGCTGCGATGAACGAGCGCGCAGTCTTGGGCCGGGGCGGAATATCCGAGCCAGACGGCAACGCGTTTGAGCCGAGCGTGCTCGCCGGCGTCGCGTGTGATGACCGCACCGAGGAAGACGTCGCCGGCGCCGCCCTGATACTTCGAAAGCGCCTGGACCGAGAAGTCGGCACCCAGCTCGAGCGGCTGGAAATACACCCCGGCCGACCAGGTGTTGTCGACGGCGACTTTGGCGCCGACGGAATGGGCTCGTGCGATCAGCGCCGCCACGTCGGGCGTTTCGAGCGTGATGCTGCCGGGCGCTTCGATCCAGAGAAGCTTGAGGCGCTCACCGATGCGTTTCCCTAGCTCGACTTCATCGGGCGTATATTCGAGCACCGTAATGCCGAAATCGGTCAGCACGCCGTGGGCGAAGTCGCGATTGGGACCGTACGCATTTTTCGGCAAGAGGATGTGGTCGCCCGACTGCAGGTTCGCGAGATACACGAGCGCGATCGCTGCCATTCCCGACGACGTCAGTACTGCGTTCGTGCCGCCTTCGATGGCGGCGAGTTTGCCCGCCAGTGTCAACGTCGTCGGCGTGTGGCTCAGCCCGTAATAATAGCCCTCTTCGGAAAAATCGTCGCCGGCGAGCAAAGCGCGGGTATCGGGAAAAACGACCGTGGTCGCATGGTGCTGCGGCAGCGACAGCGCGCGGAAGCCGCCCGGCACCGGCACGTCGTCATGCAGGAATGAGGTGGAAGCGATGGTCTGTTTTATGGCCGTATCGCGACGGCTTTGACGGCGTCACTGGCATGTGTTTCGAACCGCTTGAAGTTTTCGTGAAACAGCCCGGCGAGCTTTTTGGCTTGTGCATCGTAGGCGGCTTTGTCGGCCCAAGCATTGCGCGGATTGAGCACTTCGGCTGGAACTTGCGGGACGTCGTTTGGTATCGCCAAGCCGAAAAACGGCTCCTGTTCGAATGACGCCCGTGCGAGAGTACCGTCGAGCGCAGCATTGACCATAGCCCGCGTATGCGCGATCGACATCCGCTTGCCGACGCCGTATGCGCCGCCCGTCCACCCCGTATTGACCAGCCAGCAGGTCGCTTCGTGTTCGGTGATCCGGTGACCCAGCAACTTGGAATACACCGTCGGGTGATGGACCATAAACGGCGCGCCGAAGCAGGTCGAAAACGTCGCGGTGGGCTCGGTGACGCCGCGCTCCGTGCCGGCCACTTTCGCCGTGTATCCGGACAGAAAGTGATACATCGCCTGCTCGCGCGTCAGCTTGGCGATTGGCGGAAGCACCCCGAAAGCGTCCGCCGTCAGCATGATGATCGTCTTGGGATGGGCGGCCTGCAGCCCAGGAACGATATTCGGAATAAAATCGACCGGATAGGCGGCTCGCGTATTTTCGGTCTTCGTCTCGCTGTCGAGGTCGAGCGCTCGCGTCGCCGGATCGACGACGACGTTTTCGAGAACGGTACCGAAGCGGTGAGAGGCGGCCCAAATCTCCGGTTCTGCCTTCTGCGAGAGGCGAATCACTTTCGCGTAACAGCCGCCTTCGAAGTTGAAGATGCCGTCGTCGGACCAGCCGTGCTCGTCATCCCCGACGAGCGGCCGGCGGGAATCGGCGGACAACGTCGTTTTGCCCGTTCCCGATAGGCCGAAAAAAATGGCCGCATCGCCGGCTGCGCCGACGTTTGCCGAACAGTGCATGGGCAGAACGTTACGCAGCGGCATCAAATAATTCATGATGGTAAACACGGACTTTTTGATTTCGCCTGCGTAGCGAGTGCCGCCGATCAAGACGATCTTGCGCGCCAGATTGATGAGAATAAACGTGCCGCTGCGTGTCTGATCTCGCGCAGGTTCCGCGACGAACTCTGCCGCGTCAACGATGGTGAACTCGGGCGTGAAATCCGGCGGCGCTTGAGGCGGCGTCAAGAACAGATTGCGCGCGAAGAGCGAATGCCAGGCGTATTGGGTGATGATCCGCACGGGAAGCCGATACCGCTCATCGGCGCCCAGGTACGTGTCGAGCGCGTAGATGTCGCGCGCGGCTAGGTACTCCGCGCAACGCTCGAAGAGCGCGTCGAACGCGGCGGGCGTCGTTGCTTTGTTCGTCTCGCCCCAGTCGATGTTCGATTCGCTGCTCGGCTCGCGCACGAAAAACTTGTCTTTTGGAGAGCGCCCCGTATGCTCGCCGGTCTCGACGACGAACTGTCCGCCTTCACCGAGTTCGCCCTCGCCGCGGCGCAGGGCGTGCTCGTACAGCGCCGCGGCCGCAAGATTGCGGTGGACGGCCCGCGCGCCGCCCAAGCCGAGCGTGTCGAGGTGCGCGCGCAACCCGTCCTCGCGTTCGTCGATCGTTCGCAGCGTCAGAATGGCGGAAACCTCCTCAGGACGGCCGCTTCCGTTTTCTCGCCGCCAGGCTCCCGGCCTGCGCACCGCTCCGAACGACGCCGGCGACGAGCCGGGTTTCTCCCGCTGCAGCGTCAAAGCGCTCGGCATGCACGTCTGTGAACAGTGCGGCGAGTCCAACCCCGTCGCCAACCGCTTTTGCCTGCAGTGCGGTGCCGAACTCCCGGACGCAACGAAAGCTCCCGCCGGAGAAACCGCCGTTCCGGTCGCCGAAAGCGCCGAGGAACTCGCGGACGATGCGGTGATCGACCAGTTCGACACGTCGGCGCTGCGCTTTCCGTAACGACGAGCTGCTGCCGGCGGCGATGGCGCCCCGACTGTTTCAATTCGTCACGGTCTCGATACCGTCGCGCAGCTCTTGTGGGATCTCTTCGTTGCCGTGGCGGGCGGGGAGAAGCGAACGATCGCCAATCCACTGAGCCGGGGGAATACGCCAATAGTGCGCCATCGCATCGAGGGGCGCGGCGTACAAGCGGCGCAGCGTGGAAAAGGCGTCCCACGCGCTGTCCGCTTCGACCAGAGCGAATCCCGCAGTCCGTAGTCGTTCGCGCACGGCGTCGAACTCGGAACGTTCGACGCCGACCTCGTCACCGGCGCCTAACGGAAAATACCCGACGATATCGTGCGCGAGATGCCGCCCAACGTCGTTCATGAGGCGCGCATGCCCAAAGGAGTCGTCGTGCACGGTCGTCAGGATCAACGTCGATGCGTCGAGCAGCGCTCCGAGTGCGCCGACCCACGATTCGTAATCGTGCGACGAACGGAAGTAGGGCAGAATCGGGTACGCGAGATGGCTCCCGAGCACGTCCGCTGCCCAACGCTGACCTTCTTCGAAGATTGTCCCCAGATCGCCGCGCATCCCGAGTCGAGCGTAGCTTTCGAGCAGGGTAACGCCCGAAGGCGGCGCACCAGCGCGTGCCCCGAGCGTCACGACGAACACTTCACGTCGTGAGAACGCGCCGAACACCGCGAACAAGAACGCCGTGACGACGGCGACCGTACCGAAACCGGATGCACCGGCCGCCAAGGCCAGAAAGCGCGTCGTGCCCGTCAGCGGTACGAAGTCGCCGTATCCGATCGTCAGCAAGGACGTGCCTGCGAAGTACATCGCCGGCCCGAGGTCGGGTCGCGGCCGAATCTGATCCCCGAGCGCATAGAAGAGGAGGCCGAAGCCGAAGATCATGCCGGCAACCCACACGACGAGGAAAACGACGAGGATCAGCGGCGCGTACGTCCCGAGAAAGTCTTCGCGTCGCTCGACATCTTCAATGCGATGCGCGTACCATCGCCAAGCCCGCCAGCTAAAGCGCGAGACATGAGAGCTGATCCGATACCGCCTGCCGACGGCACGCGGAACGATCACCGATTGAAAGACGTCGTTGAGGATCGCAAAGATCGCAAGTACGCCAACGACGACCTCGGCGCTCGTCAGCATATCGCGTACAAGCATCGGTCGAAGCGCTTCGACAACGTCGCCGGGCGGTCTTACCACCAAAAGCGGCTAGCGGAGACCGCAACCGCACTTCGCGCGGCGCTGTTGCGCCTCACGTGATGCGCGTGCTCCCCAGCGTGCCGCCGGCAACGATCGAAGCATTAGCGGCGTTCGGTCGCTACGCCGCGGCGCGCGGATGGGTGCCGGCGACGGCAGGCAACTTTTCGTGCCGCATCGATGCCGTGCACGTCGCGCTGACGCGTAGCGGCGTCGACAAGGGCGACCTGGGACCGGGCGACGTTTCGGTCGTCGCGCTGGACGGTCGAATACCGGCAGGCGTATCGGCCGAAGCGCCGCTCCACCTGGCACGCTATCGTAGCGATCGGAATATCGGCGCGGTCTTTCACGTCCATACCGTCGCTTCGACGGTGTTATCGCGCGCCGACGTCGAGCGCGGCGTCGTGCGTACGCACGGCTACGAAATGCATAAGGCCCTTACCGGCTATACGACGCATCGCAGTGCCGCCGAGATACCGGTCTTCCGCAACGACCAGGATACCGTTGCTCTCGCTACGGAGATCGAGGCGGCGCTGGGTCGCGGGTCCGACGTTCCGGCATATCTGTTGGAAGGGCACGGCTTGTACGCGTGGGGCGCGACGGCCGGCGACGCCCGGCGCCACGTCGAAGCTATCGAGTTCCTGTTGGCATGTCATCTCGAAGAACGGAGGACCCGGTGAACGCGACGCTTACCTCGACTTTACGCGTCTACGACGACGTTTCGGCCGCGCAATTGGATGAGACGTCGGATCGCGAGCGCATCGCGACGCTGTTGGGCACGGCGGGAGTGCGCTTCGAGCGTTGGGAGGCGTCCGTCCCGCTGGCCGGCGATGCGAGTCAAGATGAGATCCTGGCAGCTTATGCCGGCGATGTGGAACGGCTCAAGCGCGACAATGGCTACACGACGGCCGACGTGCTGCGCGTCATCGAGCCGACGCAGAACCTCGAGCCGATGCGAGCCAAATTCCTGAAGGAACACGCGCATAGCGAAGACGAGGTGCGGTTCTTTGTCGAAGGCAGCGCAGCGTTCTATCTGCGGATCGGGGGACGCGTCTACCAGACGATCTGCGTCGCGGGTGACTTGATCGGTGTTTTGGCCGGCACGCGACACTGGTTCGACATGGGCCCGCAGCCGCGGTTCACGGCGATTCGCCTTTTCGAGAGCACGCAGGGCTGGACGCCCGAGTATACGGGCGACGACATCGCGACACGCTTTCCACGCTACGAGTGAACGCGGCAGTCGGCGTCGCTTGCCGCGCCGTCCTCGTCGATATCGAAGGCACGACGAGTCCGATCGCATTCGTCCATGAGGTTCTCTTCCCGTATGCCGACGCGCATCTCGATGCGTTCGTGGCCGCCCATCGCGATGAACCCCAAGTCGCCCGGGCCATGCGTGACGCGGCGCGCCAGGCCGCCGACGACGACGCGGAAGGGGCGGCGCTCGACGAAGCGGCCGTGCTTGCAACCTTGCACCGCTGGATCGCGCAAGACCGCAAAGTCACACCGCTCAAGGCGTTGCAAGGATTGATCTGGGCGGAGGGATACGAAAACGGACGCCTGCGCAGCCGGCTCTATCCCGACGCGGCAGACGCTCTGCGCCGTTGGCACGCCGACGGTTTCCAGTTGTACGTGTATTCGTCGGGCTCGACCCCGGCTCAGCAAACGCTGTTCGGCTACAGCGATCGTGGCGATCTGCGCGAACTGTTTCGCGGTTACTTTGACACGACGACCGGCGCCAAAACAGACCCCGCCTCGTATGCGGCGATCGCACGCGCAATCGGCTGCGCGCCACACGACACGGTCTTTCTCAGCGACGTCGAAGCGGAACTCGACGCGGCCGGTGCGGTCGGCATGCAGACGGTGCGGCTGATGCGGCCCGCCGACACGCCGTCCGGCGCAACGACCCGGCATGCCTGCGCATCGACGTTCGACCTCATCGCGCTGAGCCTCTCATAGCGGCGCGCTCTCGCGCACGGCCGGAACGCGCGATGACGCGGGGCCGCTCTGCGGCGGCCAGCGAAGGTTCCAATCATGGAGTGGTTGACGGCAACGTACGTCGTTGATTCTGAGCCCGAGCGCATCGCGGCGCGCGCCAATGCGATCGCGCTCGAGCAAAGCGTCGAGTGTCCGCTCGAAGCAATCAGCGAGCAACGCGTCCTCGACGAGATCGTCGCTCGCGTAGCGGGAATCGCTGCGATCGCGGAGGGCCGGTACCGGGTCGAGGTGCAGATCGCTGCTCAAACGACGGGTGGCGAGCCGGCGCAACTGATGAACATGATGTTCGGCAACTGCTCGCTTTGGGAGAACGTCCGGTTCGTCGATGTCGAGCTGCCGCCTGGACTGCTGTCATGCTTCCCTGGGCCGCGCCACGGCATCTCGGGCGTTCGCTCGCTGCTTGGCGTCTCGGAACGGCCGCTGACGTGCGCTGCGATCAAACCGCAGGGGCTGCACGTTGCCGACCTCGCGCGGTTGGTGCTTACGTTCGCACGCGCCGGCATCGACATCATCAAAGACGATCACGGCATTGCCGACCAGCCGTATTCGCCGTTTGCCGAGCGCGTGCCGGCGTGTCAGGCGGCCGTTGTCCAGGCCGTGCGCGAAACGGGCAAAGCGGCGTTCTATGCGCCTAATCTGACGGGGACGCCGCGAGCGCTTCGTCGCCAAGCGCAAATCGCGCGGGACGAGGGCGTGCGCATCGTCTTAGTCGCTCCGATGCTCGTCGGCTTGCCGGCGTTCTTCGATCTCGTCGCGGAGTTTCCGGAGTTTATCTACCTGGCGCACCCATCGTTCGGCGGCGCCGCGCGGGTCGCACCGCCGCTCTTGTTCGGCCGGCTATTTCGCCTGTTCGGAGCCGATGCCGTGATCTTCGTCAACTATGGAGGCCGCTTCGCGTACTCGGCAGACGAATCCAAAGCAATCGCGCAAGCGGCGCGCGCGTCTTGGGGAGACGTGCGCCCGGCGCTGCCGGTTCCCGCCGGAGGGATGCTGGTCGAACGCGTGGACGAACTGTTGACGTTCTACGGGAAGGACACGATGTTGCTGATCGGCGGCAATCTGCTCATCGCGCGGGAGGATCTGTTACGCCGCACGCAAGCATTCGTAGAAGCGGTCGGGTCTGGTTCTGTTTAGCGGACTGTATCCTACCGCCGTTTGCTATACTCAGTAGATGCGCGAGTCGGTCGTGTACACGTAGTCGGTCCGGCAGGTTTACGTCATCGTGTACCGGTCACGAGCAGCCGCTCGTGGCGCCGCAAGCGTCGCATTTAAGGCATGTGCCGTTGCGCACGAGGGTGAATTGGCCGCACTCGCCGCAGGCGTCGCCGCAATAGCCTTTGGCCATAGCGACTCGAACGCTGTCGGCCGTCATAACGGTGCCGACAGCGCGCTGCACTGAGGTCGCCGCGGCGGGGAAGGTCTGCGCTGGCGCCCCGTTCCGTAGTTCCGTTTCGGGCGACGAAGAATGCGCGGTGAGCACTGCCTGCGCGGGTTTGAGGTGGGTGCTCGTCGGATGGAGATGCGCTTCGACTGCGGCGCCCTCGGGGGTTTTGTACTGTACGCCTGCGTCTTCTTCGGCCGTATATTCGGGTTCGGGGCCCATCGCGTCGACCGACATGTTGGGCTGCACTTGGGCGAGCTCGTAGCGGCCCAGATAGCTGACGGCCAGTTCGCGGAAAATGTAGTCGATGATCGAAGTCGCCATCTTGATGTTGTCGTGGCCGACGACGGGGCCGTTCGGCTCGAATCGCGTGAACGTGAAGGCCTCAACGTACTCTTCGAGCGGCACGCCGTGTTGCAATCCGAGGCTGACGGCAATCGCGAAATTGTTCATCAGCGAACGGAAGGCTGCGCCTTCTTTGTGCATGTCGATGAAGATCTCGCCGAGTGAGCCGTCGCGGTACTCACCGGTGCGTAAGTACACTTTGTGGCCACCCACGATCGCCTTTTGCGTGTAGCCGCTACGCCGGTCGGGCATGCGGCGGCGCTTGGCGATGTACCGGTAGACGATGCGTTCGGCGATCTTGATCGGCGTCTGAAACGGCGTCTGAAACGGCGTTTCGGGTTCGTCGTCAGCCGCATTGCCCCCGATGTCGTATGAGGCTGCCAGCGGTTGTGAGAGCTTCGAACCGTCGCGATAGAGCGCGACAGCCTTGATCATGCGCTGCCATGCGTACCGGTAGGCTTCCTTGACATCGGCGACCGTCGCCGTTTGCGGAAGGTTGATCGTTTTGGAGATCGCTCCGGAAATGAACGGCTGCGCCGCTGCCATCATATCGACGTGAGCCAGCGGGCGAATGAACCGTGAGCCATGTTTTCCGCATGGCGTCGCGCAGTCGAAGACCGCGAGATGCTCCTCTTTGAGGAACGGTGCTCCTTCGAGCGTCATGCGACCGCAAATCGTATCGGACGCTTCGTCGACCTGTTGCGGCGTAAAGCCCAGCGCATCACGTAAGATCGAAAAGTTCCAATCGGTGAGCGCTGCGTCATCCATCCCCAGCACGCTCTTGCAGAACTCATCCCCCAACACGAAGCGGTTGAAGACGAACGAGAGCTCGAAAGCACTTTCGAGCGCGCGCTCCAGCCGATCGAGTGCCGCTTCATCGAAGCCGCGCGCCTTGAGCGTGGCGCGATTGATGTGCGGAGCACCGTCGAGCGTTCCCGTTCCCTTGGCGAACTGCTCGATCGCCATAATCTGTTCGGGCGTGTAGCCAAGCCGGCGCAGCGCCAAGTCGACGGACTGGTTGACGATCTTAAAATATCCGCCGCCTGCCAGCTTTTTGAATTTGACGAGCGCGAAATCCGGCTCGATGCCCGTCGTATCGCAGTCGAGTACGAGCCCGATGGTTCCCGTTGGCGCGAGGACGCTGACTTGCGCGTTACGGAAGCCATGTTGACCGCCGACGGTGAGCGCCCGATCCCAAAGCGAACGTGATAGTGCCCAGGTGTCTTGCGTGAACAAAGTCGATGCATGCGTCACGGGCGGAATAGCGAGGTCCTCGTAGCCAGCCTGATCGCCATACGCGGCGCGCCGATGGTTACGCATGACGCGGAGCATGGCTGCGGCATTGCCATCGTATCCGGGGAAGGCTCCGAGTTCCTGAGCCAGTTCGGCGGAGGTCGCATAGGCGGCCGCGGTCAGCAGTGACGTGATCGCGCCGCACCATCCGAACCCCTCGTCGGAGTCGTACGGAAGCCCAAGGCGCATGAGGAGCGTTCCGAGGTTGGCGTAGCCGAGCCCAAGCGTCCGATAGCGGTACGACTTTTCGGCGATCACGCGCGATGGGAACTGCGCCATCAGCACGCTGATCTCGAGCGTTGCCGTCCACGTCCGGCACGCCCGAGCAAAAGACGCCGCATCGAAGCGGCCGTCTTCGGTTAGAAACTTGACTAAATTGACGGACGATAAGTTGCACGCCGTATCGTCTAAGAACAGATACTCCGAACAGTTGTGAACGATCAACCCATTGGCCACGAAGTGCGCCGTGTCGGGTTCGGTCAGATCGAAAACGTCGCGTTCGCCGATGAGCCGCAGGCCTGCGACGCGGTCGGTCAGTGGGCCGCCGGCATATAGCGCATGCTCGTTGAGTTTATGCAGCGCAGCCGCCTTGGCGGAGGCCGGATGGAAGCCGATCTCGCTCTCGAAGCGCAGGCGCGAAGAGCCGGTGATGCGCAGGGAACGGCGCTCGACATCGGCCAGCCGCGGCCGCCGGCGCCGGTCGTCGCACAGTTTGGCTTTGATGCCGAACGACAGCAGCAGAAGTTGGACTTGCCGCAGTAGTTCGATCGACGGCGATCGCAACGACACGTCGCCGATCGTGTCGCCTGCCTCGGCCACGGTGCCGTCCGCCGTGAATAATCCGCGCAGGAGCGCTGCGATGCTGGAACGGTCGAGGGTGAAGGCCTCGTCCCGCAGCACCTTGTGCGCTTTGCCGGCATCGAGAACGGCGTACCGTTCCAGTTGCGCGATGACGGCCTGCTCGCCCGTGGCGAAGCCGACGCCGCCTGGAATCGACATCGCGACGGCAGCGGCATGCCCGGGCTTTTGGCTCTCCATGACGGGCACTGCCCCGTTGACGGCAACGACCGCTTCGCTTAGAGCCGGCGCTTCGGCGGCTTCCATCGTAACGAAGAGACCGCGCTGCCCTCGCGTTTTGCCGGTCGACGTTGCCACGCAGCCTTCGCCGACGGCCAAACCGAAAGCGAACGCGAGATCTTCCTCGAGATGTGCCGACCCAAAGCGTGAACCACTGAGTCTGAGGACATCGTCGGGCTGCAAATCGCGCGCCGCGACGTCGCCGCGATCGAGCGTCGCCACGCGATGGTCGCCGGTCAACTCTAAACGGTACCCGCTCGCCGTCTTGAGTTCGTAGACCGGCTTGCGGCCCGTCGGAAAGATGTGGTTGACGAAATGCGAGCGGCCGTCGCTGCCGACGACGAACGCCGACCGTCCGACCAGCGCGTCGATGCGGAACAATCCGTCGGCCGTTGCGACGAGCGTATCGCCCGTCACGCAAGGATTGCTTGCGTTGATACGGCCGTCGCCCGGACAGGTATGCCACTCGTTGATCGTCGTGTCGAATTGCACGCCGGGATCTGCGCACTGCCAAGCGGCGGCGCCGATGTGCTCCCATAATTCGGCCGCAGGCACCGACTTTGCGACCCGTCCGTCCGTGCGCGCGCGCAGCTCCCATGCCGCACCGGCATCCAGCACGTCGAAGAAGGCGTTGGGCACGCGCACGGAGTTGTTTGAATTTTGGCCCGAGACGGTGCCGTACGCGGCCGAATCCCAGTTGACGTCGAACGTCTCGATGTCCAGTTCGCTATAACCTTGCCGTGCGAAATCGAGCGCGTATTGCACGTTAGCTTGCGGGATGCCGGCGGCCAGTGCCGCGCGGATCGCACGCCGCAAGCCGCCGTTGACGGCCGGATCGAAGCGGCCGGCGTCAACGAGAGTCACGTCGCGCGCGGCGGCCATGATCGCGTTGAGGTGCTTTTTGCATGCGAGCGATCCGACAACGAGGTCTGAGACTTTCTGCTCCTCGCGAACCTTCCAGCCGATGAACTCTTCGATATCGGGATGGTCGAGATCGAGGCACACCATCTTAGCCGCGCGGCGCGTCGTCCCGCCGCTCTTGATGGCGCCTGCCGCGCGATCGCCGACGCGCAGAAACGACATCAGCCCCGAACTCGTGCCTCCGCCGCTGAGCTTTTCACCCGCGCCGCGGATCGCCGAGAAATTCGAACCGCTGCCTGCGCCGAACTTGTAGATGCGCGCCTCGCGCACCCAGAGGTCCATGATCCCGCCCTCGTTGACGAGATCGTCGCTGACGCTTTGAATGAAACACGCCGAGGGGCTGGGGCGCTCGTACGCATTAGCGGAGCGCTTGACCTCGCCCGTCGCAGGGTCGGCATAGTAGTGGCCTTGCGGCGGTCCTTCGATGCCGTACGCCCAGTGCAGACCCGTGTTGAACCACTGTGGACTGTTCGGTGCGCCGATTTGCTTGGCGAGCATGGCGCACATCTCGTCGTAGTAGACGCGCGCATCAGCTTCAGTACTGAAGTAATTGTGCTTGAAACCCCAGTACGTCCACGTGCCGGCCAAGCGGTGGAAGACTTGACGAGCGTCGGTTTCGCCGCCGAATTGTTCGCCGCGCGGGACGCTCCCCAGCGCGACTTCATCGGCTTCGGAGCGCAGCAACCAGGCGGGCACGCCGTCTTCGGGCACCCGGCGCAAGGCTTTCGGTACGCCCGCGCGCCGGAAATATTTCTGAGCGAGGACGTCGACGGCAACCTGCGACCACGCCGCAGGGGCCAGCACGTCTTTGGCTTCAAAGATCAGCGAACCGTCGGGGTTGACGATTCGCGAGGTGCGCGGTGTAAAGCGCTCGCCCCCGAAGGGGTCGTCGGCCGTCGAGTAGGTGCGCGTGAACTTCATCCTGGAAATCTCCCGAACGGGGCTTTCGCGACGAGCTGATCGAACACCTGTTCGATGAACGGTGAAGTCGTCGCGGCGTTGCACTATATTGTACCTGTTCCGCGGTGAACACACAATATATGGGATCGCCGGCCCCGTTCCTTGCGGAGAAGCGGTGCACAAGACAGGATAATGGCGGAGGTCGCTGTGGACGGCCTGCGGCTGCGGTGGACGAGCGGTGGAAAGCTGCGAGGATAGCGGGGAGAGCGCAAGCAACGGACGCGCGATGCTTCGTCCTGACGGCTTCGCCGAGCGGCTCTGTCGCGTCTCGCTCGATGATTTGGCCGCGCGCGGCTTCTCCGGCATCATCGTCGATCTGGACAACACGCTCGTCGGTTACGGTCAAGACCACCTGAACCAAGAAGATGCCGCCTGGATCGCCACGGCTCGCCGGCGCGGCTTTGCAATCTGTTTAGTTTCGAACAATTTCAACGAGCGGGTTTTGCGCATCGGCAGTACGCTCGGTGTGCCTGCGGTGCCCAGTGCACTCAAACCGCTGCCGCGCGGCTTTGAAGCGGCGTTGCGTCTCCTCGGCACGCCGCGCGATCAGACCGTCGTCGTCGGCGATCAACTTTTCACAGACATGCTCGGCGCCAAGCTGCTCGGGCTTCACTGCATCTTGACCGAGCCGCTCGTCCCCAAGGACTGGCTCGGAACGCGCGTTCTGCGCATGCTCGAACGCGTCGTGCTCGGGCGGCGCCCCGCAGTCTGAGCCCAGACGCCGGTGTCCCGCCCACGGCGCTGCGGCTGGCCCTCATCGGCGATCCCGTCGCGCACAGCGCCAGCCCGCAATTGCACCGGGCGTACTTGGCCGCCGCCGGTTTGACGGGATCGTATGAAGCGATTCGCGTGCGCGCCGGTAACGCCGCGGACGCGATCCGTCGCTTGCGCGCGCGCGGCTACACGGGACTCAACGTCACGACGCCCCTGAAAGAAGAAGCCTTCGCGTGTGCAGAACTGCACGATGTCGCGTCACTGGCCAGCGGAGCCGCGAACACGCTGTTGCTCGGCGCCCGCATCCGAGCGTATAACACGGACGGCATCGGCGCGGTCGCAGCGCTGCGAGAAGCGGGCCTCGACGCCATCGCCGCAAAGGGCGTCCTCGTGCTCGGCACAGGACCGGCCGCACGCGCTGCAATTACAGCGCTCCGTTCTGCCGGCGCTGCCGTTGCGGTCTGGAATCGGCGTAGCGAACGCTCGATGCAGGTCGCCGCGACATTGGGCGTCGCTGCGTGGAGCGCCGGAACGTCGTACGACGCCGTCTTCGCCGCATTACCGCCGGCCGCAGAGTTCGACGACGCCGCTCTTACGGCGACGTTGCGAGCAACGCCGATCGTCGTCGACGCGAATTACGGTGCGCGGGCAACGCTCGGAAAGACGTTACGCCGAAACGATGTGCACGATGGCCGGGCCATGCTCGAGGCCGGCGCCCGAGCTTCGTTTGACCTGTATAGGCGGGCGTGACCTGTGTCGGTCGGGCGACTCGCCGGCTGCGTCACCGAGGTGCTCGTGCTCGGGATTCGCCGGCGCGAGCGTTGCCGTCGTGCTCATTGCGCTCGACGCCACGGGCCGAACGGCAGCCGACTTTACTGATACGATTTACGCGGATTGCTACGTCGAAAGCGATCGGTTCTTCGCCGCTAGCCATCCATGCCAGGCGCGCAGGGTCGCCGTTTGGCCGCCGACGGCCGCCATCCCGATGAAGCGCTGCACGTCCGCGGCTGTGAGCCATTGGAACGCACGGCTGGTCGCTGCTTCGACGTACGTATCGCCACGAAGTTCGTAGAATCGAAGCACCCTTCCGTGCGCTTATCGATTCGAGCGTGACTGATATCGATTTCTACGACGATATCGGGCGGTGGATCGCGTTTGAGATCGAGTTTCTTCTTGCCGTGAATCGCGCGCGCATGGTCGCCGATGTAAAAACACGAATCGGGCTCTGCCCAAAATCGCTAGCGACCCAGTGGCCGTTACGTCCGTGAAGTGAACGACGCTCTCGCCTCCGGCTTCTACCGCGGATTCGTCGATCGTCTGTTCCTGGGGGTACGGTTCTTTAGTCGACGATGTAGAGATCCGAAGTCGGCGGTTCGATGCGGCAACGCGCAGGGAGTGCGGACTTCTCGGTTCGGCGTGAAGCAAACAATTCGATGAACGCCGTTTGGCCGGCCGGCAAACGACAGCGCACGGCGATTTGCGCGTAGCCCTGTGCATCGAGTCCGACGGTCACCGCGCCGGGCTCGAGCCCGATCGTCTCAAAGCGTCCGTCACGTCCCGTCAGCAGCGGGATGTCGCGACCGCCGGCATCGATCACGCGCACCGGAAAATCTGCCACCGGCACTCCGCGCGTATCCATTACACGGCCCCGCACGATGCCAGCATCGCTCTGCGCGAAACCGCCGGGAGCCCGAAAGGTCACCGCGGCCATGACGACCGCCGCAACGACAACCTGCCTCAGGAGCATGCGCGACCCGCAGCGTTTCGGGTGGCGGAGAGGGGGAGATTCGAACTCCCGAGACCTTTGAGAGTCTGCTCGCTTTCCAAGCGAGTGCATTCGACCACTCTGCCACCTCTCCAAAGCTGACCGCCGCCCGACATTTCGGATGGCGGCATGTGATTCCGCTGTCGTCGGGTCTGCTAGATCCCCGTCGCGTTGAGTTCGGAGATGAAGGCCTGCACGCGCGGGCTGAGCCACCAGCGTTCGAACTCGCCGACGAGGCCAGGCGCGGCTCGAACCCTTTCGGCGTGCTCGTGCAATTGGCCGCGGTCCGGCGTGGCGTTGCCGTATTCACGGTGGAACGCGTCCAGCGCCGCGCGGTGCTCGGGATCCGTAGTCGAGAAACGGTCGTAAGGAAATTCGGGGCGTTCGTCCGGCATGGGGGGCTTCTTCGCCGCGGCCGGACCGCGATGCTGCGACAGGCGGGCAGGGCGCAGCCGGCCCGGCACGCTACGAACCGGTCATGCAGCGCGCCCAACCGCTCACGGAGACATTACCGCACGGGCTTCTACGCGTTTTCGGCGTAACGGCGATCGCCTTACTCGCGGTCGCTGCGCGCCTGCTCGGCAAGATCTCGGGACCGATTCCCGACGTCGTGATCGGTTTGGTGGCCGGCGGCATCATCGGCAATACGGTCGGCGTGCCCACGGCGCTTCGGCCGGCGATTGCCTTCGTGTTACGGTACGTTTTGCGCACGGCGATCGTGTTGTTCGGTCTAGGCCTGAGCATCGCAGCAGTCGTCAAGATCGGCGGCGCGACCGTCGCGCTGGTCGCTGCATGTTTCGCGATCGCACTAATACTCGGCTTCGTCGTCGCCCGAGTGTTTCGGTTACGCGGCAATGTCGGGCCCTTGATCGGCGCCGGCACGGCGATCTGCGGGGGCTCGGCGATCCTGGCCATCGGCCCGATCCTCGGTGCCGCCGATGAAGAGATCGCGTACGCGTTGACGACGATCTTTGCGTTCAACATCGTAGCGCTGCTGGCGTATCCCCCAATCGGCCATGCGCTGCGGTTGTCGAACGTTGCGTTCGGAGCGTGGACCGGCACGGCCGTCAACGATACGTCGGTCGTCGTCGCTACCGGCTACGCGTTCTCGCACATCGCCGGTGCGACGGCGACGATCGTCAAGCTGACGCGAACGGTTTTTCTCGTGCCGCTCGCGCTGGGCATCGGCCTCGTCGCCGCACGCCGCGCCGGCACCGCCCACGCCTCGGGAACCGGACTGGCAGCGCGCGTGCGCGCGACGGTGCCGTGGTTTGTCGTCTTTTTCGTCGTCGCGGCCGGACTACGCAGTACCGGAGCCGTGCCGGCCCCCCTGCTCGCCGCCTGCGCGCAACTCGCGGCGTTCCTTATCGTCATGGTGCTGGTCGCCGTCGGCCTCAACGTCGATCTCCGTAAGATGACGGCTCTCGGTCCGACGCCGCTGGTGGCGGGATTCGTGCTGGCGACGACGATGTCGCTGATCAGCTTCGGCCTCGTCGCGGCGCTGCACATCCGCTGAGTCGCCGGCGTCGCGCGGCACCATAACCAATGTTGCGTCTTGTGAGCGTGCGACGGCCTAGCGGCTTCCCGGCAGGCGTCGGGTAGCGGAGGGACGCAGGACCGGAGTGATGGGCACCTTCCTCGTCGCTCGCAACCCCGACGCGGAAAGCTCGCTGCCATATTTGCTGTGCTTGCCGCTCGAAGGTGGGCTCTGGCTCAAGGCGCGCGAGATGTGGCCCCGGTCGACGAGGGTCTACTGCCATCCCGCCAGCGCGCCTGATGCCGACACGCTCGTCGTGCTGGAGAGCGTTGCGGTGCAGCTTTGCTCGCGGCGCGGCCCCGCAATCGATCTGGTGCTCGCGCGCGGCAGCAACCGGCGTTCGCAATTCGTGTTCACCGCCGCGCGTGGGCGATCGATCGTCCTATGGCAAACGCCGAAAGTCAGCGCGACCGCGCGTCCCGGCGTGCGCATTCCATCCTCGAAGGTCGAGGACGGGCTGGTCATCCACGTCGACACGCGCGAGAAGTGGGGATACCGCTTCGCCGGACGCGCCGCAACGCGCGCGACGCGGGTCTTGGCTGCCGGTGATTACGGTGTGATGCGCGGTAAAGAGATGATCGCGGTCGTCGAACGTAAAACGCTTGAGGACTTTACTGCCTCGCTCAACGACGGAACCCTCAATTACGTGATGGCGGAACTCAGCGGTCTTAAGGCTGCAGCCGTTGCCGTGGAGGGTTCGTATTCCGCGCTCTTGCGGCATGCTTACACGCGTCCTGGGTATCTGCTCGACGCGGTCGGGCGGCTGCAGGTGCGCTATCCGTCGGTCCCGATTGTCTTTCTAGAGTCCCGCAAACTGGCTGAAGAGTGGACGTTTCGCTTTCTACGCGCCGCGCACGCATTCGGCACGGGCGACGACCTCGCTCTGTCCGCGCTCGTCGTCCCCCAGGCAACCACTGCGCCGGTGGCGGCAAAACAGAATAGGCGCAGAGCGCGCCCACGCCGGCAACGGCCGCCGGGTATCCGCGCGGTCGTGGCCGCGGACGAAGCGCGGGACGCGCAAGTTTTCGCGGGTCCCGTTGGGGGAACAGCGGAGGCATGACGACGACTGCCGATACGTCCAAGCCGTTCCTAACCGATATTACGGAGTTACGCCGACGCGCCCGCGCGCATCTCGACGAGGGTCCGGTTACGCCGAATTACGGCATCGACTCGGACAAGACCGTCGAGATCCTGCAGAACGTTGTCGCGACGGAGCTCGTGTGCGTGTTACGGTACACGATGCATTCGATCGCAGCCCAGGGAATCAGCAGCGAATCCGTCGCTAAGGAGTTTGCCGAGCATGCGCGCGAGGAGCAAGAGCACATGATGCTGGCCGCGCAGCGCATCGATCAGCTCGGCGGCGTCCCCAACTTCAATCCTGAAGGGCTGCTGACGCGTTCGGCCTCGGAATACGGCACTGCCGGCGAGTTGGTCGACATGATCAAAGAGAATCTGATCGCCGAACGGATTGCCGTCGAACATTATCGTGAACTGATCCGCTACTTCGAGGATAAGGACCCAACGACGCGGATCATGCTCGAAGGTATCCTGGCCAAAGAAGAAGAGCACGCCACCGACATGCACGATCTCTTAGTCGCGCACCAAGGGCGGCCGTTCATCAAAGACTGAGGCGGCCCTGATCAGCCTCTCCATTTTGAGGACGATCGTATTCGGCTGTCTGATGACGATGTCGGCAACCGCAGCAGCGGCGGCGCCCTGCAAGCCTCCGCAAAGCGCCGCCATGCTGACGGGACCCGTGTACGATTCAATCCAAACCGAGTGCAATTGGATTGATGCGCTCAATCGTCGTGACGTGGCGGCGGCCAGCTCGATCGTAGGCTCGTCGGTCTTCCAGATCGACGGGACGGGCGTGGTCCGAAAGCGCGCGGCGCTTTTGGCGAACATTGCCGCGGGCCGCTTTGGGCGGATCGTGCCTACCGGAATCACGGTGCCCTTTTCCGCCGGAAGCACGAATATCGTCGTCAGCACCTGGACCTTTCGCCGCAGAAAGCATCGGGTGGCCGACGTCTTTTTTTGCGACGTCTTGCGTACGTGCCGATATCACCTGATCGGCGAGCAGATCACGGAGATCGCCATTCCGGGACCTTGAAAGAATGGCGAACCGTTCGCGGCGAATGCGCGAAAGCACGGAGCTCGTCGTCCCCGATCAGGAGGCCGGACCGTGCACTTAGAGTGGTTCAACGCTTTTGTGTCGACGATTACGCTGGCAATCATCAGCATCAGCGCCATCGCCGCGCTCATTAGCGTGAGGCATGCGCGGGCCAGCAACGGGCTCAAGGCCGTCCTTTCGCTCCAGCAAGAGTTCCGCAGCAAAGCGGTTCAAGAAGCGCTACGCTACGTGCAGCGCGATCTTCCCGAACGTTTGCACGATCCGGCCTATCGGCGCGAACTCTACGAACTGGGGTTCATCGATCCCGTCGAGCATCCCGAAGTGACGGCCTGCAACTGGTTCGATGAAATGGGCAGCGTCGTCAAAAACCGCATGGTGGCCGAGGATGCCTTTATGGACCTGTTCGGACGACTGCTCGCACACTATTGGACGCTGCTGTCGCCCGCCATCGCGCTGATGCGCCGCCGTCGAGGCCAGTCCCAGTACCACAACTTCGAATACGTCGCGACGCATGCACGCCGCTGGATCGCGCAGCATCCCGCCGGCATTTTCCCCCACGGAACCGATCGCGTACCGCTAGCGGATCCCTGGCTCCCTATGGACGATTCCGGCGTAACCGCCGACGGTGAAAGAAGGGCGACTCCGCCTAACCCGCTGCCGGCGCCGTAGACGCGCTACGCGGCCGGCGTGTTGGCGCAGCCGGAGCGCTGCGCGGGGACACCGAACGGCCCGTCCGTGAGCGTTTCGCCGCAGCCGGGTGCCGCGCCGCTAGATCCCGGGCCTTTGCCCAGCGGCACGGTGACGTTTCTGTTCACCGACATCGAAGCTAGCACGCAACGCTGGGAGCGTGACCGTGCAGCGATGAGCGCTGCCGTCATGCGGCACGACGCGATCGTGCGGCGAGAGATCGAAGGCGCCGGCGGCAGCGTTTTCAAGACCGTCGGCGATGCTTTCTGCGCGGCCTTTACTACGGCGCCCGCGGCGCTGAAGGCCGCCCTTGCGGTGCAACGCGCGCTCGGCGCCGAAACATGGCCGGCGGTCGACGGGCTGCGCGTGCGCGCCGCACTCCATACGGGCGATGCCGAAGAACGCGGCGGCGACTATTTCGGTCCCGCCGTCAACCGCGTCGCCCGCTTGCTGGCGACGGGACATGGCGGCCACATCTTGTGTTCGGGCGTGACGAGCGCCCTCGTGCGCGACGCGCTGCCCGCCGGCGCCGAGCTGTGTGACCTCGGCGTGCACCGCCTGCGGGACCTCGGCGTGCCCGAACGCATCTTTGCATTGGTCGCGCCGGGCCTGCGCACGGATGTTCCGCCGCTGCGTTCCTTATCGGCCCTGCCCAACAATCTGCCGGTAGCGGTAACGTCGTTCATCGGACGCGAGCGTGAGATCGACGAACTCAAGGCGCTGCTGCGAGAAGAGCGCTTGGTGACGCTCGTCGGCGCCGGCGGAATCGGAAAGTCGCGCATCTCGCTTCAAGTCGCCGCCGATTTTCTCGAGACGAAATCCGACGGCGTGTGGTTCGTGGAACTGGCTCCGCTCAGCGATGCCGCGCGCCTGGCGCAGGCGATCGCGACGGTCGTCGGCGTGCGCCTCACGGGCGACGGCGATTCGCGTGCCGACTTGACTGCGGCGCTGCGTGCCAAACACATGCTGCTGATTCTCGACAATTGCGAGCATCTGATCGACGGCATCGCCCCGCTGGCGGCGGCCATCCTGCGAGGCTGCCCCGATGTTACGTTGCTCGCATCGAGTCGCCAGAGTTTAGGCATCGCGGGGGAAACGGCGTACCGCGTCGGCGGGCTAGACACGCCGCCGCGCGACGGCTGCGCTGCAGCTCCGCTCGCCGCCGCGCAGGCGTCGACGTTCGAGGCAGTTGCGCTTTTCGTCGAACGAGCACGCAGCGCGGACTCGCGTTTCGGGCTGACGGACGCAAATGCGCCGATCATCGCGGACATCGTCGGTCGCCTCGACGGCATCGCGCTCGCGATCGAACTGGCCGCCGCGCGAGTCAAGCTGCTGGCGCCCCCGCAGCTGCGCGCACGCCTGGACGAACGCTTCCGGTTACTGACTGGAGGCAGCCGTGACGTGCTGCCGCGCCAGCAGACGTTACGAGCGCTGATCGATTGGAGTTACGATCTGCTCGACGACAGCGAACGGATGCTGTTCCGGCGCCTGTCCATTTTCGTCGACGGCTTTACGCTCGAAGCGGTCTGCGCGGTCTGCGCGGACGAGAACCACGATGAACTTGCGAGTCTCGATGTATTAGCGTCGCTCGTCGACAAGTCGCTCGTCGTTGCGGAGATCGCTGCCGATACGACGCGGTACCATCTGCTCGAGTCGACCCGCGCGTACGCGCTCGAACGGTTGCTCGCGGCCGGCGAACGTGACGTGTGCGCGCGCCGCTTTGCTAGCCACGTCGCTGCGCTTTTCGACGACGCGGAAGCGCGGCTCGATGCGACCGGCAGCGACGCAGCGCTGACGGCCCTCTGGGCCGAGCGCGAAAACGTGCGTGCCGTGCTCGATTGGGCGACTGCCAACGATGTGTTCGTGGCCGCCCGGATCCTCGCGGCTTGCGGCGGGCGCTATTGGATCGATGTCGGGGCGACCGACGGCCTGTGGCGTGCTCAACGGACGCTCGAAGTGCTGCCCGCTGATGCTGCATCGCCGCGTGCGCGGCTGCTCTCGATGGTCAGCAATCTCTCATTTCACGCGGCGCGCTTCGCTGCGGCGTCTTCGGCGGGAAGCGAAGGCATTGCCGAGGCGCGGCGCGCGGCAGATCACGTCGCGCTGTTCCGCGCGCTGCTCGCCAGCGCGATCGCCGTCGCTCGAATGGGGCGTTGCGACGACGCCTATGCCGCATTGTCTGAAGCCGAGCAGCTTGCCGAAGGAGCGCCGACGCCGGCGAGCCGCGTGAAGCTGCACCAAGCCCGAGCCCTGGTCGCAGCACTGGCCGGGGACCTCGAGGGGGCCAAGCGCGCGGGCGAGACGTTGCGCACGCTGGCGCTATCGATCGGCAACAGCGACATGGCGTTCATCGCGACCCTGAACTTGGCCGAAGACGAGTTCGCAAGCGGCAATGTCGAGCGCGCGATCGCGCTCGGCCGCGAGTTGCTTCCGACCGACTTTACCGCGGCCCGTCGCGCGGAAGTTCGCATGAATCTGGCTGCATATCTGGCGGCAAGCGGCGATGCGGACCAGGCGTGCCGGATGGCCGGTGAAGCGCTGCAGCTGGGCGTCCTTTCGGAAGAAAAGCAGGCACAGGTTCTGTCGCACCTCGCATTGGCCTTGACGACCAAGGACGTTCACGTCGCTGCGCAGATTGCCGGCTTCGCCGACGCCCACATGATCGTAGACGAGCTCGAATACACCGAACGTTCTAACCGCGAACGCACCAACCGGCTGCTCGCAGCGAAGATGGATCCCGGCGAGATTGCGCGCTTACGGGCAGAAGGGGCGGCTTTGACGCTGGCGGCTGCGACGGCCGAAGCACTGGGCTCCTGCTGACCGTTCAATGATTTGGGTTGTCCGTGGCGTAGCGTAGCGACGTGGATAAGATCAAGGTCGTAAACCCGCTCGTCGAAATCGACGGCGACGAGATGACGCGAATCATCTGGCACATGATCCGGGATCGGCTGATCCGGCCGTACCTCGACGTCGATCTACGATATTACGACCTCGGGATCGAACATCGCGACGCGACCGACGACCGCGTTACGCTCGAGGCGGCGCGCGCGATCGAAGAGTACGGCGTCGGAGTCAAGTGTGCGACGATCACGCCGGACGAGGCGCGCGTCGCAGAGTTCGGACTCAAGCAGATGTGGCGTTCGCCAAACGGCACGATCCGCAACGAACTAGACGGCACGGTCTTTCGCGAGCCGATCATCTGTCGCAACGTGCCGCGTCTGGTGCCGAGCTGGACGGACCCCATCGTGATCGGACGCCACGCCTTCGGCGATCAGTACCGCGCGACCGAGCTTGCCGTGCCAGGGGCCGGAACGCTCACCTTACGCTTTACGCCGGCCGATGGCGGCCCGTCGCAAGAACGCGACGTTTTCGTCTTTGAAGAACCGGGCGTCGCGCTCGCGATGTACAATCTCGACGAGTCGATCCGCGGCTTTGCGCGCGCCTGTTTCAACTTCGGTCTGCAACGGCGTTGGCCAGTGTATTTGTCGACGAAGAATACGATCCTCAAAACGTACGACGGCCGCTTCATGCAAATTTTCCGCCAGGTCTTCGATGAGGAGTTCAAAGCGCGGTTCGATGAGTTCGGTGGGACCTACGAGCACCGGCTGATCGACGACATGGTCGCGGCGGCGCTGAAATGGTCGGGGAAGTACGTGTGGGCCTGCAAGAACTACGACGGCGACGTTCAGTCCGATACTGTTGCTCAAGGCTACGGCTCCCTCGGCCTCATGACGTCCGTATTGATGACGCCCGACGGTAAGACGATCGAGGCCGAAGCCGCGCATGGCACGGTGACGCGACATTATCGTCTGCATCAGCAAGGCAAGCCGACGTCAACCAATCCGATCGCTTCGATCTTTGCCTGGACACGCGGCTTGGCACATCGAGGCCGCCTCGACGACACGCCCGACGTCGAACGGTTCGCCCAAACGCTGGAGCGCGTCTGCATTGACACCGTCGAAGCGGGCAAGATGACCAAAGACCTTGCACTGCTGATCGGTCCCGACGAGCCGTGGTTAACGACCGAAGCGTTTCTCGCAGCTCTGGACGGCGAACTGCACCGGCGCATGCTGCCGACGGCCGTACCGTCCGGGGCCTGACGGATATGCGACGGCGCTACGGGCGCCGCCGCGATTAGGCGACGTGCATCGGGGCGAGATTGTGCGCCGATAGGACGTGTCCCGGCGAAATCACGTGCCGCTTGAGGCCAAGCTTCGTCGGGTCGATGCCGAGCGCGATCGCGACCAGCTGCGGCAGGTGGAACGTCGGCAGGTCCGTGCGGCCCCAGCGTTTGGCGGAGTCGGCTTGATAGCCATCGAGCGCCAGGTGGCAGAGTGGACACGGCGTGAGAACAGCTTCGGCCCCGGCGTCCTTGGCGATGCGCATGTTTTGGCCCACCATGTTGGCGGCGATGCCTTCTTTCTCGAGCTGGACGTGAAAGCCGCAGCAGCGCGTTTTGCCGGCGTAGTCGATCGGCTCCCCGCCGAGCGCGCTGATGAGGTCTTCGAGCGAATGCGGATTGCGAGCCGACTCCCAGCCATTGACCGACTCCGGGCGGATGATGTGGCAGCCGTAGAACGGCGCCACCTTGAGACCCTGTAACGGATTGACCACCATGGTGCTCAGTTGGTCGAGCCCAATGTCGTCGATCAGCATCCACAGCAGGTGACGCACCGACACCGTGCCCATATAGTTCGCGCCGAACTTGCCCAGGATCGCGTTTGACTGCTCGAGACGCAGTTCGTCTTCGAGCATCTCCTTGTTCGATGCACGCATGTGACCCGTACACGTCGAGCAGATCGTGATGACGTCGTCGAGCCCAAGCGCTTCGGCTTGCGCGTACGTGCGCGCATTGAGCACCCGGGCCACGTCGCGGTTGACATCGTTGAGGACCGACGCGCCGCAGCATGAGGCCGCGGTCAGTTCGATCAGTTCGATGCCGAGTTTGTCGGCCAGCAGCATCGTCGAGTTGAAGAGTTCCGTACATGACTCTTTGGCGACACAACCCGGGAAGAAGCCGTAACGCTTACTCTCGGCGGACTTCGAACGGCGTTTCGTGGACAAGGGGACGGATGGCGCGACGGTCATGATGCGACGGGAACCTCCATGGCTTCGAAAATCGTCCGGATTTCGTCGACTTTTTGTACCGGGTGCATGATGAGGGGCGGCACTTTGCCTTTGGCCGCCATGCGCAAGCCAAGCGGCATCACTTTGAGCAGCCCTTTGAAGTTGAAGCGCCCGATCGTGCCGGTGATCACTTCGTTTTCAGCCAGCATGCCGGTTTGCTTGATCGTCTTGGCGACGACGAGTGCGTGGCGGGGTCCGGGGGCGTCGGTGAGGCCGATTTGCACCGAGCGACGCTTCGTATCGATGATGCGGTCGTGCGGGTCGACGTGCTTGGGGCAGTACGAGCACGCGTAACAGTGGGCGCACAACCAGAGATAATCGTCGCTGATCTGAGCGACGCGTTCCTTTTGCTTCGCATCGCGCGTATCTTCGATGAAGCGGTAGGCGTACGCGATCGCCGCAGGACCGGCGAAGGCCGGGTCCACGCTGACGACGGGACAAAGCGAGTAGCACGTCGCGCACATGACGCAGTTGGCCACCGCAACCAGTTTCTTCATGTCTTCGGGGGAGACGCGGCGCTCGCGCTCGTGTTCGTCGTCGCGGTCGGCCGGCTGCAAGTACGGCCGCAGGCGCGAGTACTTGTCCCAGTACGGATCCATGTGGACCACGAGGTCCTTCATCGGCTCGAAATTCGGCATCGGGTCGATTTTGACGGAACGGTCCGAGCGCAACACCTCGCGGATCGGCGTCTTGCATGCCAGTCCCGTGACGCCGTTGATGTTCATCGAACACGATCCGCAGATCGCCGACCGGCACGAACGCCGGAACGAGATAGACCCGTCGACTTCGGCCTTGGCGTGCTCCAGCGCATCGAGCACCGTCGCATTCTCATCGAACTCGATGTCGACGCGTTCGCGCCGCGGCTCGTCATCCAAAGCCTGATCGTAGCGGAACAAATCGAGCGTGATGGCGGACATTACGGAATCCTTCCCGGAAAGACGTCGTGGGCGGCCGCTGGTAAAGAGGCAGGGACCATTAGTACGCTCTCACTTCAGGCTGCCACTTCGTGAAGGTCACTTTGCGTTCGTAGTCGGGCGTCGGATCGGCGGTGGGACCGTTGTAACGCATCCGCGTGTGAACCAACCACTTCTCGTCGTTGCGTGCGGGGAAGTCCGTGCGCGCTTGTGCACCGCGCGACTCGTCGCGCTGCAGCGCCCCGTAGGCGATCGGCATCGCAACGTCGATCAAGCATTCGGTTTCGAGCAGCCCGGTCAAGTCGGTGTTGAACGTTTTGGATTTGTCCATGACGGTCATCGTCTGGGCAAGCTCGCGAACTTCGCGCAATCCTTCGACGGCGCGCGTCAATTCGGCGGCGTTCCGGAAGATAAAGACGTTTTCGGACATCAGTGCGTTCATGCGCTTGCGCACTTGCGGATGACGCGGACCGCCTTGGCGGCCTAAGATCTCGGCGATCCGCTGCCGCTCCGAGAGCAACGTGCGCTCGGATTGACGGACGCTGCCGACGCTCTTGATGTAGTGCGCGGCGTGCCGGGCAGCGCGCGCGCCAAAGACGATCGTCTCGAGCAGCGAGTTGCCGCCCAAACGATTGGCCCCGTGAACGCTGACGCAGGCACATTCGCCGGCTGCATAGACGCCCGGGATATTCGTCGCTCCAAACTTGTCGGTTTCGATGCCGCCCATCGCGTAGTGCATGCCCGGCAAAATCGGTATCGGCGTATCGATCGCATCCTTGCCGGTCGCGTCGAGCGCAAGCTCACGGATCTGCGGGAGACGTTCGAGGATCTTTTCCCGCCCGAGGTGACGCAAATCGAGCAGCACGCAGCCATCGAT
The DNA here is from genome assembly GCA_963754415.1 of Vulcanimicrobiota bacterium. Taxonomy (GTDB): domain Bacteria; phylum Vulcanimicrobiota; class Vulcanimicrobiia; order Vulcanimicrobiales; family Vulcanimicrobiaceae; genus Nyctobacter. Next base: position 766,310 of record CAVWGA010000003.1, on the reverse strand, counting down.
GCCGCGGCCCTCCAAAATTTCCGTCCACTCGGCTCGGCTGACGACGTCGCGCGAGGCCAGTTCACCTTTGTTTGGCGCGTACTTGAACATGAAGCGTTCGCCCTCGGAGTTGAGCAAGTACGCGCCTTCGCCTCGCGCCGCTTCCGATAGCAGAACCCCATTCTCTTTGAGAGAGGTGGGATGGAACTGCACGAACTCCATGTCCATCAACGGGATGCCCGCGCGATACGCAATCGCCGTGCCGTCAGCGGTCGATGCATAGCCGTTGGTCGTCTTCGCGTACACGCGCCCGAGGCCGCCGGTCGCAAAGATCGTTGCCTTGGCAGTGACGAGTTCGAGCTCGCCCGTGCGCATATTGTATGCCACGACACCGGTGCCGATGCCGTCCTCGACGCACAATGCGGTGGCAAAGTATTCTTCGTATACTTTAACGCCGAAGCGTTCCAGTTGCTCCCATAGCGTGTGCAGGATGACGAGTCCGGTCACGTCGGCCGAATAGCACGTGCGCGGCGAACCGGCGCCGCCGAAAGGGCGCTGTGCGATCCGGCCGTCGGGAAGGCGGGAGAAGATGCAGCCGCGATGCTCGAGCCAGACGATCTGCCGCGGCGCGTCCTCGGCCATCGCTTCGATCGCATCCTGATCGCCGAGGTAATCCGAACCCTTGACGCAGTCAAAGGCGTGTAAATCCGTCGAATCGTCTTCCCGATTCCCCAGGGCGGCATTGATGCCACCTTGCGCGGCGCCTGAGTGACTGCGGACCGGGTGCATCTTCGAGACGACTGCGACATCGGCGCCGGCTTCAGCGGCTTCGACAGCCGCTCGCATTCCGGCGAGTCCGCCGCCGACGACGACCACGTCGTGCTTGATCAATTCTGCTGCCTCGCAAGCGTCATGAAACTTCTTTTCATCATAGCGTAGACCACCTCGAGGTCAAAGGACGTAGGTCGGACGCTCCCGCGGACGCCGTCACACGCGACCCGGCGGCGAGCGTTTGAAGCGCATGGCACGCTCGCGGTTTTCGCTCCGCTTCGCGTCGCTGGCTGCAACGGGTGTCGCTGGCGGAGCAGTCGTTCTCGCTGCCGCATTCTCCAGTCCTCGGGATACCGGTCCCGCTGCCGTCTCCGCCCCGCTACCCGCCTCCGCGCCGGCGCCTCCGCCGCAACAGCTCCCCGCCGGGGATGCACGGTGGACGGCACCAATCGCCAAATTGAAGGTCGACCCACCGCCGGCGCCGACGCCGGGCCCAACAGCGGGCGGACCGTCGGTGAAGGACGGGACGACGGCCAGCTTGCGCCGCCACGAGCTGATCCGCACCGGTTCTCTCTCCTTATTGGTGGCCGATATCGAACGCGCGCTGTCGCGTGCACGCAGCGTCGCCGAAGCGCAGGCCGGCGACGTAACGGCCCTGGACGATCAACGGCCTGCGTCTGCGGCGTACGGACGCGTCGCAACCCTAACCGTCGCCGTGCCGGAGGATCGTTTCGAAGAAACGCTCGATCGGTTGACTGCGCTCGGTATCGTCCGCTCCCGCCGCGTCACGGCCGTCGACGTTGGCGACCGGATCGTCGATGTGGCCGCACGCCTGCGCAACCTGCGCCGGACTGAAGGCGACATGTTGCGCATCATGGACCGCTCCGGCCACATCGGCGAAGTGCTCGATGTCGAAAATCAACTCACGGCCGTGCGCGAGTCGATCGAAGAGTTGGCTGCCGAATCGGCCGATCTCCAACACCGCGTCGCATATGCGACGATCGACGTAACCGTTGCCACCGAGCCCGCTCCGAGCGCCGCACCCACTGTCACGATGCAGCTCGACGCCGTTTGGCGCGCCGCCGTGGCGCGAGTCTGGAACGTTACGCTGCGCCTTGCCGGCGGCGTCTTCATCGCCGTGGCGTTCCTTCCGTATTGGCTCGGCATCGCAGCGTTGATCGTGTTCGCGGCTAAACGGGTGCGCGGCCGCTTCGCCGGCATTTCATCATGATTCACCGCGCTGCATCGTCGTGGCGTTGGAGGCTCCCGCCTTACTGGCGCGAAGCCATTGAGCGTCCGTCTCGCCGGACTACGTGCGAAACGGAGCCGCATGATCATCGCTCGCGACGACCTCCTTCGACAACGTCTTCTGGAACAGGTGGAGCAAGCGGCGCCGCGCGTCGTTATCGTGGCCGCTCCGGCGGGCTACGGAAAGACGATGCTCGCGCGTCAGATTGCGGCTGGTCGCCCCATACGGCTGACGTGCGACTGCGCGTCGGTCGATTCGCCCGGAGCTCTGTGGTACGCCGTGCTCACCAGCATCGGCTCGTCACCGCAGCCACAGGGCGAGCGCGCGCAGCGCGTTCACGTCGGCGAGGGCGCCGACCCGACGCTCGAAACGACCCTGGCCGCACTCGACGCCCTCGAACATCCTTTCGCGCTCGTCTTCGACAATACGGAGCACGTGCTGGCCGAGCCGCTTCTGCGCCGGGAACTCCAACGCTTTGTCGCGGCAAGTCCACGTACCGGCACGATCGTCCTCTGCGCGCGAACGTCGAGCGTCAAGCGCATGCAAGCGAGCAAGTTTGCGACTCCGGGCGAGTCGCTCGTCTTTCGCGCGGCGGACCTCGTTTTCGATCGCGCTGAGATCGCGGAGGTGTTGGGCGAGCAGCGTGCCTCGAACGGGCTCGTCGATGAAGTGGCTGCGGCGACATCGGGCTGGCCCGTCGCCGTCATGTTTTTACGGCGTTTTGCGACGCAGCCGCAAATCAGTGCTGCGCTGCGGCGTTTCGGCGAATCGGCGTTCGAACAACTGCACGAATACTTGATCGATGAAATCTTGGGAGACCTTACCGATGACGAGTTGACGGCGATTCTGTGCTGTGCGGTCGTGCCGGACACGTCGACTGACGACTTGAGCCGCCTCCTGAACGTGGCTTCAGTCCAAGAACTGGCGCGCGAGCTGTCCGTTGCCTGTCCCTTCTTCCAGCGCTTCGGAAACGACCATTTTCAGTTGCACCCTCTGTTGAAGTCGGCGATTGAGACCCGATTCGGGGAGCGCCGCAGGGCCGTCGCGTGCGACTTGGCAGCGGCGTACGAACGGGAGAGCCGATACGTTCGGGCAGGTCAAATCTATCGCGCGATCGGCGACATGGAAGCGACTGCACGTTGTTTGATCGCCGAGAATAGCGCTCCCAACCGAATCCGAACGCTCGAATATTCCGCACTGTTGGCCACGCTCGACCAAGCCGTATTGGAACGCTTTCCGATCCTTCGTGCGCTGACGATCTATTGGCGTCGCTTTCGTGTCGATCCGCACGTGTTGCGCGAGCACACGGAGGTCGTTTGGGAAGCCTTACGCACGTCATCGAATCTGGAACTGCGTGCGAACGTCGGCGCTACGATCGCGCGCATCATGTACGAAACGGGGATGTTCGGCCGGGCAGAAGGGCTGTTGCGCTCGCTCGAAGACGAATTCGGCGGGATTCCAGAGGTGCCGTTTACTGCTGGGCAAGCCTACGTCGCGCGGACGCTGGGATGCATTGCGGCTCGTAGCGGCAGGCTCGAAGAAGCAGAGCGATATTTCCGCAGCGGCTATCTGACGCGCACGGGGTCGGAGCTGGTTCAAAGCCGTTATTTCATCGAGCGAGCGCTCATTGAACGGCTGCACGGCCACGCCACCGAAGATCGTCGTCTGCTCGGCATTGCGCTGGAGTCGGCGACTGCGGCGCGAGCGCCGGTGCAAACGGCGTGCGCGCTTGCGGAGATGGCGTTCGGCGCGTGGTTCTGGGGTGACGAGCGTGCCATGAGCGAGCATCTGGAGCGCCTAGCGGGGTATGCCAAAGCGAACGGCTACACGGCCTTCGAACACCTCTGCGCGGTCGGCGGCGGTACGCTCGACGTTGCACCTAATGGCACGGAGCAGCCGAATTGGCTGGCGTGCGCATACCTGATCGCCGCGGGCGCCAGCGCTGGAGTCGAACGGATGCATCATGCGCGCGCAGCCAAAGCGGCCGCCGACTCATCCCACGATGCGATGTTACGCGTGCTCGGGTGTCTTGCACTCGCGCACGCCGAAGCGCAACGACGCGACGAGCTGCTGGCAGAAGCGACCGCTGCTGCCAACGCTATCGAATCGCCCGAGTTGCAAGCAGCGGCGAGCGCGATCGTTGCGGCTGCTCCGGCCGAAGCGATGCTTGCACCGTTCCTCGCACGCTTTTCGGCCACCGCGACGGCGTCGGCGTCTCCCGAAATTCGCATCGAGGTCCTTGCCCAACGCGTCGTGCGCGCCGGCGCGACCATCGAGATCGGGGAGAAGCAGATGGCCCTCCTCGTTGCGCTTGGCCGCGAGAAGCGTCCCTACACTCGGTCGCTGTTGGCGGAGGAACTTTGGCCGCAGCTCGATGAAGCTGCCGCGCGCGAAGCACTCAACAGCTGCGTTTACCGGATCCGGTCGCGTCTCGGCGGCTCCGCCGTCGTCTTCGAAAACGACGCCTATCGGCTCGGCGACGGAATCGAGGTGGACTTGCGTGAGTTCGAGCGTTGGGCCGCTGCCGTTCGCCGGCCGGGTCCGCTCACCGCAAAGGAGCGAACCGCGCTGCGAACGCTGCTCGAACGACCGTGCCCCGCCCCCGAGACGCTCTCCGAGACGTGGGAATTTCTTTCCCCAATCCTCGTGCGCATGGCGCAGACGCGGCAAGCCATCCTCGAACGTTTGGCGGAGGACGCCTTAGCGGCCGGTACGCCGGAGCGTGCGCTCGAGATCGCGCGCGAACTTATTGCGAGCGATCCGTGCGACGAGCAGGCACGTGAGGTCGCCATCCGCGCCTTGCTGGCGCGGGGCGAACGCCCAGCGGCGCTCGGCGAGCTGCGGGACTACCAGAAGATTTTGTGGCGTGAGCTCGAGGTGCGGCCATCTGCGTCGCTGGTCGCGCTGCTGCGCGAAGAGCCGGTCCCCCAGCCGGCATGAAGTTTCGGCCCGTTCTCCGGCACTGATCGTAGCGAAAGCCCGCCGCATGCGTCGCTTAACCGGCCCAGGACTCAGGCGCCGTTTGGGCGTCTTCGACTTGTCGCTGATCACCGTCGGTTCGATCATCGGTTCGGGCATCTTCCGGAGTCCAAGCGTCGTGGCGGCACGTGCGCACACTCCGGGGTTGATCGTGCTGGCTTGGGCGCTCGGCGGCTGCATCGCCCTTTGCGGCGTTTGGATTTCCGCCGAGCTGACCTCGCGCCGCCCGAGCGAAGGCGGGTTTTACGCGTACTTGCGCGACGCATTTCACCCTATGGTCGCCTTCATATACGGCTGGTTGTATCTGTGCGGCATCGATACGGGCGCCGTAGCAGCAAGCGGCGTAACGTTCGCAAATTACTTCCAACCGTTGACGGGCCGGCACGTAGCAACCCCGATCCTGGCCAGTACGGCGATTGCATTTTTTACGATCGTCAACTTCTTCGGCGTCCGCCAAGGGGGTACGGCGCAGAACGTCTTAGCCATCGCCAAGGGCGCGGGCATCGCCGTCGTCATTGTCGTCGGATTAGCAGTCTTTCCGGGGGGCGCCGCATCGCAATCGTACGTGCCGTTGCACGGCGGTACGAGCGTGCCGGCGGCGCTCGGCATCGCAATGGTTCCCGTCTTTTTCGCGTACAACGGTTTTCTGAGCTCTACGTACATCATCGGCGAAGTCAAGGACCCCAAGAGGATGGTGCCGCTCGGACTCGTCATCGGCATCTGCATCGTTATCCCGATGTACGTAATGCTCAATGTTGCGTGTCTTCACGTGCTCGGCGCGCAGCGGCTGGGACTGAGTAAGGCGCCGGCGTCAGACCTCATGAACGTCGCGCTCGGTCCGATCGGCGGCCGGATCATCGCGATCATCGTAACGCTCTCGACTCTGGGCTTCATCAGCACGAAGATGCTTGTGACCCCGCGCATGTATCATCGCATGGCTCGGGACGGACTGTTCTTCAAGCAGATCAGTTGGGTGCATCCAACCACGCGCGTTCCGATCTTGGCGATTGCGATTCAAGGCAGCGTCGCCATCATCATCGCCCTGAACGGGAGCTTCGATGCGATCATCAACTATATCGTGGCGCTGGACTACGTTTTTGTCGCGCTTGCTGCGGTCGCGCTGGTCATCTTCCGCCGGCGCGATGCGTGCACGCCGGCCCAACAACGCGTCGGTTTTAAAACGCCAGGTCACCCGTATACGACAGGGCTGTTTTTTCTCGCCGTCACGGCGGTGGTGCTCGATACCTTTATCTCTTATCCGCGGAATACGGTCGTTTGCGCGGCAGTAGCGACCGCGGGAGTGATTGCCTACTTCCTTTGGGAGCGGCTGTCAAAGCGGCCGCCGGCGCTGACGGCGGAATGACGCGACGGCCGTCAGCGGGCCGTCAGTGACGCGCCGTACCGTCTGGTTGTCGCCGGCGCCTCAACGCGAAAGCGGATGTGTCAGGCGGACTGCACTCGCGCTTACAGGAGATTACGATGTTCCCGCACTCACAGAAAATCGGCGGCCGGGCGATCGCCACGGCCTTACTCGGGCTCGCTCCCGTCCTCGCCGCTTGCGCCACCCCCGCCTCAGCGGCATCCCATCCGGCCCGCTCGCTCGTCGGCAATGTCCGGCAGCATGCTCTGCGGCCGATCAGCTTTTACACGCTGGACGACCAAGCGGACCCGACCTTCAACCAGCTTCTCGGCATCAACAACGCAGGCATCATTGCCGGTTACTTTGGCAGCGGCGTGGCGGGCCACCCCAATAAGGGCTACGTGCTGTCTCCCCCGTACGGCCAGCAAAACTATAAAAACGAGAATTTTCCCGGGTCCAGCCAGACGCAAGTCACGGCGTTGAACAACAAGGGCGACACGGCCGGCTTTTGGGTCGACGCGAACGGCGTCAACTACGGCTTCGTCGAGTGGAACGGCGTGTTCACGTCCTACACCGACCCTCATACCGGCAGCGGCACCGTCAATCAGATCCTCGGCCTCAACGATAACGGGATTGCCGTCGGCTTTTACACGGACGGCAATGGTATCAACCACGGCTTTGCGTTGAACCAAGCGACCGGCAAGTTTACGGAGATCACGCCTCCCAACGCCTCCAATGTGACTGCCTCGGGCATCAACGACAACAACGACATCGTCGGCTTCTACACCGCCGGCAACGGTACCGTCGTCGGCTTCCTGTACAAGAACGGCTCGTTCTCCGAAGGTGCAGTGCCGAACGCGTCTTCTACGACACCGCTCGGCGTCAACATCAACGATGAGATCGTGGGCAGCTACCTCGATGCCACGGGCGCATCGCATGGCTACACGCTGACCAGCCCCCTGTCGCACGCGCAATTTCAGAAGATCGACGATCCCAACGGCATCGGCACGACCGTCGTCAACGGCGTCAACGACGCCGGCGACCTCGTCGGATTCTACGTCGACGCTAGCGGGAACACGGACGGCTTCGCAGCGCGGCCGTAAAGCGTACGTCGTCAGTTAGGCACAACAGCGCCGCCCGAAAGGGCGGCGTTTTGCTTTCGCCCGCTCTTCTCGAGGAACGATGCACGTCCGCGCCACGCGCACGAAGTCGCGGCAGCGGCGTCAGCGCGGGAGTGCGGTTCGTTGGAGGAGCACCAGGCTGAGCGGGATGATGGTGCCGGCGGCCAGGAGCAGCCAACAGGTGCGGGCCCGCTTGGCGTGCGTGACGCCAATCCACGCCCCAAACAGGGTCGTCGTCGCGAGCGCGAGAGCTTCGCTGACGAAAAGCCATTTCAGCAACAGCGTCGCAGGCGTGGTGTTCCTGGGCGCGTCTGGTGACTGGGGGCGCGCCGTGCGGCCTAACGCACGCGAGAACGGCGGTTTGCGCAGGGGTTCGGGAGCGAAGACTTGCTGCTTGTGTAAGCGGCTGATCGCCGAGATGGCTGGGTTCGGTACGTACGTACCGTGCGCTTCATGCAGATCCAGTATCTGCAGTGCGCCGCTGAGCGAGAAGAAGAGCACCATCGGCGCAATGAAGGCGCTTACGTTCGCGTGCAGTGTTCTCAATAAGCCCGGAGAGATCGGGCGGTTCCTCTGCCGCGGTACGGAAAGAGGCTGCACGTTCGTATTGACCGGCGCGATGGTTGCCATGGCCTCATTGTATACAGCCTCGCGCTGGGATAAGGCTAGGGCTTGCCTGGGATTCTCCGCTGACCACAAGCCGATTAAATACGGCGCCCATCCCAGCGCTTTCGGAGCAAGCGCCGTATCATGGAAGCTGACCGGAAAGGACCAGGTGGTGTGAACGGCCGATCACCGAACCGACCCACGGACACCAACGCTGGATCGCGAGTCCTCGCCGTCGACGACGAGTCGAGCATCCGCGAATTCATGGCAGTGGCGTTGGAGCGCGAAGGGTTCGCCGTGCGAACGGCGGCCGATGGTGCCGTGGCGCTCGAGGTGGTGCGGGGCTGGAATCCGGAGTGCGTCCTGCTCGACATCATGATGCCGAAGATCGACGGCATCGCGCTCTTGCCCATGCTGCGCCGCCTTACTGAGGCGCCGATCATCTTGGTAACCGCGCGAGGCGACGTCCGGGATCGTATCGACGGACTTGCGGCCGGCGCCGACGATTACATCGCCAAACCGTTCGACGTCGACGAACTGGTCGCACGGCTGCGCTCGGCGCTCAGACGGCCCAGTCTAAGAACGGTGTCGGTCTTGCGGTACGAAGACCTCGACATCGACCTGGAAACGCGCACGGTCCTGCGCGGTCAACGCGAAGTCCCGACGACCGCTCGCGAGTTCGACTTGCTTGCGACGCTCGCACGCCGGCCCAAGCGCGTGTTCACTCGCGTGGAGTTGCTCGATCTCGTTTGGGGCGACGAGAGTGAGGTCGCCGCTTCGACCGTGGAAACCTACATTTCGTATCTGCGCGCGAAGGTCGACGGAGCCGGCGATACGCCGCTGATTCAGACCGTACGCGGCGTCGGGTACACATTGCGCCGGCCGTGACGTTCCGCCGGCGCTTGACGCTTTCGTACGCGATCGCTTCGGCGACAACGCTGACGATCTTTGCGTGCGCTGCCTACATCGCCGGCGTTCTGTTTCTAACGAGGTCGGTCTCAGTCACGGTCCAGCACACCGCTGAGGACGTTCGGCATACCGTTCAGCGCGACGCCGGTCTGCCGTCCGCAAAGATCGTCGCCGACCTGCAGTCACTGCGCGCCCCTAACGAAGTGCTCGTTCACGTCGATGCGACGCACGCGCGGCCGCCGCACTTTCCGCCACGTCGCCACCGTGGGCCACCAGCGGGCATCTGGAACCCCGCCGCGCTCTTGGGTCTTGCGCCCGTAGGCGTGGTGCTGCCGCGTGGCGGCGACGTATTCATCGCAGCCGATCTCGACCACCTCGAAGCGGTGCTGAGTGCCGGCGCGGCGGCCCTTTGCGGGTTCGAAGGTATCGCTCTCTTGAGCTCGTGGCTGATCGGTAAAAGGATCGCGCGCCGCGCGATGAGACCTCTGGATGCCATCTGCCAAGAGCTCGAACGGTTCGGGGCCGGGGACTTCACGCCGCGTCGGGTCGGATCGACGAGATCGCCGGATCTGGACGCGCTCGTCTGCGCATACAACGCTGCTGCAGCGCAGGTAGCGAGCGCCTTCGCCGAGCGAGCGCGCGTAGAGGCTGAGATGCGCCAGTTTCTTGCCGAAGCGGGACATCAGATGCGCACGCCGCTCACCGTCATTAGCGGTTCGCTGGACCTGCTGGTACGGCGCGGCGCCGACGATGCCGTTCTGCGTGAGGCGATCTATCCGCTCATGCACACGCAGACTGCGCGGCTTCGTCGCCTCATCGAACGCGTGATGCGGTTAGCGAGCTTGCAGCCGGACGAACCCGCTCTGACCGAAGTGGTCGATGTGGCAGAGGTCGCCCGGGACGTCATCGCCACGCTTTGTGTGGCGCGTGGTTGCAAAGTTACGCTAGCTGATGAAGGGACGTTCAACTACGTGAAGGCGAGCGGCGACGAAATCTATGACGCGATCGCGAACCTCGTCGACAACGCAAGCAAATACGGCCGCAGTCATGTGGCAGTTCGAGTGAACAACGCTCCCGACGAAGTGATCGTGCGCGTCTGTGACGATGGCGCGGAGATCCCCGTAGCGGATCGGCCCCGGCTCTTCGAGCGGTTCTTCCGGGGACAGAATGCTGGCGCTGTAGAAGGTACAGGCTTGGGGCTTGCCATCACGCAACGCGCAGTGGAGCGCGCCGGCGGAACGGTCGCTCTGGAGTCGTCGAGCGCCGGCGGATCGACGTTCCGTATGGTGCTGCCTGCATTTCACGAAACGGGACGAAAGCGCACGGCCGTCGCGCTGGACTGATCGATGGCCGCTGTTCTGGGCTTGTTTGTCGTTTGCGACGCCGGTCCAGTAAAGGAGTAAATCAGTGGACATCAACCGCGTGGGTGCGCAAGCGTCGAAGAAGGGATCCGACGACTATTTCAGCGGGACGGTGCGGATCGATCCCCTCTTCGACCGAGTCGATCCGGCTCGGGTCAGCGGTGCGGCCGTGACGTTCGAGCCCCGCGCCCGTACTGCGTGGCACACGCATCCGTTCGGTCAAACGCTGATCGTGACTGCCGGCTGCGGTCTCGTGCAGCGGTGGGGCGGCCCTATTGAGAAGATCTATCCCGGCGATGTGGTGTTGATCGCGCCGGACGAAAAGCATTGGCATGGCGCGACGCCGACCACCGCGATGACCCATATTGCCATTGCGGAGAAGCGCAATGGCGTGAATGTGGATTGGCTGGAGAAAGTCACCGACGCTCAATATGACGCGTCTGGCGGTCTGGGACTTTGATTGCGGCGCTCGCGCCGGTATACGCCGCCTAGCGCCGCGTCGGTGCATAGCCGTCGTTAGGATGACGTGAAAGTCGGCATTGACCGAGGGAGTAGCTTGTACGTCTCATAAAAACGAGAAATTTGCCGGGTCGCGGTAGACAAGTTACGGCCTGAACAACAAGCGCGACACGGCCGACTTCTGGGTCGACGCGAACGGCGTCAACTACGGCTTCGTCGAGTTGAACTGCGTCTTCACATCGGCCCTCGGACATACGTCGCATGCGCCTCATGCAGATCGAACATGTGCAGCGGGCCGTTCAATGAGAAGAAGAGCACAGCGGAGCAATGAATGCGATCACGTTCCCATCGGCTGGTTCGTAATAAGGCGGAGAGCGACTTCTGTTTCTAGAGAGCCGTAAAGTAAAAGACGTCGCGACCTTACCTTGAGGCACCGACGGCCCTCGCCGATCCGAGTTTATGGGCCGAGTGCAATCCCCACCGGGGCATTGAGCTGATCCGTTAGCTTAAGCGCCGGCGGTTTGGTGTAGGGCCACCGATAGACGGTGATCGCGCTGGATTGGTAGTCCGCGACGCAAAGGTCGCGTGCTCCGTCGACGGCGAGACCTTGCGGGAAGCTTATACCGCTTGAAATCGTGGCGATCGGCGTCGTGGTGTTGCCGGCGGCGAACTCGACGACGGTGTTGTTGCCGCTGTTGGCAATGAACGTGTCATTCTGGTCATCGACATAGACGCCTGAGGGAGTGCTCAAACCGGTGGCATAGACCGCGATAGGCCCAGCTTGGTAGGGCGGCGCGAACTCTTCAACGGTGTTCGAGGCGGAGTTGGCGACGTAGAGATCGCACGCCGCATCGAACGTCAGGGCATACGGGCTCTTGAGACCGTCCTTGATTGTCCTCACCGGATTGCCGGTGTACGGCGGCGCCAACTCAATGACGTAATTCTGCGCGGCATTTGAGATGAAGAGATTGTTGCTGCCGTCGATCGCCAGGCCATAGGCTGAATACAAGCCGGGTGGACTGATCGTTGCAATCGGGTTGCCGGTGTAAGGTGGCGCAAATTCAAGGACGGCGTTTTGATAGAACGCGATGACGAAAAGGTTTCCAAGACTGTCGAACGCGACGGCGACCGCATTCGTGACGAATGCTAACTTTTTGGCCTTTGGGGAACCCGGAGAAAACGCCACAACATCGTAGGCGTTATCGTTGGCCACGTACAGGTGTCTTTCTTTGGAGTGATTATGGGCACAGGAGACAGGTTTGGATCCGAGCCCCCATTGAGCGGCAGGTAACGATTGCCCGCGCGAGAGTGGAAGCGTGGGCGCTCCAAGGCTTGGAGCGGCTGAAGCCTGGAGCGTCGCACCGCATTCGGTAAGACCTACGGCGAGAATCAGCACGGCGGCTAAACGAGATCGGCTAGCGGGGCGCGCCAATTGCGTTGAGATCGTCGCTGCGGTGAGGATGGATCGCATAGCATTCTCCTTGGAAACAAGTGTTGCTCCGCATACGATGGCGGCGGAAAGCTTCGGCTGGCGCGTCCGTGAGCAACGTATCAACCACGGTGCTTGTTCTAGGCGCTCAGCTATTTTCTCGTACGAACGAACTGCGCTGTCGGGGCAATTGCCACGCCCTGGGGGAATCCTCCGGAAGGCACCGAGAACGGGGTGCCGGTGCCGCCGACGGGGTAATTGTACAGAGCGGCGTCGTCGTTGCACGCATCGGCGGTGACGAAGAGCTTGTATCCTGGCGCGAACGCGAAACCGAGGGGACAACCTGCGCCTGACATCGACGTGGTTGTCGCCAGGCTCAAGGTCGTTCCGGACAAATTATACGTGTAGAGGGCCGCGCTCGTGTCGTCGACGACGACTTGGTTCGTCCCGTTAACCTGGAGGCCGCCCGGATAACCGGAGATTGTGTTGGACGTGGCCAGCGCGACGATTTGCTTCGTTCCGGTGTAGTTGCCGGGCAGCACGGCTCCGACGTTCTTCGCGCCGGTATTGTTTTGATCGTAGTCATCGAACGCAAAGGCTTCATCTGCTTATCAAACGCACAAAAACGCGGCGAGGTGTAGTTGCCGGCTGACGCCGTACCCGTCGGCCCGGTGGTTGAGCCCGCTGTGTAAAGCGCCACGTTGCCCGCCGTATTGGAGGTGCTAGAGACGTTCGTCACGGCGAAGTTGCCGCTCTTGTTGGCGATGCAGATGTCAAAGGGAAGCTCGCCGGGATCCAAATACGTGGCGATGACGCCAGCCGTGGACGGGTTCACTTCCAGGATGTCGCCCGCGAATTCGTTGGCCACCCACAAGTCGCCGCTCGCATCGGTCGACATGCCCACCGGTCCGGAGAACCCTGTCAGCGTTGCGCAGACTGCGCCCGTTCTATCGAGCTCGTACACTTGGCCGAGGTTCGTGTCGGAAATGAACGCGACGGGCGCTGACGGGCAGCTTCCGGCCAAGCCGATGTGCGGCGCGACCGGAAGATGTATCGTGCTTTGAAAGCCGGCCGACATTACGTCGCTTAGCGTGCCGCGCGCGATCTGGCGCGCGACTGACTGCGTAGAGGCACCGTTGTTCGTTGAAGAGAGAAGCAAGGGGTTCATTTCGCTGGCGTTGCCCGAACATGCCGAAAGCAGTGCCAGCGCCGCGGCTCCGCCCAAAACGTAAGCAACCGTAGGCGACATTCGCATGAAGCGTTAGCCTTTCACAAGCCTGTAGCTACAGTAGAGATAAACCAACCGGGGAAGACACATTGAAGGCCAGGGCTACGACAGGATAGTCGTGCAACGACCTGGCCGCGCCGTCTGACGGCTTCGCCAACGAAGAAACGAAGGGTGACGTGTATGCCTCGGACACGGGGACATCTGGAATCGATGAAGCGTAGCCGTGACTTACAGCCGATTGGCGTGCAAAACGCGATGTCAGTCGGGGAGCATAGCGGGTAGACCCGAAGCGCCTCAAGGCGTGCCATTGCCGTGGACTCTGGTCTGCGGGGTCCAGTTTCCGTAAAGGACGCCGTTGGGATTGGCGTTGGGATCGTTGGTCTGGTACCACTGACCTTGGCCGTTGGACCACGTCTGCGAATAGGCGTTCGATATCTTCACGGTCCCGCCGGATCCCGTGACGGTCTGTTGATCGAGTGCATAATCGACCCAGTCAGAGGCTGATGTCGAGCGCGCATTCATCGCATCGGTCGCATTGCGCATCGAACTGTCGGTCGAAGACTGCATTTGCGCTAAGAAGGCATCGTGATCGTGTTGTTGCACGGCCATGGACTGCTCGAAGCGCTCCTGCTGCGCTTGCATCACCGCATTATTGTGTGCAGCTTGGGCCGCCAGCCGCGCGTTTCCGCGAGCCTGTAAGATCTGCGCTACTCGAACTTGGTATGTGGGATCGGGGACGCTCGCATTGAGATCTTTGGCGTCGACAAGACTAGCCAGAGCATCCAGCTTTCCCTGCGGTGCTCGCAGCACATCCACCACGGCATAGCATCCGGTGTGCGTGGAACCTCCAAACCAGGAGCGGCTCGTGCAGACGACCCACGCTCGAAGCCGCTGCTCGATGACAAAGGTGCCGTTTCTGGAACGAACGCGGATCGCGGCTGCGTCGGCCGTCGCACGATACTCAGGGATGTTCGACGACATCCGCTTCATCTGGGCCAGTGCTGCGGCGCTGCGCTCGTGCAACTGCGGTGCAACGCTCATGTCACCCGCGTAGCGGGCACCGATCACGCCGGTAAGGTAGTGCAGGAACTCTTTGGCGGTAAGCGTGCGATCCAGCGGAAGGCACGCGTTTGAAGCAGGGGGTCCTGATTTCAGGGTATCAAACGTCCAGTCGAAGCGCGGCAGCTTGCGCATCTCCGTGAGACCATCCGACGAATACGCGCGGTACACCGGATACGGAATCTCGTTGCACGGTGGGCCGGGAAAGGTACTGCCCTGAAATTTCCAGCCGCTGGGGATGCGCACGGAGTAGGCCGGCATCTGGAGGACCGGGTCGGTTATCGTGGCCGCCGCGGCCCCGCCGGCCGCTTGCGCGACGCCCACCGTGAACGCCGGTAGCGTCGCGCTGAACAACAGAAGCCGCATCGTCAGGCTCGTCATAAAGGCTGGTGCGTCCCCCTAAAAGACCGCGCTCGACGCAGAGATGCACGGCGCAAGCCAATGGTAGCCTGAATCTACGCCGACCGGTATGGGGGGGCAACCCTACCTCTAAATAGACAGTGTTCCGTGAGCTGGGGAACGGTTACCAACGCTCGTGATCGTCGGACTGATGCTATGCCGCTCGTTCGTCGGTCGCTATCCGGGAGATGTGGTGTTGATCGCGCCGGATGAAAAGCATTGGCATGGCGCGACGCCGACGACCGCGATGACCGGTCTGGGGCTTTGATCGCGGCGCTAGCGGCGGTATACGCCGCCTAGCGCCGCGTCGCTGGATTGCTACGCCGGCGAGATGCCGTAGGCTTTCTTTAGATCGTGCATGGCCGTCGTCAGAATGACGTGGAAGTCGGCATTGACCGAAGGCGTAAATTGTCTGTCCATATCACCCATGATGTCATGGTGGATCTGGTGAGATACCAATTCCTCGAGCATGTAACCGACGTCATACCGGCCCGACGGGGTGACGCCGGCATCGTAGAGTGCGGTGGCTAAGGCCTTCCCGTCGTGGGGATCGGGATGCGGAGACTTCGGAAGCGGAATCAGCATGTTGTGCGCTTTTTTCATCGCGTCGTCTACCGCAAAGGTGAACACGCTGTAAAACGAGTCGACTCGTGAGGCGCCGTACTGATGGATCAGTTTCGCGTTTTCGGCTTGCGCCTCCGCTCCGGCGAGCGTTTGCACGAGACGATGCGAATCAAAGTGAGCCGCGCCGCCTCCGGCATCGACGACCGCCATCGTCAAATGCAAGTGAGGGAAACCTCGATAGACCGTCGCCGACGCGCCGCTTTGCATCCCTAGAACGAGAAACGCTGCCAAGGCAGCACGTCCGAGCACCTTCAGATTTGACGTCATGTTTGCACGCTCGCTTTCGTAAGCCCGGCCTTCGGAACTTACGCCGGTAAAGCATTCTGCTAAACTCCGCATCGGTCAGCCTCGGCCGTCGCGGCGCCCGGCATGGAGCGATCGATTCGTGGCGGTGGTCGCCCTGGCGGTGGGGCGCGGCGACGGCCCGCCCTCCGGCGGTAAGATGGCCGGCGAGCGCCGCCGATGATGCTGAAAGACCATGCCGGCACTTCAAGGTCGAACTCTCGGGCTCGTTGTATTGGCGCTAGCCCTCATCGCGACACCGCTCGGCGTTTCCGGCTTTAGGGACGTCGGCGCTGGGGCATTGCCTTTTATGCCGCACGGCATGTGCTACCTGTGGAACCCTGGCCTGCTCGCGCTCCACGTCGCCTCGGACGCGATCATCGCTTTTGCCTACTTTTCCATCCCTGGGCTTCTGATTTATTTCATCCGGAAGCGACGCGATCTGCCGTTCGGGTGGGTGTTCTGGATGTTCGGAGCGTTTATCGTCGGCTGCGGTATGACGCACGTCTTCGAGATCTATACGATCTGGCATCCGGTGTATTGGCTATCGGGGACGCTCAAGGCGTTCACGGCGGCGGCCTCGCTCGTGACCGCGATCATGCTCGTGCCGCTGATCCCACGCGCACTGCAATACCGCAGCCCGTCGCAACTCGCGCAAGACAGCGCGCGCTATCTGCAATTCGTCGCAACGGCCAGCGAGCGGTTTTCACAGGCGAAGACGCTGCAGGCGACGCTGGACGCATTACTCGACATCGTCGTGCCCGAGCTTGCCGACTGTGTCCTCATCAATCTCGCCGGCATCGATGGAACACTGCAGACGTGTGCCGTGCGCGCGGTGCCCGGCAAAGACGCCATCGCGGCGCAGTTGCTGTCGGTGTCGTATGCGAGGCCAGATGGCCCACTCGCGAGTAAAGCTGCGATGGCTACGGGCCAAACCCAACGCGTTGACAGGGTCGTCGATGAATACATCCGCGACGTCGTCGCCGAACCGTACGTCCACGTCTTCGAGGAACTAAAGCTGCAATCGGCGTTGGCCTTACCGCTCGCGGCGGAGCACGGCATGGTGGGGACGCTCTGCATCTTCCGCTGCGACCCGAGCCGCGGTCCGTTCAACGAAGCAGAGATAGCGCTTTGCGAGGCCCTGGCCGGCAGAGCCATCATTGCCATCGGCAACGCGCGATTGTGGGATAAGCTTGCATACGCCGCCTATCACGATTCGCTCACCGGATTGCCCAATCGCACCGTCCTGGCGGATAGGCTGACCGAGACGATCTCTCGTACGCTCGCTCGCCACGAATGCATGGCCGCCGTGCTCTTCGTCGACATCGATCGCTTCAAGTTGATAAACGACAGCCTCGGGCACGTCATCGGGGACCGTCTGCTGGCCGCCATTGCGCGTAGACTCGAAACGTGCGTTCGCGCCAATGACACGGTAGCGCGAGTCAGCGGCGATGAATTCGCGGTCTTGATGCCGGACATCGAACACGAGCGCGATGCCATCCATATTGCCGAACGTATCCTCGGTGAATTCGCGCACCCCTTTGATTTAGATGGAGTCGAAGTCTTTGCGACTGCAAGTATCGGCGTCGTGATGAATGCGGGCTCGTATGTGAGCTCCGAAGAGATGATGCGCGACGCCGACATCGCCATGTACCGCGCCAAGATCCTTGGAAAGCAACGGTTTACGGTCTTCGAGCCGCTCATGCGGGACGATTCGCATAAGCGCTTGCAGTTGGAAACGGAGCTGCGGCATGCGGTAACGCGCGGTGAGATTGAAGTCCACTACCAACCAATCGTTTCTCTCGACACGGGCAAAGTGTGCGCCGTCGAGGCTCTTGCGCGCTGGCGGCATCCGAGACTCGGCCTTGTTCCGCCGGACGAGTTCATCCCGATCGCCGAGGAGACAGGCATGATCGTCGACATCGGCGCCGAGGTGCTGCTCGCCGCTTGTACGCAGATGCGCATCTGGAGAGGCGCAGCTCCTTATGCGTGCGTCGCGGTAAACGTCAACGTATCGGCCAAGCAGATGCGCGAGAGCAATTTCGCGCAGCTCGTCGAGCGCGTCATGCACGACACGGCTACTCCGGCGGGCTGCCTCCATCTCGAGATCACGGAGTCCATGCTGATGGAGGAGCAGACGACAGTTGCTTCGATGTTGCGCGAATTGCGCACGCTCGGCGTGCGGATCAACGTCGACGATTTCGGCACAGGCTACTCGTCACTCGCGTATCTGCATACGTTTCCTCTCGACACGCTGAAGATCGACCGGACGTTCGTCAGCAGCGATGGGGAAGGCGTCGGCTGCCCCGAAATCGTCCGCACGATCTTAGCGCTTGCAAAGAACCTCGACCTCGACGTGGTCGCCGAAGGCGTTGAAACGGCAACGCAGGAGCGTGAGCTGCGCGAACTCGGTTGTTCCAAGGCGCAAGGGTTCCATTATGCTCGCCCGATGGACGCCAGCAGCTTGACGCGACATCTGGCCGATGTCAGCGTGACGACGCCCCCGCCAGCGGCCCTCGATGCCACCGCTGCGGCAGTCGAGGGATGAGGGGATCGCGCGACGCATTGCAGAGCCGGCGGGCCGGCGGGAGACGATGTCCTTAGGCGGAGACGGCGGCGGCGCGTCGAGAGAGCGTGCTATCGCTCTTCGCCCGGTACATCTCGGCATCGGCGATTTCCAGGAGCTTGCTGCCGGAGTGCGCATCGCTGGGGAAAAATCCGAAACCGAGACTTGCGGTGACGGCGGCGGTCTGTCCCGACTCGATTTGAACGGGTCTGGCGATGATAGCCGTCAAGCGCGATGCCACGGACGCCGCTTCCTCGGCATCCTTGAGTTCGTCGAAAAGGATGGCGAATTCGTCGCCCCCCATGCGCGCCACGGTGTCTCGATCGCGAACTTCGGAGGCGAGGCGCGCTGCGGTTAGCCGCAGGACGGTATCCCCGGCGGCATGGCCCAAGGTATCGTTCACGTCTTTGAATCCATCGAGATCGAGCAGAGCCACGCCAAACGTCGAGCCGTGATGCGCTGCGTCCGCGATTCGCTGCGTGAGGGCCGTCATGAAGGCACGCCGGTTTGGGATACCCGTGAGCGGGTCGCGGGAAGCCTGCAGTTCGATGCCGGTACCGCTGCGCACCAGATAGGCCAAGCGCGCGCCGATTGCCGCCAAAGAAATGAGCGTAAGGAGCACGAGCACGAGCGCCGTGCGCACCGTTTCTAGTGTGTGGTTTCGCGCTACGTTCAGCGCTTGATAAAGCCGTCGCTCCGTCTGCTCGTCGAGGCCACGGTAACGATCAAAAAGCGTCTTGCCCTCGGCTAAGTGCCGGACGGCGTGAGCGCGTTTCCCATCACGAGCCGCCACGATCTCCTTGCCGTGCAACTGGCTCAGCTGCGACACCAGGCCGACTGCTTGGGGCAGCAGCAACCTGACATCGGCGAGGCCTTGCGCCCGCTGCTTTAGATGCGCTAGGTGCGTGTCGAATTGCTTACGCTCTGCGTCGTAGGAAGCGAGGAACGCGGGATCGCCGCTGGCAATGTATCCGCGCACGTCCGCCTCTTCGTTGACGAGAGTCAGTAGCGATTCGCGTTGGGCGAAGCTGACGTCCGCGAGGCCAACGACCGAGGAGATTGCGGCGTTGATTTGGATGAAGCCGATGAGCGCCGCGCTGCTGAGCAATGCGGTCGCGATCAGCGTCAGGGCCGAAAGAAGCCCGATCTTGCGGCTGATCGAGGCTCGTTGTGCGCGACGAACGTGCCGCTTTGTCTCCATGCCGTCACTGTCGGAGCGAACGAGGCGGTGATAGCGCCGCCTGCGTCACTTTTCAGTCGAGAGTGAGCAGGCTCACCGGACTTCTGACTTTTTTGCCGTCGACCACCGCGGCGACGTGTCGCGCGTTTTAGCCGGGCTTATAGGCGTTCGCTGCGCCCGCACCGTCGACTGAGCCGATGCCGGTCACGAGGTCGTATCCCTGCGTGCATTGATACATCCCGTTGTTGCCGCCAATCACGTCGCGGAACGCGGGAAGGCCTTCAAACGTGCCGTAGCCGAGTTTCCGGAAGCCCGCATAGATGCCGGAGTGAAGATCGCCTAACCGCGACCCGTTAAATTGGTCGATCTGGGTGATCAGCGCCGTCGTCAACGGCGACGAGAGCGATGTTCCCCCGATCGGGCCATTGAAGCCGCCGCCGATGTACAATGAGGCGCCGGTGCTCGGATTAGCGTCGAACGAGATGTCGGGGATATTGCGCGTGTTACCGACGATGTTTTGGATACCGTGCTGGTACGCCGGGAGCGGGAAGACCGCCGACACACCACCGCCTGAACCGTCCCAGGCGTTTCGCCATTGTAGGTGCCATTCGAATTGACGGACAGCGTCGTTCCGCCGGAGGCGATGAAATGCGGCCCGCTCGCCGGCGAAGAAACGCAGCCTCCAGCCGATCCATCATCGCCGGACGATGCCGAGAAATTGATGCCGAGCAGTACGCCCTGCATGGCAATGTGATCGGTCATCGTTGCGAAGGTGGGATCTTGGCTTTCACAGCCGGCGAAACTCGAGTTGGCGGCGTCGACGATATTGTCGGACACGATCTGATTGTAGCCGTCGTAAATGCTTTGGTCACTAAGGTCCGGAAGCAGATAGACATACAACGCCGTGCCGGGCGTCGTCCCGACGATGGTCTCGACGTCGAGGTCTGTCTCGACCTCGTCGCCGTTTATCCGGGGATTCGGCCCACCGTCGATCAACACACGCTTCGTTGCTGGACCGGTTCGCGTAACTTTGAAGTAGCTCAGAAACGCGGCCAGGTCGCTATCTTCGAAGTCGGAGTCGATGACGTTCGCCGTTGCTTGACCCGTGCCGTCGTACGTTTGACCGGATCGACCGCCTCGCACCTGATGCTGGACCGGGAAATTGTAGCCCTCGGCGAACGCAAACGGCCCAAAGCCGCCGTCCGGGCCGCGCAGGGGTGGCCCGATGGCGACATCCGAAGAGCGTCCCGGTTGTCCCTAGAGCGTAGGTTGGTCGCCGGACGATGAGGTTATTGAAGCCGATTACACCATAGACGAATGGCCGAAGTTGTGCGGGTAACGTGGCCGGACGAACGTTCGCGTAGCGCAAACCACCCGCGATGCCGGCTCTCCCGTTGGCGCGATTCACGGACTGCTGTACCACGGCATGGATATCGGTGTTGAAGGCGCGATCGACCACCGCTACGGGCGCTTCGATGTCGATCACGGTCCGATTACGGTACGTTTTGACGACGCGAAAGCCCATCTGAGCAAGCATCGCTGCGGTGCGTTGATAGTCTGACTCCGTCGGCGAGAAGTAGTTCACGAACTGTTGCGCCGAAAGCACCTGCTCCTGGGGCAAAAGATTGTGCTGTTGGGCGACAAGAGCGCTCAATTCGCTCTCATTACGATATCGGAGAGCAATCGCGAGCCGCACGGGGAGGCCCGGTGCGCGACCGAGATCGCGAAAGGGCGCGCGTGGGACGGCTGCCACGGTCGCAGCCGGTGCAGAGAACGAAGCAGCCGATGCGCGACTGGCGCCGGCGATAAAGGCCGGCAGCGCAACGAGCAGCATAAGACGCGAAAGCTTCAAGGTCGCCCCCAACATAAGTGCCATGGAATTGTCCCGACCGATGAGGTGGTACGAACGTTCGGGTTGGTCCTTCACCAAAATCGACGGTCTTTATGCCCCTCGCTGTAGGTCCGCGCAGGCAACGTAATCTTTGAGGTCTGTCCCGGATTTGTGAACGTTGACCGCCATAGGGGAGGCCAGCAGCGTCGAGACTGAGACGGGAATCGTGCCGTCTGAGGTCCCGTCAAGTACGTTCGATAGCGCGTACTTTGGCGCTGGATTCAGATGCGCGCACGTTCCCATGTGAATGTGCGCCGGCTGCATGACGCCGCGCGGCGCATGGAGCAGATGAATCTCGACGTTGGTCGACGTGCCCCGCGGCTTGAGAGCGACGGTCCCATACTCGCGTGAGCCGTTGAGGGCGCGCATTTCATATACGCGGCTTCCAGCGGAGTCTTTATCCGCAAAAGCGGATGTCGGTACGAAGGCGCCCCCCATGGTCACTACGATCGAAACGACGATGAAGATGCGCATATTCACGACCTTACGAACGACGCGCGCAGCGAAAATGTCACAGTCCGAATGCACTTCGACGTGGGACCATTGGGCCAGGGCAACGGTCTTGCACTGCCGTACACCGCGGCATGCGACCGATTATTTCCGGTTTTCAACTCTTCTTGTCAGTGGCTTTACTGGCCGCGCTCGCTACAAGTGCTGGCGCTCAAGTCGCCAGGGGAACGCCTTGCGCGACCACGGCGATTGCGAAGATCGTCATGCCCTCAGGACCGGCGCGGTATCAAGCCGGCCGCATGACCCTCACCAACGGCGCGACGCTTGAACTTGCCGGCGCGAAAAGCGACCCAGCGCTGTACCAAGTGTCGCAGATGAGGGCCGGAGATCGACTAGCCGCCTGTTATTCGCGGCAAAAGACATACGCCGACGCGGGCCCAGCCAGAACCATTACGATCCTGGATCTGCGCAACGGCCAATATTTCGGAACGCTGATCGGTACCTGGCTACCTTCGAGATGACGTACTGTAGTGCCATGCGTGTCTTTCGAAAGAGGAGTGTTGTTATGGGTGCCCTATCCCGATTTTGCAAAGATCTAAGCGTGGGTGCAGCGCTGGCAATCCTTGCCGGTTGCACGGGCGCGGCCTCCGGATCAGCGGGCCCAACCGTCTCGCAGGCCGTGCGGCGCGATGGCGCGCCTCTGGAATCGCTCGACCGCTACGCTGAACTTACAGCCCGCGGCCTTCCGTCGAGCTTTGACAAGCGGCTGCCCATCGGTACGTCGCCGGTGCACGGCTTCGTTACTCCGGGACTCATGACGCCCGGCGGCGCAACGGCGTTCGTGTCCGACTATGACAACAACGTCGTGTACATCCTGAACAAAGCGGGCACGATCACGGCGACGCTAGCCGGCTTCCAAAATCCATACGGAATGGCAACCGACAAAGGCGGCGATCTATACGTCGTAAACCAGGGCGCGAGCAACGTATTAGAATTCGCGCCGCCATACACCGGAGCACCGATCGCGACGTTTAGCGATCCAGGCGAAATCGCCATTGATGTCGCCGTCGATAACGACGGCAACGTTGCGGTGACCAATACGGAAACGACCGCCGCCGGCGCCGGGGACGTCGTCTTCTATTCTAATGGATCGAAGAACCCTACCGGTAAAGCCATGGGCAATACGTTCACGTCACCACGTTTCTGCGCGTTCGATAAGAACGGCGACCTCGTGCTTGATGACGTGGATATTTTCAACACCAAGGCGGTTAACGTCGGAGCCATTCTGCGCGGTAATCTTACGAATCCGAACGGAAAGATCATCACGCTGACGACGAGCAACGCAATCGTCTATCCAGGGGGCGTTCAAGTCACTCCATCGGGCAACGTCGCAGTCGATGACCAGAGTGCATCGCCGCCCTCAATATACACGTATGAGGCGCCGACAAGCCGCAATCTCGGTAGCCCGATTAGCACGACCGTGCTTAGCGGCACGGACAGTCCGGTGACGTTTGCCTTCAGTGCTGAAGGCACGCTCGTGTTTACCGTCGACGCAGCCTTGAGCACCGCGGATCTATTCCATTATCCCGCCGGCGGTTCACCTATCGAAGAGGCTGGCTTCCCTCCGTTCGCAACGCCTTTGGGAGTGGCGGTCGTTCCGACGGAGCAGTTTACGATCCGCTGATCGCTGATTCGGGTCTGTTTGTGTGAAGTGTAAGGCGCTCCGACGCCTCGTACGAGGGAAGCCTGCATTGGAAGCGTGCGCTGGGGCGGAACGGATGCAATGCTTGTGCGTCGCTCCGAACGCCGTCCGCGCCGACTTCAATGACAATCAGCTGGCGGGGATATCAGCTGGCGGCGACGCGGCCCCGAATGACTGTGCCATCTGATACCGTGGTTTTCCAGGCCGAAGGTCGAAGGGAAGCCTTATGCGATATTGACGCCGTTTGTTTGATGCTAAAGGAGTCTTTATGTCCATTGTATCGCGCATTCTCTACGTCGAAATGTCCTCAGCGCCCACAATATTTGCCGCTTCATTGACGATAGCGCTCGCTAGCCATCCCAACCTTGCACTAGGTCAGATCGTCCACGATTCGGCAGCGCGGCAACTGATCGAGCGGAGCAGAATAGTTGCGCCGTTCAGGCCCATTTCAGCCTACGGTCGCGCCGGAACCTGCCCGAGCGCCCCCGTAGCCTTCGTCTCCGACGAATGGAATAACGTCGTCTACGAATTGGACACTACAGGTGATGTCTGTGCCACGCTGACCGGGTTCAACGGGCCTACTGGCATATCCGTCGATGCGAGGGGAAATCTCTACGTTGCAAATGGTGCCGGTCGCAACAGCGTCGAAGTACAGTCTTCTACCGGCGCACTCGTCGATACATTCAATGACCCTAATATATATGGACGGCCAATGGATATCGCCGTTGACGGCAAGGGTGACCTCGCTGTCACGGATGGAGTCGGCGTCGTGTTTTATGGCTCCGGTTCAACGAGCCCGACAGGCATGGCTTCAAATCCCAGCGTCTCTCCGCGATTCTGTGCCTTTGACAGAAAGGGCAATCTGATTTTTGACGACGACCCTGAACAGCCAGACGCTCCCGTGGTCGGCATTGTCTTCCGGGGTAACCTCAATAACATGCAGGCGGTGATGCATCCCTTGAACGGCGATATCTTCTCGCCCGGTGGGGTCCAGGTCTTGAACACCGCTGGTCCCTATGGGACGCTGGCCATTATGGCTAACACACGAGGGCAATCGGCCTCAATCTACACGTACAAGTCGCTGTCGTATCCGAATCTCGGTCCTCCGACGATAACGCCGCTTGCCGGTTCAGGATACGCATTTGGCTTCTCGTTTAGTTCATCCGGTACGCTTGCGTTTGTAGCAGATTTCGGTGCTGTACAGGCACAACTGTACCGCTACCCGTCAGGCGTATTAGTGCAAAACTATACTGATCCGAACGCCGGATTTATCGGTGCTGCGATTAATCCGGCCGCTTCACTCTAGCAGTAAACCGGCCAGTGCATGAGCGAATTTGCACCGCGCCGGCCGCCGATCCACCGCACCCCGTGCATCCTGAGCCACACTCGAAGTAACCACCCCGACAACCTCGTCAACATTCTGCGGACTCACAAGGCTAAGCAAGCTGCCGAGAAGTTGGAACTTGGAAGCCAGTACCAAGATGCTGATCTGGTTTTTGCAAAACCCGATGGCACACGAATTGCCCCGTGGAACTTCGGTGCGTCGTTCGCGGCTCTGGTACGGCGAGCGGGCATCCCGCGCATTCGGCTGCACACCTCCGAGACACGCACGCCTCGCTATTAGCGAAGGAGGGCGTCAGCATCGAAGTCGTCAGCAAGCGGCTGGGTCACAGTAGCATCGCGATTACGGTCGACCGATACGTCAAGGTTTACCGCGATCGTGATGCCGCGGCGGCCTTGACGTTCGACCGACTCGTCGGCCCGGCGGCGCCGATGTTACAAGGATGTTACATTTGAGCCTCTAAAAGCCGTTCAAGCAAGCAAAAAACCCTTACAGGATAAGGGTTCGCGTGGTAGCCCCAACGGGATTCGAACCCGTGTTACCGCCGTGAGAGGGCGGCGTCCTAGGCCTCTAGACGATAGGGCCGTGGCTCCCGGGCAGAGATTCGAACTCCAATAACGACATCCAGAGTGTCGCGTCTTACCGTTAGACGACCCGGGAAGGTCGGCTCACTGGATTTGGATGGCCGCAGGCCGTACCCTCCACCGATCGCTCACCGCTGCGTCGCTGTGGCGTCTTCTTGAGAAGTCCTCAGGCGACGTGATTCGTCAGTGCCCGAAGCGTGACACGTGCAATCCCTTGCTTCTCGCGATAGGCGCGTGAGGCGTGACGCTCGACGTATTGCGTTGCGCACTGCGTGCTGCCGTCGGATTCTTGAAGGGTTGCGGATTAGGCGAGCATCCGTCGGGTGAACCGACGGGCGGCGTGTTGGGAAGCGGCTGCGTGTCCGTCACGCCGAACTCGAGCGGATAAAAGGATCCGCCGTCGGTCATCGTGATGGCCGTAGCCGTGCCCGTCGAGTGCGCGGGAAGTGAATACGTTTGCAGCCAGTACGGTTGCGGCATGCGGACGCAACCGATGTCTTTGAACTGGCCGTTGATGATGAAGTTACTGCTCACGGGACCGGCTAACGGCTTCTCGTACAGATATGCGAGCGCGGGCGCGTCGGTCGGATTAGCGAGCGTGAACGTAATGCGCTCAATGACGCCGTAGTCGCCGTAGTCAAAGCCTCCATCACTGGAATCGATGTCGCGTGGTGTGCGCGTTCTTCCGCCGTATTGAACGGCGGCTGCAGGTCCACCGACGGTATACGATGCCGTGATATTGCCGAATCCCAGCAGATCGAACGTACCGTGGCGGCGGTGTCCGTCACGCGGCACACGAGGTCCGGCGAGATACGCTTGCGCGCTGCTGCCCGCAGCTGATGCGACGACGGACACGGTGACGGCGCCGGGACCGACGACGTTCATATCGAGCGCGCCGGCCGCGACCTCGCCCTGCAAGATGAGCGCGTGGCGGACGATGAACGGCTTCCCGGGCGCCACATCGACCACGATCCCTTCGTTGCTTTGCGTATACTGCAAGAAGTCGCGCGTAACGGTGTGGCCGACGCTCATGACGTCGAGTTCGGGGCCCGCCTGAGAACCGATGAGCTGCACGCGCGACGGAGTCGTTGCGGTCAGCACGATGTCGAGGTCGCGCGGCACGCCGACATCCGAATGATAGTAGTAGAGCCGCGCCGGCTTGGCGGCAGTGACCCGGCCGGTGAAAATGAGGCCGTCGCTTTGCAAATATTCCGGGTCGTCGCTCAAGAAGAGAACCGCGGGCGACCCCACTGCTGGTGTGACGCTATTGAGCGTTACCGTTGTGACGCCCGTCACCGCGGCACTCTGATCGTCACCGTCGATCGTTACGCTGACGTTTGCCGCCGCGCGCGTTCCAGACGTGAGTGCCGGAAGTGGCCAGGGGACGATCGATCCGAATTGGATCGACGCGCCGGGCCGAAGGGTCGGACGAATCTCCCGCTCCAGCGCTTCGCGTATCTGGTCGTCTAAGAATGTAGGGTCGGCTGCCGGTGAGCCAGTGACGTCCAACGTCAGCGCCGGCGGAATCGCTCCAGCAGGCGGTAATGACGGTGTCGGCGCGGGCGTCGGTGATGCCGACGATGACGATGGGACGGGAGTCGGCGGCTCGGACGCTGCGGGAACCGAGGGCACGGCGGCTGGCGACGGGGTAACCGGCGCGGGCGGCGCTGGAAGCGGCTGCGCCGATGCCGCAGCCCGACCTATCATGACGGTCGCGAAAACAAAAAACATGAAGAAGATTCCGCTCGTGCTGGTACTTCGCATCGCGACGCGGTCGTGACCATCGTTCAACAGAGTGAAGGCGCTCCTGGCGACAAAAGACGCAGAGACTTACTACACCGGGAAGTGGCTGCACGTTACCGCGCTGCCATCACGTTAGTGGCGGCGTCGATTGCATGCGATCCGCGTTCGGGTACGCCTCACAAAGGCGAGAAGTGACTGCGGTTTCCCATTCCGAGCGCCGGAGCCTGCCCGCTGCCCCCTTTTGTGATTCCCGCCCAGAACAACATGACGACGACCGCCCACGAGCTGCCTTCAAACGGTGGCGCCGTTTGCACGCATTGCGAACAAGCAGACGCCGTTAGATCACGGGCCGGTCTGAGCTTGTCGCCACGCTGCTGCGAAGCCGGGGTAGCTAACGTCGATGCAGTCGCCGTCGTCGATGGCGTGTGAGCCCGTCGGCGCAGCGAGCGCTGCGATCGCCATCGCAATGCGATGGTCGCCATGAGCCCGGAGGGTGGCGGCTGGCATCCGAGGGGTGCCTCCCGTAATGTCCAGTCCATCGCTGTATTCGATGACCTCCACGCCGCAGGCGCGCAGCGTTTCGGCCAATGCACTCAGACGGTCCGATTCTTTCGTGCGCAGGTCGCCTGCGTTTCGAAGATGAGTCGTTCCCTGTGCATGCGCGGCAGCCATCGCGAGCACCGCGATCTCGTCGACTGCGCGAACCACCAACTCGCCGGCGAGCGTCGTGGCGCGCAGCGGCGCGTACCGGACAAGCAGATCCGCAATGGGTTCGCCATCGAGGTCGCGCTCGTTGTAAATCTCGATGTGCGCGCCCATCGCACGCAACGCATCGAGGACCCCGGTACGGGTCGGATTGACGCCTACGTCGCGCACCGTCAGTTCGCTGCCTGCAACCAGCGTCGCGCCGACGATGAAGAATGCCGCGCTCGAAAGGTCTCCTGGCACGCGCACTTCAGCCGGGACGAGCGTACCAGGCTCGAGTTCGATCGTGCGGCCATCGAACCGTATGCGGCGCCCGAAACGTTGCAGCATACGTTCGGTATGATCGCGCGTCGACCGGTCGCCCGTGATGCGTACGGTTTGCGGCGCATGCAGGCAGGCCAGCAACATCGCCGATTTTACTTGAGCCGACGGGATGTCGAGCGCGTAGGATCCGCCCGAACTCGGCCTACGTCCCTGCACGCGAATCGGTAAACGGCCGTCGTTCGTTCGCACGTCCGCTCCTAACTCGCGCAGCGGCCGCGCGACGCGTTCCATCGGACGTCGCCGCAACGACGCATCGCCGTCGAAACATGCCGTCAGTGCTTCTCCCGCGCACAAGCCCGTGAGCAGTCGCGCCGTCGTCCCGGAATTGCGCGCGTCGATCGCCGTCACCGGCGAGGACAGCGCGCCGCCTTCTATCGGCAGGCTCGCTCCGTCGTCGCTGACGCGCGCGCCAAGCATGACGATGGCATCCCGCGTTGCCAGCACGTCATCTCCGCAGTTGAGCCCGTGAACGATCGACCGGCCCGGCGCCGCGGCGCCCACGATCAACGCTCGGTGCGAGATCGATTTGTCGCCGGGGACGCGGAGTTCGCCGCGCAGCGCTCCGCGTTCGAATACGACTGTCTTACTCACCCGTCGAGTTACCGACGTAAGGCGCAATCAACGTGCGAGCCCTTCGGATCGACCTAGGGAAGGTGGGATTCGAACCCACAAGAGCGTAAGCTCAACCGCTTTTGAGGCGGTCGCGTAGACCGTTCCGCCACTTCCCCGAAGACTGCGATGTTCGTGCGCACGGCGCTGGCCTTCCTTCGTTGCCGAACTACGGACGCCGTAGTAGCCGCTCGAAACCACTACGCCGAAAGACGCGCGAAGCGGCGCGGCTACCGTCAGCGCGAGACGGTGCGGAAGGTCGCGTAGACGTAAGGATAGTCCGCGCGATACCAATTACGGAACGAGCGGCGCAGGTGATGCAGGTTCGTGACCGGCGATGCACCTTTGACGACGAAGTGTTCGCCGTCGAAAAAATCCGCGGAATACTGCGGATAGGAGGCCATCGGCGCAAAACCGTTCAGCGGCTCGAACGGCGTCGACGTCCACTCCCAGCCGTTGCCGACCAGATCGTGAACGCCCCACGCGCTGACACCAGCCGAGATTCGTACCGACGGGTTCGGGATCGAAGCGGCGGAACCCGAAATTGCCGTGCGCCAACGTAGGGCCGGCGTCGCCCCAGGGATGCTCGCGTTCTTCACCGTCCGGCGTGCCGAAAGCCGCGCGATGGTATTCAGCCTCCGTCGGAAGCTGCGCGCCCCGCCAAGCGGCGTACGCGCGTGCCTGCGCTTGCGTCACGTAGACGGGCCACGTTAGCGCAAGCGGCATCACTTCGAACATGCCGAGTAAGCCGAAGCCGCCTTCGCGCTCGAGCCAAAACGGCGGCAAGGGGCCGCCGTCGCGTACGAACTCGAGCCAGTCCGCATTGGTCACGTCGTTGACGTCGATCTCGAAGGCCGCAACGTCGACGTGCGTTTCGTCGAATTCGTTGTCCCAGCCGAAAGCGACCGCGTCGCGCACGGCGCCGAGCGTCGCGTTACCCGCGGGGACGACGACCCGGCCGTGCGCGAGGGGCTCCCGCTCGAAGTATGCCGATGGGCGCTCGGCCCACCGTTTACGCGGGAAGGGCAAGCGATGCAGCATGTACAGGAAGGTTTCGTGATGCATTTCCTCGTGCTCCAGGATCGTGTAGACGGCCTGCGCCCGTTCGAGCAGCGGGGAGGCGGACTCAGCGATCGCGGCCGGCGCTGCGAGGGCTCGCAGTACCGCCGCGTCGCAAGCCGCAGCGAAGCGTCGCACGCTGGCGGGATCCGGCCATGACTCATGCTTGAGCCGCTCTGCCTCTGCGGTGCCGGCTGGGTCGATGCCACGCGCGAACAGGCGCTCGAGTTCGGGGTCCAGCTGCTTGCCGCCGAGCCCTTCGCGCACGAGTTTACCGAAGCTGAACGCCGGAATGTGCCCTTCGTAGAAGACGATCGGATGGCGCAAACCAATCGGTTGATCGAGGTACGCGGCCGGGTCCACCATGCCGAACAATTCCGCCGTGCGCTTACGGTTGTCGAGATACCGCAGACGTACGTGTTCGCAGTCGAGCGCGATCGGCTTAGAATGCGTCAGCATAGCGCCCTCCATTACCCGCGCCACAGGCAAAACGTGGCAGTTTCCCGCTCCAGAGCGATCGCTTGGCGGCAGCTTCCCTAAACGTGGCACTACGTGGCTGCGCCGCTCGTCGCCAGCCGGTATGCGCCGAGGGCGTACTGCTCGACCATGCGTTGCGTGTTGAAGTAGGAACCGTTGAGCGCGATCGCGTTGCGGCGTACGAGCGCGTACGCTTGTGGATCGCGGTAGTACAGCGGGACGACCACCGCTTCGAGCTTATCGTACAGCGCTGCCGCATCGTCGGCGTCGGTTGCATCGGCATGGCCGTTGCCGATCGCCCAACCGGTGACGCCCTCGATGCAGCCTTCGACCCACCAGCCGTCGAGCGTGCTCAAGCTCGGCACGCCGTTGAGCGCGGCTTTCATGCCGCTCGTGCCCGACGCTTCGAGCGGCACGCGCGGCGTGTTGAGCCACACGTCGACGCCCGACACGATGGAGGCCGCCGTCGCCATCTCGTAGTTTTCGATATAAACGACGCGCACGCTGTCGCCCAGTGCGCGCGCCGCTTCGAAGATGCCGGCGAATGACCGCTTTGCCGTCTTCATCCCGAGGATGCGACTTGCCGCCGAAGACGAATTGCAGTGGCCCGATCTGCGCGGCGATTGCGCGCAAGCGATCCAAGTCGGAGAAGATGAGGTCTCCGCGCTTATATGCCGCCGCTCGCCGCGCGAAGCCGATGGTGAAGCTCGCAGCGTCGAATTCGATCCCACTGGAGGCGCGCACGAGCGCACACAGATCGCGCTTTGATTCGGCGTGTGCTGCAGCGATCTCGTCCGGGGCGATGCCGACGGCGTGGCGCAGATAGGCATTGTCGTCTTGCCAGCCCGGGAATGCGTCGGTCGAACAGTGCCGCGAGCGCCGGCGCCGTCCAGCGGCCGGCATGGACGCCGTTGGTAATCGGCGCTGATCTCTTCGCCGGCGAACAGCACGCGCGAGACCTCGCCGTGGCGCATCGCGACGCCGTTCGTGTAGTGCGAGCCGCGCAGCGCGAGATACGTCATGTTAATTAGGCCGTCGTTGAGCGCGCCCAGCGACTCGATCAGGTCTGCGCGCGCTCTGCCGAGCACTGCTTGCGCCAGCGCGGGCTCGAAACGATCGTGTCCCGCCGGAACGGGCGTGTGCGTCGTAAAGACGAAGCGACGCCGCACTTCACGAAGATCGTCAGGCGTCCAGTCCCGCGTCAAACGCTCGCCCAGCTGCTGTTCGAGAGCCGCGGACACCAAGAGCGCAGCATGACCCTCGTTCATGTGAAACGTCGCGATACCGCCTTCGAGACCGAGCGCTTGAGGAGCGCATAAGCCGCCGTAGCCGAGGACGATCTCTTGAGCGAGCCGATAGCGCTCGTCGCCGCCGTACAACGAGCCGACGAGCGCTCGTGCCGCTTCGTCGTTCTCGGCAAAATCGGTGTCGAGCAGCAACACGTCGACGCTCGCGCCACTTCGCCCCACCAGACGAATAGCGCCACGCGCCGACGCGTACGCCGCGGCCTTCGATCTCAACGTCGACCGCAGCATCGACGCGTTAAGCCGTTCGCTCGGATCCCACGAGTCGGGCCGCTCGTGCTGTTGCCCCTGTTCGTCGAGCCGCTGCGCAAAGTACCCGTGCCGATGCACCATCGTAACGCCGATCACGGGCAACGCGAGGTCGGCCGCCGAGCGCAGCATATCGCCCGCCAACACGCCGAGGCCGCCGCTGTAGGTCGGAATCTTCGATTCGAGCGCGATCTCCATCGAAAAATACGCAACGCGGGGCGAAAGCATCGCGCGTCTTACGTTGTCGCGTCACGGCCTCCCCGCCGCAACGATACTACGATGCGGCAGACGCTTTGCGGTGCGGCGTGGTGACGGCTGAACTAGCCGGCGGTGCGTCGAAAGAATGCGTGTGTTCCGCTATCTGACTGCTGGAGAGTCGCACGGCCCGGCGCTGGTCGGGATCTTGGACGGCTTGCCGGCGCATCTTGCACTCGATGTCGAAGCGATCAACGCGGCTCTGCAGGCGCGGCAAGGCGGTTACGGGCGCGGGGCTCGCATGAAGATCGAATCCGACGCGGTCGAATTCATGGCAGGCGTGCGCGGCGGCGTCACGCTCGGTTCGCCGCTTGCGGTGCTGCTGCGTAATCGGGATTACGAGAACGTACGCAACCTCATGGATCCGTTGACCGGCAGCGGTCCGCCGCTCACGCAGGCCGCGACCGGGTCACGCGGACTATGCGGGCGCCCTGAAATATCGCCAGCGCGATCTGCGCAACGTACTCGAACGCGCCAGCGCGCGCGAGACGGCAATGCGCGTGGCGCTCGGTGCGATCTGCGGACAGTTTTTGTCTGCGCTGGGAATTACGACGCACGGCGTACGTTTAGCAGATCGGGACGGTCGTCGCGCGCGACGTACAGGACGTCGATCCGGATCGGATCGCTGCGAGCGAAGTGCGCTGTGCCGACCCGGACAGCGAAGCTGCAATGCTCGCTGCGATCGACGCCGCCAAGGCGGCCGGCGACACGCTCGGGGGCGCCTTCGTGATTCGCATCGACGGTGTGCCGGCGGGCGTCGGTGCGAACCGCCAGCCTGATACGCGCCTCGACGGTCTCCTCGCCGGGGCGCTGATGGCCGTCCAGACCGTCAAGGCGGTCGAAGTTGGAGCGGGTCGCGCGATGGGCGGCTTACCTGGTTCGCAAGCCCACGATCCGTTCGCGTTCGAGGATGGGACCGTCGTGCGAACCTCCAATCGGGCCGGCGGCATCGAGGGCGGCATCGCCAACGGTGCACCGCTCCTCCTGCGTGCCAGCGTGAAGCCTATTCCGACATTGCGTAAGGCGCTGCCGTCGGTCGACCTGCATGCGCTGACCGCGGCGCCGGCGACCGTCGTGCGCAGCGACGTGTGCGTGGTTCCCGCCGCGTCGCTCGTCGGAGAAGCGATGGTGCGCCTGGCTTTGACGGGCCCCGTCCTCGAGAAGTTCGGCGGCGATTCTCTTGACGAAACGCGCGACAATCTGCAGCGCGCCGTTGCGGGCGCCGAGGCGCTGTTCGCGACGGCGACCGCTCCTTCGCGTGCCTAAAGACGATCGGTCTTGGGGGACGCACGAACACATCGCGCTCGTCGGGTTCATGGGATGCGGGGAAGACGGTCGTCGGCGCGCATCTGGCACGCCAACTCGGGCTGCCGTTTGCGGACAGCGACGCGGCCATCGTTGCAGCGCCATGGTGCGATCGGGACACTCTTTGCGAATTTTGGAGAAGAAGGCTTCCGCGAGCGCGAGTATGCTGTCGTGCAAGAATTGGTCGCGCGCCGAGCCGGGCGTGCTTGCCCTTGGCGGCGGAGCGCTGACGTTCGAACCGACGCGTGCGCTACTTCGCGAGCGCGCTCTGTGCGTGTACCTCGACGTCCCGCTCGACATCCTCCTGGAGCGGCTGCGCCGTTCGCCGACGATCCGCCCGCTGCTCGGCCCATCGCCGACGCGCGAGTGCGTGCGCAAGCTCTTCGTCGAGCGGGAACCGCTCTACCGGCAAGCCGACGTGATCGTGCGCGCGGGACGACGCAGCGGACCGGCCGACTTTGCGCGTGCGATCGCGTGCCAACTCGCGCCACGATTCGTGTCGCCGCGTTGATGGGATGTCTGCCGGCGTGACGCGCGTCGACGAGTTACCGTACCCGATCGTCATCGGGGATCGGATCGCAGGCGAAGTTGCCGCCTTCGTGCGCGCGCGCGGACGGCCGCGTTGCGTCGTGCTTGCCGATCGTCAACGTCGCCGAACGCGCCGTACTCGTCGCACGTACCCTCGGCCGCAAGACGCCGGTGTTGACGTTCGCGCTGGGCGAGCGCCGCAAGACCCTGCGTACCGTCGCGCGCGTGCTAGAGGCACTGGCGGACGCCGGAACGGACCGGGCGACGACCGTCGTCGGTGTCGGCGGCGGGGTGGCCGGGCGATCTGTTCGGATTCGCGGCCGCAACCTTCATGCGCGGTGTGCCGTTCATCAACGTCGCGACGTCGCTGGTCGCGATGGTCGACGCAGCGATCGGCGGAAAGACCGGCGTCGATCTGCGTGTCAGGGAAAAATTTGGCGGGCGTGTTCGCCGACCCGCGAGCGGTATTTTGCGACGTGGGTGCATTGCAAACGTTGCCGGAAAGGCAGTTGCGCGCGGGACTGGCCGAACTCGTCAAGCACGGTATCATCGAAGGCGGCGAAGCATTCGAAGGGCTCGAAACGCTCGCGCCGCATCCGCTGCACGCATGGCCGTGGGAGACGGTCGTGGCCGATTCGCTGCGCATCAAGGCGATGTACGTTCGCGAAGATCGGCTCGAAAGCGGCACGCGCGAGGTCCTCAACCTCGGGCACACGTTTGCGCACGCGCTCGAACGCGTAACGCAGTACCGCATGGCGCACGGGGCGGCGGTCGCCGTTGGTCTGCGCGCGGCCGGACTCCTCGCGCTGCGCACTGGACGCTTTTCGCAGGCCGAACATCTGCGCGTGCTCGCACTGCTGACGCTGCTGCGTCTTCCGCTCGTCAGCGCGGCTACGGATACCGATGCGCTGCTGGTCGCCATGGCCCACGACAAGAAGATTCGCGCGGGCGCACTGCGCTTCGTATTGCCGCGCGCGCTGGGGGACGTCGAATACGGCGTGCAGGTTCCGCGCCGCAGCGTTCGCGCCGTGTTGGAGCGTCTCAAGTCAGCGCCCGACGCTGCCGAAGTGACCGCCCGAGGCTTGCGCAAGAGCGCTTGAGGCCGAATTGCCGGTGCCGGCGTTAGACGCACAGACCGCTCCGATGAGCGCGACTGAGGTCGTGGACCAGCGTGATGACGGCGATGCCCCGCCGACCGAGGCTCGTGCACGTCGTCGATGTGTTCGTGCAGCACAAGGTGGCGCGGATCGAACGGCCGCTGACGTACGCCGTTCCGAGCGGAGCCGAGGTGACGCTTGGCGACGTCGTGCGCGTGCCGCTCGGTACCCGCGACGTATACGGCTTCGTCGTCTCGGAAATGCGTGACGCGCCGGCGGCTGCGGCGCGCTTGCGTATGCTCGAAACGGCGCCCGACGTCCCGCGCGCATTCAATGCGGACGGTTTCGCGCTGGCCCGCTGGATCGCCGCGCGATATTGCTGTTCGCTCGGCGAAGCGCTCGCGACGATCGTGCATGCGGCCGCGATTCCGCGCGTGGTCGACCGCTTTGAGGTCGTGGGCGTGCCGGACGCGCAACGTGTTCCGAGCGTGCCGCCGCGTCTGCTGCACCTCATTCGCGACGAACTCGCAGCCCGAGTTCAGCCTCGATGCGCTGCTGCGCCATCCCGAAGCGCGCCGCGCGGGTGACCGGCGCGCGCTTCTGGCCGCCGTCCGCGTGCTGGTCCGTAGCGGCGTGCTCGTGCGACGGCGGCGGCTCGTCGGTCCTCGCGTCGCACAGTCACGCGAAGCGACCCTTGAAGCGACGGGAGTTGCGCCGCAGGGGCCGCGCCTACGCGCCCTAGTCGGCCCATGTCGCCGAGGCCGGCCTGCTGCGGCGGCGCGACGCGCGCCTGGCAGGCTTTTCAGCGGCGTTGATCGCGCGCGGGCTGGCAACTGGCGTGTTGCGCGAGACGCTGCAGCCGGCGACGGCGCTACGCTCGCGGGGGAGGCGCGAAGAGCACGAGTTCGCGCCGACGGACGAGCAGTTGCGGGCGATCGAAACGATCGATGCGAGCGCCGCACGCGGCGTCTTCGGCGAAATGCTGGTGCAGGGCATCACGGGCAGCGGTAAGACGTTCGTCTACATCCGCGCGATCGCGCGGGCGCTCGAGCGCGGTCGTCGCGCGATCGTGCTCGTACCGGAAATCGCTTTGACGCCGCAGACGGCGCGGCGCTTTGAAGCGGCATTCGGCGAACGGGTCGCGGTACTGCACTCGGGGCTCTCCGAGCGCGAACGCTTTGAAAGCCGCGCAGCGGCTGCGCGCGGTGAAGTCGACGTCGTCGTCGGTGCGCGCAGCGCCATCTTCGCGCCGTTGCCTGACGTCGGCCTCGTCGTCGTCGACGAAGCGCACGAGCGCTCGTACAAACAAGACGGCGTGCCGCGCTACGACGCAGTCGCCGTCGCGCGAGAACGGATGCGGCTCGCCGGCGGCACGCTCGTTCTCGGTAGCGCGACTCCGCCGCTCGACGCGTACGCCCGCGCTCGTGATGGCGGCATCGCGCACGTCCGGCTCGCGCGACGAGCGACGGGAATGCAATTGCCCGCCGTGCAGATCGTCGACCTGACCGAAGAATTCGAGCGCGGCAACCGGCGCATCTTCAGCACGGCGCTCGTCGATGCTCTCGGCGCACGCTTGGCCCGCGCAGAGAAGAGCGTACTGTTCGTGAACCGGCGCGGCAGCGGCAACTTCATGCTGTGCCGCCGTTGCGGCGCCGTTCCGGCGTGCACGCGGTGTAGCGTTTCGCTCGTCGCTCATCGCAGCGAAATGGTCTTGCGCTGCCACTTATGCGATGCGCAGCGCGCACTGCCGGACCGCTGTCCGACCTGCGCCGATCCCTCCGTCCGCGAGTTCGGGGTCGGGACGCAGCGCGTCGCGAACGCCGTCGCCGAACTCTTTCCGGAAGCGCGCGGATCGTGCGGATGGATTCCGACACCACGACGCGGATCGGCGATCACGCGCGCCTGCTCGACGAGTTCGCCGAACGCGGGGACGTGCTCGTCGGCACGCAGATGATCGCTAAGGGACTTGACTTTCCGACCGTCACGCTCGTCGGCGTCGTCGCCGCCGATATCGGCCTGCACGCCCCCGACTATCGCGCGACGGAACGCACGTTCGATCTGATCACGCAAGTGATCGGCCGCAGTGGGCGCGCGCGCGCCGGGACGGCGATCGTCCAGACCTATTCGCCGCGATCATCCGGCGATCGCGCTGGCCGCACGGCATGACTTCGACGCCTTCGCCGCTGCAGAACTCGGCAGCCGCCGCGAACTCGGCTACCCGCCGTATGCGGAGTTAGTCTATCTTGGGCGTTGCGGGCCGAGTACAAAGCGAGGTGGCCGCAGCGGCCGGCGCGCTACGCCGATCTGGTGCGGGGCTTGAGCGATGTCGAAGTCCTGGGGCCGGCGCCCGCTGCCGTCGCCCGCGTCAATGACGAATGGTGGTACCGGATCGCCGTAAAGACGCAAGACGGCGAACCGCTGCGCCGGTACTTGCGAGAGACGTTGCGCGACCTGGCCGCGCACGACCGCGGCGTGCGCCTGGCCATCAACGTCGATCCGTAAAGACGCAGCGGCAAAGCTGGCGCCGGACTGCAAGAGCGAACGCCACGCTGTCGAAGAAACCCATATAGATGTCTGCCAGCGCCGATCAGCCCACCGACCCCAGCGCGCCCGCGGCCGCTACGCCGAACGCTTTCGACCCGCTCGGGGTCAATCAAAGCGACCTTCGACGTGTGGCGAGCCATGCTCGGCGATCCGGCCGGCGCGCTACAGTCACAAGTCCAGCTCGCCAATGCCTGGATGAAAGTCGCGACGCAGACGCTGCGTCGCGTGGCCGAGCCCTAACACGACGGACGCACCGTCGGGCCAGGCGGGAGGCGCGGGTGATGGCCCGGCAAAGCGCGACGGCGCCGGGGCGCCGGTCATTGCGCCGGCGCCCGGCGATAACCGCTGGAAGCATCCGGCTTGGCAAGAAAATCCGATGTTCGACGCGCTCAAGCAGGGGTATCTGCTGGCAACGCAAGCGGTGCTCGATGGCATCGATCGCGCGCCGGGCGTCGACGGCGAAACCAAGACGCGCGTGAAGTTCTTCGCCAAGCAATTCTGCGATGCGATGAGCCCGACGAATTTCGCTTTTCTCAATCCCGGCCGTGATCGAAGAGACGATCAATACCGGCGGCGCGAACTTCAGAAGGGCGCGCAAAACGTCCTCGAAGACTTGCGCGAGAACGCCGGGCGTCCGGCGCTCGTCGACAAAGCGGCGTTCACCGTCGGCAAGAACGTGGCGACGACCGAGGGCGCCGTCGTCTTTCGCAACGAGCTGATCGAGCTGATCCAGTACAAGCCGACGACGAAGACCGTTTACGCGCGGCCGCTGTTGATCGTGCCCGCCGTGGATCAACAAATTCTACATCTTAGACTTGCAGCCCAAGAACAGCATCGTCAAGTTCGCGCTCGACAACGGCATCGCGGTCTTCGTCGTCTCGTGGCGCAATCCCGACGCCTCGCTCGGGCACCTCGATTCGACGATTATCTCGAACTCGGTCCGCTGGCGGCCGCGCAGGCGACGCCGCAGCATCACCGGCTCCCCTGCCGTCAATCAGATCGGCTACTGCATCGGCGGCACGTTGACGTCGATGGAGCTGGCGTATCTCGCGCAAGACCGATCCGTCGCTCGTCGGCGCGGTGACGTTCTTTGCGGCGCTGACGGACTTCGCCGAAGCCGGCGACCTCACGAATTTTCTTGGGACCCGAAGCCGTCGCGTACGTCGAAGAACGCATGCGCGAATCGGGCGTGCTTGCGGGCAGCGACATGGCCGACACGTTCAACCTGCTGCGCGCCAACGATTTGATCTGGAACGTCGCCGTCAACCGCTATCTGCTCGGCAAGGATGCGCCCGCGTTCGACTTGCTGTACTGGAACAGCGATGCGACCCGTATGCCGGGCGCGATGCACGCGTATTATCTCAACAACATGTACGTCCGCAATGCGCTCGCGCAGGGCAAGCTGGAATTCAAAGGCGTGCCGATCGATCTGCGCGCCGTGCGGAACGACGTCTATGCGGTCGCTTCGATCGAAGATCACATCGCGCCGTGGCGTTCGGTCTACAAAATGACGCAGATGTTCTCGCGGCGACACGAAATTCCGGCTCGGGCATTCGGGCCATATCGCCGGCATCATCAATCCGCCGATCAGCGGTAAAGGCAACTACTGGGCGAACGACACGAACCCGCCGTCGGCCGACGAGTGGTTGGCGGGCGCCGAAAAGCGTGCCGGCTCGTGGTGGCCGGATTGGATGACGTGGCTGCAGAAGCGCTCCGGCAAACGCGTTCCCGCGCCGCCGGCGCTCGGCTCCGCCGAACTGCCGCCACTGGCGCCCGCGCCGGGGACGTACGTCCTCGAAAAGGCGTAAGCGCAGGACCGCCGCCGGCGCTCGCTAGCGCTTGGCCGCCGTCTTTTTGCGCGCCGGTTTGGCGGCTGGCGGGCGCGTGCAGCCGCAGCGGCTTCGGCGGCAATCGCTTTGGCCAGCCGGCCCTTCTTGCGCGCCGCTTTGTTGGGATGGATGATCCCTTTTTGCGCGGCCTTGTCGAACTGGCTCTCGACCGCCGGCGCGGTGGCCGCATCGCCGGAGATCTTGGCCTTTTTGAACAGCGTCTTGAGCCGCGTCTTCACGTCGCGATTCCGCAATTCACGCGTCTCGGACTGACGGACCCATTTTTCGGCGGCTTTGATATTCGGCAAAGACAGACACTCCATGACGACGCTGCGCAACGCGCGGCAGTATACCATGTCCACGCAGGCCGTCTCGACCGGGCGGCCGCATCTTGGCGGCGTGACGATCCCTGCCGGCCTCTTCCACGGTGCATGGAGTAGCGTCGCGATGCACGTGCCCGATCTGCGCTTCGGCCACGCGCCGCTGCCCGCGGCGGCACCGGGCTACGATCCGACGGGCGATGCGCTGGCGTTGATGGCGCCCGGCACGCCGTCGCCGGCGACCGCAGCCATTCCGGGCCTGCAAGACTTCGATTCGCTCGCGCCGGGTCATCGCTTCGTCGTGCGCATCCCGCAGGCGTGGAACGGCGACCTCGTCGTCTGCGGCACGCCCGCGATGCGCAGCGAGTGCGCCAACGACGCGATCTTGTGCGACTTCCTGCTCACGCGCGGGTACGCATTCGCCGCCAGCAACAAAGGGATCCCGTACAACGCCGTCATCGAGCCGGCGCAGACGGTCGCGCCGATCCGGTCGAACGCGTACGTGATCCCATTCGATCTGCCCGGCGTCCCGAAGAATACTGCCGCGATCCGGCTGGGCGCACTGACGCCTGCGTACGGGGCGACGTCGCGGCCTGGCATGCGGACTTCGCGCGCGCTGACGCGCGCCGCCAAAGAACGCCGTACAGACGCTGCGCGGGCAGGAGCGCCGGCGCGAACCTATGCCGTCGGCCTTTCGCTCGGCGGAAGCCAAGTGCGCTGGCTGCTCGAACGGCATCCCGAACTGGTCGACGGCGGGGTGGAATGGGCTTCGGTCTACTGGCATCCCGACTGCGAACCTGCTGACGTCCTTGCCGGCGTTTCTGCCGATACATGCCGCCCTACGTTGCGAGCGCATACCGCGACCGCGCCGCTCACGCTGCGATCGTTGCGGCCGGCTTTCCGCCTGACCGGCTCGGCTCGCTGCCGGGCGCACCAGTCGCTGTGGGACGATCACTATCGTTTGGCGCCTTACTACGCCGACCTGACGACGTTCGCGTTCGCCAAACTGCTCGATCCCGAGAGCGGACCGCTCGATACGCTCGAATCGCGCGCGGCGTACGTCCCGTCCGCGCAAGCGCGAGCGCGGATCGCGACTTTCACGCATACGGGCGCGCTTGGACGCCCGCTGATCGGCATCGCGGGCGAGTGCGACGTTTTCGTTACGCCGCAACACCACGCGATGCCGTACTTAGAAGCCGTGCACCGCGCCGGATGCGCGGCACGCTATCGGCAGTACGTCGTCACCAACGGAACGCACGTTGACGCGTATGCCGCTTTCGGCTACGGCGTTGCAGCCGCAGTTGCCGTTCGTCTGGCGCGCGTTCGACCAACTCGTCGAAATCGTGCGGACCGGCGCAGCGATGCGCTCCAGCGGCACGGTTCAAAGCGTGCGAACGCCCGCGGAGATGTAGGGACCTCTCCAGCGGATCATCGCCCGGGAAGTTACGTTGCCGAGCCGCGTTCGGTGATGGCGAGATAACTTGCGTAGCGGCCGGCGGCGATCAGGCCCTCCGTGACGGCTTGACGGACCGCGCAAACGGGCTCAGTACGATGGCGGCAATCGCCGAAGCGGCAGCGCCCGAGGTACGGCGCGAATTCGACGAAGCCGCGCGCGACTTCGGCGGCCGTGCAGCCGGTCAGCACGAACTCTCCGATGCCCGGGCTGTCGATCAGAAAACCAGCCGCAAACCGATGCAGGCGCCCAGTCGTCGTCGTCTGGCTTCCGCGACCGCTGTGCGACACGTCGCCGATGGCGCCGCTGCCGCCCAACGCCCGAAACAGCGAACTCTTGCCGACGCCGGATTGGCCGATGAGAAGAGTATGGGCCCCCTCGAGAGCGTGCGCGACGGCAGCGACGCCCATCGCCGCTCTTCGGATTGACGGCGAACACCGGATAGCCGAGCGCCGCGTACTGGGCGACGATCGGCTCGACATCGAGGCCATCTGCGGCGGCCAAGTCGCGCTTTGGTGAAGATGATGCGGGCAGCGATGGCGTGCAGCTCGGCGAACGCCAGCAATTCGTCGAGCATCGCCCGGTTGAGCGGAGGCCGGTCGAACGCTGCGACGATGGCGATGCCATCGACGTTGGCGGCCATCGTTTTCGTCCGGCCGCGTTGCAGTCGTGCGCTCCAGTGCGAAGGTGCGCGCTTCACGCGCGTCGATCACGACGCGCCCGTCGCCCAGCGCAGTTGCCCGCACGAGGTCGCCCGGAACGAGTGCGGTCCGTTCGACGTTCTTTCGCCGGACCGCCAAGCGCACGCCGGTCTCGTCTTCGAAGGCGATCCACGCCGCGTTGCGCCCTACGCTGACGACGCGCGCGCGACGGTCAGCGGCGGATGTCACGCATGAGTCGAACGGCGTACGGGTAAAACGATGCGGCCTCGCAGTTGCAAGGAAGGTTCGTGAAACGGTACGCCAGCGTTCGGTTCGGCGACGCGCTCGATGTCGACGCGCGCGAGGCGGCGGCCGGCGTCTTACGTTCGGCCGGTGCGACGCCGACATCCTGGCAGACGACGACCGCGCGCACGTACCTCGCCGTGGAATTCG
This sequence comes from Vulcanimicrobiota bacterium, assembly GCA_963754415.1. Taxonomy (GTDB): domain Bacteria; phylum Vulcanimicrobiota; class Vulcanimicrobiia; order Vulcanimicrobiales; family Vulcanimicrobiaceae; genus Nyctobacter. The sequence goes on along the minus strand of CAVWGA010000003.1, from coordinate 723,885 downwards.
AGGCGGCAGCCGACCCTGCTCTCATCGGCAACGCAGCGGCGGCCCTGAGTCGTTCACTGCGCGAACGCTTTCCGGCGGCGCGCTTCGATCATCCGCCTTTCGTCGTCTTGCGCGCGCGGATCGCGCACGGACAAGCATCGTCCCGGATCGTCGACGCGCTAAGCGGAAACGGGCGGCCGGCCGGCATCGTCGACACGTACGACGACGACGGAGCAGTCGTCATCGAGCTGGACGCCGCGCGCACGCCCGTCGCGCTGATCGTTGCTTTGCTCGACGTCGAACTCGGCGGCACACCGGCAGAACGATCGAACCGCTGCTGCCTTTCGATGACGCAACGTTGGCCGCGTTTGCGGGTGACCTGCTGACCCTCGAAGACCTCGACGAGTCGCGCATCATCGAAACGCACGTCGCCGACTGTGCTCGGCATGACGACTGTGCGCTTTCCTGCATCTGCCGGCGCTCGAGGTCCCCTTCGGCGTCAGCGACGTGGTCGACATCGTCGCGACCGCGCTGCTGGTGTACTACCTGCTCGTGCTGATGCGCGGCACGCGCGCCGTCCCGATCCTGTTCGGCATCATCGTGCTTGCCGCGTCTGCTCGGGTTAGCCACGATCTTCCATCTGTTGCTGTTCGCGACGATCCTGCAGTACGCGCTGCTCGGGACGGCGGTCACGATACCGATCGTCTTTCAGCCCGAGTTGCGGCGTCTGCTCGAAGGGCTCGGGCGCGGGGGGTTGTTCGCACGGCGCGAAGGACTCGAGGAGGGTTTGACGCTCGAAGAAGCGCTCGCGATCCTGGCGCGCTCGGCGCGTGATCTTGTCGCGCAACCGCGTCGGCGCGCTCGTCGCGATCGAAGGCGCGACTGGGCTGCGCGAATTCGTCGAAAGCGGCACGCGCCTGGATGCGAAACTTTCCGCCGAGCTGTTGCTCTCGATCTTCACGCCGCGGTCGCCGCTGCACGACGGGGCGGCCATCGTGCGCGGAGCGCTGGTCGAAGCCGCCGGCTGCTTTTTGCCGCTCTCCGAGAACGTGCTTGACCGGCGACCATCTCGGCACGCGGCACCGTGCGGCCATCGGCCTTTCGGAACAGACCGACGCGATCGTCCTGGTCATCTCCGAAGAGACCGGCGCGATCTCGATCGCTCGCGCCGGCCGGCTCTCGCGCGAACTGGGCGACGAAAAGCGGCTGCGCAACGTGCTGGTCGCGTCATGCCGCGCGTCCCGGCGGCGTCCGGGACAGTTGGCCGCATCGGTCCGGTTTGCGCGCCGCTTCGGGCGCCGTTTGCGGCGGACGCAGCGCAGCGGGGAATTCGCGCCGCGTGCTTGAGCGACTACGCAATAATTTAGGGTCTGAAGTTGTTGTCGCTCGCGATCGCGCTGGTCGCTTGGGCCTATCTGCGTTTCACGCCCAACCCCGTGATCGCGACGGCACGCTTTACCGAGCCGATCACCGTTCCGATCACGACGACGGGCCTGCCCGCAGGCGAAGTCGCGCACCTGAGCGACCGCGAGAGCGATCTTGACGGTCGACGTTACGCGCGAAGGCGGCGCCGTGCAGCCCGAACTCGTGCGCGCGATCGTCGATCTCTGCCGGTCGCGGACCGGGACGTATAACGTCCCCGTGACGGTCGTCGCCCCGAAGCTCGAAGTCAAGATCGCTTTCGCCGGCGTCGATCACGTTGACGATCGAACGGATCGACGAGCGCAGCTTGCCGATCGCGGCGCATTATGCAAATCCAAACCATCGCGTCGTGGTCGATTCGGTGACGATCTGCGCCGGCGGCCGCGACGTTGCGCGGGCCGACGAACGCACTCGAACGCGTGGTCAGCTTGCGCGTGCGACGTGCCGTTGCCGGCAATGCCGGCCAAGTTCGACGCGATGCTGCGACCTGTCGCCGTCGATGCGCGCGGCGCCGAAGTCGGCGGCATCGCGGTCGATCCGAATCTCGTGCGCGTTCGCACCGTATTCGCAGCCGCATCGCAGTAACGGGAAAGCGCAGCGCAATGGACGGTTTTGGCGGCGGACGGATCTTCGGGACCGACGGCGTGCGCGGCGTCGCCAATGCGACACTGACGCCGGAGCTGGCCTTGCGCATCGGTCGAGCGGCTGCGGCGGCGAGCCCCGCATTGGAGGGCGCGCACAACGCCGCGATCGTCGTCGGACGCGACACGCGCCTCTCCGGTACGATGCTCGAAGCGGCGCTCGTCGCGGGCATCGCATCGACGGGCCGCGATGCGGTCTGCGTCGGCATCGTGCCCACGCCGGGCGTCGCGCGAATCATCGTGGCGACGGGAGCGGCCGGCCGGCGTGATGATCAGCGCTTCGCACAATCCCGTCGAAGACAACGGCATCAAGATTTTCGGACCCGGCGGCTTCAAACTCGACGATGCCGCCGAGGCGCGAACTCGAACGTACGCTCGCCGACGATGGCGCATTGCCGCGGCCCACGCACGGCGGCGTCGGCATCGTCCGGCGAGCGCCGCACCTCGTCGATCGCTACGTCGACAACGTAGTGGCCGAGAGCGCCGACCTGTCCGCCTTAACGGTCGTCGTCGACGCCGCTTTCGGGGCGGCGTACGACGTCGGGCCACGCGTCTTTGCGCGGCTCGGCGCGATCGTCGAAGCCCTGCACGCCCAAGATGACGGTTCACGCATCAACGTCGCATGCGGCTCGACGGATCTGCGCGCGCTGATCGAACGCGTGCGCGCGCTCGCGACCGAGCGTCCCCGCGCGCACGTCATCGGCGTCGCCTTCGATGGCGATGCCGACCGCGCGCTGTTCGTCGATGAAGCAGGCGAGGTGAAAAACGGCGATCACGTCATGTTGATCCTGGCCGGGAGAAGAAGCGGCGCGGCATGCTCGCACGCGACACCGTCGTCGGCACCGTCATGAGCAACGTCGGTCTCGAACGCGCCCTCGACGTCGAAGGCATCCGCTTAGAGCGCGCGGCGGTCGGCGACCGCTACGTGCTCGAACGGATGCGCGCTCGCGACTGCAACTTCGGAGGCGAACAGTCCGGACACGTCATCGATCTCGATCGCAACACGACGGGCGACGGTCCGGCTACCGCGGTCGCCGTAGCTTCGCTGGTCGCTGCCAACGACACGACGCTGCGTGAACTCGGAGCAGCGTTGCACGTCGCACCCCAAGTACTCGTCAACGTGCATACGCCGCAGCGGGACGCCGTCGACAGTGCTGCCGTGCGCGACGCGATCGCACGGGCCGAGCGTTCTCTGGGAAGCGACGGCCGCATCTTGGTGCGCGCTTCCGGGACCGAACCGATCATCCGCGTCATGCTCGAAGGCGACGATCGCGGCCAGATCGAGCACTTGGCACGAGAAGTCGCCGCGCGCGATCGAGCAGGCGGCCCAGCCTGCGTGTGATTTGCGTTAACTTTACAGAAAGGTGCCGGCCAGCGAGGAGGACCGGCTCGGCGGGCGTCCAAGCTGCGAAACGATGCGTATTTGACGATGCGCATGCATGGCTTTGAGCCGTGTTTTTCCACTCACGCCAATCGCCGAATTCGGATGGTCCGAAGCGGGGGACTCCACGGTGGGGTGAATGCGCCGGTCGGCGCTAGGGCGACCTCTAGGCCCGAACCCGTCAACTAACCTCGCAGGCGTCGAAAGAGGAGACTCTTGTCAAGACCGTTAGTGACGGCAGTTCTTGCCGTTGCGCTCAGTAGCGCGTTTGGTACGGCCGCGCAAGCGCGAACCGGTGCCTCACCTCAGACGGGAGGCGACGCCGTAACGATTTCCGCGATGCCGGCCCCCGATTCCGATCTACGCATGTGGTCGCCGACCAGCGCGGCCGCGGTGCGAGCCTGGAAGAAGGTCCATCATCCCGCGGCGATGCGCCGCTTCACGCGTGGCATCATCCGCCGCACGTCATCGCTGGCGCTTCACCTGACGCGCGACGCGCTGCGCTTCATCGGGACCCCGTACGTGTTCGGCGGAACGTCGGCCGCAGGCTTCGACTGCTCGGGCTACGTGCAGCATGTGTTCGCGATGCTCGGCGTCGCGCTGCCTCGCACGGCGGACGCCCAGTACTACGCCGGGCGCCCGACGCGGGGCGGCAAAGTGCCGGGCGACCTCGTCTTCTTTCAGACGTATGAGCCGGGGCCGTCGCACGTCGGCATCTACCTGGGGCACGGCCGTTTCGTCCACAGCAGTTCCAGTCACGGCGTTATGATCAGCAGCATCAGCGACGAGTATTGGTCGTCCCATTATCTTGGCGCCAAGCGCGTAGCTCGCGTCGTCAACCTCCGCGCCGTCCATCTGGACGTACGGTAAGCGTAGAGTAAGCGAGGTCACGAAAGGGAACGCTCGGCACTAAATCGCCGGACGTTTTCGTTCCCGGAACATGGCTGTTCCGACCGGAATGCTGTTCCGCGCCGCGCGCGGGCTGTTTATCATGATCGCCTGCGTGGCGAGCGTCGCGGGCGTGAGTCGTGCGCGCTGCCGTCGATACGTCGGCAGCGCCGGCGGACGAGTACTTCGGCGCGCAAAAGATGAGCGCGATCGGCATCCGCATGCGCATCGACAAGCTCGGACGCCGCTATCATGCGCGCACGATTTCCGACGCCGACCTGTTGCACGATGCGGCGATCGCCGAAGCGGCGCTGCGCGCGTGGGGCGACAAGTACCCGCGCGATCCGTGGCTGGCACCAACGGCGTTTCATCTCGAGCAGCTCGATCAGACGGTGCAATCGACGGCAGCGCGGGCGCAGGCGACGGACCTACTGCGGTACATCGCCCACGATTTCGCCAAGACCAAATACGGACACCTCAGCCGCCTACGGCTAGCACAAGGCTTCCCGCCCTTGCATGCCGAGAGCATCGTCGTTGCGACGCCGAATCCGTACGCCTCGGCCGCGCCCGCAACACCGGGTCCCGCGACGGCGACCGGCGCACCGACGCCGGCCACGGCTTCTCCGTCACCTGGGGCGTCAGCCGCGCCGTAAGGTCTGCGCGGCCCGAGCCGCGGCGAACGAGGGGTTCCACCGGGGCACCGGGTAGAAGGCGCCTTCTCTTGGAATCCCGTGGGGTGTCGCCAAGTGGTAAGGCAGGGGACTTTGAATCCTCCATTTCGTTGGTTCGAATCCAGCCACCCCAGCATTGCCGCATGACGATCCGCGAACGCTGTCCGATCTGTTCGAGGCATGGCGTGACGGCGATGCGCTGCGATCCGGAGCTCATTTCGCGACTGGAGGCAGTGTATCGCGAAGCGCGCGGCGAGCCGATCAGCGGACGCACGGCGATCGTCAATCACTTCACGAAGTTCTTTCGCGATGGCCCGCGGTGGCAATTCTATCCCGACGAAACGCTCGTGGAAGGGTCGCGCGCGGCGATCCGGTATCGTTTCGCCCTGGAACGATCGGACGGCGGGTGGCTCGAACGCAGCGGTTGTGCGTTGGTCGACGTTCGAGAACGGAACGATCATCGAATGGCGCGAATACGAGGGATAGCTATGACACAAGACACCCTTAGCATTGACGTAACGGCAACTCCGGATCAGGCGATCCAATTGTTCGCGCTGCGCGGGAGCCTCGACATTGCCACGTCGCCGAGCTTGCGGGCTGCGCTCATGGATGCGGCGGACCGCGGCCAACACGAAATCATCGTCGATCTCAGCGGCCTGGAGTTTTTGGATTCGACGGGCCTGGGCGCACTGATCGGCGCGCAAAAGCGTGCCAGCGAGAGCATGGCGGCGCCGTGCGGCTGGTCGCGCAGGAGGGTCAAATCTTGCGGCTTCTGCGATCACGGGACTGCTCGACGTCTTTGCCGTCTATCCGACGGTCGAGGCGGCCCTTTCGGACACTTCCCGCCTCGTCGGGCTGTAAGCGCTCGGGGAAATAGACCCGGGCACGCGCAACGTGAGCGCGCTCCGTGCTCGGCGGCATGCGGCGTCGTGCGCATCCCGACGCGTGCTGCGTTTTCGAACCGGCACTATTCGGTATCACCGTAGTGACCACGGTCACACTCATGGAGGACGATGTTGTCGGCAACGGCCGCGAGCGATTAGAGTACCGACTTTCTACAGAACCGAAGCTCAAAAATTTCGTGCGAACGGTTCTCACGAAAACCGGGGTCGCGGAGGCCGATGCCGCTGTCGTCGCCGATGTGCTTGTCGCCGCCGATCTGCGCGGGGTCGAATCGCACGGCGTCGCGCGACTGCAATCGTACTACGTCAGCCGCATTCGCAGCGGCAAACTCAATCCGCGCGCCCAACGTGACGGTCGCGCGCGAAACGCCGACATCGATCGTGCTCGACGCCGACAACGGGCTGGGACATCCCGCAGGCAAGCGCGCGATGGAAGCCGTGATCGAAAAAGCGCCCGTAGCGGTGCTGCGTTTGGGGCCGTGCGAAATTCGAACCACTACGGAATCGCGGGCTACTATGCGATGCTCGCACTCGACCACGACCTGATCGGCATCTCGTCGACGAACTCGGTGCGCTACGGTGCGCCGACCTACGGCAAGACGATCATGCTCGGGACGAACCCGTGGGCGTATGCGATTCCGGCAGAGCACGAGCCGCCTTTCGTGCTCGACTTTGCGACGACGACCGTACCGCGCGGCAAGCTCGAAGTATACAAGCGAAAGGAGCAGCCCCTCGCCGCCGGTTGGGCGATCGACGCGAGCGGCAACGAGACACGCAGTGCCGAGGATGCGTTGCGTGGAGCGCTCTTACCGCTCGGCGGCTTCGGCGTCGAAGGCGGCGGCCATAAAGGCTACGGGCTGGGCCTGCTCGTCGACATCATGTGCGGCGTCCTGTCGGGCGGCGCGTTCGGGAACGATCTGCCGCTGCCGACGGATGGGCCGATGCCCGGCAAGATCTCGCACTTTTTTGGGGCGATCGATATCGGCGGGTTTCGCGATGTCGACGCATTCAAGCGCGACATGGATCGTGAGCTGCGGGCATTCAAAGATTCCGAAAAGGTTCCGGGTGCACCGCGCATCTATGTCGCCGGTGAGATCGAGCACGAGAAAACGCTGGCTCACCGCCGCGACGGTGTGCCGGTCCACGCGAAAGTCTGGAAGGAGCTCGAAACGCTCGCGCGCGAGCTGGAGATTCCGTTCGACATCGCTCGCTGAACGTTGCGTAGCCGTTCTGCAAGGGACGCTGAGGCGGCGCACGAACATCTAGCCCGATGGTGCACGTGAACGTGGGCTCGCCGGCCGGAGCGTATAGCGTCGGCGGCACGGCCTTTTTTCGCTACGTCGTGCGCTTAGCCGACGCCGGGTTGCCGCTGCGGCCGGCAGAACGTGCCGCCATCGACATCCTCGGCGCTATTCCCAACGCGTACGTCGACGAAGACGAATACTCCGGGAATGGATGGCGCGTCGTGCCCGCGATGTCCTACGAAGACTGGCCGGTTCTCGAAGCGAGTCCAGAACGTTTGCGGACCGCATTGGAAACGGCACGTCGTGTGTTGTGGGAGCAAGCCGCGCCGGCGGGCATCAGCGCGCGGGAACTATCGACGATCGACGATGAGATCGAGAACGTGCTGGCGGTTCTCGCACGCGCTGAAGCGTTCGGCTTCAGCGTCAACGTCAGTTACGTGTCGTGAGCGGCATCGGCTAAGACGGCAGGTTCGGTCTTACCGCGTTCCTGACGCGACATGTGGCTGAGCCCGGGTTGTACGACGGACGTCGGGACGTCCTCGGGCGGGCGCAAGTAGACGACGAGCACGCGCAGCACTCCGGCGACGGGGACCGCCACGATCAGTCCGGGCAATCCCCACAGTTCGCCGCCGACCAAAAGAGCGAAGATGACGGCAAGCGGCGTTACGCCGACCGTTTTGCTGACGATGCGCGGCGAGATCAGGTGGCCTTCGAGCTGATTGATGCATACGAACCCGATCGTGACGTAGATCGCGTCGGTCAAGCCGTTGGTGACGATGGCGAGCATCACGGCGGGCAGGTAGCCGGCGACGGCGCCGATGTAGGGAATGACGTCGAGCACGCCGGCGAGTACGCCGACGAGAATCGCGTACGGGACGTGCAGCATGAAGAGCAGTGCCGTCACCAGCGTCCCGACGACGGCAGCCACGACGAGTTGTCCGCGGATGAATCCGCCGACGACGTGCTCGAGCGCCGCTAGCAGGACGAGCGTGCGCTCGCGCTTGTCCTCGGGGATCAGTCCGAGCATGAAGCGCTTCATGATCTCGCCTTCGGCGAGCATGTAGATCGAAACGACGGGAACGGCGACCAGCAACGCGGCGATCACGATCGCGGACTGCGCGATCGCAAGCAGGCGCGTCGTCAGCATGCCGCTCTCGCGCTGTACGAACGTCCCAATGAAAAGCGGAATGCGGTTGAGTTGGTCGCGCAGTGCCGCAGGCAGGTGCCGCACGAACGGGTTGTCGGGGTTGCTAAAGAAGGTCGAGACTTTCTTTTCCAGACTCGGCAGGTCGTGCAGCAGCGACTGGAGATTGTCGCCGATGCCCGGGATGACCAACCACAGTGCAGCCGCGATCGCCGCGAGAATGCCGACGTACACGATCATCAGCGCAGCCCAGAGGGGCAGCCGGTTGTTGAGCCACCGCACCGCCGGAAAAACGAGGAACGCCGTAAACACGCCCAAGATCGCGATGATCGACGTGTAACCGATGCGGGAGAAGAACGCAATCGCTTCGACGATGATGAAGCCGAGCGCGATGATGATGGCGAGGACGCGCAACATATCGTTCGCGCGGCTGCGCAGGTCGGGGGTCAGGGTGCCCGGTGGGCGACCATCCATTACGCCACCGACGCCGCCGCAGCGGCGCTCCCCGGTTGCTTTTGCTGTTTGCCTCCCCGCGACTTCTTGGGCCCGAACAGGCCGAGCAGGAACGCGCCTGCGACGGCGATGGCCGGCAAGACGCCGATGTATGTCGAGCTGTACCCGAGGACCGCGCCGCCGGCAGCGGGCGCGATGATCATCGAAAAGTTGTTGAGCGAATCGGCGAAGCCTAGGATCGCGCCGCGTTTGTCCTCGGAGGCGTGGTCCGCGATCAACTTATTGAGCGTCGGCCGCAGGAACGAACCGCTGATCGCCCAGACGACCAGAATGGCGACGAACATCGTGATGCTTTTCCCGATGAAGAACATCGCGGCAAACGCCACGAAGCCGAGCGCAAACGCCGCTTCCGAAAGAATGTACTCCCCGAAACGATCGTTCAAGCGGTCCACGGCTACGATTTGGATCAGTGCGCCGATTCCGCCGGCGAGCGCGAGGAAGAGGCTCGAGTTTTCCGGCGCCATGCCCATCTCACGCTGGAGATAGAGGGAGAAGATCGTAAAGAAGTACGTGAACGAGAAAATGTAGAGGAACTGGCGACCCATCAAGTTGAGCATCGTCCGCTCCTTGAGCTCGCCGAGAATCGCTTTCGTGTTGGTTTTACTTCCGCGCTTGGCGCCCGTTTTTTCCAGGAACAGATGGGTGATGACCAAGTTGGTCGCTTGCAGCGCGGCGGCGACCCAGAACGGAACCGACACGTCGATGCGCAGCAGTTGGCCGGCTAACGTCGGACCGATCACGAAGCCGATGCCGAACGCCGCGGCGCTGAACGCAAACGCCTTCTCACGTTGCTCGGGCTTGGTTTCGTCGGCGATGTACGATTGCGCGACGCCGAGATTGCCGCCGCCCAGTCCTTCGATCGCGCGCGAGATGAAGAGCAGCCACAAGTTCCCCGCCAGAGCCAGTAGGACGAAGCCGACGAGCGAAAAGCACTGCGAGTACTGCAAGACGGTTTTGCGGCTGACTTTATCGCTCAACCGTCCCCAACCCGGCGACGACAACGTCGCAAACACGGCCGTCACCGAGATCGCGACTCCCATCATGGCGGGCGAGGTGTGAATCTTCTGCGCGAGTGCCGGCAGAAGCGGTATGAGAATCGTCAGACCCAGCACGTCGAGAAAGGTGACGAGATATATCGGAAGCAGCGCCTTGGGTAAACCAAACATGTGTAGCATATTCTTCCCGAAATGTGCATACGTACGCAGGCCCGCAGCGCTTCGCGCAGCTGCGGTGATGTCGCCGCGCTAAACGCAGCGTGCGGTGGACGTGTCGGTGCGGGGTAACACCCCCGTCATGCACGACCCGAGGGCGGACAAACCAGCCGGTCCCCACGCCGGGGCTCCGGGTGGACTGTCCGAGCAGCGCAGGCGCCAAAAAGAGCAGAATTCCGATCCGAGCCGGGACGCCGCCGATACACGCGAGACGGCGGAAGAGCCCCTAAACGAAGAGCCGCAACTCGTCGTTCTGTCGGACCGTGAAGAAGAAACGGTCAAGCGCACCGTTGCGCCGCGCGCTGCCGTGCTGTTCGAAGCGATTCGGCGCGAGGGCGCCAACGAACTGGCGCGACCTGCTTTAGGACTTGCGTTTTCCGCTTTAGCTGCGGGCGGGGCGATGGGCTTTTCACTCGTCGCAACCGGGGTGTTGGCAGCCTACCTGCCCGCCGGGGCTCCCTGGCGAGTGCTCGTCGAAAATCTCGGCTATACGGTCGGATTTCTGATCGTCGTCCTCGGACGCCAACAACTGTTTACCGAAAACACCGTCACCGCGATCCTGCCCGTACTCGACAATCCCAATCATGGGCAGCGTCTGTTTCAAGTCGGGCGTCTGTGGGGCATCGTGCTGATCGGCAACCTCGCCGGCGCGACGGCTTTCGCTTACACCGTGGCCTTCACCAACGTATTTCCGCCGCCGGTGCAGGCAGCGTTTCTCGAGATCGGCCGGCATGCCGCCGACGCTTCGTTCCAAACGATCATGATGCGGGGTATCTTCGCGGGTTGGCTGATCGCCTTGATGGTGTGGCTTCTGCCGGCCGCAGAAAATTCGCACGTCGCCGTGATCGGGATCATCACCTATCTCGTCGGCGTAGCGGGACTCTCGCACATCATCGCGGGTTCCGTCGAAGTGCTCTACACCGTTGCCGTCGGAGACCGGTCGTGGCTGGAGTACTTCACCGGATTTCTCGTACCGGTGTTCATCGGCAACAGCATCGGAGGCATCGCGTTGGTTTCGCTGTTAAATTACGGCCAGGTCGCGCCGGGCGGGTAAAGCGCGAGCCGCACTCAGCGGGCGTTTGCGGACAACACGACGCAGGGGAGCGCGCGCAACGGCAGACGTTTGAGGAACATGGGACGGCGCAGGTACAGGACCGCATTGCCGTTTTGGTGATCGAGCAGAGCGGTCAGTTGGGCCGCGGTGGCCGTGGATGCAGCAGCGAAAATTTCACGTATGAGCGGCGCGACCCGCTGCTCGATGTTGACGCGCTGGCGCGTACTGAAGAGTACGTTGCCTTGTTCGGTCACGTAGAGAAAGCCGACGATCGGATCCCCCGACAGGGCTTTGGCTTGAACGATGTCGACGCGGACGATGCGATCCGGTTTCGTATGCTGAACGTGCCGCACCACGTCATTGGGCGGCGCGATGCGTTGGCCGGCGCCGAGAAATGAATCCAGGCAGTGTCCGGTCGTGGCCGGAAGCACATTGCGGGCAGCGGGCCGCGGCGCCGGCGACACCACCGCTACGACCGAAGACGCGAACAGAAGAGCCGAAAGCATCGGCGCGATCTTCGCCGCCATCCAGGCCGTGCCCGTTCAACGGTGAGTCGTCACGCTGAGGGCGTGCCGGGAAGCGCTAGTTCGCGCTCGTAGTGCACGATCGTCTCGCCGCGCGGATCGCGCTTGATGCGGCCCGAGCGCACGAAGCCGAAGCGCTCCCAAAGGCGCTGCGCCCGGACGTTGTCGGCGTGCGTCCACAGCTGCAGGCGGCGAAACCCACGGTCCGCTGCCAAGTCGAAGCTGCGTTGCAGCAGCTCCCTGCCGACGCCTTGCCCCCACCGAGCCGGGTCGACGGCGACCATCCCAAGGTGCAAGAGACCGCGTATCGGCCGCCCCGCGCCGTCATCTTTGCGGCCCGGCGCTCCGTACACGATGCCGACGGTGCGCCCGTTGTCGGCGGCCAACAGAAACCATGCCCCGGGCTGCACCGCCCGCTGGGCCACGAACTCGCGCGAGTCGGCAATCGTCACGAACGACCCGGGGCGCCGCGCGGCTTGAGCTCTGAACCAAAGCTCCGCGATTGCAGTGAGATCGGCGGATCCAGCCTCGGAGAACGTCACGACCACCGCACGCAGCTTCGTCGGTCGCCACCGCCGCACTTCCCCGTGTAATTGCACGCCTCGCTCGCGCCCATGCCGGAAGGATGCGCCCCGTAGGAACGGGCTTGGGTGCCCGCGGCTAGACCGTCCGCCCATTGCGGAATCGCGCGTCGCTATCACGCGACTCGGGGGCCCGCGGGTAGTTTCATGACCGTCCGCTCAAGGCGTAGGTCATGAAACTACGATTCTAGGATGCTAGCCTGCGGGAGGCGCTGTCGTTGCGGGCGACGCGGCGCGGCGCTTAGGGAATCTGCGGGGGATAGAGTGCCACGCCGAACGGAAACGAACCGGCCGGCAGCGCCAAGCTCCGCACCGGGGTGCCACCGGCCGGATACGGGTAGAGTTCGGCCGCGCCGGAGGTATCTGCGCCGACGAGATCGTTGTTCTTCGGGGTGAACGCGTACGTCGCGACGTCGTAAGCGCCTTGCAGCGGCGTGGTGTACACGGGGCTGCCCAGCGAGCGCGTCTTGGGATTGGGCGGGTTGTAGCTGTATAGGACGATGTTGCTCGTCGCTTGATTGTCGACGACGATCAGTCCGCCGGTCGTGACTTGGATGCCGCCGATTCCCGAGAACGAGTTGTTCATCGTCAGCTGCGTGATCGCCGTTCCCTTGATGCCACGGGCGACGACGCCGACGAGCGTGTTGACGTTGGGATCGAACCCGTCGACGTACAAGTTGCCTCGCGCGTCGAATCCGTCGTAAAAGATGCGCGAGCATGCGGCGCAGGAAACGGTATTCGTTGGGGTCGTCGCGCCCGGCGCGTAGAAGCTGACGCTGCCGAAGCCGTTCGACGTCGTTTCCCCATTGGTGACGGCGACGTTTCCGGTCTGATCCACTGCAACGTCGACCGGATATTCGCCAGGGTCATTCAAGGTTGTGGGCGTCCCCTTGTAACCCGCGGCATAGACCTCGATCGTTGCATTGCCGTCGTTGACGACGTACAGGTTCCCCGCTTTGTCGACGGCGATGCCCTCAGGCCCGTCAAAGCCCGTCAGCGTGGCCGTCAATTGACCGGCGACGTTGTAAATGTAGACCGCATTGTTGGCGTAGTCGGAAACGAAGACGTACGCTCCACCCGGTGCGTCGACCGCGGGGCTCACGAACGGGCGAACGGCCTTTGGCGCGATGGCGATCGGCCTTTGCATGCCTGGAGGCAAGCCCGGCGGTCCCATAAAGATGTTGGACGCGCGCGTCAGTGCCAGGGTCGAATCGTTGCCGCTCGACTGCGGGCCGACGGACCCGGGGGGCGACGTTCCAGCGCTGGAGCAGCCCGCCAAGCCGGCAAGACCGGCCGTGGCAAGGACAAGACAGCCTACGTGAAGCGAGATACGCATACGAAACCTTCCTTTCAAACTGGATTCTTGAAGTAGACTGCTACCATACTGTTACCGTAGTGTTTGCCCCCTCCGTGCGGCGTGGAAGCCGCGTTCGCGCGAAAGGCGGCACGCACAGCGGTGGCGATAGGACGCAGTATGGCGGCGGGAAACGCGGGCGGACGCGGGCACGCGACGGGCGAGCAGGCCGTATACGTTCCCGCGGATGCGACGATCGCAGCGTTCGTAAACGAACTGCATTACGCGCGTGGCCGGTCGCCGCGCACGTGCGAGGCGTATGCGCGCGATCTGGAGTTCTTTGCGCGTTTCTTGGGACGCGAGGCGGCGGAGGCGCAACGTGCCGACGTCAAAGCCTTCGTGCTGGACCTCGCCGGAAAGCGGCGTTACCGCCCGGCGGCGGTGCGCCGCAAACTCGTCGCGCTGCGTCGCTTCTTCCGCTATTTGGTTGTGGAAAATCGGCGCAGCGACGATCCGACCGTTGGAATCGACTCACCAAAACTTCCCAAGCGTCTACCCGTCGTGCTCAAGGAAAACGACGTCGCCCGATTGCTGCGCACCGCTCCGCCGGCAGGCCGCACGGAATTTCAGCGGCTGCGCGACCGCGCGATCCTCGAAGTGCTCTACGCCAGCGGTATTCGCCGAGCTGAGGTGGCCGGCCTCAACCTCCAGGATGTCGATCTCGAACGGCGGGTGATGCGCGTCCTCGGCAAAGGCAATAAGCAGCGCACCGTCCTCATCAACAGTGCGGCGGCCGATGCGATGCGCGTGTATCTGGGGTATCGGCCGCGCACCAGCGACGAGGCATTTTTTGTGGGCCGCAGCGGGCGGCGGCTCGGAGTCCGGGCGATCTGGATGGTCGTGCGGACGGTCGAACGCCTGAGCGGTTTGCCGCTCCACGCGAGCCCGCACATCATGCGACACTCCTTCGCTACCCATCTTCTCGAAAACGGCGCCGACCTAATGACGATCAAGGAACTCCTCGGCCACGAAAGCCTCGCCACGACCCAAATTTACACGAACGTTTCGGTCGAACACATGCGCAGAACGTACGATCGCGCGCACCCACGCGACAAACGCGACGACCGCTAACGCACTCGACACCTCTCGAGTCCCCTCATCGGCCGGCACAGCGCGCTACTGATCGACACACCTTCGAGTCGAGGTCAATGGCCGATGGTAGATAGTCCTGAAGAACCTTCGATGTCGAAGCGCGTTACCAATCCTTCATCGATCTGAAATCGGTGCGCGATCGTCTCGTCAAGGAGCAATGTGCCTTCGAGATCTTTGACGACTTGATGAACCTTCACGAGTGTTGAACCGTCGTATGCGTCGTCGACTTCGATCGGTTCGACTCGCGGGTCAATGACCGCCCATTGGCGCGTCCAGTATTCGCGCACGGCTTTCCGCCCGTGCACATGGCCGCCATCCATACCGTTGGCCCAGGCCACGTCTTCGGCGAGCGCCGATAGTACGCCGGATATGTCCCTGGCATTGAAGCGATCGTAGAGGTGCCGAATCAGCTGCGCGTTGTTTACCATCACCGTTTACCATTCCATGACAGAGAGTGGCTTCAAGCACGGGCGTCGAGAGTATTGGTGTTGCTCCGCTGAGCGAGCGTGAAACCGCCACTCAGCCTCGGCTCTTACCCTTAGTGCCGTAGATTCCGCGTCACTACACGGGACTGGTGTGCGCTAACGCTCCTAACGACCGAGCCGGCTTGGGTCTTTGGGCGCAGTCCAATCTAGGCTTTGGGGCCTGCGGAGTCGACGCAGCGAGGCGCCGGGAGCACCGCCATTAAAACCACCATGACCTTTCCTCGGTCCGGAGTTCTTCATGTTTGCTGCCTTTCGACGGGTCGGCACGACGCCCGTCGCCGGCATCTTCTTCTTGACGTTTGGCGTGCTGGCGGCTTGTAGCGGCGGCGGGAAAGTGGTGCCCGCTGCGGGCGTGGTGCGCAACGGCGGCGCAGCAGACGCTGGCCGCGTGCGTTTCAAAGACACGTCGACCGGCATTTCGGTCAACGCAGGCGGAGGCGCCGCCGGAACGTTTCTCGCCGACGGATTCTACAGCGGCGGCACGGCGCAAACGTACTCGGCAACGGTGAATACCGGCGACATCGACGACCCCGCACCCGAGGCGGTCTATCAAAGCGAGCGCGACGGCAACTTCACGTATACGTTCAACGGCGTCCCGCTCGGCAACACGTACAGCGTACGCTTGCACTTCGACGAGCAAGAGTATACCGCTCCCGGGCAACGGGTGTTCAACGTCAGCATCAACGGTACGCCGGTGCTGACGAATTTCGACATCTTCCGCATCATCGGCGCGCAGAACGTCGCCTTTACCGTGACTTTCCGCGTCAACCCGACAGCGAACGGACAGATCGCCATCGCGTTTACGTCGGTCAAGAACCTAGCGAAGGTCAACGGCATCGAGATCGGGCGTCTCAATAACCTTACCGGCGCTCCCGTATCGATCGCCGCGGGTAGCAATGCGGCAGTCGTCCCGTTCGTCGCCGATAATGATTTCAACGGCGGCCTGCCTTCGTACATCGGCGTCAATTCGATCGACGAAAGCGGGGTTTCGAATCCTCCGCCCGTCGGCGTCTTCTATAACGAGCGCTACGGCAACGCGTTCGGCTATGCGTTCAGCGGCCTCGAGCCGGGTTGGCCGTACAACCTGCGCCTCGATTTCATGGAACCCGTTTTTACGGGGCCTGGACAACGGGTCTTCAATGTCAGCATCAACGGGAATGAGGTCCTGACGGACTACGACATCTTCGCCGACGCGGGAGCGCGCTTCAAAGCGACGGCGAAGTCGTTTGCCGCCAACGCCGATCCGACGGGACGCATCACCGTACTGTTTTCAGCGGTCAAAAGCGTCGCGCTCGTCAACGGCCTCGAATTGACGGCACAGTCGCAAGCGACGCCACCGCCCTATTCCTCCAAGATCCAGCACGTCGTGGTCATCATCCAAGAGAACCGGACCTTCGATAATCTGTTCAACGGGTTTCCCGGTGCAGATACCGTGCAAAGCGGCGTCAACAGCAAAGGCCAGACGGTGCCGCTCATCCCGGTGCCGCTGGAAGATGGCCACGATCCGGGACATCTGCACACGAACTGGGAGATCGCCTACGATCACGGCAAGAACGATGGGTTCGACATCGAGGGGTGGGACGCGAACCCGTCAAGCAAACCGAACTATCAATACGCCTTTGTACCGCACTCAGAGACAGCCGACTATTTCGCGTTTGCAAAACAGTACGCGCTCGGCGACCGCATGTTCCAATCGGACAGCGGCCCGAGCTATCCACCGCATCAATATCTGATCGCCGGACAGTCGGCGATGGTCGACGAGGTGCCTAACCAGAAGCCGTGGGGCTGCGACGCGCCGAGCGGAACGTTTACCGTCGTGCTTAACGCGCAGGGCCAGGAACTGCGCGGACCATTCCCGTGCTTTTCCTATCCGACGCTCGCCGATCTTATGGATGCCGCGGGAGTGACGTGGGCCTATTACGCGCCGCCCGCAAACGGTTCGGGGTACCAGTGGTCGGCCTACGACGCGGTCAACCAGATCCGCAACGGACCCGATTGGGCAAACGACGTGATTTCGCCGCAGACGCAAATCTTGAACGATATCCAAAACAACAACTTGCGCCAAGTCAGCTATGTCGTGCCGGATTATAAGGATTCCGATCACGCCATCGCCGGCTCCAATACGGGACCGGCTTGGGTCAGCTCGATCATCGACGCCGTCGGAAACAGCTCGTATTGGTCGAGCACGGCGGTCCTCGTGACCTGGGACGATTGGGGAGGCTGGTTCGATCATGTGGTGCCGCCGCAGCTCGACGTGATGGGCCTTGGCTACCGCGTGCCGCTGCTGATCGTCTCGCCGTACGTCAAACCCGGATACGTTTCGCACGTCCAGCATGAAGACGGCAGCATCGTCAAGTTTATCGAAGAAGTCTATGGTCTGCCGAGCTTGGGCGCGACCGACGTCCGGGCCGACGATCTCGGGGACTTCTTCAACCTCTCGCAACAGCCGCGGCCGTTCGCTCGCATCCATACACAAGCGCAAAGCCGCAGCAACATCGCGCGATTCATGCGCGAAACACCGTCGCGCGTCGCGCCCGACGACGAGTGAGAAAGCAGGTCCCCGGCGCAATGCCTGTCCGTGTTCGGAGGTTGTCCATGTCGTCTTTGCTTTACCGGCTGCGGACCACGCGCGTGGCAACGCTCGGGTTCGTCGCCGTTGCTGCACTCGCCGCCTGTGGCGGAGGAGGCAGGCTAGTGCCTGCATCGCCGAACGCCGCGGGGCCGGCGTCTGCGGACCGCGCTCCGAGTCAAGAGCGCTTCAAGGACATGACGACGGGCCTCGCGATCAACTCGGGCGGTGACACCGTCAGCACGTTCTTTCGCGACAACAGCTACAGCGGCGGCACCGCGCTATCGTACACGGCCAATGTCGACACGAGCAACATCGACGACCCAGCTCCGCAGGCCGTGTACCACACCGAGCGCGATGGCAATTTCACCTATACGTTCCGCGGCGTGCCGGTCGACCAGACGTACGTCGTGCGACTGCACTTCGATGAACCGCTCTACACGGCTCCCGGACAACGCATCTTCAACGTCAGCATCAACGGGACGCCGGCCCTTACGAATTTCGATATCTTTGCGCTGGCACGCGCCCAAAACGTCGCCTTTACCGTGCTCTTGAGCGTACGTCCGACGGCGAGCGGCGTGATCGCGATCCAATTTACGTCGGTCAAGAATCAAGCGAAGGTCAATGCGATCGAGATCGGGCGACTCAACGCTCTGACGGGAGCACCGGTGTACGTCGCCGCCGGCAGCAACGCCGCCGTCGGTCAATTCGTTTCGGACGACGACTTCAACTCCGGCTTACCGCACTACAACGGTCAACCCCAGATCGACGAGAGCGGCGTCACGAATCCGCCGCCGGCGGCGGTCTTTTACAACGAACGCTACGGCAACACGTTCACGTACCAGTTCAGCGGGCTCGAACCGGGCTCACCGTATAACCTGCGGCTCGATTTCGTCGAGCCGATCTACAACGCTGCCGGACAGCGCCTCTTCGACGTGACCCTAAACGGCACTCGCGTGTTGACCAACTATGACATCTTTGCCGATGCGGGCGCGCGGTACAAAGCGACGGCCAAGACGTTCGCAACCAACGCGGACCCGAACGGACGTATCACCGTCGGGTTCAACAACGTGTATCATTATGCGCTCGTCAACGGCCTAGAGTTGACGGCCCAATCGCAGGCTACGCCGCCGCCCTTCTCTTCGAAGATCCAACACGTCGTCGTCGTCATCCAGGAAAACCGCAGCTTCGACAACCTGTTCAATGGCTTTCCGGGAGCCGATACGGCGCAGAGCGGCATCAACAGCAAAGGCGAAATCGTACCGCTTGCGGCGGTGCCCCTCGAGGCCGGGCACGATCCGGGACACATTCACGCCGCATTCAAAGCGGCATACGATCACGGGAAAAACGACGGCTTCGATCTCGAAGGCTACGATAAGAATCCGTCGGACAAACCGAACTACCAGTACGCGAACGTGCCGCCCCAAGAGACGGCCGACTACTTCGCATTCGGCGAACAGTACGCCGTCGGCGATCGGATGTTCCAGTCCAATAGCGGTCCGAGCTACCCGGCGCATCAGTATCTGATCGCAGGTCAATCAGCCAACGTCAGCAGCGTCCCAAATAAGAAGCCGTGGGGGTGCGATGCGCCGCCCGGCACATTTACGTTCGTCACGCTACCGAGCAACCCGAGCGAAGGAGCACTGCAGGACACGACGACGAAGGGTCCGTTCCCCTGCTTTGACTATCAGACCCTGGGTGATTTGATGGACGCCAAAGGCGTCACGTGGGCATTCTACGCGCCGGCGTACAACCTCGGAGCGTACCAGTGGTCAGCCTACGATGCCATCCGGCACATCCGCTACGGACCCGACTGGACGAACAACGTTCTCTCGCCGGAAACGACGATCCTCAGTGACATCCAAAACAACAACCTCCGTCAGGTCAGCTACGTCGTTCCGGATTTTGCGAATTCCGATCATGCGATTGCCGGTTCCAATACCGGGCCGGCGTGGGTGAGCTCGATCATCGATGCGGTCGGCAACAGTCCCTACTGGTCGAGCACGGCAGTCATCGTTACGTGGGACGACTGGGGCGGCTGGTTCGACCACGTCGTTCCGCCGCAGCTCGACGCTATGGGGCTCGGTTTTCGCGTCCCGATCCTGATCGTTTCGCCGTACGTTAAAGGGCACTACGTATCGCACGTGCAGCACGAGTTCGGCAGCATCGTAAAGTTCATCGAAGAGACGTACGGCCTGCCCAGCCTCGGTCAGACCGACGTTCGGTCCGACGACCTATCCGATTTCTTCGACCTGTCACAGCCGGTGATGCCCTTTGCGCGCATCCACACGGCGGCACAAAGCCGTAGAAACATCGACCGATTCTTGCGGGAGGTGCCGTCGCACATCGCGCCCGACGACGACTAGCGACGTTCGCGAAGTGGGCAAGAGAGCGGCATGATTATTGGACGTCTTCTTCGCCCGCTGCGCAGCGGAACCGCCAAACTTGCCGGCAACGACCCACGCGTACGCAGCGCCGGTCACCATCGACGTTTCGAGTCCCGAATTTGCGACGCGGCACGACGATGCCGGCGCGCTATCGCGGAAACGACGGCATCAATCCCCCGCTGCGGTGGCGCAACGTTCCGGCGAACGCGCGTGAACTCGTGCTGATCGTCGAGGACGTCGACGTGCCGTTGCGGGCCCTCTCGTGCACGCGGTCCTCTACGCGATTGCACCGAGCAAGGACGGCATCGAAGCGGGCGACATTCCCAAAGTCCGAGCCCGGCGCATCCCGAACGCATCCCCGGCGCGTCCCTAGGGAACGGTGCGATGGGCCGCGGCTGGCTTCCCGTGACGCCGATTCCGGGGCACGGACCGCATCGCTACGTGTTCCAACTCTTTGCGCTCGACGAGACCCTGCCGCTCCAGCATAAGCCGCTTTCGAAAAAGCAGTTGCTCGACATGATGGCAGGCCACGTCATCGCGCGCGGCATCGACGATCGGTCTAGCGGAAGCCTAACTGGACGCACCGCTTTGGCGCGAGCGGCGTCAGGCCGAGCGCTGCGTCACTTCGGGTCACCATAGGGTTGCGGACGTCTTGGTTGTAAAACGACGCGCCTTGGCGGCCGGCGGCGGCTTCGCGAGCGAAGGTGATCAGATGATGGCTGACCATGCCGATGTGGATCATCGCTTCGATGTCGCCTTTGGCGAGCGTCTGACGCGCCATCCTCCAAAACACGTCGCGGTAGTCGCTCATGATGCCGACGCGCACCAGCAGGTTTGCCATAATGCGCAGGGCGCTGCGGATATTGCGCGGATTGACGCGCTGTTTGGAATTGGGGGGCGTGATCCGATTGCGGGAAGACGTGCTCGACGTGATATGCGAAGCGGTCGTAGATGCGCCTGCGGCGTGTAGGCGGCAGTGAACGTACGGCGCCACATCTCGATCATCTGGTCGTAGGGCACCTTGAACTCGACGTTCGATTCGCGGCCCGGCTCGATCGACGAGACGGCCCTCGGCTTCGAGCCGGCGGTAGAGCGGCGTGCGCGGCAGCGCCTGCAGCAGATTGATCGTGAGCAGCGGTATCTTGGAGAGCTCGACGAACTGCAGGATGCGCTCGGGCGTATCGGGCGTGTCGCTGTCGAGCCCCATGATGATGCCCGAGACGACTTCGATGCCGAAGCTGTGGATCGTGTCGATCGCTTCCATGATCGGCATGTGGTTGTTCTGGTCTTTGGCGATCGACTTTGAGCGCGGCGGGATCCGGCGTTTCGATCCCGCAGAAGATCGTGCAGAAGTACGCCTCGCGCATCATCGCGAGCAGATCGGGCGATTTGGCGATGTTCGAGCGTCGCCTCGCACGAGAGCTGCACGGCGTAACCGTTCTTCTTCTGCCACGCGATCAGGTGCGGCAGCAGCTCCTTAGCCGCCTTACGATTGCCGACGAAGTTATCGTCGACGAAGTAGATCGAGCGCTGGCCGCCGTTGGCGAGGATCGCATCGAGTTCGGCGACGATCTGCTCCGGCGTCTTCAGCCGCGGATTGCGGCCGTACAGCTCGGGGATGTCGCAGAATTCGCAGCGGTACGGGCAGCCGCTCGAAAACTGCACGCTGCCCAAGAAATACTGCGCGACGTCGATCTGATCGTACGCCGGGATCGGGAAATCCGGCGAGCGGCAAGCGCTCGACCGTTTCCAGCCGGATCTGCTGCCGGCGGCCGCGTGACGCTCGCGCGTCAGGCGCGCGACCAACTCGTCCGTCGCATCGCCCAGCTCGCCGACGTGCAGATAGTCGAACTCCGGATAGTATTCCGGGGCAGCCCGAAACCGACGGGCCGCCCAGCGCCGTGACCTTGCCGTACGCGTGGGCCCGGCGGTTGATGTCTCCGATCTGCGGGCGCTGGATGTGCATGCCGCTGACGAAGACCACGTCGGCCCAGTGGAAGTCCGCCGCGCCGGCCCGGCGTACGTTCTCGTCGATGAAGCGAACCTGCCAATTTGCGGGCATATAGTTGGCGATGACCAGGATGCCTTGCGGCGGCATGAACGCCTTGACGCCGACGAACGGGTACGCATGTTCGAAGGTGCCGAACGACGGCGTGTAGTGCGGGAAAACGCACAGCACGTTGCGCCGCACCGGCGATGTCGCGCGCTTCATCGCGGGTCCGCAGCGCGGCGGCGCAGGGGGGAAAGGCGAGGCTGTCGCGCGACTATGGTGACCGGTAATGAAGCGACTCGTTGCGCGCTCACAGAGCAGGGCGAGTCTGTGCGTTCGAGCCGCGTCGCATGCCGCCTTCTTGTCGCGCCGGCGACGCGTAGTCCTGCGGCGAGCGGCGATGCACGGCGGAGTGCGGCATCGCGTGCGACGCACAGCGGAAAGGACGGACAGGACCGAGGAATGGTGCTTAAGCTTGCTCGCACACCTGCCGACAAGCGCCGTCGAAGAGCGCGAAGCGCTCGAGTTTGCGCGCGGCATCATCAGTCGTGTTTCGCGCACGTTTGCCATCGGAATCACGGTGCTGCCGGGCGACCTCGGCAAGGCGGTGCTCGTCGGGCTACCTGCTGTGCCGGATCGCCGACACGATCGAAGACGACGGCGCGGCGACGCGCCGAGCGCCGGCAAGCAGCTGCTGGCGCGCTTCATCGAGTGTTTCGACGATCCGGAGCTAGCCGAAAACTTCGCCGACGAAGCGTCGGACATCCAAGCCGACGCATCGTATCTCGAATTGATGCGCGGGCACGAATCTCGTCTTCGAGCTGCTGCGCTCGCTGCCGCGCAGGAGCGCCGAGATCGTCGACGCGCTGGACGTGCGAGTTGGCGCGCGGGATGAGCGAGTTCGTCGGCCGCTATCCGGCCGGCATCCGAATCCAGACCCTGCCCGAATACCGCCGCTACTGCTATTACGTCGCCGGTACCGTCGGGCATCTGTTGACGGACCTGTGGTACTTTCATTCGCCGCACGTGCATCGCGCGCGATCACGACGCGGCTCAGTGCCAACTGCGAAGCCTTCGGCGAGGCGCTGCAAACGATCAACATCCTCAAAGACATCGCCTGGGACATCGAACACGAAAACGCCGCCTACATCCCCGAAGACCTGCTGCGGGCTCGCGGTTCGAGCCATCAAACGATCCTGCACGGCGACTGGCGCATCCAAAATCGCGAGGCCCTCGTCGCGCTGACGCAGCTCGCCCGCGACGACATCCGTAGATGCGCTCGACTACTTCAACGCGATCCCCAAGATGGCGCTGCAGATCCGGCTCTTCTGCCTGCTTCCGATCCTGTTCGCCGTCGCGACGTTGCGCGAGATCGAGCGCTCGACGGCCATGCTGCAGTCGGGCGGCAACGTAAAGATCTCGCGGGCGGAAGTGCGCTCGCTGATTCTCGCAGGGTCCGTCTCGACCATCAGTAACAAGACGACGCGGTGGCTCGTCTCGAAAACCAGCCGGCAGCGCTTCGGGCTCGGCCCGGTCAGACCCTAAAGCGGCTCTTCAGCATCTCCTATCTCGCGATCGACTATCCGAAAACGTCGATCGTGCTGTGGGCGCTGCTTTCGGGTGCCGGCATCTTCGCCTTCCTGGGCCTCAAGCTCGCCCTGCTGCCGGACATCACGTTTCCGGTCGTGATCGTCACCGCCACGACGAACCAGATCGACGTCGCGACGCAACGAGCGCACGGTGACGGACCCGCTCGAAGCGCGCCTGCGAACGTTGCCGGGACTGACGCGGATGCATTCCTTGACCTACCCGCAGTTCGTATCGGTCGACATGGCGTTCGACGTAAGCGAGAGCTTGGCAAGCGCCGTGACGAGGTCGCAGGCCGCGTTGGCGCGGCACGCACTTGCCGTGCTGGAGCCAAGACGACGATCTCGACGGTCAACCTCAACGAGTCGCCCGTCGTGACGTTCGCGCTGTCGCAGCAGGGCCGGTCGCTGGCGCGACCTGGCCGCCTTCGCGCGTCGGCAACTCGTGCCGCAGCTGCACGGCGATCGACGGCGTGCTTGCGCGCCACGGTCATCGGCGGTCAGACGACGGGCGACAATGCGTCGGCGTTCCGCTTCAACGGCGTGCCCGCGGTCGCGATCGCCGTCGATCAAGACGGGCCAACGCGAACACGCTCGACGTCGGCGAAGCCGTCCGCCGAAGCCGTCGCAGCGCATCGCCGCAAGCGCATCCCGAATCTGCAACTCACCCAACGCCACGACGCAGGTCACCTACATCCTCGAAGCGTCGCGCGCGACGCAAGAAGCGCTCGGCATCGCGATCGTGCTCGCGATCCTCGTCATCTTGCCGTTCTTGCGCGACTGGCGCGCGACGGCGATCTCGGCGATCGCGATTCCCGTCTCGCTGCTCGGGACGATGATCGTCATGCGACTGTGCCAGTTTCAACCTCGAAACGATCACGCTGCTGGCGCTCGCGCTCGTCGTCGGCGTCATCCTCGACGATGCGATCGTCGCGGTCGAAAATATCGTGCGCCATCTCGAAAACGGCGAGACGCCCGTCGGCGCGGCGCTGGCGGCCAATAAGGAAATCGGCCTGACGCTTGGTCGCCGCCTCGCTGACGATCGTCGCCGTCTTCTTGCCGATCGGCTTCATGCGCGGCACGCTCGGCCAGTTCTTTCGCCCCTTCGGCATTGACGGCGTCGGCCGCCGTGCTGTTCTCGCTGCTCGCGGCGCGCACGCTTTCGCCGACGCTGGCGGCGTGGTGGCTGCGCGGCCGCGCGTCGCGCAAGACCGCGCGCACAGCTCGATGCCGAACACGTTCCTGCGCCACCCGCTCTACCGGCGCGCGATCGCGTGGTCGCTCGACCACCGGCGCTACGTGATCGGCCTTGCGGTCGCTGGCCTTTGCGGCCGGGCTCGCGCTGATTCCGTTCATCCCCAAAGGCTTTATCCCGCATCTGGACCGCGGCGTGTTTCTGGTGAACTTCCAGACGCCGCTCGGGACGAGCCTGCGCGACACGACGGCGGCCGCCGCACGCTCGAAGCGTCGATCCGAGCCGATCCCGCCGTTGTCCGACGTGTATACGACGATCGGCGCGCAAGCCGACCAGCAGAACGTCGGCACGATCGACGTGCGGCTCAACGCCGACGCGTAAGGTCACGACGCTCGACGTCGAGAACGCGGTGCGCGAGCGACTGCCGTCGCTCGACGGCGTCGTGACGACGGTCGAGGACGTTCCCGTTCGTCGGGAAACCGACGGCAAAACCGTTTCAAATCGCGCTCGTCGGCTCGAACCTCGACGCAGCTGCGCGACTCTCGGACGCCGGCTGGCCAATCGCCTCGACACGCAAAAAGGCTTCGTCGACGTCAGCTTCGAGCGGTCTTTCGGACGGCACGCCGTTTTCGGCGATCGAACACGTCAACGGCAAGCGCGCCGTGCAGATCACGGCCGATCTCGTCGGGCAACGTGCAGATCGGCGACGCCGACGGCATGGCGCTCGCGCAGCGCGCGCAAGACTGCTGCGCGGAACGAAAGGCGTCAGCGATCAGCTTCGGGGGCAATTCGCAAGACTCGGTCACGACGTTTCGCGATTTCGGCATCGCGCTGGCGGCTTTCGGTCATCGCGATCGTCATCGTGCTGCTGATCCTGTTCCGCAATTGGGTCGACCCGCTCGTCATCACGGTATCGCTGCCGCTGTCGATCGTCGGCGCGCTGTTCGCGCTGTGGATCACGCGGGCCGATTTCGGATTGATCTCGCTGATGGCCGTGATCTTTCTTGTTCGGCCTCGTCAACAAGAACGGCATTCTGCTCGTCGACCGCATCCGGAAGCTGCGGCAGCTGGGCATGGCGCGCAGCGACGCGATCAGCGAAGCCGGCGCGCAGCGCTTGCGCCCGATCCTGATGACGACCGCGGCGACGATCTTCGGCATGTTGCCGATCGCGCTCGGTTTCGGCGCGGGCGCCGAACTGCGAGCGCCGATGGCGGTCGCGATCATCGGGGGACTGATCACCTCGACCGTCCTGAGCTTGGTCGTCATACCGGTCGCGTACACGATCTTCGACGACTGGATTCGCGGAGGCAAGGCCAAAGCCGACGGCCGACCTCGGCGAAGCGCAGACGGCGCCGGTATCGAGCGGGCGTAGCGGCCGGGCGCCGGACAGCGCGTAGCCGCACGGTGAAGACGGCGTTTCTTGACCGGCGGCACGGGGTTCGTCGGCGCGAATCTCGCACGCATGCTGCTGGCGCGACGGCTGGCGCGTGCGAGCGCTCGCGCGCGCCGGCGAGCGATCGGCGCAATCTCGCCGGCTTGCCGCTCGAGATCGTCGAGGGCGACCTCGGACGATCGGCGATCTGGCCCGCAAGATCGGCGCCGCCGACGCCGTCTTCCACGTCGCGGCGCACTACAGTCTCTTCCGGCGCGAGCGCGCGGCCCTGATGGCGAGCAACGTCGAGGGCACGCGCAATCTCCTGGCGGCCGCGCGCAGCGCCGGCACCGGGCGAGTCGTGTATACGAGTTCGGTCGCCGCGATCGGCGTCCGGCACGGGGCGCCGGCCGACGAGACGTATCAAGTCCCGCCGGACGCGACTTGATCGGCGCCTACAAACGTTCGAAATATCTCGCCGAACAAGAAGCGCTGGCAGCGGCCGCGCGCGGGGCCAAGACGTCGTCATCGTCAACCCGACGACGCCGCTCGGCGCCGTGGGACCGCAAGCCGACGCCGACGGGCGATATTCTCGTGCGCTTTCTGAGCGGCACGATGCCGCCGGCGATCCCGCGAACCGGACTCAACTTCGTCGACGTGGCGGACGTCTGCCGCGGGCATCTGCTGGCCTACGAGCGCGGGCGCAGCGGCGAGCGGTACATTCTCGGGCGGCGAAAATCTCGAATTGCGCGCTCTGCTCGAGCGCGTCGGGCGCGGTGACCGGCCGGCGCGGCGCCGCGTTACCGCCTCCCCCTGTGCGTGCCGCTGGCCGCCGCGTGGGTCGACGAAGCGCTGTTGCCGCGCTTCGGGCATACTGCGTCGATTCCGATCGATGGGGTACGTATGAGTCGAGAGTTCATGTACTATGACTCGTCGAAGGCCACCATCGAGTTCGGTTACGAGCCGGGGCCGCTCGACGCTGCGATCGCTGCGGCGATCCGCTGGTTCGCCGACAACGGCTATCTTTCGAAACGGAGATAACTCGAACCTCGATGGCAGTTACGCTCAAACAGGCCGCCAAGATCGGCTCGTACGTGATCGCGCAAAAACTCAAGGGCCGTAAGAAATACCCGCTGACGCTTGATGCTCGAGCCGCTGTTTCGCTGCAACTTGGCCTGCAGCGGCTGCGGCAAGATTCAACATCCCGTCGAGGTTCTGCGCAAGCACCTGACGCCCGAAGAGTGCTTCGCGGCCGTCGATGAGTGCGGCGCTCCGATCGTCGCCATCCCCGGCGGCGAGCCGCTGCTGCATCCGCAGATCGACGAGATCGTCCGCGGCTTGGTCGCGCGCAAGAAGTTCGTGTACCTCTGTACCAATGCGATCCGCCTCGAGCAAAGCCTAGACAAGTTCACGCCGTCGGAATACTTCTCGTTCTCCGTTCATCTCGACGGACTGCGAGCCCGCGCACGACCATGCCGTCGCACGTGAAGGCATCTTCGATGTCGCGGTCAAGGCGATCAAGGCCGCCAAGGCGCGCGGTTTCCGCGTGACGACGAACACGACGATCTTCAACGACGCCAAACCCGAAGACGTGCAGGCCTTCTTCGACTTCGCGACCGACGAACTGGGCGTCGACGGGATGATGATCTCGCCGGGCTACCCGTACGAGAAGGCGCCCGATCAAGAGCATTTCCTGCACGCCGAGCAGACGCGCGCGCTCTTTCGCGAGATCTTCGCGCCGTATACGGCCAAGACCAAGAAGTGGAACTTCAACGCGAGCCCGCTCTTCTTGGACTTCCTCGTCGGCAAGAAAGATTATGAGTGCACGCCGTGGGGCATGCCGTCGTACTCGCTCTTCGGTTGGCAGAAGCCGTGCTATTTGCTCGGCGAGGGCTACGCTAAGAGCTACAAAGAGCTGCTCGAGGACACCGACTGGTCGGCCTACGGCCGGAAGAGCGGCAACCCGAAGTGCTCGGATTGCATGGTGCACTGCGGTTTCGAGCCGACGGCAGCCGAAGATTCGATGAAACTCTCAAACCTTTGGGGGGCGATGACCTCGGTACTCGGCCGCAACTGATCGACGCGCTCTTCGTGCCGCGCGGTCGCCGAAGAGCGGGCGGTGCGCCGGGCGCTTGCGCGCGCCGGACGCAACGTCCGGATCGTTACGAGCGGCGATCGGGCCGCGGGCAGCGGCGGACGCGGCGGAGCGGGCAGCGCATACGCGGGCCGCGCGCGTCCTGCTCGACGGGGTTATGCGGCGCGCTTTCGCCGGCGTTCGCCGTCGGCGACGTGTTGCGTGTATCAGCGAGTCGTAGCGCGGGACGGCTCGCGATTGCCATTCGACCGCCGCTTTGGCGACGCCGTCGCGGCCCGCTTGACGGACGTGCAGACCGGCGTCGTCGCGTTGGCCAGCGAGCGGATCGTGACGCGCGCGCACGATAAGCGCACGCTGGGCGAGCGCTATCGTGCCGGCGCGGTCGACATGGAAACGTTCGCGCTCGCACAGCGTTTGCGAAGCGCGGGAGCCGACGTTGCGGCCGTGCGGGTCGCGAGCGATACGTGCGATGAGGATCTCCCCGACGTCGATCGCGCGGTCACGGCAGCCGGGGACATCGACGGTCGTGCGCTGACGTTGGCTTTTTTGCGGCGGCCTATGGCAGCCGTTCGCTTTTCGAGGAATGCCCTGAGATCGTTGCGCGCGCTCGAACGAGCCGTATTCGAAATCGTACGCACCGACGATGCCGAGGCGGTGTAAGCATGTTGCGCATCTGCGTGTTCTGCGGCTCGAACGACGGCAATCGCTCGCTGTTCCGCGAGACCGCGGCCGACGTCGGACGGATGCTGGTTACGCGTGGTCTCGGCATCGTGTACGGAGGCGGTCGCGTCGGCTGCATGGGCGCCTTGGCCGACGCTGCGTTGGCGGCCGGTGGCGACGTCATCGGCGTCATCCCGCGCGCGCTCGAAGCGCGGGAAGTCGCGCATCGCGGACTGACGGCCCTCCATGTCGTCGAGACGATGCACGAGCGCAAAGCGATGATGGCCGTGCATGCCGACGCCTTTCTCACGCTGGCCGGCGGTTTCGGTACGCTCGAGGAGCTGTTCGAAGCCGTGACGTGGCGGCAGTTGGGGTATCACGACAAGCCGAGCGCCATCCTGAATACGGATGGGTATTTCGACGGCCTGATCGACTTCTGCGATAACGCCCGCGCCGAAGGCTTCGTGCAAGATGCCGACCGCGCGGCTCTCATCGTCGGCGGCGATGCGCGCGCTGTGGTCGACGAGTTGCTCAGCCGCAGCCGCAGCAATCGCCGCGGGGACTAACAGACGCGCCGGCGCGGGCGCTAATGGTAGGGTGCTCCTGACCATTTACGCTTTGCCGCGCTGACGAGACGGGCGGCGCAATGCCAGCCGTGTGGCACACCGGCGAGCTATTGTGGACGCATGATCGCGTGCTCTGCGAAACCAGATTGGGACGGCCGGTGATCCGCTACGGCGCAGGCTCCGGCCGCGGTCGTCTCGATGTCGCGTCGCGCAGGGATGGTGCCGCGCCGGCTACCAAGTCGCGCAACATGCGCGGAGCGGTGAAGTAGCATGCAAGTCCTCGATGGCAGCTACGTCTATTCCGCCACTGATCTGAACAACTATGTAGAATGCGAGCACCTCGTGGCGCTGGAACGGCGCGTCGCGCAGGGGTTGGCTGTGCGTCCTGCGCAGCGCGATCAGACCGCCGACCTGATCCGGGCGAAGGGCGTCGATCACGAAATGCGGCGGCTCCAGGCGTACGTTGCCGAACACGGCGACGACGTTGTTTCGTTCGCGGAACGCCCCGAGAACTCACGCAGTGGTCTCGCGGGGGCCGAAGCGCGCACCGTCGCTGCGATGGCGCGCGGCGCACGGATCATCTATCAGGCGACGTTTTTCGATGGACAGTTTCGTTGGCCATGCGGATTTTCTGCGGCGTGTCGACGTACCGTCGCAGCGCTGGCCGTGGAGCTACGAGGTAATCGACACGAAGCTGGCCCTGTCGCCGAAGCCATATTTCCTCATTCAGTTGTGCAATTACAGCGAGCATCTCGAACGCGTGCAAGGCAGCGCGCCGCACTACGGTTACATCGTGCTCGGCAGCGGCGATGAGCGCGCCTTCCGCATGGCGGACTACGCCGCATACTACCGTCATCTCAAGCATTCGTTCTTGGCGATGGTGGCCAATCTCCGCGATGCCTATCCGCTCGAAGTCTCGCATTGCAATGTGTGCGCGTGGTCGGATGCGTGCCGGAGGCGTCGCGAGGCCGACGATCACCTCAGCCTCGTCGCCGGCATGCGTGTCGGTCAGATGGGCAAACTTGAAGATGCCGGCATCACGACGATGGCGAAACTTGCGACCACGTCCGTGCGCCCATGGGGGATGTCGGAGCGGACCTTCGACGACTTGCGGACTCAGGCCGAGCTGCAGGTCGAACAGCGGCGAGCCAGCGCGCGCGGCGAACGCACGCCGTATCGGTATCGATTTCGTCCCGATCCGATCGTGGACGAAGCGGCCACGCAGAAAGCGACGGCAGGATTCGCGAAGCTGCCGGAACCGGCTCGCGGCGACATCTTCTTCGATATCGAAGGCGATCCGTTGTATCGGCCCGATCGCGGCTTAGAGTACCTGTTCGGATTGTACGTGCCGGACGAGGACCGCTACATCGCCTTCTGGGCGAAGGATTCGAGCGAAGAGCGTCGTGCCTTCGAGCAGTGCGTCGACTTCATCGCCGAGCGGCTCGGACGGCACCCGAACTTGCACGTGTACCATTACGCGGCCTACGAGAAATCGGCGCTGCGGCGACTGATGGGGAGGTTCGCTTCGCGGGAGCGTGAGATCGACGACTTCCTGACTCACGGCGTGTTCGTCGATCTCTATCCGGTCGTGCACCAAGCGATGTGGATCTCGCAGCCCTCGTACTCGCTCAAGAAGGTCGAAGCGTTCTACGAACAACAGCGATCGACTCAGACGAAAGGCGGCGACGATTCGATCGTCATGTTCGAACTGTGGCTTGCCTCGCAAGATCCCACGCTGCTCGAAGACATCGAGCGATACAACGAAGACGATTGCCGCTCGACCTACCGCCTGCGCGAGTGGCTCATCGCCCTGCGCGCCGACTACAACGCGCAGCGCGAGACCCCGCTGCCGTGGCGGCCGCCGGTCGAGTCGCCGCCAGAGAAACCTGAGCCGCCGCGCACGGAGCTAGAACGCCAACTCCTCGCCGGACTCGAGGCGCCGGATTCGCTTGCGGCGTTGCGCGGAGCTCTGCCGGAGTTCCGGGCGCGTTGGCTGCTGGGCAACATCATCCAATATCACCGCCGCGAAAATAAGCCGGAGCATTGGCAGTACTACGAGCGCTGCGAAAACATTGAAGATCTCATCGAGTTCGATCGCTACGCGATTGGGGGCTTGCGGCGGCGTGCCGAAGTTGCGCCGTATAAACTCGACGGCAGCCGCAACTTGGTATACACGTACGAGTATCCGCCCCAAGAGCACTATCTCCGCAGCAACCCGCACTGTGCTGATTCGCGCAAGGGCGTCACGGAGATCATCGTACACGACGAAGCCGCGCGGGAGATTCGCCTCAAGCTGAATCCCGAGATGGCGCAGCGCTTGCGCGCGCTGATCCCGGGCGGCCGCTTCCCCATTCCGAAAGGCAAGCCGCCGTGGAGCGGATCGCGCGCGCCTATCTCGAGGGCCGCCTCGCGGACGATCACCCGGCAACGATGGCGCTCTTGCTGAGCGCCCGGCCCGTTCTACGCGACCGCGCGGCCGGTGCGCGTCTGCAACCCGAAACGATCGGGGTCGCGTCGCTGACCCAGGCCGATGCGGGCACTCGACGGCTCGTACCTGTTCGTACAAGGGCCGCCGGGCTCAGGCAAGTCGACGTTGGGCGCGGCGGTGATCGTCGAGTTGCTCCAGGCCAATCAGCGCGTCGGCATCATGGCGAACAATCACAAAGCACTGCATAACCTACTCGAAAAAGTCGAAGTAGCTGCGCAAGAAGCGGGCGTCACCTTCGTTGGGTGTCACAAGCATAGCGAATCGACGGAGGGTTCGACGTACCCATCACCACTAGCAACGCCGCTCGTCTGCAACGTCTCCAAGACATCAGAACTGCTCGGCGGAAAGCTCGCCTCGGGAACGGCGTTCGCGTGGCCCGCCGAAGCACTGACGGGTCAATTCGATTACATCTTCATCGATGAGGCGGGACAAGTTTCACTCGCCGATGCGCTCGTCGCTTCGCTTGCAGCGAAGAACGTCGTGCTGCTCGGCGACCCGCAACAGCTTCCGCAGGTCTCGCAAGGTTCACATCCCGTGGGCACCGATCGTTCGATACTCGAGCATCTGCTCGGCGAAGCGCGACTACCGTTGCACCCGACCGCGGCGTCTTCCTTGACGTAACGTACCGCATGCACCCGTCCATTGCCGAGTTCGTTTCGACGACAAGCTACGACGGACGCCTGCGCAACGCACCGGCGACCGCAGCGAACCGCATTGACTCGCCGGGTCTGTGCGGCGCCGGACTGGCATACCTTCCCGTTACACACGAAGGCAACGGACGCTTTTCCGAAGAGGAAGCCGAGCGCATCGTACGCGAGGTCGCGTTGCTCCTGCGCGGCTCCGTCACGCTTGAAGATGCGCCGGCGCGGCGGCTCGAGCAAAGCGACATCTTGATCGTGTCTCCCTACAACCTGCAGCGGCGCAAAATCGCCGAGCGCTTGCGCCAGGCGGGTTACGGCAACATCGACGTGGGTACGGTCGACAAGTTTCAGGGACAAGAGGCACCCGTCGTCTTCTACTCGATGGCCACTTCGAGCGACGACGACCTACCGCGCGACATGAACTTTCTGTTCGACAAGAACCGCTTCAACGTCGCAATTTCGCGCGCTCAATGTCTGAGCGTGCTCGTCTGCAGCCCGCGCCTGCTCGACGCCCGCTGCAACCGTCCCGAGCAGATGCTGCTCGTCAACTTACTATGCGCCTTCGTGGAACGGGCGATGCCCGCAACGATGCCAGCCGAAGCGGTGACGGCTTAGCGCAGTCGACCCCGCGCGCCGTGTCAGCTCCAATACGGCGGTGCTTGTTACGCGGAGCGCGCGCGTGATAGATTCGTGTGGGGAGACCGCCATGCAGCTTGCGCCCGAACTCGGCATCCCGGACGTCAAACCCGCCATCGAGTCGCTCCGGGGCCGGTGGGTCCAGAAGGTGAGTCCGCAAAGCCGGCATTCCGTCGTGCAGTTGCGTTTGGGCGCGTCCTTGAGTGCATGGGCCGGACACCGCGGTCAAGTCGGTACGGAGTGGCGCTGTTACTTCTTGCCGGCAGGCGAACGCTGGAGTTCGCTCGTCCCCGATGTGGCCTACTTTTCGTTCGAGCGCCTACCGCGCGATCTCGGCGAGGCCCGCGAGAAGCCGGCGATTGGGCCGGATATCGCCGTTGAAATCGTCTCCCCGGACGACCGCCGCTCCATCCTGGATGAAAAAGTCGACCTCTACTTTCGCGGTGGTACGAAGCTCGTGATTGTCGTCGATCCCGAGCAATGCCGGGTCGAATTGCACGAACGAGGAGGCCGCAAACTCTTCGCCCCGGGAGAGCAAGCGCGCTCGTGCGTATTTCCCGACCTTACCATGGACGTGAGCGGCTTTTTCGTCGACCTTTTCTGATCTTCTCTGCGAGTCGCTTCCTGCCTTACGGCCCCAGCAGTGCAGCGCATCGGCGTCACGCAGATGCGACGTGTAGGCAGTCGCCCTCGTCTACTGCGTCTTCACGAACGCGTCGATCTGCGGGAGGAGGCGGGTGCGGTGCTCGAGGTCGAGATGCACGTCCTCCATCGATTTCGCGATCTGTGCGCGATGCAGCCGGCGGCACGTTGGCTTTCATGTACGCCTCGATGTCCTCGGCCGGAACGCCGCGCCAGAAACTGCCCGCGATGCCCGTGATATACGGAATGCGGTCGAACTCGCTGAGGCCGCCGAAAATCTTGGCGTTGTTCTTCTGCAAGAACGCCCACGCCATCTCGGGATGATCCTGGCCTACGATTGCGACGATGATCGGGCGCGAACGAAGAGAACTGCGGCGGCAGCGAAAGCGACGCTTGCAGGCTTCTGCTGCGCGAGCGCCGCATCTTTGGCACCGAACGCGGCTTGGAAGTACGTCTGCATCTCGATCGGGTTGTGCGACAGCCATGCCGGCGCCGAGCAGCTGCCCGTACGTCGCCGCGTCGGCATAACGGCCGACGATTCCAATGACGACGTCCTTGAGCGGCGGCTTCAGCGTGCTCGGATCCTTGACGAAGGCCGCGTAGCGGCGCTGCGCTTCGGCGATCGTTTCTTTATCGCCGACGATCGCGAGATCGCGGATGCGTTTCCATGCGAATATTGGTCGCTTCAACATCCGTCGTCGGAGCGTCCCAACCGCCGAGGGCGGCCGAGCGCGGCCTGAGGTACGACGCGCCCCATGTCTTGAACGCGGCTTCGCCGGGTTGCCCGTACTCGAAATCCGGACATCGGCTCGAAGAGCCGTTGGATCGTCCCGTGCGACGTGCGGGTCGCTATCGCCCGTGTCGGACTTTACGTACGCGAGGTAGTCGGCGAGTTGCGACTTGCCGTCAACCGCGAATTGCCACGCATCGTCGAGCAGCGACATGCGGTCGGCAACGCTCAGCGACTTGAAGTTGCGCTGCTGCAACGCTTGATCGGGCGCATCGTAGGCGACGCGATAGTAACCGAGATCGTCGCCGTTGACGAATCGAGCGGTGCGTCGCAGGTGCCGGCTGGAATCGTGTCGGTACGTTTATCGAAGAGCACCGGCATCGTCTTACCGGAACCGTCTTCGATGTTGAGCGGAATGGCCCAAACCGTCGAACTGTCGTCGCTGAACGACGTGTAGCGGTGTTGCGAAAGGCTGCAGCGTGCGCTTTCCGTCGGAGCACGTCGATGCTACCGCTACGACGGGAAATCCGGGTTGATTGATCCACGAATCTGCCAGCGCCTTGACGTCTTGATGCGACGCATGCCGACAGCGCCGTCCATAAATCGTTCGGAACGCTATTGCTGAAGGCGTTGGCTACGAAATACTCGTGCAGGCCCGCGCGGAACGTTTCGGGCCCGAGGTAGGCCTCCATCATGCGCAAGAATGCGCCGGCCTTCTGATACGCGATCTCGGGATCGAAGATCGTATTGGCTTCGGTTTCGTTATGCACCGGAACTTGAATCTTCGTCGTGTTGCGGCGCGCGTCCGCGACGAGCGAGCCGTTCGTCGCTTGATCGAAGCCGAGCCACCAATTCCAGCTGGGATTGAGCTCGGCCGTGGATTTCGTTTCCATCCAGGTAGCGAAGCCTTCGTTCAGCCATAGGCTATCCCACCAAGCCATCGTGACGAGATCGCCGTTCCATTGGTGCGAAGTTTCGTGCGCGATGATATCGAAGATGCGCCGCTGTTGCGCCGGCGTTTGCAGTGCCGGATCGTAGACGACGGTGTCTTCGGTAAACGTCATGCCGCCCCAATTTTCCATCGCTCCGCCGAAGAATTGCGGGATCGAAATCAGGTCGAGTTTCGGCAGCGGGAATTTGACGCCGTAATAGTTCTCGAAATACGGGATGAGCCGCTCGAGCGAATCGCGCGCGTACGTCAGTTCCGGTCCTGTCCCGCGCGTGCCGTAGACGTTCACTTGCGTCGCGCCCGCCGAGCCCGACAGATAGTCGAAGTCGCCGGCGCAAAAGACGACGAGATACGTCGGCATCGATGGCGTCGTCGCGAAAGTAACGCGCTTGCGAGCGCCGCGCAACGTCGGCGGAGCGTTCGATCGGCATATTCGAAACGGCCGTCCAGGCTGCCGGGACGGTTGCCGTGAGGTGATACCGCGCGCGAAAGATCGGCTCGTCCCAACTCGGGAACATGCGGCGCGCGTCGGTCGACTCCATCTGCGTGCCGAGCAATTGGGCTGGCTTACCGGTCGCTTGATCGCGATACTTCTGAACGAACAAGCCTTGAGCGCTAGTTTGAATCGTTGCCGTATAGGCGATCGCGAGTTTATGCGTTCCCAGCCCGCATGGCTTTGGGGAAGGTCATCGTGAGCGTTTGCGGGCCCGTCTTTACGGATGTCGCCGCTACACCGTCCAGCTTCGCGGAGGCGACGGTCGTTTGCAACGCGTTGAGAACGATGCGGTTGGCCGGCTGTAAGGCGCGGATCGTCACCGTCTCGTTGCCGTGAATTTTCATGGTCGCCATGTCGGGCACGACGTTGATGTCGTAGAGGACGGCACGACGGTCTTCGGCAGGTCGCCCGGCACCGACCCGATCGGCACGCGAGCTGCGGCCGGAGTCGCGCTCGACATCCAAAGAACGCCCGCGGCGAGGGCAAAGCCAAAAGGCAGTCGCTGCAACTCGTTGTCCCTTTCGTGATGCCCTTGCAGCTCAACACGTACCGAAGGGCTGCGGCATGTACGGGCCCAGGGATGCAGATGTTTCGAGCCGGCCGGCGCTTTGCCGACCTCACTTGGCAACGGTGCACTTTCCGAAGCGCCGCTTCCCGAATTGACCGGGCGACTTCCGGGTTACGAGCAAACAGGCCGGCCGCTTCGAACGTCCTGTATGACGTGGACGATGCTCCCGGACTCTCTGCTCTCGCTCAAGCCGCCATCAATGGTGACGAGACAAAGCATCGGATCTCTTTTCGAAGCAGATACCTGACGCTGCGTTGCTGTTAGCGCCGAACGAACTGTTCGGTCGGGTTGATAGCGGCGCCAAACGGAACCGCGAACGATGGGAGGAAGAAGTCCTCTTCAATGGGGCCGCCGACCGGGTAACGGTAGAGTACGGCATCCACAGTACCTTTGTAGTCGTTTATCGAGGTGAATACGAGCGTGCTGTCCGTATTGAATGCGTAGCCCTCTGGATAATTTACACCGCTCAAAGGAGTGGTGGCAGCAAGCGTAAGGGTCGTTCCAGTCCGCTTATACGTGTAGATCACAGCGCCGGCACTAGAGGGAGCGCCGAGCGTAATCTCGTTCGAGCTGTTCACTTGAATGCCGCCCACGCCAGAGGCGATGCTGTTAGACGTACTTAGGGGGATCATCTTCTTCGCGCCGGTGTAGTTACCCGGAATGACCGCGCCGACTTCGCCCCCTCCGGATTCATCATCGTCGAAAACGATCGCGTGCCGTTGTTTGTCCAAGGCGCAAAAGCTCGGAGAGGTGTAGCCGGTTCCCGAAGCCGTGCCCGAGGGGCCACTCGTCGACGTCGCGGTGTAAAGAACGATGTCACCGGCGCCGGGTTGCGGATTCGTCGCCGCTAGGTCACCGGTGTCATTATCGACGCAGACGTCTTCGGGAGCCTCTCCGGGGTCGGCATAGGTGTTTACCAGCTGACCAGTCGACTCGTCGACTTCCACGATGTCGCTGGCGCCCGAATTGGCGACGTACAAGTGGCCTCTCGTATCGGCCGCGAGCCCTTCCGGGCTTGAATGCCGCCGGTCAGCACGGCACACGGTTTGCCGCCGCGAGCGTTGAACTCGTAGATGACGTTGTAAGCTTCATCGGAGAGGAACCCGACCGGTGCCTCGGGGCAGTGTCCCTGACGCCCGAACGGTGCGGGGCGTTTTTTTTTTTTTTTTTTTTTTTTTTCGCCGTGCGCACGCCGGACGCCCTCGACCCGCTCAGCGTCTGCGAGAGCCGCGGGTTCATCGCTGCGGTGCCGGAGCACGCCGTCAGCAGTGCAAAGGCGGCGGCGCCGCTTTAGGAAACGGCTATGATCGTGCACAAATCTTTCTCCGAACGAATCGTAAAGGCAAAGACAGAGCGTACTTCAGGCGTTAGCTGTTAAGGCAAATTTCCCGTCAGATCGCGCGAAGCTACCCACGAAATGGGTGCGGTTGCCGTCGAAAGCCACATGAAAACCGCGGGCGGCGTCCGTCCCGTTCCATCACCTAAGGTCCACGTGCGTCCAATGCTTCGCCGAAGACGACGAGATTGCCGTCGGGCGCACGTACCATCAATTCTCGTTGGCCGTATGGTTGATCGACCGGACCGATGACGTCGCCGGCGGGCAGACGGCTGAGCCGGGACTCGAGCTCGTGCCGCATCGCATCGACATCCTTCACATCGATGTAGTAGGCGAATCCGCGGTGCGGTGTCCCCAACTCCCGTAAATCAGCGTGCGCTTGAATGCGTATTCCGCTGCCCTCGCGCTCGACGTACGCGTACGTTGGTCCCTCGACAGGCGCGGAAAAGCCCAGCACGTCGGTAAAGAATCGCACTGCCGGCGCAATCTCCGTTACATGCATGAACGGCGTTATTTGGATGATGTTTGTCGTCATCGAATCTGCCGGAAACCTTGTGTTGGTCGCGGGGCTAGGTCAGTAAACGGGGCTGTTCTCGCAGGAAAACGGCGTTCGAGCCAACATGCGGGATTAAACATTCGTTTAGCTTGTGGAGGTCGTCATGCGGACCCTCGTGCTGACTATTTGCACATTGAGTATGCTCGGTTGCGATGCGGCAGGTACGCTGCGCGCGACCACAACGCCGCAAAGCAAGATCGAGCGTCCGGCGGTGCTTTCGTTGCGACCACAGGCTGCCGCGACGCCGCACGCCTCTAGGGTGGTGCTGGTGATGATGGAAAATCACGACTACGGATCTATCGTCGGCAGCAGCGACGCACCGTACATCAACAACACCCTCATTCCGCAAGGCACGTTGATGACGAATAGTCACGCGCTGAGCCACCCAAGCCAGCCAAACTATCTGCAGCTTTTCTCCGGTTCGAATCAAGGCATCACCGATGACAGCTGCCCGCACACAATCACGGCTGCGAGTATCGCCTCAGAGTTGATCGCGTCCGGAAAGACGTTTACGGGATACGCCGAGTCGATGCCGAGCATCGGGTATACAGGCTGTTCGTACGGATCGCTGTACGCGCGCAAGCACAACCCCTGGGTCAACTTCCCGGCCGTACCTGCTGCCGATAACGTTCCTTATACGGGTGTGCCTTCTTCAGCAGTATCGTTGCCGTCGATATCGTCTTTCGCGTGGCTCACACCGAATCTATGCGACGACATGCACGACTGCACGACGAAGACCGGCGACGCGTGGCTGGCCAAAAACCTGCCGCCGATCATCGCCTCGCTCACGGCCCACCAGGGTCTTCTGATCCTTACCTGGGACGAGGCGGAGCCTGACAATGACGGCACAAACCATATCGCGACGATCCTCGTCGGGCCGACGGTGTTCGCGGGCTACAAGTCGTCTCAGCAGATCACGCACTACAACGTCTGCACACCCTCGAAACGATATTCGACCTGCCTTGCATGCAGCAGGAGTGCGGTACCGCGGACATCGCCAACGTGTGGAAGTAGCCAGCATCGATGCTTGCGTCGACGGCGCTGGGCGCCGTTGCTCTTCGGTCGATTCGTAACGGGTCTCCGCTACGGGTCCAGACGAGGCGTACCGAGGCGTGTCGCAGCTTGCGTGCCGCGACGTGTCGCCATCTGCAAGGGCATCCGCACGAGGAGTTGAAGGCGGCCTGGGTATGCGCTTTCCATCGTGGCCGCAAGCTAGTCGCCTACGGCTTCGCTCTCGCGCTGTTAGCGGGTTGCGCTGCGTCAGGCGGCGGCCCGACATTGTCGGACGGCGCTTCGACCCGCGCGCGGACCGGAGCGATGCGCTCGCCCCTTGAGGCGCCGAACGCGGCGGCATTGCCGAAAGCACTAGCGGGACGACCCCGTCGGGCGGCCGCGATCGAGTCGCTTATTGCCAGTTTCCCTGAGGGCAGCGCGCAGGCGAAGGCCGGCTATGCGTTCGTTTCCGATTTCCCGACTCAGACGATCTTCGTTTTCGATGCGAGCGGGTAACGTCGCCGGCGTCGTTACGAAAGACCTGTACTATCCCGAAGGCCTGGCGACCGACGACGCCGAGCATTTGTACGTCGCAAACGCCGGCGACTCGAACGTCCTCGTCTTCACCAAGCCGTATCAAGCGACGCCGACTGTCTATCCAGACTCGGGCGCAATCGCCGTCGGGCGTCGCCGCTGATGCCGGACGGCAGCCTCATCGGCGTGACGAATATTCAGGGCACGAACGAGAACATTCCGGGTAATGTGCTCTTTTACAAGGCGGGGTCCGCCACGCCGTGCGCGACCGTCAGCCATCCCAATTGGGATGAGATGTTCTTCGGCGGTTTCGATGCACGCCGGCGACCTCTTCATCGACGGCCTGGAACCGCCGTTCGGCCCAGTCGCTCGTCGGCGAGGTCACGGGCGGTTGCAATGCGACGTCGATCCAAACGCTCAGCACCGGGAACAGCATCGGGTAACCCGGCGGCATTGCGAGTCGACCGCAACGGCGACGTTTCGCTCCAAGATCAAAGCAGCGCAATCTATACGTACGCGCCGCCTGTCGAACGGTTCGCTCGGGATGCCGCTGTACACGACGCCGCTTTCGGGAGCGAAGGATTCAGTGTCGTTCGCGTTCGCCCCGAACGAAAAGTACGTCGTGAGTCGCCGACGCGGTCAACGCCGACGCCCCGGTCTACGCCTTCCCGGCCGGCGGCGCGGCCGGTACGGACGTTTCAGGGCGCCGTTCGACGAGCCGATCGGCACCGCCGTCATCCCGACCGACCACTAACTTCCGAACATCCGTGAGGTTCAAATACGCCGATGATGACTTTCTCGTCGCTTCGCGCATGCAGTCGCCGCTTGCGCGATCACGCTGATCTCTCGGCGCCGGCAGCGCCGCTTGGCAGCCGGACCAGTGTCCAGTTCTGCCTCGGTGCAGCAGCGGCTCGCGCCGCCTTCGATGCGAGCGCGGCGTTCCGGCCGCATCCGGACCGTGGCCGCTCTTGGATGCGCGCGAGAGCCGCGAGCGGCGCGCTTCTCTACGTCTCCGACGAAAACACGAACGACGTCTACGTCTATTCCGCGCAAGGCGTGCTGACGGGCACGCTTACCGGTTTCGACACGCCGCAAGGCGAGTGCACCGACGCCCGGCAAGAACGTCTACGTCACGAACTTCGGCAACGGGCGAGACGATCGTTTACGCGCACGGCGGCACCACGCCGATCGCGACGCTGAACGATCCCGATGAATACGTCGAAGGCTGCGCCGTCGATCCGCAAAGCGGAAAGCTCGCCGTCGCAAACTTCCGCGACAGCGCATAGCGGCCCGGGCAGCGTGTCGGTCTACACGTCGCGGGGGTTGCCGACGGTGTACTCCAATCCGAACGTGCTGATCTCGGTGCTGGCGCTCGGCCTACGATGACGCCGGCAATCTGTTCATCGACGGCTACAATCCCAGCGGCAACTTCGCGCTTGCCGAGACTTGCCGAAGGGCGGCAGCAATTTCAAACGCATCAACGTGTCCCAGAGCATCTCGTACTCCCGGCGGTGTTCGGTTTCGACGGAAAATACCTTGCGGTCGGCGATGCGATCGGTTCGGTCGTCTACCAGTTTCAGATCAGCGGTCAAACGGCGACCGTCGTCGGAACGACGCCGCTCGGCCGGCGCCGACGCCACGTTCGGCTTCTGCTTTCTCGGCTCGGAGCCGCGACGGTATCAATCGCCGCGAGATCGTCGGATCAACGTCGATCCCGAAGGCGTCATGGTATGGCACTACCCCGGCCGGCGGCGCACCGGCAAGACGCTGTCGGGCTTCGCTTCCCCAGTCGGAGTCGCGCTCAGCCTGTAGCCGAGCGGCATCGGCGCCCAATCATAACCGCCCGCCGTCTGCTAGCGTCTCACGTAACATCCGCGCTCGTTCCCGCACGCCCGAACGCCAGGGCTCATCTTTGGCTCGCCAAGCGCGTAGCGTGAGCTGCATGCGCGGATTGCCTTCGAAGCGTTTCTCATGTCGGCCCAGGAAGTCCCAATACAGTGCATTGTACGGGCAAGCATCCGCGGCGACTGTACGTTTCGGATCGTAGCGGCACGCGCCGCAATAATCCGACATGCGGTTGATGTAGTTTGCGGCTGCCGCGTACGGCTTGGTGCCGACGAAGCCGCCGTCCGCGTGGAGCGCCATGCCCACAACGTTGGGAACCATGACCCAATCGTAGCCGTCGACGAACATCTCCCAGAACCAATCCGTCATCGCTTGCGGCTCAACGCCCACGAGCAGCGCGAAATTTCCTAGTACCATCAAGCGAAGGATGTGGTGTGCCCAGCCGAGTTCCAGCGTCGAGCGCATCGCCTCGCGAATGCACAGCATATCCGTCAGCCCGTCATCGTAAGCGGCCGGTACAGGCGCGTGCGCCGCTAGTGCATTGCGAGCCCGGTATTCAGGCATGAGGCGCCAGTAGGTTTGCCACACGAATTCGCGCCAGCCGATGAGTTGCCGCACGAAGCCTTCGACCGATTGCAGCGGCGCGGTGCCGGTTCGGTACGCGAGTTCCGCGCGTTCGCACAATTCCAGTGGGTGAAGCAGCCCGATATTCAACGATGCCGAAAGGCGAGAATGGTACAGGCGCCGCTCGCCGCGGAGCATCGCGTCTTCATACGCTCCAAAATCCTTCAAGCGGTTCGCAAAAAAATCGTTGGCGTACTCCAGTGCATCGGCGCGCGTCGTCGGGATATCGAAATCCGCAAGCGTCCCCGGATTGCCGGCGAAGTGCCGCTCGACGAGCGCGATCGCTTCACGCGCGCGTGGGCGTAGCGGCACCGTCGGCTCTTTGGGGGGTCGCAGATTGCGTGGCGGCGGGCGCCGGTTCTGGCGATCGCAGTTCCAAATGCCGCCCGCCGGCTCGTCGCCGTCCATCAGCAGACCTGTTTTTCTGCGCATCCAGCGATAGAAATGCTCCATCGTCACGCGTTGGCGGCCGCCTA
The DNA here is from genome assembly GCA_963754415.1 of Vulcanimicrobiota bacterium. Classification (GTDB taxonomy): domain Bacteria; phylum Vulcanimicrobiota; class Vulcanimicrobiia; order Vulcanimicrobiales; family Vulcanimicrobiaceae; genus Nyctobacter. The sequence continues at coordinate 680,864 of CAVWGA010000003.1, read as the reverse complement.
TGAAAAAACGCGCAAAGTCCTCGGGCGCCGAGACGAAGTTGCCATGCGGCAATACATCGCATTGCACGCCGTGCGCAGCGACCGCCGTAACCATGCGCTGCGTGACCCCATACTCCGACTGCGCCATCATCGCAAAGCCCGCAGGCCGGTATTGCGCGATATGCTCGGCAAGCGGCGTCTCGAAGTCCTCGCGCTCGCTGTAATAGTCGACGCTCCAGCCGGCGGCGCGCAAGTCATCCGCAAAGCCTCGCATCGCGGCAAAAACGAGCGCTAGTTTGCGCTTGTGATAGCGGCGCTCGCGCGAGCGAGCCAGTGATTCGATCATCAGAACCCGCGACGACGACCGCTCTGCGGCAGTCAGCGCCGTATTACGAAGACTGAGTTGGTCGCCGGTTATCCAGATCGTCCTCACGTCGCCAGCTTCGTGCCGCTCTGCACGTGGATCATCGCGGTATCCGCGGCGCAACGCTTCACGCACGGCCGTTCAAGGCTTTGGGTTGCGCGGCTGCTGCACGAGTCACAGTCCGTTCGCGGGTCTTTACGTATTTCTTGAAAATGTAGCGACGTAGCGAAATGTGCCTGGGAGGGCTTGGCATCCAGAGACCGCGGGCGCGTACGTTGCACTACGTGCTGACCGCAAGGCCTCAGCATCCAACTGGTCCGAGCCGGTTGACGTCGCGATGCTAGCTCCTGTAACGCTTCCGGAGGCGTCCACGTCTACCAGCACTACCGAGCTTCTGCTTTTCAATACCGAGCGCGGGATATGAAGGTTCGCGGGCCGCTGCACTGGATTCTGAACAAGCACTACCCCGTGATCCGCGACGCAGGTTACACCTCGCAAGTGCGCGTGTGTTTGAAGATCCGCGCCGCCGCGGAAGTTCTTCGGGTCATAAGGCGTTAAAGTGAAGTCGATCTGCAGTTGATCTGAGCTATGTACCGGCTCGCAGTTGCGAACCTCAGGCTGGAATTTTGAGTGCCAAGCCAAAGATTGCGCCAGAGCATCAAAGGGAGCTGAGCCGGAGGATTGCGACACAGTTGCGCTTGCCAATCTTCCTCGAGCGTCAAGCGAAACCGTAAGCAGCACCGTGGCGCTTTTTAGAGCGGTATCGAGAACCTGTTGCGGCACCTCCGGAAGAACCGGATTAACAATCGCCGCCGGCACGCGAGATGTTGAGCACGCTGTCCCAGTCGTAGCGATCGCAGCAGTTAGAAGAACGGTGGAAAGGAACATCTGTCGCAGGCTCTCCGTTGCGGTTTCGCATGTGATACCCACCCTCGTAGGTCGCTCAACGTTTTAAGTGTGCGCCGAAGCCTTCCTTAAGGCAGGGACTGCGGTTCTCCAGGCGCACTGAAGCTCGACACCCGCTTACCTTTAACGTGCCGAGGATCGTTAAGGTGTCAGCTACTTGATTTCGCGGGTATCTGCGGCATTGGCACCCGTAGTTGTCGTGACAGCCCAAAGAAGCGACCTGTGGGGCGATATCTGCGAGCAGACAATGACGCAACGGAAAGATGCGTGATTCGCCACGTCGAAGGCGCGGGTAAGCGCCTCACCCCACGTGTCAGCATGTTCTGGTACCGGCACCCGCTGAGCAGTAAACTCTCGATGGGGCTGCAAGGAGCATACCATGAACACCGTGTCGAGCAACGGCGCGCCGGCGCAGTCGCGTACGTCTTCCCCGAATACCGAGATTACCGAAAAGCCTAGACGTCGCCGTTTTTCCGTCGCGGAGAAGTTACGCATCCTGCGCGAGGCCGATATATGTGCTGCGGGAACCGTTGGTGCGTTCCTGCGCCGCGAGGGCATCTTTTCTTCGCAACTCTACGCTTGGCGCCGTGAACGCGAACGTGGCGATCTTGATGCCGGCACGTTACGCAAACGCGCCCGTGCTCGGGAGGCCGAACGCGAACTCGCGCAGCGAAATGATCAGCTCGAACGCGAGGTTCGCGGATTGCAGCGCAAGATCGCGCGGCTTGAACTTTTCGAGGAGATCCGAAAAAAAGCCGCGGGGCTCTTGGGGCTGGAGCTCAAGAGCCCCGAGCTCGACGAGAACGACTGAACGAAGCGGCGCTCGAGCTGAGCGCTGAGCATCACCTGCGTACGATCTGCGCGGCGCTGGGAACGAGCCGCTCCACCCTGACGCGTCGTCGCAAGCTCGCCGTCACAGAAGCACCGGTGCGTGCGGTGCGTCGCTTTGCCAACCAACTCTCTCAAGCCGAGCGCAGCGCGATACTGGCAACGCTCGACAGTAAACGCTTCGCTGATCTTGCGCCGGCGCAAGTCTATGCCCAGCTCCTCGATGAGGGCATCTATTTCTGCTCGGTCAGCACGATGTACCGCCTCTTGCGAGCGGCCGGCGAAGTGCGGGAACGACGCCGCTTGGCGCGGCATCCCGAGTACCGCAAACCCGAATTGCTCGCGACCAAGCCGCGTGAGGTTTTCTCCTGGGACATCACCAAGGTGCGCGGACCACACAAAGGCGTCTGGTTCTCGTTGCTCGTGATGATTGACGTCTTCAGCCGCTACGTCGTGGGCTGGATGCTGGTGCGGCGCTCCAACGCCGAAGTCGCCAAGCACTTCATCGGCGCGACACTGGCGCGAGAGAACATCGTCCCAGGCCAAGCCGTCGTGCATGCCGATCGTGGAACGGAGATGACCGCTCAACCGCTGTGCGTCTTGCTCGATTCGCTCGGCGTAGCTCAATCGCACAGCCGTCCCCACGTCAGCGATGACAACCCCTATTCCGAGTCGAATTTCAAGACCTTGAAGTACCACCGGACGTTTCCCGAGCGTTTCGGTTCACTCGAAGACGCTAAGGCGTTTTGCGGCCGATTCTTCGCATGGTATAACGGCGTTCATCGGCACTCGGGAATCGCGATGCTAACGCCCGCGATGGTACACACCGGTATCGCGAACGACGTCCTCGACGCACGCCACGCGATCGTAACCGCTGCCTACGCAGCCAACCCTGACCGCTTCATCGCCGGCGCGCCCAAGCGCGCGAGTCTTCCCGCCGCCGTCTGGATCAATCAGCCAAACGACAACGGCGCCGCGGCTTGATTGCACACTATTTCACCGCAACTACCGGTGCCAAAACGCTTGACAAGCTCCGTCAGGAGGGCGAGATGAAGTGCTGTAGTTTGCCGGGCGCTACAAGGTCTGCATGCCGTATCTGATCCTCAACGAAGCCAGTCGCGCAGCACTCAAGTGCTTGACCTCCGATGAGCAAGTACGTGTGCATCGCGCCCTGTACACGCTCCTTGACAATCCAAAGCGGCCGCCTGGCGGCCTTCGGGTCAAACCACATCGGCGTAGCGGGTTGTTAGAGATCCGCGCTTCTGACGACCTTCGCGCGCTTGTGAAGTGGGACGCCGAGAATCTCCAATGTGTAAAGTTAGGACATCACGACGTTCTTGATAAAACTGGGCAGATGCCAGTGCCCCACGTGGGGGTCGTACCCGAGACCACAGAGTCTGTAGAGGGGCCGGCAAGCGATTCCCTTCAACGGCAGGAGCTTCGACGCAGCGGACCGTTGGCGGCGCTTTCCGACGATGAACTCCACCGCCATTTTAACGTTCCCTTTGCGTGGATCCCCGCGCTGCGCTCTATGAGGAACGCCACGGATTTTTGTGCCCAGGCGAATCTTGAGGAAGTGCTCGGCGACGATGCTTGGTACAAACTGTCCGAGATATTCCCAGAGGAGCAGTCAGTCTCTACAGGGGCCGCGCCGACGTATCGTGCCACGAGCGGCCAGTTGCAAGCCTTTACGGCCGGTGACATCGAAGAATTACAGTATAACTTACCGGCAAGCTCATGGGCATTAGTCCAGCGCGAGGCGGCCTACGCGACGTTGGTACGAGGTGGGCCCGGCTCAGGCAAGACGCTGGTTGCCCTCTACAAGGCGTTGCACATCCTGGAGGCGGATCGCGGCCTCGGCCTGACAAAAGCGCCGCAGGTTCTCTACGTGACGTATGCGGGGAGTCTAGCGACGGACGCAGAGGAACGCATTCGGCGGCTGCGTGGCAAAGTTCCAGACGGTCTCCGTATTGCCACCATTGACAGCGTTGCTCAGGAATTGGCGAACAAGGGCGAGCGAGCGATGGCAAACGGAAAGCGCCTAAGCACGACATACGATCAAAGTATTCTCGACAACGCTGCTACTGCCGCAATCGCCAAGTGCAAAAGACATGGCGCCGGAACCGCGACCTTCTTGCGCGACGAGATCACCGAAGTTATACAATCGCGCAACGTGCGTGAGTTCGCAGAGTACGCGACTATCGAGCGCCGCGGACGAGGAAGCCGCTTGGCCGCCGAGGATCGCCAAGAGCTTTGGGAGCAGTACGTGCGATATCAAAGTGAGCTTCAGGACCGCGGTCTTCGCGACAACGGTTCAATGCGCATGGCCGCGCTTGATGCCGCTCAGTCGCTCACCGACGAATACCGGTACGATTTCGTGGTTGTCGACGAGCTGCAAGACTTTTCAAGCACCGCGATTGCAATTGCGTTGGCGCTGGCTAAAGGAGAAGGAAACAGAAAGCACGTCATGCTGGTCGGCGACGCGGCGCAAGCCATCTACCGGCGGGGCTTCCGCTGGGCGGACGTTGGGTTGCGGATCGGCGGGGCAAATGTTTTCACGCTGCAAACTAGTGAACGCCTGTCCGCTGAAAACCTGCGGTTTGCCAACGCGATCGTCGCACCGGCACAGATTGACGACGCAACGCCCCCAGAACCCAATAATCGTGACGCAGCCGAAGTCCCACGTGTCATTCGCGATTTTCTATCACCGGAGGACCAGTATGAATTTGTGGCCACGTTGATCGCGACGGCTGTGGGCGAGAAAATATTTGCTCCGCAAGCCTTTGCGGTATTGGCTCGTCAAAGGGGTGACCTCGACGCATTGCAAAGGACCTTGCACCGCCATCGATTGCCGGTGGTAAAGTTTTCTGAACGAACCTTTTTCAAGGCCGACGCCGTTAAACTTGTGACCGCCCATTCGGCGAAAGGCCTCGAGTTCCGCAACGTTTTCGTGTGCGGCGTTAACGATGGCGTGTTCCCCTGGAGCGGCAACGCGCGGCTGCCGGATGAAGAGCGCGTCGAAGCGGACGCCTCGGATTGCAAGCTGCTGTATGTGGCGCTGACACGCGCGCGCGACCAACTGGTGATTACATGTGGCCGGAATCCCAGCCCGCTCTTGCAACCAGCGCTTCCCTACGCTCGCGTTGAATCGGCGGTGCGATCCCCAGCAACGTAGAAGTTTGGCGCTGTCGTCGTCTTGCTAAGTGGTGAATCGCGGCAAACCGTGCCCGATGCTTCATATTCGCGAAAAGATTGCAGACGCGAACGCGATATTACGGCGCGGCCGAAGCAATTCTTTGTCATCAAAAAAATGCTTGGAGACGTCGGATGGAACGTCTATAAAGGGGGATCGCCACCGCTTTCGTGATGCTTTAAACGTCCGGATGGCTTTGTAGCGGCCTGTCTGCATTATGGTCGCTTCTATATCGGCGATGGCGTTGGCGGTGGAGTTGTAGTCGCTCTGGTCTGCGAGAACGAGAGTTGCGCCGGCCGATAGGGCCTCTAAAAGCACCATAATGTTATCGTGATAATTTTCGGACGCAACCATCTCATTGCAGCAGTTTTGTAAGATCACGAGGTCTGCTTTACCGAGGAACGCCCGTAGAGGATGCGGGATAAAGTGGGTGAAGTCGAGCTCAGATTGATGAATATAGATTTTGGTCGCTGAAGCCATTTGACGAGCTAGAGCGTGCGAAGTTCCGAAGCGCCAAGAGCGGCTCACATCGAATGTGCGAACGCGTAGCCCGTCGGGGAGCCGACGTGCTTCATCAAGAGCGCAGACCAAACCGACCAGTTCAGGGAGGGGACCGCCTCCAAATGTTATCACGTTTAGAGAGGAGCCATGAGCGAGGGGCACATCGCGCATAGTCTGATAAGTCATGAAGACGTGGTGTGGATAATAAGCCAGCATGTAAGCGGCGACAGCGTCAGGAGTGTAGTTTATGCAAACGTTGTCGTTTCGGTACGCGCTGCGTAGATCGTGGAGCGCGGGTCGCAACCTTTTGAGCGTTGCAGTACGGGCAGGCCCTTCGAGCCCTGCTACGTCACGCGCGACGCGTTCATAAATTTCACGAATCCGCGTTTCGTGCATGGATCAGTCGGAAGGTCAGATTAACGCGCTCGCCAGCGACGCGAGGTTCCTTTGGAACCTGGTGCTGCCACTCGCGTTGCGACGCTCCTCTCATTATCACAACGCTGCCGCTCTCTAGCGGTACCCTTATGAGATCGTGTGGGTCGTTAACGGCCCTGAACTGAAAAGTGCGCGTGATGCCGAAACTTACGGATCCGATCGTGGGGTCAGACCCTAGCTCGGCTTCGTCGTCAGCATGCCAGGACACGCTGTCAGTCCCATTACGGTAACGGTTAAGTAGCACACTGTTGAAGATGGTATCACCCGCCAGTGCTTCAACGCGTTTCTTGATGGCCAAGACTGTTTCTGTCCAGGGCCCCGGTTGGTTTGCAATTTTGGAGTATGTATAGCGCGCATCGGGCTCGCCAAGCCATGCGGTCTCCCTTGGAATCGGGTGTCGCTTGCCGTACATGTGGATGTACTCTTGTTTCCATGGCGTCTTCTCTAGGAGGTTACGCTGTATCTCGGAGCACTCGTCGGGGCTAAACACTCCTGGGAAATAGAGAGCCGAGCCGCCGTAAGGCAGTAGCTCTCGCTGTTCGGGAGCAGGGGGTAGTAGTAAAGCTTGCTGCACAAGGTTTCCCTTCTTGGCGGTACGCTTTGTTGTTTTATTTCTTGCTGAATAAACGTTCGCCGGCGGAGTTCAGCTGGCCCGCGGCGGTCCGCTTATTTCCGGTAAGGCGTTAGAACCGAAGGTGAAGTTAGCGTCTGGGCTGCGGCGCACAGGTCGGCGTGCCGACGTGCGGCAGCGCCGACGTCGGCTTGCCACCGTCTGCCGACGTGCGAACGGAACGCCGGGCGCTCGACGGCAGCACAAAGCGCGTCGCTGGGCTGGAGTCGCCACCAAGGTTTCCATTTCCGGCCTAGTGTACTGCGATACTGTGCCAGACGGGTGGCGCGATGTTATCCGCGCGGCGATTGGTGGCGCCCCGCGGATCATTCGCCAATCCCGCGGCAGAGGTCACCGTACCGCACCGTGCGCGCAGTAAAGACCCCATCGTGTCTCGCGGCGTGGTGTATGAATAAAACAGAGCGCGGCAGCGTTGCCACGTCGCTTTTTAGAACTTTGGCGATCGCGGGCTTTAAGCCTGATGCGATCCGAGATGACGAGCTTGGCATCGCGCTGCCCTCGGTCGGTAACACTACGTAAAACGTCCATCCCAGATGGGGCGGCTTCCTTGGACCAACGCTAATTCGTGAACGTCCCGAACAGCGTCCGTGTTGACGCCGACGGCCATAATATCGTCGACGGAACGATGCGGCCGACTTAGACGCATATCGACGGCGCGGTGGCCGGGGAAGTCACAACCAAAGCAGGTTCTCAGTTGCTTGCCAAGCTAAACGGGCAGCGATGGCGCGCTTCGAAGGCGTGGTACCGACACCCGACGGCTTGCGTCCATGGCTCGGCGTCATCCGTCGCGTCGGTTACGACGCGGTCTGCTCACGACATCGCTGGTGCAACGGCGCCGCACGCAGTGAGCCGGCCGGACACTTTCTAGAAAGGAGCAACTTCTGATGAACGTCCGTAGTGGGGTGGTCGCGGCCGCAATCGTCGTTCTGTTCGCCTTCTTGTTCGCGCAACACAGCGCGGCACGCGAGCCGGCAACGCTTCGCCTCAATCAGGGCTGGACGCCGGCGCAGGAGCAGGCGTACTACTACACGTCGCAAGGCACGGTGATTCTGCCCGCCGCGGAGCTTGCGGCGCTCAATGATGCCGGTGGCCATCCGTTCATGTCGGCAGCCCACATGGCTCGGCTAGGCTTCATTGACGACGATCGTACGTCGGCGCGCAACCCGTACCATTGGCCGATCGGGTTCGCTGTCGACGACGGTAAGCAGTCGGGTGGAGTACCGACGGCCGGTCTAACGTGCGCGGCTTGCCACACCGCCAATCTGACGTACCGCGGAACGCAACTGCGCATCGACGGGGGGCGAGCGAACGTCGACCTCGACCGCTTCAAAAAGGATCTCGCCGCAGCGATCGTGGGCACGGGTTCCGATCCATCCAAACGCGCCGCCTTTGAAGCGCGCGCGGTCCATTTCGGCTTTCCTGCAGCTCGCATAGCGGGCGACTTCAACGCTCGTTACCGTGCTGTTTTAGCGGGCGCGCAGGATCGGCAATCCAGCGCGCACGGCGCGACGCTGGCCGGCTTCGGGCGTACCGACGCGCTCGCCGTCATCGAGAAGGTCGTCTTCAATTACGCGATCGGTGTACCGTCGAATACGAATGAGGCGACCGCGCCCGTCGATTTCCCCTATCTTTGGAACATCGCAAACCTCTACTGGGTGCAGTACAACGGTTCTGTGCGGCAGCCGATGGCTCGCAACATCGGCGAAGCGCTCGGCGTGGGAGCGACCACCCATTTCGTCGACCCGAAGACGGGTACGCTTGCGCCATTGCCGCAGCGGTGGCGTACCTCCATTCGCGTCGAGAACCTCTACGCGCTCGAAACCCAGCTCGAGCATTTACAGCCACCTACGTGGCCGGCCGGCGTGTTGGGCGCGATCAATCGTGACCGTGCCGCTCGCGGGCGCGTTCTCTTCGGACAGAATTGCGCAGCTTGTCATGCCGTCCGCCAACTTGGAAGCAACTCGAGTCAGGAATGGAGCGTCAAGGTATTGCCGCTGCGCATCATCGGCACAGACCCGCGACAAGCCGAAAACTTCGCGAACACCACGTATGATGGGTCGAAGCTCGGCCTCTCCCGTAAGGTGACGGCCGCTCCAGCTCTGCAAGTCGTGACGCAAGCCATTCGCACACAAGCGTATGTCGACGCGCACATACCGCGTAAGGAATGGCCTGTGTACGATGGCTTCGGGCGGCCCAACATCGCGACGGCACCATGCGGTTACAAAGCGCGCCCGCTCGTCGGCGTCTGGGCGACGGCGCCGTTCTTACACAACGGCTCTGTGCCGACGGTTTTCGATTTGCTCAGTGAACGCAGGCCGGCGCGCTTCCGCGTGGGAGTGGCCGATTACGATCCCGTGCACCTCGGCCTCGGAAGCCCAACGGGCACGAACGTCGTGACGATCGACACGTCCGTGGTCGGCAATAGCAACGCCGGGCATTGGTTCACGAACGATAAGCGGCGCGCCGGCCGGATCGGCCGTCGCTTAACCGACTCCGAAAAGCTCGCGATTATCGAGTACCTCAAAGCCGCGTCGTTCGCCGACTATCCGCGCGTCGTCGTACGACATCCCGATCCGGAGCCATGCGTCTCCGAGGCATACGCTGCCGTCGGATACTGACGCCGCATGCGCCGAAAGGTTCGACATGAGGCGAACGCAGTTTCTCGGTTCTTCCATGCTGTTCGAAGCTACGATGATGCCCACGACGCCGGGAGGCGGCGCGCGGTTCTTTGCCGATCCGGATATCGACTTCGTTGTTCTTGGAGTGCTGGGCGGCCCGTACGACGCGTTGCTCGCGCCAAAGACGCGCGGTTGGCAAGGGCGGCGAGCATTACTGTGAACCGATGGCGCGGGCTTGCGAGCACAGCGCATTTTCGACTGGCTTGACGTGACCCTCGCGTAGATCTACAGGTGAGCGAGTTCCACGACTTCTTCTCCGCCAGCGTGGGAGCGGCGGCTGCGCTCATCGGATTGCTCTTCGTCGCGATCACCCTCGCACCCGAAAAGGTTTTCGGCCGAGATGCTGATGCAACTAGACGCGGGGGAGCGATCGGCGCCTTTACGGCACTCGGGAACATTTTCTTCGTATCACTGGCGGCGCTGACACCGCAGGTGCCCGGAGCGATCATCGCGGTTATCGCTGTCATCGCAATAGCGCAAATCGTGTCCGAAGGTACGACGATGGCCCGCTTGTATCCCAAATTGCGCGGACTGCGGCACTACGGGCTAAAATCGTTGTGTATCTACGTGCTCGAATTGGTGCTCGCGCTTCGCGTCGTGACGCACACCGGACCGCCTGAAGGGCTTGTCTATGTGGTGCTCGGGCTTTACGCATACTCTCTAGGGACGGCGTGGACGCTCCTAGGTGCACGCGACATCGTCAAGAGCTAAGCACCACCGGTAGGCGAAGCGTCGAAGTATTCCAGCCGCGCTTGCAAACTGTCGCCATCGATATCGAGCACGGCGATGCTGAAGCGCGGTTGCCGCCGCTTGTCCGTCGGTGATCCGGGATTGACGATCCACCGGCCGTCGATGCGTTGGCACGACGGAACGTGACTATGTCCGAACAAAATCGCGTCGACTCGCTCGTCAGCGAACGCGGCGGACGCGCGCCGCATCGTCGTACCGAGCACGCCGTCGCCATGGACGAGGCCGAGGCGCACTCCCTCGATGGTGAGCACCTTGCGCCGTCCGAAGCGTGCGACGAGTTCGGTGCCGTCATTGTTACCGGCAACGCCGTCCAAGGGTGCGATCCTTTGAAGTTCGCCGACGGCCGCAAGCGACGTGAAATCGCCGCAGTGCAAGATTGCGTCCGGCCGTTGCGCCGAGACAACCGTGAGCGCCGCCGCAAAGCGACGGGCGAACCGCGGAACGTGGGTGTCGGAAACGACGACGATGCGGGTCACCGGACAGAGCCGGCAGCGTTGTAGCGTTGCACTACGCCGCAGCCAGCGGCTGACACGTGCGGCACGGTACCAATCCATGGGCGCGTGCCTGTGCGGCGCTGCGAAATTCGATAAAGCTCTCCGCCAGCGGACGCGCGTCGAAGCAATACGGGCGGCAGTAGGTGTCGTCGCCTTCGGTGGTCCAGAAGCGATTGCCGTGATCGTGCAACCGCCGGTACACCTCATGGAGATCGACGCCTTCGGATTCGAGCAGCTTGGCCTTGTCGTGCGAACCGAAGACGTAGTCTCCCGATGCACCGTCGCTGCGCACGACGCGGTGGCACGGAATGACCAGCGGCACCGGATTATGCGCGAGCGCGCTGCCGACGGCGCGGACCGCTTTGGGTTTGCCGATCGTCTCCGCAATCCACGCGTACGGCCGCACGCGCCCCTTGGGAATCGAGCGCGTCGCTTCAAGAACCGCGCGCTCGAACGCGTTGCAGTGTCGCAGATCGACGTCCGCTTCGCCGCGCTTTCGCCCGCAAGCGCGTCCGCGACGTCGACCGACAGCGCATCGTCGCGTTCGCAGCGGCGTCCAAAACGCTCGTAGTAGCGCTGTTCGAATGCCGCGTCGCTTTCGCACGGAAAAACGGCCGTGATGCCGCAATCGCTCATCGCGACGTACATCTCGCCCAGAACAGACTCCACCGTCCGGTATCGGTCGAGCAGCCCGCAGCCGCGCAGGACGCTCGGGAGCAACGTCGCGGGCGCGCGTACGTCACGCAATGCTTCCATGTCCTTCATAATAATGCTCCTAATGCGCAATCACCGCGCAGCAAGACCAAGCCGCGGTGCACGTTCGCCTTCGCGGTGCCGACCGGCTGATCGAGCACGCGCGCGATCTCGTCGTAACTCAGTCCTTGGATATGTCGTAGGATCACCGGCATGCGATAGCGTGGTGCCAGTTCGTCGAGCGCGTGCCAAACGCGCTGCACTGTCTCTTCCCGTTCTACTTGCGCCTGCGGTTCGTCGCTTGCGCGGGCCGCGGGCACGACGCCATCCTCGAGTGGAATCGAAGGCGCACGTCGCGCACTGTTGCGCACTTTGTTGAGCGCGATGGTGAATAACCACGAACGCAACCGCAGCGACCGCCGACGGTCGGGATCGTAGTTTTGCAGGGCACGGTATGCCGACACGAAGCTGTCCTGCGCAAGCTCTTCGGCTTCCGTCGCGTTGGCCGTCAAGGTGAGGATGAAGCCGTACAGGCGGTCTTGGAAGTAGGCGACGAACCGTTCGAAATTACGGTCGACGCCGTTCGCGAGGGCCGCGGCAAGCTGCGCCTGGGCGGCACCGTCGCCCGGCTCACGATCTGATCCGTCAGGCCGGTAGTTGGCTCGTCCAGGTACGCTCGTAATCATCGCTCTACATCGCCGGCGGTTCGATCATAGCCGCGGTCCCCATCCTCCGAAGAGCCGGCTTTCGGGTCGTCGCGGCGGACCTGCTCCCAAGCTCTCGGCTGTTCTATTCGGGCCGGGCGCCGTGCGAGGTACGATCATGGGGTTGCTCCTTCGGCCGGCGCGGTACCGGCACCGGAACAACACCGCACGACGTTTTTGGTTGCATCGGAATGTATCCGCAACGGTGTCCCGGCCGCTTACGATGAACCACAGCTACGTTCCCGAAATACCGCGTTCACGTTGCCGAGGTACGATCGGATGAGTGAGATGGCAGTCGAATATCAGCGCCGGCCGATTACGGTCCAAGAGTACGAACGAATGGCCGAGATGGGCATCATCGGTCCCGACGAGCGCGTCGAACTGGTCGACGGTGAGATCATCCTGATGCCCCCGATGGGGCCGCCGCACATATCGAGCCTGGGCCGGCTCACCGAGCTTTTCGTGCTCCGTCTGGCTCCCCGCGCGTTCATTATCCCGCAAGCGCCGATGGTCGTCTCCCGCATCTCGGAGCCGGAGCCGGATTTCCAAATTCTCGTACGCCGCGAGGACTTTTACTTTGGCGAGCGCCCGAGCCCAACAAACTGCTACGCGCTCGTCGAATGCGCCGACACGTCGCTGCGCTACGACCGCGGGAAGAAACTCAAGGTCTATGCGCGCGGCGGCGTGCGCGAATACTGGATCGTCAATCTCGTCGACCGGTGTGTCGAAGTTTATCGCGAGCCGCACGATGTCGGCTACGCCGTGCACACGGTCCATCAACCGGGCGACGTGATCTCCTTCGCAGCGCTGCCGGACCTTGTGTTGACGGTCGAGGAAATTCTGGGCCCGCTGCCAGCGTAGGCCGGCACGAATGCCGGCGCCCTGCTGTCAGCCGAGCGATGCGCGGCCGTGCGGCGCCCATAGATCTTGGGCCGGCCCGATGGGAACGATCCGCGTCGGATTAATCCCCGGGTGCGTCATGTAATAGTGACGTTTAATATGGTCGAAGTTCACCGTCTCGGCGATGCCTTTGATCTGATACAAATCACGTAGGTATCCCGATAGATTGGGATAGTCGGCGATGCGCCGCAAATTGCACTTGAAGTGCCCCACGTAGACGGGATCGAACCGCACCAACGTCACGAATAGCCGCCAATCCGTTTCGACTGGAGCCGCGCCAAAGAGGTAGCGGCGGGTAGCCAACCGTTCGTCGAGCACGTCGAGCGTCTGGAAATTGCGGTACGCGGCCCGCTCGTAGACCGCCTGCTGCGTCGCAAATCCCGCCCGGTAGACGCCGTCGTTGACTGTTTCGTAAATCGTCGCGTTGAGCGCGTCGATCTCGGTGCGGTGCTCGGGCGGATACAACTCCGGTTGCGGCGTTGCGATCCCTTCGAACTCGGTCTCGAACATGCGCATGATGTCGTCGTCCGAATTGCTGACGATCCGTCCCGTGTGGGTATCCCAGAGGACCGGCACCGTGACACGGCCGCGATAGTTCGGATCGGATGCCGCGTATGCGTCGCGCAACAGCGTAAAGCCGTTGATCGGATCGCGCGATGCCCCCGCAACGTCGCGAAACGCCCAGCCGTCGTCATCGCGGATCGGGTCGACGACGGTCATGCCGATGGCCTCCTCCAATCCTTTGAGCATGCGCACGATGATCGTGCGGTGCGCCCAGGGACACGCGTACGAGACGTACAGATGGTAGCGTCCGGCTTCTGCAGGGTATCCTGTCGTGCCGTCCGCCGACACCCATCCGCGAAACGCGTCTTCTTGCCGGACAAACGCGCCATCGGCGCCGTGTTCCCGGGGAAATTGTGCGCGAACGTCCATAGAGGCTTCACGTGTGGAACCGAGTTCTCATACTCCTACCCGATGCGCGAACATCGACGATGGCATGCTACGACGTTGCCTCCGCCACGGCGCTCGGCTCCTTAGTGTCACGGAAGTCGCGCCATTACGGCCGACAGGGTGCTACGCCCTGGTATGCATCGCATGCAATTTCTAGATCGTTGAGCGGCCGAAGCAGCCTCCACTCAGACGCGGCACACTTTGAAATCATCGCGCCGATTCATTACGCTTTGCCGGCGTCGGCTGGCGCCGCGTCTTCCGCGCCCACGATGAATGTCGTGTCGTTTTCGTCAGCGCACTCGGACCGCACAAAGCGGCATACGAAGTCGCCGAGCGGTGAACCTCAACGTCAGGATGTGGTTACTGAGCACCGTTCACCGCTTTACGAGCGAATTTAGGAGCCTGTTCAATGCAGGCTTGCTCTCGAAGCCGACGCCCGGCGCCTCCGGCGGCGTGGCACGCCCTTCAGAGATGACGGCTCCATCGGGAAGTCCGCCGAACGGTGCGAAGGCAAACGGATTTACCTCCGCACCGCCGAGCCCTAATGCCGCCGCGACCTGCAACGTGAACACGTGGCCGCCATGCGGCCAAAACGACGTACGGCGCCAACCGCGTCTTTCCAGCCGCTCGATGATCTGGAGATATCCCGGCAAGCCGTAACAGTGCACCGGATCGAACAGCAGCACATCGCGGTTGCGCCGCAGACCACCGTAGGCGTCTAACAATTGCGCCTCGGCGACGGAGAACAGCGATTCCCCAGCCGCAATCGCCCCGTCGTACCGTGCAGCGACGGCCGCCTGGGTTTCGAAGTCGAGGGGGTCGCAGACGTCTTCGAACCACCAGAGCCCATACGGCTTAAGACGTTCCGCGGCAGTAAGACTCTGTTGACGGTCGTACGCGTTCATCGCATCGACGGCCACGCAGGCGCCCGATCCCAGCGCGCCGAGCGCCACGTCGATACGGCGCTCGTCCTGTGCAAACGGCAGAGATCCGATCTTAATTTTTGCGCGCGTATACCCGAGGTCGCAAAAACCGCGCAACTCGACATCGAGGCGCCGCAGATCATCGTGCGGATAGACATAACCGCCCGCAGCATACACCGGCACGCGCTCGATAGGACGTGCGTTAGCGAGCCGGGCCGCAAGGAAGCGATGCAGCGGAAGTCCGGCGACCTTCGCGGCCGCATCCCACAGCGCCATGTCAAGCGTTCCGACGGCGACGCACCGCTCACCGTGGCCACCCGGTTTTTCACCATGCAGCATGACGTTCCACGCGCGGAACGGGTCGATATTCGTGCCGGCATCGTCAGCCAACTCGCCCTCGTCGGCGCCGAGCAGCCGGGGTGCAAAGCGTTCCCGAATGAGGCCGCCCTGCGCGAACCTTCCGATCGACCCGAAGCCGTAGCCGACTACCGTCTTTCCATCGCGAACGACATCCGTACGCAGCGCAACGATGCTGGTCGTCAGGCCACCCGAAGCAACCGCTGCGTCCGCGTAACGAGAGATGGACACTGCTCGCTCGACGACATCGATAATGCGCACCGTACGATGAGTCCGCGACGAAGCCTAACGGGCGAAGCGCTTCAGCAAGCGCGCCAGCGGTGGAATCCGTTCGGAAAGCAGCCGTCCGCCGACCGCAAACAGCGTCGGCTCATACGAGTGAAAGCGGATGTTCACAGCAGCGGCGTCAATGTGCGGGCGATGCGGCGTCGCAGCCGGACTGACATCGACCAATCCGACAGCTCGACCGTGACGTCGGCGGCACCGCGTTCGCGTTCGCGCGGCGTCCGGCCGCCGATGAACACCTCGTCCTCACCGTAGCTGGTAAAGTGCACGGTCGTTCGCTCGCGCACTTCCTGACGCGTTAAGGGTGCGCGCGGGTGGAAGAAAAGGTCGACGACGGCGTCCGTCAACCGTTGCGCGATGGGCCGCCGCACGAGGGGCGCCGTGTCATCACATGTGATGCGCAGGTATGGCATTCTAAAAGACCGTTACCCGCTACTTGCAGGAGCGGCGGCGACACACGGTGCGAATGTGAGCAGGGAGGGTTTCGCATGCCGCGACCGCTGCTTTCACACGTCGACGTCCGGGTTCGCGACCGCGCACGGTCGGCTGCTTTTTACGACGCGCTGTTGGGCACGCTCGGCTTCACCAGGCGCGACGGCGAGACGTGGACATCGTACTACGACGTCTCGAATGACGAACTGGGCCCGAGTGATTTCGAATGGTTTGGTTTCATCGAGGATCCCGGCGCGATGCCGAACAGCAATCGCATCGCGTTCGTGGCTATCTCGAACGATGAGGTCGATCGCGTCGCTGGGATTGTGCGCCACGCTGGCGGCGGCAACGTCGACGGACCGAACTACGACGAAGGCCCGGGGTACTACGCCGTGTTTTTCGACGACCCGGACGGGCACCCGCTGGAGGTCTGCTGCCGCACCGAGTAACCCGCGGGCTTCTGCTCGATATCTCGTTCCGCCGTCCGCCAGAAGGGCTTCCACTCGCTTGGCTTCGTGACGCGAAAAGCGCGGTAACGCTGACGTCGTGTCGTCGGCGCAACGACTGTCAGTTGCTTTTGGCATCGCCAACTCACGCCGAGAGCACTTGAAAAAGCCGGAACGCGGCGCGTTCCGGCTTGGCGATCGACGTGAGGCCCAGGGGTCAACGCGCCATGCGAGGCAGGGTGTAGGCGCAGATGTCGCCGCACGGCCCCGCGTCCGCTGCGAACAGGACACCGTTGAGGACGATGGGCGGGGGAGTTAGCGTTCTTCCAGTGTCCGGGCCGTTCCACAGAAGAGCGCCGGTTGCAGCGTTGTAGGCACTGATCGTCGGCAGATTGGGGTCGGAGTGATCGACGTAGAGCACGCCGTTCGCAAACGACGGCTGATTCTGGGCCGCTAGCTGGTTCGACCACACCACGGTTCCCGTCTTCGCGTTGAGTGCGAAGATGCTGCCGCTCGGATCCGGGACGTAGATGAGGCCGTTACCGACGGACGCTGGTGCCGGAAAATTTGCACAACCGTTGGGTTCGTACGTGTACGATCCGATGGGCTTGCCGGTCGAGCCATTAAAGGCGAGCAAACTGCAAGCCGGCTCCCCGCTGACGTTGTCGAGAACGACGTCACCAACTGCCGTCAGTGCGTTTTCGCCGCTGCCCGTGGTCTGTTGCCAGAGCGGTGCGCCGGTTTGTTGGCTGAGACCGGTTATCGTGAAGTTGCCGGTCGGAACGTAGACGTGATTGCCGCCGACGGCGAGAGTATAGCCCGACAGCGAGTTAGCACCGCCCGCAATCCACTGCCAGATGGGAGCGCCCGTCGCGGCGTTGAGGGCTTCGACATAGTCGACCTGGTTCGGGTACGGCAGGCCGTAGCCGAAAAAGACAACGCCGGATGCATACGTCGGCGGTGTTGCATCGGTGCCACCGCATTGGCACGGGTCCGTGTAGCTCCAGACCATGCCCCCGTCGCTCTGCCGGTACCCACAGACCGAATTGTAGGACCCGTAGCTCGCAGTCAGCTCGCACGTCGTATACACGAGGCTGCCAGCGGTGCTCACCGTATCGGGTCCAGGAAATCCAGTGACGGTCGTCCAGAGCGTTTTGCCGGTGCGCAGACTGATCGCCGTCAATGTGCCGGCGGGCGAATGGGCGAAGAGCACGCCGTTATTGACCGCATCGGCGCTCACGGCGCCCGGAACCGGCACCCCGCCGATCGGTCGCAGTTGCGAGACGTTCGACGGCGACAGGATCGACTCGCTGGGATTGTTTCCGGTGTGACCCGCATCATGGAAGGTTTGCGGCCACGTGACACTCGTGCCGGGAATGTGCATACCCCAAGCCGCGCGTACGACTGCGGGATGTGTTGCAGGGCCTGCCACTGCCAGGGCCGGCATCGATGCGGCAGCCGCGAGCGCCAGCGATAGCCCCAACCCGTTCCGCGAGACACCTCTCCGCGAGATACGCTCGAATGTCCGTACGATCATGAGTCTACCTTTCTTCGAAGGGTGCCGGCGCAGCGTAGCGATAAGCTCGCCTAAAGCGACACCGGTGGACGTCCGAAGCGTAACCTCACGCGACGCGGACGCGTATGGGGGTAATCCCTACTTCACGCCAACGGCGGAGACCGAGAGCGCGCTGCGGCGCCTGAAGCCCAGGCTCCGCGAGCAGCTCCGACAGCCACACCGTCTGATGCCGTTGCGACGCCTTATGAATTCGGAAACGTCAGCGTTCCGGTCGATTCGCGGACTTACTTAGCGCCAATCGCCGCAAGCGTTCGCGCTAACGGCCAAGTTGCGCCGCGAACTCCGGTTCGCGCCGCTCGCGAGCCACAAAAGCAGCGATCTGAGCGCGCGAATGGATCTCCAGTTTGGCAAAGATTGAGGCAAGATGTTTCTCGACCGTCTTGATGCTGATCGACAACCGTTCGGCGATCTCGCCGTTCGTGAAGCCTTGCATGACGAGTTCGGCGATCGTGCTCTCACGCGCGGACAGCGGTCCGGGCTCGTGGGAAGACGCGCGCCTCGCGGGCATGTTGAGGCGGCGCAGGAAGCCGACCGCGCCGCAACGTTCGTAGAGTGCCGCCGCTTCTTCCCGCCGGCCCGCGACCTCGAGCGCTTGCGCCTGGAACAGTGGCCATCCTAGCCGCGCATACATGTCCGCGGCCTTGAAAGCCAAGGGTTGGACGTCGACCGTGCGTTCGTCGCGCGCGGCAAGAATTGCCTGGACCAGCGTACCTGCGGCGCGGCTCGCGGCGTCGCTGACGTGCTTCACCGCCGGCTCCGACAAGCGTTTCACGCGCTCGATGTCCTCGCCGTCGAGGTAGCGCGCGCACGCGATGAATAACATCGACTGAAACGGCGTGCCGGTATGCACGTCGGCCAGACCCATGCGCAGATCGCGGCGCGCCGATCCCAAGCGCCCGCGAGCCGCCAGCCAAGTCGCGCGCGCGGCACAGAGCATGTCGACGCCGTCGCCTCGGCCGCTATCGGCGGCCTGTTCGACGGCGCCCGTAAAGCTGCGCACCGCCAGAGAGTCGTCATCGAGTGCGAGGGCAATCAGTGGAGCGACGTACCCCGCCGACAACCGTGCCACCAGCGGATCCTCGTTACCCAGCACGCGCTCGAGACAGACGCGAGCGGCGTCGATCTTGCCCTGCGTCCAAAGAAACGCAGCGCGAATGCTGGCGCCGTAGGCACCGAGCGCATCGAAGCCCCAGCGAGCGACAAGCCGGTCCGCCTCCTCGAGGGCGCGCTCCACTTCCTCGCGCGCACCGAGATACGTGCCCGTTTGCCCGATGGTGAAGAGAGCCATCGTGCGCAGATGCTCGGGCACGCTGCCCGCGAAGCTGCCGAACTCGCGGGCGGTCCTTTGCCAAGCTGCAACGTTACCCGCGAAACTGTAACGATTGACCTGCGTCAGGACGTAATTCACCCCGACGTGCGGCGGGATCCCTGCGGGGTCGACCGTCGCTAGCAAGCAATCGACTTCCTCGAACTCGAAGCGCACGCTGTGCACGCGAGCGAGGAATACGCTCAAACGGTCTCGCGCCGCGCGGCTTAAGCGCGCGCCATGCAGGTCCAAGAAGTGGTGCGCCCGCTGCATGCCGTGATCATCGCCGAGATTGTAATAGTCGCCGGCGATCCAAGCGATTATGCACGCCGCCTCGTCGTAATCGTCGCTTTCCAGGTGCAGCTTCAGGGCTCGTTCCCAACAGTCGATCGATTCGCGCAAGCTGCCGCTCAGCTGGGTGGCGGTTCCCAGACGGGTCAGGATCCGGGCGCGATCCGCAGGAAGCGTCGCCGCCTCGAGCGCGCGGCGGAAGTTCATAACCGCTTCGGGCAACGCGCGTACGAGGAACGCCATTTCGCCGGCAAGTTCGTTGTAGCGGATCGTGCGCTCAGCGTCCTTGGCTTCCCAAGCGTGATACGCCAGTTCATCGATGTACGAGCCCAGTCATCGATGCTCTCAAGGGCCAGCAAAATACGTTTGTGCGCCCGGCGCGCGTCGAATCCCAGCATGTCTTCGTAGATCGTGCGGCGCGTCAATGCATGCCTGAAACGGCATAACGCGCGCGTACCGGTTTCATCGACGATGATCTGCATGTTACGTGCCCGGCGCAATGCCGGCAGAACGTCGTCGACGCTGCGCTCCATTCCGATCGCGAGCACCGCCGGATCGAAACGGTATCCGAGCACGGCAGCATGTCCAAGCACCCGGCGATCGTCTTCACCTAAATTCGAGAGGCGTCCGACGATGGCGGCCTTGATCGAGATGGGCAAGCCCGGCTCGCTCGGCCCTGAGGGATTCGCACACGCCGTCTTGAGCAGCTCTTCAGCGAAGAACGGATTGCCGTCACAGCGCTCTTCGATCTCGCGTTGCGCGTTTTGCGGGAGCGGGACGTCTCCTAGAGCGCTGGAGATCAACTTGCGCACGTCGTGCGAGCCAAGCGGTTCAAGCATGACGCGTTGGGTCGCCGCTTCACGGGACAAGCGCCCGATGGCGGCGGCCAGCGTCGCGTCGCTCGTCAGATGATCCGAGCGGTACGTCGCTACGATCATCATTCGGCTGTTGCTCAATGTCGGAACGAGCACGCTTAAGAAGTCGAGCGTCGACTCGTCGGCCCAATGTAAATCTTCAATCGTCGCAATCGTCGCGCGCTTGTCCCAGACGAGCTTGAAAAATGCGACCAGTGCGGAATACAGCTGAACCTTTTCAAGCGCGTGCGGAGGAGACTGCGCGACGGCGGAGTGGGGCTCCAAGCGCGATAGCTGCCCCAGTGCGGCGGCGAGGGCAGGCGGAAAATCATCGTCGCCGATGGTGCCGGCTAACGTCTGAGCGAACGTACGTATTGGCCCCAGCGGCTGCTGGGCGCGTTCCCGGCACTCGCTGTACGCGATGTTGCGTAATCGGCCCTCAGTTGCCCCGCGCAGGAATTGAGCGATCAGCCGGCTCTTGCCGATGCCCGGTTCGCCTTCGATGAGGATGAGCGAACCACGACTTTGGGCAAGCGCGCGGCGAGCATCGGTCAACGCCGCGAGTTCTACCTCCCGTCCAATGAAGAGCGGCGACGTCATAGAACGCATGACCACGGCAGTTGCATGCTACGGCACGGTCGGCATCGCGACCCCTAGGCCGCAACTACGCTGCGGCACCGAACGTGTACGACACCATGATTTAAGGGAAACCAGGTGCGTACACACGCTACCGAAGCGGATTCGGGCCGGCGGCCGTGGACGTCGCGCCCGGCGCACTACTGTAGCGCAGCCTGAACCGAGATACTGGCCCATTATCTCGATCCGCGCCGTCAGTCGCTGCTGGATGTGTTCGGCCGCTCTCACTACATATCAGCACTCCGTATTCACGCCAACCCGCTGAAAGCGCCGCGAAGGCGCCGACACGTGGTGAGACGGTGTCACGCAATGAGGAGGTCCCTCCCCGCATGCGGGTTCAACAAGACGATCGACGCCGATGGAACATTCCGACGCACAAGGCACCGCCGAGGGAACCGGCGCCACACCCAACGCTGAAACGCGGCGGCATCGTCCGCTCCCAACGTACTCGTTATGCGAGACCGAATTGGGCATGGGAGCGAGCCTCGGCAATGCACGCTTGTGGGTGAACACCAAAAGCACCGGCGCCGTCGAGCGCGTGTCTTCTGCGTCGATAGCGGCGCAGAGCACGTCGGCGCGATCTCAATCCGCTACGCCGGCACGGGCAGCCCGCTGCGGCCGATGTGGAGCGGCGGCCATCGTCATCATCCCGGAACGTACGTGCAACTGCGACGCGATCAGCCCGCAGAGTTCGACCTCCACCCTGCATTTCAGCGCAGGCGCTTCACGATCGCCGGACTCGTCGCGATCGCGGAGACGATCTTCGTACCGCTTCTGACATCGAACGAGCTCGACGATCCGCCGCTCGTCTATCAGCTCGTCGAATTGCGCAATACCGACGACGTCGTTCACGATCTGCGGCTCCTCGGCTTCGCGCATCTCCGTGGCGCGTTACCGGCCGATATCCAAGCGCGCTACGTCGATTCGATCGATGCGCTCGTCGCGCACAACGCCGGTCAGCCTGAACGCCGTCCGCATCTTCGGACTTTCGACGACGCCGACGGTGGCGCGACGACGATGGATTTCGGGAGCGTCTACGATCCTTCGCACGTTCATCCAACTCGACGGTACGACGGACGCGATCGGGCGACGTGCTCGGCGCCGTTCAATATCGACATCGCTTTGCAGCCTCAGCAAGTCGTGCGGGTCGCGTTCATCACCGGGGCCTTTGCTGCCGGCGAGGAGGCCGCAATCGCGGCGTATCGGGCTGCCGTTCACGATCCCGATGCGGCGCTTCGCGCGACCGATCGCCTATCTCGACGATCTCGTGCAGACCGGCGAAGTTCTTACGCCCGATGCATCGGCATCAATGCCGGCGCGCTGTGGAGTAAGGTCAACATGCGCCGGGTGATGGCGAGCTATCCGCAAGGCCGCGCCTTCACGAACGAACCCGGCGTCAGTTCGAACGTCGTCACCCGCGACGCCGCGTGGTTCGTCATCGGCAACGACCACTTCATGCCAGCCTTCAGCCGCGAGTTGCTCGCTCGGTTTGCGCACGCACAATATCCCAGCGGGAAACTGCCGGAATACTACAACGCGCTGACGGGCGCGGTCGAGGACGACGGGCTAAACATCAACGACGGCACGCCGTTGTATATTCTGGCGATCCTCCACCATTGGCGCTGGACCGGCGATGACGCCTGGCTGCGCGAAGCATACCCCGGCGTCGCGCGCGCGGCGCGCTACATCCTCTCGCAGTGCGACGACCGGGGCCTCGTCTTCTGCGCCGCGAACGACCCGCGGGGCAACGTTTGGGCGATCGCGAGCTGGCGTAACGTGATCCCGCTCTACACGATCAACGGTGCGGTGACGGAGATCAATGCCGAGTGTGCCGCGGCACTCCATGCCGCGGCACTGCTCGCCGCCGAAGTGGACGATGCGTCGGGCGGCGTCGACTTCCGGGTCGGGAACGAGCGCGTTCGCGCGGCGATGGACGCGCATCTGCTCAATCCAGACAACGGCCTGTACTATCTCAACATCGATGTTGACGGTAATGCACACACCGATGTCACCGGGGATCAGATCTTTCCCGTCATGTTCGAGGTATGCGACGAAGAAACGGGTTATCGCATCATCAGCCGCCTCAATTCGCCGGACTTCTGGACGCCGGCCGGTCTGCGAACCGCTTCCCGCAACGACCCGCATTACGATCCTGCAGGCAACGTTGGCCTGTTCGGTGGCGTCTGGCCCGGCCTAACGTGGTGGTACGCGTTCGCTGCGGCCCGTTACCATCCAGAATTTATGGTGCGCGGCTTTGCGTTCGTCGTTCCAGCACTATGCCGCGGCACCGAAACTCAACAACACCGTGCCCGGCCAATTCAGCGAGTGGTTCGATGGTGAAAGCCTCATCAATCGTGGGATGCGCCTTTCTCCGTGGGAACCGCCACGTTTTCTGTGGGCGGCGATCGAAGGCGTCTGCGGCTTGTCGGCGCGCAACGGGGCGCTTGCGATTCGACCGCTCATTCCGGATTCGTGGCGCTGGATCGCGTTGCGGCGTGAACCGTATCACGGGGACCGAGATTTCCTACTTCGTCATCCGTCAGAACGGTCGCTTGAGCATCTATGCGACGGCGGAGATTCAAACGGAGCACGAACGTCACCGCTATGAGGAAGACGTCAGTTGGGCGGTCTCGATATTCTCCGATGCTGCCGTCGCTGTTGCCCTGCGCCGCCCCGGACAGTCGCCTCATCCTCGTCGGCAATGTCGGCGGCAACACGGCGACGGTGCCTCTAAACATTCGTCGCCTGGTGGACGACAAAGCCGCCTACGCGACGCGCATCTACAACAGCGAACGTGAAGCGTGGGAGGCCGGCGGAACGCAATGCGGCGCCGACATCAGCACGATCGCGCTCACCGTCGAAACCGATGGCTACCGCCTGATCGAACTACGCGAGGAGCACTTTGAAGCCGACCACCAGCGCGCCGGTGTACGAGCGTAGTCCCGATCGTCTTAGCGGATTCGTCAGTTGACGCGCGGTTGGATGACGGCCAGTCTTTCGGCCCGTTCTAGGGCGACGGTGCTTTTGTTTCGTCCGTATGAATAGTAAAAGAGTAAGCCGGTGACGAGCCAGATGAGGAAGCCGAGCCAAACGAGCGGGAAGAAACCCCACACGAGCGGGTTGCCGACGCGGAGATAGTACATCAGGACGAACGCCGCGAATGCCGACAGCGCCGGGACGATGTACGGGCCGCCGGGAACGGCGAACGCCGATTTCAATTCGGGATGGCGCCGGCGTAAGACCGGCACGGCGGCCGAGGTCAAGACGAACGCAGCGAGCGTTCCCATATTGGTGAGCGACCCCAAGATGGTAATTGGAAAGAACGCCCCGCCGGCTGCAATGAGAACCCCGAAAACCAGTTGGGAAATCCATGGCGTGCGCCAGGTAGGATGGAGCATCGTGAAACTCGAGGGAATGAGGCCGTCGCGCGACATCGAGAAAAAGACGCGGCTCTGTCCGAACATCATCACGAGCATGACGGTCGTCAGCCCCGCAATCGCGCCGAATGAGATGATGACGCCGGCCCACGGCAGTCCCACGTAGTTCATCGCAAATGCGACCGGGAATGCCACGTTGAGCTTATAGAACGGCACCATCCCATTGAGGATCGCCACGACGATGATATACAGAATCGTGCAAACGATCAGGCTCGCGATGATACCGAACGGCAGATCCTTGGCCGGGTTCTTCGATTCTTCGGCCGCGGTCGACACGGCGTCGAACCCGATGTAAGCGAAGAAGCTGAACGCTGCGCCGCCGAGCATGCCGGTGATCCCGAACGGAAAGTATCCGCCAAGTCCAGTTTGCGGCCCCGGTGGAAGGTGATAATACGCGTTCGTGATGTGGCCGGCGCCGACCACGATGAAGAACAGTACGATGACGACCTTGATCGCAACGATGACGGCGTTGACGGCACCCGATTCCCGCGTTCCGCGGATCAGCAGTGCGGTCAGAATGAAGATAATGATTGCGGCCGGGATGTTGGCGACGCCGGGTGTCGGGTCCCAATGGCTATGCGTCCACATCACCGGAAGCTTCGTGCCGAACGTCGCTAAGATGTTGACGAAGTATCCCGACCATCCGACGCTGACCGTCGATGCCCCCAGCGCATACTCGAGGACGAGGCCCCAGCCGACGATCCAGGCGAGCATTTCGCCCCACGTCGCGTAGGTGTACGTGTAAGCGCTCCCGGAGATCGGAATCTTGCTCGACACTTCAGCATAACACAATGCTGCCAGAGCGCTGACGATGCCGGCGACGACGAACGAGATCGTGATCGCGGGGCCGGCGCGCGTGGCCGAAGCGACGCCGGTAAAGACGAAGATCCCGGTGCCGATGATGGCGCCGATGCCCATGGCCGTCAGCGACCAGGCACCGAGCGACCGTTTGAGCCCGCGTTTCTCGTCACGGCCTTCGGCCAGAATGCGAGCGAGCGGTTTAACGCGTTGCATCATCGGCGCAGAGTACGCTGGCCGCCGTCGTACGTCTTGCTAAGGGACCTAGGCCGCGACCTCGGTGGTGGGCTCCACGCGAGGCGCTACCGCTGGTAGGGATAGCTTGCTACGCCGAAGGGCAGCGAGAAGCCGTCGAGCGAGGTGACGAGATTCCCGGAAGGGAGCGCGTCATGGCCGAACGGTATGCGAAGCCGGCAGATGTGATGCCCGACGGTGCGTTGTTCTCGCCGGACGGTGCACTCGTGAAGAGGCGGCGCTGGGAAGCGCTTACGCCGGACCAGCAAGAAGGCTATGTGCCGCTGTGTCCGGACGTCGTCTTCGAAATCCGGTCAAAGACGGATGACGCTTCCGAGTTGCACGACAAGATGCTTGCCTACATGGAGAACGGCGCGGAGCTCGGCGTTACCATCGACCCATACGAGTGCATCATCCGATGCTACCGGCCAGGCGGCGCGCGTCAAGACGTCCGCGATCTGGAAACGGTGTCGCTAGAGCCCGAGCTGCCCGAATTCGCGCTCGTAACCAGCGCTCTACTCTCGTAACGGCGATTCGGGTTGCATTTGGCTCACGCTTGCGGTCGTGTCGGCCGCGTTTTCCAGTGCACTGCGAAGAGCAGTGACGTCATCGTCTCCGAACATGGTTCTCCATACGTGCTCGACTGCGAAGACGCGACCGTTGAAAGCGTCTTTGATCGCGCGGCCTTTGGCGGTCAAGCGGAGCGTCGGCCCACTCGTACCATTCTCCGAGCGCAGGTATCCATGACGCTCCAGGCCCGATAGCGCCACCGGTGACGCGCACAGCTCCTTCGCCATGCGCGCTTCGGCAGTTAGTCTGTTGATTACGGTTGCGCTCCACGAGAGTGCCACTCCGGACATCTCTTCATAGGCAAAGCCGAACGCGACGAGCGCTTGCGAGATCAACGCCGAGATGGGAAGCATCGAAACGGTGTCGCCTTCAGCGCGTGGCACTGCCTTCCAATCCTGTCCATTTCCGCCCGTGATGCGAGCGTCGGCTGCGCCGTACCCTGCGGGGTAGTGCGGATGCTCAAGAGGCAGCCGAGCGACGATACTTTCAAGCGACCTTCGGAGCATGCGCGACGCGCCGGCGCCGACACGATGCTGCCACACTTTTTCCGCCGAGTCGCGCAGCACGCCCCAAGCGCGCAGCGACGTCCGTACCATCGGCCGTGAGCTGCACGGTCAATCTGCCCCGTGCGGATTTGACCTCGTGAACCCAGCCGCTTCGGACCGCTGCTGCGACCTGCGACCCTATGGCTCGCGTGGATAAGCGGAGCAGCGCCGGTAGCTCGCGACGGTCGGTCCCGTCCTCATCGAGAGCGCGCAAGAGATTGGCCCACTGTGAGAGCGACGGCATTCCGTGAGCGCCCGCTCCTTGGTCGACGTGGGCCCAATCGATGCCCCTCAACGCGCCATACAGCAGCGACGCAAGGTCCGCAGACCGGTTCACAGACGGCGCGTTCTTTCGTCGCTGCGGACGAGCCTTTCGCGGTTGGCCTTAGGGCGCGTCGACCGACTGCAGCGCTGCGAAGGAGATGCCGGCATAGACGGCATCGCATGCAAGCACGACGTGGTATAGGCGAGCACTGCCGAAGCGATCGGCGCAAAATGCGTACAGCACAGGTAGTGCAGCGCGCCGGCCGGTTTGCGATCATCGGCAGCGCCTCGTTAGCCGGGTTTATAGGCGTTGGCTGCTCCGGCGCCGTCCATCGAGCCGATGCCCGTGACGAGATCATAACCCTTTAAGCACCGATACATCCCGTTGCCGCCTACCGTTATGTCGCGGAAAGCGGGCATGCCGTCGAACGCGTCGTAACCGAGTTTCTTGAAGCCCGCGTAAAGGAGTCCGTGTACGTCCCCCAAGCGTGACCCGTTGAACTGATCGAGCTGAGTGAACAGCGCCGTCGTCAACGGCGAAGCGAGTGACGTCCCTCCAACGGGCCCGACAAAACGGCCATTCATGTACAAGGAGGCGCCCGTCGCGGGATTTGCATCGAAAGCGATGTCCGGAATGTTCCGCGTGTTCCCGATGACGTTCTGGATACCGTCTTGATATGGAGGCTTCGAGAACACTTCAGAGACGCCGCCACCCGAGCCGACCCACGCTGCTTCGCTGCCATAACTACCGTCGGCATGCACCGATAACGTGGTGCCGCCGGTCGCGATGAAGTGCGGTCCGCTTACCGGCGACCCGACGCCTCTTCCGCCGGGGCAACTCGACCCGTCGTCGCCCGTCGATGCCGAGAACCTGATCCCAAGTGCGACACCCTGCATGGCGATGTGGTCCGTCGTCGTTGCGTAGCCCCGGTTGCCGTTTTCGCACTGCGTGAAGCTCGAGTTGACGGCTCCCACGGCGTCATCCGAGACGAGCTGATTGTACGCGTCGAGAACGCCTGAGTCGCCAAGGTTCTCGGGCCAAAGGTACAGGTACAGCGCCGTGCCGGGAGTCGTTCCGACGATCGTCTCGACATCGAGATCGGTCTCGATCTGGTCCTCATTGATGCGCGGCATCGGGCCGCCGTCGATCAGAATCCGCTTTATCGGCGGCCCGGTTCGCACGATGTTGAAGTAGCTTAAGAATCCAGCCAGGTCGCTGTCCTGAAAGTCTGAATCCATCACGTTTGCCGTTGCTTGGCCGATTCCGTCGTACGTTTGTCCAGGCTTGCCGCCGCGGACTTGGTGTTGCACCGGAAAATTATAGGCGGTTACAAACGCGAAGGGTCCGAAGCCGCCGTCCGGCCCAAGCAAAGGCGGACCGATCGCCGGGAACCCTGCGTCGGGGAGGGAGCGCGGCCGGTAGCGTTGCCGGCCGGATATTGCGTAGCGCAGCCCCCCGGGAATGCCGGCCCTGCCGCCCGCCGGCGCGACTTCAGGTTGAAACACGGCATGGATGTCGGTAGCAAATGCGCGGTCGACGACTGCCGGGGGAGCTTCAACGTCGAGGACGGTCCGATTGGCGTACATTTGCACGACGCGAAAGCCTAAGCCGGCGAATGTTGAGGCCGTGCGGCGATAGTCGAATGCCGACGGTGCGAAATAGTTTCGGAACTCGTCGGCCGACAGCACGCGCTGCCCGTGAAAAAATTCCGAGCGCCCGTCGGCAAGTGCCTCGAGATCGCCTGCGTTGCGGTATTTCAAAGCGATGGCCAAGCGCACGGGGGTATTAGGAGCGTGACCGAGGTCGCGGAAAAGGACACGTGGGATCGTCGCGACCATCGGATCGCGCGTCGCACTATCGGCCGCGGCGGCGGTGCCCATGCTGACGAGAAGTGCGGGCAATACGATCGGCACCGTCAGGCGCGCCAGTCTCAAGGTGCCTCCCAAAATCTACTCTTCGCCCTCGTAGTAATCGACGACCTCAGCACGGAGGACCTGGTTGACCGGTGATCTGACGGCGAATTTGCCGCTGTCGGGATAATGGCACGACTCGCCGGTGGGATTGTCAGCTACGACGTAGAGGACGAGGTCGTCGGTTCCATCGTTGATGAGCTGGTGGGCTTCACCCGGTTTGAAGATGAATGCGTCGCCCGGTTCGATCGCCGTATGGCCGCCGTCGTGGCGGACGATGCCGTTGCCCGCGATGACGTGATAAAACTCCCACTGCATGCTGTGCGAGTGGTACGGGAAGGGCGTACAACCGGCTGGGACGCGCGCGATTTCGACATCGAACGGGTGTCGCTCGAGGAGATCGGTCGAGCGCGCGTCGCGCCCCAACGCTTCGGAGACTTGCTTGCCCGCACCGAAGAACTTCCGCTTCGGCGACGCCCAGGTCAGCTCATCGAGCGTGTTAGTATTGACTTTGCGCACGGGCGACATCTTGCGCGTTCTCGGCCATGGCACCCTGTCGATCGGACGGTTTTTGGATGAGCGGCGGCCTGCGTGGTGAAGGCGCGGCGCATGTGCCGCAACATTCGCCCGCTATTCAATTTTGAACCGCCGGCAAGCGATGACGAGATTCGAAACGCTTCTTTGCAGTTCGTTCGTAAGATTTCAGGCTTCGCCACGCCGTCACACGCGAATGCGGAACCGTTCGAGCGTGCAGTCGATGACATCACGTCGGTTGCTCGCGAACTCATCGTGTCGCTGAAGACCGGCGCTGCGCCGCGTGACCGCGAGACGTACGCTGCGCAGGTCAAGGCCCGCAGGGCCCGGCGCGTCGTCGCAGACGCGTGAGTGAGAAGCCGTAACGGCGCTCGGCCGGAGTCGCTATACGACTAGCGGAGGGATCCGCTGACGATCCGGCCGACGTGGGCCAGAACGTCGTTTTGCCCAGCGGCGTCGAGTGCGGTCGCGCCCGTGAGGTACGCCGCGACGATCAGTGCGGCGCCATGCGGCGACCGGAACATAGCGACGTCGTTGCGCGTCCCGTTGTCGCCGGAACCCGTTTTGTCGCCGGCGCTCCAGCCCGATGGCGCCCCCGCGCGTAGCGCCATCGTTCCAGTCTTGCAATCCCGCATCCACGCTGCGAGTCTCCGCGACGATGCCGCCGTGAGCGCTTGCGTCGTCGTCAGCAGAACCCGCAGATCCTGCGCCATCCGCGACGGCGAGGTCGTGTCGCGGGGATCGCCGGGAACTGCTGAATTCAAAGCGGGCTCGATGCGATCGAGTCGCGTGACGGCGTCGTAAAGTGGAAATGCGCGGACGAAGGCCGTCACCGCGGCGGGACCGCCAAGCGAACCTAAGAGCAGGTTGGCCGCGGTGTTGTCGCTCATGACTATGGCGGCGTTGCAAAGTGCCTCGACCGTCAGCCGGCCTTGCGCGACGTGCGCGGCGGTTATCGGGGCATGCGCTAACAGGTCCGTACGGCCGTAGCGGATCTCGCGTTCCAGGTGTTCTTGGCCGCGATCGACGCGCTGCAAGACGGCACCAACGAGGAGCACTTTGAACGTGCTGCACAGCGGGAAGCGCTCGTCGGCGCGGTATGCGATGGTTCGGCCACTAGGAAGCTGCCGTGCATGGACGCCGAGCCGGCCACCGGTCTTCTTCTCGATGCGAGCGAGCGCGCGGATAGGATCGTCGATATCGCGCGGTGCGGCAGCCAGCCGGCCGGCACTCACCGTGCAAACACCGCTGATCAGAAATGTTCGGCGTTCCACTATGCTCTCGTTCTTCACCGTACGAACGTAGGCCGCTCCAAGCTCGAGCGTCGGGCAGTTCTTCGCGCGCGCTGAGCTGTAGCTGGGCCGGAAACCGATCCCGGCATCGCGCGCTCGCTCAGTGCCATACGTGCGGCACAGCGCTCCGCTAGAGTGGCGTCATGGCGGGAAGCGGTGGGCGTTTTGCGGAGACGACGTTCGCGTTCGTCGATGTGGAGACGACGGGAATGGACCCCGGTGAAGATCGGATCGTTGAAGTGGCCTGCGTGTGCACGCGCGGCGGCCGACGGCTGAGGTCCTTCCACACGCTCGTGAATCCCGGCCGGCGCATTCCGGCGGTCGCTTCGGCGGTCCACCATCTGACGGATCGCTGCGTCGCGCGTGCACCGCGGTTGGAGTCCGTCGTGCCGCGCTTGCGAGCGCTCGTCGCCGACGCCGTGGTCGTCGCGCATAATGCTGCGTTCGATGTCAGTTTCTTGCCGTTTCTGGGCGAACGGCCCACGTTGTGCTCGCTGCGTTTCGCGCGGCTCGTCCTTCCCGACGCGCCTAGCCACAAGAATCAAGTCCTGCGCTACCACCTGCGTGTAACGGACGCTGCGCTTTCGCGCGGGTCGGCCCACGGCGCCCTCGGCGATGCGATCGTAACGAGCCTCGTTTTCGAAGAGTGCGTTCGCCGCTATCTGCGTGCCGGAAGCAGCGACGACGTGGCGTCGGCGATTGGAGCCGTCATGGCGCCGCGGCGGCTCAGTGCCATACCGTTCGGGCGCCACCGCGGAAAGCCGATCCGTGACGTACCGACGGATTATCTGCAGTGGCTCTTGGAAGCGGAACCCTCGTCCGTCGATGTGCTACGAACGATTCGGACTGAACTCAGACTGCGCCGCTCGTCAACCAGAAGTTCTTCGTTCACAAAGCGTGAAGCGGCACGGCACTGCTTGCGCTAGGATCGCGCTCGAGGTGGCGATCGACTCGTACGCGAGCGGCGATGCGCAGGCGCACGGGGCGAGCCGGGCGCAGCATGGCCGAAGCGATGCCGATGGCAGTGCCGTCGATCCGTTCGAAACGGTAACGTCGCGCGAGCGTCGCCAAGACCAGTACGCCTTCTGTTTGTGCGAACGCTTCACCAATGCAGCGCCGAGCGCCGCCTCCGAACGGCAGGTACGCGAAGTCCGGCCAGTCCGGACGCTCCCAACGTTCAGGGATAAAGCATTCTGGGTCGCGGAAATAGCGTCGATTCCGGTGCGTGACGAACGGGCTGATCAGGATGCCCGAACCGCGCCGGACGGCGTACCCCGCCAGCTCGCATCTTTCAAGAGCGCGGCGCCCGAAGACGGACGCCGATGGATAGAGCCGCAACGTTTCGTTGAAGATTGCCCTCGTATACGGCAGGTGGGGCACATCCTGCGGGGACGGATCGCGCTCGCCGAGCACGGCGTCGAGTTCGGCGTGAAGTTTGGCTTCGGCTGCAGGATGCGCGGCCACAAGCAACAGCGCCCACGTCAACGCGGTCGCGGTCGTCTCGTGCCCCGCAAACAGCAACGCGCACAATTCATCCCCGACTGCGGCATCGTCGCGGCTCGCTTTGAGCACGCGCGCCAGCACGCCGTCCGCATCGTCTGCGTCCATGCCGCGGCCCCGCTCGATGAGACGCTGCACGCTGGCGAGTAGGGCTGCGCGAGCACGCCGAAACTCTGCATTCGCGTGCAACGGAAGACGCCGGCGCAGCGCGTGCACCCACGCCGGCGCAACCTCCAAGAACGGTCCGATGCGTGAGATCGAGCGCATCGCGCGCGCCAATGCTTGGGACATGACGTACGCGTCCGGATCGACGGCACCGAACAGCGTGCGGCTCGCCACCCGCAGCGTCGTGCTGGTCATCGCCGCCCCGACGTCGAGCACTTGACCGTCGTGCCACTCGCTCGATGCATGCGCCGCTTCTTCCACCATCACGCGGCCGTATGCGGCAATCGCGTGGCGTGCGAAGGCGGGCTGCAGCAGACGGCGGCGCTCACGGTGAAGCGGTTCGTCGGTCGTCGCCAGATTGACGCCCGTGATCTCGCGCAGCAACTGCGTGCCTGCAGCGCGTGAAAAACGATGCTGGTTGGAGACGAGTACGCTTCGAAGAAGATCCGCGTCGTCGATGAGGTAGAGCCGCCGCCCAAAGATACGAAACGCTGTGACCGCCCCGTGCTTACGTGCTTGGGCACACAGGAAGCGCAGCGTGGTTTCGAACGATCCGAGACCAAGGAATCCGAGCGTCTCTAGACCGCGCGGCCCCGGCGGAACGGTCTTGTTTGCGTGGGTCACAGGGGTCCTTATGCCCTGCGATGCACAACGCCGGCGGGGTTCACTCCGCGGTGATTGTGCACACCGCTTTGGGCCGCAACAAGGCTCGATAGTCCGATCTGCGCTCGGTTGATAGCCATAGCCGTGCGGTGGCCCGCCGGCGAGCCGGCCGTTAGCGCGTTCGGGTCAAGCTACCGCGGCGTGCGTTTCGTCTTCGTCAGCCAGCCCGGATCGATGCGCGACATCGAAAATTCGTAGGTGTTAACGCAACAAGGGCGGCGCTTCCCCTCAGCTAGCTGCTCGACGGTGCGCTTGACACGCCGAGCGCGCGTCTGTGGATTGTTCGTCGCTTCGATCCAGCGCACGTAATCGCGCCGCGCGATGTCGGACATGTCGCTCCACAGCGCAGTTGCCTCGCCGGAGGCATCCATTGCGCTTCGCAGATCGGCCGGCAGTGTCAACTTCGCTTCGGGCCCAAGCATTGCGACCTCGACCACGTCGCCGAGCGCCACAGCGGCGCCGCGCAACATCGCTTGGTTCACGCGGATCGTATAGCTTCCGTCGGCCTCGTGCTCGAGCGTCGCGCGGAACGGGTGACCGTTGATCGCTCCCTCTGCGCTCGCCATCGTGCCGAGCTGCTTGCCGATCGTCGCCGGGACGCGTAAGACGACGCCCGTGGCGGTCTTTATGTCCGCTCGAGGCTTTGCGAGTGTCGCCTTAAAACGCAGAACTACCGGGCCGCTCATGTCTGCCATGGCAACCGCTTTCTATGGCGGTCGATGCCACCCATGGTGTCGAACAGCACCGCCGTATGCTTAACTGTCCTGAGTTCCCTGGCCGAAAGTATGCGCGAATCCGTATGATCGTTCGAAACGCGCGGCGGTCGCCGCAGCGTTGACCCGCAGCTGTAGCCAAGACACACGAAAGGTGACAATCTTATGAGAGCAAGAGTGTTGAGCGTCGGCATTCTCCTTACGCTTTGGTGCGCCGCAACATCTCAAGGTACGTCGTTTGCGCGAGCGGATAACGTGGGACGGCAGGGTGGTTCCCCGACTCGGGCCTTGTACCGTGGAACGCCCCCCGGTTTCAGAGTGCTTCATACGTTCACCAATAGTCCAGACGGCGCCAATCCCCAGGCAGGTCTGTTGCTTGATCCATCGGGCATCTACGGAACTACGTATGAGGGGGGCGCTTCAGACGGCGGAACAGTGTTCAAGATCGATCGAACGGGCACGGAATCCGTCTTGTATCGGTTCAGTGGCTCCGCCGGTCCCATCGCGGGCCTGATTCGAGATTCGGCCGGCAATCTATACGGCACGACCCTTGAAGGCGGGACTGCCGGACTGGGACGGGTCTTTGAGCTTAGCAGCGCCGGGCAAGAGATAGACCTCCACAGCTTCAGCGGCCCAGACGGAGCCTATCCCGAGGGTGGGCTGTTGCGCGACGCAGCGGGCAACTTGTATGGCACGACGGACTTGGGCGGCGATCTGCAATGCGCGCAGCAATTTCTTAATAAGGGGTGCGGTACCGTTTTTAAGCTGGATGCGACGGGCCGAGAAACCGGACTGTACGTCTTTACTGGCGGGTCCGACGGCTTTCAGCCCTACAGTGCGGTCGTTGCGGACCACAACGGCGACCTCTACGGCACGACCTTGGAGGGTGGTAACGACAACTGTCAAGGCGAGGGCTGCGGTACGGTTTTCCGTGTAAGCGCGCGGACCGGTCGAGAGACCGTTCTGTACCGATTCACCGGACTCACGGACGGAGCGTTCCCCAACGCAGTCCTGCGCGACGCATCTGGAAATCTTTACGGGACCACCCAGTCCGGAGGTACGTCTCACCTGTACGGGACGGTGTTCAAGGTCGACACTACCGGACGCGAGACCGTGTTGTACAACTTCATGGGTGGCACCGACGGAGGCGGCCCAGCGGCCGGCCTCATCGCGGACGCGTCGGGCAACCTTTACGGGACGACGGAGTTCGGCGGCGATCTGTCTTGTTCACGATATAATATCCCGGGGTGCGGGACCGTCTTCAAGCTTGATACTGCCGGACGTGAGACTGTACTGTATCGCTTCACCGGCGGAGCCGACGGGCTGTACCCGGTCGCTCCTCTGGTCATGGATTTAGCCGGGAACCTTTACGGTACTGCTTCGCATGGTGGCGCCAAACACTGCGAAAATGGGCTTGGCTGCGGCGTTGTGTTCGAAGTAGAACACTAAGCTCTGGGTCTACGCTTGGCCCGTCGTATTGATGATTCGCGTTGCATCCGGACGTGTGCCGGGAGCACCGACCGATACGGACGCTCGAACCGCCGGTGCGGGGCTGCTTTGTTGCAGCTTCCCGGCGGACTCTCGCGCGTTGCCCGCCCACTCCTCAGTCAGCTTCGCAGCCGTATCCCGACCGCCAAGTCCGAAGGCCAGCCCGAACGCGAGGGCGAGCGCCGTTAGCACTGCGATATATAAGGCATCGATCACGATTTGCGCGACCTGCAGCTGATTGAGCGCGGCAATAAGCGCGAAGGCGAAAACGGCGCCGTACGTTACTTTCCCCATGACATCGGCTCCGCTGATCCTAGCTTCGCCAAATGCGCCGCGCACGATACCCGCGAGCACTTGTGCGAACCATGCTCCGACGAGTACGATCAAGACAGCGACGACGACGTTGGGAATGAAGGCGAGCGCGCGATCGATGATCTGAGTGACTTGCGGCAATCGAAGCTGTTCGGCTGCAAGCTCGATGAAGATCAGGAATATCGCCCACTTTACGATCACCCCGAGGATCTTGCTCGGCGTCAAGCGTGTGCCGCTCTTGCCCAGAAAATCGTTGATACCCGTGCGGTCGCCGATGTGGTCGAAGTGCGCCGCCTTAGCGACCCTGCCGATGAGACCACCGATGACGCCGGCGATGAACCAGCCGATGATTAACAGGATAAGCGCACCAAGAATATACGGGACGGCACCGATCAGTTGCGCAAACCCCGCGGTCACGCCCGTGATGATACTGGTTCCCCAGTCTGTGACCCCTTGCATAGTCCGTTCCTCTCAGAAGTGGCGTTGTTTGTTTGAACCTTCAAGCGGCGAGCTTTAGCGACCGCGCAAGCGCGGTTCTTCGCCTGTATCGGCGTCGTCGACACGCAGTTCTTCGTGGCGTACGGTATCGCTGACGTGCTCGGTACGCTCGACCGTACGCTTGCCAATCTCGACTTCTTCAGTCACAAATGTTTGCTTTTGAACGTTCACGCGCTCCGCGTTCAGCGGTATGCGGATGTCCTCGCTTTGGTCGATCGGGGAGGCGGAACTGGATCCCTCACTGACCGGGCGGCGTTGAATGAACAGTTCTTCATGGAACACCGGCACGTCGATGGACTGCTGTTCGGATACGACCTCTTTGCGAACGCGCGCTTCGCCGCTGGAAACGCGCTGTTTATCGATGCGCAAACGTTCTTCGCGTAGTTGTAAGCGGCGCGCTTCATCGACATCGTCCCGGCTGCTGCGTTGAGGAGCGACGGCGCGCGAGCCGGTGGCCGCCGGCGCCGAGCCTAGATCACTCGCATCGACGTTGCCGCCGTTGCTTTGCAGGATGTCGATCGCTTCATCGGGGTCGTTTTCCCCGTCGACGGTAACGATTGCGGCGCCCGCAGAGACCGATGCTTCGAGGCGGCGAGCTTGACTCTCGGTCAGGCCGCGACCGATAAGCGCTTGATGTAACGCCTGCTCTTGCGCCCCTTCGCCGCTGAAGAAACGGCCGAGTGAGTCCATCACGCCGCCACCGGCGCCCGCAGAAGCGACGGTAGCGCCGCCGCTCGTCAGCGCATCGCCGTGAGTAACGCCCAGCCAAACGTTGCGGAAGCCTGCATGATGCAGGTCGGTAAGGGCGTCTTTAGCGCTATCGCGATCGGGGAACGTTGCGGCAATCGTGGCCACGTTGCTGCTCTCGCGGTAAGATGGGTCGGACGGATTCATGATGGTGGCTCCTCAAAAGATGTGATGGTCGTATGGTTTGCGACGCCAGGCTGTAGCGGCCCAGTAGGGTCAATCGGTGCTACGGTGCTGGAATATCGGTTTGCGACGTCGTGGTCGCATCGTCGACGCGAAGTTCTTCATGCCGCACCGTATCGCCGACGCGTTCAACGCCCTCGACGCGGCGTTTGCCGATCTCGACCTCTTCCCGAACGACGGTCTCTTTGCTGATGTTGACTTTCTCTTCGGAGAGCGGAATCCGAACGGTTTCACCGGCAAGCGGCGCGCTATCGACGGCACCGCCGGTAACGGCATGGCGTTCGATGACAAGTTCTTCGTGGCTGACGGGAACGTCGATGGTCCGCATCTCCGTCACAACTTCTTTGCGGATGCGGGCCTCGCCATGCTGCACCCGTTGCTTGTCGACGACGAGGCGCTCGGCGCGCAGCTGAATCTCGCGATCCTCCTCGCTGACGTTGGTCGCCGTCGCTATGTCACTCTGCCCGTGCGCGCCGCTACCGGCGGCCGCTCGGGAAGTTTCCTCCGTATAGCGGACGTCGCCGTTATACTGGGTGAGGATCGCGACAGCGCGATCTACGTACGTGTCGGCATCGGTCGTGACTAAGGTATGTCCCTTGACGACGCCATCGACCAAATCGTGGGCATCGCGCTTGGAGAATCCTAGCCGCATCAGCTCAGCCACGAACGAGGATGCAGCGCTATCGTGCTCTTGGAAAAACGGACTCCCCATGTCCGCGCCAGTTTTGGGAGGTGTAGGAGCAGCCTCGTGGCTCTGCTGTCCGCTGACCTGGCTGATCTCTGTTCGAGTGAACCCGGCCGCTTTGAGATCCGCTAGGGCGCCTTCGCCTCGATCCGCGTCGCGAAAGAGTCCGGCGACCACGGTACCACGCCCCGACGCATTGCTATCTTGATTCACGCATGTGCTCCTTACAGGAAGTGTCCGGGGTTAACGTAGCGCTCTAGCGCCGCGTGTTGATCGTAGGATCGCTCGGTGAAGAGCGAGTTGCGATGACTGGGTCAGGTTTGCGCCGTCGCGATATTGCGAACAGAATCGCAAGGACGATAAGCGCCAGCAGTAACCAGACCCACCACGGAATGCCATGTCGTGTGGCGACGGGTGCCGCGGTGTCGGCCGGCGATGCGAGCGCCACGGGTGCAGCGCCAAGCGTTCGAGCGCGGC
This sequence comes from Vulcanimicrobiota bacterium, assembly GCA_963754415.1. Lineage (GTDB taxonomy): Bacteria > Vulcanimicrobiota > Vulcanimicrobiia > Vulcanimicrobiales > Vulcanimicrobiaceae > Nyctobacter. Next base: position 642,735 of record CAVWGA010000003.1, on the reverse strand, counting down.
TGATGCGCACCGCGTGCGGGGCGGCGCTGTACACGACCGTTGCGCCCGCCGCTTCGCTGATGAGACGCAGCGGCACGAAGACGCGGGCGCCGTGTAAGAAGGGCGCCGTCTGCAGGGTCCGAGCGCGGCCTGTGACCTTCGCCGTACGACTTCCGAGCGCAAGCTGCACCAGATCGACGTTCGCCTTGCGCGCGACGACGGTACGAGGCGGCGTGTAGACGACCGCCGCGTCGAGCTTTTCGAAGACGCCGCGCACCGGAACGAAGACTTGAGCGTGCCGCACGATCGCCGTCACGCCGATTGGCTGTCCGTTCACATAAATCGGCGGCGCCGTCGCTGCGCTGCTGGATAGCGCGCTCACTCCGAAGTACGCCAGCGCGGCAAATGCCGTCAGCGGTAGGCCGAGACCCATCGGCGCGCGTTTGTGTGCCTTATGAATCGCCACGCAGCTAAGACACGCGAGCGATGCGATCGGTCACATGTTGATGCGGGCGTCTTTCCTTGGTGGCGTACCGCGAAACCGTATTTTATTGCAATGACGTTGGGTCTGATTCAGACTCGACGGCCATCCGCGTCAGGAGACCATTGGGCACGGTGATCCGTTTCTGTTCGTCAGTGCGGACGATAACGCTCGTAGCGCTCAACCGCTCGATTTTCCCGGCGGTGCCGTCAACTCGAACGAAGTCCCCCACCTTGAATTCACGCTCAACATAGCGGCCGGCGATCAGATTTTCCGCTAGAGAACGCGCGCCCCAACCACCGGCGATCCCAAACGCTAACGCTGCGCCGGCGAGCACGACCAGCAATACGTACAACAGGAAAGCTGAGTCGATCGTCAGTTGCTGCAGTGCCATAAGAAGGGCCAGTACGATGACGATCGTCCGCAAGAGCGAACCGGCGAGGCCATGATAGAGGACGCCGGCGCGAGACATTCCAGCCGCCGCGCCACGCGCTAGGATGTCGCCGACAACGACGCCCAGCAGCACCAAGAACGCTGCAAGGAGTACATGCGGCGTAAAATTAAGCAGATCGCGCAGTGCCTGGGAGAGCGGCGTAAATTCCAGCGTATCGATCGCCTGATTCAGCGCTCCAAGCACGACGATGAAAAAGACGAGGCGGCCGATCAACTGGGACGGGCGCGCACGGATTCCGACTTTTCCGAGGTCGTCCGTCAATCCGGTGCGATCGCCCAAGGCATCGAAGCCTAAGCGTGACAGCAACACGGTCGTCAGCCGGCCCAGAACCCAAGCCAGAATGCAGCCGACAAGAACGATGATCAGCGCGCCCGCGACATGCGGAATATAGCCGATAGTCGCCGTGAAGTCTTGGGTCAACGTACGCCGAGCTTCATCCATCCTGACCCGCTTCGTCGTGACGTGGGGGAGAACCGGGGCTAGTCGCCGGAGGTCCACCGCCGAAAAACAAGGCGAAGCCTTCGATCAGCGCGCGGATGGCCGCAACGACCTCGTTCATCCCCCCGATTGCCGACTGGCGCAAGCGCAAGCGGCCCACGGCGCGTTCCGCAATATCACGCGGTGGCGGTATTCGGCGGGTAGCGGCCTCTTGAAGGAGCCGACGCGTGGCCTGCAATTCCTCAACACGGCGTGCACACCGGCTGCAGGCGCCGAGATGTTCGCGGACCTCCGCGCCGGTGGGCGCCTCGTCGTCGACCACTCCCAACAAGGCTTCGTCGCTAGGATGAGTACGCTGAGGCTTGCGCGCCACGTGAACCTCCGTTTCCTTCATTGGTGACTACGTGCGCGTCCGTAAGGAGGCGCCGCAAAAGGGCGCGACCACGCATGATTCGCATCTTCGCTGCCGAGAGACCGCATTGCTGTAGCGCTGCGACTTCTGCGACGTCGTAACCATACATGTCGCGCAGGACGACCGCGACGCGTTGCTCGGTTGGCACTTGCCTGAGAAGTGCGTCGATCTGATCGCGTAAAGCGCCTGCTAGCGCGGCGTCCTCGGGTGTTTGAAGGGTGTCCGGAACCTCATAGGCTGAGGTACCGCCGCGCTGGGATTCCGACGTCAGCGGCTCAAAACGCAGTTGACCGCGGCGGCGCAACGCATTGAGGCTCAGATTGACGGTGATGCGCCGCAGCCACGCCGAAAAATTGTCACCGTCTTGGAGTTCGGCGAGGCGCGTGTAGGCGCGGACTAGCGCCTCTTGTGCTAAGTCTTCGGCGTCGGAAGGCTGGCCTACGAGCCGCAGAGCCAACGTATAGACGACGTCTTGGTACCGAGACAGGAGAACGCCGGCCGCGTCGATATCGCCGACTCGGATTCGGGCGACCAGTTCGTCGTCATCCAGCGGCACGTCTTGCTCCTACCGTGCTTTAGAGACGTAAACCGGCACAAGCATCTTGGCAAGCCGTTCAACCCGCTTGCCTCCCTTCTTGCTTCCCCGGACACGCGAGCGGTCCAAACGGTCACATCTTAGCGTAGCGGCGTCTTTTCTTCGTCGCTCGCAGACTTCAATGGAGTGCGCAGCAACGATCGACCTTTAAGCCTCCGCCGAGCGTTGAGCGATCGTGCGCCCGGTTCGTTGACGTTGGAAGCGTCGCGCGGTGTGCGTAAAATCGTCGAGCAGTATTCCGCGTTGGCTTCCTAAGACGCAATACCGCGGTCGCGGCGCAGGGCGGTGGAGACTCCCGCCTGCAACGGACACAAGCCCACGTACCAGAGCGGGCGAAACCAGCGTCGCAATAACGTCATGCCACGAGCGCTTGGCCCCGTCCGTCACGTGCCACAGCCCTTCTTCTTCGTCGATCAGTAAATCCAAGACCGCATCGACAAACGGGGCGGCATACGCCGCTGAAAATCTCTCGTCGCTCGCGATCCGAACACGTTGACCGCTTTCAAGGGCGCGCATGACATCGGCGATGGGATCGTTCCGTAACCCGACGAGCCGCCCCGCGCGAACTACGAGTGCCTGCGGGTAGGTCGCCAGGATCGCGTTGTCCGCTGCGCCTTTTATGATCCCATAGGTGTTGACGGGGTCCATCGTCATGCTTTCGGTCGCCGGCGTATCGTCAGCGTTGTTGAAAACGTTGTCAGTTGAGAAGGACACGAGCGCGACGCCGTGCGCGTTGCACTGCGCTGCGAGCTTCACCGGCGCTCGAAAGTGGACGGCGTCGGCTGCGCCAAAGTCGCACTGCGCAACATCGACATCGGGCGACCCGGCAGCATTGATGACGGCCCAGGGCCGGTACTCTTCGAAAGCGCGTGCGACGGCACGCGAATCCGTAATGTCGCAAGCAGCGCGGGAGAGCGGTACGGGTGCGAGGGCGCGCGTGCGCGCCGCCGTTTCAATGGCGGCCGCAAGACGGCCCCCTCCTCCCAAGATTAGCACCGGCTGCTGGCGCGGGCGCACCGCTTTTCGAGGCGGCAGCGCGAGCGGCTCAGAGCGCGCTATCGGCGGATGTTCCAAGCGATCGATCCGGCGCCACCAGCCCGGCGCTCTCATGGCGGGAGCGTCCGTGGCAGCGCCGTCGTTCAACGCTCGCATAAAGCGCGCGATCGCTGTTGCCCGCAGCGGCCGGCTGCGCTGATCGAAGGCGCCTACTTCATAATGACCCGTGCGGTGGGTTAGCAGCACGTTCCAGTCTCGCGAACCGCAAAGCGCCCAGAACGTGAAGGCGCGAACGTCGCAGCCGGCGCTGCGCGCGCTGGCGGTCTCTTCGTACGTTTCGGACAGCCACCGCAGCTGCTCCTCACGCGTGCAGCCGAGATGTGACTCTGTGATGGCCAGCGGTATCCGGTAGCGCTCCGCCGCCTCGCCGAGAAGCTTCGCCACGCCCGCGGTTCCTTCCACGCATACGCGGGCGACCGCGACGTCCGCATAAGCGTCTTTGCCGTTGCCGCCGTGCGCTTCGACGGGATAGCGGGCCAGACGTTCGTCGAGCCACCGTTCGCTCGTAACGTAGTAGTTGAAGCCGATGATGTCCGGCGGACAAAAGAAGTCGGCCGTTTGGGTGTGCCCGGATAGTGCGATGTAGCGCTGTAAAACCGCGTTGGACTCGACGAACCCGCACAATGCATCTAGGCTCGCCCAGCGCCGGAGATTTTCCAGGTCGGCTTGGTATTGCATGTGCGCGGTTGCGTAACATTTGCCTAAGTCTTCCGTCTGCACGAAGCACGCGTGCGGAACGTGATTCTTGATCGCCGCCATAGCGGCGCACGAACCGGCGCATTGCCTGAGCAAAGCGGTGGCAAACACACGCTCGTCCGACGCATGGGGATACCAGAGACCATACAACGCGCTGAACCGCGCGGTCGTCAACGGTTCATTGATCGGTGTAAAATGCTCTATCCAGGGATAGCGCAGGACGGCAGCTTCGGCGAAGCGCGCGAATCGCTCGGGGAAACGGCGGTCTGTGAGGCTCGTTTCCCGCGGCCCGCTCCCATGATGAAGCAGCCCGGCAATCGGCGCGATACCGTGGCGGCGCAGCCGTGCCAGCACCCTATCGGTCCACCCCCAATCGGCCGACTTCAAACCATTGGGCGCGACGCGCTCCCACAGCACAGGGACGCGAAGTTTTTTGATGCCCAACGTTGCGACGGTATCCACGAGGTCCTCAGGCGAGACGTCATCGAGCGAGGACAGTTGATCGAAATATTCAGTGCCGACCCGGTTGACCGTGCACTCCAGGCCACCCCAGAGTTCTAAGCCGGTATCCACGAGCGCATCCCCTGCATCCGCGCGTACGTCGCGAGCGCTTGAGCGACGACTTGGTCCATGTTGTAGTATTTGTACGTGGCGAGCCGCCCGACGAAATGCACGTTGGTAAGCGCGTCCGCCTGAGCTTTGTAGCGAGCGTAGAGTTTGGCATTTTCTGGGCGTGGGACCGGATAGTACGGATCGCCGTGCCCTTGTGCGTACTCGTAACTGATGCTCGTGTGCGCATGGCGCTGGCCGGTCAGGTACTTGTACTCCGTTATACGCGTGTAGGCGTGATCGTTGGGGTAATTCACAACGGGAGCGTCCTGGAAGCGTTCCTGGGGAACCGTCTTGTGCTCGAACCGTAACGAGCGGTACGGCAACGGCCCATAACAATAGCCGAAGTATTCGTCGATCGCGCCGGTAAACACCAATTGGTCGAACTGGACGGTCGAACCGAGATCCCGGAAGTCCGCATCTAGGGCCGTGGTGATGTGTGGATGCGCGAGCATGCGCTCGAACATGGCGGTGTATCCAGCGAGCGGCATAGCTTGGAATCTGTCGGTGAAATATCGATCGTCCGTATCCGTGCGCGTCGGGACGCGCGCAGTGACGGACGCGTCGAGTTCCGAGGGGTCGACACCCCACTGCTTACGCGTGTAACCGCGGAAAAACTTTTCGTAAAGCTCGCGACCAACCCGTGAAACAACGAAATCTTCGGACGTGCGCACGGACTCGAGCGGCTCGCCCAGGGCGGCGAGATGGGCTTCCATCTCTTGGGAGTTTAGCGAGAGTCCAAAATACCGGTTGACGGTCGTCAGGTTGATCGGCATCGGGAGCAATTTGCCGTCCACTGAAGTCAGGACGCGATGCTCGTACGGACGCCACGCGGTAAACCGCGACAGGTACGCGAACACCTCATCGGAGTTCGTGTGGAATATGTGGGGGCCATAACGGTGGACGAGGATACCTGCGGCGTCGTATTCGTCGTAGGCGTTGCCTCCGATGTGCGGGCGACGATCGACGACGAGCACACGCTGGCCGGCCTCGGAAGCCAGCCGCTCAGCGAGCGTTGAACCGGCAAAGCCGGCGCCGACGATGACGGTGTCGTAACGCATTTACGCTACCTCGAAAGGAAGCGGCACGCGCGCCAACTCTTCTTCCACCAGTTCCCACATGGCGGTCCACGTCCGGTCCCAGCTCGTCGCTGCGATAAGCCGGTCGACATCCCGGCGCCAGCGTGGAGATGCCGGCGTTTTCAACAACGTGTCAGCGCGCGCAATAAACTCTTCGGCGTCCGATACGATCTGGACGACGCCGGCGCGGCCGTATGGCTCTACGACGTCCGCGATCGCGGTGGCGACGACGCGCTTATGCGCCGCGAGATACTCTAGCGTCTTCGTCGGGCTGATGAAGCGCGTCGCGTCATTGCGTGCGAACGGCATCATCGTAAGGTCCCATGCCGCCAAGTAGGATGGAAGCTCTTCGTAGGATGCCGGTCCGAGATAGTGCAGATTCTGGCGCATCGGCAGGCCGGCCGGGTCAATCTTTACGACTGGACCAACGACGACGAACGACCAATCAGGGCGTCGCAGTGCAATGCCGTCGAGCAGGTTTATATCCAACCTCTCATCGATGACGCCGTAGAAACCGATGCGGGGCCGCGCAATGGCGGCATGATTGAAGGGTTCGTGCATGATATGGCGGGAGGCGCTAAAGTGATGCACGTCGACGGAGCTCGGGAAAAGATGTGCGCCGGGATGGCGCTTACTCTTGGATGCATAAAGCGACGGGCCGCCGGTGAAAACGATATCGGCGCGTTGCAGCAGTTCGTCCTCGAGCCGAGTCAACGCGGGATTGGCCGCGGCGAAGAGCGACAGTTCGTCCATGCAATCGTAGACGGCGACGTCTGGAGTGAGGTGTCGCGTAATGGCCACGGCGGCGGGCGTATAGTACCACGCGACCCAGCGCGATATCCCGAAGGTCGACAGCAGCTCCGAGACCATGGGTCGCAGCACAACGGCCGTGTCGTCACGTTGGGCGTCGGGGATCGTCGGGACGACGACCGTCACGCCGTCGGTTGTCGAGATATCGAGATACGCTTGCGCCGTAGGCTTAAAGACTGGCTCTTCAACGAAGAAGACCCGGCGTTGCGCCGCACATCGCGAAAGCAGATGCTGCGGACGCTGGTACACGAAGTTCCACCGCAGGTGCGAAAAGCAAACGACGTCCGGTGCCGTTGCTCCGGGTCGAGCCTGGCGGGAGCTAGCGATCGTTCACCTCTTCTCATTGCGCGTGCACGAGCACGCTTTTCGAAAGTTCCGTCCGGCCGTTGCCGGCGCTGAGTGCCGCAAGCGTAAGCATCGACTGCTCAGTACCGATCCAAAGGCACTCGGGTCTCGCGGATCGTTTGGTATCGTACCTCCGGCGGCCGGCCACGGTCCGTCAATTTGTGACAGAGGACTTCTCGGCTTCACGCTGTACGTGGCAGGCGCTAAAACCGACATTGAAAGAGAATGGGTTGGCGCAGCGCGGTAGGCAAACAACCAGCCCCAGCGAGGGCCGCCCAGATAACGGAGAGAGGAAAACTCCGTGGGCCGAGCAGTCGGAGAACGCGCTGCTCGCGGCCCTATCAGAAGACGAGCGGTTAGCCGCCTCGGCGCGCGGCAAACTCGTCGCTCTATCGACCCGGCAAGGGCTGTACAGCCCCGACGTTGCAATCGAAGCTGCTTACTTCCCCGTCGATTGCGTCATATCGGTCGTCACGCACATGATCGACGGTACCGTTGTGGAGATCGGCACGATCGGGCGCGAGGGAACGACTGCGATCCCGCTGCTGATGGGCGCCACCTCCACGGCCAACGAAAGTTTCTGCCAAGTGCCGGGACGCGCGTGGAAGATGCCCGTTGCGGACTTCACGCGACTGGTTGAGTCCAGCGAGCGCTTCCGCGCGGCAACGACGCGCTTTCTCCATGGCTACGTGAATGTGCTGGGTCAGCTCGCGGCCTGTAATCGGGTGCATACGGTATACGAACGTTGCTGCCGGTGGTTACTCATGACGCAAGATCGGGTCGGCGCAGACCAGTTCCCACTCACCCACGAGTTTCTAGCGCAGATGCTCGGCAGTCAGCGCTCCAGCGTTACGCTGGCTGCGGCGGCCCTGCAGAGGGCCGGCTTCATAACGTACGAGCGCGGCTGCATTACGATCTTGGACCGCGAACGGCTCAAAGAGACGGCCTGCGAGTGTTACGAAATCGCGCGGGATCAGTTCACCGCCTCCTTTGGACTCGGCTGACGGGCGTCGCATAACTCGGGACGAGTAGACGACGTTCCCAGCCCCGCATGCCGGGGCGTGCGCCTGAGGCTGCAACGGAACGAGGGGACTGACGGGTTCATAGGAGCGTTATGAAGCTGCTCTGGACGCTGACCGCCGCCGCTGCTCTTGGTCTGTTCACCAGCGGCCCGGCCCTTGCGGTCGGCCAGGCGGCGCCCGCCAACGTACTGTTCAATTACCGTACGGAGTTCGTCCCGCAATACCACGGTGCGGGCGCGTTCGTGGGAGAGTTGCATCTGGTGATCGGCAAGGATGGGATCGTCAGTGGATTCTACCGGCCGGAGGACGGGGTGCAGATCCGCACGGTCACCGGCGGCGTGACGGGCGATAAGATCTGGCTCAATTTGGGCGCGTTCGGATCGCATATCGACGGAACGCTCAAAAACGGTACGATCGTCGGCTACACATACTCCGACCAACTGTACAAGTTCACTGCCGTACCATCCGTCGCCGGCGCGTAACGGCGCTGCGGTTTAGAGGCGCCGGCGATCGGCGACGCGCCGTCCGCGGCGTTCTCGGCGCAGCTCGAAGTTCTGGAAAGAGGCCTGCTGATGAGTGACGCCACGCTAGGCGGACGGTTTACGTTTTCCGGCACGACGCTGACGGTGCGACGGATCGGATACGGCGCGATGCAGTTGGCGGGCCCTGGGGTGTGGGGACCGCCGAAGGACACGGAGAACGCGGTGGCCGTTTTGCGCGAAGCCGTCGCGACCGGCGTGAACCATATCGACACGTCGGACTACTACGGACCACACGTCACCAACGAGCTGATCCGGCGTGCGCTCCATCCGTATCCGGCGGGACTGGTGATCGTTACCAAGCTCGGCGCGCGGCGTCCCGCCGACGGCTCGTGGCAGCCGGCGAGCTCGCCGGCAGAGCTGACCGATGGCGTCCACGCCAACCTTCGCAACTTAGGCTTGGACGCGCTCGACATCGTGAACTACCGCGTCATGGGAGCGGGCCTCGGGCCGTCGGACGGGTCGATCGCCGAGCAGGTGACGGTGTTGGCAGAGCTCCAGCGTAAAGGCTTGATCCGCCACATCGGGGTGAGCAACGTCACCGCAGCCCAGATCGCCGAAGCGCGGTCGATCACCGACATCGTGTGCGTGCAAAACAACTACAACCTCGCCCATCGTCAAGACGACGCACTGATCGAGCAGCTGGCGCAAGCCGGCATTGCCTACGTGCCGTTTTTCCCGCTCGGCGGCTTCAGCCCGCTGCAGTCATCGACGCTCACGGCGGTGGCCGCGCGGCTCGGCGCCACGCCAATGCAGGTTGCGCTGGCGTGGCTGCTGCAGCGGTCTCCCAACATTCTGCTGATTCCGGGCACGTCGTCGCTCGCCCATCTGCGCGAAAATCTTGCCGCCGGTGAACTGACACTGTCGCCGCAGACTGTGGCGGAGCTGGATGAGGTAACGCCGCGGCCGGCTTCGTCCGGCAGCATGTGAACGTTTAGGCGGGTGTTGGCGCCGGGTGGTCTGAGCCGACGACAGAGAAATCGGCGTTTCCCTGGCCGGCGGCGATGTAACGATCCATCAGGGCCGCGATTGTCGGGACCAAGTCGAGCGTCGTACCGTGACGAGCGGCCTCTTCGATCATCAGCCGCGTGTCCTTGCGCGCCATCGTCAGTTCGAAGTTCGGCGGCGTAAACTCGCCCGCAGCCATCGTTTTGCTGCGCGCGGCGACGGCATTGCCGGGATTGAATTCGTCGAATAACCGGGCCGCGTCGCGCGGATCGATGCCGAGCGAACGTGCGAGGCCGTAGACGTCGCCAAGGCCGGCGACGATCGTGATCAGCAGCATGTTCCCGAACAATTTGAACGCCGCGGCGCGCGTGGGATCGTCGCCGAGTTCCAGAATTTTACCGGTCATCGGTTCGAGGAGCGGCTTGACTCGCGCGCGGATGCGGGGGTCGCCGGAAAGCAGCATCAGCCCCGTGGCCGCGCGGGCGTTGGCGGGCCCCATGAACACGGGAGCGTGCACGAACGTGCGGCCGCGCTCTTTCCAGCGAGCGACGCGTTCACCGGTCGGCGTCGGCGCAGTCGTCGTGTGGTCGATGATCGGCGTCGCCGGCGCGATCGCGTCGGCAAGCGGCTCGAGCACCGCGTCGACGGCGGCATCGTCGCTGAGCGTGAGGTGAATTTCGGTCGCGCCGGCTACGGCCGCGCGCGCATCAGCGAAGGCCGTTGCGCCGTCCGCTTCGAGGTCGCGCGCTTTTTCGGGGGTCCGGTTCCAAACGTGGACGGTTTGTCCACGCTCGAGCATCTTCCGAACGAAGCCCGAGCCGAGTAATCCGATTCCAAGATACGCGATCACGTGCGGTGCATCTCCTTGTGCTAGTGGCGCTGCACGTTCATCCCCGCTTGTGGCGCGCTTCAAGCGACTTGGGGGCTCCCGTCAACGGCGCGGCTCGGGTGGCTGGCACGGGCCGGAGGGAGAGGAGTGCGAGCGTGCCGGACGCTCGCGCAGCAAGGTCATCGAGGCGTACGCACCGAGCCACGAACCCAGTGCCGCGAAGCAAACGTACACCCAGTTCTGCGTGTACGAGATGACCGCGAACGAGGACAGGAGATACCACAAGCCGCTCCAGCTTGCTGCCGCTACCCGGCGCCGCCCCGCGACCGCGGCAGAAAAGAACACGTAGACGGCATCCGTCAACGCCGTCGCCACCACGACCGCGAGGGCGACGAGGGGCTCGATTCGCGCAATGTGAGGAAGCATCGCACGTAGTTAGGCTGCCGGTCGGCGGAGCCCTCAACTCGGCTGAGCGCGTACTGCGCCGATCCGCGCTGGAGCGCATTGCGGTCGCGAGCGCGTCCTGCTTGCGGACGACGGAATCATGGCTGCGCCGGTTCGGCCGCCTCCGCTGCCGGCGGCGCTGGCGCAATTTTTCCTGGCGGTTTACGCACTTCAATGTGGCCATCACGTACGCGAGTCTCGAGACACGGTTGGGCGTGGACCGCCGGTCCATCGAGCACGCGGCCGTCCTCGAGTGCGAATCGCGAGCGGTGCCAGGGACATCGAATGCTGTCGCCTACGAGAGCGCCTTCCGAGAGCGGCCCGCTGAAATGCGAACATGTCTCAGCCAACGCAAAAATCCGCGTTCCACGACGGACCAACAAGATCGGGACGCCGTCGTGCTCAGCGCGCGTGGGCTGCGCCTCCGGCAACTCTGAGTCGGCGAGCACGGGCACAAACTCGTCCGGTAAGAGTTTGCCCGGCGGTCTGGTCGACGCCGATTCGGTACTCGTAGACCATCTTACCGCCTAGACGCGCTGCGAAGACCATTACGCCATACCCGAGCGCGGACAGCATCCGGCCGACGCTCCGCGACTTCCGCCGACGTGAGACCAATGAAGCCGTGAACAACGCGGTTCCGCTCAGATTTAAGCCGCCATGAATCATACCAAGACGGCGACCTGGAGCATCCGCATACTGCCAGTCGGTCGTCCCCGTCACCGCTGCGCACAGCGCTCCTCCTATTCCGATCACCACGCATGTGTCGGCTGCGGTCGCGAAGTCGCCACGGCCGCTGATCAACTCGCAAGCGTCGAACATCAGAGCCGTTGTCCAGGCGCCGATGGGAACGTCTGTGAGAATGACGTGGAGCGGTTCCCCCAGCCACGTTCCGTTCAAGACGTTCATGGCGATCTGGCCGCCGGGGCCAGCACTCGCAAAAGCCTTACGCATGAGCTTCTGCAAGCGTTCTCCAAGTGCTCTGACTGCTTTGCGATTCGTCGCTATCGAATCCGCCGGTGATGTCTGGTGTTGCCATATCGCACCTTCCCTGTAAAAGATTCGTGGGGCGCTCAGTACAGTACTACGGAACCCGAGGCATGCGCGATGGCGCAGAATCGCTCGACATCAACTCGGATGGCGACGTAAGAATGCTTGCACGTGATCCCAGCGATCGGCGATCACCCGAGCTGGGAACGACTCCATGGTTACGCTCGTCTGCGACGCTGGGGCATCGTAGCGTTGGACTTCCACCGTTTTGCCCGCCGCTTCGAGATCGTTACGGATGCCTGCGATCACGTCATCAGCATCGGGACGCGACGTCGCGAAGATAAGCAATACCGGGCACTGGACGTCATGCAAATCAAACGGCGCGACAGTATGCCAGTCATCCGTCGGTCCTCTGTCCGCGTCCAAGTGAAGGATGATTGCAGCGGCGAGGCCCGGGACGGTAGACGCGATCGCGCCACAGTCAGCGCCAAATGACCACACGGCAATGTTCCCATGGCGCACATCCGGCCTGTCGTTGAGGAGCGTGATGGCCGCTGCGATTCTGCGTTTTAGCTGCGCCCGATCGAACCGTTGCTCGATCAATGGAAAAGCGAGCGTGACGTGTCCGAGACTTGAAAGCATATCTGCAGCGTGGATCAACTCGGGCGCGGCGGTCGGCTCTTCCCCGATGAAAATGACCGCTTGATGCTTTCCGGCGTCGGATGGAGTCCCTAGATGAGCCTCTGGAGTTGCGAGATGAACCTCCACATCCCCAAGGAGAAGCTCTTTAGTTTTCATAGCCAGAGTTCAACCGTAGTGGGCAGGCCGCGCATGCGCCCCAACGGCGCCGTCGCCAGATCCTGAGATGATATCCATGAAACCATGCTACGCCGAAGGCAGTCCATGCCTTTCGTACGGTCTGTCCCGTCGTTTCGCGCGTTCAGTCTTTCGTAAGGGAGTGAATCCCGCGCAGCCTTCCGAGAAGCAGATGAAAGTACAGCATGCCGCGAACGCCGTCGAGCGCAGCCAGGACTTGATGTTCGTCTATTTCCGGGTTCGCTGATAGCAATTTGATGCTTTGCGAAGCGCCGGAATCCGTGGGCGGGAAGACGTCCAAGCGGCCGAAGCCGCGGAGTAGGACCACGGCGGCGCTCCATCTGTCCGATGCCGTGTACCGTTCGCAATTCGGCGATCGCCGCCTCAGTCGAAAGCCGCGCCACGTGCAACGGATCGATGGTTCCGGTCAGCACTGCCCGAGCTGCTCCTCTAAGGTACGACACCTTCATGCGGCTAAGCCCGAGCGATTCAAATTCTCGCTCGTGCGCTTCGGCAATGATCTCCGGTCGCGGAAACGGATAGAGTGAGATCGCGTCGTGCTGTACGGCAGTAGAAAATCGCTCGACGAAACGTCCCATGATTGCGGCGGCCGCGGTGATGCTCAGCTGCTGAAACACGATCCCGTGGCACAGCGCCTCCCACAGTTCGGGATAACGCGGTGGCTTTACGCCGCGCAACTCGTTCGCGAGACGCTCGAGCCACGGAAACTGCTTTGTGCGCTCGTACCAGTCACTCAGATCGACATCCGTTCCGAGCATCGTCGCGACCGTCTGCAGTTGCGCTTGTGCACCGCGGCCCGTAATTCGAACGTCGAGGGTGTCCGGGGCGACCTGCCGCACGTCGACGACGTTGAGGCCGCCGGGACGAAACAGTGCCCGCAGGTACCGCCCGTCCTGCGTCATGACATCGACGTCGTTGCTGCGCACGCGCCGCAAAGCCCCCACCGTTAGGTCGAGCCGATACGGCGCACGTACGGGCAACGACGTGCGGTACGGCATGCTCAGTGTGCGCGTTCGCGGCGCGCGGCGACTCGCTCGAATAGAGCGCGCAGTACGACAGCCTCATTGTGCTCGGTGTCCTTCGCGCCATACACCAGGGTAATTGTGTCTGCCGACTTCGCGGCATCGAGTATTTCAGTGATGCTCTGCGACGCGTGCGCCTGCGTCAGTTCGTGCCGATAGCGCTTACGGAACTCCGTCCATTTTATCGGATCGTGCGCGAACCATTTACGCAGCTCGGTACTCGGGGCTAACTCTTTGGCCCAGGTATCCAATTGCAGGTCTTCTTTCTTTATGCCCCGCGGCCACAGTCGATCGACCAGAACGCGAAATCCGTCTTCTCCGCCCGCTTTCTCATAGGCGCGCTTCAGCAGAATGGTCGGTGCCATACGTGTTCTTTCCTATTCCCTAACGGTCGCCGGAACCGGCACGAGGTGGACGGCCGCACGGTCGCGCAATCCGAACCGGGCGGCGCCCTCGGAGGCACGCTGATCGGCAGAACCTACAACGCTTTCTCGGTTAAGGAAACATCACTATGAAATTAGTCGTCGCGATCGATGCTCACGCGCTCGAGAATGCTACCTTAATCGCGGAATCAAACGAGTTTGCGATCTTTGATGTAGGCAACGATACCTATGCGCTCGTCCATCGCCACGCCGCCGTCGAATGGCAAGCCATCACGATCTCAGGCGACGGTCTCTTTCGCGTGCTCGAGATATTGTCTCGGGCTACCCGTACGTTGTATCGCCACGTGGCGTCCGATCTTTCAAAGGAGCGGCGCTCTTAGAGCATGGCGCTTACGAGCACTTGCCGTCGTGGTCTGGCGCTGCTCCTTAGATGCCGGCCCGATAACCGAAAAATTCATGATCGGCGTTGTATCCACCGCGGCCCCCTCTAATTTCCGCGAACGACGCCACGAATTCGATGCTCTCAACCCATTTCACCATCTTGAATCCGAGCTCGACTTCGTTGCGTAGCCGTAGCGGGGCGCCGTGGACGAGGCCCAGTGGCTTGTCGTTGAGCCCATAGGCCAGCATCGTTAGCCGGTGATACATGTGTGAGAGGTGGTGCGCGTCGTAGTATAAACCGCCGTCTGGACCTTCGACAAACGACGTGAAGACGACGTACCGTACTTCGGGTTTCGGCTTCACCAGGGCACAGATGGCGCGCATCGGGACCCCGGTCCATTTCGCGACGCCGGACCAGCCTTGGATGCAATGATGCGCCGTGATCTGATCTTGGCGCGGCAGCGCCTTGACGTCCCCGAAGCTGAGTTCAAGCGGATGCTCCACGAGTCCACTGATTCGCAGCCGATACGCGGCGAAGTCGCCGGCGGCCATGGCCTCGTACTGTTCGGTTCCGGGCATCTTGCCGTTGGGCCACAGATGCGGGGCGATGTCGCGCTCGGTATACTCGCCGGGGCGCGGGTCGACGTGTTCGAAGACGGCTTCGATCGGGCCAATGAGCGCTTCGCCGACGCGTTGGATTTGCCGCGGGTGGCGCAACGTAAACGGAGTGGCGGCGAACCAGGCCACGATGACTACTGCCATCCATACCACGTAAATTACGAAACCGCCCCATCCCGCAGTGTCGCTCCCGAGCGTGATGTGATTGAGATTCACGAGTAGTCCCGTCGTGTAGATCATCGCGGTGTGAAAGAAAATGAACGTCAGAAACCAGCACAACACCAAAAAGTGTACCGACCGCGCGAGCTGATGGTTGAGGCGCCGGCCGGCGAAATGTATTCGGTTCGAGACCGCCGGCGACTGGAGGAGGCCGCTGAGGAGCGCGAGCGGCGCGGCGATGAACACCGTGATGAAGTAGGCGAGAAGCTGGAGGCCGTTATAGGCCAACCACCCGTGATTCTGCGGCCAGTCGAGCGACAGGTATTGCAGCGCGACCGACGCGGCACTGGGAAAGACGTCCCATGACATCGGCACGAGTCGTTGCCAATGGCCCGACGTGAAGATGAGGACGTAAAACAGCACGCCGTTGACAAGCCAGAGCAGATCGAAGACAAAGTGCCACCAGCGGGCCAATCCGATCGAGTGACGCAGTCCTGGTAGCCCGAACCAACCCGCTAACCGGACGGAATCCTCCTTTGCCGTCCACACACGGTCGGGCGGAACCGGTTTTTGAAACCGAAACCAATCGCGTCCCGGCGTGCAGTTGCGATCGAAATAGAGCCGCGGGTGGTCGGCCAGTATTTGCAGCCCGGCTCTGATGATGAACATCAGGAAAAACAGGTTGAAGAAGTGCTGCCAACGCGCCCACCACGGAATCCCGATCGCCTGCGGATGTGCGAGCAGCGCGCCGGGATAGCGGTGGATGAACATCTGCACGCTTGCCGTCTCGCGCAGCCCTTTGGCGGCGGCAACGAGGATCAGCAACGCGACCACCGAGATCGGCAGCGCCCACAGGACGTTCACCCACCGTGCGCCCAGACGAACGCGCGGAGCGATGCCGTACGTCTGGGGAATGCCGCCCCCCCACGTCTTGGGATCGATCGTCTCCGCTCCGGCGTCACGGGTGAGTTGAGCAGCGTCGCGCTCGTGGGGACCGGCGTCGGCGGCGAGTAGCGTTTCTTGATCGCTGCCGGCACGAGGCGACCGCCGGTCGTTGTCTGGCATTGTAACCTTCGCTTTACCCGGTACGTCGTCCGAGCGCGTCATCGCGCAACTCCGGGGGTCGCTAGAGACGTACAGTTCGGTCTTTTCAGACCCTGAGGGACTCCATTTAAAAACGTAAAGTTTTAGACACGCGCGGAGGACCTAATCTGCCTAAACCTGCGTCGCATGCCATTTCCCGGTTGACGGCCCAAGCTTAGATAGGGAGAGCGACGCACCGGCGTGAGAGACGCCGGGATACCGGAGCATCCGATTCGACGTCGACCATCTGTCGACCATCTGATGAAAGGTTGGCGCTCGGGCCGAAGCGCTTTATCTTTTCGCCAAGTGCGCGCCCGATATCAGTGATAGTTATAGGCTTAATGACGTAGGAAAGGGCAGCGCGTTAACGCTGCCCTTTCCGTTACCGCAAGTGCGGGACGCTACAATGCGTTGGCCAAAGCCCAGCCTTTCGGCGTTCCAATGCCGGCGGCTTGATTGTAGTGACTCGCGTTACACGAGTAGGCGATGTTGTTGCCGGACGTGCACGGTGTGTAGTAGCTGTTGTAGCCGGTTTGCGAAAACAGACTATAGAGCGTTGGGTCGAGCCATCCCAGTTTCGTGCCGTGCAGCTCATCGGCTTCGATGAACAGCGCGACCGATGCCGGCGACGACCACGACGTGCCGAGATATTCGGCAAACGCTCCGCCCGTGTAGACGGCGACGTAGTCAAACGGCAACGAGATGTCGGGCTGGTTACGGCCTGACGTGATGACGCCTGAGATGCCGCTCTGCCAGCTCGGTAGCGGAACGACCGTGGAAACACCGCCGCCGCCATAGCACGTGCCGTTCACGCCGCCCCCGCAGGACGCGTCGCCGGCCGTCACGCTGGTCAGCACGCCGTTGCTGTTGTACGTGAAATTGACTCCGCCGATCGACGTGAAGTACGGGTCCCCGGCCGGAGCGCTTACGCCCTCCTGATTGTCGTTTCCGCACTCGTCCGAACCGGTATCACCGGCCGACGCCGAAAATTCGACGCCCTCCGATGCGCCTTGTTCGGCGATCGAGTTCGTCGCGCTTTCGAACGATGGGTCGCTGGATTCGCAGCCGCCGAACGATGAGTTCACGGCGCTGGCTTTGCCATCGCTGAGAACCTTGTTGTAGGCGTCTTCGATGTTTTGGTCTGCGAGCGACCCGATGTCGTAGACGACGATGTTGGCGCCCGGTGCTAGTCCCGAGATCGTCTGCACGTCGAGGTCGGTCTCTGGATCGTCCCCGCTTCCGCCGCCGTCGACGGCTTCATTCGTGATCGTTCCGGTTTGCGTCACTCCTGCCGCAGAGAGATACTTCGATACATAGCTCGTGTTGACCGGATCGTCGATGACCACTGCAGCGGTATAGCCGGCGCCGTTGCATCCATGCTGAACCGGGAAGTCGAACGGTTTGGCGACACCCGTGGCGAGCGTTCCATCGGAGTTCGAGAGAGGACCGTTATCCGGTGCCGCGCCGTTGCATCCAGTCGGCGACACCGTCGGCGTTACGGTAGGCGCCGGCGTGGGCGAATGCGTCGGCGACGCGGTCGGCGTTGCGGTTGGCGACGCCGTTGGTGTCGACGTCGGCTTGGCAGTCGGCGTGGATGTTGGCTTGGCGGTTGGGGTCGGCGACGGCGTGCTGGTGCCGCCGCTGAGCGTCAACGCTGTCGAGTCGACAAAGAAGTTCGTGACTTCGTAGCCGTTCTGCACACCGTAGAACTTGAGCGTGACGTTGTTCCCTGCATACGAGGAGAGGTTCACGCTCTCTTTGACGTAGCCGCCGCCGGTGTTCGTCGTGTTGTTGAACGTCTGCACGTTCGTGCCGTTGGCCGTCACGTAAAAGTAATCGGTCGGCGTGTTCGGCTCATCGCTACCGACGAAAAGATAATACGTCAGCGTCGCGCTACAGCCCGAGGGAATCGAGACGGTCTGCGAAACGCCCGGATCGGTTACTGGCTGAGCGTAGCCGTCTATCCAGGCGAACCAACTGCCTTGATACGCATAGGCTCGGTAATCTGTGATATCGCCGTTGGGATCGCTCCAACTGACGTCCCCCGATTCAAAGCCGGAGTTGAGCAGCAGCTGGCCCGAGCAACTGCTGGGCGCCATACGCATCGATGCCGGCGCTTCATTGGCGTTGCCTTTGTGCTGGGGCTTCCTCGTCGTTACGCGGAGATTCTGCGGGTTGTGAATCGCTCCGCCTTCTTGATCGACCTTTGGCTGCGCAATGACGACGTTGCTGAGCGAAGCGGTGAGCACGTACGGCGCGATCGAGGAAGGCACGGTCGCCGGTGTAAGGTTGGCGTAGCGCGTTCCGTACTTGCCTTGCGAGACGTTGTGCATCTCGGTCGAGAAGAATCGTTCGACGGTCGCGCTCGCAGCGCTCGCATCGACCACCGTGCGATTCGGATAGCGCTCGGTAATCGAGAATCCGGCGCGCTGGAGCGCAGTAACGACCGCCTGCTCCTGCTGCACCGTCGGTGCGTAATAGTTGTTGAACTGCTCCGGCGTAAGGAAGTGACGCGGTCCGCCGGCCGCGCTTTTTGCTGCCACGAGCTGATCGAGTTCCGCCTGGTGATTGTAGCGCAAAACGATCGTAACATTCACCGGCGCGCCGGCAGCGCGCCGGCCCGCATCCGTATATGCGAGCGAGCCGGACGTCTTCGGAATCGAGATCAACGGCGGCCCCGCGTTCGTTCGATCAGCCGCTTGCATGTCGCTCGGCACTCCGCGAGCGCTGGAATTTGCGTTTGAATTATCGCTAAGGGTTGGCAGCGACGAGGAATGCCCGCCGCACGCAGAGAGCGATAGCGCGACCAAACACGCTGAAGCTATCGCACGCGAGGTATTTCGCATGGTGACTCCTGGCTTTGGAAAGCAGATCTGCCGCCCTCGTTCGCCTAAACCCAGGCCGGGCCTGGCAGCAGGACGCCGTTAGCGCAGGGCGGGCGACGTACCGTGAGGCGCTTGTCTCGCGCTTCCAGCGCGGGGCGCAGCGCGATGATGGTATCTGTATCCGGTTTGGGGAGCGGCCTGGCGCGTCACCCATGCGTGAAGCGCGTCGGTGTCGAGACTGATCAACCTAACGGCGGTGGATGAGCCGGCTTAGCGTTGACGGTCGCTCGGGTGCCGTGCGTGCGGAGGTGCCACGACGGGAATCAATCGAACCGCATCGTTGAGCGACCAAGGAAGGCGCGCCGTTAGCACACGGCCACATCTACTTGCAATTTGGAAAGCTTGCGGGCGAAGCGCTCATCTGCAGTGATATCGTTTGGGGCGGTACGTTTCGAATAAGTATGTCGGCCATTTTCCTGATATCATACTATGCTAGCATCCGGGCGCTCAACATTGGTGGTGCGGGCCGGTCAAACGGCCAGACGATTTGGTCGAGTTCGTCTTTCAGCGGCGCGTCCGAGGTAGCGTCGAATGCGTCCTCTCCAAGAAGGTTGCGGTTTTCGCCAACCATCGCGAGAATTGCGGCTCCAGAGGCCATACCGTACGAGGATCGACCCGCTTCAACGTGTCGAGGGGAGTAACGGTAAGCCTTTGAAGCATATTGGGCGCCACTGTCCATGCAGGAGCGCGCTCCGGGAGGAGCGCTCGACTGCTCGATTCACGGGGCCGACAACGCTTCGGTGGTTTACAATTTCCCACCAGGGCGGCGCGTCAGACGTTGCTGAGCCGCTTCAGAACTGGGCCAGAAAGGCGGTCGATGCGTTGACGTCGACGGCGGCGCGGGCGAAGCGTTTGGCGACGATCTCGGGGTCGCCGAGTGGGGCTGCCGCTAGCACCGCCGCGGTCGCATGCGGGGCGCTCAGCATCACGACGTCGAGGGCTGCGGGAATGACGGCCGTTTGGTATGGCTGTAAACTGATTTCGCAGCCGCGCGCTTCGATGTCTACGGGCGCGTCGAGGGCGGTGACGGTGAGCGGCATGCCGTCCGTGTCGAGGCCGGCGCGTTGGCGGGGGACTGCAATTCGTTCGAGCCAGAAGTTCTTGTCGGCGACCAGCGCCGTGCGCACCAGACCGTCGAGCGCGTATGACAGGTGCCGTAGCGGACCGGCGGTCGAGCGCCCGAAATCCAGGACGTCGGCAGCTTTTTCGACGTGGAGTTCGCGCAGTTTTCCGTCGGGACCGCGGCGGTTGTAGTCGAAGATGCGATACGTCAAGTCACTGGCCTGTTGCGTTTCGAAGAGCACGATGCCCGCGCCGATGGCGTGCAGGGTACCGGCCGGCAGGTAGAACACGTCGCCGGGCTGCACGGTGACGCGGCGCAGAAGGTCGTCGAGCAAGCCGTCTTTGGTGCGTTCGAAATACTCTTCGCGCGACGTATCGCGATTCCAACCGAGCACGATCGTCGCGCCGGGCTGCGCTTCGAGGATGTACCAGCATTCCGTTTTGCCGACGCGCTGGTGTTCGACGCGCTGCGCGTAGGCGTCGTCGGGGTGAACTTGTACCGACAAGGCTTGTTGTGCGTCGATCAGTTTAGTCAGCAGCGGAAAGATCGCCGCTGGATCCGCCTTTCCGGTAAGCTCGCGGCCGATCTGCACGCGGAGGCCGGCGAGCGTTCGGCCGGCATAGGGACCATTACGGACGCGGTTCTCGTCCCAACATTCCCACGATTCACCGATCGTTGCGTGCGGGGCGGCCGGCTTTCCGTAGCGTTCGGCCAGCGCGTGGCCGCCCCAGATCAGTTCCCGTTCTTTGGGTTCGATGACGAGCGGATAGGTTTCCATTGCGTGGCAATTTCCGCCGCGGGTCCAGCGGAACCCGCAGGTGGCGGCGCGGCGTTACGGCTTTGGCCGCGAGCACTTCGGCGGCCGCTCGGCGAAGGAACGACTGCAGATGCTCACACCAGACCTTGCTTTCGAACGTTGTGCGAACGCGGCCGCCGCCGCAGCCCGCAGTTTTCCGGCGTACATCTCCTATCACGTCGACACACAGGTCAGCGCGCCAAGCGTGCACCGCGAGCGCGAGGTGATCCGGCACGTCGACGTGCGCACACGCGACGATCTCGCCGTCATTCAAGATCTGCCGCGTGGGGCCAACGTGCTCGGTCACGGGTTTCCGATCACGCCCGCCTTCGATGCGCTCTCCTTCTTCACGCTTTCGTGGAAAGTTGGCTTCCATATGGAGATGTCGTCGAGCGTACACGACATCACGCCGATGACGTTCGACGATCCCACGCAGTCCAAAGCCGACGTCGTGGTCTTCCGGCTACGCGAGTACCGCGCCGATTACGCGTCCGATTCCAGCGACGCGGCGAACGGGGTGACGCACATCACGTTCGTGCCGTTCGATTTCGTCAAGCGTGCCGTTGCGAAGCCCGACAGCACATTCTATCTGAGCGACGTCCTCATCGACAATGCCACCGATCTGCCGCGTGAGGTCCGCTTTGCCGGTGGTGACGATATCGTGTTCATCGTCGACTATTCGACGGTTGCGGGACACTGGCTCGTCTCGCATGCGCACTACGAAGAGACGCTGCAGGGGCCGTTGCGGATCGGACGTCTGCACGTCATCGCCGACGCGCACTACGACGACTTTTCGTTTCCCGACGCCGCTCCCGACCCGCGCCTGCAGTAACCTCGTCGCGGGGGCGCGCAACGTGCTGCTTGCGGCGCAGCGTGCGGCGTACTTTCACCGGAGAGGGAGAGATTCGAACTCTCGAGACGCTCATCACGTCTGTCCGCTTTCGAGGCGGATGCCTTCAACCACTCGACCACCTCTCCGCGGTCCGCAGGCCAGCCGCGACTATAGGACGTTCTTCCGTCCGGGTCCTGTGACGGTCGCGTCCGCATGCACGTCTTTGCGCCGCGATGCGAAGAAGTCGCCGAGTTGCCGTGCCGTTTCATCCGCCAGAATGCCGCACGTGACGGCGACGCGGTGATTGGCGGCGGCCGACGCGAAGACGTCGAGCACGCTGCCGGCGGCGCCCCCTTGGGATCGCGGCAGCCGAAGACCAGACGTTCGATGCGTGCGGCGACGATCGCGCCGGCGCACATCGACGCACGGCTCTTTCGTGACGTAGAGCGTCGCTTCGCTGAGGCGCCAGCGGCCAAGGGCGCTTGCCGCCGCCCGGATCGCCAAGCATTTCTGCGTGCGCCGTCGGGTCGGGGCGGCGTTCTTTCTCGTTGCGCGCGGCAAACGTTCGCGCACCGGCGACAAGCACGCGCGCCGACCGGAACTTCGCCTTCGGCGGCCGCCTCGTGCGGCGAGTGTGAGCGCGCGGCGCATCATAGCGACGTCCTCGGCCAAATCGCGGCTGGGCGTCATCCGCGGGCTTTTCGCCGCCCTACGAAAAAAGCCGCGCAGCGAGCCGCGGGCTTTCTTCGCTTCATCGTGCGCCCGGAGGGATTCGAACCCCCGATCTCAGCCTTCGGAGGGCCGCGCGTTATCCAGCTACGCTACGGGCGCAAGGACGCGCTACTTCGGTTCTTCGGGCGTCAGCGGTGCCGTCGTCGGCAGGTGTTTGAAGAGGTCGAGTTTGTGGTCGACGAGGCCCCGGTAGAATTTTCGCACGCAATCGGGATGTCCGAAGAAGTACGTTCGCGCGTACGCGAGATCGTCGCCGGACGAGTCGGGAACGTAGTGCGAGATCTCGATCTCTTCCATCTGGCCACGGTCGACGGGTGCGGGCAGAAATCGCAAGGAATCGTTGACATCGCGGTAACCTCCAACACCGCTCGCGCCGCCGAAGGATTCGCGCCTTCGGCTCCGCTTCACCGGACAGTCGTGACTCGGGTAGGATTCGAACCTACGACCTAGGGCTTATGAGTCCCCCGCTCTACCGCTGAGCTACCGAGCCGCATTTCGCAACGTGAGCGCTTCCGTGCCGCCATTGTGCGTGCTTCGTTGCAGCGGCGATGGAGAACGTTAGCGCGGTCGGAGGGACTCGAACCCCCAACCTACAAGTTCGTAGCCTGTTGCTCTATCCAATTGAGCTACGACCGCACGTCTTGGACGACCCGTACAAGTACCGCGCCGTCTGTTCGTTCCCTGCTGTGCAGCATTGCGCATGAGTCGATGACAATGGCACTGTGCGGCCACGGCGATTCAACGGAGGGAGAGAGATTCGAACTCTCGGTGGATTTTTTAGACCCACGACCATTTAGCAAACGGTTGGTTTCAGCCACTCACCCATCCCTCCGGGTGCATCGAGGCGAAGGCGAATCTGACGGGCGAAATCGGCACCGCCCCTTTTTTACGAAACGTACAGCCGCGTCGCGGCGTTGCAGCAGTTCGAATATTCGCTGTGCGACCGTCACGGCAGCATCGGGGCGTCGCACGCGTTTCGATCTTCGCCTGCAATCGACGGACGCCGCTCTTTGGAGGCGAGCAGATCCGTGACGGTACGGGCGAGGCGCCGGCGCCCACGCGTTTCGATCGCCGCACCGCAGTCGAGCAGATACCGCGTGTTGCGTTCTTCGGGGCCGGGCAACGGTTTGACGAGGACCATCGGTAAGCCGCGCGGCCAGCGCTTCGCTCGACGTCAGACCGCCGGGCTTCGAGAGCAGTACGTCGCTTGCATGCATGTAGTCGAACACGTTGTCGACGAATCCGAACACGCGCAGCGGATATGCCGTGCGCTCGGCGGCTTCGATGACGCGCTTTTCCTGGCGGCCGTTGCGGCCGACGATGACGGCCGCCGCGACGTGCTGCGGGACGTCGCCGAGCGCGCGCATCATCGTGTCGAGCGGACCGATGCCGATGCCGCCGCCCATGATGAGAACGATGTGGCGGTCGCGCGGCAAGCCCAGCGCCGTTCGCAGCGCATCTTTGCTCAAGCGCGGCCGTCCGAACCGAGCGTCGACCGGGATGCCGGACAGCGAGCACGCGTTCCGGCTGCTACGCCCCACGCGATGAGCATGCGCCGCATCTCCGGCGTGGCGACCGCATACGTGTCGATGTTCGGATAGACCCAAAAGGGATGGACGACGAAATCGGTCACGATGCCGACGACGGGAAGCGTCGCATCGAAGCGCCGCTTGTATTCCGACATCACGCCGCACGGAAAAGCGTGCGTGCAGACGACGAGATCGGGCTTCAGGCGTTCGACGAGCGGACGCAGATTCGTGGCAGTATGCGCGTTGACGAAGCGGCGCGCCGCCGGAATGTTCTTGGCGCGCTCGACGCGGCCATAGAGATACGCATAGACCTGCGGCACGGTCTTCACCATGCCGATATAGCCGTCCGCGACGACTTTCGCGAAAACGCTTGCCGCGTACTCGTACGAATCGACCGTCTGCGTTTCGAGCGGCGGATCGAAGCGCTGCAGCGCCGGTCACGACGGCGTGCGCTGCCGCCGTATGGCCGACGCCGACGGCCGCCGAGAGAAATAGAACGCGACGGGCCAACGGCTCGGTCAGGTCTCCTCGGATGCCGGATCACCGAGATTCGTCGCTCGCGGATTCCTCCGCCAGCACGAAAAAATCGTCGAGAATCTCCTGCGCGAGCGCGTCGTCCTCGAGCAGGTTCCCGGCGTCGTCGGTCACGACGAATTCGTCCGCTTGCTCGCTGTAGGCGACCGCGAACGCGTGGTTCTCATCGTCTTCGACCAGCCCGACGACTTCGAATTCATACTTCTGTCCATCGGTCGTCTCGATCACGACCGTGTCGCGCAGTTCGACTTTGCCTTCGCCGTGGCTTTCACCGTTGGTAGGCGTCGATGATCGGTCCTCCTCGCCGAGTCGCACGTTTAGTGCAGGTAGCGCGCGACGTTGGCGTTGTGTTCGGCTAGCGTTCGCGCAAAAGCGTGGCGTCCATTTCCCATGGCGACGTAATACAAGATACGCCGAGGGCTGCGGAAAGAACGCCGCGCGCAGCGACGGCAGGCCCGGATTGGCGATCGGCGTCGGCGGCAAACCCGTGTGGCGATAGGTGTTGTACGGCGAGTCCAGCGCCAGGTCGGCGTACGTGATGACGGTCTTTGTGCGTTCTGAAAGCGTACTCGAGCGACGCATCGACCTGCAGCGGCATGCCGCGGCGCAACCGGTTGTAGTAGACGCCGGCGATCAGCGGGCGCTCGGCGTCGACCTTCCCTCGCGCTCGACGAGCGACGCCAGCGTGACGACTTGCGGTATCGACATCCCGAGCGCCGCGGCGCGACGGCTTGCATCGTGCGGCAGCTCGCGGCGGAATTGGTCGCGTCAGCATGCTTCGCGATCGCGGCGGCGCCGGCGTTGCGCGGAATCAAGTAGGTGTCGGGGAAGAGGTAGCCTTCGAGCGACGGTGTTTTGCGTCCGCCGAAGACGAGCGAGGAGCGCGCGAATACGGCTGCGAGCCTGCGTCGTCTGCCCGAGCCGATGCATCGGCCAGCGTTTGCGCGATCTGCGCGTCGGTGTAGCCTTCGGGAAACGTGACCCAGACGGCGACTCTGTTGGCCGCCGGCAACGAGCTGCCGCAGCACGTCGCTCTGCGTGAGGTGCGGCGTCGAAGCGAAACTGGCCCGCCTCCATACGAGAGCGCTCGCCGCGTAATCGCGCGAGCAGTTCGAAGGCGAACGCCGATGCAATGACGTGCCGCGCGGCCAACAAGCGTCGGCAATCTCGTGGCCGGTCGCTCCGCTCGGCACGATAACCGTGGTCGGCGTAGCCGGCAGACGACGGTCCACGGACGACGCTCGCTGCAGAACCACAGCATGCCGGGCACCAAGGCAGCACAGCGGCGACCAGCAACAGCGCGGCGACCAGCGACGGCGCGCGGCGCATCAGCGTCGCCGCTCGCCGCTTGCGCGCCAGATACGCTTCGAGGATCAGCGCGGCGGCCAGCTGGTCGACGACGCGCTTGCGTCCGGCGCGGGAAACGTCCGCTGCGACAAGCGTGCGCGTCGCCTGCGCCGTCGTCAATCGCTCGTCGACGCGTTCGATCGCGCCGCCGTATGCCCGCGCAGAGGCTCGCCACGAAGCGCATCGATCTTCTGCGCGGCGATGCCGCGCTCGCCCGAAAGCGTGCACGGGATCGCCGACGACGATCGTCCGCTGCGCGCGTACTCGCGTGCGACGCCGGCGATCGCGTCGAGATCGTCGTGCATGCGTCGTCCGTTCAAGCGTGCGCAGCGGCAAGGCGTACGATTCAGCCGGATCGCTGACGGCAATGCCGATGCGGCGTTCGCCGACGTCGAGCGCAAGGATCATGGCGACTGGCCGCTTGGGAGGACGAACGTCCGCGGCATCGACCCGTACGCGAGCGTACTCAGAAGCTGGCGCTTCGGCCGGCGGCCCAGATGCCAAGCACGAACGCGTCGACGGCGCGCGCCGCAGCGGTCGTCGCCCGCATCGCCGGCGGTCGGGCCGCGCCGCGGCGCCGCCGCTAAGGCCGCGGAAATTCGCAACGTCGTCGCCGCTCAAGGCAAGCGCGTCCGGCACGCATGCGGGCGGCAATGCTCGCACAGCGAGGCCTCCGGCCTCGACGTCGGCCCAGCCGGCGCTTGTCCGAAAGGACGCGCCGCAGCGCATGCACGCATCCGATTGCGGCCCGACGCCGAGCGCTTCGAGTAACCGCAACTCGAAGCGCGGCACGAGCTGCGCCGGATCGTCCGTCGTTGGCGAGCGCGCGCAGCGCGCCGCGCAACAGCGCGTAAACGTCGGGCAGCGGCGAGGTCCGGTTCGCAGAACGCGTCGACCAGTTCCGCGACGATGTGCGCGGTCGCGAACGCGCCGGGCGCAACGACGTGCGCCCACGACGGCGCGACGAGATCGGCGGACGTGATCACGTCGAGGTCGCGGCCGCGGTGCATGCCGAGCGCCACCTCGCCAGCGAACTCGAGCCGCCCCGCCAGACGGCTTTTGGCGCGGCCGCACGCCCTTGGCGACGGCGTCGAACCTTGCCGTGCATCTCGCGTAAAGAGCGTAAAGATCTTATCGGCTTCGCCGAGATTGCGGGCGCGCAAAACGATGCCGCGCGTCTTGTACGCGCGTGCGAGCGTCACGCAGGCGACATCGGCATTGCAACGCCTTGGCATCCGGATCGCGACCGCACTACGTCACGCACTTAGACGCGCTCCGCATCGATTGAGTCGGGGCGCGCGAGCGCTCGATCGTCGGGCGTCGTCAGCCCGTCCTTGAGCACGCGCACGGCCAGGATGCGCCGGCCCCGCGTGCGCTCGATGCGCAA
Organism: Vulcanimicrobiota bacterium; assembly: GCA_963754415.1. GTDB lineage: Bacteria > Vulcanimicrobiota > Vulcanimicrobiia > Vulcanimicrobiales > Vulcanimicrobiaceae > Nyctobacter. The sequence continues at coordinate 615,424 of CAVWGA010000003.1, read as the reverse complement.
CCGCACGTCGCCGTCGGCGGAACTCTCCTCGCCTTCGTGCGGCAATCGCCCGAACAGGCCGACCGTCAGGCCGCCGATCGTTTCGAAATCTTCGTGCGGCAGGTGCAAGTCCCAAGCGCGCGTTGACGTCTTCGATGTTCGTGCCGGCATCGACGGCCGCTTCACTCGGCGACAGGACGCGGATCGCTTCTTCTTCGCCTTCGTCGTGCTCGTCGCGAATTTCGCCGACGATCTCTTCGAGCAAGATCTTCCATCGTCACGAGGCCGGCCGTCCCGCCGTATTCGTCGACGACGATCGCGAGCGAAAACTTGCCGCGCTGCATTTCGCGCAGCAGTTCGCTGACGCGCTTGGATTCGGGCACGAGCGTGATCGGGCGCATCAGCGCGCGGATCGGCGTCTGCGCGAGCGTCCCGTTCGAAAGCGCGATCAACAGCTCGCGATCGTGGACGACGCCGATCACGTTGTCGATCGTCTCTTCGTAGACCGGCAGCTTCGAATAGCCTTCGGCGATCACGAGGTCGAGCGCGCGGCGCGCCGAAGAGTCGACTTCGACCGACACCATGTCGGGGCGCGGCGTCATCACTTCGCGCACGATCGTGTCGCCGAACTGGATGATCGAGTGGATCATCTCGCGTTCTTGCTCTTCGAGGACGTTCTGTTCGGCGCCGACGTTGACGATGTTGCGGATGTCGTCTTCGGTCACGAACGGGCCGTTGGGCTTGGGCGAGACGCCGAAGAGCTTGACGATGAAGTTCGTAAAGAACAAGAACGCCGCCGACGATCGGCGTCATCAGCCACGCAAAGCGTGCGACGAGCGGCGCGAGCGCAAGCGCCCAACGTTCGTTGTTCGGCGACCGCGACCGTCTTCGGGATGATCTCACCGAACGCGAGCAGCAGCACCGTCATCACGACCGTCGAGAAGAGCGCCGGCTGCGGGACGCCGGCGTGCACGAAAAGAAGCGTGGCGAGCGAATCGGCCGCGAGCAGCACGATCGTGTTGCCGACGAGGATCGACGTCAGAAAGCGGTTGCGGTCGTCGAGTAACGCTCAGGACCGAGCGCGAACCCTTGATGCCGCGCTCGAGCATGCCGCGCGCATGCAGGCGTGAGAGCGAGATCAGCGCCGCTTCGGAGCCGGAAAAGAAAGCGGCGGCCGCAGATCAAGACGACGAGCGCCGCAATCTCCGGGACGTGGCGCCCGAGAGCCGTCGACGATCATCGTGAAGTGGTGCCGAGTCTCAGCTGCGACCGGCGGCGTGCGCACAGCGCGACCTCGCGGCGGGGGGTCGGTACTCAAATTGCGGCCATTATACCACGGCCTCTAAACCAGCCAACGCTCGCGACGTCCCGCTTGCGCGGGAGGCTTGCGGCGAAGCCGCAAACGCGAAAGTGCTCATACGCGCACGAGCAGGTACAGACCGACGGTCATACCGGCGCCGACGACCCCGCCCGCTGACGACCTCGCGCGAGTCGGTGGATGCCGCCTTCGACCCGGCTCTGGCTGACGAGAAACGCGAGAAAGTACGCGAGCAGCGCGATGACGAGCGTCTGCCCCAGCAGCGCGATCACCGTCGCCCCGGCAAACGCCAAGCGCCGCATGGCCCGACACGCGCGCCGCCTTGCAACGGCGTGCCGCGGCGGCCGGCGAACGCCTTCAAGAAGATCGTCACGACGCCGACGATCGCGAGCGCGACGAAAGCATAGTTGCGCGGCACGCCCGCCACGGCCGCCGAAACCTTTGCGCCGCCCGCCGTCACGCCTTCGTAAAAGGCCAGATAGCCGACGATCACGCGCGCCCATCGAGACGACGAGCACGGCGCCGGCCGACGCATCCTTGGCGATCTTGGCGAGCGGATGGTGAGCGACCGTCATCAGATCGACGACCGCTTCGACCGCCGTGTTGATGCAGCTCGAGCGCGATGACGAGCACGATCACGATCACGACGACCGCGACGTAGGCGCGCTCGAGGCGCAAGTTCGAGCGCCGCGAACAAGCGCGAGCGAACCCGCAACGAGATGCATGCGCATGTTGCGCTGCGTACGCGTCGCGTACAGATGCCTTGAAAGGCGAAATCGAAGGCGGCCCACAAGCGGTTGTCCTGGACCCGCTTGACGCCCGGCGGCAGGCGCGCGGGATGCATGCTGCGCCTCACTTCTTCGCGGGCACGCTCGCGATGACATTCCGTCATAGCCGCTTTCGCCGACGGGCAGCCGTACCGGCCGCATGACGTTCGTCATGTCGATTGCTGACGGACGACCATACCGCGGACAGTGACGGTGCAGCACTACAGGCATGAACCAACCGCGAGCATCCCGGACCGACCCGTCGCCGCGCGGCTTGACGCGGGCGACCAAGCGCTACGGCGAACACACTCGCCGTCGACGCTCTCGACCTCTCGCTCTATGCGCGGCGAAACGCTCGCGCTGCTCGGCCCCAACGGCGCGGGCAAAACGACCGCCATTCGCATGCTGCTCGGCCTCGCGCGACCGACGAGCGGCAGCGCGACCATCTTCGGCCGCGATCCGCGCGAGCGTGCGGCACGCGAACGCGTCGGCGCGATGCTGCAGGTGTCCAGCGTTCCCGCGACCTTGACGGTCGCCGAACACCTCGAACTGTTCGCGAGCTACTATCCGCGGCCGCTGCCGCTCGCCGACGTCATCGAACTCGCGTGTCTGCGATCGAATCGCCAAGCGCCGCTTCGCCGCGCTTTCCGGCGGCGAACGGCAGCGCCTGTTCTTCGCGCTTGCGATCTGCGGCGATGCCGACGTGCTGTTTCTCGACGAACCGAGCGCCGGCCTCGATGTCGAAACGCGCGAACTGCTGTGGGACGGCGTGCGGGAACTCGTCGCACGCGGCAAGAGCGTGCTGTTGACGACGCACTATCTGCACGAAGCCGATGCCCTCGCCGATCGCATCGTTCTGCTATCGGCGGGCGCCGTGCTCGCCGAGGGCACGCCGGCCCAACTCAAAGCGCGCGCGACCGGCGGCAACGGGCGAAGCGCCGACGCTCGAACGCGCCTACCTCTCGCTGATGAAAGCGGTGGCTTAACATGGATGCAACCCTCAACGCGCCCAGTTCCGGTGCGTCGGCCTCTCGCAACGCTACGGCTGTCGGCCGGGCTCGAACTCTTCGTTCGCTCGCACTCGAATCGCGCTTTGAGCTTGTGCGGCTCGCGCGCCAGCCGAGCTACGTTTTACCGCTGTTCGCGTTTCCGCTGGCCTTCTATTATTTCTTCGGCATCGCGATGAATGGCGCGCAACGCTATCCACGGCGATTCAGCGTCGCGACGTATCTGCTGGCAAGCTACGGCGCCTTCGGCGTCATCGGCGCGGCGCTGTTCGGATTCGGCGTCAGCCTCGCGCTCGAACGCGGCAACGGATGGCTGATCCTCAAGCGCGCCAGTCCGATGCGGCTCTGGTCGTATCTCGCGGCGAAAATCGCTCGCGGCGCTCGCTCTTCGCGCTCGCCGTCGCGGCCGCAATCGAAGTGATGGGCGCGATCGCTGGGCGGCGTGCACCTTGCGCCGCAAACATGGCTTGCGCTGCTCGGCGTGCTCGTCGCCGGCAGCGGTGCCGTTCTGCGCGCTCGGCTTCGCGATCGGCACGCTCGCGCCGGCGAACGGCGCGCCGGCGATCGTCAACCTGATCTACTTGCCGATGTCGTTCATGGGCGGCTTGTGGGTTCCGGCGAAATGCTGCCGGGCGTCTTCGCGCGCATCGCGCCGTGGACTGCCGACCTATCACTTCGCGACGACTCGCGCAAGCCGCGATCGGCATCGGCAGCTCCGCACGCAATGCGACGTCGCTCGCACTCGTTCTCTGGACGCTCGCCTTCCTCGCGCTCGCAGCGTTCGGCTGGCGGCGCGACGAAAGCCGAGGGAATGTTTAAAGGCTCGGCGGCGCCCGGCGGTGTCGCGCCCGTTGCAGCGCCGCGACACGCAGTCGTGACGGGCGAGCATTCCGCCGCTGCTCGCGACGTGACTCGCGCGGGCGCCGCGAACCGCGCACGCATCACATTGCGGCTTTTGCCGCGCGACGCAGGCTACACGCCGTATCTGTACCTCGTCTACATGGCGATGACGTTCGTGTATCCTGCGGTCGTCCGCTCCGTCCCGATCTTCATCGAGACGGCCGTCGCCGCGGCCGTCTTTTTGGTCCTGTACTTTCGGGCGTACTGGCTCGAGGGTCGCGCCCTGATACTCATGCTCGCTGCGATCGCAGCGATCGGAGCAATCCTCGGGCCGATCAATCCCTGGGCCGGGACGTACTTTGTGTACGCCGCGGCGTTTGCACCGTTCGTCGGTTCCACGCCGCTTGGCGTGGCGCATCATCGCAGCGCTCGATTGCGGCAATCGCTGCTCGAAGCAGCGCTGCTCCATCCAGACCCAACGTTTTGGATTTTCGGCGATCGTGTTTACGGCGGTCGATCGGGGCGGCGATCGTCCGCTGCAGCCGAAATTTAGCGAATGAACTGCGAATTGCGGGCCGCACGCGAAGACGTCGAGCGCCTAGCGAAGCTCGCCGAGCGCGAACGGATCGCACGCGATCTGCACGACGTCCTCGGCCACACGCTTTCCGTCATCGTCCTCAAGTCCGAACTTGCCGCCAAGTTGTCGGATTCCGATGCGACGCGCGCCGCAACGGAAATTCGCGACGTCGAACGGATCGCGCGCGAATCGCTATCCGACTTACGCGAAGCGCTGGCGGGCTATCGCGCCGCCGGCGTCGCCGCCGAGATCGAGCGCGCGCGTAGCGTCCTGACCGCGGCGGGCGTCCGCTTCGAGATGCGACGTTGGCGACGTCCGCCTCACGCCCCGCACGGAAAGCGTGCTGGCACTCGCTATCCGCGAAGCGGTGACCAACGTCGTGCGCCATGCCGGCGCAACGTACGTGCCGGCTCGCATCTCGCAGCCGACTCGCTGGGCTGCCGGTTCGAGATCGCCGATGACGGCCGCGGCCTCGGGGCAAACGAGGGGCTCGGCCTACGCGGCATGCGCGAACGTGTTGAGGCGCTCGGTGGCACGTTCGTCCGCGAAAGTGCAAGCGCGCCAGAGGGGCGCGAGTCGAAAGCCGGTACGCGTCTCGTCTTGACACTGCCGGCGACAGCGCACTGATCCGGCTCGTCCTCGCCGAAGATCAAGCCCTCGTGCGCGGCGCCTTGGCGGCCCTGCTCGGGCTCGAGCACGATCTCGAAATCGTCGCCCAGGCGCCGAACGGCGACGATGCCCTTGCGCTCGTTCGCGCGCATGCACCCGACGTGCTCGTTACGGACATCGAGATGCCGGGGCGCTCGGGACTCGATGTCGCCGCCGCAATCCGCGCCGAAAAACTGCCGGCCCGCGTCGTCATCGTCACGACGTTTGCTCGCGCCGGCTATTTGCGGCGCGCGCTCGATGCCGGCGTCGGGGGATATCTGCTTAAGGACACGCCGGCGGCACAACTCGCCGACGCGATCCGCACCGTCGCCGGAGGCGGTCGCGCGATCGACCCGCAGCTCGCGCTCGAATCGTGGTCGGAGCCCGACCCACTGACCCAGCGCGAACGAACCGTTCTACGGCTGGCTGGCGACGGGCTTTCGGCGGCGGCCATCGGGCACGACCTCGGGTTGTCCGAAGGTACGGTCCGAAACTATCTGTCCGAGGCGATCGGAAAACTTGGCGCCGCCAACCGCGTTGAGGCCGCCCGCATCGCGCGTGAACGTGGCTGGTCGTAACGACGCTAGCGTGTGGCGGGTCCGCTCTCCGGCGAGACGCGGTAGGCGCCGACTTTGCCCGTCGGATCGATGCGCAGCTCGATGAGGAGCGTGCCGTGCGTGAAATGCGCATCGTACGCGTATTTGCCGCTATCGGGTTGCGCGCTGCGCTGCGTCAGGGACGTGTAGCTGCCCAGCGCATGCATGCGGTCCGATAAGGCGCCGACTTGTAAGCGCGTGATCGTCTGTTTCGTGGCCGCGTCGAAGTCGGCCGTCGTCGCATCGATGTCGTCCGCGTACACGGCGCGAGTGATCCGATCGGCAAGCACTTGCGGCGCGTTCCCACCGTTACCGCATGCCGGCAGAAGAGCGAGCAGCAACGCGAACGGTGCCGCTCGCCGATACCGTGGCTCTAGTATGTGCCCCAGCCGTACGACACGACTTGCGGCGCATCAGAGGCGCGCCGCTGCGCGACCACGGGGCGCGCAGAGGCACCGCGATGCCGGGCATGCCGCGCCAGGCTAGCGACGCGGCGTCTTCCCGACGTGCTGCGCGAGCGCAGCGCCATGCGCTCGGCACCACGCGCCCCGTATTTCGCGACAATCAGAGAGTGCTCCAGCGATCCGATCTCACGATTGCGCGCTGAGACCTGCGACCGCTCGTAGGCCGTCTCCTGGCGGTACGCATCCACCAAGGCAACCTCGTGATCGTAGGCTTGCCGCTCGGATTCGTACGCTGCCTCGGCTTGATTTTTGGCGGCTTCGTCTTCGGCTTGGCGACGGTCGTATTCGGCGTACTTCTCGTGCACTTTTTTATTGTGATTGAGGATCAGAAGCGTTCCACCGACGGCAGCCGCGCCAAAAATGATGTTTCGCGTGCTGGCAGCGCCATCCGCCGCCGCGGGTAGCGGCGCGCTCAAGCTCGTGCCGAGTACGGCTGCGAGCGTCGCAGCTGCGATGCTTGCACGCCGGATGCGTGAGGGTCGGGAAACGTTCATGAATAAAACCTCCAGCGCCGCTTGGGTACCGATGATTGGTGCTACCCATCCGGCAACGAAGGATAACCCGCAGGCGGTTCCGCAGACGGTCGCATGCCGTTTTACGTCCGCGCGGGAGCGGTGCCGTCCAAGCGTCACATTCAGTTTCGGCGTCCGGACGGCGGCCTCTACGCTGAAGAACTTTTCTCGACCAAAGGGTTCGAGAGCGTGTCGTCGCTGTTGTATCATCTGCGGCCACCCACGGCAACGTTAGAGATCAAAGCATGGGAGCGTCCGGGGGTGGCTTTCGTGCCCAACGATCCCCTGCGCAACCGCCACTTCGCAACGGCCCATGACGCGCAAAAAGACGCCCCTGCCTACGGGGATGCGATCGGGGCGCGCACGCCGATGCTGGGCAACGACGATCTGGTACTTAGCGTCGCGGACGTCGATCGTCCAATGCCGTACTATTATCGCAATGTCGGCGGCGACGAACTGCTCTTCGTACATCGCGGCAGTGGCGTACTCGCGACTCCGTTCGGCGAACTGGCGTACCGCGCGCACGACTACGTCCTCATTCCGTGCGGAACGATTTATCGCCTGACGCCAACCGAACCGACACGCCTGCTCGTGTACGAGTCGTCCGGGCAAATCGACATCCCGCGCAAGTTTCGCAACGCGTACGGCCAGCTCGAAGAGCACGCGCCCTACTCCGAACGTGACTTTCGTGCGCCGCTATTGCAGGTTCCCATCGACGAGCAGGGCGCGTACGAGATCCGTGTGACGGGCGGCGGCCGCCATGCAATTTACGTCGTCGCCAACCATCCTTTCGATGTCGTCGGGTGGGACGGCTATTGCTATCCGACTGCGTTCAACGCCGATGAATATGCGCCGATCACCGGCAAACTGCATCAGCCCCCGCCCGCACACGCAACGTTCGAAGCCCCCGGCGCCGCCTTTTGCGTCTTCGTGCCAAGGTTGTTCGACTACCACCCGCTCGCAATACCCGTACCGTACAATCACTCCAGCGTCGATTGCGACGAAGTGCTGTACTACGTCAGCGGTAACTTCATGAGCCGGCGCGGCATCTCGGAAGGGTCGATCACGTTACACGCCGCCGGCGCGCCGCACGGTCCGCAGCCGGGTGCCGTCGAGAACAGCCTTGGGAAAGCGGCGACCGACGAACTAGCCGTCATGGTCGACACGTTCGCGCCGTTGCGTATCGCGCAAACGGCGTTCTCGTTCGAAGACGAGCAGTATTTTCGCTCGTGGCTCGAAGCGCGCCCGTCGTTGACGCCTGCATAGCCGTCTGCGGACGGGCGTCAACCTCCCCTAGGCGTTTGCGGAAAGCGCGGGATCAAGGGCAGATGGCAATGGCTCGATTCTCGTATGCGCTCCAGTGCGCCCTCGAACATCGTAAGGCCGCCGAGCGGCAGGCGGGCCATGCATACGCCGTCGCTTGCGCCGTCAGCACGCGGATGACTCACGCGTGTAACGCCCTCGACGCCGCGATTGCGTCGGCGCGGCACGGTCTCCGAAGGTGCGAGGCGACGGCCGCGGGCGCGTTCGCTGAGGTCGACCTGCGCCTCGAACGCTTGCGGCGTGCGCGCGGCAGCCTAGCAGACCGCCTGGAGCAGGCGCGGGCGACGGCCGAGCAGGCGCGCGCGACGTACGCGCGTGCCGTGCGCGATCGGTCCGCGCTCGAGCGGCACCGCGCCCGCAAGTACGAGTCGTTTCTAGCGTCGCAAACGCTGCGCGAAGCCTCCGAACTAGACGCCCACAACGCGCTTCGCCGCGCCCTTTCCACGCCGTGGACGGACGACGTCGCCAACCACGAAACGTCGCGCCCGGCGGCGGCCGGTAGGTGTGACCGCTTTAGGCGCTAACGCACCTCGTCAGAATGCCCAAGGAGGATTTGCCGTGGCGACCGACATCGCAGAACGTTCTGCTGCGCTCGAACGACTGGATTGGGATCATCTGCATTTCTACGTCGGCAATGCCAAACAGGCGGCACATTACTATGCGACGGCGTTCGGGTTTCGCATAACCGCATACGCGGGCCCGGAGACGGGCGTCCCGCGACACGCATCGTACCTTCTCGAACAAGACCGCATCCGGTTCGTCGTCACGAGCGCCCTCGGTCCCGATGACCCGATCGCGCGTCACGTGCTCGCGCACGGTGACGGAATCCACGACGTTGCGCTGCGGGTCGCCGACGCGCGCGGCGCTTTCGCTGCAGCCGTCGCCGCCGGCGCCCAGCCCGTCACCGAGCCTCACGAGGCGTCGGACGACATGGGTCGCGTCGTGAGCGCGACGATCGCGACCTACGGGGACACGGTCCACACGTTCGTCGAGCGAGACGAGTACGCGGGAACGTTTTTGCCGGGTTTTGTCGCGACGGCGACTTCTCCCCAAGCGCCCCACCCTGCGGGACTGGTCGCGATCGATCACTGCGTCGGCAACGTCGGCTGGAACGAGATGGACCGCTGGGGCGACTACTATGCCAAAGCGTTCGGCTTCTCGCAGCTCGTCTCGTTCGACGACAAAGACATTTCGACTGAGTACACGGCGTTGCGTTCGAAGGTCATGTCCGACGCTGCGCATCGCGTCAAGTTCCCGATCAACGAGCCGGCAGAGGGCCTCAAGAAGTCCCAGATCGAGGAATATCTCGATTTCTATGGAGGCGCCGGCATCCAACACGTCGCGATCGCCACGGACGACATCGTCGCGACCGTTCGCGCGCTGCGCGCCAACGGTGTCGAATTTCTCGCGACGCCCGCCACCTACTACGACGCTCTACGCGACCGCGTCGGCGCCATCGAAGAAGAAACGGCGATCTTACGCGAGCAAAGCATCCTCGTCGATCGCGACGATCTCGGCTATATGCTGCAAATCTTCACGAAGCCGCTGCAAGATCGCCCGACGCTCTTCTTCGAGATAATCCAGCGCCGGGGCAGTCTGTCGTTTGGCAAGGGCAACTTCAAGGCGTTGTTCGTGTCGATCGAAGAGGAACAAGCCAGGCGCGGCACGCTGTAGCGCCGGCTCGCGCCGCCCGCGGCGGGCGGCACCGCAGGCGCATGACCGCGTCAGCGTACGCCCGGAGCCGGACGCGGCCATCGCGGGCAAATCACCTCGACGTCGGCGACGCTTCCCATGACCCCGTGATCGTCTACACAAGAGCGCCGGACGGCTCGGATCGCGACGCGCCGAGCCGATTTCCCGAGGATGACGCTGCATCCGTACGGACTCGTTCTTGCAGGCATCCTGTCGCCCCAAGGGCCGCCGCTGGGCTCGCTGCCCGCGATCACTCCTGCGCCCGCGCCGGCGGCGGTCTGCGCCTGCGTGGCGGCTCGAAGCGATGCACAGCGGCTGCTCGACGCGCTCAATCGGGAACGCATCTCCAGCGGTCGAACGCCCTTACGGATCGACGAGCGGCTAACGATGTTAGCGCGAGAGCATGCTCTCGACATGGCGACACGCAACTACTTCAGCCACGAAACACCGGAGGGCTTATCGCCGTTCGATCGCATGGAGCGCGCCGCCTATCCGTTCGCCTATGCCGGCGAAAATATGGCCCTTGACCAGGATCCGAGTGCGGCCGACAGCGCCCTGTGGGACTCCCCCGGTCACCGGGACAACACCCTCGAACCGCACTTTCGGCGCGTCGGTATTGCGGCCGTACGGACCGACGACGGCGAACTCTTCGTCGAAGACTTCAGCGATTGAGGCCCGCTTTGGGTTCGGCCGGCGACAACCTTACTCTCGACAAACTCTCATCTTGCGAGGGAGGTTTGCGTCGCGCAACGCCCATAGCAATCGGAGATGCCGGGCTTCGCCATTCTCGTCGCCGCGCTGCTTATCGTCTCACCTCCATCGGACCGCCGCGACGACGCGCTGACGCTCGCGCAAAACATCAATGCCGAACGTGAAGTGCTCGGCCGCGATGCATTACAGGTCGATCCGGGCCTGAGCCGCCTGGCGCTCGAGCACGCACTCGAGATGGCCGAGCACGGCTATTTCAGCCATGTCGCGCTCGACGGCACGTCCCCGTTCGCGCGCTTCGATGACGCGCACGTGCGCTTTACCTATGCCGGCGAAGACCTCGAGTTTGACCGCAACGTCACGTCCGCCGAAGAGGCGCTCTGGCGTTCGCCGGCCCACCGACGCACGGCATTACTACCGGATTTCACGCGCATGGGCGTCGCGGCCGTCCGGACCGCGCAAGGTGAATTCTTCGTCGAAGATTTCAGCGGCTGACGCTGCGCTCGCCCGCGAGTCGCAGCTCGCGTTCGAGCGGCCATTCTCGCGTTGCGAACAGTGCCAGCATCACGAGGTTCACCGGCGACACGATGCTTAGAAGTCCCAGCGCCGGCGGATACCCGGCCTTGCTCGCGATACGCCGCGCAGACGGCACGATGACCGCAGCAATCGCCGCCACCGAACCCAGAAGAGCGAACTTGCGCCGCCGCCGACGACCACGGGATTCATCCATAAAAGCACTCCTGACATGCAATGATGATTGAAATGTACCGTCACCGTAAGCGTTTGTTACAAGTTCCGTGGCGTGATGCTACCTCGTCGCATGACGGTAACGTCGCTGCGCTCCGTGCTCCTGGGAGCAGCGTAGGCCGCGTGTTGTCGACCCACGAGACGCGCAGCGACGATGCCACGGGAAGCCGAGCGACGTTACCGGAAAGCGGATAGGTCGCAGGCTACGAGTGTGCCGATGGCTGCTATGGCGGCGCTCCCAACGATGGCAGCCCAGGGCGGCATAGCTGCCGTTTCATCGCGGCAGAGTGCGGCGTCAGTTGTCGCGTAGCGCACTGCCCCGTACAATGCGATGACGACGCCTCCGACGACGGTCGCGATCCCGAAGCCCGTCGACGCATGCGCGCGGGGATAGGAGACGTGGGCGACGAGCGTGATTTCGCGCGCGAACAGCGCGAACCGCGCGATCACGAACCCGAAGGCGATAAACGCAAGAGCGGTACGCAGATACGCTAAAAACGTGCGCTCGTTGGCCAGAACGTCAGCCGCCCTGACGTCGCGACGAGCCTCAGGTAGCGGCATGGGCGCGATCTTCGGCCGGCCGCAAGTAGTGCGACAGATTGAAGGCGCTGTTGATCAAGCCGACGTGCGAAAAGGCCTGTGGGAAGTTGCCGACTTGCCGCCCGGCGACCGGGTCGTACTCTTCGGATAGCAGTCCAACGTCGTTGGCCAGCGTAGCCAATCGTTCGAACAGGGTGCGAGCATCGTCTTCCCGTCCGGCCAGTACGTAGGCGTCGACCAACCAAAAACTACATGCGAGGAACGCCCCTTCACCCGGCGGCAGAGGATCGGGTCCGGCGGCATCGCTCTGCGTGTAACGCAAGACCAAGCCGTCGCGCAGCAGTTCGCGCTCGACGGCGGCAATCGTACCGGCGACGCGTGGATCGTCCGCCGGCAGAAACCCGACGCTTGGGATGAGGAGCGTGCTCGCGTCGAGCGCTTCGGAGCCATAGTATTGCGTGAACGTGTTGCGCCGCGCATCGAAGGCGTGCGCGCAGACGTCGGCGTGAATCTGATCGCGGACCGCGCGCCAACGCTGGGCGGGACCTTCGAAGCCATGTTGTTCGATGGCGACGATCGCACGGTCGAGAGCGACCCACGCCATGACTTTTGAGTGCGTGAAATGTTGTGGATCGCCGCGAATTTCCCATAAGCCGCGATCCGGTTCGCTCCAGCGCCGCTCAACCTCGTTAACGATCGTACACGATAGCGCCCATTCGTCTTGGAGCGTTTCCATGCCGTAGCGGTGAGCGGCTGCGAGCAGGTCGACGACCTCCCCGTAGACATCGAGCTGAAATTGCCCGTGTGCGCCGTTACCGATGCGCACCGGCCTGGACGCTTCATAGCCGCTCAACCACGGCAATTCGATTTCGGGAATACGCCGGCCGCCCCGCACGTTGTAGACGATCTGCAGGTCGGCAGGATCGCCGGCGACGGCACGCAGCAGCCAATTCCGCCACTCTTCAGCGCTATCGTTGTAGCCGGCGCCGAGGAGCGCATACAACGTGAACGTCGCGTCACGCAGCCAACAATAGCGGTAATCCCAGTTTCGCACGCCGCCGATCTTCTCGGGCAGCGAGGTCGTGGGCGCGGCAACGATGCCGCCCGTGGGACGATACGTCAACGCGCGTAACGTCAGCAACGACCGTACGACGATGTCGCGATATTCGCCGCGATACCGGCAGCTATCGCTCCAGACTTGCCAACGCTGCTGCGTCTCCGCAAGAGGATCGTCCGCAGAGCGCGCCGCCGGCGCCGCGTTTTCCGACGCGAAGTACGACAACTCGAACGTCACGCGCTCGCCTGCGGCCACCGCGAAGTCGGCGACGGTGTGCGGCCCTTCGCCTTGCGTTTCAATGTCCGAGGCGAGCAGCAACGCGTCGGGACCGGCAACCGCCAGCAAGCCGCCGTCGATGCGCCGAACCCACGGAACGATCGAGCCGTAATCGAAGCGCACGACGTATTCCATGTGCATTCGAACCGTGCCGCTGAGTCCCGTGACCGTCCGTACGATGCGTGGGCCCGCATCGAGCGTCATCGCTTCGGCGAGCATCACGCTGCCCGCGGCGCACTCGAACGTCGTCTCGAGAACGAGCGAATCGCCCCGATAGCGGCGCGACGACGCGCGGACTTCTTCTGCCGGCGCGATCGCCCAGTGTCCGTTCTCGCGCGAGCCGAGAAGTGCCGCGAAACACGCAGGTCCGTCGAAGCGCGGAACGCACAGCCAGTCAATCGAGCCGTCGCGGCCGACGAGCGCGGCGGTGTGCAGGTCGCCGAGAAGGGCATAATCTTCGATGCGAGGTGCCACGGGCGTTCGGTACTACGCTCCACTCGCTCGGCCCCGTCTTGCGGGTTATCAGGCCGTCGCACTGCCAGCCGGGCGAGTGAATCCAGGCGTTGCGAGCAATCTTCGTCCGCCCCTGGAGCGCTGACGTACGAATAGCGCGATGTTCCCAAGGCCGGCGCGGTAGGGTTTCTCCCCATACCGCGATTCACATGATTAATGGACCATGGCGAACACCGGCTTTGCGGTCAGTCGCAAGGGCTTTCATTTTTCGCTTCGATTGAGAGACATCAATGCACTTTCCACTTCGCCCGCTACTCGACCGACGTTCTGCGGCCGGCACGGCGGCTGCGCTTGTCGCGACGATGATCGCGCTCGAAACGTACGCTGTGCCCGCGTCGGCGGCGCAGCGGCCCGCGTTCAGTTTCACGGCTCGGCCCGTCCGGAACGCGCCCCACGGCACCGTGTCGTTTACCCCCTTCATTTCTCCCCCGGTCGCCGATGCAGGAGACGATCTCACGGTTGGTCCCGATGGCAACATCTGGCTTACCGTCTCCGGAAACGGCACGATCGTGCGCATGACGCCGCAGGGCGTTTCGACTGCTTTTCAATACGCGAGCAGTGGCCAGTCGTTATCGATCACGCCCGGCCCTGACGGAGCGCTTTGGTTTACCGACATCGTCGACGATCTCGTCGGCAAAGTGACGACGGCCGGCGTCGTGACGACGTACCCGCTGCCGACGAACATCCAGAACGGGTGTGAACTAGATGCCACCATGCCCCTTGGCATCACCGCCGGACCCGACGGTGCAATGTGGTTCACGGTAAGCGAAGGCGCCGGGGGGTCCCTCAGCTGTCCTGCCGGCCAACTTCCGGAGATTGGTCGAATCACGACGAGTGGAGCGATGACCTTCTATCCCGTGCCCGACATCATTGCCGGAGGTTTATGCTCGCCGACTCGCATCACCGCCGGGCCCGACGGCCGGCTCTGGTTCACGAACAACACCGATCAGAACGGCGCCACGCTCGGAGTCGGGTCGATCACAACGGCTGGTGCGGTTACTCTAGGCAACGGCTTTCCTGGAGCCGTCCAGTCGCATGACGACGATTATCTGACCTTTGGTGCGGATCATAATCTCTACGTCGCCGACACGTTCGACGGCACGATTATCCGCGTCTCGAACTATGGGGCAGGCGCGATTTTTCACGTTCCCGGCGGCGTGCACCCGTATGGGATAGTGCGGGCGCCCGGCGGAACGTTGGCGTTCTCAACAGACGCTGACGGAATACAAGACGTCGGGTTGATGACGCTTGGCGGAAGGTTCGCCCTGTTGTCAATTCCTTCCAGTTTCGGCGACGGCTATGGCGGCGGTATGGCATTCCGTAGCAAGTCGCAGCTTTGGTTTCCGAATAACGGGAGCCACGGTAGCGCGAACGTCGTTGAGGCGACATACACGCCTTAAAGAGATCTCTTCTCAACGCGAGGTTCCAGCAGCGTCCAGCGCAGCCATGATGGCGTTGCTCCCTATCGACGCGCGCGAAGTGCTCCACGGCCTCGTTAGCAGCTCTTCTGCGAAAAACGTATGGCTTCGCTCGTGCGCGCGACGATGTGGCGCGTCGGCTCAGGCACGTGAACGTCTTGGATCACACCGAGGAGCGCAGCGCGTGCCAATGAGCAAGCGCCTGTGGAAGCGCAAGGCTTTCGTTGTGGGGAAGAGACCAGCATGGCTTGTTCCGCTTTTACATTCACGCTAACTGCCGTTTGTGTCGCTGCTCTGGCTCCGAGCAACGCTGTTGCGCGACCTACCGCGAGCAGTCGCGATCCACAACCAACCGTGATGCGCGGGTTCGACGTGCGCGTCATCGCTCACATCGACCGTCCGCGGGAGATGCTGGTCACGTCGACGGGCGAACTGCTCGTCGCCACACTCGGCGATTCCGTGTATGCGATCGACGACGCCGAAAATGCCCCGCGAGCGCCGCGCGTCTTTGCGACGATCGACGATGCGCCGGTCGCCGGAATCGCGCAGGGCGCGAACTCGCTGTTCTTCGGCTCACAGCACGGCGTATGGAGCATACCATTCCACAGCGGCGATCGCCGTCCGCAAGCGGCGCCCAAGAAGATCGCGAGCGTGCGCAGCGGCGGTGGCCGCGGACACGTTACCACGAGTTTGGCCTTTGCGGGAGGCAAACTCTACGCCAGCGTCGGCTCTTCGTGCAACGCCTGCGTCGAAAGCGACCCGACCCGCGCAACGATTCAGCAGATGTCCCCTGACGGCAGCGACCAACGCGCCAAGGCCGTGCACGTCCGCAATGCGATCGCACTGACGGTGAGTCCCGTTACGGGCAACATCTGGGCCGGCGTCGCGGGCCAAGACGAACTCGAACACGGACATCCGTTTGAAATTTTCGATCCTCCGACGGTCCATGCCGGAACGGTCGACTACGGCTGGCCGGACTGTTATGAAAACCGCCGTCCCGTTCGCTCCGGCGTCGACTGTGCGCAGATGACCGTCGCCCGCGTCGTCTTCCCGGCGTACGAAACGCCGATCGGTGCGGCGATCTATCCGCGCAACGCCACCGGTCACGCGGCTTTTCCAGCCGCTTATCGTGGCGGCGCGTTCGTTGCGCTGCACGGCTCGTGGCATACGCCGCCGGTTCCTCCGCGCGTCGTCTTCGTAGCACTGCACGGCGATAGTCCCGCCAAACCCGTCGATTGGAATGATCCGAACGCACAGTGGACCGAGTTTTTGAGCGGGTTTCAGTCTCCGGACGGTTCGCGCAGCGGACGGCCGACCGGTGTAGCCGTCGGTCCCAAAGGAAGTTTATTCGTCGGCGATGACCTTGCCGGCGTCATTTACCGCATCACGCCGTCGCGCTGACAACGTTCCGCCCGCGGCGCGGACCCGCGCACGCCGTTCACTTCGCGGACATGTGCCGAACATGGTAACGCGCGACAATCGGCGGCATGTGTTCGCTCGTAGCACCCGCGACGGCGCTGGTCAGCGGCGGGTCGCCCGCCATGGTGCGTGCGGTGGCAGCGGCGCTGGCTCGCTTCGGTGAAGGCGCGCTTGCGTTCGCGCACGAGCGCGGGATCCGCATCGTGCCGCTTTCGCCGGCGCAGCGCTATCGGGACGCTTCCATGGCGCTGCGCCGCTTAGGGGCCGATGTCGACGCGTGGCCGGTGCCGCCGGCCGGACTCTTCGTCGTCGAAGAAAGAACGGTGTATCTGCGCTCGGCGACGCCGATGACGGTCGCCCACGAATTCGCGCACGGCCTCGATTGCGCGCTTGGCGAGGGCGTGTATCGCAGCGGCTACGACGCGGCGATTCGCACGGCCTTCGCTCACGCGCGCAGCTTCGTGACGCCGTATGCGGCCACTGGGCTCGACGAATATTTTGCCGAGTCGCTACGCGCGTATGTGGAAGTCAACGATGCACATTCGCCCTGGCCCAAAGCGACCCGCGAACGGCTGTGCAGCCTAGACCCGCTCATGTACGCGGTCATCCACGAGTTTTTCACGAGCATGTTCACCTAACCGCAACCTATCGTCTTCGTGCACGTAATCCAACCGCAGGATTGAAGCGGCAACGCCGAACGTAGCGGCATGGCATGGCCACGGCTGGGCTCGCCGTTCGCACGTGTCGACAGCGGCCGTATCGACGTCACCTACGACGCCGAGGCCAGGCTCGTGCACGCGCTGCTCAGCTTCCTCACGCACCGTAACGGACGCGTGCACGCCGGCGCAGGCGACGCTACGTCGAAGGCCGCCGACTATCTTGCCGACTTAGCGCAGGCGTACGGCACGCTGTCCCCACGCGCGCTGATGCAAACGCTCCCGCCGGTCGCCGCTCTGGTCGTCGATCCCACCGTGTTGGGCGCACTGGCGCACGGCTCCGAGCGCGCGCGGGTTGCGCTCGTGCGGGCCGTCGAAATGTCGGCTCGCATCCTCGTGCCGGCCACCGCTTTGCTCGACGTGCGCTACGGCGGGATCGCCGAAGCCGTCGGCACGCTGGTGCCGATCGATGCGGAGATCGCGCGGACAGCGGGCGCGTTGAGCGCACGCGCGCGGCTGACGATGCCGCTCGATGCACTGACGGTGGCCATAGCCGCTCGCGAAGCGTCGGCCGCATTGCTGACGACCGATCGCGCCGGAGTCGCCGCGCTCGCGCGAGCCGCCGACCGTCCCGCTCTGCACGTGCTTGCGTTACATTGAGGTCGGACGAACGGATGCGCGCCTCGGCGTTACGAGGGCGATCGCGCCCGCAAGGCAGCGCTTCGGCGTAACGGCCGAGGCGGTTCGACCGGTTGCGTTCGACGAATGCGCTCGTTGCTGATCGCCCAGACGAGCGCGACGAGGAGAAAGTTTGCGACGAGCGAGCTGCCGCCGTACGAAAAGAACGGCAGCGTGATGCCGGTCAGCGGGAAAAGGCCGAGCACGCCGCCGATGATGATGAACACCTGAAAGCCGAGCGTGGCGGCCAAGCCCGCTCGCGAGCAATTTGGCATACAGGTCGGGCTGCGTCTGCGCGACGTGCAAGGCGCGCACGACGATGAGCAGCAACGCGCCGGCGAGCACGATGCCGCCGAGCGCGCCGAACTCTTCGCTCCACGCAGCGAAGATGTAATCCGTTCGCGACGGCCGGGATGTAACCGGGATGGCCGAGACCGTATCCCGTGCCGAACAAGCCGCCGGCGGCGAGCGAAAAGAGGCCTTGCAGCGCCTGATAACCGCGCCCGAGCGGGTCGGCGAACGGATCGCGCCACACCGCAAAGCGCGCGATCACGTACGGATAGTGATCGACGGCGAACCACACCGCGACGGCCGAACAGCGCGGCCCCGCCGACGATCAGATCGACGCGGCGCGTCGCGACGTAGAGCATCGCGGCGAACGTCGCGAGCAGCAGCGACGCCATGCCGATGTCGCGCTCGAAGCACGAGGATCGCCATCGACGTCGCCCAGCCCAGAAACAGCGGGCCGAGGTACTTGAGGTTCGCGCGAATCGACCACGGCCTCGCGGCGGCGATCACGTCGGCCGTTTCGGCGAGATAGCCCGGCCATGAACAGCACGATGAACAGTTTGATCAGTTCGACCGGTTCGTATTGGACCGGACCGATGCGGATCCACAGTTTGGCGCCGTTGACTTCCTGGCCGAACAGGGCAACGAGCACGAAGAGCACGACCGAGCCGAGGACCCACACGTACTTGTAAGCGGCGAATCGGCGAAACGTCTGCGAACGCGGGGCCGGCCGCGATGACGAGCGCGAGCGAAACACCAAGCCACACTTCCTGCTTGTGCGCGAGGTCGGTCGAGATACGAGCGATCGTCGCCAGACCCAGCGCGGCGATCAAGACGGCCAGCGCCGGCAACAGATCGTCGCGCTTCACGTCGAGCGGCGAGCGCAGAACCCAGACCAGCGATCCCGCGCCAAGAGCGCGAGCGTCCACGGCGGCCCAAGCGCGCCGCGCGGCGCGAGCGAAAGCGCGAAAGCCGCCGATCGCGAGCGCGCCGAGCATCGGCGCGATGCGTTCGACGACTCTAACGACGACTCGAATTCGTAACGTTCGAGGTCCGGTCGATGAACGGATGTTGCAACGCGTACGAACCGAACGACAGCAGCGCGACGATCAACATGCCCGAGCGCGACGAGCACGCGGATGCCGCTGCGCGGCGTGCCGGCGCGTGAGACCGGCGTCGGCCCGAACGGATCGCGCCCGACGACCAGCGTCAGATCGTCGGCGCGGATCGCGGTCGCGCGCGAGGGCGAGCACGCGCGTCGACCACGTCGGATGCCGTAGCGCCTGCGAGCAGCGCCTCGCCCGAGTTCGTCGTCGTCGAGCGCACGGTGGACGCCGTCGGTGCACAGCAGCACTTGATCGTCGGGAAACAGCTCGACGTGCGCGATCGACGCTTCCAGCTTCGCCTGCGTTCCGAGCGTGCGCCACAGCAGGCCGCGCGCCCGCGGCTGCGCGGCATCGATTGCGCTTGGCGCCGGCCACCGTCGCGTCGGCGAACATCGCGTCGTCGACGGTCAGCAGTTCGATGTTGCCCAGGCGCAAGCAAATACGCGCGCGCATCGCCGACGTGGCCGACGAGCGCGTGCTCGCCGACGACGAGCGCCGCCGTCAACGACGTACCGCTGCCGACGAAATCTTCGTGGCTACCGCTTTCGCCGAAGAGCCGCAGGTTGGCGTGGTCGAGCGCGGCGAGCATCAACGTGCGCAGGCTGCTCGGCGAGGGATTGCGTCCATAGGAGCCGACGCGATGGCGGCGGCGCAGATAGTCGCGCAGCGATCCCAGAGCCGACTGCGCCGTCGGCAAGCCGCGGCTGACGCGTCCGAAGCCGTCGGCGACGGCGAGCAGCACGACGTTCGGCGCGATCGATCTCGACGAGGTGCGCGTCGCTGTGCTCTCGTCGCCGCAGGCCGGGTTCGGTTCTGGCGGCTACTTCCACGGGGCCACTCCGCAATAGACGATGCGCGTCAAGCCGACGTCGATTTCGTCCCCATCGTGCAAGCGGCCGTAAACCGTCGATCGGGCGCGCGTTGACGCAGCGTTCCGTTGCGACTGTCGAGGTCGCGGACGCTGACAACACCGTCGGACAGATCGATTCGTGCGTGCAAGCGACTCACTTGCGCGTCCGGGATGACGAGCGTCGCGGTCGGCGCGCGGCCGATCGTGATCGGAAGCGACGCGCGAACCGTGCGCGTCCGCCCTTCTTCCTCCACGCGCAGTACGACCGCCTGCATCGCGCCGAGCGCATCGTCGCGCTGCGCGCCGCGCCGCGCGCCGCGGCAGCGCCGCGAGCAAAAAGAGCGCTGCCGCGGCGACGACCGCGAGGCTCGCCGCGCGCGGGTCAGTGGAGCGTGCGGCATCGGACGCGGCGTCGACGACCAGCTCGCTGTCGCCCAGAGCCAAGCACGTCGCCGCACCCCAGCGGCGGCGGTCGCGACGCGCGCACCGTTGAGCAGCGTGCCGTTGGACGAACCCAGATCGCGCATCGCAGCGGCCCGTCGTCCCGCAGTTCGATGGCGAGCAGTGGCGGCGCGACACGCGCGGGTCGGCGATGACGAGTCGCAGCCGGCGTCGCGGCCGACGACGAGCGGCCGCTCGAGCGGAAACTCGCGCCCGCGCGCCACGCCTCGCCGCACGCGCAACGACCAGACGCTGCGCGTCCGGCTTGCGCCTCCGACGCGATGGCGACCGTGCCGGCGCCGACGGCCGCATCGCGCTCGTGCGCGCACTTCAGGCGGGCGTTGCGGCCGGCCCGAACGTTCGGCGAGCCGACGAGCATCGTCGTCCACTGCCGTTCCAGGTACGGCAACTCGCGCTTCAAGGCGTGCGTAGTCGCTTGGATGCAAGCGCACGACGAAACGCCGCCCGCGTCGCTCGTGCGGACGCGGCCGCCGCTTCGAACGCGGCGACCAGCTTGCGCGCGATCTGCACGGGTTGCGAGCGCGCTTGGAAACGCGAAGGCAAACGTACGCTCGACGGCGTTCGGCGCAGACGGCTTCCAGGCGCGCAAACGGATTGGACGTATCATCGCCCACGGCCGTCTCGCCGCCGTGCGAGCACGTCGCGATGTAGAAGCCGTCGCGGCCTTCGATGCCGGGCGGCACGACGACATCGCCGTCGCGCGCAAAGCGCCGTACCGCGCGGGCAGAGGCGCGCGATGAAAGGCCGGTGCCTCTGCCAGAAACGCGTCGACGACGTCGCGGCCTTCGCGCGGGATCGAGCGAACAGACGCTGTACACCAATCGGCCGCCGCGGCTTGGTGCGTGATGCCGCCGCGCATCAGCAGCGCGCGCTGCGTTGCGGCCAAGCCGCGCGCCATCGTCGGGCCGTTTGCGCCAGCGCGCTTCGGGATGGCGGCCGATGATGCCGATGCCCGAGCATGGCGCGTCGAGCAGCACGGCGTCGGCCCGCACGTCGGCGGCGCCGGCTGTGGGTCGCGATCGCCGCCAGCGACGCGTCGCCACACTTCGTGCACGCCCGCGCGCTCGAGTGCGGCCGATAAGAGCGGCCATCTTGGCCGCATCGCGTTCGACGCATGACTATGCCGCCGCGGCCCGCCTATGCGCGCCGCGATCTGCAGCGTTTTGTTGCCGCGCCCGCTGCACAATTCGAGCACCGTCTTCCCCCGGCTGTGGAGCGAGCAGATCGACCGGCATCGCCGCCGCTTCACCTTGCACGACCAGCGGCCCGCCGGATCGCTCTCTGCGACGGTGCCGTCGACGAGCAGCATTTCGGCGACGTAGCGGGGAACGGCTGCGTCGTCAGTCCGCGCGCCTCGAACTCGGCGCGCACGGTATCGAGCATCGGCGCGCCACGTGTCGACGCGCACCGCTGCGCTGCGGCGCGCTGTTGACGCCGCCCAGCGCGGTCTGCGCCCGTTCGGCGAGCGCAGCGAGATACTGCGCTGCGAGCCACGTCGGCACGGAATACGCGTGCCGAGATAGTCCGCGTCAGTTGGCGAATTCGGCGCGCTGCGGGCCGCAGCGGGCCGTCGGCTTGCATGCGGCGCAGCACCGCGTTGACGAGGCCGGCCGTTCCTTTGTGACCGTGGTGCCACGCAAGATTGACGGTTTGCGAAACCGCCGCATAGTCCGTCAACGCCGGACATGAACCGCAATTGATAAACGCCCAGTCGCAAAATCTCCGCGACCGTCGGGCGCCAGCGGCTTTTCGCCGTGCGCCGACGTACGGTGCGAGTTACCAGTCGATCAGGCGGCGCTGCTTGATCGAACCGTACGCGAGCTCCGCTGCGAACGCACGGTCGCGCGCATCGAGCCCGGCGCGCCGCGCGCGCATGTCGAATGCCGCTTGCGCGCCGCGCGCGTCGGGCCCGAAGACGTCGCGCACGACCGGCAAGCGCAACATCACGCGCGCCGGTCGGTCGCTTACCGGACGATGGCGGCGCTGCCGCCACGTCCCGCCGTAAGCGTCCCTTGCGCCGTACCCGGCTGTCGCCCGTCACAAGGCCCCGGACGCGTCGAGCGGCGCGGGGTGCAGCGGCGCCCGTCGCAACAGCAGCGCTTCGCCCTCGCCGTCGTACCAGTCACGCAACGCGCGTCGAACGGCTGGCGGTCCCGTCAACGGATAGCCGCGACGAAACGCCTCGCTCGTCGTCGGGCGACGTCCGGGCACGCCGAGGCGGTCGACGACGAGCCATGCCGTCAGCCGCGCGAATCAAAATCCATCCGTTCACGATGACGGCGTGCCCGACTTCGATCGGCAGGTTCGGGACCGCCCGGCGAGAACGTGCGCGGCAAGCAGGCGTCGTGTACGCCGGGCTGAACGGATACAGCATGATGCGCGCGCCCGGATCCGGCGAGAACGCGCGAATATGGTCGACGAAGTCCGCGCGCCGTTCTGCGCTCGGCGGACTATCGACGGAGATGAGGACTTCGCCCTTGCGCAGCGGCCGCGTCGTCGTGCGCGCGACCTCGGCTTCGCTCGCCAGGCCGCGTTGCGGCGTGCGCATCAGGCGTCCCGGCGGCGGCGTGTTCGCAGGCGCGCACCAGCAGCTGCGCGCCGAGCACGGCGAAGCGATCGTGCAGGCGGCCGTAATCTTCCTCTGGCCCGATCGCGATACCGCTCCTGCAGCGACGATGTCGCCCGTATCCATGCCGGCATCCATCAGGATGATCGTCACGCCGCTGTCGCGCACGCCGTCGCGGATCTGCGACTGCAGCGGCGTCGCGCCGCGATAGAGCGGCAAGAGGCTCGGATGCACGTTGAGCGCGCCGAAGCGCGGCAGATCGAGCACGGCCTGCGGCAATATCTTGCCGTACGCGGCGACGGCGAACAGGTCGGCGCCGACGTCGCGCAACACCTGCGAGTGCGTCACTCATCTTTTCCGGTTCGCAGCGTCGGAATGCCCAGCGTATATGCAGCGCGCTTGACCGGCGTCGGCGTGCAGCTTCTGCCCGCGCCCGGCGGGCCGATCCGGCTGCGTGACGACGAGCGACGCAATCGACCGTCGCGGCGAACGCGCGCAGCGGCTTCTCGGCAAACGTGCTCGTGCCGAAAAAGACGCCGCGCAGACGCGAGTTAGGCAGAGCCGCCTCGACGCGTCGGGCATCGCGTCTTCCGCGTGCACTTCGGCAGCGCCGCTTTCTCTTCGGCCGTTTCGGCGGGCCGCATGTTTTTGGCCTTGTCGATGTACAGGACGCCGTCGAGATGATCCATCTCGTGCTGCAGGCAGCGCCCGAACAGCCCCGTCCCGTCGAGTTCGATCTTGCTGCCGTTACGGTCGAGGCCGCTGCAGACCACGTGCTCGTGCCGCGTCAGATCGCCGATCATGCCCGGCACCGACAAGACAACCTTCGATCGATTCGATCTCGCCCTCGACGAGCGTGAACTTTGGGTTGACGACGACGAACGGACCATGCTTGTCGTCGTCGTCCTGCAGATGCACGACGAAGAGTCGCTTGGAGACGTTGACTTGCGGTGCCGCCAGACCGATGCCCGGCGCGTGGTACATCGTCTCGAACATGTCGTCGATCAGCTGCTGGAAAAGCGGATCGCTGAAGTTCGTGCGGCTGCACTTTCTTGGCGACCTTACGCAAGGTCGGATGTCCGTCGGCGATGATCTCGCGGATATAGGGCACGGCGCTTGGTTTACCTCGAAAACGTGAGAAGCTAGAGGATATAGGTGCTGAGATTCGCGCTTTCGACGATCTCGGCCAGCTTCGTGCGGACGTACTCGGCATCGACCACGACCTCGCCCGCGTCTTCGGGAGCAGCGTACGAGACGTCCTCGAGCAGCCGTTCCAGCACGGTGTGCAAGCGGCGCGCGCCGATATTTTCGGTTTGCTCGTTGACGCGCATCGCGTAGGTGGCGAGTTGTTCGATGCCGTCGGGCGCGAAGCGCAAGGTCACGCCTTCGATGCGAGCAGCGCAGAGTACTGTTCCGTCAGAGCGTTTTTGGGCTGGGTCAGAATCGTTTTGAAATCGTCCACCGACAGGGAATCGAGTTCGACCCGTATCGGAAAGCGGCCTTGCAGTTCGGGGATGAGGTCAGACGGTTTGCTCATGTGGAATGCGCCCGCGGCAATGAATAGGACGTGATCGGTCTTGAGCGCACCGTGCTTGGTCGAGACGGTGCTGCCTTCGACGATCGGCAGAATATCGCGCTGCACGCCCTCACGCGAAACGTCCGGCCCGCGGTTTCCCTCGCGGCCGGCGACCTTATCGATCTCGTCGATGAAGATGATGCCGTTTTCCCCCGCACGCCGTAATGCTTCGCGCTTGACGGCGTCCATATCGACGAGCTTTTGCGCTTCTTCTTGCGTGAAGATGCGGCGCGCTTCGGAGACGGTGACGCGCTTGCGCGTCTTCTTCTTGGGAAGCAGTCCGCCGAGCATCTCGCCCATGTCCGCAGCCGCCGCCCATCTGCGAATCCATGCCGCCGATCACGCCGATCGGCAAGGTGCGGCGTTTCTTCGACGTCGATGTCGACGAGGCGCACGTCGTAGAAGCCGCGCAGCACGTCGGCGCGTGCCTGTTCGCGGATCGACCGCGCTTGTTCGGGGGGCGCCGTCGCGGTCGCTGTAGGCGTCGCCGCTTGCTGCTGCGCCGCTCTGCTGCACCGAATGTGTTGCCGAAGATCGAACCGAGCGATTGTGCGAAGGCGTTTATCGGCGCCGGCGCGCCGGGCGGCCGTGTCTCGGGAAAGAGCAGGTCGACGACCCGTTCGACGGCCGCCGCATCGGCGGCTTCGGCGACTTCGCCGCGTCGCTCATCCTGCACCATGCGGATCGCCGCTTCGACGAGGTCGCGCACCATCGACTCGACGTCGCGCCCAACGTAGCCGACTTCGGTATACTTCGTCGCCTCGACCTTAACGAACGGTGCACCGGCCAACGTCGCCAAGCGTCGCGCGATCTCCGTCTTCCCGACGCCGGTCGGGCCGATCATCAGAATATTCTTCGGGATGATCTCACCGCGCATCTCGCCTTCGAGTTTCTCGCGCCGATAGCGATTGCGCATCGCGATCGCGACGGCCCGTTTGGCGGCTGCCTGTCCGACGATATAGCGGTCGAGTTCGGCGACGATCTGGCGCGGCGTCAGGGAGGGCGGGGCAGTCATCAGCCTGCATTTCGACGCGTACCCGCGCAACCCGCGTCGTGCCGACGATAGTGAAAGTTGAAGCTGCGCACGAAGGTCGCCGACGATCGCAACGCGCTCGTCAACGATCGCGAGCGGTGCACTACGCGCGATGCTGCGCGGCCGTTCCCGTTTGCCAACGAGCAGGTTGAAGGGCGAAGGGGTGGCACGCCGCCAGTGCGGTGTCCACGACCCGAGGAGTGCCATCGTCGGGCCAACGCGAAACTGCGGCTACGATGGCACCGAGACGTTTGCATTCCGCTTATAGGCGACATGCTGCGGCGGCGGCTTGGCCACGGTAGCAGCGCGGGCGCGCGCTAGAGCGGGCACAGCGGTCGACCGCATTGGGCTCGTGCTGTCGTCGCTGATCTGTGCGCTGCATATCGCGTTTGCGAACCGCTACGATCTCTTTCGCGACGAGTTGTATTTCATCGTCTGCGGACGCCATCCGGCGTTTGGTTACGCCGATCAGCCGCCGCTCGTCCCGCTTCTCGCCGCCGGGACGTACGCGCTCGGCGCGCAGACGTGGCTCGTACGTCTGCCGGCGGCGATCGCGGCGGCGGCGCTGGTGTGGCTCGTCGTTCGCTTTGCCCGTCTCCTTGGAGGCGGCGACGCGGCTGCGCTTTGCGCCGGAATCGCGGCAGCAACGGCGCCCGTCTTCCTCGGCCTCACTGCGACGCTGAACACGACGACCTTCGAACCGCTGGCGTGGACGTTCGTCGCCTACGCGCTTGCGCGGGCGTGGCTGCGTAACGAGGGACAGATACTGCTCTGGGCGGGTGTCGCGTGCGGACTCGCCCTAGAAGCCAAATACGCGCTGCCGCTCTGGCTGATCGCGCTCGCGGCCGGATTGCTAGCGACGCCCCAGCGCGCGTTGTTCGCCCGGCCGGCGCTGTGGGCAGCCGTCGTGCTGGGCGCCGTGCTCGCTGCGCCGTCACTCTTCTGGCAGAGCGCGCACGGCTGGCCCTTCATGATGCTCATTCACAACGCCGGCATGAAGGACGCGGCAACGCCTCCGCTCGCGTTCTACGCAAACCAAGCCTTTATCCTCAACCCGTGGTTCGCCCCACTCTGGCTCGCCGGCTTGCTCGCACCCTTTGTCGTGCGCGCGCTCGCCCCGGTCCGCTTCATTGCACTTGCGTACGTGCTCACGGCACTGGTAACGGTGGCGGGTCACGGCAAAGACTACTATTTGGCCCCGGCCTATCCGCCGCTGTTTGCGATCGGCGCGGTCGCCTTCGAGCGTACCGTCAGCAACGTCGCAGTGCGCGTTACGTACCTCGCCCTCGCCCTCTCGTTTGCAATAGCCGCCGCTCCGCTCGCTCTGCCGATTCTCGCGCCGCCGTCCCTGGGCGCATACGAGCGAACATTACATTTGGCGCCGCAGCAGCAAGAACGCGGCGATGCGGCGACCGCGCTTCCTTCGACCTTCGCCGACATGCTGGGCTGGCACGATTTCGTACGCCAAGTCGCCGCGGCGTACGCGCAGATTCCGCCGAACCGTCGACCCCGCACTTCGATCGTCGTCGACAATTACGGCGAAGCGGCGGCACTCGACGTCTATGGCGCCCCCTATCGATTGCCGCCGGCTCTGAGCGGACAAAACCAATACGGCCTATGGGGCTTGCGCGGCCAACACCCGCGCGCTCTCGTGCGCGTGCACGACAACCTTGCCGCGTTACGGCCCTACTGCCGCCGCGCGCGCGTAGTCGGCAATACCTACTCGCGCTACGCACGCGGTTTCGAAAACGATAAGGTCATCGCGCTGTGCTACGGCCCGCATCCCCCGCTCGAGATACTATGGCCGTCTTTGCGCTACATGCTGTAGCGTAACGGCACGCCAAGCTCCCGTCGCGCTTGGCTAGGGCGCCATCGTCCGAAGTTTGCCGGGATCGACGACGATGACGTGCGACGTCCGCATGTCGATCATGCGTTCGTCCCAGAAACGGTTGAGGGTGCGATTGACCGTTTCGCGCGTCGTGCCGATCATGTTGGCCATCTCTTGATTGGTGAGCCGTAACGATATGCGGGTTCCCGTCGGCACCTCTTCTCCGAAGCTGCTCATTAAGTTCAGCAGCAAGGATGCGAGCCGCGAACGGATGTCCTGTGACGCGGTTGCGGAGATCAACGCATTGGCGGCACGCAAGCGATCGGAGAGTGCGATGACGAGCAGCCGGCCGATGCGCGGACTGCGGTCGATCAGCGCCAGGAAGTCGCTGCGTTCGATCGCCCCGACCTCAACCTCCGTTAACGTACGCACGCTGGCCGCGCGGACGGCGGTATCGAAGACGCTCATCTCGCCGAAAAAGTCGCGTTCTTTGAGAATCGAGAGGATCGTTTCGCGGCCGTCCGGGGCGATGCGAAAGATCGCGACCGAGCCTGAGATGATCAGATAAAACGTTTGGCCGGCTTCACCTTCGCGGAAGATCGTTTGGTGTTTGCCGTAGCGGCGCATCGTGACCAGTTGCGCCACTTCCGAAAGCTCGGCCGCATCGAAGTCGCGAAAGAGCGGCACGGTCCGTAGCGCTTCCAGACCGATCGTCCGCAACGCTCCGTCGTCCCGCGACCGCATGTCCCCCGGGATGATCATGCCTCTGGTATCGGCACGGCGCGCAACGAAATCAAGGGGGCGAGGGTCCTCGATGTCGCGCATGAGGCGGCCTTCTGATCCCGAACGTCGCTCGCTCGTGTCCAGCCTCTTCGACGCAGACCCCCTGTCGGCACTCAAGCACCACTTCGGGTTCGATGACTTTCGGCCGTTGCAGCGCGAGATCATCGACGACGTGCTCGCGGGGCGTGACGTGTTCGCCCTCCTGCCGACGGGCGGCGGTAAGTCTCTCTGCTTTCAACTCCCGGCGGTCATGGGCAGCGGCTTGACGGTCGTCGTCTCACCGCTGATTGCGCTGATGAAGGATCAAGTCGACGCGCTCACCGCCGCCGGGATCGCCGCGACCTATCTCAATTCGACGCTCGAGGCCGCCGAGGTGCAGCGCCGCATCCTCGGCCTCGAACGCGGCGCGTTCCGGCTGCTGTACTTAGCGCCGGAGCGGCTGATGCAGGGCCGCGCCCTCGATGAACTACGGCGCTGGAACGTCGAGCGCTTCGCGATCGACGAGGCCCACTGCATCAGCGAATGGGGACACGACTTCCGTCCCGATTATCGGCGGCTCCAAGCATTGCGCGATGCGTTTTCGGGCGTACCGATCCTCGCGCTGACGGCCACGGCAACCGAGCGTGTTCGTCGCGACATCGTCACGTCGCTGCGGTTGCGTGAGCCGCGCTGTTACGTCGGCAGCTTTAACCGGCCAAACCTGTTCTATCGCGTCGTACCCAAGGCCGACTCGTTCCGCAGTCTGCTCGCGTTCGTGCGGGCGCGTGCCAACGAGAGCGGCATTGTCTACGCGGCGAGCCGCCGCCAAGCGGATACGCTCGCAGCCAAATTGCGCGACGGCGGGATCGCAGCGCTGCCGTATCACGCCGGACTCGACGCGGTCACGCGTGCCTACAATCAGGAACGGTTCGTGCGCGACGACGCGAAGGTCGTCTGCGCGACGATCGCTTTCGGGATGGGGATCGACAAGTCGAACGTGCGCTACGTCGTGCACTACGATCTGCCTCGCACGATCGAAGGGTATTACCAAGAAACTGGCCGCGCCGGTCGCGACGGTTTGGCGGCGGACTGCCTGCTGTTGTACGGCGCGGGCGATGTCGCCAAACAGCTCGGCTTCATCGACGCCAAAGGCGACGAAGCAGAGCGCGCGCACGCGCTGACGAGCCTCCGCGCGATGCAGGCGTACGCAGAAACGGCAGACTGTCGCCGCGGCGTTCTGCTGGCACACTTCGGCGAAGTATTGCCGCGCGTTGCGTGCGACGGCTGTGACAACTGCCGCTCGCCCCGCCCGCAATTTGACGGAACCGTGCTCGCCCAGAAGTTCCTTTCCAATGTCGTACGGGTCCGGCAAGCCGGCGGCTTTTCCGTCGGCCTCGGTCACCTTGCCGACATCTTGATCGGCAAAGCGACGCAGAACGTCCGCGCGTGGAACCACGACGCGCTGACGACCTTTGGAATCGGCAAGGAGTTTGCTCGCGAGCGCTGGCTTGGGATCGGCCGCGAGTTGGTTCGCCTGGGCATGCTG
Organism: Vulcanimicrobiota bacterium; assembly: GCA_963754415.1. GTDB lineage: Bacteria > Vulcanimicrobiota > Vulcanimicrobiia > Vulcanimicrobiales > Vulcanimicrobiaceae > Nyctobacter. The sequence goes on along the minus strand of CAVWGA010000003.1, from coordinate 585,672 downwards.
CGGCAAAGCCCCGGTCTGCGCAGCACGGTCGAACTGACGGCAGCAGGGCGCCGAACCTTACTCGAACGCGCGACGGTCATGCTGACCGAAGCCGGCGCGGCGCTGTTATCCAGAGAGCGGCTTGCGCGCGGTGGTCCGGCTGAGGGCGGCGCCGATGCCGAACTGTTCGAATTTCTGCGCAGCGTCCGGCGCAGCGTCGCCGACGCGCACGACGTTCCCGCGTATGTCATTTTCCCCGACACGACCTTACGCGCCATGGCGCACGCGATGCCGGCGGACCCGCCCGCCATGCGGCGCATTCCCGGCGTCGGCGACAAAAAACTCGCGGCTTTCGGAGAGACCTTCTTGGCAGCGATTGCGGCCTATCGTGCGCGCGACGCCGCGGGCACACAGAGCCCGTGCTGACCTATCACGCGTCGGACGGTGCGGCGCTATCGTACGTCGACCGCGGCCCGCACGGCGACATGCCGTTGCTGTTCGTGCACGGGTGGCACGGCGCGGCTGCCGTGTGGAGTCTCGTCATGGATCAGTTGGCGCAACGCCGGCGCACGCTCGCCGTCGACATACGGGGGTTCGCCGGTTCACACGCCGCGCCCGGACCCTACACCGTCGACACGTTCGCGGGCGACCTTTCCGATCTGCTGGCCACCCTCGACCTCGATCCGCTGGTCGTCGTCGGTCATTCGATGGGCGCGGCGATCGCACAGCGTTTCGCGATCGATCGCCCCGAAGCCGTGGAAGGGCTCGTCTTGATTGCGCCGGTTGCCGCTTGCGGACCGGAGTTCACGCCGTCCCTCGAGGCGATGATCCGAGCGACGGCCGGCAATACGGAGAAAACGAATGCATGGCTCGCGAAGCTGACGTACGGCGAACCGCCGCCCCATATCACTGCGCTGCTGCGGGCGGCCGCCGCCACGGTAACGCCCCGCGTAGCGCTAGAGAGTTTTGCATCGTGGTCGCGTCTGGATTTTGAAGATGAGGCGCGTACGATCGACACTCCGACGCTGGTCATCGCCCCGGCAGAAGATCGCCCGATGAGCCCGCAATGGGTGCGTTCGCGCGTGGTCGACGTCATCGCCGGTAGCCGGCTTGAAGTCGTCCCGCGCTCAGGCCACTACGTTCCGCTCGAGCGCCCCGAAACGATCGCCGGCCTGATCGAAGGCTTCGTCGCGTCGCTCTGACGACGACGTTATGGTTGCGCCGGAGGGTCGCTGGCCGGAAACGAGTCGGCGATCGTTTTATCGTACTCCGTCAGGCTGGGGTCATCGACTGCCGCGACGGCGTCGGGATCGGGTGACGGGTCGGGATTGGGCTGCGCCCGTTCGTCGCCTTCATCGTGCATGATCGCACTGTACCCGGCGTCGCGTGCGGCACGCGGACACATGCGAGCGACCGCATGGCGGAAAAGGTTACCAGCGGCGACTTGTGGATAAGGAATACGAGATACCGTCGCTCTGTATGCAGAAAGGGGAGTCGATGGCCGGTATTCTCTGGGCGATCATCGTCATCTTGTTCTTGTTTTGGATCTTCGGGTTCTTCTTAGCCCACTTAGGAGGACTCATTCACATCGCGATCGTCGTCGCGATCATCTTGCTGATCTACAATCTCGTCACGGGGCGCGGCGCGCGCGTCTGAGGTCAGGGGCGGGTGTCGGCTCGACGATCGGAAGCCCCGATGCGTCGAAGTCGGCGCCCGTCATCCAGCGCACGAATAAGCCGTAGCTGGCGTAGCCCGCTGTGACGTGGTTCGACCGAAGATAGTGGTCGTAGGCCGCGCGCGAGGCGCCGGCGACTCGACGGTTGATGCGCGCAAAATAGCGGGCGCGCACGGCGGCGATATCGTTGTACGCGAGGCGCGCGATGCGGTGCGTGACGTGCGCATCCGGGGGCAGATTGAACCAGACGAGCATCCAACCCGAGTAGTTCAGCAACGGATCGCGCGAACGCGTGCAAGCGACGGCCGAGATGAAGTTCGCTTCGGACTCGTCCGTAAAGCCCGCGATGTGGGCCCATTCGTGCGCGTAATACATCGGACGTTCGAAGAAAAATGCACCCGCATCCAGGTTGACTTCGTGGGTCCACGGATCGGTGAAACCCGACGTTCCTGACATGGCGAAGAACGGCTGGAACATCGTCGGTTTGATGCGCACCGGAGCAAAGCCGGCGTCGTCTCCAAGCCGATGGATGGTCGCTTCGAACGACGGTTCGAGCCGCGCGATGAACCGATCGCCCGACGGATCGCCCCGTTGCGCGGCATACTCGCGATGCGCAGCCACGGCGTCGCGCGACAACGCGTCGATGACGTGGTCGGCATAAACGTCGATCGCGACGGCATTCGTGCGCGCGGGATGGACGACGATCTTATCGGTGAGGGGGACGCGCGAATAGTTCAGTGCCCAACCGATTTCGAACCAGATATAGATCGCGCCGAGTGTGGCAAAGGTCCAGAAGAGCGCGCGCCCAACGCGCACGAGCACGTCGCCCCGTCGTTCCCGGCGCGCTCGGCTCAACGTCAGCGTCCAATACGTCAGTAGTCCGCCGACGGCCACGACAAACAGCACGTCGCCGACGCAGAACGGGACCGGTCCCGTCACGCTGCGGATCGCGCGATCGAGGGCCGGATAGAGACCGTTGGCGTACGCGCGTTCGACCCAAAGAGCGGGCGGCCGGAACGACGCGAGGATCAGCGCGCACCCGATCACGATGCCCCCAGCGCCATACAAGCCGCGTGAGCGCGTCACTCTTGGGACGTGGTTGCGCCCGGCGCGCGGCACGTCGGCGCGAGGCCACGACGACTCCGAGATCGCCCGCGCGTCGCCGCCGTTACGGTACGGGTAAAGAGGGCTCGTGGTGAGGCATAGCGGCGGCAGCGGCACGGCACCGATGGGGCGCGGACGGACAAGGCGACGGAGGGCATCGGTCGCCTTCTTCGACGCGTTGCGTGTGAACCGGGCCTGCGCCGTCCGCATTTGATCTTGGGCATTACCGTCATCATCAACGAGCACTCCAGCGGCTCGCAGAAACACCTTGCAGCGCTTCCTGGTCTGCTCGCCGAGCGCCACATCGGCGTCGACGCCTTCGAAGTCGTGCCGAACGATAAGAGCTTACGCCGCCGTCTCAAGCACGCCGTCGACAAAGGCACCCATGCGGCGCTGATCGGCGGCGGCGACGGCGCAATGACCACGGCAGTCGATGTGTTAGCGCACAGCAAAACGATCCTTGGCGTTCTGCCTTTCGGGACCGGAAACAGCTTTGCCCGAACGTTGTGCGTGCCCCAGGACGTCGTGGGAGCGGTCGACGTTATCGCGGCAGGCCGTACGACGCGGATCGATCTCGGCACGGCAAATAAGACGCATTTCGCAAACTTCGCGACGATCGGCCTCGCCGCCGAAGTTGCGCAAGCGGCGCCGCACGCGCTCAAGCCGATCGTCGGCCCGGCTGCCTACGTCCTCGGCGGCATTGGGCCGTTCTTTACGCATCGGCCGTTTCGCGCGCGGGTCCGCTTCGACGGCGGCAAAACCGCGCTGACGACGCATCAGATCATCGTCGTCAACGGCCGATACTTCGGCTTGACGCCGATCGCTGCGGACGCGACGATCCGCGACGGCACCCTCGTCTTGTTCACGAGCAAAGGACTTTCGCACTTCGACGTGGCGAAAACGTATATCGCAATGGGGTTGGGCGCCGGAGAACATCTGCGCGATGCGCTGTCGTTACGCGCACAGCAGATCCGGGTCCGGGCCAAGCCCAAAGCCGCGGTCAGCTTGGACGGACATGACTTCGGTTTTACGCCAGTTCGTTTCGGCGTCGCGCGGCGGGCGTTACGAGTCTTCGTGCCGGCCGCTTTTGCCGACGCTCCTGCGTAGGAGTGCCGGCCTGGTACCTCTTTGCCTTGGCGTGTCTTGCGGCATTCGTAGCACTGGGCGTGCGAGTGGCGCATGGCGCTCCGCTCCGCCTCGACCGCGAAGCGGTCGTCTTACGCGGTTTCGGTACGCCGGCTGCCGCGGTCTTCACGGCGCTGGGCCGGTGGTGGGCAATCCTCGCCATCGCAGTGTTGGCGGCGACCGTGGCGGTGAAAGGGGGTGCCGATGTGACGGCGGTGTTCTGGCTGGTCGGCTCGCAAGCCGTCTCTCAGGCTGCAGTTAACGGCTGCAAACGCCTGTTCCGGCGCACGCGCCCGGAAGGATGGCTGCTCTATCGTGAGCCCGATCTCTCCTACCCGAGCGGCCATGCAACGACCGCAGTCGTCTTCTTCGGTTCGCTCTTGTTTGCGGCAGCGCAGTGGCCGCCACTCCATGGTGCGCCTGCAATCGTCGTCGATACCATACTGACGGCGTGCATCGTCGGCATTCCGTGGTCGCGACTGGCGCTCGGCGCGCACTTCGCGACCGACGTTATCGGAGGCGCGCTCTTCGGCTCGAGTTGGACGTGCCTGACGATCGGCGCCGCATCCGTCCTCCACGTCGTCCATGCGTGATCTGCCGCCGTAGAGTCGCAGAGCGGCGCGGCTCTGCCCGCGCGTGTCGCAGCGGTCGCCTCATGCAACTCCGGGTACAGCAACGGAGCGTGCCGGGAACAACGAGCATCGTCGTCGCGACGTACAATCGAGTCGGTTCGCTGCTGCGAACGTTGGAGCGGCTCGCGGCGCTGCCGCAAACGCCGCCTATCGTCGTCGTCGACAACGGATCGACGGACGGAACGCTCGACGCCGTGCATCGCCTCCATCCCGCCGTACGGACGATCGGCCTACGCCGCAATGTCGGTGCCGCCGCACGCGTCGTTGGAGCGCGCACGGCGCAAACGGATTACGTGGCCTTTTGCGACGACGATTGCTGGTGGGCGGCCGGGTCGTTGGAACGTGCGGCGGCCGTGCTCGACCGGCATCCCCGGGTCGCACTGCTCAACGCCCGCGTGCTCGTAGGCGACGACGAGCGGCTCGATGAGGCGTCGTCGGCAATGGCGTGCAGTGACGTCGCGCAACCGCCGAATTGCCCCGGCCGCGCGATCGCCGCATTCATGGCAGGCGCGGTCGTCGTGCGGCGCACCGCTTTCTTGGCGGCCGGCGGCTATAATCCGCGCTATCATATCGGCGCCGAGGAATCGTTGCTCGCCCTCGACCTGCTCGCGGCGGGCTGGCAATTAGTCTACTGTGCCGAGCTCGTCGTGTACCACCATCCGAGTCCGCTGCAGCGCGATCCCGAAGCGCGCCGGCAACTGGTCATGCGCAACCGGTTATGGACGACCTGGCTGCGCCATTCGCTGGGCTGCGCGTTACGTTCGACGGCGGCCTTAGCGCGTTGCGCCCGCCACGATCACGCCGCCCGGCGGGCGCTGCTCGCAGCGCTGCGAGGTATGCCATGGATCCTGCGCGAGCGGCGCCCGGTCCCCGCGCATATCGAGCGCCTCGTCGATCGGCTGACTCTTCTCCCGGCGTGATCCGCGCCTATCCGAGCGAGCCGACCGTCGAAGGCAACACGCTAACATTGCACGTCGCCACCGATGCGCCGAGCTTCCGAGTACGCTTCTACCGCCAGGGTGAAAGTTTTCAAGCGCTCGCGGATCGTGGTTCGTGGCTGCCCGGCCACGACGTTCCATCGCGTGCATGCGGCGAGCGCTGGAACTGGCCGGCCTACTCCTTCCAGATTCCGGCTGCGTGGCCGCCGGGCGTCTACGTCGCGGAATGCATCGAAACCGAGCGCGCCGCTCCCCTTCCCTCTGCGGACGCTCGGGCGGGAACGACGTTGTTTGTCCTACGCCGTGCCGGGAGCGCACGCATCGTCGTCAATCTGCCGCTGTTCACCTATCACGCTTACAACATCGCCGCTGTCGACGGCACGTGCGGTGACGATCAGGGCGCGTGTCTGTATAGCGGCTATCGTACGGTCAGCCTGCACCGGCCCGGAGGCGGCACAGGCGGCCACACGTGGGACGCCCGTAACGCCGACGTGTACGATACTGCTTCACCACGTCAGACGTTCGCACACTGGGACGCCAAAGCGCTGGCCTGGCTCGCAAAGAGCGGGTATGCCGTCGATGTCTGCACCGACCTCGATCTGCATCGCGGCCGCCTCGCCGACGACGTGCGCTTGCTGCTTGCGTTCGGTCATCAAGAATATTGGACGCGGCCGATGCGCCGCACCGTCGAAAACCATCTAGCACGCGGCGGCAACGTCGCCTTCTTCTCCGGCAACACGGCCTGGTTCCGGGTCCAATACGCCGAGGACCAAGCCACGCTCACGCGCGATGGCCGGTGGTGCGACGACGAGCCCGAGGAACGTTTCAGCGGCGTAAGCTACCGCTTCGGGGGAGGCTGGTGGCGTGGGCCGCGGCCGCCGCTCGGCTACCAAGTTCGCGCTGCATCGCACTGGGTGTTCGCCGGCACGGGGTTGCGCGACGGCGACGTGTTCGGCGCCGATGAACGCCTCGTCGGCTACGAATGCGACGGCCTCAGTCCCGACGCCGGACTGCCTGTGCTCGCCGGGGCGGCGCTCGACGATTGGCGAGAACGACTCGCCTGCGGCGACGGCGGCGGCGACGGCGAGGTGCTCGGCGACAGCGCCGCTATGCTTCTATGCGACAGACAGCGCGGCACGGTCTTCAACGCCGGCACGGTCGACTGGCCGCGCGTGTTGGACGCCGGCGAACCGACCGTCGGGCAGATCACGCGCAATGTGATCGAGCGCTTAGGCGCGAGTGGCTCGCCCCTCGATATTAGAACTGCACGTACTGTGCCGTCGGGTTGATCGCGATGCCGATCGGCGACGCGCCGGCCGGCAGGCTCGACGTCAGGACTGCAGCGCCCCCGGCTGGGAAGTTGAACTTCTGCGCTTGCCCTAAGCTGCCGTCGGCTGTGTACAGATGGACGTTGGGTTTGCCGAACGCGAAGTTCACAGGATCGCTTGCGCTCGTCAGCGGCGTCGTCGCGACCGGGCTGCCGAGATTGCCGCCCGATGGCGGATTATAGCTGTAGACCACCTTGCCGACCTGGTCGTCGACTGCGAGTTTGCCAGCGTTGGTCACTTGCACTCCGCCGATGGCTTGCAGTGTGTTGCCGTACGTGAGCGGCGAGATCGACGTGCCCGCGACTCCGCCGACGACTTCGGCCAGAGTGACGCTGCCCGTGTTGGGATTGAGTCCATCGAGATACAAGTTGCCTGAGCGGCATCGAACGCGCAGAAGAACGGAAACAGGCTCGAGTCCGTCAGCGTGTTCGTGGGACTCGTTGCGCCGGCCGTGTAGAGCGCAACGTCACCCGGTCCTCCGCTCGTGTTGACACCGGACGACACGGCGAGATTGCCGTTCCCGTCGACGGCGACCATCACGGGATATTGACCGGGATCGTTGATGACGGTAGGCGCACCGTTGTAAGGCGGTGCGAACTCGAAAACATTGGCTGCGGCGTTGTTGACGACATACAGGTTACCGGCCTTATCGACGGACATGCCGTCGGGTGAGGAAAAGCCCGTCAATGTCGCCGTCACTACACCTTGCGGATTGACGATGTACACGACATTGTTGGCGATGTCGGAAATGAAGCCCATCGCGCCTCCCGGCGCCAACGCTTCTCGGCTGAAAAAGCCTTTCACGACAGAGCCGCGGTGGAGCGGCGGCTGACCGGCCGACACCACGCCGGTCCGGGATATTCGGGTCCGCCCCACGGTCCAGACCGTGGCGCTGCGCTGGCCTTGCTCTTGAAGCGTCAGGCCTGGCTGTGACGTGCCGGCGCCCTGGGAACAAGCCGCGAGCATCGCGAGCGACGTGCTCGCGCTCAGGATGTAGCCGAGTCGAACTACACTACGCATAACGTTCCTCTCACTGGCTGGAAAGATCGCCGTCGACGAAGCGACCCTGCTCCGCTTTGAAGAAGGCGAAGCGAGCACCTTCGCGGACGTCGATGCAGTTTTCTATCGGTGCAGGCGCGCGATCAGCCACTCCAGGCCATCGTTGTAGCGCGGGCCGGGACGCTCGAGAATGTCGGGCTCCCTCAGGACGTAGGCTCTGCCATCCCGGACGGCGTCGAGCGCTTTCCACGGCAGCGCGTTGCGCACTGCAGCGAACCCGCTGGTCGCGTCGGCGACGATGACGTCGGGTTGCGACGCGAGTAATGCTTCAGCACTGTAGCGTGCGTAGGCCGCAGCCAGCCGCGCGGCGTCGGTGGCTCCGGCGAGCGACAGAAGGGTCGCAATGTACGAATTCCGGCCGACCGTGTAGATCGGATCGACGCCCAGGACGATGAAGGTGCGGGGCCGTGTCGTATTCGGAATGTGGGCCGTCAATGCGGCGGTCCGTTTTTTTAACCGGGTGATGAGCGCCGTAGCGGCGGCGGCGTGGCCCGAGAGTGCCCCCAAACGCTGCAAATCGGTGAAGATGTCTGCGAACGAATCGTCCGACAACAGTGCGGTTCGCAAGCCGGCACGCTGCAGCGGAGCGACGAGCGTCGCTTGCGCCGGGATGCCCACGATCAAGTCCGGATGAAGGGCGACGATCCGCTCGGCATCGAGCGATGCCGACGATGCGACTTGCGGCAAACGCGCCGCCGCGGCCGGATAGTCCGTCGCCTGCGAAACGGCGACGACCTGTGAACCGGCGCCGACTGCGAACAAGTCCTCGGTTAGCGAAGGCATCAACGATACGATGCGCGGCCGTGCCCCCGGCGCTGTGTGGCGGACGGCATGCCCCGCGTTCGATTCCGTAGCCCGGCAAGGAGGCCCGGCAACGAGCGCGGCCGACAGAGCCGCCGCTGCAAGCGGTCGTTGAAACACTGCGCCTGCTTCGGGCCCGAACCGTTCGAACACTCGCTGTGCCACGTCAGGTTGCCGCGCCGTCGTGCCCGCGCAAGAGTCGAATGTTGCCGGCACGAAACGATACCGGTGATTCGCTATGCGGCGTTATGCGTCGCGATGGCCGGCGCGCTTGTGTTGGGCTTGCTTGTCGGCGGCGCCGCGTTGCCTCCGTCTACGGTGCTGCACGCGCTGTTTCATCCCCAATCAGCGAGCGACGCGACGACGATCGTATGGGGCTTACGCTTACCGCGCGTCATCACGGCGGCCGTCGTCGGAGCGACGCTAGCGATCTCCGGATTGCTCCTGCAAGGCTTGCTGCGCAACCCGCTCGTCGATCCGTTTCTCACGGGCGTCAGCGCAGGCGCGGGAGCCGCGATTGCCATTGCCGTAGCCGCCGGCGTCGCCGCGCCGTTCGTGCCGGGGCTCGGATTTGCCGCGAGTCTTGCTACCGCGGTGTTGGTCGGCGCACTCGCGCGGCGCGGCGGCGGGGTCGATGCCGAACGGCTGATTCTCGCCGGCGTCTCGCTGTCTGCACTGTTCTCGGCGCTCATCGCGCTGGTACTCTTGGGCGCGGGACCCGAGAACGGGAACGCGATCTTGGCATGGCTGGCCGGCTCGCTCGCGTCGCGTGGTTGGCCCGAACTGGCATGGGCCGCGCCCTATGCGCTCCTCGGCGTCGCGCTCGCAGTGCTCGCCGCACCGTCTTTGAGCGCACTGCGCCTCGGTCCGAGCGTCGCGCGAGCAGTCGGCGTCGATCTCGCGCGAACGCAGTGGCTGGTCCTGACGGCTGCGACGTTGCTAGCGGCAGCCGCGGTATCACTCTCGGGAATCGTGGGCTTCGTCGGATTGATGATCCCGCATCTCGCACGCCGCATCGTCGGCACCGACGTCCGGGCGTCACTGGTCGCCTCGGCGCTGTTGGGCGGCGCGCTCGTGCCATTGGCCGATGCACTCGCACGCACGATCGTCGCCCCCGCCGAAGTGCCTTTGGGCGTCTTGTTGGCGTTCATCGGCGTGCCGACGTTCCTGTATCTCTATCTACGTCCGGCCAAGGCGACGCGCTTGTGGGGCACGTAACGCTGCAAGGCGTTCGTCTTCGCGCCGGCGCTCGCACGCTGCTCGAAGACGTCTCACTCCGTGCGCTGCCGGGCGAACTCATCGCAATCGTCGGCGCAAACGGCGCCGGCAAGACGACCCTGCTGCGCGCGATCGCCGGTTGGATACGGGCGGACGCGGGCCGTATCATGCTTGACGGAAAGGACGTCGCGCGGCTCAGTGCGCCCGCGCGAGCCCTCGCCGTGACGTTGATCGGGAGCGACGCAGAACCGCCCGTCGGAACGACGGTGCGCCAAACCGTTGCGACGGGACGGTTCGCCCGCCACCCGTGGTGGAGTTGGGTGGACCCCGGCGACGATGATGAAACGGTCGTCGCAACAGCCCTCGAGCGCGTCGGTCTGCAAACCCTTGGCGAGCGCCACTTTGAAACGCTGTCGTCCGGAGAGAGACAGCGGGCTTGGCTTGCCCTGGCTCTCGTCCAGGACGCGGGCGTGGTGCTGCTCGACGAACCGACGTCGCATCTCGATCCGCGGGCCGCCGTCGAAGTCGCGAACGTCATACGCTCGATCGCCTGCGCTGCGACGACGGCCTTCGTCGTCACCCACGATCTCAATGAAGCCGCCACGATCGCGGACCGCATCATCGTGCTCGGCCAAGGACGAGTGCTGGCCTTTGCGCCGCCCGATGAAGCGCTGCAGGGCGAAATCTTAAAACGCGCCTACGGCATCGCGTTCGAACGCATCACCGTCGCCGGTGGCATCCGCGTCATCCCACGCGGTTATAGCGAGCTGCCGTCGCGGCGCTGACGAAACCACGTGCCAGAAGCTCTGCTACAGAGCGCCGTTCCGCCGCAGACGCTGCGAAAGGTGAGGTCCGTCGGCATTGCGCCTCGATACCGCAAAGCGCGCGCGCGGACGTGACGCAAAATGAACGTCGCTGGCGAGCACCCAGCCGTAGCGTCCACGATAGCGCCCGCTGACGACGCGCACGCCAACCGTCCCGAAGGAGCCTTGCGCCGCCGCGGGACCCGCACCGCCGCTCGTACACGACATCAACGTCGCTTGCGTGCCCGGTTCGGCCAGCATCGTGTGCGCGAAAATCGCGCGCGTGTCGCGCCACTGCCCGGCTGCATACGTCAGCAGCCGGTCACGCGAATCCCATACGAAGACGTCGGGATCGACGGCTTCGGAGGCCAGAACGACACGCTCGCCGTGCGAACCCGCACAAACCGCGGCCCGCGTCGCGCCGCTGCCGAGTGCCGTGGCCAACACGACGCACAGCGAAAAGGCGGGCAACGACCGCATCAGCGTTGCGTTTCGACGAAGCGGCGTTCGCGCAGCCACGTTCCGAAGTCGGCGGCGTTCATCGGGTGAGCGACAAGAAATCCTTGGATCGCGCTGCAGCCGAGGCTCACCAGGACTTCTTGTTGCATCGTCGTCTCAACCCCCTTCGCGATCACCGTCCAGCCCAAGGAACGAGCAACGATGATCGTACCCTCAATCACCGCGCGCGTCGTGCGATTCGACCCGATGGCATCGACGAGAGAGCGTTCCAGTTTGAGGGCTTCGATCGGCAAGTGCGCGAGTGACGGCAGGGTCCCGAGGCCGCCGTCGAATCCGTCGAGCGCGAAGCCGATTCCGAGTTCCGTGCAGCGGGCCACGAAGGCGGTCACGCGCTCGGTCTCCTGCTCGGCAAACCGCTCGGAACCGAGTTCGATGCGCAGATGCCCGGCCGCGGCTCCAAGGCCTTCATCGGCGACGAGGGCCTCGATCTCACGCAGATCGTACGCGGCCAGATTGACGTCGACGCGTAGCGGGTTGCCGGCCTGCTCCCAGACGCGCGCTTGTGCCGTCGCTTCCCGTAAGACGTAGCGATCGAGCGCGCGCCGGCCGGCTTCATCGTGAGCGATCGACCAGCCGCGTTCGGGCGCAAGCAGTCCATGAAGCGGATCGATCCGGCGAATGAGGGCTTCTGCTGCGATGATCTGTCCGGTCGCGATGTCGACGATCGGCTGATAGCACAACAAATAGCCGACGTCGCGGGTGTCCCCCGCTGCGATATCGTGCGTCAATCCGTTCTCGGCAAATCCGCTTGCCGGCTCACGGAAACGAACGCGGGAACCACCGTCTTCTTTGGCCGCATACATTGCGGCGTCAGCACAGGCGAGTAAGTCTTCGCGCGAACCGGCATCGTCGGGATAGATCGCAACGCCGATGCTCGCCGACAGATGAAAATTGATGTTCGTCGACTTCGAAGGGATACTGAAGACGGCGCCGATGCGTTGGGCGATCGCTTCGATCTCTTCACGGTCGGCGATGCGCGGCATCACTACGGCGAACTCGTCGCCGCCTAAGCGCCCGATGTACTCGACGCGGCGCAAGCGTTGCGCGCAGCCGCTGCGCGACTTCGGCCAGCACGATATCGCCGCCGCGATGGCCGACGGTGTCGTTGACGCCCTTGAACCCGTCGATATCCAAAAACAGCACGGCGGCGCGGCCCGCCAGCCGATCGGCTTCTTCGAGCGACTCGTCCAGCCGCGCCAGCAATGCGACGCGATTCGGCAATGCCGTCAGCGAGTCGGAATACGCCAGCCGTTCGATGCGCGTATCGTTCTCGCGCCGCTCGATCGAACGCGCCAACGCTTCGACGACGTGCTCGACGTACAGCCAGTCCTCGGCTTCGAAGGGCGACTCGCGCGCAGCTTGCCGACGAGAACGTCACGGCCCAAGCCTCGTCCCCGACGCGAAACGCCGCCGACAACGCGCTGCGCACACCCGCATCGACCGTCGTAAACTCGCGTTCGCGCTCGGCGTCGAGCACGGCGAATGTTCCGGCTCGCTCGAGCGCGGCGCGCGCGAGCGAACCTTCGAGCGGCAGCCGAGCGCCGGTTTCACCGTCGCTGTCGCGAAGCTTCGACGACGAGTTCCGAACCGTCGACCCGCACGACCGTCGCGGATTCGAGACCGATGCCGCGGACCGCCTCACGCAACAGCGCACGGATCTGGCTCGACGCCGGCGATGCCGCGCCGTACGACGAGCGTCCAGAGCGACTCGAGCCGCTCCTCACGGGGAATCGGAGCCGACGGCACGCGCGACTCCGTGGAAGGCGCGTGCTCTTGGGACATCGGACCGTACGATCGCGAGGATCGCACCGACTTTCGCAAACGCGCCGGAGCGCAGGCGCTCCAACCGCACGCGATTTCCCGTTCGCCCGCTGCCGATGCGAACGCCGCGTCGCAAATTCGCGCGGCGCGAGATTCGCGAGTTCCGGCAGTACGTGACGGCCTTGATGTTGCGCACATCGTCGCGCAATCCGAACAGCGCAGCTGCCGCGGCATCGAAGAACACGATGCTTCCGCTCGACGGATCGACGATGAGGTGTGCCTCGCTCGTCACGTCACCAGCGCTCCGTTCGACCCGGACGGCGGCCGCTTCGGACATAGTGCCCGCTATTGGCGAACGGGTGGCGAGCGGCCCTCCATCCCGAGCGAGTCGGTGCGGCGGGAAGCGGCGCTGGCCGACCCGAAGCGCGAGCGACATGACGCCGATCGCCGTTCCCGACATCTTCAAAAGCTACGACGTACGAGGCATCTATCCGGCCGAAATCAACGCCGATCTGGCGTACGCCATCGGCCGCGCGTTCGTAGCCGAACTCGGCGCGACGTCGATCGCCGTCGGGCGCGACATGCGCCCGTCGGGTGACGTCTTGTTCGAAGCGTTTGCGCGCGGCGCAACCGAGGCCGGCGCCGACGTCACCGACATCGGCCTCGTTTCGACCGACGCGCTGTATTTCGCCGTCGGCAAATACGGCTATGCCGGCGGCGTCATGATCACGGCGTCGCACAATCCCGCCAACTATAACGGGATGAAGTTCACGCGCGACGCGCGCGCAGGCGATCTCGCTCGAAACGGGGCTATCCGCGATCCGCGACCGCATCGCGCGCGGCGACCTCGGCGAACGGCCGGCCGCGTGCCGGCCGATCACCGAGCGCAACGTGCTCGACGACTTTGCCGAACACTGCCTCGCGCTTCGTCGAGCCGCGACGCGATCAAACCGCTCAAGATCGCGATCGACGCAGGCAACGGCATGGCGGGCTTGACCGTGCCGCACGTCTTCGGCCATCTGCCGTGCACGGTAACGCCGCTCTTCTTCGAACTCGACGGAACGTTTCCCAACCATCCCGCCAGTCCGATCGAACCCGACAACATGGTCGACCTGCAAAAAGCCGTGCTGGATGGACGGTTGCGATCTCGGAGCGGCCTTCGACGGCGATGCCGATCGCATGTTCATCGTCGACGAAAAGGGCGGCCTCATCGGCGGCGACATGGTTACGGCGCTCGTCGCGATCAACACGCTCAAGCAATATCCCGGGAGCCAAGATCCTCTACAACCTGATCTGCAGCCGGAGCGTGCCCGAGGAGATCGAACAGCATGGCGGCATTCCGGTTCGCTCGCAAGTCGGACATTCGCTGATCAAGAAGACGATGCGCGAGCAAAACATCGTGTTCGGCGGCGAGCATTCGGGGCACTTCTACTTTCGCGACAACTGGTTCGCCGATTCGGGCATGATCGCGCTGCTGCAGTGTCTCGAAGTGTTCAGCGACGCGGGCAAACCCGTCAGCGAAGTGATTGCGCCGATCGACACGCGCTTTCGCTCGGGCGAAGTCAACAGCCGGGTGCACGACATTCCCGCCGAAACTCGCCGAACTCGCAAGCGCACTACACGCGACGCTCGAATCGACCATCTCGACGGCGTGACGATCTCCTACGACCGTTGGTGGCTGAACGTCCGGCCGTCCAATACGGAACCCTTACTGCGCCTCAACGTCGAAGGCGACACGCAAGCTCTGATGGAGCAGCACCGCGACGAGGCGCTTGCACCTGATTCGCTCGTAGCGAGGTGCCTGCCGACTTCCCCGGCGCTCGAAGCAGTCGCCGAAGCGCTCGACGCGCTCGAGGCAGTTCTGCGCAGCGATGCGCTGGCGGCTTCGGCGACAGCGCGGCGGCCGATTTGGCCCTCTCGAAACGACGCGCCAACAGCTTGCACGGCGCTACTCCCTCGCGGTTCTCGGTGAGTTTTCCAGCGGCAAATCGTATCTGCTCAACGCGCTGCTGGGCAAAGTTCGCTATGACGAACGGGGCGACATCGCGGGACTGCTCGCCACCGACATCAATCCCTCGACGGCGACGATCACCGAGCTCGAGTACGGATCGCCCGAGAGCGCATACGCCAAGTACCCGTCGGGGCGGACCGAACGCATTCCGCTCGATCGGCTTTCGCGTTTCGTCGCCGTCGGCAAGAGCGACGAACGCGGCGCGCTGCACGACGCCATCTCCGAGGACGATGCCGTTCCGTCGTTCGTCGTCGTCGCCGTCGATTCGCCATTCTTGCGTACGCGGGTTCCTCGTCGCCGATACGCCGGGACTCGCGTCGCTCAATCGCCGCGCACCGCCGCGCCACGCTGGCATACCTGCCGCGCGCCGATGCCGTCCTGTATCTCATCGATACGCAGCAGCCGTTTACCGCAAGGCGATGCGTCGCTTCTCAGGAGCCATTGGCGAGCACGTGCGCACGATCTTCATCGTGCAAACGAAAATCGATCTGTGGCGCATGCAGGAAGCGAGCGGACTCGCCGCCTGGGAAGCGGCACGCGCACGCATCGTCGGCGCGGGCCGCACGCTATGCGCCGAGGCCGAAGTTTTCGCCGTTTCGGCGCACGAATACGCGATCGCGCGGCTGAACGGTGATGAGGCGCTGCGCCGGGCGCAGCGGTTTTCCCGACGCTGCTCGAAGGACTCGACCGCTCTCTGGCGGCCCGCGCGCAAGCGGCGCGGGTCGCGCGGACGCTCTCAGATCGTGCGAACGACGGCGACAGCGACGGGTAACCGCGTGCGCCGCAGCGCTGAGCTGATCGGTCTCGATGCCGACGCGCTAGCTCAAAGTCGCGAAGCGGCTCAAGCGAGCTTGCGCAAGAAGACGTCCTCTCAAACGACGCGCGACCGGGATCGAACGAGCGCGCTCGCGCGCGGCGAGCAGCACATCATCGCTGCGGGGACGGCGCTGGGCGAGCGCAGGCCGCCCGTGCGCTGGGGCGATGGTCGATGTGGCCGACATCGAGCCATCGCGGATCGCGGAAGATTTGGTGCGCTCGTCGACGCGGCGCTGGCTCGCCGTCTGGACGGGTTTTGCCGATGTGGTGGGCGGTGACGTGGCCGGCGAACTTGACGGCGATCGCGCTGCGCCGGCCGGAACTGCGTCTTGCCGATTTCGTCGCGACGCGGCTCGGTGGCGAGCCCGGTACGGGCGCATGGTCGCGCGATGTGCGACACGGCATCGCGTCGACGATCGTCCTCGGTGCCATCGGCGGTCCCGCCGCTTCGTTCGTTGCTGCCGTCGCATCCGGTTTTACGGGCCGCCGCTTACGGTACGTACATGAAACGCGAGCTCGGAGCCGACCTCGCAGCGACCATCTTGCCGGAACTGGAACGCGACATCGGCGCATTCGTCGGCGGCATCGCCGCAGCGCATCGGACAGGCGTACGACGATGCAGCAGCCGGCGTGGAGCAAGAACGAACGCAGCGCCCGGGCGCAGACCCTCGGGCCGCTCGAACGAGCGTGCGCCATCGTCAACGATGCGCCGGCGTGCAGAGCGTGGGCGGCTTGCGTCAATGCGGTCCTCGTGCAGCTCGACGCTCTCGAGCAACACCTGCAGTCGATCGAGCCTCCCGACGGGCCGCGGCCCGCGACGACGCCTAGCAGCGCGGATGCACCCAGGGCGGACGACGCGAGCGTGGCCTTCGACAGCGATACGTACGATCGCGCGCTCCGGCCTGAGCGCTATCGCGTCGTACTGCTCGGCGCCTTGCGGCGTGGTAAGAGCAGCTTGATCAACGCGATCGCAGGCAGCGCCTTCTGCAGGACGACGCAGCGCGAGAAGTGCTCTATCCCGTGCATGTTCGGTATGGCCGCGCCGAACGGGCGTATGCACTCGAGTCAGACGGCCGCTGGCAGGAGGTCGCTATGGGGCAAGCGATCGAGTCGGCGCAGTCGTTGTCCCGTACTGATCGAGGTGCCGTGGACGATGCCCCATGAACTCGTCATCGTGCACGCCGCCGGCGTTCGATTCGGGCACGCCGCAAGCCGAATCGATCGCGGTGGCGGCGGCCCGCAATGCGAGCGAAGTGGTGGGCTTTTTTCGCGCCAGCTGTCCGATCGGGAGCTGGCACTTTACGAGCGCGTTGCCGACTTCGAAAAGCCGATGTTGCTTGCGCATACGATCGCCGATAATGAATCTTCGGCTCAGCGCCGGACCGTCGTCGAGTTGGCGAACCGGTACGTGCGTGAACGGCGCATTCCCGCGGCGCGCATCTTCACGATCTCGGCCATCGACTATCTCGACGCAATGCAGAGCGGACGCCCGGCGGCGCCTTGGAACGAATTCGGCGCATTGCGCGACACGCTGCAGGCACACGCCGAGGAACACATGCGCCGGGCTCAAGCGCGCCGGCCGCCAAGCGCAAGACATGCTGCGCGCCGCTCCGGCTGACGATGCTTCAGAACCAAACTTTTTGAGCCGGGCACGCCGGCTTTTGGGCCGCCGCTTACGCCTCCGCTTTTCCGGGCATCTCGTCGCCAGCGCCACGCAAAGGGGCCGTTGTCGTCGACCTATCGAACGACCAAACGTGAGACGTTCGTACACTTTTGGCCCGGCGAACCTTGCGTTCGGTACGGGCGAAGCATCGTTCGGACGTATCGCCGTCGCTGACGGCCGCATCGCTGATATTTTTCCGGGCGACGGCGGCAGCGACTACCGGCTTGCCGGCAGGCACGACGATTTCGCCCGGAATGATCGACGTTCACACCAACGGCGCCGGCGACGTACTGTTCAACCGCGAACATCGCGGTGCCGTCGGCGTAGCGGCACGCTCGTACGCCGCAGCCGGCGCGACGGGCTTCGTCGCGACGATCATGACCGCGCCGTGGGAAGCCGATGCTGCACGCGGCTCGCGACGTCGCTGAAGCCGCGCACGAAGGCGCCGAACGTCCGGTCGGCAGGTGCACGCTGCTTGGGGATCCATTTCGAGGGGCCGTTCCTCAACTCGAAATTTCGGCGCGTGCACCGGCACGAATGGCTCTTGCCGGCCACGCTCGAGCGCGCTCGTGCGATGGTCGAAGCGTGCCGCGGCGCACTGGTCATGGTGACGATGGCGCCTGAGGTCGAAGGAGTCGATGAGGTCGCGCGCTTCTTTTTCGACGGCGGCATCGTGTGCTCGGCCGGACATACGTGCGCGAAGTATGCCGACGGCATGCTCGCGATCGGCTTGGGATTTCGCTCGCTCACTCACGCCTTCAACGCGATGCCGCCGCTCGATCACCGCGATCCCTCGCTGCTGGCCGCGTTCATCCAAGAGCGCCGTACCGCCGTGCAGGTGATCTGCGACGGTCATCACGTCGCGCCGGTCATGATCGATATCCTGTACCGCGCGCTGGGCGAACGTCTGGTGCTGGCAACGGACTACATGGCGCCGGCGGGCGCCGGCTATCGGATCGAGGGCGGCGTCGTGCGCGCCGAGGACGGGACGATCGCGGGTGCAGCGCTGCACGTCGATCAAGCGCTGCGGAATCTGATGTCGTATGCAGCGCTGCCGTTCGAACGCGCTATCGTCAATGCGACGGCCGCGCCCGCGCAGCTGCTCGGCCTGAACGTGAGTGCGGAACGCTCGAGCGCGGCAAACGGGCCGATCTTACCTTGTGGGATGGACGCTACAACGTGATCGCTACGCTCGTCGGCGGCGAACCCGTGTACGAACGCGGCCGCTTCTTCGGCGACGCAACGCACGCTTTACCGCGCATCTACAATGCGGTGAGCGAGGGCCTGGCGGGTCGCGTCACACTGCGTAACGCTGGGCGTCGGAACGCTTGAACTCGAGGCCGATGCCGGGGCGCCCCAGGTCGGGCTTCAACGTTCCGTCGACCGGCGCGGGCACGCCGTCGAACAGCATACCTTCGATCCGCACGTGGTCGTAAAAATATTCCATGTGGCGTATGCGTTTGGCCGCGCAGGCTGGGTGCAGGCTCTGCGCCGGGGCGCAATGCGTCGAGAGCGGAATCAGACGTGCCTCGCACAGTCCGTCGGCGACTAAAAACCCGGTGATCCCTTCGGCACGCGTGCAGTCGGCTTGCAGCACGTCGACGGCTTGGGCCGCAAGCATCCGCTCGAAGTACATCGGATCGTAGCCGTATTCGCCGGCCGAGATCTCCATCTGTACGGGCGCGCGGTCGCGGATCAGATGCAGCCCTTCGAGATCGTGGTGATAGACCGGCTCCTCGTACCAGGTCACGCCGTACTCCGCGAATCGCTGCGCTTGCGTCAACGCCTGTTTGCGGCTATACGCACCGTTCGCATCGACGAATAGTTCCGGCCCATCACCGATCGCTTGCCGTACGGCGCGGATGCGCTCGATATCGGCCGCCGGGTCGCGACCGATCTTCATCTTGACGCGCGGAATCCCGGACTCTACCCAGTGCAGCATGTGCTGCTGCAGCTCGGAAACCGAAAACGACGTGAACCCGCCGCTGCCGTACAATTCGGCCGCATCCCGCATGGGGCCGAGCAAGGTGACGAGAGGAACGTCGAGCAGCCTGGCTTTGAGGTCCCATAGCGCGTTGTCGACGGCAGATATCGCCATCGCGGTCACCCCGGGCCGACCCATATTCCGGATCGCGGCGACGAGCGAAGCCCAGATCGCGCCGACCTCCATCGCGTCGCGCCCCTGCACGTTGTTCGCAAGCGTATCGCGAACCAGCGTCGCCGTCGCCGTATCGGCGTAGGTATAGCCGATGCCCTGTTGTCCGCCGGCGTGGGCCTCGACGAGCACGAGGGTCGTTTTATCCCATCGCGCGGTCCCGTCCGTCTCGTACGGGTCCGCCGTCGGGATGCTGTATGCCGACACCATGATCCGCTCGATAGGAATGCCGGAGGATACCCGCTGCATCGTTCAATCTACTCCATAGATCGCGCTGTTCGCACCGCAACGTTACCCGCAAAACGCCGCGGCACTGCGCCGGCCGCCCGCGTTATCTCGCGCCCGTGACCTGCTCGGCGAAGAAGCAAGCGGAAGAATGTAGCGCAGGAACGTGCTAGACGTACGTCAACTCCAGGCGCATGTTGCCGTTCGGTGCGACCGTGCAATCACGTGCGCTTCACGACATGTGGGTGACGTTCTTCTGGGCTGGAATCGGCGTCGCGGTCGTCATCTACGGCCTGATCGGCTGGTGCGTCATACGGTACCGGCGCCGCGCCGGCGATACGGGGTATCCCGCGCAATTCCGCCGCAACAATACGTTTGAAATCGTCTATACGGGCGTTCCGATCCTCATGGTCGTCGGATTGTTTCTGATCACGTATGCCGCCGAGCGCCACGTCGAGACGATCGCACAGCAGCAGGCCGTCGTCGTCAACGTCACGGGCTTCCGTTGGTCATGGCGCTTCGAGTATCCGCAGCTTGGCGTCACCGTAACCGGCACGCCGCAGGCGTCGCCGCAGCTCGTCCTGCCGCTTGGTGAAACGACCCGCTTGAACGTGACCTCGGTCGACGTGGACCACTCCTTTTGGGTGCCGGATTTTCTTTTCAAGCGCGACGCGATCCCGGGTTTCGAGAACGTCTTCGACTGGACTCCGAATAAACTCGGGACGTTTCGCGGCGAGTGCGGCGAGTTCTGCGGACTCGACCATGCGTTGATGACGTTCAGCGTGCGTGTCGTCAGCGGCGCGCAGTTCGCGCGGTGGTGGCGCTCGCATCGCAGCGTTCCGGTCGTTTCCCAGGCTGCCGTGCGATGAATGCGATTTCCGCTCCGTCGTATCCGACGCCCGGCAAACTCGTCGAACACGGGTTGCTCTCCTGGCTGTCGACGACCGATCACAAGCGTATCGGCATGCTCTACGTCGCTTCGACGTTGTGCTTTTTCTTGATCGCGGGCATTTTGGCGCTGGTCATGCGCGCGCAGCTGGCGGCCGCGAACCTGCAGTTCGTCGGCCCCCATGCCTACAACGCCATCTTCACGATGCACGGCACGGCGATGGTCTTCTTGTTCGTGGCGCCGTTCGGCTTCGGCATCGCAAACTATCTGCTGCCGCTCCAGATCGGCGCGCCCGACATGGCCTTTCCGCGCCTGAACGCCTTTTCGTTTTGGCTGTTCCTCTTCGGCGGCATCATCGTCTTTTCGGGTGCGATGACGTCGAGCGGCGCGGCCGCCGCCGGCTGGACGGCGTACGCACCCCTCTCGACCCTCAAGCTCGGCTTCGGCGCAGGCCAAGATATGTGGTGCATCGGCGTTCTGCTGATCAGCACGTCGTCGATCCTCACCGCGGTCAATTTCATCACGACGGTCTTCATCTATCGCGCCCCCGGCATGACGATGTGGCGCATCTCGATCTTCACCTGGGAGATGGTCGCAACGTCACTGCTGATCTTGATGGCCTTCCCGATGCTGACGGCGGTCCTCATGATGCTGCTCGTCGACCGGCATCTCGGCGGCCACTTTTTCGATCCGACCCTCGGCGGCAGCGCGATTCTCTATCAGCACCTGTTCTGGTTTTTCGGGCACCCCGAAGTGTACGTGATGATCTTGCCGTATTTCGGGGTCGTCACCGAGATCATCGCCGTGTTCTCGCGTAAGCCGGTCTTCGGCTATACGGGACTCGTCTTAGCGACCTTCGCGATCGCCGGCTTGTCGCTCGGCGTGTGGGCGCACCACATGTTCACGACGGGCGCGGTCGTCGACCCGTTCTTTTCCGCCGTCTCGTTCTTGATCGCGGTGCCGACGGGCGTCAAATTCTTCAACTGGATCGGTACGATGTGGCAGGGCCAGCTGAGCTTTCCGACGCCGATGCTGTTCGCGCTTGGTTTTCTCGTCAACTTTCTGATCGGCGGGGTGACGGGCGTCATGGTGGCATCCCCGCCCATCGATTTCCAGGCGCGCGACAGCTATTTCCTCGTAGCGCATTTTCACTACGTTCTCGGCGGCGGCAGCTTGTTTGCCATCTTTGCGGCGATCTATTTTTGGTTTCCGAAGATGTTCGGCTTCATGTTGAACGACCGCATCGGCAAGTGGAACTTCTGGCTCGTGTTCGCCGGCTTCAACCTGACGTTTTTCCCGATGCACTTCCTGGGCATCATGGGGATGGTCCGGCGCATCTACACGTATCCCGACCTGCCGGGCTGGACGGCGCTCAACGCGCTCGCCACGGCCGGCGCGGTGATCCAGGCGGCCGGCGTTATCCTGTTTCTGGTCAACGTATATCTGTCGGCCTGGGCGCGCGTTCCGGCCGGCGACGATCCATGGGACGGCAACAGCCTCGAGTGGGCGACGAGTTCTCCGCCTCCTGAACTCAACTTCAACGAGTTGCCGCCGGTGCGCAGCGAACGGCCGGCCTTCGACTTGCACCATCCCGAGTTGGCCGGTAAGAACGCGCGATGAAGATCGGCGTGATCTTGTTCTTGTCATCGATGACCTTCGGCATCGTGATCGCAACGGTGTACGGCGCCACCACGCACGACGTATCGGGCATCATCTTCCTCGGCTTGATGGCCGTTGCGCTCGTCATCGTCGCCATGTTCATCATCGTTGCCGAACGAGAGGCGCACCTCGCCGGCGATCAACCCGACATGGACCCCGCCGATGTCGCGGGTGAAGAAGTCGGAGTGTATTCGCTCGAAAGTTACTGGCCGATCTTGGCGGCGCTGGGAATGGCCTGCGTTGTACTCGGGGTCGTCTTCGTTCCCGGCGTTTCGTTCGGGCTGCTGTTGGTCGGCTTAGCGCTCGTCGCGTGGACCGTACGCTTTTTGGTGCGTGAGAGCACATGACGGAATCGAACGGCGTCGCGAATTACGCTGTTATCGGCGACCTGCGGACTGCCGCGCTGGTAGGACGGAATGGGTCGATCGACTGGTTCTGCGCTCCCCGTTTCGATTCGGAGGCAGCGTTCGCCGCGCTCCTCGGATGTGCTGACAACGGCTGCTGGCGAATCGCGCCCGTCGACGCTGCAGCGTACGTCCAACGCCGGTATCGCGGCGAGACGCTCGTCCTAGAAACGACCTTCAGCGCGGCAACCGGCAGCATGCGCGTGATCGATTTCATGCCGATCGGGGCGAACGTCTCAACGATCGTGCGCATCGTTGAAGGCATCAGTGGGGAAGTGCCGTGCGAGATGCGGCTGACCGCCCGCATGCACTATGGGCTGATCGCACCTTGGACCCGACGGGAAGGCGACGCTTGGACGGCGCGCGTCGCGTCCGATGCGCTCGCCTTGCGGACGTCCTTCCCCGTCGACGATGCGCCGGCGGGCACCGCGGCGACTTTTACCATCCGGGCCGGCGAGCGCCGCTGGGCGGTCTTACAAGCGTTCCGCGCACACGACCCACTGCCGCCGGCCGTCGATGCGGCTCGCGCGCTGGCGGAGACGGCGGCCTGGTGGGAGACTTGGTGTAATGGTATTCGCTACGAAGGCCGGTGGCGGGACGCGGTCGTGCGGTCGGCAATCACGCTCAAAGCGTTGGCGTACGAGCCCGCCGGCAGCTTCGTCGCGGCGCCGACGTCCTCGCTTCCCGAAGAGCTCGGCGGCAGTAAGAATTGGGATTACCGGTATTGCTGGCTGCGCGACGCAAGCTTTACCGTCGGGGCGCTGCTGCGCCTCGGCTTGAGCGCCGAAGCGGAGCGGTGGCGCGACTGGCTGCTGGCCGTGTGCGCCGGGCAGCCGGAAAAGCTGCACATCATGTATGGCGTCGGCGGCGAGCGATTAGCCGGCGAATTCGAGGTCGAGTGGCTGAGCGGCTTTGCCGGCTCGACACCGGTGCGCGTAAAGAACGCCGCGCACACGCAGTTTCAACTCGGCGTCTTCGGCACGATCCTCGTTACGCTCGAACACGCGCAGCGTGCCGGCGTCGTTTTTACGCCCGAACACTGGCGCCTGATCGAACCCGTTCTGACCTACATCGACGGCGTCTGGCAGCGTCCGGATAACGGCCTGTGGGAGTCGCGCAAAGGCGGACGCCAGTACACCGCATCGAAACTGATGGTCTGGGCCGGACTCCAAAGCGGCATCGCGCTCGCCGAGCGGGGCGGCTTTGCGACCGATGTCGCTCACTGGCAGCGCCTCTCCGGCCGTATCCATGCGCAAATCTGCCGCGCCGCGTTCGACGAAGAGCGTAAAACCTTCACGCAATACTACGGTTCGAAGGAACTCGACGCCGCGGTCTTGCTCATGCCCATCGTCGGCTTCTTACCGGCTGACGACGAGCGATTCGCCGGGACGGTCGCGGCGCTCGAAGCGCGCCTCATGGAGCGCGGGTACCTCTACCGGTACTCCGCCGACGAGGTCGACGCGCCAGACGACGAGATTCCAACCGAAGGCGCCTTTACGATGTGCGGCTTTTGGCTCGCGCAGGCCCACGCGCTGGCGGGCCGTGACACGCAAGCCGTCGCGCTGTTCGAACGTTTGCTCGCGACCGCGAACGACGTCGGTCTGCTCAGCGAAGAATACGACGTCACCCGCGGGCTCGCCGTCGGCAACGTTCCCCAGGCCTTCTCGCATGCCGGACTCATTGACGCGGCTTGTCGCCTGTCGACGGGAGCAGCCGCGTGAAGCAGCCGCAGCCGCTCGGTTCTCAGCGCATCAACGGCCCCGTTCCTTCGAAGGAATTGGCGCTGCGGACGCATCCACTGGTCTTCGGCCTCGTCCTGTTCCTGGCGTCGGACCTCATGATCTTTGCGGCGTTCATCGCGTCGTATTTCAATCTGCGCAGCATCGCCAACGTGTGGCCGCCGCCGGGGATCGTGCTCGACGAAACGTCGGCCACCGTTGGAACTGCGATGCTGGCTGCTTCGAGTGCAACGATGCTGCTCACGACCCATTACTTGGCACGCAACAAATTTACCGTCTCGCGATTGTGGCTGGCCACAACGATGCTGCTCGGCGTTTCCTTCGTGTTTTTGTCGTTCGACGACTGGCTCAAGCGCCCGTTCCACATCGATACGAATGCGTACGGATCGCTATTCTACATCATGACGGGATTTCACGTCTGCCACGTCTCGGCCGGCGTGCTGCTCATGACGATGCTGTTTTTCAACATGCGCAAAGCTGCGTTCCAACGTGACCGTCGAGCGGGCGCCGAGGCGATCGGCTTCTTCTGGCATTTCGTCTTCCTGATCTGGCTGCTCATCTGGGGCTCGATCTTCGTGGTGCACTAAAGAGGAGAACGCGTGAAGAAAGAAACCGTTGTCGCGGGACTGTTGGGCGTAACGATCTTGTGCGCGGTCGCGTTCACGTACGTCTATGCCAGTTTCCCGAGTACGCAATTGGCGGCGGCATTGTTGTTTTTTGCGTTCGGGGCGTTGGCGGCGGCGCTGGTCGTGTGGGAGCACGAGTTGATGCCGCGCACCGTCACGGTCGAGCAGCGCGGGTCCCTGCCGTCCGGCCAGGACAAAAACGACGCCGCGAGCGACGAATTCTTGCACGGGGCCGACGTGCTGATCGGGCGGCGGACGTGGCTCGCGAAGATACTCGCGGGGGCTGCCGGAGCGATTGGGATCGCGCTCCTGTTCCCGCTGCGGTCGCTCGCGCCGACGTTTGCGAGCGTCTCCGATCTGACGCATACCAACTGGCGCAAAGGCTCGCGCATGGTGCGCGAAGATGGGCGGCTCGTGCACGCCCAAGATCTCGAAGCGGACTCGGTGCTGACCGTTTTTCCGGAAGGTCATGTGGGGCCGCAATTCGCCAACGACATGGCCAACGACGCAACGATGTTGCTGCGTGTCCCCGTCGACGAATTGCAGTTGCCCGACGGCCGGGCGACGTGGGCGCCCGGCGGTCTGCTCGCTTTCTCCAAAGTGTGCACCCACGCCGGTTGCCCCGTAGGTCTCTATCGCGCCGCGGCACGTCAGCTTTTTTGCCCGTGTCACCAATCGACGTTCGACGTGCTGCACGGCGGCGACCGCGTCTTCGGGCCCGCGGCCCGCGGCCTGCCGCAACTGCCGATCCGCATCGAAGCCGACGGGACGATCGCGGCGCTGGGCGATTATCCCGAACCGATCGGCCCGGGCTACTGGGAGCGAGGCTACCGCTCGGGGCCTTCTTCGAACGGGCAGTCGTGATCGTCCGGCGCGCCGTCAAATTTCTCGACGACCGGCTGGGTTCGTCGGCGTTCATCAAGGCCGCTTTGCACAAGGTTTTTCCGGATCACTGGTCCTTCATGCTCGGCGAGATCTGCATGTACGTATTCATCGTGCTGCTCGGGACTGGCACCTATCTCGCCCTGTTCTTCGACGACTCGAGCACGCCGGTCGTCTATCACGGCCCCTACGCCTCACTGGACGGGCGCTCGGTTCCGGCAGCGTATGCTTCGGTGCTGAACCTGTCGTTCTCCACCCATTTGGGTCTGTTGACGCGTCAGGTTCATCACTGGGCTGCACTCGTTTTCGCGGGCGCGATCATCTTTCACATGATGCGCGTCTTTCTGACCGGCGCGTTCCGCAAACCTCGCGAAATGAACTGGATCGTCGGCATCACCTTGCTGATCCTCGCGATGGCCGAAGGATTCTGCGGCTATTCGCTGCCCGGCGATCTCCTTTCGGGTGCCGGTTTGCGCATTGCGTACTCGGTCGCCGAGTCGATCCCGTTCGCCGGCACGTGGTTAGCGTTCTTGTTTTTCGGGGGCAAGTTTCCAACCGACGTGATCACGCAGCGTCTCTACATTCTTCACGTCTGGATCTTGCCGCTCACCTTGACGGGACTGATCGGGCTGCACCTCGGGATGATCTGGCGTCAGCATCATACGCAATTCCGCGTTCCCCGGGCGACGGAGGAAAACGTCGTCGGCTCGTCCCTGTGGCCGCGGTATGCGATAAAGTCGATTGCGCTCTTTAGCGCGACGATCGGCGTGCTGACGTTTCTCGGCGGATTCTTCACCATCAATCCGATTTGGATCTACGGGCCCTTCGACGGCTGGACGGTCGCGTCGCCCGCACAGCCGGACTGGTACGTCGCTTGGCTCGACGGCGCGCTGCGCATCGGTCCGGCCTTCGCGCTTCACGTGTGGGGGCACACGGTGCCCCCGGCTTTCTGGGCCGGCATTCTGATGCCGCTCTTCTTGTTTGCCGGCCTCTACGCGTGGCCGTTCCTGGAACGTGCGATCACCGGTGATGACCGCGAGCACAACATCGACGACCTGCCCTACGAGAAGCCGTGGCGTTTAGGCCTCGGCGTCGCGGTCTTCACCTTCTTGACGTCGATCGGCTTCGCCGGCAGCGACGATATCCAAGCGAAAATTTTTCACGTCGACGTCGAAGTGCTGATGTACGTGTACCGCTTCACGTCGTTCGTCTTGCCGCCGATCTTCGGCTTGATCGCAGTCGGCATCGGGTTCGAGCTGCGCGCCCGGTTCGAATCGGCCGCCGGGCGCGAACACATCCGCCGTGCGACGATCCGGCGCAACGCCAAGGGAGGCTTCGATGAGGAGCGCCGCGCAGAGCCCGTGTAGCGTCGCGCCGCCGATCCTCGGCGCGCTGCTGTGCTTTTGCGCGTGCGTACTGCTTGCCGTCGTGTCGACGGCGGCCGACGCCGACGATGCGACGCATTGGCTGACGCCGTCACGCCACAAAACCAATAGTTCGCTGCTCTTTGAGTCCGGCATCCCCGCCAGCGACGAATCGAGCGCGCCCCACGACCATGCATCGCTCATGCGCGAGGGGCGAACGCTGTACGACATCCACTGCTCGAGCTGTCACGGGATCGTCGATATGGGGGGAAGTAAAGGCGTTCCGTCGCTGCAGTATGCCGGCGGTGCGGCGGTCGACTTTTATGTCTCGACGGGACGCATGCCGCTCGCCGATGTCGCCGCGGTCCACGGTACCCCGCTCAATCCGTACGCGCACGCATTTGCCGCGGGAACGCAGAACTATCATTCGGCTCCGCTGTTCGATGCGCGCCAGATCGCGGCGATCGTCACCTACGTCACGGCGCGAGCGAAGACCGCAATTGCAATCCCCGACGTGCGGCTCGATCCTGCCAAGCTGCAACGCGGGCGGCTGCTCTTTGAGGACAACTGTCAAGCCTGTCATGGCGCCGGCGCTCAAGGGGCGACGGCCGGCTACCAATGGACCGCGCTGCCGCTCAATCGCGCGACGCCGACGCAGATCGGCGAAGCGATTCGGATCGGTCCCGGGGTCATGCCGCGCTTTCCCAAGGCCGTTCTCTCCGACGCTGACGTCGATGCGATCGCGACCTACGTGGACTATCTCACCGTCAATGCACAGACGTATGGCGGCACGGTGATGGACTACCTGGGCCCCATCTCCGAGGGCGCCGTGAGCGCGTTGATTGGCGTCGGCTTCTTGTTCTGGGTCATTTACTTCACGGGCACCAAGACGGACGGCCGTCGCTTTAACGAGATCGACTAACTGCGACCGTCACGAGCGCGCGTCGAGGCGTTCGCCAAGGCGTTGCTCGTGTCTGGACCACTCGTAACCGACGAGCATGAAGGCGACGAACAGCACCATCGCGCCGCCGACCCACATGATTTCCCCGGCATATTGCTGATCGGCAAGTCCGGCAGCGGCGTAGTGCGGGTACAGAACGTGCCGCGCACTGTAAATCGCGAATCCGAGCAGCGCGGAGGTCGGCATCGCCACGATCAGATACAGCATTCGCAGCGGAAACGATAGGGGGCCGTCGACCCATGGGGTCGGTCCGATCGCGATGACGGGAAGCCAGAACAGCAGGGCGGCCCCTACGATGGCTGCGTGTTCGAGCGCGTGCAGTGTACCGTTCTGAAGTGCCGCTTCAAAAAAGCTCGTGAAATGGATCGTCCAGAGCACGACTTCCAGACCCAACCAGGTCACGACGGGAAATGCGAGGATGCGTGCCGGCCTGCTGCGCAAGACCCACACCGTTGCGCGCGCGGCGCGGGGAGGTGTCGCACTGAGTGCCAACAGCAGCGGTGCTCCGAGCAGCAGCAGCGGTGCGGTCAGGTCGGCGAGGATGAGGTGTTGGATCATGTGCGGCGCAAAGCGCGCGTCGCTCGCTGCGTCCAGCGGCGATGCGACCGCAAGCACTCCGCTGACGGCGCCCAACACAAAGCAGGCTGTCCGCAACGGCGGCCACGGCTTGTTTCGTCGTCGCGCGTAGGCGCGTGTCCCTAACGCATACGCGACGATCGCCGTGGCCGCCGCCGCGATAACCGGCAACTCGACGTGCCAACGCCCTACGAGCGGCATTTCAGCCGACGCGGAGAGCGCCGATCGAATCGATCGTCAACGGACCTCGATAGCGAAAATCGCGCCCGCGCCTTCCTCGCTCTCGATCGCGCCCGAAACGTACATCGTCCGTCCGTCCGGGGAAAATGCAACATGGCTGGTCGCCTTGTTGCCGGCCGCACATCGCGCTGCGAGCGTGCCGTCGGCAGCGTAGACCAGCACTTCGCCGTCACCATGGTTGGCCACATACAGCCTGTCGTCCGGGCCGACGGTGATGCCGTCGGGTACCGTATCGTCGTTCTGTGCCGGAACGTCGGCGAGTAACGTCCGCGATCCGAGCTTGCCGTCCGTGTCGACTTCGTATGCCCACAAACGGCGCGCCGTGCTTTCGGTAATATACAGTCGCGTGCCGTCACGGCAAAGCGCGACGCCGTTCGAATACGCGATGCCGCCGGCGACTTCGTGTAGTGTTCGATCGCGGTCAACACGGTAGACCCGCCCTTGCGGATCGGCGGGCACCGTCTTTGGCGTGCTCTTGTAGCCTGAGTCCGTCATGTAGAAGCCGCCGCGATGCGGGTCGAGGGACACGTCGTTTGGATAGGTCAGCCAGCGGCCATCGACGCGCGAACCCACGACATCCGTCACGCGGCCGCTGGCGTCGAGCCGTAAGATCGCACCGGTGCTCGACATGACGACATGCGTACCATCGACGTCGATCTTGTGCCCGTTAGCGTCGGGTACGTGCGCCCAAACCTCTGCCCGGTCGTCGCCCGGTCGAAAGCGGGAGATCGTGCCGAGGTTCGTCATCGAGAAATAGATCGTGCCGTCGGCATCGACGGCAACGCCTTCGGTGTAGCGCTCGGTGCGGAGCAACATGCGCGGCTCAGTCATGCCCTGGATGTTCCCGAATAACGGCACCTACCGGAGCGCCGTCTGAAGCCGTCGTTCCCAAATAGGCTTCGACGACGGCCGGATTCTCGAGAAGATCGGCGCCGGACCCTTCGAACCGGATCGCTCCGGTCTCGAGCACGTAACCGCGATTGGCCAGGCGCAGTGCCTGACGTGCATTCTGCTCGACGAGGAGAATCGTCGTGCCGCGCGCGTTGATCTCGGCGATCACGCTGAAGATCGTCCGCACGAGGAGCGGCGACAGTCCCAGCGATGGCTCGTCGAGGAGCAGCAAACGAGGGCCGCTCATCAGCGCGCGCCCGATCGCAAGCATCTGCTGCTCGCCCCCCGATAGCGTACCCGCAGGCTGGTGTAGGCGCTCCTGCAGTCGCGGGAACGCTGCGAGCACGTACGCCAGCCGCTCGTCGGCGACCGCGCGCCGTCGGACAGTGAAGGCGCCGGCGCTGAGATTCTCACGCACGCTCATCCGTGTAAAGACGCGCCGCCCTTCGGGTGCGTGGCCGATCCCTAAGCGAACGATCCGATCCGGTCCTAAACGGCGCAGATCGCGGCCGTCGAACCGCAGGTCGCCGTCCGAAGGCTTGACGAGGCCGCTGATCGCGCGCAGGGTCGTCGTCTTCCCGGCCCCGTTGGCTCCGAGCAGCGCGACGATCTCGCCTTCGTCAACGTGCAGATCGATGCCGTGCAACGCCGAAATCCCGCCGTAGTGCGCGCACAGCCGGCTCACCGCGAGCATCGTCACGTCGCTGGCGCCCCGAGATACGCTTCGATCACGCGCGGGTCGCTTCGAATCTCGCGCGGCGTGCCGTGGGCGATGCGCTCGCCGTGGTCGAGCACCGTGATCTGGTCGCAGACCGCCATGACGACGCTCATGTCGTGCTCGACGAGCAGGACGGTTATGCCGCGCTCGCGGATCGCACGAATCAGAACGACGAGTTCCTGTTTTTCTTTCGGATTCATCCCGGCCGCCGGCTCATCGAGCAGCAGCAGCTTCGGTGAGCCCGCAAGTGCGCGCGCAATCTCGAGGCGCCGTTGCGAACCGTACGGCAGGTTGGATGCGAAGCTTCCGGGCACGTCGGCCAGCCCAACGAATTCGAGCGCTTCCAACGCGCGCCGGCGGCTGGCGCGCTCTTCCCGCCGTTGTGCGGGCGTGTGCAGCAGCGAATCCCACAGCCGCGCCCGCAGGCGCGCGTGCTCGCCGACCATCACGTTACCTAACGCCGACATGAACGAGAACAGCCGGATATTCTGAAACGTCCGGGCGATCCCGAGTGCGGCGATCGTGTGCGTCGGGCGTCCGTCGATGCGGACGCCTTCGAACGTTATCGTTCCGGCGGCCGGCCGGTAGATGCCCGTGATCGTATTGAAGAGCGTCGATTTGCCGGCTCCATTAGGGCCGATGATCGCGGCGATCGATCCGCGTGCGAGTGCAACCGAGACGTCGTTGACAGCAAGCAGGCGTCCGAAGGATGTACAGACGCCGTCGAGTTGCAAGAGCATCAATGCGAGCGAAGTTCGGCGCGCCGCTGCTGATTCGGCAGCAATCCCTCGGGTTTGAAAAGCATGATCCCGACGAGGATGAGGCCGTAGATCAGAAAGTGGTACGCACTGAAATCGACGTTGAGACCGATCGTGCCGGCCAGGGTATTGGCCTGCGGCAAAATGACGCTGTTGAGCAGCGTCAAGATCAGACTTCCGATCACGACGCCCGGGATGTTCCCCATTCCGCCAAGGACGAGCATCGAGACGATCAGCACGCTCACTTGAAATTGGAAGAGGTCCGGCGAGACGATGCTCAACTTCGCCGCGAACACGACGCCGCCGAGACCGCTGAACGAGGCTCCCAGCGCGAACGCCGCCAGCTTGGCCGAGGTCGTATTGATGCCCATGTGTCTGGCCGCTAATTCATCTTCGCGAATCGCCATCCAGGCACGGCCCAAGCGGCTGTCGCGGAGGTTGGTTGCCAAGAAAAGACCGAGGCAAACTAACCCCAGAGCGACGTAATAGTACGGCAACGCACGCTGTCCGAACGACATGCCGGCAAACGAGGGGAAGTCAAGACCGCTGATGCCGTTGGGTCCGCCGGTGTATCGGTTGAGGTTTTGAAAGATCTGCGGCACGATCTCCCCGAAGCCGAGCGTAACGATTGCCAGATAGTCCCCGTGCAACCGTAAGGTGGGCGCACCCAAGATCAATCCAAACAGCGCCGCCAGCGCCGCAGCGATGAACAACAACGCCCAAAACGGCACGTGCAGTCCGAATTGTGGACTGGCCAACATGCCGTACGTATACGCTCCGATGGCAAAGAACGCCGCATACCCGAGGTCGAGCAACCCGGCGAACCCGACGACGATGTTGAGCCCAAGCGCGAGCAAGACGAAGACGCCGGCGTCGGCGAGGATGTTGTAATCCGCATCGTTACGATCGGCGAGCGGAGCGAGCACCAGCAACGCGCCGAGCAGCAGATACACGCTGCGCCGCAGGAGCACGGACGGCATGCGATCGGCAACGATCACCAGCGCAATCGTCACCGCATAGTACAGGTAGATCATACCTTTTCAGGGAGCGCTTCGCCGAGTAACCCCGCGGGCCGCAGAACGAGCACCAAGACCAGGATCGTAAAGACCGTCACGTTGCTCCACTGGCCGCCGAACTTCCAAGTCGCGAATGACTCGATGATGCCGATCAAAAAGCCGCCGAGCATCGCTCCGGCAATGTTTCCGATCCCGCCGAGTACGGCCGCCGTGAACGCCTTGAGACCGGCGCCAAAGCCGTTGAAGAACCACGTCGACTGATAGTAGACTCCCGACACCAAACCCGCGGCTCCGGCCAGCGCGCTGCCGACGAGGAACGTGACGGCGATCGTGCGATTGACATCGATGCCCATCAGTGCAGCGGCATCGCGGTCTTGTGCCGTCGCGCGCATCGCCGTTCCGATGCGCGTGCGGTAGACGAATAGCTGCAACACGGCCATCATGACGACCGCCAAACCGATGACGACGACCTGCTGCAAGGTGATGCCGGCTGCTCCAAGGGGCAGGGTCGCGTTCGGCATGACGTCCGGGAAGGCGACGGGTGCCGGACCGCGCCACATCTGCATGATGTTTTCGAGGATGAACGAGACGCCGATCGCCGTAATGAGCGGGGCCAAGCGCGGGGCATTGCGCAGCGGCCGATACGCCAGACGTTCGATCAACACGCCGACGACGCCGCAGAGCACCGCCGCTCCAATCAAAGCGATCGTCACGTCGACCGCGAGCGCGACGCCGTGCAGCTCGCCTGTGACGCCGAGCATCCCGAAGATTGCCAGCGCGAAAAAGGTCCCGAGCGTATATACGTCGCCGTGTGCGAAATTAATTAGCCCGATGATGCCGTACACCATCGTGTAGCCCAGAGCGATCAGCGCATAGATGCCGCCGAGCGACAAGCCGTTGATCAGCTGTGCAAAGAACTCATGCACGACCGTGCAGCGCGTTCAAGTATATTTGATTGATGAAGTACGGCGCACCGTTCTTGAAGCCGTACAAGCTGATAACCGGGTTCTTGAGATCGCCGTTCGCATCGAAACTGACCGGTCCGATCGGCGTAGCGAGCGCGTTGGTCGCAGCCACGCGCGTCAGGACTTGAGCGCGGGTCACAGCGGCATGACCGTCAGCGGCCGCCGCCGCATCGATTGCATGTATCTCGATCTCCGCTGCCGCATAGGCGTTCGCACTGTAGGGGCCGATGGGAGTGTGGTAGCGCGCGACGTATTGCTTGATGAACGTTTGCGCCGCCGGCAGTTTCTGAGCGTTGGGCGTCGCGAGCGTATAGTAGGTCCCGTCGCTGAGTTTGCCGGCAACCGTCGCCAAGTCGGCGATGCCGTCGCCCCCCATAAACGGCACCTGGCCTAAGCCCGTGTCGAACATCTGCTTGCGAATCAAGCCGCCGCCAGTGCTGGTGACGCCGCCGTAAAAGACCAGTGACGGTTTGGCAGCGGCGACGCCGATCAACAAGGCTTTGAAGTCTTGCGTGTTTCTGGCGAGGTGGTCGTGTCCGAGGATCGTCCCGCCGAGGTTCTTAAAGTCCGTTTCGAACCGGTTTGCCAAGTCGAGGCCGTACGTCTCGTTATCGTCGATGATGTACACGTTTTTGTAGTGCAGCTTGCGCGCAAATTGCGCGAGTGCCGAACCTTGCGCCGAATCCGTCGAGCACACGCGGAAAAACGCATTAGCATGGGGGTTCGCGCGACGCAACAGTGCCGCCGCCGGACCCAAGGTGAGGCCGTCGCTGACGACCGACGGGCCGATCTGCGTGAGGCCGGCCGCGTTCGTGACGGGAATTTCAGCAGCGGCCACGTTCGAGTTATACGGGCCGACCATCGCCAGGACGCTGCCGTCACCCACGAACGTGCGCACGTTCGCGACGCCTTGCTGCGGGCTGTGTACGCCCTGCACGGCATCGTCGAGGGCATAGGCCGCCAGCCGCAGCCCCCCGTGAAGTCCTCGCTTCTGGGCTTGTTCGATCGCCAGCAATGCGCCTTGCTGCGTGCTGACCCCGACTGAAGCGTCGCCCCCGGACGTCGGCAAGTCGATGCCGATCTTTACGGTTTCGCCACGGCCGTCCGGCGACGTTCCAGGGCCGTGCTGCGACGCTGCACCGTTGTTCGAGCACGCGGTTAGCATGCCGATCAGCACACTACCGGCTGTCAGAAGCATCAAGGGCCGCAAAGCGGGCATCATTCCTCCACGGACGACAGACGGCCAGCGCCGTTCTAAACGGTTCAACGATGCTTAGGCGCGCCATTGCAGACTTCCGCCGCCCCGCCCGCAGCGTTCACGCCTGAGCGTTGGGGCGCATCTCGCTGCGTGATATGCTGCGTGGATGAGATCGCAGCGCCGGCCGACGAGCGTCCCCGCATTCAAGCGACGGTCGCTTCCGTGACGCGATGAAGTTCTGGACGACCGCTGCCGTCATCGTCGCTTGCGTCCTGTACGTCCTCGCCTTACGCGACGATTTCTACCATCTTACTTCACCGGCCACGCTGCCATGGCACATCGCCCTGCGCAAGACGTATAGCATCGTCGCGTTTACGGTCGTCGGCTACCTCGTGCGCCGGGCTCTGCTGGAACATCGCTTGCGGCACGTCGTCCTAGGTTGCATCGTGGGCGTCGCCTTCTATAGCGCGCTGATCGAAGTCGGGCAATACTTGCTCGGCTCAAAAGAGGGCTTGGGCTGGAACATCGGCGACACGCTCTGCGGCGCGGTTGGCGGCGCATGCGCGGTGGGAGACCGTTTCCTGTCCGTCCGGCGCAGGGCTCGCGCCCGTAATCGGCTGCCCGAATAACCTAGGCGGTGACCAGTTCCCGCACGGCCGCTGCATTGAAGTACGACGCTTGGGGGTGGTGGATGACGATCGCGGCCGTTGACTGTTCGGGTACGATCTGATAGCCCTCGGTCAGGTTCGCCTGCAGTGCGTTTTCGACATCGAGCAACCGCCACACGAGTTCGTGTTGGCTGAGGTCAGGGCAGGCTCCATAGCCCCAGGAATAGCGTTTGCCGCGATCCGCAGCGAGTCCGAGTTCGGTGCGAATGCGGGCATGCGCGTGCTCGGCGAGCGCTTCGGCGGCTTGGACGGAGAAACCGTGCAGATAATAACTTTCGCTGTAGTCGCCGGCCTGCTGCAACGCTTCGATTCGCTCGGACACGTGGCGGCCGACGGTGACGACTTGCAGCGCGATCACGTCGCTTGCGCCGCCATCGTCGGCGCGTTCGTGCAGATAGTCGGCCAAGCACAGATGCTCGCCGCCCGTCTGCCGGGCGAACGTAAAGCGCCCGAATTCGCGGGTCCGCTGCAGCGGGTCGTACACGATGACGTCGTCGCCGGATGCGGCGACCGGGAAATACCCATACACCACGCGCGGGGCGAGCACGGGCTCGCGTTCGGCCAACGCCTCGTATCGCCGTAAGCGCGGCTCGAACTCTTCGCGCACGAGCCGCTCCCACTCTGCACCCTTGACGTTTGCGCCGCCCCAAGACAGCCGATACAAGCTGCGCAGGTCGTAGTGCGGCCACAGCGCGTTTACCGCTATCCTGTCGACGGTGCGCGCCCCGAGAAACGGCGGACTCGGCGGCTCGACTGTGGACAGATGGGTGCGGCCGGTAGCACCGTCGCGCGCTGCCGGCACGCTCCTGCTGCGCGCCGCATCGCGCGCCCGCTCCGCTTCGGTGCGGACGCGCTTGACGAACGCTTCCCGCCGCTCGTAGCCTGACGTCAGCACGTCCATGATCTCGAGCCCCTCAAAGGCGTCTTTGGCATAGTAGACGCCGGGATCGAAATAGCGCTGACCATCGTCGAGGAAGCCGATGCGGCGGCCGAACTCGCGGTTGATCGCGGCGCCCCCGATCATGACCGGAAACGCCAAACCACGCGAATCTTGTTCGAGCACGCACACCGGCATCTGCTTCGACGTGGACACGAGCAACGCCGAAAGTCCGATCGCATCGGCTTTCACCGCGACCGCTTTCTCGAGGATCGTGTTCATCGGTACCTGTTTGCCGAGATCGTGCACCGTGTAGCCGTTGTTCGTAAGGATCGTATTGACGAGGTTCTTACCGATGTCGTGAACGTCGCCGAACACCGTCGCCAAGACGACCGTCCCTTTGGTGACGCCCTCCTTCTTCTCGAGAAACTGCTCGAGATGCGCGACGGCCTTCTTCATCACTTCTGCGGACTGGAGCACGAACGGGAGAATCAACTCGCCGGCACCGAACTTGTCGCCGACTTCTTTCATCGCCGGCAGCAGCACGTTGTTGAGCGCGTCGACGGGATCGCGGTGCGCGAGCACGGCATCGAGCTTTGCTTCGATGCCGTCCTTACGGCGGCGCAGGATCGCGTTGTGCACCCGCAGCTCGGGCGCAGCCTCCGCATCGTCGTCGACGGCGGCAGCCGAGGCTGAACCCGTGGTTGCCGTTTCGAAGTGTTCGATGAGCCGCTGCAAAGCATCGGGGCGGCGGTTCAGCACGAGATCATCGCAGAGTTGGCGCTCGGTGCGCGGGATCTCGGCGTAAGGCGTGATCTCTTTGGCATGGACGAGCGCCATGTCGAGGCCCGCGTCGACGCAGTGATGCAGCATGACGGAATTGAGCGCCGCACGAGCCGCCGGCTTGAGCCCGAACGAGACGTTCGACACGCCGAGCGACGTCAGCACGCCGGGCAGGCGCTGCTTGATGAGCCGGATGCCTTCGATCGTCTGGACGGCGGAATCCAAAAATTCGGCGTCGCCCGTCGCCAACGTAAACGTCAGCGCATCGAAGATCAACGCGCCCGGCGGAATCTTGTACTCGTTGACGACGATGTCGTAGATGCGTTCGGCCACGGCGAGCTTGCGTTCGGCCGTCTTCGCCATGCCTGTCTTCGTCGATCGTCAACGCGACGATGGCGGCGCCGTGTTCGCGGACCATCGGCAGGATGGTGTCGATCTTCGTCGCGGCCGTTTTCGAGATGCACGGAGTTGACGATCGCACGGCCGCCGTACGTCTTGAGTGCCGCTTCGATCACCTTCGCTTCGGTCGAATCGATCATCAGCGGGGTCTCGACGGATTGTGCGAGCCGCTTGACGAGCGTCGCCATCTGCACGTCTTCGTCGCTGCGTTCGGTCAACGCCGTGCAGACGTCGAGCACGTGCGCGCCGCCTGCGACCTGTTCGCGTGCGACGAGCACGATCTCATCGTAGTCGTCGGCGAGCAGCAGCCGCTTGATCTTCCGCGAGCCTTGGGCGTTGATCCGCTCGCCGACGAGCAGCGGCGATCCCTCTTGCTTGAGGGCGGTCGCCGTCATGGCCGAGGCTGCGTACTGGAGCGGTTTGGGGCTCGGGGAACGTCCGCGTTTGCCCGCTACGGCGGCGACGAAAGCGGCGATGTGCGCCGGAGTCGTACCGCAGCAGCCGCCGATCGCATTGACGCCAAAGTCCGTGACGAACGAGCCGAGTTCGCGCGCCATTTCAGCCGGCGTTTCAGGATAGATCGTCTCGCCCTTGGAGCCCATCAGCGGCAGGCCGGCGTTGGGGATCACCGCGACATAGCAGCGCGAATTCTCGACGAGATAGCGGACTGCGTCGCGCATGTGCGTTGGACCGGTCGAGCAGTTGAGACCGATCACGTCGATCGGCAGGGCATCGAGCGTCGCCGTTACCGCGCGGATGTCCGTGCCGAGCAGCATCCGGCCCGTTACGTCGAGCGTCGCCTGCGCCTGGATGGGGACGCGCCGCAGGCCGCTC
This sequence comes from Vulcanimicrobiota bacterium, assembly GCA_963754415.1. Classification (GTDB taxonomy): domain Bacteria; phylum Vulcanimicrobiota; class Vulcanimicrobiia; order Vulcanimicrobiales; family Vulcanimicrobiaceae; genus Nyctobacter. Next base: position 547,413 of record CAVWGA010000003.1, on the reverse strand, counting down.
TCGAACTCGCGTACGATGCCGGCGATGGCGGCCTTCATCTCGAGCAAGTCTTGACTCGTCTCGAGCAGCAGCAGATCGGCCCCGCCGGCGACGAGGTGGCGCGCCTGTTCGCCATACAGCGCCGCCAACTGGTCGAACGTGATTTTCGAGAGCGTCGGATCCGACGAGGATATGAGCATGCCCGTCGGGCCCAAGCTGCCCGCTACGAAGCGCGGTTTTTCTTCGGTTGCAACGTCGTCGCACGCTCTGCGCGCCAATGCCGCGGCCCGGTAATTGATGTCGGCCGTCTTGGCGCCGAGGCCGTACTCGTCGAGTTTCAGCCGCGAAGCCGTGAATGAATCGGTTTCGACCACGTCGGCGCCGGCGGCGAGGTAGCGCTCGTGAACGCCGGCAATCAAGTCGGGTTGCGTGAGCACGAGTGCCTCGTTGCAGCCTTGATAGCGAGGGCCGCCGAAGGCCTCCGGCGGCAACTCGCGTGCCATCACCTCCGTGCCCATAGCGCCGTCGAAGACCAGTACGCGCGCGGCTAAGCTGTCCAGGTAGGAGGGCATCACGTCCATTGTACCGTCAAACACGTAGGTTCTGCATGGATACTTGTCGGCCGCCTCTCAACCCGCCGCCCGGGCAACCGATACAGCCATCAATGGCTATCGCAAAGCAGCGTATTCCGCCGCCCTCGCAACCTCGCAGGTCCGGTGAAGGCTTGGCCTCCCTCACCGATCAAGTCGATGCTTCGACGATCGTACGGCGGGCGACGCCCGAACTGTTCATTCTCGATGCAGAGTTGCGCGTCGTGTCGACGTCACGCGGCGCGGCCTGGCTGCTCGAACGGCCCGATCCCGCACAGTTCGAAGAGCTGGCCGAAGCGGTCCGGCGCGCGTTGTCCGAACCGCCGTCCGACATCGGCTTGGAGGGCGAAAGCGACGCCGGTTCCAACGTCGCGATCGGGGAACTGTTCGGCGAAACGATCCTCCTGCGGGTGCTGCACCTCCAGGGCGACCACGCCGGCAACCTCGCGGTTCTTTCAGAGCGTTTGCAACTGCGCGATCCCATCACGCGTGCGGCCGCGCGCTTCAACTTATCACCGCGCGAACGCGACGTGTTGCGCGAAGTGATGCTCGGCCACGGCACGAGCCAGATCGCCGATAGGCTGGGCATAGCGGAGACGACGGTCGCCGATCACGTCAAGCGCATCGCGATGAAAACCGACTCCCACCGCCGCAGCGAAATCATCGCTAAGGTGCTCGGCACGCGCTGACGGGTCGCCCGCTGCGGTTGACGCCGCCGTAACTGCGGTACAGCCCACGCGTGCCGGCGCAACGGATTCAAGCGGGGCGCATCCGCCGCCTCAACGATCGCCCGGATGGTTCGGGCCGATACGTGCTGTACTGGATGCAACAATCGCAGCGGGCGGAATATAACCACGCACTGGAATACGCCGCCTTAGAAGCAAATCGGCTGCAGAAGCCGCTGGCCGCCGTCTTGGGCTTAACGGACGACTACCCCGAAGCGAATCTACGGCACTACACCTTCATGCTCGAGGGGCTGCAGGAGACCCAGCGCGCCTTGACCGCTCGGGGCATCCCCCTGACCGTCGTGCATCGGCCAGCTCCGCTCGCCGCGCTCGAAGCCGCCACGGATGCGTGTCTCGTCGTATGCGACCGCGGCTATCTCTCGCACCAAAAGCGGTGGCGGGCGCAGGTCGCTGCCGAGGCGCGCTGTCGGGTCGAGCAGGTCGAATCGGACGTGATCGTTCCGGTCGATGTCGTCTCCGATCACGCCGAAATTGCCGCGCGAAGCATACGCCCGAAGTTGGACCGGCTGCTGGGCACGTATCTGATTCCGCTGCGGACGGTCACGCTGCGCCACGGCGGCGCAGAGGCCAACGGGACGGCGCTCGATCTAAGCGACGTCAACGCTTTGCTGCACACGATGAACATCGATCGCACGGTCGCGCCGGTCACGCAGTTCTTCCGCGGCGGTACGTCCGAAGCGAAGCGGCGTTATCAGGCGTTCTTGCGGAGCCGTCTTGAGAACTATCAGAAGAATCGCGCCGCCGTCGAGACGGCCGACACCTCGCACATGAGCATGTATCTGCACTTCGGGCAGATCTCGCCGCTTTATCTGGCGCTCGAGGCGCTCCGCTGTGCCCCGGACGGAACCGCACGGCAGTCCTTCCTCGAGCAGTTGATCGTGCGGCGCGAACTGGCGATGAACTTCGTGAACTTCACGGACGAGTACGACCGGTTCGAAGCCTTGCCGGCCTGGGCGCAGCGAACGCTGCGGGAACATTGCGGCGATGAGCGCGCGCACCATTACAGCGCAGCACAGCTGGAAGCGGCGGAGACCCACGACCGCTATTGGAACGCTGCGATGGACGAACTCAAGATCACGGGCTACATGCACAATTACATGCGCATGTACTGGTCGAAGAAGATTTTGGAGTGGTCGGCATCGCCCGAGAACGCTTTTGAGTTGACGTTAGCGCTGATGAACAAATACTTTCTCGATGCCCGCGATCCCAACGGCTACACGAACGTCGCAGGCACGCTGGGTTTGCACGACCGCGCTTTTCCGGAACGCGCGGTCTTCGGGCAGGTCCGCTACATGTCGGCCGGCGGCCTCGAACGCAAAGCGGACGTCCAAGCCTACGTCGCGCACATCGAACGGCTGCGGCGCACGCCCGATGGCTCCTACCCGTCCGAGCCCGCCACCGGCGCTCCGCGCTTACCCCTGGGATAAAAGGCCGTCTGCATGCGCTACTCCGGCTGTTGACGGAACGTCAGATTGATGCGCTCGCCGCGCGATACGCGGATCTTTGACGATGCGGTGCTCGAAGTTCGTCTGCGTCTCGCCGCGCATGATCAGCAGGTCGCCGTGATCGAGGTCGATGCTGACGACTGCGCCGGCGCGCCGCTTTGCGCGCGCAGATCGAACGCTCGCGTCGCGCCTAACGTCAGCGAAGCGATGACGGGGTGAGCGAGCCCGCAACCTCGCGGTCGCTGTGCCATGCGACGCTGTCACGCCCGTCGCGATACCGGTTGAGCAGGACGTAGGCGAAGCGCGCCCCGCACAGGCTTCGAGTCGCGCCGCACGGCGAGCAGTTCGGGCGTAAACGGCCGCTCGCGATCGTCGCCGAACCACGCTTGTTCGCGCGGCACGTCGACGAACCGGTCGTACATCTTGCGCCGCTCCTGCGTCCACGTCGTCGTCGTCGCGAATCGACGCCAGCAGCGCGTCGGCGCGAGCGCGCGCCAACCAAGCCCGCATGAGAACGACGTCGCCGTCGCCCTCGAGGATCCGTTCGCCGCCGCTGCGAGTCCGACGGCGATCATCAGAGCCGAGAACAGCGGCGAGTTCGGCGCGGCCCCGCGCAGACGGACGATCAGCCGGCTCTTTCTGCTCCGGGCGAGACGCGGCCGGCGCACGTACTTCTGCTTGATCGTCGGATCGTTTTCCCGAAAGCCGAGGTCCGAGCGCAACACGCGCAATTTTTGGCGCAAGTGGATGACGGCTTGGGCGTGGATCTGCGAGACGCGCGACTCCGAGACGCCCAGCACGGCCTTGATCTCTTTGAGCGTCCGGCCTTCGAAATAATAGAGCGAGATCACGGTGCGTTCTTGCTTGGAAAGCGATTCGACTGCGGCAACGAGCGCCTGTCGAACTTCGTGCTGCTCGACGTCTGCGCCGAGATGCCCTTCGTCTCCGGCCAGCGTATCCATGAGCGGAATGTCGCTGCCGCGATCGCTCGGCAAGCGCTCTTCGAGCGACAGCACCGCCGTGCCGCGCACTTTCTGCTGCAAGCCTTCGAGTTCCCGCAGCGGGATGCCCATGCGCTCGGCAACTCTCGGGCCCCTTCGGCTGCCGGCCGAGTTCCGCTTCGAGTTCGTGCTGGGTCCGTTCGAGTTCGCGCGCCTTTTGGCGCACCGCGCGTGGCACCCAGTCCAGCGCGCGCAAGGCGTCGAGAATCGCGCCGTGGATGCGCGTGATCGCGTACGTTTCGAACTTGACGCCGCGGTCGTCATCGTACTTTTCGATCGCATCGATCAGTCCCAGCACGCCGTCGTTGATGAGGTCGTTCAGTTCGACGTTGGGCGGCAGATTGACCGAAATGCGGCCCGCCACGTACTTCACGAAGTGAATGTAGCGATGGATGAGCTCTTCGCGTGAATAGGCGGTTCCCGCGATGACGTATTGCGAACGAATCTCCGCCTTCACAGTAGGCTCGACACCCGATCGTCCTCTTCACCGCGGCAGACCCGCGGCCCCCCGATTCGGGGACTGGATTGCGCTAGACGCAGTCCAGGTGTCGGCGTCGAGCAGCCCGCCAGGAGGTTTACGCTCGGCTGACCGGCAGTGCGCGTAGCGAGAAAAGCGCCGCTTGGGCGTACAGATAAGCCCATTCGGGGAGCGAAAAATCGTTGCGGTCGCGCTGAAGCATCGCGGCGAAGCGTGGCGCGCGCGCGAGCTGTTCGAACAGAATGTCGAACCGCTTGGGCTTGCGTTCGAGGACGGTCATCAGTTTGTGGCGATGGCGCAGGCGTCCGTAAAAGACGCCCTTGAGCGCGCGCTCGTACTGACGGCCGGCCGTCTTCGTGCGGCCATGGTGCGCGTCGGCAACGGCTTGGGCGGCGATGCGTCCCGACATTGCGGCTTCGTGGATGCCTTCGCCCGTCGTCGCATCGACGAAACCGGCGGCCGTACCGGCCACCATCACGTCGCCGTCACTGATACGCGGCCGCGGCGCCCCTCCGTACAGCAGATTACCTTCCTCGCGCACGCGTATACCCGACGCCGGGAAAGAGCCGGGCAGCGACCGTCGGCAAAAATGCATCGAGTTCGGCACGCAGTTCGCTTGCCGGAAACCTTGCCCGCCACGCCAAGACCTATCGAAAGATGATCGCGCTTGGGAAACATCCACGCGATCACGTTGCGGCCCGTCCGCGTGACGTAATAATGCATTTCGAGCAAGCCGTACGTTTCCGCGACTGCGGGCGCGTCGAGATAGACGCGGTACTGATAACAGGTGATCAAGCCCGCCGACCACTTGTCGTAGGTCAGCGGCTGGGTTTCGAGACGCGCGCTCGAGCCTTGCGCGAGCAGGACCGCTGCGCGCTCTGATCTTGTGCCGCTTGCCGCTGCGTAAGTCGGCGAACTCGACGACCGTTGCGTCGCCGTCGCGCTCGTAGCCGCGAAACAGCGCCGACGTGCGGATCTCGGCGCCTTCGGCGCGAGCCAAGCCTGCGATCGTGCCGTCGAGCTCTTCGCGCGTCGTCGTGTGCGCCGTCCCGATCGAAAAATCGAAGCGCTTCCCCGACAGGCCGCGCAACGCAATCGTCGGGGGATTGCAATGGACGATCGACGCCGGCAGATCGAAGGTCGTACAGAATCCAGGTCGCAAGCCGGCCGCGCAAACGCGCTTGACGCCGACGACGGGATCCCGTTCGAGCACGAGGGTTTCGACGCCGGCCCGGGCGGCTTCGCGCGCCGCGATGCCGCCCGCCGGGCCGCATCCCACGACGACGAACTCGACTTGCTGCATGCTGCCTCCGACATTTCGCGGTCCTGCCTCGCTTCTCCGGGCCGGAACTCTGCGGACGACTGTACCCCGGCCGGCCGCCTCCGTTCCGCCCACCAGGAGTGCGCTCGCGTTGGGGTAAACGCGTGACGCTCGACGGCTCCGGCACATCGAACGGAGCCCTCTTCACGTGCAAACGTTCGAAGGTAGGCAAACACGTTGGTCGCATCGCAAGCCATCTATTTCGGCTTGGCAGCCGGAGTTCTCGCCATCCTGTATGGCGTCTTCCTCATCAGCTATCGTGCTGCGGCAATCGCCCGGCAATGCCCGCATGCAAGAGATCGCCGGCGCCATCCAGGAGGGCGCGATGGCGTTCTTGCGGCGCCAGTACACGCACGATCGCCATCGTCGCGGTCGTGCTGGCGATCCTGATCGCCATCGCGCCGCGGCCGCTCGGCTGGGAGGCCGCGCTCGGCTTCGTGATCGGAGCTTTCCTGTCGGGAGCGGCGGGATTCATCGGGATGCTCGTCTCGGTGCGCGCGAACGTCCGGACCGCCGAAGCGGCGCGCGGCGGACTGCCGCCGGCGCTCGCGCTCGCCTTTCGAGGGGGAGCCGTTACCGGGCTGCTCGTCGTCGGGCTGGGCTTGTTCGCGGTCAGCGGTTACTACGCGTTCATGCTCGCAGATCAACGCGAACGCTTCGTCGCCGATCAGCGACTCGCTCGGCGCGCTCGTCGGGCCTAGCCTTCGGCTGTTCGCTGATCTCGGTGTTCGCGCGGCTGGGCGGCGGCATCTTCACCAAAGCGGCAGACGTCGGCGCCGACCTCGTCGGTAAAGTCGAAGCCGGCATCCCCGAAGACGATCCGCGCAACCCGGCCGTCATCGCGGACAACGTCGGCGACAACGTGGGCGACTGCGCCGGCATGGCGGCCGACCTCTTCGAGACGTACGTCGTCACGACGGTCGCCGCGATGCTGCTCGGCCACCTGGTGCTCGGGGCGGCTCTGCCCAGCGCGACGACTTTCCCGCTGATCCTGGGCGCGATCTCGATCGTCGCATCGATCATCGGAACGTTCTTCGTCCGGATGAGCGGGCGCAATCGCCAAGGGCACCGCGATCATGGGGGCGCTCTATCGCGGCCTGATCGTCGCCGGCGTTCTGTCGGCCGCCGGATTCTATCTGGCGACGCGCAGCGAGTTCACGGGCGTCGTCGTCACTTCGACCGGCACGCCGATCGCGTCGCTCGCGATCTGGATATGCGCGGTCGTCGGTCTGCTCGTTACCGGGCTGATCACGTTCATCACCGAATACTACACGGGCACGCAGTTCAAGCCCGTGCAGGGCATCGCGGCGGCGTCGGTGACGGGTCACGCGACGAACATCATCAGCGGGCTTGCAGTCTCGATGCAAGCGACGGCCTTGCCGGCGATCGTGATCGTGGCCGGTATCCTCGTTTCGAACGCGCTTGGCGGGCCTGTACGGCGTCGCGATCGCCGTCATGGCGATGCTCTCGATGGCGGGCATCATCGTCGCGATCGACTCGTTCGGTCCCATCACCGACAATGCGGGCGGCATCGCGGAAATGGCGGAGATGCCCGAATCCGTTCGCAACGTGACCGATCCGCTCGATGCCGTCGGCAATACGACCAAAGCCGTCACCAAAGGCTACGCGATCGGTTCGGCCGCTCTGGCTGCCGTCGTGCTGTTCGCGTCGTTCTTGCAAGAACTGTCCGATAAGTGCCACGCACAGGCGGCGGCGACGTGCAACACGTCCGAGCCCCAGCCTCTTCAACTCGTTCTTCGACATCGGCGATCCGTACGTGCTGTGCGGACTCTTCATCGGCGGCCTGTGTCCGTTCTTGTTCGCATCGCTCTCGATGAAGTCGGTCGGGCGTGCCGGCGGCGCCGTCGTCGAAGAAGTGCGGCGCCAGTTCCGCGAGATGCCCGGCATCATGGCCGGTACGCAGAAGCCCGATTATGGAACGACGGTCGACATCGTCACGCGCGCCGCCCTCAAAGAGATGATCCTGCCCGCGCTCATTCCGATCGGCGTCCCGGCGATCATCGTTCTGCTCGCCAACGTGCTGCCGGATTTCGGCGGCGGCAAGCTGATGGGCGGCGCGCTCCTCGGCACGATCGTGACGGGCCTCTTCTTGGCGCTGGCAATGACGAGCGGCGGCGGCGCTTGGGACAACGCGAAAAAGTACATTGAAGACGGCAACTACGGCGGCAAAGGTTCGCCCGCGCACGCCGCCGCCGTCACCGGAGACACGGTCGGCGATCCCTACAAAGATACGGCGGGCCCGCCATCAACCCGATGATCAAGGTCTTCAACATCGTCGCGCTCCTGCTCGTCGGCTTTCTCGTGCACTGACGCGGCCGAGTTGCTCCGTGAGCGTCATAGCGACCGGGTCGCTCTGGCGCACGCATACGGTACGGCAGCAGAAGCATTCTGGGCCAACGCCGATGCGACCCAGGCGACCGCTGCGGCTCGCAGCGCCCTGCTGCTCGCGCAACGCCTCGGCATAGAGCATCTGGTCGCCTTGGCGCGCCAGTCGATGGCGCGAGCCGCACTATCGGCGGGACGGCGGCATGAAGCTTGCGAGCAGATCGGCGAAGCCGTCCGCATTCTCGAGCGGCTCGCCATGCCGGCATTGCTCTTGCAACTGTACAAGACGTCCAGCGATATTACGGGGAACGTCGCGCACCGCCAAGCGCTGTGGGAACTCGAACGTGGGCTGACTTAACGCAGCTCCTTGAGGCGGACGGCGGCGGATTGACCTGTTTGTGACATTCTGAAGGCCTCCCGTGCACGCCGCCCGCAGCATCCCAGGTCGAGGCCGACGCACGACTGACACAGCATCAAAGGAGCCACGCATGGGAACTCGCTCGATCCTGGCATGCACGTTCATGGCAGCGTACGCCACCACCGCAGGTCTGGCCACGCCGGACAGCGCCGCAGCAGCGTCTCGCTCGAGAGCCGAGCTGACGCACAAAGCCGGCACAGGCGGATTCGGCGTCCTATACACGTTCACGGGCGGCGTCGACGGCGCTCAGCCCAATGCGGCGCCGATTTCCGATGCCGCCGGCAACGTGTACGGCACGACCGAAACTGGGGGGACGGGACCCTGCAGCGGTTTCACCAAAGGCTGCGGCGTCGTCTACAAAGTGACGCCCGCGGGGCAAGAAACCGTGCTGCACAGCTTCCAGTCGGGGACCGACGGCGCGACGCCGCTCGGCGGTCTCCTCGCAGATCCTGCCGGCGACCTCTTCGGGCAAACGACCGACGGTGGTTCCTATACGAACTGTCCGGGCGTAGGCTGCGGCGTCGTCTACGAAGTCAATTCGGCCGGAAGCGAACACGTGCTCTACGCTTTCGGCGGCAGAAGCGACGGCGCGTTACCGTACGCCGGCAGTTTGATCGGCTTCGGCGCGGCGTTGTACGGCACCACGGATGCTGGTGGTCTAGGCAGTTACGGTTACGGCACGGTGTTCGAACTCGACAAGCAAGGTGAGACGGTGCTGTACCGTTTCACCGGCGGGACTGACGGTGCCGTGCCGTTTTACGGCGTCGTAAAGGATCCCAGCGGCACGCTGTACGGGACGACCTATTCGGGTGGCGACCTGTCCTGTGGGGCGCGTAGTCAAGGCTGTGGTGTCCTCTTCTCTTTGAGCGGCCGGACTGAGACGGTGTTGCACGCTTTCACCGGGCCCGACGGTAAGTATCCGGAATCGGGAGTCGTGCGCGACGCTGCCGGCAATCTGTACGGCACGACCAACATGGGCGGCGCGGCAAAGCTCGGGACGATCTACAAAGTCGACGCAAAGGGCAATGAAACGGTGTTGCGCAGTTTCACGGGCGGCCCCAGCGACGGCCGCGACCCGTACGGGACAATCGTCTTAGATGGCGCCGGCGACATCTACGGGACGACCGAATACGGCGGCGCGTCGAGTAATTGCGATCTCGGCTGCGGTACGCTCTACGAACTGTCGAGCGACGGCCATTTCCGCATCCTGCACAGTTTCGATTACAACACGGACGGCGGTTATCCACTGGCAGGACTCTATGGTGACGCGCGGCACGGCGTCTTATATGGAACGACGCACCAAGGCGGCACGAGCAATGCGGGAACCGTCTTTGCGTTCTCGCGCTGACGTAGCGCCGCGCGCGACGGACCGCCGCAGTACTGCCGCGTAGCCGAAGAACCGCACTGCCGGCGTAAGAAACGCGCACTCCGCCCGTCTACGTTCCCCCATGTCGGGGCACAAGTGAGCGGATGAAAAGACGAGTCGCGGTCACGGGAGCAAGTGGGTTTATCGGGCGCGCCCTCGTCGAAGCGCTGGTAGAGCGCGGCCACGGCGTGATCGCACTCGGACGCAACCCGAGCGCGATGGCGTTCGGGGACGCAGTCGAAGTGCGCCGCTTCGATGTGGCGGCCACTGCGCCGGATGCCGCTGCGTTTACGGGCGCGGACGCCGTCGTGCACTTGGCGGGCGAATCCGTCGCCGGGCGCTGGACTGCCCGCAAGAAGCACGCGATCTATGAATCTCGGGTCGTGGGAACGCGCCACGTCGTCGAGTCGCTCGAACGCTGCGAACGCAAGCCGTCCGTGCTGATCAGCGCGTCGGCGGTCGGGTATTACGGCGCGCGCGGCGATGACGTGCTCGTCGAGACGTCGCCTCCGGGAGCCGGTTTCCTCGCCGATGTGTGTCGGGACTGGGAGCGGGAAGCGATCGCTGCCGAAGCGCTCGGCATGCGCGTCGTGCGCATGCGCACGGGGATCGTGCTCGGTCACGGCGGTGCGCTCGCGCAGATGGTCGTGCCGTTCCGCTTCGGTGCCGGCGGACCGCTGGGTTCGGGGCGGCAATTCGTTCCGTGGATCGCGCTCGAAGATGTCGTCGCCCTCTACGTCTTCGCGCTCGAACACGAGGAGTGGAGCGGTGCGGTCAACGCCGTGGCACCGGACTATGCGACGAGCGCTCGCATGGCCAATGCCATCGGCAGCGCCATCCGGCGACCGGCGCTTGCGCCGACGCCGGGCTTTGCATTGCGTCTGGTCCTGGGAGAATTCGCTCAGACGCTGCTCGCCAGCCAACTGATCATACCGGCGGTCGCCGAAGATGGCGGCTTTTCGTGGGCACAACCGCAACTCGAAGGCGCTCTGGTCGCAATGCTCGCGCCGACGGCGCGACGCTCGACTGCAGTCCGGACCTTCGATGCCGAGCAGCACGTTCCGGCGGCCGTCGACGACGTCTTTGCGTTTTTCGCCGAAGCCGGTAATCTCGAAGCGATCACACCGGACTCGCTGCATTTTACGATCGATTCGGCGCCGCAACGTCTCGAACGCGGCGCGCACATCGCGTACCGTCTGCGCCTACACGGCGTGCCCTTGCGCTGGAAGACGATGATCGCACGCTGGTGGCCGCCGTACGAGTTTGTCGACGTGCAACTGCACGGACCTTATGGTCTGTGGCGCCACACGCACCGCCTGCAAGCGGTCGACGGCGGAACGCTCTGCAGCGATCACGTCGAGTATACCTTGCCGCTGTGGCCGCTCGGCACGCTTACGGAATCGTTCGTGGCAGCCGACGTCCGCCGCATCTTCGCGTATCGTCGCAAAGTCATTGCCGAGAAGTTTGGTGAGCCTGCGGCCAGGGCCGCACCGCTGCACGATGCGCCGCGCTAAGCGCGCGGTCATCGTCGGAGCCGGAATCGGCGGCCTGACGGCGGCGGCCCGCCTCGCTTACGCGGGCTACGAAACGCTCGTTCTCGAGAAGCAAGATCGCGTCGGCGGCCGCGCCGCACAAGCGACGTGGGACGGTTTCACCTTCGACCTCGGGCCGACGCTCTTGTTCATGCTCGAAGCATACCGGGCGGCCTTCGCCAGTTGGGGCGCGGACTTCGATAGAGAAGTTCCAACGACGCGTCTACGCCCGAACTATCGTCTGACGTTCGCCGACGGTGCGGCCCTAACGGTTTCTCCGGTCCTCTCCGAGACGATGGCGTCGCTCGAAGCGTTGCAGGCTGGTGCAAGTGCCGGGCTTCTGCGCTACCTCGCGGGCGCGGCTGCACAATACGATATCGCACTACGCGAATTCGTCGGCTCGCGCATCCGCCGTTCGAGCGACTTCTTCACCCCACGCAAATTGGCCGCGCTCGTTCGCGCCGGAGCGTTCCGCAAACTGTTCCCGGCCGCCCTGCAGGCATTCGGCTCGCCGTCGACGGCCGCGGCTTTTTGCTTCCAATCGATGTATCTCGGAATGTCGCCCTTCGAGAGCCCCGAGCTGTACCGTCTATTGTTTTTCACGGAGATGGCGGAGGGCGTTTTTTTTCCGCAGGGCGGCATCGGCGCGCTGGCGCGAGCGCTCGAGCGCGCGGCCCTGGCCAACGGCGCGGCGCTGCGTTGCAACTGCGAGGTAACGGCGCTCGACGTGGGCGGGAGCGCGGTCCGATGGGTACAGGCGGGAGGTGAACGCATCGCGTGCGATCTCGTCGTGCTCGGCGCCGACCTGCCGTATGCCTACGATGCGCTGCTCGGCGAGCCGCGGCACCGTTCGTGCCGCATGCGGCTTACCCCATCGGCCCTGGTCATCTACGCAGCGTTGGACCGTCGCTACGACGATCTTCTCCATCATGAGTTCCTGATGCCGGCCCAACTGCGCGCTACGTGCGACGACATCTTCGCCCGCGGCTGTGTGCCGCGCGATCCGGCCATCTATCTCGCGGCGCCGGCAACGACGGACCCCTCGTTCGCGCCGCCGGGCGGCGAGGCGCTGTACGTGCTCGTGCCTGTTCCCAACCTTCGCGGCGGAACTGACTGGCACGCAGATACCGAGGATATCGTTGCGTCTGTTTTCGAACGAATCGAGCGCCGCCGTCTGCCGGGCCTCCGTTCGCGCATTCGGTTTTACAAGACACGGACGCCGCTCGATTTTGCAAGCGAGCTCAATCTGCGCCACGGATCGGCCTTCGGAATTTCACACGACATCCTCCAAGTCGGGCCACTGCGGCCCGATAATCGCCATCGCGGCTATCGCAACGTCTTCTTCGTCGGTGCCGGCACGCGGCCGGCGACCGGACTGCCGCTGGTGACGATGGGAGCGATGCAAACGGTCGATCGCATACTGGAAGAATTGCCCCTTGAACGCTCCTGAACGTTCGGCGCGAGTCCGGCACAGCGGCACCGAGCGGCTCGTGCTGCACGACGCGTCGGCCTCGCAGCCGCTGACGGTCGCACAAAGTCAGGAGTGGTGCGGCGCCGTCATGCGCGCGTGCGCGAAAAGCTTCTTCTTCTCGACGCGCGCGCTGCCCAAAGCCAAGCGTGAAGCCGTGGAGGCGCTCTACGGCTTTTGCCGGTTCACCGATGACATCGCCGACGCGCCGGGGCCATCGGCCTCCGTACGCCTGACGACGTTCTCGCGTATCAAGCGGGAGCTCGCGGGTCTTAGCGCGCCCCAGTTCGAGGGCAGCTTTCCTTGGCATCCCGCGTTGCGCCGCGCATTTCACCGTTTTCCGATCGCTTTGGACGATGCGCTGCGGCTCGTGGAAGGGTGCGAGAGCGACCTCGCGCCGGCCCGGATCGATTCGTTGGAACGTTTGGAAGAATACGCGAGCGCGGTCGCCGGGACCGTCGGGCGTTGTTCCTTGCCGATTCTCGGCATCGCCGATGCCGATTCTCTCCAACGCGGCGAACGCTTGGGCATCGCGATGCAGCTTACGAACATCTTACGAGACGTCGAAGAAGACCGGTCGATGGGACGCGTCTATCTGCCGCTGGACGAGTTTCCGCACAGCAGCGTCTCTGGCGTCATGCAGACGGTCGCCTTACGAGCGCGCCGGTATTATCGCGAAGCGCGCGTCCTGGCCGCTCGCGTACCCAACGACGGCTCCCGCGTTGCGCTGCTGTTGACCGGCGCGGTGTACGAAGGCCTGCTGGACCGCTTGGAAGCGCGCCGTTACGACACGAAGCTGGGACGTGCCTACGTCCCCTTTCCTCACAAAGTCAAGCTCGCCGTATGCTCGCTCGTCGACGCCTACACGGGCCTGGCGACCATGAGGTAGATGACCCAGAAGAGTGCAACCGTCACCATCCAGCCGACGATGTTCCAGGCGATGAACGCCCGCTGCAGCGTCGCCTGTGCCGGGCCTGCCGCGAACGCCCGCATGCGCACTTCGAGCGGCAGCAGCACGACGAGCCAAACGATGCCGCACGCGATGATCGTTTCGAGAGCGGTGCGCGTCCAAAACGTCGACCAAAGCGCCACGCCGTCGTGCAGCGCCAGCACGATGCCGCTGATCGTGACGGCGGCGCCGCACACCAGCGTGAAGACGGCATCGGTGAACAGGATCTCGCGAATAGCGAACGCACGCAAGGCGCCGTCGCGCGCGGCGAACGCGCGCACGCTCCACAAGCCCGTCACGACGAAATTCCCAAGCCAGAGGACAACACAGATCACGTGCAGCGTCTTTAGCCACAACATTGCGCCGCTGCTTTGGGTGACGCGTCCTTGAAGTCCGCTATCGTCGTCGGCGCGGGCTTCGCCGGCCTGGCAGCAGCCCTTGAATTGGCGCGCGCCGGCGTCGCAGTCACGGTGCTCGAAGCGAGCGATCGCGCCGGCGGTCGTGCGCAAGAGTTGGTCTCCCCCGATGGCCGCTTTCGGTTCGACATGGGGCCGACGGTGATCGTCATGCTCGATACGCTGCGGCGCGCACTCGGTGACGCAGCTTTTGCAGACTTGCGGCTGCGCCGGCTCGAGCCCGGGTATCGCGTGCTTTGGCCCGACGGTGCCCGCTTCGACATGCATTCGGACGTCGCGCTGTGGTTAGGCGAGGTGGCGCGCTACGAGGGCGCAGCTGGTGCGCCGCGCGCCTTAGAGTATCTCGCACGCGTTCACGGAGCGTACGTCGAATCGCGCCGGCGCATTCTGGACGTCGATCTCGCAGCGCGGGCCGCAACGCGTCTCTTCCTACGTCCCGGTAAACTGCGCCCGTGGGCGATCGGAAATCTGCGCCGCTTCACGCAGCGGTATTTCAACGATCAGCACGTCGTACAAGCGTTGACGTTTCAGACGTTGTACCTCGGCATGTCGCCGCTGCGCTCGCCCGCGATCTACGCATTGCTCGCTGCCGAAGAGATCGTCGGAGGCGTCTGGTACTGCGACGGCGGTACGGCCGCCATCGTTGCCGCATTCGTTGCCGCCTGCGAACGGGCGGGCGTCCGGTTTTTGTTCAGAACGCCGGCGACGCACATCGATGTGCGCTCGGGACAACGAGCCTGCGTGCACGTGGGCGATGGTTTGGTCCAACGTGCCGACGCGGTCATCGTAGCGTGCGATCGCGAACCTGCCCTCAAGCGGCTCTTCGGCAAGCGCCCTGCGCGCGCGCGGCCCTTTGGCGCGGGCTTCATGCGACGGCGCCTGCGTTACGGGCATTCAGCGATCGTCTTCTATCTCGGCATCGACGGCGCGGTCGACCTTCCCACCACAGCGTTCATCTGCCGGCGGACCCCTGGACGTCGTACCGCGATCTCGACGCGGGCCGGCTTCCCGAAGAACCGCTCGTCTACGTCTGCAACCCTGCGTGCAGCGACTCGACGAACGCCGCCGCAAGCAGCGCTCTCGCCGTCTTAGCGCCCGTTCCGAACAGACGCGCGTTAACGACGTTCGACGAGGAGGCGTTCTACGCGCGCGTGTTAGGCGCCATCGAACGGCAGACCGGCCCGTTGCGGGACCGCATCGTCTTTCGCGCACGGCGCGGGCCAAAGGAATTCGAGAGCGAGCTCGGCCTCGCCCATGGCGCGGCTTTCGGGCCAAGCCACGCCCTGACGCAGATGGGACCGCTGCGTCCGCCGATCGCGTTCTCCGGTGCGAAGAATGTCGCTTTTGCAGGCAGCGGTACGCGTCCGGGATCCGGCGTTCCGTTGGTTCTGATGTCGGGCCGTCTCGCCGCAGAGCGTACGCTCCAGGCGCTCGCATGAAGCCTGCGCGCTGGCAGCGGGCGCGCCGTCATCCGGGCTTCGAACGGTTCTTTTTCGCCTATCTGCGCTGGTTGTTGCGGCGTTCGTTCGCCGCCGTTTGGGTGCGCTGCGGCGCGGCGCCGTTCCCGACGAGCGGATACATTGCGGCGGCGAACCATACGTCGTGGTGGGATGGTTTCGTACCGTACGTTCTGCAGCGTCTCGCAACCCCGAGCGTCCCTTCGCCCTGATGATGAGCGACGCCGAATTGCGACGCTTTGCGTTCTTCCGCTGGGCCGGCGCTTTTTCGGTCGACGCGTCATCACCGCGCGCCGCACGCGCCGCGGTTCTCTACGCCGGCGAACAGGCGCAGCAAGGAGCGGGCGTTTGGATCTTTCCGCAAGGCGTCTTGGGGCGCGGCACCGCGCCGAGCGCGTTTACGTCCGGCTTCGTCCACGCTGCACGCGCGGCCAATGCGCCGATCGTGCCCGTCGCCATGGTCTTTAGGATGCTCGATAAGCAGCGGCCCGAAGCCTTCGTCGACATCGGGCAACCGCTCGATGCCGGTCAGCGCGACGCTCAGCGGCGCACGCAGGCCGAGTGTTGCCGAGCGGGTCGAGCGCATCGGCAGCGACATTGCGGCGGGACCCACGCGAGAGCGCTACAGCCCGTTGCTGCTCGGCGCGCCGGCCGTCGATCAGCGCGTCGCAGGGATCACGGCGATCGTACGCCGCTGGTGCTGATTCGCGCCGGTGGATGGTCGGCAGCACGACCGCCGTTCGGCGGCCTAGCGCTCAGAGATCGCCAATCTTTTCGAGTTTCCGCTGTTAGAGCCGGCGCGGAGAGTCCGCCGGCAGCATCGTTGCGTGCTCGCGATGCGCAACGAAGCAGCCCACGCCAAGGGCTGCATCGCGTCGTTGCTGGCGCAGCCGGAGGTCGCCGCCGTCGTCGTCTGCGACGACGACTCCGCTGATGCCACCCTGACATCGTCGCGCCATTGCGCGACACGAGCCTCGCGTTGTGACGTTCGCTGCCGCAACGTACGATACGATCCGCCATGCGGCGACCCATCCGTGGGAAGGCGGCCGCGCTGGCCTTGGCCGCACGCCGCGCCACGGCCATCGGGGCTGCGACGTTGCTGTTCACCGATGCGGACGTGCGTCTTCACGACGGTGCTGCCGGCGCGCTGCTCCGTCATGCCCGCAGACTCGGAGTCGACGCGGTTTCAGCGTGGCCGCGCACGATTGCACGCAGTTCTTGGGACGTCGCTTCTCACCGCTCGTGCCGTTGTTTCTGTTGCAGGCATTACCGCTGCGCGCGGCTCGCTGCAATGCCGATGCGCGTTTGTGCGCAGGCAACGGACAACTGTTCTTGGTCGATCGGCGCGCTTACGACCGCGCGGGCGGACATCCGGCAGGCGCACTCGTCGAGGACGTCGCCTTGGCACGCGCGCTGAAGCGATCCGGCGCGCGCATCGCGCTGGCGAGCGCCGGAGCGATCGCATCCGTCGCGGGTTACGGCTCACTTAGCGGCCAACCTTCGCGGCCACGCGCGTTCGTTGTATTACGGTATGGGCCGGCGCGGGGCGATCGCGTTTGGAGCCTGGCAAGCGCTAGCGTTCGTTGCTCCGTGGCTTCTTCTCCGCTGCGCTCGTCGCCCGGCCGTGCTGGCGATTGCGGCCACGCTCTTGGCGCACATCCTCGTTGGACAGCGCATGCGCGCGAGAGTGCCCTTCATTGCTGCGCCGCTGAGCGGCATGGCCGGCGTCGTGGTAGCGGGCTCGGCGGCCCTCAGGGGGCCGCGCGCCGCTGGTGACTGGCGGGGCCGCACGCTGCGGTGACATAGCGTCGTCCACGGATTCGGTGCGATGAACTGGCGTGCGCGGATCTTGGTGCGGCGCGGCTCGTCGCGATACGCGCCGCGTGGGGATCACCTTGTCGTCGCACGATGCCTTTCTGTCGGCTCTGGCGGACGCCCGCTACGTCGCACTATCGTCGTACGTGCTGACGCAGGATTTGGCAGACCGGCTCATCGCGTGCGCGGATCGCGGTGCCGAGGTCCATGTGCGCTTGTCGGCACACTTGGTGGGAGACACGACGGGAAGACGGACGGCGGCGGCCGCTCGCACCGTTAAACGATTGCTCGAACACGGTGTCGACGCAGCGCTTACCGGCGAGGGCGATACCGCACCGCATCTCAAAGCGGCCGCAATCGATAACGCCGCCTGGTTGGACGATCGCAATTTCCCGCGCATCGGTCCCGATCTGATCGTCCGCGACGACGACCCAGCGGACGTCGCGGCCGTGCGAGCCTGCCTGGATGGCAGTTCGCCTGGGTCGACGGCGCGCCTGACCTTTACGAAGGCGACTGCGCTGGCGCAAGAAGCTGGCGCGATCGCGGCCGCTCCCCCCGGTGAGATCGACGTGTCGACGGAAGACATCGGGAACCGGCTACGTTGAGGTCGCGCTCGTCAAACGGCTGCAAAGCGGCGATCGCGTGCGCGTATTACTGGACCGCGCGGAATGTACGTCGGCTTCGGCGCGCGGCGCGATCGCGAAGCTGATCGCTGCCGGAGCTACCGTGCGTTCGCGCGACGCCGTCGACAAGCTCGCGCTCACCGGCGGGAACGCATGGCTGGGTTCAGCCAACGCTACCTGGCTCGACCCGCGTACGGTAAACCAGAGCGAATGGGGAGTCGTCACGCAAGATGCCGCTGCCCTGACCGCGTTACGCGCGCGCTTCGACGCTGCCTGGAACGACGCCAACACCGGCTGACGCCGCAATCGAGCGCTGAGAACTGAAGCCGGCTTTGGTTAGCCGAGTTGACGAGCCCAGTGCAATGGGCTGATAATGGGCGCAGTCACGTCCGGGCTATGTGCCCGGGGGAGTTTTAATATGGATCATGGCAACTCCGCTGCCGCGACGGCCCTAGCCGGCATCTTCACCGGCGGTTTCCTCCTCGTCTGGCTTGCGTTCATCGTACTGGCGCTGATCGTCAATTGGCGGATCGCCAGCAAAGCCGGCTATTCCGGCGCCCTCTCCCTGCTGATGCTCGTCCCGCTGCTCAACTTTGTCGTTTTGCTGATCTTCGCGTTCAGACGTTGGCCGATCGAAGAGCAGCTCGCAACGACGCGCGGTTATGATGGAGTGGCGCGACCTTAAGCGGGCCGCGCCACTCGCGCTTGAAGTTTAGTACTGCTCCGACGGGTACAGCGCAGTTCCAATCGGATCCGTGGCGCCCGGCAACGTGAACGTCTGCTCGGGCGAGCCCCCCATCGGGAAGGCGTACACATTCGCATTGGTCAGGCCATCATCGGCGGTCAGCGCGTTACCGCTGCCCTGAGTCAGGCTGAACGACACCGGGTCACTCGATCCCGTCAGCGGCGTGGTCGCCACGGGACTGCCCAGCGATGTCCCGCTTGGCGGGTTGTACGTATAGATCGTTAGCGCTTGTTGGTCTTCGATCGAGATCGTGCCGTTGCTCGTCACTTGCACGCCGCCCGCATACAAAAGCGTGTTCGCCGTCGTCAGGTCCGTGACGGTGTTGTTGGAGCTCTGGCACCCGCCGACGATCTCTCCGACTACGGCATACCCGTCGTAGTCGAAGCCATCGATGTACAGGTTGCCGGCCGCGTCGAACGCTCCGAAGAAGATGTTGTAGAACGTGCCGGTGCCGCTCGTTCCGCCGATGGTGAACGACGGACTGGTCGCACCGCCGACATAGCACGAAACCGAGCCGTCGTAGTTTTCGGCCGCGACGTTTCCGCTGCTGTCGACGGAGACGTCACCCGGCTCCTGATTGGGGTCGTTGAGCGTCGAGACGGCAGTGGCCGACGTGTACACCAAGATGTTGTCGGCACCGGAATTCGCCACGTACAGCGCGCGCGGGTTGTTGGTCACCGACATGCCCTGCGGGAAGCGCAAGCCGGTCGACGCATTGAGCGTTCCGATGAGGCGGCCCGACGAGCTGAGCACGTAGATCTCGTTATTGCTGAAATCCGACACGAAATCCAACGGCCCGAACGGTAAACGGCTCACCGCGGTGACTGGACCGGGCGACACGTGCGGCGTGCGGATGGCGTTGCGCATCGCCAGCGGCACGATGCCGTGCGCCATGCGCGGGCGGCGCACGACCGACTGCCCTGTCGAGCCCCCGACAGGCTGGAACGCGCTCGGGCTCGTCCCGGTGCTGCCGCCCGAGCACGCTGCAAGCATGGCAAGCGCCGCAGTGCCGCTTATAAGACTACCGAGCTGCGATGAGAAGCGCATGTGATTAACCTTTCCGAAGTCGGCTCAGTAGAGCAGTTAGAACGCCGCACTGATCGATGTAATACGGGATGTCGTTGAACAGGGACACGTCGGTCGCGAGATGCTGATGAACGCCTAAAGACGGAGTCAGCAACACGCCGTTGACGGTGACTCCACATAGTATGTAGCCCGAGCCGCCGTAGATCGGCCCCGTGTATTGATTGAGCTCGGAGCTGTTATTCGACAGCGCGCTCAGTTCCGAAAAATCGATCTCGAAGCCATTTTGGCCGATGTAATTGATCATGCCCGAGCCTGCGGCTACGTCGTTCGTGATCGCTCCGGTCGTATTGTAGACCAGAAAACCTTCCTTTTGATATTGCGAAACGTCGATATTCTCTACGGTCGCATTGGTCGCCGAATCGACGTCGACACCGAAGCCGTACTGAAACCATCGGGAGTGAACATGTTGCCGGTGTGATCGCCGATGTTATAGACGGTATTTCCCGAACAGCGTCGTGGCGTTCGTCGTGTCGGCAACGATGCCGGCGCGAGTACCGTCGTGAATCGCCGAATCCGAGAGGGTTACGTTTTGCGTCGCCTGCGAGATGTACACGGCGATGTCGCAGCCCGTACCGTCGACGTTAAACCCCGAATATTGACCCGGGCTCGAGATGACCATCGCCGCAGTGGCGGTTTGGTTCGGCTCTTCGAGATCGAGCTGGACGTTTTGCGAGATCGGTACGGTCGTACACGTTTGCGGCGCGCGCGCTCGGCCGACGACCTGGCGACGCACCGCGCGATGATTCACCGGCGAAGCGTGGAGCGGAGCGCCGACCGGCCGTGCGTCCTGCGCGTGACGGACGCTTGCGGCGCCTGCGACGCCCGACCCCGACAGGACCGCCAGCGCGGCGCCGGCAGCGACGAGCAGGTGCTCGGAACCGACCGAAACCTTCATCATCATGCTACTTCCTTCGAAGCTCGTTATGCGACGGAAATGGCCCGCTTCAAAGCGGCGGCAGACGCAGTAAACGTTCCGCCGCTGCCTCTGTGGTCCTATGCCGAGCGGGTCCCAGCCGGCTGGGTCTTTCGGGCGTGTCGTTCGGTCGATTGTTTGACGCCTAAACTACGAAGCGGCGTTCGCCAGGGCGACGGCAAGTTCGTCGTAGAGATACGTCATCGTTTCGATGCCGCCGTAGAATTGGCGCAGGTCGAATTTCTCGTTCGGAGCGTGGATCGCGTCGTCGGGTAGGCCGACGCCGATCAGAACCTGCGGCAAGCCGCAGGATGCGGTCGAAACTCGACACGGGGCCGATCGTTCCGCCGGTGCCGATGAACACCGGCGCTTTCCCGAAGCCGCGTTCCATCGCGCGAGCAGCCGCCGCTACGGCGGGATGCTCGCGCGACGTCGCCACCGCCCGCACGTCGCCGTCGTCGTCGATCTCGACGCGCACGCCGGCAGGCGCGAGCGCGCCGAGATGCTCGCGCACGACGCGCTTGACGTGCGCGGGATCTTGTCCCGCGACCAGGCGCGCCGACAGCTTTGCGCGCGCGAAGCTCGGCACGATCGTCTTGGCGCCCGGGCCTTGATAACCGCCGTAGATGCCGTTGATTTCGAGGGTCGGACGCAGCCACGTGCGTTCGAGCGGTAAGCGGTCGCGTTCCCCGCCGGCGAGCGCCGGAACCCCGAGCGCTCGCGCTTCCCGCGTCGTCATCGTACGGCAAGCGCCGCGAGCTCGGCGCGTCTGGACGGCGCGTCGGCTCCTCGACGCCGTCGTAGAAACCATGAACGGCGATCGCACCGCTCTGTGCGATCGCGCAACGTCGCAAGCATTCGCGCGAGCGCTTCGATCGGGTTGACGACCAGGCCGCCGAAATAGCCGGAGTGCAGGTCGCTCGCCGGGCCGTGAACGGTCACTTCCCAGTGCACCAGACCGCGCAGCGATACCGTCAAGCGACGGCACGTCTTCGGCGAACACCGCCGTATCCGAAACGACGACGACGTCGCAGGCCAGGCGCGTCCTTTTCGCGCGCGAGAAACGCCTCGAAACTCGGCGAGCCGATCTCTTCTTCGCCTTCGACGAGCACCTTGACGTTGAGCGGCAGCTTGCCGCGCGTCCTCAGGTGCGCTTCGAGGCGGCGAGATGCATCAGCACTTGACCTTTATCGTCGACGGCGCCGCGGCCGTACAGCTTGCCGTCGCGCACCGTGCCTTCGAACGGCGGCGATGCCCACAGCGCGACGGGTCTTCGGGCTGTACGTCGTGATGGCCGTAGATCAGAACGGTCGGGGCGCCCGGCGCGCCCAGCCATTCACCGTAGGCGACCGGCAGCCCGCCGGTTTCTAATACGCCCGCCTCCATCAAACCTGCGGCTCGCATGCGCGCGACGACGGCTTGCGCCGAGCGCCGGACTTCAGGATGCCGCGCTGGATCGGCCGACACCGACGGGCAAGCGATCCAGCGCTTTGAGTTCGTCCGAGATAGCGTTCGCGATTGCGCGCGAACGAACGCGATCGTCGCGTCGCTTTGCGTCATCCGTGCCTCCTTCGACGACGCCCATTACACCACTTCGACGATGATGTCGTCGTTCGTATAGATGTCGATCCGCCCCGCAACTTCCAGCGCGGCGCGCGCGATCTGTTCGGCACCGAGGGTGCTGTGCCGGACGAGCGCCATCGCGGCCGCTTGCGCGTACGGTCCGCCGCTGCCGACGGCCGCGATGCCTTCGTCGGGTTCGAGCACGTCGCCGGTGCCGCTGAGGACGAAAAGATGCTCTGCCGTCGCCGACGACGAGCAGCGCTTCGAGCCGACGCAGCGCGCGGTCTTGACGCCAATCTTTGGCGAGTTCGACGGCCGCGCGCACGATGTTGTTCTTATACTCGCCGAGTTTGTCTTCGAACTTTTCGAGCAGCGTGATGCCGTCGGCAGCGCCGCCCGCAAAGCCCGCCAGCACGCCGCCTCCGGCGATGCGGCGCACCTTGTGGGCGCCGTGCTTCATGATCGTCTTATCGAAGGTGACCTGACCGTCGCCCGCCATCGCCAGCTTGCCGTCACGCCGGACGGCTAGAATCGTCGTCGATCGGATACGCACGGGGCCATCTTTCAACGCCACGAGCGTTTCCCCATACGTCAACACTGACAGACCGCGTTTCAGCTGCGTTCTTTGAGGTGCACGAGGCGCACGAGCGCTTCATTGTACGGCGTCGAGATGCCGTGACGCGCACCGGCGGTAACGATTGCACCGTTGACTGCGTCGACCTCGGTCGCATGGTGCGCGGTCAGATCGACGGCCATCGAGTTACGGGTACCGGCGCTGCTCGCGGCGATGCCGCGCACGTATTCCCACGGATCGGCAAACGGCAAGTTGATGCGCAACGCACGCGCAACGGCTGCGGCTTCGAGCGCGACCATGCGTGCGAGTTCAGCCGCATCTGGATCGCTGACGACGATGCCGTTGTCTGCGTCGGCAAGCCCCGCGACCGGATTTATGGCGGCATTGGCGATCAATTTCCCCCATTGATGCGGACGGATGTCATACACGCTCGAACATTCCAAGCCGCCATCGGAAATCAGCGCGGCGACCGTGCGCACCGTCGCGGTCGAAGCGCCGGCCGAGCCGACCACGGTCGTGCCTTCACCAACGCGACGCGAACGCCCGGGATCGAGCGCGAGTGCCGCCACATCGGTGACCCCCAAGACGAGCGCGACCGCGCTACCCAACGCCGCTTTTATCGCTTCTTCATTGCCGAGGCCGCTTTGCAACGAAACGATCGGCGTTGCGGGGTTCAGCATTCCAGCGAAAGGTCGCACCGCAGCGAGCGTGTTCGCCGCTTTGACGAACACGAACAAGAAGTTCGCTCCATAGACCCGACTCGGATCGCAGGTTGCGGCAACGGGATGCAGCGAGGTCCCTTCGAGGCTGACGCCGCCGGCAGCTTCGATCGCCGCGACGACGTCGGCTCGGACGTCGATCAGCGTGACGTCGTTGTGAGCCGCCAGATGGTAAGCGAACAGTGTGCCGATCGCCCCCGCGCCGAGGATGGCGACTCGCGGGCGCGAGCCCGCCATGGCCGCGCTCAGCATGGCAGCCCCCGTCTATGAGCGAGCGCCACGCGAAGCACGCCAAGCGCCAGGATGCCGATGGTCACGGCCGGCAGAAGTTTGCCGTCCGCGAGCGGGATCACGCCCCAGCGTGCGCATGCTCCCTTAAAACTCGAACTGCAGACCGAGCACGCTGCGGCGCGATGCGTGCAGCAGATCGCGTTCGCCGACGAAAACCTGCGCCTTGGGAAGCGCGAACACGTTGACGTACTGATCGATCGTCGGATGGCGCAGATCGTAGGCGCGCGTTTCCAGGCCGACTTCCGGCCCGGCGAGCGACGCCGTCACGCCGAGGCGCGAATACTCGACTCCGCCGCCATAGGTGAAATGCGTGCCGCGGTTGATCAGCATGCGCGTTGCCGGTCGTCGTCCCATCGGTCGTGCCGATGTCGTTGGCGCCGAGTTCGAGCCCCGTGTGGCCTTGCGGCAACACGAACAGGTTGAAGTCGGATTGCAGGCCGCGGTCGGCGGTCAATAGCGGCGAGACGTTGCGATCTGACGAACCGGGGCGAAGCGGACGCCAGCGCGCTGACGCGCACTTCGAGTTGGAAGAGGTCTTTCGTGAACGTGTCCAAGCGCTCGCGCAAGGCCGCAATTTTGGCATTTTGCGTCGAACCGCGAGGACATCGTCGTAACGGCGGCCGGAGCGGGATTCGACATTCCGCCGGGAACGCCGTACGAGTTCGGCGCTGCCGTCGGGCTCGCCGTGGCCCCGGGCGTAAGCGGCGGACGCCCGCGGCCGGCGGTGCGGCCGCGCGCGAGTGCCGGCGAGCACGTGACGCGGCGCCGGCGTCGCTCCGCGATCGACGCCGTAAACGCTCGACGTTCCACCCAGGCTGCCGACGAGCGAGTCGACTTTTTGCGAGGTCGCGTCGAGTTGAGCGACCGTGTCGCGCAACTGCGCTCTGCGTTTGCTCGATCGCTCGTCACTTTGCGCAGGTCTTGCGTCAGTTCGGCGAACGTCTTAGCGGTCACGGCGAAATCGCGCGTCGTCGCGAGCAGGTCGGTTTTGACCGACGGCGTCGTTGCGACGCCGCGCAGCGCGTCGACCGTCACGCCGAACGATCGCGCGTTCGGTTGAGTTGCGCCAGCAGTCAATCGACTTGCGCCGGAATTCCGCTTGACGACCGTATCGAGGTTGCCGGTCAGGTCGACGACGTTGTTGCTGGCGGCCGTCAGGTTCTTTTGCAGCGAATCGGCGAGTTCGTTGCACTTGACCGTCACCGTCGACAGCGACGCGATTCGCATTGGTCGTCAGTTCGTTGGCGTTGCGCAAGCGCCGAGCGCAGTTCCGCGAGCAGCAGCGGTTCGTTCTTCTGCAGCTGCGCGAGGATGTCGTCGAGCCGTTTGGCCTCGCCTTGCCCTTGTTCGAGCAGGTCGGAGAACGTCGTGGGATTCGTGCCGTGCGGCTGCTGTGCCATCGCGGCGACGCCGTGCGGCAACGTCGCAGCCGACGCCGACGTGCCGCGCGGCGGCTCGATCAGAACCGTCGGCTCGCCCGTGATCGGCGCCTGGATGATGAAGCGCGAGTCCAGCGGGATTTCGTAACCGGGCCGGATCGACATGATGACGTCGGTCGTGAAATCGGGCAGCAGCGCGATGTGGTCGACGACGCCGATCGGCACGCCGGAAAGCGCGACCTGCGCGCCGCTGCGCAATCCCGAAGCGCTGCGGAAGCGCACGCCGATCTGGTAGCCGCGCGAGCGCGTCGCGAAGTTCGACAGCACGAAGTAGACCGCAAAGACCGCGATGATCCCGAGAAGCGTGAAGGCTCCGACCCACGCCTGTTTCCTCATACCGTCACTTTCAGCCGACGCCTAGAGCGGGATCGGCCCGACTTCGCTGCCTTGGAGAAACTGTTGGACGATCGGATTGGTCGAGCGTTTCAACTCGTCGACCGTTCCATACGCGATGATGGCTCCCTCGAAGAGCATGGCGACGTAATCGGCCATCGCAAAGATGCTTTCGAGGTCGTGGGAAACGACGACGGCGGCCCCGTCGAGCTGCTTGCGCAAGCGCTTGATCGTGTCGGTCAGGACGTGCGTGATGATCGGATCGAGGCCGGTCGTCGGCTCGTCGTAGAGCACGAGATCCGGATTGGTGATGATCGCGCGCGCGAAGCCGGCGCGCTTGACCATGCCGCCGGAAAGTTGGGACGGCATCCGGTCGCGCACGTTTGCCAGGCCGACGCTGTCGAGCGTCTCGAGCACGACCCGGTCGATCTCGCGCTTTAGGCATCCTCGTCAGTTCGCGCAACGGCAGTGCGACGTTTTCGGCGACGGTCAAACTATCGAACAGCGCGGCGAACTGAAACGAGAACCCGATCTTACGGCGCAAGCGCGACAAGTCGCGTTCGCGCAAGCGTGCGCAGATCGACGCCGCGCACGGTCACGCGCCCCGCGTCGGGCCTGCGCAGGCCGTTGAGCAGGCGCAGAATCGTCGATTTCCCGGCGCCGGAGAGGCCGATCAAGCACGTGATGGCGCGCTCTTCGATCTTCAGCGAGCAGTTTTGCAAGATCACGCGCTCGCCGTAACGCAGCGTGACTGCCTCGATCGTGCGCGAGCTCATGGCTGCCCGTCGTGCCGTACAGCACGATCGACAAAAAGAAATTCGCGACGAAGATCATGATGATGCTGGTGACGACGGCACCGGTCGTCGCTTTGCCGACGCCGGCGGCGCCGCCGCGCACGCCGAAACCCTGATAGCACGCGATGACGACGATGATGATCGCGAAGATCGACCGCCTTGAGCATGCCTTTGAGATAGTCTCCGAACGCGCTGAACTGCCGCGCGGACGTCAAGAACGAATCGTAGCTGATGCCGGCGGCTTGATGCGCGAGATACATGCCGCCGATGATCGAGACGATGTCGGCGATGATCGTCAGGAGCGGCAACATGCAGACGATCGCGACGAGACGCGGCACGACGAGCATCTGAACGGGCGAGAGCCCGAGCGCTTCGAGCGCCTCGATCTGCTCGGTGACGACCATCGAGCCGAGTTCGGCCGCCATCGCGGCGCCGGCGCGGCCGGCGACGACGACCGCCGTCAGCATCGGCCCGAGCTCCCGCGAAGAGACGTACGCGACCGCGCCGCCGACGAGGCTCGACGCGCCGTAACTGCTGGCTTGATTGGCCGACTCGAGCGAGATGACCATGCCCGTAAAGAGCGAGGTCAGCAGCACGATGACCGTGGACTGCACGCCGAGGAAATAGGCTTGCGCGAACGTTTCGTCGATGCGGATCCGCAGGCGGCCGATGAACGAGCCCGCTTCGGCCGAAAGTGTCGCGACGCCGCCGGCGTACTCGACGAATCCGACCGTTCCACGGCCGACGTCCTCGAAGACCTTCATCGGCCCGCCGAGTTCCCGGACGCGCGCGAGCACGCCTTGCGTCGCTTCGACGCGGCGCTCCGCTACGCCGCGCTCGGCGGTCAGGTTGAATTGCACTTGCGAGACGTCGGCCAAACGCGCTTCGACGTTCCTGAGGTGCGCCCGCGCTTCGCGATCGAATCCGTTCGAAATACCGCAGCGACGGCGCGCAGGTATGCCTCGCGCCGCCTCGACGTCGAGCGCCGCTCCCGATGCGAGTGCCGTTGCGAACGCTGCCTGCGCGCGCAACAGCGCGCGGTCGCGCACGTAGAAGCGCGCGACCTCCGCGTGAAGCTTCGGCGTACGCAGCGCGCTCGGCGAGCGCTGCGTCGCCGTTCAGCGTCGCCGATGCAGCGAGCGCGCTCGAGCGCACCGGCATGTCTGGAGCGCGGCTACGCTGCAGCGCGAACAGCTCGTCGATGCCGTGCGCTGCGAGCTGCAAGCATCGTCTCGAGTTGGGCGCGGTCGAAGGGCTGCGCTTCGGCGGTGCCTTGAACTTCGACGTACTGCCCGGCATCCGTCATCGCGACGTTCATGTCGACTTCGGCGCGGCTGTCTTCGGAATACGCGAGGTCGAGGTGCGGCACGCCGTCGACGTATCCGACGCTGATCGCGGCGATCTGGCCGCGCAACGGCCAGCGCGGCGTGCCGGGTGAAAAGTCGCGGCGCAGCGCGAGCGCGAGCGCGACGTAGGCGCCGGTGATCGCGGCCGTGCGCGTCCCGCCGTCGGCCTGGAGCACGTCGCAGTCGACGACGACGCTGCGCTCGCCGAGCAGGCGCAGATCGGTCACGGCGCGCAGCGCCCGCCCGATCAGCCGCTGGATCTCGTGCGTTCGTCCGCCGATCCTTCCGCGGGCCGCTTCGCGCTGGGTCCGTTCGTGCGTCGCGCGCGGCAGCATCGCGTACTCCGCCGTCACCCAACCGCGGCCTTGGCCGCGCAGCCACGGCGGAATCCGCTCTTCGATCGTCGCGGCGCACAGTACGCGCGTGTTGCCGACGGCGATCGAAGCGCTGCCCTCGGCGAACGTCAGCGGATTGGATTCGAGCGTGATGGGCCGCAACGCGTCGAGCGCGCGCCCGTCAACGCGCACGGAGGGCGCCGAAGCCATTGTGCGTTCGGTGCGCCGCGCCCGCGGACAAGCCCTATCGCCGTGCGGCCTTCTTTGCACGACGAACGCCTGCGGGGGTCAGAAGGAACTCGAACGACAATCGCGGACGCCATGCCGGCGGTCGTTATGAAAGCAAAGCTGCGGATCGGGTCCTGTCTCGTTGCGTGTGCGGGCATGCTGCTCGCCGGCTGCAACGCAAGTCCAGGGTATGGAGCGCCGGCGTCTGCCGACGATCGTCGAGCTTCGTCGCATCTGACGGTGCCGTCGCCTACTGGGACGCCCACGCTCACGGTCGATTTTTCGAAGCCGGCTCACGTCGAGTCGCAAGCCGGCTTCCTTCACGGCTACCAAACCAACATTCAAGACGCCTTGCTGACGCCGCTCCAGCCGGCGCTGTGGCGCTTCGATCTGCCCTATGAAGATCCGGGCTACCAAAAAGTTGAGCGGTTATTTCCATCGCTGCGGATCATCGACGTCCTGAGTGACGACTACGGTTATCCGTTCACGGGCAACTGGAACTTCAACGGCAATCCGAATCCACCGTACGACCGTGCGCCGTACGCCGGTAAGGGCGTACCGGCGTGGGTCCTCGACCGTCGGCTCTGTGGTCGCGGCATACCATAGCCGCTCCGACGTTCTGTACGAGGAGTGGAACGAGCCCAACGTCAGTTCGCAATATCTCTTCTTCTATGGAACCGCACAACAAGCCGATGCAACGCAAGCGATAGCGTACGCGGCGGCGATAAAGGCCGACGCGGCGGCTATCGTCGGCGGCCCGGCCAGTAGCCGGCTACGATAAACCGTTCATCGTCGAGTATCTCGACTATTGCTTGGCTAAAGGCTGCCGGGTCAACTTCGTCTCTCTCCACGAATTCAACGATGCGAATATCGCCGGCGTCGCTTCCGATCTGGCGGACCTGCGCCGCACGATCAGCGCCCCCAAATACGCGCCGTTGCATATTCGGACGTCTGTTCGTCGACGAGGCGATCGGGCCGACTTCAGATCGCCGTCCCGGCGACATTCTGGGCTACTTGTATTATCTCGAAGCGGGCGGCTCGGACGGCGCCGCCAAAGCGTGCTGGAACGAGCCTTCGAACGCCAGCGAGTGCGGTGACGGCTCGTTAGACGGCGTCATCGACCCCGCCACCGAGCAGCCGCGCGCCGCATGGTGGGCCTACGAGTCGTACGCAGCCGGCGTGGCCGAGCGCGTCGCGTCGCAGACGCTCGATCCGCGCATCGTCGCGCTGGCGAGCGCGACATCCCCAAGCGCGTCGGCTCCGGCGACGGCGCAGCTTCTTCTCGGCGCTTTCGACGACAACGGACCTCCCTCGACCTCAACGCCGGTAGTCCGGCTCGAACATGTCTCGTCGCTGGAATTCTTACGCGGCCACAACGCGCTACATGTCGCGGTGACCGCGATTCCCGCGACCGATGCGTCTCCTTTACCAAAACTGCCGCCGCCGATCGAGCAAACCGTTGGGATCAGCGACGACACGGCGGTGTTCACGGTGCCGCTCCCGGACCACACCGGTGCGATCGTGAAGCTCTCAGCAGCGCCGTAGAAAGAGCTGCCCTTCGCCGACTGCTATTCGACCGTGACGGTCTTTGCGAGGTTGCGAGGTTGGTCAACGTCTTTACCGTCGATGTCGGCGATGTGGTAAGCGAGCAGTTGTAGCGGGACGACGTTGACGATCGGCGAGAGCAGTTCGTCGACTTTGGGAACCCAAAAGACGTGGTCCGCCAGCGCCGCGGCTTCGTCGTCGCCGTGAGTTGGCGACGACGACGGTGATCGCTTCGCGCGCTTTGGCCTCGGCGAGGTTCGAAAGCATCTTCTCCCGCACGCGGCCGTCGGTCGCGATGCCGATCGACCGGCACGCGCGAATCGAGCAGCGCGATCGGGCCGTGCTTCATCTCCCCGGCGGCGTAGCCCTCGGCGTGAATGTACGAGATCTCTTTGAGCTTGAGCGCACCTTCGAGCGCCGTCGGAAAGTTGACGTAGCGGCCGACGAAGAGCGCGCTCTTGGCTTTGCGTAATTTGCGTGCCGACCTTGCGGATCTCGTCGGACGCGTTGAGGCACAAGTCGATCGCTTCGGGAAGCAGCTTCGTGTTGCGCGCGATCTCGCGCAGCCGCTCGAGCGGCACGTCGTGCTGGCGCAGGCGCACGCGCGAGAGATACAGCGCAAACAGCGACCATCGCGACGGCTTGCGAGACGTACGTTTTGGTCGCGGCGACGCCGATTTCGGGACCGCCGCGCGTGTAGAGGACGCCGTCGGCCAGGCGCGTCAGATGCGAGCCCAGGACGTTGCAGATGCCCAGCACCGGCGCGCCCGCAGCCGACGCGATCTTGACCGCTTCGATCGTATCGGCCGTCTCGCCCGACTGCGACATCGCGATCGTCAAGCGTGCGCGGGTCGAGCACGCGGTCGCCGTAACGGAATTCGCTGGCCAGTTCCATCTCGACGGGCAGCTTGCACAGCGCGCGCAGCAGATACATGCCGACCATGCCGGCGTGGAACGCGGTCCCGCAGCCGGTAATCGAAATCTTCGTGATCGCGCGCAGCATGTATTCGTCGATGTGCAGCTCGGCGGCGAGCTGCGAATCGCCTGATTCGTCGATGCGGCCGGCGAGCGTCTCCTTGACGACGCTCGGCTGAACGAACATCTCCTTGAGCATGAAATGCTTGAAGCCGTCTTTTTCAGCCGAGCTCGCATCCCACATCACCTGCGTGACGTCGCGCTCGAGCGGCTTGCCGTGCGAAGTCGGTCAGCTGATACCCGGCGCGATCGACGATGACCATCTCGCCTTCGCGCAGGATCACTTGCTTGCGCGTGTAGCTGCAGAATCGCCGGCGTATCGGAGGCGATGAACATCTCGTCGTCGCCGATGCCGAGGACGAGCGGGCTTGCGCCGCTGCGCGCGAACACGAGCCGCTCGGGCTCGCGCGCCGAGATGACGCCCAGCGCAAACGCACCGCGCACGTCGCGCAAGGTGCGCGCGCACCGCCGCCGCCAGATCGCCTTCGTCGTTCTCTTCGATCAGGTGGGCGAGCACTTCGGTGTCGGTTTCGCTGCGAAAGACGTGTCCGCGCGCCAAGCAGCCGCTCGCGCAGCGCGGCATAGTTTTCGATGATCCCGTTGTGGATGACGGCGAAGGCCCCGCTGCAGTCCTAGATGCGGGTGGGCATTGCTGATCGGACGGCCGGCCGTGGGTCGCCCAGCGCGTATGCCCGAGGCCCGGTCGACCCGTGCAGCGGTTCGCTCGTCGAGGCGCTCCGCGAGCCGCGCCAGCTTGCCTTCGGACTTTGGAGCCCGTCAGCGCGCCCGCCGCGTCGATCACCGCGATACCGGCGCTGTCGTAGCCGCGATATTCCAAGCGGCGCAGCGAATCGAGGATGATCGGCACGCTGTCGCGATGCCCGACGTAGCCGACGATCCCGCACATGGTGAAGCGCCTACTTGATGCCTTCTCGGACGCGCTTGTACGGGATTTTGCCGTCGGCGACCTCATCGAAGGCCGTCGAGACGGGCTTGTTGGGGTTGGCGTCGGGCGTCAGCGGCGGCGCGCCGTTGTTGAGTTGCTTGGCTCGCTTGGTGACCACGTTGACCAAAGTGAACTTGGAGTCGACGTGCTCAAGCGAGCCCGTCGAGATCTCCGAATACCGAATCGCTCATGCGTTTTCCACGTTTCTGAAAGTAGCGTCGTCGTAGTGATGGATGCGGAAGCGTTCGGCCCGGACGATCGCTTCCAAATCGTCGACCACCGGCGGCTCGCGGCGGAACTCCGGCGGGGCCTGTTCGTTGATGATGACGTAATCGAAGTGCCGGATCGCGCCGAGTTCGCCGTGCGCGATCGCCAGGCGAGCCGGCGATCTCGTCGCTGGATTCGGTCTGGCGCGCGTGCGAGCCGAAGCGGAGGTGCGAGAACTTGTCGGGCAGCAGAAACACGAGAACCGCCTGCGGGGAACGCCGCCTTGACGGCCAGCGCACCGTTGACTTCGGGTTTCATGATCACGTCGTATCCGTCGGCGAGCATCGTTTCGACGAACGAACGCGGCGTGCCGTACAGATGGCCGTTGTACTCCTTCGTCTCCAGAAACGCGCCGGCGCTGCCGCTTTGGCTTCGAACGTGCTGCGATCGAGGAAAAAATAGGCCTCGCCGTCGCGTTCCCCGGCACGTGGCTCGCGCGTCGTCGCCGAAACCGAGTAGCGCAGCCGCGGCATGCGCACCGCAAGGCGTCGACGACGCGTGTCTTTGCCGGCTCCCGACGGCCCGGACACGACGAACAGCAACCCCGGCCCCCGCATGACCACCTCTCCGAAGCCTGCGATCGCAGAACGAGACTTGCCGACACGAGCGGCGCGATGGGTGCATTTCGCATCTACTGGCGGGAAGCCTGCTCGCCGCACGGCCGGCGACGTGCTCCGATGACGTGAAGGGTGCAGCCGGCGCGCTCATCGGCGGTCTGCGCGCGGCGTCGCCGTCCTCGTCGTCGTCGGTGTCGTCGCTGTTCGGCGGCACGCCTGCTGCGGGCCGGCATTTCGGCCGCCGGGCACGCGGCCGGCTACGGCGTCAGTTACGAGCGGCTCGAAAACCACGGCGGCCGCCTGACGCTCGTCCGCCCCGACATCGCCGGCAACGCACGGCGAGCCGCTTCTTCACCGCGCGCCGGATCGTCGTCGCCTACGACCTGCGCGACGCGTTCGGCGGACCCGTACCTGTACGGAATCCACGGCATCGAGATCGACCGTCCCAAGCTGACGATCGTCCATCACAAGGACGGCTCGTACAACTTCACGCTTCCCAAAGCGCAACGGCTCCAAGTAAGCCGCCGACGATTCCGAAGATCCGCATACTGACTCAAAGATGGGTCGGTCGGCATCGTCGACGAGACGCGCATCTTTCGCGCACAGCCGCCGGCTCGCATTCGAAAACGTTCAGCTCGACGCCGACGTCGATCCGCACAAGCTCTCGCACTTCGTCGGCGGCCTGACGGTGCTCGAAGACGGCGGCAAGTTTCCCGTTCTCCGCTCGCCGGCACGCTCGACGAAGGGCGCGGCTACGAAAACACGCGCATCACCGCCAAGACGCTCGCGCTCGCGCCGCTGTTCGACTATGCCGTCAACTCATCGTCGCTGCACGTCGCGTACGGCGTGCTCAACGACATCGACGCGCGCGTCTACGGCCTGCGCGACAAGACGCGGAGCGATGCGCCGCCACGTCTCGATCGCGGCGAAGCTCGACCATTTTCAGCCGTACCTCAACGGCATCGCGAAGCCTCTGCGCGACGGGCGCGGATATCTTGCAAGTCTACGATCAAGGTCTCGCGATCCCCAAGGTCGACGGTTCGATCGCCGGCGTGCCGCTCCGCATCGCGGGCGCAATCTACGGCCTCGAGCAAACCGATGGTGCATCTCGGCATCACGGGACGCGGCGATCTGCGCCGGCTGATCACGCTGTCCGATGCGGCCAAGCAGTTTCCGCTCGCCGGGTCCCGTCGCGTTCAAGCTTTTCGTGGAAGGCGCGGCGACGCAGCCGCTGACGCTCGTACGGTTCGCATCGCCCGGCATCACGTATCGCACATTGCGCTCGAAGCAGCCGCAGGGTCTCGTCGCGGTGCACGGGCCGCAGACGTCGATCATCGCACGCCGGCGTGCGCTACGACGGCATCGCGCTCGAACGCGCGGCAACGGTCACGCTGCACAAGCACACCGACGCCGATCTGCTCGCACTCGTTGCGGCGCCCGTCGCAGCGACTGCCGTACGGCGCCGACATCCTGGGACCGATGACGGTCGACGGGACGGTCGTCGCCGCCGGAACCGACGCGAAACTTGCGACGTCGGGCGACGTTTGCCGGCGCAACGGCGACGCAGCACCTTGCTGGGACACTCTCGCGGTCAACGGCCGCGGTGAAGGCACGCTCGGCCCGATCACGCTCGACGGTCCCGGCGGCCGCACGCTCTACGCTCGCGTCGCCCTCGACCGCCCGCATGCCGGCGGCGGCGCGGCGTTCGTGGCGGTGCACGACTTCACGCTGGCGACGAGCGCGCGACCAACCGTCGCTGCCGGGCTTCGCGCTGCCGCACGCGCCGCCGGTGTCGCGGAACGCTCGATGGCGCGCTGGCCGGCGCATTCGCCGGCAAGCGCTTCGTCGTCGGCGGCGACGCCGAGCGCGCGCAACGTCGTCGCGCTCGGTTATCCGATCGACGATCTGACCTTTCACGGCAACGTGCGCGACGGCGCGCGCGTGCAGGCGCCAGCTCGCTACCGCGGCTCGCTCGACGCACTTGGCGCGAGCCGGCGGCGGCAAGACTGAGGCGCACGGCCGCGTCGACATCCCGTCGACGTCGTTGCCGACGGCGCGCACTCCGTGCTCGCCAGATCGGCGGCGCGCGCTTCGACGGCGCGAGCGATCGGCGGCGTGCGCGCTGCAAGCGCTCGACGGGACCGTCGGCGTGCGCGGAAAGAGCGCTCGACGTTTACGCGGCGCGCTTACGGCTCGCCGGCGCAAGACGTCGTCGCGCAGGGAAGTTTCGGCAACGGCGGCACGCTCGACGTTTCGGCCGGCGCGCATCGACCTCGCGGCGCTGCGGCGCTGCAGGCCTGCCGGTCGCCGGTGGCGCTCAGTGCGGTCGCGCGCGTCGGCGGAACGGCGACGCGCCGCTCATCGACGCCGGCGTCGCCGCGAGCGACGTACGCTCGACGAACCCGCGCTTCGCGCGGCTTGCCGATCGATGCGGCGCACGGCGCTGCGTTTTGCCGGCGGCACGTTGCGACATGCGCGAGCGGCAGCGTCGTCGCCGGGCCGGCGGTCGGCGACCTCGACGGCACGATCGCCGGCCTGCGTGACGATCCGAAGCAACGCGCGCTACGCGCTGTCGGCGGACGTCGACGAAGCCGATATCGGAACGTTCGCGCGCTTGTTGCACGCGCCGCAGCACCCCGAAGGAACGCTCGATGCCGACGCGCGCGTCACGGGTCGCGGACGCGTCGGCCGTCGGTTCGCGGACGCATCGCGATTCCCGAAGGTTCGCTCAACGGGCTGGCGTACCGCGATGCGACGCGTCGCGCTGTCGGGAGATCGTCAGACGCGGTGCGCGCGCGTGGTGGCACGGTGACGGTCGGTTCGTCGACGATCGGCTTCGGCGGCGATTTTTCGAAGCGCGCGCAAAGCTTGGCGTTGCGCGCCCCGCACATCGAGCTGACGCGACTTCAACGATTACTTCGATTACGGCGACACGCTCGGCGGCCACGGGAACTTCGCGCTCGCGCTGCGCAACGCGCCCGACCGGCTCGCGCTCGACGGACACCTGCACTTGACCGGGACGCGCTTCCGGCGTTTCGACCTCGGCGATGCGCGCGCCGCGCTCGCCACGACGCGGCCGAACGATCCATACCGCGCTCGTCGCTCGGTAGCGCGGCCGGCGAAATTTCGGCCGGCGGCAACGTGACGCTTGCGGCGCACCGGCCGCTTGCACGATGCGTTGCGCCGCACGTCGCTCGCGCTCGTCGACGCGGGCGCAGAACGTCGACCTCGGCGTGTGGCTTCCGGCCGCGGGCATCGCTGCACCGCGTCGTCGGAAAGATCGACGCGCACGGCGCAGTCGCCGGAACCGTACCCCGACATCGACGCCGATGCGCACGCGGCGCACTCATCGGCGGCGTCGTGCAAGCGCATACCGATCCGGGCAGCGTCGTTCGACGTGCGCGCCGCACACCGGCGCGTGACGATCTCGAATGCGGTGCTTGCGATCGACAACCTTCAGGCCAGCGCCTCGGGCTCGGTCGGCCTGCAACCGCAAGCGCCGTTCGCACTGACGCTGACCGCGCAAGACGCCCGATGTCGGCGCGCTCGCGCATACGTTTACCGGTAAAACGTATCGACGCGTCCGGCGCGCTACGCACGACGGCGCATGTCACGGGTACCACGCAGCGGCCCCTGCTGACGGATACACTCGACGCCGATCAGATACGCTACGCCCGCTTTACCGTTGCCGCACGCCCATGCCGACGTTGCCGTCACCCGCAGCAGCGTCAGCGTCAACGACGCGAGCCTCGACTTAACGGCAGGGCGGGTGCTGGCGAGCGGCGACGTCCCGCTCCGAGGCGGCGCTGCGCCCGGCGATCGCAGCCGACCGCGCCGCTCGCCTTTACCATCGCCGCGCAGAACGTCGATCTCGGCCAGTTCGGCGCACTCTTCCCGAAGGGCACGCAGGCCGCCGGCATGCTCGCACGGCGGCGTTCTGCTCGGCGGTACGCTGGCGAATCCCGGGCTGAGCGGGACGCTTGGCGCTGACGAAGTTGTCCGTTCGTCGGGCCGCAACTGCACTCGAAGTTGACCGACGGCGTCGCGCAACTGACGTTCGCGGGAACGACGGCGACGTTGCACGATACGAGCGTCAAGGTCGGGGGCGGCACGATCGTCGCGACGGGGCAAGCGTCGGTGCCGAGCCTGCGGCGACCCGCGCACGACTTCGCCGGACAACTGCACGTCGCACTCAACGAATCCCGTGCTCGATGCGCCGGCATTTTTCCGCGGCCGCGTCGACGGAGCGGTCGACATCACGCCGCACGCCGAATGCGCCGATCGACGTCGGCGGCAGCGTCGCGTTCAGTTCGACCCGCATTCCGCTCTCCGCCGTCTTCAATCCCGAAAGCTCCGCCGCCCAGCTCCGCCCCGCCGCTACCGCTCGATCCTCGCCCTCGATGTCTCGGTCGGCCGCGACGTGCGGGTGCAGGGCGGCCCGGTCGACATCGGGGCGACCGGAGATCTGCACGTCGGCGGAACGCTTGGCGCCCCGCAACTCGGCGGCGAACTCGTTACCGTCGGCGGCGGTACGTTTAACTTTTACCGCAACTTCCGCGTCCAGGACGGCAGTACGGTCGACTTCGATCCGAGCAACGGCGTCATTCCGACGGTCGACATCAACGCGACGACGACGGTTCCCGAATCCGCCCGACCGACGTAGCGATCACGATCACCGGCCTCGCGACGCAACTCAACATCGCGCTCTCTTCCGACCCGGCGTACTCGCGCGAACAGATTTTCGGGTTGCTTGTCGGCGCACAAGCCCTCGGCGCCGTCAGCGGCATACAGCAGACCGCGCAGACGGGCGCACAGCAAAATCCGTTTCAGGCCGCCGCCGTCGGCCAACTCGGGACGTTGCTGACGCAAAACGTCTTCGAGCCGTTCAGTTCGCAAGTCGGCGGGGCGCTCGGTCTTTCCGACTTCGCATTCAACTATCTGCCCGGCAACGGCGTCAGTCTCGGCGCGACGCGCAAGCTTTTCGCCAACGTCAACTTCGTCTTTGCCGAATCCTTCGGCTACCCGCCGCGCCAGAGTGTCGGCCTGCAGTTCGCGAACCGGCAGAACACGACCGCCGCGCAGTTGACCTTCTTCACCCAGCCCGGCGCCAACAAGTTTGCGGATCCAACCAATCCCGTTCGGCACGACGAACCTCTCCGTCGCCGCCGCCGAACCCGCCACCGGCGACCAAGGCGTCTCGTTCTCGCTGCAGCGCAAGTTTTAAGCCAGTCGCGGGCGTGTGTGGTTCGTCGGCTTGCGTGCGTAGGTAAGCCCGAGGCAGACGACCGCATTGAGCGCCAGCGCGAGAAAGCCGGGATTGACGCCGCCGAGGTTGACCGGCGCGAATACGAACACGACCGCGCTAACTTCGCCGACGACGATGCCCCACGTTACGGGCCAGAGCGACAGTCGCTTCCAAAAGATCCCCAAGATCACGCCGGGCGCAAACTGCGTGACGACGTTGTACGTCAACAGCAAATATTCGACGAGCGATACGTGGACGAAAAGCCACATTGCGATCGCGCCGGCCGCGATCAACAGCACGAGCGCGCGGGTCGTCCACGTGCGCGCTCGATCGCTGCGGGCAATGCCGAACAGGTCGCTCAGCACGTTTTTCGACAGGAGGCTGGCTGTCGACAGCAGCACCGCCGACGCCGGCAATAGCGACGCCAAGCAGCCCGCGCCGACGACGAGACCCGAGGACGGCCGGCGGCGCATACCGTTGGATGACGAGCATATAGGAGCGATCCGCGGCGGTCCCGTGCAGGCCCGGGACGATCAGCAGCGCGGTATAACCGGCCAAGAACACCGGGAGCAGCATCAGTGAATAGAGCGGCAAGAACATGGCATTGCGGCGGATCGTTTGCGCGCTCTTGCCTGCATAGATCGCCGGCAGCGACTGCGGATTCATGAAGAACCCGATGCCGGTCAGGGCGACGGTCGTGACGTACCACACGGTGCCTTGCGGCGCCGTCGTCGCGCCGAGTGTGAACCAATGCGGCCGTTGTGCGATCAACGTCGACAGCATCCGCGCCGGCGAACCGAAGAACCGGATCGGCAGCGCGAATCCTGCGAACAGGATCGCGGCCAGCACGAGCGCGTCCTTGATCGCACTGGCCCATGCCGTTCCGCGCAGCCCGGCCGTGAAGACGAACAGCGCCGTCAGACCGAAGCCGAGCGAAACGGCCGTCACCGCATCGATGCGGCCGTAACCGCCTATCTGCAAGAGAATCTGTAAACCCGTCAACTGTAGCGTGTACCACGGCAGGACGGCGCAGAAGTGGAGCAGCGCGACGAACGTGCCGAGGCTTTTGCTGGCGTACCGCTCGGCGAAAAAGTCGGCCGCGGTCAACAGGCCGCGCGCCTTGGCGAACTCCCACACCGGCGGCATGAAAAAGTACCCGATGATGTACGCGATCGGCCCGTACGCGAGGATGTAGTACGCCGGAGCGCCTCGTCCGTAGACCCAGCCCGCGGCTCCCAAGAACGTGAACGCCGTATAGATTTCCCCGCCCATGAGAATCCAGAGTAAGAGCGCCCCAAAAGAGCGGCCGCCGACGATGTATTCTTGCGCGTTGTCGGCGCGCGTCCGCGATGCTCGCGTACGATGTGCCGCCAACATCCCGAAGGCAATCGTCCCCACGACGATCGCGCCGGCAATCGTGAGCGCAGTGCCGGCGGCGCTCATCCGCCGGCTTCGATACGGCGCACGACGCCGAGGAATACCGGCGTCAGCATCGTCCACGCGACGATCCACGCCAGCACGAACGGCAACCCGAGGATGCGCGGCTCGATCCGATTGACGAACGGCACGCCGACGCTCAGCATCAGAGCCGGAATTGCGGCGAGTCCGGCGGCCCAAAACACGGAGCGATTTCGCGCCACGCAGCACGATACAAGCCGGCTAGGGGCGTGCCCTTGCAAGCGGCGTCGTCGCCCGTCGTCGGATTCGAGGACTGGAACGTGTACGCGACGGCTCACGCGGGCGGACCGGCCTCAAGGCCCTGCGCCGACGGATTGACGAAGTCGCAGGCAACCTTACGGAGGAACAGCGTGCGTACGACGTTACGTAGACATCCCGAACGCGCCTTGCGGCAGCGCGCGGACATCGAAGCGATCCTCGACGAAGCACTCGTCGCGCACGTCGGTTTCATCGACGCGGGGGTTCCCGTCGTCATCCCGACGACGTACGCGCGCGACGGTGAATGCGTCTATCTGCATGGTGCCGCCGGTGGACGCTTAGCGGCGGCACTTTCTGCTTCCAAGCAGATTTGCGTCACGGTAACGTTGCTCGACGGGCTCGTGTTGGCGCGCTCGGCGTTCAATCACTCGATGAATTATCGCAGCGTGGTGATCTTCGCAGAGCCACGTCTCGTCACCGATCCCGTCGAGAAAGAGCGGGCATTTACCGCGCTCGTCGAGCATGTCGTTCCCGGCCGCAGCGCCGATACGCGCGGCGCTTCGCGCGCCGAACTACTCGCCACGACCGTGGTTGCCGTCGATCTCAACGAGTGCTCGGCAAAATGCCGAACCGGCCCTCCCAAAGACGCCGCCGCCGATGCATCCTCATCGTTCTGGGCCGGCGTCATCCCGGCGCGGCTGTCCTTCGGACCGCCGCAAGCCGATGAGCCGTCGGCGAGCATCGGCCTTCCGCCCTACGTGCGCGATTATCGCCGCTGAAGCAAACGGGTCACCGACAGGCGAGCCGCTAACTTGGCGGCGTGCTTACCGATTGGACGATCGTGCGACGGCTTGCGGCCGAGCTGCATCGCGCTCTTTGTGGCAAACGGATCGCGGCGGCTGGTCGGATGGCGGACGGCCGCTTCGGGCTACGCGTTGCAACGACGTGCATCGCCTGCGATCCATTCGGTCAAACGCCGCTCGTTACGCTTGAGGACTCCGCACCACTCGAAGTCGAGGCGGGCTGGCCACGGACGATGAGCGATGCACTCGTCGGGTTGCGGATCGAAGCGGTACGCGCACGCCCCGGCGATCGTCTGGTCGCTTTGGATTGTTCGGCCCAATCGCGTTTCGGAGTGCGCGCCGGATATCGGTTCGTTGTTGAATTGGTGCCGCGCTTCGGTAACATCGTACTGCTCAAAGACGACACCGTCGTGGCCGCTGCCAAAGAATTTCCACGGTCCGCGGCGGGCCGGCGCGCGACCGTCGTCGGGGAGGCGTACGAACCGCCGCCGCTCCCGCGTCCCAGCGGTCACGGGGGCGCGTCGGCAACGGCAACGGACGGCGTAGTGCAAGCCGTACGTGCCGCCGTGCCGCTGCTGCCGCAGTTGCTCGCGACATCGATCGTCGTCGGCCACCAAAGGAGAGCCGCCGACGAAACCAGCGACGAGTCAGGGCCGGTCGATTTCGAGCGCTGTCTCACCGACGCGCGTACGCTGGTCGCAGAGATCGAGCACGGCGCGTACGATAGCGGCGCAGTCTTCGCCTATCGGGATCGCCGCCGGCTCGTGCAGTGCCATATCGTGCCGCTCGCGCAGTATGCCCATCTCATCGATTCACCTGAAGCCGAGCTGCTGCCGCTGCTGCGCGAGCATTTCGCAGGTGCTACCGCGGAAGGATACCGGGCTGCATTCGAAGCCAGGCGCGCAAGCCTGCGCAAGCGGCTAGAAAGACGTCGCGCGGAACTGGCCGACGCGGCGCATAACGCTCGAGCGTGAACGCGACGATGCATCGCGGCGCGAGGCGTTGCGCCTTGCGGGGGAGCTGCTGTACGCCCACCTCGGCGATGTAGCGCCGGGCGCCGAGCACTTGGTTCCGCCGACGGATCCCAGCGTAACGATCGTGCTCGATCCCGAACTCGACGCCAAGGCAGAACGCGGCGGCGATCTTCAAACGGTACCGCAAAGCGACGGCGAAGCTCGAACATACCGCCGAGCGTCTGCTGCAGCTCGCGCACGACGAACAATTTCTCGCCGATGTCGCGTGGGAGCTCGAACGCGCGGAGCCTGAAACGCTCGACGACGTCGCGGAGTCGGCCGCTCGCTTGGACCACCGCAAGAGCGCCGGCTCACCCGAACGGCAGCGGCGCCGGAAGCCGCTCGACGTGCGGCTCTCAGCGGACGCGCGCGTCTACGTCGGCCGCTCGCCACGCGGCAATGCCGACCTGACGTTCCGCATCGCACGTCCCGACGATCTCTGGTTTCACGCCCGTGCGACGCCCGGCGCACACGTCGTACTGCACCTTGATTCCACACGCCCCGTAACCGGACGACGAACTGCAGTGCGCGGCGGCGCTCGCCGCCTACCACTCCAAAGCCCGTACGGCTCGACAAAGTCAGCGTCGACTACACGCAACGCAAGTACGTTCGCCGTCAGCACAACGCGCCGCCCGGCCTCGTCTGGTATACGCACGCGCGTACGCTGCTGGTAGCGCCTACGCCGGGCGGCACACCGTGAGCGCTCGGTCCCAACGCGGCTCGATCGCGCTGAGCGACGCGCGGCCGCTGTGGCAGTCGCTGCTCATTTTTCTCGTTCCGCTGATGTTGAGCAACGTGCTGCAAGCTCTGGGCCAAACCGCGAACAGCGCATACCTCGGACGGCTGATCGGTGTGCGGTCGCTAGCGGCGGTCTCGGCGATCTTTCCGATCGTCTTCTTCCTCATCTCGTTCCTCATCGGCCTAGGCGCGGGCAGCAGCGTACTGATCGGACAGGCATTCGGCGCGCGCGATCACGTCAAAGTCAAGCAGATCGCCGGCACGACGATCGCGCTGACGCTGGTCCTGGGCGTCGTCGTCGGCTTGGTCGGCGGGATATTCTCGCCGGATCTGCTAGCGCTGCTCGACACGCCGCACGATATCATCGCAACGTCGGCGAGCTATGCGCGCATCACGTTTTTCGCTATTCCGATCCTCTTCATGTACCTGATGTATACGACGTTTTTGCGTGGGACCGGCGATACGCGCACGCCGTTCTACGCGCTGATCGCGAGCACGGTACTGACGATGGTGCTGACGCCAGTCTTTATCAAAGGCTGGTTCGGTTTTCCGGCGTTAGCGACCAACGGTGCAGCCGCCGGCAACATCGTGGCGGCCGCTGCGGCGCTCGCCGGCTTACTGATCTATCTTGGAACGTCGCGGCACCCGCTGGCCTTCGATCGCGAGATGGCCGCGAATCTGCGCTTACGCTTGGATCTGGTCGCAAAGATCGCGAAGATCGGCATCCCGACGAGCGTCAACCTCGTGATGATCTCGCTCTCGGAAGTCGCGGTGCTGTCGTTCGTCAACCATTTCGGCTCGACGGCAGTCGCGGCGTACGGGGCGGTCAATCAAGTCGCCAGCTACGTGCAGTTTCCCGCCATTTCGATCGGCATCGCGGCCTCGATCTTCGGCGCGCAATCGATCGGCGCCGGCCGGCACGACCGCCTGGGCGCGATCGTGCGCAGCGCCGTCGTCCTCAATTACTTGATCGAAGGCGTCCTGATCGTCCTCGTCTACGCCTTCGACAAGAACATCATCTCGCTGTTCATCACCGCGCCCGCCACCGTGACGATCGCGCGCCAACTGCTCGTGATCACGCTCTGGAGCTACGCGATCTACGGCAACGGACGCGTCCTGTCGGCCATCATGATTTCCAGCGGCACCGTCGTGTGGCCGACGGCCCTCTCGATTGCGTCTATCTGGGGAGTCGAAGTCCCCGTCGCCTACATGCTTTCGCGAAGCATCGGTTTCGACGGCGTCTGGTACGGCTATCCCTGTGCTTTCATCGCCGCCCTGCTGATGCAACTGGCATACTACTACCTCGTCTGGAAGCGTAAACCACTCAAGCGCCTGGTGTGAGGTGACGCCGGTCGCTCGTATGGGGGATGGTCGTCCGAGCGGCGCGTACGTCTCCGCTATGCAAACGGTCATCGATGGCGCCGCCACGCCGGATTTCCAGACTGGGCTCGACAAGCATCTCGCTGCCATCGCGGCACGCGACATCGGGGCCTTCGCGGAAACGGTCAGCCACGATGCCGAGGCTCGCGTCCTGGGACCGGACGGTGCCGAGACGATCGGATACGAAGCGATCGTTGCGGCTCATCGAGGCTGGTTTCAGAGCGATGCCGTTTGGACGTTCGAACCCTCCATCGTGCTGTGCCGCTGTTCGGGGATGCTCGGTTTTGCGCTGCTCGACGTCGCCTACTGTGAGGGCGCTGCGCGACGTCGCTTCTTCCTGTCGCTCGTATTCCAACGCGAAAACGGCGACTGGAAGCTGCTGTACGATCAGAACACGCCGCATTAGCGCGCTGTCACGAGTGACGGTTATCGGCGTGTCTGCGCGATCGCCGGGGCGTTGCC
Source organism: Vulcanimicrobiota bacterium (assembly GCA_963754415.1). Lineage (GTDB taxonomy): Bacteria > Vulcanimicrobiota > Vulcanimicrobiia > Vulcanimicrobiales > Vulcanimicrobiaceae > Nyctobacter. The sequence continues at coordinate 503,510 of CAVWGA010000003.1, read as the reverse complement.
GTCCGGGCCCGCAACGCGCGACCGCGTCAGACGATGCGGCCGTCTTGCATCGGGATGATGCGGTCGCAGATGGCGGCCGCTTCGGGCGCGTGCGTTGCCATGAGGATCGCCTGACCATTCGATGCGAGGGTACGCAAGAGGTGCAACACGGCCGCGCCGTTCTTGGAATCCAGATTTCCCGTCGGCTCGTCGGCGAGCACGATCGGCCGGGCCGTGAACGGTTGCGCGCGCGATGGCGGCCCGCTGCATCTGGCCGCCGGAGACTTGGCTCGGATACGCGTCGCGCTTGTCGGCGATGTCGACCGATTCGAGCGCAGACCGCACGCGCGCGGCGATCTCGCCGCGCGGACGACGCTGCAGCACGAGAGGCAGCGCGACGTTCTCGCCGATCGTCATCGCCGGTAAGAGGTTGAAGAACTGGAAGACCGTGCCGATGGACTCGCGGCGCAGCCGCGTCAACGCGTTATCGCGCAGCGACGAGGTCACGGCTCCGGCCACCTCGACCGTTCCCGACGTCGGCAGATCGACGCAGCCGACTAAGTTCAGTAGCGTACTTTTCCCGCAGCCGCTCGGTCCGACGAGCGCGACCATCTCGCCGGCAGCGACTTCGAATGAGACGCCGTCGAGCGCCCGGACCGTATCCGACCCGCTAGCGACGTACAGCTTCGTCGCGTCCCTGGCACGCACGGGCACGGCCGCCGGGGGCGCTGCAACGTTCACTGCTCGACGCCGCGCAGCACGAGGGCCGCATTGATGCCGCCGAAACCGGTACTGTTCGACAGCACGATGCGCGGCGCCAGGGCGCGTTCTTCGCGAACGTAGTCGAGATCGCACGCGGGGTCGGCATTGTCGAGATTGACCGTGCGCGGGACGCGCCGCTCGTGGATGGCGAGCAGTGAAAGCGCCGCCTCCCATGCGCCCGTCGCCCCGAGCGCATGGCCGTGCTGGCCCTTCGTCGCGAGGACCGGAATGCGCTGCGCTACGGAGCCGAGTGCGCGCTTGAGGGCGACGGTCTCGGTCAGGTCGTTGAGGCGGCTGGCGGAGCCATGCGCATCGATCAGTTCGAGTTCCTCGGCCGCGATGTTCGCTTCGGCGAGCGCCGACGTCATCGCACGGGACGCATCGCGCCCTTCGGGATGCGGCGCGGTCATGTGATGCCCGTCGACGGTCAGACCGAAGCCGCCGATCTCGCCATAGATGCGTGCCCCCCGCGAGACCGCGTCATCGTACCGCTCGAGCACGAACATGCCGGCACCTTCGGACATGACGAAGCCGTCGCGATCCCGGTCGAACGGACGGCTGGCACGCTGCGGCTCGTCGTTGCGCTGCGACATCGCGCCGATCGTCGCGAACGCGCCGATAGATCAGCGGAGACAGCGGAGCTTCGGCACCTCCGGCTAAGGCCGCTCGCGCATCGCCGCGTGCGACCGCCCGAAACGCCTCGCCGATAGCGACCGTACCGGCAGCACACGAGTCGGCGTTGCTGACGTTGGGCCCGCGCAGATCGAAGGCGAGCGCAACGTTCGTCGTCGACGCGCCGCCGAACACCGAGATCGCGAGCAGCGGGCGCACGGCTTTGGGCCCGCGCTCGCGATACGCGCCATGCTGCTCTTCTGCGAAGGCAAGGCCGCCCAGCGCCGAGCCGATCCAGACGCCGACCTCTTCACGCATGCCGTCAGCGTGAAATCCGGCGTCGTCGAGCGCGAGCTGCGCTGCGACGAGCGCAAACTGCGCGAATCGCTCGGTCCGCGCGATCGTGCGTCCGTTCAGAAATCGCGTCGCATCGAAATCGTCCGCCTGAGCGGCGACGTGCGAACCGAAGTCGCTGGGATCGAAGCGCGTCAACGTGTGCACCCCGACATCCCCGCGCAACGTGTTCCTCCAAAACGTCTGCACGCCGATGCCGATCGGCGACACGATCCCGATGCCCGTTACGACGACGCGATGAAGCAGCGCAGCGTTCAATGCGCCGCTTCCGCGAGCAGCTTCATGCGAGCCAACGTCTTTTGCGCAACGTAATCGACGAAAAACGCGCCGACGACATGGTGACCGAGCCATCGCGGCGGCGATCGGAAAGGCGAAATTCAGGCGGTGCTCGATCGTGACCCGCGTTCCGCCCACAAGCGGGCTCGAAGCGCCAGACGACGTCCATGCCGCGCGTCGGGCCGCCGACGTGATGAAAGCGGATCGCCGGTTCGAGCGGATCGTCGATCTGTTCGGCGATCCATGAGATCGGGATCGGGCCGCGCCAGGCCGCCATCGCGACGGTCCGCGCTGCGCCCGTGCGCGCCAGCACGCGCACGGAACGATAGTGAGGTAACAGCTCAGGCCAACGTTCCGTCGCGGCAGCGAGGGCGAAGATCGTGCCCACCGGCGCCGCGATGACGATCTCGCTCCGCGTCTGCATCACCGCGGGCCCGCGCTCATAGGAGCCGACTTCTGTGGGCAGGCCGTCTCATAAGAGCAGCCGCCCCAAAAAGGCCGGCGCGAGCGCGCGCTCCGGCGCTATCGTCCCGCTGATCGCGCCGAGGAAGGTCGCCGCGAGCTCCGGGCATGCGCGCAAGCGCCCCGCGCTGTGTCGCGCCAAAACAGGAACGCCGACCAGACGATCGACAAGTCTTCCCAAGCGGCGACGCACTGCAAAGTCGCGGACTCGGTAGCTCACCGTAGCGAGCCAGTGCGATCCGTTCACCGCCGGGCCGTGCGAGCGCTGCGATGATCGCCTGCGCTCGCCGCGCGTGCGCCGCGCAATGCAAGCAGGACGCCTTGTCCGGTGAACGGGTCGAGGAATCCGGCGGCGTCGCCGACGAGCAATGCGCCGGGTCCGACGGCATCCGCGACGCGAAAGGAAAGCGGACCGATCGAGACGCGGGCACCGATCCGTTGCTCGGCGGCCAGCGTACGCTGCCCTCCAGTCAACTCCGTCGCCTTCCGTGCCATCTGCGCATCGGCGGCTCCAGCCCAGCCCGACATTTCCTGCTCTCCAACGACCAGCATCGCGTTGCAGCGCTCGCCGTCCAGCGGATTGTAGGCCACATACGAAGTTCTGCCGACGTGCATCTCGACGTAGCTGCCGATCGCGGCGGCAATGCGGTAGTGGCCGCCGATCGCAAAGCGCCGCGGACCATTCGATGTGCGTGCAAGGCCGAGCTTGCGTGCAACGAGCAGAGCCGGCGCCGTCGGCACCGATGACGAAGCGTGCGGCGATGCGATGTCGTGCACCGCTCGGATCCCGGGCAAGCACGCCGCAGATGCGGCCCCCATCGAAGAGCAGTTCTTCGACGCGTGCGCGCATCGACAGCGACGCCCGCGTCGCCCGCGGCACCGAGAAGTACCGCATCCAACGTGGCTCGTTCGCATGCCAGCGCCGCTCCAGAGAAATCGAGCTCGAGCGGCTCGGCACGCGGCAACACGAGACGGACGCCGCGTAACGAATGCGCGACGCCTGCAATCGCACTACGCAGACCCAGTGCATCGAGCATGCCCGACGGTTCCGGCACTGAGGTATTCACCGCAGACCTTGCGCCGCGGAAAGCGCTGCTGCTCGACGAGGGTGACGGCGATGCCTGCACGCGCGAGCAACAGCGCGCATGTCGAACCGGCCGGACCGCCGCCGACGACGACGACGTCACCCAAGATCGTCAGCACCAACCGGAAAAAGGCACTGCGCCGCACGTGCGGCCGCGCCCACCCCGCGGCGCCGGCCAATGCCAGCAGCTCCCGCGCAGAGTACGCGCGCCGCACCGAGAGCGGCCCTCGTGCTTGGTGAGACGATTCTTGGCGACGAACGTCGCGAACAGCGCGCGCACCGACGTACGCAGGCGGCGGACGTTCCAAATCGCACACGATCGGCGTCAAGCGCGCGACGCGGCGCAGTTCGCGCAGCACTTCGACGGCAGCTCCGTCGTCGAAATGGTGCAGCGCGAGATTGCACGTCGCGAGATCGAAGGCAGCATCGGGAAACGGCAGAGCGCGCGCATCGCCGCGCACGAAGCGCAGCAGCGGCTCGGCGCCCGTGCGCTGCCCGCGCGATCGCAAGGACGGCATCGCTTGCGTCCAGCGCGACGATCTCCAGCCGCCGCCCGCGCGCGCGCGCTTCCGCAACAGCGCGCGCGGGATGTCGGCGCTGCCGCACCCGACGTCGAGAAGCCACGCCGCATCGTGTTCGAAGACCGGCCGCGACGACCGGCGCGATGCCGCCGAACCGGCGATTGGCGAATTCAATGTCGGTAAAGTTCTCGGCCAGCTCGACGGATCGACGTCGGGCGGCGTCCATCAATTCCGAAGCGATCGACGCGACGCATGCTATGCAACCGATTGCTACGGAAACGTCTCCGCCTTAGTTCGTCTTGAAGTAGTCGGCGTTGATCTCGATGTAGTTCTTCCACTTTTCGGGCACGTCGGAATCGGCGAAGATCGCTTCGACGGGACAGGCGGACACGCACGCGCCGCAATCGATGCAGACTTCCGGATCGATGAACAGCTGCTCTTCGTCATCCTTCCCGTGAATGCAGTCGACCGGACAAACGTCGACGCACGACTTGTCCTTTGTGCCGATGCACGGTTCGGTGATGATGTAAGCCATGGCGTATGGCTGGAGCCCTTTCGCAGGCACGACTGACAGCGCTACTGACGTATATGGGGCGGCGTCCGACGGCACGGTCCTTGCTACTTAAGGAGACCTCGGCGACATGCTTCGTTGGTGCTGCTTGCGACGAACGCTTGACTGTCATCCGCCGTCGCTTGACGATTGCATGCGCCGGACGCTGACCGCGAAACCACGTCGACCGTGACGAGTATGGGAAATACGATGGCAGCGCTGTGCGAAACGTGCGGCGCTGCGCCCGGCGACCGTGCGCGACTTTACCCTGCGCGGCGGCGCATGGGTCGAAGCGGAAGTGTGCGACGCGTGCGCGCGCGGCCGCAAGCCGGCCGTCCTTCCGCTCGTCGGCTCGGCCTTCGCGGCCGTCGCGCTTGCCGTGGGACGACCTATGCCATCGACCGCTTGCAGCGCGGCGGTCAGCGAGGAGCTGCCTCCGGGCGACCCGCGCGACTGGGCGAAGCGTCTGCGCGCCGGCACGCCGACGCTTGGCGGCCTACTCCCGCGATCTCACGGCCGCCGCGCGCGCCGGTGAACTCGATCCCGTCGTCGGACGCGAAGTCGAGATCGCGCGCGTCGTTGCGATCCTCTCGCGCCGTTCCAAGAACAACCCGGTGCTTGTCGGCGATCCCGGGCGTCGGGAAGACGGCCGTCGTCGAAGGGCTCGCGCAACGGATCGCCGCGCGGCGACGTGCCGCCGGTCCTGCGCGACAAACGCATTCTCGCGCTTTCGCTTGGGCCGCTCGTCGCCGGCACCAAGTATCGCGGTGAATTCGAGAGCCGCGTCAAACGCATCGTCGATGAGATCAAGAAGGCGGCGCGCGAGGTGATTCTGTTCATCGACGAACTTGCACACGCTCGTCGGCGCCGGCTCGCCGAAGGCTCGCTCGACCTCTCGTCGATGATCAAACCCGAACTCGCGCGCGGCGAATTGCAGTGCATCGGCGCGACGACCTTCGACGAATACCGCAAGCACATCGAAACGGATGCAGCGCTCGAACGCCGCTTTCAGCCGGTCACGATCGCCGAACCGACGCGTCGCACGAAACCGCCGCGATCCTGCGCGGCCTGCGCGGCGTTTACGCGCAACACCACGGCGTGACGATCTCCGACGCTGCGATCGACGCCGCCGCGCGCCTCTCCGAACGCTACATCGTCGATCGCTTTCTGCCCGACAAAGCGATCGATTTGATGGACGAAGCGTCGTCTTCCGTCGCGCTGCGCGGCAGCTTTACGGTCGACGCCGACGACGTCGCGGCGGTCGTCGCGCGGTGGACGGGCATCCCGCAGGGTTCGCTGTCAGCCGAAGAACAGACGCGCGACCTGCTGTCGCTCGAAAGTGCGCTCGAAAAGCGCGTGATCGGCCAGACCGTCCGCGATCGCGCTCGTCTACCGAAGCGATTCGGCGCGGGCGCGCCGGGCTTAAAGACCCGCGCAAACCCGTCGGCGGCTTCCTGTTCGTCGGCCCGAGCGGCGTCGGCAAGACCGAACTCGCGCGAGCGCTGGCCGCGGAGCTGTTCGGCAGCGACGACGCGCTCGTGCGCATCGACCTGTCCGAGTACACCGAGTCGCACACCGTCTCGCGCCTGCTCGGCGCGCCGCCCGGGTACGCCGGACACGATGAAGCCGGGCAGCTTGACCGAGCCGGTTCGGCGCCGCCCGTACTGCGTCGTGCTCTTCGACGAGTTCGAAAAGGCCCACGCCGACGTCGCCGCGATCCTGCTGCAAATTCTCGACGACGGACGCGTCACCGACGCCAAAGGCCGCACGATCGACTTCCGCCACGCCGTCGTCATCCTCACGAGCAACGCCGATCCGTCCGAGACTCGAACTGTACATCCGCCCCGAGCTCCTCAACCGCATCGACGACGTCGTCCGCTTCAACGCGCTCGGCGAACGCGACATCGAACGCATCGTCGACTTGCAGATGGACGCCGTCGCCGAGCGCCTCGGCGCGCTGCAGCGTCTCGATCGTCCTCAGCGACGAGGCGCGCCGCTTTCTCGCCGAGGAAAGCATCGCCGCCGGCAGCGGCGCGCGTTACGTCGCGCGTACGATCGCCAAGCTCGTCACCAGCCCGCTCTCGAACGCGATCCTGCGCGGCGACATCGCTGCCGGCAGCGAGCGCCGCGTCGAACTACGCGATCACGTGAACGCATCGAAGTGATTCGCCGCCTGAGCTCCGGCCGTACTCGCGGCAACAGCCGGCTTAGAGAATGGCGCGAATCGCGCGCGTCGATCTTCGTTCGGGCGACATTTCGCCTAGGCGATAGGTGCTGATCTTGCCGTGTCTGTCGATGAAGACGTGCACGGGAAGGCCGAGCGCGCCGTAGGTACGCGGCGGTCGAGCCGGCGTCGAGCGCGATCGGAAACGTCCAACCGTACTTGCGTGCGAACGCTAGTGCTTTCGACGCACTCTCCTGTTCGTCGATCCCGACGATAGCGAGTCCGCGCTTCGCTGGTAGCTGCCGATACAAACGCGCGACGCTCGGCGCCTCCGAGTTGCACGGGCCGCACCACGACGCAAAGAAATTCAGATACGTCGGCTTTACCATGCAAACGAACGCAGCGTAATCGTTCCGCCGCGCAGCTGCGGCAACGTAAACGTCGGCGCAGCGTCGCCGGCGTGAGGGATCGCCAGAGCGGCAGCTGGTGCAGTAGCGAAAATGACCGCGACGCAGCGAACGCCACTACGAGCGATCGCGGACGTCGAAATGTTCATGCGCTGCTAAACGACGGGAACGGCACGTGCGTTGCGTCCTGCGCCATCTGCGCCAGCAACGCAGTCGGCGGTTTCGAAGGTCCGTTGCTGCGCGGATGAAGCGCAGATCGCGTAACGCTCAGTTCCTCGCCGTAGATCGTGCGCCGGAAATCGACCAGCCACGCTTCAACGCGTCCGTCGGCCAGCGCCGAAACGTAGGATTGGTGCCGATCGAAAGCAGGCCGCGGTAATCCCGCCCGTCGTAGCGCGCAACGCACGCGTACACGCCGTCGGCCGGCAACGTCTTTCTGCGCGCGGCCATCGCGAGATTCGCCGTCGGAAACCCGAGATCGTGACCGCGCCCGGCGCCGAACGTGACGCGTCCGCGCAACGCGTACGGCTCGCCGAGCAAGCGATTGACCGTCGCCATGTCGCCGCGCGCGAGCGCCGCCCGAATGCGCGTGCTCGAAATGCCTTCCGCCGTCTTCGCTGAGCGGCGCGCACCGCGATGACGCTCGACGCCGAGCGGCTCCGAGCACCTCGCGCGCGAGCGGTGCGTCACCGCCGCGACCGCGCCCGAACCGGAAATTTTCGCCCGACGACGAGCCGCTCGCACGCCGAGCATGCCGACCAGCACGTCCGACAAGAAACGCCGCGCGCATCGCAGCGTCGCGATGCGGTCGTCGAACGGCACGAGATACAGTTCGTCGATCCCCGTCGACGCCAGCAGATTGACGCGTTCCTCGAGCGTCGTGATGAGCGGCGGCGTGCGCTCCGGCCGCAGATGCGTCGCCGGATGATTTCGAAACGTAAGCACGGCAGCGCGGAAACCGGGCCGGCGTGTGCGCAGCAAGTGCGCGGATGATCTCGCGGTGCCCGCGATGCAGCCCATCGAAAAAGCCGATGGCGAGCACGAGCGGACGCGCAGTCGCTTCGCGCTGCGAGTTCGTGGTGGACCTTCACACGAAAACTTTGCGCGGCGCCAGCAGCGCGCCGACCGCTTCGCCGACGCCGACGAGCTCGACGCCCCGAGTCGCGCACGAACACGTGCTTGGCCGCCGAGCCCTGCGGCAAAGGAACGAGGCGCCCGGCTCGAAAATCCGCCGAGCCGCGGCCGTCGAGCACGATCGTCGGAAACGGGATGATGCGCTCCGGCGGAATGAGCGCAGTCCTGTGGTGATGCTTCGATCTCTTCGAGCGTGCGCGCTTCGTAAGCACGAACGGTCCCGAGGCATCGCGCAACAGCGCCCCCATGTGACCCGGTGCATCCCATGGCGGCGGCCAGGTCTTCGCACAGCGTGCGCACGTACGTTCCTTCAGAGCACGCCAACGGACATGCGCGCGACGCCGGCAGCGATAACCGAGGAGGCTCAAGCCGTAGATCGTCACCTTGCGCGGGGAGCGCGTGCACCGTTTCACCCCGCCGCGCGATCGCGTACAGTCGCTCACCGGCATGATGCACGGCGCTGACCATCGGCGGCACCTGTTCGATGCGCGCCGACGAAACGCGGCAGCACGGCCTGCAGACGCGCTTCGCCGTCCATCGGGGATCGCGCTCTCGGCGACCGTCGCACCCGATCGCGTCGGCTGTCGTCGTGCTGCGTCCGAGCACGAGCGTGAAGGCGTACGATTTGCGGCGATCTTCGATCAGCGGAATCAGCCGCGTCGCTTTCCCAAGCGCCAGCGGCAGAACGCCCGGCGCCCATCGGATCGAGCGTGCCGAGATGTCCCGCCGGCAAGTTTGGTCGCCTTCGAGCCGCGCGAACACTCGCCCGACGCGCGCTCCGACCTGCGTCGACGTCAAGCCGGCGGGCTTGAAGACGTTTACGAATCCCGAGCATCGAGGTTTCGAGTGCGCTGCGCGGTCGCGAGGCGAACGCGAAGCGCGTCCGCCCGCCAGCAGAAAACGCTAAAGACCTTCGGCGCGCAGAGCGTCGAGCGCGGCCGTTGTGCGCCTTCCAGCGATCCCTCGAAGGTGAATCCCGAAGCACGAAAGTGGCCGCCGCCACCCAGACGCTGCGCTGCGGATTGCACGTTGACCCGGCCGTTGCTGCGCAAGCTGACGCGAACGTCATCATCGAACGCTTTGAACAGCGCCGCCACGTCGACGCCTTCGATCGAACGCAAGTGGCCGATGATTTCTTCGGTGTCCTCGCCGTCGGCGCCGTGGCGTTGCAGCATCGCATCGTCGACGACGGACCAGCAATACTTGCCGTCCTCATCCAGCCGCGCCGAAGCCAGCGCCTCCCCAAGCAACCCGATCGCCGCAAATCGCTTGTTCGCAAAGATCCAGTCGGTGATCTGTTCTTTGTCGGCGCCACGTTCGACAAGCCACGCCGACGTGCGCAACACCTCGGCCGTCGTGTTCGAGTGCATGAAGCCGCCCGTATCGGTCATGATCGTCGTCAGCAAACACGTCGCGATCGGCGGCGTGATCGGAACGTTCATCGCTTCGAGCAGCTTGAGGACGCACGTCCCCGTCGAGCATTCCGTTTCGAGTACGTAGTTGTACGCGCCGAAGCGAGCGTTGGCGAGATGATGATCGATGTCGAGGATGTTGCGGCGCTCGATCGTGCGGCAAAAATTCGCCGGCGCGCGACGTATCGCTCATGTCGCAGAAAACCCACAACGTATCGGGCGGCAGATCGCGCGGCACGTCGCGCGAGACGAACTCCGAATCCGCCATGAAGCGCAAGTTGCGCGGCACGGGATCCTGCTGAAAATAGTGGACGCGCTTTCCCGAGTCCGCGCAACGCAAGCCCGAGCGCGAGCCCGGCCCCGAGCGTATCGCCGTCGGGTTTCACATGGCTCACCATAACGAACGCACGGCGCGCGCATTTCCGCGACGACCTCTGCCGTGTCGAAGCGTCCCCGCAAGCGTGTCTGATTCGTCCGTTGCTCGCCGCAGCCGGCATGCCGCGCACGTCACTGTCGATCATCGGGCTCCCCTTCCGCCCGCGGCACCCCGACGCCTGCCCCGCCCTAGCCAGCGTCTGATGGAGCGCAATCGCCTTCTCGGTCGTCCGATCTTCGACGAACGTCAGTTCCGGCGTATGCCGCAAGCGACCATGGCGTGCCCGAGTTCGCCCCGCAAAAACCGCTTCGCCGACTCGAGCGCCGCCATGCTTTGCTTCGCGACGTGCCGGTCACCGATGATCGACACGTACACCTTCGCCGCGTGCGAGTCGCTCGCGATCTCGACCCGCGTTACCGTCACGAACCCAAGCCGCGGATCCTTGAGCTCCGTAGCAATCAGCGTCGCCAGCTCCCGCTGCAACGCATGATCGATCCGCCCCATCCGCTCACGCTTCACGGCGAACGACCTTCAATACTAAATAACTCAGCAGCACGAGATAAAGCGCAATAGCAACCAGCGACCAATCGAACGCAACGGCACTGCGACTCAAGCGCAGAACGTTTATCTGCGACACGATGGCGACGATAGTCAAGACGATCAAGAAGCGCCACGACCGCCTACGCGGTGGATGGTTTGGCGGAGAGCTGATCTTCATTGAAGCAATCGCCTTATCGAGACGAGATTGCGCACATTACAGATTGCGTATAACGCGCAAAAATACAAGCCCCCGCCCGCCAAATAGGTTCGCAGGCGAGTGGCAGACGGGATGAGCAACAAAAGGATGGCGACTGCAGCAACCGCTACACAAATCGATCAAGTTGCGACGGAGACGCTGCAGGCGATGCTCAAAGTGGACTCGTTCGCCAGTGGTGAGCGCAGGACTGGTAAGCATGCCGTATCCGCCGGACGCCCTTAACGGCACCGCGTCAAGAGTCCGCCCTTTAGCCATGCACCGTTCACGCACGAGCGAAACGATGGCGGCGATGGCTAGACCGGTTCCCAAGCCCGAAAAGCAAGCCGATGCAGAATCCATTGAAACCCGGTCGGCGCACCGACCGCTCCAGCACGAGAGCGGCCACAATCGCAAAAATCCCCATGCCCGCCAGCGCGCGGCATGAGTTTGCCTGCATGCGCGGCATGGCAGCCGTGCATCGGCGCTTCATCTCCAGAGTGCGGCGCAGCAACGCAGCGACCCAACGATCGTACGGCGTCTTCACATCAGCGTACCGGTACAATCCGGGCCGGGGCGCGTGTCGCGGGTGTGCCCCGGGAACTCGGACGGCGAGCGGAGCACAGGATGTGCGAGAGCGAGCCGCCGCGTAGCGCTGGTTTCCGACGGATCGGAAACCAGCAGCGGTCCCGGGGCACATCCGCGGCGCGCCCCGGCCCTGCAGCGACAGGCTCCATGGAATCGGTGAGCGCTACGCCGGAACCGGTTCCGGCGCGACCAGCTCCGACGTGAACGCTTCGATGACGTCGCCCGTTCTTGAGATCGGAGAACCGCGCGATCTGCACGCCGCACTCGAAGTTTTCGCGCGACTTCCCGCACGTCGTCCTTGAAGCGCCGCAGCGACTCGAGTTCCGACTGGAAGATCACGCGCCGAATCGCGCAGGATGCGGACCTTCGCGTTGCGCGTCAGCTTGCCGTTCTGCACGTAACAGCCCGCGATCGTGCCGACCTTGGAGACCTTGAAGACCTCGCGCACTTCGGCACGCCCGAGGATGATCTCGCGGAACTTCGGCGCGAGCATCCCGAGCAGCGCCTTCTTGAGATCGTTCTCGACTTCGTAGATGACCGAGTAGAAGCGCAGGTCGACCTGCTCGTTTTCGGCCAGCCGCTTGACCGTTTCATCGGGTCGGATGTTGAAGCCGATGAGCACGGCGTTCGAGGCGCTCGGCGAGATTGACGTCGTTGGGCGTGATCGCACCGACGCCGGCATAGATGACGCGGATGTCGACTTCGGCGTTGGACAGTCCCTCGACGCGGCCGCGCAGCGCTTCGACGGCGCCTTGTCCGTCGGCTTTGAGGATCAGGTTGAGCGACTTGCGCCCGCCGTCGGCCGGCGTCGCCATGAAGCTTTCGAGCGAAATGCGCGGCCCGCTGGAGGCGGCGATCGCCACGTCCTTGCGGCGCGTCGAACGTTTGGCTGCGGCTTCGCGCGCGACGCGCTCGTCGGAGACGACCATCAGCGTGTCGCCGGCGCTCGGCACGTCGGAAAGACCCATGATTTCGACCGGAATCGAAGGGCCGGCTTTCTTCACTTGTTTACCTTTGTCGTCGACGAGCGCGCGTATCCTGCCGAACGCCGAGCCGACGACGACCACGTCGCCGACGCGCAGCGTTCCGTTCTGCACGAGCACGGTCGCGACGGCACCGCGCCCGCGATCGAGCGCCGATTCGATGACGACGCCCGTCGCGCGACGCGTCTTGTTCGCTTTGAGATCGCGCAGTTCGGCTTCGAGCAGCACCGTTTCGAGCAGTTGGTCGATGCCGTCGCCGCTGCGCGCGGACACCGGCACGACTTCGGTCTTGCCGCCCCAGTCGACCGGCTGCAAGCCTTGTTCGGCCAGCTGCGATTTGACGCGGTCCGGCTGCGCGTCTTCCTTATCCATCTTGTTCATCGCGACGACGATCGGCACGTTGGCTGCACGGATGTGCGAGATCGCTTCGACGGTCTGCGGCATGACGCCGTCGTCGGCGGCGACGACGAGGATCGCAACGTCGGTCACCTTGCGCGCCGCGCGCGCGCATCGCCGTGAACGCTTCGTGGCCGGGCGTGTCGATGAACGTGACCTTCTGATCGTTCTTTTCGACGGTGTACGCGCCGATGCGCTGCGTGATGCCGCCGGCTTCGCCGCCGGCGACGTTCGCCGAACGAATCTTGTCGAGCAGCGACGTCTTGCCGTGATCGACGTGACCGAGCACGGTGACGACCGGCGGACGCGCGGTCAGCAGTTCGGGCCGATCTTCTTCTTGCTCGACGACGACTTCTTCGCCGGCCTCTTTGATGACCGCATCGAAGCCGAACTTACGCGCGACGTTTTGGGCGGTCTGCGCCGGGATGTTCTGATTGATCGTCGCCATCGTGCCGATCTTGATCAGTTCCTTGATGACGTCTTTGGCCGGCACGATCATCGAAGTCGCCAGCTCCTGAACGGTCAAGACGTCGGGAATCTCGATCTTCTCGAGATTCGAAGACGCGACTGCACGGCGCTCGTCGCCCTGACTCTTCTTGCGGCGCCGCTCCTTCTCGAGCAGCATCTCCGTCTCGCGATCCTTCTTTGCGCCGGCACGATCGGCGCCGCCGCGGCCGCGCGGCTGCGGACCGCGTGGCCCCCCGGAACTTGGAGTCGGTCCGCCGCCTGGCGCGCAGGGGAGCACCGGGCGGGCGCGGCGTGAATGGCCGCGGGCCGCCGGGCGGCGGCGCGAGCGGGCGGAACGGGCCGTTGCCCGCGGGGCGGCGCAGCGGCGCACCCGGCGCTCCGGGCCGCGGGGGCGCCTGGCCCGGAGCCGGAGGGCGATAGCCTGGGCCCGACGCACCCGGTTGGCCCGGTCGCGGAGCGACGCCGGGCCGTCCCGGCATGCCGCTCTGAGGCCCCGGCGCCGCCGAAGCGGCGATGCCGCTGCCATCGGGCGCCTGCGGTCGCGGCGGCGATACGATCGAAGAACGCCCCGTCGGTACCGGGCGTAGTTGCGGAACTGGCGTGTCCGTACCGCCGTCGCTGGGCCGGCGGCGCGGCGGCACGGGACCTCCCGGGGCTAGCCGGGGGGCCGGACTACCGACCAAGCGGGGAGCTGGGTCCTCTTGGTGCGGACGGGCGCGGCTCGGGCGCAGCTCCGGCGGCAGATCGGCCTGCGGCTCTTGCCCGCCGGCGAGTCTTTGTGTCGGTGCTCGCGGCGGGCGCCGCGGCGGCCGCATCGGTCGCACGCCTCCTCGACAGCGTTGTCGCCGAGTTCGGTGCCAGGCGAGGGCGCCTCGGTACGACGCCGCGACCCGACCGGGCGCAATGTTGGAATCGGCTCGGCCACCGGCGCGGCTTGCGACTGACGATCGCCGCCGATGTCGGCGTGGCCGTTGGGGCTAGCGGCTGAAGATGCCGGCCCAGGCGCAGGGGCGGCCGTCGCGGTGCCGCCCCGCTTAGCGGCCGCGCTTGCCCGCACTCCGCCCAGCAAAACGCCGCGAACGAGTTCCGCGATCGGGAGCATCGACGACGCTGAGTTGATTTTTCGCTTCTAAACCAAGCCGCCCGAAAAGACCGATCAGATCCTTCGAGGACAGCCCGAGCTCTTTCGCCAGCTCGAAAATACGTACTTTACCGGTTGGCATATCGTCCTTTACACAACCCTTGCGCCGCTCGAACGGCTGCGGACATCTTCCGATGACGATCATGGCGTCGCAGCCGCCTTCCATCATACACGTCCGAACGCTGCTTCGCCACCGCCGAATGCCTCCCGTGCGGCGTCGGCAAGGCCTGGGATACCGTTTATTTTTTCGCGTCCGTTCGACGCAGGCGGGCCGAGCATAGATAGACGCCTCGGCCCGGCGAACGCGGAGCGGGGCGGGTCGCGCGCCCAGCCCTTGCCACGTGCGCACGAACCGTCACAAGGACAGCCTGCGGGCGTACCTGCCGGCAGCCGACGCACGTACGAAGCGGAACGTGCGGCGACGCTTACGGCGCCTCCGCGTCCGTGTCCGAGCCAGCCGGCTCGAACATCTGACGGCGAAACTCCTCGAGTTTGCGGATCAGTTCCGGATCGATTGCCGCACTGTCCTCGGCCCCCTCGCCGTTTCGCGGCGGCAGCTTCGGCCTCTTCTGCGGCGCTCGACCGCGGCGCGCTCCTCGCGCTCGGCGATGTAGCGGGCTCGCGCCTCTTCCGCGTCCGCTTCACTCGTGATGTCCAAGCGCCAACCCGTCAAACGCGCTGCCAGCCGGACGTTTTGCCCTTCGCGCCCGATCGCGAGCGACAGTTGATAGTCCGGCACGGTCACCAGGCCGACGCCCTCGTCGTCGAACAATTCGACGCCCAACACTTTGGCCGGCGCCAGTGCGTTGTGGATGAACCCGACCGCATCGCTCGGACCAGCGGATGATGTCGATCTTCTCACCGCGCAGTTCTTCGGAGACGCTGGCGATGCGGCTCGATTTCGGACCGAGGCACGCCCCAACGGCATCGACGTCCGAGCGATGCGACGTGACGGCGACCTTCGAGCGACTGCCCGGCTCGCGCGCGATTCGCCATGATCTCGACGATGTCGTCTTCGATCTCGGGAACCTCGCGCTCCAAGCAGCCGCTGCACGAGCCCCTCGGCGGCGCGCGATAGGACGATCTGCGGGCCCTTGTTCGTCTTACGAACGTCGAGAACGAACCCAAGCAGCCGATCGTTGATGCGGAAATTTTCGCGCGGCACCTGTTCTGACAGCGGCAACAAGGCTTCGGCTTTACCGAGATCGACGAACATATTGCGCTGCTCGTAGCGCTGCACGATGCCGCTTACGATGATCATGGAGTTTGCGGCTGTACTCGTTGAAGATCGTGTCGCGCTCGGCTTCGCGGATACGCTGCACGATCACTTGTTTAGCGGTCTGCGCGGCGATGCGGCCGAACTCTTTCGGCGCCACTTCTTCATCGTAGTAGTCGCCCGGCTCGTAGCGGGAACCGGCCTCGCGACGCGACACCTCGAGCTTGGGATCGGACACGTCGTCGACGACGGTTCGGCGATGGTAGACCTTGTACTCGCCGGTGTCCCGATCGATCGCGACGATCGCATTCGCTTCAGCACCGTAGTTGCGCTTGTAGGCGGAAATCAGCGCCGCTTCGAGCGCCTCGAGCAGCATGTCAAACGGGATCGCCCGCTCACCTTGAAGCAGGCGCAGTGATTCGCGTAACGTCGGTTCGTCGGGAGCGGCTTTCGCCTTAACGGCTCTTGCGGGCATCTTTTCTTTCTTTCTTTGCGCGCCGCAGGTCGGCGCGGATATCGAATTCCACGTTGGCGGACTCGATCGATTCGAACGGAACGTTCAGCGCAGCGCCCTCGATCGCCAAGGTGACTGCGCCGTCGCGCGTTGCCGCCAATGTGCCGCGGTGCGTTCGCCGTCCGTCGAGGAGAACGCTGGTGCGCACCCGGATGGGCTGCCCCACGAACCGTTGAAAATCTCGAGGCTGCACCAACGGACGGTCGAGCCCCGCCGATTGAACGCACAGCGTGTACGGCTCGGCGAACCTGTCGAGGATGCCGTTGAGCCGCCCGGCGATACGCTCGCACAGCGCAACGTCGACCGCGTCTCCAGCGCGGTCCAGCGACAGATGCAATTCGAAAGCGGCGCCGTAACGACGACTCTTGCACTCGACGACTTCGATGCCGGCCAACGTCCGGTCGTCTTGCAACTCCCCAACGGCACGTTGGAAGGCGTCGACGAAGCTGATTCCGGGGTTGGAAACGGAAGCGGTCTGAGGCTGCGTAGAAGGCTCCATACAACGAGGAAGCGTGGGACAGACCCACGCTTCTGGACTACCATGTAAAAGTATAGCGGATTTCCGCGCACCTGGCAAATGCCCTTAGCGCGAGGCCGCCGATCCTACATGCTGGAGCACTTCACGAAGCGGCCGGTCTTTTTGTCGCGGCACGGCGTCTTATGCGTTTTCATATGCCTGCTGCTCATCGATCCACTGCTCGACATCATGCGTTTGCTGTGGTGGTGATGATGGGTCTTCGCTACCGCAGCGGTAGGACCGAAGCCCAGTAGCGCGGTCGTCATGCCGAGAACGAGCATCCGTTTGAACATCGCGGTCGAATCCTTTCAGGCTGAAGCCAGTGTGAGGGGCCTTTCAACGTCCAATGGCTTCGAACCGCCTGCCGCCGGCAAGTCGCTTCCGCGCGCTTCGATCAGTCGCCTCACCGCCTCGCGTGCCAGCTTTCCGCCGTCGCGAAGCCGCATCTCAAACGCGTGCCCTCCCAGCGTTGAGCGCAAGCAAGCCGCCAGCTCTAGCATGTTTCGTTCGTCGGGCGGCTGACGCGGGACGCCGAGCGCGCCCAGGCGCGCGTCAACGTAGCCGAGCAGCAAACCCGCAACGTCGCTTTCCCGGCGTTCGAACGCGATCCGGGCGTAGGTATCGATGCCGTTGAGCGCCTGCCACTCGTCCTCTACTTCAAAGGCCATCCGTATGCCGTCGCGCGTGAACGAGACGGCGGACTCCGTGTCGCCGCCGGTCAAAAACGAGGTTCCCAAGCCGCAAAGCAGCCACGCAGCGGACGCACGATCGGCCTCGCGTTCGGCGATTGCCAGAGCCCGCTTGGCAAGATCGATAGCATCTTGGCAGCGGCCCTGTTCGCGCGCGAGTTCGGCCAAATTTCCGCTCGCCATCACCTCGAGGTAGGCGCGATTGATTCGAGCCGCAAGCCGTTCGCAGCGCGCAAAAGAAGCGAAGGCGCTTTCATAATCGCCGCGTCTCATCGCAACGATCCCTTCCATATTGAGAGCCCGGGCCAAGGTGTGCATATCGCCCACGCTCTCGGCATCCGTCAAGGTCGCATGCAGATGCTTGCTCGCGTCGGGAACGTTGCCGAGATTACAGTGAATTTTTCCCAGATGAAAGGAGGCTCGCGCGCTCAAGCCGACATCTTTTCCGGCCGCTGCGACGGCTGCCATCGCGTCGAGAGCCAGCGGCATCCCTTCGCGCTCTTCACCCATCTGGTGCAGGTCGAGGAGTGCCAAGCGCACGCGCGCGCGCAAGAGCGGCTCGTACTGAGCGTCCTCGCGGCGCAGCGCACATTCGAGCCACGCCCGGCCTTCTCGGGCCAAGCCGTGACGTTGCCAATAATCCGCCAGCATCGTCGCGAGGTCGGCGCCGGCCGTGACATCGCGTCCGGCTCCGAGCGTCGCTTCTAGCGCCGCGCGCAAATCCTCGCCCGCATATTCGAGCGGGCCAAGGGCGGTGAGCCACCGCGGTCCAGGCCGCTCGCGGGCCACTGCCGCTGCAACGGTCCGGTAGTAGGCGCAATGCCGGGCCTCGAGCGCGCCAAGTTCTTTCAGCGTCACCAACAGATCGCGCACGTAACTGCGGATCGAAGCGAACAGCCGGAAGGTATGTTCGCCGTGAGGCCGCGTTTCAACGACTACCAGCGATTTGTCGACGAGCGCATCGAGCGTATCGAGCACGCTGCCCGTCTCGTCATCGGAACAAATCGCCGTCGCGGCTTCTAATGTGAACGAACCCGCGAAGATGCCGAGTCGCGTGAACAGCCTGCGTTCGCTCGGCGCAAGCAGATCAAAACTCCAATCGATCAGCGCCCGCAACGTCTGCTGCCGCGCGCTGCCCGTCCCCTTACGTGCGAGCAAACCGAAACGTCGATCGAGTCGACTGCACAATTGTTCGAGGCTCAGTGTCTTCAGACGCACGGCTGCCAATTCGATCCCCAGTGCGATCCCGTCGACACGCCGGCACAAGTCCAGGACCGCCGCGAGGTTGTTCTCAGAGAGCTCGAATGCCGTCACCGCTCGAGCGCGATCTACGAACAACGCCACCGCGGGCAGGCGCGCGGCTTCGGCCACACTCAGCTTCTCGTCCGGCGGGACGGCAAACGGCAGAAGGCCGACGACGGCCTCATCGGCCGTATCGAGCGGCTCACGGCTGGTCGCCAAGATGCGGACCGTCGGCCACTGCCGCAATACGGTTGTCGTAAAGTCCGCGCACGCAGCCTTGAGATGCTCGCAGTTGTCGAGCACGAGCAGAGCCGTCTTCTCGCGAAACCGTTCTCCCAGCGCCGCCACCGGACACGGGCCGGCAGCATCCCGCAGCCCGAGCGCGGTCGCAACGAGTGCCGGGATGACGTCCGCGTCGCGCGTTCCGGACAGATCGACGAACCATGCTCCGTCGGGATAGCCGCCGGCGACTCTGGCGGCGACTTCGAGAGCTAACCGCGTCTTTCCGACGCCCCCGAAACCCGTTACCGTAACGAGCCGCGATCCGCTCAGTGCCGTTCGCACGCGCTGCACGTCGTCGGTCCGCCCGCAGAACGACGAGATCGACGTCGGCAGATTCCCGCGCACGTCGTGCTGGGGCAGCGCGGCGCTCGACGCGGAAACGTACGAATCGGCAACGACCCGGTTGCGGCCGCGTTCTTTGGCGCCGTAAAGTGCGGCATCGGCCCGGCCGAGCAAATCCGATGCGTCTTCGCGCGCCGCGCAACGCGAAGCCGCAACTCCGACGCTTGCCGTAACGCGTCCCAAACACGATCCTACATGCGGAATGCCAAGCTCGTAGATGCTTTCGCGGAGCCGTTCCCCGAGCTCGATGGCGCACGCGAGCGATGTGGTTTCGAAGAGTACGACGAACTCTTCTCCGCCGTAACGACCCAAGAAGTCCCCGTCACGCAGCATCGCCGATAGCGTCTGCGCGATCTGTTTAAGGCATGCGTCTCCGGCGACGTGACCGTATTTGTCGTTGTACGACTTAAAGAAATCGACGTCGATCATCGCGATCGCTAAGGACGTGCCGCTCGCAGCGACGCGCGGCCAGACCTGCGTGAGCATCTCGCCGAACGCTCTGCGGTTATGGATTCCCGTTAGGCCGTCGATCCCGGCCAACACTTCGAGGCGGGCATTGGCGGCGCACAGATGCAGTTCGTGGATCCGGACCGCCAGCAAGAGCGCCCACTTTTCGAACAGCGACGCGTCGAGGTCGTCCAACGGTGCCCCGGCAGTACGCGCAATCGAGATCACCCCGCGGGCATCTCCGCCGAACCGGAGCGGAACGTGCATGGACCGTGCGTCGGCGGCATGCACGATAGCCCCGGTGCGCAGCACTTCAGCGACGCCTTCGTCGACCCGCCGCTGCGTGTCTGGGAACGATGTGCCGTCGGCGCCACGGGCAAAATCGGCGTCGCGCAGATGGATTTCCAAGGACGACGCGCAGAAGAACGCCTTACCGAGCGCGACTGCGCCTGCGAGCAGTGCGGCAGGCGGCAAGTCGCGCGAAACGAGTTCCGCGGTACTGTAGACGAGATCGCGGTACATCTCTTGACGAGATGCTGGTCGAGCATCGAAGGAAAGCATGGGCGCTGTCAAGACTATCGACCTCGCCGGCCGTCCCGCTTAGTCGTGGACTGCGCTGCCGCCGCCCGAGTGGACCCAACTCCGGTCGACGGAGCGTCCTCTGCTTCGCGCCGCGCGTCAACGCTCGCGCATCGACGCGCGAACCGTGCGGCACGTCACAAGGAGCCGCGCAGCCGGCGGATCGGATGCAGAGGTGGCCTGCGCTGCAGCGCGCAACGCGTTGCGCGCATGACCGGCAGGCCGTCCAAACGCACCAAAATCGTTGCCACGATCGGCCCTGCGTCGAGCGAGCCCGCCATTCTGGGAGACTTGATCCGCGGCGGCCTGGATGTCGCCCGCATCAATTTCTCGCACGGTACGCATGCATCGCACGCTGCAGCGATCGCGGCGATCCGCAGCGTCGCCGCTGAGCTACAGACGCCGGTCGGCATCTTGCAAGACCTTCCCGGACCCAAAGTCCGCACCGGTCCGCTCGAGGCGGACCAAGAGTCCGTTCACCTTACGGCGGGACAACGCTTCACACTCACGACGCGCCCCGTTGCCGGCAGCGTAGCGACCGTGTCGGTCAACTATGCGGGCCTGCCAAACGACGTCGCCGTCGGTAAACGACTGTACCTTTCCGACGGCGCCATCGCGTTGCGCATCGAACGAATCGTTGGCGAACGGATAGAGACGCGCGTCGAGGTGGGCGGAGACTTACGTGCGGCGCAAGGGATCAACTATCCAGAAGGCAGCCTCGGCCTCGAAGCCGTCACCGAGCGCGACTTCGAACATCTCGCGTTCGGACTCGATGCCGGCGTCGATTGGGTTGCGGTCTCCTTCGTCAAGAGCGCAGACGACATCATACGCGTCAAACGCTTCATCGGCGGCCGCGGTCGCTCGGTCGGCGTCATCGCAAAGATTGAAAAGCACGAAGCACTCGTTGCGATCGATGAGATCATTGCCGCCTCCGACGGCATCATGGTTGCCCGCGGCGACCTGGGGATCGAGATTCCGCTCGAAGCCGTCCCGCTCGCGCAGAAAGATTTCATTGCGCGCGCCAACCGCGCATCGAAGCCGGTCATCACGGCGACCCAGATGCTCGAATCGATGATCTCCTCTCCGCGCCCGACCCGCGCCGAATCCGCCGACGTCGCCAACGCGATTCTCGACGGCACGGACGCGCTGATGCTATCGGGCGAAACTGCACGCGGCAAGTATCCCGTCGAGGCGCTACGCACGATGGCGACGATTGCGACGCAGATCGAAACGCAGTATCCGCACGACGTTCTGCGCTACCGGCGCATGGCGCACGTCGAGCCGCTCGACCGAGACGACGATCGCCGAAGGCGCGGCACAGATGGCCGAAGCCCTGGATCTCGAGTTTATCGTGACCGGCACGTCGACCGGCAACACGGCGCAGTTGATTTCATCCTTTCGGCCGCGCGGACGCATCGTAGCCATGACGCCCTTGCGCGAAGTGGCGCAGCGCATGATGCTGGTCTGGGGCGTCGAAACGCTGATCGTCGAGCCGTACCGTTATTTCGAAACGCTGATCGAAATCGTCGAAGGGCGCATGTTACGTGAAGGCCTCGCCGGCAGCGGGGCGACGGTTGCCATCACCTCCGGCATGCCCGTCGGCGAAGGCGGCACCAATGTCATCAAACTCCACCAGTTGCCGTAGCAGCCGCGGCGCCGGCTGTCACCTCGTGAGCAGCGCTTCGGCATGCTCGAGCGCGGCGGACGTTTGCGTGCCCGAGAGCATGCGCGCGATTTCCGAGCGGGTCGCAGCGCGGTCTTCGAGTAGCACGACGTCGATGAAGGTCGCGCCGTTTCGGCTGTCCTTACGCAACGTGTAGTGACGGTCGGCGCGAGCGGCGATCTGTGCGAGATGCGTCACGCACAGCACCTGCGAACGACGCGCCAAGGCGGCGAGTCGCTCTGCCACGGCATTGGCCGCCACACCGCCGATGCCGGCGTCGATCTCATCGAAGACCAGCGCCGTTGGGACGCGTTCGCCCGCCAGGACGACGATGAGCGCCAACAGTAGCCGCGACAGCTCGCCGCCCGACGCCGCTCGGCCCAAGGCGCGCACCGGTTCGCCGGGATTCGGCGACAAGCGCGAACTCGACGCGTTCTGCGCCGCTGGGACCAGGGTCCGGCAGCGGCGTGAACACGACCGAGAAACGCGCAGCCGGCATTGCGAGCGCCGCGAGTTCCCCATCGAGGCGCTCTTGCAACCGGCGACGCCGCTTCGCTGCGCAGCCGTGAAAGCTCCGCGGCGTTCACACCGAGTTGCTCGCGCGCGGCGGAAAGCGCAGCGCGCGCTGCGCGTTCGCGTTCGTTCTCGCGTGGCCGCGCCGTCGGCCGCTTCGGCGCAGGTGCTTCGCGCCGTAAGGACGGCGTCGATTGAACCGCCGTACTTCTTCTTCAGCCGCTCGATCGCGATCGAGACGCGCGGCCACTTCGTCGAGTTCGGCTGCATCGAATTCGATGCGCTCGCGCTCGCGCACGAGGGCTGCAGCGGCTTCCGTCGGCATCACTTTGCAACCCCGAGAGCGTCGCGCCGAGCGACTCGAGCGACGCCGACAAGCGCGCGACGGTGGCGATCGCCGCCGCCGCTACGCCGAGCGTTTCATTCGCCGCCGAATCGCTCCCCGCGAGCGCGGTGTGCGCGCGCTCGAGCGCAGCTGCGATCCGCGCCGCGTTCATCAGATAGTCGCGCCGCTCGCCGCAACGCATCGTCTTCGCCGGCACGCGGCGCAACGTCGTCGATCTCTGCAACGGCAAACCGCGCGTCGTCGAGCTCGACTTGGGCCCGCTGCGCCCCGGCGACGAGGTCGGACAGCGCGCGCGTCAGCGCGCCGAGGCGTTCGTAGTCTGCGCCAGCTCCGTTCGCAACCTAAGCGCCTGCGCACCGGCGAACGCATCGAGCAGATCCGTCTGATACGCCGTCGACAGCAAGCGTTGATGTTCGTGCTGACCGATCGCTTCGAACAGCCGTTCGCCGTACGCACGCAATTGCGCAGCGCTGACGGGCCGGCCGTTGATGCGCGCCGACGACTTTCCCGCCTGACCGAGTTCGCGCGTCAAGATCGCGGGCTCGCCCGCATCGATTTCGAAGCCGTCGGCTTCGAGCAGCGCCGCGCAACGTCGCGTCCGCTTGCGACTTCGAGCGTCACGCGCGCGCGCGCTGCATCCGATCCGGACCTCTTCTGCCGACGCGCGCTCGCCCAGAACGAAGTCGAGCGCTCCAAGCACCATCGTTTTGCCCGAGCCCGTCTCGCCGGTGAAAGCCGTGAAACCATCGGCGAACTCGAGTTCGGCGCGCTGCGATCAGACCCGAAGTCTTCGATCTGCAAGCGCAGCAGGCGCGCGCGCTCAGCGATCTTTGACGGGAGCATTCCAGCGCAGCTTGCCTTCGAGCAGCGCGAAGAAATCGAGCGGCGCTCGGCGCGCGAAAGCGCACCGCTTTGGGGTAACGGCGCACGATCAACGCGCTCGCCGGCATGCAATTCGTCGACCGCCACGCCGTCGGCATTCGAACGTGACGCCGGACGTCTCTTCGTCGACGGCGATCTCGATCGCCGAAGTTCGTCGGCACGACGAGCGGCCGAGAAAACAGCGTGTGCGGCAGCAGCGCGGTCACGATGAAGCCGTCGAGATTCGGCGAGAGGATCGGTCCGCCGGCCGACAGCGAATATGCCGTCGAACCCGGTCGGCGTCGCGACGACGATGCCGTCGGCCGGAACGTGAGCCGCTTCCTTACCGTCGACGTAGATTCCGAAGGGCGTCATGTGCGGCGCGGTCCGCGCAACGACGACGTCGTTGAGCGCGAAGTGCGTGTTGCCGTGCGACTCGACTTGAGTGCGGTCCGCTCGTCGATGTCGAAGCCGGCGCGGACGATGTCGGGCAACTGCGCGAACGCCGCCGCACCGCCGTCCATTTCGGTAAGAAAGCCCAAGCGCCCGGTGTTGATGCCGAGCAGCGGAATGCCGTACGGCGCCGCGATACGCGCCGCGCGCAACAGCGTCCCGTCACCGCCGATCGTGACCATGAGCACGGCACGTTCTCGACGCGGTGCGCCGTCGCTGGCGATGCCGAGTTCGCGATCCTGATCGTCGCACAGCGCAACCGTGTAGCCGGCCGATTCGATCGCTCTTGGCGACGGTCCTGCGCCGCCAGCCGCGCATGGTCGCGAAAGAGATCGACGTAGAGTGCTATCGTGCTGCGCTGGCGCCGGATCGCCGCCATGCGAATCGCTGGCTCGCGTGCCACCTTACCGCGCCGTCATCGGAGCGGCTCCGCGAGCGCAGACTCGATCGCCGCGTCGTCGTAGGCAGTTCACCGTAACGCCGCATCGAGCGTGAAGAACTCGATGTTGCCGGCCGGGCCCGACGCAACACGCTCGGCGCCAGTGCGACCGGTACGACTGCAGCGGCACGAGCGCATCGCGAACTTCGCGCAGGATCGCGCGATGCACGCCGCGGTCGCGAACGACGCCGCCGCCGCCCAGACGGGCGGGCCCCGCCTCGAACTGCGGCTTGATCAGCACGAGCGCGCTGCCGCCGCCCGTCAAAAACCCGCGCGCGTGCGCGATGAGCGTAACGGCGGAGATGAACGACGCATCGATCGTCACGAGTTCGAACGGTTCGCCGAGCGCTCCCTCCGGCACCAAACGGAAGTTCGTGCGTTCGACGACCGTTACGCGCGGATCGCGCGCGTAGCGAAGCGGCCAGTTGCCCGTAGCCGACGTCGAGCGCGGTTACGTGAGCCGCACCGTGCGCCAGCAAAGCGTCGGTGAATCCCCCAGTCGAGGCGCCGACGTCGAGACAGCGCAAGCCGCTACGTCGAGCGAAGAACGCTGAAAGCGCCGCTTCGAGCTTTTCGCCGCCGCGGCCGACGTAAGGCCGTGCGCGCTGACTTCCAAGCGCGGCGCCGTCGCGACGGAACTTCCCGGCTTTGGTCGCGGGACGGCCATCGACGCGCACGCGTCCCGCCATGATCAGCGAGCGCGCGCGCGACCGCGTCACGCCCGCCGCGGCCGCTACGGCTTCATCGAGCCGTGGTTAGCATGCATCGGGGTCGCACGCCGCTCGACGCGCGGTCACGGCCGAGCAACGACGCGGCTTGACGTCTCGACATGCTGCCGCGCGGAAGCGGCGGTGCTGCGCGTTGCTGATCAGGTCGCCGGCGCCGGCCTCGGGCATCTGCGCGCGCGAGGCTGCTTCGATCGACGTTTGCGCGTCCTTGAGAAGCGTTCGCAGCGTGTGCGCCGAACTGTTTCCCTTCGCGAAAAAGCGCGACCGACTCGTCCAGACTGATGCTCTCGCCCTCGAGCTTTGCAACGATCTCTTCCAGCCGCCCGAGCGCGCTCTCGAAATCACCCGATGCCGTCGTTGCCATCCGTACGCGTTCGTTCGACGCGCGCGTGCAGCGTTCCGCGAGCAACGCGCGCTTCGATCCGGCGCCGCTCGGCACGCGCCGCGGATCGCGTACGATCGCTGCCGCCGATGCGTCACGATCGCATAGCCGCGCTGCAGGATCGCGGTCGGGTCGTTGCCGCGCAGGCGCGCGCGACAGCAGTGCCAGCCGCCGCGCGGGCGCTCGCGCGCGCGTCGCGGCCCAGCGGCACAAGCCGCTTGGCGGCCTCGTCGCGTTGGCGTCCGCGCGCGCCCGACGCCCGCCGTCTTCATGGCCTGGTCAAGCCTCATGCACGGCGGCCGTGCAAGCGGCGTTCCCGCGTCGGCGAGCCGGCGCGACGGATCGTGCAGCTCCAGCCGCCGCGCCGCGACGCGAACGCGCCCGTCGCGATCGCGCAAGCGAGCCGCACTGCGTGCGGTCGAGCGTCGTTCTGCGCATCGTCGAGCCGTTGCGCCAGCGGTGCGAGGAAATAGCGCGGCTCGGCTGAGCTTCGAACGCATCAACGCGCCCGCGCAAAGCGCGACTGCAGCCGCTCGATGCGCAGCGACGACGCACGCGTGCTGCCACGCGCCAGACGCTCGCCGGTCAGCAGCGCGTAATTCGCGCGCTGTCCCGACCGACGATCTTCGCGGCGGCAGTCGGCGTTTCGACGTGGCGGTCGGCAGCGTAGTCGCACAACTGTTGGTCGGCGGTATGGCCGATCGCCGAAATGACCGGATGGCGGGCGCGGGCTACCGCGCGCACGACGTCCTCGTCGGAGAACACGAAGAGATCTTCGAACGAACCACCGCCGCGCGTCGACGACGATCAGATCGACGTCGGCGCGGGACGCGCGCGCGAAGCGCCGCGCACGATCTCGGCGCGGCGCGCTCGGGCCCCTGCACCGGCGTCTCGCACCAGAAGACGCCGACGTGCGGAGCGCGCTCGCGCAAGATCGTCGTGAAGTCGAGCGCGCCGCTTGGCGCTCGCGCGACGAAACCAGCGCGACTGCGAAACGGAAAGCGACGGCAACGCGCGCTTGCGTTCGGCCGCAAAAGCCCTTCGGCCGCAAGCCGCTTCTTACGTTCTCGAACAGCGCGTGCACGTCGCCGACCCCTTCGCGCTCGACCGCGCGCACGATCAGTTGATACGTGCTGCGTCCGGCGTACGTCGAGATTTGCCCGCTCGCGACGACCGCGGTGCCGTTGCGGAGGGCCGAAAGCGGCAGGCGTCGTGGGCCCAAGCAAAACAGCGCAGGAGCGCATCGCCTTCTTTGAGATCGAAGTTGCAATGGCCGCGCGGCGACGTGCTCAGATTCGAGACCTCGCCGCGCACGCGAACGGCGCGCAGGTTCGGATCGCCCTCGAGCTTACGCCGCAGGTACTCGGCCAGCCGCTTGACGCCGACCACGTGCTGCAACGCGGCACCCGCAGCAGCGTCGTTCGATCGGTTTGCGGTGGGCTTCACGGCAGCGCAGTGAAAGATTCGTTCCGGCCCAGCCGGCATACGCGCACGAACCGTTGGGCTGCGTGCCGTCGAGAAAATACTCATAGTGCTCGGCTTGTCGCAGTACGCCAGCTTGCGGACTTCGCTGCCCGGATACGCGAATTCGTGTTTGGGCGTATGCGCCAGCGCCGCTTTCATGAAGCGCGCCCACGTCCGCGCCGGAATGTTGCCGCCGTACGATTCGTTCATCGGCGTATAATCGTCGTTGCCGAGCCACACCGCCGTGACGAGATCCGGCGTGTAGCCGACGAACCACGCGTCGCGAAAGTCGCTCGTCGTACCGGTCTTTCCGGCAGCCGGGCGGCCGATATCGGCGTTGGGATATCCCGTGCCTTCCGTGATGACGCTTTCGAGCATCGACGTCATGACGTACGCCGTTCCGGCGGACACGACTTCCGTTTCTTGCGGAAAGCGGTTGTCGAGCACGGTCGAGCCGAAGGAGTCGCGCACGAGCCGCAACGGCGAAGGCTCGATGTGGATTCCCTGGTCCGCTAAGCGTCGCGTAGCCCGCGGCCTGATCGAGCGGCGAGATGCCCGACGTGCCCAGCGCCAGCGACAGATTCGGGATCGAGCTTCGCCGTGACGCCCATGCGGTGGGCGTACTCGATGACGCGGTCGATGCCGACTTGCTGCGCCAGCTTGACGGCGACGACGTTGCGCGATTGCGCCAGCGCCGAGCGCAACGTCATCGGACCGTAAAAGCGAAAGTCGTCGTCCATCGGCGACCACTGCGTGCCGTTGCCCATCGGGTACGATATCGGGGAGTCGTCGATCGTCGTCGTTGGCGGCATGCCGCTGTCGATTGCTGCCGTGTAGACGTACGCTTTGAAAGATGAACCCGGTTGACGCAGCGCCTGCCAGGCGCGGTTGAACTGATTGTGCAGCGAGAAAGCGCCGGCGCCGCCGACCATCGCGACGATTTCTCCCGTCTGCGGGCGGATCGCGACGAGCGCCATCTCGTGGGCGTTGATGCCCTTCAGCGCGCGCGCGTCCCGACGCCCCAGTCGACGGCGTTTTGCGCGAGGCGCTGCAGCGCGGGATCGAGCGACGTATCGACGTCGAGACCGCCTTCGAACACCGCGCGTTCGCCGAAGGTCTGTTCGAGCACGTGAGTGACGTACGTCGTGAAATACGGATAGCGGAACGACGTCAGTCCGGTCGGCCGCTCGGCGATGAGTCCGAGCGGCGCGATCGCGGCCGTCCTCGGCTTGCGACGCGCGTGATGTAGCCGCTCGCGACCATGCGGTCGAGCACGTGGCGCTTGCCGCTCGCTTCGCGCGCGCCAAGTTCGACGTACGGCGAATAGTCCGACGGGGCCGCCGGCAAGCCGGCGAGCATCGCGATCTGAGCCGAGCGTCAAGATGCGCGACGCCCGTGCCGAAATACGTGTGCGCCGCCGCTTCGACGCCGTACGCGCCGGCTCCAAAGTAGATCAGGTTGAGGTAGCGTTCGAGGATCTCGTCCTTGGTGTAGTAGCGCTCGATCTCCATGGCGAGCAACGCTTCTTGCACCTTGCGCGAAATCGAAACTTCGTCTCGAAAGAAACAGCGCGCGCGCCAGTTGTTGCGTGATCGTCGAGGCGCCTTGAAACTGTTCGTGACGGTAATCCGCGATGGCCGCGCGCACGATTCCTCTCGAAGTCGACGCCGTGATGCCGGTAGAAGTTGTGATCTTCGTTGGCGACGAACGCGTGGCGCACGATCATCGGGATGCGCTTAGCGATCGGCACCCAGATTCGATTCTGCTTGTAGAGCGTCGCCAATTGTTCGCCGTCGCGCGCGTAGATGCGCGTGGAACGCGAAGGTTGAAAGTCGGCCATGCGATTGATGTCGGGAAGATTGCGCGAGTACGAATAGACGACGCCGGCCAGCGTGCCCGCGGCGAACAGTGCCGCGCAGAAAGACGAGCGCGATGCGTACGCGTAAAACGAACGCGCCCCAGACGCGAGCAGTCGCCGGCGCCGGCGGCGCCGGCCGCGCGAGCGTCGCGCTGCTCAAGCCGGACGGCTGCGGCGTTTGGCGAGCACGCCGTTGACGAAGCGGCCCGAATCGTCGGTCGAAAACTTCTTGACCAGTTCGACTGCCTCGTTGATGACGACGGCGCGCGGCGTATCGGTACGGTGCAGCCAATTCGTAGACGCTCATGCGCAGCACGATCCGGTCGACCGTCGCGAGCCGGTCGAGCGTCCAGCCTTCCAGCAGCGGCGCGATGACGGCATCGCTCGCTCGGCGACCTGTTCCAGCGTTCCGAGCACCAGTTCCTTGACGAACGCCGCGGCCGTCGGCGGCATTGGGCCGATCGTCGAAGGCGGCGGCAAGTGCTGCCGCCGGCTCCTGATGACCGACTTCGACGCTGTACAGCGTCTGCAAGCGCGAGTTCGCGGGCGAAACGGCGGGTCACGCGAGCCGCCTATCGTACCGGCGCTGCACTCGACAATGCGGGCAGAAAATCGAGCGCGACGCCGCCGGCTCGAAACGCTCATCGCTCATGACGTCCGCGCAGACTTCGGCGTCGTGTTGACGCCGGCAAGGTGCGTGTCGCGCAAGCGCAGCGCGCATGCGCGCGATCGCAGCGCCTGCGACGCGCTCGGCCATGGGCGATCACTCTTGGCCAGCAACGAATCGTAAAATGGCGAGACGACCAGAGCCCGCATATGCGTGCGAGTCGACGCGCACGCCGCAACCGCCGGGCAGCGCGACGTCGCCGAGCGTGCCCGCCGCCGGCGCGAAGTCGGCGTCCCTCGGCGTTGATGCGACATTCGATGGCATGACCGCGCGGCAACGAGATCGCGCTGTGCGAAACGCCAGCGCTCTCCCGGCTGCGACGCGAATTTGCTCGCGCACCAGATCGACGCCGTACAACATCTCGGTGACGGGATGCTCGACTTGGATGCGCGTGTTCATCTCCATAAAGTACACGTCGTCGCCGCTGACGAGAAACTCGAGCGTCCCGGCGCTCGCGATAGCCGACGGCGCGCGCCGCAGCGAGCGCGATCTCGTGCAAGCGTGTGCGCACAGCCGGCTCGAGTAGCGGGCGCCGGCGCCTCCTCGATCAGCTTTTGATGCGACGGCTTTTGCACGGAGCAATCGCGTTCGCCGACGTGGACGACGTTGCCGAAGGCGTCGCCGAAGACTTGCACTTCGATATGGCGCGGGCGCTCGATCAGCTTTTCCATATACAGCCGCCCGTCTTTGAAGTTGGCTTCGGCTTCGGCTTGCCCGATCGCAAACGCGCCTTCGAGTTCCTCGGCATGATGCACGACGCGCATGCCCTTTCCGCCGCCGCCCGCGGTCGGCTTGAGAATGACCGGATAGCCGAGCTCGCGCGGCCGCGGCAAGCGCGGCGGCGGCGTCCGTCAGGATGTCCGTGCCGGGCGTCGTCGGGACGTTCGCGTCGCGCATGATCGCCTTAGCCGTCGCCTTGTCGCCCATCTGCGCGATCGTTTCGGGAGCGGGCCCCACGAACGTCAGCCCGTGGTCGGCGCAGATTTCGGCGAAGCGCGCATTTTCGGCAAGAAAGCCGTACCCGGGGTGAACGGCATCGGCGCCCGAGATCAAAGCCGCCGAAATGATGTTCGGGATGTTGAGATACGAGCGAGCCGCAGGCGCGCGGCCCGACGCAAAAGCTCTCGTCGGCATTGCGGACGTGCAGCGCCGCGCGATCGGCTTCCGAGAAGATCGCGACCGTCGCGATTCCGAGTTCGTGCGCCGCACGGTTGACGCGCAGCGCGATCTCGCCGCGATTGGCGATCAAGAGCTTCTTAAACATATTGCGGTTACGGTTCGATCGACGA
Organism: Vulcanimicrobiota bacterium; assembly: GCA_963754415.1. GTDB lineage: Bacteria > Vulcanimicrobiota > Vulcanimicrobiia > Vulcanimicrobiales > Vulcanimicrobiaceae > Nyctobacter. The sequence continues at coordinate 472,617 of CAVWGA010000003.1, read as the reverse complement.
ACAGCTGTTGGCCGAATTCGACGGGCTCTCCGTCGACGACGAAGACCTCGATCACGCGTCCCGGGCCGCCCGAGCGAATCGGATTGCGGATGCCGAGGGACTCCACGTAGGCGAGTTCGCGATCTTCGCTCAAGCAGCGTGCCGGGCGCGACGATCGGGTCGCGAGAAGCGCAGATGCCGACGAACTCCGCCCTGAGCACGGTACGGACCGGCTCGTTGTGATCGGCGGCTGCCGTTGTGCGCTTTGCCATTCGAAGAGGCGGCATCGTGACGCAACGGGGCCGACCGTTGCCGCGCCCGGCGCGCGGGCGTGCGCCGCAGTTCGATGGCAAACGTCCCCATCATCGATGCGCAGACGCGACAAATTCGCGGCCGCGCACGACTCGGCGGCCGAGCGAATCCGCTCGAGCGTCTCTTCCCATTCCACGACGGCTCTGCTTCGCGCCACGTTGCGGGATCTTTCCGGCTGTACGGTTCACGGCAACCGAACGACGCGCGGCTCGATCCCCGGGCGCTAACGCTTCGCATGCTGGCCGGAACGCGGGATCGATCTCGGCCAGTGGCACCAGCGCGAAAGCCCGCTGCCAAAGCCGTTCGTGCGGCACCCGAGTTCGGGCTCGCCGATCGACACGTCATCGTACGCCAAGATGTCGAGGTCGATGAGGCGCGGACCCCAGCGTTCCGACGGCGATTCGTCCCAATTCGCGTTTCCAGCGCTTTGAGCGCCGCGAGCAGCGAACGCGGCTCGAGCGCCGTTTCCAGCAGCACGGCGGCGTTGACGAAATCGGGTTGATCCGTCGCGCCCCAGGGCGGACTGCGATACAGCCGCGAACGTGCCGTCACGCTCCCGAAGCCGCGCGAGCGCGTCGATCGCCGCGCGCACGTTGGCCGCTGCGTCGCCGAGATTCGAACCGAGGCCGATGCGCGCTCCCCATCAGCGACACGCGCGCGCACCGTCACGGCGGGCGTGGCTCCGGCGAGCAGCCCCGGCTTCGCGAGCGTGATCTCGGCCGCATGACGCGCGGCATCGCTCATGATGTCGGCGAGCAGCGCGTCGCCGAGGCGTTCGAGTAAGCGCGTACGAACGCGTCGCGACGATGTCGCAACGACGCCGCGCGTGCAGCGTCGGCGTAATCGAGCGTGTCCGCCAAGTCGTCGCTGCGCCGCGCGGCTTCGCAAGTTGAGGTCGAGGCGCAACGTCAGATCGAGCGGTTGGACGCGCTCGCGTTCGCCGGCGTCGGCACCGTGTCGGCCATAGGCACGCACGTCGCGCAGTTCGATCGTGTCCGCCATGCAGCGCGTTTCGCTACGTCCAGTCCGGCGGGTCGCCAGCCGCGCACGATCGCGTCGGCGACGCGGGCGACGTCGCGCATCGCGGCCACGTCGTGCACGCGCACGATGTCGACGCTTCGGCGGCAACCGCGAGCGCGATCGTCGCGGCCGTGCCGAACTCTCGTTCAGCAACGGCGCGCCCCGTCAACCGTCCGATCGTCGACTTTGCGCGACGTGCCGATCAGCGTCGGAAAGCCGAGCGCGACGAGGCGATCGCAGCGCGGCGAGCACAGCGAGGTTGTGGTCCGCCGTCTTTCCGAACCCGATCCCGGGTCGAGCATGACCGCTTGCGGCGCCACACCGGCGTCGACGGCACGCGCGCGCCTGCGCGTCGAGATACCGCAGCACTTCATCGACGACGTCGCCTCGTAACGCGGCTCGCGTTTGTTGTGCATGATGACGACCGGGAAGCCGCCGCTCGACGGCGACGTCCAGCAGCGCGTCATCGAGACCCCAAACCGAGTTCAGCCAGTCGCCGCCGGCCGCAGCGGCGCGCGCCAGACACGCCGGCTTTGTACGTGTCGATCGATAGAACCGCATCCGGCAGCGCGCCGCGCACCGCTTCGACGGCGGGCAACAGCCGCCGCATCTTCTGCTTCTGCATCGACCGGCTGCGCGCCGGGACGCGTCGATTCCGCACCGATATCGAGGATGTCCGCGCCCGCGGCGTCGAGACGCCGCGCGCGCGCTAGCGCATCGGCCGCGTCGGCGCAGCCGTCGCCCGAAAACGAATCGGGCGTCACGTTGACGATGCCCATCACGTACGTGCGCTCGCCCCATGCAAATCGGCGCGCACGCGTCGAACAGCGGCGCTCGCGGCGGCCGTTATCGGCGAGCGTGATGCGACGACCTGTGGCGAGCCACCAATCGCGCAGCGTGCCGACAACGAAACGTCGAGCCGGTCACGACGACGATCGTCGCGGGCTCGGCTTGCCGGCGCGCGAGCGAAAACGCTTCGATCGGATCGGCGATCACGCGCGACGCGCACGCCGGCACTCTGCGGCGATGTTGGCGAGCCGTTGCGGACGCTCGGCGACGCGACCCGGCGTTTCGAACGACGTAAACGTGAAGGATGCGGGCAGCGCGCACAACGGCTCGAGGATGCCGACGACGTCTTTGGTCTGCGCGATCGCGACGACGAAACGCGAAGCGCCGCCCGGGAAACGTTTCGGCCAGCGCTGCAGCGAGCGACGAGGCTTTGTCGGCGTTGTGCGCGACGTCGAAGACGATGTCGGGAAATCCCGGGAAGAATTCCATGCGGCCCGGGATGACGAGCCCCGCCAAGCCGCGCTTCGACGTCTGCGCGCAGCGGGACGCAGCGTCGCCGGCAGCCGTTCGAGCGCGGCGATGGCGGTCGCTGCATTTCGCTGCTGAAAGCGCCCGAGCACCGGCAGCGCCAGTTCGTACGCCGATCGCAGCGGTTCGCACGAAGCACGCGTTGGCACGTGCGGTTCGCTCGGACGCGCTTCGACGGCGGCAACGTCGTCGACCGCGACGAACGGCGCGCCCGCCCCGGCGCACACGCTCGCGATGACCTCGCGCGCGACGCCGGTCGCCGCCGAAACGAGCGGAACGCCGCGCTTGGCGATGCCGGCTTTATCGCGCGCGATCTGCTTCGATCGTGTCGCCCAGGATCTCGGTGTGATCGAGGCCGACGTTCGTGATGATGCAGACTTCGGGTGCGATCAGGTTCGTGCCGTCGAGCGTGCCCCCGATGCCGACTTCGATGACCGCCACGTCGACCCGTTCGGCGGCAAAGTGCAGGAACGCGAGCGCGAGCAGCGTTTCGTAATACGACGGCCGGCCGAATTCGCGCGACACGTCGCATCGAGCGCCGGCAGCATGTCTCCGAGCAGCTCGCCGAAGCGCTCCTCGCGAAATCGCGATGCCGTCGATGCGCGCGCGTTCGGTCATCGAACTCAAATGCGGCTTGGTGTGCAGTCCCGTGCGCTTGCCTCGCGGCCGACAGCACCGCCGGCGATCATCGTCGAGGTCGATCCCTTGCCGCTCGTTCCGCCGACGTGAACCGTCGGGTAGCGAGCGTTGCGGATTCCCGAGGCGGTCGCAGCAGCGCCCGCATGCGTTCGAGCCGGTGCGGATTGCTGCGCGAGACCGTCTCGTTGATCGTGCCGAGCAGATATGCCGTCGCGTCGCGATAGGTCACGGGATGACTTCGTCAGGACCGACTCGCCTCTGCTTGCCGTGCGGACGCGGCCGCGACTATCCATCGGCCACCGCGCCGGCCAGCAGGTCGAGGGCGTGCGGTAGGGCCGGGCAGGATCGCGTCGAGCGTTTCGCCCACGGCTTTGGGGCTTCCGGGCAGATTGACGATCAGCGTCGTCCCGCGCACGCCGGCGACGGCGCGCGACAGCATCGCGGTCGGGATGATTCGCCGCCGAGGCGCGCGCGCATCGCTTCGGCGATGCCCGGAACCTCGTAATCCAGTACGGCCGCCGTCGCTTGCGGCGTCCGGTCGCGCGGCGCCAGTCCCGTTCCGCCGCTGGTCAGCACGAGCGGCACGCCGCGGCGGTCGCACAAGTTCGATCAGTTCCGCTTGCAGCGCGGCGGGATCGTCGGGCAGCACGCGCTCGTATGCACGATCGCAAAGCCGTCCCCGAGCGCCTGCCGCGACGGCCGGAATGCACCCGTCGCTGCGCTCGCCTGCGGCGACCCGATCCGACAGCACGATGACGGCCACGTCGTAGCGCATGCCACTCGAGCCGGCTCAGGCGGATCGCGCGCACGCCACGCTCCGCTCTTGCCGCCGCGCTTCTCGAGCAGCCGGACCGATTCGATCGCGATGTCCTTCCCGAGCGATTTCGTCATGTCGTAGATCGTCAGCGCCGCGACGCTGGCGGCGACCATCGCTTCCATCTCGACGCCGGTTTGGGCCGTCGTGCGAGCGCTCGCGTCGATCTGCAGCACGCGTCTCTTGCGGCCACGTGAACGCGACGTCGACCGCCGCTCAGCGGCAGCGTGATGCGCCAGCGGAATCAGTCCGGCGGTGTTTTTGGCGGCGAAGATGCCGGCGATCTGGGCGGCCGCGAACGCGTCGCCCTTGCGAAGCGTCGCCGAACGCAACGCTCTGCGCTGCGTCGGCGGCAAGCGCACGAGCGCGCGCGCGTGCGCGAAGCGTTCCGTCGCCGCTTTTGCGCCGACGTCGACCATCGTCAAGCCGCCGTCGGGACGAACGTGCGAAAGGCTGTTCCGCGTGCCACGCGGAGCGGTCAGCGCAGGCGCGCCGGCGACGCGCTGCCGGTCTGGAAGCGCATCCAGATCAGCGACAAGACGCCGAGCACCGCGAACAGGACCGCGTGCGAGACGTGCCGGCCGCCGTGGTGCGATCCGGCTTGCAGGACACGCCGGCGGCATAGAGAATCGCGATGATGAAGAAAATGACGGCGAGGACGAGAGCAACGAGCTTCACGCGATGACTTTCGTTAGAGCGAGCACGAGACAGAGCGTCCCGAAGATCAAGCAGTACCACCCGAACGGCCGCAAATCATGCGCGCGAAACCAGCGCGTCAAAAAGGCGACCGACGCGTACGCCGTCACGGCCGCCAACAGCGCACCGACGGCCGACTGTTCGAGAGCGACGCTCGAACCCGTCGCAAACAGCCGCGGCAGCTCGAGGACCGAAGCCGCGAAGATGACCGGCGTCGCCAGCAAAAACGAATAGCGCGCGGCGTCTTCGTGCGTCAAGCCGCAGCAGAAGCGCGGCGACGATCGACGCGCCCGAACGCGAGATGCCCGGCAGCAGCGCGGCCGCCTGAGCGAAGCCCGACGCGCGCCCCGTCCGACCAGGGCAGTTCCGGCAAAGCGGCGCAGCGCCGCGTGGTCTGCCGCCACCAACGTTCGGCGGCGCAGACGCTTCGCCGCGCGAACATGACGAAGGCATTGGCGATCAAGAAACCGGCCACGAGCGCCGTGGAAGCGAAGAACTCGCGGACCGGTCCCTCCAAGAAAACGCCCAGCAGTGCGACGGGGACCGTCCCGACGACGAGCAGCCAGCCGATTCGCTCGTCCGGATCGCGCGACAGGTTGCCGCGCACGATGCTGGCGATCAGTGCCCGCACGATGCGCACCCAATCGTCGCGATAGAACAGGACCAGCGCAAAAGCCGTCCCGAAGTGCAGGGCGACGACGAACGAGAGAAACGTCGGCGCGCTGCGATCGACGTTCCAGTGCAGCAACGCCGGCACGAGCACCGTGTGACCGAGACTCGAAACCGGAAAGAGCTCGCTCGCCCCCTGCAGCACCGCCAGCACGAGCGCTTGCACCCAAGTCAAACAAGCGACGTCGAGCTCGCCCGGCGCCTATTGGCCTGTGAAGTCGGCTTGGAAGAGATACGAGCCGGCGGTCTTCACGCAATTGACGATGTCCGGCGTGTAGGCCGTTTGCTGCGCCGCTTTGACGGCAGCTTGATCGAGTGCAGCGTTGCCGGCGCTCTTGTAGATCGACGTATCGGCGACAGCACCGCTGGCCGTCAACGTGACCTTGACTTCCGCCGTCCCGACGGCGCCTTGTTCTGCCGGCCATGTCGGGGTAGTCCGGCTGCACGGCCTCGCCCTTGATCGCCGCCGGCGCATTCGGCACCGCGCACTGCGGCTTGGGCGTCGGCGGAGTCGTCGGCACAGGCGTCGGGGCAGGCGGGGCGGGTTTGCCCGTCGCCGCCACGGCCGCCGGAGCGCCGGTATTCGACGTTGCCTTGCGGGGCGCCGTTCTCGCTGCCGACCTTGGGCGCAACGTACTTCGCTTCTGCTCGGCCCGGTGTTGCTCACGGAGTGCGTCTTGGGCGGATGCACTTTCAGTTTGGCGACCGGCGGCGGATTGGTCTGCTTGACCGGCGGCGGCGTTTGCTTCGGCTGCGGCGTCGGCGGAGGCGGCGTTGGCGTCGGCGGCGGCGGCGTCGGCGGACGTTACTTGAATGCTTGTGCGTGACCGACACTTTTTCGACTTGCTGCTTGTCGGCCTCGGTCTGATGCAGGTGGAAGAACGGCAGCGCGATGCCGTGCAGCACGATCGAGATCACGAACGCCCAACCCAAAAACGAGCCGACGCGCTTGCCCGTCGAAGACAGGCGCGGCGTTACGCGCGGATCTTCATCGATCATGATTTCGCGCCCTGGATTTTATTGGCTAACCCGAAATCGGTCAGGTTCTCTTTCTTAGCGGCGTCCATCACTTGCAGGATCGTGCCGTAGTTGGCGTGCGGATCGGCTTTGATGATCACGCTCGTGTAGATGTGGTTGGTCTGATCTTGCAGCTGGCGGAAGACGTCGGGTGCGCCCGCGATATCCGTCTGCGTCGAGCCGATCTGGATGTGGTCCTTGTCGTCGATGTAGACCAAGATCTGCGACGGCTTGACCTTGTCTTTATTGTGCGCCAGCGGCAGCGGCGGCTCTTTGGTGACCGAGGCCAAGATGATGAAGATGATCAGCAGGACCAGCAGCACGTCGGTGAACGGCGTGATGTTGATCGTCGACATAACGTCGTCTTCGCCCGTGTTCGCGGATACGGCCATGCTAGTGTCCTCAGGCTCCTATGACGTTACGAAGCCGACATCATCGAGGTTCGCCTCTTTGGCTGCGTCGAGGATGCGGATGATCGTCCCGTACGGCGCTTTCGTGTCGGCAGTGATGGCGACGTGCAGGTGCCCGCGCTTGGCGGCGTCCTGCGCCAGCACGGAATAGATGCCCGTGTCGTCGGTGCGGGTGTTGTCGACGAAGATGACGCCGCGATTGTTGACCTCGATGTCGATCACGCGTTTTTTGTCGTTTTGGTCGTTGTTGCTCGACGCTGTTGTTGTTGGGGAGCTGCTTTTGGAAGCCGGGCGGCGTGACGAGCGCGGCGAGAATCATGAAGATGATCAGCAGGACCAGCAGCACGTCCGTAAAGGGCGTGATGTTGATCTCCGACATGACGGCGTCATCTTGCTGCGCCGAGAGCATCGACATGGAACGACCTCGATCTTGTTAGACGGTGGGTTGCTTGGCCGGCGTGCCCGGCGCTTTGGTCGTGCGCACGTTCGTCGGCTGATAGAGCTCGGTCGGAATCGGTTCGCCGACGTTGTGGAAGTGCAGCATCTCGGCGAGTTGGTTCGAAGCGACGATCAGGTCTTGATTGAACGCCTTGATCCGCGTCTTGAAGTAGTTGAAGAACACGACCGAAACGACCGCGACGAACAGACCGGCGGCCGTCGTGACGAGCGCTTCACCGACGCCGGCCGCGACGACCGCAGGCGTCGAATTGCCCTTGCAGCGCGATATCCTGGAAGGCGCGGATGATGCCGAGAACGGTTCCCAAGAGACCGACGAAGGGTGCGATGACTGCGATCGTTCCGATGACGCCCAAGTTGCGCTCCAAAAGGTTCAGGTTCTCCATTAACGCTATGGAGAGCGCATCTGTGATGTCGGCGCGATTTTTTGTGCCGCGCTGCAGCCGAACTCGAGAATGCGGGGCAGCATCCCTTTGCTCTTGCGGCAGTGCGCGATCGCGCCCGGGATGTCGTCTGACGGCGATCCGCTGGCCGAGCGCGCGCAAGAGCGCCTTGGTGTCCCCGCGTTCGTTCGCAAAGAATACGAGCCGTTCGATCACGATCGCGACGGCGATGATCGACATCAGGATCAGGATGATCATGACGGCCCCACCCTGATGGATCAGTTGTCCAAATCCGTTAAACACGCTACGGCGCCTCCAAAAAGATAAGTCTCAAGCGTTTGCGGGCAGGCTTCTTACTTGCGCCCGGGAGTTTTCCTCGGCACGGGGACTACTTTGACGGAACTTGTTTTATTACGCCCTCGATCGAGGTGGCAAGTGCGGTATCGCCGGCCTTCTTGGCCGCGTCGTCCGCTTTGTTGAGATACGTCAGGGCGTCTTTGCTCTTTCCAGCGTTCGCGAGCGCGACGCCTTCAGCAAAATTTGCTTGTGCGTCGTCGGGCGCCAGGGCGAGCGCCTTATCGGCATCGGCTTTCGCTTTGTCGTTGTCGGGCTTGGGCTGCGCGTTGAGATAGTCGAACGCTGCCCTGCGCGTACAGCAACGCGCGCTGCAGTCTTAGGGGCCGATGCCGCGCCTTGCTCGAGCAGCGTTGCGGCGTCGGTCTGCTTATTGGCCGTCGCCAAATCGCTGGGCCTGTTTGAGGTACGCGTTCGCCCAGATGTTGGCCGGCGCGTCGGCGCCCGGGTCCAGTTGCGCGACTTGGTCGGCAGCCGCCTTGGCTTTATCGAGGTCTTTGTTCGCTAGGTAGGCCGCTTCGAGATTCTCGGCGAACTGCACGCGCGCTTTGGTCGTCAAGTGCCCGGCGCTTGCTTCGAGCGCACTGGCCTTTTGCAGATCGGCGAGGGCGGCGTCGTTGTGGCCAGCCGCAGATTCGATGGCACCGAGATTCGTTATACGTGAAGAACGTGGGCGCCAGCTCGACGGCGCGTTTGGCGGACGCGATCGCCGCGTCGTATTGCGCGTTCTTGCTGAGGCTCGCGGCGTTTTCAGAATAGGCTTTGGCAGCGGTCGCCTTGTCGGCGGCCGGCAGGGAACCGGCCTTGTCAAACGCCGCCGATCGCCCCGGGATAGTCGCCCAGATACGTGTCGACGATGCCGAATTCGGCTTGCGCGTGCAGATCGCCCGGATGGTCGGCGACGTAGCTGCTCAGGCCGCTCTGCGCGCCGGAATAATTGCCCGCGCGCGCCATCATTTCGAACTTGGTCCCGCCTGTCGCTGCGCCAGCGCCCGCTGCCGCTCCCGCGCCGCTGTCGGACCGAGCAGTGCTCGCCGCCCCGCTCGACGTGAACCGTAACGTGTAGTCGTAATACGCCGTCAACTTCTGCGGGCCGCGGGAAGCGGGGCGGTAAGTCGACGTTCGTGCGATTTCGAGCGCTGCGGCGTTGTCACCGGCGTTGGTCGAGCGTAAAATTTTCGTCACTTTGAAGCTGCCGTCTTTGTTGACGAGCACTTGGACGACGACGAGGCCCTTGCCGCCGATGGGAGACGAGTTCGTGCCGCGATGGATCGTCGTCGGCGCGACATAGTAAATGGGCGCGGCCGGCGCGACGAGTGGTGCGCAGAGCGCCGCTGCGGCGACGGCCGCGGCGGTCGAAATCCGTCGGTGCATGAATGTTCCTTTCGTAACGTTGGCAGGAGTGTCAAAACAACGGCGGGGTAGCGTGCGACGTTCCGCACATCCCCATCACGCAGCGGCTGCGGAGCGTTCCGGCAACGAACGGTCGACCGCGCAGGCAACGATCGCTAGCCGCTCCATCAGTTCGGCGAAGCCCGGCAACGTGAACGATTGCGCTCCGTCGGAATATGCGCTTGCGGGATGCGGGTGAACTTCGACGATGATTCCGTCGGCGCCCGCCGCAACGGCGGCCAGCGTCATCGGCGTGACGAGCGATCGCACGCCGGTTCCATGCGATGGGTCGACGATCGACCGGAAGGTGCGTCAGGCTCTGGACGAGCGGCACGGCGGCGAGGTCCAGAATGTTGCGCGTCTTGGGATCGAAGCCGCGGACGCCGCGCTCGCACAGCACCACGTGCGGATTGCCGCCGGCGACGACGTATTCGGCCGCCATCAGCCACTCGTCGATCGTCGCGGCGATGCCGCGCTTGAGGAGCACCGGCTTTGGGCGCCGCGCCGACTTCACGCAACAGCGCAAAGTTCTGCATGTTACGAGTGCCGATCTGGAGCATGTCGGCGTAGCGCGCAGACGAGCTCGACGTCGCGCGGATCAAGACCTCGGTAACGACGGCCAAGCCGAAGCGGTCTGCGGCATCGCGCAGATAGCGCAGTCCTTCTTCGCCCAAGCCTTGAAAGGCATATGGCGACGTGCGCGGCTTGAACGCGCCGCCACGCAGCACGTTAGCCCCGGCGCGGGCGACGGCGGCCGCACAAGTCTCGAGCTGCTCACGCGATTCGACGCTGCACGGGCCGGCGCAGACCGCCAGCGCCGTTCCTCCGAACGCTGCAGCCTTGCCCACCCGGACCGTGCTGCGTGCGCGCGGACCGGTACGCCCCACCAGCGCGTAGCTGCGCGACGTCGGCACGACGGACTCTACACCGTCGATCTGTTCGAATTGAGCGGCGAAGCCTTCGCCTGCGCTGCCGACCACCCCGACGACCGTTCGTTCGGCGGCATGACTGACTTGCGCGGTCAACTGCAGCGCGCCAACCAGAGACATCACGCGCTCGACCTGCGCTTGGTCCGCTCCCGGGCGCAGAACGATCAGCACCGCTCGGCCTTCGCTTCCCGCGCCAGCATGCTCAGGGCGTGGCGTTCACGTTCGGTAGCGTCCCGCCAGTGACCGGGCCGGCAGATCACCTAGAGTTACGGGCCCGAAGCGCAGCCGCGTCAGGGTCATGACGGGATGGGCCGTCGCCTCGAACATGCGCCGCACTTGGCGATTGCGGCCTTCATGGATCGTCACGTCGAGCTCGGAGGCGTGCGGGCCCGCTGCGGACAACGCGAACCTGCGCCGGCGCGGCCGGCCCATCGTCGAGTTCGATTCCCGCCAGAAAGCGCGCCACATCCTGGGGGCCAAGGCGGCCGCGGACGACGGCGCGATAACTCTTTTCGACGCCGTACCGGGGATGGGTCAACACGTGAGCCATTTCGCCGTCGTTCGTCAGTAGCAACACCCCCGAAGTGTGGTAATCGAGGCGGCCGACCGGCACGACGCGGCCTGCCTCGGGCGGCAGCAGCGATGCCACGGTGCGGCGGCCTTGCGGATCCCGCATAGTCGTCATGACCAACGAAGGCTTGTGTAAAACGAGGTAGCGGCTCTCCTGCGGCAGGCGCAGCCGTTTTCCGGCGAATTCGACGCGGTCGGTGGGCGCGACGTTCGTCGCCACGTCGCAAACGGTGGCGCCGTTGACGGTGACCGCTGCCGCCGGTTATGAGCGCCTCTGCCCGGCGCCGCGATGCGACCCCGGCGTGCGCGAGAAATTTCGCAAGACGCACTTATGGACCCCGTTCGACGGCACGACGACGTTGTGCTTCCCTGCCGCTCCCAGTCCATCGCATCACGGGGGACCGGGCTTCGAAGCGATCGTTGCGTTCAAGGCGCGCGAGCCACTCAAGCAAACACTCGATGGATCGAAGAAACGCTCCATGCGGGTCGCCTCACGTGTAAGGCCGATGCGAGCACTGACCCCGATCGCCGTCGGGCGCCGTCCGTCTGCCAGCCAGAGTGGCCCCGGACTGCACAGGTCGACGCCATCCTGGCGGCGATCGATCGCAAGCGCGGCCGTCAGATTCCCGGGTCCGCGGCAGAGCTGCCGGAGCGAGCGCAGCCGCGCCGCGCTTGCATCATGACGCACCCGCTGACAGGCTCGGCCGCCCGAACGAGGACCGCAGCCCCGATGCCGGGGCGCTCGGCGGTGACGTTGAGGCAATGCGACGTGCCGTAGATCAAATACACATACGCGTGTCCTCGGCGCAAGAACATCGATCGATTGCGCGCCGTCTCACCACGAAAAGCGTGCGAGGCGGAGTCGCCGGGGCCGTACGCCTCCGTCTCGACGATCCGGACGACGGCTCGCCCCGCGGGGCTATCGGCGACGACGAGCGTCCCGAGCAAGAAACGTGCGAGTGCCACCGTGTCGACCGGAAGCTCGACTCGGCGCAGGCGCCGGAGCCGTCCCGGTTCAGGCTGCGATGTCGAGCGATACCTCCGCGCGGGCGCGCGTCTCGAGATCGCGCCACCGCCCTTCGGCGGCAGCCCAAGAGACGCGCGCATCGCGGAATCGATTGAGGCGGCACCGCAGGGTCACGTAGGGGATCGCCAGCGGCGCGGGGACCGCTGCGCCGGCCATCCAGATCGGCGACCAACTCACGATCGGGAACGACGAATTTCGCCTGCTGCACGCCGCGCCCCAGCAGCGTAGCCGCGGTCGCATCCAGGGCGGCATACGCGACATCGCGACCTTGTAGTGCCGGGCGTGGGCTGCACGTGAACGGAACCCGCAAGGCTTCCTCGCCATCGCGGCCCCGGGCGCGCGCGTACGCGATGCCCGACCCATTTTTGCCGCAAGCGAACCCTACCGTAACTTCCATTTGTTTTGAAGACGAGGGCGTCATAGTCACCTCGTTCCCATCTTACATCGAACATACGTTCGGTGTCAAACCGGTTCCGGCCTGCGCCGACGCCGGCCGCTCGCCAAACGTGTTGCGGGCCGCTCCGCCAGCAGGCAGCATACGAGCGACAGGATGCGGTCGCCGCAGCGTTCTGCATCGTATGCCCATGCTCGCGAACGCGCCGTAGCGTTATCGCTCGGACCGCGTTCGAGCACGTGGCGCGAGGCGGCCGCGCAAGCCGCCGCGTCGTCCGGCAACGAGCGTGCCGGCGCCCGCCCAAGACTTCCCGCGTTTGCGGCGTGTCGACCGCCACGATGTCGGCACCGGCAGCGAGCGCTTCAACGAGGACGAGACCTTGCGTCTCGCTGCGGCTGGTAAAGAGGAACGCGTCGCAAGAAGCATAGGCGTCGGGCAGATCTTCGCGCGAAAATTCTCGTGCGAACGTCGTGCGCCCAGCGATGCCTGCCGCTGCTGCGCAACGCTCGAGTGCGGCACGATGCAGCCCGTCACCGATGAGCACGAGGCGCGCGTCCGGCGATGTCGGCGAGCGCAAACGCCTCGAGCATCAGTTCGATGTTCTTCTCACGTCCCAAACGTCCGACTGCCAGCACCATTTGTTCGTGCGGCGCGACGCCGAGCCGTGCACGCAGCGCATCGCTGCGTCGCCCTTTCGCAAAGCGCGCGACGTCGATGCCGGTCGGTACGATCGCGACTCGTCGGGCAACGCCCAGTTCGCGCAGATGTTCTCTCCATCGTGCGCGTCGGGACGATGACCGCATCGGCTGCGTTAGCGTACGCGCGCGTCAGCGCCGACATCGCGGCGCGCGTCGCGCGCGCTTCGAAGGGAACGTAATGCGCGTACGCTTCGAGTTGCGTGTGATACGTGAACACGAGACGGAATCGCCGGCGTCGCGCCTGCCATGCAGCGAGCGCACCCGTCACGAACGGCGAGTGAGCGTGAACGATCGACAACGCGCCGCCGCGGCCCGAAAGTACGGTACCGTAAGACGATACGCGGTACGGCTTGGCAACGGCAAGGACGGCACGCGCACGACGTTGCCTGTGGTATCCGAGGAATTGCGGCATGCGCGGCGTGACGATCGTGGTGGCGTGACCACGCGCACAGCAGCGACTGCGCCAGCGCGTCGACAGACGCGACGATTCCGTTTTGAATCGGCCGATAACATTCCGTAAATAATCCGATACGCCAAGGCTCCACAATCGAAGTACTGTACCAGCACGACGATTCGCAACGCCTACAAAGGTCGGCACGACTATCGCATTTGACGCCTCAGCCGGCCTGTGCTATGGTGGCCCGCGGTTCCCGATGCCGGCCGTGGGTCGAGCATGGTGGTCGTCCTTCGTTCGGAAGTGTCAGCCGCTACTTTGTAAGCTTGCGCCTCGCGTTTGCGTCGCGTTCCTCGCTGAGAAACCACGACGCGCCGCGCGTGCCGCATAGTCCAGAAAGGAGCCGCGTTGATCGTCAACGATCGTCGTAATATCTTGTCTGTCGCCATGGCGGCGTTCGAGCGTGCTGTTCATGGCTTGCGCGCTCATTGCAACCGGAAGTCCCGTGCGCAGCGGCACAGTCGCCGGCTGTTCGCGGTCACCGACGGTCGCCATTGCCCGTCGCCGCCTGTCGCCGCCGCCGCGACGACGGTCCTTCTGACGACCGCCGGCACCGAAGAGACCGTACGTCGACGACGGCACGCACGGTCGACGCGTTCTTGACGCGAACGCGGCTTCGATCGCCGCCGCCGACGACTTCGTCTCGCAGCCGCGCGATGCCGCGATCGAAGACGGCATGCGCATCACCTACCGCTCCGGCCGATTCCAGTCGTCTTGTTCGTCGGAAAACGCAAGCACGAAGCTGCGCTCGGCAGCAGCAGACCGTTGCCGCCTTACTCGAGCAGCAGCACGTAACGCTCGCTGCAGACGACGACGTCGAACCGGCGCTGTCCACGCCGCTGATGGGCGGACAGATCGTTCAAGTCACGCACCGCAGGACGTGGACGTCGCACATCCGCTCGCGGATCGCTCCGAGAAGTCATGCAGCGCTTCGATCGCGCAATTTGCCCGCAGGCATGACGCGTACGCTCGCCCGCGGCTGCGCGGGCTATCGCGAAACGACGGTGCGCTACATGCAGTTCAGATGACGGAGAACGCACTCGAACGGTACTCGCCTCGCGCATCATTCGGCCGCGACCCGCGCATCATCGTGCGCGGTCTCGCGGCCTATACGTCGCTCGCGCACGTCGCCGCAGCCGGCTTTGCAAGCGTGCTGCACTTCGCCGGCTCGGCGACTGCACGTCATTGCGACTGCGTACACATCGCAATGCGCCGGGTGCAGCGGCATGACGGCCAGCGGCGCGCGTGCAGGCTTTGGCATCATCGCCGTCGATCCGCGCATCATTCCGCTCGGCACGCACCTCTTCGTGCCGGGATACGGACGCGCGGTCGCCGGCGACACGGGCGGCGACATCCAAGGCAATCGCGTCGATCTGGGTTTCGATACGCTCGCCGACGCGATGCGTTTCGGACGCCGCTCCGTCACCGTCTACTTCTACGAAGTAGGAGAACGCCTCACGCACCCGCGAGCACTGCTCGCGCGCGCGCGGACTACGGCCAAAAAAACGGTTTCGGCCAACATTTCCTCATCCGACAAGACGTGCTGCGGCGCATCGCCGCGTTGTGCATCGCCCAAGGAGGCGAACCGGTCTTCGAGATTGGAGCGGGCACCGGAGCGCTCACGCGAGCGCTCCTCGAATTAGGCGCCGATGTTACGGCCCTCGAAGTCGACGCGGACCTCCTGCACATCTTGCGCTCGCGTGGCGATCTGACTGCAGCGAACATCATCGAAGCCGATGCATTAACGTTCGACTATGATGCGGCGACGGGACAGCGGCCATGGTGCGCCGCGGGCAATCTTCCCTATAACGTTGCGACGGCGCTCATAACGCGGTGGCTCGAATTACGTAATGCACCGCAGCGTATCGTAGCGATGCTGCAACGCGACGTCGCCGAACGTCTGACGGCACGTCCCAACACCTCTCAATACGGCAGCCTAACGCTATCGGTGGGGTATTGGATGACAGTCCGTCGCGCCTTTACTCTGCACCCCGGTGCTTTCTATCCGCAACCGAAAGTCGACAGCACCGTCCTCGTGTTGGAACGCCGAGCGCAACCTGCCGTAGCGGTGCGCGATCCACGCTTTTTGCTGCAGGTCGTGCGCGCCGCCTTCGCGTACCGCCGCAAGACGCTCGCCAACAGCCTGTTCTTGCGCTCGGTATCGAGCGCGCCCGAACTCAGAGCGCGCTTTTCGCCCTCGACATCGATACGGAGATTCGTGCAGAACAACTCGACCTGGGCGCCTTCGGCGCCCTCGCCGATCGTCTGGGCGCCTGACGCCTGGAGCATTGGAAGCATCCTGCTGGTCGTACTCGGCGTGGCGTTTTGCTTTGTGGGCGTCCCGTTGATGTATGTCGTCGCCGGCGCACTCGCCGGCTTCATCGATGTCAAACACCTTTCGATCGAACAGGAACTGATCGCGCAAACGATCTCGTACGTGCCGCTCGGTCTGTTCTTGTTAGCGGTTTTGCCGCGTATCTCGCGGACGTCGCTGTACACATTGGGCTTTCGCGTGCCTACCGCGCGCGACGTCCGTATCGGCTTAGGCGGCATCATCGCGATGTGGCTCGTCGTGACGCTCGTCGGCACGGCGATTGCCAGCCTTTCCCACAAACACGAGACCGAGCAGGCGATCGCGCTTCTGCGCGGGCTGCACACGCCTGGCCAAAAGGCGTTTTTTGCTTTTATAGCGATCGCGCTCGCACCGATGCTCGAAGAGATGACCTTTCGCGTCTTCTTGTTCAACGCGTGGACGCGCTACGTTCCGCTGACGTGGGCAGCCGTGCTTTCGGGCGCAATCTTCGGCATCGTTCATGCACAGCCGATGAGCGATTACGCCGGACAGTTGCTGACCGTCTCGGTTTCGCTGGCGCTGGGCGGCATCATACTGGCGTACGTCTACGCGCGTACGCGCTGCTACTGGGCGAACGTGATCACGCATGCCGGGTTCAACGCAATCTCCGTCATTGCGGTCCTATTCTTTCACGCAAAGTGAGTGCTGGCGCGCACGCGGCATAGCGCTGCAACGATTTCCCTGGCCGTCGACGCGGGCGCATTGGCGCGCGATCGACGCGGCATGGGTAGAGTCGCGCGGGGCGCGCTCGAGGTTTTTGCCCGCGAGGACGGTGTCGCCTTGACGTTGCTCGCGGATGGAAACGATGCGCGAGCTTTACGGGACCAGTTTCCGAGCGTCGCCGTGGCGCCGACCGGGACGTCTCGCCGGCGCGGCCGCTACAGCGTCGTGTGGTTTCCGTTCAACGGTATGCGTTACGTTCCGGCAGCGCCGGCCGTCGTGACGATGCACGACGCGTTCGCGTTCACCGAACCCGCGCGAGAGCGTATTGCCCGTTATCGCGAGCAGGCCCCGATGCGCCGCGCCTCGCGCAGGGCAGCGCGCATCGCTGTCGATTCAGACTGGAGCCGCGACGAGATCGTTCGCGTCCTGCGCCCGTCGCGCCGTACCGGTCGTCATTGCGCCCGTTCCTGCGGCCTTCTTCTTTCCCGACCCCGGTGACCGCCCGCCGCCGCCGTTCGACGCGATCCCGTTCGTCTTGCTCGTCGGGGTGCGCGAACCGCGCAAGAACGCGCGCCTTGCGTTCGCGGCGTGCGCGCAAGCCTTACGAGACGACGAAACGCTCGCGATCGTCGGCGAGCTGAGCGCTGAAGACCGGAGCTACGTCCGCGGGCTGCGCCTTCGCTGGAAAGAGATCGCGGCTGATGACGAGGCGTTGCGTGCGCTCTATCGCTGCGCTCGGCCTCGTTCTGGTCCCTTCACTCGCCGAGGGCTTCGGGCTCGTCGCTGCCGAGGCGCTCGCCTGCGGAGCGCCGGTATTCGCCGCGCGGACGGCCGCGCTTCCCCAGACGACAGGCGGCGCAGCGGAACTGCTCGACCCGTGCGACGCGCACGCATGGGCGGCAGCGATCCGCACGGTGCTCGACGACCCTGTGCGACGCGAGGCTCTACGAACGCGCAGCATGGCGCGATTCGCGGGCGCCGACCGGGACGCGTTTGCGCAGGCGACGTTGCGTCTTCTTAAGGAAGCGGCTTCATGAGGCGTCGCCGCGTGCATCCGGGCGCCCGCGGGCATGTTGCGCTAGGATGCTGTTTACTACGGCACCGAAGCGTTCTTTGAAGCGAGCGGGTGAAAACGTTTCGGCGTGCGCACGCAGCGCTGCCGGGTCGTAGCGCGCCGCGTCGAAGCGCGCGAGCACGGCGGCCAGCGCTTGCGGGTTCGCGTCGGCGAAATACTCTCCGGTGACGTGCGGTTGGATCGTTTCGAGCGCACCGCCGGCCGCGTAGGCGATCGCGGGCCGGCCGGAGGCATTCGCTTCGAGCGGAACGAGACCGTAGTCTTCTTCGCCCGGGAGAATTACGGCACGCGCTCGCGCCCATGACGGTGCGCAATGTCGCGTCGTCGACGGCGCCCAAAAACTCGGTCAGCGAACCGGCCGATCCGTGCTTCTAAAGCCCGCCGCGCGGGGCCGTCGCCCACGACCAGCAAGCGGACGCGGGCGAGCCGGCAGGCCTCGATCGCCAGATCGATCCGCTTATAGGCCAGCAGTCGCGATACGACCAAGAAGTAGTCTCCGTCACCGGGACCGACGCTGAATCGCTCGATGTCGACGGGACAGTGGACGACATACGCTTCACGACCGTAGTATCGCTGCACGCGGCCCGCGACGTTACGGGAATTCGCGATGAACTGCGTCGGGCGTGCGGCCGCGCGGCGGTCCCAGGCGACCAAACGGCCTACGAGCGGACGCGCGAGCGTCCCCCAGCCAAAGCCGCCGACGTAACGCTCGTAGTCGAACGCGAAGCGGCTAACGGAATGGATGTAACAGACGTGAACGGCATCAGCGCGAAAGCGGACGCCTTTGGCCCACGACGTCGTCGTACTGACGATCAGATCGTAGTCCGACAGATCGAACCGTTCGAAGGCCGCGGGATATAGCGGCGCGAGGAAGCGAAAATACCGGCCGGCGCCGGGGATGTGCTGCAGCGCGGAGGTGCGAACGCGTTCCGGCGCCACGAGATCGCCCGTCGCGCGGCGGTCGGCGATCGACGTATACACCGGTGCAAAGGGATAGAGATCGGCGACGTGACGAAAGACGCGCTCGGCACCACCTCGCTGATTGAGGTAGTCGTGGACGAGAGCAACTCGCTCTGGAACCTTTACGTTGCCGGCTCCTTATGGACGGGACGAAACGTGCTGACGCGGCAAGACGAGAGCAACGATGTAGCGCTGCAGATAACGCTTGGCGACGCGTTGCAAGTCCGCGGGGGTCGTGCGTTCGAGTGCAGCGAGCGCGGCGTTCATCGGATCGTTGCCCAGACCTTGCGACGATAGCGTCCCGAGCAGATAGGCGCGGTCCGATAGATTGACCGAACCCATCAAGAATTGGCCCGCGGCCGCCGCTCGTAAGCGCGTCACGGTAGCGCGATCGAGCGGCTTGGCGGCCAGCGACTTTGCGATGACCAGCACATCCCGCAAATTTACCGATGGATCGCCCGCGGAGCCATCGACGTACACGACGATTCCGGCCGGCGTTGCGTCGTAAAGATATAGCGCGCCGACCGGTTTATCGAGAACATCGGGAACCGGCGAGGTCGAGGCTGACGATGCGCCCGAGAGCAGCGCTTCCATAACGAGCATCGCGCCGAAATCCGGACTGTTCGGAGACGGTGCAGCAAAGCCGAGGACGACCCACGGCCCTGCGACATCGCGCTGCGCAACGATGCGCGTCGCGGCCGCCGGGAGCGGCTTCGCGCCTTCGATACTGCTCGTCACGCTTGCAGTGCCCAAGCCGGCCGCCAAAGCCTCCAAAGCCGCCGCCAATCCAGGTGACGGCTTGCCGACGGCGCTCGCGCTCACGGCGGGGCGCACGTACGTGGCGGTGTAAAACCTTTTGAGATCCGTCGGGCCGAGTTGTGCCAGTCCCGCCACCGTTCCGAGCGCGGGAAGACCGGCCGGCCCGGCGTAGTACGCTTGCCGGAACATTTGGACGCCGACCTCCAAGGGCGACGCCTCTCGTTCGCCGATCTGCGTGCTCAAGCTCGCGCGTGCGGCCGCTACCGTGGCGGCCGAGAAATCCGGCGCTCGCAAGGCTCGAGCGAGCAGGCCGACCAGCGTTGGAACGTCTTCGGCGCGGGCCTCGACATAGTACCGAACCGAGCGGCCATCGACCGTGTATTCGATCGAACCGCCCCGCGAAGCGATGGAGTCCCGTAGGGGCAGCTCTCCTACCGGAGTGCGCATGACGCATTCGGCGACCAGAGCGGCAACGCCGCTGCGGTCGCGCGGCTGGCGATCGAGACCGGCAGCGATGAAGACCGCTACCCCGGTAAGTGGAACGCCGGCATCGGATTCCACGATGAGACGCCCGGATCCCAAGGGCGTCACGTCCGGCGTCGGATAACGCGACGCTGCGTCGGCGGCGGCGATGGCCGGCGCGCCACACGCCAATGCCGCGAACGTCAAGGCAGCGGCGAACGCCAGCGCGCCGGCCTCGAAGCGGCGCTTCACAACGCCTTTTGCGCGCGCGGCGCGGAGGTCACGACGACCGGCTGCACGTCCAGATACCTACGAGCCGCAGCTGCGACGGACTCGGGCGTTAGGGCGTCGATGGCGGTGAAATACGCGCCACGTTCGCCGTCGGCTCCGGGCGCGTATGCCGGATTTCCTTCAATGCCGTACCATCCAAGCGTGTCCGCGAGTTGCAGGGGCGCTTGTAGATCGCTGAGCACGTGGAATTTGAATGCTGCGCGCGCCGCTGTAAAGGCGGGCCGCGGTAGCGGGCGGTCCATTGCGGCGATCGCGCTGGAGATGCGGCCGGCCACGTCCGACGTGCCGTCACCGCCGTAGGCCACGAACATGACGCCAGGGTCGTGCAAGGTGATGAATTGGCCGAGCAGCAGCGCCTTGGGATGACTGTTCCGCCACATCCCGCGTGACGGTCCCGGTATCGGACCGGAACAGATAGTCGGCGATGAAGTCCATCGCCGTCGCTTGCGCTTCGTCGCTGATGGGCGGCCCGATCCATCCGAACCCGCCGGAGGGCTGCTGGGCAACGATGGTGGCCGGCGCGTGGGACGGGTCGAGCGCACCCGTGCGGGGCGGTTCGCCGCTCGCATCACGTTCCGCCCGGCCCGGCAGCTGCGGCCGCCACGATACCGGGGTCGGCTGCTCCGCTGATGACCAGGATCGCGTTCGGCGATCGAAACGCGCGCGACGCGAAGGTCTGCACGTCGGAGAAGCCTTCGCTTGCGGCCGACTTGCCATCGGCAAACGTAGAAAAGTGCTGCGGGCCATCCCGGAACAGGTGGGCGAAAATCGCTTCTCGCACGGCATTGCCGGTATCCGCAGTGGAGAACAGCGCCTCGACGGCACTGTCACGCTGGGCGGAAGCAAAGCCTGCAGTGGTCACGACGGGGGCAAAGTACGCCGTCGTCATGACGTGAAGAACGCGCGCGGCGGTGGACGCGGGGACGAGCGCGGCGATCTCGACGGAGTCACTATACACGCTGATCGCCAGACGGCCGCCAGCGCGCGCAACCGTGTCGGCCAACGACGCGCCGACGATCGGCTTGGATGCGGCGACGGTGCCGGCCGCCAGGCGCGCCAGCCCTAGCTGCGGCCGAGGCGTGAAGCCGGTCGACGGCGCGCGATACCACAGCTCCAATGCGGCGACCGGCGCGCCTTGCTCCGGCCGGACGATCGCTATCCCTCCGGCCGGCAAGCGCGTCACCGCGCGCGCTGCCGAGGCTGGGGAGAGCACCGTCCTCCGGTGCAGCAGCGCCCAGCGCATGAGCCGCTACCAGCGCGACGGCGAGCATGCCACCCGCGGCGACCGCTCTCATCCGGCCGCCGACTCGAATCACGCCGGTTCCGGTGAGATGTTCGGCGGCAGCCGCTTTGGTTTTTCGGACCGCTTGGCGTCGGGTTCGTACGGGGCAGCGGCGGCGGCAGGCAGCGACGGCTCTTCTTCTTCAGGCTTGCGCGGGTACGGCAGATCGGCGAGGATCGCGACGACTTCGTCAGTGTCGACGGTTTCGTGTTCCATCAACGAAGCGACCATCCGCTCCACCTTTTTCCAATTGTCCTTAAGCAATTGGGTCGCAGTCCCGTAGCAGTTTTCGATGATCTTGCGAACCTCGCCGTCGATCTTGCCCGCGATCTCCTCTGAGTAGTTACGGTCTTCACCGAAGTCACGGCCCAGGAAGACCTGATGATTCCCGCGCCCATATTGAATCGGGCCGAGTGAATCCGACATGCCGTACTGCGTGACCATCCGGCGCGCGAGTTCGGTCGCCTTTTCAAAGTCGTTCGACGCGCCGGTCGTGACGTCCCCAAACTTGATCTCTTCGGAGATGCGACCCGACAGCGCCATCGTGATCTGCGCGAGCAACTCGTTCTTCGTGCGCGAATGGCGATCTTCGTCGGGCAGCGACCAAGTGATGCCGAGCGCCATCCCGCGCGGAATGATCGTCACCTTGTGAACGGGATCGGCGTTCGGAAGCAGTCCGCCGACGATCGCGTGACCCGATTCGTGGTAGGCGGTATTTTCTTTTTCTTTTTGGCTCATGACGAGCGACTTTCGTTCCGGCCCCGCGACGACGCGATCGATCGCCTCCTCGCAATCGCGCATCTCGATGATCGACTTGTTCTTGCGCGCCGCGAGCAGCGCTGCTTCGTTGAGGAGATTCTCGAGATCGGCTCCGGAAAAGCCCGGCGTGCGGCGTGCTAGCGTTTCGAGCGAGATCTCTTTGGAAAGCGGCTTGTTCTTGGCATGCACGCCGAGGATCGCTTGGCGCCCTTTGATGTCGGCGCGATCGACGACGATCTGCCGGTCGAACCGGCCCGGACGCAAGAGCGCCGGATCGAGCACGTCGGGACGGTTCGTCGCGGCGATCAGAATGACGCCGGTGTTCTGATCGAAGCCGTCCATCTCGACGAGCAACTGATTGAGGGTCTGCTCGCGCTCGTCGTGTCCGCCGCCGAGGCCCGCGCCGCGCTGGCGCCCGACCGCGTCGATCTCGTCGATGAAGATGATGCACGGCGCGCTTTTCTTGGCTTGTTCGAACAGGTCGCGTACGCGGCTGGCGCCGACGCCGACGAACATCTCGACGAAGTCTGATCCGGAGATCGAAAAGAACGGCACGCCGGCTTCACCTGCAATCGCGCGTGCCAGCAACGTCTTTCCCGAGCCCGGCGGTCCGAGCAACAGCACACCTTTGGGGATGCGGGCGCCGAAGGCTTGAAATTTCTTTGGGAACTTGAGAAACTCGACGACTTCGCCCAGCTCTTCTTTGGCTTCTTCGATGCCCGCAACGTCGTTGAACGTGACCTTGGGACGATTTTCAGACAGCAGCTTAGCGCGCGAGCGGCCGAACGATAAGGCTTGACTGCCGCCGCTTTGCGCTTGACGAAGAATGAAGAGCAGCAGCAGCACCATCAACGCGATCGGAACGAATTGGAACAGCATTCCGACGACGGGCGTCGTCCCAGCGTTTTCGAACGAAACGTTGGCGCCGTGCTTTTGGAGTTGCGTGCCGATCGCATCGGCATCGCCGACGGTCGTCGTGAATTTCGTATCACCGCCCGGGATGGCAGCGATCGCGTGCTTGAGTTCGCCGGCAACATCGTGGCCCGAAATGGTCGCCTGAGCAACATTGTCGTCGTTGACGGCGCCGATGAACTGCGAGTAGGTCAGCTTCGTCGGGGGAGCCTGATTGAGAACCAAGCGGTCGACGATGAAGATGACGACGATGAAGATGAAGAGAACGACGACGACTGACCGTACGTGTTTGCCCAACGTGTTGATATCCTATTCCCTGCAGATGCCGCGCGTGGATGAACGCTTCACGCCATTGATATTCCCATCCGCCAACCGGTGCGCTGCGGCAGCATTCGGGAGAGCCGCGGGGGTTTTTCTGGCCGAGACGTGCGCGAACCTATGCTGCCTGCTTGACTCCATCGGCACGGAACGCATGAGGCTCAACACCCCGAACGCTCTGGCGGGTGCACGCCGGCCGTGGTGCGACGCCGCGGCGCCAGGACGATGTCGAGCTCGCGGCCCATGTGGTACTGTCCCGCAGCAGCGTCTTGCAGCGCTCGGGCTACGGCATCGAGCCGCTCGAAGGTCGCATCGGAGGCGCGGCCGGCGTCCGAGAGTTCCCGGTGCAGCCGCTTGCGCAGGTCGGCGCGCGGCACACCATCGCGCTCCTGGCGAGCGATGGCAGCGCAGCGCGCGACGGCGGCATCGACGCGTGGAAAGACTTGCCGCAAGCCGCACAAGGCCGTCCGCACGGCGTTGCGGCGTATTGCTTGGTCGGCATTGCTCGGATCGACCGCGAACGGCAACCCGCGGCGGATGACGTACGCGCGCGAGCGCGGCGGGTTCCGTACCGAGGAGTGGACGCACCAGCGCAACGCCGCGAGCCAGTTCGCGCCGCTCCGGCATTCCCCCAAGACCCCGCGGTCCGGTCCCGCGAAAGAGCGCCAGCAGCACCGTTTCGGTCTGATCGGCCGCGTGGTGTCCGGTGAAGATGCGGCGCGCGCCGACCTCGTGCGCCATCATCGTCAAGGCCGCATAGCGCTCGGCCCGTAACCGCGCTTCGGCGCCGGGCCCCGGTTCGAGCGACGTGGTCATAACGCGCACGCCAAGCGCCGCGGCGAGCGCTAACACGACGCCCTCGTCTTGCCAAGCGCCGGCACGCAGCGCATGGTTGACGTGCCCGAGCACGACGGTCGCCCCTGCGTCAACGGCGGCCTGCACGAGCAACGCTGCCAACGCCCCGCTGTCGCTACCACCCGACGTAGCCGCAATAACGACCTCGCCGCGTTCCAACGCGGCCGCGCTCGCGCAAACATTCTTCCAGAGCGGCGTCTGGACGGGCGCCCCTCATCGCCGCACCGCGCGCTGCAAGTCGCGCTTGACGTCGCGGTCGCGCTCCTCACGGCGTTTGTCCCACAATTTCTTGCCGCGCGCCAAGGCAATTTCGATCTTTGACGCGGCCGCGCTTGAAGTACAGCCGGGTCGGGACGAGCGTCAAACCCTTTTCGGAGATGCGGCCGGCAAGACGGTCGATGTCCCCGCGGTGAACGAGCAGCTTGCGCGGACGGTCGGGATCGACGTTCGAGAAGCTGCCTTCCTTATAGGGAGGAACGTGCATGGAGAGCAGCCAGAGCTCGCCGTCCCGAATGCGCGCGTACGCTTGCGCGATGCTGATCTGGCCCGGTTCGGACGCTCTTGATCTCGGTGCCCGTCAATACGATGCCGGCTTCGAGCCGTTCGAGGAACTCGTACTCGAAGCGCGCGCGCCGGTTGTCGATGCTCGGCGTGGCTGGCGGCGGACTTGGCAGGGTTCGGTTTACTCGCCGCTTTCGGTTTAGGCACCCAGGCGTTCTCCCGGCGCCAAGGTACCGCGAACGACGAAGCTGCCCTCCCCTGACGCGAGCAGGCTGTCGGCATCGTCGCGGATCGTCGCAGTGATGTGCAGAACGCGGCCGCGTTGCCACACGACGCTCGCCCGCACGACGAGCGGCAGATCCGATCGGAACCGGCGCGCGGAAGCGCAACGCTAGCTCGGCGGTGACGCCGAGAAGGCCACGCGCCCCGGCCGCATACGCCATCGCTTCGTCGAGCAGCAACGCGACCGTCCCGCCGTGAGCGACGCCGCGCCAGCCCTGAAAGTCGCGCGGCAGCGTGAGGCGGCTTTCGACCGATCCGTCAACCGTCGTGAATTCCATATGCAAACCGATCTTCGAATGCCGGCCGCAACCGATGCAAAAACCATCGTCGATCGGCGCCGCAAGCGGCCGAGATCCGTTCACTTCAGCCTTGAACCGGGGTCGTGGCGACGCGTCACGCACGCGGTCGAGCAGCGTTCGCGCATAGATCGCATCGACGTCGGCGGCCAGGGCGGTCACAAGTTCTTTGCGCGCGTCAGCGTACCGGCCTTGCGCGATTTCGATGCGCGCGATCAAGGTGTATCCGTGCTGGCCCGCTTCACCGACGTGGCCCGGGTCCAGCGCGATGCCGCGCTGCAGATAGTCGATCGCAGCCGCGTCCTGCTGTAGGTCGCACAGCAGCGATCCGACGTGAAAGTAGATGTCGGCGTAACGCGGCACGAGATTCGGGATGTCGATCACGTAGGAGAGCCCGCGCTGCGGATCGTGCAGGTCCGTTTGATACGAGCTGTCCGAGGTATTCGCGCGCCAGCACGTCGTTCGGATCGCCGCGCAAGCGCTTTGAGGAATTCGATCTTCGCCCGGTTCGCCGAACGCTCGTCGAAGCGCATGATGCCCAGACCCACGTGCGCGCCGGACTCTTTGGGCTCGAGCCGCGACGGCAGCGTTGAATTCATCGCGAGCATCTTGGAGACGGTCGAGGCCGGCGCGCGTACTGAAGAGGTACGCAAGCCCGAGCCGGAGATGGGCGGCGTAGTTTCTTGGGTCGGCGGCGACGGCATCTTCGGCGGCGTTGACGAGTTCGTCGAGCGCGCCGAAACGGTGCGCGGCAGCCGCATCGAGGAACGTGAGCGCTAAAACGTTCGTCGGGCACGATCGCGACTGCGCGAGCGAATTCGTCTTGCGCAGCAGCGAAGCGCTGCGGCATAGAAATCATCGAAGCCCGCCGCCGAGCGCGCGCGAGAATGTCGCGTCGGCATAGTCGTTCCGATCCGCGGCCGCACCGTCGCTGCCGCACCGGCCGGTACCCCGGCGCCCATTACGCAGCAGCAGGCGAGCGCGCCGCGGCGGCGGCGCGACGCGCATGCCGGATCAACGTCCACTCCGCAATCGGCGCGCGCACACGGCGGGCAACTGTGCGGCGGCCGATCTTCTGCTGCACGGCCCACACCGGATACGCGACGCGCTGCCATTCGATCGTGCGCGCGTCCGGATCGTAGTACGCGAACGACGCGTCGGGATTGAGGTCGCGCGGTTGACCGACGCTGCCGACGTTGACGATGTACCGCGTCCCCTCGACGAGATCGAGCCGGCCGCCGTGCTGCCGGTGAGCGTGCGCGATCGCCCATCGGACGCCTGCGCGTAGTATTCCGCGACGTGCGTGTGTCCGACGAAGATAAGCGGTGCATCGGTCGACGCGAACGCGGCGCGCGGCGTCGGCTTTGTCGGAAATGTACGTAAAATATTCGATCGGCGCGCCGTGGACCATCAGGAACGCGGGCTGGCGGATCTCGTACGAAAACGAATCGAGCCAGGCCGCGTGGTCGGCGGCGAGTACGCGCTGCGTCCATTCGAGCGCCGTTTCGGCGGCCGGATTGAACTGTTCGAGCCCGTGGCCATCGATCGCAGCGACGTCGTGATTCCCGAGAACGGTCAGCGCGCGGCGTGAGCGCACGCAGCGCGACGCAAGCATTGGGATCCGGGCCGTATCCGACGATGTCGCCCAAGCACAACAGCGGGCGCTCGGCACCGATCGCGGCCAGCACTGCCTCGAAGGCATCGATGTTGCCGTGCACATCCGAGAGGACGGCATACGTCACGGAACGAGCGCGCCGCCTCGGTCCAGCGACGCGAGCGCCTCTCCGAATGCGTCGCCGAAGCGGCGCCGCTCATCGGGAGTTCCAACCGTCACGCGAATGTAGCGGTCGAGCGGCGGTGCGCCCGGCTTACGAACGAACACGCCGCGCTCGAGCAGCTCGGCGACCATCGCCTCAGCACGTACGCGCGAGCCGATGTCGATGCACACGAAATTCGTGCGTGATGGCAGGGTGCGCCAGGCCGAAGCGCGCGGCGAGTTCGGCATAGTCGTTGCGTCCCCGCGCGACTTCGGCAATGACGTCTCGTACGAAACGTTCGTCTCGTAGTGCGGCCAGTGCTCCGATTTGCCCCGTGCGGTTCACGCCGTACTGCAGACGAATCTTGCCGAACGAGTCGATGACGTCGGGTGCGGCCAGCGCATAGCCGACGCGCGCGCCCGCCAAGCCGTACGCCTTCGAGAATGTCCGCAAACGAATGACGCGCGGATCGCCGGACAGATCCGCGAGTTGCGCTGCGTCGACGAAATCGGCGTACGCTTCGTCGAGAATCAGCAGGCAATCGTCGGGCAGCATGGCGCGAAACGCGCGGATCGATGCCGAATCGGCGAACGTACCGCTCGGATTGTCGGGGTTCGCAGCGTACGCGATGCGTGCGCCGGTGTCGCTGCGCGAGCCGCGCAAGTGCATCGAGCGGCGACCGTGCCGTCCTTGGCGTACGGTACGGTCGCCAGGCGCGCACCGTAGCCTTCGACGTGGTAGGCGTACGTGGGATACGTGCCGAGCGTCGCGACGGAAACCTCACCGGGCGCGAGGTAAGCCCGCACGGCCAGACCCATCAGATCGTCGATGCCGGCACCGACCGCGATGCAGCCGATGTCGCAGCCATGCTGCTCGCGCCAGAGCTTCACGCAAGTCGACCGATTCGGGATCGCCGTACCACGACGTCCGTTCGACCGCCGAGCGCATCGCCGCCAGCGCGGACGGCGGGGGGCCGAACGCGCTCTCGTTGGCGCCTAAGCGTAACAGCTCCGTAATCCCCGCGCGCTTGGCGAGTTCCTCGGGCGCGATGAACGGCCGCACCAGCGGCAGCGCTGCGACGGTCGGCGCCGGCCGAGGGGCATTCACGAGCGCACGCCCACGCGGTCGATAACCGTACGCACGCCGCCGGTGTTCCGTACGGCGTCCAGCATCGTCGCTCCGCAGTCCGGCATTGCTGAGCGGTTCCACTGACGGTCACCGTGCCGTCGTGCGCCGCAACGTGCAAGTGCAGGCCGTTGATGCCCGCTTGCGCGGCGAGATTGGCGCGCACGGCGGCGACCAGCGCGAAATCCCGCAGACTCTGACTCGCCGTGCCGAGCGTGGGATCGACACGTAGGCGCGCTGTCAGCGAGCGGACGGCCGGAACGCCTTGCGCGGCGGCGATATATTTCGTGCGGGTTGCCGCAGACGCGACCTTACCGGTCATCGTAACGGCGCCTGCATGCACGCTCAGCGCAACGTGCAGCGCCGAATTCGGATCGATGCCGACGAACCGCGCTTCGATCTGCGCGCCGAGTGTGCTGTCGGCAGCCAGACGCGGCGCTTGCGAGGCGATGGCATCCAATGCGCGGTCGCCGGCTCGTTGCGCCTGCTGTGACGAACAACTGCACATCGCGATGCACGCTACGGCTATTGCCAACGTTGCTGCGCGTCTGCGACTGCTCACGCGACCTCCACAGGGCGCGCCGCCGGCGCTGAATCGGTAGACAGCGACGCGCTCCCCCGCTTCGATGCGTGCGTGCGTTTCGCCGACGATCGCATAACCGCTTGCGCGCGCCAGTAGACTCGTGTGAGCCGAGCGCAATGCCAGCGGTTCGGCGAACAGTCCGCCGCCCACTGATGCCAGTCGAACGGGAACGAACCACGTCCAGCCCTCGCGTCCGCCGAGTGGCGTACGCGCGAACGCTTCGACGGGGAGCGGTGGGCGAACGGTTTCTCCCGTCAAAGCGAGGACGATCGGTCGCACGACGGCTTCGAGAATCATCAGCGATGACGCCGGATTGCCCGGTAATCCCACGACGGGCTTTGGGCCGACTGCCGCGAGCAATGTCGGCTTCCCAGGCTTGACGCGCAGTCCATGCACGACCACACCGGGAGGGCCGAGGTCCGCGACGACGTGCGGAACGAGATCGCGCTCGCCGACGGAGGAGCCGCCGCTGAGTACGAGGCCGTCACAGGTTGCAAGCCCCTCTGCCACTGCGGCGCGCAATGCGTCGACTGTGTCTCCAACCGGCGGGAGTTGCAATGGTAGTGCACCTTGCGCGCGTAGTGTTGCGCCCAACGCGTAACGATTGGAATCTCGCACCTGTCCGGGGCCGGGCGTGCTGGATGGCGGCACCAGTTCGTCCCCGGTCGAGATGATGCCGATGCGCGGACGCCGATAGACAGGCACGGCGGCGTATCCCAGCGTCGCCAATACGCCGAGTTCCGGCGCGCCGATACGCCGGCCGCCCGAAAGGACGGCTTCTCCCGCGCGAATATCGGCGGCAACCTGCGTCACGACAGTCGCCTGGAGCGGGCGACTCACGCATGACGATCTCGTCGCCGTCGCGATCGACATCTTCTTGCGGCACGACGGCATCGGCGCCCCGGGGAAGCGCGCCGCCCGTCGCGATGCGCATCGCTTCACCGCAGCGCAGGCTCGCGATCCGTCGGTACACCGGCGAACACGGTGCCCACGAGGCGCAGCGACATCGTCGTCCCACCGCTGTGCACCGCGTACCCGTCCATCGTCGAGCGAGCTTGTGCCGGATGATCTTCTTGCGCGACGGCATCTCGTGCCAAAACGCGGCCCAGCGCATCGTCCAGCGACACCGTCTCAAGCTCCGGCGGCGCGAGCGAAACACCGGCGAAGTACGCCGCAATCGCTTGCTGGGGCGCGAGCAGATCTTCGGTATGAAAACTGCGCGGCGCGTTCTCATTGCGAAGCAGCGCACCTGCAGCATGCAGGGATGCAGAGGGTAGGACCGCGGCAGAATCCTGCATAAAGGCCAGACTCGCTTCTCTCCGGCGCTGCGGCGTGCCCGCTTTTCTAATGCGTCTCTTTCTCAC
The DNA here is from genome assembly GCA_963754415.1 of Vulcanimicrobiota bacterium. Lineage (GTDB taxonomy): Bacteria > Vulcanimicrobiota > Vulcanimicrobiia > Vulcanimicrobiales > Vulcanimicrobiaceae > Nyctobacter. The sequence continues at coordinate 442,490 of CAVWGA010000003.1, read as the reverse complement.
GATGAGGACCGATGCTCGACCTTGCGCTCTTGCGCCGCGATCCCGAGCGAGTTCAGCGTGCAGCCGCGCGGCGCGGAGCCGGCGCTGCCTTCGTCGATGACGTGCTGTCGCTCGATGCCGACCTGCGCGCCGCGCGGACGCATGCCGAAGCCCTGCGTGCCGAGAAGAACGCGCTGAGCGCCCAGATCGCACGCGCCGCCGATCGTGCGAGCGAAGCGCATCGCCTGCGGCCCGAGATAGCGACGCTGGACGAACGGATCGCGCATGCGCTCACTGGCGGTGCCCTTACTCCAAGAGCGTATCGAAGCGACGTTGGCCGACGTGCCGAACCTCCTCGACGACGGCGTGCCCGACGGACTCGGAACAGACGATAACGTCCTCGTGCGCGATTCGGGGCCGCCGCCGCAGTTGCCGTTCGCAGCCAAACCGCACTGGGAACTCGGCGAATCTCTCGGCATTCTCGATTTCGAGCGAGCGGCCAAACTGTCGGGCAGCCGCTTTTGCGTTCTACGCGGCGCGGCAGCGCGTCTCTCCCGCGGACTGATCGCGTTTTTTCTGGAGCGCGCGCACGAACGCGGTTACACCGAAATCGTGCCGCCGTTCTTGGTTTCGCGGCCGACGATGTGGGCGACTGGACAACTCACGAAATTCGCCGATGCGATGTTCCGAGACGTCGACGGAGAGCTTTTCCTGATACCGACGTCGGAAGTGCCGCTGACGGCGCTCCACCGCGACGAGATTCTTTCCGGCGACGTGCTGCCGCTCGGCTATACGGCGTACTCGCCATGTTTCCGCAAAGAGGCGGGCGCCGCAGGCAAAGACACCCGCGGGCTCATTCGTCAGCATCAATTCGAGAAAGTGGAACTCGTATGGCTAACGCGGCCGGAAGATTCGGAACGAACGCTCGAACGCTTGACCGCTGACGCCGAAGCGCTGCTGCAAGAACTCGAGTTGCCGTATCGCGTCATGCTCCTGTGCAGCGGGGACGTTGGCTTCAATGCCGCGATGACGTACGATCTCGAAGTGTGGCTCCCAGGTCAAAGCGCGTATCGCGAGATCAGTTCGTGTTCGAACTGCACCGATTTCCAGGCACGCCGCTCGCAGATCCGTTTCCGGCGCGAGCCCACCGCGAAGCCCGAACTGGTCCACACGCTCAACGGCTCGGGCCTGGCCGTCGGCCGCACGCTCGTCGCGATCCTCGAGAACTATCAACAGGCCGACGGCAGCGTCACCGTCCCAGCAGCTCTACGCCCCTTTGTGGGCTTCGAGCGCATCGACGCTTCGGGCCAAACGTTTCCGCCCTAAGCGTAGCGTCACGGCCAGACGGCAAGCCACACACTCCCGAACTTTAGGGGGATAGGTTCGCCGAAGACTGCCCACTTCGAGCTTACCGGGACGGGTGTGCCGCGCTTAGTATTTCGATCCGTCATTTGTCGGGTATGCAGCCCAGGTGACGATTACAGAATGGTGCCGGGAAGTTGTGCTCCTTTAAGTGCGCCTGGCAGCTCCGCGCCGCTGACTACGACGCCGCCTGCGCGGCGCGCGTCATGTTCAGGTCGATCCTGCGTCAGCTCGCTACGGAGTGCTCCGATACCGACGCTGCCGAGCTTATCTTCGGCGAACTCGTGAACAACGCGCTCCGGCACGGCGGGCACGACGTTCGCGTTGAGGTGTACCACGAAGATAATGAGTTTCGACTTGAAGTCTGGGACCGTGGTGAGGGCTTCGATCCAGACGCTTTAGGCCGCTCGAGCGACCTTCAAGAGGGTGGCCGCGGGCTGTTGATCGTCAAAGCCTTGACTCATGGCCTCCACGTAACGCGCATCAACGGCGGTTGTCGCGTTTCGACTCGGATGAATTTGCGCTGCCGCGCGGCGGCGGCGTAACGTCTGCCCACGGTTCCCTCGAGTGCAAGCGCTCCGCAACACGACCTGCGACGCACGATGCGAGCGACACGTACCGCGCCTGCCCCCGCCCTGCGCTCGTTCCATCGCAACCGCTTCGGGGTTATGCAGAACGGGATGGGATGTAGCATGATACAAGAGCAAACACAAGAAACACACCGGCACGTCGAGCGCGTCGTTCGCGGCAGGAAGACGAACGACGGCGCCGGCGTCGCATTGACCCGCATCATCGGACAGCCGGCGTTGCCCGACCTCGACCCCTTTTTGCTGCTTGACGAGTTTGGGTCCGCTGATGCGACGGAGTACCTGGCGGGCTTCCCGGACCATCCGCACCGCGGCTTTGAAACCGTTACGTACATGCTGGCCGGCAGAATGCGGCACCGCGACAACAAGGGCAATTCCGGTCTGTTGACGGCCGGCAGCGTGCAATGGATGACCGCCGGCAGCGGCATCGTGCACTCGGAGATGCCCGAGCAGCAGGACGGTCTGATGCAAGGTTTCCAGCTATGGGTGAACCTTCCGCGCAAAGACAAGATGACGAACCCGCGCTACCAAGATATCGCGCCCGAGCGAATCCCTTTGCATGATGCCGCCGGCGTGCGCGTGCGCGTCATCGCGGGCCGGCTAGGCGACGTGGCGGGTCCGGTGCAAGCTCCGCAGACGCTACCAACCTATCTCGACGTGCATCTCGCTGGCGGGTCTGCATGGAAGACGACCCTGCCGCCGGGACATAACGCGTTCGTGTACGTCTACGAAGGCTCGGCTCAGATAGGCGTCGATACCGCGACGCGCACGCTATCGCGTGGAGAACTCGGCGTGCTATCGTACGGAGATGCCGTTAGCATGTGCGCGGCGGACGGCGTCGGGCGATTGATCCTAGTCGCCGGCCGTCCGTTAGGGGAGCCCGTGGCGCGCTACGGGCCGATCGTCATGAACACGCAAGATGAATTGCAACGCGCGTTCGCGGATTTGCGCGCCGGCCGCTTCTAACTCAGCGGTCGGAGCCCCATGAAACGGGATTCGGCGCGGCACGCCGGACCGCCGTGGCCCGTAGGATGCCGGCAGAGGTCAGGACGCCTTCGACAACGGTCGGCTTGCCGGCGAAGAGCGGCTCCGATACACGCTTGAGCGCAAACGCTTCGGTCGCATCGACGCGCAGCAGTCGGCCGGTGCGTAACCGCAGCAACAGGTCCGTACCTCTGGTGCTTAGCAACGCTCCAAAATAGCGGTGCTGTGGCGCCGAAATCGGTGCCGCTGCGCCTACGTGCCGCGTTGCTTGCTGGCCATACGCCGGAACCAGCGCAAGCAGCAGCGCAAGCATCCCGGCGCTCGTGGTAAGCAGGCAGCGTATCATGGGCAGCTCCTCGTCGTCGTCTTCATTGCGTTCCAAACACCGTCAACTGACTGTCGGTAGCCAGATACACTCGACCGTTGGCAACGAGCGGCGTAATCATTGCTCCGCCGGTGTCGCCGTTTTCAATCCATTGTCCGGCGTTGGCACTGAACAGCGTATTTGCCAGATTGCTCGCATCGAAGGCATATAGGGCTATCGCTCCCGTCCCGTTGATGTAGCCGGGCGGCCCTTTGATCGCCCACACCACCGCCGTACCGGACTGCGTTCCGTTTGAGGAAACGATCGGCGTTACGCCGGCATTGCGCGTCTCCAGCTGCCCGACGTTCGTAGCAGAGTTTAACGTGAGCGCATACCCGCCGGCCGTCTGAAGGATGTAGTCGTTAAGCGTGGGCGTACCGCCGTACAGTACGTGTTGATTGCCGGCTGCGTCGACGAAATACGCCGGGCCTCCGAAGATTCCACCCGCCGTATTCGTTTCGAACGGGATACGATCCGACGAGTGCAGGCCGCCGAGCCGATCCCGATTCAGGAGATACTTCATGCCAGTTTTCCCGCCGGCCAGCGCCAAGTGCGGGTACGGTCCTTGCGCTTGATCCGGTAACAGCATTACGCCGCCCGAACCGAGGTCGAGATCGTTCTGCGACTCGGAAAGCCACGTGGACGGCGTGAAGAACGAGCTTCCGGAGCGATTCAGGGTTGGAGGCAACCGTACCACGCTCATGCCGAAGTCGTAGTTGCCGTCGTCGTTGGGCCCGTTGCCCGTGGCAAAGTAAACGTTACTCTGAGCGTCTGCGGCGATTCCGAAGCCGCCTTGCCAGATGCTTCCCAAGAAGCGTGCGCCCGAGCCCGTGCCGATGTCGGCGTCGGTCGTCGTCTTACGCAGCGGCGTCGTCATCACGAGGGTGTCGGCGTTGTAACCGAACAGCCAGCCGTGCGCTGCGTCCGAGTCGTAATCGCAATGCGTGGACAGCGGCACGTACACCGTATTGTTCGTTTCCAGCAAGCCTGCGCGATCGAAGTTGTAAGCGGGGTCCACGCTGGCCGCGCCCCCGGATGCCAGCGCGACGCTCCCGGTGACCTCGACAGGCGACACGACGTCGGCTCCATTTTCGACGGAGATCGCATGCAAGCGCAAATGTGGCGTTCCATTGTCGTTCGTCGGCACGACGACGTACAGGCGGTTACGCGCACGGTCGACCACCGGGGTCCCGTTGATCCCTATATTTGGCCACGTGTCGTCGCAGCCGATGTCCGAAGCCAACTGCTGCCGCACGCCCGGGCTCTTGAAGTCCCGCTCCCACACGAGCGTCAGCGTATCGGCGTCAAAAGCGTAGATGACGTCGGTCGAATCGGTGACCACGAGAAGATTGTGGGTCGATCCGCCCGACACCATCTGGTTTGACAGGTACAGCGGCTGCGAATACGACTTCCCAGCCAACGCCAGCGTAGCGATGAGGTGAAATGCCGATGAGCCGACGTTGCTGACGTTGAGCACCGCTTCGTCGCTGTACCAGCCCGTGCGTAGATTGTTGCCGTGATACGTCACGTTGTCTTGACCGGTCGACGAGGGCCTGCGGCCCGTCGAGCGACGGTACGTCATCCCACGAAAGCCGCCCTGACCGACGGAGGCAACCGCGGTCCTAGCGGGCGGTTGTGCTCGTGCCGCCTCTTGGCCCCAAGCAGCGAACAGTAGGCACACGCCGACGATAAGCCACGGCGGTCGAGACACTGAAAAACCTCCTCGGAAAAGGGGACTTCGTTTAGTACCGATTCTTTTCTTTAGACCGTTCTCCTGGAAAGGTCCACGCGGGCGGACCCTGCGTTCGAGGTGCAGTCATCCTATGCAAAGCGCGTGCTGGAATGGACACTAGTAGTCACGCCATACCATTGCCGCGATCTTGCCCTCGTCTTGAAACACGTTGATCACGTCGTCGATGCGCGTGATCGGCACGTCGTTGACGACGAGCTGGAAGGTGAGGTGCTTGCCGCTCTTCGCGGTGATATAGCCTCCCAAGGCTTGGCCCTTCAGCATCATTCCCGCTTGCGAACCGGCGACGAAGGTTCCGGTCTTCGCGCGTACGTTGCCGGTCGCTCCCTTGAGGGAAGAGTCGCGCTGGAAATCCTTGACGAAGCCGAGCGAACCGTCCACTCCAAGGATCGGCAGGGCGTTGAAGAAGGCGTCGCGTTGCGGCGACTGCCACACAGCGTCCAGCATCCGCGTGACGGCGCCGTTCGTTGCGGATGAATCGCCACCCCCGCTTCCATCGACGAAGTGATATTGGTTTGGCGCAATACCGTACCGCCGTGCGAGGGTCCGCCGCTCGACTGCGAGCGCGGCGGGCATCGAGTCGGCTCCATGCGTGAGGCCGAACAGAAGCAAACTCGTGTCGGCGCCGATGTTGTAACTGATCTTCAAGATCAGCTTTGCGTCCTGTCCGTAGCGCAGACCAGTCAGCTGCGCGACCTTTGCATTCGGCCGGTACGAATTTTTGGCCGGCAACAAACGGGCCGGGTTCGCTTCGACCGCCGGCGCATCGACCGTGACGCCGGCGGCCTTGAGCGCCTCGACGAAGACTGTGCGCGCGTAGTTCGACGGCTGCACGATGCGGACGGTGCGGACGAGCACCGGCCGGCCCGTCAGCGGTGGAATGAAGTTGCTCGGTAAGTTTCCTGCGACGGTCGACGAGCAGTTCGGCGCACCGATACACCTGGGCAGGATGGGATCGACGTTCAGCGTGTTCCGTGAGTTTGGCGGCCCGGTGCGCAGGCGATTGCGCATGGTCAGCGCGGCTGATTGCGGGCGCCACGTTACGTTGCCACGGCTGCCCGGCTTACGGCTGGGCACGATGGAAACGTCAACTACGTCGTCGTTGACGAAGATCGGTTTCACGGCCAATTCGTCTCGGAAGTTGAACGGTTTGAAGAGCCGGTCGTCGACGACGACCTCGCCACCTACGTGTCCGATGCCTGCGGCTTTGACCGCGCGTGCCAATCGGCGGTATCCCGCGAGTGGATCGGACTTCGTTAATACCGCGTTGCCGAGACTATCGGCTTCATTATGGTCCCAATCGCTCACGGCGATCGAGCCGTCGGGCTTCGTGCGGCCGCCCATGGTCAGATCGCCCGATGCCAGCAGGACCAGATTGCCGTGTAAGGTGCCACGTACGACCCTGCCGATCCGATAGACGGGCGTGTCGTACGTGTGTGCCGCTCCCACTCTGTTCAGCAGTTCACCAACACTAAAGACTTTGCGGACCGAACCGATGAGGAACGGGCGCTGAGGATTAAGGTCGATGCGCACGTTGGCGCCGTCCTGGACGCGCAACCCCCAGGTCGCATGTCTGTACGCGTGCTTGTGGAGAATCGCTTGTATATTCGCTGGAACGGCTGACCCGCTAGAGCCGGCAGCGAGCACCGGAGCGGAACGTGCGCAAGTGAGCATGGCTGCTACCGCAAGAACAAGACGAAGCCTCACCGGGCCAACGTAGGCAAGCAGTCGTCGAATGTCCTGTTATTGAGCGCGGTACGCGCTTCTTCGCATGCGCGATCCACCACAGGTAAACGGACGCACGGCGCAAGCTCAGCTGTGCCGGCCGCCGAGAAAACTGCCTCCCACGCGGACGTTACGGCCCATGCGGTGCAAGTCCGTACAATCTACAAGGCGTTCGTTCTGCGCGTACACAGGAGAGAGTGGGATTCGAACCCACGGACGGTTCATCACCGTCAGCGGTTTTCAAGACCGCCGCCTTCAACCACTCGGCCACCTCTCCAGGCGCCAAAGAACCTTTATTCATGCGGCGTTGCCTGCCGTTGCTCACATTTGCTCACGGCGACGTAGTGGCCTTCGTCGGTACTACGAGCGATCTAACGAGCCGGTTCACGGCTTCACGCTCCGCCCCTTCGAGCGTGTGGGCATAGCGAGCCCTCGTCACCGCGGGATTCGCGTGGCCCTGCAAGCTTAGCCACATCTGCGCTGGAACGTTTTATCGTCCGCGAGGTTGAGCGTGACGAACGCATGCAGCGCGTCGTGGAACCGGAATTCTCACTTAATGCCCTACTCCTTGTGCGAATTCACACAGACTTGCACCGCACAATCGGCTAAACCTTAGGCGACAAGTTATGTCCTCGCTCTTGAAGTCGTACCCATCTCCCGATCAGCGCGAGCAATGCGTGGCGCTACAACACGTGCATGAGAGTGAGGGTAGCCTTCGGTTGCTGCTCGATAGCGTTACCGGCGACGCGATTTTCTCCATTGATCTGAGCGGCCGCATCCGGTTCTGGAACTCAGGCGCCGAACGCCTGTTCGGTTACCTGCAAGCCGACGTCCTGGGCAAACACTTCTCGCTGATTTATACCCCCGAAGCGGTGGCGAGTGGAGTGCCTGATACGGAGCTCGCCACCGCTCTGAAGAACGGAGATGCCGCCGATGACGGCTGGTACGTTGGGCGCGGAGGCGAGCTGTTTTATGCGAGCGGCCAGATGACGCGCCTGAAACCGGACATCGACGGAATTTCACGCGGATTCGTGAAGGTCGCTCACGACATCACGGCCCACTACGAAGCAGCCGAAGCGCTGAAGCGGCGAGCCTATTACGACGAACTCACGCAACTCCCGAATCGGGCGCTTTTCAACGACTCCTTGCGCCGCTCGATCGCGCACGCCAAACGGTACTCGAAAAGCCGATTCGCGGTCCTCTTCCTCGACCTCGACCGTTTCAAGATTGTCAACGACCGCTTGGGACACGTGATTGGGGACGCGCTGCTCGTGCACGTAGCGCGCGTGCTCGAAAGGTGCGTGCGCCCCGAAGACGTCGTCGCGCGCTTCGGCGGCGACGAGTTCACGATTCTGCTCTCCGACGTGCACGTGACGGACGACGCGACGGGTGTCGCGACGCGGATCCACACGGCGTTGCGAGCTCCTGTCATGCTCGATGGTTTCGAGCTCCACACGAGCGCAAGCATGGGCGTTGTCATCGGCTCGTCGACGGACGCGACGGTCGCGCAGGTTTTATGCGACGCCGACACCGCGATGTATGACGCGAAGCGGCTCGGACGGGCACGATACGTGTTGTTCGACTCCGCCCTCAACGGTCGCCCGGCCGGCTTATCACTCCGAGCCGATCCGTCGACGCCCGAGGAGAACCTTACCGGACAACTGGAAGCGCGCCCGCTATCGAAACTACGCCGCGCTTCCAACGGTGTTCTCCGGGGATCGCGCGAGCGCTTCCCCGATAACACAGACTCCAATCGGGAGATGACAGGAGGCGCGTAACAGGGATGGAAGGTCCGCGCCAGTGCGCCGGTAGGGAGCTCAGACTGGGGTGCAGCAATGCCAAAACGACGCCTGCATAGCCCGCAAATGACGTCACGAGACTTGCAGCAGAATGCGGTTCTCAACGGACTCGAAGAGGCGGTCAATTCAGCGGTCATAGCGCGAGGCGAGATCGTAAGTCTCGGACTTCGCGAGCGGATATATGAACCTGACCAGCCGATTCGAGAAGTGTACTTTCCGATCGATTCCGTTTTGTCGGTCGTGACGCAGATGAAAGACGGACAGAGCATTGAAGTCGGGACGATCGGCCGCGAGGGGATGTCTGCCTTTCCATTACTGATGGGTGCGTCGAGCACGTCGAACGACTGCTACTGTCAAGTCCGTGGCGACGCTATCAAGATTGGAGCGGACCTCTTTCGAGAGTTGAGTTGGACCCATACCGGTTTTCGTCAGCGGCTCGATCGCTATTTCCAAGCGTACGTCAATATGCTAGGGCAACTCGCGGCGTGTAATCGATTGCACACCGTGTACGAACGATGCTCGCGCTGGCTCTTGATGACCCACGACCGCGTCAAGTCGGACGAGATTCCCCTCACGCACGAGTACCTCGCGATGATGCTGGGCACCGGCCGTTCCGGCGTGACGATTGCGGTCGGAACGTTGCAGCAAGCCGGCTTCATGCGCTCTACGCACGGATGCGTAACGATTCTCGACCGGTTTGGTCTCGAGGGAGCAGCGTGCGAATGCTACGAGGTAGCGCGCGAACAGTTCGGCGGACTCTTGCGGCTCGTGACCGCTTCCGCTGACGGGCACGAGAAAAGGATGGGCGCCCCAGCGCGTGAGCTTGCGGGTGCTGGTAGGTCGCGAGAAGACGAAGCCCTCTAATCGACCATCGCGCGAAGCGGCTGGGTGCGATTGTGCGAATCCACACAGACCTGCCGCGTGCAGTGCCGTACCGTGCAAGGGGACGGAAGGTGGCACGCTTTGGTGAGGGTCTGCGAGTGATGGAGCCGGTGCGCTCGTGCGCTGTAAAAACAGCCCGTAGAACGGCGCTCGCCTTTGAAGTTCAGACTGCACCTGCCGCAACCGTTCTGCACGTCCGATGTGACGTCGACATTGCGACGAAGGAGGACTTCCGCGCCGCTCTTCGCGATGCGTGCGACGGCGGCTCCAAGCCCGTGATCGTTTCCTTCGAAGATTGCCGCTACATAGACTGCGCGGCTCTGTCCGCCTTGATCGAGCTGCGCAATATGATAAAAGCACCCATGTCGGTCGTGCTTAAAAAAATGTCGCTTCCAAGCCGGCTCTTTTCGATGGCTGGCCTACTGGAGCGACTTAACGCTTGCGACACTGTCCGAGCCGCCCTCGTGATCGTGCGGCAACCCAATGGCTGCGCAGCGGGGCAAGCTGCACTATATGAAGCCTTCTAAAGGCCACTGAGCGTTAAGCCGCCCGAGCGGCGGCGTAGAGCGCGGAGTCGACCCCGTTTTCCCGAGTCTGAAAACTATAAGCGGTCGCTAAAGCATACAACGACCAAAATGGCTTTTAGCCCCATTTCACGTCCCAATTAGTAACTGGCACCGCTAACCGAGAGGACCGTAGTATGGGAATCAAAGGACGAATCCGACAAAGTAGCCGACGATGCGATCGCCGTGCCGCCCCACGCGCTTGCCGCCTGCTTCGGAGCCGGTTTCATCGCACTCTTAGAAAATCTCCAGCGCCACACCAGCGACGGGACGTACCATAGGCATCTAGGAGGCACGTAGCCATGAATGTCAAGCTCGCTCTTACCGGATTAGCCTTGTCGACGACCCTCGCGCTCTCGAGCATGGCCCCCGCCAAGGCTGACGGAGCCGCGTCGACGCGCAATATCATCATCGGTGCCGCGGCGCTCGCGGCCGGCATCGCCATCGAAAGTAATGTGGCACGCAAGAACGCCGCCGCCGAGAGCGTGCAAGGGTACTTGCCCGACGGCAGCACCGTCTACCAAGACGGCCGCGTCGTGAACCGCAACGGACAGAGTTACTATCCCGGAAACGACGGCCAGCAAGTCTCATGTAACGGCCAGTCGTGCTGGATCACCAACAACGGCGGACAGGCCGCTTACAACCAATATCCGTACGCGCAAGCCCGCAACAACCGCGCCGACGGCGGCAATGCACGGTACAGTCAGCGCAGTCAGCGCGGCGGCTGGCATGGCGCAGGCTACTAAACTCGATCGTCGCACGCTAACATCGCCGCGTCGTTAGGGCGCTGCTTGGTCCCCAGAGCGACGAGCGATCGCTTCGAAGCGGGCGGCGAAGTCTTCCGACGACAGCGATGTCTGCGCAGCCAGCCGCGACAGTATGGGCTCCGCGAGATCGCTCGATTCAAGGCGGATCATGTACTTGCGCGCGACCTCGTACGACTCGGTCGTCACGTCGACGAGCCGCACGCGAATCCGTCCGCTTTGAGGATCGAGCAATTCCTCGAGGCGGACCGGGACGACGCGGCCGCCTGACAGCGCGATCAGGGCGCCGCTGCCCCCGCCGAGCAGATAGCGCACCGCACCGTATCCGAGCGTGCGCGTATACTCGGCGTCGAAAGGCACTGGCTTAGCGCAGCGCAGTTCGTAGCCGATATCCTTGGTGACGACCGCGATATCCAAATCCAGTTCGCTGAGTCGCTTGCGAATCGTATCCCGCAGCACCATGCCCAGCGGCACGTCGGCGAGCCGCATGTGGCCGTATGCGTCGCGTCCCAGATCGTCCGACGCGAACTGTCTCACGTCGAGGCGTTCGGCGATCCCTTCGGCCACGATCGCGACGCCGTGCTCGTGCCCGAAGGATTTCCGCTTGACGATCGCACCGACGACCGTATCGGCGACCGCTTCGAGATCGACGGACCCGTCGGGGAACTCTTCGGGGATAACGGCGAGCGTCGCGCCGGCCGCCTTACAGATGCCGAGCGCCAGCGCGCCGGATTTGCGCCCCATCGTAATCGCGAGATACCAACGCGGCGCGCTGCGCGCGTCCTCCATCAGATTCTCGACGATCGTCGTGCCGACGGCACGGGCGGTTTCAAAGCCGAACGTCGGCGCATTGTCGGGAAGCGGCAAGTCGTTGTCGATCGTCTTGGGCACGGTGACGACGCCGAGGCGCCCGCGGGTCTTGGCGGCGATCCGCGACGCGCCATACGTCGTGTCGTCGCCGCCGATCGCGACGAGGTAGCGGACGCCGAGCTGCAACAGAGAGCGCACGCAGCGATCCAGCGTCTCGTCATCCTTACCGGGATTCGTGCGCGATGTGCGCAGCCTCGAACCGCCGGTGAAGTGCAGCCGGGACACGTCGTCGATCGTCAGTTCGACGGTCTGCGAGATGTCGCCGCGCGCGATGTGCCGATATCCATCGTACAGTCCAACGACGCGCAGCCCACTGTTGACCGCCTCGATCGTGGCCGACGCGATGACTCCATTGATTCCGGGCGCCGGTCCTCCGCCGACGAGGATCGCCAGCGTTTCATCAGCCATGCTTGGTCCTTCTTACGACGCCGCGCGTGCTCGGTTCGGCGTTACTGGCCTCCACTGCCGTCGCGGCTGTCGACGCCGGGTTCGGTCACGTCGATGTTCGCCCGGACGCGGTCGTAGCTGACGCTGGTACCGAACGCGCGCGCGATCGTCGTCAGCGCGACCATCGTACGCCCACGCACCGTGAACGGAGCAGTGCGCAGCAGCACCGTTTTGCCGTCGAACGTCGCCGCGCGCTGGCCGCCGCGCAGGCGCATCGTTTCATTGCCGCGCACGAGCTCGATCGTGCCGGTCTTGGGATCGTAGGACGTTTCGGCACCTAACGATTCGGCCACGACCCGCAGCGGTACGTAGGCGCCGTGCGGCGTCGTCACCGGCGGCACATCGGTCACCATGCGCGTACCGTTCACATGCAGTGCCGCCGGCTTCGATAACGACGACATCACGGCGCTGACCGCAGCCAGGCACGCCGTCAGCGCGATCGTACGCCCGCGGGGTGGACGGACGTTACGTAACGGAGGCAGCGAGCGCTTTTCCATGCGCCGTTTCCCCGATGAAGTCCGGATAGACGTCGGCAATGACTTTTTCGATCTCGGTGCGCAAGGCGCCGAGCAGTTCGTCCTCGGGGAACGTACCGACCAGCGCGCCTTTGCGGTAGATCGCACCCTTGCCCTTGCCGCCGGCGACGCCGACGTCGGCCATCTTACTTTCACCCGGACCGTTTACGACGCAGCCCATAACGGCGACTTTGACCGGCGCTTGATACTCCTTGGCGATCGCTTCGACCGAACGCGCGAGGTCGACGACTTCGATCTCAGCGCGGCCGCACGACGGGCAAGCCGTGATGTCGAAGCCTTTCTCGCGAATCTGCAGCGCTTTGAGGATCCCCCAGCAGACCGGCACCTCTTCGATGGGATCGGCCGCTAACGAGCAGCGCAACGTATCGCCGATCCCTTCCCACAGCAAGAGTCCCAGGCCGATCGACGACTTGATGGTGCCTTCCCGCGGCAAACCGGCTTCGGTGATGCCGAGGTGCAGCGCATACGGCGTACCACGTTCGGCCAGCATCCTGTCGGCGAGACGGTACGCATACACCGTCGTCGGCACGTCATGCGCTTTGAGCGAGATGACGATATCGGTGTGGCCGAGTTCTTCGAGAATCTCGACGTGGCGCAGCGCGCTACGAACCATCGCTTCGGGCGTGTGCCCGAACTGCTTCTCGAGATCGTGCGCGAGCGAACCCATGTTGACGCCGATGCGAATCGGCGTGCCCATGTCCTTAGCCAGCTGCACGACTTCGCGCGTTTTCGTTCGATCGGTGATGTTGCCGGGATTAAGCCGCAACTTGGCGACGCCGGCTTCGAGCGCCGCGAGCGCCATCTTGTGGTCGAAGTGGATGTCTGCGACGATCGGCACGGGCGACCGCGCGACGATCGCGGGCATCCCTGCCGCGTCGGGAGGATCCTTGACGGTGACGCGTACGACTTCGCAGCCCGCCGCGGCGAGTCCATAGATCTGTTCGAGCGTCTTATCGGCATCCGCGGTGTCGGTCGTCGTCATGGATTGAACGACGACGGGATGATCGCCGCCGAGCCAGACTTTCTTCGCACCGCTCGACCACTTCGATTTGTTCTGGAGCAGTACGGGCTTGGATTGACGACGCAGCCTTACCATTACAACACACCCTTACCCGCAACGATGTTGCCGATGTCATGGAACGTGATGAATACCATCAAGGCCATGAGCACGGCGAACCCTGCCACGTGGACGAGGGCCTCCTTCTCGGGTTCGACCGGACGGCCGCGCAGGATTTCAGCGATGATGAAGGCCGCCCGGCCACCGTCGAGCGCTGGGAACGGCAAGAGGTTGACGATTCCCAGCGCGATCGAAATCGTTGCGGCGAGGTCGAGGTAGGGACCCCAGCCTAGGTCTTGCATCGTCGATGCGGCACGCTCGATGCCGATCGGGCCGGACAGGCCGGCGGCGCTGTGCTTGAAGTTCGAGATCAGTTCCGCATACCCGGCGACTTGTCCCAGGAGAAGATTTTTGAACTCGACGCCCGCAATCGGAATCGCTTCGAGCACGCCGATGCGCGCGAACGTTGGAATGGGAGCAAAGCCGATGCGGCCTTCGGTGCCATGGCCGTTATTGGCTCGATACGGGGTGACTGGGATCGTCTGCAAAGCGCCGTGGCGGCGAATCGTGATGCGAAGACGGCGCCCTGCCGACCCATGGATTTTCTTGACGACCGCGTCGCCGCTCGTGTAGCGCTTGCCGTCGATGGCCACGATAGCGTCGCCGGTGTGAAAACCGGCGCGCACGGCCGGAGAGTTCGGCAGCAGGATGCCGATCTCGGGGCTGATCGCGCTCGACGACGCGATGCCGAACGTGATCGCGGCGACGAACATGATGACGTACGCCAGCACGAAATTCGAAACCGGTCCGGCAACGATGATCGACAGACGCCGCCACGGTGACTTCGCCTGGAAGTTGTCATCGGGAGCGTTCTTGTCATCATCACGGGCGCGAACTTCGGTCTCACGCGTGTGGCGAAATTCGCGCTGCTGTTCGGCCTCGCTTTTGCCGCCATCCTCGCCCTGCATCGCGCAATACCCGCCGATCGGCAGGACGTTCAGCCGGTAATTCGTCCCGCTGCGAGGCGACGTCCATTTTAGCAGCGTCGGCCCGAAGCCGACCGCGAAATCGTTGACCCGCACGCCGTTGCGCCGCGCCATCACGAAGTGTCCAGCCTCGTGCAGCACGACCACAATCGATAGCATCACCAAGAAGACGACGCCCTTCCAGACGGCGTCGAGGCTCGGACCGGCGAGCAAGAAGGCCAGGGGAAAGAGCGCGGTCATACGGTTCCTATCGGCTGGTTCGGTGAGAGCGCACTACGCGCCTCGGCTGAGTACTTGGCCACGAACCCTCGGGCCAGGTCCCGGGCGCGCCCGTCGGCGGCTCGAACCGACGCCAAGCTGAGCGCCTCGTCCGGCACGCTGTCGAGCACGGCGGCCACGATTTGCGGGATGGCGCCGAACCGAATCGCACGACCTACAAACGCGTCGACGGCAATTTCGTTCGCGGCCGACAGTGCGGCCGGCGCAACGCCGCCCCGCCGCAGCGCTGCGTAGGCTAGGCCCAAACATGGAAAGCGCACCGCGTCGGGCCGTACGAAATCGAGGCGGGCCAGCCCCGCCTCCGGGCCGGCGCCCAACGCCGCTAACGCGTCGGCGCTGGGGCGGTCGTCCAGGCGGTCCGGATAGGCCAACGCGTAACCGATCGGCAGGCGCATGTCGGGAGGCGCCAACTGCGCTTTGACATTGCCGTCCGAAAAGATGACGAACCCGTGCGCGACCGACGTGCGATGGACGAGCACGTCGATCCGTTCGGGCGGAACGCCGAACAGCCGGCTCGCTTCAATGACTTCGAGCCCTTTGTTCATCAGCGACGCCGAGTCGACCGTGTTCTTCGTGCCCATCTGCCACGTCGGATGACGCAAAGCGTCGGCGACTGAGGCTCGCTCGATTGCGGGCTGGTCCCATTCCCAGAACGGCCCGCCCGACGCGGTCAAGACGATGCTCGCGATCCGTTCGTGCGGTTCCCCAACGAGACACTGAAAGATCGCGCTGTGTTCTGAATCGACCGGCACGAGTTCGGCGCCGCTGCGCTGCGCGGCTGCGACCAGAAGTTCACCCGCTGCGACGATCAATTCTTTGTTCGCGACGGCGATGCGCGCGCCGCGCTCGACGGCGGCGAAGACGGCATCGAACGCGACCGCGCCGTCGGTTGCGGCCACGACGACGTCGGCGCCGCTATCCGCTGCCACCGCAAGCAGTCCGGCCGAACCGTCGGCGATGCGCGTGGCGCTTGGGGCCGCAGCGCGTAAAGCTGCAACGTCGCTCGCATGCGCACACGATACGAGTTCGGGTTCGAACTCGCGCGCCTGCTCAGCCAGTGCAGCGACGCGGGCGCCGGCCGCAAGAGCCACAACGCAAAAGCGCTCGGGATGCCGGCGGACCACGTCGAGCGTCTGCGTGCCGATCGAGCCGGTCGAGCCGAGGATCGCTATGCGGCGTCGCGTCATGGACGCGCGATGTGCCCGGTCATATAGAGTGCAGCATAAAATGCTATGCCACCGAACAGATACGAATCAAAGCGATCGAGGATGCCGCCGTGGCCGCGCAAGAACGAGCCGGCATCTTTGACGCGCGCATCACGCTTGAACGCCGACTCGACGAGGTCGCCGGTTTGGGCTGCAATGCTCGTACACGCACCGACGATCGCACCTTCCCACCACGGCATCGCCAGTAGCGGCCCGCAACCGATGGCACACGCCGCAACCGTCGCGCCGAAACCGCAAAAGGCACCCTCCCAGGTCTTCTTCGGCGAGATCGATGTCATCGGAGTACGCCCCAGAGCCGTTCCGCCGAGCATCGCGAAGATATCGGTCAGGGCGATCGCGACGATGCTGGCCGCCGTGTACGCCGCGCCGAAGTGCGGCACGTTGCGCAGCGCGAGAAAGTACGAGCCGAGCCATCCGAGGTAGAGCACCCCGAAGACCGTGAAGGCGCTCCGCGCAAAATAGCCCTGCCGATCGCCGGCCAGCGAGAATCCTAACGACGCGATGATCGTGCCGGCTAACAGAGGCTTTTCGTAAACGTGTTGCAGCCCCACCGCGGCGAGGACGACGTAGACGGTCACGGCGACGGCCGCCACGGGAAAAATCAGTGCTTGACCTTTCCGTGCCGACAAGCCGGCCAGTTCGTACAGCGATCCCAACGTGACGAGCAACAAGACCAGGGCGAACGTCGGCACGGTAGCGATCGAAGCGAAGACGACGGCCGCCAACAATACGCCGCTAACCGTCCGCCGGCCCAAGTCGATGCCGGCGGACCGCGAGCTCACTCCCGACGCCGACGTAGCCGTCACCGGCTTTCCGTCGACGGCATTTCCAGGAGCGCCGCCGCGTTCGCGGGGCTGCGTCGAGTTTCGTCCAGCCGCTCGTAGCGCTCGTAGCCTACGACCAGTTCGGTTCCGGCGGCGTCCTCGCGCAGCCGCAGCAGCCGCAGCGCGCCGACGCCGAGTGCGGGATACGGCGGCCGCAGCAGCCGCCAGAAGAGCGTTCGCTCGCGCAGAAGGACGCGAACGTCGTGTTCCGGCAGCAGCACGAGGGCCGAGGGGTCCATCAGACCTCCATGATCTCCTTCTCTTTCGCCGCGACCAGCCCATCGATCTCTTTGACGTAGCGATCCGTCATTTTTTGGACGCGCTCGCTGCCGCGTTTGTTGTCGTCTTCGGTCACTTTCCCATCCCGCAGCAACGTTTTGATCTCGTCGACGCTCTTGTGCCGGATCGCGCGGACGGCGACCTTGCCGTCCTCGGCCTTTTTGCGGATCACCTTGACGAGATCTTTGCGGCGCTCTTGGGTCAGCGGCGGAATCGACAGGCGTATCGTCGACCCGTCGATGTTGGGCGTCAGTCCCAGATCGCTCGTTTCGATCGCTTTGCGAATCGCGCCGACCGTATTCCGATCGTACGCCGTGATCTGCAAAGCGCGCGCGTCGGGCGTACTGACGCTGGCAAGTTGCTTGAGCGGGACATGGGCGCCGTAGCTTTCGACGTGCAAGCGGTCGAGCAACGCCGGCGACGCGCGTCCGGTCCGCACGGAGGCAAAATCGCTGCGTGTCGCGTCGAGCGCCTTTTGCATGCGCTCCTCGGTCGCTTGGAAGACGCCGTCAAGTTCGCTCATGTGCCTACGTTCTCCAATCTTGCGATCCGTGCGGGCGTACTGACGAGCGTGCCGATCGGCTCGCCGAAAACCGCCCGGCGGATATTGCCCGGCGCGTGCATATCGAACACGACGATCGGGACGTCGTTGTCCATGCATAACGTCAGCGCCGTGCTGTCCATCACTTCGAGACCGCGTTGCAGGACTTGCAAATAATCCAGTTGCGTGAAGCGGGTCGCGCTGCGGTCCTTCTTCGGGTCGGCACTGTAGATGCCGTCGACCTTCGTCGCTTTGAGGATCGCTTGCGCACCGATTTCGACGGCACGCAGTGCAGCGGTCGTATCGGTCGTGAAGTACGGGTTCCCGGTGCCGGCGCCGAAGATGACGACGCGTTTCTTTTCGAGGTGCCGAATCGCCCGCCGGCGGATGTAGGGCTCGGCAATCTGCTGCATTTGAATTGCCGTCTGCACGCGAGACGGCACTCCCAGCCGCTCGAGAGCATCTTGCAAAGCCAGTGCATTGATGACCGTCGCGAGCATCCCCATGTAGTCTGCCGTCGAGCGGTCCATGCCGGCCGCCTCGTGCGCTTGACCGCGCCAGATATTGCCACCGCCGACGACGACGGCCACCGAAACGCCCAACCGCGCGACATCGGCGATCTGTTCGGCCATCGCCGCCGTCGTCGCGAGATCGAGCGAACTGTCGCCTCCGGCAAATGCTTCGCCGGACAGCTTGAGCAGAACCCGGTCATACGCCGGCGCCACCGTCACCCCGCTCGCGGGTCCGGGCACTCCTACGGCTCGCCGAGGGCGAACTTGGCGAAACGCCGGACCTCGATCTTCTCGCCCAGCACACCGACCACCGAACCGATCAATTCGGCGATGGTCTGATCATCGTTCTGCACGTACGGTTGCTCCAGCAGCACATGGTCTTCAAACCACTTGTTCAGCTTACCGTCGACGATCCGCTCGCGCACGTGCTCGGGCTTGTCCATCGCGTCAGAGCGAAAGGACGTGCGCAACTCGGCGATCTGGGCTTCGGGAACCTGCTCGCGCGAGACGTACATCACGATCGGCGTGCCGGCGATGTGCATGGCAATATCGTGGGCGAGTGCGCGAAATCGTTCGTTGCGCGCGACGAAATCGGTCTCGCAATTGAGCTCGACGAGGACTCCCATTTTGCCGCCGTGGTGGATGTACGCATCGATCAAACCTTCGTTGGCCGCGCGATCGGCTTTTTTATTGACCTTAGCCATGCCTTGATCGACGAGCCCCTTGCGCGCAATTTCGTAATCGCCGTTAGCGCTGACGAGGGCGGCGCGGCAGTCTAACATGCCGGCGCTCGTTTCGTTGCGCAAGCGTTTGATTTCGTCTGCCGACGGCTTGTACGGGCTGGCGACGCTCATGAAGCTGCCACTTCTTCGTCGGCTGCGGCCGACTCGGCTTCCGGATCGGCGTCGACTTGAGCGACCGCACTCGTTGCCAGCGACGGTGCCGCGACCGGAGCAGCCGCTCGCGGCGACGACATGCCGTATGGATCGGCGTACGCTTCATCTTCGAAACGGCTCGACTCCACTTCGGTGCGCCCCTCGATGATTGCGTCGGCGATCTTCGAGACCATCAAGCGTACGGCGCGGATTGCATCGTCGTTGCCTGGGATCGGGTAGTCGATCTCATCGGGGTCGCAGTTCGTGTCGATCACGGCGATGATCGGTATCTTGAGCTTGCGTGCTTCGAGAACCGCGATGCGCTCTTTCTTGGGGTCGACGATGAAGATTGCGTCGGGGAGACGGTGCATGTCTTTTATCCCGCCGAGGAAGCGCTCGAGTTTGTCGAGCTCGTCGGTCAGCCGGGAGACTTCTTTCTTGGGCAGCAGCTCGAAATTGCCCTGAGCGCGCATGCCCTCGAGTTCCCGCAGCCGCGAGATGCGCTTTTGGATCGTCGCGAAATTCGTCAGCGTTCCACCGAGCCAGCGTTCGTTGACGAAATACGTGCCGGCGCGATCGGCTTCTTCTTTAACGACTTCCTGCGCCTGTTTCTTCGTGCCGACGAACAACACGACTTTGCCTTCGCGCGCCATCTGCTTGACGGCCGCGTAGACCTCGCGCATCATGATCACCGTCTTCGAGAGATCGATGATGTAGATGCCGTTGCGTTCCTGAAAGATGAAGGGCTTCATCTTCGGATTCCAGCGCCGCGTCTGGTGGCCGAAGTGAACCCCAGCCTCGAGGAGCGCTTTCATGGAAATGACCGATGCCATCGGTAGGACCTTTCTGGTCTCGCACCGCCCGTTCCATCGTGCCGCGCCTCGTGAGACCATCGCGCCCAGCCTCATGCCGGGCGAAGTAGCAACCGTCGGAGTATAACACGCCTGGGGGCCGCCTTCAATGCGGCCGACTACTCGTGTAGGAGCAAAGCAGAGATGTCCGGTCCTTAGCAAAGCAGAGATGTCCGGAGCAGCCAAGGGACCCCCCTATGGAGCTCCTGAGCATGACTGTCCCGGAACTCGAACGCCTTCGTGTCTTTCAACAAGTGCATGACGGGGTTCGCCGCCAGCGAGAAGCCGCCGTGGCACTTGGACTCTCGGAACGTCAGTTGCGGCGCCTGGTGCGCAGACTCGAGGAAGAGGGCGCCGTCGCGGTCGCTTCCAAACGGCGCGGAAAGCTGCCCAATAACCGTGTCGCCGATGAGATCAGAGAAGCGGTCCTGGAACGCTGTCGCGGTGACTATCGAGGCTTCGGACCCACGTTTTTAGCTCAAACGCTGGCCGAGCGCGATCGCATCGACGTTAGCCGGGAATGGCTGCGCGCGTTGCTCGTCGAGAATGACCTCTGGCAGAGCAAGCGCCGCAAACGCAATGTGCATCCGCTACGAGCACGGCGGCCACGATTCGGCGAGCTCGTGCAGATGGACGGCTCTCCGCACGATTGGTTTGAAGAACGCGGGCCGCGCTGCACGCTGCTTCTGGCGATCGACGACGCGACGAGCTGCGTAACTGCGGCACATTTCGACCCTGCCGAAACCACCGACGGCTACTATCGGCTCCTGCGCAAACACCTCGCTGCCTTCGGCCGCTTTTGCGCCGCATACACCGATAAACACAGCATCTTTCGTTATTCCGGCAGGAGCGCCGAAGCCGACATCACGACGCAACTGCAACGCGCTCTCGATGAGCTCGACATCGAACTCATCTGTGCCAACTCACCGCAAGCAAAAGGACGCGTCGAACGCGCCAATCGCACCTTCCAAGATCGGCTCATCAAGGCCATGCGCCTCGCAAAGATCACGGCCCTTGACGCTGCCAACGCCTTTCTTCCCTCGTTTATTGACGATCACAATACGCGCTTTGCTGTCGAGCCGGCCGACGCGGAAAACGCGCACCGCAGCGCCGACGGCTTCGACCTCGGCCACATCCTCTGCCGTCGCGAAGAACGCATCGTGACCAGGAACCTCATGTTCCAAATCAACGACGCGTGCTTCGCTCTGGTCGATCCCTACAGTCGACGCAACCTCGCAACGGGCTCACGCGTGGCGCTCCACCTCCATCTCGATCGACCGATGAGCGTCCATCACGACGGACATGAGCTCAGCGCGCAGCCCGTCGGGAAGCTAACCCGAAACGCGCCGATCGTGGGCTCCAAGGACCTCAACGCCCACCTCGATCGCCGCATTTCCGACCCTAGGAAAGTCCGCACCCCCGCTGCGAACCACCCCTGGAAGACCTTCCGCCCACGACCCTCGGCGGTCTGACCGGACATTTCTGCTTTGCAGAAACCAGACATTACCGCTTTGCGCTTACATGCGGCCGACTACTCGTCTTTTTCAGGGCCGGTACAGCATGTGAGCTTCAGCCGCTTACGTCGCCGTCACGTTGCAGCGCTGCTCGGTCGCCCCGCGCTCGCCGACTGCGCCGGACTCGTACGTCGATCGGCGCGTCGATGCCGAGAGTGACGCTGCCGCCGTCGAGGGCAGTCACAACGATCCGCACGTCGGCGCCGATCGTGAGCGCTTCATTAGGTTTGAGCCGAAGGACGAGCATCGCGCTTACGCCGGCGCCCCCAACACGAGGGAGACCCGCCGACTCCCCTGTACCATCACACGAACTGGGCAGCGTATAAGCGCGCGTAAGCGCCGCCGCGGGCAAGTAGCTCATCGTGGCTTCCGGCTTCGAGGACGGCACCGTTCTCGACGTAGAGGATCGTGTGGGCACGCCGGATCGTCGATAGGCGGTGCGCAACGATCAAGGTCGTGCGCCCCGGTAAAAGCCGATCGAGCGCGGCCTCGATCAGACGCTCCGAGTGACTGTCCAGCGCGCTCGTCGCCTCGTCGAGAATCAAGATGCGCGGGTCGCGCAACACCGCGCGCGCGATCGAAATGCGCTGGCGCTGCCCTCCCGACAGTCGCATGCCACGTTCGCCGACCGTCGTCTCGTAACCGAGCGGGAGATCGAGAATGAACTCTTCGGCGTTCGCTTCGCGAGCTGCGATCTCCAGTTCGGCGCGCGTCGCGTCGAGTCGCCCGTACCGAATGTTGTCGGCGACCGTGCCGCTGAACAGCAAAGGTTCTTGCGGCACGATCGCGATCGCGCCGCGCAAGTCGACGAGCGGAAAGTAGCGCAGGTCGCGTCCATCGAGGGTGATGCGCCCGTCCTGCGGATCGTAGAAGCGCGGCACTAAATTGACGATCGTCGTCTTGCCGGCACCCGACGGGCCGACAAGCGCAACGATCTCGCCCGCGGCGATCCGCATCGAGAACGCACGCAGCACCGCGGGGCTGTCCGCCTTGTAGCCAAACGTAACCCCTTCGAACGCCAGCGCGCCCGCAATCGGCTGCGCGACGCGAGATTCCGAGGACGGAACCGTCGCCGCAGCGCCGTCGGCGGCATCCGTCTCTTCGACAGGCACGTCGAGGACTTCGAAGATGCGCGACGCGCCCACGAGTCCTTTGGAGATGTCGCCGATGAAGGAAGCCAGCCGGTTGAGCGGGTTGATGGCGAGCACGACCAAACTCCAGAACTGGACGATCTGATCGGGATTCATGCGGCCGACCATCGCTTCGCGCGCCGAGAACGCCATGATCGCCAACAGCGCGACGGTGATGATCATCGCGACGATCGGCGTCTGCGTCTGCCCCAGCTGAAGCACTTTCATGAAGGCGCCGAAATACCGCTCGTTGCTCTGCGCGAAGCGTGTGGTTTCATAGCTTTCACGTCCGAACGCTTTGACGATGCGCTCGCCGTGCAAAACTTCCGTCAGATTGGCCGACAGATCGGCGATTTGCTCCTGGGCGCGCTTGGTGTTGGCGGAGATCGTGCGCGTGAACCCCGCGACGACGAAGTTGACGATCGGCGCGAACAAGAAAAGAAACAGCGAGAGAAGCCAATCGAGTTTGATCATATACGCCAGCGACGCGAATAGGGTCACGAGCGTCACGAAGAACTGCGGCAGCGAGACCGACAGAGCGTCGGTCATCAACGTCAGATCGTTATTGAACCGTGCGATGAATTCGCCGGGGCGCCACTGATCGAATTCCGCGAGCGGCATGCGCATCGTACGGTCGAACAGGCGAACCCGCAGGTTGGCGATCAGGCGCTGACCGCTCCACGCCGTCAGATAACTCTGGCCGTAGGTCGCTGCATTCGAGATCAGATTGACGAGGAAGACGCCGACGATGACGCCGATCAGCAAGCCGATCGGATGCGCCGGGTTTTTGATGACGCCGAAAATAACCAGCGGAAACGCTTTGGAAAGCGCGAGCGGTCCAAGCCCCGCGATGAGGCCGAGCCCGAGTGCAACGGTAAGGCGCGGATAATACGGACGAGCTTCGGCCAGCAAGCGCCGGATGACCGCGCGGCGCGCCGTGGCATTGAGACCGCTGGAATTCGCTTGGAGACTCAGTTCGTCGACCTCCGACCGTATCCGTTCGCCGGCGAAACCTTTGCGTTCAGGGCCGGTAGCTGGCCACAGAACACCATCGTTCGCCGAGGTAAGTGCCGTGGACTGTTACTATCACAACGCCGTTCCGTCCGTTGCCGTTTGCCATGACTGTCGCCACGCGATCTGCGCGACCTGTCGCGACGACGCAGGGCTCTGCCCGGGTTGCCGGCTCGAACGCCGGATGACGGCTGCCGCCAGCGCCGCGGCGCGGTCTGCGCGGCCGCGTCGGCCCATCTAATCCGCCGCCGCCTGCGGCGCCGTACGCGCCGGCGCACGAGACCCGCCGGAGTGCTCGCGACGGTTTCGGGTGAGACGCGGCTCTTGCTTGCACTCGGCTACGTCTTGTGGCCGCTGGCAGCGCTCGCGCTGCTTGACCCAACCCGCTCCCCGGCGGTGCGGCGTCAAGCGATTCAGGCGCTCGGGCTCAACTTCGGATTGTATGGACTCGGCGTTGTCCTGGCCGCGATCGCGCAGATCCCGCTGTTGGGCTGGCCGGCGTTTCCGCTGCTGGCCGCCTTGTTTCCGGTCTGGCTGGTCGCGACCGTCGTCTATGGCGTGAAAGTCTGGAACGGCGACTCCGTGCGCGTTCCGCTCGTCAGCGACTGGCTCGACGAACGAGAAGCGCGCAGCAAGGGCGACCGCGTCGCGGCTTAGCGGCGGCCCCGCTAGAGCGTTTCGACGTATGCCGCAACGTCGGCCACGTCGCTTTCAGAAAGTGGCGCCGGATAGAGCTTAGGCATCGGCGGCTGCGGATTCTTGATCCACGCGATTGCTTGCTGATAGTTCTTCCGCTGCTTCTCGCCGATCAGCCGCGGACCGATGCCGCCGCCCGCTCCGCCGGCCCCGTGGCACGCCGCGCAATTCTGTCCGAAGATCGTCGCCCCGGCCTTTGGATCGCCCATCGCCGTCGCTGCGCTCGGACTAGAGCGCAGGCCGGTGTCGCCGCTATCCGAGACGGGTCCCGACGCGACGGCGTTCGGGTTGGTGGTCGCATTCGGGTTGGCGATCGTATTGGTGTGCTTGGCACAACCCGCCAGCAGCATCGCAGCGGCGGCAAGAACGGAAAACTTCGCGATGGCCGATCTCAACAACGTCTCTCCTTTTCGCAGTGGCTGTTCCCCGGAGATCGTACCTTCTCGCTCCGGCATCCAACCCTTCGACCCGCGAAAAACTGCCGGAAGTCAGCGCAGCGCCGTGCGGTACGAGACCAACGCGTTGACCATCGTCGTGCCGGTGGTTTGAAGAGCGCGTTCGGCGTACGAAGTGCCGCCGCTGACGAATGCCGCATCGAGTGCGATCGAGAAGGCCACCGACCACGTCAGTACCCGCAACGTCACGCGCGAACGCTGCAGCCGATCGTTGCGGATGCGCGTCATCAGTACGGAGGCGACCGCCGGCCGCCACGTCTCTTCTTCTCGCGCCGCTATCATCCGATCGCGCACGGCGGTCAACGCCGCGACTCCGTCATCGCGGCACAGCGCGCAATCGGCGGCGTGCGCCGCGAACTCTGCACGCTCGACAGGCGACGCTTCGCCGAGGGCGATCGCGCCGGCTAGACTATCGAAGGGCGTGTGGTCACTCGTCACGCGATTGTTCCCCGCGTCTCGACACCGAGGGAGCGGCGCAGCGCGCGCATCGCGCGGCAGGTGCGCTGGCGGACGGCGTCCGCAGTGATACCGAGGATGAGGCCCGCTTCGCTCGACGAGTAACCGGCATAGGCGGTCAGCATGATGCACTCGAGTTGGTCGTACGCCAGCGCGCTCAGAGCGGCTTGTAAGTCCAGGGCCGACTCCGAGCGCTCTTCGGACCGGAACGCCGCGGCTGCGTCGAGCGGTACCGTTTCGCCGCGACGCTTGGCCTTACGCAGGTACGTGATGGCGTAGTTCGTCGCGGTCTTATACAGCCAGCCGGCGGACAGCGGTCGCGCCGGATCGGCCCGCAGCATCTTGTGCGCGCTCAGGAAAACGTCTTGCACGACGTCGAGCGCTACGTCCGTATGCGGGATGAAGCGGCGCACGTAGCGCGCGAGCTTTTCTTGGTGCTCGAGCACGAGCCGCTCGACGCGTGCGTCGGCGTCGAGACTACGGTCGAGCCCTAGAACGTACACGCTGTCCACTGCGAACCTCCGCCCCGTGCTGTACATTCTATAACACTCTAGCGCCCTAGGTCGTGACAGATCGTTTCAGCCGCCGATTTCGCTAAAGGCGCGCATCCGGCTACCGGCTTCACCGAGCCGCAGGTGGTGACGCTCGGGTTTGATCAGCATGCCCGCCTGCATTAGCTCGGCGAGCTCGAACGGCGTCGCACCGGCGCGCAGCGGCGTGCGCAGGTCGACCTCATAGTCGCCGAACAGGCACAGGCGTAAGCGGCCATCGGCGGTCAGGCGCACGCGGTTGCAGCGTTCGCAATAATCGTGCGAGAGCGGACTTATGACGCCGACAGCGCCACGCCAGCCCGGCGCTGAAAAGTAGCGCGCTGGGCCGTTGCCTCCGGGGCCAGCGGTCGCTGCAAGATCGTTCAAAGATCCCAGCCGTGTCAGGATCTCGTCACTCGAGATGTAGGCATCGTGCTGCAGCGTCGCATTTTCGACCACCGGCATAAGTTCGATGAATCGGACGTACAGGGGGCGCCGGCGCGCTAGATCGGCGAACGCGCCGAGCTCGTCGTCGTTGTGTCCGCGCATCAGCACGCAATTCAGCTTGATCGGCCCGAGGCCGGCCGCTAGGGCCGCATCGATACCCGCAAGGACGCGTTCGAGCCCAGGCCGCCGCGCGATCGCCGCAAAACGATCCGAGCGCAGGGTATCGAGCGAAACGTTGACGCGCCGCAAGCCGGCAGCACGTAACGCCGGAACGGCGTCGGCGAGCAAAAGCCCGTTCGTCGACAGCGCGATGTCCTCGATGCCGTCGATCGCGGCGAGGCGGCTAACCAACTCGGGCAGGTCCCGGCGCAACAACGGCTCACCGCCGGTCAGGCGGACGCTGCGCACACCGACGGAAGCGCCGGCTCGTACGACCGCTTCGATCTCCTCGTACGTAAGGACGTCGTGCTTGGGAATCCACGGCAGCCCTGCCTCCGGCATGCAGTACGTGCAGCGCAGGTTGCAACGATCCGTCACGGAGATGCGCAGGTACGTGATCGGCCGCCGGAACGCGTCCTCTAATGAGGCGGTCCCGATCAGGTCGACCGTCGCGCTCGCCACGGGCCGGCGCTACTTGTCGTCGAAGACGGAGTCAGCCACGGCGACGTTGAGCCGGTAGTTCGAAAAATTCGACACTACATCGGCTTTGTACGATGGTAATTCGACGTGCCCGTTCTGCTTGCGCACCAAGTACGCGCCATTCTCGACGGTGTACGACTGATCGAAGGTGACGTAGCCGCCGTCTTTATAGGTCCAGGTGTACGATTTCGGGGTCGCGGTCGTGTCGTCGACCTTGACGTCGAGGTGTTGGACGCGTCCATTTTTCTTTGGAACCAAACGAAACGTCGTCGCGCCATTCGCGTCGCCGAGTAACGACATCGTATAGAGGGACGCCCATTCCGCCGGCGGGTCGATACGCGGATACACTTTCTTGAACTGAGCCGCCAAAGCGGGCACCGTATTGAAGATCACGGCCTGTTTGTCAGGGCGCTTGTAATAGACGTTCCCGGTCAACGACGGACTGATGTACGGAAATGTCTTGAGCGCCACGTCGAGATGTACGTCCGCCTCGTACGAATTGACATTGCCATTCAGTGCGACCATGCGCTTGTATAGCGAGCTGTTGGCGGGATCGACCGGCGTGGGTGCGGCGACCGCCGCACTGCCCACGACGGCTAGAACCACTGCGAGTGAAGCTAATACGGCGAAACGATTCATTGACAATTACGTCCTCCCGGCTTCAAACGCCCGGGCGTGACCGATGGTTTCCCAACTATCGAGGCTCCTACCGATCTCGGCTCGCACGTCCTCGTCGCCCTCAGTCGAAAGTCGGCGGCGCAAGGCCGTCAACGCTCGCGGCGATCCGATCCGCCCGAGCGCCCAGGCGATGTGAAGACGCACGACGGCATGCACTTCGTCGAAAAGGGCGGACTCCAGTGCATCGACCGTGGAGCGGTCCAGCACGTTGCCCAGCGCGACGGCTGCGTTTCGGCGCAATGTCGCCGCGCCTCGCCATCCCAGCCCCAGCGGCGCAAAGCGGCGTTTGTACTCCCCGCTGCGGAGCCTGAGCAAAGCCAAGAGATCGGGCTCGGCGATGTCCGCGGCCTCGGCATTAAAGGACGGGGAGCCCCCAAGGCCTGCTTGCCTGGTCGGCGGACACACCTCTTGGCAGAGGTCGCAACCCCATACCCAGGTGCCTACCAGTGGCCGAAGTTCTCGCGGCAGCGCATCGGTGCGCTGCGTCAAGTCAGAGATGCAGCGCCGCGCGTCGATCGTAGCGTCGCCTCGCAAGGCGCCCGTCGGACACGCATCGACGCAACGCGTGCACGCACCGCACGACTTCTGCAGCGCGGCGTCCGGCTCCAGTTCTAGCGTGGTGATCACTTCCCCGAGAAACACGAACGAACCGAGTTTCGGCGCGATCAGGTTCGTGTGCTTGCCGATCCAACCCAGCCCTGCGCGCGCGGCGAATGCGCGCTCCGCAAACGGCGTCGTATCGCACACGACACGCGTCGCCGGAGCGCCGGCAAGCGCGTCGAGTTCTTCAGCGATGCGCGCCAGCACGGCGCGCACCTGACGATGGTAATCGCGTGACCAGGCATAATTGGAGACGCGCCCCGCTAGCGGCGTACGCCCCGGCGGCCGCGACGTCGCGTATGCGATCGCGACGCACACGACGCTGCGCGCGCCGGGCAAAAGCGTGTCAGGATCGGTGGCCGCTGCGGCGTACGCTCCGTCGTAGCGCCACGTCGCAAGATCGCCACGCGCAAATGCGGCGTTCATGCGCGCACGCGTCGCATCATCGGCGCCGGCACTCGTGATAGCGACCCGATCCGCGCCGGCGCGCAACGCAATCTCGCGCACGGTCCGGGTCACCTCACGGGCGGCCACAGGCTCGTCGCCTCGTTGTGCTGTCGCTGAGCCGTTGCGTCCATGCGCCATCGTCGGATTCGTGGCGTGCGGCGACGGAACCGACCGGTTTAGTACTGTTCGGTCGGAACGATGGCAACACCGAACGCGCGGCCAAAGCCAGGCAACGTCACCCCCGCGAGCGCCAGACCGCCTGCCGGAAACCGATAAACCAGCAGCTCTCCCAAATTGACATCGGCGACGGCTACATGTGTATTGTCGGGCGCAAAAGCGATTCCGAGCGGGTTACTCGCGCCGGAAAGCGAGGTGCTCTGGATCGGAGAACCGAGATTGCCGTTCGTAGGCGGATCGTAACTGTAGATGGCCCGGCGCTGCGAATCGAGGATGGAAATCAGACCTGTCTTCGTGACCCCGACCCCGCCCGCGTACGCCAGCGCATTCCCCGTCGTCAAATTCGTGATCGACGTTCCGCGGATGCCGCCTACGACCTCGCCGACTTCTGCCGTTGCACCGAAGCCGTCGAGGAACAGGTTTCCCGCCTTATCGAACGCGCAGAAATCGAAGTACGCGAACGACTTACTCGAAATCACCCTCGTCGGCTTCGTCGATCCTTTGGCGTAAAAGTCGATCGTCGCTTTGCGACCGTAACTCGTCTCGTAGTTCGTTACGGCGACGTTCCCCGAAGCGTCGACGGCGACGTCCTCGGGCTCTTGCCCATCGCTCAAGGTCGTCGGCTTGCCGTTGTAAGGCGGCCGGTAGACTTGGACACGGCTATTGCCGGTATCGGCGACATACAACGTTCCCGACGCGTCGGTCGCGAGACCGCTCGGCGCATTGAAGCCCCCCAGCGTCGCGACGAGCCGGCCGGCCGTATCGTACGCGTAAACGGAATTCGTAAAATACGCAGATACGAAGACGAACGCTCTGCCCGGCGACGGGCGCGCCGTCGTTGCGGCCCGCGTTGCAGCCGCTCCCGATGGGTTTGCGACCGCCGCCAGTGCGGCGCTGCAAGCGACGACAAAGCCGATGTGAGGCAAAATGCGCATACATCGCTTTTAGGGTGGCTGCGACCGTCTCCTCGTCACAACGGGATCACGACGCCGATTCGCGATGGGACTTCGCCCGCTGCGAGTGGAACGCAGCGCGGGTGAGTCGCCGGCTCCGTTTTGCTGTGTTCGGGTTGACCGTTGCGTGGGCGGCCTTGTCTGCGCACGTCGCAATCGACATAGCCGGCGATGTCCTTCTGCCCCACGATACCTACGACAACGTCGCACACTACTCGCGGGAGTCCATCTTCACGGCTGGCCTCCTGTTAGCGTGTCTCGTCCTCTGGCGAACGATCCGCTCGGCGCGGGATGAGCTCGCCGGCTCGCGCGGCTCATTGCACTTGCTCCTGCGGGCGGCCGTACCCACGTCGTGTCCGCGTTTCATCGCGGCAGCTGCCGCTGCTACGGTTCCTGCACTGCTCGGGATGGCCGCCTTAGATTCGGCTATCGACGCACGGCGGATTGACGACCTGGGTGACCTGTTGGGCGGTTCCGTACCACTTGGTCTAGCGTGTGCGGTCGTCAGCGCGCTCATCGTCGCGACCGTCGCGTGGAAGGCCCTTCGCGTTCTCGCGCGGCTCGATCGCGCGATCTTGCGCTTCGTCGCAATTTTGGCGCAGCGTTCGCGGCATGTCGGCGTCGTTGCCTCGTGTCAACTCCAGCACTGCCCGTGTACGCCTACGGCGTCGATCCTGTCCGCTCGCAGCGTGGGCTTGCGCGCGCCGCCACTTTCCGCCTGATCGCTTCAAACGTTCTTTCGCCGCAAGGCACATCGACGTACTGAGCTGCGCCACCGGCGAGCTCTAAGGAGTTATCATGCCGTTTCTTCTGATGCGGGCGCGCTGCGCGTCCCGAGTCCTTTTTTGCATAGCGCTTGTGATCGCACCGGCGTTCGCCTGCGCCGATACAAACGCTCACGGATCGGCAACTGCCACCATTACGGGAACCGTCGTCGACGCAGAAACCGGCCTCATCCTACCGGCCGCGCGAGTGCGCGTTGCCGACTCGTCACTGACCGCAACGACGAACGCAGCCGGCACCTTCGTTCTCGCCGGCGTACCTGCCGGCACGCTTCGCCTGCGAGTGGAGCGCGACGGCTATCAGCCGTCGGACTCCGAGCGCATCATCGCGGCTCCGGGCGCGACCGTCGCGGTCACCTTGACGATCCAGCGAGCACCGAGCGGCGCCCCGTTACGGACGATCGGTTTGACGTCGGTCAGCGCCGCCCAATCGTTGCAGCGCGCCAGCACGATCTACCGGACCCTATCTCCCGAAACGCTGGTGCAGAGCGGCACCTATCGCTTCGGCGACGCGCTGCGCACGCTGCCTGGAATCACGAACTCGATTCCAGGCGACACCGCGGCCTTGGGTGATGACATCAACTTACAGATACGCGGGCTCGGCGCCAACGAAACGACCTCGACCCTCGATGGAAACCCGATTGCGTATGGCATTCCGGGCGGCTACAACTACCAGCTCTCGCCAAGTTTCGGCTTAAAGAACATCGTCGTGACCTACGGCTCGGCCGGTACGGAGCTGACCGGAGTCAATGCGATCGGAGGCGTCGTCGATGCGCAGACGATCGACCCGACTCCCGATGCGCGCGTGCAGTTCACCCAAGGGTGGGGCTCCTTCTCCAAAGCGGAGACGGCGCTGCAAGCCACCGGAACGCTGGGTCGACTTGGCTATGCCGTCGCGTACGGCGTCGGCAGTCTCGATGGGCCGTTCAAGAACGATTACTTCTACCAGCCCGGCGCAGCGTACGATCCATCGGCGACCGCTCCGTCCGTGCGCGCTCTCGGCATCTACAAAGACGATGCATCTTCGGTCACTCGCAGCGGGTCGCTCAAACTGCGCTACGATCTCAGCTCGGCGACGCGCGTCACCGTTACGTCGATCGCATCATCGTATTGGGAAGACAAAACTGGCAATGGCGACGGCGACTTCTTGACGCCCACCGTCGCCCGAGCAACGGGCAATCAATTGCTTGCGAGCAAGTCGCCGAAGGACCCGTGTCCGGCCGGCCAGTTTACGGCGACGAACGGCAACGGCACACCGTGGGGAACCGGACCCGGCGGGATACCCGACGGCGGTGCTCCGTGCCAAACGCCGCAATCGTATGCCGGATTCGTCACCGGTCTGCAAGGTGCCGGACCGGCTTGGCAATCGTTTAACTTCAACGATGAAGCGCTGCGAATCGAATCGAGCGGAAGTCGCCAGAACCTGCGCTTGGACGCCTACACGAACCGGTATCTGAATACGAACGATCGCACGTTCGCCCTGCCCTTCGTCGCGACGCCGGGCGACGTCGCTTCGTGGCGTAACTACAACGTTTCCACGACGGGAGCGCAACTCAGCGACACGTTCGCGGGCCAGAACAATGCATTCACGGCAGGCTATCAGTACGACAACTACGCCTACGGCCTCTATCGGAACGCGGACCTGCGCGGCGCCCCGATCGTCCAAGAGACGGGGCCCTTCGCGCGCGAAGCGTACCATCCGCGAAACTCGCCGCTGGCGGCTTACGCATCGGTCTACTTCAAACACGCGACAACGACGAACTCATCGTACGTGGATCCTCGCCTCTCGTTGGCGTACGTCACGCCGCGCGGCCGGGACGTCGTGCGCGCCTCAGTGGGAGCGACGACGACCGAACCGCCGGCAAACCTGCTCGATCAGTCGTTTACGTTTTCCAAACAGTTTGCCGCCGGCGGCGGCGGCGGTCTCAATTGCGGCAGTCCCAACTCGATCGGTTCGGCGCCGTCGTCGGTCCTGCGGCCCGAACGCGGCGTCGACGAAGAGTTCAGCTACGGACATCGGCTGGGCGCGGACTCACAGATTGAAGCCGAACTCTACAACGTGAACGTCTTCGATTACATCGCGTCGACCACGACGCCGCTCTCGACCCTGGGCACCGGTTTTCTGACGCCGGCACAACTGGCCAGCGCCGAAGCGACCCTGGCGTCGGTGTGCGGTGCATCGGCCGATCCATTGACGCTGCTGGGGGTCTCGGGCTCGGTCAATGTCAACGCGCTCCGCTCGCGCGGCTTCATGATCGGCGGCCGTCAGCGCGTCGCGCCCGGCGCGTTCTTCGATTACGACTGGAACCTTACGTCGACTGCGCTCGTCTCGGCGCCGGTCGCGTACCTGCAGCAGAATCTGACCAGTATCGTCGGGGCCCAGGTGCCGCGCCTGCCCTTACATACCTTCGACTTCGCCGTCGATGGGCAGCCGGCACGCCGGGTCGACGTGCGATACATGTTGCACGTGATCGGCGACAACAATACGAAGCGGCTCGGCGGATACAACTACAGCGACTTGCGCATCACGGGGACCGTGGGCCCGGGCGCGCTGGCGCTGACGGTAACGAATCTCTTCGATCAGAACGCATTCATCTACGGCTATCTCGGTCAAGGCGAACCATTGGCGCTCAATCAATACGCGACCAAAGCGTCGTACGCCCCATACCTCGGCGCGGCTGCGACCGAACTGTTCGGCCTACCGTACCGTTCGTTATTCTTGACGTACACGCTAGGCGCGCGATGACGCGCGCCGGTCAGCCGCTCAGCGTTAGAATCAATCGGATTCCGAAAGGTTCGATGTATTGAGCGTCGGTAGGCAGGTTCCCGTAGCTCGGATTCCCTGCCGCGCCTTGGCCCGTGATCCCGCGATATGGAACGCCGGCACCAAAGCGGGTGAACGGGCCGGCGACGGCGCTGAGAATGTTCGTGGCGGACAGCGAAACGTCGACGTTGCGTTGCAGCTTCTTGCCGACGAGTGCGTCGAGAACCGTAAACGGTCCCTGGTTCAATTCATTGTTGTTGCCGCGGAAAACGGCCGACGTCGCTGCGTGCCAGCCGGCGTCGCTCCAATCCAACTCGAGCGATCCCTGTTGCTGCGGGACGCCGAGAAACTGTTGATTGTCGACCAGGTTCCCGCCGGATGTCGGGTTGGCGAACTGGGCGTTGAGATCTTCGGGATACGAAACGCCCAAACCGTACATGGCCGTCAGGAAAAGGCGTTGCCGAATCAAGCGTTGCAGGTAGCGCAGTTCCGCGCCCTGATACACGGCGTTGCCGACGTTGCTCTGGTACGACACGCACGCGGCGAGCGGAGACGAGTACGAATTCGCTTTGCACGTACCATCGGCGACGGCGGCCAGCGGGTAAAAAATCTCGATCGGGTTGCGTAGATTGGTCCGGTACAACGAAACGTCCACGGTCGCACGGCCCGAGAACTCGTGCGACAATCCCAACTCGTATTCCGTTGCATGCTCGGGGCGTTCGCTCGGACTTCCTTGGCCGATGAAAACGTTGTTCCCATCTAGCGGCAGCTGGTCGTACGGAAACTGGTAACGCTCGAGCAGTAACGGTGCCCGAAAACCGGTGCCAAGGGAAAAGCGTAGGGCCGTGTTGGAGTCGACGTTATAGATGGCGCCGAAGCGGCCATCCAAATTCGCGCCAAAGGTCGAATAGTGCGACTCGAACAGGCCGGCGTCGAGCCGCACGTTCCGGGTCGGCACGAATCCCCCGCGAGCGTACAAGACGTTGATCGTCTGTCCCAGCAGCGGCTGTGCTTGCGCCGCCGTCGCAGGCATGGACGTGGCGGACGGTGGCGCGAGGAAATCCAACGATTCGTAGCGCGTATAGCCGCCGACGGCAAATTGTGAGGTCGCGAACGTGCGCTGCCACGTCACCGCGCCATTGTAACGGCGGTCTACGTGCGTGACGTCGTAGGGTGTCGCACCCGCTCCGTTGACACCGACGCTGTTGTCGCTTTCCGAGAGGTCGGCCGTCAGTTCGCCGGCCCCCAGCGGGGCGCGACCTCGAAGTTGATAGGCGCGGATCACTTGGTCGAACGTTTGCGCTCCGGGGCCGATGAACCGATTGTACGCGGGTGTCCCGACGTCGCCGGCGACACGGTCGATGCCGTTCTGCGCGCTGCTTTGGTCGCGACTATCTCCCAGCGTGAAGATGCGCGCCGTGATATCGGCATTCTGGGCGAACGACCACGTCAATGTTCCGAGCGCGAGACTGGAGGCGACGGACGAACCGAGATGCGTCGCGCACGGCGCGCATGTCGGGTCGGTGTTCGAATAGAGTGGTACGGTCTGATCGACGTACCCCGCTTCATGTTGATCGTCGAGCGCGGCCGCATAGCCGAGCCGCCCTCGCGTGCCGCTGGCATTCAACCACGCTTCACTGCGTCCGAACGAGCCGCCGGAGAGCGACGCCGCGTAATGCGGTTGGATCGTTGGCCGCAACGAAAGCAGATCGATCGCTCCACCGAACGTGTTGCTTCCGTTGGCATCTTCGGGGCCTAGGCCTTCGGTCACGTCGACGCCCGAGAACGCCGCGACGGGCAGACGCGAAAGATCGAGGTCGCCCGTGTTACCGTCGTTGAGCAGTTGACCATCGAGTGCAATCAGCGACTCCGAGGGATCCGGACCGCGCAACGCTACGACGGCGACGGCGCTGGCCGCGCCGCCATCGGGGCGCGCGAACGTCGCTCCCGGCAACGTTTCGAGTCCGTCGATGATGCGGTCGTCGCCCAAGCGGTCGAAATCCGAACGGGTCAACACGACGGAGGGAATCGCTCCGGTAATCGGCGTCAAGCGTCCGTCGACGGTAACGGAGCCGATCTGCCGTAACTTCGGCGAATCCAGCGGTTCCAACGCGATTTGGACGTCCAGATCGTGGTCGGCTTTAACCGTGACCGTGAGCGGAGCGTATCCGCGGACCGACGTGGCCAGCTGGTACGACCCTGGAGTCACGACGACTGAAAAATTCCCTTTGGAATCGGCGGTCACGGGTCTGGCCGCAGTGCTTCGCACGACGATGCCCGCGCGCGCCAACGGCGTGCCGGAAATGGAATGAATGTTGCCCGCGATCAAGCAACAGGCGGCCAGGAGCACCCCGAACATGCCTACCGCACGACTTGAATGCGCGCCATCATCCCGTTGTCTTCGTGTTCGAGGAAGTGGCAGTGATAGACGAACGTCCCTACGATGTCGGCGTCGCGGAAGTCCATGAGCAGCTCGACGCCGCGCGGGATGAACTGCCCCTGCGCGTTGTAGCCGCCGTGCGGCACGACGACGGTATCGAGCAACTGCCCTAAGCCTTGCGACGTATCGACGCCGGCAATCGGCATGAAGTGCAATTGATGGATGTGGAACGCGTGCATCTCGTTGGTGTAGTTGAGCACCGTCCACTCTTCGACGGTTCCGTCCTTGACGACCGTATCCGGCGGACCGCTCATGCGGTATGGATGCTCGACCGCTTTTGGATTCGACGTTTCGGTGATGTAAAAGTCGGGTTCGGGTTCGTCCGGACGGATGTACTCCGTGAAAATAAACGTACGTTGTCTGATCGGCTTTTGATACGCCAAATCCGAAAAGCGCTGCGCGACCGGATCGGTCACCGGCGGGATAACGACGCGCTGCTGCGCGACGTGCTGCGTGCCGACCTTGACGTCAAAGAGGTTGCGAGCGAGATCGGTATCGCCCACGCAACCCGTGTCGATGCCTAGCGTGCGAATGACCATGTCGGCTCCGGGGACCGAACCCGTCAAGTAAAATTCGACGCGGCCTGCCGGCGGTAAAAAGACATGACTCATCGCAACGGGCGCATACGTCGGATGCCCGTTCTTCACGACGAGCGGCACACCGTCGCGCGCCGTCACCAGCAACGGCGCCGGCTTTCCGTTGACGATCAGCACGAGATCGAGCGACGTCTGCGCATCCGTATTGGCCAGCCGCCAATATTGCGTCTGACCTAAACCGATCTGCGCTTCGGGCAATCCCGTGATCTGATCTCCGTTGATCGGCAGACCGACCAAATTGACGGTGAGATTCGTGCTGTTTGAGGGGCTTTTCGGTCCGGGACAGTAATCGGGCGCCTGGAACGGATCGCCGCCGGGATTGCGCTTGAAATTGGGCGTAGCGTGGGCGAGCTGCGCCCGCATCTTCGCATACTTTTGATTTTCCGCCGAAGTCGGCGAGTCGCGCACGATCGCGAGATGGTCCTGTAACTCGTCTGGAATCGACGGGCGCATGGAATGGACGACGATCGCGCCCGTCAGTCCCTGAAAGACTTGATATTGACTCTCGCCGTGGGCGTGCGGATGATACCAATACAGTCCCGGCGGCTCGTTGCGCGGGATGTCGACCACGTAGTGATACACGCGCAGAAACGAGTTATTCAAATTCGGACACAGCAGGACGTTGACGACGTCGTCACTGGGCTGGTCGGGCGACGTATTGAGGCCGTGGAAGTGCAGGTTCGTCTCGTTCCACGGCGAGCGATGATAGCCGTAGATGCGGCCCGTCACGGGGTCGGGCGTCGGCGTCGGCGCCAGTTGCGGCTGATGACACATCAAGGCGTAGGGATTCGAATGCTCTTGCATCGCCATGTGGGGCGCCTTTCCGGCGCCATCGCGGTCGATGACGAGCGGCGGCGGGTCGCCGTTCGGCGGCCCCAGCGTGTTGACGAGCGTTACGGCCAGCCGCTCACCTTGGCGCACGTTGAGCGTGGGAGGCACGCTGTACAAGCCCTGCGCGGCGCTGCCGGGCAAGCGGTACACCCAACACAGGACGGGCACGCTGTGGAGCTTTTCACTCGTCAGCGTCAAGGTGACGTTCAGGCTGCCGTCCATCGCGTAGAGGTTGGGCGGGTCGATGAAAGACGTCATCCCGAGCGGGCACGGAAACTGGGCGTCCATGGCCGTACGATGTCCGGCGTCGCGCGCCGGGGTAGAGACGGCCGCTGCCGGCAAGGCGAGCACGGCGAGAAAAAGGCACACGCGCAATATCATGACAAGGCCGCCGGAGACGATGAGGTCGTGTCAGCGCACGACTTGAATGCGCGCCATCATCCCGTTGTCTTCGTGTTCGAGGAAGTGGCAGTGGTAGACGAACGTCCCTACGATGTCGGCGTCGCGGAAGTCCATGAGCAGCTTGACGCCGCGCGGGATGAACTGCCCCTGCGCGTTGTAGCCGCCGTGCGGCACGACGACGGTATCGAGCAACTGCCCTAAGCCTTGCGACGTATCGACGCCGGCAATCGGCATGAAGTGCAATTGATGGATGTGGAACGCGTGCATCTCGTTGGTGTAGTTGAGCACCGTCCACTCTTCGACGGTTCCGTCCTTGACGACCGTATCCGGCGGACCGCTCATGCGGTATGGATGCTCGACCGCTTTTGGATTCGACGTTTCGGTGATGTAAAAGTCGGGTTCGGGTTCGTCCGGACGGATGTACTCCGTGAAAATAAACGTACGTTGTCTGATCGGCTTTTGATACGCCAAATCCGAAAAGCGCTGCGCGACCGGATCGGTCACCGGCGGGATAACGACGCGCTGCTGCGCGACGTGCTGCGTGCCGACCTTGACGTCAAAGAGGTTGCGAGCGAGATCGGTATCGCCCACGCAACCCGTGTCGATGCCTAGCGTGCGAATGACCATGTCGGCTCCGGGGACCGAACCCGTCAAGTAAAATTCGACGCGGCCTGCCGGCGGTAAAAAGACATGACTCATCGCAACGGGCGCATACGTCGGATGCCCGTTCTTCACGACGAGCGGCACACCGTCGCGCGCCGTCACCAGCAACGGCGCCGGTTTTCCGTTGACGATCAGCACGAGATCGAGCGACGTCTGCGCATCCGTATTGGCCAGCCGCCAATATTGCGTCTGACCTAAACCGATCTGCGCTTCGGGCAATCCATAGATTCGGTTGCCGTTGAACGGCAACGGGACTTGGTTCACCGTGACGTTGTCGGTGTTCTCGGGAATCTTCGGTCCGGGACAGTAGTCGGGCGCCTGGAACGGATCGCCGCCGGGATTGCGCTTGAAACCCGGCGTGTCAGCGGCGAGCCGCGCGCGGATTTTTGCGAACGAGGGAGGCTGGTGCGTACGCTCATACTTGGCGAACCGCGCGTATTTTGCAAAGCCGGGAATCGCCGGCGAGTCGCGCACGATCGCGAGATGGTCCGGTAG
This sequence comes from Vulcanimicrobiota bacterium, assembly GCA_963754415.1. GTDB lineage: Bacteria > Vulcanimicrobiota > Vulcanimicrobiia > Vulcanimicrobiales > Vulcanimicrobiaceae > Nyctobacter. The sequence goes on along the minus strand of CAVWGA010000003.1, from coordinate 403,742 downwards.
CTCGTCGGGAATCGACGGGCGCATGGAATGGACGACGATCGCGCCCGTCAGTCCCTGAAAGACTTGATATTGACTCTCGCCGTGGGCGTGCGGATGATACCAATACAGCCCCGGCGGCTCGTTGCGCGGGATGTCGACGACGTAGTGATACATCCGAAAAGACGTATTGGTCAGATTCGGACACAGCAGGACGTTGACGACATCGTCGCTGGGCTGATCTGGCGACGTGTTGAGACCGTGGAAGTGGAGGTTGGCCTCGTTCCACGGCGAGCGATGATAGCCGTAGATGCGCCCCGTCACGGGATCGGGCGTCGGCGTCGGCGCCAGTTGCGGCTGATGACACATCAAGGCGTAGGGATTCGAATGCTCTTGCATCGCCATGTGGGGCGCATTTCCGGCTCCATCGCGCTCGATGACGATCGGCGGCGGCGTCGGAATGTTCCCGTTGGGAGGCGCCAGCGTGTTGACGAGCGTTACGGCCAGCCGCTCACCTTGGCGCACGTTGAGCGTGGGAGGCACGCTGTACAAGCCCTGCGCGGCGCTGCCGGGCAGGCGGTACACCCAGCATAGGACCGGAGCGCCGCCGCGCTCTTCACTCGTCAGCGTCAACGTCACGTTCAACACGCCGTTGACTGCGGACAAATTCGGCGGGTCGATGAGCTGCGTGTTGCTCGACGGCTGCGGACAAGGGTTCTGCGGGGTCGATGCGGCCACGCCCGGCACAGACCCGGGAGCGGGCACACTCGGCGCCGCGGCAGGTCCCTGAAGGCCGCGCGACCCTCCGGGCAGTCCAAGCATAGCGATGAAAAGAATGAACAGCGCGATCATAGGCCCTCCGCCCGTGCCGCTTCGCCGGTAAGGCAGCTTGCCCCCGCGAACGCCGAGCTCTCCAGGTCGTGGAGCACCGGCGTCGCGGAGGGTCCTGCCCAGCTTCGGTTAGTGGATCGTGACGCTGGCCGGCGGCGAATGGATGCCGTTGGCGATAACGACTAGCTTACTCGGTCCCGTCTCGATGTTCGACGGTACGTCGAAGTACGTTGAAACCGTCGCTTGCGAAGCGACGCCCATGAAACTGTGGTCGTGCGTCCGCGCGAAGAACACGTGGTGCGTCGCGTCGTTGACGATCGCGCACTAGCGGATAGTTCGTGGCTTCTTGCGTCGTCGTCGCCATAGGAGTTCGTCTGCGAGAATCCGTTGAACCGCTGACCGAAGATCTGATACGTCGTTGCCGTGGGTCAGGCTGCTGGGCACCGACGTGATGGCCGGTGCTACCGCTAGGTTCGGCTTGACGCCCGGCGTGTAGATTTCGACGTCGCTGGTACCGTCGGTCTCCAACACTTGACCGGTCGGCAGCATCAGCAGGCGGATATTGTACGATCGAGTCGTTGGGCGCGTTGGGCGGCGCGGCGATCGGTACGAACTGCCGTGCCGTTGAACACGTAGAAGTGGCCGGCGTGTTGAATTCCCCCGGGCTCAGCGGCAACCATGACCGTGCCGTTGGTCAGCAGCGTCGCCGGGCCGTCGTTGGCATTCGAGCTGCCGTCCCGAAGACCGCGGGGAATTCGGCGCCGTGCTCCACGTGCCGGTTTTCGTTTGTAGAATCGCGTTGTGGCCGCTTCGCCGCCGACGGCGAAGACCATGCCGTTGAGGCCGCAGGACTTGGGGACCGATTTCGAGACCCGGTCCGACGAGATCGACGGCGACCGGCCCGGCGGTCGACCACGAGCCGCGTCGTTCGGATTGTACAGTTCGGAATTCGGCTCGTCTTGCGTGTCCGCCGTCAGCACCTTGCCGCTCGGGAGCAGCGTCCAACCTTCCTCTGAATTTCCGTCCGCCTTGCCGGCGCCCGTTTGCGTGAACGTCAGCGCCTGTTCGTTCAGAGCGCCTGGACGCTGTAGCAGCAGTTTCCCAGCATGTACGTGTCGTTGTTGAGCACGGCGCTCTGCGCGTCGCCGATGTTGCTACCAGCCGCTCGGCGGCGAGACCGGCGTCCACGTATCTTCGAGCGGATCGTAGATCGCGCCTTGATTCGTCTCGACTTGGCTGGACGAAGTTGTACTCGCCGCCGTTGATGACGAGCTTACCGTCGGCGAGCACGGCCGAGGCGAAGTACAACGGACCGTAGCCGACTGAAGCGATGCTTTTTGCGTCCACGTTCCGTTGATGTAGCTTCCGGTATTGTCGGGCTTGAGGCTGTACCACTCCGAGGCTCGGCCTCGTGCACCATGACCGTTCCGTCGGTCATCAATAGCGCCGTGCCGGCGCGCTGCCTTTGTACGGAGCCTTGACCGGCTGCCAGCCCCCGGCTTGGGCGCGCATGCGGTCCGCCGCCGTGATTAGAACCCTGCGCGGTGGCGGCAGCGGCGGGGGATGCGCGTGGCGCATGACGACATGGGCGCCGGCGAAGAAACCAGTGGAACTATGAAGCGTAGGACTCGCCGCTGCCACGGAAGCATTGGCGCACGCGCTGACGACACCCAGCGCGACCAACCGAGAAATTTTAAGCACGTAAACGTCTCCCTAACAATAAAAAAGCGACCGTCGAACCGTGGACGCATCCAGGACCGTCGTCTCGGTATCATCGTGACGCAGCGCCAATCAACCCTCGCGCGGCGTTGTGCCGCTCCGCGGCGCGACCCTCAAAAGAAATCGAAGTCGGGCCGCGCTGCGGCGTACGCCAGCAGACCGCCGCGCAGTGGCGCAACCGCCGGAAACCGGCGTCGCGCAGCCGTTCGATGGCCCAGGCCGACTTCGCGCCCACCCGGCACGCGACGACGTACTCGCAGGCACTGTCCAGTTCCTGAAGCCGCGCCGCCAGCGCGCTTGCCGGCAATCGTGACGGCGTGCGGCGCAGGACCGAGTACGCGTTCGTGCGGTTCGCGCACGTCGAGCACGCGAGTCATCCGGATGCGCTTCGAGATACGCATCGAGTTCTGCCGCGTCGAGTTCCTCCGCACCGGTCGGCAGCACCGCGGGCACGTGCTTCGGGCATGCGAAATGCACGTCGACAGATCGACGGTCGATCGCCGTGCAGCGGGCATCCGGGATCGCTTGCGAAAGCGATCTCACGCGTACGTCCGCCGAAAGCATATCGACGAGCAGCAACCGCCCGATCGAGCGGGTCGCCGATGCCGAGCAGCAATTTGAGCGCTTCATTGGCCTGCCAGGTGCCCGACCAGCCCGGCCAGCACGCCGAGCACGCCGCCCTCCGCGCAGGTCGGAACGCTGCCCGGCGGCGGCGGCTGCGCGGAAAGAGACAGCGATAGCACGGGCCGTCCGGCGCGAACACGCTGACTTGCCCGTCGAAACGGAAGATCGATCCGTACACGTCGGGCTTGTCCTCGAGCCGGCACGCATCGTTGATCAGGTAACGCGCCTCGAACGTGTCGGTCGCGTCGACTGACGATATCGTAAGGTCGCACGAGTGCGCGCGCGTTGCGTCGCGTCAACCGGACCGGAAGGGATCGACGGCGACGTGCGGGTTCAGTGCGACGACGCGTTCGGCTGCAGCGATCGCTTTGCGCCGTCCGATGTCGGCATGGCCGAAGATCACTTGGCGCTGCAGATTCGTCAGGTCGACCGTGTCGTCGTCCACGATGCCCATCGTCCCGACGCCCGCTGCCGCCAGATACTGCAACGCCGGCGAGCCGAGACCACCGGCACCGACGACCAGCACGCGGGCTCGCGCAAGTTTCTCTTGACCGGCGAAGCCCGATCTCGGGAATCAGCAAGTGGCGGCTGTAACGGCGCAGAGTCGGCGGCGCCCGCTCAGCGGGGTGCCGCTCGTTCAGCCATGCGAGCACGGTCGGCGCGCGCATTCTCCCCCGCGCTCGTGTGATCGCTTGCGATCAGTCGCGAACGTCTTCGGTTCGGGCGCGCGCTCGGTAGAGTTCGCGTGCGCTCGATTGCGAGACCATGCCGTCTTGCTCGGCCGCGACGTACAGCGCCGGGCGTCCCGCCAGCGCGTCCAATGCGGAGTCGAGCACCGGTTCGGTCGCCGCGACGACCTCTTGCAGCGTCAGCCCATCGACGTACGACGACCGCAAATCGACGGCACCGCGCGCCGCCAATGCGTCCAGCGCGGTCGGGCGCCCCCAGCCCGTCGCGATCGATATCGCACCGGCGAGCGACGGGATCCGCCGCACACGTGCGCAGTGCCGTCGCAGCGCCCATGCTGTGGCCCATCGTGTACACCGGAACGGCGTATGTTTCGCGCAGGTAACGTACCGCCGCAGCTAGCGCATCGGTCAAGTCATCTACGCTTTCGAGCCGGCCGCCGCTCGCACCGAGTTTGTGGCCCGGAAAATCGATGCTGATAACGTGGAAGCCGTGGCTTGCAGCGAAGCCGCAGAGCGCATCGAAATTGTGCTTGGAACTCGAATAGCCGTGCGCCGACTGCAATCGCGACGCCGCGAGCGCGGCGGGGCTCGTACTCGAGCGCGGCGATCGTCTTACCTTGCGCGCGTGCGCGAGCTTGCGAAGATCGAGGTTCACGGCGCTTGGCACGCATTTTCTCGCCAGCGCGGCGCCGCCGTCGTGATAGACACTCCTTCTTCCAAATCGGAACGCGCTTTTTGAGTTCATCGATCGCATACTCGCACGCATCGAAAGCGGCGCCCGCGATGCGCTGCCGCGACGGCGACGGCGACGGCCGCTTCGCCCAGCGCCAGTGACGCCCAGCCGGTGCGCGATGGCGACGCGAGCGGCGCCGAAACGCGACGAGGCTTCCGCACCGACGGTACGCAGAGCTTCGCGCAGCGCCAGCTCGCGATGCGCTTCGTATTCGAGCCCAGTAACCGCATCGGCCATCGTCGCTCGTCTCGCGCACGTATCCGACGAAGGTGACGAGCGGCCCCGTCCGCATGGGTACCGCTGGCTGCGCTTACCTGCGCGAGGTCGAGCGGTCGGCATCGATCAGTACGTACGTGCTATCCTCCTCCGAACGGCGGCAGCAGCGCGAGTTCGTCACCCTCGTGTAGCGGCGCCCCGGGATCGCCGAAAGCTCCGTTGACGGCAAACCGCGTCGACGCGCGCAACGCTCGCAATTCCGGAAAGTCGGCAGCGAGTTCGCGCCAGACCTCTCCCGGAGCCGTGCCGTCGGGCACCGAAGGCGCGCGAGCGCGGCCTCGCACAACACTTCGCGAATGCGCGCGAAACGCAACGACCCGGACGTTCACGTTAGTAGCCGCCGAGTCCGGCGTGTAGCCGCGTTCGGCGAGCCATGCGCGCGACTCATCGTGCAGACGCCAATAAATCGATGCGGCTGCACGTCATCTTGTGCAGCATAACTTCCCAAAAATGCCGCGGCTGCGCGTAGACGTCGTCGGGGATCTCGTTGTGCTCGCGCGAAAATTCGCGCAGCGCCTCCCAGTCGCGCGACTGCGAGGATCGCACGCAGGTCGCGATTCGTACTCGCGAATCGGTGAGCGCTCGGAGCCTGTCATGCCGGACGTTTGTGAGCCGCCGAGACGAAGCGTTCGATGGCAAGCGGCGACGCCGTCCTCCGTCGTTACTTGCGGTGACGTAGCGCACGCTCTGCTTCACTTCCGGCGCGGCGTTACCCATAGCCACGCCCGTGCCGGCCCAGCGCAACATCGGCACGTCGTTGGGCGAATCGCCGATCGCTACGACGCGTTCCGGCAAAATCTGAAAGTCGGCACACAACCGTTGCAAGGCATTCTTCTTACTCGCTTCGCGATTGAGCACCGCGCACTCGTCGAACTCCCCCATGTTTCGTACCGGAAATTGAGCGGCAAGTCCCCGAATGCGCGCCGACATCGCGGCCACCGATTCGGCGCCGAGGAACCGTAAGAAGGTCGGCGCGGCGTCGAGCACGTCGGCAAACGTTTTCGCTTCGCGCCACGTACGGCCGTTCATGTCCTCCATGCGTGACGTGGGAGCCCTCGAGCCGCCAGAAGATCTCCTCGGAATAAACGGCGACCGAAAGCCCGTGCCGTTCTGCGTATTCGACCATCGGTTTCGCGTAGATCAGCGGAAGCGGAAGATGCACGAGCGTTCGATTTGCGCCGAAATCTTTCGTGAGCGCGCCGTGGCAACAGATGACCGGAAGATTGAGATTCAGTTCGCGCGAGACGCTTAATCGGCAAATCGGTTCCGCGGCCGGTAACGAGCACGACTCGCACGCCGCGCTTCGAGCGCCCGCTCGGATCGCCATGCGATTGCGCGTCGAGATCCGTTCGTGCGAAGCGAGCAGCGTTCCGTCGAGATCGAGGGCGATCAGATCGATTCTCATGAGGTGACGGGTGGCTTATCGTTGCCCGCCGATCGCTCCTTGGATGCGCTAACGCATCGTAGTCGCGCGAGCGTTTACGGCAACGTATGGCGCGCACGGCGAACGCGGCCCTAGCATTCGGCGTCGCCGTGTCGATCGCGCCGCTATCGAGCGCTGCAGCGAGCTCGTCGTTCCGTTGACATGAGTTTTCGACTCGACCGGACCGCGCTCACGGCTGACGGTGTGTCTCGCAGGCGGCATGGAAATAACGCCCCGCCGGCGCCGATGGGCTCGTCCAGGAGACCCTGAGGTCAAGGGGCGGCCGCCGCTGACGCGACTCACCGCTACAGCCGCTTATCGACGCAAGCGACTGCGCGCACGATCGAAGACATTCCGCTGCAGTCTCTCGGCATCGCTCGTACGCTGCATCTCACGCTTGCCGTTCGCGGCGGTACGGCGCAGCTTGAACACGCTTTGCTCGTGCCGGGCGCGATCGTCCTCAAATAGCCTGACCGCGCAACCCGGCGCCCCGGAGTGTTTTTCGGGACAACGTGAGACGCCGGTACATTGCCTTTTCGAGCGCAAAATTGCTCGAATGTCGATGTCGGCCCGCGGATGCACTCCGTGAGGCCGGCGCACCGTCGTATCTTCGGAAAACATAAGGGGCCGCAAGATGGGGTGTACCGCGCTCGACCCGAGCATGACGGCGCGCGATCAAGCGCTGTTCCTCAACGATGCGATGCCGGCGGGACTCTTCGGCGGGGTCGGAGTCGACATCGAGCGCGTCGCATGGCGGCTCTCGCCGGAACCGTTCCCGCTCTCGCCGCAAACGTACGCGGCGATCGAACGGTTGGGTCCCGACTTGCTCGCGTTCTACCGTACGCTCGCCACGCTCTATCAGCGCAGTGTACGAGGGACCGCGCCGGCCTTCATCGCGGAATACCTCGATCTCGGCAAGCCGGAAGCGATCGTCAAGCTCGGCCGTCAGAACCGCTTCAAGAGCGACATACCAGCCGTCATCCGGCCGGATCTGATCATGACCGAGCAGGGCTTCATCGCATCCGAACTCGATAGCATTCCAGGAGGCCTGGGCTTCGTCGGCGCCATGGCGCAGGCGTACTGCGAGCTGGGTTACGACACCATCGGTGATCGTCGACGGGATGACGGCGGGCCTCGCAGCGATGCTCGCATCAGCCACCGCGGCAAGAGCGTCCGACGACGGCCATCGTGGTTTCGGCCGAGTCCGGCGATTACCGCGCCGAAATGACATGGCTCGCCAGCGCGATGAATGCGACGGGGCTTCGGTCAGACGTACGTCTGCAAACCCGAAGACATCGTCTTTACCGAGGATGCGCTCTTCCTGCGGCTTGCCGGCGGCGAGGAAAAGAAGCTCGACGTCCTCTACCGCAACTTCGAGCTTTTCGATCTGCCGAACGTCCCAAAAACGAGCTCATGCTGTATGCGGCGCGGCACAACCGCGTGAAGATGACGCCTCCCCCGAAAGCGCACCTCGAAGAAAAGCTAGTATTCGCGCTGTTGCACCATCCCGCGCTCGCCAAATTTTGGAAGCCGAGCTCGGCGACGCGTTCGACCGCTTGCAGTTCCATCTTTCCCAACACGTGGATCCTCGATCCGCGAGCGCTTCCGCCGCAAGCTTCGATCGACGGCTTGCTTGCCGCCGGCGAGCCTCTCAACGACTGGTCGCAGCTCGTGCCGCTCGGCAAGAGCGAGCGCGAGTTCGTCGTGAAGCCATCAGGTTTCTCCGAACTCGCGTGGGGCTCGCGCGGCGTTAAGGTAGCGAACGATCTGACCAAAGACGAGTGGCAAGCCGCCCTCGACGACGCTCTGCGATCGTATCCGAAGACGCCTTATGTACTGCAACGCTTTCATAAGGGTAAGCGCGTCTCGGTCCCTTACTTCGACCGCAAAAGCGATGACATCCGCCATCTCGACGGCCGCGTACGACTCTGCCCGTACTATTACGTCGTCGGCAAGGACGTGCGGCTCGGCGGCGTGCTGGCCACGATCGCGCCGGCCGACAAGCGGCTCATCCACGGCATGTCGGACGCCGATCATGTCGCCCTGCGCCCTGCGCGAGAACGGCTACTGACGACCGGCCTTACCTCTTTCTAACGGAGGACGAAAGCCTCAGCCGAACGTCGAGGTGTTCCTCGGAAGGGCGGCAAACGAGGGCCGTTCTGCTATGGCCGACGATCGAACGCTTTCGGATATCTTTGCGCCGGGGTCGACGGCACTAGCCGAAGGCTTCTCGACGCTCGTCGTCACGCCCGAACGCTTCGTCGCGCCCGCAACGACGGTGCACGCTCGTGTGACCTTTACGAACGTCGCGGGTGCGCCGGCTCGCGGCGTCCGGATTCGCTTTTCGTTGCCGCCGGGTCTGAAATACGTCGATGGTTCGACGAAGTTCGATGACGTCCGGGCGCCCGGCGACGCTGCCGACGCAACGAGCAGCGCCGGCATCGATATTGGGGAAGTGGCCCCGGGCGCCGTACGCCGCATCTCGCTGGAATACGCCGTCGATGCGATCGTGGAAGACGGCACGCCGATCGACATCCAAGCAGCGTTGGCGTCGAGCGACATGCCCGTCACCGCTTCGAACGTCGTGCGGCTCACCGTCGCCAGTCGACCGCACCTGAGCGGCGCTTCTTCGCTTGCGCTTACGTGTTCGGGCGATGTCGTGCCGAACGCTGAGCTCGCGATTACGGCCGCCGTCGCGAACGAAGGCCAGAGCAGCGCGCACGACGTCGTCCTGATCTTGCCGATTCCGGACCATACCGAATTCGTCGCTGACAGCGCGTACGTCGACGGCGCCCCGTTCGCAACGGCGAACCGGTCCACACCGTTCGGACCGAGCGACCCGCCGGTCGTCGCGTCCCGGTTGGCACCCGGCGCCGGCGTGACGCTTTCCTATCGCGTGCGGGTGGATTCACCACTCGAAGACGGGACGATCATCACGGCGACGGGTTCGGTCGCCGCACGGAACGTTCGCGAGTTCGCATTGGCGCCGGCGTCGCTTACCGTTACGTCGCCCCTCGAACTAGACCCCGAACAAACGCGCTTCGAGATTCTCGCGGCGGATGGTTCTCCGCCCAAAACGGTGACGCCGGGACAACGGCTAGGCCTGCGCCTCACCGTCCGCAACACGGGTCAGAGCGTTGCGCACGAGCTTGCGGGCACCATCATCTTGCCGTCCTCGCTGTTGTACGCGTTCGGTTCACTCACGCTGGATGGACAGCCGTATCCCGACCCCGCTTGCACGCCAGTCACGTGCGCTTTCGGAGAACTGGCGCCCGGGGCGACGACGACGATGATGCTGGAGGCGACGGTCGCCTCGCCGTTGCCCGACGGACGCGTCCTCAAGGCGGACGCCCAAGTGCGTTCGTTGCAACGGGAGCTGCGCCGTTTCGAACGGTCGTTAACGATCGCTTCGCAGCCCCGCTTCGAGTCCGCGCGCAACGCGCTATCGGCAGCAGGCCCTCGTCGCATTGCGCCGGGCTCCGACGTTTCCTACGCGCTCACGCTGATCAACACAGGGACCGTCGCCACGAGTGAAGCGGTCTTGCGCATCACACACGATCCCAGCCTCGAAGCGCTCTCGATAAGCGAAGGCGGCGAGCGGCGAGCTTTCAGCGACGGCGCGCTGACCATCGGCGTGCTGGCGCCGCAGACGCCGCGCAACTTTACGATCGTTGCGCGGACGGCGAAACCGCAGAGCGACGGAACGCAACTGCGTTTGGGAGCGCGCCTTACCTTTGCCGACGCACCCGACGTCGCGTTAGGCGAGCAGCAGCACGTCATTCGCTCGCGTCCACGCTTCGACGCTTCTTCATCCCGGTTGACCACCGCCGATCCGGCGTTGCGCTACGATCGGCTCACGACCGTAGCGGTCGAGCTGGCCAACGAGGGCGACGACGTAGCGCGCGATGTCGTGGTCGTCTTGCGTCTTCCCGAAGAGCTCGAACTCGACGCTCCCGATGCGTTAGCCCGCGACGGTAACGCGCTGTCGTTTGGAGATCTTGCGGCCGGCGTAACGCAGACGGTCTCCATCGGCGTGCGGCTGCGCAAGCGGATGTCGCTCGGCACTGCCGTTTTGTTCGACGGCTATGTGCGCGCGTACGGCAGCGCGCCCTTTCCCTTAGAGCCGATCGCGCTGACCGTCGATGCGCGGCCCGCTTGCAGCGGGGCAAGCCTCGTATGCGAGCCGCGCGAAACGGTCGTCCCAGGTTCGCAGTTGGCGTATACGTTGTCGCTGCGCAACAGCGGCGACGGCAGCGCTCGACACGTCGCGCTGACCGTTCGTGCGAGCGATGCGACGCGGTTCTTACCGGGAAGCATGTCGATCAACGGCGCAACGCTTCACGACGGGATCGCTCTGTCGCTCTTTTCATCCGAAGGCGGCTTGGAGCTGCGCGACGTCGCTCCAGAAGTGGACGTCGTCGTTGCGTGGTCGACGACCGTGGCCGATCCGCTCGCAGCCGGGACGATCCTCGAAGCCCACGCTGCTGTTTCACTCGACGGGACGCCGTTGCCGGCCGCGTCTTCGCGTGTCACCGTCAAGGCCGTTCCGGCGTTTGCCGGCGCCGCACTGGCACTGCCCTTCTCCGTCGTCGCGCTCAAAGGGGTGGCCGCGGATCCGCCATCGATTGCGCCCGCCGTCTTCGCTGGCACACCAGCGCCACCGTTACCGGGCGCCCGGGCGTCGACCGCAGCGCCGCCTCGCGGAAAGCGCACTGCCTCCCTTCCCCACATGCGTCTGCGCACGAGCGACTGGGCACCAGCACCGCTGCAGCCGGCCGCCGGGGAGGTAGCACCCCGCGGGGACGGTGTCGTTCGGACGCATGACGACGGACAGGTCGCATTCCGCTTGACGTTGACGGCGGAGTGGCTGGTTCGCGCGTTGCGTTTCTCGCGCGATGTCGGCAACAGCCCCGGCTTCTTGCGGCACCTCTTCGCGATCCGCCTGTTCTTCCCCGATGGAGCGGTCGCGGGGTCGCGCAGCCTGCAAGCAGCCTTCAACGCTCAGCGTAGTGCGCTTCGTTCGAATCAAGAACGCCTCGCGCTGCGCCTGCGGCAGCCGCACATCACTCTCGAAGCGGCCGACCTCGAACACGCCGACAGTCGCGTGATGAGCACCGCCTTGTTCTCCGCCCTGCGCGCGTCTCCCGAAGGGGGGATCGATCAGACGCCGCGGCCGCCGGGCTCCTTAGCGCTGTCGGGCAGCCTCGCGTGCAAAACGGCAGGAACGCTTGCCGACCAACTGGCACAGGCGCCGCTCGGTTGTGCATCTCTCTGGCTCGCGCTGGCTCATCTCGTCGGCACGGCGGTTTCCGAGCACGATAACGGTGCGGCAGGCGCGTACCGTGCGGCACTCCTGTCGGCGCTGTCGTCCTTTGAAGCGATGACGCCGGTCCGCTTTCAGCGGGCTCTCGTCACGCAGTCAGACGAGGCCCTCGACGAAATGCTCGATCGCTTCCTGCGGTCGACTGCGCTCGCGGGCCCGCCGCGAACGCCCGACGTCGCGCTGTCGCGGTAGCTCAATCCAAGCGGCGCCGCCGCGAGCGGCCGTACACTTCACCGGTCATCTCCCGGGGAGACGAAATATCGGCCGAGCGGACGGTGCAACTGCACTTTGTCTCGGCGGGAGTCAAGCCGGCACAACCGGCATCCGTGTGCTCGCTCGCGCGATGGTCGCAGCTCCAACACCGTTGCCGTCGTTCGGGATACGTCGGTTCTGTCACGGCAACTCCGGAAAACTGCGCACGATGCTAGGCTTACCCCTCCATCCGTTCGCAACAACGCCCCCCGCCGGCAGACTGCCCGGCCCAATGAGCATCGACAAGCGTAGCACGCGTTCGGCGCGAAGGGACCGCTGTGCTCGCCGTCTTCATCGTTCTACTCGGCGTCGTCGCCCTCGCGTCGTCATGGGCCATCTGGCACAACGTCACGCTCTACCGGGCGGGTGTGCGCGCGATCCGCGAGCGTCGCGCGGAACTGCACGAGTCGATCGTGTTGCGACGCCTCGAGCGCAGCATGACCATCGAGAAGCCCAACGGCTCGCGCGATCGTTAGCGGCGATGCGCGTTAGGCGCTTCGCCGCGGACTCGCAAACGGATCCGGCGTGGACGACGGCGACGCGAAAGGATCCGTCCGGCGAGCCCCGCACAGGGTCGCGGCTCGACTGACGGCGCGCATGACCCGCTCGCCGGTCTCGCGATCCGTGAACACGAACGGCGCGAACATCTCACGCCTTTCGGGATCGCTCAGCGAGATCAACCGCAGACGCGAAAGATCGACTCCATTGAAGTGATAGACGAAAGCGTACGTCCACGTGTACGTGTTGCGGTCGGCTCCCCCGACTTTGCCGTACTCGTGTTGCCGAACGGAGGTTGCTTGTTTGAAGGCCGGCGAATAGACGTTGCGTCCGTATCCGTCGTCGATGTAGTAGAGTGCCGGCGGATCGAGCCCGCGCACCGGCTCACTCGTATCGGTGAACGCTTCGACGAACGTTTCTGCCACGCCGAGGTCACAACGCGCTCCGGGCGCAAAAGCATAAGCGCTTGCATAGTCGATTCGATAGCGCGTACGCGGCGACGTGCCGGCGCGCACTTCACTCGCGTGAACGGACGAAGATGTGCGCGACAAAATGTACGTCAAGGTCATCTGGAAGTCGGGACCACCGTCTGCCAAAGCGCTTGGGGTGGGGCCTGCGCTCACCGGTATGCGCACCGCAGGCGGCGTCGGCGCGAGCGGATCGGCGGGCCGCGCGGACGGCTGGGCCGCTGAAGCAGCCGGGCTCGGTGCGGGCGGCGCTGACGCGCGCGGTGATGGCGACGCGCTCTGCATCGCGGCGGTAGTCGGGATGATGCCGAACAGTTCGACGAAGACCGACAGCACGATAAGCGGGACGGCAAGCATCGTGTAGGCGATTTTTCAGGCGCGGAGGGTAGGACCTTGCGGTGACGGTAGGAAGGGCGCGCCCGGGGGCGACCGTGGAAAGCCGCATCGTCGCGGTCGAAGCCGGCCGCGCAACGACGCGCTTCGATCGGCTGGCGACCGAGGAGCCGCTCGAGATCCGCCTGCGCGCCGGTCAAGCGGCCCGCACGGTAGCGGTGACGATGCGGACGCCCGGAAACGACTTCGAACTTGCTGCCGGTTTTTTGTACGGTGAAGGCGCCCTTCCAGGCGCGGCGGCACTGCGTCGCGTTTCCTATTGCATCGACGAGCGGATCGACGGCGCGCAACGGTACAACATCGTCAACGTCGACTTCGCGGGCGATGCCTTGCCCGAGCTCGAGACGCTACAGCGCCATTTCACGACGACGAGCGCCTGCGGCGTCTGTGGAAAAGCGAGTCTCGAGGCGTTGCAACTTCGCGGAATCGCAACCGCTCGCCGGCGATGTGTCGGTCGCGAGTGCGACCGATCGTAGCACTGCCTGAGCGGCTGCGCTCGCAGCAGAGCATCTTCGCAAAGACGGGCGGCCTGCATGCCGCCGGGTTGTTCGACGCCGCCGGCGGACTGCTCGCCGTACGAGAGGACGTAGGCCGGCACAACGCTGTCGATAAGCTCGTCGGTTGGGCGCTTTTCGAACGGCGCTTGCCGCTCGCTACGTCGATCTTGCTCGTCAGCGGTCGCAGCAGCTACGAGATCGTACAGAAAGCGCTCGCTGCGGGCATCCCGATCGTGTGCTCGGTTTCGGCACCGAGCAGCCTCGCCGTCGCGCTGGCGGCGGAGTTCGGCGTGACCCTCGTCGGATTCGTGCGCGGCGAACGTTTCAACGTGTATGCACACGGCGGCCGCATCGCGGAGTGCGCGACGTGATCGCGTTTCGCGCTGCGCAGCATTGCGTACTCGCGGGCTGTGCGCCCCTCGACGTCGAAACCGTTGCGCTTGGCGAGGCGCACGGTCGCGTGCTGGGGCACGATGCTTACGCCTCCGACGATCTCGTGCCGTTCGCGCGGTCGGCCATGGACGGGTTCGCTTTGCGAGCGACCGAGACGGCAGACCGACGCGTGTTTCCCATCCAGCAGGCCGTGTATGCGCAAGCAGCAGCACCGGCCGCCCACGTTAGCGGAACGGCGACTCAGATTGCAACCGGAGGTGCGCTTCCCTACGGTGCGGACACCGTCGTCGCGCTCGAGGACGTCGCGCATCGCAACGGATCGATCCAACTGGGAGGCCCGCTGCGCAGCGGGCAGCACGTCTTCCCGTCCGGCGAAGATGCGCGGCGCGGCGAGCGGATACTCGAAGCCGGTACGTCATTGGAACCGGCCCAGCTAGCGCTGCTGGCGTCTGCAGGCTTCGCCCGCGTAGCCGTCGGACGCCGGCCGCGCGTCGCTATCCTTTGCACCGGCAACGAACTCGTGGACGTCGACGAAGTGCCGGGTCACGGACAGATTCGCAACAGCAATGCCACGACGGCGCGCACGATCGCCGCCGCGGCGGGTGCCGTCATCATCAGCGAAGCGACCGTTGCCGACGATCGGCACGCGTTACGCCAGGCGTTACGAAACGCATGTGCGGATGCCGACCTTGTGATCACGACGGGCGGCGCATCGGTCGGAGAACGGGATTTCGTCAAAGGGACGCTGCGCGATCTCGGCGTTTCGTTCACCTTTGAATCTGTTGCCATGCGGCCGGGGCGTCCGACCGCGTTCGGCCGGCTCGGCGCGGCCCGCGTGATCGTGCTGCCGGGAAATCCGGCTGCGGCGTTCGTCGGTCTCTACGAATTCGCCGCGCCCGCACTCGCGCGCTTGCAAGGCAGCCGCCGCCCGTGTTTGCCCAGAGTGATTGCGCGACTGGACGGCACCGTGCATGCCAAGCCGAACAGAACGTATCTGCCCTTCGTGCGGTTGCGTGTCGGCGAGCGACTGATCGCAACGCCGCTCGACAACCAGTGTTCTGCGCTGACGAGAACGGCAGTGCAAGCCCATGGCCTGGCCTACATTGAGGGCGGCGTGGGCGCCTACGGCGCGGGCAGCGACGTGACCGTCGACGTCTATCGCTGGCCCAGCGCTGCGCACGCAGAGCCGGCGTGACGTAACGCTAGTTCGGAACGAGTGACGCCGAGTTGTTCAGCGAATTTGAAACCTTTTTGCCCGTGTACGTCAAAGCGGCAATCATAACGAGTGCCATGAGACCGATGATCAAGCCGTACTCGAGCAAGCCTTGAGCAGACTCATCGCACAGCATGCGCAGCATACGCCTATCATCGGCCGGGTGGCCTGCTTCCTGAGAGTGACGCCGGCTCGGTCATCTCTTCACGACTCGGAGCCGCCAGCGGCTCCTCGAGCGTAGCCGCCAGCGTAGGCGCATCGGGCAGCGGGATCTCCTCATCGAGCGGTCGCTGCAAAGCGACGACGATGCGGTCCCCGGCGTTGGCCAGTCCGCGGATCTCCCAGCCTTGGGCGCCCATGAGCGCCAGCGTCGGGTCGACGCCGGCCGGATCATCGAGAACGTGCAGTGCGAATTCGTACCGCCCCCGCACGTTCACCGCCACCCGTCCGAACGGTACCGGCAAACGCCGACCACAGGTCGGCTTGCGAGGATCCGTTGCGCTTGCGACATTGCGCCGATTGTGCTCGGTTTACCGGCTCAAAACGAAATCATTGCGCTGCTCGGCAGCCGCAGACCATTTGCCGAGCGCGGCGAGCGAGTTCATCTTGGCCCGGTGCGCGAATGCGGCTTGCGCCGCGGCGTCGTTGGCGTCGTCGCCCTTCCAAAGGTTCAGCGCGGCGTGCTGGAGCGCGCGGCCGTACGAGAACGTCAGCGGCCACGGCGCATGACGTTGCCGCGCCGAGCACGTTGATCTCGTTGAGGTGAGCGGTCGCTTCTTCGTCGCCTTGGCCGCCCGGAGAGAAATGCGATGCCCGCGACGGCGGCCGGCACCCAGCGCATCAGCACGGTCAACGGTCGCGTCGGCGACTTCGTAGCACCGATGCTTTGGTGCCGAACTTTTGGCCGGGAATCACCATGCTCGGCTTGAGGATCATCTCCTCGAAGCGCACGTTCTGCGCGGCCAGCTCCTCGAACACGATGCGTAAGCGTACGCTCGTGGACGGCGAAGCTGGTCTCGAGCGATTGCGCGGCGTGCGCGCCGTCCATCAGTACTTCGGGTTCGACGATCGGCACGAGACCGCCGGCCTGGCAGATCGCGGCGTAGCGCGCGAGCGCGTGGGCGTTGGCGCGAATGCAGGCGTCGCGTCGGCATGCCCGCCGCTTCATCGATCGCGATGACGGCGCGCCATTTCGCGAAAGTCGGCGCCCATCGTGACGTACTCGGCGACGCGTTTGGCTAAACCGTCGAGACCCTCGGTCACCTTTTCGTCCGGGCCTGCCAGCGCGAGCGGAACCGTTCCGGTGTCGAGCTTGATGCCCGGCATCGAGCCGGCGGCTTCGCAGAATGCCGACGAGCGGCGTGCCCGAGTTCCCGTGCTGGCGGATCGTCTCATCGTAGAGGATCACGCCGCTGATGTACGAGCCGAAGTCGCGGCGTCGTGAACAGCATGTTGCGGTAGCGGCGGCGCATCTCTTCGGTCTGCGGGATGCCGAGCGGCGCGAACCGCTTGTTCGCCGTGCCGGTGCTTTCGTCGGCGGCGAGGATGCCTTTGCCCGGGGCGACGATCGCGCGTCGGCGATGCCGAACTTTCGCGGCAGCGTTGCAGCTGCATTCATGAGGGTTGATCGTTGCTCCTTATGCGGACGTAGCGTGCTGGCGACGCCGTTGTGCAGACATCAGGTTCGCGAACGATTGCAGGTCGTGCTTTCCATCGACCATGCGCGTCGTGTGCGTCAGCGACGAGATGATGATCGACTGCGTGTATAGGCGCTGCCGCGCACGTAGCTGACGCCTTGAGCAGCTCGCCGTCGGTGACGCCGGTCGCGGCCAGCATCGCGAGGTCCGAACGGCACAGTTCGTCGAGACCGAGCATCGCGTTCGGGTCGAGCCCTTCGCGCTGCGCGACGGCATCTTCGCCGTCGCGCAACCAGAGCCGCGCCTGCATGTCGCCGCCCAGACACTTGACCGCGCACGCCGCGACGACGCCTTCGGTCGCGCCCCCGATGCCCATCAGCATGTCGATGCGGCTGCGTTCCTCGAGCGCGGCGATGATGCCGTTGGCGATGTCGCCGTCGCCGAATAAGCGCACGCGCGCGCCGAGTTCGCGCAGTTGGCGCACCGTTGTCGTCGTTGCGCGGGCGTTCGAGCAGCGCGACGGTGATCTCGGTGACCGGCCGGCCCATCGCCTTGGCGACGGCGCGCACGTTCTCTTCGACGCTGGCTTCGATCGAGATGGCGCCGCGCGCGGCGCTGTCCGACGATGATCTTGTCCATGTACGCGATGTGCGTGTGGAAGAGCGAGCCGCGCTCGGCGGCGGCGACGACGGAAATCGCGCCGTGGCCGCCTTTGCTCGCCAGCGTCGTGCCGTCGATCGGATCGACGGCAACGTCCATCTTGGGACCGTCGCCCGTAGCCGATCTGTTCGCCGATGTAGAGCATCGGCGCTTCGTCTTTCTCGCCTTCGCCGATGACGACGAGGCCGTCGATGTCGACTTCGCCGAGCACGCCGCGCATCGCGTCGACGGCCGCTTGGTCGACCGCGTTCTTGTCGCCCCGCCCGACGAGCTTGCCCGAGACGATCGCCGCCGCTTCGGTCGCGCGCAGGAATTCGAGCTCGACGCGCGCGTCGATCCGCCGTCTTGCCATGCGCTACCATAGCGCCGCGCAACCCGGAAAACTCTTGCCGCGGCGGCGTTGCACCGTGTGTGCGCGGCACGAGCCTGCGGCGGCGGCGAAACGCGCCGGTTCATGCTCGAAACGACCGGCGCGCGCTTGCGCGAGCGCTTTCCGACCCTCGAAACCTCGACGTATCTCGTCTCACACTCGATGGGCGCGCCGCCGCTCGGCGCCCGGGAGGCGCTCGCACGCTATTGGGACGCCTGGGCGCAAGACGGGCCCGAAGCGTGGGAACGCTGGCTGCCGGAGATCGCGGCGCTCGCCGACAATCTCGGGCGCATCTTCGGCGCGCCCGCCCGGCACGGTATCGCTCTGCCCGAACGTGTCGCTCGCGATGGCGGCGATTGCGTCGGCGCTCGACTATCGCTCGGAACGTCGCGAGATCGTCATCGAAGCGTTGCAGTTTCCGACCGTCGTCTACGTCTGGAAGGCGTGGGAGCGCTTCGGCGCGCGCGTGCGCTCGTGCCGTCCGACGACGGCCGGACGATGTCGACGGACGCGCTGTGCAGCGCGATCGGCGAACGGACGGCGGCCGTCGTTCTTTCGCACGCGGCGTACGTTTCCGGCGCGCTCATCGACGTGCCGGCGATCGTCGGCGCGCTGCCGCGAGACGGGCGCGCTGTTCGTGCTCGACGCGTATCAGACGACCGGCATCGTGCCGTACGACGTGACGCGCCCTCGGCGTCGACATCGTCGTCGGCGGAAGCCACAAGTGGCTGTGCGGCGGCCCCGGCTGCGGCTTCATCTACGTGCGGCCCGGGCTGCGCGAACGCTTCGCGTCCGGCGCTGACCGGCTGGATGGGCCACGCCGAGCCGTTCGCATTCGAAGACGCGCCGGTCCGTCTGGCCGCCGGTCGCGCATCGCTACAACACGGGAACGCCGACGATTCCGGGCTATCTCGTCGCGCGCGCCGGGTCACGATGCGATTCTCGAACTCGGCGTCGACGCGATCCGCGCGCACAACATCGCGTTGACGAACGAGCTCGCCGACGGCGCGCTGGCCCGCGGCTTCACGCGTACCGACGCCGCTCGAACCCGCACGGCGTACCGGCTGGATCGGCATGGATTTTCCACAAGCGCCGGCGCGTCGCGCACAGCGCTGATCGCGCGAGCGCGTCTTCGTCGACTACCGGCCGGGCTGCGGCATCCGCGTCGGACCGCACTTCTACACGACGCAGCGACGAGATCGCGAACTTTTTTCCGCGCGCTCGATGCGGTTCGCGGCAGCGCGTGATCGCGGCGATGCTGGCGCTCGCGTTCGCCATCTGCTCATCGGCCGACCGCGCGTCCGACAAACCGGCACGGCCGCGCCCGACGCCGGCTGATCTTGCCGCTCTGCGTCACCGCCGAAGCGAAGCTGACTCAAAACGCTCACGTCCCGGCGCAACAACGCGGGCGACGTCTTTCCGTTCAAGACTCGTCGGCACGCGTCATCGGTCACGGCGACGTGCCCGATCTCGCGCCCAGGCACGCCGGGCTACGGCGTCATCGCCTTCGCGATGCACGCCCGCATGGCGGGCGGCGCGGGCTTCTTCGTCCTCGAACCGCGCTATCTGACGTTGCACGGCGGCCGGCACCTTCCGGCGATGGCCGACCCCCGCCTGGACGATCAGATCGTCGCAGGAGCCACCCGCAATGCACCCGGCGCGCTCGGCTTCGTCCCGATTCTCGGCTGGGCCGCCGAAGGCTACAACGCGCTTCACCGCGGCAAAGATGTCGTCGTCCCGGCCGGCACGCAATTGCGCCTAGTGCTCGGCGACGATTTACGCATGCACACAATGCGCCGACCCGCCGGCATCGGACTAGGAGTTCGTCGGGCTTGCCCGACGAACGACGACGGCATTCACGGTCCCATTGTTCGATGAGTTCTTGCGCCGTAATGCAACATAGGCACTACGCGTCGACAATGAGTGCTACGCAGTCGCAGAAGCAGCAACGCAATTTGCGCACAGTGCCCGGGCTACCAGTTCGACTTACGGGATTTCGGGCGGGTTTATCGCTACACCGAAGGCACCACTCTGCGGACCGCCTTGGACCGATTGGAGCGGCGAACCGCCGGCTGGATACTTCCACACGCACGATTCCCCTACGCCGTTGCCGCCGCTGGCCAACAAAAGATTGTTGGGAGGAGTGAACGCGAAGGCCGTCGAGATCGAGCCGCAGTTCTGAAGCGGTGTGATGGCGACGGGGTTTCCGAGCGAGCCTCCTTGCGGTGGTTTATACGTGTCGATCGCCGGTACGAGCTGATCGAGGATCGCGATCAGGCCGCTCTTCGTCACCTGGATGGCGCCTGCGGACATGAGCGTGTTACCGTACGCCAGCGTCGCGATCGTGGTACCGTTGATGCCGCCCACGATTTCGCCGATCAGTTGGTTTCCGTTGAAGTCCGACCCGTCAACATAGAGATTTCCCGCAGCGTCGAAACCGACCCAATTTACAAACGGGAAGCCAGCATTCGAGACAAACCCGGTCGGGTTCTTCGCCCCAGCGGCGTAAAACGTAACACCCCCGGGCCGTTATTGAGAGGATCGTTCCCCACCGCGACGTTTCCCGCCTTATCGACGGCAACGTCGACCACAAACTGTCCCGGGTCGTTCAGAGTGACCGGCGCGCCCTTGTAGCCCTTGGCGTACACCTGGACGCGAGCGTTGTATTGGTCCGCGACATACAGGTTCCCTGAGCGATCGACCGCCATTCCCGAAGGACCCGAAAAGCCGCTCAAGCTGCCCGTGAGTTGGCCCGCAGTGTTATAGATGCCGACGTCGTTGTTATTGAAGTAGGAGACAAAGCCGCTAGCGCCGCCCGGAGCGTTGATGGCCGGGCTCATGAAGCCACGCGCCGATGTAGTGCGGCTCCAGAAGGACGCCCGCACCGCGGGAGGTACGCCCAGTGGCCCGCGTAGAGTGCCGCGCGAGACCGCATAACCAGACGGTCCGGCGTGGTCGGACTGCGGCGAGCGTAAAGCGTTGTCGACGAGCGCATTCCCTGGGCCGGCAGAACAGCCCGCCAGCAATGCGAGCATGGCGGTCGTTCCTATCAATTTCGCGCGGGATCCGATCAGCATACTACGGGCCTCCAGACCTGAAAACGTAAAGCTGCAAACAAACTGTTGGCGATTTCATTGCGCCGAAGCCGCCGTTGCTACGCGGTGTGCCGAACGCGGGCGCACGTGACGAATTAGGGCACGGCGGGAGGGTAGACCGCCGTGCCGAACGGCTCGGCACCCTGCGGAAGTTCGAGCGTTTTCACCGGCGTGCCGCCTTTGGGATACGCAAAGAGGCTGGCGGTGCCAAGCGCCGCATCGGCGACGAGCATCAGCCTATTGCCGGGAACGAACGCGAAGGCTGCCGGGTCGCTGGCCCCCGTCAACGGGGTGACCGCAACGGGTGAGCCGAGCGAGCCATTTTTCGGCGGCCTATAGCTGTCGATGGCCAGGCTGCCTTGATCGTCGATCGCGATGGCGCCCTCACCGGAAACCTTGACGCCGCCCGGGAACGCGATGGTGTTGTTGGTCGTCAGCGTGGTAATGGCCGTGCCGTTTATGCCGCCGATAATTTCGCCCACGAGCGTCTTGCCGTTCGAGTCCAGGCCGTCGACGTACAAATTGCCGCGCGCATCGAATCCGTCGAAATAGACGCTGGCGAAGTTGCTCCCGTACACGGTGTTGGTCGGGCTCGTGGCGCCGGGCGCGTAAAAGCTCACGCTTCCGGGCCCGTGCGAGGTCGACACGATGTTCGCGACGGCGACGTTTCCGTTACCATCGACGGAGACGTCGACCGGATATTGTCCTACATCCATCAACGTCGTGGGCTGGCCGCGATAGCCGGCCGCATAGACCTGAACCCGGAAGTTGTTTTCGTCCGCGACGTAGAGCGCGGCGCCCTTATCGACCGCGACGCCGTCCGGCGAGCCAAAACCGGTCAGCGTTCCGGTGAGTTGGCCGGCGGCGTTGTAAATATACACCGCATTGTTTCGATAATCGGCAACGAACCCTGACGCGCCGCCGGGGACGCCGCTTTGCGGGCTCATGAATCCGTGCACGGGCATACGGGTCGAGCCCATTTCGCGCTGCATCCGCGGTGGCGCGTTGAGCGGCACTACGCTGTTTGCGACAGCCTCTACGGAGGCGCCGCCGCGCGCTGCTTGTAGAGCGCCGTCACGCAACGGGGCCGAACCGGTCTCGTACGACGCGCAGCCGGCCAGAATTGCCAACACCGCGGAGGCGCTAGAAATGGTACGGACCCCAGACGGAATGCGCATACGATCCTCCAGTAATGAGGACGGAGAGACGAAACGTGCGCGCCCGCGTCTGCCGCGGCGTCCGCCAGCGCACAACATTAGAACGGTACCAAACCGTCCAGACAACCGCAAGACCCTGGCAATAGGCACTGCGCCCTACTATGTGCCACGCAAGGCAGCCGCTCGCCGTTTTACGGGCGGGCTATAGCGCGTTACCCGCTTCGTCCGACGCCGCGGTTTGCAGTTCGAGCATCGGGCCGGTAACGCCGTCGGCGGCGAGCCAGCGTTCGAGATGGTCGACGTAATCGGCTCCGAACGTATCGAGCAGACAACGTACGTAGGCGCGGTAGACTTCGGTTTGACCCGACGTAACGTAATGTTCGAGAACGCGGCGATGGATCGCCATATAGCCTTCGCGCAAGCGCAATCCGCCGTGGATGAGCGCGACGAGGACTTCACTCGGCGACCGTTCACGTTGGCGGTCGAGGCGTTCGGAGAACCACGCGTCGAGCGCTTGCGGAAGCCGGACCGAACGTGTCGGCCCCATCGAGCCCGAACCTTTGGCCCGCGCCATTAGACCGGTCCTTTACGAATCGTTGTCGGCTCCGTCGTCCTCGTCATGCCCGAATGCATGGCTGTGCAGCCCGCCGCCGTGGTCGTGGTGTTCGTGCTCGTGATCGTGATCGTGATGATCGTGTTCGTGCACGTGCTGCGTTCCATCGAGATGTTCGTGAACGTGCTCGTGATCGTCACGCTCTTTGGGATTAGGTGCCATGGGGATCCGCCTTTCGGACGCTGAGCGCCGCCTGCATTGCGAGGTGTAATTTTCCGTTGCTCGCTAAGACCGACCCTGCGTCGTTCGCGAGCCCATCGGCCAGCACAAAGGGCTGATCGGCGATCGCCGTCACCATGCCGCCCGCTTCGCGAATGCAGAGCGCGCCGGCGGCGACGTCCCACGCGTGCAGATCGAATTCCCAAAACGCATCGAACGCGCCGCGCGCGACGAACGCCAAATCGAGTGCTGCCGAGCCGTCACGGCGCACGCCTTGCGCGAGGTGCGAAAGCCGCGCGAAGCGATCGCCGTTGCGCTCGTAGTTTGCGGGCATAAAGCCGGTGCAGACAAGCGCGTCGGTCAATGCTTGCGTCCCGCTGACGGCGAGGCGGCGACCGTTGCACGTCGCGCCGCTTCCATGCTCGGCGCAATACAACTCGTCGAACTCAGGCGCATAAATCGCTGCGGCCAGGAGTGTCCCTGCGCGCTCGTAGGCGATCGAAACGCAATACAGCGGATAGCCGTGCGCGTAGTTCGTCGTCCCGTCGAGCGGATCGACGATCCAGCGCTCATCGCTCGTGCCGGTGCGGCCGCCCCCTTCTTCAGCCAGGATACTGGCATGCGGCGTCGCGGCTTGCAAACGTTCGACGATGCATGCCTCGCTGGCGCGATCCGCTGCCGTTACGAGGTCGCCTCGCGCGCTCTTCTCCCGTGCTTCGAGCGGCAGTTCACGGTGCTCGAGCAGGAGAGCTCCCGCTTCGCGTGCCGTCTGGATCGCGACATCGAGCGGGTTCACGCGGCTGCACGACGCGAAGAACCTGCGATGTTCGTACGTTTTCTTACCGCACTCGAAAGCGTGGCGCTCGGCTTATGGGCGGGGGCGCTGGCGGGCTTTGCGTTCATCATCGCGCCGCTGGCCATCCGCAGCGTGACGCCGCTCGATGCATTCGCCACGCTCGTTGCCGGGATCATCCGCGCACTGACCTCCTTCGGTGCCGTGTGCGGCGGCATCGCGCTGGCGTCCGCCGCCGTGCGTTCCGTGGCGCCGGCCGCGCGGCGGCTCGCGCTAGCGCGCATTGCGCTCGTCATCATCGGCGTCGGTGCAGCCACCTATGAAACGACGACGATCGTTCCGCGCATGCAATCCACTGCGCGTAGCATCCCGGGGCAGATCGATAGCGTTCCGAAGACGGACCCACGCCGGGCGGCCTACGATGCCGAACATACGGCATCGAGCCGCGTGTACGGCTTGGCGTTCCTGTGCGCCCTGACCGCGCTAGCGCTGGCGCCCTTCGGCCGTCCCGCAGAGCGGTAGATAGGTCAGTAGGCAGTGCGGCGACCGAAGAACGGCCGATCCGAATGCGCGCCCACAATGCGACGGTCGCCGAGCGACGTGCGTTCCGGTCCACGCGTCGCTGACAATCCGTTGACCGACGTGTAGAGCGCCTGCGCGAACTGGCTGCCGGGCGCCTGCGCAACGGAGAATGCCCCGTGCCCGCCGGAAGCGGCGAACGTCGTCGCGATGTAGTCCCCGACCATGTAGCCCTGATTCGTATTGGCCAGCCACGTCACGTGCATCCCCGAGGTCAGTAGGACGGGCTGTTGCCACGTCCGTCCGCCGTTCTGCGAGCCGATGTAGCCCACGCCGAGCCGGCACGTCGACTCCGAGCAATTGGAGACGGGATAAAAGTAAAACGTCACGCCGAGATGAGCGTTGTTACCGGATGTAGCCGGATCGACGGCAATTCCGGGGATGAAATGGTCGACCGTGCTCGACGTCGAGTCGATCGGGATGCGTACCGGCGACGTCCAGTGAACGCCATCGCGCGAGCCGCTCAGAACGATGTCGTTTGAAGCGCAATTGGCGCGGAACGAGCAATCCTGCCAGACGACGTACAGCGTGCCCGCACCGTCAACTTCGGCTGATGGTAACTGTTGCGAACGTAAGCTACCGCCCTCACCGTGCGTCGCGACGTTCGAAACCAGAACGCTCGTGCCCCAACTGTTGCCGCCGTCGTTGGACGAAAACGCTGAAATATTCCCGTTGTTATCGAGATACGGCACGACGGCGCGGCCGCTCGGCTGCGCCAGCGGCTGACCGCCCAGTCCGTAAGCGTTCGGAACGACATACGGCGCCGACCAGCTGCGGCCGCCGTCGCTCGACGTGCTCATCATGATCTGATCGCCTTGGCTGGCATCGTCGAACTCGATGTAACAGCGCCCGAAATACGGACTCGACGAGTTGTTATCGCAAACGATCCAGTCTTTGTCCATGAAGTCGCCGTTGTTCGCGGCAATCTCGAGGGGACTCGACCAATGAAGTCCGTCGAGAGATCCGTTGACGATCGGCACTTCGCCGCTGGCATTGGAATCGAGCGGCAGGCTCGCTGCGAGCCAATGGCCGTGTTTGGCATCGTAGGCTATCGACGGATCGCTGACGCGCGCAAACTTTCCGTGCTGGGGATCTTGGATCGTCGTAATGCCGGGCAGCGATCCGTAGCGCCACGATTTTCCACCGTCCGTCGACGTCGAGAAACCGATGTCGGACGCTCCTCCATCGAAGAAGCGGCCCTGCTGCACGACCGCAACGGTCGTTTTGCCGTACGAGAATACGTCAGGTTCGACTTCGGTGCGATGTTGGCTCGTCGAATTCGTAAACGGATCGATGCTGATTTGCTGTATCGGAGCGCGCGTTATTGCGGCACCGTACACGACTGCGGCGACGCCAGCAACGGGCAAGGCGACGACCAGCGCAGCCGCGAGAGGAACACGCAAAAAAGGACGCATGCAGTTACAGCCTTTCGAAATGGCGTAAGAAACGGTATGGGCGCAGATACCGTCCGCGCAGTTCGGCGACCTGCTCGCATAGCGCAGGCCGCGTCGGACGTCAGACGGTTGGCGCTTCGGTGCTGGCGTCAATGCGACGGATTGCCGGCCCGAACGTCGCAAGGACGGATCCGCGGGCACGGGCACTCCAATACCAATACCGGACGATCGCGGGCGTGACGGCGACGTTGTAGGCCCACCCCCTTAACTGCCGTAGCGATTCACGCCAGCCCAAGTAGTGGCGCGGGTTTCGCGCGACGATTCCCTCGATCAGATGGGCGCGCCGGCGCAACAGTTCGGGAAAATCTTCACGCTCGAGGGACCATGCGAGATACCGACGCACGTCCGGCGCGAGATCGACGGAACATCCCGCTAGCGCATCGGCCGCCGCGATTGCGGCTTGCAGGCGCACGCGATCGCGCCGTTCGGCGCTCGCCAGCGCCTGGAAGTCGTTCCGCTCTTTGGGCGTCATTGCTCGCAGCAAGCGCGAGAGGAGCACGATGTCTCGCCAAACCCGCAAGTCGTGACCGTGATAGGCGAGGTGCACAGCGCTGTGCACGCGATCGAGCACGCGGACGTTTCCTGCCGGGCCCGCGACCACTTCGGTGTGCGCCACCAAACCGGTGTAATCGAGCGGTTGCGTGACGCTGCGCGGCGTCGACAGCGTCACGTGCAGTTCGACGGGAACGCGTTCGCCGGGCACGATGAGCGGCGCCCGATGTTGGTGCCGCTGTGCAAAAAAGGCGATCCGGTCCGACGGAAACTCTTGACGATAACCGGCCGCCAACAGTATCGCGGTAGCCTTTTCGACGTCGGCATGGGCAACCAAGACATCGAGGTCGGTGGCGTAGTGCAGTTGTGCGTCCGGTTCCGCGCGCGCTAGGCGAGCACCGCCTTTCAACGCGATTGGTTCGATGCCCGCGGTGTTCAATCGATCGACGACGGAGCGCAGTCTGCTGATGACCCGGCCGGCTTGCAAGGCGCTCTGGAAGCGCGCTTGCGTAAACGGTTCGCGCAACGCCGCCGGCACGTCGATGCCGGCCGCCGCCGCGCTTTCGAGCCAGCGGCTGACCAGGCCGCCGAGTTGGTGCCGCAGCGCGACGGCGACGAGCGCATCGAGCGGCACGGATTCGAGGGCTGCGACGCCTTGCCGCGCATCACCGCGTTCGAATGCAAGCGAAGCCGCGACGAGTTGGCGGAACGCGGGCGGTGCCGCGACTTTTGCGGCGCGAGACCCGATCAGCGAAAACCTGGGCCGAGCGTAGCGCACGAACGCACGCGGTCTCGCATAGCGCCGCAAGCGCAGGCGCGCGCCGCGCAGCACTGCCCGCAAGCCGCGCGTGGCGACCATCAACCGTGCGCTCGAACGGGACAGCCGCGCGTCGATGCGCCGCGCCGACGGACTTGCGCCCGACCACACGCCGACGACGCGCCCGAGGACAAGCTTTCGTTGCGATGGTTTCCAGTTGGTTCGGCGACGCGTCGCCGCAGAGGACGAAGCACTCGCCGCGCAGCGCAATGAGCCGGTGCGCGATCAAACCGCCCCCCGGAGCACGAAACACCAGGATGTCGCCGGGCCGAGGCTCCGCGTCCAAGCGTTCGATGTCCGCCACCATCCCCGCGCGTAAGGCCGGCGCCATGCTCGCGCCGCGCAACTCGATGCGGGCACGGCCGGTGCGCTCGATGGCGAACGCGGCGACGTCAGCTGCGGCCGGCGGACCCGGCACGCTGCAGTACCTCTCTGATCGCCAGCGCCGTCGCCGCGGGGCGACCCAAGGTGAGCCGATAGACGTCGACGCCTCGCAAGGCAGCGAGCAGCGACGCGAACCGATCGAGTGCCGGCGCGCCGCTCGACAGCGAGAGGACGAGCGCTGGAGCCGCAGCCACCGCGGTGGTCGGCGTCACCGCAGGCGATTCGGCGTATCCGTCGATGACGAACATGCAGCGTAGCCGCACGGGTGGACCGCCGATAGCATCGCTTCCGAAGAGGTGGGACGGGCGGACGGCGACTTCCCCGCGTCCCTCCCATGCGGTGAGCTGCGCGGTAAACGGATTGTGCTGAGGCTCATCGGCGAGCAAAGCCGTTCGTCCACCCGCGCGGAGGGTTAAACGCCGCAGGAACGGGACGACGCGCCGGTCCTCGATGATGCAGCGCTCGTCGGAATAAAAACGCAGACCTTGACGCGCACAGGCGACCGCGGTCGTCGTCTTGCCGGCCGTCGTCGTACCGCTGACGGCGGCACACGATCCGTCGAGCGCCAGCACCGCAGCGTGGAACGCGACGGCAGGTGCGGCGCGCATAAACTCGTGGTGCAACACCGCGTCGGCAAAAAAGCCGACCAGGTCCGGCTCGATCGGTCCATCGGGCCAGCACCACACCGAGCTAGGCTCAGCCCAAAAGTACGTCTTTGACCCGTCCCGGACGACGAACAGCGTTACGGCGGGAGCAAGAGCCGGTGCGGTCGACGCCGGCAGGTCGCCGTAGCGTTCGAGGAAGTCGGCCGCGGAACGCGCCTCCGAGAAGCGCACCGCACACGGGGTCGATCCGATCCGGAATGCGACTGGGTGGATGGCCGTCTCAGCGAGGTGGCTGCACCGCTCGGGCAACAGTGCCGTCCGCTCGAGCGACGAGAATGTCAGTTCCCGCGGTGCGGCCGTCGGTTCGAGCATACGCTATGGTTTCGACGCGATGAGGACATAAAACAGCTTCGGCCGGGCAGAAGCCCGGCCGAAACTGTAACTTGGAATAATGAGCCGACCCGGAGTCAGTGACCCTGGATGACGAAAGACGACATATCGGCGCAGGCAACCAAATCTTCAGCTTGATACGTAGCCAAAACGGCTGGAGCTTCGTACAAGGAACGTTCCTCCCATAGAATGCATACTGGGGACTGCTAACTGAGGCCCACTATACCTAGCGAAGAGTAGGCGCGGAAGAGGCGAACGGCCTAATTGTGCTCCAGCTGCCGGCCACGCCACGAGTGACTGCTCCTATGGTATGGTTCTGCAGGCGGCGTCGACGATGCCGTGCTAACACTTTGGCCGCCTTACCCGTTCTAGCGTGGAAACGGCCTAACCACTCAGCCCCTGCTTGCTGGGGCGCTCATGCAAGGGATATGAATGAAACTCGCTTTGAACGCCGGTAATCGTCTTGCGTTCGCTTTCGTCGTAGCTGCCGCCGCGTCGCTGGCGGCTTGCGGTGGCGGCGGCGGATCCGGTCCCGGCCCCACGCCGCCCCACAACCCAACGCCGACCCCGACAGCCACGGCGACCGGAGTGACGCCTCCGACGCCCACTCCAACCGCTACCGCGACGGGCGCTACACCAACACCCATGCCGACGTCCACGGGTCCAACTCCAGGCCCCTCGATGATGCCTACGGCAACACCA
Source organism: Vulcanimicrobiota bacterium (assembly GCA_963754415.1). Classification (GTDB taxonomy): domain Bacteria; phylum Vulcanimicrobiota; class Vulcanimicrobiia; order Vulcanimicrobiales; family Vulcanimicrobiaceae; genus Nyctobacter. The sequence continues at coordinate 374,528 of CAVWGA010000003.1, read as the reverse complement.
TCACCATTCCCGACGTCGACGCCGCCAGTGTTTCCTACTCCGGCCGCCGCCACCGGGCGATACGAACGTCATCTTCGATTTCGGCGTGCCGCACAGCTCCGATGTACCAATACGCTCGCGGGAACCCGCACTTCTACGTTTCGCCGATGAGCAATCTCTCGGCGTCGTCGACACTGTAGGCGGCGCACCGTCAGTACTGTTTTCGATATCGGGACGCAGTATTCGTACTGTCAAGACACCAATACGACGCTATACTGCCAAGTTTACGCGCCGGTTCCAAATGGGCAGCACGACTTCGTGGCAACGCTGTACCCGAACCCAAGCGCGAGCCGGTCCCGCGCTTTCCATCGGCGACACTGGCCCAGTCACGCTGAACGGATCCAACCAACACAGAATCTGTGCTGCTTAAAGCGGTCGTCAACGGGATCGCGCTTATCTCTTCAGAACCCGAACCCGCCCGTCGGGACGCCAGTCTTCGATACTCTTCACATCGTGCTGATCGATGCTGCTGGTGAAGTAATCGCGAGCGACTCGCAATACAATCCGCCGGACCACGGCCACTGCCCTTATACAATCCGGTTACGTTGACCTCAAGCGACACGCAAGGACGGTCCACTTAACCGTTACGCCGTCAACGTGCAGTCCGACGTGTCGGGCGTCTACGTGACCTACGACGGAGCCAACGTTGGACCGATCACGTACTCGCGCGAGCGCGGCGGGCGTGAACCCTTCGAACGTTCAGAACGCGACCCTGACACCCTAACCGCACATGAACGGCAGCCCCGAACGGCCTCGAGTCCACGACAAGGTTACGACCCGCGAGGTCGATGAGGGGCTGCTCGTTCACGACGAACGCAGCGGCAAGGTCCACGTGCTCAATCGCAGCGCCGGAACGGTGTTCCGGCTCTGCGACGGCGGCGCACGCCCGCACCGACATTGCGCGAAGACTTGCCACCGACGCCGGCGTCGACATCAGCCGGACAACGGCGGACGTCGACGCCGTCCTGGCCGACTTCGAGCGGCTCGGTCTGCTGAATAGCGGCTCACGCCGGAAGCGGTGTTGCGGCGACAGCACGCCGTCATCGCAACGTACGCATCGCCGGCATCAGGTTGACCCCGCCGAAGCATACCCTCGTATACTGAAGCCGGACATCTCGATAGGTGAGGCGTCTGCGTGACACATAAGCCGCTGCCCCGAAACGTCGAAAGACGCCAAGTGGGTGGAACAGGCTCCGCCGAACGAAGGCGGCGCTCAAAGCGGCTGGCGGTCTTCGGACCGCTTACGGTGCGCAGTGCCGAAGCTCGACGCGACTGAGATGTAGGGCTCGTCCCGTAACGGCTCACGCCCTTCAGACCGGTCGCTCATGGCGGTCGGTCTTTTCGATTCGCGATAGCGACGGACTTCGCGACACGAAAGGGGGTGCAGGCGATGAACTTCTACGACGGCTATCTCTCGGATCTGGTCGGTCGGCCCGCGTGGTTAGGTCGGCGACGGCGCGGCAGCGATCGGCAAGGTCGCGGACTTTCTCGTCAGTAAGCCCGACGACACGTTTCCGCGCATCGACGGCCTCGTCATCAAGACCAAGGCCGGCAAACGCTATGCGCCGATGAGCGCCGTGCGCGAGATCGCCGCCAAGGGCCGATCGTGCTCTCCGAACGCCCGGTCGCAACCCCGATACCCGGCGACGAGGCCCTCTACCTGATCGAAGACCTCTTCGATAAGCAGATCGTCGACGTCAACGGACGCAAAGTCGTGCGCATCAACGATCTCGAGATCGCCAATACCGGCGGCGCGCTGCGCGTCGTCGCGGCGGACATCGGCATGTCGGGACTTTGCAGCGCCTCGGCGCTGGGCGGCTCGCGCCCAAGATCTTCGGGCGGATTCCGCGCACGTTGATCGCCTGGGACAACGTCGCGCCGATCGGCGATCGCCAATCCGGTCAACGTCAAGCTGTCCGTCGCCGAGAACCGCCTCAGCCGGCTGCACCCCTCCGAACTCGCCGACATCATCGAAGAGCTTTCGGCCAAGGACGCCGCGCGCGTCGTCGGCTCGCTCGACGACGAGACGGCCGCCGACGCGTTCGAGCATCTCGACGCCGACCGTGCAGCAGTCGATCATCGACGACCTCGGCTCGGAGCGCGCCGCCGACATCATCGAAGAGATGGACTCGGACGATGCCGCCGACCTGCTCGGCGAGCTCGACGAGGACAAGCGCGCCGAGCTGCTCGCCAAGATGGACGATCGCGCGTATGCCGGCGAACTCGAAGACCTCGTCGAGTACGAACCCGACACGGCCGGCGGCTTGATGACGACCGACTACGTTTGGATTTTCCCGCACCGCACGACGGCAGCGACGATCGCGAAGATCCGCGAGATCGGCCCTGAATCGGAGTTCATCTACTACCTCTACGTAACGGACGAACGAACGCAAGCTGCTCGGCGTCGTCTCGCTGCGCGCGCTTGTTGCTCGCGCTGCCGACGGCGTTCATTCACAAGCTGATGGAGAGCGACGTCGTCAGCGTCACGCCCGACACGAGCGCCCGAAGACGTCGCCTCGACGATCGCGCGCTACGATCTGCTCGCCGTTCCCGTGCTCGACGGCGACGGGCGGATGCTCGGCATCGTGACCGTCGACGATGCGATCGACGCGATCATGCCCGAGAAGCTCGCCAATTCGCTACCGCGCATGGTGCGCCATCACAGCAGCCGGCACGAAGTTGCAGCCGGCTGAAGCCGCGTTCAGGCCGGCGCGCGCCGCTCGCGCCGCCCGACGCTGTGGCGCCAGCTGCTGATGCTGTTCTCGATCATCGGCCCGGGCATCATCACCGCGAACGCCGACAACGACGTCGGCGGCATCCAAACGTACTCGATCGCCGGGCGCGCAGTTCGGCTACTCGATGCTGTGGCTGCTCGTTCCGGTGACGATCGCGCTGATCGTCACGCAAGAGATGTGCGCGCGCATGGGCGCCGTGACGGGCAAGGGCCTCGCCGACCTGATCCGCGAGAACTTCGGCGTGCGCGTGACGGCGATCGTCATGATCCTGTTCGTCGTTTCGGACCTCGGAAACACGTCGGCCGAATTCGCCGGGCATCGCATTTGCTTCGCCGGTATTCTCGGCGTACGTCCCGTTCCTGACGAAGTTCGTCCTCGTTCCGGCCGCGGCGATCTTCGTCTTCACGATGGTGACGCGCGGCAACTACGCGATCGTCGAAAAGGTCTTCTTCGCTTTCTGCGTCGTGTATCTGTCGTATGTCGTCAGCGGCATCGTACTCCACCCGCCGTGGGGCCAGATCCTCAAAGCGACGTCGTGCCGCACTTCAAGCCGACCCAAGCCTACTTGCTGACGGCGATCGGCGTCATCGGGACGACGATCTCACCCTGGATGCAGTTCTACATCCAGTCGGCCGTCGTCGAGAAAGGCGTGCGCATCAAGGACTATCCGTACTCGCGCATCGACGTCGTCACCGGGCGCGATCTTCACCGACGTGATCGCATTCTTCATCGTCGTGACGTGCGGCGCGACGATCTTCGTCCACAATCTGCACGTCCCGGCCGGGCGGCCATCAGCTCAGCGTCAATACGGCGGGCGACGTCGCGAGCGCGCTGGCGCCGCTCGCGCGGCAAGTACGCTTCGCTCCTGTTCGCCTTTGGATTGCTCAACGCCGCAATCTTCACGGCGTCGATCCTGCCGCTGTCGACGGCATATTACGTCTGCGAAGCGTTCGGCTTTCGAATCAGGCGTCGAAAATTCGTTGAGCGCTGCCCCCGCTTTCTATGGTCTGTACGCCGCCTTGATCGCCTTTGGAGCCGGAGTCGTCCTGCTCGCCTCCGACGCCTTCCAAAACATCATCATCTTCTACTCGCAGGTTCTCAACGGCGTCCTCTTGCCGCTCGTGCTGGTGCTGATGCTCTTGCTCGTCAACAACCGGCGCATCATGGGAACGCTATACGAACAATCTCGTCTTCAACGTGATCGCGTGGGTCACGGTCGTCGTCGTCGGCCTGTTGACGGTCGTGTCCACGGTTCAGCTGATCCTCCAGCCGTCCGGTTAAAAATGGCCTCTTGCGGCAAGAAACGCCTGCCGCTTTCCTCGAAGAGCGCGGCGTGCATTCCCGTATGAACCGGCCGGGCAAGGCCGCACTCGTCGCCTTCTGTGGTCTGGTCGCTTTCGCCGGCGGGTATCTGGCCTTGGGTCCCGGACACGCCGTCGATACGGTACGGCAATACTTCATCCCGACGCCGCAGACGGCGTTCGGAAAGAACGACTTGCGGGTTTTGCTGGTCGGACTCGATTACGACTACAACAGTAAAGACGAAGAGACGTCCAGGCAGTCGCGCAGCGACATCATCATGGCCGTCGACCTCGACTTTCTGCGCCATCGCATCTCGGAGCTTTCCGTGCCGCGCGACATGGTAGCGCCGATGCCCGATGGAAAGCTTGCAAAAATCAACGAGGCGCAGTCGGAAGGCGGCATCCGCGAGTCGCAAGCCGTCATTTCGCAGTGGCTCGGAATACCGAACTTCGACCGCTATGTCGTCCTGCGCATCGATACGGCCAAAGATCTGATCAATGCGCTCGGCGGCGTCGACATCGACGTCAAGAATTCGGACGCTCTTCGCGGGATCGGCCCGAACGGTCCTATTGACTACGACGATCACTGGGGGCATCTCTCGATCCATCTGAAGCCCGGTTGGCAGCATCTCACCGGCCAACAAGCCGTCGCCTACGGGCGCTTTCGCCACGATTGGTGCAGCGATCCATGCCGCATCATGCGCCAGCAGCAGATGATCCATGCGGTGGTCGATACGCTGCAGCGGGCTCGCTTCAATACGTTCGCACACGCCCAAGACTTGCTCGGCGTGATGCGCCGCGACGTCGACACGAATCTGTCGATCCCCGAAGAGCTCTCACTGATAACGGCCTTCGCTCACGTGTCGGGCAAGGACATTCGCACGGCGCAGGTTCCGTACGTTCGCGACATCGATCTGCCCGACTACGGCGACTCTCTTGTCGCCGACGAGTCGGCCAAACGGGAACTCGTCGCCTCACTGCTCATGCCTGCCCCGCCAAGCGCTCCGACCGCCGCAGGCGGAGCTGCGATCTCGCCCGGTAGCATCCACATCCGGGTCGAGAACGGGACGCCGGTCGCAGGTCTCGCTGCGCGCATCGCCGGCGATCTACACCGCCATGGGTACACGATCATGGACGTCAGTAATGCAACCCGCGACGATGTTGCCGTCACGGAAATCCAGAGCGATCCCTCCAACGCCGACGCCTCGTATCGCGTTCGAGCGTCGCTCGGCAAAGCCGCAAGCGGCGCGCGCGTCGTTTCGCTGAGCGGGCCGACTACGCACCAGACGCCGACCGATGTCACGATCGTACTGGGCCGGGACATCGTCGGTGCCGCGCCGTGACCGCGACATGAAGGTCGTACGGACGGCGCTCGCGGCAGCGTTGCTCTGCTGCGCTACGGCGCCGGCGGCCGTGACGGCCGAGCAGCCCGGTTACAACATTTGGTTTGCCGGCGAGGTCGTTTCAGTCGATGCGATGCACGGCACCGTGCACATCGCCCGCGGACCGACGGAGACATCGCCTCCAGCGATCGAAACGTGCACGATTCTGCGACAGCCCTTGCAGCGGCTGCGCGCAGGCATGGAAGTGGAAGCGCAAGCTGATACGCGTAGGCGCCCTTGGCGTATCCTTCACCTGCGAATCTTCAACATAAAGGCCGTGCGACGGCCGCTGCCCGAAATCGCATAAGCGCTTGAATGCATGACTTCGTACCGCGACATCAGCGGATGCGGATGCCGGTGCCGAAGCCAACGTAGTCGGACCCTACCCCGTGGGCGGCGACGACATCGTGGCCGTACTCGAGGTCCAGTTCCAGATATGGCCCGAGCAGTTTTTGTACGCCGAAGTCCGTGAACAGTCGTCCGCTAGCTCCCGGCGCCACTTTCGTTTCGCCGACGAGCTCGGCATACAGTTGAACGGCGTCGCCCGGGTCTACCGTAACGACGAACGACGGATCGAACGTCCCGTAACGCGCCGCTACGGCGACTGAGCTTGAGCTGCGCAGGTCACCGACGGCCTCATAGCCGGCGGCATCCGAACCGGCCAGCGTCGCGCCAAAACCGACTGCTGGACTAGCGGCATACGCGATGTCCAGATTGACCGTTTGCGTAGGGCCGCCGCTGCCGAAGCCGCCCGTGCCGGTCGGCAATGTGTATAGGCCGTCGACAGCGTAGGTGAAGCGGCCGCGCGGCTGGAGCTCGTACTTGAATCCGAATCCCATGTCGCTTTGACCGTCGCTGACGCCGCCCGTGTCGCGGCTTCGGTTTACGTTCGGACCGATCAGGTTGACTTCAAAGCGCTGCGCGACCCCATACCGTTCGAAACCTTGCGGATAGGCGCTGGAAATGCGGCCTGGAGCGCGCGCTGAAAACGTGTTCTGGTAACCCTCTTCAAGAACGAGACTTCCCTTGGGTACCGCACAGGCGCTATATCCGACCGTCGGGCGGTCCAGCGTTGCCAGCAGCATGCCGGCGCCGCCGCAAGGACCCGCGGACGCAGCGGGCGCGGAAAGCGCAGACGATGGGGCCGGTGACGGCGTCGCAATGGCGGCGCCGGCTGATTGCGCACGAGCGAGGCTGCAGCTCGACCCCGTTGCCCACAAAAGGACAGCCGCCAGACCGCATGCAGCATTGCGATGCGGAGCGGTGGAAACGCGCCGCACCCGCTCAGATGCCGGGCAAGGCCGCCTTAGCGGCGACCGCGTGTTGACCGAGTTGGTACACGAACGCCAGGACGAGCAGGGCGACGATCAGCGTGCCGACGACGACGTTGCGGGAACGTCCGCGGCGCTGCAAAGCGCTTGCCAGCGCGTAGATCCCGCCGGCGAGAATCGCCAAGATCCAATGCGCCGCCGGCGGCGCCAGCCTATTCGTGCCCCAGGTGGCGGCGCCGAGCACGATCTGAAGCACGAGAACGTACAGCACGTAACGCCGGCGGGCGCCCAGAAGATTGCGGCGAGCGCGAGGAGCACGACGACGGTGCCGACGGCGTAGTGGAGATTCAAAAGCGCCATAGCCGGTGCATCGCTGCGCACGTCGCGACAACCTTTCCCGACTTATGGCTTCGGCGTCAGCGCGGCTGCTTCGAGCAGATCCCAAGCCGCGCGCACGTCGTCTTCAGTCGTGCGCTCGTTGCCGACCGCCAGGCGCAAGACGAGCCGTTCGTGCAATCGCGTCGTCGAGAGGAACGCTTCGCCCGTTGCGTTGACGGCTTCGACGATTGCGGCATTGACGCGATCGCACCGCGCAGCGTCGGCCCCTGCCGGCACATAGCGGAAACAGACGACCGAGAGCGGATGCGGCGCGACGACTTCCCAGCCCGGCTCGGCTGCCACCCACGCCGCAAAGCGTTGCGCGAGGGCGATGTGCGCGCGCAAGCGTTCGCGCATTCCGGCGACGCCCGAGATGCCGCATCGCGAACCACAGCTTGAGCGCGCGAAAGCGCCGCCCCAGTTGCAAGCCGTAATCCATGTAGTTGCGCACGCCGGTTTCGGGCGTCGTCAGGTACTCGGCGCCCAGACTGAACGTGCGGCGCAGCAGTTCGAGGTCGCGGACGTAGAGCACGGACAAGTCGATCGGAACGAACAGCCATTTATGCGGGTTGACGACGACCGAATCGGCTCGCTCGCATCCGCCAAGCAGATAGCGCAAACTCCGGAACGAGCGCCGCAGAGCCCGCATACGCGGCGTCGACGTGCAGCCATACGCCGTGGCGGCGCGCGACGTCGGCGATCGTCTTCGACGGGATCGCGCGATGTCGTCGATGTCGTCCCGACCGTTGCCGCAACGCACATCGGTCGCATGCCGCGCGCGCGATCGTCATCGAGGCAGCGATCGTAACGCATCGGGCCGCATCGCGAACGCGTCGTCGACGGCAACGCGCACGACGTTCTCGCGTCCGACGCCGAGCGCAATCGCGGCTTTTTCGATGTGCGAGTGGGTGTGCTCGGTCACATAGACGCGCAGCGCCGGCAGATCGCTGCGGCCGCCCATCCCGCGCCGCCGGATATCGAGGTCGAGCGCCTCGCGCGCGGCCGCCAGTGCGGTGAACCCGCCGATCGACGCCGTATCGTAGATGATGCCGTGCAATCCGGCATCGAGACCCAACAGATCTCGCAGCCAGACCAGGACGACTTCCTCGAGTTCGGTGGCCGCCGGAGACGAGCGCCAGACCATCGCATTGACGTCGAGGGCCGCGGCCAACGCTTCGGCGACGACGGTGATCGGTGCCGCGCTGATCGAGAAATACGCGAAGAAGCGCGGATGGTTCCAATGCGTGATGCCCGGCAGCACTAGCCGTTCAAAATCGTCGAAGATCGCGTCGAACCGTTCGCCATGCTCGGGCGCGCGCAGGCGGGAGCGCCGCCGTCAGCTCACCCGGATGCGCCCGCGAGAACACCGGATAGCGCAGCGGGTCGCGATAATAGGCGTCGATCCAGCGACCCGCCCGCTCGAACGCCGCGAGGAACTCGCTGCGGCCGTTAGGCTCATTCACGTCGGGCGTGCCATCCGTAACGCTTTGCCCATCTTCTGCCGCGCTGACCGGCGGCGGCAAACCTGCTGCCGCGACGAGCGCGCGCCGCGGCGACGGCCGGACTTGACTGTTCGGCGGCGAACGGTGCGGGCATGTCCCTTTCCGCGCGTGCCGGGCGGTTCATCGGCCGATGAAGTATCGGACGTATCCAAATACCGACATCGCCGTCAGTGAGGTCGGGTTCGGACTCTGGACGACGGCGACAAATTGGTGGGGCGACATGTCCGACGACGAAGCCGTCGCGCTGTTGCATGAAGCCGCGGATCTCGGCATCACGCTGTTCGATGCTGCCGACACGTACGGAAACGGGCGCAGCGAAGAGCAACTCGCCAAAGCGTTTGCCGGGCGCCGTTCAGACGTTGTCTACTCGACGAAGTTCGGCTACGACTTCTACACGTACGCCGGCGAGCGTCGCGGGCAAAACGAGATTCCCCACGACTTTTCGCCGGCTTCGTGCGCTTCGCGCTCGAACAGTCGCTGCGAGCGATTGCAAACCGACGTCATCGACATCTATTCGATCCACAACGCGCACCTCTCCGAAGTCGAGAACGACGAACTGTTCGCGCTGCTGGAAACGTTCGTGGGCGAGGGCAAGATTCGCAGCTACGGCGTGGCGTTGGGCCCGGCGATCGGATGGCTCGTCGAAGGCTGCGAAGCGGTCCGCACAGCGCAACGTCGGCAACGTGCAGATGATCTACAACATCCTCGAGCAGTTCCCCGGCGACGCGATGCTTGCGCGCGGCCGCCGAGTCGGACGCCGTGACCGGCTTTCAGATCCGCGTTCCGCATGCGAGCGGCATGCTCGAAGGCCACTATACGACCGAAACGACCGTTTCCGCCCGGGGACCACCGCAATCATCGGCCGCGCAGTTGGCTGACGAACGGCGTCAAAAAAATCGAAACGACTGCGCTTCCTCGAAACGCCCGGCCGCACGCTCGGCCAAGCGGCCATCCTGTGGCTGCTGGCCGAGCCGAGAGTGATGTCGGTGCTGCCGAACATCTACGATCGCGCGCAACTGCGCGAGTTCGCGACCGCGCCGGACGCGGTGCCGCTGACTGCCCGGCGAACTGACGCAGATCGCCGAGCTGGCCGCCGTGAACTTCGGCGTCGAAGAACCGCCGGCACGCTACAAGGGCACGATGTCGTACGACGACCTCGAGCCGCGCCGCGGCGGCGCTGTGACGTAGGCTTGCTCGAAAGCATCCATAGCCGCCGGCGCGCCCAGAGCGATCGGTCCCTACAGCCAAGCGATCCGCGCCGGCGACTTCCTGTTTTGCAGCGGCCAGATTCCGCTCGACCCGCAAACCGGCGAACTCGTGGCCGGCGACGTCGCGGCGCAAACGCGGCGCGTCATGGAGAACATCCGCGCCGTCCTCGCCGCGGCGTCGGCGACGTTCGCCAACGTCGCCAAGACGACGATCTATCTCGTCGACATGAACGACTTCGCCGCCGTCAACGAAGTCTACGGCAGTTACTTTTCGGGACTCGTCCCCCGCGCGCTCGACCGTCGCGGTGGCCGCCCTTCCGCGCGGCTCCCGCGTCGAAATCGAAGCGATCGCAGAACTGTAGGAAGCGCGCCGAAGCTTCACTGGCCCGCTGAGCTGCTGCTTGGCGGCTTGCGCGACGTCCGGCTGGTCGCTGCGGGCGGCGAGGCGGTACTGCTCGCGCGCGAGATCGTGCTTGTCCTTGTTCGGCGTACGTTCGGCCGAGGAGATAGTGAAGGCGGCCGTTGCTCGGCGAGATGCTCAAGCCCTTGAGATACGCCGCTTCGGCAAGCGAATACAGATGATGCGCGTCGTAGTCGTAGCCGAGGTTGCCGTACGCGTCGACCGATAGCGGCTGGATGGCGAGCGCCCGGAGGTAATCCGCGACGGCAGCCTGCCAATGGCCGTCGACGTCTTGCAGATAGCCGAGATCGATGATCGCTTCGGGACCGTCCGGGCGGACCCGGTTCGCGTGCTCGAAAAAGTGCGCAAGCGCCTCGGTCGGTATCGTCCCGCGCGACGTAGGCGTCGCCCAGATTGACGAGCGCCGAGTAGTTGTCGGGTTCGATGCTCGAGACAGCGCTTCGAGCATGTCGATCGCCGAGCCGAAGCGGCCGAGATCGATATACGTGCTGCCAAGTTCGGACAGAGCCGGGCACGAGCGCGGCGCGAGCTCGAGCGCCCGCTGCAAGATACGTCGGCAGCTTCCTGCGTTGCGGTGCATGCCGTGATAGAGCGTGCCCAAGCGCCAGCTGCGCCCGACGTCGTTCGGGTGCTCGTCGGCGGCGCTGCCGGAACGGAGCGACGAACGCGTCGAGATCGCCGCGCTGGCGATGCAGGTCGACGAGATACTCGAACGCCGACGATAGCGGCAGGCTCTTCGTGAACTCGCTGATCGCTTCGGGAATGCGGTCTTCGAAGGCATACACGCCGCCGAGTCGGTTGTGCGTTTCGCGATCGTTCGGCGCAATCGCGCAGGATCGCTTGGTACGTGCGCTCGGCGGCGGCGTAATCGGCTTGCGCGGTAATACAGGTCGCCGAGATAGCGCGCCGGCTCGAGCGAGCGCGGGTGTGCGGCACACATACGTCTGCAAGCCCGCGCGATCGCGCTGGTCAACTTCGCCGCCCGCCACCGCTTTGCGCGCCGCGTCGACGGCGGCCGCTTCGTCGCCTGTTGGTGGCCGCTGCGGGCACAGTGCTCGCCGCGGCGGCGGCAGCGGTCGTCGGCATGACCCGCGAGTGCCGGCACCGCTCGAGCGGCTCCGAGCACAAGCGTCAACACGGCCGGCCCTGACGGCTAACGAGAGTGTCGGATGCCGCCGTGTCGCACCCATGTCCCAGACTTCGCTGCCCGGTGCGGCATCTCCGCTCGTCACTCGACGGAACGTTCCTGCCGTCTTCCGGAGCTAGGCATTCAGCGTCTATGCGTGCGTCATGTCCTTGGGCACGACGAGCCGGTCGAAGTCATCGGCGCCGACGTGGCCGAGTGCGACGGCCGCCTCCTTGAGCGTCGAGCGTTCCTTGTGCGCTTTCTTCGCGATTTCGGCGGCCTTATCGTAGCCGATCTTGGGCGACAGCGCCGTGACCGTCATCAGCGACTCGTCGAGATATTTCGCGATCACGTCTTCGTTCGCGCGCAGACCTTCGATGCAATGGACGCGGAACATCGTGCACGCGTCGCGCAACAGCGTCGTCGAGTGCAAGAAATTATAGATCATCACCGGGTTGAAGACGTTGAGTTCGAAGTTGCCTTGCGACGCGCCGAAGCCGATGGCGGCATCGTTGCCGTACACTTGCACGACGACCATCGTGACCGCCTCGCATTGCGTCGGATTCACTTTGCCGGGCATGATCGAACTGCCCGGCTCGTTCTCGGGCAAGCGACAATTCGCCGATGCCCGGCGCGCGGCCCGGAGCCGAGCCAACGGATGTCGTTGGCGATCTTCATCAGCGCCGCGGCGAGCTGCTTGAGCGCACCCGACGCGAACACGAAATCGTCGTGCGACGCGAGCGCGGTGAACTTGTTCGGATGCGAACGAAACGGCAGCCCCGTCAGTTCGGCCAGCTTCTTTGCAGCGCGCTCGCCGAATTCGGGATGCGCGTTGAGGCCCGTGCCGACGGCCGTTCCGCCGATCGCCAGATCGTACAGATGGTCGAGCGCTTCTCCGATCGCGACGATCGCGCGGTCGAGTTGCGCTGACGTATCCGGAAAACTCTTGGCCCAGCGTCAGCGGCGTCGCATCTTGGAAGTGCGTGCGGCCCACTTTGACGATGTCGCGTCCACGCTCCCGCCTTGGCGTCGAGCGCATCGCGCAGCGCGCGAACGGCCGGCAGCATGTCGACGACCGCCTCGGCCGCCGCCATGTGCATCGCCGTCGGAAACGTATCGTTGGAAGACTGCGACATGTTGACGTGATCGTTGGGATGGATCGGTTTCTTCGAGCCCATCTCTCCGCCGGCCAGCTCGATCGCGCGGTTCGAGATCACTTCGTTGACGTTCATGTTCGTCTGCGTGCCGGAGCCCGTCTGCCAGACGCGCAGCGGAAAGTGCGCATCGAGCTTTCCGGCGATCACTTCGTCGGCGGCGCGCACGATCAGATCGGTCTTCTCTGCGGTCGAGCTTACCGAGATCGTGGTTGACGAGCGCGGCCGCCTTCTTGAGCGTCGCCATCGCGCGGATCACTTGCCGCGGCATTACGTCGAGCGGCGTCGTGCCGTCGCCGATGTCGAAATTGATGAGCGAGCGCGCCGATTGCGCGCCGTAATACCGGTCGCTCGGAACCTGGACCGCGCCCATCGAGTCGGTTTCGGTGCGGGTCGCGGCGCCGTTGTGCGAATCGTCGTAGCCATGCCGTCTTCTTCATCCGCCGCGGTCTCGATTCCACCCGCTCGTGGCTGCAGGGGGTTCGGCGTGCCGGCGTTTAGGATGACGCGATGCCCCATCGTGCATTGTCCGAGGACGAATTCGAGAGCGTGGTCGCCGACGCGCTGGACTCCTTGCCGGAGCGATTCGCCCATCTCATCGACAACGTGGCGGTTACCGTCGAAGAGGAGCCCAGCTCCGACGACCGAGCGCGCATCGAACCTTCACCCGGAGAGCAGATGGAACTGCTCGGCGTCTATCGCGGGGTAGCGCGCACCGATCGAGGCGTCGCTCCGCCGTTGTGCCAGACCGGATCGTCATCTTCCGCGGACCGATCAACCGGATCTCCCGCACCCGAGACGACGCGGTCGCGCAGGTTCGCAGCACGGTGATCCACGAGTTCGGGCACTACTTCGGACTCCGCGACGATGAGATGCCGCATTGAGTTCTGACGAAGCGCTGGTCTACCGCAACTACACGCAGTCCGAGCTCGATGCGCAATACGATACGGCCGTGCCGCTGGGCGGTTCGCCCGAAGCGTATTTCGAGCGCTTTCGGGCTGCCAGCGCAGCCGCTCGCATGGCGCTCCCGATCGAAACGCTGCACTACGGTGCGAACGAACGTGAAACCGTCGACGTCGTTGGAGCGTCGCAACGGGGATCGTCGCTGTTCTTTTGGATACACGGTGGGTACTGGCGGCGCATGTCTAAGGACGACTTCACGTTCGCCGCCCTGCCGGCGTGTGAGGCGGGCAGCGCCGCCGCAATAGTCAATTATCCGCTTGCCCCGCAAGCGACGCTCGATGAGATCGTCGCATCGGTCTGCAACGCCTACGCGTTCGTGCTGACGCACGCCGAACGCCTCGGCTTCGACCGCCGGCGTGTGGTCGTCGGCGGCCATTCGGTCGGCGCGCAACTCGCCGGCATGCTAGCAGCAAGGTTTCCGTTGCAGGGCGTCCTCGGACTAAGCGGTCTTTACGATCTCGAGCCGATCCGGCGCTCGAAGATCAACCAGACCATTGCCATGGACGCAGCCGCAGCGCAGCGCAATTCACCGATCCTCCATCGCCCGCGCCTTGCCGCACCGCTCGTGTTGACGTGCGGAGAGCGCGAACAGCCCGAGTTCCAGCGGCAACAGCGTGAGTACGCCGAGGCTTGGCGCACTTGGGGCGGGACCGCGCAAGAACTGCCGGCCCCGGGGCACGATCATTTCTCGCTGGTGCTCGATCTCATCGAGCCGCAGAGCACGGTGACGCGAGCGTTAGCGGCGTTGCTCGCGCGACCGGCTGGCGATCTGCAACGCTGAAACGTGCGCCTTTACGTGAACGAAGGTTGGGTGCCTACGATGAGGCCTTGGCTTTGGCCTCACGGTATTCGCTGATGTGCTCGTACACGTGGTCGGGGAATTTCAGGGTCTTGTAGACGTTGCCCGAATCGGGATCGTCGGGGTCGGGAATGATCGGAAAGTCCTGCTGCGCTTGATATTCGAGGATCTTCGCTCGTTTGGGCGGACTGTAATCGGCCTGTTCGACTTGCGCGACCAGCGCACGAGCGTCGGGTTCGGAGAAGTCGTTGTCCTTGCGTAAGGCTGCGACGACTTCGTCGTCGCTGCCGAAGTGGCGAGCGATCATCGCAAACACGAGGCGACCATAGTGGCCGATGTCCTCGCCGCGGTCGAGCGAATCGAGCAGGTGAGCCATCATTGAATCGGAGCGCATGTCGTCGAACATGCCCTAAGCATACCCGCCCGCGGCTTGGATTCCCGCGGCGCGGGTCCCGTACAATCCCGTAACGTTACGCGACTTCAAACAGTCCGGCGGCGCCCATCCCGCCGCCGACGCACATCGTCACGACGACGTATTTTGCATTGCGGCGCTTGCCTTCAATGAGCGCGTGCATCGTCAGCCGCGTGCCGCTGACGCCGTACGGATGCCCGATCGAGATCGCGCCCCCGTTTACGTTGAGCTTGTCGTTCGGGATACCCAGTACGTCGCGACAGTAGACGGTTTGAACGGCGAAAGCTTCGTTGAGTTCCCACAGATCGATGTCGTCGACGGCCAGCTGATGTCGCGCCAGCAGCGCGGGCACGGCGAACACGGGACCGATGCCCATCTCGCCCGGATCGCAGCCGACGACGACCATGCCGCGGTAGAAGCCCAGCGCCGCCAGGCCGCGCTTGGCGGCGAGTGCGGCCTCCATGACGACGACGGCCGCGGCGCCGTCGCTGAGCTGCGACGAATTTCCGGCGGTGATCGGCGAGGTTTTGTCGAGCACGCCGGGCAGGGCGGCGAGCGCGGCAAGCGTCGTTTCGGGGCGGTTGCCTTCGTCGCGCTCGAGCGTCACGCGCTCTTCGTGAAACGCGCCCGTCCCTTTGTCCTCGACGTACTTCCACGTCGGCAGCGGTGCCAGCTCGGCATCGAAGGCGCCGGCAGCTTGAGCTGCGGCCGTGCGCTGCTGCGATTGCAGAGCGTACTCGTCCTGACGCTCGCGTGAAACGCCGTACTTCTTGGCGACGAAGTCGGCCGTTTGCAGCATCGGCGTGTACATGTCCGGCAGATGGCGCAGCATCCATTCTTCCGTGAAGTTATTGACGTCGAGGTCGTTCTGCACGAGCGAAATCGATTCGACGCCGCCGGCCACGACGACGTCGGCGCCGTCGACAATCACACGCTGAGCCGCCGTCGAGATCGACTGCAGGCCCGACGCGCAATAGCGATTGATCGTCGTTCCGGCGACAGACAGCGGCAGCCCGGCGCGTTGGCCGGCGACTCGCCCGATGTTGTGTCCGGTCGCGCCTTCGGGTAGGCCGCAGCCCAAGATCACGTCCTCGACCTCGGCGGGATCGACGTGCGCGCGTGCGATCGCTTCAGCGATGACGTGGCCCGCCAGCGTCGCACCGTGCGTCTGATTGAACGCGCCGCGAAACGCACGGCCGATCGGCGTGCGTGCGACGGAAACGATCGCTGCTTCACGCATGCAAGGCACCACTCGCATGCGCCGGCGCCGCTAACGGCCCATCCGGCGACCCAGCCATCTGTTCGGCAAACCACATGGGGCCGCCGCGATGGGGCGGAAAGCCGTAACCGTAGATCCACACCACATCGATGTCGCCCGGCCGCAGCGCGACGCCGCTGCGCAACAGCTCGGCGCCCGTGTCGCGCAACGCGCGCGTCAGCCGCGCGATGATGTCGTCGTCGCCGATCGCCGGCTGTTGCCGGATGCCGGCCTGCCGTGCGAGGCGCGCGATCAACTCATCGACACGAGGGTCAGGTATCGGTTCACGCCCTTTGGCGACCGCCTTATCGTAGCGGAAAAATCCGGCGCCGCTCTTCTGACCCAGGCGCCCCTCCTCGACGAGTTGTGCGATGATCGGGATGCGGCCAAGCTGCTCGCCCGCGGCCCGTTCGATATGCCGGTACACGTCCAAGCCGGACAAGTCGGCGACGGCGAACGGTCCCATCGCAAAGCCGAAACGCAGCTTCATCACCGCATCGATTCGCGCCGGCTCGACGCCCTCTTCGGCCAGCGCGATCGCCTCGCGTTCGTACGCAAACAGCATGCGGTTGCCGATAAAACCGAACGCGTTCCCACTCACGACACCGACTTTGCGAAGGCGCTTGGCGAGCGCGACGCCGGTGCGCAAGGTCTGCGGCGAGGTCGCCCGGCCGCGCACGATCTCGAGCAGCTTCATGATGTTCGCGGGCGCGAAAAAGTGTAAGCCGAGCACGCGCTCGGGTCGCTGCGTCACCGCAGCGATCCGATCGATGTCGAGCGTCGACGTATTGGACGCCAGAATCGCTTGCGGCTGAGCGACCGCATCGAGCTTGGCGAACACGTCCTGTTTGACGTCCATCGCTTCGAAGACCGCTTCGATGATGACGTCGGCCTCCGACACCTCGGCGAAGTCAGCCTCGAAGCGAATCGAATTGGCGAGCTTCCACGCCTCGGCTTGCGTGAGGCGACCTTTCTCGACTTGATATTTGAACATGCCGAAGACCGTTTCGCGCGCCTTATCGACCGCCGCATCGTTCTTCTCGACAACGACGACGGGGATGCCCGCTTGCGCGAACGTGATCGCGATTCCGGTTCCCATCGTGCCCGCGCCGATGACGGCGGCGCTTTGAATGCTGCACGGTTCGGCGTCCGGTAGATCGGGAATCTTCGGCAGTTCGCGCTCTGCAAAGAAGACGTGGCGTAGCGCGAGCGACGGCGCCGATCGAACGAGCTCGTCGAACAGCCTCGCTTCGCGCGCGATGCCCCGGCCAAAGGGCAGCTCGATCGCTGCCTGCACCGCGTCGATCAGTTTGTGAGCGGCAAACCCGCCGTTGTCTTCGGGCGGCACGAGTTTGTGGGCTTGCGCTACGACGAACGGCGTCGCAAACAGTCCTAGGTTGGCGACCCCGAGTTGCGCCTTGCGTTGCGAGATGCGACGCTTGGGCTCGGCACCCCAGACGCGTTCGAGCAGCGCCAGCGCCGCCTCTAAGACATCGCCCTGGGCGACCTCATCAAGAACACCCTGCCCTTGCGCGGCGGAGGCGGATAGGCCCTCGCCTTTGAGCATCAGCTGTAGTGCATCTTGTGCGCCGATCAAGCGTGGAAGACGCTGCGTGCCGCCGGCGCCGGGGATCAGACCCAGCTTGATTTCAGGCAGACCGACCTTCGAACGCAGCGACGCCACGCGGTAATCGCACGCCAAAGCTAACTCGAAACCGCCCCCTAGCGCATTGCCGTCGATTGCAGCTACGTAAGTTTTTCCGCTCCGTTCGACGCCCGCTACGACGTCGCGAATCGTCACCGTCTCGGGGGTCGGCTCCGTCAGAAAATCGTTGATGTCGGCACCCCCGGAAAAGATGCCGTTTGCGCCGATAAAGACGACGGCGCGCACGCTGCGATCGCGCTCGGCCGTCTCTACTGCGGCGACCAACGTCGCGCAGAGCGCGAACGATAACGCGTTGACCGGCGGATTGTCGATCGTAATGACGCGAACGCCATCGCAGGGTTCGTCGGTTCGCACCGTCTGGGCCGGCTCTGCGGGCGTCGCGATCACATGGCTCATCCTACGATCCTATCAGCGATGCTTTGCGCCGGCATCCGTACGCGTTGCAGTCCTGCATCGCCGATCCGGTTGAAGGCGTCACGCTAAGCGGGAACGGCGAGCTTGCGATCGAGTTCGAAGTGATCGGGCGCGAGCGCCATCACGTCCGCGCCGCCGTCGACGATCTCGCGACGCAGCCACTCGCTCTGCGCGAGAATGTGATGCACGTAAAATGTTGCCGTCGCGATCTTCGCCGCGTAGAACTCCTCCGTATCGCCGTCTGCCCGCTTTTGAGCCGCGATGCGGGCGGCCCGAACGAGCTGCCACGCTCCCGCCACGATCCCGAAAAGCCGCAGAAACGGCACGCTGGAGGCGAACGCCGTCCGTAGATCTCCCATCGCGCTCATGCCGATCGCCTGCGCCGCTTCGCCAAGCGCTTTGACCGCCTCGCTCAGTGACGCGCCGAGGGTCGCGATCTGCGGATCGGATGATGACCCGCACTCCCGCGCCAACGCGCCGATACGCTTGAAGACTTTGGTTGCGCCCGCACCCATGTCGCGTACGAGTTTGCGTCCGACCAGATCGAGCGCCTGGATGCCGGTCGTACCTTCGTAGATCGACGTGATGCGAACGTCGCGAAACTGCTGCGCGATGCCGGTCTCTTCGATGTAGCCCATACCGCCGAAGACCTGCAAGGCTGTCGAACAAACCTCTTGCGCCGTTTCGGTGCACCAGCCTTTGACGACGGGGATCATCACGTCGACGAAAGCGCGGTTCTCCTTACGCACGGCTTCGTCGGGATGTTTGTGCGCGAGGTCTAGTGCGGCTGCGACGACGTACGCCAGGGCTCGCATCGCTTCGATCTGCGCCTTCATCGACATCAGCATGCGCCGCACGTCGGGATGGTTGACGATCGCGACGGGCTCGGGAGAACGGGCCGCAACGTCACGGAACTGCACGCGTTCGCGCGCAAAAGCCAAGGCGCTCTGATATGCCCGGTCGGCGATGCCGAGTGCCTGCACGCCGACGGAAAACCGCGCGGCGTTCATCATGACGAACATGTACTCGAGGCCGCGATCCCGCTCTCCAACGAGATAGCCGAGCGCGCCCGGACCTTCGTCGCCGTAGACGAGGGTGCACGTCGGATTAGCGTTGAGGCCAAGTTTGTGCTCGATGCCCGTACAGCGTACGTCGTTGCGTTCGCCGAGCGTTCCATCGGGATTCGAAAGGCGTTTAGGAACGACGAACAGCGAGATGCCCTTAGTGCCTTCGGGTGCATCGGGAAGCCTCGCTAGAACGAGGTGCACGATGTTGTCCGTCATATCGTGCTCGCCGAAGGTGATGTAGATTTTTTGTCCGCGGATGCGATAATGGTCGCCTTCGGGAAACGCTTGCGTGCGGACCGCGGCGAGGTCTGACCCCGCCTGCGGTTCGGTCAGGCACATCGTTCCACTCCACTCACCGCTGACGAGCTTGGGCACGTAGCGTTGTTTCTGTTCGGACGAACCCGCCAGTTCGATCGCCTCAATGGCGCCGCCGTTGAGCAGCGGACCGTTGGCAAAACCGACGTTGGCAGCGTTCCACATTTCGAGTGTCGGCGCGAGCAGCAACTGCGGCAGACCCTGGCCGCCGTGCTTGGGGTCCACCGGCAGACCGATCCAGCCCGCCTGCGCGAAGCGCCGGTAGGCTTCTTTAAAGCCCGGCGGGGTCGTCACCTCACCGTCGTGCCACGTGCAGCCTTCGCGATCGCCCGACATGTTGAGCGGATCGAGTACCTCGCTCGCAAAGGCCGCTGCCTCAGCGAGGATCGGCTCGAGAACCTCGCTGGTCTCTTCGTAACCGGGCAGTTTCGCGATTGCGTCGACATCAGCCAATTCGCGCAGGACGAATTCCATGTCGCGCAACGGCGCTCGATAGGTGCTCATGCTAGCATTCTAGTTCCTCGCGTGTCTGTGACGGTGCTTCGAGGCGGCATGCAGCCTGTCCGCCAATGCGTTATAGCGAGCCGAGCTTCTCGGCCACGCCCGACCTGGCAGCCGTTGTCGTCAGTGCGGTCAGCGCAAGTGCATAGATCGTAGCGATTCGCGTCGGAAGAGCGCGAGGTCGTCGCGCCGCATGACTTGCCGATCGCTAAATGAAGACCTTGCGGAGAGTCGCCTAACCCGTTTCAAATCTATGCCGACGTCTAAGCTCGAGAGCATCCGCGCATAGTCACGAAACGGTCGTCTAGTAACGAAACGTCATCATCTAGTCCGGTGGCCGTCCACGCGCCGTTCTGTTGAGCGCTCCGGCGCGATTGCGCCGCAGCACGAATAACCTGGAACCACAGGGACCGCTTTTAGCGCGTGCGAAATCGCACACCAGCGGAAACAGCTTCACTGAAAGGCGCGACTATGCATCGTCGATTCCCGTCTGCCGACATTCTTCGCGCTGCAGGAGCCTTCATGCTCGCGATGCTTGCAAGTTGTTCCGATCGTGGCGTTGGAACGAACGTGAGCCCCATTGAACAGCAGCAACTTCCGCAAGCCGCCGCATCCATCAAAGAGCAAAATTTGGCATTGGTAAGGAGCTTCGTCAGTCCTGCAATCGAAGCTCCGGGGGGCGCAAGTCTTTTCGTCTCAGATGGTTACAACCAAGCGGTTTACATCTACAACGTTGCAGGAACGCTCACCGGAACGTTGACGGGGTTCAGTCTCGGCGGCGGTAATTCAGGTGGGCTCGCTGAAAATCTGGCCGTCGATGCATCCGGCAACCTGTATATTGCTGATCGAGGCAATGAGGTAGTAGACGTGTACGCACCACCGTACAACGGGAAGCCCAAGGTTCTCGGCGGCGTTGTAAGTCCGCAGGCAGTCTCTGTCGACCGTAACGGTAACGTTGCAGTAGGCACAGACGGAGAGTCCGGAGTCGGCAATGTCACGTTTTATGCGAAGGGAGCGACTAGCCCTACGACCATTGTAGGCCCTCCATGCATGTGCCGCCGTCTGGCTCAAGCGTACGTCGACAATGTGGCGTTCGACGGAAACGGCAATCTCTACTTCGATGCAGAATACTGCCTCGATGACCGCGGATGCGGTTACTTTACGTCCGGCGAGATATTAGGCGGCATCAAGGCGCAAAGCACTTTACTCTTGGCGGGCGGCGGCACTGGAGGCGTTCAAGTAACGACGGATGGTCTTATTGCGTTTGCTGCCGGACCTGGCATCGTGGCCTATAACCCCCCGCAGAACGGGAACTTCGGTAGTCCTGCTCAGATAACACCTCTCTCTTCACCCGGCTCGACTTTCGTGTTTGCGAAGAACGATGCGGTTGTCTTCTCGGCCGGCGGCGGCGACACCGTGAACGAATACGCATATCCCGCGGGGGGCTCGCCTATCAGGACGCTGTACCTACCGCCGAACGCCAGTGCATTGGGCATCGCGGTAAATCCGGCGCAGTTTCCCTGACGGTCGCCAAAAGTCAACGTCGGAATCGCAGTGAGCTTATGAGCAGCAATATCGGCCGCGCGATTCTTCGAATCCGCCGGTGCGCGAAGAGCCGACAAGGGCGCACCTAAACCACAAGAGGCAAGCTCGTCGATGCTGAATGCATCGTTATCAGCGCCGTATGTTAGGGGCCTTACATCTGCGTCACCCGCTTCATCGCAGGCGCTGGTGATGTTCAGCGGCGCCGCTTAGACGCGTCTGGTTGCCTTTATCCGCGATTTGATCGTGCGGGCACCCGCTTATGCCAGTTCGGCGATTCGCGCGATCACGATACGAACTTTGCGGATTTGTGCACAGCCTCGTTTGTACTCGCTCTTGAAGTTTACGGCGTGAATCCGACTGCGTCCCACGGCGTGGGACGCGATCCTGAATCTAGCTTCTGATCGTGGCATCCTGCTGAGCCTAAGGCAGATCGGTTAGTCCGATCGGATGACGAAACAATGGAGTACAGCAGCGAG
The DNA here is from genome assembly GCA_963754415.1 of Vulcanimicrobiota bacterium. Taxonomy (GTDB): domain Bacteria; phylum Vulcanimicrobiota; class Vulcanimicrobiia; order Vulcanimicrobiales; family Vulcanimicrobiaceae; genus Nyctobacter. Next base: position 352,595 of record CAVWGA010000003.1, on the reverse strand, counting down.
GAAGCTAAGCTTAAGTCGGTGTGGCGCTCCAAAATTCGGCAATAAACGCCTCGTACAACGGCGCGATTACCATGGACGCGCCTGTCGACAGCGAAGCCGCAGAGTGATGAGGCGAGGACGGCAAGGCCGCCGCAAGCCGTCGTCGCGTCCCTTGGAGGCTTCGAGGAGGTGCGTGCACTCGCTGCGTACCGTTAGCCCACCGGTGGATCGCCCGCGGACGCTCGTCGACCTCATCTCACACGCGCTCGCAACGCCGCGCGAACGTGCCTTTGAAGAACGCCTTCCGGGCCACGCGTGGGAACGCACCTCAACGCAGCGTCTCGGCGAACGGATCGATGCCATAGGCGTCGCACTGCGTGGAGCCGGCATCGCGCCCGGCGACCGCGTCGGCATCATCGCAGAGAACTCCGTCGACTGGCTGGTTTGCGGCTACGGCATCGTGTGCGGCGGTGCGGTTAGCGTGCCGATGTATGCGACGCTGGCCCCCGATCAACTCAGGTTTATCATCGGCGATGCAGACATCCGCTTGCTGTTCGCGCAGACGCGAGCGCAGGCGGATCGAGTTCACGCGCTGTGCAGCAGCGATGTGCGCGTCGTCATTTTGGAGGACGACGGCGAGGCGTCGCTACGTGCGTTCGAACGTCGTGGCGCTGCCGCTGCGGTCGCGCATAGCGCAGACTTGCAGGCCGTTCGCAATGCGATCGGCCCCGGCGACCTCGCGGTCTTGATGTACACGTCCGGCACGACCGGCGACCCCAAAGGCGTTATGCTAACGCATGGCAATATCGCTTCGAACGTCGCCGACGCCTTCGATCCAGTTCGCCACGAACTGCGTCCCGGCGACGTCGCGTTTTCCGTGTTGCCGTTCGCGCACGTGTTCGAGCACACCAACGCGCTGGGCTTTTTGTATCTTGGGCTGACGCACGTTGTATCACACCCCGATCGCCTAGTCGACGACATCCGGGAAGCGCGGCCACATATCGTCGCCTTCGTCCCCCGCATCTTGGAACGCGTGCTCAGCGCCGTCCACGCGCGCGCCGCCGCCGAAGGTGGGCTACGCGCACGCCTCATTCCGTGGGCGCTACGGCTCGCGCGGGAGCACGCACGCGCGCACGCGGACGGCCGCTCGCCCGGAGCGGCGGGCGCTCTTCGCTACGCCGTCGCGCGCGCGCTCGTACTGCGTAAGCTCAAAGCAAAGCTCGGACTCGACCGCATCTCACACGTCGTCAGCGGGAGCGCCCCATTGCAGCGCGATACCGCGTTGACGTTCGCCGGCCTGGGAGTTCCAATCTGCGAAGGCTACGGGCTGACCGAAACATCGCCGGTCGTCAGCGTCAATCGTCTCGGTTCGATCCGCTACGGAACCGTAGGCCGCCCCATCCCGAACGTCGACGTGCGCATCACCGAAGACGGCGAAATTCTCGTGCGCGGCCCAAACGTCATGCGCGGCTACTATCGTCACGACGAGGCCGATTCGCTCGTCGAGGGATGGTTCCACACTGGTGACGTCGGCCAACTCGACAGCGACGGTTACCTCTCGATCCTCGACCGCAAGAACGAACTCTTCAAGACGGGCGGCGGCAAATGGATCTCGCCGGCACGCCTCGAGGCCGCGATCAAAACGTCGCCTTACGTGGGCCAAGCCGTCGTGGTGGGATCGGGGCGCGCGTATCCCGCGGCCCTCATTGCGCCGGCATGGGACGTCGTGCGCCATGAATTCGGATTGCCCGGCGATTGCATCACGCAAGCGATTTCCGCCGACGAACGCGTTCGCTCTCACATCGTCGCCGAAGTCTGCCGCACGACCGCGGAGCTCGGATCGCACGAACGCGTCCGGTGCGTCGCCCTGCTGCCGCGCGACCTCAGCCTTGACGACGGCGAACTGTCGCCGACACTGAAAACAAAACGGCGCATCGTGGAAGCGCGCTACGCCGGCTTGATTGAGGCAGCCTACGCCGAACCTGCACCGACCGTCGGAGGATGATGAGCGCCTTACCCTAGCGGCAGCGGGCTGTTGACGCGATGGAGCGAAGAGAGGAACAGCGATGACCGCACAAGCGTGGGAACCTCGCGTCAGTAGGCTCGAAGGCGCTTTCGAACAGATCAGCGACCGCCTTATCGGCATGGACGCCCGGCTGGAACGCATTGAGTCGAAGATCGATGGCGTGCGGGATACACAGGACTCCAAGATCGACGGCGTACGCGATACACTCGAATCCAAGATCGACGGCGTACGCGATGCACTCGAATCCAAGATCGACGGCGTACGCGATACACTCGAATCTAAGATCGACGGCGTACGCGATACACTCGAATCTAAGATCGACGGCGTACGCGATACACTCGAATCTAAGATCGACGGCGTACGCGATACACTCGAATCTAAGATCGACGGCGTACGCGATACACTCGAATCTAAGATCGACGGCGTACGCGATACACTCGAATCTAAGATCGACGGCGTACGCGATACACTCGAATCTAAGATCGACGGCGTACGCGATACACTCGAATCTAAGATCGACGGCGTACGCGATACACTCGAATCTAAGATCGACGGCGTCGGCGATACACTTGAAGCCAAAATTGATGGCGTACGCGATAGGCTGGAATCTAAGGTCGATGGAAACTTCAAGGCCCTGATCGCGTGGATGCTCGGACAGACCGTCGTTGTGATCGGCGCCGTCGTAACGGTCGCCTTCGCGTTGCGCCACTAGCGCGCTGCGATGCGGCACGAACGAGGCGCCGCCGCGGTGAGTCGACGTAAGGGCGTTCGCCGCCTTATCGTCCCCACCGTCGCCGTCCTGACACTCGCGGCATTGCTGCTGCTCGGCTTTGCCGCCTACATTCTCGCGGGTGTGCGCGCGGGCACGGCGGAGGAGTCCGGAGAGGTGCGCGGCATGCCGGTGTTTGCGCCCGTGACGATCGCGCGCGACGAGCGCGGCATTCCCCATATCCGTGCGCGCAACGTGCACGATGCCTTCGTAGCGGAAGGCTACGCTCAGGCGAGCGACCGGCTCTTTCAACTCGATCTCTATCGAAGGCTCGTCTCGGGGCGACTGTCCGAAATACTCGGGCCTCTGACGTTGCAAAGCGATCTCGCTGCGCGCGTCGTCGACGTCGATGCAATCGCACGCGCCGAACTAGCGGCGCTTGCACCTGCCGATCGCGCCGAACTCGACGCGTTTGCCGAAGGAGTCAACGCTGCGATCGCGCGGCGCCCGCTGCCGCCCGAGTTTCGCGTGCTGGGCTATCGGCCCGAACCCTGGCGCGCTGAAGATTCGCTGATTGCGACGTTCTCTACAGTTCTTGCGCTGACCGATAGCTGGGATGACGTCGCAATGCGCGCCGACGTCATCTCGTCTGTGGGCCCCAAAGCGCGCGACGCCTTCTTCTCGATCACGGACCCGGCTTACGACTCGCCCACTGTGCCGCGCATCCCCGCACCGGTCGCATCGCTTCCCGCGCTGACGCTTCCGTTCCCCAATGCGTCTCCGCTCCCGGTCGCGTTCGACGATGCGCATGCTGGACGCGGCAGCAATGATTTCGTCGCCGGCTCCGCGCTAACGACGACGCACCGTGCGCTGCTTGGCAACGATCCGCATCTGTCATTGCACATGCCGGGTGTATGGTGGCTCGTCGACATCGATGCGCCCTCGTTTCACGTTGCGGGCGCGACGTTAGCCGGCGTACCCGGCGTCGTGCTCGGTCACAACGAACATCTGGCCTGGGGCGCGACCAATGGCACCGTAGCGACGGTTCGGGTCTTTCGCGAGCGCTTCGTCGGATCGGAGCTCTACCTCGTGGGCAAGCAACGCATGCACGCATCGCACCGCCGGGAGCGTTTCTTCGTGCGCTTCAGCAAGCCGGTCGTCCGGGATTATTTACGAACGCGCCATGGCTTCGTCTTTGCCGCCAGCGGCTCGGCTCGTCTAGCGGCCGCGTGGACGGCCGATGTCGATCGGCGTTCACCTCTCGTGCAATTTACCGCCCTCGATCGCGCGCGTTCCGTCGCTGACGCCGAGCATATCTTGGCTCGCTATCCCGGACCGCCGCAAAACTTCGTGCTGGCCGACGACCGCGGCTATGCCGGATACGTGCTGGCCGGCAACATTCCGCTGGACCCGGCGTGGGGCCTGACCGAACACGACGGTCCGACGTCACCTAGCGCACCGGCCCCGAACGTTGCGTACGCGGCGCTGCCGCAGCTTCCGAGTGCGCGCACGACCTTCGCATTCACGGCGAATGATCGCGTCTATGGTCGCGGTTATCCGTACCGCCTCAGTGCTGCATTCAGTCCGCCGTATCGAGCGGCGCGCATCGCGCAGCTTCTAACCAAGCCGCCCTACGACGTGGCGCGATTCAGCGCCGTTCAGTCCGACGTCATGTCGCTAGCCGAACGAGAACTGGCCGCCCGGATCGCGCGCGCCTTGGCCCGCGCGAAGGTCGCCGATGCCGATACGCTTTTGGTGCGAAAGGCGTTGGTTCGTTTCGACGGACGCTTTACGCCGAACTCACGTGCGGCCGTCTACGTAAACGCCGTGCGCCTCGCCGCGACGCAACGGCTCGTGCGCATGCATTTGCCTGCGGCACTCGCCGTGCGCTATCTGACGGATAGCCCTGGAACGGCGTATGTCGCGCTGATGCGCGCGCTCCGTGGACGCCCGCGCGGCTGGGTGCCGCAGGACGATTACGATGGGTTTCTGGTCGCGTCGGTACGCGAAGCGATTGCAACCATGCGCGCCGATCGAACGTTCGGCGCGACCTGGGGCGACGTCGGCGCGCGTACCGCGCCGCATGCCCTGGCCGGTCTTGGTTTCTCAGCCTGGAACGGCGTGAGGTTCCCTGGACTGGGCGACGCCTATTCGACGCACGTGCAGACGTCGACGGAAACGCAAAGTTTCCGCGCGGTCTGGGACGTCGGGCAGTGGGAATCCGGCGGCATCGTCATTCCTCAAGGCGAGTCCGGAGAACCCGGTTCCCCGCACTATCGCGATGCCGCACCACTCTGGCTGCGCGAACGGCTCGTCGCCTTCCCGTTTGACCGGGACGCCGTCGCGCACGCAACGCGCGTGACGCTCGAACTGCGACCATAAGAAGTCGCCGCAAAGTCACCGCTAACAGCGTCGCTCGCCATGGCCTACGGGCGACCGAACGAAAGCCGAACTCAGCGATGCTGGACCCGCTAAGAAGGAGGGCGCGGCTGTGAAAGCCTACGGCACGGCATCGCTTTCCCATATCGCATCATTCTCGCATCGTCACATGTAGGGAGACCCCATGCGCATTTTTCCGATGCTGCTTGCCGTTGGCGTCGTCACGGCCGGTCTGCTTTCGCCCAGCCTTGTCTCTGCGTCGCCGCGCGCAACAAGTGCGGTCGTGCGGCGACCGCACGCCAGAGTCGTAACCGCGGTCACGGGCCACACCGGCTATTACACGTATCATTACGATAACGGCCGCGACGGTTGGAATCCCAACGAAGTCTTACTCACGCAGTCGCGCGTTGCCTCATCTCATTTCGGGCTGATTCGGACGCTGGCGGGCGATAGCGTCGTGTACGCCCAGCCGTTGTACGTGCCCAACTTGACGTTGGGCAACGCGACGCACAACGTCGTCATCTTCGCGACCGAAAACGACAGCCTCTATGCATACGATGCGGATACGGGGGCCTTGCTCTTCCATCGTAGCTTCATCGATCCGTCGCGCGGCATAACCGCCGTTTCTACCGGATCGGTCGGTGGATGCGGTCAAATCACGCCAACGATCGGCATCTCTTCGACTCCGGTCATCGATCCGGCGACGCAAACGCTGTACCTCGTCGATAAAATACAGATCAGCCGGAACGGCACCACGACGTACCACAACCTGCTTTATGCGATCTCGTTGACGACCGGCGCAAACAAAGTGCAGCCGATCGAAATCAAGGGTTCGGTGAAACTTTCCGACGGCAACACCGACACGTTTATGCCGCAGTGGCAGCAGAATCGTCCGGGGTTGCTTTTGGTCAACGGGAACGTCTACGTCACGTTCGCGAGCAGTTGCGACGAGAACGCGAGCGTCGTGCACGGTTGGGTGTTTGCCTATAACGAGTCGAACCTGCAACTGAGCGCGATCTTCAACACGTCGACGACCGACGCTTCGAGTTACCTCGCCGGGATCTGGCAGTCGACGTTCGCGCCGGCTGCCGACTCTGCGGGCAACATCTACTTTGAAACCGGCAATGGAGCGTTCGACGCGCAGAACGGAGGAACGAATTACGGCGAGAGCGTTCTACGCATGACGCCGCAGCTCACGGTCGCCGATTATTTCGCTCCCTATAACGAAGCGGACCTCAGCAACAAAGATCAAGACATGAGCACCGCCGGAGTCATGCTAATTCCCGGCAGTAGCGGTTCACCGATTCCGCTCGCCGTTGCCGGCGTGAAGAACGGCGAAATCTACCTGCTCAATCAGAACAAGCTCGGCGAGTTCAACCCGAAGCAAGATAACATCGTTCAAGAGTTCTCGGTCGGCGGATACGACTCACTGTTCGGCGGCGCAGCATATTACGACGACCACGTGTATTGGGGGAGCGGCGGTAAGCCGATGCTTTCGTTCGCGCTGAGCGTTTCGCCATCGCCCAAACTGACGCTCCAATCTCACACGCCCAACAACATCAACGGGTACGGGGGCGAGATCCCAGCCGTCTCTTCCAACGGGACGACGGCGGGAAGTGCGATCGTGTGGACGACCGACCGTCCGGCGACCGGCGGCAATATCACGCTATACGCCTACGACGCGACGAACCTCGGAACGATGCTCTTCTCCGGCACAGTCGGTACGTGGCAAGCGTCCGCGACGGCGTTCCTGACGCCGACCGTGGCGGACGGACACGTCTTCGTACCGGGCGCCGGTTACGGCATCGCTGAGTTCGGTCTTCACTAAGCTAGCGCAGCGCGGCCGCCGTTCGTAACGTTTTCGCGGCGGCCGCGCGGTGGCGGCATAGAAACTCGCTGTCGCGGTTTCGCGAGCGCGTGCCTTACCGGACGAGCGGCAGCACGTCGCTCGGCGTGAACGGGTAGAGGCCGAGTCCGAGCGTCGCGATAGCGCACAGGGCGACGCCGACCCACGGCAGCGCGCTTGCCGGCACGAAGCGCGCCGTGACTCGGCGCTCCGACCGTCCGCGCGTACATCGCGCGCACGATCTTGAGGTACGCGTAGACGCTGATTGCCGTGCCGACGATCAGCAGCAGTGCGAGCCACGCGTAACCGGTATTCACTGTCGGTCGCGAGGATCAAGATCTTGCCGGTGAAGCCGGCGGTCGGCGGCAGACCGGCGAGCGCAAGCAAAAAGAACGTCATCAAGCCGGCCAGGACGGGCTGGCGGTGGCCGAGGCCGGCGAACGACGCGAGGCGCGAACCTTCGTCGTGCTCGCGCGAAAGCAGCGCGACGACGGCGAACGCGCCGAGGTTCATGAACATGTACGCGCCGAGATAAAAGATCGCGTAGCGCAGACCCAACGCCGTCGTGCCGGCCATCGCGGCGACGATGTAACCGAGTTGCGCGATCCCCGAGTACGCCAGCAGCCGCTTGATGTCGATCTGGGCGAGCGCGCCGACGTTGCCGACGATCATCGAGATGCCGGCCACGATCCACAGCGGGATCAGAATGGCGGCATGGTCGCGTTGCGGCAGCGCGGCGTAAGCGAAGCGCGCCACGACTGCCAGCGCACCCGGCTTTGGTGACGACGCTCATGAACGCCGTCACCGGCAGCGGCGCACCCTCGAAAACGTCGGGCGTCCAGACGTGGAACGGCGCCAGGCTCAGCTTAAAGCATAGCCCGACCAAAAACATGCCGCAGCCGATATCGAACAGCGCCGCCGAGATCGGCGGATGCGCCAAGCGCTGCCAGCGCGACGCTGCCGGTCGCACCGAACAGCAGCGCCATGCCGTAGAGCAGAAATCCCGACGCGGTCGAGGACAAGATCAGGTACTTCAGGGCGGACTCGCGGGCGCTCGGCGCGGCTCGCAAGCCCGCACAGACAGTACAGCGCGAGCGACAGACAGTTCGAGCCCGAGGAAGATCATCATCAGGTTCGCAGCACCGGCCATCAGCATCGCGCCGGTTGCGCTCCACAACATCAAGCGCGATCGCGCCGCCGATCTGATCGTCGCGCGCCAAGCCGTAGGCCATCAGCAGCGAGAAGATCGCCGCCACGATGACGATGCCCTCGAACACGATCGCGAAACCGCCTTCGATGAACGCGCCGCCGAACGCGACGTACGGATGATGCCAGCCTTGCAGCGCGACGACGCCCGCGATGACGAGCCCGACGATGCCGAGTGCGATCGCCGACGCGCGGCGCGTCCGGCGCGGCAAGACCAGGTCGGCTAGAATGACGACAGCGCCGCCACGCCGACGATCGTGGGAGGAGCAACGGCCAGCCCAATCGGCGCTGCCGAACGGCACGATCAGCTGCGGCATCAGCGTTGCGCTCCGGCTCGGTGAACAGTCATCGTGGCGACGGATGCCCAAGCGGAGCCGGCGGCGACATCGTCGCCAGTCGTCGCGAGCGACCGGCGCCGGGATCGACGCCCAGGAACACGATCGCGATGACGAGCGGCGCGAGCGCAAGCATTTCGAGCGGCGTCATGTCGCGGCGCTGCGGGAGGTCGGCGAGTTCCGGGCCGTTCATCATGCCTTGCAGCACGCGCAGCATGTAGGCCGCGGCCATGACGATCGGAACCAGCGCGACGACGGCGGGCCACACGTAGCCGGCGCGATACAGTCCCGTCAGGATCAGAATCTCGCCGGCGAACCCGCACAGCCCGGGCAGCCCGAGCGCCGCGAGCGTCGAGGATCGTCAGGCCGCCGGCGAGCTTCGGATTGCGCGCGCCGAGGCCGCCGAGACGCGACAGCAGCCGCGTATCTTCGCGCCGTTCGACTTCGCCGAGCACGATGAACAGAGCCGGCGCTGAACAGGCCGTGCGCGATGATGTAGACGACCGCTCCGCCGAGCGCGATCGGATTGAAACTGAAGATCGCGAGCACGATCAGCCCGAGGTGCGACAGCGACGAATACGCGACGACGCGTTTGCGTGTCGTCCTGAACGAGCGCAGCGAGCGCGCCATAGACCAGCGCGATCAGACGCGAGCACGAACATCGCGGGTGCAGCGCCGTGCATCGGCGCCGGCAACAGCACGCTCGGTCACGACGATGAAGCCGTAGAGGCCCGCCTTCGATTGCACGGCGCTGACGACGGCGACCATCGGCGACGGCAGGTCGGCATAGGTCAGCGGCATCCAGGTGTGCAGCGGCCAGACCGGCGTCTTGATCAAGAAACGCGAACGCGAAGCCCGGCGAAGATCCAGAACGCCCACGTCGGCGAGATCGGCGCGAGCATCGCCGGGATTCGCCGCCGATCACGTCGGTCGTCCCTTGCACGACGCCGTACGCCGCCGTCGCCAGCAACAACGCGAGGCCGCCGACGAGATTGTAGACGAGGTAGCGCCACGCCGTCGCCGTCGTTCGCGTGCGGCGACCATGCGACCAACGTCAGGAACACCGGGATCAGCATCAGGTCCCAGAACAGCGCGAACAACAACAGGTCGCGCGCGACGAACACGCCGGTCATTGCGCCGAGCAGCACGAGCATCTGCGCGACGAACTCGCGCTGGCGCGGGACGCGCGCAACCGCGAGCGCGCACGCCGTCGAAAGCGCGAGCAGCAGCACGATCCAATAGCCGATGCCGCCCAAGCCGACGTGAAAGTTCGCGACGAACGGCCGCGACAGCCAGCGCAGCGATTCATCGGAGGCATGCGGTCGCGAGCGCGACGATGACGAAGACGACGCACGACGAGCGCGACGCCGAACCACTTCGCGAACGCTTCCGCCGATGCGCGGCACGAGCGCCAGCACGATGCCCGCGACGATCGGCGCGATGATCAGCGCGAAGATCATCGCGCGCGTGCCGATCACGGCGAAGTACGCGATGAAGCAGGCCGTGCCGACGAGGATCGTCAGCGCGTAGGAGCGGACGAGACCCGGTCTGCAGCGCGCGGAACACGAGGCCGAGCGCACCCGCGCCCCAGGCGACGTCGCGCACGCCGCCGTCGATCACGTGCGGATCGACGAAGCGCGCGACGAACGTGCCGATCGCTTCGGGCGGGCCGCACGATCAGCACGTCGATCGCATCGTCGAAATAGAAAGCGTGCGCGAAGATCGCCGGCCGGCCGAGCGTTTCGGCGCGGATCCGCTCGACCGACGCGGCTTGCGCGGCCGGCGAGCCGTAACGCAGATACGCGACGACGATGCCGATCGGCGACGAGCCCCGACACGAGCAAGGTCGACAAGCTTTCCGAGAACGGCACGGCCGGCGCCGTGATCGCCGGCGCCCCGGCGAACAGACTGCCGAAGAAGCGCCACCACGGGCTGCCGCCCCACCGATCGAAACGTATCCGGCCACCACCGCAAGAACAGCGCGAGGATCGCCACCGGCACGTTCATCAGCCACGCCGGCGCGTGCGCCGTGCGCGTGCGCCGCCTCGGCTTGGCGGGCACCGCCGGCTGCACGGGCGGCATGTGCTCGTCGCGATGCGCGCGACGGTCGGGGCAGAATGCCGAGTTCCGCGTCGCCGATGCTCACCGCGGTACGGCCCGAAAAACGTCAAGAACAGCATGCGGAACATGTAGTACGCCGTGATGCCGGCGGTCAGCGCGCCGATCGCATACAGCCCCGGATGCGCCGTGTTCGAGCATCGCGTAGACGACCGCATCCTTGCTGAAGATAGCCGCTGAAGCCGGGAAACCCGATGATCGCGAGCGTTCCGGCCAGCATCGCGTAGAATGCGAACGGCATGCGCTGCCACAGGCCGCCCATCTTGCGCACGTCCTGTTCGTCGTGCAGCGCGTGGATGATCAGGCCGGCGGTCAAAAACAGGCCGGCTTTGAAGAACGCGTGCGTGAAGAAATGCAGCACGCCGGCTTGATAGGCGCCGATGCCGACGCCCATGATCATGTAGCCGATCTGCGACATCGTCGAATAGGCGAGGATGCGTTTGATGTCCCACTGCGCGATGCCGAGCACCGCGCCGAGCAGCGCCGTGACGGCGCCGACGACGCCGACGCAGTTCGCGCGCCGACGGCGACGCGTTCCACAGCGGCGCGAAGCGCGCGATCAGATAGACGCCGGCCGTCACCATCGTCGCGGCGTGGATCAGCGCGGAAACCGGCGTCGGGCCTTCCATCGCGTCGGGCAGCCACGTGTGCAGCGGAACCTGCGCCGACTTCGCGGCGCAGCCGATGAACAGCGCGCCGCAGATCATGAACAGCAGGCCGCCCGATAGGGCGTCCTTCTGTGCGAAGATGCCGGCGAACGTGATCGAGCCGCTCGCCTTGTACAGCGCGAACACGGCGAACATGATGCCGACGTCGCCGACGACGTTGATGACGAACGCCTTGCGCGCCGCTTCGACGGCCGACGGCCGGTCGAACCAGAAGCCGATCAGAAAGTACGAGGCCAGCCCGACGAGGCCCCAGCCGACCAGCAAGCCGACGAGGTTGTCGGAGAGCACGAGCGTCAGCATCGCGAACACGAAGAAGTTCATGTACGCGAAGAAGCGCGCGATCGCGCGGTCGTTCCACATGTAGCCGATCGAGTAGACGTGGATCAGGCCGCCGACGCCGGTGATGATCAGCGCCCACAGGAGCGACAGCGGATCGAGCAGCAGCCCGAAGCGGAAACCGGGAATCCACGTCGACGAGCGTGCGGTGCTCGCCGCCCGGCGCCGTCGCCGCGCTCCAGCTGCACGAGCGTCAGCACGAAGGCGACCAGGACCGTCGCCGAGCCGAGCCAGCCCGCGCCGCGGCGCAACTGCGGCCCGAGCGCCCAGATGGCGCAGCGCTCCGGCGAACGGCAGCAGCCAGACGGCGAGCAGCAGTCGCGCTCATCCGTGCAGCCTCGCGACCTCGTCGACGTCGACGTTCTGCGCGCGCGCGGAACACGGCGACGACGATCGCCAGGCCGATCGCCGCTTCCGCGGCGGCGACGGTCACGACCAAGAACACGAAGATGTGGCCGGCGTTGTTGACCCACGCGCGCGCGAACGCAACGCAGCGCGAGGTTCGCGGCGTTGAACATCAGTTCGATCGCCATCAGCACGATCAGCGGATTGCGCCGCACGATCACGCCCGCGACGCCGATGAAAAACATGACCGCCGACAGCGCGACGTAATTCGCCGAGATCGACGCTCATCGGGACGCCCGCTTTCGACGATCGGCTCCCGTTCGGCCGCGCGCTTCTGCGGGCCGATGGCGCCCGAGCGTCGGCTGCGGCGCGGCGTCGCCGGCGACGAGCACGACGCCGATCACGGCGACCATCAGGATGAACGCCGTCACCTCGAACGGCAGCAGCTGCACCGTAAAGAGCGCGACGCCGAAGTCCCCGACGCTGCCGAAGACGTTCGGCATCGCCCGACGTTGCCGAGGTACGAGGTCGGATGGTGCGCCGGGAAGGCGGCGAGCGGCCGCGTGCACGATGCCGAAGACCAGGAACCCGAAAGCGACCAGCGTCGCGACGAGCGCCGGGCAGCGCGATGCGCGGCAGGCGGTCCGGGCCCGCGCGGAACGGTCCGATGCCGCTCGAGAGCAGCGCGATGACGAAGACGAACAGCATCAAAATCGCGCCGCCGTACACGACGATCTGGATGACCCCCAAAAACTCGGCGTGCAAGCGTGAAATACAGCGCCGCAAGCGCCAGAAAGTTGCACGAGCAACCCGACGACGCTATAGACCGGGCTCTTCTGCGTGATCGTGAAGACGGCGCTGGCGATCAGCGCGACCGCGAGCACGTAGAACAGGATCACTGCAGGGTCAGCCCTTTACGCTCGTCCTTGAGTTTCGCGCCGTTGTAGGTCGCATCGTAGCCGGTCGCGATGTCGACGGTGCTCTTGCGCTCGATGACGGCGCCGAGTCGGCCGGAATGCCGCCGGGGCGTTCGTCGGGCGCCGTGCCGACGCCGCCTTCCGGCGGCACGAGCAGGCGGTCTTTACTGTAGATGAACGAGCCGCGCCGGTAGTCGGCCATCTCGAAGCGCGGGGTCAGCACGATGGCATCGGTCGGGCACGCCTCTTCACACAGGCCGCAAAAGATGCAGCGCAATTCGTCGATCTCGTAGCGCCCGGCGAAACGTTCGCCCGGCGAGCGCCGATCGTCGGGCGCGTTCTCCGCGCCGATGACCGTGATCGCGTTGGCGGGGCATGCGATCGCGCACAGTTCGCAGCCGATGCAGCGCTCTTTGCCGTCGGCGTAGCGGCGCAGCTCGTGCAAGCCCGTGGAAGCGCGGCGCGTGCTGTTTGCGCACGTCGGGTACTGCACCGTCGGCTTCTTCTGGAACGCGAACTGAAGGTCGTTGCGAACCCCGTACGAGCGCCGGAACGGCCCCTCCAAAACTCTGCACTCTCTACCCCACCGTCGCGACGATCGGCGGCCGTCACCATCAGATTGAGCGTCGCCACCGGCAGCAAGAAACTTCCAGCCGAAGTTCATCAGCGGTCGTAGCGCAGCCGCGGCAGCGTCGTTCGCAGCCAGATATACATGAAGATGAACAGCCCCGCCTTCAGGATGAACCAGACGATGCCCGGCACGATCGCGCCGCCGACGCAGCGGGTTCCAACCGCCCAAGAAAAGCAACGTCGCGATGCACGCGACCGTGATCATGTTGAGGTATTCGGCGATGAAGAACAGCCCGAAGCGCAGGCCGGAATACTCGGTGTGGAAGCCGCCGACGAGCTCCGATTCCGCCTCGACCAGATCGAACGGCGCGCGATTGGTTTCGGCGACCGAAGCGATGATGAAGATGACGAAGCCGACGAACTGCGGGGCGATGTACCACAAGCCGCGTTGGGCGTGGACGATGCCGACGAGCGACGTCGTGCCGGCGAGGATCAGCACGCCGATGACCGACATCGTCAGGGCCAGCTCGTAGCTGATCATCTGCGCGGTCGAACGCACGCTGCCGAGCAGCGGAAACTTCGAGCCCGACGCCCAGCCGGCGAGCGAAATGCCGTAGACGCCGATCGACGTCAGCGCGAAGATGACCAGGATGCCGGCGTTGACGTTCCCCATGCCCCAGATGCCGGCCGCCGATTCGGAAAACGGGATGATCGCGAACGTGCCCATCGCGCACACGAGCGAGATGAACGGCGCCAAGCCGGTAGATCAACGGATCGGCCGTCTGCGGCGTGAGGTCTTCCTTGAACAGCATCTTCGCCGCATCGGCGGCGGGCTGCATCATGCCCCACGGTCCGACGCGGTTTGGTCCGGGACGCAACTGCATCCATGCCATGATCTTGCGCTCGAAGAGCATCGAATATGCGAACGTCGTGACCACGACGAACAAGATGATCGCCGCCTTGATCAGCGCGATGCCCCACCACGGGATCACGCGAACGCCTCTCTCGGCGGCGGCGTCGAGCTCGGCGCTGCGGACGTTCGCAACGGACGACGGCATCGCCGTCGGCGAACTCGTTGGCCGGCGCGTCGGCACAGACCGTCGACGACGCCGACGAAGCCTTCGGGTGCGTTCGAGCTCGATGCGCACGACCAGATCGCGTATGGCGGCCGTCCCGCCGGCGACACGAGATCGATCCGTGTCGCCGCTCGCGCACGCCGAAGCTGCGCGGCCGGTCGCGGGCGCCAACGTCGCGCTCGGCTGCCGGCCGCAAGTCGCGATCAGCGCTGCGATCGAAGCACGCGCGTGCCGCCGCCGGCGAAGATGTCCGCGGCGACCGCGATCCGCAGTCCGTCGCCGCCCGGCGATCGCAGCCGTTCGTCGCGTGCGCCGCGCGCGCCGCGTCGGAATACGCAGCATCGCCGAACGCGTGCGTCGCTGGCGGCAGCGCCGCGTCGCGCGAGCGACGAGTTCGTCGGGCGCCGGGACGTCGACGCCGAGTTCGGCGGCCAGCGCGACGAGCATGTCGCCGTCCGACAGCGTGCCGTCGGGCGGCGCGTGGGCTTGCCGCACGGCGCAACACGTCGCCGGCGAGATCGTACACGTGCCCGCTCTTCTCGAAAGCCGGCGCGCGCCGGCAAAATCAAGATGCGCGAGGCTGCGCCGTTTCGCGTCAGAAACAGTTCGCTCACGACGACGAACGGCACGCGTTCGAGCGCAGCGCGAACGCGCGCCGCGCCG
This sequence comes from Vulcanimicrobiota bacterium, assembly GCA_963754415.1. Classification (GTDB taxonomy): domain Bacteria; phylum Vulcanimicrobiota; class Vulcanimicrobiia; order Vulcanimicrobiales; family Vulcanimicrobiaceae; genus Nyctobacter. Next base: position 337,422 of record CAVWGA010000003.1, on the reverse strand, counting down.
AACGGATGGTGCAGCACCGGATTTGCGCCGAAGATCGACAGCGCGCGCAAGTTCGCCGCGCTCGGCGGCTTCGAGCATGCCGTCGCGCGATCGAGTCCGCCCGCGACCCGGCAGCAAGCCGAACGCCTCGGCGCCGCGCGCATTGTTCGCTTCGCCCGGCACGTACGTACGCACGGTCGACGCCGCGCGCCACCCAGCGCGTCGAGCGACCGTCGCAACGCGCGCGCCGAGCTTCCAGATCGATGCCGTCCCAGACGACCGCGACCCGGCTCGACGCCTGGCGTGATCGCTTCGAGTTCCTCGAGCGAATCGAGCGCTGCGGCGAGGCACGAACGAACCGGCCGCATGGCCGCCGTACGTCACGTAGCGCGCGCCGCGCTGCGACACGGCCTTGCGGATGCGCAGGTCGAGCACCGGCGCCGTCTGCGACGGCGGACGTCCGACGCGCGACGATCAGTTGCGCGACTTCGAGTTCCGCGTACGTTCCGGCGTACCGCCCCGGCGACGCTTGACGCTGACGTCCCGCGCGCCAATCGAGATTCGCGACGCCGAGCGCCGCGCATCGTCGCGGCGAGCAGAACGATCTCTTCGTTGAGCAGACGGCCGCCGCCGAGCACGCCGATCGGCTGCGGCACCGCCGGTTGCGGCGGCGCTCGCGCAGCGCCTTGGCCCACAGTTCGATCGCGTCGTCCCAGCCGATCTGCACGAACTCGTCGCCACGGCGCAGCAGCGGCGACGTGATGCGCCGCGCGATCGTCGTAGAAACCGATGTTGTAGCGGCCGCGGTCGCACAGCCAGCCGTCGGAAACCGCGTCGTCGCTCGGGCACCGACATCGTGCGCGCGATCGCGCCGTAGCGCTCGTCGACGTACATCCCGCAGCCGACGCTGCACTGCGTGCACGTCGTCTGCGTGCGGTTGTTGTCCCACGGCCGCGACTTGAAGCGATACGTCTTGGACGTCAGCGCGCCGACCGGGCACAGTTCGGTCACGTTGCCGGAAAAGTTCGAGCGGTACGGCTCGCCGTCGCCGTCGCGATCACGTCGCGCTGACCGCGGTCCTTGACGACGAGCGAACGCTCGCGCGTGATGATGTCGTCGAAGCGCGAACAGCGCTGGCAGACGATGCAGCGCTCGTCGTCGAGCACGATCGTCGGCCCCAGATCGAGCGCTTTGGGCTTGGAGGCTTTCGGATCGGCCAGCCGCGACGCGCCCTGCCCGTACGCCATCGAAAAATCTTGCAGATCGCACTCGCCGCCCTTGTCGCAGATCGGGCAGTCCAGCGGATGGTTCAGCAGCAAAAACTCCATGACCGCGCGCCGTCCGTCTTCGACTTTCTCACCGTACGTGTGCACGACCATGCCGTCGGTGCACGGGCGTATTGCACGCGATCTGCAGCTTCGGCATCTTCTCGACCTCGACCAGACAGATGCGGCACAAGCCCGCCGGCCCGAGCTTGGGATGATAGCAGTAGACCGGCACGTCGGTGTCGATCGTCTTGGCCGCCTCGACGAGCAGCGTTCCCGCCGGCACCGTCACCGGCGTTCCGTCGATCGTTACGTTGACTGCGTCAGGCAATGCGCTGACTCGCCCGCGAATGTCTGAATCACGCGGCCGGCTCCCCGGCGTCGAGCGGCGGCAGCACGATGTCGCGCGGCCGCGGAGGCTTGTTGCGCCCGCCGCTGCGCCAGCCCGAGAATGAACATGAAGACGAACAGCAGCGCGCCGAGGATCGACCCACGGGCTGACGCCGCGCCGTTCTTCGAACGCGACGGACGATTCTTCGGAAACGGCGATTTCGTCGATCTCGATCATGCCGGCACCGCGACGCGGCGCGGATGCGCGCACGTACGCGCGGAACTGCGCTTCGAAACGCCGCACGACGCTCGCGAGGAACGGCTCGATCGAATCGCCGAGCGGACAAAGATTGATGCCGGTCAGTTGATGCGACACCGACAACAGCATGATCGATGTCCGAGTCGAGCCCGCCGCCGGAAAGAATGCGATTCAAGGTAACCTCCAGCCAATGGCCGCCTTCGCGGCAGGGCGTGCACTGCCCGCACGATTCGTGCGCAAAGAAACGCACGAGCGAGAGCGCCGCTTCGACGAAGTTCGTCGTGTCGTCGAAGAATACGACGGCGCCCGAGCCGAGCATCGTGCCGTGCTGCCGCCATCGTATCGAAATCGTACGGCAAGTCCAATGCTTCTTCGAACAGGCACGCCGACGAACCGCCGCCCGGCTGCACGGCGACGATCGTGCGGCCTTCGCGCGCGCCGCCGGCGATCGCGAGCAGCTCGCGCAGCGGCGTGCCGAGCGGAACTTCGTAGTTGCCCGGGCCGCTGCACGTGCCCGCTGACCGAGACGATCTTGTAGCCCGGCGATTTCGGCGGCCCGACCGACGCGAACCACTGCGGCGCCGTTGCGCAGGATGTGCGGCAAGGTCGCGAGCGTCTCGACGTTGTTGACGACGGTCGGCTCGCCGTACAGACCCTTTGACGGCGGGAAACGGCGGCTTGAGCCGCGGCTCGCCGCGCTTGCCTTCGAGCGAATTCAGCAGCGCCGTCTCTTCGCCGCAGATGTACGCGCCGGCGCCGCGATGCACCGTCACTTCGATGCCGTAGTCGCTGCCGAACAGGTTCTGGCCCGACGAAGCCCGGCGGCGCGCGCTTGCGCGAGCGCAGCGCATGAAGACGCGATAGCCTTCGAGCAGCTCGCCGCGAATGTAGATGAACGCGTGACGCGAACCGATCGCGTACGCGCCGATCAACATTCCTTCGAGGACTTGATGCGGCGTTTCGAGCGAGCAGCATGTGGTCCTTGAACGTGCCGGGCTCGGCCTCGTCGCAGTTGCACACCATGTAACGCGGGCGGCCGTTCTTGGGCAGAAACGACCACTTGCGCCCGGTCGGAAAACCGGCGCCGCCGCGGCCGCGCAAGCCGCTGTCGCTCGTCATCTGCGCGATCGCTTCGGGGGCCGAGTTCTGTCACCGCGCGGCGCCACTGCTCGTAACCGCCGCGCGCGCGATACACGTCGATATCGCGCAGGTTCGACTTCACCGATGCCTTCGGTCAGAACTTTGATGACCGGCATCAGTGGTCGCTCACGGCGCATCGCTTCGCTCGGTAGCGCGTCGCGACCGTCGGCGATGCGCGCCGCGGCGACGCCGTCGGCGACGAGCCGCTCTTTCGTCGGCCGCGCCTCGACCGGCGACGGGTCGCGGGCCAGCCGCTCGATCATCGCGACGCCGCGTGCGGTCGCCGAGGCCGCCGGGATCGTTGGGGCTGGGAACGTCGCGCGCGCCCGGCCGCTTTGGCGCTCGTCCTGCGAGACGTGCCATGTGCGTCCCGGCGCGCGCGGTCTGCGGCAACGGCGCACGTCGTACGTTCCGTCGCGCATCGCTTGCAGCATCGCGTCGACCTTTTCCGTCGTCAAGTCGTAAACGAACTCCAAGTTGACCTGCATGCACGGCGCGCGGTCGCACGCCGCCAAACATTCGGCCTCTTCGTACGAGAACAGGCCGTCCGGCGTCGTCTCGAGGTGACCGATGCCCAAGCGCTCGCGGAAGTGCGCCATGATCTCGCCGGCGCCGTTGATGATGCACGACAGATTGCGGCACGGCTGCAGCATGTAGCGGCCGACCGGCCGCCGGTGAAACAGCGTATAAAACGAAGCCGTCGATTCGACGACCGAAACCGGCTCGCCGATCCACGCCGCCGTCTGCGCGATCGCCTCGGGCGAAACCCAGCCTTCCACGTTCTGGAAGGCGTGCAGGATCGGCAAGCAGCGCGCTGCGCGCTTGCCCGGCGGGATACTGCGCGATCAAGCGCTTGCGCTTCAGGTTCGAACCTCGCGCCGCGAACGGCCGTCGAAGCTCGCGCGCTCGCGCAGCTGCTGCACGGCGGCGCTCGGCGTCCTTGGTCGCTCATCGGTCGACCTCGCCGAAGACGGGATCGAGCGAACCGATCATGACGACGACGTCGGCGATCAAATTGCCGGGCGCCATCGCCTTGAGCGTCTGCAGATTGTACATCGACGGCGGACGCGTGCGCACGCGGTACGGCCGATTGTCGCCGTTCGAGACGAGGTAGTAGCCGAGTTCGCCGCGCGGCGACTCGATCGCCTGGTACACGTCGCCCGGCGGCACGCGAAACGATTCGCTGACGATCTTGAAGTGATGGATGAGCGCCTCCATCGAGAGCGCGATCGTCTCTTTGGGCGGCTGCGCGATCTTCGGATTGGCGATCATGATCGGTCCCGGCGTGTCGAGTTCGCGCCGAACTTGCGCGACGATGCGCATCGCCTCGTCCATCTCGTCGAGCCGCACGAGAAAGCGCGCATACGCGTCGCCTTCGGTGCGCGTCGGAACGTCGAATTCGTACTGTCTCGTAACCGCGAGTACGGAAAGGCTTTGCGCACGTCGTAGGCGATGCCGCTCGCGCGCAGCGACGGGCCCGTCAGGCCCCACGCGATCGCGTCCTCGGCGCGTGACGAAGCCGACGTCGATCATGCGGTCGCGCAGGATCGGATTGTTCTGCAGCAGTCGCGCGCAATTCGTGCATGCGTTGCGGAAACTTCGCGATCAACGCGTCGAGTTTCGCCAGGAAGCCGGCGGGCAAGATCGCCGTTGATGCCGCCGATGCGCAGGTAGTTCGAATGCATGCGCGCGCCGCCCGACGCTTCGAGCAGATCGAGGATGTCTTCGCGCATGTCGAACGCATAGAAAAACGTCGAGATCGCGCCGAGGTCGATGCCGCCCGTGCCCAGCCAGACGCAGTGCGACGCGACGCGCGACAGCTCGCACATCAGCACGCGAATCGCCTGCGCGCGCGGCGGGATCGCGTCGGTGATGCCGAGCAGTCGCTTCGACGGCAAGCGTGTAGCAGAGCGCGTTGCCGGGCGGATTGAGGTAATCCATGCGCTCGATCACGGTCGACGCCTGCGTCCAAAACAGGTTTTCGGCGCTCTTCTCGATGCCGGTGTGCAGGTAGCCGATCTCCATCTCGGCGCTCTCGACCGTCTCGCCGGCGACTTCGACGATCACTTGCAGCACGCCGTGCGTCGAGGGATGCTGCGGCCCCATCGAAAGCGTCATCGTGTTGCCGCGCCGTTCGACGACGTCCATCGCAGGCAGCGGCGGACCGAGATCCGTTCCCGCGGCCGGTGCGGTCGGCGTGCTCATTGCGACGTCCCGCTCCGTCGCGCGCTCGCCGTCGGCGCGTGCGCGCGCGATCTGACGCTGCAATGCCGCGGCAACTTTGCCCGACGGCGGCGCGCCGGCCGGCACGTTGCTCTTCAGCGCGAACGCCGGCCGCGGCGTCGCTTCGCGCGCCGGGTCCGCGCAACGGATAATCTTTGCGCAGCGGATGCCCTTCCCAGTCCTCGGGCATCTGAATGCGGCGCAGATCCGGATGGCCGGCGAAGCGGATTCCGAAGAGGTCGAAGACTTCGCGCTCGGCCCAATCTGCGCACGGCCACAGGTCGACGGCCGACGGCAAGCTCCGGCGCCGCGCCGGCGACGCCGACGAGCAGCGCACGCGCCGCGGGCGTCCGACCTGTGCGACCGTCGCCGCCGCGCGCGGCAACGCGAGCAGATGGTAGACGACGTCGAAGCGCGGCTCGCGCCCGGGATAATCGACGGCACCGATGTCGAGCAGCAACGAATAGCCGTCGGCTCTTGCGCCGCGTCAATTCCGCGTGCAGCTCGGCCGGCGCGACGCGTACGATCTCCGCATCGTCGATGGGCGGGCGAACGGCGGGCGGATCGAGCGCGAAACCGGCGATCGACGGCGCTTGCGAACTCGGCACGGTTACGCTCGCGCGAGGATTCCGCCGCGTCCGCCCTGGCGAATCTGCTGCTGGATCAGGTTGAGCGCGTACAGCAGCCCGTCGGGCGTCGGCGGACAGCCGGGAACGTACACGTCGACCGGGACGATCGTATCGACGCCTTGCACGATCGCGTAGTTGTCGAAGACGCCGCCGGAACTCGCGCAGGCGCCCATCGAGATCACCCACTTCGGGATCGGCCATCTGATCGTACAGCCGTTTGATGATCGGACGCCATCTTTTGCGCGACGCGGCCGGAAACGATCATCAGGTCGGCTTGGCGCGGCGACGCGCGAAATACTTCCGAGCCGAAGCGCGCGATATCGTACGTCGCATTCGTGACGCTCATCATCTCGATCGCGCAGCACGCCAGGCCCATCGTCAACGGCCAGACCGACGAACTCTGGGCCCAGCGCGCGACGTCGTCGAGCTTGCCGAGCAGAAACTGGCCCTGCATGGCATCGCTCATGCCGAACCTCGCCGCTGCGCGTACACGCCTAGCGCCACTGGAAGCCCCCTTTACGCCACACGTAAGCGTACCCGATGCCGAGAACGATCACGAAGACGATCATCTCAAGAAGTCCGTACGACGCGAAGCGCGCGCATTTCGACGGCCCAGGGATAGAACGAAGCCGCTTCGACGTCGAAGATGACGAACAGCATCGCGACGAGATAAAAACGGATCGGAAAGCGGCCGCTGACGTCGGACGTCGGCTCGACGCCGCATTCGTACGCTTCGCGATTTCGTCGGCGTTCGGGCGACGGCGCCCGAGCAAGCCCGGAACGAGACAGAAGGCGGCGGAAGCGATGACGGCGACGGCGAGAAAGATCGCGACCGGGGCGTAGGGATTCACGTAGCGGGGAGTTTGGCGCGCGGCGGGTCGGTCCTTCGGCGCGCCGAATGTCGGCGCTATGACGAACAGTTCGATGCCCGCTCGCTTTGCAGACAATTCCCGCAACGCCGTATCGCGCATCGGCGTTCGCCGCCGCACTGGGCCTCGAGCGCACTTGCGACGCTGCTCGGCGCCAAGGGCTGCGATCCGAACTACATCGGCGTCCAAGACTACGGTTCGATCGCCGGCAACGTCGTCGACCAAAAGGGCACTCCGCTCGCCTCGGCGATCGTTTCGGTCGGCTCGCTGGCGACGATCCGCAGCGATGCTAAAGGCGGGTTCGTTTTACCGCACGTCCCGGTCGGCGAACAGACGGTCCAAGCCCAAGCGGCCGGCTACATCTCGGGATCCGTCACGGTGATCGTCGCCAAAGACAAGACCGGTTTCGGCCGGCAACATCGTACTGACCGCGTCGACGACCACACCGTAGGATTGCAGGCGCAACGCAAGGCCGCTCCGGTCGGGGCCAGGAGCGCTCGCGCCCTGGGGCGTACCGCAAGGCACGGTGGTGGAGTCCGCCGGCGCCTTGCGCGCGAACCGCTCTAGCGAGCCGATGACTCCTGCGTCTTTGTTTTTGCGCAGGAGTCGTTCGATGCCGTTTCCGCCGCTGTCCATCATCATTGCCGTCGCGGGAGGCGCGGCGTTCGGCGGCGTCCTGCGGCTATGTATTACGCACTACGTTGCGGGCCGGTACGGCTCGGCCTTGGCTTTTTATGCGACGCTGTTCATCAACGTCAGTGGATCGTGCGCGCTCGGCGCCCTCTTCGAGTTCGCAGCGTAGCCGGCCGGATTTCGAACCGGTTTGGCGGGCGTTCTTGGCGACCGGCCTGCTGGGCGGCTATACGACGTTCTCGACGTTCTCGTATGAGGCGCTGGACTTGTTTTCCGGCGCCGCGACGGTATCTGCTCTTGGCTACATCGCGGCGACGGTCGGCTTGGGAATCACCGGCGCCGCTGCCGGCGTCGCCGCCGTTCGGACGCTGATACCAAAGTAAGGAGACACCGTGTTCTTGCAATCCGCCGCTACGGCACTGCTCACGTTCTTGTTGGGAGGCGGCGCGCCGGCCGCCGGCAGCGTCGCTCCGCCTGTCGCCACGAGCGTGCCGGCGTTGCCGCCCCCGCCCGCGCTCGTTCCACCGCTCTCCGAAAGACGAGCGCGCGGCGATCGAACGCGCGCACATCAAGCACGTCGTCATCATCATTCAAGAAAACCGCAGCGTCGACAATCTCTTCAACGGGTTTCCCGGCGCCGATACCGTGCAGTATGGACAGAGCCGCGAGCACGGCATCGTGCGCCTGCGGCCGGTCGATCTCGACTACCCGCACGACGTTGACCATCAGCATCGCGCCTTCGTGCGCGAGTACGACGGCGGCCGGATGGACGGCTTCGACGAGGTCGCGACGTTCCCGAAACGCAATCCCGTCCATCCCGTACACGTACGTTCCGCGCCAAGCAGGTCGAGCCGTATTGGCAGATGGCGCTGGACTGGACGTTCGCCGACCGCATGTTTCAGTCCAACACCGGCCCGAGTTTCCCGCGCATCTCGTACCTGATCGCGGGCAATCGCACGAGCACGTCAGCAATCCCAACCATCTCGAAACGAGCCACTTCGCGTGGGGCTGCGATTCGCCGCCGACGGCCGACGGTCTCGCGTGCTGGGTCCGAACGGCGACGAGTTGCCGGGACCGTTCCCGTGCTTCAGACTTCCGGACGCTCGCCGACGAACTCGATGCCGCCGATCTGCCGTGGCGTTACTACGCGCCCTCGATTCACAGTCTTGGGCAACATCTGGTCGGTCCTTCGATGCGATTCGGCACATCCGCTACGGACCGGATTGGAACAACGTCATCTCGCCCGAAACGCAGCGTCCTCGCCGATCCGAGCGCGGGCTATCTTGCCGGCCGATGACCTGGGTCGTGCCGACGGCCGAGCAATTCCGATCATCCGTTTCCGCGCATTCGATCGGCCTGGACATGGGAGTCGCGGGACAATATGGCCCGGAATGGGTCGTCGTCGGTCGTCAATGCGATCGGCGAGAGCACGTTTTGGGATAGCACGGCGATCTTCGTCGTGTGGGACGATTGGGGCGGCTTCTACGATCACGTCGCGCCGCCGCAGCTCGACTACGATGGGTCTAGGCGGCCGCGTTCCGTTCATCGTCATCTCGCCGTATGCGCGCCAGCACTACGTCTCGCACGTGCAGCACGAGTTCGGCAGCATCTTGAAGTTCAGCGAAAACGTCTTCGGCCTGCCGCGCTTGGGACGACCGACGTTCGCGCCGACGGCCTGTGGGACTGCTTCAACTTCAACGCCCCGCCGCGTTCGTTCATACCCGTTCGCATCCCGCATGCGCGCCAAGCACAATTCAACGTGCTGCACCGTCCCATCGACGACGTCCCGCCCGACACCGACGACTAGCGTCCCCGTAGAGGGTCGCTGCCGGCTTTAGCTCCGTGCGGCCGCGGACGATAGACTCCTTGATGGACGTTTGCGAGCGCGGCCCGGGCCAGAGCTTGACGATCGGCGCCGGCGACGACTGCGTCACATTCGGCCTCGACGATCTCTGCCGGCACACGATGATCTTCGGATCGTCGGGATCCGGCAAAACGACCCGCGGCTATAACCCGATGCTCCAGGCGATGCTCTCGGAACTCGACGCCGGCGCGTTCGTCATCTGCGCCAAAACGGAGGCTGTGGCAGAGGTCTGCGAAATTGCGCGGCGCGCCGGACGCACCGCCGTCGTGGTTACGCCGGGGAGCGAGATCGGTCTCGAGCTGATGTGCGGCAGTCCCGACGTCGACAGCGTTTACTTTCGGGACACGTTCGGACGCGTCAGCGAAGACGCCAAGCAATGGGTCGATGCCGGCTTGGCGCGCATGAAGAACTCCTTGCGCATGCTCGCCGCAGCCGGCCCGCAGTACTATACGTTCGAACATCTGACCAGCTATTGCTTCGACGAAAAGTTCGCCGCGCTGGCGCGCATTCAAGCGACCGAGCGTCTGCGCGCCCTTTCGAGCGAAAGCGACGAGGCGTGGACGATCCACGAAGCGCTCAGCTACGAAGACAGCCGCTATTTCCAGATGACGCCTGAAACGCGCCGCACGGTGCAGTTCGCGATCTCGCAGCTGCTCGAGCCGCTGCGCGACGTCGATATCGCCAAGACGTTCGCGCGCCGCCACAATTTGATCTCGGTCAACACCGTCTTCGACGGCAACGTGATCGTGCTGCATGTCCCGCGCTCCCGGTACGAGCGCGCCGCGCAGTCGATCTATACGCTCGCGAAGCGCCGCTTCTTCACCGCCGTCGAAAATCGGCGCGCCGACCCCAAGCTCAACCAAGTGCGCCCGGTCGTGTTCGGCATCGACGAGTATCAGCTCTGCATTTCAGAATCCGACGTCTCGTCGCTGGGCGTCATTCGCTCGGCGGGCTGCATGGTGCTCGGGACGACGCAAGGCGTCGCGTCGTTGTATGCCGTGCTTGCGCCGCACCACGTCGATGCCGCCTTGCAAAATTTCACGCAGAAGATCTTCTTCAAGACCGACGACGACGCGACGCTGGGGCTGCTTGCGCGCGCGACGAAATACAACAAGAGCGCCGTCGATCCCGGCGTCTTGTTTTCCATGACGCGCGACGAAGCGTTCTGCCATGTGACGGCCGGCGATCGCTCGATCGATGCCGTCATTCCGATGAAACCGATGTACGTGTACGCCTTCGCCGATGTTGCCGCAGGAGGCTCCGGTCGCCGCGACCGGTGGCGTGATGGCGGTCAGGCCTTCGGCCCGGCGCGCGGCATCCAGCAAGCTTCTCGACGCGCTCCGCCGGCAACGCGTAATACGTCAGACCGCGCGCACCCGATAACGTCCTCGCGGACAGCAACGAGTCGACGACGGCGGCTTCGGTCGCTTCGGCGGTTGCGGCGAACAGCGCGTCCATAACGTCGTCGCCGTTGACGAGCGCGACGGGAAGCGGCGCGGCGGGATCGCGCGGATAGAGGTGCGTCGTGCTGAATGCAATGAGCAGATCGCCGCTCGAAACGTGCGATGTGACGCCGGTGCGAGCTAAGCCCAGCGTCGCGCGCTTGGCGAGCTCGCGTAATTGGCGGCCGTCGAGCGGTGCATCGGTCGCGATCGTGACGATGACGCTGCCGTCAGCCGCACGCCCGCGCGTCGGCAATCGCGCCGTCCGGCGTGAAACGGTCGGCAACAGTTCATGCGCAAAGATGCGCCCGACCGGCACGCCGCCGATGTGCAGTTCTTCACGCGAACCCGTATTGGCGTTGACGAGCACGCCGACGGTATAGCCGCCGGCAGCCTTCGGCGTCATACGCGACGCAGTCCCAATGCCGGCCTTGAACGCGAATGCGCGCATTCCGGTGCCGGCGCCGACGTCGCCACGTGGGAACGGCCCCGGGCGCGCCGCATCGAGTGCAGCCACTGCGTCGGCCGAAGAAACGTGCCGCCCGACGATGTCGTTGATGCCTTGATCGTCACATTCGGCCACGACGGGCAACGGCACGTCGGCATCGACCCCGATATCGGGATGCCGCGAGATGAGCCACGTGATGACGCCGTCATCGACGCGCGGCACGTCGAGCGTATTGGTCAGCGCGATCGGCACTTCCAAAAATCCCGACTCGTCGACCCAGTGCGCACCCGTCATCTCGCCGTTTCCGTTGAGGTCATACGTCGCGGCTGCGACGCGCTTGGACCACGGATCGTCGTTGGGCAGCACGACCGTCACGCCGGTTCGGACCGGGCCGACCCCCGGCACGAGCGGTCCCGGCGCGCCCTCGATCTTCGTCACTTGGCCGACGCGCACGCCCGCGACGTCCGTGATCGCATCGAGCGGCCCCGGCTGCATCGTCCCGATGACGATACCCGCCGTTCGTCCCGAACCCGCCGATGGCACGGCAAGCGCGGTGGCCGCTACGAGCACGGCAATCCATCGGTTCACCTTACCTGTTGACGCAATCATCCTGGGGGGCATTTCGTGCGTTTCGTAGCCGCGCCTCGGCTCGTACCGTGCGGCTGTCGGGCGGAACGAGGATCGGCGTGCGCCGCGGCTGCGGGATGCCGCTGATTGTGGGCGCGGGCGTCGGCGGCTCGTACGGCGTGAAGGTCGGTGACTCGCCCGGCGGCGGAGAATACGCCGGGGGCGGCGTCGGTGTCATCAACGCGGCGGGCGGCCCCATTTCGATGTCGAGCGTGTGCGTTGCCGCGTTATACGTCACCGCGGCGCCAAGAGCGCGCGCGACGGCAGCGAGCGGGATTATCGGCGCTCCGGCGCGCAGGTACGGCGCGATGGGCAACTTGACGGCGACTGCGCCCGCTACGGCGTCGCGCGAGCCGACCGAGATCACAAGCGTCCGCCCTGCCTGCATCAACGTCACCTTGCCCGCTTCGCCGCGCACGATCGTCGTGGCGAATGCCCGGGCGTACGGATCGAGCGGCGCGGTCACGACACCGTGACGGAGCTGGGCGTCACGAGCGCCGGCGATCAGCCGTCCGTCGACGACGACGGCCACCGCAGCGAGCGTCATCCGGGCTTACGGCGCCTCATCGAGATCGTGCGCTGCGCCGGAGTACGCTTCTCGGCCGACGGCTGCGCGTTTCTTGCGCAGGCCCTCGCGTTCAACGCCGTCTTCGCGATCTTTCCACTCGTCATTCTCGCCATCGCGGTGCTGGCATTCATCTACGGCAACACGTACGGACAAACGCGTGCGCTGGCGCTCCTCGGAACGGTAGCACCCGGAGTCAAATCGATCGTCAGCGACAACCTCCAGCACATCATCCAATTCCGCGGCATCTCAGGCGTGATGGCGCTCATCGCGTTGCTGTGGTCGGGCAAGAATCTGTTCCAAGGGCTCGCCTACGCGCTCAATCGAGCACTCAACGTCCCGGCCGGGCGACCGCTGCTCATCGACATCCTCGTGTCGCTCATCATGCTGCCGGTCCTGGGCATCTTGTTCTTCATCGCTACGGCGGTGCCGCTCGCGCTGTCCATCATCGTGCAGTTCGGCGCCTTCCCGCACGCCGCGCTGTTGACGCAAGTGGCCGGCTACGGCGTCGGCGTCGTGTTGATCTTCATCGTCGCCGTGGTCCTGTACGACTATCTGCCCAACCGGCGCGTCAAGCCCACCTTCGGTGTGCCCGGTGCGATCGTGTTCACGCTCGCTTGGGAAATTGCGCAGATCGCCTTTGCGATCTACACGACGCATGTCAATTACGCACGCGTCTACGGCGCGCTCGCGGCATTCGCGCTGCTGTCGATCTGGTTTTACTACATGGCCACGATCTTTTTGTTCGGAGCGCAAATCAGCGCTCAATGGATGCGTCAGCACTCACCGGAATGACGGCCGTCGCTTCGATCTCGACGAGCGCTGCGTCTTCAAGCAGCGCAGCGACCGCCACGACGGACATCGCCGGAAAATGCCGGCCCATCACTTCCCGATAGGCGACGCCGAGCGCCCGGCGCTGCGCGAGGTAGGCGCGTTTGTCGGTCACGAACCACGTTAACCGGGTTACGTGCTCCGCACCGGCGCCGGCGGCGGCCAGCACCGCGAGAATATTCTGCAATGCTTGGCGCGTTTGGCCGACAATGTCGCCGGCGGCGAAGCGCCCGGCGGCGTCCCAGCCGATCTGACCGCTGACGAACACGACTTCGCCGGCACTCTTGACGCCGTGCGCGTAGCCCGGCGCGCGCCGCCACCCCGTGGGCTGCAAGAACCTCACGGCTTGGTGTCCGCGGGCCGCAATTTGAAGCGCTGAAGTTTGCCGGTCGCGGTGCGCGGTAACTCGGAGACGAACTCCACCGCACGCGGATACTTGTACGGGGCAAGCCGCTCTTTGACGAAGGCCTGCAGCTCCGCGACGGCGTCCGGCGTGGCCTCGGTGCTACCGGGGGTTCGGACGACATACGCTTTGACGATCTGGCCGCGCGCTTCATCGGCAACGCCGACAACCGCGCACTCAGCGACGTCGGCGTGCGCGAGCAGTGCCGCTTCGACTTCGGCCGCCGCGATGTTGTAGCCCGACGAAACGATCATGTCGTCGGTCCGGCTCTGGTACCAAAAATAGCCGTCGGCATCCATGAGGTACGCGTCGCCGGTGATATTCCAGCCGTCCTGCACGTATTCGCGTTGACGTGGATCGCCGCACTGCGCGCCTTCGTCTTCCGAGGCGACGGGGCCGAGGTACCGGCAGCCCGTCGGCCCTTTGACGGCGAGTCGCCCCACCTCGCCGGCCGGCAGTGGCGCGCCCACGTCGTCGATGATGCGCGCCGCATAGCCAGGTACGGCTTTTCCGGTCGCGCCGGGACGGATATCGGCGCCCGCGGCGCTGATGAAGATATGCAGCATCTCCGTCGAGCCGATGCCGTCGATGATGCCGATACCGGTGGCATCGTGCCATGCCGAGCGGATCGCAACGGGCAGCGTTTCACCGGCAGACACGCACGCGCGTAACGTTTTGAGTTCGTACTTTCCAGCGAGCGCCGCCATCGCGCGATACGAGGTCGGCGCGGTGAACGTGATCGTCGCGCCGAAACGCGCTATCGCCGCCAGCAGAGCCTCCGGACTCGGCCGCTCCAGCAGCAAGGTGGCAGCACCGGCGCGCAGCGGAAACAGGAGCAGGCCGCCCAAGCCGAACGTGAAGCCCAGCGGCGGCGTCCCAGTGAACAGATCGTCATCGCGCGCCTGCAGCATCGCGGGCGGAAACGTATCGCAGATCGCCAGCACGTCGCGATGGAAGTGCATCGTGCCTTTGGGACGCCCCGTCGTGCCGGACGTAAAGGCGATCATGCACACGTCATCCGCAGCCGTGGCGACGTTTTCAAACGTCGCCGGCTGCGCTGCCATACGCGCCTCGAGACCCTCCGCCGACGGATCGTGCGAATAGACGACACGCTTACATGGCGACGCGGCGTCGAGCGCCGCCTCAAAATCCGAGCATACGCGCCGGTCGCAGAGCGCAAATTCGATACGCGCGAGTTCGATCGCATCGCGCAGCTCTTTTTCGCGCAGCAGCGGCATCGTCGTCACGACGACCCCACCGGCCTTGACGACGCCGAACCAGGCCGCCGCCAACACGTCGTTGTTGAACCCGCGCAAGAGCACCCGATTGCCCGGCACGAGGCCGAGATCGTCGCGCAAGACGTGCGCGATGCGGTTGGCATCGGCTTGCAGCTCCGCGTACGTGAGCGTGCGAGCGTCCGTCACGATCGCGCGGCGCTCCCCATATCCGCGATCGACGGCGTCATCGAGTACGGCCTGCGCGCAGTTGAGCCGAGCGGGATAGTGCAATTGCGGTAACGTGAAGACGAATTCCGGCCACAAGTCGCGCGGCGGCAGATGGTCGCGCGCAAAGGTATCGACGTGGGCACTTGGCGACAACGACCCCGCACCCATTATCGCGCCTTCAGGCGTCGACGACATCTCGCACCACAGCACGCGCCGGCTCGCGGGTCGCGGCTGAGTCGGCGTGAAAGCGGGCCAGCGTCTGTCTGGCGATGATCAAGTGCTGAACTTCCGTGGCGCCCTCGTAAATGCGCAGTGCGCGGATCTCGCGGTACAGGCGTTCGGGGATCGTGCCGCGCATGACGCCGAGTGCGCCGAACAGTTGCACGGTGCGGTCGATGATCCGCTGCGCCGTTTCCGTCGATGTCGCCTTGGCCATAGCCGCTTCGCGAGTGGCCGGCTCCCCTGCGACGTCGCGCAGCCACGCAGCGCGGTACGTCAGCAGCGCCGACACGTCGATGCCGGTCGCCATCTCCGCGAGAGCAACCTGCGTCAGTTGCAGATCGGCCAGCACGCCGCCGAACATCGCGCGACTCGTCACGCGGACGAGCGCTTCATCGAGTGCGCGCCGCGCCAGGCCCAGCGCCGCAGCCGCGACGCTCGTGCGAAAGACGTCGAGCGAACGCATCGCGATCTTGAAGCCCTCGCCTTCGTCGCCCAGCCGATGTGCCGCCGGCACGCGGCACGCGCGCAGGCGCAGCGCACCGAGCGGATGCGGCGCCAGCGACTCGATGCGCCGCCCGATCTCGAGCCCCGGGCGCCGCGGCGTCCACCACGAAGGCGCCGAGTCCGCGGCTTCCCGGCACGTCGCTCGTCCGCGCGAACACGACATAGAAGTCCGCGATGCCCGCGTTGGAAATCCACGTCTTCGTACCGTCGAGCACGTACGCGTCACCGTCGCGCCGCGCCGTCGTCGCCAGCGCCGCGACGTCGGAGCCGGCATCGACTTCCGACAGCGCGAACGCGGCGATCGCGTTGCCCGCGCACACGCGCGGCAGATAACGGCGTTGCACTTCACGAGCACCTGCGAGCGCCAGCGGCACGCTGCCGAGGCCTTGCATCGCGAACGCAAAATCGGCCAGCGCGTTGCGGCGCGCGAGCGTTTCACGAACGAGGCAGATGGCGCGCGCATCGAGCTGCTCGAACGCTCCGCCGAACGCGCCGGGCACCGCGTAGCGCAGCCAGCCGGCCTCGCCGAGCTCACGTACGAGAGTGCGGCAAGCCGGCGTCGACGTCCGGCGTATTCCGCATCGTCGACGTGCTCCGCCGCCCAGGCGGACAGCGGCGGGACGAGCGTCCGATGCGCGTCCGCGAAAAACGGCCAGCGCAAGGTGCGACTGCGTCGCTCATCAATCGCCTTCGAACTGCGGGGTTCGTTTCGCGACGAACGCTTCGTAGGCGCGCCGAAAATCTTGCGTCGCCATGCAGAGCGCTTGCGCGTCCGCTTCGGCGTCGAGCGCTTCGTCGAGGCCCAGCGACCATTCGCGATGCAGCATCTTCTTCGTCATCGCATGTGCGAACGTCGGGCCGTCCGCCAGGCTGCGCGCAAACTGCTGCGCTTGCGCGAGCACGTCGTCAGCTGCTCGTCAGCCGGTTGAAAAACCCCCACGCCAGCGCTTCGTCGGCGGGTAGCGCGCGGCCGCTGTACAGCAGTTCGGCCGCGCGGCCGGCGCCGACGATGCGCGGCAACAGCGTGCACGCGCCCATGTCGGCGCCGGACAAGCCCGACGCTGCACGAACAGGAACGCGACGCGCGCGCTCGGCGTCCCGAAGCGCACGTCGCGCAGCCAGCGCCAGCATCGCGCCGGCGCCGGCGCAGATGCCGTCGACCGCCGCGACGATCGGCTGCGGACAAGCGCGCATCGCCGTGACGACGTCGCCGGTCATGACGCGTGAACGCGCGCAGTTCGGGCATCGTCATGCGCGTCAGCGGGCCGATGATCTCGTGCACGTCGCCGCCCGAACAGAAATTTCCGCCGGCGCCCGTGATGACGACCGCTGCGACGTCGCCGGCGGCCGCTAGCCGCAGAAAGATATCGCGCAGTTCGGCGTATGACTCGAACGTCAACGGGTTCTTGCGCTCGGGCCGGTCGAGCGTCAGCGTCGCGACCTTGTCTTCGACGTGCCAACCTGACGTGCTGCGCTGTCGATAGCCGGCCATCGAGCGTCGCGTCGTTGCGTCACGCCGTCACGCCGCCGTCGATCGCGATCGCTTGGCCCGTGATGGCACCGGCGGCGGGACTGCACAACCATGCGACGGTCTCGGCGACTTCTTCGGGACGGACGAAGCGCCCGAGCGGATTGCGGTCGAGCAAGCGGCCGCCGCCGCGTCGCGCGTGCGCCCCGTCGCCGCGACGATGTCGTCGAGGCTGCGTTCGAGCATCGCGGTCGACGTGAAGCCGGGGCACACCGCGTTGACCGTAATCCCGCGCGGCGCGAGTTCGCTCGCGAGCGCGCGCGTCAAGCCGACGACGCCGGCTTTGGCTGCGGCGTAGGCGGCGATGTACGGAGCGCCCGATCAAGCCCGCGGTGCTGGCGATGTTGACGATGCGGCCGCCGGCCGGCATGCCGGGGACGGCCGCGCGGCAGCAGACGTACGTGCCCGTCAGGTTGACGGCAAGCATCGCGTCCCATGTCGACGCGATCCATCTTCGGTGAAGGGTCGCGCAAGCGCTGCGCCCGCGTTGTTGACGAGCACGTCGATCTCGCCGTGCTTGCTGCGGGCCGCATCGAACGGCTGCGCCGACGGCGGCGTCATCCCGCACGTCGGCGACGAGCCAGAATGCGCGCGCGCTGCGCGGCAAGCGCTCGCGGCGTGACGTTCGAGCACCGCAGCATCGCGGCCGAGCAAGCGTGATGCGCGCGCCGTCGGCTGCGAGCGCCGTCGCAATCGCGGCTCCGATCCCACGCCCGCCGCCGGTCACGAGGGCATGCGTCATCCCGTTACCTCGGCCGCTGCGGCCGCGCGCTGCAGCATGCGCCGGTATTGATCGCGGCCCGTCAGAGTACTGCTGCGGCCACGGCTGCGCGTCGTAGCCGAGCTGCGCTGCGGCGTGCAGCGTGAAATACGGATCGGCCAGATGCGGGCGCGCGAGCGCGACGAGATCGGCGCGTCCCGACGCGACGATCGAATTGACCTGATCGAGTCGGTCACGTTGCCGACGGCCATCGTTGCGATGCCCGAGTTCGTTGCGGATGCGATCGGAGAACGGCGTTTGAAAGAGCCTCCCGTAGACGGGCTTGGCGCGACGCGACGTCTGACCGGCGGACACGTCGATCAGGTCGGCGCCGGCCGCCGCGAACGCGCGCGCGACTTCGACGGCATCGGCCCGGTTCGATCCCGCCCGGGACCCAATCGGTCGCCGAAATGCGCACCGACATCGGGCGCTCCGCCGGCCACGTCGCGCGCAGCGCAGCGAACACTTCCAGCGGAAAGCGCAGGCGGTTGGCCAGGCTTCCGCCGTACTCGTCGGTGCGCGCGTTGCAGAGCGGCGTGATGAAGCTCGACAAGCAGATAGCCGTGCGCGCAGTGCAGTTCGAGCAGATCGAACCCCGCTTCGATGCCCATCGCGGCCGCTCGCACGAACTCTGCCTTGACGCGCTCCATATCGGCGCGCGACATCTCGCTGCGGAACTTGATTGCGCTCGCCGAAGGGCAGCGGCGACGGCGCGATCAGCGGCCAATTTCCAGCCGGCAGCGGTTCGTCGGTGTCCTCCCAACCGCGTTGCGTCGAGCCTTTTGGCCCGGCATGACCGAGTTGCAGCGCGATCTTCGCCGGCGTGTAGGCGTGCACGAAATCGACGATGCGTTTCCACGCGACGACGTGCTCGGGCGCATACATGCCGGCACAGCCCGGCGAGATGCGCGCGTCGGCCGCGACGCAGGTCATCTCGGTGAACACGAGGCCCGCACCGCCTTGCGCGCGCGCACCGAGGTGCACGAGGTAGAAATCGTTCGGCGTGCCGTCCGTGCAGCTATACATCGCCATCGGGGAGACGACGACGCGATTGGGCAAGCGCAGCCCGCGTAAGCTGCAGCGGCATGAACATCGGCGGTACCGCCTGGCTTGACGCCCGCGCGCCGCGACGAGCCAGCGTTCGATGCCGTCGATGTACGCGCGGTCGCGTAACGCGCAGGTTGTCGTGGGTCAGGCGCTGACTGCGCGTCAGCAGGCTGTAAGCAAACTGCTCGGGTTCGAGTGCTCGCGTAGCGCGCGACGTTTTCGAACCATTCCGTGCTGTTGCGCGCGGCGTTCTGCAAGCGCAGCACTTCGACGCGCCGCTCGGCTTCGTACGCTTCGAATGCCGCCGCCGTATCAGGGTGCCGCTCGAGCGCAGCGCGCCAGTCCGATCGCATCTTCGAGCGCCAGCTTCGTTCCCGGAACCGATCGAGAAGTGAGCCGTGTGCGCGGCGTCGCCGAGCAGCACGCG
Organism: Vulcanimicrobiota bacterium; assembly: GCA_963754415.1. Classification (GTDB taxonomy): domain Bacteria; phylum Vulcanimicrobiota; class Vulcanimicrobiia; order Vulcanimicrobiales; family Vulcanimicrobiaceae; genus Nyctobacter. The sequence goes on along the minus strand of CAVWGA010000003.1, from coordinate 317,982 downwards.
ATTGCCGTCGTGCCAGCGAGCGTTGGAGATCTGCGCGAAAACGAGCCACGGGTTCGTCAAGATGCGCGGCGTTCGACATCAGGCCATGGCCGCCGAGATACGGCGCGAACAACCGCTCGCAGAACGCGATCGATTCAGCGGGCAACATCGTATCGAGTCCGGCGGCGCGCCACGTCTCTTCGCGGCATTCGACGATCACCGTGCCTGTCGTCGCATCGAATTGATATGCGTGCAGCGCGAACCAGCCGTGCGGCGTTTCCTCGAACGCGAACGTGAACGCATCGAACCGCTGGTGCGTCCCGAGCCAAACGTAACGGCAGCGGCGCGGTTCGACATGGGTTCCGAACGCGTCGGCATGCCGGCGCCGTACCGCGCTGTTCGCGCCGTCGGCGATCACGACGATGTCGGCATCACGCTTCGTCGGCTTGCGTTCGCTTCGGTCCCAAAGCGTAGTTCGACGCCGAGCGCTGCGGCGCGCTCGCGCAGAATCGCGAGCAGCCGCTTGCGCGCGATGCCGGCAAAGCCTTGCCCGTTCGCGCGGATGCGCCTGCCGCGAAAGTTGACGTCGATCGCATCCCAGTGGACGAAGTCGCGGGCGATCCGTTCGTAGGTCGGCGGGTCGGCGGCGGCGATGTTGCCGAGCGTTTGGTCGGAAAAGACGACGCCCCAGCCGAAGGTATCGCCCGGAGCGTTGCGTTCGAGTACGGTCACGCGCGCCTCCGGCCGCGCCTTCTTCATCAGGATCGAGAAGAACAGCCCGGCTGGACCTCCGCCGATGCAGACGACGCGCATTGTTCGGGCGGTTCGGCGTCGGCCGCGGCAAGCGCCCGTTCGGTGCGACCCGGGCCGCCGCCATCGTGCGACGGAGTCCACTCGCTCCATCGACGAATTGCGACAGGTGCCGATGTCCATGCGTTCGTCCCTTGCCGATGCGTTCGTGGCTCTTGTGCTGGCGTCTCGCCCTGCCGCTGTTCGGCGCGGCGCCGGCCGGTTACGCGCCCCCCGTCGTCGTCGTGTATCCGCTGACGACCAGCGGCGCGACGACCAAGAACGACGCCGGCGCCGATATCGCCGTCTTGCTGGCGAATCGCCTGGCGCAACTCGGCGGCCTGACCGTCAAGCCGTACACGCCCGGAACGCAGCGTGCCGATTATCTCAGCGCGGCGCTCAAAGAAGGCGCCGACTATTACGTCACCGGATTCCTCGCGCCCGTCGGCGCGGAGGTTTCGATCATCGTGCAAGTCGTGTCGACGAGTTCGGGAACGATCGTCTATCAGCTCGAGTGAGATGGCCCGCACGTACGGCGACGCCGTCGGCAACGCCGACGATATCGAGCCAAGCCATCCTCGCGCATGCGGGCCGCGCACTCGCCTCGCTCGACGCTCCTCCGCCGCCGTCGCCGTCACCGACCCCAGATGCGAAGAACGGCGTCGGCTTCAACCTCACCAAGTTTCTTGGGCGCACCAAGCATGGTAAGGCCGCTCCGAAACCGACTGCCTCCCCGCGTGCGCAGATCGCAGCCGTCGGCGCGACGCCCGCTGCGGCCGGCGCACGCGCTCTGGTCACGGCGACGGAGGGCACGGCCGATGAAGATGCGCGGGTTCGCGCTACCGACGCACTGGTCGCCGCCCTCGCCAAAGCCGGTATCCGCAGCGCGCTTCTGCCGGTCAGTGCGCAAACGGTGACGGCGCATGCCAAAGACTTGTGCGCTTCCAATCCCGGCGCATCGACGTTTTACTCGGGTACCTTAGCCATCGCGCGCGATGCGAAGGGCAGCGCGAGCGTTCAGTACGACGTGACGGCCTACGACTGCGCCGGCGCGGTCGTCGGCCAGCAACACCTGAGCGAGCGTACCCCCAAACGAGGCGGCGTCGATGCGGCCATTGCGACCGTCGCGACGCGTGCTGCAGCCGCCTTGAGCCGCGGCACGAAAGCCGACGATCTCCGCGGCCGGCGGCAATAAGATCCGACTCTCGCACGCGATGATGCCCTCAGCATAGCGCGGAAGCCGCCCGGCCAGCGGAGAAGTTCAGGTTCGACTCACCGTCTAGAGGGAGCGATCCATTGCGAAAGCTATTTTTTCTATCGTGCGCGGCGCTGTTCGGCGCTGCGTTGACGAGCCCGCCGGTTTCCGCAGCGACGACGAACCGCGCTCGAGTGGAAACCCGTGTTCGTGACGCTTCCGGCGCGGGGGGTCACGGCGGCGACGTTTGCGCACCACCTGCCCGCAGCGTCGACGATTCCGTATTTCACCGGCAGCATCACCTCGCCGCTCGACCATCATCGCTACACGTTTCACATCGTCGGAACGAACCCGGTAACACAAAGGGTGACGACGTCGATCGGATTCGTGCCGATCATCATGCGCGTCCACTTCCCGGACGGCACCGTCCTCGATCCGACCCAGCCCGGCTGCAACGACACCGTCTCCGTAGCGCAGCGTTTCTTCGGCAGCCCTCTATTCCAGAATACGACCGAGATATCGAACGGCGTCAACGTCGGCAACACTCAGTTGCTCGACGCGTTCCAGCGCGCGGAAACGTGGTCGTTCACGGCCGGCTCGAACTATCACGTCTTGCTGGCGCGATCCGGCCGCTATAACGTCGTCGACGTCAACGCTCCGTCAGGTTCGGTCACTTCTCCCGGCGCGTGCTCGGGCTCAGCCCACAATCTCGGCCAGATCGACATCAACGCCTATGACAGCATCCTCACGAACCTGATCGACCAGTACGCTACGGTGACGCAGATTCCAGTGCCGTTGTCATACAATGTGGTCGAAACCGAGGGGGGCTGCTGCGTACTGGGCTACCGCAGTGCTTATCAGCGCAGCGGCGGCGTTCAAGTGTACGCGAGCGCTGCGTATACCGACGCGGGGATCTTCAGCGGCATCGAGGACATCGACGCTTACAGTGCCGAGCTCGGCGACCTGTTCGACGATCCCTTTGGCGACAATGCGACCCCCGGCTGGCCCGTCGCTCCGAACGGCTGTCAGAACGATCTTGAAGTCGGCGAACCACTGAGCGTAACGTTTGCGCTGCCCTTGAACGGCTTCACGTACAATCCACGCGAACTGACGTTCTTCGATTGGTTCTTCCGCACGCCGTCACACGGCACGGGCGGCAAGTATTCGTATCAAGGCACGTTCACGAGCCCACCGCGAGGCTGCTAACGCAGAACAGGACGGCGCAAGCGTTGCGACGCAACGCGAATCTATAACAGTCCTTCGGGCAGTTCGGTCACGATCACACCATCGTCGACATCGATCCGCTTGATGAAGGCTTTGACGAGCGGGACCAACGCACGGCCCGGTTCGACGACGAGACAATCCTGCGCCGGATAATGCTCGACGCCGACGACCCGCGCAAGTTCGGTTCCCTTCTCATCGAGAAGGCGCAAGCCGATCAGGTCGGCGTCGAGATATTCGTCTGGACCCAGGCTGGCCGTCATCGCGCTCGACGTACAGCTCCGACCCGGCGAGCGAACGCGCGTCTTCGGGCGTCACGATACCGTCGAAGGCGACGAGCAGCCGCTCGTGATGGCGTCGCGTTCCCGTACAGCGTACTTCGCGCTCCACGCCGTCGGCCAGTGCAACGTACGTCGTTGCCCGGCACCGGCGGCACCGTACCCGCCGCCATCCGCCACTTCAGCTCACCGCGGATTCCGAAGACTCCGCCCAGCCGGCCGATGGCGAGCCGGTTAGGGTTCTCGATGTTCCGCTTCGGCAACTGCACCGTCGGCGGGTCGTCTCGCCGCCCGAACGGTCGTCTGGTTCTTGGGACTCGTCGTCCTCCTCGTCCGCATCGACGATGTCGATCGTGACGCGGCCTTCCGCGCCGGCGCGCACGAGCGTGCGCAGCGCTTGCGCGACGCGGCCGCCGCGGCCGATCACCTTGCCGATGTCTTCGGGATCGACTTCGAGTTCCAGGACGGCGCCGCGCGCGTCGGGATGGAGTTCGACGACGACGGCGTCGGGATTGCTGACGAGCTTCTTGGCGAGAAACGTCAGCAGTTCGACGGCGCGCGGATGCGCGATCTCGCGGGCGAGCGGGGTCGCGTTTGACCGGCGCGTTGCGGCGCGGCCAACGGCTGCCGGTCGCCGGCTGCTTTCGCTCGGCGCGTTCGGTCTCGCCGGAAGCGAGCGCCGCGCCGGCGGCGCGCCGGGCGTTCGTCTTCGGGCTCGATATCGTCGATGATCGTTTCGCCGGTCGAGATCGTGCGCGCGCCGAGCGTCGAACGGCGCTCGTCTTCTTCGCCCGGCGTTCGTCGCCGAAGAGACCGAACTCGTCGTCGAAGGCGCTCATCGCTTAGCGGCGCTCGACTTTGGGCGCGCGCTTGGTTTCGGGAATCGGACCGCGCTCGACGAGCCCGCGCTCCGCCAGCAGCCGGCGCACGGGATCCGAAGGCTGCGCGCCCTTGGCAAGCCACGCTTTGACCTTGTCGTCGTCGACGCACGACGGTCTTCGGCTTCGGTGCGCGGATTGTAGTGCCCGACGATCTCGATGAAGCGCCCGTCGCGCGGCGAGCGCGCGTCGGTGACGACGAAGCGGTACGTCGGTTGTTTTTTTGCGCCCATGCGGCGCAGACGGATCTTTACCATAGGTATGTTGCTTTCTGTTGACTTGCGGCGACCGCTGCGCGGGCAGTGCCGGAATCCGCGGACGTTTGCCGCCGCCGAGTTGCTTCATCATCGTACGCGACTGTTCGAACTGCTTGACCAGCCGGTTGATGTCGGCGACGTGCGTTCCGCTGCCGCGCGCGATGCGGCGGCGGCGCGACGCGTTGAGAATTTCGGGACGGCGCCGTTCCTGGCGATTCATCGAGCAGATGATCGCTTCGATGCGGTTGACGTCGCGCTCGTCGATCTCGAACTCCTTGCGGCACGAGCTTCGACATGCCGGGAATCATCTTCATGAGGTCGGTCATCGAGCCCATCTTGCGCACCTGCCGCAACTGGCCGAGAAAATCGTCGAGCGTGAACTCGTTCTTGCGGAACTTCGCTTCGAGTTCTTTGGCCTGTTCGAGCGAGTAGACGCTCTGCGTCCTCTCGATCAGGCTCATGACGTCGCCCATGCCGAGGATGCGCGACGCGAGCCGGTCGGGATGGAACGGCTCGAGTGCCGACAGTTTCTCGCCGACGCCGACGAACTTGATCGGCGCGCCCGTGATCCGGTAGATCGAAAGCGCCGCGCCGCCGCGCGCGTCGCCGTCCATCTTCGTCAGGATGATGCCCGTGATGCCCGAGCCGCTCGTCGAAACCTTTGGCGACGCGCCGTCGCTTCTTGGCCGGTCATCGCGTCGGCGACGAACAGGATCTCGGTCGGGTGCGTCGCCGCTTTGATGCGCTCGAGTTCGTCCATGAGCGCGTCGTCGATCTGCAAGCGGCCGGCCGTATCGATCAGCACCGTCGGAATGCCCAGCCGCCGCGCCTCTTCGACGGCGTGACGCGCGATGGCGACGGGATCGCGCGAGCTTCTCGACGTACACCGGCAGATCGATCTGCTTGCCGAGCGTCTGCAGCTGCTCGATCGCGGCGGGCCGGTACACGTCGGCGGCGACGAGCAGGCAGCGCCGCCCCTGCTCCTTGAAGCGCAGCGCCAGCTTGCCGGCGTGCGTCGTCTTGCCGGAGCCTTGCAGGCCGACGAGCATGATGACCGTCGGCGGCGCGGGCGCGAACTGCATGCGCGCTTCGGCGCCGCCCATCAAGCGCGACGAGTTCGTCGTGAACGATCTTGATGACCGACTGCGCCGGCGTCAGCGACGCCAGCACGTCGGCGCCGACGGCCTTTTCCTTGACGGCGTTGACGAATTCTTTGGCGACCGAAAGGTTGACGTCGGCTTCGAGCAACGCGACGCGCACTTCGCGCGCGACCTCGTTGACGTCCGATTCCGTCAGCCGGCCGCGGTTGCCAAGGCGCTGGAAGATCGCGCCGAGGCGTTCGCCTAATGCTTCTAACACGAGGCGGCCCCGGCTTACCGACGGCTAACGGTCACGAAGCCTTCGGCGCGGTCTCGTCGATCTTCCTGACCGCGTCGCCGACGGTCTTGATCTTCTCGGCTTCTTCGTCGGGGATGTCGATGTTGAACTCGGTCTCGAACGCCATCACCAGTTCGACCTGATCGAGCGAGTCCGCGCCGAGATCGTCGGTGATCGACGCCTCGGGCGTCACCTCGGCTTCGTCGACGCCGAGTTGCTCGACGATGATCTTCTTGACCCTATCGAAGGTCGTGCCAGTCGTTTCCGCCATGCCTCTCCTACGCGCACGCTCGCGCGATCACATCAAAAAACCGCCGTCGACCACGATGGTCTGGCCGGTAACGTAGCGGGCGGCATCGGAACACAAGAACGTGACGACTCCGCTTACGTCTTCGGGGTGTTCCCGCGCGTCCGAGCGGGATCGTAGCAAGATAGTGAGCTCGCGCCTGCTTCGGGCATCGATTCGGTCATCGCGGTTTCGATGTAGCCCGGCGCGACGGCGTTGACTCTTACGTTCCGCGAGCCCAATTCCTTTGCTACCGACTTTGCCAGGCCGAGCAAGCCCGCCTTGGAAGCCGCATACGCGGCCTGGCCGGCATTCCCGGCTAGACCGACGATGCTCGACATCGAGCACGATCGAGCCGCGCCGCTGCTTCATCATCGGCCGCGCGACCGCGCTCACCAGAGTAGAACGCCGACTTCAGGTTGACGTCGAGCATCAGTGCGAGGTCCGACGGTTTCGTGCGCAGGAGCAAGCGCGTCGACCGCCTGACCGGCGTTGGCGACGGCATGATCGACGCGTCCGAACTCGCCGCAGTGCCGGTCGCGACTGCCGTCGTCGACCGCCGCCGCGTCGGCGACGTCGGCGACGAGCTCGACGACGCGCGCGTCGCGCCGCGGGCCGCCGCGCGCGGCGCTCGGCCGTCGCCGTCGAGCGTCGGCAGCATCGCGTCCGAGCAAGCGCCAGATCGGCGCCGGCCGCGCGCAAATCGACGGCGATCGCGCGGCCGATGCCGCGGCTCGCCCCGGTAACCAGCGCGACGCTCCCCGCCAGGCCGACGTCATGCCACCGCACCGCGACGGGCCGCGGCCGTGCCGGCGCGAGACCGCAGCCGTCACGCGACGCCTAGGTCAGCCGCTCGACGAGCGCCGCGACGCCCTTCTCGATCGCCGACGTGCAGCGCCGGCGGAGCGTCCCGGAAGCCGACGCATCAACGGCGTCAGGACCGCCGAGCCGCCGAACTCGACGACGAGGTCGAGGCTTCTCTTCGAGCAGGCGCAGGCGATGCCGCGTGCCAGCGGACTTCGTCGGTCACCGAGCGGACGAGGTTGCGGCGGATCGTCGCGACGTCGCGGTACGGCTGCGCGTCGACGTTCGAGACGACGGGAAACGCGGCAGCTTGATGGGCGCGCGCTTCGACGTACGGCGCGAAGCGCTCGCGCGCCGGCTCCATCAATTCGCTATGCCACGCGCCCGAGACGTTGAGCGGCACGACGCGCTTCGCGCCGCCGCGAGCGCCAGTTCGCCGGCACGCGCGACGGCCGCGCGTTCGCCGCTGACGACGATCTGCGCGGGAGCGTTGAAGTTCGCCAGCGCGACGCGGCCCGCCGCTGCGCGCCTGCCTCGACGCGCTTCGCGAATCCGTTCGACGTCGAGGCCGAGAATCGCCGCCATCGCGCCGGGCGCCGCTTCGGCGGCGGCTTGCATCGCAAGCGCGCGCTCGTGGACGAGGCGCAGCGCGTCTTCGAACGTCAAGGCGCCGGCGAGCGTCAGACTGCAGTACTCGCCGAACGAATGTCCGGCGCTCGACGACCGGCGTCGAGCGCGTCGGCGGCACAGCCGCGGCGAGCGCGTAATTGACGACGAAGATCGCCGGCTGGCTGTAGCGCGTCTCGCGCAGCGTCTCTTCGGGGCCTGCGCGCACGAGCGCGGCAAGATCGTAGCCGAGCACGCGCTCGCGCGCGCCGGAACAGGTCGGCCGCGCGGGCGGACGCTCGACGAGCGCTCCGCCCATGCCGACGCTTTGCGATCCCTGGCCCGGAAAGACGACGCCGACGCGCATCACGCGCTCCACTGCCACGCGATCGAGCCCCACGACAGGCCGCCGCCGAAGCCGGTGAACAAGATCAGATCGCCGTCGCGCAGTGCGCCGCGCTCGATCGTCTCCGACAGCGCGATCGGAATCGAGGCGGACGACGTGTTGCCGTAGCGCTCGATGTTGACGACGATCTTTTCGCGCGGAACGTCGAGGCGTTTGGCCGCCGCTTCGATGATGCGCATGTTCGCTTGATGCGGGATGATCCAATCGACGTCGGCGGTCGTGCGGCCGGCGCTCGCTGAGCACGCGCTTCGACGTTTCGACCATCTTGTTGACGGCGTGCCGAAAGATCTCGCGCCCGTTCATTTCGACCTTATCCTTCTTGCGCGCGAGCAGTTCGGGAGTCATCGGATGGCGCGAGCCGCCGCCCTGCACGTAGAGCAGTTCGGGATTCGTGCCGTCGGCGCCGAGTTCGCAGGTCAGAAAGCAATCCCGTTCGGCGACGTCCGCTCGACGATCGCCGCGCCCGCGCCGTCGCCGAACAGAATGCACGTGCTGCGATCCTCCATGTTCATGATCCGCGACAGCGTTTCGACGCCGATGATCATCACGCGCCCGAAGACGCCGGAGCGCACGAAGCTGGCCGCCATCGGCAGGCCATAGATGAAGCCGCTGCACGCGATCTCCATGTCGAACGCCGCCTTGCCGATCGCACCGAGCTTCGCGGCGACGATGCAGGCCGTCGCAGGAAATTGAAAGTCGGGCGTGACGGTCGCGACGATGTAGCAGTCGATGTCGTCGGCGCGCAGACCCGCGCGATCGCAGCGCGTGCCGCGCGGCCTCCGTGCTCAGGTCGCTCGACGCTTCGCGCGGCGCGGCGTAGCGGCGCTCGCGCATCCCCGTACGCGTGACGATCCACTCGTCGCTGACGTATCGAGGATGCGCTCGAAGTCGGCGTTGCTCATCACGCGCTCGGGCACGTAGTGCCCGACGCCGCTGATGCGCGCGCCGAAGCGCAGCGCTAATGGGTGTGGCCGGGCTGCTCGTCCTTGATCGCGATCACCTTGCGGCCGTCATAGAACCCGCAGTTCGCGCAGACGAAATGCGGACGCTTCGCCTCGTGGCATTGCGGACATGCGACGGCCGTCACGGCGTCGAGCTTCCAGTTTGCCGCGCGGCGGCTGCGCGTTTTCGAGCGCGGGGTTTTCCATTTGAGATTCGCCATCGTTTCTACTCCGGATGCGGGCAGCGGCATGTTCCGTCACGTTTGCGGCCACACTCCGGGCACAGTCCCGGGCAGTCTTCGCTGCACGCGAGCACGATCGGAAGCGCCGAATCGATATGTTGCCGAATGAGGTCCGCGACGTCGAGCCAGTCGCCGTGGAGAACGTTGCCCTCGCCGAAGGGATCGTCGCGCCCGCCGCCGGGATCGAACTCGTTCGTCGATTTCGAGGTGCAGCGGGAGTTCGACCGGTTCGAGACAGCGGGCGCAATCGCCCTGCGGCGACCCCGTCGACGGTTCCTGCCACTTCGAGAGCGCCGCCGCGCGCCGGATCGTAAGCGCGACGTCGACGGGCTGCGGAAACGTGAAGGTCCGCGAAATCGGGAAGCGGCACGGCTCTGCCGAACCTCGAGTTCGCGACCGCCTGGAGGACGCCGCCGATATCGACCGCGTGCGCGAGCTATGTGTGCGGTGTGCCGTGGTGCGAGTCCGCCGAGGACAACCTCCCCATGATAGGGTCGCCCCCCTCCTTGTCAACGCGCTTCCTCGTCGCGATGGATACGGCGACGGAGGACGATCGAGCATGCAGATTCTCGGCGGAATCCGGTACGGCAGCGAGATCGCCTCGGCGGCGCGCGCCCACGGTCTCGATCCCGAAGTTGCTGGCAGCGGTCGCGGCGCAGGAAACGGGCGGTCCCGGGCCAATCGTCGGGCAACAACGTCGTCGGGGACGGCGGTCACGGCCATGGGCTCTTCCAGATCGACGACCGCAGCTGGGCGTTTCGCCCGACGTCCGCTGCGATGGATCCGGCTCAAAATGCCGACAAGGCGGCCTCGATCCTCGCCGACGATCTCGACCGCTACGGCGGCGACGTGCACAAAGCGCTGTCGGCGTACAATTCCGGCTCGCCGACGGCGACCGGAACGACGACGACGTGGGGCGACGGCCAGACGCTCGGCTACGCCGATTCGGTCCTGCGGCATTACGCCGACCTCAGCAGAGAGGTTGCCGGTTCGAACGGCGCCGCCCAGAACCGCTCCGGCGAATTGTTTGACGCTCAAGCCGCCGCCGACACACGCGCTCAACTGATCGCCGATCATCCGCAAACCAGTGCGAGCGTCAACGCGTCTTGCCGAACTTTAACGCGGCGATGTTTCCGATCAGCTTCGCTCGCCTTGCCCGACGCGGCGACGCCGCCGCCGCAGACGGCTTGGCGCTCGTGGGCCAGCCTCGACCAAGGCGCCGGGGACCCGGCGGCGACGGCCGATCACGCTCCTGGGCGAGCTCGTCAGCGGCGGCGATGCAGACGACGCGGACGTCTGACCGGCAGCACCGCCACGTCTACGAATCGCCATAACGCTTTTTCCGAACTACACGCAAGAGGGAGATAGCGAACGCGGCATGGGAAATTTTCTTAGTTCCATCGTCAGCGGCCTCGAAGGCGCGGCGACCGGTTTCCTCGAGGGCGGCCCCGTCGGCGCCATTGCCGGCGGCGTCGGCGGACTGGCGACCGGCGCGCGGCGAACCGAGCGGCATCGGCAACATCGGCGCCGCCGACCCCACGGTGCCGATCGCGCAGGGCATGGACGAAGCGTACGAGATGGCGAACCTCGGACTGCAAGGCGGAAGAACTGCGCCATCAATACGCGATGCAGGTGCAGTCGCAGCAGTTCAACGATGTCGAAGACGAAAAGTCCGAACAGATGCGAGAGATGAACACGTTGCGCACCGTCGCGATGAAGCAGCGCGAAGCCGACGACAAGATCGTTCAGGAATTCATCAAGACGGCCGGCGGTCAGTAACGCCCATGCCGGCAACTGATCTCGGTGTGGTGTTCTCGTCGCCGGCGGCGTCTGTATGCCGCCCTCTTCCGTCAGTGCCGTCTATGCCGCACCGCCGGGGGCCGACGCTGAACGTGGCGCTACGAGCGCCCTCACGGCGCGCCGCGGCGAACCGTCGGCGCAGGTCGCTTCAACGGCATCGACGGGAACGCCCCGCTCGACGACACGGCGGAAAGCGTTCCGGATACAGCGGCGACGCTAGCCGCAGGCATTCGCACGCCGAGCAGAAGTCGTCATGCTCGCGCAGCAGTCCGAGCAGCAAGTCGATGCAGGCTGCGACTGGATCGCATGAAAGCCGACTTCAATGCGGCCCAGGAAGAACGCACCGAACAACTGCGCGAGATGAACGCGCTGCGCGACATGGCGCTCGCCCAAGCCAAACAAGACGACGAAGTCCTCAAGAAATATATCGCGATGATCTGACGGCGCACACGGTCCTTGAAGCGGCAGGAACGCGACTCGCCGGCACGCCCGCTACCGCATACCGCCTAGCCATGCTACGGCATCAAGCGACGAAGAGAGGGTTCGAAAAGGACTCCGTGAAGCAGACGAGGTCGTCCGGGCACGTAGCTTAGTCGGTAAAGCACCAGCTTGATAAGCTGGGGACCGATGGTTCGAGTCCATCCGTGCCCACCAGATGGCAGTCTCCCCAATCACGGAACATCGGTCCGCGGAAGTTTACGCTGAAGCTGAAGACGAGAGATGTAGCTTGATGCAGCCATTGGAGCGCCGATGAACGACGACACGCAGCAGCGGATTCTGCATCTTCTCGATGCGCTATCAATCGAAGTCGTAGAGCATCGCAAAGAGACTTCCGAACATCGCAAAGAGACTTCCGAGCATCGCAAAGAGACCACGGCACATCGGAACGAATTCTTGGAGTTCCGCCAAGAAACGCGGGCCGGTTTCGAGCGCGTCGAACGTCGACTCGGACACATCGAGACACGTGTCGAGTCAATCGAAACCAACCTCCGCGGCTTCGATCGACGGATTACTGCGCTCGAACGGTGAGATCGGCGAAGGGCTAGCTTCGACGGAGCTCAATTCGATGTTTGCGACCCTTCAGGTGTGCGGCTGCGCCGTCAAGGCAAGATATGCGCAGCCAGCGCAGAAAGCGAAACGTGCGTGGGGATGTAGCTCAGTTGGTAGAGCGCCAGCTTTGCAAGTTGGATGTCAGGAGTTCGAGCCTCCTCATCTCCACCAGTTCGCAGACGCCTCGAACAGGGCGATCGCTTCAAGTGTCCGGTGCACGTTCGCCGACACAAGCCCGTCAAGGCTGAGTGCGGGGAGATGCGGCGCCGTTGAAAAGGGGCGCGCTCTCGGTCAGAAAGCGGCGCATGATGACCGGCCAGGCGTAATCTTGCACGCGCTCAAACGCTCGTTCCGCAAGAAGTTCCCGGTGTTGTGCATCGCGCATCAGCGACACGAGCGTGCGTGCGAAGACGGTCGGATCGTCGGCTATCGCCACGTCCACGCCGGGCGTGTGCTCGAGCCCGAAGGCGCCGGCCGTCGTCGTGACGACGGGACGGCGGGCCGCCCATGCCTCCAGGATGCGTAATCGGGTGCCGCTGCTCGAACGAATGGGCGCTGCAACGATGGTGGCAGCTTGCAATTCGGAGCGCATGTCGGCCGGATTGGGCGATGCCGACATCAACGGCTGCGCGTCGATGCGCGCGGCTAAGCCGGCGCTCATGCGTCCCGCGACGCGGACGCGAACGTCGGTCGGCACCCAACAGGCTTCGTAACACCGGCAACACTTCATCGATAAACCAGCTCAGCCCAACGATGTTGGGACGCCAATCATAGCTGCCCGTGATCAACACTGTTTTGCCGTCGCCTTGGTTCGCAGCCACCTCCGCGTAGCGTTCCAAGTCGACGCCGTTCGGAGCGACAAGCACCTTCCGTTCGGCACCATCGACGAGGCGGGCGAAGTCCTCGCGGTCGGCCGGCGAACACACGACGACCGCGCGCGCGCGGCGCACCGTTGCGCGCTCGATGCGCCGCAGCCGCACGGCATCGATCCCGACGAAAGCGCGCAGCGCGAGCGACGTTTCACTTTCTGCTCTGCGCCGCAAATGGTCGGCTTCGGCGTTATGAGCTTGATAGACGATCGGCAGCCCTGCGTTCCGTACGGCATCCACCACCTTGAGATCGACGATCGCGACGGTCGCTGCGGCGCGCGCGAGCTGTCGCACCTTGGCTCGCATCGCCGGCACCACCGAACCGGAGGTGTAGTAACTTCCACCCGGGCGCAGCATTCCAGCTAGGCGGCGCACAGCGCCGGCGCGTCCACTCGGGCGTGGAAAGCGCGAGATACTGCTGCAAAGCTGTGCGAACGCCGGTGGGACATGTTCCCGCGCATCATCAGCCGTCACCAGGTCGACGGGATAGCGTTCTCCGAGCGCACGAACGAACCAATAATTGCGGATCAGCGCTCCGCCGTTGAGCCGCCATGGATTCTGCTGACAGATGTAGGCGATTCTCATACGACGCTGCCCGGCGTGCGGGCGGCGGCATACTCTTGGGGGCGCCCCGGTGCAAAGGCCGGCTCACCAGTACGTGCGCATCCATAATGAGACACAAGCGTAAACGCTCGCAACGCTGGAACCATCGCTAAGACGGCGTCGAACGGAGGCTTTACTATCTTTTCCAGGCGGGATTTCGCCGAGTTGCTCGTGAGCGGCCGTTCGATCAGATACCAGAAGGCAAACCCCACGGCGACGGCCGCCGTGCTCGGCATGAGCACAGCGGCCCACGTACCGGCAGATCCAGGAGGGACTCTGAATGCGACGATCGCGACAAGCGGCTGATGAACGAGATAGATGCTGTACGATGCGACGCCGACTGCGACAAGGGGGCGCCAGGCTAACGCGGCTCGCAACCAACGGACGGTCCCGGCGATGACGACGAAACCGAAGAGCGCGAGCTGCCAGAAAATTGAAACGGCCACGCCCCGCCGGCAAGCGTGACATGAACGCGGCCGCAAGCGCGGTCAACAAAAATAGCGGGAAGATGCGGACGAGCGGCGGTCGGTACACGTCCAGGTGAACGGCAACGATACCGAGCATAAACGCCGGCAGATAGAGGACGTCGACAACCAGGGCATGTTTTGAGTACGACGCGACCACGCAGCCGACGATCACGAGCCAAAACATGCGAGGCAACCGAGTCCACAGCCAAAGCGCGAAGGGAAAGATGAAGTACCAGCGCCATTCGACCGCCAGCGTCCAGAAGGACTGATTCACCAGAGCCGTACCATGGCCCAGCAACACCGCGTCGCGCAACACCGTCGTAGGGTTCAGCGGCGACGGCATATCGGGCGGCGCAGCCCAACCGGCTCGCGCGAATAGCACGAGCATGATGACGAAGCCCGCTAGCGCGACTTCATAAGGCGGAACGATGCGAACGGTGCGGCGCGCGAGATAATGCGCGACGTCGAAATCGACTTTGCCGCTGCGGCGCAGCCGCACGATCGTCGGGTACGCAAGGCAGTATCCCGAAAGCACAAAAAACAGGTCGACGCCGTGATACCCCAGCGCCAGCACGCGGGACAAGGCCGACACATGAACGGGAACGCCGGCGACTTGCCGCCCAAACGCGGGCAAATATTTCCAGGCGTGAAAGGCGACGACCGAAAGCACGGCAATCGCGCGAAGACCGTCAATATGGCGAAGACGGCGCTCCGGTGAACCCGCCGTCGGATCGCTCCGCGCCGAGGATGGTGGCATCGTCCTCACGAGCGGTAGCCGACATAGGCCTCGCCCCTCGTCCACATTACGGCAGCTCCTCCCGGGGGTTCATGATGCCGACGATCCAGTGCATGACAGCAGCAAGAGGTCAGTCGGCGGCGAGTGGAAGCGATCGTCGCCACGGACTCCTTCCAACCTTATCGGCACGGCTTCCCAAACATTATGCCGCACCGGGACGGTCGTGATGCCGCACTTTGGCCGGCCCGCATCCATCAGATGCGAGTGCGCCTCTGCAAAATGGGCGAAACGTCGCCTACTTACCGACTCGGAACAACGTTCCGTATCCAGGATTGCCGGGCCGTATGCTGATCCGCCGAAATTCGTTGTTCCGTAAAGGTATCCGTCAAGACCGTCAACGAGCTTAGCGCTTGGAGCAGAACCGTCGGGACCGCTGAACGAGTGGAGTACCGTAAAGATACCGGCGCTATACTTCCATATCGTCCCACAACAGCTCGCGCCCAATGTTTCGCTCGTGCCGTACAGGTCTGCATTGGATTCAACCGTTACGGCTCCGAACGGGTAGGCACCATCCGAACCGCTGAACCGATGGAGTAGCGTGTATGTCGCATGCGTGTCGGACGAGAATGAAAATGCAAACAGCGAGCCGAGGTCGGCGCCGCCCCCGGTGGCGACGCCGTACACATTGCCGTTACGCCCTGGCGATAAGCTGGATGCGACGACGCCGCCTCTGGCAGTAGAGGGAAGCGTGTATACCGTCGATAGCGTGTGCGTCTGTAACGAAAACGCGAAAAGTGCCGGCCCCGCCGACACGTACAGAAACGGCGCAAGACGCGCACTGCCGTACCCTCGGCCGCCATCACGTTCAAAACGGGTTGACAACGCGGACGGAATTGTCCGGAATGAGTACACGACGTCATACTGCCCTTGCGGTCCGATTTGGAAGATCGTCCCGTTGTTGTACGTGCCGCCTTCTTCGGTCAGACCGTAATAGCTTCCGTCCGCGTATCGGACCAAGTCTCCGGTCGGATACGTACCATCGCCGCCGTGAGGTGAAAACATATGTACGACGGAAATTCCATCCGACGGGTTTAATCTGTAGACGGCACCATAGCCGGCAGAATGTTCGAGAGACGTGCCGTACAGCGGCCCGTCGAACGTATAGTCATCAAGCGCGCCCACCAACCCCACGAGAGCCGGTGCCTCATCCGGGGCGACAGCGATACGCGAAAACTCGTGCGCCTCGGGTCCAAATGTATACGCCACTCCGGCATCGCTCGGACCGCCGCTACTCGTAATGCCGACGATCTGCATAGGGCGGTCGCGCGGCCCTGTGGTCAACCGCACGACAATCCGTCCCGGGTCGGCTCCATTGCCGTCATCCGAGAAGGAAAGCAGCGATTGAAACGTTTCCGGCACGCGTCTTGCTTGCGCACTCTGCGCAATGGCAACGGAGCAACTCGAGGCAGCGGCCACGAAAACTGCTAAAAAGTACATCCCTAGTTTAGCGGGCCCAATGCGATGCATAAACGTCTCCTTAGCCATTACGATAGTCGATCGTCCACTTTCTGGCTACATGCTTGCGTTTCAAACGGTCTCGCAAGGTCCGGGAATATGAAGTGTGCCGGCGCTGCGGTCCAACGTACAGGGAACGTCACTCCTTAGCACAGGAGCGATACAACTCAAGGAACGCACGGTGTTGTCGCTCGATGTGGAACTGCTCGAGGAACCGCCGGCGCGCAGCGGCCCCTAGGGTCGCTGCAAATTCAGGATCGCAGGCGAACGTACGAGCCGCCTTCACGAGCCCGTCCACATCCTTCGGGGCGACGATGCAAGCCTCCACGCCGTCACGGGTGGCCGATGTCGTCGAGCCGACGTCCGTCGCGATGATGGGCAATCCGGCACGCATCGCTTCGAGCAGCGACAAGCTCAGCGCCTCACTGTGCGACGTCTGCACGAAGACGTCGATCGCGGCGCGAAAACGTTCCGCTTCAGCCACGTATCCGAAGAACTTGACGTTCGGAAGCGCAGCGCCTGCGATCGTCTCTGCGAGATCGCCGCTGCCTGCGATCGCCCAGACGATCGGTTCGCCGACGGTGCGCCGAGCCGCCTCCAGTAGTTCGAGGACTCCCTTCGCGACGCTGGTCCGGCCCACGAATCCGAAGACGACGCACTCTGCGGGCAGTCCGAACGACGCGCGCGCTGCGGCCCTCGCTGCGGGCGTCGCTAGAGTGATATCGGGGAGAGCGTTCGCGATTGCCGTGCATGGCACGCGACGCGAAAAGCGCTGCAGCATGTGCGCGTCGGGCACGGTCGTCATATCGCTGAGGAAGGCAGTGCGTCGGTCCGCTGCATTGTAGAATCGAGTTGCCTCGGTCTCATTGGGCCATCCATGGCACGTTGCCACGAGCGCACGCATTGGTGCGCGGCATATGCGCGCCATTCGTCCAACGATATTGGCTTTGTAACCGTGCGTGTGAACGACGGCAGGATCATACTTCCTTAGCGTGTCGATCAGCGCCGGCAAAGACGTCGTCGGCAAGCGATGATGCTTCTCGTCGAGCACATCGACCGAGAACCCGCGCGCTTGCATCGTTCGTTGAAGGGCGCACGGAGAGAACACGCTCAACCGGGGCACGACCGCGCCACTGTCGCGCTGGGCCGTCATCAGTAACTCGACGACGCGCTCTTTGCCCCACAAGCCGTCCCCTGAGGTGGCGAGTGGTTCGAGGACATGGATAACGGTCACTGAGCCGGGTCAGGCCAGGCGATGTGAAAGCGCCTTCCCGAGAGATCGCTTACTTCGAGCAGACGCCCATCGAGTTCGAGCCGTGGTTACAAGGCGGCGGAGTGGGGGAACTGTGGCTGCCGGCGATGATGCCGCCGATTACCGCGGGGATGAAGAAAAAGAACGGGCTGACGCCGTGCGCGGCGGTTGCGGCGGCCGGCGCGGCGGCGGCTGGTGCGGCAGCGACGGCGGCCGGCGGAGCGACGGCGACCGGCGTCTCGTTCGCACTAGCGATGGCCGGAACGAAGCGCGGCTTCTTGTGGTGGTGCACGTAGGCCACGCGCGGATGAGGCCGCGAAACGTGGGCGATCGCCGCGTGGCGCAGCAGCGAGATGTTGCCGCAGAGCTGCGGTACGTAGACGACGTTTCCGTCGGCGAGCGCGACGCGCCAGCCTTGGATCGTCGAGGTCATGTACGCGTTTTTGACGGCATAGACGGAGCCGTGGCGGTTGCCCGACATCGCGTCGAGCCGGCGCGGCAAGGTCACGTAACGAACCTGGCCGTCCAGCAACTTCGTGCGGAATTCGCGATACTCCGCGGGAGTCAGTCCGATGCGGCTGGCGGCGTCGGAAAAGAGCTTGGCGTGCTCGTGGGTTTCGTTCCACACCTCTTCGGCGGATGCCGGAGGCGTCGACATCATGTGGTCGACGTAGAGGTTGACGATCATCGCTGGTCCTTCCCGATGAGTAAGTACGCAGTTCGCACGCGTTGGGAATATGGGGTTCTAACGGGTTTCTGAGAAACAGTGTCTCACATTCGAGAATAGCACGACTAGAGCCTAGCAGAGCCGTGCGATGGGACCTAGGTCCCGTTCGTAACGGGCACCGAGCGGGTCCGGTGCACCGAGCGCAACGCGCCAACGGTCTCGACGACGAGCCGCGTACGTCTGCGCCACGTTGCAGAGCTCATGCGCGTTGGCCCCTCGGTGCGGGCCTTGGGCCAAACGAGCGCCGCGGGAATCTCGACGATCCGTTTGTCGGCGCGTAAGAGTTCGGCGACGATCCAGGCGTTGAACTCGCCGCGGACGGGACGTTCGATCAATTCCAGCAGCGTCTGCCGGTCGTAAGCGCGGACCATGCCCGTGAACGTGTGCAGTCGGAAGCCGACGCAGGCGCTCAGCAGAAAATTCGCGGCTCGGCTGGCAAGGAGCCGGTCCAAGGGAACGTTCTCGACTCGGCCGCCGCGCATGTACGGGGAAGCAAGGGCGGCGGCGGCGGCTCGCGCTCCATGGCGGCCACAAGAGGCGCGGCAATGGGCGGAGCATAGCTCAGATCGGCATCGAGGAAAACGACGATTCGGCCGGCCGCGGCGCGCGCCCCCGTCTTCATCGCTTCGGTCAGCCCTCGGTTACGAGGGTGTGTGATGACGCGGAAATCTCGCGCGGCCGCTCGCAAACGCTCGAGCGCTTTGGGCCGTTTCATCGGTGCTGCCATCATCGACGACGAGCAGTTCGATCGTGATAGCGCGCGCGCAGCGGAGTCAGTCCTGCATCGAGCTCACGGAGCACGGTGCCCAGCGTCGAACCCTCGTTAAATGCGGGCACGACCACGGATACGTCAGGGCGGCTCACAAGCGACTCCCAATCACCGATAGCAACAGTATGACTCATCGGCAGGGCCACGTCCGTCGATGAGCCGACATATCGAGCGCCATAAGACCCAGTCGTCCGTGGCGCTTCCCCCCTTTGACCTCTGTCCCACCGCCTATCCTGGTACGATGCAGCATACATGACGAGCACCACGCAGGCGCAGGCTTGGAAGCAAGCCTCGCAGGTGCGCCTACGCTGAAGCCCCGCCCACGTCCAGCGTTGCTCGGACGCTACTGGGGCGTCGTCTTTTCGTTCGGACTTAGCCGTAACGTATCTGGCCGCGGCGATCGGCCGCGACGTTCACGCGTACGCCGCTCTCCAGTCTGCTCGCAGAGGCCGGTGCCCTGCAAGCCGTCGTGTTCGGCATCCTGCTGTGGATCATGCTTTTCGAGCGCATCGGCATGTACCGCCGCAGTTTCTCGGTCAACGCGCGCGACGAAGTGTACGCCGCTCTCGCGGCATCGACGATGGGCGTTATGCCGACGCTCGCCATTTTCGTCCTGCTGCCATCTCTGGTGCCGTATCGGCACCTGCTCGTAGCGACGGCCTTGCTGGCCGTGGCCTTCATCTCCGGCACGCGTTTTGTCGCCTATGCCGTCCGCACTCACGTGATGCCGGCTCGCGGACGGCGCATTGCCGTCGTTGGGACGCCCGAGCGAGTCGCAGCGGTTCCAAGCGACCTCTCGCTTGACCAAAGACGACGACATCTTACGCCTTGCGATCGATGATTTCGACGATGAGATCGCGGCAGCCGATGGCGACGTCACGAAGCTCGATTGGCTCGATTTCGCGCTCGGCGCACGGCTGCACGGAATTGATCGTTACTGAAGCCCTGCCGCCTGAAATCATGCCGGCGCTGCTGCGCATGACCGAAGCACGCGGGCTGCGCCTTGCGTTCGCTCCGATGCGTATTCGGCCGCACGCCTGCGACTTCGTCGTCCGCCGTGACGGCGGGCTGGCGCTGCTGTATCCGCAAAGCTTGACGATCTGCACGCCCGGCGCCGAATTTTTGCGCCGCACGATCGATCTCGCAATCGCGCTCCCTGCCCTGCTCCTTCTTTCTCCTCTGTTCGCAGCGATCGCGGCCGCGGTGGCGGCCGATGTCGGTGCGCCGGTCTTCTACCGTCAGACCCGCGTCGGCAAGCATGGGCGCCATTTCGAGATGCTGAAATTCCGCACGATGCCGCTCGACGCCGAAGCACGGTCGGGCCCGATCTGGGCTCGAACCGACGAACCGCGCGTCACGCGCACGGGACGTTTCCTCCGCCGCATGAGTCTCGACGAACTTCCGCAGCTCTTCAACGTCGTTCGCGGCGACATGTCGATCGTCGGGCCGCGTCCCGAACGGCCCTTCTACGTCGAACAGTTCCGCAAGATGCTCCCTCGTTACGATGAACGCCACCTCGTGCGCCCCGGCGTCACCGGTTGGTCGCACATTCACATGCGGCGCAACGTCGACACGTCGGCGATCGGCGAACGCCTCAGCTACGACCTGTTCTACCTAGAGCATTGGTCGGTCTACATGGACGTGCTGGTCATGTGCAAGACGGCGTTCGAGTTTCTGTTCCACTCGGCGGTGTAGCACCACTGGCTTCGCTCGGCACGGAGCCAGAAATCCTCGGCCCGCAAAGCGACGATAGACGGAGCGACGTTCCCGCGACGCCGCCGCGCCGCAATCTCGCCGCGCTGATCGTTCATAGCTTTGCGACGATCGTTGCCGGCCAAGGGGCGCAAATTCTGGCGGGAATCGCGACGGCTCGTGCCTTCGGACCTGCCGGGAAGGGCATCATCAGCTACGCTGCGGTGTTCGCGATGTTCGGCATAGCGGGCGTCGAGGGTCTTCGCAGCGCAATCGCGTTTCAATACGGCAACGAAGGGCGTCGGCTAAGCGACGTGTGGCGCGCCGCCGCGCGCGTCCTGGCGGTGGTGGCGCCGCTCGGTTCGCTCATATTCTTAGGATTGTGGCTGGCGGATCGTTCGCAGATTGCGTTCTTGTTCGTCGCCATCGTCTTCCCGTTCGCCGCCTTTTTGCAAACGGCCAACGTCGTCTATCTCGTCCGCCACGCGATCGAACGCATCAACGTGCAAAACGCCTGGACGGTCGGAGCAGGCAGCTCTCTCGTGATCGTCGTCGCGGTCCTGGCCCTGCATGCAAGCGTGGTCGACGTCCTCATCATTTGGTCGGTCGGATATGCGGCGGCCGCCATCTGGGCAGCGACCGGATTGCCTGGGCTGCTGCACAAACGGGATGGCGACGAGACGCGTCGGCCCGCGGCGGTCCCGCTTTGGCCGGAGCAAGCGCAATTCTCCCTCAAAGGCGGCTTGTCGGCGATCGTCACCTTGATGGCGTTGCGGGTCGACGTCATCATCGTCGGTTCGTTTCTGCTCAAATCGAACTTGGGCGTGTATACGACGGCGCTCGCCGTCGCGGAATTATTGACATCGGTGAGCCGCGCAGTCACCTACGCGACGATTGGACGCATCGCGACCGCGCCGCGGCCTGCCGCAGTCGCGCTGACGGCAAAAGTGATTCGCCTTCTGCTCGTCGGGCAACTCGCCATGGCGCTGATCGTTTTCGTCGCCGGCCCGTACGCGATCGATGTCCTGTACGGAGCGCGCTTCGCCGGCGCCGGCTTTTTGCTGCGCATCGTCCTCGCGCGCACCGTCGTCTACAGCGTCGACGGCGTCATCTCGAACTTCATCATCGTGCGAGCCGGGCGTCCGGGGATGCAATTCGCCTTCGAACTCGGCACGCTGGTGCTTTGCGCGACCTCGACGTCGCTCGCCGTGCGTCCCTACGGTCTCACCGGAGCAGCCGTCGCCGCGACGGTCACCTTCGTGATCGCGTTCGTGGTAAAGCTGTCGTATTTCGTGCACGTTGCAGGCATCGGACCGCGTCGCGTCTTGCAGCCTCGGCTCGACGATCTCCCGCTCGCCGTGCGGGTACATCTGGCGCGTTTTGTCCCGGCAGCCCGCTCGTAGCAACGATCGCACCAGCACCGGCGGCACAGGCCATCCAGTACCGCCGGCGAACTCGGCGTCAACCATGTACTACATAAATGGTAAAGCATTCTTGCGTTTGGTGAGCGCGGCCGTGGCGCTCTTCCTTCTCGCAGGGTGTTCGCGTGATCGTTCCGTCGATCCCAATTTCGAGCGAGCGGGGGACGACCCCGCAGGTTTCACGAGGCAATCGAGCGTGCGGCTCACTGGCGGCATGGTGAACGCTCCGAGAGCCGGCTCACGCTCCGGCGCCGACGCGACGAAACGCAATTCGCGCCTGCCCGCCGCGGCATACGCGTTCATCTCGGACGTTCAGGGGGGCGTCATTTACGTGCTGAACGATTCCGGCACCCTGATCGCAGAGCTAGCCGGCCATCTCGACGGCCCACAGGGCATGGCGGCTACCGGCGCACCTGCTCTGTACGTAGCCAATTCGCTTGACGATAGCGTGGTGGTTTATACTCCGTCCACGCTCGACGCGCCGCTCATTCTTAGCGACACCGGGCGGTATCCGACGGACGTGGCCGTCGACGGCAACGGCAACGTCGCGACCGCCGACTACGCCGGCGGCACCGTGAGTTGTTTTGCCCAGGGCGCGACAAGCCCGACGAAGACGATCAGCGGCGGCGGTTTCGCGCACGTCCAGTACGACGCGTTCGACGCGTCAGGGAACCTTTACATCCTTGGCTACAGCGCTGAGTACGTTGCGCAAGTCGGCGAGATCGTCGGCGGCTGCCAAAGCGGCACGGCAATCACCCGGCTCGAGACAGGCGCGACCCTCGCCGCGCGCGCAAGCCAAGGCGGGATCCAAGTAACCCCGAGCGGCAACATCGCCATCCTCGACGGATCAACGCTCTATGCGTTCGCACCACCCGTCGGGGGGTCGCTAGGTTCCCCAGTGACGATCACTGCGCTGGGAGGGACAGAGGGTCCGTACGACGATCCCGTTTCGTTTGCTTTCACGCCCGGAACACGGCAAGCGCTCGTCGTCGACGGCAACGGCGTCGGGAAGCCTGGCGGCGTGGCACGCTTGTACGCTTTTCCTGAAGGCGGTTCACCCATAAAGCAAGTCGCTCTGCCAAATCAGAACTATGGCTTCCCAGCCGGCGTTGCGATCGTTCCGACGCAACACCATTCACGCCGGTAAACAGCGGGCTGCAGACGTCGCGCGCCGACCGCGCACTGGATTCCCACTTCGAAGCACCAAGCGTTCGATGCTCGTCAGAAAGAACGCGCGCCGCTCGACGACGCAGTAGCGCTGACGCAGCGCGGCCTCGACTTCGAGGCATCCCAAGCGATCCGACCGATCGCAGGTATCATAATTGACGAACCATAGGCGACCCTTCACCGGGAGCGCTGCGAAAGCTGCGCGTGCCTCGGCGACCGAGTGCACCATCATGCGCTCTACCGAGTAGACATTTGGATCGATGGTGCGCGGATACGCGACGACCTTCGCCGTACCGCGATAATAGCGCGCAAAAGCGCGCACCGCGTCGGGTTCTGCGATCGCGATCGTGTCGTCAGGACCCGCGTTTACGTCCAGCCAGCGCGCCACACGCGGCCAATCTCCCAACTTCGCGAAGGCCCGATACGTAAAGCCCAGCGATAACACACAAGCCACAGCGACACAGACGGCGATGGTGCGGCGAGCTCCGGTGACGAGTCGTCCGGGCGCTCGCAACGTTGCAAGCACGCCATACGCAAAAGCAGTCTCCGGAACGAACAACGCAAAGAAGTGACGCGGGACGACGAGTTCCTCGTGCAGCACATCGACGAGCAGAATGTAAAACAATTCGACCGTCGCTGCGACCGCTCCGAGGCTGAGCAGCTTGCGATCGAAGCGTGGACGTCCGGCGACGAGCGCGCCCACAACGCACACGGCAAGCGCCGCATTGAGCGCGCGAGCGCCGGGAAACCCGCCGTAACCGTACGGAATAAGAAAATCGGCGAGCGGATGCAAGAACACGCCATACGCCGGGCCGGCGCGGTGTTCTGGAACGGCGAACGCTGCCGTAACTTGAGTGTGCAGTACGAGCAACAGCGGCAGGAATGCAAGCGCGCACACGAACCCGACTCCGACGTAGGCGCAAAGCTGTCGCCAACGCCCAGCCACCATGAGCGCAACGGCAAACCCGACCAATTCGAACGCGAGGAAATACTCGAGATACAACGCCGCAATGGCCAGGACGACGAAGGCCAATCGTGCAGCGTGACGTTCACCGCGCAGAAACCCATCGTAGAATAATAACCAAAGAAGCGCCGAGACCAGCAACGCCAGCGCGTAGAGGCGGATCTCCAAAGCCGCAAACACGACGAAAGGATTGAAAGCCGCGAGTGCGGCGAGCGGCCACGGATCGACCGCAGGCCACACGCGCCGCGCAATCGCGGCGATCGTCGCCGTGAATCCGAGCGCGCACCCGACGGAGAACATGCGTGCCGCCAGCGGCGAGGGCGCCCACTCGCGCAAGAGCGCAATCAGTGCAAAGTAAAGCGGTGCTTGCTGCTCGTAGCTGATCGCGCGGCCGATGGCCCAGGCGACGCCGTGCGCGGTCGTTGCCAATGTGTATTCTTCATCCTGCCAGGTTCCCAACACGATCGCAAGCGCAGTCATCGCGGACAACTGCGCGGCCAGAACGAGCAGCAGCGCGCTGGGGCGCGTCCAAGCGCCGAAGCGGTTCGTCGCGCGGACGCGCGTCAAGCGGAACGTCGTGCCGGATGAAGGAGCGGGCGCACCCAACGCCGCCAAGCTGACCACAACCCGGCAAACGCTTTGCGGCCACGTACGCTCGCAAACGGACGCGTCGCTACGGCAAGGAGTAGCGCGACACCATCACCTTCTCGTGCGGCCCGATCGAGCATCTCGGCAGCATGCTCCACATCGCCGATCGCCAGAAAACTCCAACCCATGCGGCGTAACAGAGCCGGACGTGCGCGAGCAAACCCGAGTGCCGCTCCGTCCACATAGCGCTCCGGGTGCTTCGTCACCCACTCGCCAAGTACCAAATCGCCTACGCGCATTCCGGTATTATCTGCCGATACACTTTGCGCCGATCGGCGATAGTCGACCAGCGGGCGCTCAACGACGAGGACGTCGGAGTGCCGTAATGCGCGAAGCATCCACTCGTAGTCCTCACCGATGTGAAAAGACCGTCCAGTCGGAAGCTCCTCTCGGGGCGTGAACCAGACGTGTTCCTCGGTAAAGATGCGTCGCGCGACGAGCAACGTTGACGGCTGCAGAAAGTACCCGTTTACGATCGTCTGAGCCAGTTGCCGCCCGTCAAGCACCATGACGTCGTCTGCAAGCCTCCGCACACCGCCCAGCCATCGACCGGGACGCCCCTTCACGAGCGCGCGATAGCCGCGTATGCGTCCCAGGGCGCTCGGCGCACTTTCCAACGGGTCCCCAAAGACGCTGTAATCGCATGATGCTAGCCCTACGCCGGAGCAATGCTGCAGCGCAATCCATTGTGCGGCCAGACGCTGTGGACGCCAGCGATCGTCGGCATCGAGAAAAGCTACCCATGGCGTCCGCGCTCCAGCGATTCCGGCGTTACGCGCGCGCGCGATGCCGCCGTTGGGCTGTGTGACCACGCGCACATCGTAACGGCCCGCAATCTGCGCCGTGTCGTCGGTCGACCCGTCGTCTACGACGATCGTTTCGGCAGGACGTGATTCCTGCGCCATCACGCTATCGAGTGCCTCCGATAGGTATGCCGCGGCGTTGAACGCCGGAATGACGACCGAGATCGGCAAAACGTCGGGCACTACCGACTTCTTCCCTCGGGAATCGCTGGTGCCTCGCTTGCAGACGGTTTCCGTCCGATGCGGTATAGTATGACCGTGCTGGCGGCATCCCGGTTTTCGCTGCCCCGATGGGCCGTGCGCTTCGGCGTGCTGGCCGCCGGCACGTACTTGCTGTTCAGCTTCGCCGCATACGTCGCGGTCGGTTCTCTTCCGCATGCTGCCATTATCGGCTGCCTGGGGCTTGTTCCGGTCGCTGCGTATATCGCGTTGCGCTGGCCGATCTACTTCCCGTTTGCTCTCTACGCTATCGTCGTTCCGCTCGAACCGCTCGTGCGAACCAACGGCGGGGTCGGTGCGAGCCTAACGAAGTTTGCTTCATACGCCGTCATCTTGGCGTTTGCAGCCCGCATCTTGCTGATCCGTCGAGCGTTTCTACCTCCTTCAGCCTGGTTAGCCTGGGGCGCGTTCACGTTTTTTGCCGTCGCCTCGGTCGGCTGGACCGTCTACGAGCCCGAGACGTTTCGCGCCGCTACGGTGATCGTACAGCTATTTTTGTTCTACACGGTCGGCGCACTCTACCCGATGTCTGCGATTGATGCGGTGCGTTTACGTCGCGTCATCGAAATCGCCGGAGTGGCAATCGCGGCGTACGGCCTCTGCGCGTACGTTGTAGGGCAGCGCATGGACATGGACTCCACGCGGCTGTCTCTGCGCGAAGGCAATATCACGATGGACCCCAATCACTATGCCGCGACCTTCATCTTGCCGATGGCGTTGCTCATGGCACGCTTCTTGACAGACCGGCGGACGATCGTCAAGATGCTCAGCGCCGTTGCGTTCGCGGTCTGCGCCCTGAACATTTTTTACACCGGGTCGCGTGGCGTGTTCATCGGCATCGCGTGCATGCTCGCATACCTCGCCATTCGGACACGCAATTACGTCGCGACGGCGCTCATGACGGTCGTCTTCCTCGGCATCAGTGCCGCCGTTCCTAACACCTGGCAGCGGTTCGCCGACCCGACGCAGAGCGACGCCAGCGGCCGCACGGACATCTGGACCGTCGGCCTTCACGCCTTTCCGCACTATTGGCTACACGGCGCGGGCTTTGCCACATCGGACGTCGTCTACGATCTGTATCTGATGCAATCGTATCAGCGCAAATTCCAGGGTTGGGACCGTCCTAGCCACAGTCTTCTTCTCGGAACGGCGGTCGAGCTCGGTGTCATCGGACTCGCGCTAGTCCTCTTCGCGTGGTTCTGGACCATCCGCCAAACCTGGAACGTACGCGCGGACCACCCCGCGGCACCGCTGGCCTACGGAGCGGAGGCCGCGTGCCTTGGACTGTTCGTCACCGCGCTGTCCCTCGACATGCTGTGGTTCAAGTACCTGTGGCTCGCCCTGATGGTTAGCGCCATGGCGGCCAACGCGATCCGCGGTCGGACAGTGTGGGCGCCGCGCGACGCCCACGTCCCGAGCGCCCTGCCTACGCCGGCGCCGCCACGCCGTTCTGAACGGGACGCACGCTACGCAGGCTTCTAAGAAGTAACTCGACGCCCATCCGTTTGGTCAGCACCAGCGTCGCGCCCGAGATATAGCACGACGCTTCAAACGTCTCATCGTTGGTTTCAGAGAATGCGATGATCGCGGCGTGCCGCACGACTTGGCGGATGCGGCAGATGGCGTTCGGCGCACCGCGCGCGAAGAAATCCACGTCGACGAAGACGGCGGCCGGATCGTGCGCGGTGATATCCTTGGAATCGATGTCGTCGTGTGAAGCGATCACCGCAAGGCCGGCATCCGCGAGCAAGGCCGTCAGGTACGGCACGAACACCCGCTGCGGTTCGATGAGGTACGTACGCACCGCCGCCCCGTCATTGTGGCTCCCGTTCACGTCACGAGCCCATTGCGCACGGCATAGACCGCGACGCCCGAGCGTGCCGTCGACTTTGAGTTTCGCGAGAATGTGGCTGACGTGATTCTTGACCGTCTTCTCCGAAAGGGTCAGCCGCTTGCCGATCTCGCGATTCGAAAGTCCCTCGGCAATCAAGCGAACGATCTCAAACTCGCGGCTCGACAGCTCGCTGACGTCCATGCTGCGCGGCGAGCGGCGGCGCAGGATCGCCCCCGCGATGCGCGGATCGGCGTAGAATTCGCCGCCGGCGACCGAGTGGATGATCTCGACGAGCATCGCCGGTGAGGTGTCCTTGGCGATATAGGCGTCGGCCTTCGCCGCCAGCGCACGCTGCATCACGCGCGGCCGGTGTTGCGCTGAGAGGGCGCAGACGCGGCTCTGCGGCACGGAACGCTCGCAGATCGCGATCGCCTCTTCGAGCGGCATCGTCAGTTCGTCGATGTCGAGCAGGATGATATCGGGACGCTCGGCCGCCACGGTTGGGTCCGTCGGTCGCGGAACGTCGGCGACGACGTCGATCGAAGAGTCGACGGCAAAGACGTGCCGCAACGCTTTGACGATGAGCGGCAACGGTTCGACGAGCAGGATGCGAACGGTCCGGCGCGGGCCTAAGCGACCAGCGCGCCGGCGTCAGCCGCCCGAGTTCATCGGCAACGATATCGATTGGCCTGCCCCGAGATAGTAATCGTTGTGTTCGCGTGCGTCGGGACGCGTCGCGTTGAGCACGACGCCGATCAGGTTGACCGATCCGACGCTGCGCAACTTCGCCAGAGCGCCATTGACCGTGCGGCTGTCGGACTTCTGCGAATTGATGACCAGCACGGCGCCGTCGGTCTTGATGCCCAGGACGACGCCGTCGACGATCGAGCGGAGCGCCGGCCCGTCGACGATGACGAAGTCGTACTGCGAACGCACGCGTTCGAGCAGCCGATCGAAGGCCGGGCTCTGCAGTAAGCCCGACGGGATTGGGAGCGGCGTGTCCGCTCGTCAACATCGAAACGCCGGCGTGTTCGGTCGGCTTGATCGCGTCTTCGAGTTTGGCCACGCCGACGAGCACGTCCGACAGACCGCTTTCGTTGCGTCAGGGATAGCTTGGTATGCACGCTCGGGCGCCGCAGGTCGGCGTCGACGATCAGCACGCGCGCTTTCATCAGCGCAAGACTGAGCGCCGTGTTGACGGCGATCGTCGATTTGCCGTCGCCTTGATCGGGGCTCGTGAAGGTGATGACGCGGGGCGGCTCGTTCGATGAATAGCGCAGCGCCGCGACGAGCTGATAGAACGCTTCGGCCGAGAGCGGCTTGACCCAATCGGCGTCCTTGAGCATCGCGCGTTCGTCGAAGCTGGGAATCGCGGCCAGCACGGGCAGACCCAAGCCGCTGCGCGACGTCCGCTTCGGTCCGGAAACGATCGTCGAAGAATTCGACGACGAACACGGTGCCCAGCGCAAGCGCCAGGCCGACCAGCATGCCGATCGCCAAATTCAGCGCGACGCTGGGCTTGGACGTGAAGACGGTCGGATCGGCGGGCTGCGTGATCGTCACGTCGCTCAGCGCCGTATTCTTGGAAATCGTCGCGTCTTGGAACTTGAGCTGCAGCGCATCGTAGACGGCCTGGGCGCTCTTGACTTCGCGCTGCAAGTCGCCGATGCGGCGCGTCACTTCGGGCAACCGATCGAGTCGCGGCTGCATCGCGCTGCCGTTGCTGCGCGATCGTGGC
Source organism: Vulcanimicrobiota bacterium (assembly GCA_963754415.1). Taxonomy (GTDB): domain Bacteria; phylum Vulcanimicrobiota; class Vulcanimicrobiia; order Vulcanimicrobiales; family Vulcanimicrobiaceae; genus Nyctobacter. Next base: position 288,449 of record CAVWGA010000003.1, on the reverse strand, counting down.
ACCCTGCGCTTGCGCGGCGGCGATCTGACCTTCGAGCGTGGCTGCTTGCTGGGTCAGCGTCTGGTAGAGCGGATTGGGCCCGCTCTGCTCGCCCGACGACCACTTGGCGCGGCTGCGTCTTGCACGGAACCTTCGGCTTGCGCTAACTGCGCTTTGAGCGATACGACGGTCGGATAGTTGTCGGTGTACTGCTGGCGCGCTGCGGCGAGTTGCGATTTGAGCGTCGCGATCTGCGTGTCGAGTTGCGATGAGACGGGATTGGCGACTGGTTTCTGCGACATTTCGATCGTCGGCGGGGTCCGGGCCAGCAGATCCGTCGACCGCTGCAACTGCGCTGCGCGCTTGACGTCCGTCGAGTTCGACCGATTGGCGCTTTGGCGTCGAGCGCCGCGGCGCTTGCGATGTCGTTCTGCGTTTGGGTCGGAAGATCGGCGATGCCGACTTGCGCTTGATATTCGGAGAGCGCTTCCTGCGCGGAGCGCAGATTTTGTTCGGCCTGCGGCAACTGGTGCTGCAAGAACGCCAGCGCCGCGTCGGCTTGCTGGGCGACGAGTTTGCGCTCGTGCGGGACGAAGACGCGTGCGAACGCGTTGGCGATTTGCGCCGAGCGCACCGGATTGCGCCACGTCGCGAAGATCGTCAAGATCGACGTGTCGGTCACCGGTTTGACCGTGACCGCGCGCCGACAATGCGCCCGCGGCATCCGGCATGTTGAGATCGGCGGCGACCTGTTGGGCCACGGCGGGCTCCTGGATCAGTTCCGCATACGTTTCAGCCGTCTGAACGCCGTTGGTTCCGTTGAGCGCGTTGAGCGCCGGCAGATCGCTGCCGGTCGTAGGCTGCGTCGAGCCGTCGGCGTTCGCGCTGCCGGCGATCAAATTGGTGCGACGTCGTGTACGTCTTGGGCTGCGTGAGGGTCAAGCATCGTGCACGAAGATGACGAAGCCGCCGAAGATTGCCGCGAACAGCCACGCGGCGCCGCAGCAACGCCTGCCACCAGCGCTGCAGGTCGACGCCTTGCACGAGCGTTCTCATGGGATGGGTCGCCGCTCGGCAGGATGGCACCGCCGGCACCGGCAGGAACGAGGTCGCTACGTCGATTGAGCATCATTTGCTGAATCGGCTAAATCCGCAACAGCGTGTAGAGCAGACCTTTCAGCGGCGAGACGGTATCGCGCCGGCCGACCCCTTGCGGGACGTAGACCGTGTCGCCTTTCTGCAGCGCGATATCTTTGGACGGGTCGCCGTTCTTGCCGTAGATCGCATACAGGTTGATCGTCTGGCTCGTCACCTGTCCGTCCGGTGCCGGTGCGGCGCACGACGACGCGGTTGAGATCCGCGTTCGTGTTTGCGCCTTCCCCGGCGCGCGCGATCGCTTGAAGCAGCCGGTCTCCTTCGTGCATCGTCACGTCGCCCGGCTTGTCGACTGCCCCGAAGACCTGCACGTTGAACGTATTGGGCGAGACGACGTACACCGCCATGTCGTTCTGAACGCGTTCGTTGAGCGACAGATCGCCCTGGTGCAGCAATTTTTCGAGCGAAACGTTGGTCACGTCGCCGTCGATGGACACGCGCGCGTCCGGCAGATCGCCGTTCGTCGGTCCGAGTCCGCCCGCGGCGGCCAGCGCGTCCATCAGACGGCTCTCAGGCTCGAGCGTATATTTCCCCGGCGTCTTGACGTTTCCGAGCACGTACACGTCGACGGGCCCGATCTGGGCGACGGCGACGGTCACTTGGGGATGGCGCAGATAGTGGGTCAGTTTGCGCCCGATCACGGCCCCAGCTTGCGATGTCGTCAGGCCGCCGACGGAGACGGAACCCACCAGGGGTTCGACGATGGTCCCGCCGGGCAGCACGCGCAACTGCGTTTGGCTGAGCGTCGGCTCCCCGAAGACCGTCACGTCGATCAGGTCGCCGGGTCGCAGCCGGTAATCGTGCGGCGCCGCCGTTGCGGCACTGGGCACGAACCCGCCGCTGGAAATCACCAGAATGGCGAGGATGGTTCGAACGAACGTAAAGCGCATAGCGTGACTCAGTCGTAGCGTAGATGCAGGAAGCGGCGGACTCCAGACCCATCTGTTCCCGCGGGCGTGGGCCTTTCGGGCTCGATCGTCGTGCTGTCCTGTCATCGCTTGTACAGCTCGGCGTGAACCATGCTCGTAACGTACTCACGGACCGCGCGGTGCCGTGCCAACCGCCGCAGGCGGCGGATCGGTACGGGCTCGAGCGCCGCTACGGCAAAACCGCTCTCCGCAACCAGGCGCTCAAAGCGCTCGACCGTCATGCGGTTCAATCCGCCCGCCACATCCTCGAAGCGCACAGCTCCGTCGCCGACGTAGCGGGCACGCACGGCCATGATCGTCGGCTCGGAAAAGACGAAATGAATCCACGGCAGCCGATTAAAGTGATTCATGTGGGCGCCGTACGGGTGGTTCCACGGCGGTCCGAACGAGATCAGGGCGCGGCCTCCGGTCCGTAAGAGGCGGTGCATTTCCGCCAGCATCGCGTCGGGCTGCGCAAAATGTTCGAAGGCGTCGACGGAGACGACGGCATCGAAGTCGCCGAGCTGAGCGTAGGATGCAACGTCGCCGGCGGGATCGACGAAGCGACAACGCTCATGGACGCGATGTTCAGCCGCGCAGCGACGCGCCGCGTTCAGATGGTCCGCGCACACGTCCACGCCGACGACCGTGGCGCCGGCAAGCGCGAGGGCAACCGCGTCCGCGCCGCGGCCGCAACCCATGTCGAGCACCTTTTTACCGGCCAGTCCACGTAAGGTCGCATCCCCGAAATACTGCCGCAAGCGCGACGTCTCATACGGATCGTTGTTTTCGTAGTCGGCTTGGCGGGGCCCCAGCCGCCGCGTCGTCAGATCCAGGATGCACTCGCCAAGCGGGCCGCTCAACTTCGTCATCGGCGGCTTAGCCTGGGCGCGCGCGGCACGTCGAGCCACAACGACGCCGGCGCGTCGACCAAGCCGCTTTCGGCACGCGCCAGCGACGTTTCGCGCCGGATCGAGCGCAGATCGTCGCTGGGAGCGGCCTGCCGGTACACTTCGCGAAGCTGCATGCCCTGAGCCGTCACGCCGCGCAGCAGACTCGAACTCGGATCGAGCAGGAACGTCGTGCCGGCGGTGCGCCCGGCATGGGGTAAGCGACCACCCGTTAACAGTTCCAGGCGCGTCTGCGCGGGAATTTCATCGGCAAGCTCCATCGGTGCAAAGTTCCACATCGGCTGATCGTCGCGAAAGATGACGGTCACGGGGCGTTCGGCGGCTCGTACGATACGCGCGATCGGCCCGAGCGGCGCGACGCTGCCGTCGCCCCACCAGGCCTCGTGCCGCTTGCGCCACCGCCGCCGAAGCGATCCCGCAAGCGAGCAACGCGCGCAAACGCCGCGACGCCGGCGCTGCGCCGAACCCTTTGCACGCTGCGCAGAAGCATACAAAGGGCGTACGCGACGGCGACCTCTAGGGCTATCCAGGTCGGGATTAGGTAGCGTGCCGCCGTCGAGCGGCTTTCGTGCGTCAGCACGTCCGGCACGATGAACGCAATCGCCGTCACGCCGCCGAGGGCGACGACGTACCACCCGGCCGCAGGCCATTGACGGACCAGCGCCACGATGCCGACGAGAGCCAGTCCGAGAATCGGCAGGACCACGACAGCAGCCGGATGCCAAACGTAATCGAGATCGAAGAACACGACGCCCGCATTGAAGAACCATTTGAGGGCGAGCGCAGTAGCAGGCAGCGGCGCGCCGAGGTAGGCGTTATTCGTGACGGTCCGCGCGTGTGCCGCAAGAATTGCTAGCCAGGGTGAAAAGAGCGCGACAGCCAGCCCAGCGGCAGCCGCGAAGGGCAGAATGCTCCGGCGAAAGGCACGCCGGTACGCGACCACCACGTAAAGCGCCTGCGCGAAGAGCGTGTAGAGGTAGATAACGTCGGTGTAGAGCGCGGCAGCCGTGATCGCGGCGAAGGCTCCCCACGTAAGCATAGCCCGCCGTTCGGCACGCAAAGCGCCCAACAGCGCCGTCCCTGCCGGCGAAAACCAACAAGCGTCCAAAGACTGTACTCGCGCGCTTGCTGCGCGTAGACGATGTGAAACGGCGAGACGGCGACGAGCGCGGCCAGCACGAGCCCGAAGCGGCGCCTGCGCATCGAGGACGCAGCCGAACGCGTACGCCGCCGGCATTGTCGAGGATGCCGAAGATCGCCGGCAACGCGCGGCGCGCGGCGATCGAGGTTCCGGCCAACCTTTCCCAGCCGCGCTCGAGCACGTAGAACAGCGGCGGATGTTGCGGATCTTCAACCGCCAGCGACGCGATCACGTCGCGCAGCGCGGTCGACGGGTCGATGCGCTGATACCGCAGCGCCGCGCCCACCGTCGTGACCTTGCCGGCGGCCGCAGCCGTCAAGATAGTCGGCGATCGTATGGCCGCTGACGTGAACGGACGTCGTCGCTTCGTCGTTCGTATACAGCTTATCTCCCAGGCCCCACGCCCGAAAAAAGATGCCGCAAAGCACCGCGACCGTCGCCAAGCCCACGATGAGCGGGTAAGTAGCGCGACCCTTGCCGGCTTGGCCGGATCGCTGAGACATCGTTGCGGCCTTTTCCGTAGATGAGGCCGAAAGGGAGTGACCTCACGACCTCTATGTTCGTCAGAAGAGTGTGCCGACGCGCACTACACCGCGCGCGGCGGACTGACTGATACAGTGCGAGAGCATGTTGTCCGCCCGCCGCCAAAGCGACCCGCAAACGGGTTCTGATCATCGAGCCGCAGGCGCTGTTCGGCCCGTACTTCGCCGCGGCGATCGCGGCGACTGGGCTGCGACGTCGTCGGCGTGGAGCCGACCGTGCGGGCCGGCGTACTGCGTCGACTGCAACCCGACATCGTCATCCTCGACGCGAGTTATGCCCGTGCGCCGCTAGCCTGCCTGCGCGCGCTGCGAACGCGGCTGCCTGTCGCTCATCTGGTGCGTGTATGCGCCCAGCGCCGACCCAGCTTGGACGCTGCTGGCGCGCGGTCTGGGCGCGGACGCCGTCATCGGTCCGCGCGCCGACGAGCCGGATCTCGTGGCGGCCTTAGCCGCTTGAGTTCTGTTCTAATTTCTTTACAGTTCTCTGCTCCATTGGACCCGCTTTCACGATCCGTACGTCGAAAGACACCCCCCGCGCTCAAGTCTCGGGGAGTCACGGTCGTTTACCGGAGTACTGGGATGAAAACGCTATCAGTGGGCTCCGTCGGCATCCGCGTTGCGGTCGTTGAATCGCAAGTCTTGTTCGCCAAGGCGTTGTGCGGCATTTTCGACGACGATGATGCGTTCGTCGTCGTCGGCGATTATCGCACGCCGGCCCTCGAGACGCTGGGCCTCGCCGAACCCGATCTGGTCGTGATCGATCTCGACGGCCAACCCGTCGACGTCGCGAAGACGCTGGGAACGTGCCTTGAAGCGGCGCCCAAAGGCGCGCGTCTGCGTGCTTTCGATGCACCTTTCGCCCGAGATGATGCAGCGCTGCCTGACGGCCGGCGCCGAAGCCTACATCGTCAAGGACATCTCGCCGCCCGAATTGCTGCGCGCGATCAAGACCGTCGCCGACGGGCAGTCCTACGTCGACCCGCGCGTCGCCGGCGGCCTGTTGCGCCGCCGCAGCCAAAGCAACGGCAAGCCCGACATCATGGAACTCTCGCTGCGCGAAGCCGAAGTGCTCAAGCTGATCGCGGAGGGCCTCGCCAACAAACAGATCAGCGCGCGACTGCATCTTTCCGAAAAGACCGTCAAGAACCACGTCTCGCGAATCTTTTCGAAGTTGAACATCTCGGCGCGCACGCAAGCCGCAGTGCACGCCATCCGCGCCGGCATCGTCTAAGACACCACGCCGCTACCTTCGCGTTCTTGGCTGCGGCCGGCAAACGATCGTGAGCGGCGCCCAGAACGACGGCCTAAAGCGGCTCGCCTCGGCCGCGTGGTTTTGGACCCGGTAACGGCTCTATGTACAACCACAGCCCTAGCGCGAGGAGCGGAAGCCAGAAGGCAAGCGCCACGAAGTGAGGTGGCGTCAGTGAGATCGTCTCGATATCGAAGAGCCAACCCAAGGCCGCAGCCGCCACAACGAGGATGCGAAGCTTACGCGAAATCCACGGCGCGCAGAACAGCGGCCACGTAAGATACCACGATTGCAGATACGGCGTTATCGCGAGCAACGCCAGACTGGCCGCGGCCGGACCGTTGCGCCGCGACCAGCGGCGGCCCGACAAGCGGACTGCGAGTACGATCGCAGCGAGAATCAAAAGCGGCGAGACGACGTCGGCATGCGGGCACCGCAGCCGACTCAGCAATGACGCCAAGCCGACCGCCAATGAATTGGCACGGATCTGCGCTTGACCGGCGAAGGCAGTTGCCGTGAGGGCGCGCGGAAAGGCCGCGATCAGGACGAGAACGGCGCAGCCGGCGCCGGCAATGGTCAGCAAGGGCCTTCGTATGAAGGCTGCCGTTGCCAGTGCCGGTATTTTCACCATCCCCGCGATGCCCACGAGCAAGCCGGCCCCTAGCGAAGAACGGACCCGCATCGCTAGCGCGACGAGCAGGAGCATCAATGCGTCGTTATGCCCGGCGATGGCAAATTCGACGATGACGAGCGGATTGAGGCCCCAATACGCGATGCGCGGCCCCCGGATGAGACACGAGATCGCAACGGCAGCCGCCAAGCTGAGTGCGCGATGAACGTAGACCGACGTCGCAAACGAGGCGCTCGGCTCCAGACGAGAAAGCGCCGCCTCAAAGCCGACGAAAGCTGGGCCGTAGCTCGACGGCATCGGTGGAACGCTGCTGCGCGACGCGGTTGCGTCTGCGTAAAAGGCTGCGACGCTCTCCGGGCTCTGCGCCCGAAACGGTAAGCCCCACGGATCGCCGCCCGTCGCCTGAATATGCCCGAGCTCAACATACAAATACGGGTCAGTCGACGGCGTCGTCGTCGTCAGCGCCGCAACGGTCACGCTTGCGAGGAACTGGGCGACGACGACCGTTCGCAACGGCGTGCCGCGCAGCATCCCCATGGCACACACCATCAGCGCAATGCCCACGGCCCAGACCGCCCACAGCGCGATCCCGGGCGCGCCAGGTAGGAAATTTGCCAGACCGATGGCGGATGCGCCGCGCGGCACGAGTAACGCGCCGCACGGAAACAACGCAGCGCCGGCGCCCCACAGCGTCCATTTCCAAGCAGCAGCGCTGCGCGACATGCTCAGGAGCGCACCGTCCGGTACAGTTCGTTGTCGGTCGTGCGGTTTACCGGCGGCGCGCGCATGACCTGGACTCGTGCTCTTGTAGCTGCGTGAAGCGCCCGAAACATCGTTACAGAAGATGACACCGTTGAAGCGTTCTTTCGGCGCATCGTATGGCGTGCCGCTCGCGTATGCGGGCGCGCTCGCATTTCGACTGCTCCTGTCGCCGGGCGCCGGATTTCCGACGGACGTCAATGCTTGGGAAAGCTGGGCCGTCGCCCTCACGCAGCTCGGCCCGCATGCGCTGTATGCCGACGGATCGGGCCGCGCTTTTCCCGTCGTCGACTATCCACCAGCCTACATGTACGTGCTCTGGGTGCTGGGGCTGGTGCATCATGCCCTCTGCGCCTGTTCGACGACGGGAGGCGTCGGCTTTCGCGTGCTCGTCAAGCTACCGGCGACCGTAGCGGACCTGGGCATTGCAGCGCTCCTGCGTACCTTAGCACTCCGCGTCGCAGCCCCGCGCACCGCGACATTCGTGTGGCTAGCAGCGTTGTTCGCCCCGCCACTACCGTTGATATCGGCGTACTGGGGGCAAGTCGATTCCGTCGCCGTCGTCATCGATCTGCTGGCGATCCTCATGCTAGTCGAGCGGCATGAGTCACTCGCATGGCCGCTACTGACCTTAGGGCTGCTCGTCAAACCGCAGAGCGCCGTGCTGGTCGTAGCGTTTGCGGTTTGGCAACTGGCGGGTCGCCGTGGCTTGCAAGCGCTACCGGGCGTCATCGCGGCAGTCTGCGAGGTCTATGCGCTGTGTCTACCGTTTGCGCCCTCAGCCGCCCCGCTGTCCGTCTCTGCGTGGCTGTTGGCGCACTTGACGACCGCGTTGGGCAAGTATCCGTATGCATCGACCGGGGCGTTCAACGTCTACGGCCTAGCCGGCGTCTTCTTCACCAGCGACGCGCACCGCGTAGCGGGACTCGCGTTGCGTGCTTGGGGTGGCATCTTCGTCGTCCTTATCGTCGCCTGCGTGGCAAGTGTACTGTGGCGGCGGCTAGCAACGAGCGCGCGATCGGCGCGCGCGCGAACGTGCCCTGCTTGAAGCTGCATTCATCATACTGACCGGCGTCTTCATGGTTGCGACGCGCATGCACGAGCGCTACCTCATGCCGGGGTTGACGTTCGGTGCGCTCGTCGCAGCGTTTCGAACCGACTTCATTCCGTCCGAAATCGCGCTGGCGACCGTTTTCACGCTCAACGCGATCTTTATCCTCGTCGGCTTTTACGGCGGTCATCATCACTCTTCATCGTTGGCAGCGGCACGCGTGCTTTCGGCGGCCGGCGTGGCGGCATTTGCGTTCGCTGGCGCACGCTATGTCGTTCCCGTGCAGCCGGCCTTGCGCGCGTGACGGCGATGCACGGTGCTTACGAACGAGCGGGCCGCCCGCGGATCGCTGCACACATCAACGTCGCCGACGGCGCCGCGCGACGTGTTCTTACGATAGCGAGCCTGATCGTGCTGGCGGCACTACCGCGGCTCTGGGCGCTCGGTAGCGATCCCCCCGGGCTTCATCCCGACGAACTGGCAGGGCTCGTCGGCGTGCGCGCTGAGTTCGCGCGGCAGTTACCACTGTTGGCTTTTTTCGATCTGCGCGTCGTCTATCTGCCGTTGTTCGGCCTCGTCGAATCGCTTTCCGCAGCGCTGTTCGGCGACGGCGCCTTTGCCCTCAGGCTGCCGGCGGCGCTGGGCGGCATCGCCACCGTGTTCACACTCCAGGCGTTCGTGTGGGCGCTACTGCGCGATCGCACGATCGCGTTCATCGCGGCGGCTATCATTGCCATCGTGCCGTGGGATATCGAAGTGTCGCGCGTCGCGTGGGAGCCGGCAATCGCACTTCCGTTTTTGCTCGGCGGCCTCGCCCTACTCGAAACGGGCTTGCGTAGCGGCATGCGACGACGTATTGTAGCTGCGTTCGTCGTGCTGGCGCTGGGCGCGTACACGTACCGCGCAGAACTACTCGACGCCGTCTTGTTAGGCGGCGTTCTCGTCGTTTCGAGCGGCGCGCGTCTACGGGGCCTCATTGCGCCCTTACGCGCAGGCATCGTCTGGTTTTTTGTCGTTTTGCTGCCATTGGCAGTCTCCATCGCAGTCCACCCGAAATTCTTTCGGCGCGATCGAGCAATCTCGACGTTCGCGGGCGGCATAACGCCCCACAACATCGCCACCTTCGCGCACAACTACGCAGCGCACTTCGATCCGCGTGCCCTGTTCATAACGGGCGACGGCGATCCGACACAAGGTCCTGCGGTGGGCGTCCTGTTCTGGTGGATGCTGCCATGTATGCTCGCCGGCCTGTGGTTCGCACGATCCCAGACGCCGCGCGTGCGCTTCGTCATCGCATGCTGGCTGCTTCTCTATCCGCTCGGCGGTGCGCTAACCAACTACACCGTGCCGCACTTTCTGCGCGCGATCGCCGGCGCGCCGCTGGCGTGCTTACTTGCTGCCATCGGCATCGTAGGTGCATGGCGCGCATTGTCAGCTTTGCGGATCGCACCGGCAGCGCGGCCCGTGTTTGCGTCCATCCTGGGACTGACGATCGCGCTTGAGTTTGCCGTATTTTCGGACGTGTACTTCGTGCGCTATCCTGCAACGGCCGCCGACGCATTCGGCATCGTCAACACGCGCCTGTTCACGCGCCTGCGTGCGCTCGAACCGGGCTACCCGAGGATCTGCTTTGACAGTCTGAATTATTCCAACGCCCCGACGCTGATCGACTATTACTTGACGCTCCATCACGTCCAACCGAAAATCTTCGAGCGTTTGGAGACGGCGTGCGCTCGACCGGGCACGATCCTCGCGTTGAACGTAACCCAGCCGTTGCCTCGCGGCGCGCGCACGATCGCCCTCGTGCGCGATGCTGAAGGCAGGCCGGCGATACGCTTGGCGATCGTACCGGCGCGACATCGGCTGCGCTAGTGCACCATGGATGCAGCCGCTCACACCGAGGCCGAACATGGCGATATGGTGGAGGCAAGGAGACTCGAACTCCTGACCCTCACGCTGCCAGCGTGATGCTCTACCAACTGAGCTATGCCCCCATGAGCCGGCACCTCATTCGCAGCAGCGTCAACGGGACCTTTGTCGCGGCTCGAGCGGCGTCGCGGTGGACACAACAGTTTCCAGCGCTTTCAAGAACGGATTCCGAACGACCGACACCATGAAGGTGCAGGTTCTCGTCCCGCCGCTGACCGGCGACGCCCGTTCGACAGCAATCGTGGGCGGCGGGATGCTCGGTTTGACGCTCGCCCTACGGTTGGCGGAGCGCGGCGACCGTGTGACCGTTTTCGAACGCGGCGCGGAATTCGGCGGCTTGGCCGCACCTTGGACGCTTGGGGACATCACGTGGGACCGCCACTACCACGTCACGCTGTTCTCCGACACGAACACCCGCGCGCTGCTGCGCGACCTTGGACCTCGAAAGCGAGATGCGCTGGACGGCGGTCGGCACGGGCTTTTACACCGGCGGCCGCTTTTATCCGATGAACGGCGCGCTCGATTTCTTGCGCTTTCCGCCGCTCGGCCTGCTCGATAAACTGCGGCTCGGGCTACACGATCGCGAGCGCTTCGCGCATCACCGACGGTGCGCGCTCTCGAGGAAATTTCGGTCGAGGACGTGGCTCATCCGCCGCGGTCGGCCGGCGCACGTTCGAAAAGATTTGGCGCCCGCTGCTGCTCGCCAAGCTTGGCGAACGGTATCGCGACGCGTCGGCCGCATTTATTTGGGCGATCATCGTGCGCTTGTACGCAGCCCGGCGGGCGGGTCTGGGAGCCGAACGCTTCGGCTACGTGCCCGGCGGATATGCGCGCGTGCTCGCGGCTTTGGAAGCGCGCTTGCGCGCACTCGGCGTCGAGCTGGTCGCGGACACGCGAAGTGACGAGCGTCACCGCGCCGGACAGGCGACGATCTGTCGGTTTCATTTTCGGCGATGCAGCGCGCGCCGTTTCGAGCGCGTCGCTGCTTACGGTTCCGGCGCCGTCGCGGCGCGGCTCGCCCCCGAATTGACGCGCCGACGAACGTCGACCGTCTCGATTCGAAAACGTACGGCGGCATCGTCTGCGCCTCGCTGCTGCTCGATGAGCCGCTCGGGCCGTACTACGTGACGAACCTGACGGATGACATGGGTCCCGTTTTCGGCCGTCATCGACATGGCCAACGTGGTCGACCGCGCAGCGAGTGGAACGGGACAAGCGCTCGTCTATCTGCCGAAATACGTGCGCCCCGACGATCCGATCTTCGACGAAAGCGACGCGTCGCTCGAAACGCGCTTTCTAGGCGCGCTCGAACGGATGTATCCGGCATTCTCGCGGCGGCGCGTCCGCGCGTTTCGCATCTCACGGGTGCGGCACGTCTTTCCGATCGCGACGTTGCGCTACTCGCAGACGCTTGCCGCCGATCGCAACGTCGGTTCCGGGATTGGTTCTGCTCGACTCCGCGCACATCGTCAACGGCACGCTCAACGTCAACGAAACGCTTGGACTCGTCGAACGCGGACTTGCGGCGCTCGATGATCGCATGCGGCAGTCGCGTCATGAAGCCGCTGGGCAGCCTCTCGCTCGATCTCGACAACGAGTGGGCGTACATCAAGACGCACGGCGACCCCGCCTGGGAATCATTTCCCTCGTACCTCGACGTCGTCGTGCCGCGCTTTCTCGACATCCTCGCGCGCTTAGATCAGCGCATCACGGTGTTCGTCGTCGGCCAGGATGCCGCGCTCGAGAAGAACCGCGCGGCGCTCGCGCTTTTGGCGCCGGCCGGTCACGAGATCGGCAACCACTCCTTTCATCACGAGCCGTGGCTGCGACGCTACAGCGACGCGCAAATCGAAGAGGAGATCGTCTCGGCGCAACGACGCGATCGCAGGCGCCACGGGTGTGCGACCCGATCGGATTCCGCGGACCCGGCTTCAGCCTCTCCGCGCCGTACGCTCGAGATCCTTGCAGCGCACGGCTTTCGCTACGACTGTTCGACGTTTCCGACGTACATCGGACCGCTCGCGCGCGCCTACTATTTCATGACGGCGAAGCTGACGCCAGAGGAACGCGAACGTCGCAAAGAGTTGTTCGGAACCTTCGCCGACGGCTTGCGGCCACTGCGCACGTATCGCTGGAATATCGGTGCGGGACGATCGCTCGTCGAGATTCCCGTCACGACGTTTCCGCTCCTCAAAATGCCCATTCACTTCAGCTACGTCCTGTATCTCGCGACGCTGGCTCCCGGCGCTTGCGTTGCCGTATTTCCGGGCGGCGCTGTTGGCTTGCCGAGCGCTGCGCATCACGCCGTCGCTGCTGCTTCATCCGCTCGATTTTCTCGACGGCGAGGACGTGAGCACGCTCGCGTTCTTCCCCGCAATGAACGTTCCGCGCGCCAAGAAACTGGCCGTGCTGGTACGCGCGCTCGAAACGTATCGCGAACTCTTCGACGTCGTCCCGGTCGGCATACATGCGGACGCTGCGGGCGCGACGGCGCTGCGTTCTCGCGTTCCGGTATTCGCGTAGCTGCGTCGTTATTCGGAGACGACGGAACGGGAAGCCATCGCTTAATTAGCTAGCGTTACCTTGGCTCTGGCTTGCGGTTGGTAGTTAATTCTCCCCGAAAAACTCACGTTATCCCTGGGCTAAGATCCGGGGAGACCACACTGTCTGGAACGGGGTGGAACTTCAACGCTCAATACTGCTCTGAGGGCAATAGCCCGGCGCCGTACCCGCTTGTCCCGGAATTCCTAAGCAACTGCCCCGCTGGGAAGGAATACAGGTCGCCGTTGGAAGCAAACACTGTCCTGGAGCCAGGCGTAAACGCGAAGTTAGAGACGCTAGACGAACCTTGGAGCACGGTGGTCGTCACCGGGAGACCGAGGCTGCCGAAGCCGTTAGGGGGATTGTAAGCGTAGATTCCGCTTGGGGCTCCCATGCCCTGCCCTTCATCTTCAATTGCGATATTACCATTGTTCTCGATTTGGACGCCGGCGGGGAAGCCGATAACGTTTTCGGTGGATAGGTCAAGGATAGCGTTGGCGCCGCTGCTGCACCCGCCGTAGATTACACCAATCTGCGTCGACATAGCGTGATTTATGCCGTCGATGTATAGATCGCCGGCAGCGTCGAATGCTCCGTAACCTATGAACTCGAACGCGCCGGAAGGATCGCCGATCGTAAACCCTTGGGATGTTGACGTGCTCGTGTAACATGTGACGACGCTTGAGCCGTTCTCCGCCGCAATATTGCCACGAGGATCAACTTCTACGTCGTCAGCTTGCCCGCCCAAGATTCGTGGCGGACCGGTTGAAGTGTACTTAAAGATTCCGGTCCCGGCTGCGACGTACAAGGCTCTCGGATTGTTAGTGATCGACATGCCGGAGGGATAATCCATGCCGTTGCCGCTCAGGGTCGCGACAACTGCGCCGCTCCTGTTAAGAACGTAAACGGCATGCTCGCCTGAAATGAACGCGAACGCCGTTGCTGGTAGACGGTCTGTAACATTGATAGGATGAGCGGGACTGCGGTCTAGGGATGCGTGGGTTTTGAAACGTCGCAGAAAATGGGCGCTGATAAAGGGCGCCGATCGACGGCATGACCGATGCGATATCGCCGGCCGTAGAACGATCAAGTGCCGGTACAGCACCCCCGCCGGTTACCCCGCAGCCTACCAATGACCATATCGTCGCCCAGGCGACTAAACCGTAAGCATACTGGCGTTGGAGTCCCATGCGCGCTCTTTCCACCAAGCTGTGAAGGCATTGCGGTCAGATTTTAGATGCGATGCTGTTCCACGTTCCGCGCTCGTGGAGGTTAGTGATTTGAGATCAATCCGCCTGAGTCATGCGGCGTTTTCCTTCATGGGAGCATCAGTTCAGGCCAGCCACGCCACGTTTCCATTTCCACGATCAGCGGGCCGCCGGGACAACGCAAATGGTACGCTCGCTCGCCACGACGCGTATTGACCGCGCCGTCACAGCCATCACTTTTCCATTACCATCTTGTAAAGGCTCAAGGAACGATCATAGGCCGCAAGATGCGCTCGGTGAGCGGCGAAGGCGCCGGTATGCGTGATCGGAGACGATATCCGCAGTGGTGGCATTCGCGTGCGCGGATACGGCGAGCACAACTCGACGCCGCCGTTGAGCGGGTCAAAGGGGACGCGCCCCGAGTTCATCTGATCGAAACGCTGCTTGCGGAACTCGACGATAGTGACATGTCAGTTCGATCCTCGATGGCGCAGACCAAAAGGTCGCGCCGCCGGACGAGACCGCTTGACGATCCGCTACGTTGCGCTTCCGCTATCGGTCGGGACGGATCAAGGCAGCTCGCAACGCATTGCGATGCCCAGTAATCACAGGCCAGCGAGTCCAAAGAACCGAGCCGCTGTCGCCGCCCAAGTCACCACGTTGACGACCGCCAGCGCATACATCAAGGCCCACGCCTGCCACATGCCGGCGTATTGCCCCAAATGCGTCGCGAGCAGCACGCCCAGCACGAAGGTCGCAAGCCAGGTCACGGCCGCGGCGCGCTCCACTTTGCCGCAAAACCAGACGATCGGCAAGAGCGCCAGCGCATAGAGGATGTACCGTTCGTGCATGCGCGTCAGCAGGCAAAACATGCCGGCCAGCACGATGAACCACGCGCGTGCCGTCAGGCTTTCTAAGCGCGGGCCGCTGACCTCCCGGATGCTGCGGCGCACGTAGTGGACGAGCACTGCAGCGACGAACGTTCCATACGCTGCCCAAGCCCAGGCTTGCAGCGTGAGGCCGTAGACGCGCAGACTGTCGGCGGGCGGCGTTCCGACGAGGGTCCACACGTTATAGGCGCCCGATGACGTCACGTTGAGCAGCGATTCTCCAGCGGCATAATTCTGCAGGAGCCAGCGCATCACGCCGAGCGGCGCGAACGTTGCCGCGAACGGCAATGAGGCGGCGTACGCACACAGTAAACTCAGAGCCGGTCCCAGCAGAATGCGCCGATGCTGCCGCTCGTCGCGTAGCTGGGCGGCGAGCAGCAACGGCGCAACGACGACGGGCAGCGGTTTGATCAAGGTCGCCACGGCAAGCAAAATCCATGCCGCCGTGTAGCGCCGCGAAAACGTGCACGCGAGGGCGGCGACCATGAAGACCGCGCAAAGAGAATCGATCTGCCCCCAGATCGCCGAGATGGGCCACGTCGCGGGACTAAACGCCGCTAGCGCCGCCGCCGACAAGCCGGCTCGCGAGCCGTACCAGCGGCGCACGATCCAGAACGACAGAATGCAGAGCACGAGATCGGCAGCGATGGCGGGAGTTTTGAGCAGCACCTCCAGCACGACGGCATTCTCGTGCGGCGCAGGCACCAACGCTCGGTACGCTAGCGTAACGGCGTATAAAACCAGTTGATAGCCCGGCGGA
This sequence comes from Vulcanimicrobiota bacterium, assembly GCA_963754415.1. Lineage (GTDB taxonomy): Bacteria > Vulcanimicrobiota > Vulcanimicrobiia > Vulcanimicrobiales > Vulcanimicrobiaceae > Nyctobacter. Next base: position 272,795 of record CAVWGA010000003.1, on the reverse strand, counting down.
TAGTTGACGATGTTATGACTGACCGTATCGACGTGCGCGTACAGACCGTGCGTGCCGTAGCGCATGAGCAGATGCGCCCAACTGATGAAAACGCTCACGTCGTAGCCGCTTCTGTTGCGGAAGCGCACGATGAGCGCGACGCGCAACAACAACGCTGCTGCCAGGAGCACCCCTAGCCACGTTCCGGCCGACGGCGCGTCTTGCTTCGAAACGAGAGCACCGCTGGGCACGGAAACAGCATCCTGCTGCATCAATGCAGCGTTCCTTGCCGTTGTCGCCGAGCCGCGAGCGCCTGCGCATTGCGCGAGGCCGATGCCGTCAACGCATAGAGTGCGTTGCCGGGTGCGAACGCCGGCGCGTTGCCGCGTTCGAGGGCCGGAGCGGCGCTGTTGAGGCCACGATGAAACGAGGCGATCACCGAAGGCGGAGCCGGCGAGACGTTGACGATTGCGTAGCGGCCGGCCGTTGCGGCCGTAACCGCGCGCAGCACGTCGGTGGTCGGAGCGATGAGAAATGCACTGCGCCCGGCTGGAATCAACGGCGGTGTGCCGGTGAACAGCAAGAACTGCGCGTCGTCGCGCAGATACCGCGCCAGCACGAGCGGCACGTGCCAATGCGCTTGCGTGATCACCAGCGGATGCGCGTCGCGGTTGATCCGTGCGGCCATGCTTTGAAAGGCAATCTGGTCGTTGTTGTCCCACCAATTCGGCGCAGCGCCGCGCAGCAGGGCTGCAGTCAATCCGAGTGCCAAGAGCGTAACACCGCCGGCTGCTGCAACGGCTCGCGTGCGAGCCTGCGCAAGTCCGATGTCGATCGCGCATGCCAGCACGAGCATGCACGCCAACCAAAACGGCGTAAGATACCGCGGAATTGTTTCATAATGCGAGCCGCCCAAGACATCCCGGCCCACGAAGACGACCAGCGTCACGAGTCCCAGCGGAGCGGTGATCGCCCAAAACGTGTTCGGCGCACGGCGAATGGCGACTGCAAGCGCGATGGCGAGTGCGACGAGAACAAACCCGGCGAGCGGCGCCAGCCACAAGCGAGCGAATTCGCCATCGAACGCCAGCGCCCCGAGGTTGAACACCCATTTCATCGCGAGAAAGCGCGGCGGATACGCGGTTCGCGCCCAATCCATCTGCTCTCCGATGTTCGCGCCCCGGTGCGCTGCATTAAGCGCCCACGGCCCGAATGCCCCAAGGCCGACGGCGAGCGCCGCGGCAGTATTTCGCATCGGCATAGCTCGTCCCGGACCGAGCGCGACGGCGGCGATCGTATGAGCCAGCGCGACGAGCAAGAAGATCGGATCCGTGTAGAATCCCATAACGACGGTCGCGGCGTACGCTGCCCAGCGTGCCGGCGACGAACGCCGGACGGCGGCAAGAAAAACCGTGGTCGCGAGCATCGTCACGTCCGCGAACAGCGCGTACTCCCGCGCTTGACGCGAGTAGAGCACGAAAATCGGCGAAAGCGCCACGAGGGTAGCGCAAATCATCCCGGCTCGCGTAGAACGCATGACGCTGCGGCCGAGTGCGAATGCCAGCAGAATGCCGAGCGTGCCGAGCAGTGCCGGCAGACTACGGAAACCCGCTGCGCTCGTTCCCGAGACCCCTATCCAGGCGCGCTCGAGCATATAGAAAAGCGGCGCGTGATGCGAGTCTTCGTGAGCCAGCAAGGCTGCGACTTCGGCCACGCCGCGATCGGGCACGACCGTCTCGAATGCGCGAATCTCGGCGACCGTGTGGACGCGCCCGTCGAACAGCCGGTCATAATCGGCGGCCGAATGACCCGTGGTTCGCAAGGCCGTATAGGCTTCATCCTGCCAAAAAAGCGGCGCGCCCAAGTTGGTGAACCGCAGGACGATGCCGAGCACGATCGCGCAACCTGCGATCAACCACAGCAGTTGTTCGGCTGGCTGACCGTGTCGACGCCGTGCCCGCTCCATGCTTGCGATTCTCCCGACAGAAAACTATCGGCTCGAAGCGGCCGCGAGTTGAGCGGCTGGATTTAGGCCGCCGGCGAACGGACGGCGCTGCATAGACGGGGGCGCCGCTATCGAAAAATGCCGCAAGACCCTCGGTGCGATCTGCGCTAAGGCCGCCGGCGTCGGTACGATGTTATGGCGGCCGTTGCGAACCCACAGCGCTCCATCGGGATGATGCCGTCCACCGCGCATAGAGCGATTCTCGTAAAACAGGTCCAAGAATCGGGTGCTTGTCCCGTCGGCACGGCGGGCGAAGCTGCTTGAACCCGATGAGGTCAACGGCGCCATCCTCGACCTTCTTCGCTGCGACGCGCCGTCTCGCTCCAACAGGGTGTGGTTCGCCTCGAAGTGGTCGGCGCGATATTCCGCTCTTGAGCGGAGCCTTCCGATAGGCGTGATAGGATGATCGGGACGATGCGCGCACCTAAAGCGGCTCCGAGGCTCTACGAGAGCGACTTTGCGCTCTGGCTCGAACAGCAGGCTCGCGCGTTAAGGGAACGGCGCTTCGCCGATCTCGATCTTCCCAGCCTTATCGAGGAGATCGACGGTCTGGCAGGCAGGGATCGACGCGAGCTCGGCGGCCGGATCCGGGTGGTGCTCACGCATCTGCTTGAAGTTGCACATCGACCGCAACGCCCATCGCGCTCGTGGGAGACCACGATTCTCACGCAACGCGCCGACATCGCGCGGCTGCTCGAGCAAAGTCCTTCACTTCGCCGGCTGATCCCCGAAGAAATGAAGCGTGCATATCCGCAGGCGCGCCGTATCGCCGCATCCGAGACCCGGCTTTCGCTGAACAACTTTCCCGAATGCTGTGCGTTCACAGTCGAGGACGTGCTCGACGATGCATAGCAAGGCATGTGGACGCCAACTCGAAGTCCGCGCTTTAGACGTCCTCCATGTCGCGCCGGCGCCGGCCATCGGACCGACCCGTTTCGTGACGGCGGCCCACCGCCAAGGTACTCTTCGCGCAGCGCCGGGAAAGCGCTGGAGTAGCGCCTCCCCCAGAGGAAAAGCATCACGGAAGAGATACAGCCGGAGGGCGAAGGTCGCCGGGCAGCCGCGCGTCGGGGACGTGAGGAAAGTCCGGGCTTCAGCGGGCAGCGTGCAGGATAACGTCCTGTCGGGGCAACTCGAAGGAAAGTGCCACAGAAACATACCGGCTCGCTATCGCGGCATACCCGCGACCCGAGCCAAGGGTGAAATCGGGAGGTAAGAGCTCACGGCGTTCCGCGGCGACGCGGGCGCGGGTAAACCCCACGCGAAGCAAGACAGCTCGACACGCTGGCGCGGTTCTTCGAATCGACGCTTGCCGGACGGCCCGTCCGCACGAGTCACGTCGCACCGAGGCGCACCGTAAGGTGCGTCCCAGAGAGATGGCTGCCGCCGCGCAAGCGGTACAGAATCCGGCTTATAGGCGGCCTTCGCTGACAAGTGGGTGCAGAAGCACCCCTTGTCATGGCGTTACGCGCCCAGATAAATGCAGAGAGAACGCCGCCAACCGTGCGTGTGGCTCTGCGGAGCGCTCTTATGGCAAAGCCCGCGTTTTTCGGAATGCCGCGTCACGGCACACGGTCGTCCTCAGCATGAGCGAGCAGTGGTTGGACGGACCAAGCAGCCGCTGCTGGTGGAATGAAGAGGCTCGGGGCTATGCGTCCTCATGCCGAAGACCTGACCATGGGCTTTGAGCGCATCGCCTGCATCGTTCCCTTTCGCAATGAGGCGCGGTACCTTCCCGACGTGCTGGCGACGTTGGCAGCCCAGACGATCGATCGGGCAAGGCTGTACGTCATCGGCGTAGACAGCGGGTCGACCGATGGCAGCGACGTGATCTTTCAACATTGGCTGTCCACGGCTCCAGTTGGTGGGGGCGAATTAACGCGGGCAACCGTGGCGTCCATCCCCGCTGCCCTCAACGCCGGCATCGCACGCGCCGCGCGCGAAGACCTAATCGTGCGCCTCGATGCGCACACGCTCTACGAGCCTGCTTATGTCGCGACGCTGGTCGCGACGCTAGACGCGCTCCCCCCCGACGTCTGGTGCGTCGGCGGAGCGCCGATGCCGCATGCCGCTATCGTCCCCTATTCTCAGGCGCTTGTCACCGCCATGTACGGTAATCCCATTGCGCTTGGACCGGCCGACTTTAGGCGCGCGCATAGCGAGCCCGCCGAAGTTTCTACCGTATACCTCGGAGCATGGCGTCCGGGCGTCCTGCAACGCCTCGGAGGTTTTGACGAATGCTGGATGGCCAATGAGGACTGCGAGCTTAGCGAACGTATCCGTGACAACGGCGGCCGGATTTACCGCGTGCCCGTGCACTTGAGCGTCATCGTCACGCGCGGCGCTTTAGCGACGCTGCGGCAGCGCGCGCGGTATGGGTTCTGGCGCGCGCAGACATTCAAGCGTTACCCCGGCGCGATTCGGGCTCGGCATATCTTGCCGCCGGTGGTTCTGGCTGGCGGCCTCGCATTGCTGGCGACAAGGCGGCGTGCACTCCTGCTGCCGTTATACGTTGCGTATGCGCTAGCGACCGTATCTGGGCGGCCCCGCGGCGAGCCGCCAACTGTCACCGCGGGAACCCTTGTTTTTTTCCCCCTCCTACAAGCTAGCTACGCGCTCGGCCTAATGGTCGGAATCATCGTGTCGCCCGCGCAACTGCGAGGCGGCGCGCACGGTCAGAGCCAATACGAGCGCTAGGGACGTAGCGCGTCAATGCGACTTTACTACCGGCGCCAACCGCGCCGCAACGGGAGATAAACGGGTGAGTGCTCATTTCAACAAGGACCTGACGGTGGCACAAGCGTTCCAAACGCATGCCGGCGCACGACGGGTCTTCGCGAAGTTCCATCTCGGCGGGTGCAGCCACTGCTCGATCAGCGAGACGGAAACGATCGAGCAAGTGAGCGAAGGCTACGGCATTCCGTTGCCGATGCTGATGGAAGAACTCGAAAAGTTGTTTGCCGCGGGCGGTCTCGAAGTCGGCGACCAGGTGCGTCTGCCTGATGAAATTCGTTCGAAGATTCCGCAGCTCGCCAACGTCCCGCAGGTCGGAGAGATCAAAAGTTGCGAAGCGGGGGCCTATACCGCCGAGTTCGGCGAAGTCCGTCTGCAAGGCTTAGCCGACGACTTCATCAAGGTCGAACCGGTGCCCGCGACGGCGTAACGACTCGTCCAGGCGGCGGCGCAACGTCACAGCGGCTTGCGCGACGCAAAGCCTTCATCGGTGCCGTGCCAGTGCGTGACGGCAGCCTCACCGGCTTTCCAGCATAGGAACACCGGGCGGCCGGCACGGAGCGCAGGAAAGTCCAGCAGTCCGAGGTCGATGTCTTTGACGACGCAGCCGTAGGCTTCGATCCGCCGAACTGCGCGGATCAATTCGGCCCGCAGGTGCGCCGCCGGCGTAGGCTCGGCCGTCGAAGCCCGTAGTCCGCCACGCGCTCGCTGTAGCGCTGGGTCCTGTTCGAGCTGCGCGATCGCCAGTTCGCGCCGCAGTTGCCAGACGCGTTCGACGAGCGGTTCGAGAACCGGGATAAGGCCATCCACTTTTTGGGGCGAAAAGAAACTCATGAACCCGCGCTCCGGCGAATCGACGTTTTCACGCTTCGTGGTCGTGACGGGCTGTTCCGGCGCCGGAAAAAGTCAAGCCATGAAGTCGCTCGAGGACGCCGGGTTCACCTGTGTCGATAATCTACCACCTACGCTGGCCGGCGAACTGGTCTCGCTTGCCCAGCGACGCGGCGTGATGTGCCTGGCGCTGTCGTTCGACGTGCAGACCGGCGGTGCATACGGCGATGCTTCGGCAGCGCTCGACGACTTGCAGCGCCGCGGCATCGCGGTCGACTTGCTCTTTCTCGACGCCGCCGACGCGACGATCGTACGGCGGTACAGTGAAACGCGTCGGCGGCACCCGACCGCCGGGGCCGAAAGCTTGACCGACGCGATCGCGCGCGAACGCCGCGCCCTCGAACCGCTGCGCGCACGCGCAACCGAGGTGTGGGACACGACCGCGTATACGTTGCAGCGGCTCAAGACGCGGCTCCTCGCGACGTACGGTGGTTCGTATGGCGCGGCACACTTGGCCGTCCACCTGATCGCCTTCGGCTTCAAATACGGCGTGCCGCTCGATGCCGATCTGCTTTTCGACGTGCGCTTTTTCCCCAACCCCAATTACGAACCCGCACTCAAAGAGCGCACGGGTCTCGACCGCGAAGTGATGGCGTTCATGGATGCCCTTCCAGAAACCGAGCCGTTCTTGACGCGCGTGGCGGAACTGGTCGATTTTCTCGTGCCGCTGTATCGGCGTGAAGGCAAGTCGCGGTTGACGATCGCGATCGGCTGCACGGGCGGCCGCCATCGTTCCGTTTACATCGCCGAACGGTTAGGCTCCCATCTGGCAGCTACGGGCGTGACAGTCGTGCGCGAACTGCGCGAGTTAGTGGCCGCGTGACCGCCGCCGCGCGGCGCTTTGCCCGCTGGTTCTTACCGGGCCTCGGCGTCAAACGCTGGCTCGTGCTGGCGCTGTTCGGTTGCGCTTTGTTCGTCGACGGAATCATCCGTTGGTTCCTCGCGGAAGGCTCCCAGATTCCCGTCAATGAGACGATCGATTCGGCGTTTGCCGACGTCGGCGTCCAGCTGCATTACGTTTCGTACGGCTTCATGTTCATCGGCGTGCTGTGCGTGCTGTTCGCCTTGCGGCAGTGGACGCGTGCGATCGTCAACGCGATCGATCCATCGGCCAAGAGCACAATCGTCGACGCGCTGCTCGAGCGACGCTTGCGCGGCGGCTACAAGGTCGTCGCCGTCGGCGGCGGCACGGGCCTCTCAACGTTGCTGCGCGGACTCAAGCGTTCGACCTCGAACCTGACGGCCGTCGTCACCGTCACGGACGACGGCGGAAGTTCCGGGCGTCTGCGCAAGGAGCTGGGCATCTTGCCGCCCGGCGACATTCGCAACTGTCTGGTCGCTCTGTCCGACGATGAAGCGCTCGTGACGGATCTGTTCAAGTACCGTTTCAAAGAAGGCGAAGGGCTCACGGGGCATTCCTTCGGCAATCTGTTCCTCGCCGCGATGACCGGCATCACCGGCAACTTCGACCGTGCGATCAAAGAATCGAGCCGCGTGCTCAAAATCAAGGGACGCGTGCTGCCCGCGACGCTCGAGACCGTCAGACTGAGCGCCGAACTCGACGACGGAACGATCGTTCGCGGCGAGACGAACATCTCGGCATCACACCGGCGCATCGCGCGCCTGTCCCTCGAACCGGAGGGCGCGCGTCCGTTACGTGAAGTGCTCGATGCAATTCGAGACGCCGATGCGATCGTTTTAGGCCCCGGCAGCCTTTACACGTCTGTGCTGCCCAACGTCCTCGTCGACGGCATAGCGCGGGCCATCGCCGATGCGAGCGCGCTCAAATTGTACGTGTGTAACGTTATGACGCAGCCGGGCGAAACCGACGCCTTTACGGCCTCCGCTCACGTGCGGGCGCTGCTGGAACAATCCGGCGAGCGGATTTGCGACTACGTCATCGTCAATGAAGAACCGCCACGACGCCTGCTCGAGGCCTATGCCGAGGAGGGCCAGATTCCCGTCGCCGCCGACCGACAGGCCATCGAAAGTTACGGCGTGCGCGTGATCGGCGCAAACGTGATCAGCGAAACGCAAACCGTTCGGCACGATCCGCAGCGGCTATCCGACGTCGTTCTGGGGCTGATCGATCAGCACGTTGCTCGGCGCGCTTCATTCGTGCGCACGCCTCCCGTCCCGGCGCCGCTGCGCACGGGCGAAGCCGCCGTCGTCAAAGGCTCGTAACGAGCGGCGACATCGTCCTACGCCGCAGAGACGCGGCGTGCGATCGTGCGTTGGTGGTCGCGCCGCGCATGCCGCGCGCGTCGTTTGTGCCCGACAGCGTGCGCGGCGATGCGAGCGTGTCCCGCGGTGACACGTTGAGCGAGCGCGCGGCCGCCGGACGGTCGTGCCGCAGGCGCGGTGGGACTCAACCGGATCGGAAAGTTGCGCTTTTCGCCGGGCGTCAGCGGCGGCGGTGAGGTGCTGCCGACGCTCTTATAGTTCGGCGCCGTAACGGTGTAAGACCACGCGCCGGTCGGAACCGGCGACAGCGTGAAGTTGCCCGAAGCGTCCGTGGTCGTCGAGAGCACGTCGTTCACGAGCACCGTCGCGCCGGCGACCGGTTGCCCCGCTGCATTCGTTACTTGTCCGAACACGGTCGCGTAGTCGCCGGCCGGTGGAAGGCCTAAGCCGCAACCGGAAAGCGGCGCGACCAGCAAAGCGACGAGGACGACGAAACGCCCGAGGTTCATCGAGTTGGCTTTTACCAAGACCGCGAAAAACCCCGCGCGCTTCGCAACACGATACCAGCGTTGCGATGCCGCGCTGATTACCGCGCTACGACACCCTCTTCGGAATCTTGACGGTCCAGGTTCGCGGCTTTGTCTTCGGCGAGCCAGCGGTTCGCTGCGTCGCGCTGTGCTGGCGCTATGCGAGCACGGGCCCATTCGAGAATGGCGGCATCGCTGCGGTGAGCTTTGACTGCGGCATCGAATTCGGACGCCGATACGCCCCAGCGTTCCATGACGCCCCGATCCATCGGGCAGGGATAGATATAGTCGTGGAGCGTTCCGTCGGCCGCCGCCCGCGCCTTATCGAACATGCGTAGAAGCCATAGGTAGCCGCCGGCTTCTTGTCGCCCACGGCGCGGGAAATCGTGTCCGCTTCGAAAGTCCGTCGCCATATCGTCGAGCTTACCCGGCCGAAGACATTCCGCGCGCTGCGCCGAAAGCCCGACGACGATGAGGAGCCGGCGATGATCACCGAACGACCGCACGACCTGAGGTACTTCGAAAGCGCCCTCGATGCCGTTGGCCGCACCCCGCTGATACGGCTGCGGCGCGTCGTCGACGGCGCGCGCTGCCTCGTGCTCGCCAAGGTCGAGTACGTCAATCCAGGCGGCAGCGTCAAGGACCGTCCGGCGGTCGCGATGATGCGCGAAGCCGAAGAACGCGGCTTGCTGCGGCGCGGTTCGACGATCGTCGAAGCGACGAGCGGTAACACGGGAACGGGCCTGGCCATGGCGGCCGCCATCGGCGGCTACCGCTGCATTCTCGTCATGCCCGACAAGATGTCGAAAGAAAAGATCGATCTGCTGCGCGCGTACGGCGCCGAAGTCGTCGTCACGCCGACGAACGTTCCGCCGGATTCGGCTGAATCGTATTACGGCGTCGCAAACCGGCTCGTCAGCGAGATTCCCGGCGCTTTCATGCCGAACCAATGGCACAACCATGCCAATCCGGACGCGCATTATCACACGACGGGGCCGGAGATCTGGGAGCAGACGGGCGGGACGATCACGCACTTCGTCTCGGGCGTCGGCACGGGCGGAACGATTTCCGGCACGGCGCGCTATCTCAAGGAGCGCAATCCGAACATTCGGGTGATCGGCGCCGATCCGGAAGGCTCGATCTACTCAGGCGACACGCCGAAATCGTACGCCGTCGAAGGGATCGGGATGTCGTATCTGCCCGAAACCGTCGACCTCAAAGTGATCGACGAGATGACCCGCGTGTCCGACCGCGACTCGTTCTTGATGGCGCGTCGCATCACGCGTGAAGAGGGGCTGCTCGTCGGTGGTTCCTCGGGGACCGCCGCAGTTGCCGCCGTGCAGCTAGCCAAAACGCTGCCGCCCGAGGCAATTCTCGTCGTGATGTTCCCGGATTCCGGGCGCGGATACATGTCGAAGATCTTCAACGACGAGTGGATGATCGCCAACGGCTTCATGGCCGAAGGCAAACGGACGGCGACCGTCGGCGACGTGCTGCGCAGCAAGGAGCCGCTGCCGCCGATGATCGTCGTCGGCGTCGACGACGTCGTGCGCGACGCGCTCGACAAGCTACGCAGCTACGAGATTTCGCAGTTGCCCGTCGTCAACGGCGACGCCATCGTCGGTAGCGTCAACGACGTCGGCATCATGCAGGCCGTCTTCGATCGCGCCGACTTGCTCCACAAGCCCGTCCGCGAAGTGATGGGCCGCCCGTTTCCCGCACTCGAAACCGATGCTGAAATCGACCGCGCCTACAAACTCCTCACACTGGCGAACTCCGCGATCGTCGTCACCGACGGCGGCCGCCCCGCCGGCGTCCTAACGCGCCAAGACATCATCTCGTACCTGTCCGCGAGTACGCCGGTATAGCTTAGAGCGTCGTCAGCCGTCTGTGTCGCAACGCGACTATGCGATGCGGCATCTCGCTTTGGCGGTTCAGCCGCCGTTTATCGACCGTGAAGAAACATCCCATTTGTGACGAGTTCAACGCCGCTGCGCTGTATGACGCCTGAAACGCTCGAGCTACGCGCCGCGGATTGTTTGATATAGATAGATGACCGTGGCGAGGGCGACGACGGAGGTGACGCACCAGCCCGCAGCTGCCAGCCACGGCGAGATACGCATCTGATGCATGATGCGGCGGTTGCGTCCGACCAGCAGCATCAAGACCAGCGTTAACGGCGTCGCGATGCCTGCCACGATGCCGCTCGTGAACAGCAGTGTAATCGGGCGCACGCCGGCGAAGCCGATGCCGACCGCGACGGCGACGCAGCCGGCCAGTGTTAGATAGAAGCGGCGTGCATGGGCGAACGTTTCATCGAGGCTCCGCCGCCATCCGAACATTTCGGCAGCGACGTAAGCTGACGTGCCCGCGATGACGGGCAGTGCGATCAGCGCCGAGCCTAACAGGCCGACTCCGAACACGAGTGAGGCGTACTTACCGGCGATCGGTGCCAACGCTCGGGCCGCCTCATCCGCCGTGTCGACATGCTTGTGATGGACGCCTAACGTTGCGCCGGTCGCGATGAGTATGAACCAGAAGGTCAACCCAGCGATGACGATGCCGAGGGTGGCATCCGCTTGTACCAGCCCAAGCCGGCGCAGCCGCGGCTTTTCTTCGCTTTGTTCGATCGTCTCCCACACGTAGGCGTACGCCGTCAGCGTCGTTCCGAGCAGCGAAAGCGCTCCTGCAACGTAGTCTTTGCTTGCCGAAAGGCGCGGGACGAACGAACCCGCAAACACGGCGTGCCAGTCGGGACGCGCCAGGAACGCTGCGCCGACGTACGTGAGAAACACGAGCGCAACGTACCGCAGCACGCGTTCGACGAGATGATAATTGCCCCACGTCAGCATCGCGACGGTCGCCGCCCCGAGCGGCAATAACCACCAAAGGTAGTGCACGCCCGTCAGCAACTGCAGCGCTGCGCCGCCGCCTTCCAGATCGGCGGCTAGCGTAAGGACGTTGACGATCATGAGCGCGGCGAGTGCAATCCCCGCCCATACGCGGCCGTACGTGGCTCGGATCGCGTCTTCGAGACCTTTCTTCGCGACGACACCGACCTGAGCGGCGATGGCCTGGATCACGGCCAACATCGGAATGACCAGTAAGGTCAACCATCCGAGCTCGTAGGTCGTCGTCGAGCCGATGACGGCCAAGGTGGCGACCGTCGTAGGATCGTTATCGGACGCTCCCGCGACGATCCCGGCGCCGAAACGCTGCTCGGGACCGGATTCCGCGCGCGCTTTGTCGTCGTTCTGCGCGCGGCCACTCACGGCGGACACGCTGACACCGCCAGCGCCGTGCCTCTGGGCCGACCGTCGGAGGTCATCAGTCTGCGCTGCGCAAACGCATCGTTGAGCCCGACGATCCCCTTACGGTTGCGACCGCAAGGCGGCGGCCGGCAAGGAGCCGCGTTCGCGAGCGAAGTCCCCGATCCGGAGCAAGCCTTCACGCACGTCGGCGAGCGGCCCGACGTAACTGGTTCGCAGCCAGCCCGCGAGCAGCGGGGCGAAGATGTGGCCGGGAATTGCAACGACGTCGCGTTCTTCGAGCAGGGCTTCGGCGAACGCCAGCGTGTCCTCTGCGCCGACCTCCACGCAAACGTAAAAGGCGCCTTCCGGCCGGATGTAATGCAGGCCGGTTTCTTGCAGCGTCGTCAGTACGCCGCGATGCTGGTCGGCATACCATGCGAAGTGTTCGCGCAGGGCGTTCTCGGAAAAGATTTCCCAAGCGACGCGTTGCGCGAACGTGCTCGCACACGACGTGACCCACCCGTGCAGCTTGACGATACTCGGCATCACGTCGGCCGGCGCGATGGCCCAACCGAGTCGAAGGCCCGGTAACGCGTTGGACTTCGAAAGCGAATTGATGGCAATCGTGTACGGATAAACGCTGCCAAAATCGCCGACGTCCTCGACGTAGACGAGTTCTCGATAGATCCCATCGTGGAGGACGTAGACGGGCGGGCCCCCGCGCGCGAGCAAGCCGTCCGCGATGCGCTGCACCGTGCCGCGCGAGATGACGCGTCCCGTCGGATTCGCCGGCGAGCACAGGACGATCAAACGGGTGCGCGGCCCGACTGCATCCAGAATTGCGTCGGCGATCAAAAGCATCGGGCGCGCACGGGTCGAGCGCCAGGCGGCGCAACGGGATGCCCTCGACCTGCGCGATCTTGACGTAAACGGGAAAGGCCGGCTCGACGACCAGCACCTCATGGCAGGCTGGGTCGACGAGCGCGCGCATCGCGAGATAGACGGCCTCTTGCGAGCCGTTGGTGATGCACACGTTGTCGGCATGCGACAGATGCGGATACGCATAATGCGCTGCGATCGCTTCACGCAGTTCGGGGTCGCCGATGTTGGTCGAATACCGGCAGCCGTGTTTTGCCGTCCACGCCGTCGCCCGTTCGAAAAAGTGGACGCCGGGCAACAACGTTGGCTCGCCGATGCCGAGGTTGATCGACGTAGGACGCCGCCGGGCATGAAGTTCGCGGATCAGGGACCCGCGCATCGCCGAGATCGCCGGATTCATACCGGCGACAGCGTGCTCGCGGATTGCCGCTTCGAGGGACGTTTTGCGGTCGGTCGAGGCCGTGCGTTCGCCGATGATCAGCGCGCACGGCACCCCGTAATCGCCCGCGGGATACGCTTTGGGCATCGTGCCGGGAATAACGACGGCGCGCGGCGGGATGCGGCCCTTCACGACGGCTTGCCCACCATCGCGCACGTCGACGATCGGCGTGCTGGCGGTCAACACGACGCCCGCACCCAACACCGCTTCACGACCCACGATGACGCCTTCGACGATGATGCAGCGCGAACCGATGAAGGCACCGTCTTCGATAATGACCGGCTGCGCCTGCGGAGGTTCGAGGACGCCTCCGATGCCGACTCCTCCCGAAAGGTGCACGTTCTTGCCGATCTGCGCGCAGGAGCCGACCGTCGCCCACGTGTCGATCATCGATCCGTCGTCGACGTACGCGCCGACGTTGACGTAACCCGGCATCAAGATCGTTCCGCGCCCGAGGAACGAACCGTAACGCGCTACCCCGGGCGGCACGCAGCGTGCGCCTAAGCGTGCGTAATTGCGTTTGGTCGGAACTTTGTCGTAATAGGTCGGCGGATAGCGCGAAGCGTCCGAGGCCTTACGCTTTATCAAGCGCCTGCCGTAGGCGAACAGCCCGTGCGGGCCGACTTCCACGCTGTCGTGGCGTTGGAAATACAGCAGAATCGCGCGTTTCACCCAGCCGTTGGTCGTCCAGCCACCGGCAGACGGTTGGCACACGCGTAGCGCGCCCACGTCCAGCGCTGCCAGCACTTCGTCGACGACGCGTCCGCGCTTGCCGCGCACCAGTTTGCGAACCCCGTCAGGCTCGCCATCAGTCGCTGCGTCCAGCCCTTCGACCTCGTTTCGCAACCGCACGACGTCCATCTGTGCCGAAGTAAGGGCCCTTACGTCGTCAACTCCTACCAGAACTGCACTCTGCGCCGTTCGGGGAAAGTTCACGAGCGCGGCGAATGGAGTCCGCCCCGCCGCCGAGGAGCACGCGTGCCCAACACCCACGACGATCAGCAACGCATCGACGCTATCCGTTTTCTCGCCGATCGATGCCGTGCAAAAAGCGAATTCCGGCCATCCCGGGCTTGCCGCTCGGCGCGGCGGCGCATGGCATACACGCTCTGGACGCGCCACCTCAAATTCAACGCGGCGGACTCCGCTGGTTCGACCGCGACCGGTTCGTGCTCAGCGCCGGGCACGGCTCGATGCTGCTCTACGCGCTGCTCTACTTGACCGGCTACCCGCTGACGCTTCGACGATCTCGAGCACTTTCGCCAACTCGGCAGCAAGACGCCGGGCCATCCCGAGCTGCACCACACGCCCGGCGTCGAGGTAACGACGGGACCGCTCGGTCAGGGGCTCGGCAACGCAGTCGGGCTTGCGATCGCCGAAGCGCATCTGGCCGCGACGTACAACCGCGAGCAGACGATCGTCGATCACTATACGTACTGCATCGCCAGCGACGGCGATCTGATGGAAGGCGTCTCGAACGAAGCGAGCTCGCTCGCCGGCCATCTGCGGCTCGGTAAGCTGATCGTGCTCTACGACGACAACAAAGTCTCGCTCGCGCGCCGATACCGACGTCACCTTTACCGAAGACGTTTCGCGCGCGCTACGCCGCACTGCAGTGGCACACGCAGGAGGTCACGCAAGACGACGGCAACGACGTGGCTGCAATCGACGCCGCGATCGCGAACGCCAAAGCCGACCCGCGCCCGTCGTTCATCGCCGTGCGCACCGTCATCGGCTTCGGCTCCCCCAAGGCCGGCACGTTCGCCGCGCACGGCGCACCGCTGGGCGCCGACAACGTCAAGAAAACGAAAGAGACGCTGGGCTGGCCGACAGAGCCGCGCTTTCTACGTGCCCGACGACGTGCTCGCATGGTGGCGCAAGCGTCGGCCGGCGCGGCGCCGCCGCGCAAGACGAATGGAACCGCACCTACGCTGCCTGGAAAAGCGCGAATCCGGCGCTTAGCGGCGCAGCTCGAACGCATCCGCGACGAGCGGCTGCCCGCGAAATTATCGTGGCCGGCGTTCGACGCCGACAACGGCGCCGTCGCAACGCGTGAAGCGGGCGGCATCGTCATGAACGCGATCGCGCAAGGAGCTGCCCGAACTCGTCGGTGGCTCGGCCGACCTCGATCCGTCGACGAAGACGTATCTCAAAGGCTGCGGCGATTTCGGACCGGCGAACTACGCTGGGCCGCAACATCCACTTCGGCGTGCGCGAACACGCGATGGGCGCGATCGCGAATGGCCTCGCCGTCCACAGCGGCACTCGTGCCGTTCACGGCGACGTTCTTCAACTTCGTCGATTACATGAAGCCGGCGGTGCGGTTGGCGGCGATCAATAAGACGAAGGCGATCTTCGTCTATACGCACGATTCGGTGTTCCTGGGCGAAGACGGCCCGACGCATCAGCCGATCGAGCAGCTGGCCACGTCTGCGCGCGATGCCGAACATGACGGTCATCCGCCCGGCCGACGCGCTCGAAACGCTCGAAGCCTGGAAGTTCGCGATCGCGCACGAAGGGCCGACCGCTCTCGTGCTCTCGCGCCAAAAGCTGCCGTTTCTTGGCGTGCGTGAGGCGGCCGGTCGCGCGTGGCGCCTACGTGCTCGCCGAGAGCGACGGCCGAGCCGATCTCGATCCTGATCGCGACCGGCTCCGAAGTCGCGCTCGCGCTCGACGCCAAGAAGCTGCTCGATGCGCGCGGAACGGCGACGCGCGTCGTTTCGATGCCGTCGATGGAGCTGTTCGAGCAACAGGACGACGCGTACCGCGAAAGCGTGCTGCCCTGCAGCTGTTCGCGCGCGCGTCTCGGTCGAAGCGGCGTCGACGTTCGGATGGGCGCGTGTCGTCGGCGACCGCGGCCTCGCGATCGGCATCGATCACTTCGGCACCTCGGCGCCGGCGGCGGCGCATCGCCCAGGCATTCGATTTCACGCCCGACGCCGTCGCACAAAAAGCCGCCGATGTAACCGGCGGCGCTCTTGCCGCTACCTAAAGGAGACGACCGTGAGTCCGCAACTTCAAGCTCTCGATGCCGCGGGACAGAGCATCTGGCTCGACAACATCCGGCGCAACATGTTCGCCTCCGGCGACTTGCATTCGCTGATCGACGCCGGCCTGCGCGGCATGACCTCGAATCCGACGATCTTCGAAAAAGCGATCGGCAGCGGCAACGATTACGACGAACAGCTTGCCGGCCTGATCGGGACCGAACACGATCCCAACCGCCTCTTCGAAGCGCTCGCCGATCGACGATATCCGCCACGCTTGCGACGAATTTCGCCCGCTCTACGATCGGACCGACGGCGGCGACGGTTTCGTCAGCCTCGAAGTGTCACCGCTGCTGGCGGACGATACGCAGCAGACCAGCGACGCCGCCAAGCGCCTCTGGAAAATGGTCGACCGGCCGAACGTCATGATCAAGATTCCGGCGACGCCCGCAAGGCATTCCGGCGATCACGCGAAACGATCGCCGCCGGCATCAACGTCAACGTGACCTTGATCTTCTCGCTCGAAACGTACGAGGACACCGCGAACGCCTACATCGCGGGACTCGAGCAGCGTGCGGCCGCCGGCGAGTCGATCGAGCGCATCGCTTCGGTCGCCAGCGTCTTCGTCAGCCGCATCGACACCGCCGTCGACAAACTGCTCGAAGAAAAGATCGCCAAAGGTCAGCCGCAGCTCAAAGCGCTGCTCGGCAAGACGGGCATCGCGAACCTCAAACTGATCTATCGCGCGCTACAAGAACATCTTCGAGAGCGAACGGTTCGAGCAGCTCAAAGCAAAGGGCGCGCCGCGTGCAACGGCCGCTGTGGGCGAGCACCGGCACGAAGAATCCCGCGTACTCCGACCTGTTGTACGTCGAAAACGTCGTCGGGAAAAACACCGTGAACACCGTGCCGCCTGCGACGCTCGATGCGCTGTGCGACCATGGAACGATCGTCGCCGACACGGTCGAGACGGATCTGGACGAAGCGCACGGCACGATCGAAGCGCTGGCGCAAGCGCAGATCTCGCTGTACGACGTCACGCAGAAACTGCAAGTCGAGGGCGTGAAGTCGTTCGCCGATTCCTACAACGCGATGCTCGCCGCGATCGAGAACAAGCAAAAGCAACTCGCCGGCGGTCGAATCGCGGGTCGCATCGCGCTCGGAAACGCCGGCGCGCAGCCGCGACGACGCTCTGGCCAAACTCGCGCAGGACGACTTTCTGGTCAAGCTCTGGAAGCACGATCCTGCGCCGTGGTCGGTCGACCCCAAGCACGTCGAGATCATCGCGCACGCGCTGGGGTGGCTCGATTTCCCGCGCTCGGTCCTCGAACGCGTCGACGAGCTAACCGCATTCGCCGCCGACGACGGCCAAGCGGTACGACGCACGTCGTCGTGCTCGGCATGGGCGGCAGTTCGCTCGCGCCCGACGTGCTTGCGCGCGACGTTCGGTAAACAACCACACTATCCCGCAACTGCACGTTCTGGATTCGAGCGATCCGGAACAGATTCGCTCGCTCGAAGCTGCGCTCGATCTCGCGCCGCACGCTGTTCATCGTCGCGAGCAAGAGCGGCACGACGACCGAGCCCGAAGCGTTCTATCGCTACTTCTACGAACGCGTGCAAAAGATCGGTCGGCGCGGATAACGCCGGCGAGCAGTTCATCGCGATCACGGATCCCGGCACGCAACTGGCCGGCGAAGCCAAGCAAGCCGGCTTCTGCCGCGTCTTCGAAAACGATCCCGATATCGGCGGCCGCTACTCGGCGCTGTCGTATTTCGGCATGGTTCCGGCGGCGCTGGCCGGTTACGACGTCGCGGCGATCCTCGATCGCGGCACTCGGCGCGCTTGCAAGCGAATTCACGCACGACGCAGGTCGCGCGATTCGCCGGCCGTCCGCTTCGGCGCGGCGATTGCGTCGCTGGCGCGTGCGGGTCGCGATAAGCTCACGATCGTCACGCATCCCGAAGTCGTCCGCGTTCGGCGCGTGGGCCGAGCAGTTGATCGCCGAATCGACCGGCAAGAGCGGCACGGGAATCATCCCGATCGAGGGCGAGACGCTCGGCCTGCCGCACGAGTACGGTCGCGATCGCGTCTTCGTCTACGTCGGCGCGGGCCTACCGGCCGAACGAACACTTTTCGGGCGAGATGGACGCCGGCGCGATCGAAACGCGGCTTGGAGATGCTCGAAGACGCCGGGCATCCCGTCATCCGGCTCGCGATGACCGATCGCTTCGACATCGGCGAACAGTTCGCGCTGTGGGAGATCGCGACGGCCGCCGCCGGCTCCGTGCTCGGCATCGACGCGTTCGATCAGCCCAACGTCCAAGAATCGAAAGACAACACGAAGCGCCTGCTCGACGATTACAAGACGAACCGGCCGCTTCACCGAACCGCCGGCCGCCGCCGAACGACAACGTCGCGCGCATCATCCCGCTTTCCGGTTCGAAGGACCTCGCGCTCGGCGACGATCTCGGCAGCGCGCTGTCGGCGCTGCTTGCGCAGGTGCGCGCACGGCGACTACGTCGCGTTTCACGGCGTACATCGAACGCAATGCCGAACACGAGCAAGCTTTGCACGACATCCGGCTGACCGTTCGCAATGCGCTGCGCGTCGCAACGACGGTCGGCTTCGGCCCGCGCTTCTTGCACTCGACGGGGCAGTTGCACAAAGGCGGTCCCGAACAGCGGCGTGTTCTTGCAATTGACGACCGACACGCCGGCCGGCGACGACCTGCAGATTCCTGGGATGGTGACCTTCGGAACGCTGTTGCGCGCGCAGTCCCTGGGCGATTTCGAATCGCTCGACAAACGCAACCGCCGCGGACTGCGGCTGCACTTGACCGCGCCGTTGCCGCAGGCGCTCGAAGCGCTGGCGGAAGCGATCGACGATGCGGTCGCGGCAAAAGCCTAGATGCCGCAAGGAGCACTGCGATGCAACTGGGAATGATCGGGCTGGGGCGCATGGGCGCCAACATGACGACGCGGCTTACTGCGGGGTCAAGCACGAAGTCGTCGTGTTCGACTTCAATGCGGCGGCGGTGCGACGAGTCCGCGTCTGAAGGCGCGGTCGGCGCGCCTCGGTTGCGGATCTGGTCGCGAAGCTGCGCGCGCCGCGCGCGGTGTGGATCATGGTGCCGGCGGGAAAGCCGACCGACGACACGATCGGCGCACTGCTCGAGCAGCTTGCAGCCGGGGGACGCGATCATCGATGGCGGCAACTCGAACTTCCGCGAGTCGCAGGCGCGCTACGCGCAGGCGCAAAGAAAAGGGCGTTGCGTTCATCGATGCGGGGACGTCGGGCGGCGTGTGGGGCCTCGAGAACGGCTATTGCTTGATGGTCGGCGGCGACGACGACGCCGTTAAGCGCGAGTCGAGCCGATCTTCTTGATCGCTCGCGCCGCCGGATGGATACGCACACGTCGGGCCCAGCGGCGCCGGTCACTTCTCGAAGATGGTCCACAACGGGATCGAATACGGCATGCTCGCGGCCTATGGCGAAGGCTTCGAGATTCTCGAAAAGTCGGAGTTCTCCTACGATCTGCACGGCTTGGCAGACCTGTGGCTGCACGCTTCGGTCGTCCGTTCGTGGCTGCTCGAGCTGGCCGAACGCGCGTTTCGCGACGGATCCCGAACCTCGCGTCGATTCGCGGATACGTCGACGATTCGGGCGAAGGCCGTTGGACCGTCCAAGAAGCGATCAACGAGAGCGTCCCGGCGCCCGTGATCACGATGGCGCTGATCTCCCGGTTCGTCTCGCGCCAGGACGAATCGTTCAGCGCTAAAGTGATCGCGGCGCTGCGCAATCAGTTCGGCGGCCACGCCGTCAAACACGAAGACGCGATGACGGAGCCGCCGGCACGTCCGGTTCGACGCATCGGCAGCAAGTCGTAGTGGCAGTCGAAGTGCAGGCGCGGCCGCTCGGGCGCAGCCGAGCTCCGTCAATCCGCTGCGCGCGGGCCTCGAATCGAATCGCATCACCGACCCGTGCAACGTCGTGTTTTTCGGCGCGAGCGGCGACCTGACCAAACGGATGCTGATGCCGGCGATGTACAACCTTCGCCTGGGCGGCGTGCTGCCGACCAATTCTGCGATCATCGGATTTTCGCGCTCCGAGAAATCGCACTACGATTTTCGCGAAGAGATGAAAGCCGCGATCGACGAGTTCTCGCGGTCCGGTGAAGCGCGCGACCCCTCTGGACGCGATTTCGCCAACCGGCTGCATTACATTTCGGGCTCCTTCGACGATCTGCGACGCTTCAAGGCACTTGCGCGCGCAGCTCGACGAGAACGACGCGACGTTCGGCACGGGCGGCAACCGCCTGTACTACCTCGCGACGCCGCCGAGTGCGTTCGGCCAAGTCGATCGCGGCAACTGTCGGCCGCAGGCCTCGGACCGAAAGATCAAGCCGCGGGCTGGTCGCGCATCGTCATCGAGAAGCCGTTCGGCTCGGACCTCGAATCGGCGCGCGCGTTGCAGGCCGAAGTGAACCGGGTCTTCGATGAAAAGCAGGTCTATCGGATCGATCACTACCTCGGCAAAGAACCGGTCCAAGACATCGTGGCGCTGCGCTTTGCGAACGTGATGTTCGAGCCGATCTGGAATCGGCGCTACGTCGATTCCGTACAGATCACCGCGGCCGAGACGGTCGGCGTCGAAGGCCGCGGCGGCTACTACGAAGGCGCCGGCGCGCTGCGCGACATGATTCAGAATCACGTGATGAATCTGCTCGCGCTCGTCGCGATGGAGCCGCCGATCTCACCCAACGCCGACCACATCCGCGACGAAAAATTCAAAGTGCTGTCGGCGGTGCGGCCTTTTCCGGTCGACGACGTACCGAAGCTGACGGCGCGCGGCCAATACGGCCCGGGGCTGATCGAAGGCAAGCCGGTGCCGGGTTACCGCGAAGAACCGAGCGTCGACCCGCAGTCGACGACCGAAACGTACGCGTGCGACGAAGTTTTTCATCGACAACTGGCGCTGGGCCGACGTTCCGTTCTACCTGCGCAGCGGCAAGCGGCTCGCCCACAAGCACTCCGAGATCGCGGTCCGCTTCCGGGGCATCCCGCATCGCATCTTCGGCGAAGCCGGCGACGCAGATCGAAACCAACACGCTCGTCATGAAGATCCAGCCCGAGGAAGGCGTGTCGATCCGGTTCAACGCCAAAGTGCCCGGTCCGAAGATGCACATTCGCGGCGTGACGATGGACTTCAACTACGGCACGGGTTTCGGCGTCGTCTCGGCGCCGGCATACGAACGGCTGATCGGCGACGCGATGCGCGGCGACGCGACGCTGTTCACGCGCTGGGACGCCGTCGAAGCGGCTTGGGAGATCGTCACGCCGATCATGGAACGCTGGGCGGAACGCCACGTCGTCGATTTCCCGAACTATCTCGCGGGCAGCCAAGGGCCGCAGAGCGCCGATGCGCTCCTGGTCGCCGACGGCCGCGAATGGAGGCGCATATGACGATGCACGCCGCCGACGGCCGACCGACACTGGCGACGATCCTGCGCCGCAATTGCGGCATTCGACGCTCGCGACGCCGCACGTCGACGAAGGCACGGGCGCCGCGCAGATCGCGACGATGAATTTCATCGTCTTCGTCGACGATCCGACGCACCGGCGCTGGGTGCTCGAGCGCGCCGCAAACCGTCGTCGACAAAGCATCCCGCCCGTTTGATCGTACTCGATTCGACCGACGCGACGAGCGGCGTCGACGTGACGACGAACACCCGCACGACCGACGGCGCGACGATCATCGACGAGCGGGTCGACATCGGCGTGCAAGCGCTCGAGCCACGCGACGATCATCAGCTTCGCGCAGGAGTTGACGGCGTGCCCGACATTCCGACGGTCCTGTGGTGGAGCGGCGCACGTTTTTTGGCGAGCCGTACCTTCTCGGGTCTCGCCGAAGGCGCGGCGACCGTCGTCGTCGATTCGTCGGGCAAGGCGCGCGGCGAAGAGACGATTCGCGAACTGGGCGATTTCGTGTGCCGCTTCACCGGCGTGACGCTCAAGGATCTCGCGTTCATGCGACTGCTGCCGTGGCAAGACATGATCGCACAATTTTTCGATGATCCGACGCTGCGCGAAGACCTTTTCTCGATCGACGGCCTGGAGATCGAGAGCGGCTCCGATGCTGAAGCGCTGTACCTCGCCGGCTGGCTCGGCAGCCGGCTGTCGTGGGAAGCCGTCGGCCGCGATGCGTTCCGCGACCGCCGCGGCCGGACCGTACCGTTCGTCGAAGATCGACGAGGGCGATCGGCGCCGCGTGCTCTCCGTCGTCCTGAGCGCGGGTCCGTCGCGCTATCGCGCCGAACTTTCCGAGCGATCCCAACGTCGTGTGTCTCGAGGTCGAAGGCGCGAAGGCGAAGACGCCATGGTGCGTGCCGCTGCAAAACATCGAGAACACGTCGCTGATCGAGCGGGCGATCCTCGAAAACGGCCGCGATGAAATCTTTGAAACGTCGCTTGTTGACCGTGCGCGACGCTCTTGGGATGACGCGACTGGCCATCGGCAAACTCGTCGTCGTCGACGATGCCGCGGCGCTCGCACACGCCCTTGCCGAGCGCTTCGTCGCTGCACGCCGGCGCAGCGTCGCAGCGCCACGGGCGCTTCGACGTCGCGCTAGCCGGGGGTTCGACGCCGAAAGCGGCCTACGAACTGCTCGGCGCCCGACCGTTCTGCGACGCAATCGACTGGACGCGCGTGCGCTTCTTCTTCGGCGACGAACGTTGCGTGCCGCCCGACGACGACGATTCGAACTATAAGATGGCGACGCACTGCGTTCGGAGCCGTCATGAACGCGGCGGGTAGCGTCTTTCGGATGCGCGGCGAGGACGAGCCCGCGGCTGCGGCGCAGGCCTACGCGGACGTGCTGCGCGCCGAACTCGGCGCCAGCCCCGGAGTTCGATCTGATCCTGCTCGGCATGGGACCCGACGGACACACGGCGTCGCTTTTCCCGGGAAGCGACCCATACGCCGACGATGCGCCGCTCGTGCGCGCGCCATTCGTGACGCAATTTGCAAAGCACCGTCTGACCGTAACGCCGCGGGTGCTCAATGGTGCCGCGCGAGACGATCGTAGCGATCGCCGGCGCTGCGAAAGCAGCCGTCTTGCATCACGTCCTCGCCGGGCCTCGAGAAGCCCGAGCAATATCCCATTACGGTCCTGTCACCGCGCGCGGGCTCGCTGACCTGGCTCGCCGACCGGCCGGCTGCGGCACTACTGAACCCGCAACCGTGACGGTCGGCTGCGCTCGATCGGCGCTGTCAGAGCGTTCAGCGGCTGACGTTCTGCCCGGCTCGATCGTCCGCAATTGGCGCAGGAACGATAAGAACACGCGATTGACCGCAGTGGGTCGGCTCTGCTGCGCGCACCCGTGCTTGGCGACGTGCTTCTTCCGGGGTCAGGTTGAAGGGGCCGGGATGGTCGGGCGCCCGCCCCACGCCTTCGAAGCGGCCCAGGTCGTCGAAGTTCAGCGTAAACTCGCCGCCCTGGGAACCTTGCGTCGTCGGAGCGCCGATGAAAACGACGGCGGCGTCGGGGGCCACGGCCGCCGGCGGATCGGCAAAGTGCCGCGACCGGCACCATCGACGCCGCCAATCCCGCCAGCGACCGCTATCGTCTTGCGCACTGCATTCGTCGCGTTCGAACCTCGTGAGCGAAACCGCGATACCCAAGGGCTTTCCGTTACGCGGCCTTGCGAAGACGGCAACAGGTTCGGGACTGCTCCCTGCGGTGCGGTGCCGAGGTTGCGGACGTCGACGTCGTTTCTGGCCAGGATGTCGCCGCTGACGCGATCGAGTTCGACCAGCGCATTTTCGCAGATCGGTTTGCGCCTGCAGCTCGCGGCCGCGCTCGTTCGCGAGTTGCACTTGACGTTGCAGGACGAGGTACGTCGTCGATAGCGCCGGCGCGAAATTTGCGCTCCTCGCTGGCGGCAACTTTCTGCGCTGCGCGGCGCGCGCCGCGGTGGCCGCAATCAGACGTGACTGCGCCGACCGGTACATCTGCACGGCGTTGCGCGCTTCGGTTTGCACGCGCTGCACGAGGCCAGTTCCTGCGAGAGAACTTGCCGGCGCGATTCGAGTGCGGCGCGGTAATTCGCTTTCGGCCGTTTGATTGCGCAGCGGGAAGCGCGACGGTCGCCGAGATCGTGTACGTCGGGTACGTGCCCTCAAACGCGGTCTTGTACGACGTGCCGATGTTGCCGACCGAGCCAGGAAATAGCGGGGCGTTGAGCGCCGACGGGTTGATCGGCGCGATCGGCGGCGTTCCCGGAGGCGCCGCCGCATTGGCGCGCGCGATCAGTTGATTGAGCGCGAGCACCTCGCCGCCGATCACGGCGATGAACGGGTCGTTCGCCGGATTGGTCGGTACGCCGGCAAAGCCGTTTTCGGTCACCCCGAGATTGAGGTCGATCTCCGGTTTGGTCTGATCGCGTTGGTACGCGACGTTGACGTTGGCCGAACGAAGATTCTCGCGCACCTGCGCGACCTCAGGACGAGATCGCAGCGCCGCGGCAACGACGTCGCCTACGCGCGGATTGATGTCGGGCAACGCCAAGCGGCGTCGTCGGAACGAGGTTCGCCGTCCATGCCGGGTCGGCGGGGTCGCTGAGGATCAGCTGCTTTGAGTGAGTTCTCGACGCTGGCAACATTTTGCGAGTGCGGAGATAGACGTTGTCTTGGAACTCGTTGACCTGCTCGTCGGACTCGACGACGTCGACCGGCGCCGCCGCCCCCTGCCGCACGAGGCGACCGTTCGACTCGCTCTGGGCTTTGGCTTGACGCAAGCGCGTCCTCTTGAATGCCGACGTTCTTCCAGGCCGAGACGAGGTTGTCGTACGCAACCGCGACGCTGTCGATCGTGTTCGACGCGTCAGCAGCGCGTTGTCGCGTCGACAGATCGGCATTGACGCGCGCCAGCTCGATCGCGCGCCGGTTCGCGATCGATGGCCAGGCCGCGCGCGAGCGGCTGCGAAAACGCCAGCGCGAGCGCCGTCTGATAGTACGGCTCGTAGCTGTTCGTTGCGATGTTGTTGTCGACGCGCGCCGCCGACGTCGAGAAACGGAAGGAACCGCCGCTGCTCGTCAGCGCCGAGACGGCGCCGGTCGCGCCGGCGGTGATCGTCTGCGCCGGGCACGCCGCCCGGCCCGCTCTGAAAGACCGAAACCGCTGGAATCTTGGAGAACTCGTACTGCGGCACGAGCTGGAACTGCAGATCGTAGACGCCCTCGGCGGCAACGACTTGATAGCGCGGCGATGCGCCGGCTCGGACTGCGCGACGGCGAGATCGGTATTGCGCGCGAGCGCCATGCCGATCGCGGCGTCACGCGAGATGCCGACGAAAGCGCCGCGCCGTACCCGCGATCGTCCCGCTGGGCAGCGGCGGCCGCTGCGGCGGAACGCTGGGCAAAACCGGCACGCGGCGGCAGTACGAGCCGCGAGCGAGCCGACGCAGGCGCTGACGATGCGGCGTGAGCGCGCGGGCGCTGCGTTGGCGGCGTGCGCTCGGCGCCGGACCAGCCCAGGCGCAGCGCCGTCAATGCGAGCAGAAACGGCGAGCAAGCAACGTTACTTGACCTTGACGGAGGTTTCGACGGAAAGGCCCGGACGCAAAGGATAGTCCGCCAGATTGCCGTTCGAGAACGCGATCGAACAAGATGCGCACGGGAAGCCGCTGGGTTACCTTGACGAAATTGCCGGTCGCATTTTGCGCGGGCACCAGGCTAAATGTGTTCTGCGAAGCGGGCGACAGGTCGTCGACGTGACCGACGAATTTGACGCTGCGGATACGCATCGACGTTGATGTCGGTTTCGTCGCCGACGCGCATGCGGCCGATCTGCGTTTCCTTGTAGTTGGCGGTCACGTAGATGTTCGTCGACGGAATCAACGTCATCAGCGGGACGCCGGCGCCGACGGTTTGCCCGATGTCGACGTTCTTTTGCCCGACGAAAGCGTCGATTGGCGAGCGGATGCTGGGTGTACGACAGGTTGTCGGCGGCAGTTTTGAGCGCCGCTTGCAACGAGCCGATCTGCGCGTGTTGCGCATCGGCGGCAGCTTGTTGCGCCGCGACGCGGCTGGGCGCGTTGCTTTCCTGATAGTGCCCCTGCGCTGCGGTCAACTGCGCACGCTGCACGCCGACTTGGGCCAGCGTCGCTCGAAGCGGCATAGCGCTGCGAGCTCAAGCGCTGCTCCGCCTCACCGAGAGCAGCCTCGGCGCAGCGGCGACGTTGGCTTGCGCTTGGGCGTAATTCGAATTGCGCCGACGCGTACGCCGCGCGCGACGGCATCGAGTTGTTCGGCCGCGATGTCTCCCGTCGACGACGAGCGACGCCGTACGCCGCAAGTCGGCCTCGGCGCGCCGCTGAGTTCTGAAGCGCTGCGGGCAAGCGCAGTCCTGCGCGACGTTGAGCTGCGCGCGAGCCGCGTCGACGCCGGCTTGCGCGACCGCGATCTGGCCGTCGGCCGAACGCGCGTTTTGCGCCGCGCTCGGCGATGCCGGCTTGCGCCTGCGCGATCGATCCCGAATTGGTAGAGATTTTGCGCCGCTTGCGTATCGCGCGTCAAGGTCGACGTTCTCTTGAGCGGCGCGCGCCTGCGCATCCTGAGCGCGAAGTGCGGCAAGCGCCTGCGCGTAGCGGTCGCGCTCGGTCGCATCATCGAGCACGACCAGGAGCTGACCGCGCCGCACGTATTGATTCGTATCGACCAGAATCTTCGCGACGCGTTCGGAGATTTGGCTCGTAATCTGCACTTGATCTGAGTCGATCGTCGCATCGTCCGTCGTTTCGTGCGTCGACGCATACGCGAAGTACGGAACGGCGAACCAAATGGCGACGAGCACGACGACGATTCCCAGCGCGATCAGAGCGAGGCGAACGGCGGGATTGGGCCCGCTACGCGACGCTTCACGGCGCGCTGCTCGCGCGGCTCCAGCCGTCGCGGGCGGGCGGACCGGGTCGCGTACCTTCCATTATTTCACTCGCGCCCCGTTCAAGAAAGATGTCGACCATCGTCCGAATCGCCCGTTCCTGCGACGTCTCGGCCACGTCGCTCCACAGCCGGTCGCGCCATGACGTAAGAAAAAAACAACGACATGAAGACGCGCGCCAGCCACGCCGGATCGCCGCGCAATTCGCCGGATGCGCACCTTCTGCGCGAAATAGCGCGTCAGAGCTCTCCTTGGTTGCCGTCGCCGCTCGCCACGAGCACAGCTGACCTTCGGGATGCGATACTTCTTCGGCCATCGCGACCTTGATCAGGTCCTCTTTGCGGCGCATCGATTCGATCGCCGACGTCGGCGAGCGCATGCAACTGTTCGTCGAGCGTCGCCGAATCGGGCAGTCCGTCGAGAAGCTCGGGGATCGACGTCGTGTCGCTGTAGTGGTCCAGCATGGCAGCGAGCAGTTGGCCTTGTACCGAAGTGCCGGAAGAGCGTCGCTTCGTTGACGCGCGCGCGGCCGCAACCTCACGCGTCGTCGTACCGCGGCTGCCGTGACGCGCGTACAATGCACGTGCGGCCGCCAAGATGCGCAAGCGCGTCTCCTCGCTGCCTCCACGAACGTCACCGGACATTCCGGTGGTGTCAGCGAGCGCACTGCTCGAGACCGTCGGCGTCCGTAGCATGTTCAGGCGACGAGTCGACCTGGACGGCGCGGGTCGCCTTGCCCCTCAGCGGCATCCCGCTGCTGCGCCGGCGGCTCGACTCCGAACACCTTATCTAATCCCGTGACCGCCAACGTGTCGACGATCTGCCGGCGTGCCGTTAGAAGGGTGACGACCGCACCGCGCTCACGCGCTGCGCGCAGGATCGCGACCAGGCTTGCGATGGCTGGCGAATCTAAAACGCGGGCATGGTCGAGCTCGATACGGAGATCGTGGACTCCCCTTTCGAGGGCTTCGCCGGCTCGTCGGCGGAAAGCGGCCAAATCCGGTCCGCTCGAGCGCTCGGGCACGGATAAGGTCACGTGATTCACTTTTCGACACGATGGACTTTCGCATGGGCGCAAGCACTTACTTGCATACGGTACCATACGTCGCAATTTCGTGCAAGCACCCGCTTGCATGAGTCGGATCACCGACGCCCTCATCGAGGAACTCGCCCATGCTGCCGGCTTGGGAGATGCCTCCATCGCGGTACGTTCCCTTTGCGGCGGCGGGTGCGCTCAATGGGATGCGATGCGAAACATCTATCCCGCCAGCATGATCAAGACACCGATTGCCATCGTCTTGGCGCGCGAAGTCCAAGCGGGACAGCGGCGGCTCGAAGACGAGGTCATCGTCGAACCGGCCAATGTCACGCCCAATGATGGGCCGTCGCCCATCGTCGCCGGTTACCGGGCAAGCCTCGGCGAGCTCGCCCGCCTGATGATCGCTCGTTCCGATAACGTCGCGACCAACGTGCTGATCGACGTGCTCGACCGCGAGCGATTGACCTCCACCTGCCGTGCGATGGGGTTAGAACGGACGGCGGTGCGGCGGAAACTCTCCGGCGCATCACCGCTGCTCGACGATCCGCAAGCGACCGGCCGCAATACGCATCCGGCCGGCGATGCGGCTCGCGCGTTCGCCTCGATCGCCGCCGAAGACGGCGCGGGCCTCGCTTGGGTCTACGGTGCACTGCGCGCGCAAATTTGGAACGACAAGCTCAGCCGGGGGTGGGATCCAGCCGACGTGTTCGCTCACAAAACAGGCGACACCGACGACACGTCGCACGACGGCGGCATCCTGACGCTGCCCGACGGCCGTCGCTTCGTCGTCGTGGTGTATACGGAAGTCAAGTCGACGCCACGACATGATGCCGCCTTCGCGGACTTTGCGCGGGCTCTGCGCGCCACGCTGACGACCTGATGTCCGTGCAGTCGGCAGACCGCGTCATCTTGGAGTCTGCGTCGAGGCAGCGCGAAGTGCAGCCGCATGGTGCGCCGAGCACGGCGTGGAGCGGCGTCGATCGTCTGCTCGTGGCGGGGCTCATCATCGTCGGACTAGTGCTGCGCTTGCCGCTGTTGAGCCGGGGATTGTGGCGCGATGAAGGCTCCACCTATTTTGACATCGCGGGAAGCTTGGCGCAACTCTGGGGAAACGTGCGCGCTCACGAGTGGACGCCGCCGCTGTATTTTCTGTTCGAACGAGGTTGGATCACGCTGGCGGGCACGGGCGAAACGGCGCTGCGCGCGCCGTCGCTCGTCTTCAGCTTGGCTTTGGTCGTCGTCGTTTACGCGAGCGGCCTTCGCTGGGAGGGCAGGCTCACGGCATTCGTTGCCGCTCTGATGGCTACGGCTGCACCGCTGGCCATATCGCTCGCAGCCGAAGCGCGCGCTTATGCGCTCGCGATGCTGCTTTCCGCCTGCGCGGTGCATGCGTTTTTGTCTCTGCTTTACGCCGCCACGCCGCAAAAGCGCCGCTTCTGGGCGCTGAGCCTGGTCGTATTCGCCGCACTGTTGATCTGCACGCACTTCACCGGGTACGTCGTCATCGGCGCGCTGGGCATCGCGGCCTTCGTACGCGCGGTGCGGCATCAGGATGATGCGAGCCGCTGGGCACTGACGGCGCTTGCCCTCGCGTTGGTGCTGACTCTACCGGTCGCCGGGCTGTTCGTGCACGATGCGGCTCAACAGATGACCTGGCGGGATCACCATGACATGCGGCTTCTTCCTCTCATCGACGAGCACCTCAGCGTGTTCGGCCCATTCGGTGCGATGAACGTGCAGGTAAACCGCCTCGCAGAGATCGGCGCGGTCGCATCGATCGTTGCGCTGGCGCGCTCGAGGGCGGGCGCCTTTTCGCATGCGCCGACGATGCTGTTCGGCTTCATTGTCGCCTGCGGCATCGCGGTCAGCACTGCACGCAGCTTGCCGGGCGGACAACACCTCGCTGTCTACGCGCCGTTCGCGTGGCTTCTCTTTGCAGCTTTACTGAGCGCCTACGTGCGCTGGCTGGCACGGCCTTCTCCGTCGCGCCTCGCTACGCAGGCGCGTATCTTCGTAAGCCTTCCTATAGCGTACGTGCTCATCGGCGGCCTAGTCGTCTATCCGCGCAGTTATCGCTACGCACTGCAACCGATATCGGGCGCCGCGGCGCTGACCGCCGCCGTGCGTGAAGCAACTCACCGGCCAGTACTGCTCGTGGCCTGCCCGGACTACTTGGGTCCTGCGCTGGCGTACTACTTGCGTGGAACGAACGATCAAGTTCGCGGCGTGGTGACGTGGCAAGATCCGTGGTTTTACTCGGTCGATCCGGCCGGCTGGAAGTCCAAAGCGATCGTAGACCGGCTGCTTTCACGCACCGAACATCTCGCTCGACGTCGCCACGCGCTCATCGCGCTGGCGGTCGACTGGACGGTGCCCAGTTATAATGGTATCGACTACGGAGTCGCGCACAGCTTCGCGCGGCGCGAGGCCCGATCGCATCGGGTCTTATTGCGCCGGCAATTCTCCGGATCCCAGGAGTCGATCGAACTCATCCTCTTCGCTCCACGCCGGATCGCAACGAATCGCACAGCGGCTGCCGGCGTCGGGCGATTCGATCACGCCGCCGTTTCTCTGCATGGTTAAAGCGAAGCGTGCGATCTTCCGTGTACCGCAATGCCACCATTTGCAGCGCAGTGACATCAGCTTTGCCGCAGCATTGCTCGCGGGTGCGGCATTCCTGCGCCTTCACCGCTGGCTGTTGCCGGTCAGCGACCCCGACGTTGGCAGCTATTTGCACGTGGCGATTGCATGGCTGCATGGGGCGCTGCCGTACCTTGACGCATGGGAGTATAAACCACCCGGCCTGTTCGCCGTCTATGCCGCCTCGCTGGCGACGTCCGGGGGACGGCCGACCATCGCGGTGCAGTCGCTAGCGACGTTAGCGACGTGGGCGACGGCCCTTGCGCTTCTTGCCCTCGGTCCGCTCGTCGACCGGCGCGGCGGGACGATCAGCGGCCGTTACGCCGCGATTTTTTTTGTGTTGCTGTCGACCGAGAACGAAGGCTATCTCGGCGACGCTGAAGTGCTCATCGCACCTTTGGTCGCGTGGTCGCTCTTCTTTGCGCTACAACGACCGCGTACGGCATGGCGAACGGTAGCAGTAGGATTGTTGTGCGGCGCCGCCCTCCAGATGAAATTGACGGCACTTCCCATGCTCGCACCCGCGTATGCCGTTCTTCTCAGCGCAGCGCAGCGGCCGATGCGGACGTGTGCGCTCGTCGTCGTTGTGACCCTGGCACCGTTCGGCATTGAGGCCTTGCTCTACGCGCATGCCGGCGCCTTTTTGGCATTCTGGGATGCCAACGTCTCTGCGACCCTGCGCCGTGCCTTTTCGTTGCGTCGCGGCGTTCATGTCGAGAACCTCGGGTGGATAGTCCAGCAGGTACGCGTCCTGGCGCCGGCGATCGAGATGGTCCCGTTCGCCGTGTTGCTGCGCCGGCGCGGCACGCCGGCTTTTGCAGCGGCGTGGGGCTGGCTCGGTTCAGCGATCGTCGCCGTAGCCGCTGCCGGTGAATTTTACGATCGGCACTTCGTACTCGTCGAAGCTCCCGTTGCATTGCTCGGCGGGATCGGTCTGCGCATCATCCTCGAAAGAACGCGAGCTCGGCGCTTGGTCGCCGCAGTGGTGTTCGTCGCGACCTTCGGACTCCACGCGTACTGGGAAACAGCACAAGCCGCCGGCCTCTTAGCGCATCGCGTGATGCTCGGGCAGCATGCTTGGCGCGAACCGGAATACGATCGCGTCGTGGCGGTCTTGCGGCGTCTCGATGCCGGGCGTTCGCTCTACCTCGTACAGCTCACGCCACTGCTCTACAACGCGCTCGGAAGTAACGCGCCGACGCGATTCGCCGATTCCGACCTCCTCCTCGACGACGATATGGCGGCGATGATTGGCTTGCGTGGCGAGTCCGAGCTCAAGCGCATCATCGACGGAAAACCTCGCTACGTCGCCGTGGGCGGCGCTCTTTTAGAGTCACGCTTCGATCGGCGCACGGTTGCGTTCTTGCGTCGCGCGCTGCGTGCGAACTATCGCGTTCGCGCGCGGGTTGGCGATACGGTGGTCTACCAACTGCGGACGGGCTGCCATGGCCATACTGCGGCTTGTCCGGACGGGGTGAGCTCGGAACCAACACGGTAAGCGTCACCGTCTCATCCCGTCCCGGAAAAGAACGCTCCTGCGCTAACGTGAAGCGCGCGCGAAGAGCGCGCTGCAAGACGATCGCGTTACGGTACAGGTCGTTTCCTGGTTCGTGCAAGCGGGGATCGCCGATCAGCGCGAGCCTGACGAACGGACCAGCTAAGCACGACTGCAGACGACGCTCGGTTTGCAGCGGGTTCGAACGCGCCCATGTGCGGGCGTATCCGCTCCAACGGAAGTTTTCAGGATGGCTCCAATGCGGAAAGCCGATCACCTGTAACCGCGATGAAGGCTCGTAGTATCGGAAGCTCGGTGCGAGGTAGTCCGGTACGACAAGGATGAGCGCTCGCTGAAATACGGCGGCGGACGTGGACGTCAGTGCCCGCATCCCCGAGCTTTCAGGATGCTCGAGCAGGTCACGAACGTACCACACTTGCTTGCGCCCGTCAGCGGTCAGATTGACCACGACGAGCAAAGCGACTAGCAACCGTACGCTCACGGCGCGTGCCGAGTTCAGCCGATGCCGGACTGCGTAGATCCACCGCGCCAGCGCGACACAGCCGGCGCCAAGAACGGCGTCGACCTGCGGCGTGAACGCATACATGTATCGTGGTGCGTTCAGACCTGCGCGCGTCTCCAGTGCTGCCCCGAGCAGAACGGGCACGATCAGCAGCGCGTAAAGCGGAGCTTGCGGATGCCGTCGGAGCAAGCTGGCGACAACGGCTAACGCTCCAAGCGCTTCTAGCGCCAGCGTCTCCGGGCCGGCGCCGATTGGAAAGGTAAAAGCAACTTGCTCGAGTCCGCGTCCGAGCCAGGCATTTGGCGGTGGCGGCGGTAGCCACGGCGTGCCCGTCTTCGCCGCTGCTGCGAACGCGGCGAGCTGCGGCAAAAAGGAGAGAAGTCCGACGAGTGATGCCCCTGCCAACATGCGAGCGCCGAGACGATGCGCCGGCGACACGACGGCGACTGCAGCCGTTGCGCACATCCCGATCGCGATGATGAGCCCTGTGTACTGGACCCAGAGAAGCGCTGCTACGCTCAGTGCGTACGCCGCCGCGACCCAACGGTTCGTCGGGCTTTGGAAGACGCTCAGCGCCAGTGTGGCAGCAACTGCACTCGCCAGCGCTTCGAGCATGTAGGGCCGCGCATCGCCCGAGAGCGTCATCCCGGTGGTCGTTACCGCCGCGAACGCGGCCGCGGTCAATCCAGCCGCCGGTGAGTGAAGCCGGCGAGCCAGAAACCACGTCATCGCAACGACGCCAATCCCCAGCATAAAGGAGGGAAGCTTGAGCGCGAATTCCGACGTCCCGGTCAAGCGCGGTCCACCCACGCAGCAACACGAAGTAGCCGGGCGGGCTCAGTTCCGAATGCGCGACCTCGTGCAGGGTTGCGCGCAAAGATCCGGCGACCACATCGAAATACGTGCTTCCCTCATCGCGCCAGATGCCGGTCTGCAGAAATGGCCAACGAAGCGCCGCGGCGAGGCCTAACACCATTCCTAAGGCGAGCGGCTCTGCAATGTTCCGCCGGCTCACCGAGCCGATCTCGTCGTGCCGCTCAGCGTTTTGCCGCCGCTACTGCCCCTGCCAATCCGTAAATGTCGTCGGACTGTGATACGGCGGCCCTGCTTCCAGCGTGATGTCGGTGTGTTGCGCCAGCGCAATCGTTCGCGGGTTCCCGCGGTACAGGGCGCCGTCGACGTAGACGCGCAGCTGCCCAGGATGAATTCGTGCCGGGCCAATGCGCGTCGGCGAAAGCGGCTGGCCCCACACGTCGAAGAAGTTGCCGAGCGTAAACGTCCGAAACATCGGCGACTCGACGTGAATGACGCCGTCCGGCGTGTGCGTATGGATCCAGTACAAACAGTTGCCCAGCACCGGCCGTCCGACGTCGTCGGGGATTTGGATACGTTTGCCGCGCACGAAAATAGCGAGATGTTGATGGATGTGGAAGACGCCGCTTTCGGCCTGATCGCAGCGGATGCCGTCGACGGGAGCGCCCGTCGGCGGCTCGGCGTCGATCGATCCGCGCGCGCCTACGGCCGCCGACACGACGACGGCGGCGACGACAAGCAAACGCGGCAACATTCTGAGCACGATCGGCCTTCTTCTCATCTTCTACGGTAGCGCCCCCGTCGGCAGTGGTTTTCCGTGGTTTGAACGGCGCTTCTGCACGACGCTGCGCTGCGCCGCTCTGCTTTCATAGGCATCGAGGATCTCGCGGGCCAGAGCGACGGCCTGGGACCGAACTTCCGGTGGGTCGACGATCTGTGCTTGCGCGCCCCACTTCATCGCCCAGCGCACGAACTCGCTCGGATCGGCGACGACGTACGTTATCTCCACGCCGCCGTCGGGCAGATCTGCGACCGTCCGTTCGCGCACGACGCGATCGGCGCGCGCGGCGCCGGCAACGACGGCGGAATAGTGCACGCGCACGACGACCGGTTCACCCGAATAGATTCCGCTGACGGAGCCCGCGGCGAATGCTTCGATGTCGAAATCGTCAGGGAGCGTATAATGCTGAGGTGCGATGCGCGGCGCCGAGACGTTGTCGAGTGCAAAGACGCGTTTGGCGCCCCGGTCACGATCGTACGCGACGGCGTAGATGCGGCCGCTCGATACGACGAAGCCGTAGACGTCGACGTAGCGCTGCGAACGGCGGCCTGCTTTGTCGACGTACGTGAACCGCACACTCTGACGTTGCCGCTGAGCCTTCTGCAGTAGTTCGAAATTGGCGCTGGCTTCACCGTCGAGTTGCGGATCGGCCAGAACGACCCGAACCGCCGGCTTCGCGGCAACCCGCCGTGCACCGGCGCCGGCGACCGACGTCAGTTTGTCGGCCATCTCATCCATCGAGGCACCGAGCGTGCCGCCTAACGAGTTGGCGATGCCTTTGAGCGCCAGGAGTCCGAAGAGTTCCGTTGTCGACAACTCCAGGCGGCGCAGCGAATAGCCCGCTTCAAAACCGTACGTGCCGGCCGCGCGGTCGTAGCGCCACGGGAAACCCGCGTCGGATAACGTCGCGAGATAGCGGCGCAGCGTGCGCGTGCTGGGCGGCTGCTCGGCATCGAGCTTACGCTTGAGGTCTTCGAGCGACGAACGGCCCTCGTCGATGGCAGCCAACAGACGCAAGAGCAGCGCGATCTTCGGCATCGCCATTCGTGCCTATCGTTTCGCGCCGGAGAATCGAACTCTTGGTCGGCAGCCGACACCGCTTGCCCCTGACTCTTAATTTGTTAGTTGACAGCCTGCGTCTAGGTCGTTAGGATGGCGGTATGAACATGTGCTCGCTCTCAACGCGCGTGGTGCGCGCCATATCGCTCATTGCCGTGACCACAGCGTTTTCGTGGGGCGTACCTGCGTTAGCCGACCAGACGCGCAATGTCGATCTACGCGAAGCCATCGGGGCCGGTGCGACCCTCGAGATCGACGACGTAAACGGCGCGATCGTCGCGACTCCGACACACGGGAACACCGTGACGGTTCACGCTCACGCGACCACGACGGGTTCAGAGGATCCGGGGCCCGTCGTCCGCACCAGCCGCCAAGGAAACCGGCTTGTGGTGTGCGCCGTCTTCACGGGAAACAGCGATGCTACAGGCTGTTCGCGGACGGACGGCGGCAACGTCCACCATCTGACCATCGATCTTACCGTCGGCGTTCCACGCGGGGTCCGCGTAGAGGCCCATAACGTCAACGGAGCGATTCGAGCCACGAAGCTTGAAGGTCCCGTGGACGCCTCAGATGTGAACGGCACGGTGACGCTCGGTACGAACGACACGGCGAGTGCTTCGACGGTCAACGGCGCGATTCACGCGCAGTTCTCCGGGCGCGGCGATACGAGCTTTAAGACCGTCAACGGCGGCGTCGATCTCGTTGTACCCGCGAACGCTGACGCGACGTTCCATGCGGAGACGCTGAGCGGAGCTATCTCCAGTTCGGGCGTGAACCTGACCCTGACCAGCGGACAGTTCGTCGGGCATTCCGCGACTGCCACCCTCGGGGCCGGCCGGGGCCACATCAGCGTTCACACCATCGATGGCAACGTTCGTTTGGAGCGGCGCTGATGGCCCGGCGCAAGTCGCCGACGCTCACGGAAGCCGAGTTGCGCTTGATGGACGTGCTGTGGTCACGGAGCGATGCGACGGTCAACGACGTCGTCGCCGCACTCGACGGGCCGCCGCTGGCCTACAACACCGTGCTGACGACATTACGCATCCTTGAGAAAAAAGGCTACGTCAAGCACCGCGAGTCGGGCCGAGCCTTCGTGTACGCCGCGCGGATTGGTCGTGACGAGGCGCGCACCAGCGTGATCGACTACGTCGTTTCACGCTTCTTCGATAATTCGCCTCGCGCACTCATGCTCAACCTGCTCGACGGCCGCATCGATCGACGCGACGCCGCACGCATACGAGCGTTACTGGACGCCAAAACCAGCAAACGATGAGCGGCACAACGCTCGAACCTTTCGTTGGCGGCGTCCTCGCGGCGCTGGGATCCGGCGTTGCGGGCAGCGTCGCGCTGGCCGGGGCAGTCTGGCTCGGGATCCGCGTCTGCAGACTCAACGCGACGACGCGGCACGCGCTCTGGTCGATCGCCCTCATGGCCAGCGCCGTTCTGCCGGCTGTCTGCTTGTGCACCTCATTAACGAGGATCGAATATCGCACGGTCGCTGCGATCGACCCGAGGATCGTAGTGCCGCTGCGACCGGCATCGGCGCGCAGCACCGTCGGTTCCGCACCGATGCGGCCAGACGCGAATCAGCCGGCATCGCGCGCGCAGTCCGCGACGCCGATATCGTTCGCTTCCGCGCCGTTACGCGCAGCGTTCTTATGGAGCGTACGCTGCGTTACGGCTCATTTCGCCTTCGCGGCGCTCGCGCTCTGGTTGATCGTCGTTGCGGCACGAACTGTCGCGCTCGGCCGCCGCGTGCTGGCGCTGCATGTCCTCAAGGCCGACGCTCCGCTGCTGGACCCGACGATCGCCCGGCGGCTGCGCCGCTGGCGGCACCGTCATGGCACCGGCCGAACCGTCGCGCTGCGCGTGAGCACGGCCGTCGACGTCCCGGTCGCCGTCGGCTTTCGGCGGCCGGCGATTATGCTGCCGCTACGAGTCGTACGTGACGCAAGTGCAGCCGACCTCGACCAGATCGTCCTACACGAGCACGCGCACCTCAACCGCTACGATGACTGGACGAACCTGATGGAATGCGCAATCGCCTCTGCGTTGTGGTTCAATCCCGTCATCTGGTTTCTGCTCCACCGCATCTCGCTCGAACGGGAGATCGCCTGCGACGACCGCGTCATCGCGCAAACGGGGCGAACGCATCGTTACGCCACGTGCTTGTGGAATCTCGTCCGGACGTCGTCCTTGCCGTCTTCAGCGGTCCTCGCGCCGGGCGTCCTGTTTACTTCTAAACAACTCGCGACGCGCATCGAGCGGCTGCTCGACCCACGCCGCGATGCCGTACCCCGTCTATCGCCGACGATGACGATCTTGATTGCGCTCGTCGGCATCGCAGCCGTCGTCTTGCAAATGCAGCGCGCTCCCGCGATCGCCCTGACGAGTTACGACGTTCGCCGTCCCCAACCGCTACGCGGAATCTCTCCAGCGCCGCTGCGCTCTGTCCCGGCACCGGCTCCATCGGCGGCTCCATCGGCGGCTCCGCCGGCGAGACGATCCCCGTTAGGCCGCTCGCCGTTCCCGTCCCGGATCGCTTCGCCTGCGGTGAAGGAGCGCAACCGCGGAGGCGACCGACAGAAGCGATTACAACGACGGGTGCGGACTGCGCCGCAAAACGCGTACCGCACCGGCCGTCACGCGCAGGCGGCGGTACGCCGCGCGAATCTGAAGCGTAACGTCACCGGCGCGGTCGCTTCCAATGACGTGACGCGGTTGCGGCCGAAGTTATCGGCCCAGATCGCCGGCACCGTCAGGAGCGCGACGTCACATGCCACGTTCGCCGATGCGTTCGACACGACCGGCGAGAGCGTGCGAGATCTACCCGCCTTTCACCGGATCGTCTTCGACACGGACATCCGCGTGGAAATCCGTCGTTCACCGCGCTCACGCATTGACTTCGGCGGCGGCCCCGATCAAGCGAATCAGACGACGAGCGAGGTAGCCGCCGACACGCTAACGATCAGCGGCTCAGGACCGTCCGATGAACCGAGCGCAGCGATCACGATCGAAACGCCGTCGCTCGATGACGTCCAAGTCGACGGCAGCAGCGACGTGTATATCGACGATGTGCAAGCGCAGCATCTCACCTTGACGATGAGCGGCTCGGGAACGATCGTCGTCGCCGGCGGCTCCGCACGCGACGGCGTAGTGGACGACGAGGGATCCGGCAATATCGATCTTGGCCGCCTTCACACCGCTTCGTTGACGGCTTCGAGCGAAGGCTCGGGCGACATTACGTTGAGCGCGCCGCGCCGGTTGGCCGTTACCATCGACGGTAGCGGGGATGTCGCAGTGCATGGGCGAGCGGAGTCGATGTCAACGCGGATCAACGGTTCCGGACGCATCATCCAACGCTGAAATTTCTTTCCGTCGTTCGTGCGTAATGCGGTGAAACATCCCCCATCGAGCGCCGCTACGTACGGATGACGAGCGAAATAGGAGGCTCGTAACGATGATTCAACCGCGTACGATCGACCACCGTCCCGGCGACAACCGTCCGACCCTACCGTTTCCCAAAGCCGACGGAGAGTTCGGCGGGTGGGGTCCGCGCCTCGTCAGTTCCACGCCGCTGCGCTAACGCGCACGCAGCGCATGTTCTCCCCGCTTTCGGGACGCAGGACATCGCTCATCAATGCTCGGCGGCGCTAGCGCCGTGAAGGCAGGATGGCGCTCGCTTCGCTAGCCGGCGCAATCAGCGGCTGCCGCACACGGTGTGCCGCCGCCGCACCCGCGACCGTCAGGTCAACGCTTTGCTTAGGATCGACGTGCGGCTTGTAATGAAACTAATTCCATAGTTGACACGTCGACGTGAGCAAAGTATTCTCTTAACGAATTAGGAGATGGCTCGCTGTGCTTTCTTTGTCCGTGCCGCCGGTCGCGGTGGCTCCTCCTCTGGCTCCCGCGCGTGACGCGACCGGCTGGCCGCAGAACTCCGCCGTTGCGCTGCGCTGGGACGTTGCTCACGCTCGGCAAGCCGATGCAACGACGACGGTTCACGTCGTGACGGACGGACGGTATCTGTACGTGCGTTTTGATGCGCAGCAGAGCGCACCCATCGTCGCAACGCAGCATAGCGACGACGCAATTACCGGCGGAAGCAACGCGAACGGCGGCATCTCTTGGAGCAACGACGACGCGGTGTGGGTCGACCTCTGGCCGACCGGTCCAGGCGGATTCGAGTACCAATTCGAATCCAATCCGACGGGCTCTCACAACGAAGCATCGAGTGAAAACGCGGCGTTTGCGCCGCAATGGGCGTCGTGGGGCGCAATCCGCGGCGATCTGTATACCGTCACGATGGCGATCCCGTTGTCCGTCATTCACGGTGCTCACGCAGGCGCATGGCGCGTGCAGTTCGTGCGCTTCGAGCGCTCGACGGGCGCGCTCGATGTGTGGTCGTACGATTCCGCGCAGACCAATCCGGACAACGTCGAGTACGCCGGAACGGCCTACGTACCGCTGCTCGCGCGGGCGCCCGTACCGAAACCGCGCGCCGCAGTCTACGGGCTGGGCGCTATCGCGGGTGCTTCCGCCGGCGGCTCGACTTCGCGCATGGGCGCCGACTTCTCGGTGCCGGTCACGCCGACCGCAGCGTTCTTCGGAACGGTTCACCCCGATTATTCCAACGTCGAACTCGATCAGCAGACGATCTCTCCGAGCGTCTACCAACGCGTCTATAGCGAGGTTCGCCCGTTCTTCACCCAAGCGGCCTCCTACTACAACGACTTCAATTGCAACGTCTGCTCCGGGTTTCGCACGACGCTGTACACGCCGGCAATCCCGACGCCGGCACAAGGGTACGCGTTCGAAGGCAAGCAGGGTAATTTGGGCCTCGCCGCCTTTGACGCGATCGGCGACGGGCGTAACGACGGCGCCACGGCCTTGACGTACACGTCGAACGACGCTCACTGGCAAAGCGCGTTCCAGCATGTTACGGCCGACTTGCCGGACGTTGTCGACGACACAAACGAGGCCGGCATCAACTGGACCAACGGCAAGAATCTCAGCGCGTATGCAAACTACTCTACCGACCGCGGGACGAACGTTCTCGATACGAGCCAGGGCAACGCTATTGACGCCGGGGGAGGTTGGTCGAACCAGCACTTTGCGTTCTATGGTTCGTTGCGCAAAGTCGGTGCGTACTTCAATCCGGTCGATGGCTTCGATTCGCATCCGGGCATCGCCGGCTATGGAGTCTACTCGGCACGGTCATGGACGTTTTCTCCGCAACTCCTTCCTCGCTTCCGCCGGCGTCAGCTTCTTTCTCGATCGCTACGCGGGCCCGCAATACGGGCAAGCGCAGAGTGACAATCAGCTGCTCTTTGACGCCTTACTGAAGAACACGGTCGATATCCAACTCTCATCCGGGTCTGACTATTGGCGCTTCGGCACCGTCTTGACGCCCATCTCGCAAAATGGGGGTATTGCGATCACCTACCATAGCGGCATGCAGAACAATATGAACAATTTCCCTTCGCACGGAGCATCGGCGACCCCAACGTCGATTTCATACTATACTGGGCGCTACGGCCTAGGACGACTCGATACGTGGTACCGTTCGTCGACGATGCGCGCCGGACAGCGCGGCTCGTTCACCTTGACGCTCGACGACACGGCGCAATGGCTGCCGCACGGTCCCAACAACATCCAATGGTTCGAAGGCGCATCGTACGCATATCAGATCGCGACGAATTCGTCCCTCGCCGTAGGTCTGCGCCGCGTCGTCGGTTATGCGCCGCAACCCAACGGAGGCGGAAATTGCGCAGGAGCGTGCTCGAACATTTCAGTTGCCTACCACCTGCGCCTGCGCGACAGCGAGTTGTACGCAGCGTACGGTGACCCCAACACGCTTTCGACGATTCCGCAGTTGCTGTTCAAGCTGATCTTCTACGCCGGCGGTCAAAAAGGAACGTGATCGTACGATCAAGCCGGATCGGCTAACAAGAGCTCGAGGTCTTCGCGCGTCAACGCCTTGGCAAACGCGCCGTCCGCTTTGATGATATTGCGCGACAGCGCCGCCTTACGCTCGGCGAGTACGCGCATCTTCTCCTCGACGGTGCCGCTGGTGACCAGCCGATATGCCGTAACGTTGCGGTGCTGACCGATGCGGTGAGTGCGATCGATCGCCTGCCGCTCGACCGCCGGATTCCACCATGGATCGTAAAGGATCACGTAATCTGCCGCCGTCAACGTCAAACCGACGCCGCCCGCTTTGAGCGAGCACAAGAACAGCGGCGGACCGCCGGGCGCCATGAAGCGTTCGACTTCACTCTGGCGGTCTCTGTCCTTCGTCGAACCGTCGAGATACCCGTAGCCGATGCCGCGCCGGTCGAGTTCGCCGCGGATGATGCGCAGCATCGAAGCGAAAGCGCTGAAGACGAGCAGCCGGTGGCCGCCCTGACAGAACCTCTTCGACGGTTTCGAGGAAGGCATCGAACTTCGCCGACGCTTCTGCCGCATCGCGATACTCTTCGAATAAGTAGTCCCGGATGCGCGCAGACCTGGCGCAGCCGCGTTAACGCGGCGAGCACGTGCACCGTGGCGCCGCCGATGCCCTTGAGCATCGACGAGCGCGAACACGTCGCGACGTGCCGCTTCGGCGATGCCGCGATAGAGCCGGCGCTGCAGCGGTGAAAGCTCGCACGCCAATTCAATCTCCGTGCGCGTCCGGTAGTTCCGGCGCAACGTCTTCCTTGGTACGGCGCAGCAGGAACGGTTCGAGCCGCGAACGCAAGCGCTGCACTCGCCCGCTCGTCGTTTTCCGCGATCGGTAGCTCGAATCGCTTGCGGAACGAGCTTTCGCTTCCGAGCAGGCCCGGCTCGAGAAACGCAAAGATCGCCCAAAGATCCCGCAGCGAGTTCTCGACGGGCGTTCCGGTCAACGCCAAGCGATGGTCGGCATGCAAGGCCACGAACGACGCGCGCAATCTGCGACGAGGGGTTCTTCGCGTTCTGTGCTTCGTCGAGGATCAGCGTGCGGAAGCGATGCTGCGCCAGTTGCTCGGCGTCGAGCCGCGCCAGCGCATACGACGTGATGACGACGTCTGCAGCTCGCGATCTGATCGTAACGCGCCGCGCGCTCGCTTCCCGACTGCAGGCGCAGCGTGCGTAAGACTCGGAGCAAAGCGCGCAATCTCGCTCTCCCAGGTATGCGTCACCGACGTCGGCGCGATGACGAGCGATGGCGCCGGCCCGTCGTGCAGTCTTCCGCCGCAACAGATAACTCAATCACCTGCAAGCGTCTTGCCGAGCCCCATCTCGTCGGCCAGAATGCCGCCGAAACCGAATTCCGAAAGGTACGTGAGAAAATCGAGGCCCCGCTTCTGGTAGCCGCGGAGTTCGCCATCCGGCAAGCGGCGGCGGTTCGACCGCTGCGATGCCTTGCAAAGTCGCGCAGCCGTTCCCGCATGCGCTCCGACTTCGACAGGTAACTGCACGCTGGCGAAGTTTTCGTGCAATTCGTCGCGCAGCGCCAGCAGCGCGGCCAGTCCGCTACGCCGCCGCTGCGCCAGGTCGACCAATAGATCGTTGCGCCGGCGCAAGTTCTCGACGTCGACGAGCTTGCCGCGGACCTCGGCGTAGCGGCCCGCGTGCCGGCCAGCAGCGCGCGCAAGTTCCGCCTCGGTCAAGGCTTCGCCCTGTGCCGCCGACGAAGCACGTCGACTTTCAGCTCGAACCAATCGGCGTCCGAGCGCCGTCCGCGCGGCACTGACGCTGATGTCGAGCGCCGTCTTGCCGCCGCGCGAGATCGCTCAGTCCCGGATCGAGTCGGCACGCCAAATCCGTCCAACTGCGGCAACGTCTCGCGCACGAAATGCGCGGCGCGGTCGGCGCCGTGCAGAGCGAAACCGTCGTCCCGCGCGCGGCACGAAACCGGCCGCTCAGCAAGCGCTCGCGCAGTGCCGCCGCGCACTCGGCTCGTGAAGCGCACGAAACGCTCGCCGTGCGGGGCAATTGCGCCGAGCGGCGCGTACGGAGCGCGTGCTCCGGTTGCACGATCGATGAACGTCAGCTGCGCGATCAGCGCACCCGCACGTCCAGCCGAGCGCGATTTCAGCCGACGGCTCGGCTGCATCTTCGATGCCGAGCGTCGCCGCGATCTTCGGGCGTCAGGAACGGCGCAACGCGCGCCATGCGTGCGCAGCCCGGGAGGCGGACCCGGCCGGCGCTCCGTTGAGGGCGCGCGCGGCCTCGATCGCCTTTCGCGGCATCGAACCCGCCCGTCGACCAGATACGCGCCGGCCGGGGTCGCGATCCACGCCGGCGGTCCGTCGAGCACGCAGCGCCTCGCGCGCCGCGATGCGCTTGCCCGTCGGCTAGTTTCGAAAAGCGGCGCGAAAGCGCTGCCGTGCCGTGACGCCGCGCAACGCGACGCCCCGAAGGTCGATCGCGAAATGGCGGAAGCTCGGAGGGATGCCGTCCGGCCGCCAGGGTCGGCGCTCGAAGCGCAACCGCGGATGCCGCGCCAAGCGGAAAAGCGCGCGTGCCAATGCGCGCGTCGCGCCGCTGCCCGGTCCG
Source organism: Vulcanimicrobiota bacterium (assembly GCA_963754415.1). Lineage (GTDB taxonomy): Bacteria > Vulcanimicrobiota > Vulcanimicrobiia > Vulcanimicrobiales > Vulcanimicrobiaceae > Nyctobacter. The sequence goes on along the minus strand of CAVWGA010000003.1, from coordinate 229,102 downwards.
AACGCCTCCTGCACGCTTTCTTCGCGCATCAACTCGCGATCGGCCTCGTCCCAATCGTCGAGCGGGCGTCGCGTCCATCATCGCGGCGACGGCGGCCGCATCGCGAACCGCCCCACGCAAACGCGGCGAATCGAGCACGAGCGTTCCGGCAAACGCGCTCGCCGTCGGGCGATGAAAACACCGGCCACACGGCACGTGCGCGAAGCTGTTTGTGCTCGAGCTGCGGCGCGGGCAGCCAACTCAGATCGACGCTCGGGCTGGGTCCGTCGTCCAGTTCGGCTTGCGACGCGAACCGCTTCGAGCGCCGCCACGACGTGCGCGCAGATGCCCGCTCGCCGCCGCAAGTGCACACGGCGTGCAACGCGAGCGGGCCGGTTCCCGTACCCCACTCGATCGGCAACTTCGCATGGCCGCGCGCTCGTCGTTGACCGTCGCTTCGATCTTCAGTTCTTCGACGGAGCGCAAGACGACGCGCCGCGCGTCGACGAGCCGGCAGCGCGCGCGCACGAGATCGCGCGCAAACCACGAGCCGATCGTGGCGGGCAAACGCGCCCGCCACGTCGCGAAGGGCGTCAGGGCGTTAGCCCGCCGCCCGGCTCTTTTGCGATGGTGTCAGCTGACCGTCAATTCCGGCGACGGCGGCGCGGCGAGGCGGTTCGACCGACGGAATCTTCGAGAAGCGCAGCTTGTCGGGGTTGTCGGGATTGACTTCGGCGAGGATCCGATCGCCGGCCGCGAACGTGCCTTTGATCAGCTCCTCGGCCAGTTCGTCTTCGACCTCGCGCTGGATCGCGCGGCGCAGCGGACGCGCACCGAACTGCGGGTCCCATCCCTTGCGCGCCAAGAGCGCCTTTGCTTCCTCGACGACTTCGAGATGCATCTCCTGCGCCTTGATCTCGCGGATCACTTTGGCGAGTTCGAGTCCGACGATCTGCTCGATCTGCTCGCGCGCTCAGCTGATGGAAGACGACGACTTCGTCGACGCGGTTGAGGAACTCGGGCCGGAACGTGTGCTTGACTTCGTCGAGCACTTTGGTCTTCATCCGCTCGTACGCGGCTTGGTCTTGCTCGCCGCCCGTCTTCTGCGGGCGGAAGCCGATTTCGGTCGTCGTCTGCATTCCCGCTGCGCCGACGTTCGACGTCATGATGATTACCGAGTTTTTGAAGTCGACGATCGCGCCCTTGCGAGTCGGTCAGCCGCCGTCTTCGAGGACTTGCAAGAGCAAATTGAACACGTCGGGGTGCGCCTTCTCGATTTCATCGAGCAGCACGACGCAGTACGGACGGCGCCGCACCGCTTCGGTCAATTGGCCGCCCTCTTCGTAGCCGACGTATCCCGGCGGAGCGCCGACGAGCCGGCTGACGGCGTACTTCTCCATGTACTCCGACATGTCGATGCGGATCATCGATTCGGCGTCGTCGAAGAGATACTCGGCCAGGCTGCGCGCGACTTCAGTCTTGCCGACGCCCGTCGGCCCCAGAAAGATGAACGAGCCGATCGGCCGCTTGGGATTCTTGAGGCCCGCGCGCGAGCGCCGAATGGCGCGCGTGATGACTTCGATCGACTCGTCCTGGCCGATGACGCGCTCGTGAAGCTGCTCTTTCATCGAAAGCAGTTTTGTCGTTTCGGCTTCGCGCCAGCTTCGAGACGGGAATGCGCGTCCACGAGCTGACGATGTACGCGATGTCTTCTTCGCCGACTTTGAGGACCTTGTCGGATTGCGCCTTTTTGTCGGCCCACTCCGCTCTCGAGGCGCTGCTTTTCGAGCCGCAGCTTTTCCTCGCGATCGCGGATCGCAGCCGCCTTTTCGAACTCTTGCGATCTTGACGACGGCTTCTTTTTCGGCCTTGACCTTGCGAATCTGTGTTTCGACCTCGCGCACTTCGGGCGGCGGCAACGTCGCCTGCAGGCGAACGCGTGAACTCGCTTCGTCGATCAGGTCGACGGCTTTGTCGGGCAGGAAGCGATCGGAAATGTAACGGTCCGAAAGTTTCGCAGCCGCCACGAGCGCTTCGTCGGTGATCGTGACCTTGTGGTGCGCCTCGTAGCGATCGCGCAGACCCTTGAGGATCTCGACGGTCTCATCGACCGACGGTTCGCCGACCATGACGGGCTGGAAGCGCCGTTCGAGCGCGCTGTCCTTTTCGATGTGCTTGCGGAACTCGTTGAGCGTCGTCGCGCCGATGCATTGCAATTCGCCGCGCGCCAGCGCCGGTTTGATGATGTTGCTCGCGTCGATCGCACCTTCGGCGGCGCCCGCGCCGACGAGCGTATGAAGTTCGTCGATGAACAGGATGATCTCGCCGGCAGCGGCGCGGATTTCGTCCATGACGCGTTTCATGCGCTCTTCGAACTCGCCGCGGTACTTCGTGCCCGCGACCAGACCCGCGAGATCGAGGGTGATCACGCGCCGTTCGCGCAGCGGCTCGGGAACTTCGCCCTTGATGACGCGTTGCGCCAGCCCTTCGGCGATCGCCGTCTTACCGACGCCGGGCTCACCGATCAGTGCCGGGTTGTTCTTCGTCCGCCGCGCGAGAATTTGAATGACCCGCTCGATCTCGTTCGCGCGTCCGATCACCGGATCGAGCTTGTTGTCGCGCGCGAGCAACGTCAGGTCGCGGCCGTACGCGTCGAGCGTCGGCGTCTTCGACTTGCCTTTGGGCGCAACCGGCTGGCCTTCGGCGCCCAACAGGGACGTCGTCTGCACGCGTACTTTAGCCGGGTCGACGCCGAGGTTCGTCAGCACGCGCGCCGCGACGCCTTCGCCTTCGCGGATCAAGCCCGAGCAGCAGATGCTCGGTTCCGATATAGTTGTGATTGAGTTGCCGCGCTTCTTCGAACGCCAGCTCGATCACGCGCTTGGCGCGCGGCGTGAAGACCATCTCTTGCTGGACGGTTTGGCCGCCGCGGCCGACGATCGCTTCGACTTCCTGGCGCACCTTCGCCAGATTGACGCCCAGCGTTTCGAGCACTTTGGCGGCGAGGCTTTCGCCTTCGGAGATGATGCCGAGCAGGATGTGCTCGGTTCCGATATAGTTGTTCCCGAGGCGCTGCGCTTCTTCTTGCGCCAGCACGATGCTGCGCCGCGCGCGCTCGGTAAACGGTTCCCACATTGACATACGACTAGACTCCCTGTCCGCTTCTCAGGGGCGGCGGTTATTGCAGCCCGACTTGCCGCTCGGCTTCGTATCCCCTTGCGGATTCGGGGAAGCTCCTGCGCGTGCGTACGTCCATAACCGTCTACCGGCATAACGAAGTTTCGAGTCGCTCGTCGCACCACGCTCGCATTTCGTGCGGCCTGGCGCCATGCTCTGGACTGCTGCTCGCGGTTCGGATGCATCTCAAGGTAAGCATCGGCGCCGTCGCGGCGCCGCTTAGCGGGCGGTGGCGCGGGGCGCCCGTATGGCGCAGCCGGCCGTATCGGCCGCCGGACACCAGCGTGGACTGGGTCGGAGGCCTTCACCGGAACCGCTCAAGCGAGCGGCGAAGCCGTCTGCTATGCCGACGTCCGAGGAAGTTCGCGAAGCGCTCAAAACGGTCGAAGATCCCGAATTGCACATGGGGATCGTCGATCTGGGCTTACTCTACGGCGTTGAGGTCGCCGGGCCGCAGAACGAGGACGTCACGGTCACGATGACCTTGACGTCGCCGATGTGTCCGGTCGGTCCCATGTTCAAAGAAGCGGTCGAATCGAAAGTCCGCTCGCTCGATGGCGTCAAGCATGCGAACGTCGAGATCACCTTTACGCCGCCGTGGGACCCGCGCACGATGGCGAGTGACGACGCCAAAGTGCTGCTCGGCATCTGGTGACGTCCCGAGCGCCGCAGCAGCGGGCAGTATCCGCCCTCGAAGCCAAACGCGCGCAGGCCCTCGCCCCGGCGGGTGAATCCGCCAACGAAAAGCAGCACGCGCGCGGCAAACGGACCGCGCGCGAGCGGATCGCAGCGCTCGTCGATGCCGATTCGTTCGTCGAACTCGACATGTTCGCAGTCCATCGCTCGACGGCGTTCGGTCTGGACGAACGTGAATTTCTCGGCGACGGCGTCGTTACGGGACGCGCTGCGATCGGCGGTCGCCAAGTCTTTCTGTTCTCGCAAGACTTCACGGTGCTCGGCGGATCGCTCGGTGAAGTCTTCGCCGAAAAGATCTGCAAGGTGATGGACCTCGCCGTGACGCACCGGGTTCGCCGCTCATCGGCATCAACGATTCCGGCGGCGCGCGCATTCAAGAAGGCGTCGTCAGCCTCGGCGGCTACGCGGAGATCTTCTGGCGCAACGTGCAGGCGAGCGGCGTCGTTCCGCAACTCTCACTGATCGCAGGACCGTGCGCAGGCGGCGCCGTCTATTCTCCCGCGATCACCGATTTTACGATCATGGTCGAGGGCATCTCGCAGATGTTCATCACGGGCCCGGAGATCATCAAGACCGTCACCGGCGAAGACGTGACCTTCGAACAGCTCGGCGGCGCGCACACGCACGCGACGAAGAGCGGCGTGACCGACTTGATCGCCGCCGACGAAGACGAGATGGTGGCGCAAGCGCAAACGCTGCTCTCGTTTATCCCGCAAAATAATCTGGACGATCCGCCGCGCTATGCGTGCGATGACGATCCCGAACGCCTCTGTCCCGAACTCGACGAATTGATCCCCGACGCTCCCAACAAGCCATACGATATCAAAACGGCGATCGCTGCGGTCGTCGACGACGGCGACTTCTTCGAACTTGGCGAACTGTACGCGACCAACATCGTCATCGGGTTCGGGCGCATCGACGGCGGAACGATCGGCATCGTCGCCAATCAACCCAAAGTGATGGCGGGCGTGCTCGACATCGCTTCGTCGATCAAAGCTGCGCGCTTCGTGCGCTTCTGCGACGCGTTCAACATCCCGCTGTTGACGTTCGTCGACGTGCCGGGCTTTCTTACCGGGTACCGCGCAAGAATATGGCGGCATCATCAAACACGGCGCGAAGCTGCTCTACGCTTTCGCCGAAGCGACCGTCCCGAAAATCACCGTGATCACGCGCAAAGCCTACGGCGGCGCCTACGACGTCATGGCGAGCAAACACATCCGGGCCGATTACAACGTCGCCTGGCCGACCGCCGAGATCGCCGTCATGGGCGCCGCCGGCGCCGTGCGCACGATCTTCCGGCGCGAGATCGGCCTGGCGCCTGACCCGGCTGCACGTGAGGCCGAACTGATCGCCGATTACGAACGCCGCTTCGCCAACCCGTTCATCGCCGCCAGTCGCGGCTACGTCGACGACGTGATCGAAGCGAGCCGCACCGCGCCGCGCGGTCGCGCGTGCGCTACGCATGCTCGCCGACAAACGCGTCGAGCGCCCCAAACGCAAGCACGGCAACATTCCACTCTGACGGGAGCGATGAAGGGCCTAGTCCGCCAAACAGAAAGGTCAGCGGAATGCGAAATACATTGGTACGTCGTCTCTCATCGATGATCGTCGCGCTATCGCTAGCAGGCTGTGGCGCACCTACGGGTTTCGGTTCATCGAGTGGACTGCCATCGAATCTGCAGTCGGGAGAGCGCAGTGCGGTATCGAATCATATCGACGGGTCCGCGCATGATGGCTGGCTGTCAGCTCAGGCAGCGACGGGTAAGCAGTTGCTCTACGTCGCGGACCAGTTTGGGCAGACCGTGTATGTCTATCCGCAAGGCGTCACGAATCCGAAACCGATCGGCGCGATAACGCAAGGCGTAAGCGCGCCCGACGGCCTCTTTGTCGACCACGACGGTGCTCTCTACGTCTGCAACTTCGGCGCCGGGACCGTGACGGTCTTCCCGAAAGGGAGCATTTCGCCGAGTAAGACCCTCACCGGGGCGGGCGTCGCTCCGATCGACGTTGTGGTAGGGCGCGACGGCACGGTCTATGTCGCGGACTTCAACGAGGGTCAGAACGGCCATGTATACGAGTATGCAGGCGGCAGCACGACGCCGACGACGACGATCGATCTAGCCGGTTATCCTGAAGGCCTGGCGCTCGACCACCACAACAACCTCTACGTCGCGTATCAATCGACGGTAGGAACGGTACTACGGTTCACACCGGGATCGACGACGGGAACGGATCTCCATCTTGACGTCGCACTCGTCGGCGGCGCGGCGATCGACGCGAACGATGACTTGCTCGTCGTCGACCAGAGCAACCCCGCTCCGCACGTCGATGTATTTCCCCTCCGGATCGCCGCTCGACCACGCCAGATCGGCGGTTTCGCGCTGGCCTTCGACGTAGCTCTCAACGCGCGCAACGATCGCATGTACGTGACGGAAGCGGAAAATCCAGCAGCGGTGTACGAAGTGTCCTACCCGGCCGGTACGATCGTACAGCGGATAACGAATTCCTTGACGAGCGCTTTCGGCGTTGCAACGAGCCCTGACGGTTCCCCCTAAGCCGAAAACTTCAACCTCTCCCCGGCCCTACATAGTGTAGGGCGGCCCATGCCGGGCTGCGAACGACAAGATATGTTCGTTCTGCGTCGCTTTGCGGTTGCGCTCGTTTTTGCAGCCGTTTGGATGATCGCTGCGTCGAAGGAAACGCCGGCGCAGCCTACGGCTACTTACACCGTTACCTTGCACGTCGATGCGTCGAACGCTACGCAAGGATTGCTGCGCGTACACGAGACGATGAACGTCCCGGCGGGAGCATTGACGCTGGTCTATCCGAAATGGATTCCCGGCGAGTTTGCACCGAACGGCCCGATCCCCAACGTCGCCGACATCGCGGTCAGCGTCGCCGGCCAAGCGCTGGGCTGGACGCGCGATCCGGTCGACATGTATGCGTTCCACGTCGACGTTCCGCCGCACGAGGGTCCGCTGGCGGTCGATTTCACGTTCCTGGGTGGGCCGGCGCCGGGATACGATACGGCGCGGTTGGCGACGCCGAACATGCTGTCGCTGGAATGGAACAAGGTCACGCTGACGCCGTTCTCGCCGAGCAGCCGTAACGTGACGATCGTGCCGTCAGATTCGCTTGCCGTCTGCCGACTGGAAATTCGCAACGGCACTCGAGACCGCGTCGCAGCACGGCGCCGACGTCGTCTTCAAGCCAACGACACTCAACGCGCTCGTAGACTCTCCGCTCGACGCGGGCATCAACGCGCGAACGTGGCCGATGGGCGTATGGGCGGGCGTGCCGCTGACGCTCGCCGCGTTCGCGGACACGCCCGAAGAGCTCGCCGTCGACGATGCGACGATCGCGAAGTTTCGCGCGCTGGTCAGGCAGATGCGCGCCCTGTACCACAACCGTCACTTCAACCACTACACGTTTTTACTGACGTTGACCGACCAGATGCCTGGCGAAGGACTCGAACATCATCAGTCCAGCGACAACGGTTCGAGCGGCGACATGCTGACCGACCCGGTAGCGCTAACCGCCAACGCCGATCTGCTGGCGCACGAGTTCAACCACTCGTGGGACGGCAAATACCGCCGCGCCGCCGACAATGCGACGCCGAACTTTCAAGTTCCGGAAGTCGACGATCTGCTATGGGTCTACGAGGGCATGACGCAATTCTATGGCGAGCTGCAGGCCGAACGGGCGGGATTACGCACCGAGCAACAGTGGCTCGACGGTCTGGCGTCGACGTATGCGTATCTGGACCACGAACCGGGGCGTATCGACGACCCGCTGATCGATACGGCGGTCGCATCTTCGATCCGGCGCGGCATCCGGCCGTGGTCGGCGGAGCGCCGCAGTCAAGACTATTACACTGAAGGCGAACTGACGTGGCTCGAGGCGGACGTGCTGATCCGCAACCTGTCGCATGGAAAGCGCTCGCTCGACGATTTCGCGCGCGCATTCTTCGGCGGCCCCAGCGACACCGGCCCAATCACCGTCACCTATACCCGCGACGACATCATCGCGGCGCTGGGCGCGGTCCAACCCTATGACTGGAAGCGCTTCTTCGATCAGCGCGTCTACACGCTGGCGCCGCATCCGCCTAACCCGTTCGCACAGGCCGGTTATCGTCTCGTATACGAGCCGACACCGACGGCCTACGGCCGCCTGATCGCGGGACGCCGCAAAGCGCTCGACATGTGGTATTCGCTCGGAATGCTGGCGACCCGCGACGGCACGATCGTCGACGTGTCGACCGATTCGCCGGCGGGGCGTGCCGGCATCGGACCCGGCATGAAAATCGCCGCCGTCGACGACCGCGAATTGACGGGCCAAGAGCAAATCGACGCCGCTTTACGCGCAGCGCAAAACGGTCCGCCGCTGCGGCTTTTGCTCGTGGGAGGCGGTGTGTATCGGACGGTGACGCTCGACTATCGCGGCGGCCCACGCTACCCGCACCTCGAACGGATTCCTGGAGCGCCCGACGGGCTTAGTCCGATCGCGCAGCCGCTGGCCGCATCGTGAGCGCGTTGCTCGAGGGCAAAATCGCGCTTGTGACCGGAGTCGCGAACCGCTGGAGCATCGCGACCGGCATCGCGCGCGAACTTCATCGCCACGGCGCGACGCTGGTGTTGACGTATCAAGGCGAACGCGTCCAAAGCGAAGTCGAAAAGCTCGCAAGCGAGCTTGGCGGCCGCGCTTTTCCGTGCGACGTTGCATCCGACGAATCGCTGACGGCCCTCGCGACTGCGGTTCGCGCCGAGTTCGGACGGCTCGACGTGCTCGTCCACTCGATCGCTTTCGTCAATAAGGAAGATCTCGCGGGGAAGGTGTACACGACGACGCGCGACGGTTTCCGCATCGCCGCCGACGTTTCAGCGTATTCGCTGATCGCGCTGACGAACGCGCTGATCGACGTGCTCGCCGACGGCGCGAGTATCATGGCGCTGACGTATTTCGGCTCTACGACGATCGTACCGAACTATAACGTTGCCGGCATCGTCAAAGCTGCCTTGGAATCGATCGTACGGTACCTCGCGTTCGATCTGGGGGACCGCGGTATCCGCGTCAACGCGATCTCAGCGGGGCCGATCAGCACCGCAAGTTCGCGTCAAGTCAAAGATTTTCGCAAGATGCTCGACAAGGTCGCTGCCGCTGCGCCGCTGCGGCGTAACGTAACGGCGGAAGATGTCGGGCGAACGGCGGTCTATCTCGCCTCGCCGTTATCTGCCGCCGTAACGGCCGACGTGCACTTCGTTGACGCCGGATACCACGCGATGGGGATGTACCCTGAAGGGTCATCGCCGGCGTGATGAGCGATGTGGGCGGCGAGCCGAGACGGCCCGGTGCCTTGCACGGGTCGCGTAGGTCCGATGTGAACGCGATGCGCCAAACCGCCGCCGTCCCGACGCCGGAAGATGCGGCGGCGATCGTTGCCGCGTTGATTGCCGGGGGCTACGCCGACGAAGTCGTAACCGGCGGAGCGGGCAGTGCTGCGCAAAGCGGGACATCGCGTTGGCGGCTAGCGGCGCGCGACTACGGCGGACGCACCGAGCGCTCAACCGATCTTCGCACGCCGGCGTGGCGTAACTCGTGAACACGCTGCTCGTTGCCAATCGCGGCGAGATCGCTTTGCGGATCATGCGTACGGCACGCGAAATGGGCTTGGCGACGGTGGCCGTTTACTCCGAGGCCGACCGCGACGCACTGCACGTTCGTTACGCCGACCAAGCCTATCTGCTCGGACCCGCCGACCCCCGCGCAGAGTTATCTCGACGGCGCCAAACTGCTCGACGTTGCGGCGCGCGCGGGCGCCGACGCCGTTCATCCGGGATATGGATTCCTCGCCGAAAACGCCGGCTTTGCGCGCGCGGTGATCGCAGCGGGACTAACTTGGGTCGGACCGCATCCGGATGCAATCGATGCCATGGGCGATAAAGTACGCGCCCGTCAGGCGATGGTCGCAGCGGGCGTACCGATCGTGCCGGGGGCGACTGAGCCCCTTGCGAGCGTGGCGGATGCCGTACGTGCCGCCGACGAGTACGGTTTACCGCTGGCCCTCAAAGCGTCAGGCGGCGGCGGAGGCAAGGGCCTCAAAGTTGCGCGCACGCGCGACGAGATCGAGGGCGCATTTACGACTGCCGTGCGCGAGGCGCAAGCCTACTTCAAGAACCCGGCCGTCTACGTCGAACGCTATCTCGATAATCCCAAACACGTCGAACTGCAAGTACTCGCCGACAAACACGGCACGGTCCTGCACGTCGGCGAACGCGATTGCTCGTTGCAGCGCCGCCACCAAAAGCTGTATGAGGAGACTCCGGCGCAGGTCTCCGCGCTCGTGCGCGAGCGTTTGCGCGAAGCAGGTTTACGCGCGGCGCGCGCCATCGGCTACGACAGCGTGGGCACGATCGAAACGCTCGTCGCGGGCGACGAATTCTACTTCCTCGAGATGAACACTCGCATACAGGTCGAGCACACGATCAGTGAGATGACCAGCGGGCTCGACCTCGTCCGGGAACAACTGCGCGTCGCTGCCGGCGAACGTCTTGGCTACGAACAGAGCGACATCCATTTCCGGGGCCACGCGATCGAAGTGCGCGTCAATGCGGAAGACCCGGCGCAAGGCTTTCGGCCTGCGCCCGGCATGATTACGAGCTACCGTGAACCGGCCGGCCCCGGCGTACGGGTCGATGCAGCCGCGGCGGCCGGAACGTCGATCGCGCCGGACTACGACTCGCTGATCGCCAAGCTGATCGTCTGGGCGCCGACGCGCGAAGCCGCCCGAGCCCGGCTACGCCGCGCGATCGATGAGTATGCGATCGAGGGCGTCCCCACCACGCTCGCTTTTCTGCGGGCGCTCAACGACGAACCGAGCGTGGTCGACGGCACCTATGGGACGGCGACGCTCGAAGCATTCGCGCACACGTGGCAGAGCCCGCAAGAGCCCGTCGCCGCAGCGCGCGGCGACATCGCCACCGCAGCAACCGCTCGGATGTCGTGCGCATTGAAGTCAACGGCCGACTGTTCGCCGTTCGCATGCTCGATCGTCCCGCACCGGCGCCACGGACGCCGCGCACCAGCGCGCCGACGCGCCCGCTTCCCGTAGTCCGGCGGCCACTCCAGGCCGCCGGCAATCGCGGCGGCGGCGGTAACGAGATCGTGTCCCCGATGCACGGCGTCGTCGTGGAGTTCGCCGTCGCGCCCGGCGACGACGTACGCGACAATCAAGTGATCGCGATCGTCGAAGCGATGAAGATGATGAACGAAATTCGGGCCCACCGGGCCGGAACCGTCGCCAGCCTGCGGGCAAGCGTCGGCGAAACCGTGGAAATGAACGCGCCTCTCGTTACGCTTTGCTGAGACGGACTTCTAACCGCACGATCGTTCCCGCGCGCGTATTCTCGATTGAAACGCGATCGACGAGCGCGCGCATGATACCGAGGCCGCGACCGCGCTCGGGGTCGCCGTCGAGCCGCCAGCATCCTCGATCGCAAACTTCGATCACGAGGTTATCCGCGCTGTGAGCCGCGTGTAATTCGACCGTGCCGTCCGTGCCGCGATACGCGTGTTCGATCGCATTGCCCGCCGCTTCTCCGGCGGCCAAAAGCACGTCGTCGATGCACCGGTTCTCGAAGCGCAGACCGTCAAGAAAGTCGCGCAACGTTCGCCGCAGCTGCGGTGCGCTCTTAGGACAAGCCGGGAAGGCGACGTCGATCTTGCGACAGGCGAGCATCGTTAGCCGTCTTAAAAATACGCGATCGCATTGCGGCACGCCTTGTCCCGTGCCGCTCTGCAGCCGGCACGTCCCCGCGTCCGCTGCCGACTTCGGTTTGCGCTGTCTGCTCCATAGGGGTCCTGCCCGAGCCGCGGAACCTGCGGCATATGGCAATCGACGGACGTCCGCATCCCGGACGGCGCAGCGAAAACGCCAGCGGCATTCCGTTGCACGCCTTCTATGAGGCGGCCGATGCACGGCAAGCCGGCACGGTCTTGGACGTCGGTGAGCCGGGAGCGTATCCGTTTGCGCGCAGCATCCGAGCCGACGGTTATCGCGGCCGGCTATGGACGATGCGCCAGTACGCCGGATTCGCAACGGCCGCCGAATCGAACGCGCGCTATCGCTATCTGTTGGCGCGAGGAACGACGGGGCTCTCGGTAGCGTTCGACTTGCCGACCCAGCTCGGCTACGACTCCGATGCAGCGCAAGCGCGGGGTGAAGTCGGCAAAGTAGGCGTCGCGATCGACGCCGTCGCCGACATGGAAGCGCTGTTCGACGGCATCCCCCTCGACCGTGTCAGCGTGTCGATGACGATCAACGCGCCGGCCGCAATTTTGCTGGCGATGGTCCTTGCGACGGCGCGGCGGCGCGGGATCTCATTCGAAAAGCTGAGCGGCACCGTACAAAACGACGTGCTCAAAGAGTACGTCGCCCGCGGCACGTACATCTTTCCGCCCGGGCCGTCGATGCGCCTCGTCACCGACCTGATGGCGTACTGCGCCGCCGAGGTGCCCCAGTGGAATACGATTTCGATCTCGGGCTACCACATTCGCGAAGCCGGCTCGACCGCCGTCGAAGAGATTGCGTTTACCCTCTCCAACGCGAAAGCGTATCTTCGCGCTGCACGCGCTGCGGGGCTCGATGTCGACGCGATCGCACCGCGCATCTCGTTCTTTTGGAACGTGCACAACGACCTCTTCGAAGAGGTCGCGAAGTTTCGCGCGGCGCGCGCCCTGTGGGCGGCGATCGTGCGTGACGAGTTCGGTTCCAAGGATCCGCGCGCACAGATGCTTCGCTTCCATGCCCAAACGGCGGGATCGACGTTGACCGCCCAAGAGCCCGACAACAACGTCGTCCGCGTCACGCTGCAAGCGCTGGCAGCCGTGCTGGGTGGGACGCAGTCGCTTCACACGAACGGTAAAGATGAAGCGCTCGCGTTACCGACGGCCGCCTCGGCACGGCTCGCCCTGCGTACTCAGCAAATCATCGCGTACGAAAGCGGCGTCGCGGACGTCACGGACCCGCTCGCCGGATCGTATTACGTTGAATCGTTGACGGCGGCGCTCGCCGAGCAGGCCCGCACGCTCATCGCGGAGGTCGACGCTCTGGGCGGCAGCATCCCGGCGATCGAAAGCGGCTGGATGCAAGCGCGCGTCGCCGATTCGGCGTATCGAGCGCAGCAGTCGATCGAACGCGGCGACGCCATCGTCGTCGGCGTCAACGCCTTCGCGGAAACCGACGACGGCGAAGCGCAGATCGATCTGCAACGGATCGACGCGGCGCTCGAACGCGCCCAAGTCGAACGGGTCCGGCGTTACCGCGCAGAGCGCGATGCGGGGCTGGTCGAACAGCGCTTGACCGACGTGCGCCGCGCCGCGGACGGCAATGCCAATCTGATGCCGCGCTTTCTCGAAGCGGTCGATGCCGGGGCGACGATCGGCGAAATCTGCGACGTGCTCCGCGGCGTATTCGGCAGATACGTAGCGGCGGAAAACGTGGCGTGATGCTGCCCGTTCAAACGGCGGACTGGGCGATCGACCACGTCGCGATCGTCGTGGCCGACCTCGAGGCGACAATCGCACTGTATACGCACACGTTGGGCATGCCGCTGCTGTACCGCGAAACGATCGCCGACCAAGGCGTCGAGGCTGTCGGCATCGCGACGGGCGACTCGGCGATCGAACTGCTGCGACCCCTCGACGAAGGTTCGGCGATCGCACGCTTTCGCGGGGACGCGCCGACGAAGCTGCACCACGTCGCGTACCGCGTTGGGGACATCGAAGCCGAACTCGCGCGCCTGCACGCCGCGGGAGTCCGCCTTATCGATCGGCAGCCGCGACCCGGCGCCCACGGCAACGTCGTCGCCTTCCTCCATCCGAAGAGCACGGCCGGCGTCCTGACCGAACTCTGCGAGCGCCGCAGCTAGACGCGGCCGGCCCACAGCGACGCCGGCGTCTTACGGCGCTGGAGGCCCGGCGGGACTCAGACGGACGTCGATCCGGGTTTCGAACGTGCGCTGCCACGGCAGGGTGATCGTGAGACCCGCGTCGGCGTACTGGGGATAGATGTCATGCAGCAGCGCGACGGCGCGGCGCCACAGCGCCGCGCGATTCGCATCGCTCGTTTCGCGGGCGATTTCCGGCAAAAGCAAGGTCGGATCGGTGTCTTCTGCACGCAGCGCGGCATTGAGCGTCGGGCGAACGAACTGATGAAACGCGTAGTCGTCGATGTAGCGGTCCAGCATGAATTCGCGTGCGCGCGTGCATCATAGCGGCCGGCACGGCGCCCTGCGCCGACGGCGATCGCTTCGGGTAAGGCGGTGCCGATCGTGTTTGCATCGGTATTCCAAGAAGCGAACGCGTCGATCTTGCCGGCGATTCCCCGTGCGATGAGCGCCTCGGTCAGTTCTTGCTGTTCGGGCCCGACGTCGCGCGCGAGAAACGTTAGGTCGGCGACTGCGACGCTGTGGCCAGCCGCAACGTCGCTTGCAATATCGGCTTCAAACGCGGCTTCGGCGGAGCGACTGGTGCCGCGCGACCCTGACGTACAGCTCGATGTCGGGCGGCGACGTCCCACGATGCACGCGCGCCGCGCCGCATGCGGCGATGATGCGGCCGATCGTCGTGTCGATCGGGACGTATTCGAGTTTGTCGACGACGGCGCCGCCGTCGGGACGCGAATAGTGAACGGCAACGGTCGGCGTCCAGCCGACGTTGCGCGCGAAGACGCGCGCGAGCAGCACCATGCCGAGTTCGTCGGCGCCGGGCTCGATCGCCGCGCGCCCGGCGAGACCGAAGCGCGCGATCGTTCGCCGCAGCGCGGCGACGTCCTTGAAATGTAAACCGACGGGCCCGGCATCGTCTTGACCGAGCACGACGCGATCGTAGCCGCCGCTCGGCCGCCATCTGCAAGAGCCACTGATCGACGTCGAGGTCGCGAGCCCGGGTCGCGAGATACGTGTCGAGCGGCGCCCCGATCTGCGCGCGCAACGCTGCTGCGCGCGCACGGTCGCCGGCACTCTGCGGCGGATCGGGTAAGTTCGCATAGGCTTGGATCTCATCGACCGTCGAACCGGTCGCGTAGTAGTCGCTCGTCGCAGCGATCCGCGGCAAACCGGTCGGCGCGAGCCGCATGATCGTCCCGAACACGGCCGACGTACGGATCGGCCCGTTCGGATTTGAGCCACGCCAGCGCGCGCAAGCGCACGTACGCTTCGCCAGCCGGAACGCCGGGAACGCGAGAGGCGACGAGGCCTCCGTACGCCAGCATATCGCTCGAGGCGACGACCGCATCGACGTCACGCGTTTGGTCTGATTGCAGCCAGCGAATGATCGCGTCGCCGTTGCCCGGTCGCAGATAGTTGCCGAGTTCTGCGCGCGGCGGCATGACGAGCGGCTGACCTGCGATCGTCGCCGAGCATGACGGGCAATTGATACGTGACGGGACGGTCGTCGAGCGGCACGAAGGCGATCGCGGGCCTGCGCCGCGTATCCTGTTCTGCCTGGGAGGGGCGCGTTGGTGTCGTCGCGGCTGGCGACGGCAGCGACATGACACGCGGAGCCGCGCCGGCGGGCGGTTTTTGGACTGCAACGACCAGAGCCAATGCGAGCGCGTTACGAACGACTTGGACTGCGTCGGCACGTTAGCCGCTGGTTTCCAAGATGGCGCGCAGAAAGCCACGGTGCTCGGCAGAGCATGCGTTGAGCCGAGGATGCGTCGACGTTGCGCCGTGCCATGACGACGGCAACCTTGACCGATCCGCCCGCCGCCACGAGCAGGTCGCGCGCGCGCTCGTCGTCGACCCGAGCGACGTCGCGCACGAGGCTCTTCGCGCGCGCGCGCAGCTTGACGTTGGTCGCCACGACATCGACCATCACGTTGTCGTAAACTTTGCCGAAGCCGAATCATCGTCGCCGTCGAGATCGCATTGAGCACGAGTTTCGCGACGGTTCCCGCTTTGAGCCGCGTCGAGCCAGCGATCGGTTCAGGTCCGGCATCGATCACGACGGGCAGCTCGGCCGCGCGCGCCAGCGGCGAACCGGCATCGCTCGTCAGCCCGATCGTGAGCGCTCCGGCGACGCGCGCCGTGCTAACGGCGCCGACGACGTACGGTGCGCCGCCGCTTGCCGAGATGCCGACGACCGCATCATGCGCCCCGACGTCGCGCATCGCCGCTCGGCCCGCAGCAGCATCGTCTTCGGCCCCTTCGACCGCGCGCACGAGCGCCGCGTTCGCCGCCCGCGACGTGCGCGACGACGAGCGAAGGCGGCGTACCGAACGTCGGCGGACATTCGGCCGCATCGAGCATCCCCGAGCCGCCCGCTCGTGCCCGCGCCGACGTAGTGCAACGTGCCGCCGGCGCGCAGCCGCCGACGATCGCGTCGACGGCGGAGGCGAGCTCAGCGGTCGCGCCGGCGACGGCCTCGGCGGCGCGGCACTGTTCTGCGCGCCAGCAACGCGACGATGCGCGCGACGTGTCCAGCGTGTCGAGTTCCGCGCGTCGCAGGATTGACCGCTTCCGTCGCGCGGCGCAAACGAGTCAGTCTCCGCGTGCCCGCGTTCAGCGCCTCGGCGAAGCGCAGCGCCGCGCGCGCCGGCTCGTCGCGCAGCGCGCACGATCGCAGCGCCGGGAATTTCGTTCGCGACGCCGTTTCGAGCAAGATAGCTAAGCAGCGTATTCTCGCGCAGCAGGCCGCCGGCGAACACGATCGATCGGCGACGCGTCGGCCAGGCCCGGCTCGTCTCGCCGCATTGAGCGAAGTCGCCCAGTTCTTGCGCGGCGCTTTGCACGATTTTGGTCGCGGTCCGGTTTCCGTGCTCGGCGAGTGCAATGACCTTCGGCGCGAGCGCGGCGATGCGCGCGACATCGAGTGGGCGCGCGTAAACGATCGACAGCAACGCATCGCGGTCGGATGCGCGCAGCTCGCGCGCGACCAGCGCGGTCGTTTCGTCGTCCGCGGCGCGCCCATCGTGACGCGCGCCAGAAGTCGCGCCGCGGCCAGGCCGATCCAGAAGCCGGAACCTTCGTCGCCGAGCAGATAGCCCGCACCGCCGACGCGAACGCGCCGCTCGCCGTTTTCGGCGTACGCGACGCTGCCCGTGCCCGCAATCAGCACGATCCCCGGACCCGCCGATTGCGCCGCGCGTAAGGCGACGCGCGCATCGTCTTCGACGGCGATGCGCGTGCCGGTAAAGCGCGCGCGAGCGCCGCGCAGTGCCTCGCGCACTCGCGCGCAGCCTGCGCCGGCGGCGGCGACGAAGAGCGCGTCCGGACTCTTCGTCAGCTCCGACACGGCTGCAACGATCGTCACTGCGGCGCCCTCGGCACCGAGCGTCGTAGCATTTGCGCCGGCGCCGCGCGCGCTCGCCGACGTAGTCGCCGTCGCGCGACAACGCCGCGACGGTTGACGTTCCGCCGGCATCGACGCCGACGGCGATGCCTTCGGATTCATTCCGCGCGCTGCGCCGTTACTTCGGCGCGCATCTTTGCGAGCAGCGACGTCGAGCGCGTACGGCGCGATCGCGCCCAGGATGACCGGCGCGCGATGCGCCCGTGGCGGCCGGCACGTTGGCCGGCCGCCCGCGTAACGTTTCGTAGCCGAGCAACGCGAAAGCGAGCGCTTCCTTCGCATCGGGATCGATGCCGAAGTCACTCGAGAGCGCCAGTTCGCCGCCGAGCTGCGCCGAGCGTTCGCGCAGCATGCTGAACAGCGCGCGGTTGTGCACGCCGCCGCCGCTGGCGACCACGCGCGGCTGGTTCGGGCCGTAGGACGCGAGGCTTCGGCGATCGTCTGCTGCGGTGAACGCGCACAGCGTCGCGCAACCGTCCTCGAGCGACAAGTCGCCAAGACGTCGTCGTTGCGCGAGCAGCCAGTGCCGGCCGAAGCGTTCGCGACCCGTCGATTTTGGCGGCGCCAGACGAGCATACGCCGACTCTCGCGCCAGCAACGTCAGCACCGCGCTTGGATGCGAGCGTCCGCGCGCAGCGCACGCGCCGTCGCATCGAAATTCTCGCGGCTCCTGCGTTCGCTGCGCACGAACGCGTCGAGCAGCATGTTGCCGGGGCCGGTATCCCAGGCTGCCGCGCTCGGCAGGGCCGCCCCGCGCCAAGCACCGTTACGTTGGCGATGCCGCCCAGGTTGAGCGCGACGACGTCGCGCTCGTGGGTCGCGAACAGCAATGCGTCGACATACGGCACGAGCGGCGCGCCGTGACCGCCGGCGGCGCAATCGGCGCGCCGGAAATCGAACACGACGGTCGCGCCGAGAGCGTCGCGAATGCGGTACGGATCGCCGATCTGCAGCGTCCTGTGCGTGCGTCGCCGTCGTGGTATGCCGTCAGACCGTGGGAAGCGACGAAGTCGACCGTCTCGCGAGCGGCGACGGCTTGGGCGGCAGCGGCCAAGCGTCGCCGAGCATACCGTCGAGCGCCGTCAATTCGGCGAGATGCGGTCGTGTTCGGAGGCAACGCCGCGAGCAGCCGCGCGTGCAATCGGCGCCTCAAACGGTACGGTTGTAAAGCGTTGGACGCGTCACGCGTAACCGCGCCGCGTCGGCGCGCACGTCGACGAGCGCCGCGTCGATGCCGTCGAGCGACGTGCCCGACATCAGGCCGATCGCGCGCACGGGCCGCACTCCGAGAGCCGCAGCGTCGCAAACGGCGGCGCGCAGATCGCGCAGGTCGTTGCGCCCGTAATAGACCGCGTTCGTCAGCAGCACGATCGATAGGTCGCGCTCGGGATCGGCCCAGACCGACGTGCCGGTGAAGCCCGTGTGCCCGAACGTGGACCGAGACATCGCCGCGCCGCATGAATTCTCGTCGCTCGTCTTGAGCGCCCAACCCAGACCGCGCCGCAAAACGGGGTCGGCGCCGTGCTCGACGACCGCTTCGCGGCAAGAACGCGCAGACAGTCCGCGCGACGCCCGCCCGTTGGCAGCCGCAAGATACGGTTCAGCCAGCGCGGCGACGTCGCGCGCCGGACCGAACAGGCCGGCGTGCCCCGCGACGCCGTTCATCAAATACGCCTTTTCATCGTGCACGACGCCCGCGCACGCGTCCGCGCCACGCATCGCATTCGGTTGCCGGGATCGCGTCGGGCGCATCGTTGCGCGGACGGTACGCCGTGGCCTCGCACCCGAGCGCTGCGAGCGTTTCCGCGCACGACGGCGGCGAGCGAACGGCCGTGGACGCGCGCCAACAGCACGCCGAGCACGATGAAACCGAGATCGCTGTAGACGACGCGCTCGCCGGGCCGCGCAACCGACTCGCACAGGAGCGCGGCGCTTTCGATATTCTTACCGAACAGCGTCCGTAATCGGCGCCCGACGCAAGACCGGCCGTATGCGCGAGCAACATGCGCGCCGTAATCGCCACGCGCGGCGTTCCGCCCCATTCAGGCAGCCACGGCGTCAGCGGTCCGTCGAGCGTAACGGCACCGCGTTCGACGCTGCGCAACAAGGCCGTAGCGATGACGAGCTTAGTCAGCGAAGCGAGATCGAAAGCGGTCGTCACGAGCGTCTCGCGAGTCGCCGGCGTATCGTCAAGGGCCCGTAGGCGCGTTCGAAGACGACGGCGCCGCGCCGCTCGATGCGCAATACCGCTGCCGTGTAACGCTGCCCGCAGCCGGCTGCGACGAGGTCGTCGGCCGTCACACCGGTACTGCCGCGCAGCGCGAGCGGCACGTACCCGTGCGGGCGCAAACGCGCCCGATCAGCACGTCGGCCAGCGCTTCGAGATTCGTCGCTTCATCGCCGAAAGTGCACGCCACGCGCTCGCGCTCGTGCGAACGCGGGAAGGTCGAACGGCTCGCGCACCGACACGACGATCGCATCGGGTAACGTGTCGAGCACGGCCTCGATCGCGCGGCGCTGCGCGGCGTGCAGATGCGCGCGCCGTACGAGCAGGATGCAGTGCGCGCGGCCCTTGCGGCTCGTTGCGCCGTCAGGACGTCGACGAGCTGTTCGATCATCGCCGCGTCAGGATCGAGCGGCACGCGCATCAGTTCGCTGCGGAAACGACGGCGTCGCAGCGCGGCACTGAGCGAGGGCGCTCGGCGCGTCGCCTGCGCGATGCCGTCGCCGCGCGACGCCTTCGAACGAGACGACGCGTGACCGGAACGGCCGAGTTGAGGCGCAGCTCGCCGCGCACGACCGCGACGCCGCGCTCGGCGACCTCGCGCGCAACGGCGGCGATTTGCGCGGGCACCGGGACGCCGCTGTTCGCTGTGCAGCGTGCGCACGCCGGAAAGCGCGGACGCGCGTTGCCGCTTCTTCCAAGCGCGCTAGCGGCAGCTCGCCGGCGCGCACCGCTGCGACGAGCGCGTTACGCAGCGCTTCGGCGGCGTCGAGATCGTGACTGACCAGCAGCGATGTCCGCGCCTGCGGCGACGGCGCGCACGCCGGCGCTCGCAGGGCCGCCGAAGCGCTTGGCGACGCCGGCCATCTCGAGACAATCGGTAAACACGACGCCCTCGAAACCGAGTTCGCCGCGCAAGCAGATCGTGCAGAATGCGCCGCGACAGCGTCGCGGGAACGTCCCCATCGAACGCAGGGACGCAGACGTGCGCGGTCATGACGGCGCGCGCGCCCGCGCATAACGCCGCCCTGAACGGCACGAGTTCGCGCGTTCGCAACGTCAGAGCGTCCGCGCGCACAACGTCGGCTCGGCGACGTGGGAATCATCGGCCGCCGCGCCGTGCCCAGGGAAATGTTTCGGCGTCGCCGCAACGCCGACGCTCTGCAGACCGCGCACGATTGCCGCGCCGAGTGCCGCGACGGAATGAGGCTCGTCGCCGAGCGCGCGGTTACCGATGACGGTGCTGCGCGCATCAGAGCGCAAGTCGAGCACGGGCGCGAAGTTCGACGTTCGCGCCGATTGCGCGCAGGGCTGCGCCGAGCGCCGCGCCGGCTCGCTGCGCCAACGCAGGATCGCCGCTGGCGCCGAGCGTCATCGCCGACGGCATCGGCGTCGGCATGCCGACGCGGGCCACGCGACCGCCCTCTTGATCGACGCAGATCGACGGCGGCGCGCCGTCATCGAGCGCCGCGCAAAGCGCCGCAACCAGTTGCCGCGCACCCTCGAGTGAGACGATATTACGCCCGAACAGAACGACGGCGCCGGGACCTATTCGGTTCAACCGCTCGAGAAGATGGTCATCGAGCGAGGGTCCGGGGATGCCGACGCACAGCAGCGAGCCCGCCAAGCGTTCGAGTTCCGTGACGTGCGGCACCCCGCGAGCTTCGCAGCGCAGGGCCCCGGTTACTGTTAAAGCAGCGTGATCAGCTGCGCGTTATAGGTTGAGCCGGTTTGGCTCAGCAAAATTCGCACGTGCGCACCTTTCTTTATGTCGGCGATCGTGTGAAAAGCATTGCTGGGCCCCTGGATGTTCGTACTGGGAAGCACGTGCACGAGAACCCGGCGCCCACCGGTCGCCACGGTCACCGTGCTGGCCGAATACGAAACGGCCGCGACGTGCCCGTCGATCGTTCCGGCGTTCTTGGATGCGGGCGGATCGTTCTTGGCGGCAATTGCAACCAGGCGGCTGCTTGAAAGCGAGGGCGTCGACGTACGTCCGTGGCCGAGCGCCGGCGTCGCCGCGACGGCGAGCGCAATAGGAGCCATAACGAGCCAAGGCCGTTTCATACGACTTCCTAACGAGGCGACCAGCGGCAACCGTTCCACCACATCGCGTCGCTAAAGGCGCTACTCAACGTCAAGTTCGGCGAAATAGGCACGGCGCGCCGCGGCCTGGATCGCTGTGATATCCGCCGGTTCGCACTCGGCAAGCACCTCCCCAAGAATCATCTCTTCCTTTTGGAGCGCCGCGATGACGGCGTCCGGCTGGCCGCCCGCAGCGGCCCACAGCAGGCGAGAGAGACACCGCATGCGACGCACGCGCGAATCGGAGACGGCCTGGCCGGCCAGCACCAGGCGCAGCGCGATCAGCGACTCATCGGCCGCTCGAATGCCGATGGCCTGCAACGCGCGATAAAAGGGAGCAGCGACGGCGTTGTGCGAGGCGGGAGCCGCCAATACGGCCGCGATGACTGCCGGTTTTGAAACCGCCTCACCGAGCAGGTACGCATCGACGAGCGCGCATGCATCGCCCTGCGCAGACATGCCGGAGCGCTTATCAATACATCCGGCGCCTCCTTCAAAGCAGTGTGGGTCGACCTCGCGGAGGATCCGGGGATTACGTCTTCGTGCGGCGCACCCCGAGCCGCGTGAGAAGATCGCTGAGCGCAACGGGGCCCAGCGGCGAGGATTCCTGAGCGGCCAGCCATGCTTCGACGGAAGCCGACGGCAGATCGCACAACGTCGAGAGCGAATTGCTGCTGCGACCGATCACGACGTACCGGTCGCCCACTTTCACGACGTGCAGCGATGAGCCGTTCGGGAGCGGCGTCGTTTCGAGAACGGTTACTAAGCGTCCAGCGCTGCGCCCGCCGCGGAACTGCCGGCGCGACCCGTAACGCGCGACGTACTGGAGCGCGAAGAGAACCGCCGCGATGACGGCCAGAGCTGCGAGCATCCGGCCCGCAAACTCATATTCCATCGCACACGCTTCGGATTTTTCAGGCGGCAGCCCTTGGCCTATCCGCGGCGCTGCAAGACTGAGTGTCGATGCGGGAGCGAGAAAAGGTTGCAGTCCACAAATGGGCCACCATCGCGCACGTCTCACGTTCGTTCAAGGGAGCATTCAGCATGATCACCGAGCTCAAGCCATACATCTTCTTCTACGGGCGCTGCTACGAGGCGCTCCAATTCTACAAGTCAGTCTTCGGCGGCGACTACGAGGTCATGCACGTCAAAGACACGCCGGCTGACGTGCAAGAGCACATGCCGCCGGGCAGCGGCGAGGCCGTCATGCACGCCTCGTTTACCTCGGATGCGGTGCAGTTTTACGCGTCCGACGGAATGCAGCGTAAACCGATCGATCCCGCAAGCCGGCAACGTCTCGCTCGCGATCAACTTCGACGGACGGCGCGGAGGCCGAACGCATCTTCGCTGCACTCTCCGAAGGCGGCAAGGTCCAGATGCCGGTCGGCCCCGCGTTCTGGGGCGGGCGCTTCGCCAACGTCATCGACAAGTTCGGCACCGAATGGGTGATGACGCTGCCATGAGCGACAAAATAACGCCCTTCCTCTGGTTCGACGCCGACGCCGAGGAAGCGGCAACCTTTTATGTGTCCGTGTTTCGTAACGGCCGCATCATTCGGTCGACGCGTAACACGGAGAGCGCGCCGGGTGAAACCGGCGCGGCGCTGACCGTCGAGTTCGAGCTCGAGGGGCAGCGTTTCATCGCTCTCAACGGCGGGCCGCACTTCCAATTCACGCCGGCGGTATCGTTCTCGATCGACTGCAAGGATCAAGCGGAGGTCGACTACTTTTGGGAGCGCTTGATCGGCGACGGCGGCCAACCGAGTCAGTGCGGCTGGCTGCAAGACAAATACGGGCTCTCATGGCAAGTCGTCCCCGAAGCGCTGCCGCGGCTGCTCTCCGATGACGACCCGATCAAAGCGGACGCCGTCATGCAAGCCATGCTGAAGATGTCGAAACTCGATGTCGCCGCGCTGCAAAGCGGCGTACGACGCAGCATGAGAACCCTCCCCGGCGTTCCGGCGCGCGCGGAGGCCGATCCGTTTTGCTCGCGTTCGAGCGCACCGCCACAGCGAAACGGCCGCAGAATAACGAAGGCCGCCAGAGGACATCTGGCCGCCTTTTTATGGCTCCCGAAGTTGGACTCGAACCAACGACCCGCTGATTAACAGTCAGCTGCTCTACCAACTGAGCTATTCGGGAATGCGCCTCAGGCCATTCCACGGACCAACGTTGCGCCCTTTTCCCGCGGCGCACACGGCCGGTCACGGCGCGTCTCCTTCGATCGCTGCCACGGCGCACGGCCTAAAACGTGCGCCGCTTGACGCCACTGCCCTCAATCCTCGACGCTGTCCACGCGTCGCAATGGGGAGTTCTCGTAGTTCGCGAGCAGATCGGCCGGATCCGCGAAGACGGCTTCGCAGCCCAGGTCTTCGCGGCTCCAGCCGCCGCACTCGAGGCCGATCGCTACGAGCCCGATGCGCTGAGCAGCTTCGCAATCGTAGGGCGTGTCGCCGATCATGACCGCCTGCTGTGTCGTCACGTCGGCTTTGCGTAGCGCGGCGCTCAAAATGTCGGGGGCGGGCTTGGTCTCGCTTGCATCGTCACTCGATGTCGCAACGTCGATCAAGTCCCAAAGGGCGGCCTGCTCCAATAAGGCTTTCATCTCTTTTTTGCCGGCCGACGTTGCGACGACCAAGGTCAGTTCACGCGAGTGCAGCCACGATCAACAAGTCGCGGGCGCCGCGCGTCGGTTTCAGCTTGCGAAGATAGCGTTCCGCGAAGATCTTCTTATGGCGCGCGCTGATCGACCTGCCGGGTTCCGCGTCGATATCGAGATCGGCCGCTTCACGCAAGAGGCGGTCTCCGCCCTTTCCGATCAGACGCCGGACGGTATCCGGCTGCAGTTGCATTCCGGCTTCTCGAAACGCGTCGAGCCACGAATCGGCCTGCGCGCCGTTACTGTCGATCAGCGTACCGTCGACGTCGAGGAGTACCGCGCGCAACGCAACAGATGAAGTCACGCCGTCCACGCGCGTCGTTACGACCGGACGAGTTCGCGTTCCGCTAGGCCCGCTGCCGCCCGCAATTCGTCGACTTTGTCGAGCCGCTCCCACGGCAGATCGAGATCGGGACGGCCGAAGTGGCCGTAGGCCGCCGTCTGGCGGTAGATCGGGCGACGCAGATCGAGGTGATGGATGATCGCGGCCGGACGCAGATCGAAGAACTGCCCGACCAGTTCGGCGATCCTTCTCATCGGGGATCGCTCCAGTACCGAACGTTTCGACGAGCACGCTGACGGGATGCGCGACGCCGATCGCATAGGCGACCTGCACTTCGCAGCGCTCCGCAAGCCGGCCGCAACGATATTTTTCGCGACGTAGCGCGCAGCATACGCTGCCGAGCGATCGACCTTGGTGGGTCCTTGCCCGAGAATGCGCCGCCGCCGTGCCGCGCCATGCCGCCGTACGTGTCGGCGATGATCTTCCGCCCCGTCAAGCCGGCGTCGCCCATCGGGCCGCCGATGACGAAACGGCCGGTCGGATTGACGAACACGCGCGTCTGCTCGTCGCGCAGCTTCGCTCGGGATCACTTGGTCGATGATGCGTTCGGCAACTTGGGCGCGAATCGTCGCAAGCGGAATGTCGGGCTCGTGCTGCGTCGAGATGACGACCGCATCGACGCGCACGGGAGTGTGGCCGTCGTACTCGACGGTCACCTGCGATTTGCCGTCAGGCCGCAGCCACGGGATGATCGCCGTTCTTGCGCTGCGCGGCAAGCATCTTCGTCAGGTTGTGCGCGAGGACGATCGGCAACGGCATCAATTCGTCGGTTTCACGGCACGCAAAACCGAACATCATCCCCTGGTCGCCCGCGCCCGTCAGTTCGAACTCGTCGCGGTCGCCGCTCTGCTTTACTTCGAACGACGTATCGACGCCCAGCGCGATGTCGGGGGACTGCTCGTCGATCGACACCGATACGCCGCACGTTGCCGAATCGAAACCGACGAGCGAATGATTGTACCCGATGTCGGCAATCGTACTGCGCACGATGCGCGGGATGTCGGCATACGTCTTCGTCGTAACCTCGCCGGCAATATGGACCTGACCCGTAATGGCGAACGTCTCGACGGCGACGCGCCCCATCGGATCCTCTGCCAAGATCGCGTCGAGCACCGCATCGGAAATCTGATCGGCCACCTTGTCGGGATGGCCCTCGGTGACCGACTCCGACGTAAACAGTCTGCGGTAGGCCATCGCTAGGTGCCCTCAGACCAAGAGGTCATGTACTTGCGCTGCTCGGCCGTCGGCGTGTCGATGGCAATCTTCATCGCGCGCAACTTGAGCTGAGCGACTTCCTGATCGATGTCGTCGGGCACGGAGTAGACCTTCTTTTCGAGAGATGCGTGATTCTGCGCGAGATACGCCGCCGCCATCGCCTGATTGGCAAACGACATGTCCATCACGGCAGCCGGATGGCCTTCGGCCGCCGCGAGGTTGATCAGCCGCCCTTCGCCCAAAATGCGCACGGTACGTCCATTCCGTAGCCGATACGCTTCGACGAACGGGCGCGGCCGCTCCTTACCCGTCGACAAACGGTCCAGCGCATCGAGGTCCAGTTCGTCGTTGAAGTGACCGGAGTTGCAGACGATCGCGCCATCCTTCATCGCGGCGAAATGCTCTCCCGCGATCACGTGATAGTTGCCGGTCACCGTAACGAAGATGTCGCCGATCTTCGGCGGCTTCGCGCTATCGGCATGACCATGAAGCCGTCCATCGCGGCCTCGAGCGCTTTGCGCGGATCGATCTCCGTGACGACGACGTGTGCGCCCAGCCCCTTGGCCCGCGATGCGACGCCGCGGCCGCACCAGCCGTAACCGACGACGACGAGGGTATGCCCGGCGAGCAAGCACGTTCGTCGCGCGGATGATGCCGTCGATCGTCGATTGTCCCGTGCCGTAGCGGTTGTCGAACATGTGCTTGGTCAGCGCATCGTTGACCGCGACGACCGGGAACGGCAGCACGCCGTCCCTCTCCATCGCGTGCAGCCGGATGACGCCGGTCGTCGTCTCTTCACAGCCGCCGATCATGTCGGCGAGCAGATGGTTGTGCTTGGTGTAGATCGTCGTGACGAGGTCGCAACCGTCGTCCATCGTCATGTGCGGCTTGGTGGCGACGACGGATTCGATGTGCTGTAGTACGTCGCGTTGTCTTCGCCTTTGATCGCGTGCGTCGGAATCTCGTAGTGCTCGGCAAGCGCCGCGGCGACGTCGTCTTGCGTCGACAGCGGGTTCGAAGCGCACAGCGCGATCTCGGCGCCACCCGCTTGCAGCGCGAGCATCAAGTTGGCGGTTTCGGTCGTAACGTGCAGGCACGCTCCGATGCGGACGCCTGCGAGCGGCTTCTGCTGCGCGAAGCGGTCGCGAATCTGGGCGAGCACGGGCATGAAGGTAGCGGACCACTCGATGCGCGAGCGTCCGGAATCGGCGAGGCTGCGGTCTTTGACGTCGCCGCGCGGTCGATCGATGGTTTGCAAAGTTGCTCCTTTGGGATGCATTGGCTCGCTGATCTTTGAAACAATCGAAAGCGATGGCGGGAAGTTTCGCCGCGCGCCGCTCGAACTCCCCAGCCGTGGAGCTGGAAGCCTATCTCGACGCGCTCGCTTCAGCGACAGCC
The DNA here is from genome assembly GCA_963754415.1 of Vulcanimicrobiota bacterium. Lineage (GTDB taxonomy): Bacteria > Vulcanimicrobiota > Vulcanimicrobiia > Vulcanimicrobiales > Vulcanimicrobiaceae > Nyctobacter. The sequence goes on along the minus strand of CAVWGA010000003.1, from coordinate 201,977 downwards.
GACGCCGGGCGGCGGCAGCGCTGCGACAGTTGTCATAGCGTGCGGAGCCGCTTTGGTCGCCATGGTCGCTCGCATCACGCGCGCACAACGCAAAGTATGCCGCCAAAGCATCGATTGGCCGAGGACCTGATAGCGCAAGCAGACGATGTGCGCGTACCGGCGCCGCGGCGGCGCGCAGCGAAGATGAACGAGCGTACGAACGCGTCGTGGCCGCAATGGCGCTCCCGCGCGACGTCCGAAGTGAGATCGCAGCGCGTTCCGCTGAACTACAGCGCGCGCTCGCCGGCGCAGCGCAAGCGCCGCTGCACGGCGCCGCGCTGGCGGCGACGGTCGCCGGCCTTGCCGCGCGGGCCTTGGAGTTAGAAAACCGGCAACTGATCAGCGATCTGGGTTGCGCCGCCGAGTTTGCGGCGGCCGGTCTCTCCGCTGCGCGTTCAACGTGCGCGTCAATCACCGTTATATGAAGGATCGAGCGGGCGATCGCCCGCGACCAAGCGCTGCTTACGCGCTATGAAGCCGAAGCTGCACCGTTGGTCGCTCGGGTACGTGCCGACACGCTCGTGCGCCATCGCGCGCTGACATCCGGACGCGCGTGCCGAAAGGGTCACGCGCCGTCGAGCGGCTTAGCATTGCTTCATGTCCACCTTTACACGCGCGCAGGCGCTCGGCGCCGCGGCAGCGCTCGGCGTTACTGCTCCACTCTTGACGTACTGCGCCGCTCGCCGCCGATCGCGTCGATGGCGGCGACCTCAAATCCCTAGGAGCCGAACTCGCTGCTCGAACGGGCCGCGATCAAAGCCTATACTGACGCGGCGGGCATCGGGCGTCCTGTCGGCTTCGGTGTCGGCGGTGCTCAACGGCTTCCTGGCCGACCACAATGCGCATCGCGACGCACTCATCGCCGTCTTCACGACGGCGGGGCAAACCGCGCCCGACGACATCGCGCCGCTCGACACGCCGACGCTACGTACCGAAGCGGACATCCTGAGCTTCGCGTACACGGTCGAGCGCATGTTGGCCGACGCCCACTTGAGCGCCGGTCCCCCTGTACAAGAATCGCGACTACGCCAAGACTGCGGCGTCGATCCTCGGCGTCGAAACGACTCACGTGGCCTTGCTGGCCGAAGCCCTGCGGCGCAATCCCGCCTACCCGTCGAGCTTCGTGGCGGCGTAACGCGCGGCTTGCCGATCTACTGATAACGATCTGAGCGCTGGTTGACAAGCCCGCGGAAAGAGCGTAGCATCCCGAAATACTATAATAATAGTAGCAGGTAGAAGCGTGCCAACAGGAGGCTTCGATGCCGCGTAGGCGTGCCGTGACGTTGACCAATCACGAATTGCGGCTGATGAACGTGCTGTGGGAGCGCGATCGCGCGACCGTCGCCGATATCGTGAGCAGCCTCGAGCCGCCGCCGCTTGCGTATACGACCGTACTCACGACCCTCGGCACGTTGGAAGATAAGGGCTACGTCGCTCACGACAAACCGGGACGAGCGTTCGTCTACCGTCCCGTCGTGAAGCGGGCGGATGCCGCGACCTCGCTTTTGGATACGTTGCTAGAACGATTTTTCAGAAGCTCGCCCGGCGTTTTAGCGCTGACGCTCCTCGAAGACGAACGTCTTTCGGACGAAGATATCGCGACCCTCAAGCGAGTGATCGCTAAAAGGACGTCGCGATGATCGCGCCGGCCCGCGAACTGCTAGACGTACTGTTCGCGAGCCTGTGGCAGGGCGCGTGCCTCGGCATAGCCGTCGCGCTGGCGCTGACCGTCTGCCGACGACGCCTCAACGCGGCGACGCGTTCGGTCGTCCTGCAAGGCTCGCTCGTCGCCATCAGCATCGTCCCGCTCATAACGACCATCCCGAACATCGTTCCCCGCACGTCGATACATGCCGGTCACGCGATCGCGGGACGTGCCGCCGCTGAACGAGTGCAGACGCGCAGCTCGGCAGCAGTCCGGCATCGCATCGACGTGGCACTGGGCGATCGCGCCGTTCTGGTCTTGACGAGTGCCTGGGCGCTCGGCGTGCTGCTTCTCGCGCTGCGCATCGCCACAGGCGCGTTGCAGTTAGGGCGCCTCATGCGTCGCAGCGATCGTCTCTGCGAACGCACGGGCGTCCGCGTATTGGCGTCGGCCGAGATCGGCGTGCCGCTCGCAGTTGGGTTCGTCAGGCCGGCGGTGATCGTCCCGACCGCCGTGGCGTCGGGGCCTAGCGATCAGTTCGAATGTATTCTCGCGCACGAACTCGCGCACGTGCGGCGCGGCGATGCGTATATGAATGCCTGCGAGCGCGTGTTGCACGCATTCCTGTTCTTCAATCCGGCCGTCTTGCTCGTGCTGCGCACGATCGCACTCGAGCGGGAAGCGGCTTGCGACGATTGGGCGATCGCGCAATCTCGCGACCTCGACACGTACACCCGAAGCCTCGCCTCGTTCGCCGTTTCGGCCGCTCGCAACGGTCCCATAGCGGCCTGCGGCGCGTCGGGATTTGCCAGTGCGACGCTGATGCGCATCCAGCGCCTCGAAGATGCCCGCCGCAATGGCGCAATCACCCTCTCTCACTACGCTCTTGGAGGAACGACGATCATGTTAGCTCTCATCGCGCTTACCCTACAGTCATTTGCGCCGGCGGTCGCCTTCGGCGCGCAGTCCCCAGCTTCACACGTCACCGTCGTCGCTGCTAGCTGCCGCGATTCCGGCGCACGCTATAAAGATGGACCGGCCCCGAAAATTGCAAAAGGCTTACCGAACGGGCTCAAGACCGACGTGCGCGTCGAAGTATCGCCAGCGGGCAAAGTGACGGGCGCCACCGTTTCCAAATCCAGCGGTAACGCGGAATTCGACGGCGCGGCCCTGACGGCAGCGAAGAACGGAGTTTACACTCCGGCAATGCGCAATTGCCAACCGGTCGCGGGGTCCTACATGTTCGAGGCCGTCACGGGATAACGACGCGTGTTTCCGCTCGACGCCGCTTTCGCCGGCGTCGCGCGGGAGGCCGATCGAAAAGCGCACGCCGTGGCGACAACCGCTACACGTGAACAGGTCGCGACTTACTCGAACTGGCCCACTTAAGGAACCGGCAGACTTCTAACGTTTTCGACACGCCCGACGGCGAAGCGTTACGCTCGAGTTTACAGCACCAGCTCCAAGAACGGTTGAATGTCGTCGCGTTCGACTTCCATGCCGACCCCGCGTTCGTTGTAGCGGGGGTCGTGGAAGTCTGAGCCGGCCGTCATCACGAGGCCGAAGTCGGCGGCCAGTTCACGGAAATGGGCGACTTGTTCGGCATCGTGGCGTGGATAAAAAACTTCCATGCCGACGAGGCCTGCGGCGACGAGTTCGTCGATGATCGACTCATCTTTGAGGCGGCCGGGATGCGCGAGCACGGCAACGCCGCCAGCGCGTCCGATCAAGGCGACCGCCTCGTGCGGCGCCATGTAATGTTGCGGCACGTAGCCTGGTTTGCCTGAGACGAGATGGCTGCGAAAAGCGCCATTGATATCGCTCGCATAGCCTTTACGGACGAGCGCGCGCGCCACATGGGGCCGGCCCAGCGCCGATCGGTCGTTGCCCGCTTCGGCGCGCACGTCGGCGAACGTCAATTCGACTCCTGATCCGCGCAGTTGTTCGACCATCAAGTGTGCGCGTGATTCGCGATGGCGGCGGTTCTCTGCGACGGCGGCACCGATTTCGGCAGCATCGAGCGGAAATCCGTAACCGAGAACATGCACTTCGCTGCCGCGGTAGGTCGTATTGAGTTCGATGCCGATGACGACGCTCGCCCCTGAAGCGGCATCCCCCAGGCGCTCATACGCGCCGAGTGCGTCGTGGTCGGTGATCGAAAAGATCGAGACGCCGCGTGCCAGCATCGTCGCCGCCAGCTCAGAGGGCGCAAGCGTTCCGTCGCTTTCCAGCGTGTGAGAATGAAAATCGACGAGCATCGTACCGTGCAGCGCGGGGCCTAGGGCCGGCCGCGGGCTTTACTTTTCTTGCGGGATGCGACGAAGTATACCAAAACGCGCTTCTCCTCGCGGAAGCCGACCAGGCTGCGCTTACCGGCAGGCTCCCGTAGCGCTTCGATCGCGTACTCGACGAGATCGTCGACGTTGCCGTCGTCGTCGAGTGCCTCATCGGCGGCCGGCGGGCTTTGGACGAGATCCGCACCGAACCGCTCCGACAGCAGGGCGACGAGCAGCAGCAGCTCTTCTCGCGAGAAGCTGCGTGCATCGCGCGTGACCCGTACGAAGACTAAGCCTTCGTCGCTTTCCACCGTCACGGCGAGCGCGTCGGGACGTTCGCGCCGCAAAGCCAGCAGCGCACGAACGTGCTCCCCGACCGATTCGCGCAGCTTGCGTTCGACCCCGCGCTCCAGTTTGGCGCGAACCGCGAACGAAAGCACGAGCGTTCCATCGGCGGGATGGGAAACGAGCGTAGCGATCTGCGGAAAGCGCACGAGCAACGCGATGATCAAACCGACCTCATCGGATGCTTCGCTCGGGAGCCGGTTTGCGGGAAGCGGCTGCATGGGGCGGGCTAGGTTCGTAGCGGCGGCGTCCGTCCCTTGGAGGATTTGTGGCCGGGGAAAACGAGCCGCACCGGCGAACGCACTCGACTGATGCTTTGCCGCCGGCTGGCCGTTTGGCTGCCCCTCGCGGGCCTGGTCGCGGTTCTCGCGCACGGGCTGTGTTTTGGCGCGCAGCACTTGCCGGGCACAACGCAGGCCGGCGCCGTGCTCGGGACGCTCGCCGCTGGGCTGGCGCTCGTTGCGGTGTTGTACCTGTTGGCGGGCGCCGTCGGGCTTCCGGTCATCGGCGGAGCGAGCCTCCGAGGTTTCCCGGCCATAGACGAGCGGTTCCTTTCACCCGCCGCGCTGAGCGTGGCAGGCGGCGCTACCTTCGGGCTGATCGAGCTCGCCGAAGGGCACGCCCCGTTCGCCGGTGGATGGACGACGCTAGCGGCTTTGCTGGCGGCGACAGCGATCGTCTGGTGCGCCGGCTTGCTTGCGGCACGCCTACTGCGCGTCTCCGGCCGCGCGCTCGCCGCGCTCTCCGAAGGCGAGCGTACGTGCGCTACCCCTGCGGCCCCGACGCGTACCCGCAGCCGGATCGCTGCGGCATGGGCCCAGCTGGCCTGCAGCGCACGGGGGCGCGCACCGCCTCATCTGGCCACAGCGACCCTCTGAATTTTCGCAGCGTCCGCAGCTGAGCTGCCGCTCCATTCTTGGAGTAGCGGCCGATCGGGCGTTCGGGCGTTTGAGGCCGCACCGAGGCCGGATTCGCCGCCCGTCTAGCGGCGACAGCACACCAATCCTTCGAGGAACTCCAGTGCGCTTTCTTTCGGCGGCGATCTTCGCCGCTCTCATCGTATCGGCGGTACGCCCGGCTTTTGCCGGCACAACCGGCCTCGTGCACGGCACGATCACTTCCAGCGGCAAGCCAGTGGCGGGCGCCTCCGTCTCGCTGCGCGGCACCGGCAGCGCCTTGGCGACGACGAGCGCCGCCAACGGCACCTTCTCGTTTCCAGGCGTTCCGTTCGGCCGTTACACGCTGACGGCAAGCCATGCCGGCCTCCCGACATTCAGTCAGCCCGTCGATGTCCAAACCGACTCCGTCCTCAATCTACCGATCGAGCTCGGATTGCGAACGATCGGGCGCACGCAGTCCGGACTCGTGAAGAGTGCTGCGGCCAATCCTGTGTCCGTCAATACGATCACCAAAGCGCAGCTGATCGCTCTCCCACAAAATCAAAGCCTGGACCGAGTCATTGAAACGGTGCCGGGCATCGTGCGCTTCTCGTACAACGAGCCGGTAGCGCACGGCTTTCACGGGCTGACGTACGAACTCGACGGCGTTCCGCTGCCGCAGGGCACGACCTCGAATTTCAGCGAGATCGTCGATCCACGCACGATCGACTCTCTCGAGGTGTTCACCGGCGCATTTCCCGCAGAATTCGGCGGTTCTCGTCAAGGGGCCGTCGTCAATATCCTCAGTCACCGGCAGGACCTCGGTGCGCCCGAGGAAGGTTCGTTTACGGTGGGTGCCGGCTCGTACGGCGACTTGCAAACATCGCTGGGCGAATCGCTGACGTTAGGAAAGACGCGCGTCTTTCTCAACGCCAACGAGGAGCGCACCGAGCGCGGCATCGACTCGCCGACGTTCGTACCGATCCACGACAACTCGAACACGTCAAATCAATTTCTCCGTACGATCACCAACATCGGCTCGAGAGATACCTTATCGTTCGACGCTTCGAACAACGACGCGACCTTCCAGATTCCGATCGATCCCAACCCGGGCGACCCCAACGATCCCATCATCGTGCCACCGTCTACGGACGACGTCCAACACGAATACGACAACTTCTTCAACGCGGTCTACACGCACAACGCCAAAGCCGGCAACGCCTACACGCAGATTGCGCCGTGGTACCGCTATGACCGCGTGCGCTATCTCGGCGACATTCCGAGCGACCTTGCCGGCGGCGTCGACGGTCTGACACAAGATCGCCATTCGAACTTCGAAGGGCTGCGTTTAACGCAGTTCAACGTGTTCGGAAACAACGCAGTCAAAGCCGGCATCGACGAGTCGGTCGAGAATTTCGCGGGCAATGAGACGATCGCATATTACAACACGAACTCGAGCGGCATGCCGGTCGGGCCAGTGCAGTACTTTACCGACGACGCAGCCCAACGCGGTTCGCAGTTCGGCGCGTACATCGAAGACAAGTGGACGCCGACTCACTATGTTTCCGTCGACGCAGGCCTGCGTGTCGATCACTCGACCGGCTACGTCAGCGGCTCGCGCTTGAGCCCGCGCATCGAAATCAACGGCCAACTCGATCCGCAAGACATCTTACACGGATATTTCGGGCGCTTGTACGCCGCGCCGCTGCTCGAGGACACGCGCAAAGCTGCAGTGTTGCTCGGCGGCGACAACGCGACGGGCGCACTACCAGCGTACAGTTTGCAGCCCGAGAACGATTCGTATTACGAGTTTGGCCTGGCGCATACGTTTGCGCCCGGAGCGCGCGCCACGATCAACTTCTGGAAACGCGATGTAACGAACGTCCTCGACACGACGCAACTCGCCAACACGCCCATATTCGCCGTGTTCAACAATACGATCGGGATCGCGAAGGGCGTTGAGGGGCGGGTTGACGCGAGCTGGAGCAGCGGCGACTCGATGTTCTTTTCGACCCAGTTGTCATCGTCGATGGCCGGCGGCATCTCGGGCAGCACCTTCCTGTTCCCGCCCAGCACGAACCCCGACGACGTGACCCTCAGCCCCGAAGATCACGATCAAACCTTTTCCGCCGAGCTCGGCTACACCAAGCACTTCGGCGCCGGCCGCGCGTTCTTCGCCACGCTCGAGCCGCAATACGGGACCGGTTACCCCGTGCAATTCGAAAACGGCAGCGGGCGTTTACCGCCGCATTTAACCTTCGGCGCGTCGTTCGGGCGTGAAGCGACCCGCGGCTCGAAGCCGGCGCTCGGATTCGTCGCCGACTTTCAAAACTTCACGAATACTCGCTACCTTCTAAAGGTCAACAACGGCTTCAATACGACCCAGTGGGGCGAAGGCTTTCGCGCCGACGTTCGTATTACAGCGCCGTTTTAAGCCGCTTTCGACAGGCGGCTCAACCGCCGTTGATGTCGAGGTACAGTTCCGTAGCGAAGGCGAGGACGAAGCCGGCGGCAAGCATCGATGTTGCGGTCAGCGTTATGCCGGTGCGCTTGAGGACGCTCCAGAGTTCCCCGATGACGAAGATCAGCGCGCCGACGGCGGTCGTCAAAAAGACGACGGCCAAGAGCGGTGAGTCGAAGGTGTAGCCGACCATCGTTCCAATGAAGGTTGGTCCGCCGGCGACGAGTCCCGCAAGTCCGATCTGTCGCCAGGACGGGATCGTGCGGCCCGCCAGCGGGGCCGCGACGCCGAAACCTTCGGTCGCGTTGTGCAATGCGAAGCCGACGATCAGACCCACGGCAATTGCCGTTGCCCCGGAAGCCGCCGACGCTCCGATCGCGAGGCCTTCGGCGAAATTGTGAGCTCCGATGCCGATCGCTATCAACGCCGCGAGCATCAGCGGCTGATCGACGGCGCCCTTGGCACCATGCTTGGCGAGCCGCGTCGCGACAAAGCCGAGACCTACCAAGCCAACGAGAAGACCGCCAACGTAGCCGGCCAGCAATCCCAGGGGCGGCGCACCTCCATTGACATGCCAAACGCTGACGGCGCGCGCGATCGGCGCCGTGGCGTTGCCCGCGATCTCGACGACGAGATAGACGAGGATCCCGATGGCCAAAGCGTTGAGCGCTCCGATCGCATTGGGCGTCAACGTTTTGGCGCGTGCGATCGGCAAGCCGATAAAGATCGTGAGACCGGCGATTGCGCCGAGCAGCGTCGTCCAGCCGAACGACAGCGGCGCATGTGGGTTCGCGTTGGCAGCATCGGGCAATGAACGGCGCATCGCCGTGCCCATCGCAGCTAACGTGTTGGGCGTACCTGTGTAATGGATCTCGGTGATCAATCCGTCGGGCATGCCTTGGTCGTCTTCGATGTGGTCGAGCACGTGGCAGTGGACGAGCCAGTTGCCGGGCTGCGCATCGGCATCGACAATCGCATCGACGCGCTGGCCCGGGCCGAGTTCGATCGTATCCTCGACGTCTCGATATGTGACCGGCTGCGCGTCGCGGGCGACGATGCGCTGATAGTGGCCGTGCGTGTGCATCGTGTGGAAGTTTTCGCCTGACATGTTGATCCAGCGAAGCCGCACGCGTTGGCCGCGCGTTACGGTGATCGGCGTCGTCGCGGGATACTCTTTGCCGTTGATCGTAAAATGATTTTCGGCCGTGCTCTGAATCATCCACGATGAAAGCATCTCAACGTCGTCGTGTTGGACGCGTTCTCCGGCCGGCACGTGCGTGGGATCGACGACGATTGCGCCGTACAAGCCGGAATCGACCATCTGCTCGTTGTCGTGCGTGTGGTAGATGAACGTCCCACTAGCGCGCGCGACGAAGGCGTAGCGGAAGCGGCCACCCGGCTGTACGAGCGGCTGTGAAATACCGCCCACCCCATCCATCGTGTCTGGGAAATCGTGAATGCCGTGGAGATGGATCGTGTCGGGAACCGTCAGTTCGTTGCGATAGTCGATCACGATCGTATCGCCCTGAGCGGCCACGAGGGTCGGTCCGGGAACGACGCCGTTGTACGTTTTCGCGAGGACCGTCAGGCCAGGTGCAAGCGTCCACGGCGCCTCGCGTGCGACGATATGGAACGTCCGCGTGCGTCCCGCAACTTGAGCAACGGCGGCGTAGGTGCCGTCTTCTCGCCGTATCAAGCCGCGACTCACCCGGAAACGGCGTCGCCGTGGGCACGGGCGCCGCGGATTGGCTGGAGCCCGACGGTGGTCGGGTCAGTACCCGGCGGCGATTGATCCGCATCGGCGCGGACGGCAGCCGGCAGACCGGCGCACGCGAGGAGCGCCACCTGCGGCGACCAGCCATCGCCAGTGCGGCCCGAGCCGCGAGGTCCTATGTGGAGCCAGCACAACGTTCTCCTGCCCGCCGTTAGGCGTGCCTGGAGAGATTTTTAGGCTCTCCTAAAGATTCCTACATTTCTGCCATTTCTGGCGTGGCTTGGCGCCTGGCGGACAATCCGGCCGCCCCGTATCGGCTTGCGCCCTCAGCGAGATGCCGACGCGAAGGGGACTGCGACGGGGGTTTGTCCGCGAGGAACCAAACGTATGCCCTAATGGGTGCGCCCCGGACCCCGCTTGAACCGCCCACTGCCGAACAGACCGCATTCTTGGAACGGGCGATGACCCAGTACGGCAAGGCGACCTACAACTTCGCGTTCCGGCTGACGGGCAATGAGGCCGACGCGCGGGACCTGACGCAGGACGCCTTCATCCGGGTCTACCGCGCCTGGCGCTCCTTCGTGCCAGGGACCTCCTTCCTGTCGTGGATCTACCGGATCGTTACGAATCTGCATCGGGACGAACTTCGGCGACGAAAAGGGCGTTTTCAGGAAGAGATCCCAGAAGACAACGCCCCCCAGGAGTTCGGCGGGCAGCGCCCCCTCGCCGTCACGCCCATCGACGATTATGTCGAGCGGCAGATCGGGGAGCCGCTCTCCAAGGCCCTTTCCCAACTCTCCACCGACCAGCGGCAAGTCGTCATCCTGGCAGATATCGAAGAATACAGTTACCAAGAGATCGCGGATATCATGGGTTGCTCGATCGGGACGGTGCGGTCGCGCCTCCACCGGGCCCGCGCCCTTCTCCGCCGACTCGTCGAGCGAGCACAACAACAAGAACGATGAACCACCTAACCAACGATACCTTGATCGACTACCTGCACGGCGAACTGCGCCCGCAGGACGATGCCGCCGTGCACGCTCATCTGGCGGCCTGCGCGGCGTGCCGAGCGGCGCGCGATTCCGAAGCGGCAGTCACCGAGCTGCTCCGCTCGAGCTGCTGCGGCGGAGGAGCGAGAGTTTCCGTCCCTGGTCGCGCGGCGGTTTGGCAGCGAGTCCGCGAGATGCCGCCGTCACCGCTCGCTCGTTTTGCTGCGTTCTGGCGCCCGGCCATTGCCGTACCGTGCGGCCGCGCTCTTGCTCGTCGGCGGCTGGTTCGCATCGCCGCTGGGCCACGGCTCTTCGCGTTCGGTCGACGCGCTGTACTATCTCCAAGCCCATGCCGCGCAGTCGGCGAGTTCGCCGCTCTCCGAACATTCGGGCATGCCGGCGGCCGCGAAACGTCGCTCGAGCGATGATACCGTCCGGCGCCTCCGCACTGATCGACCAGTATGCTGCTTACGCGGTCTCCGGCGGGATCGATGCCGTGCGTTAAGCGCGCGGCAGCACGGCAGCAAAACCATTGACGGTCCAAGCACTCCGGGCGGCCACCCTGTTCGCGGCGATTGGCAGCGTTTGCCGTGTCGCCGGGCGCCGTCGCCAAGGGTCAGCGCGCAGCCCCGGGAAAAAGCGATCGCGAAACCCGATCGCGTTGCTGCGCATGAGCATCGATGCGCCGCGCACGGTCTCGTACGTCGGTCAATTCGAGATCGATTCGTTTCAGTTCGGCACGCGCTAGCGCCACGATCGTCAAAGTCGAACATCTCGCGCCGGCGTTGACCCGACGTTGGTTCGTTGCGCCCGAAGCGCTATACGGCGACTACATCATCACGCGCGGGACGGCCACGTACGACTTCGATACCAAAGCACAGTAAGCTCACGATCTCGCACAACCCGACCATCGACAATCAGATTTCGGCGGCCGACGACTTCGATCAGGTGCTGGCGAATTATCGCGCGATTCCCGACGGCTCCGACACCGTGGCCGATCGCTCGACCGACTCGTTCGTGCTGGTCAACAAATACACCGGCGAACGCGCCCTGCGCGTCTGGCTCGATCGGCAAACGCATCTCGTGCTCAAGAAAGAAGAGTATCACGCGAACGGCGCGATCGCCTCGCAAGCACGCTTCGAGGAATTACGCTACACGGACGCCATTCCCAGCGGCCTGTTCGCCGTCGACCCGCCGCGCGGATACGCGCAGCGTCGCCGGCGTCAACGTCGACATGCCTTCGTCCGACATCGAACGCGTCATCAAAGAGGCCGGCTTCACGCCGTATCGACCCAAGGATTTGCCGCAAGGCTTCGCGCTCGACAGCGGCGACGTGACGACCGTCAACGGCGTGCGGACGCTGCAGTTGCTGTATTCCGACGGCCTGCGCACGATCTCGCTCTTTGAGAATTCGAGCGGCGCCGCCGCCGACTTCGGTTCACTGCACCCCAAGACGATCGAGTTCGAAGGCCATCAAGCCCAGTACGTCGAGGACGGCCCGACGACGCTCTTGACGTGGGAAGAGCACGAACTCCACTTCGCTCTCGTCGGCGACTTGATGCGCAACGAACTTGTGACATCGCCAAGAGCGTCGTGCCGTAAGTCGGAGTGCCTCGTCTTTAGGGCGGTTAGGTTTCGTACACGTAAGCCATGATGCCGCCTTCGTAATCCGGCTGCACGTACACGAGCTTGGCGCCGGGCGGTGCCTTCGAGCGGCGCGTCGACGACGATCAACGAGCCGGGAAGCGAGCATGCCGCGTCGAGCCCTTCGATCGGTTTGAGTGCTGATCCGCTCATGTAAAAGTCGACAAACGTCTCGTAATTGTACCAGTCGAGTGACGCAAAGCAGACGCGCTGCTTGCCGGGACCTAAGCTTCGGACCCGCGCGAACAGATCGGCCGTTCCATACTTGAATTCGTCGGCGGCTTGGGCGGGATACACGCTGAAGTAGACGCGCGCGAAGTCCGCAAACGCGAATGCAGCGGTCACAACGAGCGCTGCCCCAGCGACTGCGCCGCAGGCGCCGGCTTGCATCGTAGCGCCCTAGCCCCAGCCACGCAGCGCGCACGCCGGCGGCGGCCAGCACCGCAACCAGCGGCGCACCGATCATCGTGCGCGGGAAATCTGGAACGCCGTCGTTTGTCAGTGCGCCGCCCAGCGGATAGACTGCGAGCCAGACATAGCAGAATGCCGCATTCAGCCTGCCAAAACGCGCGGCGCAGCAATGACGCCGACGACGATGAACGGCAGCATCCACCAGTAGAGCACGCCGTAATGCGGTCCGTGATCGAGAATGCCGTCGCCGTATGCGAACAGCGGTGCAATTGCAAAATGCGCGACATAGTTGCGCATGAACGTCGCCATGGCTGCGGGCGTGTAACCGTGACCGAACGTCGCAATGTTTGCATCTCGCCAGAAGAAGTGCGGATGTGTCGCGACACCCACTGCGAGCGGCGCAACGATCGAGGCAAAGGCGGCCGCAGACAGCAAGAGCGGCCGCGATCGACGCGCGGCTGCTGCGGGGATGCGCAGCGAGTAGCGCGCCTGCCAGTAAGACTGCGTCGAACGGCTCGGCCCGATACGAATAAGCGCCGATGCCGAACAACACTCCGGCGAGCAAAACCGGGCCGCTCGTCTTCGATGCAGCCCGCGCGCCAGCGCAGCGAGCCCTCCAAGCAGAAACGGAAACACCGCCGCGTTCTCCCAGCCAAGCCGCGACAACTCGATCGACCACGGCAATACGGCGAAGAATCGCCGCCGACGCCGTCGGCGAGCAGCTGCGATCCCGTCAAGTTCCAAGATCAACGCAGCGCAGCGCGACGACCGAAACGACGCCCAGCAACGACCGCCGGCAACCGCATCGCGAACGCGTTCACGCCGAGGATCGTTGTCGAGATCGTTTCGAAGATGCCGTACAGCGGCAAATACTCGACCCGCAGATCGAAGAACGGCACGAGCGGCCGCTCGGCCGTGCAAGACGTTGGAGACGCCGACGAGCCCGGCCAGTTCGTCGGCATGCACTTCGACGGGTTGGTTCCGAGGGCGAATGCACGCACGCCAGCGCTAGCGCTACGATGAGAGCGAAGCGAAGCGTTCGCTCCGGTCAGGCGCGCACGCGTCACCGCGAGACGATTACGCTCCGCGGAAGCCCATCGTTGGATTCGGCGTCTTGCCGGCGACGGCGGCAGCCGAGCGCTGCGGCAATGTTCGCTTGCGGCACCTCGCCGCTGGTCACGGACTTGAATCTTTCCGTTGGGACCGATCAGCACGAGCGTCGGGAAGCCGCCTTGCAAGTACGATTTTGCGACGCTCAGATTGCCATCGAACGCGATCGGATAGCGCACGCCTGAAGCGCTCGCGAAGGCGATCACGTCGGCTTGCGTTTCGGGATCTTGCTCGGTCGACATCCAGCGCGCTGCCGCTGACGGCGACGAAATGCACGCGGTCCTTATACGTGTCGTAGAGCCGGTTGAGGACGGCCGTTTCGCGCTGGCAGTGCGGACACCACGTCGCGAAAACTTCGAGCAACGTCGGCTCGCCGCGCGCCTGCGCGAGATCGAACGGCCCTTGCGTCGTCGACACGTCGAACTCCGGCGCTTGCTGGCCGATCGTCAGTTGCGCGGCTGTCGGCGCGGTCGAGGCCGTCTGCGGCACGCGATTGGCGAGCGCGATCGCGACGATGATGGCGACCGCGATCAACCCGAGGGTACTGCAACACGATGATGCGGCGGCGTGCGCCTGCGCTTGTGCGCTGGCGCGTGACGGCGGAACGGTGCGGCGTTCGGCTCGGTTCATGAGCGCAGTCGCTTCGTGCGCTTCGTGAGGCTGCGAGGCACCGCCTGCGTCCGCAGGCGCCAAGCCCGAGCATGCGTCGACCGCGAACGACGCCGGGCGCGCGCCACGCGATCGCGACCGCGGCGAGCGACCAAGACGCGACGTCGACGGCCGACGTGGCCCCACGACGGCGGCGTCGGCACACCCGAGCCGAAGCAGCCGCAGTCGGCCGGTAAGTGGCGCACGACCAGCGACGCGACGGCCCCCGCGAACACCGCGAACTGCACGCTGGCGACGATGGCCGCCGCGCGCGTGAACAGGCCCGCCAGCGAGATAGCCCGCCCAGGATGATCTCGACGTACGGCAAGCGCGACGCCGAGCGGCGCGACGACGTTCGGCGGCAGGATGCGATACGCGGCAATCGACGTTGCCGTGGCGGTGGCACCATCGTGCGCCTTGAGGATGCCGGCGACGAGCAACAGCGCGCCCAGACACGAGGCGCAGACGCGAAGATCACGCCTGCCCACGCCGCGACGCCTCGCGTGCAAGCGCGCGTTGCGCCCGGCCGGAATCGCAGCCGGATCCGCGCGCTCGCCCGATCGCGCCGGCGTCGTGCGCGCGAATGGTCGCCTCGACGGCGCGCGCCAGGGTCGGTACGTCGTAGCCGCCTTCGAGGCAATACACGACGCGGCCGCCGCAAAAGTCTCGGCCGTTTCGCGAATCGAGTGCCGCCGAGCGCGCGCGCTGCGGGCTCGGCGTCGACGCCGAGATCGCCGACCGGATCGCCGGCGGCGAAATCGTAGCCGGCGCTGACGACAGCAGGTCGGGGCGCACGCGGCGCGCGACCTCGGGCAGCAGCCCTTGCCACGTCGCGATGAACGGTTCGGTTCCGTATGCAGTGCGGCGGAAGCGGAACGTTGACGATCGCGCCGCCGGCATCGAAGCGCTGTTCGCTCGGGCCGCCCGTTCCGGGATACGCCGGAAAGGCGTGCGTCGAAACGAACGAGACGCCGTCGCCCGCGACCGCTTGCGTGCCGTTGCCGTGATGGTAGTCGAAATCGACGACGAGCGCGCGGCCGCCGTGCTGCGCGACGAACGCGCGCGCGGCGATCGCGGCGTTGCCGAAGATGCAAAAGCCCATGCCGCGCGCGGGTTCGGCGTGATGGCCCGGCGGCCGCACGAGCGCGAACGCAGCGCGCTTGCCGTCGACCGCCGCTTCCATCGCGGCCAGCACTCCGCCCGGCGGCGCGCCGCGCGACGCGCGAGCGAACGTCTCGTCGATGACTGTGTCGCCGGTCGACAGATAGCCCGCCGCGTGCGGGCGCGACGGTCGCGACGTCGCGCTTGACCCGCTCGAGATACGCGTGCGGATGCACGAGTTCGAGTTCGGCGTCGGTCGCATCCCGCGCGCGCGACGCGCACATCGAACAGACCCGCCGCCTCCAGGCGCTGCGGCGACCGCCGCGACGCGCTCCGGACGTCTCGGGATGCGCGACGCCGCGCAGATGCTCGGTGTAGAGCTCGTCGTAAACGACGATCATCACGGCCTGCGCAGCCATGCGCGTCGACGCTCGGAACGCTTACGGTCAGGCGGCGCGCCGGACTTTGCTTCGGCGACGGTTTGTCGCGGACGCTTCTTGCGCGTTCGCGCGAGTTGCGAGACGCGGCGTAACGCGCGGTCCACGTCGGCCGCGAGCTGCGTTCCCGGCTTGAGGTACGGCTTGACCTGCGTGTACGCCAAGCGCGCTTGAGCGTTGTCGCGGCTGCCCTCGGCGCAGCGGCCGTACGCCAAGAACAGCGACGGAAACTGCTGCATCAGACCGATCGCGCTCTTGATCGAGCGCCTGAAACGCGCGCGTGCACTCGCTGTAGTTGCGCAGCGCGAGATCGGCGGTCGCGATGCCCGGCCAGCGCTTGCGGCGTGCCCTGCAACGCGAAGGAGTGTCGAAAGGCGTCGCGCGCACCGTGGTATTGACGGTTCTGCGATTGCAGTTGACCCAGCGTAAACCAGGCGTTGCGGATCGCCCGGCGTCACTTCGCGTGACGCGCTTGACGTAGCCGATCGCATCGTCCGGGCGCTTGCGATGCGAGCGACAAGTTGCGCCAAGCGCATCAAGGCGTCGGTGTTGTCGCGGTCTGGGCCCGAGCGCCGTTTTCCACTCCGCTTCGGCGGCGTTTTGGTCTTTGGCGATTCCCGCGTCGTAATCGCCGTAGGCGATGTGCACGGCGGCGACTTTCGGATAGAGCGATTCGGCGCGTTTGAGCGTCGCGAGCGCCTCGCCCGTTCATCTTCTCGTCGCGGTAGACCGTGTATTCCTCGACCAGAACGGCGGCCTTTGCATCGTCGCTCGGAACGATGCCGAGCAACGTCTCGTAGGTGGCGATCGAGCCCTTGACGTCGTGGTTGGTCGCGAGCAGGCGCGCTTTACCAAGTAGCGCGTCGGGGTTCTTCGGATCGAGTGCCAGCGCGGCATCGTACTCGCTGCCGGCGAGCGCGTAGGCTTTCTGCGCCGAGGTACGTACTGCGCTTCGAGAATGAGCGGCTGCGGATCTTTGGGATCGAGTTTGGCGGCGGCCGCGAACTGCGTGCGCGCCTCGTCGAACTTGCCTTCTTGCGCCGAGCACGAGGCCGTAGTTCTCGAGCACGTGCTTCGTCGTTCGGATTGAATGTCGTCGCGCGCTTTGCGACGCGCTCGGCGTCGGCGGCCCGATTCGTCCGCAAGTACAGTTGCGTCAAGCGTCAGCAAGCACTTGCGCGTTGGTCGGTTCGAGGTTCGACGCTTGCTCGAAGTCGGCCGTCGCCGTGCCGATGCGGCCGAGATTTTCGTTCGCCGCGCCGTCGAGATAATAGACCTGCGCGCTCTTGTCGCCGAGCGAAAACAGCCGCTGCGTCAGTGCGAGCGCTTGGTCGGGGTGGCCCAGTCCGAAGTTCGTAGCCGGCCAATTGGGCGATCGAGTCCCTGTCGGCCGGATTGGCCTTGATCTTCGCCTGCAGCCGCGGAATCGCGATGCTCGGGCGGTTCCGGCGTCGCGGTCGGAAGCGGCGCCGGCGAGGCGCTTGGGCTCGGCGACGCGGCCGGCGGCCGGTTTCCTGCGCGCCGTACGAAGCGCTGCACGTCGGCGATAAGCCAACCGCTCAGAGCGAGCGCGAGATCGCGAAGAGAACGGGCTGCGATGTTCAAACGATCATCTTTCGACGGAAGCGAGGCGTCTACGCCGCGCGTGGACCGGTGCAGCTGCGCAGTTGTTTGGTCAGTTCCGGGACGATCGCGAACAGGTCGCCGACGACCAGCAGGTCGGCGAACTCGCCGATCGGGACCGTGCCGTCCTTATTGATAGCAACGATCGTACCGGCCGTGCGCATTCCAACTTTGTGCTGAATCGCGCCGGAAATGCCGCAGGCGATGTACAGGTTGGGCGAGATCGTCTTGCCGGTCTGGCCGACTTGATGTCCGTGGCCGATCCAGCCGGCGTCGACGGCGGCACGCGACGCGCCGACCGAGCCGCCCAGCGCGTCGGCGAGGTCTTTGAGGATCGTCTTGAAGGGCTCCGGGCCGCCGACGCCGCGGCCGCCCGAGACGACGATCGACGCTTCTTCGACGCCGAGCTCGCCCGCCGCTTCGACGACCTCTTCCTCGACGACGATCCTGTACGTCTTGCCGGCCGGCTTTTCGAGCGCGACGATCGTTCCGGCGCCGGCGCTTGCGGTGACGCGGCAAACGCGTTGGGCCGAACGGCCGCGACGCCGTAGTCGCCGCGGAACGCGCACGTCGTGATGACCGTGCCGCCGAGTTTGGGCGACACGCAATTGACCCGTCCGTCGGCGACGCTGATGTCGGTCACATCGGCCGTCTGCCCGCAGTCCAGCCGCGCCGCCAGCCGGCTACCCAGGTCGCGCCCGATCATCGTGTAGGGCACCAGAACGAGCGCCGGCCCGACGCGACGTCGCGACCGCGCGCGACGTAATCGACGGCCGGATCGACCAGAAACGCATCGACATCGGGGTCTTCGGCGACGTGGATCGTGTCGACGGGATAGGCGCGCAGTTGCTCGGCTGCACCGCCCGCGCCCTTGCCGAGCACGACGGCGTGAACGCTGCCGCCAAGCGCGCCGGCGAGCTCCTTCGCCTTCGTCGCCATCTCGAGCGAGACGCGGCGCGGCTGGCCTTCGGTATGTTCGATGAAAACGACGACGTCACGCATCAGACGAACTTCTTCTCCCGCAGGAACTCGAGGATCTTCTGCGCGCCGGCGACGGCGTCCGGCGCCTGATAGACCTCGCCCTTGCCGCGCAGTCGGCGGCGTTTCGAGCGCCGACGAGCTCGGTCCGCGCGCCGGCGAGCCCGATCTCGCGGTCGACGCCCGACCGCGGCCAGCATCTGCGACGGCGATCGTCTTCTTCTTCGCGCCCATGATGCCGCGCAGCGACGGATAGCGCGGCTCGTTGATCGATTTCGTCACGCTTGCGAGCGCCGGCAGCGGCGCGCTGATGCGCATGTAGCCGTTGTCGGTCTCGCGTTCGGCGCGCAGCGTCGTGCCGTCGAGCTCGAGTTTGCGCACGTACGTCAAGCCCGGAACGCCGAGCAATTCGGCGAGCATGCCCGGCAGCTCGCCCGTGATCGCGTCGGTCGACTGCGTTCCGCAGATGAC
The DNA here is from genome assembly GCA_963754415.1 of Vulcanimicrobiota bacterium. Taxonomy (GTDB): domain Bacteria; phylum Vulcanimicrobiota; class Vulcanimicrobiia; order Vulcanimicrobiales; family Vulcanimicrobiaceae; genus Nyctobacter. The sequence goes on along the minus strand of CAVWGA010000003.1, from coordinate 183,207 downwards.
GAGGTCGAAGCCCTTGCTGGCGATCGCCTTGGCGAGCGCGTGCGCCGTGCCCCACACGTCGGAGCCTTCGGCCGCGGGATCGGAAATCAAAAGCGCGTCGTCGGCGCCCATCGCGAGCGCCTTACGGACGACTTCTTTGCCGCTCTCGGGCGCCATCGTGACGACGGCTGACCGTCGTGTCGCCGCCGGCTTTTTCCTTGATCTGCAGCGCCGCTTCGATGGCGTACTCGTCGAACGGATTGAGGACGGTCTCGACGCCGGTGCGGACCAGCCGCTTGCTGGCCGGGTCGATGCCGCTTGTCGGCATTGGTGTCGGGGACGAGTTTGACGGTGACGACGATCTTCAACGACGCAACCTTCCAACATGCAACCTATGTTGAGCCGGAACTGGGATGACCGAGACTCGAACTCGGATGCTCTCGCGAGCGGCAAATTTTCACACCACGATGGCTTTCGCCACGACCGCGCGAGCGGTCTTCGTGGTCCGGACTGTGCCTTGACCCTATGAGTCCGGAGCTGGTCGCAGAACTCGAACTCGCGTAGGCCGCGCCCGTCCAGTCTCTACACCTTCGACCGGGAGTCGCCAACCGGTCGACGGCTCGCAATCGACGCTTGGCTCGGCGTTGTCGTGCGGAGCAAGCGCCGCGACGAGTTCGCCGACTTTGAGCGCATCCCGGCCGCCGTTTCCGTGCGGCCGGCTCCAACCTAAAAGTCTGCTGTGTCTGCCGATTCCACCATCATCCCGTGCGCCCGCGCTTTCGCGCCCAGGCTTCGCGGATCACCCGGCGCCGAGAGCGCGTCGCGCCACCGGCTGCCGCCAGCAAGAAGCCAGCCGAGCAAGCAGATCGTTGCGCTCGACGCGCGCGGCGTCGGCGCCGAGCGCGCGCAAGCGTCTCCGACAGGACGATGGCGCCGCCGGCCAGGATGTCGGCGCGCTGCGGCAACCATGCCCGGCAGCGTGCGCCGGCCGGCGAGGTCGAGCCCCAGCAGGCGGTCGAGCGTCGCGTCCAACGTCGCCAGCGTCAAGCGTCGTGCCGGCGACGCGTTCCACGTCGGTGCCGCGGCGACGGCCGCCAAGCGTCGTCGCCGTTCCGGCGACCGCGCGCACTTCGTCGACGGGGCCGAGCGCGCGTAATCGGCGCGAGCGTCGCTGCGGCTGCGCGCTCGCGCGTCGCGCGCAGCGGCCTGCGCGCGCGCGCGCCGGCGCATCGCCCCGAGCAGGCCGGGAAACGTTCCGAAAGCCGCACCGAGCCGATCTCGACCGACGCGCCGTCTCGAGCCGCCGGCGGTGCCGACGGCACATTCCGTGCTGCCGCCGCCGACGTCGACGACCGCGATGCGCTGGCCGTCGCGCGGCGCATCCGCGGTCGCGCCGGCAAACGTGCACGCCGCTTCACTCGTCACCGTCAAGAATCTGCAGCGGCACGCCCGTCAGCTGCACGCATCGCGCTCGGCGAACGCGGCGCGCGTCGTCGGCACGGCGCACGGCGCTGGTCGCGATCGCCGTCAAGCGCGCATCTGGCGCGCTGCGCCCGCGCCGACGAAGTCGCGCACGGCGGCAAGCGTCCGCTCGACGCCGGCCGGCGCCGAGCGTCCGCCGTCACGCAAGCCCTTCACCCAGACGCGTCCCGCTGTGCCTCTGCGTCCGAGCGCGTTCTAGCGTTCTCGTACCGAGCAGTCGCCGTGCCGTGCGATCGCTCAGCGAACGAGCAGCCGATGCGGTGTTGCGTGCCCGAGCGAAATGACGGCGCGGCATGCGCGGTCGGTCAATAGCGCTTGCCGGCTGAGGCTTCGCGCGTCTTCTGCACGAGCGCGAGCGCACGGTCGTAGTCTTGATTCGCGATGCCGGCGTAGAGCGTGTCGATGATCGAAAGCTGCGCGATGCGGCTCGAGGTCGCGTCGCTGCCGAACGCCGTTTCCTTGGCGGCGGTGAAGAGCTTGATGTCCGAGACCTTGGTGATCGGCGACGTCGCGCGATGCGTGATGCAGATCGTCGTCGCGCCGGCGCTTTGCGCGTTCTCCATCGCGTCGCACACGTCGCGCGATGCGCCCGTGTGCGAAATGCCGAGTGCAACGTCGCTCTCGCGCAGAGCAGCGACGACGACATCGCCATCAGGTCGGAGTCGTTGAGCCAGACGTAGCGCAAATGCCCAGCTTCATGAGCTTGTGGTACGCGTCGAGCGCCAGCGGAGCGCTGCCGCCGATGCCGTAGATCTCGACGCGGCGCGCCGTCGCGAAGCGCTGGCGACGGCCCGCGCCAAGCTCCGCATCGGCGAGCACTTCGATCGTGTCCTTGAGCGCCTGAGCGTTGGCCGCGAAGACCTTCGTCTTGAGCGCCTCGAGCGAGTCGTTCGAGCGCGATCTGCTCGTAGACGGTCTCGGTCGGGCCGACCAGATCGCGCGCGAGCATGATCTTGAACTCTTGATAGCCCTTGTAACCGATCTTCTGGCACAGCCGCACGACGGTCGATTCGCTGGTCTGCGTCCGCTCGGCGAGCTCGGTGACCGTCAGATAGATCAGCTCTTCGGCATGCTTGAGGATGAAGTCGGCGACGCGCTGTTCGGCGGTGCGCAACGTATCGAACGTGCCTTGAGATGCGAACGAAGCAGCCCGGAACGGCGACCGGTTCGATGCGGCGCCGGTCCTGGCGCCGACTTCACGTCCATGCTGACTGCCGCGTTCTACGCGCGTTTGTGCGCGCGCCTCGAAGAGCGCAGCTCGCCGTTTCTTGCGGATGAAATGGCGCTCGGCGGGTGGCGGCCGGTCGGCACAGCGCCTCCCTCTTGCGTCGATCTTCAAGAACGCGTTCATCCGCGCTTCGAAAGCGGCGTCGAGCAGGCGCGGGACGCGGACGTCGCGGCAGCGGCGACGGTTCGGCTCGCATGCGCGCGCGCGCGTTCGAGACGCGACGATCGCATGGCGAGCCGCGCCGTTCGAGCACGAGTCCCAGCGGCGCGCGCGAGGCATGGCCCGCGAGCGTACGCCGGGCGATTGCGCCGCAAATTCGGCGGCCGGAACGGCGGCGAGCGTTCCGTCCTCGAGCCGCACCGTCGCGCCGTGCTGGTGCATGTTGATGACGCGTCCGCGCACCGCGGTCACGGCGCCGGCTTGCCAATCGCTCGTCGGCTGCGGCGTCGGCGTCGGCAAGCCCGCGCACGTAGATGATCTCTTCGTGCGGTCCGACCAGCTTGCAGCTTCTCGTGGATCTCGGGAATCGCGCCGTGCGGGTCGCGCAAGCGCTCGATCGTCGACGATACTGCTCGCGCTGCGCGCGCGTCAGACGCGTCGATCTGCGCTTGCGTGACAGCGATCTCGCGCGCCACGGCGACGTTCTTGGCGACGATGCCCGCGAACTGAATGCGACGGTCGCGACGACGGCGGCGACACGAGCGCGACGGCTCCGATGCGCCCTCCGACGCGTGCCGCGTACGGCAGTCGGCGCTTCACGGGAGCGCCACGGCCTGCGGCAGCGTCTCGTTCCCATGCACCGATGCGGCGGAATCTGCTGATAGCGCCGCTCGCGCAGATCGGCCGGCGCCAAGCGCTCGAGCTCGCCAAGCGACGCATCGACGGCGTCGAGCATGCGCTCGACGAATGCGACCGCGTCGCGCTGCGCGCCGCCCAGCGGTTCGGGGACGACCTCGTCGACGATGCCGAAGGCCGCAAGATCCGCGCTCGTCAGCTTGAGGTGTTCGGCGGCTTCGGGCGCGCGCGCGGCATCACCCCACAGGATCGCGGCGCAGCCTTCGGGCGAAGCGACGGAATACACCGCGTTTTCCGCCATGATGCACGCGGTCGGCGAGCGCGATCGCGAGCGCGCCGCCCGAGCCGCCCTCGCCGATGATCGCCGCCACGATCGGGAACTCGCACCTTCGCCAAGCGTCAGCAGCGCCGACGCGATCGCTTCGGATTGCGCCGTGCTCTTCCGACGCGATGCCCGGATCGGCGCCCGACGTATCGACGAACGTGACGATCGGAAGGCCGAACGCGATCCGCCAGGCGCATCAGACCGCGTCGCTTTGCGATAGCCTTCGGGCGACACCATCCCGAAGTTGCGTTTGATGTTTTCCTTCGTGTCGCGGCCCTTTTGCTGCGCGAGCACCATGACGCGCCGCCCGCGCAGTTTGGCGAAGCCGCCGACTAGCGCGGGATCGTCGCGAAACTGACGGTCGCCGTGCAGCTCGTCGAACCGCATCGAAGCGCGGCGAGATAATCGGCCGCGAGCGGACGCTTGGGATGGCGCGCCATGTTGACGCGCTCCCACGGCGACAGATTGCCGAACAGATCGCGCAGCAGCTCGCGATACTTCTCTTCGAGAACGCGCACGTCGTCGGCCGGCGCTCGTCGCACCCGCGCGCGCAAAGCCGCGATGCGCTCCTCCAGCGCCGCGAGCGGCGCCCTTCTCGCGTTCGACGATCACGTTCATCGCGCCGTACCCCAGCCAGGCGCGAATTCGGGCACGGCTTTGAGGATCGGGCGCGACGCGTTTGCGATCGACCGCGTAATCGAGCAGGCGCACGAGCGTGTCGCGCAACGCCGAGCGCGGCAACGACCATGTCGACGTGCGCCTTTTTCGAGCAGAAATTCGGCGGTCTGAAAGTTTTCGGGAAGCCGCTGACGCATGGTCTGCTCGATGACGCGCCGGCCGGCGAAGCCGATCGCCGCGCGCGCTTCCGCGATGATGACGTCGCCTTGAAAGGCGAACGAGGCCGAGACGCCGCCGGTCGTCGGATCGGTCAGCACGGTGACGTACAGATTGCCGTCCGATGTAAAGCGTTCGACCGCGCCGCGTCGTCTTCGCCATCTGCATCAGCGCGAGCATGCCCTTCTTCCATGCGCGCGCCGCCGCTGGCCGTGAAGATGATGCACGGCAGACGCCGCTGCGCGCTTCTTCGAGCAGATCGGTGATCCGCTCGCCGACGACCGTGCCCATCGTCCCGCCGCGAAAATTGAAGTCCATCACGCCGAGGGCGACCGGAAACGCGTCGAGCGTCCCAAAGCCCGTCACGACTGCCTCGGAAAGATTCGACCGCTGGCGCGTCGCCTTCGAGCTTCTCGAGATACGAGCGCCGATCGGCCCAGCCGAGCGGATCGCCCGGTACGATGTCCGCTGCCGATTTCGACGAAATCGCCATCGACGAGCGAGTTGATGCGGTCGTAGGCCGACATGCGGAAATGATGATTGGCACTTCGCGCACACCGAGAGATTGGCCGCGAGGTCCTTGCGGTACAGCATCTCGCCGCACGACGGACACTTGACCCACAGCGCCGCGTCTTCGACCGGGACGCTCGCTTTTCGCGCAGCCGGCGCAAGCCACTCGGGCATCGGCATCAGGCGACCGTCTTTTCGGCCGGCGTCGCGGGCGACTGCGCTCGCGCAAGGTCCGTCGCTTGCCGCGGATATCGTGACACCGTAACCGGGCGGTTGAAGCGCGTCTGCCTGCAATGAAACGCGCCGCGTAGATGCGCCGCAACTGCGCAAGGTAGTTCGTGATCTCTTTGCCGTTGAGTTTCGATTCGCCGACGACGCGATCGGTGAAGACGTACGGGACTTCGAGCGCTTTGCCGTAGTGCGCTTTGGCGGCGACTTCGAGACCGATCTTGAAGCCGATCGGATCGAGCTCGACGCCGTCGAGCGCCGCTCGCCGTCACGAGGATGAAGCCGCTCGTGATGTCGCGGATCGGCGTCAGCGGCCAGGCCAGCATGCACGCGACGAGCGACGTCACCTTGCGGCGCAGCGGCCAGTTCCGTGATGCCGCCGCCTTTGACGTAACGGCTGCCGACCGCCAAACCGTAGCGCCCGCTTTCGAGCGCACGCACCATCTGCGGCACGATCGTCGGGTCGTGGCTGAAGTCGGCGTCGATCGCGCCGAGCGCCTCGGATTCGGGCCGCGCGAAGCGCCAGCCGTCGATGACGCCGCTGGAAAGCCCAAGCTTGCCCGGGCCGGTGCAGGCAACGCACCGGGAAACGAGCGGCCGAGCCGGTCGACGAGCGCGCCCGTGCCGTCGGGCGAGTTGTCGTCGACGACGATGATCTCGCCGTCGAGCCCGTTGCGCGCGAAACACGTCGTCCAGCGTCGCGATCAGCTTCTCGATCCCGCCCGCTTCATTGTACGTCGGGATGACGATGCTGAACTTCAAGCGCTCTGCGCCCCATAACCGGTTCCTATACGCCCAGCGCGCGGAACTCTCATGCCTTTCTATTCTTCGGTGTCCGAGCAGTCCAGTGGCGTTTCTGGCTGCGACTCGGCCAGCGGCTCGGCGCCGCTGCGGCGCAACGTTGCGTCGGCGGACGTGACGTCCGAAGCGAAGAACGCGTCGACGGCGCGCATTTGCGTGCGGTAGTCGGCGGCAATGCGTGCCGCGAGGTCGCGGGTCGCGGCAGTCGGCGGTCCACTGCCGGCGCGATAGCCGCTCAGCGCCTGCAGGTTTTCGCGCAGTTTGCCGGGACGCTCGATCGAATCTTCGTCGTTTTGGTAGTCGGCCGTCAGGTCGCTGCGGAGGGCGCGAGCGCGCGCTGCGATTGCCGGCAGCCCGTGCCGTTGGGCGGACGCTGCCACGGCATCGAGCCTATTGAGGGCGGAATCGACGGCAGAGAACTCGTTCTGCTCGGTCATCGCAAAGCGGTGCGCGCTTGCATAGTCCGCTTCGCTGTAATGCACTCGCGGATCCGGGCGAACTTCGATGCGCCGCCGCAAGGTTCGGCCGCCGAGGGTCATTTCAACACTGTAGTTTCCTGGAACGACCGGCGCCCCCGTGCGCGGACCTTTATACGCTTCCCGCGCGGCGCCGTTCCAGCGGACGGGACCGTCGCTGCGCAGATCCCAAACGACCCGGTTGAGGCCGACATCGTTGGTGACTAGAGGCGCGGGTTTTTCAGCCACGCACCGCTGCCCCGCGATCGTACGAATCAGCCGGTGCTGCCCGTCGTAGATGCGGACGGCGGGCGGCGCCAGCCTCCGGCTTGGCTTGGTAGAACGTCAAGGCGGCACCGGGCGGCGGATTTTTACCATAGTATGTGCTGTACGGATCCTCTTCGTCGGAATGTAGCGAGAATTCGTACGCCGGGCGGGGTGCGAACAGCATCGTGCCGGCTGTTTGCCCCTGCGCGAGTTGCTGCACTGGCGTGAGATCGTCGAAGATGTAGACCGAGCGCCCATGGGTCGCCACGAGCAGGTCGTTCCGGCGCGGCTGAATGCGGATATCGTAGACTGCGACCGGCGGCATGTTGAGGCGCAGAGCACGCCAGTGTGCGCCGGCGTCGTAGGAGACATAGACGCCGTTCTCAAGGCCGAGGTAGACCAAGTTCGGATCAGCGGTGTCGGGCCGGATCGCGCGCGCTTCTTCACCGGAGGGCAGGCCCGCTGCTATCGAGCGCCACGTCCGGCCAAAATCGTGCGACACAAACGCATATGGCGTGCGGTCGCCGACTTCGTGCCGATCGTAGACGGCATACGCCGTGCCGCTCTGCAACGGCGACGGCGCGACCGTCTCAAAGCGGCCGTTGGGCAATATGCCGGGCGGCGTCACGTTGCGCCAATGCAAGCCATCGTCCCGCGTCATCTGCACGTACCCGTCGTCCGTGCCGACCCAGATCTCGCCCCGGTCCCGCGGCGAGCCTTCGATGTCGAGGATCGTGTCGGTATATTCTGCGCCCGAAACGTCGAGCGCAAGTGGACCACCCGACGGCCGCTGATGGGCTTTGACGTTGCGCGTCAGATCGGGGCTGATTGCGCGCCACGTGCGGCCGCGATCGTGGGTGGCAAACACAACGTCGCCGCCGTACCAAACCGTGTGCGGATCCCAAGGGGCGAACGCGATCGGCGAGTCCCAATTAAATCGATAACGCGCGCCCGCGATGTCGAAGTTCTGCAGCGCCGTTCCAAGCCACGGCTGCACGAAAGTGCTCCGCTGCGCGCGCCGGTCGTACGTGCTCACGTTGCCGTCCTGCAAGTCGGTCCAGATCGTGTTCGGATCGGCCGGGTCCGGCCACGCCCACATGCCGTCGCCGCCGACGACGCGCTCCCAATCGCGATTGGGATTGCCGCGCGGATCGAGCGCATTCGAAGGACCGCAAAAAGCGTTGTTGTCTTGCAGCGCTACGCAAAGGCGATACGGCGTTTCGTCGTCGTACCCAATGTGATAGATCTGTCCGATCGGCAAGTTTTCGCCGTCGGACCAGTGCGTGCCGTCGACGCTCAAAGCGTAGCCGCCGTCTTCGCCGACGATGACGCGCTTGGGATCGTTGGGCGCGATCCAGATCGCATGATAATCGACGTGCACGTTATGCGCGATCGCCTTGAACGTCCGCCCGCCGTCTTTGCTTTCGGAGAGCATTTCGGACACGCCGTAGACGTGGTTCGCATCCTTGGGATCGACGGCGACGTGAGTAAAGTAAAACGGTCGCTGGTCGACGAGCGTGTCTTTCGAGACGAGTTTCCAGGCGGCACCGGCATCGTCGGAACGCCACAAGATGCCGTCTTGCGATTCGATCAACGCGTAGACGCGGCGCGGTTCGCTCGCTGCGACGGCGAGGCCGATGCGCCCCGTGATGCCGCTGGGCAAACCGTTGCCGGTCAGTTGCTTCCATGTCGCACCGCCGTCGGTTGACTTATAGAGTCCGTCCTGGGGACCGCCGCTCGTGAACGTCCACGGTAGACGCCGGAATTGCCACATGCCGGCGTACAGCACGCTCGGATCGGCGGGGTCGGCGGCTATGTCGGACGCGCCGGTCTGAGGGCCGAGGTACAGCGTCTTCTGCCACGTGCGGCCGCCGTCGGTGCTGCGATACACGCCGCGATCGGGACTATCGGCAAAGAAATCTCCCATCGCTGCTACGACGATGCGCCGCGGATCCCGCGGATCGACGATGATCTTGGAAATTTGCATCGTCTTTGCGAGACCCGCGTAGGTCCACGATTTCCCGCCGTCCCGGGAATTATACAGTCCTGTACCAAACGTCACGTCGTTGCGCGGATTCGTTTCGCCGGTGCCGACCCAGACGACATCGTCGCTCGCAGGGTCGAGCGCGATGGCGCCGATCGAACCGACGTCCTGTTGGTCGAAGACCGGCGCCCACGTCGCGCCGCCGTTCTCCGTTTTCCAGACGCCGCCGCCGGCCGCCCCGACGTAATACAGGAACGGGTCGTGCGCGGACCCTACGACGGCGGACACGCGACCACCCGAGATCGCCGGCCCGACCGACCGCCAGCCGAGGCGGCTAAAGGGCGGTGATGGCGCCGGACTAGGCGACGCAGCGCCGGGCGTGCCGCTCGGCTCCGGGCTGCTCGGTGCCGGGCTAGAGACCGCCGCAGGCGCCGGCCGTTCCTCGCTCTGCGCGTGCAGCGGACCGGTCAGCGCGATCAGCGCCGCCGCAGCGCAAAATGCCGTGGACGACAAACCGCGTACCATCACCCGACGCTTCTTGCCGTTCGAACGTGCTGCTCCTCTGGTTGCGCGGGCTGCGCAGGGACGGTCTCGCGCAGCGTCGACTGCTCCCGCATGAAAATGCAGTCCTCATTCGGGCGCTCGGCGGCGTGCCTCGCATTGGCCGGCGCCTTGACGCTTCCCGCCGGCGCCGCTGCGCCCGGTGTGTTGCCTGCGTCGAACTTCGACCGCAACGTTGCACCGTCGGCGGATTTTTATCGTTTCGCCGTCGGCGGATGGCTGGCGAAAAACACGATCCCACCGGATCGCACCAGCTGGGGAACGTTCGACGAACTCGAGCAGCGCAACGAAGCGCGGGTCCGTGCGATTCTCGCGTCTCCGCAACGCCTGCGGGCCCCGCTTGGCTCGCAGGAACGGAAGATCGGCGACTTCTATGCGAGCTGCACCGACGTGGCGGGCATCGAACGGGCGAACATCGCAGGCCTGCGACCGGAACTACAGCGCATCGCCGAGCTGCGCTCCCGTGCGCAACTCGCGGCGCTGATCGAGACCGGAGACGCGATCGACGGCACGGGACGCGTAGGCGTGCCGGCGCTCAACTTCGGCTCCGAGCAAGATCCCAAGGATGCGACGCGCGTGATCGCCGGAATCTCGCAAGGCGGTCTCTCGCTGCCGACGCGCGATTACTATTTCGGGAAGGACGCGCGTTCTCAGTCGATCCGCGCCGCGCTGCTCGTCGTACATGCAACGCGCATTCTCCTTGCTCGGCGACGACCCGGCCCGCGCGGCCGCGGAGAGCAACGGCGTCATGTCGCTCGAAACGGCGCTCGCACGCGCGTCGAAGACGCCCGACGCGTTGCGGGATCCGTTCGCGAATTATCACCCGATGACGCTCGCGGGCATCGAGAGCCTCGCACCGCACTTCGCATGGCGTACCTACTTCACGCAGGCCGGCTTAGGGCCGCAAGGCACGGACCGCATCGACGTCGGCCAACCGGCCTTCTTCTCGGCGCTCGATTCGCTTGTCGCCGAGGCCCCTCTTCCGCAGTGGCGCGATTATCTGCGCTGGCACGCCGTAGCCGGCGGCGTTGAGGCGCTGCCCAAGCCGTACCGCGATGCCGCCTTCAACTTTCAGCACGTTCTTTACGGCGTCGCTCGCGAGCCGACGCGAACGCGGACGTGTACGTTGCTGGCCGATGCCGACCTCGGCTTCGCCGTCGGCAAACTCTACGTCGCGAAATACTTTTCGTCCGCCGCACGTGAGCGGGCGCGAGCGGAGATCGCGCTCATCAAGGCATCGTTGCGCGACGATATCGAGCACGTTGCGTGGATGGGGCCGCAAACGCGCGCCGCAGCTTTGGCTAAACTGGCTAAGCTCAGCACGGCGAAGGTAGGCTATCCCGACCGCTGGCGAAGCTACGCCGCCCTCGGCATCTCCCGCTCGAATTTCCTAGGTGACCTGTTGGCAGCCCAGCGCTTCGCGTTCGCGCGCGACGTGCGCAAGATCGGTAAACCGCTGAACCGGTACGAGTGGGGTTTGACGCCGCAAACGGTCAACGCCTATTACGATCCGTCGATGAACGAAGTCGTCATCCCCGCGGGCATCCTTGAAACGCCGTTCTTCGACGAACACGCCGACGACGCGGTGAACTTTGGCGGAATCGGCGCCGTCATCGGTCACGAGATGACGCACGGCTTCGACGATGAGGGAAGCGACTACGACGGCGCGGGCAACCTTCACCCGATCGTTACCGCGGCCGACAAGGCGCGCTTCCATGCCCGCGTCGCGTGTATCGTCGACCAGCTCGATGCCTATAAGAGCACGGTTGGCCTCCACCTCAACGGCAAACTCGACGCCGGCGAGGCGACGGCTGACGTCGGCGGAACGACCTTAGCGTACCGAGCGCTGGAAACGTCGCTCGCCGGCAAGCCGCAACCGCCGCGCATCGGCGGTTTTACGCCGCAGCAACGCTATTTTCTGAGTTGGGCGCAAGTGTGGCGGGACAAAGAGCGTCCCGAGGCCGAACGCGCGCAGGTCCTGGGCGACCCGCATCCTCCGTCGCGCTACCGCGTCAACGGCACGCTCTCCGACGAGGCTGCTTTCGAGCGAGCATTCCACATCCAACCCGGCAGCGCGATGTGGAAAGCGCCCGCACGACGCTGCCAAGTGTGGTAAGTCGCGCCGAGGTCCGGCGCCGTCATCGCGCGAACCGGCCACATTCTGCTTTACTTATGAATGAGGTGTTTGTGCATCATCTTGCGATCCGCCGCCGGGCGTTTGGTTTGCGGCGAGGCGCCGTACTTGCCATCGCGGCATGTCTTGCGAGCGTAACTTGGTATGCGCCGGCGTCGGCCGCAACAGTCCGCCGCATTGCGAGTCAGCCCCCAGACCAGATGCAGCTGACGTTCTTGATGACCGATGGCTCGGTGCTCGCGCAAAGCGCGAACACGCCCAATTACTGGTACAAGTACGTTCCGGATGCGTACGGTAACTACAGCGACGGGACGTGGACGCAAGTCGCGACGTTGCCGTCAGGCTATGCGCCGAGTGCGTTCGCATCCGCCGTGCTCGCAGACGGCCGGCTGCTCATCAGCGGCGGAGAGTACAATATCCCCGGGCAATACGATCTGCAACTGACGAATCTTGGAGCGGTATACGATCCCCGCGCAAATACGTGGACGGCGCTCGGTCATCCGTCGGGCTGGCAGTGGATCGGAGACTCACCGGCGACGATGCTTCCCGGCGGCGAATTCTTTTTGGGTCAGAAACTGACCACATACGACGCGTATCTCAATCCGAAGACGTTGGGTTGGACGGAAGTCAGTTCAGCGGGAAAGTCGGATTTCAACGCCGAGGAGGGCTTTACGCTACTGGCCGACGGCACGATCCTGACGGCGGACGTCAAGAACGCACCCAATTCGGAGCGGTACAGCACGAGTGCGCGTCGCTGGACGAGCGCCGGTTCGACGATCGTCGACTTACACTCGCCGAGTCCGTTCACCCAATGCTTGACCTACGGTCCGGCCCCGAAAGACTGCTACTATCCGCCCGGCGAGATCGGCCCGATGATGCTGCGGCCCGACGGTACGGTGCTCGCGACGGGTTCGGGTTCGGGCCCTAACGGCAACGGACCGGGACATAACGCGATCTACCACACGTCGGGAATGCTGGCCGGCCAATGGACCGTCGCCCCCGACTTTCCCAATGACGATAACGCCGGCGACTCATTCGCCGCACTTTTGCCGAACGGCCACGTGCTCGTGTTCGGTGACAGTGGAAGACTGTACGAGTTCGATGGCGCGCATTTTGTCGAGACCGGTTACGCCTCCGGCGTTCCGCTGTTGCTGCCGACTGGGCAGGTCTTGATGGTCGGCAACACCGTCGCCCTGTACACGTCATCGCTGACGGCGCAATCGGCCTGGTCGCCGCACATCCAACAGTATCCTACCAGCGTCGTTCGCGGACATACGTATGCGATCTCCGGCACGCAATTCAACGGACTGTCGCAAGCCATGGCGTTCGGCGATGAATATCAGAATGCGACGAACTACCCCCTCGTGCGCATCACGAACGCAGCGACGCATCACGTCGCTTACGCACGCACGCACGATCACAGCACGATGGCCGTTGCGACCGGTCGGGCGACCGTGTCGACACACTTCGACGTGCCGGCCAACATCGAAACCGGAGCTTCGGTGCTCCAGGTCGTCGCTAACGGCATCGCATCGCCGCCCGTGACGATCAGCGTGTCGTCGAGCCGTTAGGCGAGGGTAGCGATCTAGACGGTTTGCGGCAGAGCAGGCAGCGTCGCGACGGTGGCCTGCTTTGCCGCGTCCTCGGATGAGGCCATGCAGAGGGGAAGACGGATGCGGAATTGCGCGCCGCCGAGGAGCGAACGGGTCGCATCGACTTCACCGCCGCTACGCTCCAACATCAGCCGCACGACCGCGAGCCCGAGCCCGGAACCCACTGCGCGTGCATTGGCGCCGCGCCGCGCGAGCGTGAAAATCGACTCGCGCTCGCCGTCGGGAATTCCGGGACCGTCATCGTCGACGCGTACTTCGACGTAGCGCGTATCGAGCGTTGCGTGCGATACATACACGCGGCCGCCGTCGTGCCCGTGTTTGACGGCGTTTTCGATCACGTTGATGAGAACCTGAATGAGCCGGTCGCCACCGATGGCAACCGAGTAGGACTGCGACGAAAGGTGCGTGATGCTCGTACCGCGAGCGGATGCCGCCGGCGCGACGCTGCCCAGCGCAAAACCGATCGACGTCACCGAGATCGCACGATTCGGCATATCCGGGCTCCTCACGCATGTCCAGCATCGAGATATCGAACATGCCGTCGACGAAGCGGCCCATGCGCATCGCTTCGTGGCGGGCTATGTCGAGAAAGCGGCGAGTGGTCTTCGGATCGAGATCCTCCTCCAGCAGCGTTTCCAAATAGCCGCGAATCGACGTCAGCGGCGTTCGTAGTTCATGGCCCAAGCGTCGAAAAGAATGCGTAGCGTTCGCGTTCCCGCGACGCCGCGTTCGAGCGCATTTTCGATCTCAGCTTCCAGTCGCTCACCGTTCGTTGCGCCGTATATGACGGTCCAGCCGGTCTCGACGCCCATACCGCCGGCAAGTTCCATCGCCGAGGCCAGACGCGCCAAGATCGCGCGGCAGTCGCTCGGCGTCGCAACGGAGCCGGTGTTGCGGTTGGGAGAAAGCAAGCGCCGCTAGAAAGTCCTCGCTCTCGTCGTCGTGCGCAAGCAGGTCCGAAGCGCGCAGCGTCCGCGTCGCCGTCTCGACGAACGAAGCCAGGCTCCGCCGTTCGACGCCGCGCGCCACTGCGCGTCCTTCGCGCCACGCGATCCGTTCCAGATCGCGCAGCCGCACGACCAGCAGCGGCACCGGCGTCCCCGCGGCGGTGCGTCGCAAACGCCGTCCTAGCGACGCGACGTCGCACACCCGCAGGCTAGCGCTACGCCGAAGCTTGCGAGAACTTGTAGCCAAAACCGTGCACCGTGTGCAGGCACGCGCCCAGGGCGTGTTGCTCTTCGAGCCTCATGCGCAAGTCGCCGCACGTGGACGTCGACCGTCCGCTCGTCGCCGTCGTAATCGTAGCCCCAGACTCGCTCCAGCAGCACGTCGCGCGACAACGCGACTCCCGCGTGCGCCGTCAGCGCGACGAGCAGAGCGTATTCGCGCGGTTTGAGACCGACGTTGCGGCCGTCGACGCGTACTTCACGCGCGGCCTCATCGATCTCGAGCCGTCCGAAACGGCGCACGCCCGTAGGAGCCGTCGACACTGCATCCCGCTGCGCCGCAAGACCGCGCGAACGCGTGCGATCACTTCCCGCGGGGAAAACGGCTTGACGACGTAGTCATCGGCGCCGAGCTCGAAGCCGACGACGCGGTCGACTTCATCGGCGCGCGCGGTGATCATGACAATTGGCGTCGTACGTCCCTCGCGCCGCAGCGTTCGGGCGATATCGAAGCCGTCGATGCCCGGCAAGCCGACGTCGAGCAATACGAGATCGATCCCGTCCGCGTAAGCCGCAACGTCGACAGACCGTCAGTCGCCTCGACCGGCGCGAACCCATCGCGCGCGAGATGGTGAACGAGCAGTTCGCGGATCGCATCGTCGTCTTCGGCGACGAGCACGCGAGTGCTACCCATGCCGGGGGCAGTGCCCCCGCAGGCGTGGTTCGGGACGGCAGGCGCATCCTTCACAACATTAAGAAAATTTAATGTTGCGGAAGCATTTGCGTCACATTTGTTGCTGATAATCGCTCGCACGCCGCTCATGGCGGCGCTGTCCGGAGTTTTCCCCGTGGTCGATTCCGTTTTCGCGAAGGAGTCTTCTCCTTCTCTAGTTTCGTATTGTCCCCCGGCCGCGCTTGCTCGTGGTTCTACGCGCTTACGCTTTCGTCCCGGTTCGGCGGCAGCGCTGGCTCGCGAACGTGCGCCCTTCCAGAGCGTTGAGTCACTGGTCGCGGGCTTTCGCCACTTGTGCCGGCGCGGTGCGCGCAAGTTTTGGCGCTCGGGACTCGAGCGCTGCGATCTCGAGCAAGTCGCCGCGATCGGCCTCATCAAGGCGGCGCAACGTTACGATTCCGCTGTGGGTACGCCGTTCGAAGCCTATGCATGGCTTTTCGTCGTCGGCGAACTGATGCATTACGTCCGCGACTTCGAGCGCACCATTCGGCTTCCGCGGCGCCTCGTCAATCTGGAGCGCCGCTACGCGCGCGCACACGAAAGCTTCTCGGGTCGCTTGGCCGCGAACCGACCGACGATGAACTCGCCGCAGAGTTGGACGTCCTCGCGCCGGCGCTCGAGGAAGTTGCGTGCAGCGCGCGAAGCCGCCTGCACCGGAGCCCTCGAAGAAGCCGGCGCCGACGCCCTGCCCGCGCTCGATGCGCTCGCATTCGAGGATAAGATCATGGTGCGACGACGCCTTCGGCGCGCTGTCGCTCGACCGAACGCCGCGTGATCGCGGGCGTCTACCTGCTCGGACTCACGCAGCTCGAACTGTCGCATCGCCTGGGGATCTCCGCGAAGCGCGTTTCGCGCATACAGCACGGCGCGCTCGGCCGCATGGCGCGAGCGCTGCGCCTCATGATCGTCCCCGTTGCGCTCGCGCACTTGATCGCAACCTGCGCGCCGCGGGTCGGACCCGTGACGATGAACGCGATCATCGTCTATGAGAGCGGCGGCGCAGCCCGTACGCGATCGGCGACAACACGGTCGCGGCGTTCGTATTTTCCGGCGGATGCGCCGACGCGCTGAGTCGCTCGCTACAGCGCTCTTGCGCGCCGGACACAACATCGACGTCGGCTACGCGCAGGTCAATTCCGCAAACTTTGCGCGTCTGGGTCTCGACGCGCAGCATGCGTTAGAACCGTGCCGCAACATCGCGGCCGGCGCTCGCATCCTGACGCGCCGCCTATGCCGGCGCCGCGCGCAGGTACGGGCCCGGACAAGTCGCGCTCGTGCATGCGCTCTCCGCCTACAATACCGGCGGCTATTGGGCAGGTCTGCGATACGCGCACGGTGTCTTTGCAGTCGCTCACAGCCTGCGCTACGCCGCGCCGCCGGGGGCCGGCGAAGACAGGCTTGCGGGGCGCGCGCTGCCGCTGTACCGCGCTGGCGGAGCGAGCAGCCGTATGACCGAGGCGGTTCGTCTTTTGCCCGCGCCGACGCAGCGCACGGCGGCGGCACTACTTTCGCGCACCTTTGCCTATGATGCCGACGTTCTGCCGCTTTCGTACGACGGCGCCGTGCTGACCGTCGCGGTGCCGAGCGACAGTGCTGAGCTGCTCGAACGCCTGCGCCAGCTGACGCGCAAAGAGATTCGCAGCATCGTTTTGCCGGTCCGCGAGATCCGTGAGGCGCTCAAAGGCGCTTTACCCGGCAGCAGCAGCGCGCGACACCGACTCGCAAGCGGCGCAAACCCTCGATGACATCTTCGCGGCCGCAATCGGCAGTTATGCCAGCGACGTCCACATCGAGCCGACCGACGGCCGCGCGGGCCGCGTACGGCTCGACGTCGACGGCGTCCTCCAAGTCCGAGCGGACGCTTGCCATCCGGACTGCTCGAACGAGTCGTCGCACTGGTCAAGGTTCGGTCGAACATGAACACCGGCGAGTCGCGGCTGCCGCAGGACGGGCGCCTGGCAGTCACCTTCGATGGCCGCTCGTTCGACGTGCGCACCTCGACGATTCCCGTAGGCGGTCTCGAGAAAGTCGTGCTCCGTTTCTTGCAGCGCTTCGATCTCGTACCCGATCTCGAGCAGCTTGGCATGGGAACTGAGCTGCTGGCGCGCTATCAAAAAGGCTTGCGCCGGCCCGGTTCGTTCTGCGTGATCGCGGGACCGACGGGCTCAGGAAAGTCGACGACATCGTACGCGTCGCTGCAAACGCTCGGCCTTGAACACTCCAACGTCTGCAGCGTCGAGGACCCCGTCGAATGCCGCATTCCCGGCATCGCTCAGATCGCCGTCAACGAAAAAGCCGGCATCACGTTTCCGCTCGCCTTGCGCGCGCTGCTCCGCCAGAATCCGCACCATCTCTTCATCGGCGAGCTGCGCGATGCCGAGACCGTCGGGATCGCGCTGCAAGCTAGTCTGACGGGCATCTCTCTAGTGACGACTTTGCACGCGCGCGATGCGCTGCGCGTCGCAGCGCGGCTCGCCGAACTTGGCGCGAATCGTTCGACGCTGGCGTCTTCGCTCACCTTGGCGGTCTCTCAGCGCCTCATGCGTATGCTTTGCCGCCACTGCAAGATCAAGACGTCCGTCTCGTCGCAAGCGTTGGCTGTTGCGCGCCGCTATGGCTTTGCGCTCGGCGCGGACTCATGGGAAGCTCAAGGCTGCGAGGCCTGCGGCTTTTCCGGTTTCGCGGGCCGGATCGGCGCCTTCGAAGTCCTGGAAATCACGACCCGAACTCGCCGCGGCTATCGAACGCGGCGCGACGCCGACGCAACTAGGCACGATCGCGTTCAGCACCGGTTACAAGCCGATGGTCGTCGACGCCTTGCGCCATGTCGCTTCCGGGCTGACGAGCGAAGGCGAAGTTCTACGCCACCTATCCTACGATGATGCTGAATAACGGTAGTCGGCCGGCATGTTAGCCGACATCGAAGAAGCGATACGCGTCTGCCGCGAGAGAGCTCAGGCGGCGAGCACGTCCGATCTGCACATCGAAGGCAACGAGCCGCCCTGGCAGCGCGTCGACGGCGCGATGGCCCGCATGGACCTGCCGGTCACCGAGCCCGAGTCCGTGCGCGCGTTTTGCGAAGCATATTTGAGTAAAAAGGAATACGAGCGCCTCAGCGGAGCGCATGGCGCCGCCGACGGAGCGCTGACGCATCCCAGCTTCGGCTCGATACGCATCCATGCGTTCCGCGGAGAAAACGGCCTCGCGCTGTCATTGCGTCTGCTGCGGGAGGGCGTGCCCGACTTCTCGACGCTCGGCTTGCCGACGATCATCTCGACGTTCGCCGATTTCCCGACGGGTCTCGTCCTGTTCACCGGACCGACAGGTTCGGGCAAATCGACGGCACTGGCCGCGCTGATCAACGAGATCAACAAAAAGTACGAACGGCACATCGTGACGGTCGAAGACCCGATCGAATACCGGCACCGCAGCCGCCGCTCGTTGATCCGCCAACGCGAGATCGGACGAGACGTCAGTTCCTACAATGAATCTCTGCGGGGCGTGCTGCGCGCCGATCCCGACGTGATCCTCATCGGCGAATTGCGGGACCCCGACGTGATGTCGGCGTGTCTGGCAGCGAGCGAAACCGGGCATCTCGTCTTTTCCACGCTGCATACCTCCGAAGCCGCCGAGACGGTCGCCCGGATCGTCGGCGTTTTCGATGGCGGCCGGCAAGAGCAAGCACGCATGCAGCTCGCTCAGTCGCTGCAAGCCATCGTCTCGCTGCGCCTGATTCCTGACGGCAGCGGCCGGGGCCGCCGCCCGGCCTGCGAAATCGCCCTCAATTCGCCGGCCATCCGCTCGCAACTGATGTCGCCCGAGAAGACGATTCAGATTCGCAATACGATCGAGACGTCGCGCAAAGACGGCATGCAGACGCTCGAGATGGACCTGACGCGCATGGTCAACGAACGCCTGATCACCTACGATGCGGCAGTCGCCGCTTCGGATTATCCCGAGCAGATTCGCCCCAGCGTAGGGATTCGATGAAGCGCCGGCGTTGCAGCGTGCATAGGACCGTGAGATGTCGCTGACGTTCGCTTATCGCGCACGCACACCGAGCGGCGAGCGGGTTGCCGGGACGATGCGCGCGCTCGACCGTAGTTCGGCGTTGCTGCTCTTACGCGAACGGATGCTCATTCCGTCGTCCCTCGAATCGACGAGCCCCGCCTTTACGTTCAGACGCTTCTTGCGGCATAGCGCGCCGGCCGAAAGGCTCGCATTCTTCCGCGCCTACGCTGCCTTGGAGCGTTCCGGCGTCGATTTCTCGACGGCCTTTGCACTGTTGATCGCCGGCGCGCGCACCCGGCGCTTCGCGGACGCGCTCGCAAGCATTAAAGCCGACGTTGAGCGCGGTGGCGAACGGTTGTGGACGGCGATGTCTCATCGCCCCGACGATTTCACCGATCTGGAAGTCGCGATGGTGGCCGCGGGCGAGGAAGCGGGCAATCGCGAGGAAATTTTCGATCGTCTCGCACTGTTTCTCGAGCGCGACGAACGCCTGCGCAAGAAGCTGCAGTCGGCCCTGCTCTACCCTAGCCTGGTCCTTCTGACAGCGCTCTGCATCTCGCTGTACCTCTTTGCGGTCGTCGTGCCGCAGTTCGCGCGGCTGTTCGTCAGTTTCGACGTTCCTCTGCCTCCCGCGATGCGGATGTTCGTCGCCCTCGGCAACCTCGTGCTCAATCCGTTCGTCATCGTTGCGAGCGTGGCCGCAGCGACGTTGGGAAGCCTTGCTGTGACCAGAGCGCTGCGCACAGCCGAAGGCGCCCTGACCTTCGACGCCCTGCGCTTTCGCGTACCCTTGATCGGCGAAGCGATGCGCAAGACGATCGTCGCGCGGCTCTGCCGGGTCCTAGCGACGCTGCTGCAATCGGGCGTAAATGCGGTCCGCGCGCTTGAGGTCGCCGTGCCCGTCGCCGAAAGTCCGATCTTTGCGCGTGCCGTCGAAAGTGCGCGCGATCGGATCGCCGGCGGCGTCTGCGCGACCCTTGACGAGGCACTATCCGAGTCGAAGACTTTCCCACCCCTCGTACTCGGTTTCGTGCGCGTCGGCAGCACGTCAGGCAACATCCCGCACATGCTTGCGAAAATCTCGGAGTATTACGAAGAGGACGTCGAGACGCTGCTCGCCGCGCTGCCCACCTTGATTCAAACTGCAGTCACGATTGGGCTCGGTATCGTCGTCGCCGTCATCGTCTACGTCGTGTACGTTCCACTGGCCCAACTCGGCACATCGATCCACTAAGTCGCCCGGAGGAAAGATGCCATGTCGCAACGTTCGCTAGCTCTCGAATCTCAACGCGGCTTCACGCTCGTGGAACTGATGGTCGTCGTCGCGATCATCGCGCTGCTCGCTGCGATCATCATCCCGAATTACGTCCACTCGCGGGCTACGGCGGCGGTCGCGCAGAGCGAAGCAAATCTCAAGCAGATCGCAACGGCCCTCGAAATCTACCGCGGCGACAACGAGCAGTATCCCCAAACGAGCGGCCCGGTGACGCCGGCACTATTCGCTACCGGCGGAACGGGCGGCGGCACAGGCGGCGGAAATCAGACGAACCCCTATCTGACGACGACGCCGTACAACGCCTTAGGCCATCAGGAATACAATTACACCCTCGTTCCGGGTTCGGGACCGGATACCAATACGTACCAGGTCGACGACCCTGGCATCTACGATCCATCGACGATGAACAGCGTCCCGACTCAGGGCTCGGGAACCCTGTGCACCAATTGTACGACGCTGCACTATACGCCCCAAGACGGGATCTTTGGAAAATAGCATCGTGGACCGTACGACGGTGGCATTCGCGCTGCTGATTTGGCTCGCGCTCACGTTCGCGTGTACCCGCCGGGCTCAAGAGCGGGTAGCCTCAGCGCCGATGCCATGGCGCGCGATCGTGCTCGCCGCCTTGCTCGTGGGCGTTGCGCTAGCTGCACGCCCGCTCACGAGCGCCGCACTGTGCGGTGCTGCATGCGTCGCGCTCGTTGCGGCGGCTTCCGGCGACGCGCATACCGGATATCTGTTCGATGCCGTCACGCTACCGGCCGCCGTCGTGGTCGCAGGCTTAGCCATGCTCTTCGGACAGGCGCAGAGCGCCGCTTGGGGCGTCGGTATCCTCGTCGGCGCGTTCGGCAGCATCGTACTGCTTTCACGCGGCCAATGGTTAGGCCTAGGCGACGTCAAGGCGCTCTACACGCTCGGGGCCGCGTTCGGGCCCTTCGAAGGTCTGGTCGCCGTTTTCGCCGCGTGCATTTCAGCTATCCTTACTGCTGTAGTCGGGGGCCGCTTCGCTCGCGGCACGCAGGTTCGCTTCGGCCCACATCTCGCAGTCGGCGCCGCCTTCGCACTGATCGCGGGGAAGCCGATCGTGCACGGCTGGATGGGACTGTGAGCGTACTCGGACGGCCAACGTCGTTGCCGCTCGGTGTCGATGTCGGCACCGATACCGTGTCCGTCGTCGCAGCCGACGCGACACACGACGGATTCGTCGTCCGTAAAACCGCAACGCGCGACGTACCCGCCACGGAATCACGCGATCTCGACTTGCGCGTCGCCGAAACGCTACGCACGGCGGTCCGCGATATCGAATCGCGTGAACGTCGCTGTGTGCTTGCCGCGCCGCTAGGCGAAGTCGTCGCGCGGACGTTTCGCGTTCCGCCCGGCATGCGGCGCGGCGAAGCAGAACGCGCGGCTGCGCTGGAAGCCGACACGCTCGTCGACTGGCCCCCAAGCGAGCGCCTGACCGCTCTTGACCCTATTCCGGGCAAGGACGATGAGATGCTGCTCTCAATCGCGCGATCGAGTACGATCGAGCGGCTTGTTGCCATCGCGCGCGCGGCCGGCTTACGTCCGGTCGCCGTCGACGCGCCGACGTGCGCCTGGCGGCGCGCAATCGTCGACACGGATGCCGTGCTCGATTGTACCGCCGAGCGCGTGGCGCTCATCATTTTCGGAGAACCCGCCGGGATCGCGCACGTCTTTCCGCCACGGTTGATCGACGAGCGTCTGGCCGCGGGTGTGCGAGCAGCGCTCGTTGACGCACGGCGTGACGGCATCGCGGACGTGCAACGCTTAGCGGTTCTTGCTTCGCGCTACCGCTACGAGTCGCTCCAAGCTCTGTTACACGACGACGGTTATGCGGTCGCGCCTGTCGCGCTAGGCGGCGTCGATGCGCCGCCGTGGACCTTTGCCTATGGCTTAGCCTCATGGTCGGTGGCGCCGCTCGGGCTCACACGCCCATGATTCGCGCCAACCTGCTGCCGCGGTCGAAGGATAGCATCGGTCTGTTCGGGTTGCGCCTGGACGCCGAGTACGTTCGCGCGGTAATGTTGGGCTTCGTCATCGTAGTCGTCGTCGCGCTGCTTGGAACCGTCATCGAAGAGTTTCGCATCGCGCGATTGACGGCGGCCCTGACGCAGTCACAAACGTTCATTGATGCACGGAGTCCAGAGCGTGCACGCGCCAAACGACTGGCGCTCGAAGTCGCGAGATACCAAGAATTCGCGCGACAGACGCAACTCTTTCGACGTAGCGGCGCCGACGCTGCGATCGCAGTTGCCCGTATCGGCAACGGCGTGCCGTCGGGCGTCTGGGTCGACGATATCGCTCACCAACAAAATAGTTACGTATTGTCGGGCGGCAGCCGTTCGGTTTCGGATATCAGCGGTGCGATCTTTTTACTCGGGCACGCGTTGCCCGCGAACACAGCGTCGCTCGTAGACGTCCAAAATCGCTGGCGTTCTGACGTTCTTTTCGACGCCCGCATCGCGCCGCAAGGCGAAAACTTGGCCCCGGCGATGAACCGATGAATCATAAAAGCGCCGTTGACGTTCCGCGGCTCATTGCGATCTCGACGCTATCGTTTTGCGTCCTCGCTGGGAGCCTCGTGTACTTCGCTTTTGAGCCACGCGTCGCGCAATTGCAAAGCGCGCTCGACGATGCGCAAGCGACCTTGCGATCCGATGACGTCGCATTCGCGGAGATGCCGCACGTGCGCTACGAGCGCAATACGCTCGCGCGCCAGTACGATCGATTGCTGACGGACAACCCCGAAGCGGTATTTCTGCGCGATCTCGATGCAACGACTCGCCGCCACGGTATACGTTTGGTGTCGACATCGATCGCGCACGATGCCGCGACGCGAGCGCGGGCGCCGGGCGCGCGCAGCTTGCTCGTCGCCGTAGAAGTGCGGCTCGTACTGGCAGGGACTTACAGCCGCCTGCTCGCTGCAATCGGCGATCTGTCGCAAGGTTCAGAGATCGTCCGGGTGGACGCGCCGTCGCTGCAGCGTTCGGACGGCGCGGTATCGGCGACAGTCCCCGTAACGATTTTCGAGCCGTTGGGCGCCGAATGAGCATCACGCTGACTGCGCGCCAACACGCAGCTTTGCTGTTCTTATCGGCTTCGGGCTACATCGCGTGGTTGTCGGGCTTGGGCGGGCGCCTTGAAGCGCAAGATCTCGCGCCCGGTAGACCGGCGACGTTCACCATCGTTGAAGCGGGGCCCGCGCCACGCGTCGCCGACGTCATCCGGCGCGATCCATTTGCCGGGAAACCCCGAACTGATGCGAGGCAGCAAAGCGCCGCGACCACCGACGGTACGACTGCTGCGGTCGGCAAGGCGGCGCCTGATGCGGCAACGGCCATTGCAAGCGGCGGCGCGCCAGGCGACCTCGCCGTTCCCAACATCGGCGATGAACCGGGCACCGTCGCACAACCGCCGACGGCGATGCTAACACTCGCATTACGGGCTACGATCGTCGGACCCAACCCCGTCGCCTACGTCGAGAATGGAACGGTCATGGATATCGTGCGCGTGGGCGATGCCCTCGGCGACAGGCGCATCGCGAAGATCGATCTACGCGGTATCGCTTTTGGCGATGGTACGCGACTCGATCTTCCGGAGACGCAGATGTCGCCCGTGCCGCTGACGGCCGGGACGCCGGCACCGCGCGCCGCAACCCCACGCACCTTGACGCTCGAAGATTTGCGGCGCTTACTCGCTACGCGGACTAAGGCGGAGGCGCAACCTTCCGCGTTGCCGGCGTCGCTCTCATCCCCATCCGCCGCATCGGACCCGAGCCCCGGTCCTCTACCGACCATCGACACGCGCGGGCTGCCCGTCGGAGTCAATCCGACATCCAATCCAGAGGCTCCAACACCGTTCCCGTATCCCTACCCGTATGCACCGCCTGCCCCATCACAATGAGCGACGCACAGCACCGGCGCCGCTTTCGAACCCAAAGAAAGGTTCTGCGTCAGATGAAAGCCGTCTCGTTCCTGTTGCCGCTGGCGCTGCTCGTTGGGCTCGGCGCGGCAGCCAAGGCTGCCGGCCCAATCTCGCTCGATGTGCGCGATCTCGACATCTACGACACCGCGCGCTTGCTTTCGACGCAGGGCAACGTCAACGTCGTCGTCGATAGTTCGGTAGCGCACCATCCGGTGACACTGCGGCTCGCAGCACGTTTCGTTTGCCCAGGCGCTCGAAACACTGGCACAAGCGAACGACCTCCAGACGGTGCAAGTCGGCAACGTCGTCTATCTCGGCCCGAGCGACGTCATGAACCGGCGCTACCCTTCGGGCGAAGCCGGAACGAGGACTCACGCGTTTGCCGTCCACAACGGCGACGCCGGCGACGTCGCGAAAAGTCTCGTTGACGCGCTTCCCAAAGGCACCGTCGTAACCGCCGACCGGCGCACCTCGAGTGTGATCGTCACAGGGTCGCAGGTTGCGGTCACACGTGCGCACGGACTGATTGCTGCCCTCGACGGTGCGTCCAACATCGCGTCGACCGTCGTGCCGATGCGCTATGTGAAAGCCAGCGATGCTCTGCGGGCAATCCAAGCCACGTTACAGATCGCGGCGCCTGCAAGCGCCTACGCAAGTGATCAGCAGAACGCGATCGTGCTGACGGGCTCGAGTGACTTTGTCGGGTTGGCAAGTTCTTTGATTGCCCGCGTCGATCGTCCGGGCCAACAAGTGCGCTACGAGGTCCGCGTTACGGATCTCAACCCGACCGAATCCAGCAACATCGGCTTCTTATTCGGCGGAGTTGACGAAACGGGAGTCCAGCATGCGGGTTCGGGCTCGACGGTTACGACGTTTTTGCGCAATTCGGTGCTGATCAATGCGACGATCAACGCGATGGTAAGCCAAGGCCGCGCCAAGATTCTGGCGCGCCCGACGATCTCTTCGCTCAACAACGTAGCGGCATCCCTGCTGGTAGGCGAGCAGTACCCGATCGTCTACTTCGATGCGCGCACGGGCACGCAGCAGGTGCAATTCGTCAACGTCGGAGTCAACCTCAACGTCACGCCGACGATCGGCACGGACGGCGAGATCACGACCGACCTGGAAACTGACTACAGCCAGATCGCGGGAACGATCGCTCAATTCCCAATCATCGCGACACGCAAGGCGACCTCGACCTTACGCGTCCACGATGGTGAGACGATCGTGATAGCCGGACTATTCTCCGACGTGGACAGCGAGACGTTGACGAAAGTGCCGTTCCTCGGCGATATTCCGTTCCTGGGCGAAGTGTTCCGCAATCGACAAAAGCAAAGCAGCAAGGATGAAGTCGTCTTCTTGATTACGCCGCATCTCGTCACCGGCGGAACGCGTGCTGCAAGCGCCGTTTCGGCCCGCATGGTACGCAAATGAACGGCGCGCGCCCGCCAACTGCGTTGCCCGAACTTGCCATCGTGCGCGTGTTAACCTCCGGCGGCCCATATCGCAGCGGCGACACGCTCTCCCTTGCGTTGAACCAGCCGACGGTCGGCCGCCTGGCATCCCATGCACCGGATTTGCTCGATGAATGGTGCATTGCCGACGCCTGCGTACCTGAGACGATCTCTGTCAGCGTGACGGTCGCATGTGCCACGTACGCCGTCGGCGACGAACTGACGCTTTCGTTCATCGATCCTCACATCGCCAGGGTGCATCGCGTCGAGGTGCGCGATCCCGCGGATTGCTTGCAGACGGCCGGTCCCGAGGGATCGCACGGCAGTTGGTCGCCGCCACTCGTGCAAGTGGCGACGATTGCGCCACCCCCACCAACGCCTGATCGTCCGCTCGAAACGCGTGAGGGCAATGAACCTCCGGCGGCAGGGGGGATCGCCGCCGCGTATCTGCCGGAACGGTCCGACATTCGGCGTCTAGGCGGACGCCCGGATGATGGGGCCATAGCATGCGGAATCACCGTGCGGTCGCACTGGACGGAAGAGCGCGTCCGGCGGTTTGTCGCTCTGGTCGACAAGCTTTTCACGGTCGAACGGCTCGGTTGGTACCGGCACGTATTTGCTATGCGGCTCCTCATTCCCGACCAGATTGCCACAGCCGATCCAGTTGCACAGGCGCAGTCGATGCAGCACCTGCACGCATTGCGGGCGGCGATCGGGCAGACGCTTGGCAATCCGCTGCTCGCGGCATTTATGCCCAACTTCAACGTATCGACGGAATGGCTCGAAATGCTCGAATCAGCCGCGGCCGCCCGGAGCATCGCGGCGTTACGCGAAACGTTGTTGCCGCTCGCCGATGAAGGCAGCGCGATCGTCCATCCCGAGCCGGATTGGACGGTCGGTACCGTGACGGCCGATGCATTACACGCATCATCGGCGCAAAGCCTTGAAGCGCTATTGCCTATCTTCATTCCGGCGAGCGCCCGCGACGTCGCATTCGGTGCGCGTCTTTTGGAGTATCGTCGAGCGCTGGTGACGGCGTTCGGACAAGTCGTGGGAACGTCGCAACTCGTCCGTCTCGGCGCGATGACCCAGCCGCATCATGCTTTGGACGACCGTCTGTGGCACTTGATCGGGGCCTTGAGTGCGGCATTTGAGCAGCGTCCACAATCCTTACCAACGTCCGATACGGTCGGCGCAACGCGGTAACGGTGAGCAATGCAAGCCGTGCAATTCCTACTTCCTGCCATGGCGACCGCGGCGCTCGGCACTGCGCTCCTCGTGCCGCTGCGTGACGAACGGCGCGGCCGGCGTGCCACTCACGTCAAAGGCACCGTCCCGCTTCGGCCGGATTTTCGGGGACTAACTTCCGCACAGCCCCCACAACCTGCCGACAACGACTCACTTGCGGAAATTCACGCTGACGAAGGCCGCCTTGCGGCCGACATGCAGGATGCTGCCCACGTCGTTACGGCGTTCACGAACGGTCGCACCAACGTTGCGTCTCCCAACCCGAGCCGCGCTGGTAGCGAAACCCTGCGCGTGGCGCGCACATTGTTCAACACGCGAATGTTCCAAGCGTGGGGTCTCGACATCGCAAACGCGGTGCGCGCGTCGCTGCGGCGACGGCCGGTAGAGGATTGCGTAACGACGGTTACCGAGCGACCCTTTGCCGACGAACTTGCCGCACTTTTGAAAGCTGAGCGCCATAGTCAGACCGGACGATCCGTCGATCTGGGCCAGCCACGACAGATGGGAGCGGCGCAGGACGATGTCGTCATCGAGCCGGCGAGCACTCTTGCCGCTGACATCACACCGTCGGCTCCATTACCACATGCCGAGCGACCCACATCGCATACCGAGCAATCCGCCAATCAGAACGCAGTCGAGAAGTATGCCTCTTGGGTGTCCGAGCCTCACCTTGCACCGGACGATCGCACACCGCCTCCCGATGCTGATCGCACAGCTGAAGGGACGACCGCAGCACAAAGCATGCCGGACCCCGCAGTCGCCGAAGAATGCGGTGATGCTCTTACGCTCGTCGTTTCAGCGAAACCATCGTCGCTCGAGCGCGTCATACCGCTCACGCGCTTGCCGCTTCGCGCGGTCGCAACCGATATCTCGTGGGCGTCGCAGTTCGGCACGGGCGCACGTGACGAGCGCCATGCGTTGCTCGCACGCATACGCCGCGGTGAACAGGACGCACCTTACGACACGCTCGTTTCGGCATACCAACAAGAGGACGCAGAGGGCCGCAATCTGGCGTTGTCCGCGCTGGCACGACGCTTTCCGTACGACGGAATCGCCCTATTCGTCGATGCGCTCGCAACCGGCAATGACGGCGAACGTGCTATCGCCGTCGACGCGTTGGTCGCTGCGGGCCAACGTCAAGCGCTGACCACGGCTCTGGACGACCGCGTTGAAGCGATCGCTGCGCGCGCAGCGCTGGCCTTTGTGGGCACCACCGTGCGGGCCGACTACGTTGCAGCACTTGGAACGCTCGTCGACGAGGCGCGGCTCGGCGCAATTCTCGGACTTCTCGCCGGCCTGGTCGAATGATTGCTCCCCACGCCTCCCTCGGCGCCGCGCGTATCTTTGACATGATCCAGACGGCTCGCCAACGCCATGCGTCTGATCTTCACGTCGAACCTGAAACGGGCGCGGCGTATCGGATCTACACAGTGATCGAACGGGTCCCGGGAGCGGTTCGAGTTACTGATGTGGGCGCCTTCCTCGATGCGACGATCGACAAACATACGCGCGCCCGGCTCGAGAAACTGGGCATCGCCGATGCCGTCTACAGCGACGAACGAACGGGCGCTATCCGCATCCATGCGTCACAGGGCAAACGTGGCCCGCGCTTAGCCATCCGCTTACTGGCGCGGGCCATTCCGGAACTCGATTCGTTGTTGCTTCCGAAGATCGTTGCCAGCTTCGCCGACCTGCGCTCCGGCCTCGTACTGATTACCGGCCCTACGGGTTCGGGAAAATCGACGACGATCGCGTCCATCCTGGACCGCGTGAACGCTACGTCCAACAAGCACATCGTCACATTCGAAGACCCCATTGAATACACGCATACATGGTTGCGTTCCATTGTCACGCAGTATGAAGTCGGCCGTGACGTCGCCAGCTTCGCCGAGGGCATTCGTGGAGCGCTTCGCGCGGATCCCGACGTTCTGTTTATCGGTGAACTGCGCGGCGTCGATACGGTAGCGGCATGCTTGCAAGCAGCCGAGACGGGACACGTGGTCTTTGCCGCGCTGCACACGCCGTCGGAAAGTGCGCATGCGGTCAATCGCATCATCGGATTGTTTCCTTCGGCGGAGCAGGAGACCGCGCGTGCCAGATTAGCGGACTCGCTTCGGGCACTCGTCGGTTTGCGTCTCGTACCGTTGCAGAATGGACTGGGCCTGCGCGTCGCCGCCGAGATCGCCGTCGCCAACGATGCTGTCAGAAGAGTCATTCGTGACGGCGCAGTGCACCAGTTGCGTGCGACCCTCGTAACGGGCCGCCGCGAGGGAATGCAGACTTTGGAGGCGCACCTGACTGAACTCGTGGCCGCGGGCGACATCGACGTCACGGTCGCTCGCGCAGCGTCTCAGTACCCCGAAGAAGTTCGCGACCGCGTGAGTGCCGGCTCTCTACGCCGTTGAACGATCGCGCGATGAGTCCGATGCGTGGACCGGCCAATGTACGCGCCTGATTCCGTGCGGCACTGTCTGCCCGCTCTTCAGGCGCGGGTGCTGGAGCTCGAGCACGAATGCGCGGACGCGCGCGATCGTGCGGCTCTGCTTGGAGCGTTGCAGCGCGCGTTTACCGGCCTCGTCATCCTACGCTGTGAGGAGCAGGTTGCGCAGGCGATGCTGCAAACGGCATTTTTTGTCCTCGGATTCACGCGTGCGATCTATTTTACCGTCGACGCGGACGACGAGGTGTGTCAACGGTTCGTTTTAGACGGCAGCAGTACGGTCGAACCCGGCGGCGACTTCATCGGCTCGCGCAGCGGCAGTGCTTTTACGTCCATCGTCCGTGATGCTGGCACCGCCGTGGTCGGATGCGCCGGTGAGCTTTGCGCTCCGCTGATCGATACACGAGGGTGGTACGTCGCAACGGCGCTCGAGCAGAGCAGTCGCGCGCGCCGGGTTCTCTACGTCGACGGCCATCCGAGCGCGCGACCTCGGGAGTGGGAAGCGGAACTGATCTCCGCGCTGGCAACGATTGGTGGGGTCGCACTCGAAAACGTCGAGTTGATGGCTCAGCTCGAGGAACTGGCGACCCGCGATCCGTTGACGGGCTTATACAATCGGCGCGCCTTCGCCGAACGTCTCGGCGCCGAGGTTGAAACCGCACGCCGTTACGGCCGCGCTCTCGCCTACGTGATGATCGATGTCGATGACTTCAAAACGATCAACGATGCGCGCGGGCACGCGCACGGTGACACCGTATTGCGAACGCTCGCGATGACGCTGCTACGCAATTCCCGTGCGCAAGATGTCGTCGCCCGTTATGCCGGCGATGAGTTCGTCGTTTTGCTGGTCGACGTCGAGCCGGTGCTGGCGCATACACTTGTCGAACGTTTGTCCCTCGCGCTGCGGCACACCGGGTTACGATGCTCGCTGGGAGCCGCCTTGCTGCCTCGCGACGCTTCCGATGCCGCGGCGCTGATGGCTAAAGCCGATGCGGCGTTGTACGTTACCAAAGCACGTGGCAAGGATGGCTTTACGTTCGCTTGATGGCGGCGTTCCGCCGACGATCAGAGCGACATCACGCTAGGCTGTGGCGTAAACACCGTCGGGCTGCGACGAATCGACCGCAATTTTCCAATCCGCTCCGCTACGCCGCCACACAACGAGATACCGGCCCGTAAGATGCTGTGCCGCGCCGTTGCAGGAGACATCGAACGCGTAGCGCCCCAGTTCGTAAGCCGTATCGCCGTCGAGGTGCAACTGCGACGTCTCCAGATGCCCTTTCGAAAACGTCGTCGTTGCCAAAGCGTCCGCGATTGAGGCCGCGATTGCGGCTCGGCCCCGGATGAGCTGACCGCGCGCCGGCATCGACACAGCATCATGCGTAAACACCGCGGCATAGGAGCTCGCATCGCCCGCTTCGAGCGCTGCGATGTACCGCCGGTTGCCGGCGTCAACTGCGGCCTGAACGTCGGCGACGGTCACTGGTGTCCGCGCGCGGGCGGCCTGTTCGAACCGGCGCAACAGTAGGGCAACGCCGGTAAAAACGAACGCCAGCGCAATCACCCAGTTCGCACGGCTTCGATTACGTGAGCCGCGCTCAACCTGACGCGCGCCCGAACCGCGCGGGACGAGGCGCAACACTCCTGAAGACGTAGGAAGCTCGTGTTGTAATGGCAGCGCGTCAGCCCGCATGGTGCGATTCGTTCGCAGCCTCTGACATGCGCCCTTGTGGAAACAGCTTGGGACACCGGCGCGACGGTTTTACCTGACGCTGTGCGGGTGGGAGCGAGTCGAGTGCCGCCAGGGTGAGCGCCGGAATTCCGCGGCGGCCAACAGCCCGCGACCGCCCTGTCCGTCGCTCCGCCGGCTTTACGCACGCCGCCGGGCGCGACGCCCTACCGTCTCGCGGCCGCCCCATGTCGTGCACACGGCGAGGTTCGACCGGACGTTTCGCGAAAGCCGCGTTCGCCATGATCACGATGCCACTGCCAGAATCAAAGGCCGTCTCGCGGCTGGGGCGCGAAAGTGCCTTCGAGGTGCTCGCTCGGGCGCGCGAGCTCGAGGCGCAGGGCCACCACGTTATCCACCTTGAGATTGGCGAACCCGACTTCAACACGCCCGAGCACATCAAGCGCGCGGCAATTGCGGCGATCGAAGCGAACGAATCGCACTACACGCCGTCGGCGGGAATCGCACCCCTGCGCGACACGATCGCCGCGTACGCGGCGAAACTGCGCGGGATGACGCCGTTTTCGCGCGAGGAAGTCGTGGTAACTCCGGGCGCAAAACCGCTGATTTGGAACACGCTGAGCGCCCTGCTCGACCCCGGCGATGAGATGGTGTACGCCGATCCAGCGTACCCTGCGTACGCGTCTTGCGCATCGTATCTCGGGGCGAAGGCCATCCCAGTCCCATTGCTCGAGCGCACCGGTTTTCGGCTCGATCTCGACGAGTTGGCGGCACGCATCTCTCCACGCACGAAACTCCTCGTCATCAACTCGCCACACAACCCGACCGGCGGCGTACTGACGCGCGAGGACCTCGAGACGATCGCCGGACTCGCGATCCGCAACAACGTCCTGGTCATCGCGGACGAAATTTATTGCCGCAATCTTTACGACGGCACGTTCGTCTCGATCGCGTCGCTGCCCGAGATGCGTGAGCGCACGATCATTATCGACGGCTTCTCAAAGGCGTATGCGATGACGGGCTGGCGTCTCGGCTACGGGATCATGCCCGCGCACATCGCGCGCAACGTCACGCTGTTTAACAACAACACCTTCTCATGCGTCGCGACCTTCATCCAACACGCCGGGATCGAGGCTCTCGAGGGCCCTGACGAGCCGGTCATCGAGATGGTCGAGGAGTTTCGCGCGCGCCGCGATGCGATCGTTGCGGGGCTCAACGCGATCCCCGGCATCACCTGTCAAACACCGGCCGGCGCGTTCTACGTGTTCCCCAACGTGTCGAACTTCACGAGCAACGATGCCGCGCTGGCGACGTACCTCTTGAACGAGGCGCACGTCGCGGGGCTGGCCGGCTCTTCCTTCGGCGCCGCCGGCCGCGGCTATCTGCGCTTTTCGTACGCAGCCTCGCTCGAACACATCGCGACCGCGCTCGACCGCTTGCGCACGGCCCTACCGCGCTTCAAGGGTTAACGCGCTGGCGGAGAGCTGGGATCGGTATCTGCCGAGATCGGTCCCGCACCTCGGCGCTCCGCTACGTACAAAGACGTCGATTAACGTTTTCCCCGGAACGGTTGTGCGCTGTGGGCCGGGGCGGAACGGAACGTTTTTCGCGGAAGGAGGCTCGCATGCAGACAATCTCGCGGCCGCCGACGGCCGAGCTCGAAGAACACGCGCTTGCCATCAGGCGCGACATCATTGAGATGCTCGCCGAGGCGAAGTCCGGGCATTCCGCAGGCCCGCTGGACATGGCCGACGTGTTCGCCGCGCTCTACTTCTCCGTGATGCGGCACGACCCGCAAAATCCGGAGTGGGACGAGCGCGACCGCCTGTTGCTTTCGTGCGGCCACATCTGCCCCGTGCGGTACGCCGCGATGGCGGAGGCCGGGTATTTCCCGCGCGAAGAGCTGCGCACGCTGCGCAAGCTGGGGACGCGGTTGCAGGGCCATCCCGAGCGCGTGCGGTTGCCGGGGTCGGAGTCGACCTCCGGGCCGCTCGGCGAGGGACTCGCGCAGTCGTGCGGCCTCGCGTATGCCGCCAAAATGGACGGCAAAGATTGGCGCGTTTACTGCGTCACCTCGGATGCCGAACATCAATGCGGCCTGCACTGGGAAGCGGTGATGTTCGCCGCCAAAAACAAGCTCGACAACGTCGCTTGCATCGTCGATCGCAACCTCATCCAGATCGACGGCTCGACCGAGCGTGTGATGCCGCTCGAGCCGTTCGCCGCGAAGTACGCGGCGTTTAATTGGAACGTCGAAGAGTGCGACGGCAATGACGTCGCGGCGGTCGTCGATGCGCTCGAACGGGCGCGGGCATTCAAGGGTAAGCCGACGGTGTTGATCGCGCACACCGTCCCCGGCAAGGGCGTATCCTATATGGAAAACGATTACCTGTGGCACGGCAAACCTCCGACTAAAGAAGAAGCCGCGATCGCGCTGCGCGAGCTGCAACCCCGTCCGAATGGAAGCACGCGGAATGCGCGCGCCGATGGAAGCCGCGCCGATGCGTGAAGCCGACACGATCACCGCGCCGCAGGCCGGACGGCGCGAAGTTTCCGACGGCGAATCGATGCGGCTCGTCGGCTACGCGGACGGTGGGAACATCGTACAGAAGCCGACGCGCGACGGATTCGGCGATGGCCTCGTCGAGGCGGCGCGCCGTAACCACGATGTCGTCGCCGTGTGCGCCGACCTCGTCGAGTCGACGCGCATGCAGGCGTTCAGCGAGGCCTTTCCCGAGCGTTTCATCGAGATCGGGGTCCAGGAACAACTCTTGATCGCGATGAGCGCTGGTCTTGCGATGGCGGGAAAGATCCCATTTGTCGCGTCGTACGCGATGTTCTGCCCGGGCCGCGCGTGGGAGCAAGTCCGCACGAACATGGCGCTCAACGAAACGAACGTGAAGATTGCGGGCGCCCACGCCGGCATCTCCGTCGGACCCGATGGCGCCACCCACCAAGCGATCGAAGACATCGCGATCATGCGCCCGATACCCAACATGACGGTCGTCGTGCCCTGCGATTCGGTGCAGACGAAAAAAGCGACGCTCGCCGTCGCCGAACGCTGGGGCCCGACGTATCTACGATTCGGCCGCGCCAAGTCGCCGATCGTAACGACCGACGACACGCCGTTCGAGATCGGCAAGGCTCAGATCTTCCGCGAGGGCGACGATGTCGCGATCGTCGTCTGCGGTGTTCTCGTCCACAATGCCCTCGTCGCGGCGGACAAGCTTGCGCGCGAACGCAACGTCGAATGCATCGTCGTGAACAACCATACCATCAAGCCGATGGACGAGCGCACGATTATCGCGGCTGCGCAGCGGTGCGGCGCGGTCGTCACGGTCGAGGAGCATCAGGTTCACGGTGGAATGGGCTCGAGCGTCGCGGAGCTGCTGGCGCGCAAGCATCCCGTCCCGATCGAGTTCGTCGGCGTGCAAGACCTTTTTGGCCAGTCCGGAGAGCCCGACGAGCTGATCGCGCTCTACGAGATGGACGCCCCCGCCATCGAGCGCGCCATTTTGCGCGTTCACGAGCGTAAGCGGGCGTAACATGACCGTGCCGGCGCGACTTGTCGGTCTTGTCGCGCCCTGATCCATCGGCTCGACATACGAAGTAGGTACGCTCGCGTTTCGCAGACATCACGCCAACTCAATCCGCAAGAAGCGGCGTTTGCGTAACGCGATTAGTCTAGGGTTGCGCCGGGTTTACCGCAACACCTCCCGCGAAGCCAGGGCCCGGAAGATGCAACGTCTTGATCGGTGAACCTCCGCCCGAATACGCGTATTGGCTGACGGTGTCATTACTGCCGTCGGCGGTAAACAGGAACGAATCGGCGGGCCCGAACGTAAACGCGCACGAAGGTGTCGACAAGGGTGTCGCCGCTAGCGGGTTACCGAACGAGCCGTTCTTCGGCGGTTTGTACATCCAGATGGCATTGCACGCATCGTAGTAGACGTCGTAGGCGATGAGCCCGTCCCTCGTTACTTGGACGCCGGTAGCGACATAAGACCCTCCAATTCCATTCGCATTCAAAAGCGTAACCGTAGCTCCGGTGGTGCCTCCGACGATTTCGCCGAGTCCCAGGAAAGGCTCGTCGCAGTTGGTCGTCGCGTTCCAATCGAGATAAACATTGGCGTGCGCATCGAAGGCTAGGTAATCGACAGAGCTCGCGTAGTCTGAGAACGGGAGAGAAAGATAGACAATGTCGGTCGGATTCGTTGCGCCCTTCGCATAAAAGCTTACGCTGCCGGCGGCAGATGAGCCGAAATTCGCTGCCGCAACGTTCCCGTTGCCATCGACCGCGACGCCTTGCGGCACTTGGTCGTCGACCAGAATCCTCGGCATGCCGCCGTACGGCGGGGCGTACATCTTGATGACGTTGTGACCCGTATCGGCGACATAAAGGTTGCCGGTCTTATCGACAGCGACGTTCTCGTCGACGGCATAGCGATATCCAAATGAAAAACCCGTCAGCGTTCCAGTGAGTTTGCCCGCGACATTATAAATGTCCACGACGTTGTTGTCCGGATCCGAAACGAAAAGGTGCGCGCCCCCTGGAGCCGTGATCGCCGGACTGATAAAACGCGCAATTGGCCGGGCCTCGACCGGCAAGCTGGCGCTACTCCACGGTAACCATGGCGGGGCTAGAGGGGCCGCGGAGCCTGCA
This sequence comes from Vulcanimicrobiota bacterium, assembly GCA_963754415.1. Classification (GTDB taxonomy): domain Bacteria; phylum Vulcanimicrobiota; class Vulcanimicrobiia; order Vulcanimicrobiales; family Vulcanimicrobiaceae; genus Nyctobacter. Next base: position 147,385 of record CAVWGA010000003.1, on the reverse strand, counting down.
GTGCGACCAGCGGCGCAGTCGGTCGGCGCGAACCCGGCCGAAATCGACGCGTTGCCGGCACGCGCGCGTTGCCCGACCATTGGACCCGTCGCAGCGACTCCAACAGAGCAGTTTGCGAGAACAGCGAACGCTGCTCCACCGCATATGCTAGGCGCAAGGCGGGGGAGAGGCATGTCGTTCTCCTCAGTACTGAAGTAACGAAGATGCCGTGGCGTTCGGGGCGGCTCAGCGGAAGCCTACCCCATCGAGACGAGAAACCCGCCGGCGTTGCCGCGGCGGGTTCGTCGTTTCAATCTGGCGCTGTCCTACTCTCGAGGGACCCTGCGGTCCGACTACCATCGGCGCTGGCGGTCTTAACTGCCGTGTTCGGGATGGGAACGGGTGGAACCCCGCCGCTATCGGCGCCAGAAACCTGATCCCGCCGGCGCCCACGAGCCGTAGCTCCTAGTATGGCGCGCAGCGGAAAGCTGCATAGAGAAGAACCTTCAGTGCCAAACGAACAGCGTAGCGTAATTAAAGTATCCGGGCGATTAGTACCGGTTAGCTCCAGCGATTGCTCGCCTTCCACCCCCGGCCTATCAACGTGGTAGTCTCCCACGGCCCTTCACCCTTGCGGGATTGAGATCTCATCTTCGAGTCAGTTTCACGCTTATATGCCTTCAGCGTTTATCTGGTCCGAACATAGCTACCCGGCTATGCCCCTGGCGGGACAACCGGTTCACCAGCGGTTCGTTCGACCCGGTCCTCTCGTACTAGGGTCGACGCTCGTCAAATCTCCTACGCCCACGGCGGATAGGGACCGAACTGTCTCACGACGTTCTGAACCCAGATCGCGTACCGCTTTAATGGGCGAACAGCCCAACCCTTGGGACCTACTACAGCCCCAGGATGCGACGATCCGACATCGCACGTGTCTCCGTCATTCCTGACGGCGCAGACTATATCTTCACCCTGCTCGGCGTACCGCAGCGAGGGGTCGGCGTCTGATGGAATTCGCGTTAGATTTGCCGCCTGTCGGCAGCAGCGCCATCTCACGATCGCGCTCGTGGCGACTTTCGAATCAGTCGTTACGGGGTCATATCGCGATCGTTCGCGATAGACTTCCCACGGTATTGTCCTCGACTCGCCCACGAGCCGGTCGGAGTTCACCGATATAAGCCGATTCCGTAAATGGTGTTTCCACCACATCACCCCTGATGTTGAGGTGCCAAACCTCCCCGTCGATGTGGACTCTTGGGGGAGATAAGCCTGTTATCCCCAGAGTAGCTTTTATCCGATAAGCGACGGCCCTTCCATTCGGTACCGCCGGATCACTTAGCCCTGCTTTCGCACCTGCTCGACCTGTCCGTCTCGCAGTCAAGCTCCCTTTTGCCTATGCACTCTAACGATCGGTTTCTGACCGACCTGAGGGAACCTTTGGGCGCCTCCGTTACTCTTTAGGAGGCGACCGCCCCAGTCAAACTGCCCACCTGACCATGTCTCGTCGCCGGATCACGGCGATCGGTTAGAATCCCAAAGTTTTCAGGGTGGTATCCCAACGTTGGCTCCCCGCAAGCTAGCGCCCACGGATCGTCGCCTCCCACCTATCCTGTACAGAAAACCTCAAGACCCAAGATCAGGATACAGTAAAGCTTCATGGGGTCTTTCCGTCCTGCCGCGGGTAACCAGCATCTTCACTGGTACTGCAATTTCGCCGGGCCCCCCATCGAGACAGTGCCCAAGTCGTTACTCCATTCGTGCAGGTCGGAACTTACCCGACAAGGAATTTCGCTCAGTTTACTCCTGTACTTTCATACAGGACTGGACTCTATCTTCATCCCCTTCTAGAAAACCGGCAAGCCGTGGTCGGCTTCCGGTATTCATCGAAGCTGCTAGCTTAACGATCTCCTTCAAGCCTGATTCGGTCAGGTGCCGGTTATCTTCCATCATACGCAAGGACGTCGCGAAACTTGCTCGCGTCGACGCGCTTCTTCGTCCGGAGCGAATGCTCCGAAAAGAACCGCGCGACCTCGCGTAACTGCTCGAGACGCCGTACCCGAAATTCCCATCGTTCGTCGTGATTTCGACACACGCGTCCGAAGCCGAAAAATCGCTTCAGTGCATGTAAGACGTCGAGATCGCGCATGTGTTGAACGACGCGAAACTCCGGTATGACTTGATAGCCGATCTTGACCGTCGGGTTTCTCTGGACGCCGACGAAGAAGCAACCTTCTCCGTCGACGAATCCAACCACCCAATCCGGATTGAGTTCCATCGCGACTGCCAGCTCCTTTTCGAACTGGATGCCCGGCGTATCGTCTCTGAGGATCCCTCGTTACGAGGTTTCCTGCGGATTGTCCAATCCCGGACCTTTGTTACTGCTTGGAGCGATTCGAATCGCGACAG
>CAVWGA010000003.1:0-140000 GCA_963754415.1 Vulcanimicrobiota bacterium | reverse complement strand
TAGTCGCCGACGGTCGTGAGGATTTGAACGGAACGGGGCGCGTCACGGCTGCGCACGGCTTCGTCTACTTCAACGATGGCGTCTCGCTCGCTCGGTGTCAGCGGCGGGAGCGACCCAACGCTACATCGCCGGACATTCGGGGCGATCCAAAAGCGCAGGCGTGGCCGAGGCGGCCGATGCGTCGGGGGCCGGCGACACACGAGTACACCGCGCACCAGCTCGAGAATCGCGCCAACAAGAACGGTCGCGCAGGCTAAGGCACGCCGGGCGCCTGCCGTATCGCCGGCCGTAACCCTCCCCAAGCCTGTCGCATGAGGATGTCGCATACTGCAGCAGATTCGGCCGCCATAGCCCGAACGCACGCACGACAGCGAAGCTGACGTACGGCTCGTACCTGCGCGTCGACGATCTGCTGGCGCTGCAACATCCGCAGAGCGAGCCCGCGCACACGACGGCTGCTCTTCATCGTGATCCATTTAGTCTACAACTCTGGGCTTCGCCAGATACTGCACGTCCGAACTAGTGACGCGTCCGCACCGAACTCGGCACGTAGCGCGAGCGCGCACAACCGGCGCCAAAACGCGCACGCGTAGCGAACGCATCGCCGTGAAACACGAGCACCGGCACGCGCGTAGAACCGGCGATGCTTCGGATGCTCCGCGGTGCTCTGGTCGCCGCAATACTCGCCACGATCGCTCTCCTTACGGCGACGCACGACGCCGCAGCATCCGTATCGCCCAGTGCCGCATTCCCCGCCGTAAAGACGGCCCAACCACCCGCGTTTTCCGCCGACCTCACCGACCCGGCGTGGGCGCGTGCGACCCGCGCAGACGACTTTGAAAACTTCACGACGCAGCGCCCCGCCGGCGCCCTGAAGACCACCGCGCTGCTGCTTTACGACGATAACAACCTCTACGTCGGGTTCATCTGCGCGCAGCCCGGCGTCCCGATCACCGCAACGCAAGGCGTGAACGAGGTCGGTTACGGCGTCGACGACGCGGTGTCGTTCTCGGTCGATACCAGCGGCAGCAACGCGCGCACCTACGCGTTCACCGCGACCCCGCGCGGCGTCAAATACGAACTCTCTTCGGAGTCGTCGCGCTATCAGCCGCAGTGGCGCGTCGATGCGAAGGTTACGAGCGATGGTTACCGCGTGATGATGGTGATCCCGCTCTCCGACGTCCGTGCGCACGGCAGCGGCCCGCAAACCTGGCGCATCAATTTCTCGCGCCGCGTCGCAGCGGCAGGCGATCTGCTCACGTGGGCCTACGAGGCCGGCTCGAACGCGTATTGCAATAACTTTAGCTACGGCGCGACGATCTATTGCGACTCCACGCGCTGGCCGCGGCTCACCGGTCTCGCTGCTAAAGGCTTCGCGAAACCGCCGCCCGCCTACGCCGACGTGTACGCGCTCGCGAGCGCCGGCCGCGACAAACGCATCTTCGAAACAACCCCTGAGAATTTCACCTCGCAAACACCGCGCATCCTCGGGCTCGACGCGACAGTCCCATTCACGCCGACGCTCGCCTTCGTCACCGCGCTGGGGCCTGACTTTTCCAACGTCGAAACTGACCAAACGACGATCGCTCCGCAAGAATTCGCGAAAAACTACGCAGAATATCGCCCGTTCTTCGCCGAAGGCGCGAACTACATTTCGACGGTGCCGAACTTCGGCGTCCACGGCGTCAACAACACGATGTTCTACTCGCCGTCACTCGGCATCGTCGACGCCGGCTTCAAAGTCGAAGGGACCGCCGGCCAACATTCAATCGGCGCGCTCGACGTAAAGGGCGACGCCTTTAACGATCGAGCTCTCGGCTACGCGTACACGTCGCCGGACACCACCTTTACCGCATCGGCGGAGGCCGTGTCCGCGCGCCACCCCGGCATTCGCGACGACACCGCCGGCATTGGCTTTAGCTATCAGAACCTGCACTCGGGCTTCAACCCGCTCTTCTCCTACGAAAAAGAAACCGGAAACACGGTCGGCGAGCCGGGCGGCGCGCATCAGATGGTGATCGCCGAAGTAACGAACCACGGTTTCTGGCAAACGGGCGCCGATTTCCGCGACGTCAGCCCGACGTTTTCTCCCGTGGACGGCTATACCGCCCTTCCCGACATCCGCGGTCCGCAGGCATTTGCGGTCTACAACGGCATCGGAAACGGCCCGCGCATCAAGTCGTACCAGTTCGTCCTCATTGGCGATCGCTATCTCGACCGCAGCGGCGCACCGCATCAAGTCGACGTCTTCGAAGCCGCGGGCATCACCACGCGCGATCTGATCGCGCTTAACGTGTCGGATTCGACGAGCGGCCTGCGCACGTACGGAGTCCCGTATCCGAGCTACACCAATCCGCACGATGTCGCGTTCAACCAAACGACGCTGTCGCTCGGGTATCACGACGGCACACCGTCACCGACCGACGTGTCGTACGGCTTCGGTCCATTTGCGGTCGCGTGCCCGTTCACCGCAGCGGCCGTCTTTTCGGGTCCCGAACCGCTGCCGTGCCAGTCGAATGTCAACGGTTTCACGCCGGCTTACACGCAGCAATTCGACGTAACGACGACGCGTGCGTTCAAAGGCGGTTTTTCGGCGACGGTCGAGTACGGCGGCAACGTCGAGCGCCCATTCGCAGGCACGAGCGACGGCCAGTGGCTGCGCCGAATCGCCATCACGCGCGCGTTCGGCAACGAAGGCGAGCTCGCGCTCAGTCTGCGCCAAATCAGCGGAACGGGCGGGTTCGCGTTGCCCGGAAACGGCTTTGCACTTTCGTATCACGCGCGCTTACGCGATCAAAACCAGTTTTATTTCGAATACGGCAGCCCCGCGTCGTACACGACCCTGCAGCGCTACATCGTAAAGTACGTCCTGCACGTCGGCAAAGGTGGCGTCGGCACCTGATTACGCTGGCCGGAAACGGATGCCGTCACCTTCGAGCGAATAAAGCCACATGAGCAACGGCGAGCTCAACGGTCGTAGAGCCCGACGGCGAGTCCCGAACTCCGTCCACGTTCCCCACAGAAAGCCCGAAATTGAGTGAGATTCATCGCGTAACCGTCGATCCGGAACAATGTGGCGGGCGTCCCTGTTTGCGTGGCTTACGAATCCGGGTCAAAGATGTTCTCGATCTGCTGGCTGCCGGCGCGAGCCGTGAAGAGATTCTTGCGGATTATCCGCTCCTCGAAGCGGAAGACGTTACGGCGGCTCTTCAATTTGCGGCTCGGCAGAGCGATCATCCGGTGTTGAGAAGTGCGGGATGCGCTTCCTTATCGACGCGCAGCTGCCGCCGGCGCTGGCACGGCGGCTTACTGCCGAGGGCATGATGCCGAGCATGTTGCTGATCGCGGTATGGAGTCGGTGTCCGACAGAGCCATCTGGGATTACGCGCTTGAAGCCGGCGTCGCGATCGTCACAAAAGATGAAGACTTCGCCCAGCGTAAGGTGCTCTCAGGAAATGGTCCGGTCGTGGTCTGGGTCAGGCTGCCCAACACGCGGCGGCGCGACCTCCTCGCCTCGTCCGAGGCTGCGCTGCCAGGCGTTGTTGCCGCGATTGGGCGTGGTGAAACGCTGATCGAGCTAGTTCGATAGCGCTTCATCCTAGACTACGTCCTGCACGTCGGCAAAGGGGGCGCCGGCACCTGACCAAAGAGGAATGGCCTCGCTCATCCCGGGTCCGCAACGAAACGGAAGCCGGATTCATCCAAGTCGCTGCGCCGGGCGTACTGCATCATCCGACCTTCAGGAACGGAGACATACGATGCACAAAGCTCTCATCGCCGTCGCTGCGCTAGCCTTTTGCTCGGCCTCCTCGGCCACGCGCGGGATCGCCGCCGATACGACCGCCCGCGCCCTACCGGTCGCGCTCACGATACACATCAAAGACTTTACGTTTAATCCTACGCCCGCAACGGTCCATGCCGGCGACCGCGTGGCCTTCGTTAACGACGACGACGAGGCGCACACGGCGACATCGAGCGATAAGTCGTTCGATTCACAAGGCTTGGACGGAGGCGGTACGTGGAAACACGTTTTTGCAAAACCCGGAATCTACTCTTATTATTGCGAGCTGCATCCGTACATGAAGGCGAAGATCATCGTCCTTCCTGCGCCGGCCGGCGCTGCGAACAAAAACGCGCCATGAAACGCGCCGATTTTCTCGAGCACGTCGCGTGGACCGGTAGCGGCATCGCATGGTCGCTTTCGGCGTCCGGCATCCTCTCCAGCGAACCGGCCTCGGCTGCCGGTAGAACGTTTTCGTTCGTTCAGATCAGCGACAGCCACATCGGCTTTGCACGCACCGAGAATCCCGACGTGCTCGGCACGTTCGCAAAAACGATCGAAGCGATCAATGCGCTGCCGCAGCAACCCGCTTTCGTCGTGCATACCGGTGACGTGACGCACCTTTCGAAGCCGGCCCAGTTCGACGCGGCAAAACAGGCGCTCGCGGGACTGAAAGCGCCGCTGATCGTGCTACCGGGAGAACACGACGTCATCGCCTCGCCTCAGGGCTTCTTCGATGCGTTCGGTCGCCGCGACGCGCCGAAGGGCTGGTTCTCGTTCGACCAGGGGGGCATACATTTTCTCTCCCTGGTGAACGTCTTCAACTTCGAAATCGACGGCAAGCTCGGATCCGAACAGATCGACTTCGCCGAAAAGGATCTCGCCGCGCAGAAAAGCTCCACGCCGATCGTCGTCTTCGCACACGTACCGCTGTACGCGCTGTACCCCGCGTGGGGCTGGACGACGGAAGACGGCACTAGGGTGTTGGGCGCGCTGCGTCGCTTCGATGCGGTCACCGTGTTGAGCGGGCACATCCATCAGATCATCGAGCATACCGAAGGCAACATTCGCTTCGCGACGGCGGCTGCAACGGCGTACCCGCAACCCGCGCCGGGCAAGGCCGATAAACCGGGGCCTCTCAAGGTTGCCGACGACGTCCTCCTCAAGGTCCTCGGCTACCGTTCCGTCGAGCTTACGCCCGGCAAACCCTCACGGGTAGCCGACCATCCGCTTGGGTAGGCACGATACAGCGTGTACGGTTCCCGCACCGATCAACACGACGACGATCGGATGGTCGCAAACTTTCTCGCGGGAACGAGCAGCGGATTGGAAAGCGTGTATCGCGCCTTCGGAAAGTCGCTGTATTGGGTCGCGCGCAGCGTTCTGGGAAACGACGACGACGCGCAGGATTGCGTGCACGATGCGCTGTTGCGCGTGTGGCAGCGTTCTTCGCCGTACCGGCCCGAGCGCGGTCCATTGCGCAACTACCTCTTGGTGTGCGTCCGTAATGAGGCGCTTACGCGCAAGCGGAGCGCTGCACGGCACCTTCACATCGAAGAACGCGCCGCAGCGGATAGCGCCGCGCAGCAACGGTACGAGTTCGAAGTGAGCGATCCGGTCGAGCGGGCTCGTCTGCGCCGCGCGCTCGCGGCGCTGCCGGCGGAGCAGAAAGTTGCGCTCGAGCTCGCCTATTTCGGCCACTTCACGCACGTGCAAGTTGCCGAACGGCTCGGAGTACCGCTCGGTACGATCAAAAGCCGCGTAGCGCTCGGCTTGCGCAAACTGCACGTCGCGATGACCGAACCGCGGCGCGGCGCACTATGAGCGAATCGCGCGACACGTCGCAGCACCTGGGGGACCTCGCCGAATTGCATGCGCTCGGAACGCTCGAGCCGCACGAGCGAGCCTCCGTCGAGTCACACGTCGCGGCTTGCGCAAGCTGCGCTCGCGCGCTCGGCACGGCCGAAGCTACCGTCGCGGCGCTCGACGACGCATTCGTTGCCGAGGTCGACGTCCCCGAGGCGCTCGGGCGACGCATCGCGACCTCAGCCCGGGTCGCCGAGGCGATGCGGTCGCGGCCGCTGCACGCATCGCGATTCCCGCGAAGCTTCATCGCCGCGGCCGCCGCGGTAGTGCTTGCGGTAGGTCTCGCCGGCGGCGCGCTCCTCCAACGTTCTGCGCAGCTTCGAGACGCCGCGCACGATAGCGCGATCGTCGCGACGATCGCGACGTCACACTTCAATCACGCGAGCTTCATCGCGCGCAATCAGGCCGCCCCCGTCAGTAAAGTGCTCTACGCCCGCGACGGCAGATGGCTCTACGTCCTCATCGATGGTGCGGCGTGCGCCTGTCACGTCGTCGCGCTTTCTCCCGCGGGCGAACGCGATCTCGGAAAGCCCGAAACTCGCGGCAGCACGGCGACGCTTTTCGCCCGTACCGTCGCACGCCCCACGTCGCTCGAACTCCGCGACGGTTCGGGCCGAATCGTCGCGGTCGCGACCCTGCGCTACCCGAAGAGTCCTTAGCGGTCTGCCGCATCGGATTGCGCCCAGCGCGTGGTGCGCTTCGCCGGCTTGAAACATCGAGGCCCTGTCTTGCGTAAGCAAGCCACTACGCGCTTCGCATGATGGAGATGGACGCTTGGAAGAAACCGACGCTTTTACCGCCGAACAGGCCGCCGCAGCAAACAAAGCCTTGCGCGCGGCGCTAGGCCTCGCTCCCGAACGCTTCTCGACGGAACAGTTCGTCGGGATGATCTCCGAGGAGATCGAGCAGCTCCGCGCCGCCGGTCGCAGCGACGCCGATATCGCGCAACTGCTGGCCAGCGAAGTCGGAGTTCAACTCAACCCCGACTCGATCGCTCGCTATTATGCCGACGGGGTCGAAAGACTGGGATATCCGTAACGCGCGATCTGAGCCGAACGCCGCGTCGGCCTATTGCGGGAGCGGCAGCAGGTCGCGCGGCGCGACCGTAATCGTTTTACTCGATCCGGCGTGTTCGATCGTCACCTCAAAGGGCGCACTGCCGGTCAGATATTGACGCACGTCGCCGAGCCCGAGCCCCGTCGTAACGGGCGTCCCGTCGATCGCAGTGATGCGATCGCCCGTTGCGATCCCGGCGACGGCCGCCGGGCTGCCCGGAACGACGTCGAGCACTTCGAACGCGCTCGGACCACTTTGGTCGAGGCTCAGTCCGCTGCGATCGCTCGGCAACTTGGCGGTTGCGTTCGCATTGGGAATGAACGTGACCGTCTGCGCTTTGAAATCGAACACGACCGTGAAGCGCGAAAGTATGCCCGCACCGAAATTCCCCGCTACTCCACGCGTCGCGAAGAAGCCCGACTTCACTTGCGGGATGGCGACGGGAACGTCGGTGAACGTCAGCCCCGCGAGGTCGAGCGTCTTTGCGGTCGCCACCGTCAGCTCTAAGGCGCCGCCGACGCCGCCCGGCGACTTGTACCGGAGGCCGCCGTTCGCGAAGAGGTGGTGCTCTTCGACAAACGGTTTGTTGAGGTCGACGCCGCCGCCGTTTCCCGTGTCGAGCAAAAAGTATCCGCTCACGCCATCGACGCTCGCCAGAACGTACGCGTGTTCACCGTCCGATTTAAACGGCAGCGTCGTGCCGCCGGAAGGCGCCGCGGAGTCGAACGGCGCGACGTCGATGCGGCCGTCCGCATAGCGGAACGCCACCCGAAAATTCGCCAGGATTTCAAACCCGATGAGCCCCTCGGGCGACACGCCCTTGCGCGGATGCGCGAACGTATAGGGCAGCGACGTCACGATGAAGTTTTGCTTGGCGAGTCGCGCCCCGCCGAAATCGACGCTCCGAACGGCTGCGAAAGCGGTCGTCTGCTGCTTGGCGCCGACGCCGCCCGACGCGATGCCCCCGGAAGCGTTCAATCCCAAACGTTGCGCGGCTTCGGGTATCAAAAAGTTGGCGCCGCCCGAATCGAAATCGAGCGACACGCGCTTGCCGTCCAGATCCACGGGGACGACGACGTGCCCGACCGCACCGGCAACATCGCTCGCGAACGGAATCGCCGCGGGCGCCGCAAGTTCGCCGTGCGAAACGTACGGCGGTCGCGCGATCGCCGACGGGTCGAGCGCCGTCGTGTACCGTACCGACGTCAACGTCGTCGTGGTCGTCGTCCCGGAGCTATTGACCTCAACCGAGCGCAGCGGTGACGGAACGCCCTGGATCGTTCGATAATCGGAAATCGTCGTCGTATCCGGGCCAGACGACGTCTGCGCGAGCACCTGCACGAGCCGATAGTTCGAGGCGTCAAAGGCCAGATCGGCCGGCGAACCACCGCGAGGTTCGACGTGCAACACGTACGCTTTGCGTCCGCCGATGCTCGCAACGCGCCCCGACACGACGCTCGAACGCTCGTCGCGACGGAAAAATGCGCTACTGCTCAGATACGCTTGCGTGACGGCGTCCGCCACCGCCGAAGGTAGGCTGACGATCGAAAGAATGCCGTTCTGCTGCGTCCATTCCGCGCCATCGTAGCCTTGCAGAAACGTCGCCGGTCCCACGACCGTACTGGCGCGCGAAAAGCCGTTGCGTAGATTCGTAATCGCGCCGATCGCAAACGGTGGCCCGCCCTGTTCGGCCGTTCCCGATTCGGTGACCGCGGCGAATCGATCGAGGCGCGCACCGCCTGCAGCGGCGTGTGCGGCGACGAGGATGCGATCGATACGGCCCGCGTCCAATTGCGCTGCGCTCGCTGCCGAACCGGAGCCCGGCTGATCGGCAGCGGTCCCGGCCGACGACACGGCAACCGACGTAACGGACAGCAAGAAAGCGGCGAACATTACGCGCGACATGCAGTGCCCTTCGCGGCCCTGCCGCCCTCTCCTCACATTTGGCGTTGCGAAAGCGTCACGTGCGCGCTTCGCCTGTCCTCGTCGCATCGGCGGAGCCGTCGCGGCGTTCTGCAAGCGGGGGTCGCGTCCGATTCGGCAGAGCCATACGGCGATTCAGCTTCAGGCGCCATCCAGACTTGTGAGCGAATGAAAGCCACGCCGCTCAGCCGGGCGGCCACCTCAGAGACCGGCCGGCGAGAACGTGCAGGTGCAGGTGCGGCACGCTTTGGCCGGCGTCGGCGCCTGCATTGATAACGATCCGATAGCCTGAGTCCGCTGCGGCCCGACCGGCTTGGGATGCGGCCGCGAACAGCGCGCCGACTTCTCGTGCATCGGCTGTCGCGCAGAAGGCCGCGAGATCTCCAACGTGGCGTTTCGGGATGGCGAGCAGATGCGTCGGAGCTTGCGGGTCGAGATCCCGGAAGACGAGCACGTCGTCGGCGCGCGTCACTTCGTCGGCGCGAATCTCGCCCGCGAAGATCTTACAGAAAACGCAATCGCGTGATTCTGCGTCCATCATCTACGCACCGTGAAGGCCCAGGTCCTGATCGCGGTATTCCCAGCAGCGTCGGAGACCTTGACTTGAACCTTGACGGGGCCATCGGCAAGGTCGATGCCGGGGCTGTACACGACGAAGCTCCCCATGCGCGTCGCCGCGGAGGTGACATCGCGGCCGTCGACGACAAGCGCAACGCTGGCCGGATCGATCCCGATCGACGTAGGCGCGAAATACGTCGCAAAAATGCTCGGACGCGGATTGTTGACTGTTTGTCCCGCCAGCGGCGCGATCTGATCGATCGTCGGTGCCAGCGTCGCGGCGGACAGCGTCTGCCTCGCAGCGGTACGAGGCGCCGTAACGGAGCCGACCGTCAGGCTCGCATAGACGGGCACGTCGGTCACATTGAAACGGCCAGGGATCGTGAAGCGTCCGGCATAGATGCCCGCGACCGTTTCGTGCATCGGTAGATGCAAGAGGTAGTCGCCGATGTCAAAACTGGCATGACCGTGGGGCGTGCCCTTCATCAGCACGTCGAGCGTCTGGCCCTCCCGTAACGGCCGCTGTGCGGAAAGACTGACGCCGGCGATCGTGACGCTGGACGCTGCGTCCGGCGAGGCGGCACCCCCTACGGCAGTCGTTGCAATCCCCGCGGCCCGCCGTGAAGCGACGATCTGACGCAGCTCACCACTTTCGGGATTACTGCGCACCGTCACGTAATCGCCGCTGCGCAGATCTGTCAAATGCGCCGGCAGCGCATCGAGCGTGATCGCCGTCGCGCCATTGGGAGTAATGACGCGCCCGTCGCCGAGCACGAGCGCGCTGGGGGAGGTGGCGGCGATCCTTCCGCTCGTCGAGCGGTAGAAGTCGAACACCGACAGCAGGCGGCCGTCACGCGCGAGGATCGCATGCAGCGCGTCCCCGACGGCAACGTCGGCGAGCTTGCCGGGAAGTTGATCGTGAATCGTTACGTCTTCGATCCAAATTTTCGCATCGGAGCTGACGGAGATCGTTCGCGCAGTACCGCCGCGCACGACCGTAATCGACGGCGGTTGTGAATCGGAATCGATTGCCGAGACGACGCCCTCAACGTCGCTGCCGCCATCGGCGCGCTGCTGCTCGGCGCCGCTGGTGCGCCCGAAAAACGAGGACACGATCTCGACGTTGGCGCCGCGCCGATCGTACGTCGCTTGTGCGCCGAACGCTCCGACAAGCAGGGCGAGTGGAACGTACGTCGTGCCGTTCAAGGCTTGGACGCTGGCGTCGAGCGCGACCGGCCGTCCATCGACGCTCGCCTCCCGCGAACCGAGCGCAAAGCGAACGGTGCCCGTAGGCAGGCGGCTGCTGATCGTTCCACCGGAGCGTTCGATTTCCAAACCTAAGGCAGCGAAGGTTTCACGCAGCGGCACCAACACGCGTCCGGCGACCACTTGCGCCGACAATCCGCCCGTCAGTGGCTCGCCGTTGATTCCGATCGTGATCGTTCGCGTCGGCCGTTCGCCGCGTGTTCGCTGCGGCGCGCGCGGCAAACGCCGCACGTGCGCCGACGGCTCCGCGGAGCGGCGGTGCGCATCTGGGGCATGGGCCGCCGTCGCGGTACCTGCGCCCAGCGTTGCACAAAACAGGACGGACGCAGCGGCGACCAGAGCCGCGGGACGGTCGTTCATCGGCGGCGACTTTCCGCCAAGACTTCGCGGTATACCTCGGCCGTGCGCTCGGCGCAACGATCCCACGTCAACGTTGCAGCGAGGCGCCGCGCGTCGTCGACACGCGAGGAACGGACGCCGCGTTCCTCCGTCTTCGCCTGGAGTGCGACGTCCATCTCGCCGACGAGCGCGGCAACGTCCCGCGGGGCAAAGAGAGCGACGTGCGGACGTAAGACGGCCGGGACGGCATCGACACTTGCGATGACCGGCGCGCCGACTGCAGCTGCCTCGAGCATCGGCAGACCGAACCCCTCGCACAGCGAAGGGTAGACGAGCGCCGCGGCATCACGATAGCAGCGCGCGAGCGCAGAGGCACTGCGTTGGCCCAGAAAACGTAATGCGCCATGCGCGCGGCGGGGCCGTGGCGCACCGCCGAACTGACCATCGTCATCCCCGCTGAGCACGAGATCGACCGCTGCGTCGGGCTTCAAGGCACTCCATGCTGCAAATAGCGTCGCGAGATTCTTGTGCTCTCTGCGATTGCCGACGTACAGAAAATAGGGAGGCCGCGGAGCCGCCTGCGTCAGGTCGGCGTCGTATGGCTGCGACGGCGGATGTTGACGATACGCGTCGTCGACGCCGAGCGGGATGACGCGGACTTTGTGTGCCGGTACGCCGAGAAAGCGCTCGAGGTCGGGGACGGTGCGTTCGTCGTCGGTGATGACCCGAGCGGCAGCCGAGACGACGGTGCGTACGAGCGTGCGGTAATATGGCCCGACGCTGCGCTTGAAGTACGCAGGGAAGCGCAGATGGATCAGATCGTGAATCGTTATGACGTACGGTCGCGGGCCCAACAGCGGGGCGTACACCGACAGATGATGGACGAGCCGCGAACCTAAGCGGCGTAGGCGCCAAGCGACCTCAATCTGCTCGTGAGCGTCGAGGGCCGTCGTCCGTATGCTCGTTGCGAAGGTCAGATCCGGTGCGACGCGGGGCAAACGGCTGCACAGCTCTTCGGCGTACGACCGCATGCCGACGGAGAGTTGGCGCGCGCGCGGCAGATCGAGCGCGACATCGATGCGTTCCCTCACAAATCCAAAGCACCGGCGCCGGCACGTGCGCTGGCGCGTTTTGCGCGCAGCGCCTTCCATGCGACTACGACCGGATACGACGCCGAAGCGACGGCCACGAACCAACCTCGCCATCCGTCGCGCCACCCGCTTCTTGCGACGAGCAGCCACGGAATGCGCGCAAGCGCCGCGTCCCCCCGCTAGCGCGACGGCAAGGGGCGAAGCGTCGGCGCTCTGCGCTTCCAATGTCGTATACCGCGCGAACTTCTGCGCGTAGGCGCGCATGGTCGGATAAGAATGATGGTGCAGCGTTCCGCCGAGTCGCGCCACCGTACCGGTGACGGACCAACGTTCGTGCAGATCGGCTCGTGAACTCACGGCAGGACGGGCGTACACCTCGGCCGCCGTCGTCCGAAACAGCCGTACGGGGACTTCGCGTCCCCACGCGCCGGCCTGCATGGCGCGTCCGCAAAAGTACGTGCTTCGCGCGACGGCATATCCGCCGATGTTCGCGCTCGGCTCTGCGGCCGCGAGGGCTTCACGCAGGTCTGCGCCGAGCGCCTCGTCGGCATCGAGCATGAACGTCCAAGGCGTCGTAACTTCGCCCAGAGCAAACCGTCGCGTCGCAACGAAACCGGCCCACGGACGCACGATCGTGCGGGCGCCCCGAGCCTGCGCGAGTGCGACGGTGTCATCCGCCGATTCGGCATCGACGACGAGCAGTGGACTTTCGGCGGGCACGCTGGCGAGCGCACGCGGGAGGTTGAGCGCTTCATCGCGCGTCAGCACGACGAACGTTATGTCGGCGAGATTCAGTGCGTCGGTGCGAGCGGCGGCTGGATTGCTTCGTGCGCGCGCGGGCTCGCTGTCGGCGGCACGGCAGACGATGCCTGATCGGGCGCCGCCTTGTCGAACGGCATTACGCCCGCAATCCCGGCGCTGGCTGGCGCGCGGTCGGCACCGCTTGCGCGCCGCAGACCGGCTCCGATGAAATCCCGATAGAGCGGCGACGCATGTGTCGGGCGCGACTTGAATTCGGGGTGCGCTTGCGTTCCGACGAACCACGGATGCAGCGCGGTCGGTAACTCGATGCATTCCACGAGCGTCGTGCGGCCGACGGCGTGATGCCCTGAAAAAATGAGGCCATGTTCTTCGAACAGCGCTCGGTAGCGGTTGTTGAACTCGTACCGATGCCGATGGCGTTCGCTGATCGTCGTCTCACCGTACGCCCGCGCGGTCAAGCGTGCCGGGCTCGAGCTCGCACTCGTACGCGCCTAGACGCATCGTCCCGCCCATCAGCGCAACATTGCGCTGCTCGGGAAGGAAGTCGATGACGGGATCGGGCGTCGATTCGTCGACCTCGCTCGTCATCGCCTCGGGTAGACCGCAGACGTGGCGCGCGAATTCCACGCACGCCAACTGCATGCCGAAGCAGATGCCCAGGAACGGAACGTGGCGTTCGCGCGCGTAGCGGATCGCCCGCAACTTGCCCTTGACGCCGCGTGCGCCGAAACCCGGCGCAACCAGGATGCCGTCGACGGCGTGCAGCGGTGCCGTGCCCGACTCTTCGATCGTCTCCGAATCGATCCGAATGATCTCGACGTGCGCATCGTGATGGATGCCGGCGTGATACAGCGCTTCGTTGATCGAAATGTACGCATCTTTGAGTTCGACGTACTTTCCGACGAGCGCGATGCGTACGCGGTGGGCGGGATGTGTCACCCGTTCGACGATGCGCTCCCACGCGCCGAGTTCGAGCGTGCGAGTCGCCAGTCCCAAGCGCCGGATCACCGCATCGGCCAAACCCTCACGTTCGAGATTGAGCGGCACTTTATAGATCGTGCTGGCATCGCCGTTCTGCACGACGTTGCGCGCCGGCACGTCGCAAAACAGACCGATCTTCTCTTTGAGTTCCAGCGGAATCGGCTGCTCGGAGCCGGTCCGTACGACGATCGCATCGGGCGTGATGCCGATCGCGCGCAATTCGCGCACGGAATGCTGCGTCGGCTTAGTCTTCAGTTCGCCGGCAGCCCCCAAGTGCGGCATGAGCGTGAGATGGATGAACATCGCGTTCTCATCGCCGACGTCGTAGCGTACTTGACGGATCGCTTCGAGAAACGGCAACGACTCGATGTCGCCGACGGTGCCGCCGACCTCGACGATGCAGACGTCTGCGCCGCTGATCTCGGCCATGCGCGTGATCTGAGCTTTGATCTCATTGGTGATGTGGGGGATCACCTGTACGGTCGCGCCGAGGTAATCGCCGCGCCGCTCCTTGGCGATGACCGACTCGTAGATTTGGCCCGTCGTCACGTTGTTGACACGCGACAACGCCTCGTCGATGAAGCGCTCGTAGTGCCCCAGATCGAGGTCCGTCTCGGCACCGTCTTCGGTGACGAAGACCTCGCCGTGCTGGTACGGGTTCATCGTGCCGGCGTCGACGTTGATGTACGGATCGAGCTTCTGGATCGAGACCGACAGTCCACGGCTTTTCAGCAGACGGCCTAGGGACGCGGCCGTGATGCCTTTGCCGAGCGAACTGACCACGCCACCCGTGAAGAAGATGTACTTCGCCACTCTGGATAGCCGGGTTTCGTCGCACTCACGGATGCTCCCCGCCGTGCGCTGGTCGCCCGACGCTAGGGCCGGCACGATCCACGCCGGTGTTAGGACTCGCGCGTCAAAAGCGGCGCGACACCCTTAGGTCTTTCGGGACGCGTGGCGGGGCGCAGCGAGGGTATGGGCGGCCGGCGCCGGAATCGGGCAGCGGTTGGCCGACGAGGCCTTTTTCCTTCTGCTACCTTTTTTCGAGAGGGAGTTTATATGCGTGTCCTATCCCAGTTCGGCTACGTCCTGGGCGGCTCTGCGGCCCTTGGGATGCTCGCCGCTTGTTCCGGCGGAAGCTCGCCGAATACCCCTATATCGCAGGGCGGGAACAACGCTCTACAGGCGATCGGGCACCAGACGCAAAGCCGCATAAAGAACGTCCTGCCGCCCTATATGCAAGATCGCATTCACATCGGGGCGTCGGCGAAGCCGATCAACCCGGTCGACAGCCTGCCGGCCGTCCCCCTCGGTTTCATATCGGACTTCGGCAATAGCCAAATCTATGTCGTCAACACGGACGGCTCGGTCTTCGCCACGTTGACATCGTCAACCGGCCTGAGCAGTCCGCAGGGCCTGTCGCTTACGAACGGCGCTCACGCGACGCTGTATGTGGCAAACTCGGGTGCGAATAACATCCTCGAATATACGTCCCTCGGTTCGCCTACGACGCTGAGCAACGGCGGGGTGGAACCGTCAGACGTTGCCGTGGACCAAGCCGGTAACGTTGCGGCGATGAACATCACGGCCGCCACCGTCAACTGCTTTACGGGCGGCGCGACCAGCCCGAGCTTCACGATCGGCGGCACTAGCGGCACCGGCACGTTCAGCGGGATATTTTTCGGTGCGTTCGACGCTTCCGGAAACCTCTTCATCGACGGTTTCAATGCGAACGGCGTGACCCAGATCGGCGAGATCGTCGGTGGCTGCAGCAGCTCGGGCAACGTGGTCACGGACTTGACGACGTCCAACACGATCTTGTACCCGGGCGGCCTACAGGTCGCAAAGAACGGTAACGTCGCTATCGTGGATCAAGAAGCCGCGACGATCTATACCTATGCCGCACCGAGTGGCGGCTCACTCGGCAGCCCGGTCGCGACGACAGTGCTCAACGGGGCTGCGGACCCGGTCACGTTCGCGCTGACACCGCGCTTGAATCACCTCGTGGAGACCGACGCCGCGAATTTGAACGCATCGCTTTACAACTACACCGCGGGAGGTTCACCGCTCAAGACCGCCGCGCTCCCCGGTGCTTCGGTTCCCATCGGAACGGCCACGCACAGCTCGGAGCAGTTCTAAGGGCCGACTCTCACTGCGCCGTCCGAGATCAGCTCTTCTCCGCATCGATAGCCGGGCCGCAAGCCCGGCAAAGCGTCGTTCGAGAAGGGCTCTTAGACGACGCAGTGGGCTCTCTGCGCGCCTGTCGTAGCGCTCGGCAGCCGCAATGCATGCGTCGGCGCTGCCCGAGCGTCGCGCGACGGTAGCTGCCGACAGTCGACCGGGCAACGACGCCCAGCGTTGGCGGCATCGATCCGCCGGAACGCAGCAGCGGCCGCCGGTCAAACCGACGGCCGCCGCCACCTACGCTACCGAAGAGGCCGGACTACCTGCGCTGGAAGGCGTCCCCGTCACCATCGACGTCGATGAACTTCGTCTGACGCTCGATGTCCAGACTGCCAAGCCCCGTCGCTTGATCGTATCCCGGTCTCGCGCAGACGCTGCCACCGTTGACGTTACAGCCGGTGATCTCATCGTTGTAGCCGGCGTTAACGATGTACGGGAAGCCGCCCGTCGGACTCGTGATCGACGGCACGGTCGGCTCGGGATACGTCGTGTACTCCGTGTACAGCGCCGGATCGAGGTAGCCGTTGTAACCGTTAACGCCGAAATCGCCGGGGTTGGCCGTCAATAGGCGCGCCCACGCCCCCAGTGCGAGCGGCGACGAAAGGCTCGTGCCGCCGACGCCTTCGGCCTTTCCACTGACGACGACGATCGCCGGACTGATGTTGTTGTCGGCATCCATCGAGATGTCGGGGACGGAGCGGAACATTCCGTCACCGGTGTCTTCAGCGGGCAGCGCTGCCGCCTGGAAACTCGAAGGTGGTTCCGTCACGCTCAGCCCGCCGCCGCCCGCATCCCAGGCGACCTCGCCGCCGTAGCTCGCATTGCTTACGCCGCTGAGCATCGTCGTGCCGCCGACTGCAGTGATGAACGGCGAAGCGGCCGGATAACAGACACCGGGCACGCCCTCACCCGGGGCGCCGAGATTGATGACGACCGCGCACGAACCACCCGTGTCGCCGGCCGACGCGAAGAAGGTTTGACCCTGGCCGTCGCCTTCATCGAAGATAGCGTCGTCGACGGTTTCTGCGCCGTCCAGCATCGCCGACGCCTCCGGCTCACCGAACGACGCGCTGCCTGCGGCGGCGTAGTGATCGGTCACGAACTGATTGAATTCCGTCGACGTAGCGGCATCGGTCAGATTGGTCGCCACGTAGATGTACAGATGCTGAACTCCATACGCCATGGCGGTCGACGTCTGCGTATCGAGGTCGAACTCATCTTGACCGGACGTATCGTTCGACTTCGCCCCGACGTACTCAACCGATACTGGGAAACTGTACTGCGCGCCGAACATCTGCTCGTACGTGCTCAGGTCGGTGAGAACTTGATCGACTTTGCCTTCGGCGAAGATTGCGGTCGGGACCAGGAAGCCCGTTGTGGACGCACCGACAAGCCGCGACGGGCCACCTTGATTGATCGTGCCGGGCCCCAGCGTGTTATTGTACGCCAGGCCGTTGTAGGCGGCGTTGAAGTCGTAGATGCCGTATTCGCGCGAACAATAATTCGGAGCCTGAACCAGGCACGGCTGCGGCGATCCCGTCACTTCGGCCGGACCGCCCTCCCGCGCGCGAGCGATGTGCCGCAGTCGCGCGACTTGCATCGCGTGCGCAAATCGCGCCGCAGTACGAGCCTGAATCGCCGGCGGGGCGTACTTCATGAAGGTCCGCATCGGCAGATCGTGCAGGCCTAGCACGGCGCTGACATCGCCGCCTAGCTGCGCGGGGACTGAGGCGGGCGCGACGTTCGTGTAGATCACGGCATTTCCGCGCGTCGTTGCGACGCGCATAAGACGGATCTGCGTGTTGAAGGCCCGTTCCACGCTGGCGGGGTTGCCATCGGCCGTGATCAACAGATTGTTGGGCGCGGCGTGAACGTTGGTGAAGCCTTCACGGACCAGATAGTTTGCGACGGCAGCTACCTGCGCGCCGCTGGCATTGAAGCGCGCGGTGTACTCTGCAACGGAGAAAAGGTGATGGTAGTAAGGATTGCCCGGGGTGCGCTGCGCCCGCAGCACTCCCTTAGCGCCGAGCGGATCCCGCTGCTTGAGGCCGACGACGATGCTCATCGGAAGAGTCCTCGGCGCGCGGCCGAGATCGAAAGCTCCGCGCGGCACCATCGCGTGCGTCGCCGTCGGCGCCCAGCCGGGCGACGTAGCCGGCATCACGCCGGCCGACGCGGCCTGGGCAGCATGTCCGACTCCAAGTGTAAGCCCTACCGCGGCGCACAGCGCAGCCGCACGGATATGGGTCATAAACAACTCCTTGACGTCAACAGAAATGCAGGTCCCCGCAAAACGCGGGATACCGTGAGAACGAGGTCGACGCGTTGCTAGATGCCCGCATTGCCGCTCGGGACCGCCGGCGCGCCGGACATTGTCCCTTGGCGCCCGAGCGCAACGATCCTGCGTAACCCGGCGTAATCGCGCAGGATGCGCGCTTGGGTCATTCCTCCAAACGCCTCAACAGCCAGCGCTGCGAGTGCATCGGCCGTATCGGGGCCAGCTTCCATAAAAGCGACGCCACGCTCGGCAAGGTGCTTCGACATCCCCCTCACGAGCCTGCGATACGCTGTCAAACCGTCGGGACCACCGTCGAGCGCCGTACGTGGTTCGTGGGACGTGGGGTCCGGCGGCGCTGCGAGATCCGCCGTGCGGACGTATGGCAAATTTGCGACGATACCGTCGAAGCAGACGTCGCCAAGATCGTCGAGCGCATCGCCGAGACGAAAGGCAACGCGCTCGCCAACGCCGTGCACGGCGGCGTTCTGCGCAGCGACGGCGAGTGCGGCGGCCGAGGTATCGATCCCAAGCACCGACGCGCGTGGCAATTCCAATGCCAGCGTGACCGCTAGGATGCCGCTGCCGGTTCCCACGTCGCACAGGTGCAGTGCGCGCCGGCGCGGTGCGAACGCCTCGAGTGCGAGCGTGACGAGCTGTTCGCTCTCCGGCCTCGGGACGAGCACCGCGCGCGTCACAGCGAACGTGCGTCCATAGAAGCCCGCCTCGCCGAGGATGTACGCGAGCGGCTCGCCAGTGCTGCGCCGTCTCAGCGCGTCGCGATACCGAGCGAGCGAAAGCGAGTCGACGGGCACATCCCCGTGCGCCAGCAGCCAGGCGGCATCCCGGCCGATGATGCCGCAAAGCAGCCGGCGGATGTCCTGTCGCGCGTCCGACAGCAACGGTCCTAGAACGATCGCTCCTTCATTGAGCGCGTCATCGACCGTCACGCTATTTCCGCGTGGCGGCCGGCGGTTGCGGGGCACGCCCGCCTTGCAAGACGGCGCCTCCCGGCGGCCGAACGCCCATACGATGCTGCGAGAAGCGATCGACGAACGTTCTCGGGGCGTCGTACGCGGATTCCGCCACCGTGGACACCATCACGTCTCGCGCATCGAAGGCTTCAGCGACGCAGTCTTTGGATTCTCGCTGACGTTGCTCGTCGTCTCGCTCGAGGTGCCGCGCTCGTTTTCCGACCTGCGCGCCACCGTAGCGGGCTTCCCGGCGTTCGCGGTCACCTTCGCGTTCCTCACGTACATCTGGTATCTGCAATATCGCTTCTTTCGGCGCTACGCGATGGAAGACGACGTCACGATCGCACTCAACGCGATGCTGCTCTTCGTTATCGTCTTCTTCACGTATCCGCTCAAGTTCATCTTTCGCGCCGTGTTCGGCGGGACCGGCGCGGCGATCGGCCCGCACGATGCTCTTGCGCTGTTCGTCATCTACGATGGCGGCTACGCGGCCGTGTTTGCGATCCTTCTTCTGCTCTACGCACACGCACTGCGACAGCGCGAGGCGCTGGGACTCTCGGCGTTGGAAGCGTTCGATACGCAAGCGACGATCTGGTCGTATGCGTTTCAGATATCCGTTGCCGCCCTGTCCCTGGGGCTGACGGCGTGGCTGTTCGCCCTCAAGGCCTATGCTGCCGCGGCGCTTGCCGGAGGGCTGGCGTATTTTGCCATCCCGCTCGGCATGACGGCGCTAGGGTTCTTCGTGGGGAGCCGACGCCGCCGGTACGAAGCAGCGCAGGCGCTTACGCCGCTGAGTTAAAGCCGGATGGCGACTCGCCCGCGAGCAATCGCGACTTCTCGTCTTGCTGCAGCCGGATGACGATCCGTCCGAGATTGCCGTCCATGACGTCGCGCAGTCCCCCGAAGTTTTCGTTGATCCGGTGGTCGGTGATGCGGTCCTGCGGGAAATTATAGGTCCGAATCTTTTCGCTGCGGTCGCCGGTGCCGACCTGGCTGCGCCGCAGGTCACCGACGGCTGCTTCTGCTTCGCGCCGTTGACGATCGGCCAGCACGCTGCGCAGCATCGTCATCGCCCGTTCGCGATTCTGCAACTGCGAACGTTCTTCGCTGCACGCGACGACGACGCCCGAAGGGATGTGCGTGATGCGAATGGCGGACTCCGTCTTATTGACGTGCTGGCCGCCCGCTCCCGACGACTTGAAGGTGTCGATCTGCAAGTCTTTTGGGTTGATCTCAATGGTGCCGGCGTCCTCGACTTCGGGCAGCACCGCGACGGTCGCCGTGCTCGTGTGAACTCGGCCTTGCGATTCCGTCGCGGGGACGCGCTGCACGCGGTGCACGCCGCTCTCATATTTGAAGAAGCGATACGCTTGGCCACCGCGGATGCCCAGCACGATCTCCTTGACGCCCCCCGCGTCGTTGTCGCTCTGCGTCAGGACCTCGGTGCGCATATCGAGCGACTCGGCATACCGGGCGTACAGCCGCGCCAATTCCGCCGCAAACAAGCCCGCTTCGTCGCCGCCTGCACCGGCGCGGATCTCGACGAACACGTCCTTGTCGTCGTTGGGATCGCGCGGCAGCATCAGTTCGGTCAGTTCGGCTTCGAGCGCACGGCGGCGGCTCTGTAAGGTGCCGGCTTCTTCTTCGGCGAGAGCGTGCAACTCCGGATCGCTCTTGTCCGTCAGCAGGCGCTCGTTCGCAGCGACGTCGTCGAGGAGCCGCCGGTAGGCGCGAAAAGAAGCAACCGTCGCTTCCAGCGAGGCGCGTTCGCGCACGAGCGCGGTGAACCGAACTTGATCGAACGTGTCGCCGGGATTCGCCAGCGCCGCTTCGATCTCGTCGAACCGTTTGGACAGCGACTCGAGACGTTCGAAGTTGAACACGGTAGCAGCATCGGCGGAGTCCCGCCGAAGTTCCTAGGCTTCGAGAGCCGCCGCCTCGGCCTTTTTGCGCTTGCGATCGCTCGCCTCGGCGCGCTTCTTGTCGGCAGCGGCCAAACGCTGGTTGAACTTGTCGACGCGACCCGCGGTGTCGAGAAACTTTTGCTGACCCGTGAACAGCGGATGGCACGCCGAACATACTTCGACGTTGATCGCTGCCAGGGTGGAGCCTGTCGTAAAGACGTTACCGCAGGCGCAGTGTACGCGCGCCTCCGGATGCCAAGTGGGATGGATCTTCTCTTTCACAACCCTCCGATTATAGCACAAAAGACTCTCGGGAACGAGACGCGAACCCGCTGCGTTGGTTTTCAGCACGATCCAATATCCTAGAACTGGAGCTAAGAGGTCCTATTGAGGCAGGCACGTCATGCGCGTTCCCTTGCGTCGCTCGCTGTGGCGCTCACCGTTGCGTTCGCAGTCGCTTGGGGGCCTGCGAGCGGAACTCGGGTCGGCGCGCAGCCCGCACTTCCGCCGCCGCCGGCGCCGGGTCCGTCGCTGAACGCAACGATCGCGCCGACGACGCTGCCGACAGCACTGCCCAGCGGTGTGCCGGTACCGACGGCCACACCTTCGCCGGGCAGGCGCGGGCGGCGGGGTCGTCGTGCCGCTGGGTCGCCGACGCCGTCGCCTTCCCCCGGAGGGGGAGCAGCTCCGGAGCCGACCGCAACGCCGACCTCCCCGGCCTTTGCCTCCCTCGACGGGACCTGGGAAGTGCAACTGCAGTACATCGACCACACCGATTATTCATACTTCGATCTGCGCGAGAGCGCGGGCGGCGTGTTGACCGGCGAATGGCGCGTCAAGGATAAGCCGTATCCCCTGAGCGGCAGCTATGACGGCCGATTGATCAAATTGGCTGTTCGTCAAGGGCCGACGACCGTTGCCTTCAACGGCTACGTCGAGGGTGCATCCGATATGGTGGGCGAGACCGACTACCAAGATAAGAGCGGAAACCAGACACCCTTTACCGCCGAACATCGCGGAGGCCCGAAACCCTCTCCGAAGCCGCGCCGGAAGTGACGGCTCCGCGGTGATTCTTGCGAGTGACGCTGCTTTGCGCGCGTTGTTGGCACGTTCGCGGAGCGTCGCACTTGTCGGTGCTTCGCCGGATCCCGGCCGCCCGAGCCACGGCGTGTTCTTGGCACTGCGCGCGCGCGGCCGCTTCGAGGTCGCCCCGATCAACCCAACGGCGGCACCCGTCGCCGGCACGGCGGCCTACCGATCTCTGACGGACTACGCCGCGGATCACGGACCGCCCGACATCGTCGACGTTTTCCGTAAAGCGTCCGCAGCGCCCGAAGTAGCGCGAGAGGCCATCGCCGTCGGGGCGCGGGCGATCTGGTTCCAATATGGCGTGATCCATGAAGAAGCAATCGCCGCGGCCGACGGCGCCGGGCTCGACGTCGTCGTCGACCGTTGCCTCAAGATTGAAGCCGCGCGACTCGACGACGCTGCGCGATGAACGACGCGCGGACGCGCGAACTCGACGAAGCCTATCTCGCCGCCGTTGAAGACTGGTCGCGCGGCGGAGTAGGCTGCAGCGATGCAGCGTTCGACGAGTTGGCGCGCGCGCTGTGCACGCATCAACTCGAACGCAACGTTCCCTACGCCCGGTATGCAGCGACGATCGGCATCGATGTCGCGCATCCGCCCCGAACGTGGCGCGACATTCCCGCCGTCCCGGCGAGCGCTTTCAAAGATGCCGTTTTGGCGACGTGCGCGCCGCAGGAAGCGGAGCTCGTCTTCGCCACGAGCGGAACGACCGGGCGCGCCGCCGGACGCCATTACATCGAACGCGCTAGGCTGTACGATGCCGCGTTACTGGCTGGGTTCGATCGGTTCATGCTCGCCGATCGCGCGTCCCTTCGGTATCTCAACCTCGTGCCGGATCCGCGCACGAACCGGCATTCCTCGCTCGGTTATATGATGGCGCAGGTCGGCGTGCTGCGCGGGGAAGGTAAGGCAGCATACTTTCTGTCCGAGGATGGCATCGACGTCGCGGGGTTCGCTCGAGCGCTCGAGCAAGCCATCTCCGACGGACAAGCGGTCTGCGTCGCCGCGACGGCCTTCGCACTGGTCGCGCTCCTCGATGGCCTCGAGTTGCGCGGCCAGCCGTTCGCGTGTCCGAGCGGCTCACGCATCATGGAGACGGGCGGCTTCAAGGGGCGGACGCGGAGCGTCGAGCGCGGTGCGTTGTACGCGCGGCTCGAATCGGCGCTTGGCATCCCGCAGTCGGCGATCGTCGCCGAATACGGCATGACCGAACTCGTCAGTCAATACTACGATGCGCCTTCGAGCAGAGGGCGAGCGGTGCGGGTCAAGCAGGGACCACCGTGGCTGCGTACGCTGGTCGTCGACGGCAACGGCAACGAGGTCCCGCACGGCGAAACGGGGTTTCTGCGTCACATCGATCTGGGAAACCGCTCTTCGGTCGTCGCCATCGATAGCGAGGATCGCGGTTACGCGTCTGACGACGGCATCGTTTTGCTCGGACGTCAGCCCGAGGCTGCGCCGCGCGGTTGTTCGCTCGATGCCGAGGAGTTGCTCGCGCGCATAGCTCGTTGAAGGACGTTCCGGCCTTCCGCCTCGTCGCTGCGGTCGCGGACGCTGCGCAGCGCTGGCGTAATGCCGATTTTCCGCCGCGCGTGCGCGCGACCCGCGCCATCGTGCAACGTCTGCAGTACACAGAACCAGTCGTCGACTACGCGCTCGACCGACTGTTCGAACAGATCGATCGCGCGACGCTGACATCGATCATCGCCGGTGAACTGGGGAGCGTGGCAGCGCTAGACGGATTCGTCCCACGCCCGGGACGGCCCGAGGTGCGCTTCACGGCGCTGTCGCGCGCGGTCATCATCGCGAGCGACACGACGATCGGCGTCGCGTTGCCCGCGCTCTGTTTCGCCGTCTGCGCCAAAACCCACGTTATCGTCAAGGATCGCGACGATGGGTTACGTCGGCGCATTCGTCGAGACGTTGCTCGAAGAGGAACCTGCGTGTTCTCAGCGCGTGCTGGTCGAGGCGTGGAACGGCCGCGATCTCGCCGAGTCGCGCGCGCGTTTGGCCGGCGCCGACGTCGTGCTTGCCTATGGCGCCGACGACACGCTGAGCGCGATTCGCGCGCAGCTACGTCCGCAGGCCCGTTTTTTCGGCTTCGGACACCGCACGAGTATCGGTTACCTGATGCGCCAAGGGCTCGAAGACGAGCGGCGTGCCTACGAGCATGCGCACGCAGCGGCACGGGATGCGCTGCTGTACGACGGGGATGGGTGCCGTTCGCTGCATGCGCTGTTCGTCGAAGGAGGCGGCGCGATCGCGCCGCCCGAGGTCGCCCGGCTCGTCGCGCGTGCCTGCGACGCGCTCGCCGTGGAGTTCCCGGCCGCGTACGCCGAAGCGCCGCCGGGTGTAGGCGCTTATCGCGCGAGCGGCCTTTTTCGCGCTGCAATGGGCCGCGGCGCCGTCTATGCTGGACGGACCGGCCCGCATCTCGTCGTGTACGATCCGCCCCGCGACGAGCCGCCGCCGTTGTTGGCGCGCACGCTGGCCGTCTATCCGGTCGACACGCCGCAGGAAGCGCTCGACTATGTTCGCCGTCACCACCTCCCGCTCGAAGCTTTCGCGCGAATTCCCACCGCCCGGCACGATGTCGAAGCAGCCGCGCTGGCTGCCGGCGCGTCGGCGCTCGTGCCGCTGGGTCGCCTCCAAGCGCCACCGCTCGGCGGCGAACACGGCGGGGTTGCCCGGATCTTGCCGTTCGTGCGGCCCGTTTACCGCGAATAGCCGACGGCTGCTAGCACGACGCGGGCCGTGGCGGACTTTGCGGTCTGCGCGCCTTACTTAGGCGCAATGAGTGACGAGCTGGAAGCCGTTACCGCGCCGATTCCAGGGCCACGCTCCTTCGAGCTTGCGACGCTGTTGGGACGGACGGAACCGCGCGGCGTGACGTACCTCGCGCACGACTTTCCCGTCTTTTGGGAATCGGCTAGCGGCGCGCTGGTCACGGACGTCGACGGCAACCGCTACATCGATTGCACGGCGGCCTTCGGCGTCGCGACCACGGGTCACGCCAACCCGGCGGTTGCGCGCGCAATCGCGCAGCAAGCGGCGCGCTTGCCGCACGGTATGGGCGACGTCCATCCGAGCGAATCGAAAACCCGCCTGCTCGAACGGCTCGCAGCGCTCGCTCCGTTCGAACAAGCGCGCGCGTTCCTGTGTTCGAGCGGCAGCGAAGCCGTTGAGTTCGCGCTCAAGACGGCGTACCTCGCCGTCGGCGAACGCAACGTGCTGGCCTTCGACGGCGCCTATCATGGTCTGAGTTACGGCGCACTCGAAGTCGGCGGGATCGCGAAGTTTCGCGACCCGTGGCGCGCGCAGCTGCGCGATGAGACGACGTTCGTTTCGTTTCCCGATCTGCGACAGCCCCACAGTCTCGAGCGCACGCTCGACGCCGTCGCCAAGGCGCTCAAACGAGACCCGTCGCTCGGAGCCGTGATCGTCGAACCGATCTTAGGGAGGGCGGGAGTGATCGTGCCGCCCGACGGCTTCCTGGCAGGTTTACGCGAGCGCTGCACGCGCTACGGTGTGCTGTTGATCGTCGATGAAATCTATACGGGACTCGGGCGTACGGGCACGTTATTCGCATGCCAGCGCGAAGGCGTGCGACCGGATATGCTGTGCATCGGGAAAGCGCTCGGCGGCGGCTTCCCGATCTCGGCAACCTTGCTGTCGGGCGAACTCACGGGAGCTTGGCAGCCGTCGACCGGCGAAGCGCTGCACACGTCGACGTATCTGGGCAACCCGATGGGCTGCGCGGCGGCACTGGCCAACCTCGATGAGATAGAGCGTCTCGACGTGCCGCGGCTCGCGCGCGAACGTGAGCCGCTCGTCGCCGCGCATCTCGGGGATCTGCAACAGATCAATCCGGCAATCCGGGACGTGCGCGGCCGCGGCATGCTTTGGGCTCTTGAGTTTCGCGATGCGACATTCGCGACGGCTTGCGTCGTGCGAGCCTTGTCGCGGGGACTGATGTTGCTGCAATCGGGAGTCGCCGGCGAAAGCGTCACCTTTGCCCCACCACCGGTCATCAGCGAAGCGCAACTCGAGCGCGCATTCGAATTACTGCGGCAAACCGTGCGCGACCCGGTGCTCGCATGATAGCCCCCGGGGGCCTGCGCTATCGCGTGGGCGTTGTCGGTTCGAGCTTCGGCGGATCGGTTCACATACCGGCGTTTGCGGCGCAAGGCCGCTTCGATGTGCTGGCGCTCGCATCGCCGACGCGGGCACAAGAAGTCGCCGCCGAGCGCAACGTTCCCCACGCCTTTACGTCACTCGATGCAATGCTGGATGCCATCGAGCTCGACGTCGTATCGATTGCATCGCCGCCGTTCGCTCATCACCCGGCCGTGCTGGCTTCGCTCGAACGCGGCAAGCACGTCTTGTGCGAAAAGCCCTTTACGCTCGACGTCGCTCAGGCCGAAGAGCTCGCTGGGGCGGCCGTCCGGGCCGGAACGGTGTGCGCGCTGGCTCACGAGTTCCGTTACACGCCGTCGCGGCAAGCGCTGCACGAACTCGTGCGCAACGGCCACCTCGGCACACTGCGCGGCATCGAGATCACGCAAAACAGTACGATGCTGCGCGCGCAAGCGGAACGCCCCAACTCGTGGTGGTTCGAGCGCCGACGCGGCGGCGGCATCACCGGCGCGTGGATGTCTCACCTCGTCGATCAGGCGAACTGGTTGGCCGGGCGTGCGCCCCGCCGCATTGCCGGTTTCGAACGCACCGCCAACCCGCAGCGCCGCTGCGGCGGCGACGTCTTCACGAGCGACGTCGCTGATGGGGCTTACGCGACGCTCGACTACGGCGAAGGGCTCATCGCCGTCGTTTCGATCGACGCCACGCGTGCCGTTGAGTCGGTAACGCTGGCCGTCCACGGTGAACTTCGCACCGCAGTCGCCAGTGGTCCGGACGCCCTATCATTAAAGGCCTTCATCGTCGATGACGACGAGACCGCCGAACTCGAACTCGCACCACAACCGCATGCCAACCTCGCAGCCGTTCATCCGAACTTGCCGTCGTTCGTGACGCTCCTCGATGCGTTCGCTGCGCGCCTGGACGGAAATCCGGCCGCCCTCCCGACATTTGCAGACGGCCTGCAGACGCAGCGGGTCCTCGAAACGATCGGCTACCACGCCTGAGCCACGTGCCGTTTTCAATAACGCGGCAGCGTTCGCGCTGGTCTTTTTATAGGTAGGGATTCCTCCCCATACTGCATGGTCGCAGGGCGTGCTACGTTGCGATCGTTCACTGCTGCCCAGCGACTCTACGCCGGGCGTCTTGGAGGTACTCCGATGTCGAGAAACAGAGCGCGTCAAAGCGCGGCCAGCTGGTTGCCGCTCTTGCTGGCGGTGACCATCGCCGGCGCGAGTTCTAATGCATTCGCTGCGGGAGCCCGTACGGCACCCTTGCGCCTGCACGCGACCGATTCGGTCAATTGGCCGCAAACGTTCCACGATGGCGGCCATACGAGTTACAATCCCAGCGAGTCGATCCTGTCGCCGTCGAACGTCGGAACCTTGCAGCTCGTCGGCGGAGTCGGCGTCACCGGCGGTCCACTGGCGTTCACGCTCGACAACGGCATCCTGTTTTCACAAGGTCAGGGAGACGGCGTCCATCCGAACTTGGTCGCCATCAATACGCGCAACGGCGCAACGATCTGGAGCAGCGCTGCACCGCCTACGTCGGCCTCTTCGACGATGGCCGCGGGGCAAGGACTCGTGTTCGTAAACTGCCTGCTAAGTCCGACGTCGAATCCGTATCAGGGCGTCTGCGCGTACAACCAGCGAACCGGGACCTTGGCGTGGAGCTTTGGCAACCAGCAACAGGGCGGCGACGACATCACGCCGTTGACCTATGCCAATGGTGTAGTCTATCTCGGCTACGGCCTCGTCATCGGCGGCATCACCTTCCAGCCGGGAATCACGGCGCTCAACGCGGCGACCGGGCAACCATTATACTTAGCCAACGTGGGCGGCACTGGGAGCAACGCGCTCAACGGGACGCCGCCGGTTGTCGGCGGTGGCTACGTGTACTACAGCTGCAATCTAAACAACATCTCGGGCGTGTGCGCGTTCTCCGCAGCGACGGGACAGTTGGCCTGGCAGTACAACAACGGCACGGGAACGATTGCCCTTACCTATGGCGGCGGAGTACTGATCGCTCACGCCGACAACAACGGAGCGTGCAGTATCGTCGCGCTCAACGGTGCGAACGGCAAGGCGCTAGCGTCATTCAACTACCAGGCAGGTTGCGGTAGTCCGTATCCCGTTGCCGTCGCCAACGGGATGCTCTACGCTTCGAACACCGCAGGAAATCTGTTTGCGCTCAGTGGCAGAACAGGTCAGTTGGCGTGGTCGGCCAGTCCCGACAATTTTGCGTCGGCGCCGGCCGTGGCCAACGGCGTGGTGTACATTCAGCTCTCGTACGCTGACGCTCCCACAACGATCGCGTACAGCGCAAAAAATGGCGCTCAGCTGTGGGCTGCCAATGAAGGCGGGGACAACTTGGGAACGCCGCCCGTCATTGCGAACGGCGTCCTATTCGCCGCAGGGACGTCCTGCGGGTCCATCTGCGCCTACACGCTGCCACGCATGCGCTAAAACGGCGCCGATGCGATCCGGCTAAGGTACCGGCCAGCCGCACATAGGCCGGAGGCGGCAAGCGAGCGAAGCGTCGTTCGCATCGTGATCGCTCCGCCGATCCTTTGCCGCACCTTCATCGGGCGGCGCGAGGAACTCGCGTACCTGCACAAGCGGCGACTGGAAGCGGGTTCATCGCGTGGCGGATTGGTGCTCGTCGCGGGCGATGCGGGACTCGGCAAATCGCGCCTCATCGCCGAGTTCGTCGCATCGCTCGTGTACTCGCGCTGGCGCGTCGGGCGCGGTGTGTGCACCGAATTCGCAGGGCGCCCGTACGGACCGATGCTCGACGTACTCGCACGCCTCGATCCCGGCCCCCCGGAGATTCCGCCCGCCGAATCGAAACAAGAGCAACTTCGTGCTCTCGCGGCGCGCTTTGCAGGGATCGCGGCGCGAAGAGCAGTGCTCGTCGTTTTCGAAGACGTTCACTGGGCCGATACGGCGACCCTCGACATGCTCGCGCATCTCGGTGAGGAGCTGCACTGCATGCGGGCGCTCGTGCTGGCGTCCTTCCGGCCGGGCGATCTGCATCCGCACCATCCCGCTACCGCCGGGATCGAGAAGGTCTTACGCAAGGCCCGACCCGCTCGCATCGACCTCACTCCCTTTTCCGGCGTCGAACTTCGTACGTTCATCGATGAGTCATTGACGGGCACGTCCCTGCCGGATCGCGTTCGGCGCACGGTCGCACAGGCCGGCGAAGGCAACCCATTCTTCACCGAAGAGTTGCTCAAGAGCGCGGTCGAACAGAACCGCACGAGTCCCGACGGCAGCAATGGTGACCTGCCGCCGACGATCCGGGCGACGCTTCTCGAAAGACTGGACTTTTTCACGCCCGAAGAACGCCGCGTCGTCGCCCAAGCTGCGGTGATCGGGCGCACGTTCGATCTCAGATTGCTGGCAACGACGCTGGCATCCGAACCGGATGGCTTACTGCCCACCTTACGGCGGGCGCGCGATTTTCAATTGATCGAGGAAATCGAGCCGATGCTCTTCCGCTTCCGCCACGGTCTTACGCGCGAAGCGATCTATGGCAATTTTCTCCGTTCGGAATTGCAACTGCTGCATCGCACGCTCGCAGTCACGCTCGAAAGCATGCCGGAGTCGGATCGTTCGATCGAAGGCCTAGCGTATCACTGGTGGGCCGCGGGCAACGGTAAGCGTTCCGCTACGTATAACGAGCTTGCCGGCGACGCCGCAGCGCGCGTGCATGCGCACGAGGACGCCATCGCCTTTTACGAGCGCGCGCTCGAGGGAAGTCACGTCGATCTGATGACACGCGCGTCGATCTTGGAGAAGATCGCCGAAAAGCGCTTGGCATTGACCCGGACCGCGGAGGGTCAAGCCACGTACTGCGAGGCCGCCGACACGTTTGAGGCGGCGCTGTGCTTCGAGCGCGAAGCGGCGTGCCGAGTCCATGCCGCCATCCTGGCGTACATCGCGGGAATGCAGGCGCCGACGGAACCCCTCCAAGCGATGCTGGCCCGGCTCGATGCAAGCGAATACCTGGCGCGCAGCCGTGCTCATCTCGGCCTCGCATGGCTGGCGGCTACGTACGGCTTCCCGACGAAGGCCGCTGCTCACCTCGAGGAGGTGGACCCACGTTCACTCACAGCCGCCGCGGACATCGGATGGCGCTTCCATAACGTCGCGGCGTGGGTCGCGATGACGATCGGCGACCTCCATGCGTTTCGCCGCGAGCACGCCGCCTGGTTGGAAGCGGCGCGGACAGGAGAAGCGTCTCGCAGGGTTGCGGCGGCGCACGCCAATGGAGCGATGTGCTTCACCTTCTTCGGCATGCACGAAGAGGCGCTGCAGAACATCGATGCCGCGCTCCGCATCGCGCACGACTCGCGCAATCCATACGTGCGTGAAAGCGCGTGTGCGTTCGGCGCGCTTACCTATCTCATGTGCGGCGACCTCGAACGAGCGCGCGACGCCGTCGAACAGGTTCCGACAACGACGGAAAACCATGTGAACTTCACGTTTGCCACCGCGTGGGGAACGATCGTAGCGGCGCACCTCGGCGACGAGGCTATGATCGAAAAGTGGTTCGATGGATTCGAGACAGGCCCCGAACGCGTGCCGGAGGTGGAGTGCGGGGCCGGCTTAGCCGAAATCATGGTACGTCGCGGGCGGCACAGGGATGCAGCCGCATTACTGCATCGGGTGCTCCCAGACTGCGAGCTCGTGCGTGGAAACGTGCCAACGCTGTTGGCCGTCGGGCGCTACGGGGCGCCGGAAGACCGC
Source organism: Vulcanimicrobiota bacterium (assembly GCA_963754415.1). GTDB lineage: Bacteria > Vulcanimicrobiota > Vulcanimicrobiia > Vulcanimicrobiales > Vulcanimicrobiaceae > Nyctobacter. The sequence goes on along the minus strand of CAVWGA010000003.1, from coordinate 109,060 downwards.
GTACGCGCGCGCGACTATCTTTTGCGTGCAGCCGATGCACCCGTCGACGTACCCGAGCGTCCGGCACTGGCTTTATTCGACGCGCTCGAGTTGCGACGCACCGGCCGGCAGGATAAAGCGTCGAGCCTGGCCCGCGACGCCGCCGAGGGCTTTCGGCGACTTCGCTTTCCGCTGCTCGCGGCAGCAGCCCTCGAAGTAGCCGGCGACACGGAAGCCGCGCTTTCGCTGTATCGGCAGTACGGGGCAGCGTACGACGTGCTACGCCTTGGCGGTAAAGACGCCGACGTAGCGACGCAATTTCAACGCGGTAAGCCCGCGAAGACCGCAGCTCTTTCAGGGCGGGAACGTGAGATCGCAGTGCTGGCAGGCCACGGAAAGTCCAATGTGGAGATCGCCCGCGAGCTATCGATCAGCCACAAAACCGTCGAGAAACACCTGGCATCCATCTTCCAAAAACTGGGCATATCATCGCGCAGGCAACTGCGGCACAACGCTTCCGAACGCCTCGTGTGATGGTTTGAGCACGGCACAGAAGCTTTCCGCCGCTGGTCTTGCCGGAGTGGGTCTGTATGTTTCGCAACACATGTTGCGTAAAGCTAAACGGGCGCAACGCGGTGAACTCGAGGAGCCCAGCGTCGTCGAGCGACCGGCGGCCCACGTTTTGCTCGGGCTGCCGAATTCGAGCTACGGCTTAGGGTACTACGGCGCGTTACTCGCGGCGCTGCCTTTAAGCGACCACAAGTCCGTCCGCATCGGGATGGTCGTGGCTGCGACGCTCGCATGCTCGATGTCGCTCTATCTGATGCACAGCCTCTTGTTCGTCACGCGCGCTGCATGCCCGTACTGCTGGACCGCGCACGCGACCAACGGACTGCTGTTAGCCCTCCTGCTGGCCGCCAATCGAAACGGTTGAGCGACGAAGAGACGCCCGACGTCGGACGGCGATACTGCCGCAGGCCTTTCGTAAACCCGCGGGCTTGCAGCCACCACGAGAATTCACTGGGCCAATGGTCGCTGGTGGTGCCTTGATGCTTCAGCGCGAAGCCGTGGCCGCCGGCACTGTAAATATGCGCTTCGGGCCGGTCACCTGCATCGGTCAACGCGCGGTAGAATCGTACCATCGCATAGCCGCCGATCGCGTCGTCTTGCGCCCAAGCCATGAAGATGGGCGGTACGGCCGCCGGAACAGCCGGCATCGATGAAAACGGTGCCCCGTAGATCAATGCGGCGAAATTGGGGCGCACCGTGGCATCGTTTTGCACCGCCGTCTCGGCGGCGAGCATACCTCCTGCCGAAAAGCCGATGATGCCGATCCTATTCGGTGCGACGCCCCATTCCGAGGCGTGCAGTCGGACTACCTTGATGGCCCGAGTCGCATCGGCGATACCGTACTTGCACGCTTCGTCCATGTCGAGATTTCTTGGAACGCCTTCGTCCGTCTTTTCTTTGAGCCGGTACTTGATGAGGAAGGCAGCGATGCCCCGGCTTTGCAGCCACCGAGCGACGTCGTCACCCTCGATACCGATCGTCAGTGCAACGCACGAGCCGCCCGGCGCGACGATGATGCCGGTACCCGTGGCCTTCGCTGGTTCCGGACGATAGACCGTCAACGTCGGCGTTACCACATTTTCGATGATGGGTCCGAGCGGAGTCTTGGGGAAATCTTTTTCCTTCCAACTCCAACGTTCTGAACCAGGAGCGACGCCGGGCCAGATATTTACGGTCGTTTGCGCATGTGCGCGGGCCGTTACGAGCGCCATGAAAACGGCGACAAGCGCCACGCGGACGGCGTGGGAAGGTCGTCGCCCGGGCATCGCGATCCTACGCGCAGCATCGCGACTCAAAGGCGCTCCTTTACGTCTTGTTGTGATAGCGCAGCACCGTACCGAGATCGATGCCTCGGATGATGCCTGCCGAGTGGTAAAATAAGCCGAACGAATCGATCGACGATTCATCCGGGAACACGCAGGCTTCGAGTGTCTGGTCGATGGCGCCGGCTAGAACCCATCCGCCTCCCGCCGCATTGGTTCCCCCGAACTGGTCCGAGCCGCCCAGCAGCGAGCAGTAGCACGACGCCGGATTCCCCTGACACGAGCCAGCGGGCACTTTTGCATAGTACGCCAACGCCGCGAGCGTCGGCCGAACGGCATAAAGCGTGTCGATCAGAAGATGAATTCGCGATCCATCTTGCGGCGAGGTGTATTGGCAAAAGTAGCGCACGCCGGCGAGACGTAACGGATTCTGGTCGTTCGTTCCATACTCGGGAACGCGCCGTTCGACCAGGCCGTCCGTATGGGTGCAGTACGTCGCTGCCGCCTGCAATTCATTGTCGAGGCTCGGCAAGGGCGTCGACGGGGTGCCGGCATTCGCGCGTGCGCCTGACAGAACCGCAATGGCGACAGCCATGATGAGTGAGGCGTATTTCATGATATCACGTCCTTTGTGTCGAGCGCGGGAAGCCTCGCGCCTCGCGCGTTTCGAAGAGCAGCGTGAGCAGTCCCGTACCGTGCGCGCGTCAGTTCGACTCGCAGCAGCGGAGCATGTCGAGCGCCATGAGGGTGGCCCGGCGGCGTACGTCTTCGCGTTGGCCTCCAAGCGTGAAGCGGCGCACGAGCGGTGCGTGTTCTCCGGTGGCGAGCGCTATGAAGACGAGCCCGACTGGCTTCTCCGGTGTCGCGCCAGTCGGGCCCGCGATGCCGGTCGACGCGAGCGCGACATCGGTGCGCAGCCGCTCGCGCGCGCCGCGCGCCATCGCGCTCGCCACGGGTTCGCTGACGGCGCCGTTGGCGCGTAGCAACTCAGCGTCGACGCCGAGCAGATCGCGTTTGACGGCGTCGTCATACGCTACGATTCCGCCCCGAAATGCGCGCGACGCTCCCGGCACCGCCACGAGCTCGTCCGCCAGCGCGCCGCCGGTAATCGATTCCGCGACGCCGAGCGTCTGGTTACGGCGGACGAATGAGTCCAGCAGCACGCTCGCGAGTGTGTCCGCGTCCGCACCGAAAACAGCTTCGCCGATGCGCTGACGCAACTCGGCTTCGACCGGTTCGATCAGCCTTCTGGCTGCGCTGAAGTCGGAAGCCTTGGCCATGATCTTGACGTCGACGCGAAAGTCGTGAGCGAGTACGGCGATCTTCGGGTTCGCGAGGGTCGCAAAGAGCGGCTCGATGCGCCGGTCTACTTCCGACTCGGCGATGCCGATCGTATGCAACGTTCGTGTGAAGATCGCATCGCGCAAGCCATAGCGAGTGACGAGCCACGGCACGAGCTGATCGTCGAGCATCGGAATCATCTCGCGCGGCACGCCGGGCATGCAGACGACGAATTTTCCATCGGAACGTAAGGCGGCGAAGCCGGGCGCCGTTCCATTGGGATTGGGAAACACCTCGGCGCCCATCGGCAACAGTGCTTGGCGCCGGTTGTTCGGCGACAGCGGACCGGCGCGCCCGAACGTTGCCAGACGCGCTTCGATAGCACGGACTGAGGGCTCGTGTTCGCTCAGCGCCACGCCGATGGCTGCCGCTACCGCTTCTTTAGTCAAGTCGTCGACGGTCGGTCCGAGCCCGCCGGTCGTCACGACGCCATCCGCGCGCGCCAGCGCGTCGCGCAGCATCGCCTCCAAGCGCGCTGCATTGTCGCCGACGGAGTGCTTGGCATAAACGTCGACGCCGATGGCAGCCAGCGCTCCGGCGATCCGCGCCGAGTTTGTGTCGACGAGGTGCCCTAAGAGCAACTCCGTTCCGATCGTGACGATCTCGACGTTCGCCATCGATCTTTAGGGCGGATCCGTCGGCATGACGCCGACGGCGCGTAAGCCCGCCAGCTCGGCTTCGAACCACTGCGGGTATCGTACTACCACGTCGACCTCAAAGCCATCCGCGAGCGCCAGCATCGCCGCACGCCGCTGCTGTGCGGAGAGCGACCGCGCGCGGTTGCGTTCGCGCACGGCGTTGTGGCAATCGATGTACCGCACGAAGGTTGCGTCGAGCGCGCGCCCGAGCGCCGCTCGCAGCACTTTGCCGATGCGCGGCGCGATGCCGCCCGTAGAGATTGCGACGCGCACCGGACCCGCTTTTGCGACCGCTTGCATCGCGACGAAGCCATACGCTGGCTGATCGATCGCACACAACAAGAAGCGATGCCGGTCGGCTAGGGCGCGCAGCCGACGCGAAAGCGTCGCGTCGTTCGGCGTCGAGATCACGAAGAATGCGTCGCTGACGTCTTCATCACGAACTGCGCCGGGATCGCGCAGCCAGACCACGTCCGCACCGACTTCGCATAGGGCCGCATGCTTTTCGACCGCCTCGCCGTCATCGGGACGCCCGATCACGATGCACTTGCGCCCGCGCAGATTCAGTCCGACGGGAAAAAAGATGAACGGGTACTCCCGCACGTCGCGCTGGGGCACGATCAATAGTCGACCGGGCGCAGGTAAAACTCGTTGATCGCGGTGTTGCTGAGCATGGCGGTCGTCGGCAGATGACGCTTCCAGTGCGTGCCGTCGAGCCGCTGGCGGACCAAAGCAACGTCGCTTGGATCGAATCCGCGCGCAGCGATCTTGGCGTCGTTGTACCCGCCGAGCATCAGGGACAAGATCACGTCCGCGCGGCGATACGTGATGCCGAGATCGGTTTCATCGGTCTGGTTGGCTTCGAGATCGGCACTGGGCGGCTTCTCGATGACGGCGGCGGGAACGCCGAGATGACGCGCCAGCGCCCACACCTGCGTCTTGAACAGGTCGCCGAGCGGGCTGAGCGGTGGTGAATCGTCTGCGTGCCAAGTGAAGTACCCCATCAGCCGCTCAGTCTTGTTCCCGGTGCCCACGGGCAACGCTCCCAATTTTGCGGACTGATCGAACAGCACGAGCATCCGCACGCGCGCCATCACATTACCACGCCGGCGCGCATCCGCGTCGGGTTCGAACTCCAGGTAGCCGTCGACGGCGGAAGTGATCGCGATGTCACGGCACGGGCATCCGAGCGCATCCACGACGGCCTGCGCATCGCGCAGGCTATCTGCGCTCGACGTACGGTACGGCATGCGAAAGACGTGCACGTTTTGCGGTCCAAGTGCACGCGCACACAGGAACGCCGTCACCGCCGAATCGACGCCGCCCGACAGCCCGATGACGACGCGATGCGTGTCGCGGCGCACGACGATTTCATCCTGCAAGAACGCCTCTAGCCAGCGAGCGACCAAAGCGCAGTCGATCGCCAGCGACGGAATCCGCGGCGCCATCGCATCGACGACCGGCAGGGGCGTGCTGCCGTCCGCACGCGCAGCATCCCCGCCGAGCACCGCACCGCTCGGCGGGTTCATCGGACATACTCGAGCAGATCGGGGAGTACGGCGTCCAGATCGCCGAGCAGCGGAAGTCGCCCGCGCGCGACCTCGATCTCCGACAGATCGAGTTCGACTCGCAAGATGCCCGCACCGAGCGCCGGCAATGAGCCGATCACGTCGCCGAATGGATCGATCGCACATGAGGAGCCGGCCATCCCTTTGCCGCCCTCGAACCCCGCCAAGCCGGCATAGACGATGAATATCCCGTGTTCGGCCGCATACGACCGCAAGACGTTCCGCCAATAGGCCACGCTTTCGGGCTCATCGCCCCGCGCAGGCCCGGCCGAACCGAATCCGCGCCCCGGCGACGCGCTGGGAACGATCAGCATGCGGGCGCCTTTGATCGCAGCCAACGTCGGCATGATCGCGTGGTATGCGTCCTCGCAAATCAGGAACGCCATCGGCCCAAAGCGCGTCGCAAACGTTTCGAGGCGCCGCCCCCGCGTCACGAAACGCGCTTCGTCGAACACGCCATACGTCGGCAAGAACATCTTGCGGTGAACGTGTGCGATCTGTTGCGACGCAGCGTCGATGTGAACGTACATCGCCGCATTGTAGAACGATCCCGCATTCTCATAAAAGCCGAGTGCGATATCGACGGGCCGCACGTTACGGGGAGATGCGTCGCGCCACAGCTGCCCCAGCCGTTCCGCCAACGTGCGCGCGTCGAAAGCCAACTCGTAGACTGCACCTTCCAAAAAGTAACCCGTCAGCGCGGCTTCCGGTAGCGCAATGATGTCGTAGGGCGTCTCTTCGGCGGCGAGCTGAGCGAAGATAGCGGCGAGTAGCGCGAAATTCTGCTCGATTTGCCCCTTACGCGGCTTGTTCTGAACGACCGCGAGCTTCACACAGCCGCCGCGATGGCCGGCGCCGACGGCGTACATTGCGCCAGGAGGTCCTCCGCCGGATACGTCAGGATCTCAGCGAGGGTCGGGTGGAGGTGCGGGATGCGCACGAAATCCGCAACGGTTGCGCCGTAGTAGAGCGCGACGAGCACTTCGTGGATCAGGTCCGAGGCTTCGGCTCCGACGATCGCCGCGCCTAATATGCGCCCATCACGCGGCGCCGCCATCATTTTGACGAAGCCTTTCGTTTTGCCGATCGCGATCGCTTTGCCGTGGTCGCTGAACGGGTAGGAACTCGTGCGGTACGCGATGCCGGCAGCTTGGAGTTCTTTCTCGGTACGGCCCGCGATTGCGACCTGCGGATCGGTGAAGATCGTGTGCGTCTTCTGCAAACTGTAGTCCGCCGGTTCCTTGCCGCCGGTCAGCGCATTGCGCGCGGCGAGTTCGCCTTGATAGATCGCAACGTGAACGAGCGGAAAGTGACCCGCTACGTCGCCTACGGCAAAGATGTGCGGGACGCAGGTGCGCAAATCGGGCCCCGTCGTGATGCCCGTGATCGTGTGGCACTCCACGCCGGCTTTCTCGAGGTCCAAACCGGCGACATTCGGCACGCGCCCTAAGGCATGGAAGATCTCGTCGGCCTCGACGCTGCGGCGTTCCCCGTCATGCATATAGTATACGCGTTTGCGGGCGCCCGACGTTTCGACGTGTGAGAGCACGACACCGGCGCGTACGTCGATGCCTTCTTGACGGAAATACATCGTCAACGACTCGCCGACATCGGCATCTTCGCCGGAGAGCAGATGTTTGGCGCGAATCAAGAAGGTCGTCTCGGTTCCCATGCGAGCCAGGAACTGACCGAGCTCAGAACCGACGTATCCGCCGCCAAGCACGATGACGGACTTTGGGACTTGCTCCAGGTCGAGCATCGCATCGCTATCGAGATAGCCTGCCTCGGCCAGTCCGGGCACGGCGGGCGGCGCGATGCTGCTACCCGTGGCGATGATGAACGCTTCACCGCGCAGGACGACATCGTCGCCCACACTCACTTCGCTAGGAGAGATGAAGCGGGCCGCGCCTTCGTAGAGCGGGAACGACTCCAGACTCTCGATCCGGTAGTCCGCAAATCCCTTGATGATCGTGCGTTTGCGCGCCGCGATCGCCGGCATGTCGATTCGCGGCGCATCCGTCCCAACGCCGAGTTGGCCCGCTTGGCGGATATCCTCGGCACGATCGCTCGAGGCGATCAGCGTTTTGGAAGGCATGCAGCCTTGTAGGATGCATAGGCCGCCCAATGGGCCGCGGTCGACCAGCGCTACGCGGGCACCGAGATCGCGCGCCGTGCGAGCGGCGGCGTACCCGGCGCTGCCCGCGCCCAAAATGACGAGGTCGTACACGTAGCGCTTCACCTTTCGGGGGCTTCGAGGAGCGGCGCGGCGGTCCCTGAGCGCCGGGGACCAGACGACCGGCGCGCGAACAGGGTGCTCCGCATGTCCGCACAGGCCACCCTGTCGTTCGCAGGCGCGCGCCGGCGCTTTCGAGCGCTCGAAAACGTCGCCGCAGCCGGACCGCTCGCCGCCTTCTTCGTCGCCCTCGGCGGCCTCGGCATCGGGCTTTTCGCGTGGTACGCGGTCGTCACGCATTTCGGCGCCGGTCCGGCGGCCAGCGACGCCCTTATGGGTGTGGCGCTCGTCTGTGGCTTTTGCGGCGTGTTGGCCGCCTGGTACGGCTATGCGTCCTATTTCGCGCGCCGTGCCGACATCGGCATCGTCACGGCCTTGCGCTACGATGCGCCTTCTTGGGGCTTGCTTGTCGTGGCGGGCGCCGGCATCGTACTCCCCGTCTGGGTCGGTGGACCACCCCGGCTGGCGGCCATTGCCGCTAGGCTTGTTTGCGCTCGGCAAGGTCGCCGCTGCAGCTCGTTTCGTGCCGACGGTGCGCGACGTGCTCGTCGCTTTCGTCGTGACGCGCATCTCGATCATCGTCGTCGCGGAATTGGCCGCGACGGTCATCGCGCAGCGGCCGGGAGTGCACGTCGCCGAATCCACGAATCCGCTACTTGCGGTCTGGGGGCGCTGGGACGCGGTGCACTATCTGGATATCGCGCAGCGGGGCTACTACGGCACCGACATGGCGTTCTTCCCGCTGTATCCGGCGCTGATCCGTCTGGTCGGTGGAGCGATCGGCAACGATCTCATCGGCGGCCTGCTCGTCTCCAACGGCGCGCTGTTCTTCGGACTGTTGTTCTTCTACAAGCTCGTCGAACATCAGTACACGCGGTCGGTCGCGCGGCGAGCGATCTTTTACGTCTCGATCTTTCCGACTGCGGTGTTCTTTTCAGCCGTCTATACCGAATCGCTGTTTTTTGCGCTGACGGTCGCGTCGTTCTATTACATCCGCGAACACCGCTGGTTGACGGCAGGCATTCTCGGCGCCTTCGCCGCGCTGACGCGCGTCGAGGGCGTTCTGCTGATCGTGCCGTACGCGATCGAGGCATTTGCCGCCACAGGGAACGGACGAGCGTGGCGCCCCGCGCTCGCGACACCGGGTCGCGTGCTTCGGCTCGTCGGCGGGGGGCTTTTTATCCCGCTGGGGCTGGTCGCCTACATGGCGACGTTGTGGGTGCTGCGCGGCGATCCACTGTACTTTTCACACGTGCAGGCGCACTGGGATCGGCACTTGGCGCCGCCCTGGGTGAGCCTGCTGCACGCCGACCGCACGATCGCGCACGGGCTGCGCGGCCACGCCCCGTCGCTGGTTGCAGGCCAAGCGATCGAGATCGGGTTCACCCTGTTGATGGTCGGGATCTTGATCGGAGGTCTACGCCGCTTACGGCCGTCGTTCTCGGCGTATATGGCGTTGTCGATCGTCGTGCCGATGTCGACGTCGAGCTTGATGAGCATGCCACGGTTCGCCCTCGTGCTTTTCCCGATGTTCGTGATCCTCGCGCTGTGGGGCGGCAAACCGTGGGTCAATAACGCGGTCGTCGCCTTTTCTCTCCCGCTGCTCGGCCTGTTCACGGTCTTCTTTACCGATTGGTATTGGGTCGCGTGACCGACGGCGACGTCGCTCCGCCGGCTGCGAGGCCGCACTTCGCGCGACGTCTTGCGCAACGCCGCGGCGTACGTCAATTCGTAAAATTCGGCATCGTCGGCGCCTCTGGATTCATCGTGAACCTCATCATCTTCACGATCGTGCAAGACCTTACTCCGCGCGCTCTCCAAGCCGCTCACTATCCGCTGAACTATTCGATCGGATTTCTGGCCGGCGGCGTCTCGAACTACTTTCTCAACCGCGCCTGGACGTTTCGCTCGAGCGCCCATCCCGTCAAGCAAGGCTTTCAGTTCATGGCAGTGTCGTTCACGGCGCTGCTCGTCGGCCTAGGCGTCTCACATCTGTTGGTACCGACGCTTGGGCCCGGGCATAAGACGTGGTTCGTCGCGAATGTCGCGGGCATCGTCGTCAACTTTTTCGTCAACAAATACTGGACGTTCCGCGAACCGGCATGATGGCCGTGTTCGCACTCCGGGTCTGACGCACGTAATGCGCCGCTCTCGGCCGGCGTGCATCGCCCTTCGGTACGCAGCCGTCGTTCTAGACCACGCGGCGTCATCTCCGTCATGCCAGGCTCCAGCGTGATCGAGGAACGCGAGCAACCCGCCGCCTCCGCACGTGCGCGCGAGCTCAACCTCGCTCGTTCATCGCTCCAATCGCCCAGCACCGTTCGCGCAGCGTGGCGGATCGGTCTCTTCCTCGTCGTGCTGCTCGGTCTGTGGCTGCGCTTACGCGGCATCCACGATCCGATTCTCGACCATCCCGGCTGGCGTCAGGGCGACACGGCAGCGATCGCGCGCAATTTCGCAACGCTCGATTTCAACCCGTTCCATCCGCAGACCGACTACGATGGCCCTCCGCCCAACTACGTCGAACTCGAACTGCAGATCGTTCCGTATCTCGCAGCGATCCTGTACCACTTTTTCGGGATCCATGAAATCTTCGGCCGGCTGATCTCGATCGCGTTCAGCTTGGGAACGATCCTCGTCGCGGGGTTCTTCGCACGACGGCTGTTCGCCAGTCGAGTCGCCGGCATGTTTGCCGCGTTGGCCTTCGCAATTTATCCCGGGAGCGTCTACTACGGTCGGACGTTCATGCCCGATACCGCGATGACGTTCTTCCTGTGCGCTGCGCTGTTCGCGAGTTGGGAGTGGATCGCGACCGACGACGGGCGCTTCGGGCGGCGCTTTACCGCCGCGGCGATCTTGACCGCGCTTGCGCTGCTCGCAAAGCCCGTAGCCGCCGTCGCGCTCGTGCCGATCGCCGCGATGCTCGTCCTCCAGCGCGGCGCGCGGCAAGCGCTGCGACGACCGGCGACCTATGCGTTTTTCGCGCTGGCGCTGGCGCCGTATGCCGCCTACGACGCGTACGTGCGCGGAATCGCCGAATGGCACTGGGCCAGCGGCATCACGCAATTGCACGTCATCCCCGGTTTGCGCTTGGCTTTCACGTCCCCGCGCGCGTTCGTCCATAAGCTGGGATTGTTTGGCCGAGCGCTCGGAATGCTGCGCGCCACGATGCTCGGCGATGTCGGGTGCGGCGTCGCCGTCGCCGCGTTGATCGCGGTCCGGCCGCGCGACGCCGTCCGCAGAGCATTGCTATGGGGCTGGCTCGCAGCCGCGCTCGTCTACACCTTCGTGGTCGTGACGGTCGAGCGCGTCGACTATTATCTGTATCCCTTTTTGCCGCTCGCAGCGCTCTACACCGGCGGCCTCGCTGCGTATCTCCAACAGCATCTGCGGCGTCCCAGCGAACGCGCCCTGGCCCTCAGCTGCACGGCGTTGCTCGCCGGTTTTGCGGTCGTCCAGGGGCGCTCGGCCGTTGCCGCCTATTATCATTATTCAAAGCCCGTCTACCGCGCGGCCACGGCGCTCGATGCCACCTTGGCGCCGGGCGTGCTCGTCGTCATGGGACATTACGATCCTTCAATCCTGTACTATATGCGACGCAAAGGCTGGGAAGAGGATCCGTACCTTTGGACTCCGTTCGATGAAGAAAGCGCGATCCGCAAAGGCGCGCGGTATTTCATCGCAGTCGAGCCCAAGCGGCTTCGGCGCAACGTCGAATTGTATGCGTGGCTGCAACGCTTCCCGTTGCTTCATGCCGGGGCGCGCTGGCCGGTCTACGTGACGGACCCGCATCACGAGGTCGCCGGCGCAGAAGCCCGCTGGCGCCGCTTCCGCGAACTCGAAAAGAGCGGCCGTTTGCCGCCGCTGAGGTCGCCTACGCCGACGGCGCCCGCACGCCGCACCGTCCCTGAGGGCTCCCTTAACGGCCGCGCGTCGTAAAACGCGGCCGTCATGGGAGTCCGCTGCCGGCGGATCGAGCAACGTGTTGCGAACCCGCAACGCACCCCTACACTATGTAAGCGTGCCCATGTAAGCGTGCCCGCCGGCCCCAGCACCTCGTCCACCGTGAAGACGATGTCGGGCAGCTGTTCGAGCGAGAGCGACTCACCGGGGCGGTTTCTGTATGCTGCCGATAACCCAACTCGTGCGGGCCGCCGTAAACTTCGACGCGGTGCTGGAAAAGATTCACGATCCAGTACTCGCGCACGCCGGCTTTGGCGTAAACGCGCAGTTTTATGTTTCGGTCGTATGGCAGCGCGCTGTCCGCGCATTCCACAACGGCATAGGCGTGTTCGGCACCGGACCGCTCGCGCGCGTAGAAATCGTCAAGCGGCAAGTAGATCGCAAAATCGGGTTCCGGCTCCGAAATAGGCGGCAGCCGCAGCGGAGCCTGCGGCATCACGATGGCACGTGCCCCGAGCCGCATGACGAAGAGCCGGATAAGCCGGCCCAAACTCGAGAAGTGCGGCGGCCCCATGGGCGGCATCAGAACGATCTCACCCTCGATGAGTTCGACTCGCTCCGCCGGCCCGATGATTCCCATCTCGGCCATTCGTTCGTATTCGTCGACGGTGATCGGGCGGCGCTGATACTCGATTGCCATCTCACTAAGCCTCATTTTCGACCATTCGGATGACCGCGCTATATCTGGAGCATTCCGCTTTTACAGCGGCGAGCACCATCTCGGACTCGCCCGGATGGTCGTTTAGCAGCGCTACGGCAGCGGCAGAAGCGAGGCTGCGGGTGCGAGCGGGGCGCTGGCGGCACGATCCGGAGAACCAGCCTCGACGAGCTGCCGGTAGTTACGCAGGCGCGCAGTCAGATGCGCTACATCGGTTGCCAGTTGCGCTGATTCTTTGATCGCCGTGCTCAGATCGCGTGAGTCGAAGCTGTAGTCGAAGCGTTGCAGGACGGCGACGATCGCGTTGCTTTGAGGCCGCAACAGCGCATAGGAACGGCGCAGCCCGAGGCCCGTTTCACTGTAGGCCGGATAATTCGACAGGACGATCTCTTGGTTGACCCGCGCCTGTTGTACCTCCGAGCGAAGCTCCGCTAAACGCACGCTTTGCGGCGTGTACTTGGCCGCGACGGCGAGAGCCGCCAGAGCATCGTCGAATTTCGACTCGGTGAAGTAGACTGCAGCAAGCTGCAACTGCACCGCGGCCAAACCCTCACGCGCATGCGCGTTCTTCGGATCGACGCGCAAAGCCAACTTGTAGGCAACGGCCGCCTCCGACGGATTCTTGCGCTCGATCGCGAGGTCGCCTTGGTGGTTGCGCTGCTGGACGATGAACCTTGAAACCGAGCCGGCGCAACCCGACATCGTCAGTAGCACAAGCATGGCGCAAAGAGTGCGGTGAAGCTTAACGATCAATGATGTTCTCCGGAACCCTGTGGATTCAACAGCTGCACGACGGAACTCTCGTGCGGCCCTCTTTACGATCATAGCCGCGAAGGGACTCCCTGCATGCGGGCGAAGCGATGATCGCTTGGGACACGATGCCAGCAGCTATTGCGAGGTGTTCGATGCGCGTTCTCACTGGACTTGCTCTGGTTTTCTGGTCAATAGTGACCTTTGGAAATGGAGTCTTTGCCGAGTCGGCCCCGGCGTTCCGCGATATCGCGGGCGTCCGCACAGCGGGCTACCAGAGCGGTCGCGAAACGGCGTTCGGTCCGGCGAAGAGATCTCCGAGTGCAGCCCCCGGCGGTGCGACGCTTTTTATTTCGGTGGGCGGAGCGGTCGAAATCTATCGCAACGATCAACTCGCCGGGTCGCTGAACGGCTTCTCATTTTCGCGCGGTCTCGCAACAGATCGCGCGGGAAATCTCTACGTCGCCGATTCCGGGGCGCACCAGATCGATATTTACGCGAAGGGGTACAGAGGTAGGCCGACCGTTTTATCGGATCCGAACGAATCGCCCGACGCCGTTACGGTAAGCGCAGACGGCACCGTGGCCGCGGCTGATTTCAGTTCGGCGAGCGTCGCCTTTTACGCCAAGGGCGCGAAAATGCCTACGAGCGTCGTTTCGAACCCGCTCTTCGCATCGGCCATAACCTACGCCGCCTTCGACGCTCACGGCAACCTGTATGTCATTGGTTATCCTGGCGGCATTAGCCGCGTAGTCGGCGTCATTGTCGGCGGCATCCACGGTAAAACGATCACGAACTTGAGTATAGACGATGGCTTATTCAACGCATTCGGCATCCAAGTCACGCCAAACGGCCTCATCGCGATCGGAGGATCCGGCAACGTGCTGACGTGCGAACCGCCGACGCCGGGGCATCCGTTTTTGAAAATAGTGGCGACCACGCCGCTTAACTATATAGCGGTGCCCGTAGGATTCGTGCTCACTCCATCGAGCGCCGACCTCGCATTGGTAGACGACACCGGGTTTCGCATGACGTACGCCGATCTGTTGACGTATCCTCACGGAGATATCGTCAAATCGCTGGGACTTGGAGAAGCGACCCCGTTTTCGGCATCGCGCTAAGTCCGCCCGAAGTCCCGTAATGGGGCTTCGCCGACGGTCGCCGGTGAAGCCGCCCATCCCTAGGAGTGAGAACCGTGGAAAACGTGCGCGCCGGCGGCGATCAGATACGCTCCCGGCAATAGGATGATTTGCGACAGGATCCAGCCCACGATTGCGGTTGCAGACAGCCAGAAGACCATCGTGCGGACCTCCTCGGGAGAGCGCTCGCCTTTGACGGCTTGGTCGGTAATGTAAGCGGTCGTCGGATCCACGAAAAACGAGAAGGCGACGGTGCCGATGCCGTTGACGAGGCCCGACAGACCCGTGGCCGTCGTGCGCGCGTCGAGATCGATTACGCTGGCATAGAACGATGAGACGACGCCGATCGCATAGACGCCGGTGACGACGACGTTGCCGATGAGCAGCTTGATCGGCAACGTGCGCGGTGAAAAGGAGCGCAGTTCGCCCAGCGGAGGGGGGCGCACGCTGCGCACGATATCGAACAGCACGCGCGGATCGGTCAGCCGTAACACTGCGCGCAGCATCGAATGACGCCGTTCGAAGGCATTGACGCCGCGCATGAACAGCAGGATGAAGGTCGGCAACAGCAAGGTCCCGACGATCGCGCCGAAGGTCCCCGCAGCCACGATCGCGCGCAACTGCAGCGCGAACACACCGGGAATCGTGCCGTTGCACGTCGCGTAGCGCGCGGCCGTATCGGCGAGGCTGCCGAGAGCCGGCGTCACGACGAGCGTGGCGAGACGGCTGGCAAGCGTAAAGAAGTTGAACAGCGAGATTGAGGTCCCGATGCGCCCCGTCCGCACGCCCGCGATGCGGCCGGCGTAGGCTCCGATCTGTAACGCCGTGACGACGACGTTCAGTGCGAGAGCGACCTCGAGCGACGAGGACCAAAAACCGTAGTGAGCGAGAAACGCCAGTTCCCGTGCGTCGCAAGTTGGAACGTGCGGCTGCGGCGTCACGCAGCGTTACGGCGCCAGCGTATCCCCGCATCATCGAGCGGACCTAGAACGCACAAGCCGAGCGACTCCGGACGAAACAGTTCGCGTGCAAGCGCCGAAACGTGGTCCGTGGTTACCGAGTCGATCTGCGTTTCGACCTCTTCGATCGGAACGTAGCGTCCCAGTTCGAACTCGTTGCGGCCCAAGCGCATCATACGGCTCGAGCTGCTCTCCAGCGATAAGCGTCAGATTGCCTTTGAGATGCTCGCGGGCCAATGACACTTCCGCGTCGCTTGCGCCTGCGCCGGTAAAGCGTTCCAGTTCGGCGACGATGACGTCGACGCACTCCTGAACGCTGTCCGGCGACGTGCCGGCGGAAACGCCGAAAAGACCCGCGGCACGATACGCTTGCGTGAACGAATACACGCTGTACGCGAGCCCCCGCTTTTCGCGAACTTCCTGAAAGAGCCGGCTCGACATGCCTCCTCCCAGGACGGTATCGAGCACGGCTAGCACGTAGCGGCGTTCGTCACGCGCCGACAGACCTTGCGTCCCGAGCATGACATAGGCTTGCTCGGTATCTTTGCGCCGCACGAGCGACGCCGGCGTCAAAGCAGGCCGCTCGGGAACCGGGCTCGTCGTCTCTCCAGCATAGCCCTCGAACGCGCGCTCGGCCAGCGCGACGATCGCGTCGTGGTCGACGTTTCCCGCGGCGGCGAACACGGCGGAGTTCGGACCGTACCGCCCGCGCAAGTGCGCCCTCAGATCGTCGCTTTTCAAGTTTGTGATCGTGTCGGCGTATCCGATGGTCGGTTCACCGAGATGTGAACCGTGCCACATGGAACGCACGAACAGATCGTGCACCATGTCGTCGGGCGAGTCGTCGTACATGCGGATCTCTTCGAGGACGACCTTTTGCTCTTTCGCTAATTCGTCCGGCGCCAAGGTCGAATGCAGAAACATGTCGGCCAGCACGTCGACGGCTAACGGCACGTGACGGTCGATCACCTTGGCATAGTAGCACGTCGCTTCTTTATCGGTAAACGCATTGAGGTTGCCGCCGACGGCATCCATCGTTTCGGCGATCTCGCGGGCGCTACGGCGCGGCGTCCCTTTGAAGAGCATATGCTCGATCAAGTGCGAGATGCCGCGCTGCTCCGGCCGCTCCGATGCGCTGCCGACATCGGCCCAGATGCCGACCGTCGCCGAGCGAACGTACGGCATCGACTCCGTCAACACGCGGAGGCCGCTGTCTAAAGTGGACTTCCTATACAATCTGCTTCCTATGCAAAACGCGTGATGCTCCGCGCACCGCTATCGATGCTGTCTTCGCTACGCCCACCAGATGCGTCAAGCCTGGTCGCATGGCCGCCGTCCCGAGCGACTGCTTCCAGGCACGGTTCCAGTAGACGGCTTCGCCGCGCCGAAGCCGACCCCGCAACCTCGATGCTTCGCTTCGGCGCACCGTAGCGGCGAAGACGACGCGCGCCGTCGGCTGCGCATTGTCGCCCGCTACGATCGTCCCTTTCGCGACGCTGAGCGGCGTCGTCGCCCACACGTCGACTTCTTCGACCGGAGCCGCCGCTAAACTGAGCCCGACGAGCGCGGCGACTTCATCGGCGAACCGGCGCACATCGACGCGGCCGTGAAACTTCACTCCTGAAAGGACGAGCCCCGCAATCTCATGTCCGCCGAAGCCGTCGACGCGCACTTTGACGATCTGCGCCGGCCACACGTGAGCGAACAACGCCGTTCCAATCGCGACTGCGACGGCGCGGCGGTTCCCCTCGGCCCGAGCGTTGGCGTCGACGACGGCCACCGACGAGTGCCGCCCTCCTGCGGGACGCGCACCGTTGCCTTCGAAGCCGGCTGCGCCGGTATCGCGGGGCGCAGCAGCACCGGCTAAGACCAGGCAAAGTCCCAGCGCGAGCGGCCGCAGCAGCGTCGCCTGTAGATCAGTAACTTTGCGCAAAATACGCGCGGACGTGAGCCGGTTCGCCGCAGGCGACGCACGCCGTATCTCCTGACTCGAGCGGGCGGAGATTGCGCGTCGTCGCACTCGTCGCCGCCTTGACCGCAGCTTCGCACTGCGTCAGGCCGCACCATGGGATGTCGATCATGCCCGCGCGCTGTTCGCACAGGCGCATGAACTCGTCGCGCCCGGTGGCGCGATGCGTATGCGCCTCGCAAGAACGCCGTCGCTTTTGCGAACAGGTTCGTCTTGCATCTCGATCAAGCAACGGCGAAATGCGCTGTACGGCCTCGTCGAGCGGCACGGCGAATTTGGCGCCGGCTTCGCCTTTCTCTTTGTCGCGTCGCACGAACGTCACGGCGGCCGCCGCGAGATCCTTCGCGCCGAGCTCGATGCGAAGCGGCACGCCGCGCATCTCCCAATCGGCGAACTTGTTGCCCGGGCGCAGATCGCGCTCGTCTAGTTTGACGCGCAAGCCTGCAGCCTTCATGCGGGCATAGAGTTCGCGCGCGGCGCGCGTGCACGTCATCGTCCGGACCGCGCAGAATCGGCACGATCACGGCTTCGAGCGGCGCCATGCGGGGCGGCAGCACCAGGCCGCGATCGTCGCCGTGCACCATGATCAGCGCGCCGAGCATGCGCCACGACATACCCCACGACGTCGTCCATGCATGCTGCAAGGTCTGATCTTCGGCGGTGAACGTGATGCCGTAGGCCTTGGAAAAATTTTGGCCGAGTTCGTGCGACGTGGCGGCTTGCAAGCGCCCGGCCGTCGGGCATCAACGCTTCGATCGAATACGTGTGAGTCGCGCCCGCGAACCGTTCGGACGGCGGATTTTCGCCAGCATACACGGGTACGGCCGCATGCGTTTCGGAGAACTCACGGTAGATGTCGAGCATCTGCTGCACTTCGCGTGCAGCTTCAGCCTCGCTGGCATGAGCCGTGTGGCCTTCCTGCCACAAAAACTCGAGCGTGCGCAAAAACGGCCGCGTCCGCTTTTCCCAGCGCAAGACGTTGACCCACTGATTGATCAGGACGCGGAAGATCGCGATAGGACTGAATCCACTGCGCGTACATCGTCCCGATCACGACTTCTGACGTCGGGCGTATCGCCAGCGGCTCGCTAACACTTCGTCGCCGCCCTGCGTGACCCAGGCAACTTCGGGTGTGAAGCCCTGCGACGTGCTGCTCTTCGCGCGCCAGCAGACTCTTGGGGATCAGCAGCGGAAAATAGGCGTTTTCGTGGCCCGTCTCTTTGAAGCGCGCATCGAGCACCTGCTGCAAACGTTCCCACATCGCGTACCCGTACGGGCGCAACACGACGCAGCCGCGCACCGGCGCAAGCGACACGAGCTCGGCCTTGTAACAGACGGCTTGGTACCATTCGGAGAGGTCCGCAGCCTTGGGCGGAATCTCTTTAACGAGCGGCGTCGTGGCGACGTCGGGCATCAACCGTCAACATTCGTACGGCAGAGCAGCACGCCTGCCGCTCCGAGATGACGAGACGGCTGCGCTGTCCCGGGCCTGAACGCACGTCGCCTCGCATCGGCTTTCACGTCGGATCGAGTATGCCGCCGCCTGGACGCGTCAGCGCGCCGGCGAACGCGACCGTCACGCCGAGATTACGCGCGAGAAACGCGCCATGAAAGAACGGCTGCTCGCGCGCGGCTACAGTGCGCGAGCGGCAGCGTCCATCGCGACGGCGTGGGCGTACGAACAGCGCGAGGCCCTGCGGGCTGCGGTCGCCGAAGAACGCGACGCGCTGCGCGCAACGCTCGACGCGACACTTGGTGAATCGTGGAGGCAGTACGTGGAACCAGAAGCAGCAAGCGGCAATGTCGCCGCCGGACAAGTGCTCGACGAGATGCGCCACCGCGACGGCGTCGCAGCCAACGGGACGACTGAGCTTTGATCGCGCGGTCGGACGGGTCTTCGATTGTCACTTTCGAGCCGCGGTCGCAGAACGCGTCGCCGCCGAAGTCGCGCGAATGAATGTCATTGAACCTATAACCGACGATCCCTCGGCACGGTGGCCATGGTCCGCTGCACTTTGCGTTCGGAATTGCGGCGGACACGCTCGGCGCGTGGCAGACGCGACTCGCAGAGCGCGGCGTCGTGATCGAAGCGACGATGCACTGGCCGCGCGGCGGGACGAGTCTCCATTTCCGTGACCCTGACGCGCATCTTGTTGAGCTGGCTACCCCGGGGCTCTGGGCAACATATTGACCACGCCTTCGCGCCGAAGTAAAACGGGCATGTACCTAAAATATTGCGCGTATCGCCTCCAAATGGTGCGTGTGGCCCGCCACGGGCAAAACTATGTCGCATGACTTATTGTGTGTAACCCAGCACACATCGCATGAACGCCATGGAATTTGTTTGTGAAGTGCGCGATCGGTAAAGGCCTTTCGGAGTGTCTGGACAGCGGACGCCGATCACCGGCCGATGCATTCTTTCTCGTTTTGTGGTTGAGCGCCACAGCCACGCTCGCGATCAACGGTGATCGCTTCGACGCTCTGCAAGGTGTCGTTGTAGGCGCGATACTTCGTGCTGCTTTGGCTGACACGAAGGCTCACGGCATCCCCGCAGGCGCTCCCGCTTCCGCGCAATGCGATCACTGGCGCGTTAGTCGTCATATTGATAGTCGTGCTTACTGGGGTCGAGGTGCGGGCGGCACATCCCTCCGGTGTTCTGGCGCCTGGAACGCGCTACACTGGGGCATCACAGCTCGGCTCGTCCCGTTCGTGCGCGTTCTCGATGATCAGAGCCTTGACAACACGGTTCGATATGTGTTGGTACCGATGAGCGTGCTGCTTCTACTAGGCTGGCGCGCCCGAAATTTTGGTTGCGGTACGTCACGCAAAGGTACCGGGGGTGCGGTGATTCTGTGGTCGGCACTCCCGCTTGTTGGATATAGCATTGCTGCAGCGATCATCGGGCACGGCAAGCCGATAGAGCTCGCGCACCGGTTCTTCATTGACGTGTTTCGTAACGGGTATGCGGAAGAAATCCTCTTCCGCGGAATGCTGCTCGGCGTCGTCGCTCCTCGGCTTGGTCTGGCAACCGGAAATGTGTTTCAAGCATTGACGTTCGGCCTATGGCATCTTGGCCCAGACCTGCGAGAGGCGCATGGGATCGTTTGGATGGCAATAGCCGATGGAGTGGCGACGCAGGCAATCGCCGGATATGCGTACGGCAGCTCACCCTTCGCACGGGAAACGTATTGGCAGCCGGTGCGTCGCACGCAATTTATGACGGCGGAACAATTCTGGTCTAAAGTCAGGTGACGTCAAGCTCGGTACCGCAAACCACCGTATTCGGGACGATTTGGCAGATTGCTCCTGAGTTCCGGCGGGTCTCACTAGCGCCAAGGTTTGATCCAGCGTCGTCAGGCCAAACGCTGACGGCCGCAAGGGACACTCTTAACTGCGCCGTCGTAGCGGCGGCGGCAACAGGAGCCGTGTCGACCAGCATGACCGCGTAGCCCGAAGGCTTTCCGCGATCAATTGGCCGTCCGCTCGTGACCGACGGAGGTTGCGCACCCATGAGTCTCTCCCTAGGTCTCCTTTGGCGTGAGTTGTGATGGTGGGAACCATGCGTCGAGCAGTTCGTTGACGGCAACCATGACGTCAGCCCGAGTGCAACCGATCGACTTGGCCATTCCGATCGCCGGCGAAAGTCCGGCTCGTGACACCGCTTGCAAGCGCTGCGGCGTTTTGGGATCGTCGACGACGAACGTGCCATGGCCGACGACGCCGCGAAGCGTGTTTTGCGCGAGCATTTCTTCGTAGGCGGCTCGCACCGTGTTGGCATTAATGCCAAGTTGCCGTGAGCTCTTCGGTAGTAGACGGCGGCAAGGACGAGTCGCGGCCGTTATGCGGCGGGTATTAACGTCGTCGCGATGAAGGCGCGGGGATGAACCATTTCGCATCGGGTCGAGTTGCGCTTGCGGGAATCGCCGGTTGCCTCGTTGCCGCCGGCGCTGCCGTGATGCTGCCCTCGCGTGCGGTAGCCGAGGTGCCTTTGGGCGGGGCACAAACAACGCAGATCGATCGTGCCGCAGACGTGGCTCTGGCGCAGCAACACGTACCGGCGATCACGCTGGCGATCGCCCGCGACGGTGAAATGCTGTACGCCAAGGGGTACGGATTTCGCGACGTCGCGCACAAGGCAAGTGCCGACGCCACAACGGTCTACGCGATCGGTTCACTGACGAAGCAGTTTACGGCGACGGCGGTCATGCTGCTCGTGCAAGACGGCAAGATCGCACTCGACGCGCCGATCGCAACGTACCTGAGCGGCATTCCGTTCGGGAAACAGGTGACGGTGCGCCAGTTGCTCACGCACACGTCGGGCTTAGCGAACTACACCGAGCAACGCAGCTTTAGGGGCCGGGTGTACACGCAAGCGACGCCACGAACCAGTCGTGGCCAGCATCGCGCACAAGCCGCTCGATTTCACCCCCGGCACGCGCTGGGAGTACAGCAACACGAACTATGCGATCCTCGGGATGCTCGTCGCTCAGCAAAGCGGCACATCATATCCGAACTTTCTGCGAACGAACGTCTTGGTGCCGCTCGGGTTGCACCAGACCTTTTATAGCGACACGTTTCCACAGACGGCCGACGTCGCTCGGCCCTACGATACCGAAGGCTCCGTAGTCAAACCCGTGCGCCTCTGGAATCTGAGTTGGGCCTATGCTGCCGGCGCGATGTGGTCGAATGCCGAAAATCTCGTTCGCTGGGAGAACGCACTCTTTTCGGATCGCATCGTCGACGCTCATTCGCTGGCGGAAATGACTACGCCCGCGAGACTGCTCGACGGCAGCTCGACCGACTATGGCTTCGGGTGGTTGATCTCGGCGCTCTACGGACACCGTGAGATCTGGCACAACGGCGGCTTGCCCGGATACTCGACGCGCGACGCATACTTCCCAGCCGAACATCTCGAGATCGCCGTGCTTGGCAACACCGTCGACTTCGATGCCGGTCCAGTCCTCAAGGCCGTCTTTGCGGCGCTGTACCCGCCGACGGCAGCAGAACTCGCAGCGGCAGTCCCGTCGCCCGCGCCAAACGCGGATCCGGCGATCACCGCTCGCGCCCACGCGCTGCTCGAACAGGCGCAAAGCGGCCAGTTCGATAGAGCGCAGTTCACCCCGGAACTCAACGCCGCTCTGACGCCGCCGGTCGTGGCCGCCGTCGCGCAGCGACTCAAACCGCTCGGCACGCCCGAACATTTCGTTTACACCGGTAAACGTGTGCTCGGCGCTCTGACCGCCTACACGTACCGGTTGACTTGGCCCTCCGTCTCGCTGGACGAGTTCATCACCCTCGACAAGAGCGGAAAACTTGCCGGCCTCTACTTTCACAACGCCGACGAACCGTTGCCTGCACCGGCGCCCAGTGCGTCGCCTTCTCCCTCGGCGGCAAGCGTGCCATCTCGCTCTCAATCCGCCTCACCGGCACCACGCTAAACCGCTACGGCCGCCGCTCTTGAAGCGTCGCCGCTGGGGTGGCGTGCGTTTGAGCGAGACAGGCGGCATATCCATCGGTTGTCAGCGCGGTGTGCCCGCACCAGTACCACAGCCACGACTCCGCTGCGGGCGACCCCATCGGACTCGACGAGTTGTAATAGGTCGCGAACAGCGCGCGCAGCGGCGGCAGACGCTCGAGCCGAGACTGTAGCGCGGCAAGATCGGGCGCATCGATGCGCGAGGTGCCGTAGGCGGCATCGAAATCGTATTCGAGCCGCCAGCCGGCGCCTCGCGTTTGGAGTGGCAGAACGTACGTTACGGCGTCGAGAAGCGTTTGGGTGTGCGGATCGACGGTGATCGTCGCAAAAGCCGGGTTGCTGCCCTGGACCGGACTGATCGACGGTACGATGAAACCGGCAAGCGGCGTGCCGCTGCCTGCGGCCGTCACCAGCTCGAACGATGCGTGGTGCAGATGTCCTGCGATCAACGCGGCGCCGTGCGAGTTTGGACCGGCAACGAGCGCACGCAGACGCGTCGCGAACGAGTCGCGCAAGAACGGTACCGGGTGTCCGGCGAGCAGCGAGCTGAACTCGTCGATCCCCGGCGGGATGTGCATGACGAACCAGCGATCAGCAGCCGCGCGATGCGCGATTGTAGCCTCGAGCCAGTTCAGTTCGGCACCCCCGGGGTCATCTGTCGCTTTGCCGCACGCGTTGTGGTACTTGGCGGACCAAGGGACGCTGTTGAGGACGATCGCTTCGCCGGCGTGTCCGCTTACCGCCGTAAATTGCGTTTCGTAGTAGCCGTCGTCTGAAAAGTCTGCGACGAAGTCCGGCGCTGCGCCGCGACGGTTTACGAGCGGCGCCCACGCGTTGGCCATACGCGCGAGGAAAGGGCTGTGCGGCGCGCTTGCATAGTCGCCGCACGCGCTATCGTTGTTGCCGAGCGCGATGATGAACTGCGCGCGTGGATAGGCGGCACCAAACAGTTCTGCCAGATAAGCGATCGTTTTATCGACGAACGTCTCATAGTCGCCTGAAGCGGCGTGCGGTTGCGCGGCCGCAAACTTAGCGGGAAATCCGTGCGCCAGGAAGTCGCCCGCAATGACGACGACCGGAGGATCCGGTGCGACGCGTCGCATCTCGGTGAGCGCGGACTGCAGCAAGGCTGCATTCGTATCGTGGAAATACCCGCTCGGATCCGCGCGGTCGTCGGCAAGGATGCGCCGCCAATTGCGGGCCTGAGCATGCGCGAGCACATCGATCCGCGCTGAACTCGCGAACGGATCGAAATGCAGATCGCTGACGAGTAGCCAGGGACGTGCGCGCTCCACCCGACGAGGCACATCCGGCGCCGAACGCGCCCAGCGTGGGGCTTCGCTCGAGGCCAACGCGACGAACGCGACAAGCATAAGTGACGCGCGAAAAACGAGTGAAGACAACGCGGTAACGGTCCGTTGCTTAGCTGCGGCTACAGGTCGCCGCTCGCGTAGAGTAAGGCGCTGCACGCGACCAAGCCTGCCGTTTCGGCGCGTAGAATACGAGCTCCGAGCGATACCATGCGGGCACCGGAGCGTTCGGCGTTGCCGACCTCGTCTGCCGCCAAGCCGCCCTCCGGCCCGATGACGACGAGCGTGCGCGGTTTGTCCGCAAGCAGCAGCGGCAAGCACTCTCGTAACGGGATTCGCTCCGCCAACTCCCAGGCGACCAACACCAGATCGAAATCGTCGAACCGCGCACACAGCGCGTCGAATGAAACCGGCTCGTCGATCGTCGGGATGTCGGCTCGACCGCATTGTTGAGCGGCGCTCGTCGCGACGCGACGCCAGCGTTGCGCTTTGCCTTCGCGCGCGGCGCTGGCCGATCGTACGCTCGCTGATGAAGGGAACGATCCGCAGCACGCCGAGTTCGGTCGCTTTTTCGACGATGAAGTCCATCTTGGCGCCCTTAGGGATGCCCTGCGCGAGCGTGACGCGCAGCGCCGGTGCGGGAAGCGCCGTCTTCTCAAGGCGGAGATGCGCGCGCACGAACTTCGCCCCAATCTCGATTTGAGCGTCGTACGTCCGGCCCGACGAGTCGACGACTTCGATCGTGTCACCCGTTGCCGCACGCAAGACGACGCACAACTTCCGCGCGTCGTCCGGTGCGAGTTCTACGCTGTCGTTTGCGCTAAAGACGCCGGCGACGAAGAAACGAGCAACGGCCATCGTCGGATCGGACAGCGCTACGGGGCAAACGCGTCTTTGACCCGCTCGAAGAACGAGCGGTCATCGACGTCGTCACCACCTTCGCGCGCGTACTCTTCGAGCAGCTCGCGTTCGCGGCGCGAGAGTTTCGTCGGCACGACGACGTGGACGCTCGCGAGCAGATCGCCACGGTTCCCTCCACGAACGCTCGGCATGCCTTTGCCGCGAACCCGAAAGGTCGTTCCACTCTGCGTGCCCGCGGCGACGGACAGCGGCGCCTCACCATCGAGCGTCTCGACGTCGAGCGTCGCGCCGAGCGCGGCTTGCGTGAACGAGATCGGCACGTCAGTATACAGGTCCGCGCCTTCGCGGCGAAAGCGCGGATGCGCCGCGATGCCGAGATACACGTACAAGTCGCCGGCAGGGCCGCCACGAGTGCCCCCTTCGCCGCTGCCCGCAACCCGGATCCGGCTGCCGTCGTCGACGCCCGCCGGAATCTTGACGGTCAACGTGCGGTGCTTTTCGACGCGGCCGCGCCCCTGGCACGCACGACACGGCGTCGGAACGAACGTGCCCTCGCCTCCGCACTTCGTGCACGGCGTCTGCGTAACGAACTGTCCCAGCGGCGTCTGCCGTACGGCACTCATCGTGCCCGAACCGTTGCAGCGATCGCAACGCTGTACGAGCGTGCCGGGTTCCGCGCCCGCGCCGTGACACGTTTCGCACTGAGCTAGGTGGTCGAAGCTCAGTTCCCGCTCGGCGCCATGATACGCGTCTTCGAGCGTGATGCGCAGATCGTAGCGCAGGTCCGCGCCACGCGGACGGGCCGTTGTGGCGCCCTTGCGCTTGACCGCGGTTGCCGCCGAAGAACATGTCGAAGATGTCACCGAAGCCCTCGCCCGCGCCGAAACCGAAGCCGCCCATACCGCCTGGCCCCGCACTTGCGGCGCCCGGCGCCGTCCCGAAGCGATCGTAGTGTTGGCGCTTGGACGGATCGGAGAGGACTTCGTAGGCTTCATTGATCTCTTTGAAATGAGCTTCGGCCGACGTCTTGTCTTCGGCGACGTCGGGATGGTAGCGCCGCGCGAGCCCGCGGTAGGCGCGCTTGATGTCGTTGTCGGAGGCGTCGCGACCGACGCCCAGGACCGTGTAAAAATCCGTCGGCACGCTGTCCTTAACGCAACTGCATGGGCGAGAGGTTGAGCGGCTGCGTCAGCGCGCCGACCTGCGGAGGTCGTGGCGCCGGGCACGACTCCGTGCGCCGCAGGAAAGATCGAACGGCGAACTCATGTGAACGTTATTCGGCGCCTCCCAGGTGGCGATTGAGTGACTGGGCCGTTCCCGACGCGATCGCCAGCAAACGGGCGTACGGCATGCGGCGCGGACCGAGCACGGCCAGCACGCCGACCATTTCGTCGGCGAAACGGTACGGCACGGTGACGACGCTGCACTCGGTGATGTCGTCCGAACCGAGTTCGTGACCGATCTTGATGTTCGGTTCGTTCGATCCAACGGAATCGGCGACGAGATCGTAGAGAGCTTTCTGCTCTTCGATGATGCGCAAGATCGAACGCAGTTTGCGCAAGTCTTGAAATTCCGGCTGATCGAGCAGATGCTGCGCGCCGCTCGAGGCCACGGTCGGAGGCTCGGTCCCGTCGGCCGCATCGCCGAGAGCGCCGGCCAGCGCACCGGCTAGTTCGGATGCGAGGCCCGCATCGGCAACGACGAGCGCGACGTCGGCACTCGAAATCTCGCGCATGTGTTTGCCGCCGAAGGCGGCGTTGAGCCGGTTCGAGAGCCGGGTCAGATCGTCGGCGCCGACGTCGCTGTCGTGGTCGAACGTCTTTTGCACGGCCACGCCTAGCGACGTGACGATCACGGCGAGCCCGGTTCGCTCGGACAGCCAAATCAATTGGATGTGGCGGAAGGTCTGGACGTCGCGATGCGGCGCGACCATGAACGCCACGTTGCGGGTCAGCGCTCCGAGCAGGCGCGTCGTATGCTCGATGACGTCGTCGAGTTCGCGGCTAGCGGCCCGGAACTCGTCGTGGATGCGCCGTTGATCGCTCGTTTCGAGCGTTTCTGGCGTCATCAGCCGGTCGACGTAGGTACGGTAGCCGGCGTCCGAGGGCACGCGGCCTGCGGAAGTGTGGGGCTGCACGAGGTATCCGGCCGCTTCGAGCTCGGCCATCTCGTTGCGAATCGTCGCTGAGCTAACGCCCAGGTTATACTTCTGCGTCAGCGTGTTCGAGCCAACGGGCTCGGCGGTCGCTACGTATTCGTAGACGACGGTAGCTAAGATGAACGCTTTGCGCTTGTCAAGCTCCGGGCGCCCCGCGGCCGGCTCGCCGGGGCGCACGTTCTTAGCAGTCACGGAGAGGGAGTGCCAGCATCTGCTCTCAAAATAGCACCCCAGACCGGATGGGTCAAGGCGTCGGAGTCGGCGGCGAGGGTGTGGACGACGCCGGCGGCGGCTGCGCGACGGCGGCGGCGACTGCCGCCTTGAGCTCTTGGTACGTCATCTCACCGATTGAAACGTACGAGACGGTGCCGTCCGGCGCAACGACGATCGTGACCGGGATCGGGGTGATCGTGTACGCATTGAAGATCTTACGCTCCGGGTCTGCGATGACGGGCAAGTCGAGGCCACGCTGCTGGAGGAACGCCCGCGCCGTGCCGGGCGTCTCATCGGTGATCGTCAGCAGGTCGATCGCTTTCCCATAATCGGCATCGAGCTTTTCAAACGTGCCGAGCTCGTCCCGGCACGGCTCACACCACGTCGCCCAAAAATTGATGATGACCGGCTTACCGCGCAGCGCCGCCAAGGTCTGCGGCCCCCGGCCGAGATCGAACCTAAAATCCGGCGGCGGCTTGGCGAACGCGACGCCGCTTAGGCCCGTCGACGGCGGACCGTGGTGGCGCGCAGCGACGGGCGAAGGAAGCGCAGCCGCTCCGACGAGGGCCAACAGCGGCGCCGACCGGCGCAGCAGGCGCTTTGGCCATTTCCGCACCGTGGCGCGAAGGCCGGCCATTAGACGATGCGCGCGAGCCCGCCCGGAGTCGCCGCCGGCGTCGCCGGTGTGGCCGGCAGCGCTGTCGTGTCCGAGCCCGGCGTTCCGCGTTGAGCTGCGAGATAGGCTTTGGCCTTGTCGACTTCACCGGTAAGTGACGTGACCGTCTGCTGCATCGAGCCGATCGCCTTGACTTTGAAGTTCGACATGTCGTCCATCGCTTGCATCACGTTCGCAAACGCGACTTTCAATTTTTCGACATCGACCGTCGCGCTCGAAGCCTGGCCGTAGACGCGCGTCGCGTTGTCTTTGAGCATGCGCGCGTTACCGGCGATCAGATTGCCGGTCGTCGTGTTGAGCGCTTGAATCTGATCGAGCACGAGTTTTTGGCTGGCGACGGCTTGAGCGACCACGACGGCCGTGCGCAGCGCCGATACCGTCGTCGTCGTAGCGCGCTCGATGCCTTTTTGCAGTTCGGCATTATTTTTCTTGACGAGGTCGAGCGCCATGTACCCTTGGATGTTGACGGCCATCTGGGTCGCGATATCTTGCTGCTTTTGACGCGCGTAGAAGAGCACGTCTTCTTTGAGCACGCGCGCGCGCTCGGGGTCGCTTTGCTCGATGCCGGCGATCTGACTTTCAACGGCGTCGGCGACGTGGGCGGCGAGATATGCGTATTGCTCGAGCGTACCCATCAATTTCCACATGTTGGCCTTCTCTTGCTCGATCGACGCGTTGTCGCGCATCAGTTGATCGCGCGACCGGTAGAGTGCCTCGATGATCGCGTTGAGATGGCCCTGCGACGACTCGTAACCGCGGAAATAGTCTTGAACTTTACTGCCGAACGGAAGAAAGCCCAGAATCTTTTTAGGCGAGAAGAGGTCGCCTTGTCGCGAAGGATCCAGCTTCTCGATCGTGCGCCGCAGATCGAGCATCTGCTTGGAGACGTCGGACTCATTACCGAAGGCGCCCGTCGCCATCGTTCGAGTCGGACGCTCCAAGAGCGAGTTCGCGACGTTGGCCGACGCGACGATCTCTTTGCTCGCCATTGCGCTGAGCGAAGAGACGGCGCTTTTGAACTCAGGTCCGTCGACGGGCAGTGAGACGAGCGTCCGCGCGACCTGGTCGACCTGTGCCTGCAGCGCCGATCGCTGTTCGGGCGTCACGGGAACTTTGCCGATGGCAGACGCCGGAGCGACGGGCTTGACGGGTTCCGGTGCGATCAGTGCAGGTTCGGGCGGCGTCAGTTGCAGGTCGTCGGTCACGCTTTTCTCCGTCATCGATCGTTGATGTTCAGCGACTTGGGGCCGCCGCATAGAAACCGTTCGTACACGATCTGCGGCTGATCGCTGCCTTCATTTTCGCGCCCGGAGCCGAACAGCCCGGCGACGACGTCCGCCACGCCCTCGACTGCATCGCCGCTCCCACCAACGCCGCCGAAAATGCTGCCGATCAGATCGCCGAAATCGCTCATCGCGGATCTTTCATGTCGAATGAGGCTCTTAGTCGTTGAGGCCGAGTTGGAATTGCGGCTTCACGCCGCGCGACTCGGCCCGGCGCACGATCGACGTGCCGATCGCGAGGAACTCGATGATGTGTGGTTGCCAGATATGATTCTTTTCGATGATCTGCATGCCGACGACGCCTTCGGCGCCGTGCGACTCGGCTTCGGCCTGCATACGCGACATCGCCAGCTCGCGCGCGTCGTAGATCGCCTCGGTGTAATTGGGCAACTCGATATTGTTGCCGAGCGTGCGCATGCTTTGCATGAAGCCTTGATGGGCGATGTGGTAAACGCAGGTTCCTAGGACGAGCTCGGCGGGAATGTAGCCGGCTTCGTGCAGTTTATAGAAGTCTTGGACCGAAAGATCGCTCGTGAACGGTTTGCCGTGGGCCGTGCGATAATCGCTGCCTTGCGGCGCGCCGACTGCCGTGCCGATCGCGGTGAATTCGAGCGCGTTCTGTGCCCAGGCATAGCCGCCCACTTCCAAGCGCACGCCGACGATGCCGTCGGCACCCAGAGTCGCCGCTTCTTCTTCCATGCGCGCCATCGCCAGTTCGCGCGCCCCGTACATGGCCTGCGTCAGCACGCCCAGTTCTGAGTTGGCGTAAAAATTGGCGTACTGGATGCCGACGTGATAGATCGAACTCCCCAGCACGAGGCCGAGGGGTTCCATTCCGAGTTCCTTGAGCAGCACGAATTCCGAGACGGACAAGTCGCTCGTAAACAGCCTCTTGCCGCCTTCGCCGCGCATGCGCCGCAAGCGCGCGATCGCATCGACCGGAACACCGCCGCCGGTCGTTTGCACCGAGCCTTGATTTTGGTTGCCGCGATTACCACCGCCGAAAAAGCCCATCGGTTTGTCGTCTACCTCGCAAAGAAAGAAGTCAGTTGTTCGCGCGCGGCGCGGTCGCGTTCCACGTATGCGCTGACGTCTTCGAAGAGTCCGCGCAGCCATTCGCCGACGTCGCATGTTTCGGTGCGCAGCGCGATCCCCCGCACGACTTTCGTACACGACGTGGCGATTCCCGAGCGCGTTCCTTCGAGCGCGTAGCGGAGCACCTGATCGCCGCGGGGGACATCGATGACGACCGCGCGCGGCGCACCGCCGAACAGCCCGCGCTGCACGCGCGTCAAGGCCGGCAGCAGCGTTGTAAAGCGCTCGGCTGCGACGGTGACGAGCCGACCGGGATCGGCGGCGGCGGCGTCGAGCTGCGCGAACAGACGGGAGACCAGGGCACGCGGAGGCGCATCACCCACCCCTCCAGCGTCCGCGCCATTGACGGAGGGCGGCGCTTCGGGCAGCGCTTCGACAGGCCCGAAGCGTTCTGTCAGGAAAGCGCCGTTGGCGGCGAGCGTCGAGCGGCTCGCCTCCGTCACGGCGCTCAGCCGTTGTGCCGTGGCGCGCTCGAGCAACGCGAGCTGCGCGACGACCATTTCCGCCGCAGCGGCATCACGCCGGCTCGCCGGCATGTCCAAATATGCCGCCACGGTATCGGGGAGGTAGCGTCGCTCGGTTTCCCGCAACGCGAAGGCCGCTTCGTCGGCACCCGTGGAGGCCGCAGCGACGAGTCGCCCTTCGGCCAGCATCGCTTCGATGCGCCGCAGACTCTCCAGCGCTTCGGGCGGCAGTTCCGAGGAATTCATCGTCGCACGTCTTCGACCGCCGGGCCGCGACTTGCTGCCGCTTGAAGTTACCGTAGAAGAACGAGGCCTTCGAAGGCTCCGTTTGCTCTACGTGGCGCCACCCCGTAGCAGGCTCGCCTTCGCGTGATTTTCGACGCGCTCGTCGCCGGCTCCATGCGGCAGAATGCACTGCGCACGGCGGTGACGGTCATCGCGATTGCGCTCGGAGTCGCCGCCGTGCTCGCAGGAGACCTAGGGAGGTCGAGCGCCGATGCGGCGTTGCGCGCGAGCGTGAGCGGCCTGTCGGATCGCGCGAACCTCCAAGTGCTCGGCTTCGGAACGCGGCTCGATGAACGGCTACTCGCGCGCGTACGGAGGGTCGCCGGAGTCGTTCAAGCTCGGCCGGTCCTGCAAGGCGCCGCTGAACTGGGCGATCCGAGCGCCGGAGCTAAGCGGCGGGACATCGTGACGATCCAAGGCGTCGACGCGCTGCAGAGCTTTCCTGGCTCGGCGATGCTTCGAACGTACGAAGCCGGCCCGTTCGCGCCGCCATCGGCGCTCGATATGGCGCTCCTTGCGCACGGCGGAAGCGTTATCTCCGCGCGTATCGCCCGGCAACTCGGGTTGCGCAGCGGCTCACGTTTCGCCGTCCGTGCTGCCGGCGTCGTGACGACGTTGCAGGTGGCTGCCGTCCTGCCGCACCAGCCGCCCACGCTCGACCCGCAAATCCTGATCGTCGACGTACGGACCGCACAAGCGCTCTTCCATGCAGCGGGCCGTCTGGACCGCATCGACGTCATCGCCGCTCCATACGAAGCCGGCAAGCTGCGAACGCGGCTCGCCGCAACGCTGGGACCGAGCGTGCACGTCGCCGTGACGGCGGACCGTATCGCGGCTCTCGAGCGCGCAGCGCGCGGATTTGAAGCAGATTTGACGGTGCTTTCCGTCGTCGTCCTTCTCGTCGGCGCAAGCCTCGTCGCCAATGCCGTCGGCCTCTCCGTTCGTCAGCGTCGCCCCGACATCGGCACCTTGCGCGCGCTCGGCGCAACACGCGGTCAGATCGCCCGTGCGTTCGTGACTGAAGGCGTGCTGCTTGGCGCCGGCGGCGCCCTCATAGGCGTCATTGGCGGCGACATGCTCGCGCGCGCTACGGGATCGATAGGGGGCGCAGCCGATCTGCTCGTCGTTTTGCGGGATGCGGGGCTAGGAGTCGCGGTCGCAACGGGCGCGGCGTTGGCTCCCGCTCTCCAAGCAGCGGCGACGCTGCCCGTCCAAGCGCAGCGCACCGTGCCGCTACGTTCCCCCAACCGCCGCGGTTTCGTCGCGCATCTGCTGTCGATTCTCCCGCAGCGCATGCCGCTGTTTTTGCAGCTAGCCGCTGCGAATCTGGATGGTGCCGCGATGCGCTTAGCGCTCGCGCTAAGCGCGCTGGCCATCGCCGTTGCGGCCAGCACGTCCGTCGCCACGGCAACGAGTTCGTTTGAAACCGCCGTGACATCGTGGCTGCAGCGCAGCCTGATCGGAGATCTCGACCTGCGGCCGTTAACGACCGCCGACGGGCGTTTTTCCGCTCGCGTGCGCGCTCGTATCGCGCGCTTGCCGGGAGTCGCCGCCGTGCTGACGACGCGGCGCATCACCGTACCGTTTCGCGGAGCGCTCATCTCGCTCGACGCAGTCGACCCGCACACGCTGGCGGCTCGCGGTCTGTCGCTCGCACAAGGCGAAGCCGGCGTGTCCGACGATGCAGCCGGGCGTTTGGGAGTGCGTCCAGGCCAGATGATTCGATTGGATACGCCGGCGGGTCCCACGGCGCTGCGCGTCCGCTCTCTGGGCGAGGATCTCGAGGGCGGCAGCGGCGGCACGCTGACCGTCGCCGAGCCCACGTATGCTCACCTCTTCGGCGACACGAGCGTCGACACGATCGGAATCATCGCGCAGCGTGGCACCGCGCTGCACCGGTTACGCGTCGAGCTCGCTGCGGCCGCCGCGCCGCTCGAGGTCGACATCGCATCGGTCCGGGACCGGCGCGCGCAAGAGGCCGCTTCGTTCCAGCGAACGTTCGCCCTTACGTACGCGCTGGGACTCGCGTCGATTGCAATCGCCGTTCTCGGAACGACCTTTACGATGCTTGCGCTCGTTCTCGAACGACGCCGCGAGATCGCCGTCTTGCGCATCGTTGGCCTGTCGACGCGGGCGCTCCACGCCATGATCGTCTGCGAAGCGGCTGTTCTTTCCGCCTTCGCCGCCTTGTGCGGCACGCTTGCCGGCGTCGCGCTCGGCGGAATTCTGGTCGCCTTGGATAGCCGCCGCTTCGGCTGGAACGTCCCGTTACACGTGCCCGGCAAAACCGTTGCGTTGACGGTGCTGACGGTCGTGTTCAGCGCGGCGCTTGCCGCGCTTGTTCCGGCTCGCCGCGCAGCCCGATTGGCGCCGGCGCGCGCATTGCACGTCGTCGCCTTTATCGCGCTGGCATGCTGTGCGACGGTCGTCGCGAGCGCGCGCGGCATCGCGCATCCGATGCATGGCGTCTCGAACTCGCCCGCGCGCCTGGCCTTCCCGCACGACCACGGCCTCCACCGCGATCGTGGCGCCGAATGGTGGCTAGTCAGCGGCCATCTTCGTACGCAAAACGGACGCCGCTTTGCGTACCACGCGTCCTTTTATCGCTTCACACTCCCCGGACGACAGGAATTGTTCGCAGCCGAAATTTCCGTCCTCGACGAACGGAGTAACCGGACGATCGCGCTGCAGCATTCGATGCGCGCAACTCCGAACCCACGTGCCGATGGTACGCTCGCCGTGCGCGTCGACGATTTCGATCTTTCTGCGACTCCTTTACGCGACCCACGCTTTGCGCGCGTTGCGTTGCGTGCCGGCGACGCCAGCAACGCGGTGGCACTGACCTTGTTGCCGCAAAAGCCGCCGTCGCCCTCACCGGCGTTCGCGGGCTATGCGTTCACGCGGATGCAAACGCAAGGTAGCGTACTGTCCGACGGACGGCGCTACGCCGTCGACGGCGTGTCGTGGCTCGATCACGAGTACGAGCGCTCTGCGCGCGGGACGAAGCGCATCGGTTGGGAACGCTTTGAATTGCAATTGGACGACGGCCGCGACGTCGCACTGTTCGCAGCGCGGCTTTGCGATGGACGCTTCGGAATACGGCGTCCCCGCGCTGGGGAGATGGAAGCATCGTCGGAAGAATCACCGTTTGGTCCCGGCGTTCCAGTCGGGGGCATGATCGTCGACCGCGATGGCACGGTTCATAGGTTGGACGTGGGGGCCGCGAGCCTGGCGATTCAAGGCGGCACGCGTTGGCAAAGTCCACGCGATGCCGGGAGCTATCCGGCACTATGGCGCTTGTCGATTCCGCTGCTGCACCTCGACAACGCGGTCGCCATCGCCCCTGTGGCTCGCGACGCCGAAGTCGTGCCGAAGTTCGGTGGCGTACCTTTCTGGTGGGGCGCAGTCGATCTCGCGCAAGCCCTTCCCCCAGGCTACCCGCTCGGCACGGGCTTCGTGCTGCTCACGGGTTATGCCGCGCCGACGCCGCTGTGACGACACCGAGCCGGGCGCGAGCTTTTAGAGAGGGCGCCCGTCATCGGAAGAGCCAAGCAGGATCGGGCGCAGGTACGGCAACGGCGGGTCGCCGTGGGAGAGGAGCGCGTCGTGGAAGCGCTGCAACGTGTAGGCCCCGCCCATCTTCTTACGATAATCGTCGCGTAGCTTGAGAATCATCAATTTCCCGAGGGTGTAATAACCGTACATCGGGTCCTGCGTGCCGCGCATCGTTTCTTCGAGCGCGACCGCCGGCGTATCGAAGCATTGGTCGGTGAAGAACTTCTCGGCTCGGGGGAGCGTCCATCCGCCCGTGTGCAATTGTACGCCGACGATATAGCGGCATTCGCGCAGCATCGCCTCTTGCAACTGAACGGCTCGAACGCGCGGATCGCCGCCGCCCCAGCCCTCGTCGACCATCATTTGCTCGCTATAGTGCGCCCAGCCTTCGGCGAACTCCGAACTCGTTGACAGCTTGCGGGTCAAACTGAGCGGCAGGCGGCGGTTGATGGAGAAATTGACGAAATGTCCGGGATACACTTCGTGCGCCGATATGATCGGGAACTGATAACGGTTAAACTGCGCCAGGAAACCTTCTTGCCGTGCGACGGGCCAGGCGGGATCGACCGGCGTGACGTTATAGTACGATTGCGTCGCCACGCTCTCGAGGGGACCAGGCGAGTCTTCTTGAGCCGTCACGAACGCGCGCTCGAACGGCGGCGTCTCGACAACCGTGATGTTCGCATCTGCCGGTAACGTGACGATGTGGCGCGCGACGATAAATGCGCGGAGGCGCACGAGGTCGCTCGTCGCCGTCGCGAGCAGCCGGCCTGGCTTGGGATGGTCGCGCGCCAGCCCGGCGTACACGGCGCGCGGTGACTTCCGCGGATCGATCCGCCTGGTTGCCGCGACGAACGCAGCGCGTGTTCCGGCCAGCGCACGTTCTCCGACAGCCAAATACGTGGCCAGTGGTATCGTGAGTGCGTCTTCGAATTGCAAGCGCTTGCGGTATGCACGGGCTCCGATGGCATACGTCCCACGGGGCTTGATCGCCCGGATGAACGCGGCATACTGCTCGAATGCCCGCGACGCGCGGACCGTGCTGGCTTGCAGTTGCGCGTGCAAGCGCCCGTCGTGCACGTTTGCGAACGCCAGCGGTACGTCGTGGGTCACAAAACCGATGGACCCAGATGCGTCTTCGTAGGCCACTTCCTTCGTCGCTGCGTCGACGGTCGTCAAGTTCGTGCGCGCTTGCGCGAATAGGTGCGGGATCGCTCGTTCACGGGCGATCGCGTCGCGCATGCGCGTCGGCAGCGGCGCAAACTTCCGCTCGATCAAACTGTACAAAGCGCCGCTAGCCGTGCCGGTGTACAGGTCGGGATTGTGCTTCCATTGCGCCAGCGTGCCGGTGAGAAGAATGTCGTCATCGATCGTGTTGATCAACAGCGTACGATCGAGCGCGACTTGACGCGATAGGCGTTGCGGGTCGATCGTTTCGAGGCGACGCAGCGTGCCGCGTTCCCGTTGCAGATGCGCCGCGATTGCAGATGCCGACATATCGTCGAGCTGCGCGTCGTAGGCGTGAACGCCGACCGCCGTCGCACTGCTCGGCGACTCCGCAAAGCCGGCTTCAAAGAACTGCTGCGCGAGCGACTCGTAAGCACGGTCCGCCGTCTGCGCTGCGTGCGCCGGCGTTGTCCCGCACAAGAAGAGCGTCGTGGCCGCGGCGAAAGCGACCATGCGCGAAAGCTGCATCGTTGTAAGCACTCCAGCGGTTTCGGATGACAGTCGAGCGGCCCCTCGCGCAACCCACGAAGCGTACCCGTAACTGGTGCGCAATCGCGGCTGGTCGCCGGTAGGCGATACGCGGCGTGAAACCGTCTGCGCCCTTCGCTGGTACAGCCAATATGATTCTGCGCTTGCGGCTGCGTCGCGAGGCATGGGCCCTTGTATTCGCATGCCTGGCCGCAGCCCAAATGGCGTGTGCGACGAGGCCGGCGGCGGCGGCAACCTTCAGCGAAACGATCCCCGTGTTCGACACGATGCCCTCGATGCATGGTGTGCTCGACGGCTCTTGGGCCAAAGCGGCGCGCATCCCCGTGCTGTTCGACTTCACGTATCAACGTTCGGGGGAACCTACGGTCGCGTATGTCGCGCAAGATCCCGGAGGGTTGGACATCGCCTTCGAGGTCACGCAACGGGAAGCGTTGACTGCATCGCAGCAGACGACTGGCGCCGGCGTACCGAGCGACGACAACGTCACGGTGGTGCTGTGGCCGCAAGGTACTCACGGCTTCCAATACACGTTCACCGCGAATCCGCTCGGCGCTCGGTATCAGACCTCCAGCGAGAACAGTGCGTATGCCCCGCAGTGGATCGCCGCCGCCCGCCGCACGCCCGGCGGATACGTCGTGACGATGCATGTACCGTTCAACATCATACGCAGCGGAGGTTCGACGACGTGGAGCGCGCAGTTCGAACGAACGACCATCGCGACGGGCAGCACGCAGGTCTGGGAAAGCGCTCAAGGTCAACGCGGCGCCGCGGATCCTGCATATGCGGGGACGCTGAGCGGGATCGCAGCGCACGGCACCGCGCGTGCGACACGTCCCCAGCCGCGCCTACAACTCTACGGTCTCGGTGAACTGACGACTGCGGCGTACGGCGGCAGTACCTCACGCATCGGGGCCGACGTATCACTCCCCGTCACACCGACATCCTCGCTCGTCGCTGCGCTGCACCCTGACTATTCGAACGTGGAGATCGACCAGCAGACGATCGCTCCGACCGCATTTGCGAGGCGCTACAACGAAGTGCGACCGTTCTTTACGCAGGTGGGCTCCAACTTCAATAATACGTTTAGTTGCACGAATTGCCCGACCACGCTGTACACGCCGGCAATTCCAACGTTTCGGGACGGATATGCGTATGAGGGCACGCAGGGTCGGTTGAACTTCGCAGCCTTCGACGCAGTCGGCACCGGCCGCAGTGATAGCGCCGAAGTCGCAACGTACGCGTATAGCAGTCCCCAACTCGCTTACCAAGCCTCGTTGCAACGCGTCGCCGTCGATCTTCCCGGCTTACGCGACGACACGACGACGCTGACGACTGGCGTCATCAACCAACACACCCACATCTTCGCCTACCTCAACGCGGGTGTCGACCGTGGAACGCAGGTCGGCGTTTCGGGCCTCGGAGATTATTTCGAGTACGGCAGCGGCTATGCCGGGCGGCTCACGACTGCAGGCATTACCTTCCAGAAGATAGGGCCGCAGTTCACGCCGTACGACGGATACGTCGTTCAACCCGATATCGCCGGGTATTTTGCGTTCTACAATCAAACGCTCAATTTCTCGAGCCACGCCCCGCTTCAGAGCGCATCGCTGAATTCATATTACGGCCGCTACGGGGACCATCTCGGGCAACTCGCGCAGACCGACGGCGGGGGCCAATTGAATCTCAATTTCCGCGATCTGCTTTCACTGCATCTGTACGAAAACTCACAGGGCGTCCAGACGTACGACGGTGACTTCTTGCCGTTCAACGCAAATGGAGTCTACGTCTCGTACAAAGGTCAGACCGCAACGCCGAGCTTCATCTCGTACACGAGTGGCCCGTACTCGCACGGGCATCTCACAGGATGGTCCTACCTGACGACGCTTCCGTTGCGCCGGCGCTTGAATCTGACGCTCGAAGCGGACGAGAACTCCTACGGCGGCTCCCCGCTGACGGTCGAGCCGGTTGCCAAACAGTGGCTCGAGCGCGCGAGTGTGGACTGGCAGCTCAGCCGCGAGGCATCGTTCGACATCGGTTTACGCCGCATCATCGGGCGTAATCTGCCCAACGCATTCCAAGCACCGGACTTGCCCACGCCGCAAGCACCACTGGGCATCATCGACGGCTCGGCGCCGTTCGATTACGTCTCGGCAGGCAACGTGAGCCTTGCCTTTCACTTCTTGCAGGCGCACAACGAGTTTTACGTGGTCTACGGAGATCCCAACAGTTTGGCCACGACGCCGGCATTGTTTCTCAAATGGATACGATACATCGGCGCAGAGAAGGGCACGTAACCATGCTGCTTTCGGCAGCAGTCGACGAGCGCGTCGCTGCACTCGATTGGCCGGCGATTTCGGACGCTCTCGACGCGCCAGGGATTTAGCGTGCTTGCACGCTTGGTGACGGACGCGGAGTGCGATGAGCTCGCGCGTCTGTATGGGCGCATCGGCTGCTTTCGCAGTCACGTCGTCATGGAACGGCACGGATTTGGCCGGGGCGAGTACCGGTACTTCGCGTATCCGTTGCCGCCGCTCGTGCAAGCCTTGCGGACGGAACTTTATCCGCGTCTAGTTTCGATCGCCAATAGCTGGAACCAACGGATGGGCATTGGCGCGCGCTTTCCGACCGAGCACGCTGCATTTCTCGAACGCTGCCACGACGCAGGTCAGAAGCGCCCGACGCCATTGCTTCTCCAGTACGGTCCCGGAGACTATAACTGCCTCCATCGCGACCTGTACGGCGACCACGTCTTCCCGCTACAAGCGACAACGCTTCTTTGCCAACCGCAAAATGATTTTACTGGCGGTGAATTCGTGATCGCCGAGCAACGGCCGCGGATGCAAACGCGCGTTGCGGTCGTGCCTCTGGAGAAGGGTAGCACGGTACTGTTTGCGGTCAATAGTAGGCCGGTGCGGGGGACGCGTGGCGACTACCGAGTCGCGCTGCGTCACGGCGTGAGCGCAGTCCGCACGGGCCGACGCTCTACGCTCGGCGTCATCTTTCACGACGCAGCCTGATCATGCCGTGCGCGTGCGCTGTGTGTGCACGCGTCAGGTCTGGCGGGAGTGGTCGATGCGCGGCGCGTAGGCACGTCTGCGATGGATGTACAAACGATCGATCAGGAGTACGCGCAACTCGAAGCCGAGGCGCAGGACACTTCGGTAAAGTTGCAAGCGCTCGCCGGCAAAATGCAAACCGCGGCGGCCGGAGGCGATGCGAACGCGCGCGAGTGGATGCTCGATCTCAAAGAGATAGCGCTCGCCGTCCGCGACGAAGAGCGTCAAGTTGCCGCCGTGTTGCAAGCGCTGCACGCGTATGCGGCCAACACGCTGCAGCCGCAACCGCCCGCCGGACAGGTGCCGCCTAGCCCGGCGGGCTACCCGCAACCGGGATACCCGCCGCAGCAGCCCTACGGGAGCCAGCCGGGGTATCCGCCGATGGCCGGCGGATTGCAGGGTTTTCTCGGAAGCGGGTTCGGGCGCGCAGTCACGATGGGTCTGGGATTCGGTCTCGGGGATGACCTCATCAACAAGCTTTTCTGATAACTGCTAATGCCCGCCTGACGATGCGCCGGCGGACCCCGCGGCGCCCGAGCCGGTCGTTCCGGCCGTGCCCGACGCATTGCCGGTGCCGTTCGTACCCGCCGCGTCGTTGCCGTTGCCGGCCGTCGCGCCGCCTGCGCCCGACGTTCCCGCCGTGCCGTTGAAGTTGCCCGGGACGTTAGCGGTTGTGCCGGGAGCATTTGCGTTCCGCGCGGCGCCGTCGGGTCCGCTAATGTCGGCGTTTGCGCGCGGGCCGCTTTGGTCGGGCAGGTTGGCGTTACCGTTGATGCCCGGGCCGACCGCAGTTCGGACGTTGCCGCTTCCGCGCCGCGAGCTACCAGTCTCCGTCGTCGCATGCCCCCCTGCCGGCATCCCGCGGTGCCCCCGCCGGCCGCGCTTTGAGTCACGGATCCATTCGCTGTACCAAGAGCCGCGTTACGCGCGGATCCATGGGGAGCAGTTCCTTCGGAATTGGAGCCGCCGGTTCTCCCGGACGCTGTTGACTGGCTGACCCCGGCGGTCGACGCGGGATAGTTCGTATTTGCGGCGCCCGTGCCGGCGCTGGCAGAGGTTGCGTCGCTTTGCGAAGTGCTCGACCCCTGGTAAGCCGCCATTCTGAGGCGCTCCATTCGAAGTGCCGTTTCCTGGACCGCCACGGGCCCGAGGGCCGACGGCCGTGGTCTCCGCAGCGCCAGCCCTGTTGGCTGTCGAGCCGCTCAGCGTTCCTTGCGCCGAGTAGTCGCGGCGCGGATCCTGCGCTGCAGTCCCCTGGGCGGCCTTATGCCACTGGGCTGACAGTAATGAAGCGTAGCCCGCGATGAAAGCGACCACTACGACGGCGATCAAAACCATGCCCGGGCCGGCAAACGTGCGCGCACGCAATTCGCTGCGCGTCTGCGGCGTTTCGACGCCCGTCGCGTCTCGGTCCCATGCCTTGGCATCAGGGGTTGGGCCGCCGATCTCGTTCATTTGCGTCGAAGACGGCGGCGGCTGCTCGGGCGAGGCAGGAAGAGCTTGCGGGCGACGGTCCATGGCATCAGTGATACCCCGGCGTGCCGGCAGCGTTGCGCCGCAACGTCCTGGGCCATGGTGTTGGCTGACGTACGCACGGCCTGGAACATCCGGGTGCAAGGACTCTGCCTAGGCTCGCGAAGGAGGACGGCGATGATGCGCTCCAACGAAGCTCCGCTGGCCGCTACTTTTGCCGATAAGGCGGCGGCCGCCGCCTGTCGCGACGACCTCAAGAAGTGCGGGTTCTCGCCGTGGCTGGCGGTACTGGCCCCAGCGCACGACTGCCGGTACGCAAGCCGACGCCCCGGTCGCCCCGCACGCCGTCGCGGCTTCCAGCGATGGCATCGTCGGTGCGATCGGCAGATACTTCAGCGGTGAACGTTCCTTGCGGCATTCGCTCGTCCAGCACGGTTTGGGTGAAGCCGAAGCGGCCGAAGTGGATGAGTCGGTCGCTCCGGACGGAGCGGTGATCGTCGTCGCCGCCGGCGAGCGTTCCGACGAAGCGGCTTCGGTGCTTAGCCGCGGAGCGACGCACATCATCGGTGCACGCGGCGACGCCTTCGAGCGCTATCCGTCATCGACCGACACGCTCCCGGGGCAAGGGGATGAACTCGATCGAGGCACGGGCGCGGGCCGGTCGGGCGGAGGCCTCGGCGCGACGACGGGCTTTTGGGACGAGCGCGGCGCGCAAAAAGACCTCGAAGCGAATGACATCTACTACGAACGTCCGGGGCACGCGCCCGGCAGCATAGCGACGGACCGGCGCGACGCCGATGCCTTTGGGGAGATCGGGCCTCGCACCTAAGGAGTTCCATCGGCGCGCGGCGCGACGTCACAGCGTTGGCGCTCCGCAGCGCGCGGACGGTGCCACATTGGATCGAAGATGAGACGGCCCTCACCAAACGGATAGCGCGAAAACGAACGTAGCGGCCCACACGTTCATCCTGTGATGAACAGATTTGGAGCGTTGATAGCGGGGTCCGCGTTGGCGGCGAGCGCGGTGTTGCCGATCGCCGCATCGGCGCAAAGCCAGCACGACACCGAAGCACAGATCGGCGCGCAAGTCTACGCGCAACTTGCAGCAGAAAGGCGAAATCATCTCGCGCGCGAGCGATCCGCGCGGGTACGCGCTGCTCGACCCGATCGCGGCGCGCATCGCGCGGGTGGCCGACCCGCAGTACGACTTTCCGTTTCATTTCATCCTCGTCAATGAGTCGCAGCCCAACGCTTTTGCGGTTCCCGGCGGCAACGTGTACGTGACCAACTCGCTGCTTAAGTTCGTGCAGAATAAAGAAGAGCTTGCCGGCGTGCTCTGCCATGAGACGTCGCACGACATCCATCACGACGTCATTCACAACAACGCCAAAGCTCAAACCACCGGTACGATCATCGGCGTGCTCGGCGCGATCACCGGACTGAGCAATAGCGGCTTCGGGCAGCTCGGCGAAAACCTGGCGTACACGTTACAGACGAATAATTTCTCGCGGGAGGTCGAATCCGCGGCCGATCACAAAGGCGCGATCACGTGCGCGCAAGCGGGCTTCAACCCGTGGGGCATGGTTTGGTTGTTTCAAAAACTTCGAAAAGGCCGACACCGGCGGATCGATGGAAGCGCTGTCCGACCACCCGACGGACACGTCACCGCATCGCCGATCTTGAAAATGAATTTCGCAGCGATCCCGCGCTGTTCGGACGATTCTCGTCCGATATCGCGACAGCGACGCCGCTGACGCTCCGCGACGGCTACCAGCCGGCTCGGCCGGTCACGCAAAGCGCCGCGGACAGCGTCGTCGTCGCGCGGGGCATCGCACTACTGTTGTGCGCCGGCGTCCAACCGGACCGCCGCGCGAGGCGGCTCGCCCGAACGCGACGACAATCGAGGCGCCGGCCAGCGGCGCCTCCGCGGACATAACCGTCCTGCCCAACGGCAGAACTCGTCGAACGACACGACGACGATC
The DNA here is from genome assembly GCA_963754415.1 of Vulcanimicrobiota bacterium. Taxonomy (GTDB): domain Bacteria; phylum Vulcanimicrobiota; class Vulcanimicrobiia; order Vulcanimicrobiales; family Vulcanimicrobiaceae; genus Nyctobacter. Next base: position 66,428 of record CAVWGA010000003.1, on the reverse strand, counting down.
GTCGGACACTGACGGCGACGCGCCCGGCGTCGTCGTCAGCGTTCTTCGTAACGTCGGCTAACGGACCTCGACCGTCGCGCCGACTTCGGCGAGTTTAGCCTTGATTTGATCGGCTTCGTCGCGCGGCATGCCGGTCTTGATCGGCTTGGGGGCGCTTTCGACGAAAGCTTTCGCTTCGGTCAGACCGAGGCTCGTCAGCTCGCGCACCGCCTTGATGACCTTGATCTTCTCGGCGCCCACTTCGGTCAGCACGGCATCGAATTCGGTCTTCTCGGCGGCGGCGGGAGCGGCGCCTCCGGCGGCCCCGCCGGCTGGCGCTGCTGCAACGGCGGCGGGCGCGGCGGCGCTGACGCCCCATTTCTCTTCGAGCGCTTTGACGAGTTCGTTCAGCTCGAGGACGGTTAGTTTCTCAACTTCCGAGATCAGGTCAGCGACTGCCATGTTGTTCGGAACTCCTCTAACGTGCCGGTCGTGCGGCGGTGTACGTGTTTGGTCGTTAACCGGAGCGGCGCGTAGGCGCCCCGGTGTTGCGGGTGGTAGACGTTATGCGGATGCGGCTGCGTCCAGTTGGGCGGTCCGCGCCGCGAACAGGCGGACGAGACCGCCGGGATTGGCAGCCAGCACGCCGACGAAGCCACGGATCGGGCCGGCGAGCATGCCCAGCACCTGCGCTTGCAGCTGCGCCTTCGATGGTAGAGACGCGAGCGCGGAGACCTGCGCTGCATCGATCACCTGACCATCGACGTAGGCGGCTTTTACTTCGAGCGGCTTGACGCCGTCAGAAAAAGACTTGAGTGCCTTGGCCGGCGCCACGGGGTCCGCCGGCGCGAAAACCACGCCCGTCGGACCGTTCAGATATGGTTCGAGTTTGCGGCCGAGATCGTCACCGGCGGCGCGCGAAAATAACGTGTTCTTTACGACCGCGTAACTTGAGCCGTCGCTGGCGCAACTCCGTGCGCAAACGCGTGATCTCTTCGACTGTTAGGCCGGCATAATTCGTGAAGAACAGATACTTTGCATCCGCCAAGCGCGTGCGCAGCGCGTCGATCGTCTGTTCTTTTTTGGCGGTAGGCACGGGCGGTGATCCCTTTCAATACAACGGCGCTCGAATCGAGCGATGAGCGCCGGCCGTACCGCTTCGGCCTTCGGCGTGGTTTCGCACACGCGGAGCCGCCCGGGATTCGTCAACGTCATCCTCGGTGGGCGCTTGCGCATTATCCGCCTTGAGGACGGACCCACGGTCATCGGAGCAGTGCCCATCATAGCGGAGGCTGCGCGTGCTGTCAAACGCGGTTCGGCAGTAAGAGCCGCGCTGCGCGTCTCTTAGGCGGTAGCGGCGGTCGTCTTGATGCGGTTAGGGTCGACCCGTACGCCGGGGCCCATCGTGCTCGTTAAGCGTGACGCTACGCAAATAGGTTCCTTTGGCAGCCGAGGGCTTTGCACGGACGATCGCGTCGAGCAAGCGTTGCCACATTTTCCGCGAGCTGCTGTTCGCCGAAACTCGCTTTACCGACGATCGTGTGCACGATGCCGCTCTTATCGAGGCGGTATTCCACTTTACCGGCCTTGATGTCGCGGATGGCGTTGCCGATGTTGGGCGTGACGGTGCCGGACTTGGGGTTGGGCATCTTCTGCGCGAGGATGCGCCCGAGGTTCGAACCGACTGCGCCCATCATGTCGGGCGTCGCGACCGCGACATCGAAGTCCGTAAACCCGGCTTTGATGCGATCGATGAGATCCTGCTCGCCGACGATGTCGGCACCGGCCGCTTCCGCATCGCGTGCGCGGTCGCCCTTCGCGAATGCGATCACGCGCACCGTGCGTCCCGTGCCATGCGGCAATAAGACGGTCCCGCGCACGTTCTGGTCGCTCTTTTTAGGGTCGACGCCGAGCCGGATGTGGATTTCAACGGTCTCATCGAACTTCGCCGTCGCGTTGCGTTTGACGGTCGCCGTCGCTTCGGCCACGTCGTGCATCTGCGCGTGGTCGAACGACGACGCCAGCTGCGCGAAAGCGCTTGCTGGCATGCTGCGCCATTACGCCGACACCTCGACGCCCATCGACCGTGCCGTTCCGGAGATGATCCGCATCGCCATCTCGACGTCGTTCGCATTGAGATCCACCATTTTCGTCTCAGCGATGTCGCGCAATTGCTTTTCGGTGATCTTGCCGACTTTGTTGCGGTTGGGAATCGCCGAACCCGATTCGATACCGATCGCTTTTTTTATCAGAAAGCTCGCAGGCGGAGTCTTCGTGACGAACGTGAACGTGCGGTCCTCGAAAACGGTGATCTCGACGGGGATGACCATGCCGGCCTGGGCCTGCGTGCGTTCGTTGTACTCTTTGCAGAACGCCATGATGTTGAGCGAATACGGCCCTAGCGCAGGGCCGACGGGCGGCGCCGGCGTCGCCTTTCCGGCGTTGAGCTGCAGGCCGATCTTGCCGACCACTTTCTTTGCCATATCATTCTCCTTTCGACTGCCGACAGCGGCACTCTCCCCCTCATGATCGTGCGCCGCGGTCGGGGTCTACCGGCGGCCTAACCGTTATGGGATTCTGGGTTTTCAGACCTTTTCGATCTGGTAGAACTCCAACTCGACGGGCGTTTCGCGGCCGAAGATCGAGATGAGGGCGCGCACCTTTTCCTTCTCCGGTTGAATCTCGTCGACGATGCCGGTGAAGTCGAAGAATGGACCGCTCGTCACCTTGACGCGGTCGCCCTTCACAAAATCGATCTTGAGCTTCGGCGTTTCGATGCCCATCTGTTTGAGGATGGTCTTGACTTCTTTTTCTTGCAAAGGGACGGGCTTTTCGCCCGCGCCTGGAGAGCCGACGAATCCGGTAACGCCCTGAGTATTGCGCACGACGTACCATGACTGATCGTCCATGTCCATCTCGACGAGCACGTACCCCGGGAACACTTTCTTGGGCGTGATCTTACGCTTGCCGTCTTTGAATTCGACTTCGTCTTCCATCGGAACGAGCACGCGGAAAATCTTTTCCTGCATCTGCATCGAATGGATGCGGCGTTCGAGATTGGCTTTCACCTTGTTCTCGTAGCCCGAATACGTATGGATGACGAACCAATTACGGCGATCGTTTCTCTTGTTCGGCGCCGTAGCAACTGGCGAGGCCGGCATTGCTGATCGGCCGATCCCACGGTGGCCGTCATCGTGAGGGTCTTGCCGTGTCGCCATACCACCAGCGTCGCCTTCTCGCCGGGCGCGGTGGTATTCACGCGCATGGACAGCGCACGCGGCATCCTCGCACGGGGGCACCGTTGTACTTGAGGATCACGTCGCCGGCGCTCAATCCGGCATGCGCGCGCCGCGCTGTCGGGCTCCACCTTGGAGACCAGCGCACCGCCCGGGGCCGAGAGCCCGAACGAGTTGGCCAGCGACTGGTCCACCGTCTGCACCTCCACGCCGAGCCGGCCATGCTCGACCTTGCCGGTCTTGAGGATCTGCGACTCGACCTGCTCGGCATAGTTGATCGGGATCGCAAAGGCCACGCCCTGATAGCCACCGGAGTTGCTGTAGATCTGCGAGTTGATGCCGACCACGGCACCGGTCGCATTGAACAGCGGCCCACCGGAATTGCCGGGATTGACCGCGGCGTCGGTCTGGATGAAGGAGACGTAGCCGTCGTTTGGCAGCGAGCGGCTCTTGGCACTGACGATGCCGGCGGTGGCCGATTCGGTCAGCCCGAAGGGCGCGCCGATCGCCATCACGTAGTCGCCGACCGCGAGCTTGTCGGAATCGCCCAGATGCACCGTGGGCAGATCGTGCGCATCGATCTTCAGCACCGCGATGTCACTGGCTCGATCCGCACCGAGCACGCGGGCCTTGTACTGGCGATGATCCGAGAGCGTCACGGTCACCGTGCTTGGCGCCGTTGACCACGTGCGCGTTCGTGAGGATGACCCCGTCGCGGCTGACGATGAAGCCCGAGCCGAGCGCGCGCGTGGGCACCTCGGCGTTGGGCGGCGGCACCGGCAGATTACGGAAAAACTGCGCGAACGGGTTGTCACCGTCGTTGCCGAAGAATTGACCGAAGTCGAACGGCTGCTGCTGCTCGGCGACGTGGGTTTCCCCGACGGTCGTGATGCTGACCACGGCCGCCTGGTTGTGCGCAAAGATGGCGTGATAGTCCGGCGCCAGTGCCGGCGGAATGGCACTCGGATACGGCGAGCCGCCGTGCTGGTCTGGCGACGGCGGAGCTGTCTGCCGCCTGGGCGACGTGCAGCAGTGAGGGGGCAGACCAGCCGCTCACCACCCCGACCGTGAAGAGTCCGGCCGCCGCCCAGCCCAGATGCTTGGCGTGAGGGTTCATGGTGTTTCTCCTGTAAGGCAGGCCATCCGCTGGATGGCGGATGCGCCTAGTGTCGGCGCGCAAGGCTTAAGCCAACCTTAAGACCGCCGGTGCGCGGCGACCGGGGGGCCGCTCAGACGGGCGGAAAGCGCACCGTGACGCGCAGGCCCCCGCCGGGGCATCTGCCAGGGTCACGCTCGCCCCATGACGCTCGGCGATGGCCTGCACGATCGCGAGCCCGAGCCCGCAGCCCTCCTCGGCGGCCGCGGCGCGCCGATGGAAGCGATCGAAGGCGCGCTCGCGCTCGGCCGCGGGAATGCCCGGACCGGTGTCGTCGACCTGCAGCAGCGCCCCGTCCCGCGGCGCCATGCGGCCGCGATGCGCACCTCGACCTGGCCGCCGGGGGCGTGTAGCGCACGGCGTTGTCGACCAGATTGCGCACCAGGATGCGCAGCGCCTCGCGATCGCCGCGCACCGAGCCGCGGCTGCGGGCCCGCGGCGGAGCTGTCGAGCGACAGCTCGACGCCGCGCGACGAGCGCCAGCGCGTGGGTGTCGGCGACCGCTTCGGCGGCCGGCTCCTCGAGCGGCAGCGGCACGAGCTCGCGGGCGCGCGCATCCTGCGGCTCGTTGCGCGCCAGCGTCAGCAGCTGGGAGACCAGATGGACCGCACGCTCCACGGCCGCGCCGAGCGCGCTGCGCGCCTGATCGCGCGCGCTCTCATCGGGCGCGCGCTCGAGCAGCTGCAGCTGCAGCCGCACGGCCGTCAGCGGCGAGCGCAGCTCATGGGCCGCGTCGGCGATGAAGGAGCGCTGGGTCGGCGAAGGCCTCATCCAGCCGCGCAGCAGCCGTTCAGCTGCTCCACCAGCGGCGCGATCTCCTCGGGCAACGGCCCGCGGCCGCCAGCGGCGTGAGGCTGTGCACGTCGCGGCGCTGCACCTCGACGGCCAGGCGGCGCAGCGGCGCGAGGCTGCTGCCCACCACCGCGGCGATCGCCACGGCCAGCAGCGGCAGCAGCACCAGCATCGGCAGCACGACGCGCAGCGCGGCGGCGCGCGCCAGCGCATTGCGCACCCCGAGCGGTTGCGCGACATCGATGACCCCATCGAGCGTCTGCAGTCCGTAGGCGCGCCAGGGTCGGCCCTGCAGCTGCAGATCGGCATAGCCGAGCAACGGACGATTGATCGTGGGCAGTCCCCTGCAGCCGCGCGAGGCGTACTCGATGCCGCCGAACAGATTCCAGATCTCGACGATGTAATCGGTGCCGCTCTCGGGCAGCAGGCGCGGCGCCAGCGGATCTGGCTCTCGAGCGACAGCGCCATCTGCCGCAGCTGATAGTCGAGCAGGTCGGAGGTCTCGGCGAGCACGCGCCGATAGGTCAGCACGCCCGCGAGCACCGACACCGCCACCACCAGCGCCAGCAGCGCCAGCAGCAGTCGCGCGCGGATCGAGCGCATGCACGGCGATCAGGACGGAATGAAGTAGCCGACGCCGCGCAGCGTGCGGATGGCATCGGCGCCGAGCTTGCGGCGCAGGCCGTGGATGTAGACCTCGATCGCGTTGCTCTCGACCGCCTCATCCCAGCCGTAGAGCCGATCCTCGAGCTGCGAGCGCGACAGCACCGCGCCGGGCCGCTGCAGCAGCGCCTCGAGCACGGCATACTCGTGCGGCGAGAGCGACACGCGGCTTGCCGTCGCGCTCCACGGCATGCGTGACCGGATCGAGTCGGATGCCGCCATGCTGGATGCACGGATCGCCGCGGCCGGCGGCGCGGCGCAGCACCGAGCGCATGCGCGCGGCGACCTCATCCAGATCGAACGGCTTGACGATGTAGTCGTCGGCGCCGGCATCCAGGCCCGCCACACGATCGCGCCGCTCATCGCGCGCCGTGAGGATCAGCACGGGCGTCGCATCTGCCGCGCGCGCGCAGCTCGCGCAATACATCGAGACCGTCGCGCCCCGGCAGGCCCAGATCCAGCAGCACCAGATCGAAGCGGCTGGTGCGCAGCGCCGCGGCGGCGCTGACGCCGTCGCGCATCCAGTCGACCGTATAGCCGTCCTGGCGCAGCGCCGTCTGCAGGCCCTGCGCGATCATCGGGTCATCCTCGACGAGCAGCACTCGCATGAGGCTATTCTGCCTGCTCGCGGCGCTCACCGGGCTGTCTTGTCGGCGCAAGCAGCGCATACTGCCACGCATGCTTACGCTCCATTCGGGCGCGCGGCGCCCGCGGCCGGCGCGCCAGCGCCGCTGCATTGAAATCGTGGCGAGTGTCGCCGCTTTGGCGGCGCTCGCGGGCGCGGCGGGGGCAACCCACGCGGCCGAGCCCGCCGAAACATCCGGTCGGCGCTTCACTGCCGAACAGCTGTTCGGGCTTGCGCGGGTCTCCGAGCCCCATCTATCACCCGATGGAACGCGAATCGCCTTTGACCTGCGCACCACGCAGCTCTCGGCGAATAAAGCCGAGCATGCGATCTGGCTGATTGCCGGGGGCGGCGCACATCCGCTCATGCCCAACGCCTCCCTGCCGCAGTGGTCCGCGGATGGCACCCACGTGCTGGCGCTGTCGGATCGGTCGGGCAGCATGCAGGTCTGGCAGGTCTCGATCGACGGCCTGCGCGTGAGGCAGGTGACACACCTGCCGCTGGATGTGCAGGCCTTTCGTGTCTCACCGGACGGGCGCAGGCTGATCGTCTCCCTCGCCATCGCGCCGGGCTGCCGCACGGCAGCCTGCACGGCCGATCGGCAGCGCGCGAGGTCCCGGGACAAGAGTACCGGCGTGCTCTACGACCGGCTGTTCGTGCGCCACTGGGACCTCTGGGCGGACGGCACGCGCAACCACCTGTTCGCCATCGCGCTCGATGGCGCGGCAGCCGGCCCGTCCCGCTGACGCCGGACCTGGACGGGGACATGCCGACCAAGCCGTTCGGCGGCGACGAGGACTTACGCTCTCACCCGACGGGCCTTCGTCGATTTCTCCGCCCGCATCGCGGGCCACACGAGCCGTGGAGCACCAACTTCGACCTGTGGCGCGTGCCGATGGACGGTCGGCTCGCGCCGCGCGACCTCACCGCCGACAATCCGGCCTGGGACGCCCAGCCGGTCGTGTCTCGCCGGACGGCCGCCGGCTCGCCTACCGCGCCCAGAAGCGCCCCGGCTTCGAGTCCGACCGCTTCGGCATCTGGGTCATGGATCTGCCACCGGCGCGAGTCGCGAGGTGGATCCCGCGTGGGACCGCTCGCGCCGACCAGATCGCCTGGTCCGCCGACGGCGCACGTCTACTGGTCACCGCCGACGATGTCGGCGCAAAGACGCTGTTTCGCCATGGACCCGGCGACGGCGCGGTCCGGCCGCTGACCGCGCCGGCTCACGTCGAGCGACGTGATCCCCGGCCGGCGGCGCGTGATCGTCGCCAGGACGCCTTCGATCGCCCCGGCCGATCTGTGGGAGCTGACGCGGCGGCCCGCCCAGCGCGACAGCTCACCCACGTCAATGCGCCGAGCGCTCGCCGGCATCGACGTTCAGCGCCTACGAACAGTTCAGCTTCCCCGGCTGGAACGGCGAGACCGTGCACGGCTACGTGGTCAAGCCCTCCGGCTACCAGCCGGGCCGCAAGTATCCGGTCGTCTTCATGATCCACGGCGGGCCCGCAGGGCTCGTGGGACGACGACTGGAGCTATCGCTGGAACCCGCAGGTGTGGGCCGGCTGGGGCTATGGCGTGGTGCTGATCGATTTCCACGGCTCGACCGGCTACGGCCAGGCCTTCACCGACGCCATCTCCGGCCACTGGGGCGACCGGCCGCTGGAGGACCTGCAGAAGGGCTGGGCCGCGGCGCTGGCCACAGCAGCCCTGGATCGACGGCCAGCGCGCCTGCGCCGCCGGGCGCCTGCTACGGCGGCTTCATGATCAACTGGATCGCCGGGGTCTGGAATGCGCCCTGGAAGTGCCTGATCGTCCACGACGGCGTGTTCGACAACGCATGATGGGCTACGCCACCGAGGAGCTGTGGTTCTCCGACGTGGGAGAACGGCACGCCACGCCCTGGGAGAACCCGGCCGCCTACGAGCGCTTCAACCCCATCGACCACGTCGCCAGCTGGACCAAGCCGCATCTGGTCATCCACTGCGGCCGGGACTTCCGCATCCGCTGGAACAGGGCCTTGCCGCGTTCACGCGCCTGCAGCGCCGCGGCATGACGAGCCGCTTGCTCTACTTCCCCGACGAGAACCACTGGGTGCTGAAGCCGCAGAACTCGCTCGTGTGGCATCACACGGTGCAGGCGTGGCTCGACCGTTGGCTCGGGTTGCAGAGTCATGAAAATGCTTTACAGAGAGCGTATCGTCACTCTTATGCGTTCACAGCTCGTTTGTCCGCCGGCCGCACGGTAAAGCCGCCCGACTTCTCATCCGCCTGCAGCGACAGCAATCCGCGCTTCTGTGCCTCGGCCAGCAGATCGTTGAAGGAGCGGAAGCCGTAGGCACGCTCGTTGAAACCAGGATGGCGGCGCTTGATCGCCTGTTTGATCATCGAGCCCCAGATGGACTCGCTCTCGCCGCGCTCCTCGAGCAGCGCATCGAGCGTCTCGACGACGAGCTCGAGAGCATCATTGAGATCCGGGCCGCGATTGCTGGCAGTCCCCGCTTCCGAGGGCGACGCTGTCGTGTTGCCGGCAGAATCTGCAGCCGAGCCTGCGCCGCCGGCGCCAGTCCAACCGACACCATGATTGCCCTGCGCTGAAGCGCCAGCCGCAGAGCTGCCCGCATGGGCTGCGGGAGCCTGCGCAGGCGCCAGCGGCGGCATAGCACTGCGCCGCCGTGACTTGGATGGCTGCTTGCGCACCAGATCGTCGTAGTAGATGAACTCGTCGCAGTTGTTGATGAACAGGTCCGAGGTCGAGTTCTTGACGCCCACGCCGATGACCGTCTTGGCGTTCTCGCGCAGTTTGCTGACCAGCGGCGAGAAGTCCGAATCGCCGCTGATGATGACGAAGCGTGTCGACGTGACCCTTGGTGTAACAGAGGTCCAGCGCATCGACGACCATGCGGATGTCCGCGGAATTCTTGCCCGACTGGCGCACGTGCGGAATCTCGATCAGCTCGAACGCGGCCTCGTGCAGCCCGCGCTTGAATTCCTTGTAGCGGTCGAAGTCGCAGTAGGCCTTCTTGACCACGATGTGCCCCTTGAGCAGCAGGCGCTCGAGCACCTTCTCGACGTCGAAGCTCGGATAGCTCGCGTCCCGGGCGCCCAGGGCAATATTTTCAAGATCGAGGAAAACGGCCATGGTGGCGTCGGAAGTCCCGGCATTGGCTCGATTGTTCATCTCTCTCCACGGCGTCGCTTCCGGCGCCGCCGCAAGCGCGGCAGTGGCAAGGCGAGGCGCAAGGATACGCCTCCCGGCCCGACTCGTCGTACAATCGTGGGCGTCCCCTGTCCCCTGCGCCATCGCCCGGAGTCTGCATGCAGTACCGCCCGCTCGGCCGCACCGGATTGCTCGTCTCCGAGCTGTGCCTGGGGACCATGACCTTTGCGGGCCGCGGCTTCTGGAAGGTCGTGGGCACACTGGATCTGCCGGCCGCCACCGAACTGGTCGAGCGCTCGCTGAGCCGCCGGCGTCAACTTCATCGACACCGCGGATGTCTACGCCGAAGGCGAGTCCGAGCGTCTGCTGGGCCTCGCGCTGCGCAATCTGTCGGTGCGGCGCGAGGACGTGGTGCTGGCCACCAAGGTGCGTGGGCCGCACCGGCGCGGGCCCCAACGACGTCGGGCTGACGCGCAAGCACATCCTCGCCTCCGTGGAAGCGAGCCTGCGGCGGCTGCAGACCGACTACATCGATCTCTATCAGATTCACGGCTACGACCCGCTGACGCCGCTCGAGGAGACGCTGCGCGCGCTGGATGATCTCGTGCAGCGCGGCCTGGTGCGCTATGTCGGCTGCTCGAACCTGGCGGCCTGGCAGCTCATGAAGGCGCTGGGGCTGGCCGAGCGCGAGCGCCTGGCGCGCTTCGAGTCGCTGCAGGCCTACTACTCGATCGCCAGCCGCGACCTGGAGCGCGAGATCGTGCCGCTGCTGCAGGACCAGAGCGTCGGGCTGATGGTCTGGAGCCCGCTGTCGGGCGGGCTGCTGCAGCGGCAAGTTCACGCGCGGCAGCGGCGGTCCGGCCGATGCGCGCCGCTCGAGCTTCGATTTTCCGCCGGTCGACAAGGAGCATGGCTTCGCGATCGTCGAGGCGATGCGGCCGATCGCCGCCGCGCATGGTGTATCGGTGGCGCGCGTGGCGCTCGCCTGGCTGCTGCAGCGGCGTCCCGTGACCAGCGTGATCATTGGCGCCAAGACCCGCGAGCAGCTCGATGACAACCTCGCCGCGGCCGAGCTGACGCTGAGCAGCCGAGCAGCTCGCGCAGCTCGATCAGGCGAGCGCCCTGCAAGCCCGAGTATCCGCGCTGGATGATCGAGCGCCAGAGTGCCGATCGCGAGCCGGGTGCGCACTCCACGTTGCAGCGCGCGCAGCGGTGAGTCCGCGCGCAGCGAGGCCGCGCACGAGCACAGGCTCGTTCGACGCGCCACTGAGAGCAGCGATGACCGAGCTGCATCGACGCCGTTTTCTGCTGTGCGGTGGCGCGGCTGGTGCTGGCATGGCGCTGGGGTCGCTGTCCTGGTGGGCGGCAGCGCTGGCCTCGGATCATTTCCCGGTCGCCCACAGCGCCGTGCGAATGGCAGCGGCTGCTCGGTCCGGCCCGCTATGCGATTCTGCGGAAGGGCAGCACTGAGCGGCCCTTCAGCAGCATGCTGCTGCACGAGCAGCGCGCCGGTGCAATTCGCGTGCGCAGGCTGCGGTGCCGCGCTGTTCTCCTCGCACGACCAAATTCGACAGCGGCACGGGCTGGCCGAGCTTCTGGGCGCCGCTGCCGCACGCTGTGCTCACGCGCCGCGACCACTCCTTCGGCATGGTGCGCACCGAGGTGCTCTGCAGCGGCTGCGGCGGACATCTCGGGCACGTCTTTCATGATGGGCCGCCCCCCACGGGTCTGCGCTACTGCATGAATGGGCTGGCGCTGGTATTTCGCACGCACGGGGGCGCCGCAAAGCTCATGACAACCTCCTCGCCGCCCGCGGCGCTGCTCAAAACCGTTGTCCGCGCTGCGGTGGTCACGGGGTTCGCAGTGTCTTCGCCGGGCGCTGATCGTCGCTCGGCGTCCTGGCACGCATCGGCGACGCACGCGGATGAACAGCCGCGCCTGCTGCCGTGCACCGGCACTCGATGAGCCGTCCGGTCGCACGCGACCCGAGGTCGCCGTGCTGGCAGGAGGCTGCTTCTGGGGTGTGCAGGGCGTCTACCAGCACGTACAGGGCGTACTGGATGCCGTCTCCGGCTACACCGGTGGCAGCGAGGGCAACGCGCACTACGAGCTCGTCAGCAACGGGAACACCGGGCATGCCGAGTCAGTGCAGATCACCTACGATCCGCGCCGCATCAGCTACGGGGCAGCTGCTGCAGATCTTCTTCTCAGTGGTGCATGATCCCACCGAGCTCAACCGGCAGGGTCCGGACGAGGGGTCGCAGTACCGCTCCGCGATCTTTCCGCAGAACCCCGAACAGGCCAGGATCGCCGCAGCCTACATCGCGCAGCTGAGTGCCGCGCATGCCTTCGCGTCCCCGATCGTCACGCGCATCGAGCCCGGACACACCTTCTACCCCGCCGAGGCCTACCACCAGAATTACCTGGCCTCTCACAGCGGCCTTTCCCTATATCGTCATCAACGATCTGCCCAAGCTCGTCGCGCTCCGGCGCCTGTTTCCACAGCGCTACCAGCGCAGTGCCGTGCTCGTGGCTCAGCTCAATCCTTCCCACTGAAGGCTGCGCACGCCCGCGCACTGAGCGAGATGTTCGATGAAGGGCGGCGTCTCGGGTGAATGCGAGGGACGCAGCTCCCGCACCTCGAATGCCAGCTTGCGTCGCTGACTGGCAGGCTCCAGACAGATGTTCGTCGTCGTGATGCCCAGGCCCGCGTCCTCCAGAATGCGACGCAGCTGCAGCTCGCTCGGCCCCTCGGCATCCAGCTCCACCGTCAGACGTGCCCCATGCTGCTGGCGCAGACGCTCCTCGAACCATTCCAGCACCCAGAGGGCAAACAGCCCGATCACAGTGCCGGCCAGGCCCAGCGCAATCTGACCGCCACCGATGCACAGGCCGATGACTGTGACCAGCCACAGGGTCGCGGCCGTGGTGACTCCGGTGACGACATTGCCCCGGCGCAGGATCGCGCCGCCGCCGATGAAGCCGACACCCGTGAGGATGCCGAGCGGCAGACGCATCAGGTCGTTCATCACGAACGAGGTTGGCTGCCGCCCCGCGGTGGGCAGCAGCGCATTCATCTGCAGCATCGCCAGGGAGGCCGCCAGGCACACCAGCAGCGTCGTGCGCATGCCGGCGGCCTTGCCGTGCTCGCGCCGGTTGTAGCCGATCGCCATCCCCACCAGCATCGTGAGCGCCAGACGCACCACGACGTCCGTCCATCGCAACGGCGCAATCATCGGCATCATGAGGTCTCAGCGCCTCTTCGGCAGGTACAGATCGGTGAGCGTACCTTCGTACGCTTCCGCGGCAAAGGCAACCGTCTCGGAGAGCGTCGGATGGGCGTGCACGGTCAGTCCAATGTCGGCTGCATCCGCACCCATCTCGATCGGCCAGGCAGACCTCGGCAATGAGCTCTCCGGCATTGGGACCGACGATACCGCCGCCGACCACGCGGTGGCTCTGCGCGATCAAACAGCAGCTTGGTGAAGCCCTCATCGCGCCCGAGCGACAGCGAGCGGCCGCTGGCGGCCCACGGGAAGCTGCTGCGCTCCACGGCGATGCCCTGCGCCTTGGCCGCGGTCTCGGTGAGCCCTACCCAGGCGACCTCCGGGTCCGTATACGCCACCGCCGGAATCACGCGCGCATCGAAGTGAGCTCTTGTGTCCCGCCGCCACCTCTGCCGCGACCTTGCCCTCATGCGTGGCCTTATGGGCGAGCATCGGCTGCCCGGCGATGTCGCCGATCGCAAAGATGTGCGGCACATTGGTGCGCATCTGCTTGTCGGTGGCAATGAAGCCGCGCTCATCGACGTGCACGCCGGCGCGCTGCGCCTCGATGCGCCGGCCGTTGGGCACGCGGCCGACCGCGACCAGCACATGATCGTATTGCGGCGCTGCTGGCGGCCTTGCCCTGAAAATCCACCTGCAGCCCCTCGGGCGTGGCGCGCACGGCGCTGACACGCGTGTCGAGCAGGATCTGTCCGTAGCGCGCGCGGATGCGCTTCTCGAGCGGTCGCACCAGGTCGGCATCGCAGCCGGGCATGCAGCTGGCCGGTGAGCTCCACGACATCGATCTTGGCCCCGAGCGCCTCGTAGACGCAGGCCATCTCCAGCCCGATGATGCCGCCCCCGATCACCAGCATGCGCCCCGGATGCGGGCGGCAGCTCCAGCGCGCCGGTCGAATCGATGATGCGCGGATCGGCGGGCAGGAACGGCAGGCGCGCGGCTTCCGAGCCGGCTGCGATGATGCATTGCTCGAAGCGGATGGTCTCGACTGGCCCGATCCGCGTCACCTCGCAGACGTGCGGACTGAGGAACGTAGCCGGTGCCGCGCACGACCTGCACCCGTGCGCTGCTTCGCGAGTGTCGCCAGGCCACCGGTCAGTCTCTTCACGACGCCGCTCTTCCAGTCACGCAGCCGATCGAAATTCAGCTGCGGCTCGCCGAAGACGATACCGTGCTCGCGCATCGCGTGCGCATCCTCGATGACCTTGGCCGCATGCAGCAGTGCCTTGGAGGGAATGCAGCCGACATTCAGGCACACACCCCCGAGCTGCTCCCAGCGCTCCACGAGCGTCACCGACAGGCCCAGATCCGCCGCGCGAAAAGCCGCGGTGTAGCCGCCCGGACCCGCGCCGAGCACCAGCAGCTGCGTGCGATGCGTCGCCTGCGCCTCTCCACGCGACGGTCTCGGTCGCTTATGCGCAGCGGCCGCAGGCTTCGCGGCCGCAGGGGCGCTGCACCGGGGCGGCTGCGGGTCGGCGCGCAGGCGGGGCCGCGGCTGACGCCCCGCAGGCGACGTCGCGCCCGGGGCCGGCGCGGCGGCTGCGCTGTGCACCGCTGGGCATCGCAGCGGCGGCTGCCATGCGCAGACGCGCGAGCGGCGAGCCCTTGGAGATGCGCGCGCCCTTCTGCACCAGCAGCTCGATGATCTCGCCAGCCGCCGTCGAAGGCACATCCATGGTCGCCTTGTCGGTCTCCAGCGTGATCAGCGGGGTGTCCACCTCGATGTGGTCACCGGGCTTGACCAGCACTCGATGACGGCAACGTCCTTGAAGTCGCCCAGATCCGGGCAGCGCAGCTCCAGATCGCTCACGGCTGCAGGCTCACGGTACGGCCTCGAGCAGCTGCGACACATCGGACAGGGCGCTGGCGACGTAGCTCGCGAAGCGCGCGCCCGCCGCCCCGTCGATCACGCGATGATCGTAGGACAGCGACAGCGGCAGCATCAGCCGCGGCACGAAGCCACCCTCGCGAAAGACCGGACGCATCGCCGGCGCGCGAGACCCCGAGGATCGCGACCTCGGGCGCATTGATGATCGGCGTAAAGGCCGTGCCGCCGATGCCACCGAGGCTGGAGATGGTGAAGCTGCCGCCCTGCATCTGGCAGCCCGAGAGCTTGCCGGTGCGGGCCGACTGCGCAAGCTCGGCGAGCGCCCGCGCGGTCTCGTAGATATCCATGCGATTGGCATCGCGGATCACCGGCACCAGCAGGCCCTGGGGCGTATCGGCGGCAAAGCCGATATGGATGTATTTCTTGAGTACCAGGTTCTCGCCGCTCGCATCCAGCGAGGCGTTGAACTCGGGATAGCGCTGCAGCGCGCGCACACAGGCGCGCACCACGAATGCGAGCGTGCGTCAGCTTGATGCCGGCGAGCTCGGCGCGGTCCTTCAGACTCTGGCGCGTCTGCTCGAGCTCGGTGATATCGGCCTCATCGAACTGCGTGACGTGCGGCAGATTCACCCAGCTCGCGTGCATGCGCTGGGCGGTGATCCGCCGCACGCGGCTGAGCGGCTTGATCTCGGTCGGCCCGAACTGCGCGAAGTCCGGGACGTTCACGCGCGGCAGCGCGCTGCCGCGCCGCCGGCACCGGCGCGCGGCAGCGCCCGCGAGCACCGATTTCACGATACGCCTTCAGATCCTCGGCGCTGATGCGGCCCTTCTCGGCCGTGCCGCGCACGCGCGACAGATCCGACGCCGAGCTCGCGCGCGAGCTTGCGCACCGAGGGACTCGCGTGGGCGCGCGAGAAGCCGACCTCGTTGATGGGCGGCAGCTGCGAGCGCGGCTGAGGCGCTGGCAGCTGCCGTCGCACGGCTGCCGGGGCGCTCCGCCGGCGCAGCTGCCGCTCGGGGCCGCGCGCGCACGGTCGATGCGGCAGGCAGCTGCCGGCGCAGGCGCAGGAGCCGCAGGGCGCGGCGGCCTGAGCGGCGGCGGGCAGCGGTTGCGCAGCCGCTGCGCGGATGCCACTGGAGGCTGCAGGGGCGCCGAGCGCTCTGCGGCCGGCGCGCTCGGCCAGCTCGCAGCGTGGCGATCGATGCTGCCGGTTGAGACTGCCGAGCCGCGCTGCACGTGCAGCGCCTCGATGACGCCGGCCTCGGGCGACGGCACGTCCATGGTGGCCTTCTCGGTCTCGAGCGTCAGCAGCGGGGTGTCCACCTGCACGCTGTCGCCGACCTTCACCAGCACATCGATGACGGCGACGTCATTGAAAGCTGCCCAGGTCGGGCACCTGAATGTCTTTGGAGGCCACGCCGATCCTTTCGATGTCGGAGGTTCGTGCCGCTCAGCTGGTGATCGGATCGGCCTTCTCGGCGATCGATGCCGAGGGTCGCGATCGCACCGGCGACCCGCGAGCGGCTCGATGCGGCCCTGATCGGCCAGCGCCTTGAGTGCCGCGAGCGCTGATGAAATGCGCGATCGACCTCGAAGTGCGCACGCAGCGGCGCGCGCGCATCGCTGCGCCCGAAGCCATCGGTGCCGAGCGTCGACATAGCGCTGCGGCAGCCACGGGCGGATCTGCTCGGGGACGTTGCGCACGTAGTCGGTCGCGGCGACCAGCGGACCTGCGCAGCTCGCCGAGCAGCTCGCGCACGTAGGGCACGCGCGCGCTCTGCTGCCGGATGCAGCAGATTCCAGTGATCGCAGGCGAGCGCCTCGCGCCGCAGCTCGCTGAAGCTGGTGATCGAGAACACCTCCGCCGCGACGCCGAACTGCTGCTCGAGCAGTTCCGCGGCCGCCAGGCACTCGCGCAGGATCGTGCCGCTGCCGAGCAGCGTGACGCGCTCGACGTCCTTCTTGCCGGCGCCGGCGGCTTGCCCGCAGCGCGCACGCGATAGCCGCCGCTGCAGGATGCCGCTCTCCACGCCCGCCGGCAGCGCCGGCTGCGCGTAGTTCTCGTTCATCAGCGAGATGTAATAGAAGATGTTCTCGTTCTGCGCGTACATGCGCCGGAGGCCGTCCTGGATGATGACCGCGAGCTCATAGGCGTAGGTCGGATCGTAGGCACGGCAGTTGGGAATGGTCGTGGCCACGCAGCTGGCTGTGACCATCCTGGTGCTGCAGGCCCTCGCCCGCGAGCGTGGTGCGCCCGGCGGTGCCGCCGAGCAGAAAGCCGCGCGCCTGCATGTCGCCCGGCCGCCCAGAGGAAGTCGCCGACGCGCTGAAAACCGAACATCGAGTAGTAGATATAGAACGGCACCATGCCGATGCCGTGATTGGCATAAGAGGTCGCCGCCGCGATCCACGAGCACACCGAGCCCGCCTCGGTGATGCCCTCCTCGATCATCTGCCCCTTCTTGTCCTCGCGGTAGGACATCAGCGTCTCGGCATCGACCGGCGTATAGAGCTGGCCGACCGAGGAGTAGATGCCGATCTGGCGGAACAGTCCCTCCATGCCGAAGGTGCGCGCCTCGTCCGGCACGATCGGCACGATGTGCTTGCCGATGTCGCGATCCTTCAGCAGCACCGTCAGGATGCGCACGAACGCCATGGTCGTGGAGATCTCGCGCTCGCCGGTGCCATCGAGAATGGAACGGAACGCCTCCAGCGGCGGGCACCGTGAGCGCTGCGGCGCTCGGCTTGCGCGCCGGCAGATAGCCGCCGAGCGCGCGGCGCCGCTCGTGCAGGTAGCGCATCTCGGCGCTGTCCTCGGGGGGCTTGCGGAACGGCAGGCGCTCCAGATCCTCATCGGGCACCGGAATGTTGAAGCGATCGCGCAACGCGCGCAGCGCATCCACATCGAGCTTCTTCTGCTGATGCGCGACCATCTGTCCCTCGGCGCTCTTGCCGAGGCCGAAGCCCTTCACCGTCTTGGCCAGAATAACGGTGGGCTTGCCCTGCGTGCGCACGGCGGCATCGTAGGCGGCATACACCTTGCGCGCATCGTGGCCGCCGCGATTGAGGTGCCAGATGTCCTCATCGGACATGTTGGCCACCATCTCCTTGAGCGCCGGATCCTTGCCGAAGAAGTGCTCGCGCGTATACGCGCCGCCCTTGGCCTTGAAGTTCTGATACTCGCCGTCGACGCACTGCTCCATGACACGGCGCAGGATGCCTGCGGTGTCGCGCGCCAGCAGCGGATCCCAGCGCGCGCCCCAGAGCACCTTGATGACGTTCCAGCCGGCGCCGAGAAACGCGGCCTCCAGCTCCTGGATGATCTTGCCGTTGCCGCGCACCGGACCGTCCAGGCGCTGCAGGTTGCAATTGATGACGAAGATCAGATTGTCGAGCGACTCGCGCACCGGCATGGTGAGCGCGCCCATCGACTCGGGCTCGTCCATCTCACCGTCGCCGCAGAAGCACCACACCTTGCGGTCCGAAGGCGCGGCCAGGCCACGATGCTCCAGATAGCGGATGAAGCGCGCCTGGTAGATCGCCATCATCGGCCCCAGGCCCATCGAGACGGTCGGGAACTGCCAGAAATCGGGCATCAGCCACGGATGCGGATAGGAGCTGAGGCCATTGCCGGCGACTTCCTGCCGGAAGTGGCGCAGCTGCTCTTCGCTGAGCCGCCCCTCGAGATAGGCCCGCGCATAGATGCCGGGCGAGGAATGCCCCTGGATGTAGATCAGATCCCCCGGATGATCGCGCCGAGGGCGCGCGCCAGAAGTGATTGAAGCCGACCTCGTAGAGCGTCGCCGAGGAGGCATAGGTCGAAATATGTCCGCCGTACTCGCTCGACTTGCGATTGGCCTGCACGACCATGGCCACGGCGTTCCAGCGGATGTACGCCTCGATGCGGCGCTCGAGCGCCCGATCGCCCGGATAGGGGGGCTCCTGCCCCACCGCGATGGTATTGACATAGGCCGTATTGGGCCGGAACGGCAGATACCCACCGGAGCGGCGCGTGTGGTCGATGAGGCGCTCGAGCAGGAAGTGCGCGCGCGCCGGGCCCTCGGCCCGCAGCACGGAATCGATGGATTCCAGCCACTCGCGCGTCTCGACCGGGTCCAGATCCTCGGTGCTGCTGACGTCATTCATGATGTAATTCTAGTGCTTTCTGCCGCAGGCTGCCGGCCTGCACTCGCGGTGCTCGTAGGGCGCGGCTTATATCGCAGAAGCGGAACTGATTCTATGATTGGGCAGTCGAATCCGTTGCCGCTCCGTTGGCGTGAGGGCGGGCGGAACTGCGGGAATTCAGTCATTAAAATTCGCTCATTTGAGATCCACTCATCCACAGTGCTCCTTGCACGAGCGTCGCAGGTGACGTCATGAATCGCAGCATTACACGCATCGCATCGCCGCTTCATTCGCTGCGCGGCGGCCTCGTCGCCTTCAGCGCATCGCTGCTGCTCTGCGGCGGGCGGCGTGGCATCGGCCGCGCCGCACGGCGGCTTCGGCGGCGGCATGGCGCGCGGCGGCTTTCGCGCGCGGCGGGTTCGCCGCGCGGCGGCTTTGCACGTGGCGGTTTCGCGCGCGGGGGTTTCGCGCGTGGCGGTGCGTCGGCCGCGGCTAGCTTCGGCCGTGGTTGACTACGGGCGTGCGTGACGGCTGGCGCGGCTACGGCTGGGACCGTACTGGGGCTGGGGGCTCGGGCTCGGCCTTGGGCTCTACCTCTCCACGCTGCCCTGGGACTATTCGACCTACTGGTGGGGCGGCGTGCCCTACTACTATGCGGACGACAACTATTACGTCTGGGACGGAAGCGCCCGGGAGTATGAGCAGGTGCAGCCGCCCTCGCAGGTGACGCAGCAGGCCGCAAATGCCCCGCCGCCGCAGCCTGTACGCCTATCCGAAGAATGGCCAGTCGACCGCAGCAGCAGGCACGCGACGAAGCCGAGTGCCGCACCTGGGCCTCACAGCAGACCAATGGCGCTACCGCTGCGGCGCCTGCGGCAAGAGCCCCCGGCAGCACCGCCTGCCCCGGCCCCCGGACAGCTAGATAACCGCCCGGACGAGTCGGATGCCGCGCCAGACTCTGATAGCGCTGTCGGGGCGATCGCCGCGGCGACGGGCGCGCCGTCCGCCGGCCCTCCGGCCGCGGCCTGGCCGCAGGGCTGGGCTCGGAATTCGTGCGCGCCGAGGCTGCCTGCCTGCAGGGTCGAGGCTACAGCGTGGACTGAGCGCTGCGCGCGGGCAGGGCTGGCACGGCGGGCCGCGCGGCCGCGGAATGGCGCGCCGCTGTGCTAGGATGCCGCGACCCGCCCGCCTGACCGCAATCCAAGGATAGTTTCCCCCCGATGGCCGCCGGCAGCGCACCCCGACGAGCCTGACGCTGCGTCGCCCTGATGACTGGCATCTGCATCTGCGCGATGCCGCGGCGCTGCAGGCAGTGCTGCCTTTCACAGCCGCGCGCTTCGCTCGCGCCATCGTGATGCCCAATCTGTCCCCGCCAGTCACCACGACGGCGGCGGCACTGGCCTATCGCGAGCGCATCCTCGCCGCGCTGCCCGCGCGGCATGCGCTTCGAGCCGCTGATGACGCTCTATCTGACCGACCGCACCGATGCCGCCGAGATCGAGCGCGCGCGCCGCAGCGGCCACATCTACGGCTGCAAGCTCTATCCCGCCGGCGCCACCACCCACTCGGACGCCGGCGTCACCGATATGCAGCGTCTGGATGAGGCGCTCGGCGCCATGATGCAGGCGGATCTGCCGCTGCTGGTGCACGGGGAGGTCACCGATCCGGCCGTCGATGTTTTCGACCGCGAGGCTCGCTTCATCGAGACGGTGCTGGCGCCGCTGAGCGAGCGCTTTGCGCGGCTGCGCATCGTCCTCGAGCACGTCAGCACGCGCGCCGGCGTCGGCTTCGTGCGCTCGCGCCCGTGCCGGCATCGCCGCGACCGTCACGCCGCAGCACCTGCTCTACAACCGCAATGCGCTGTTTCGCGGCGGCCTGCGCCCGCATCTCTACTGCCTGCCGATCCTCAAGAGCGAGCCTGACCGGGCGAGCCTCATCGAGGCCATTGCCGACGGCGATGCGCGCTTCTTCCTCGGCACCGACAGCGCGCCGCATGCGCGCGCACGCCAAGGAAAACGCCTGCGGCTGCGCCGGGGTGTTTTCGGCGCATGCGGCGCTCGAGCTGTATGCCGAAGCTTTCGAGGCCGAAGGCATCCTGTCGCGCCTGCCGGCCTTCGCCAGCGAGTTCGGTGCCGATTTCTACCGCCTGCCGCGCAACGAGGAGCGCATCACGCTGCTGCGCGAACCCTGGAGCGTGCCGGCACATTATCCGTTCGGCGCGCACGCAGCTCGTGCCGCTGCGCGCGGGCGAGACCCTTGCCTGGCGCGTGCAGGAGCCGCGGAGCCCGCATGAACACCACCCTTCCGCCAGCACCGCCCTCGCAGCCGAGGCCTCAGTGCCCGAGCGACGCCGTCGCAGCCTTCCGCCTCGCAGCCTGCGCAGGCCGCTGCGCGCCCTCGCCGATGCTGCGACGATTCCGCGGCTTTCTGCCGGTGGTGATCGATGTGGAAACCGGTGGCTTCGAGCCTGCGACCGATGCGCTGCTGCAGATCGCCGCGGTGCTCATCGAGATCGATGCGAGCGGACGGCTCTCACCCGGGGAGAGCTATTCCTATCACGTGCGGCCCTTCGAGGGCGCGCGGCTGGACCCGGCCTCGCTGCAGGTGACCAAGATCGATCCGTGGCATCCGCTGCGGCCGGCCATCGACGAGGCCGATGCGCTGCAGAGAATCTTCCGTGAGATCCGCGCGCAGGTGCGCCGCCATGGCTGCCGGCGTGCCGTGCTCGTTGGCCACAATGCGGCCTTCGATCTGGCCTTCCTCAATGCCACCGTCAAGCGCGCCGCGCGTCAAGCGCAATCCCTTCCATCCCTTCTCGTGCTTCGATACCGCGACGCTCGGCGGTGCGGCGCTCGGCCAGACGGTGCTCGCCAAGGCGCTCGGTCGTCGCGGGCTGGAATGGGACAAGAGCCGCGCGCACTCGGCCAGCTACGACGCCGAACGCACTGCGGCGCTGTTCTGCCTGATCTGCAACGAGCTGGCCGGCTGCTATGCGCGCGCCGATGAGCGCGCGCGCTCGCTCGGCTGGCAGAGCGCGCCGCTGCCGCCGGAGCCCGATGACGGAGAGGCACGCGACGAGGCGCCCGAGCTCGGGCGCGCCGCGATGGAGAACGCGGCGCCGGAAGCGCCCTGAGCCGCGCCGGCAGACCGCCCCGGCCGACTGCAGCACCTGCTTGAGCTCACCGCTGCGATACATCTGCATCGCGATATCACAGCCGCCGAGCAGCTCGCCCTTCACGTACAGCTGCGGATAGGTCGGCCAGTTCGAGAAGCGCTTGAGCGCCTCGCGCATCTCATCGTCTTCGAAGATGTTGATGTAATGGAAGCGCGCACCCAGATGCTGCAGCGCTGCGACGGTCTGCGCCGAGAAGCCACACTGGGGAAAGTCCGGCGTGCCCTTCATGAACAGCACGACCGGCGAGCTGCCAATCTCCTTGCGAATGCGGTCGTTGACCTCCGTCGCATTCACCGCCGTCTCTGCACCGCCCGTTCCGACCGTCGTTGCCATGCTGCCATCCCGCACGCCGAGGCGTGCCGCTTGCGCCGCTGACCACTGGAAGTTGCGTTGAATTATGCGGCCCCCTCGCCTATTCTTCAAATCGACCTTGCCCCAGCGGCCTGCGACAACAACAAGTTACAGGAGAGCGGATGAATCCTCTCAAATCCACCGGCGCGGCCAGTCGCGGTGGCGGTGCTGCTGGCCGTGATCCTTTCCGCGGCGCTCGGACGTGGCTTTGCCGAGCTCGGGCTGGCGGTATGGATCCACATCGTGGCCGGCGTCATGTGGCTTGGCCTGCTCTACTACTTCAACGTCGTGCAGACCCCGGCACTGGCGGAGGCGCCGCCGACGGCGCCGGTCCCGGCTCTGCCGCCA
The DNA here is from genome assembly GCA_963754415.1 of Vulcanimicrobiota bacterium. GTDB lineage: Bacteria > Vulcanimicrobiota > Vulcanimicrobiia > Vulcanimicrobiales > Vulcanimicrobiaceae > Nyctobacter. The sequence continues at coordinate 43,708 of CAVWGA010000003.1, read as the reverse complement.
TCCTGCGCTACATCAGTCCCCGGGCACTGCGCTGGTTTCGCTGGGCTGCCGTGCTCACCTGGTTCACCGGTGTGTGGTACCTGGGACGCTCGGGCAATCTCATCAGTGCCCTGACCCTCGGGCATCTCGGCCGGGAATACTACGGCCTCATCATCGGCATCGGTGCCTGGCTCGGCACCCTCATGCTGTTCAACGTCTGGATCTTCATCTGGCCGAATCAGAAAAAAATTCTCGGCCTCGTCAGCCGCCAACGACAGCCGAGCGTGCGCGCGCCGCCGCATCACGGCGCTCGTCTCGCGCATCAACTTCGTGCTGTCACTGCCGCTGCTGCTGTGCATGGGCGGCGCCAACCATGCCCTCCCCTTCTAAGCCGCCCGCGCTGCCTGCCGGACCTCTTCGAGCAGGTCGCGCGCGCGCTGCTCGAGGACATCGGCAGCGGCGACGTCTCCGCGCAGCTGATCCCCGCGACCGGCAGGCGCGCGCACATGTCATCTCGCGCGAGGCGGCGATCCTCTGCGGCGCGCCGTGGTTCGATGAGGTATTTCGTCAGCTCGAGCCGCGCATCGGCGTGCGCTGGCACTTTCAGGACGGCGCCACGTGGCCGCCAATGCAGTGCTCTGCGAGCTGACCGGCCCGGCACGCGCGCTGCTGACCGGCGAGCGCACGGCGCTGAATTTCCTGCAGCTGCTCTCGGCCACCGCCACCGTCACGGATCACCACGTGCACGCCGTTGCCGGCACCGGCTGCCGCATCCTCGATACGCGCAAGACCATCCCCGGGCTGCGCACGGCGCAGAAGTACGCCGTGCGCTGCGGCGGCGGCAGCAACTATCGCATCGGCCTGTACGACATGGTGCTCATCAAGGAAAACCACATCGCGGCGGCCGGCTCGATCAGCGCGGCGGTGGCAGCGGCGCGCCAGCAGGCGGCGGGCAAGCGCGTGGAGGTCGAGACCGAGACGCTGGAGCAGCTGCGCGAGGCACTCGATGCGCACGCCGACATCGTGATGCTCGACAATTTCTCGATCGCGCGCATGCGCGATGCCGTCGCGCTCAATGCAGCGCACGCGCATCCGAGGCAGCTCGAGGCGTCGGGCGGCGTGAGTCTTGCTACGCTGCGCGAGATCGCCGAAACCGGCGTGGATTTCATCTCGGTCGGCGCCCTCACCAAGCACATCGCCGCGATCGATCTGTCGATGCGCTTCGAGCTGCAGGGGTGAGCGCAGCGGCGCGCGCTCAATCCGCCGCCGCCACCCGCGCGCCGCCCGCGGGCCGCGGGGCGAACCACAGCAGCACCAGCGGCACCAGCATCAACAGCCCCCGAGATCCAGAAATAATCGAGCGTCGAGAGCAGGTACGCCTGGTTGGTCAGGCCTGCGGTGAGCACCGCCGAGCTCGCATCGCCCGACAGCCCGAGACTTGCGAGCCCGTGCATCGCCTGCGCAAGCCCCGTGCTCGCCGAGTTGGCCGCATCGGCCAGGCGCGTCTGATGCAGCGCCTCGCGCCGATCCCACAGCGTGGTGGTGATGGAGGTGGCGAAGCTGCCGGCGACGATGCGCAAGAAGTTCGATACGCCCGAGGCCGAGGGCACGCGCTGGGCGGCAGCCCATCGAGCAGGATCGCGAGCATCGCGACGAAGAACACCGACATGCCCACGCCCATGACGAGCTGCGGCATGACGAAGGCCGCGAAGCTGGCGTCGGCGGTAAAGCCCGAGCGCATGAAGTACGAGAGGCCGTAGGCTGACGAAGCCGAGCGTGGCGAGCCAGCGCGCATCGACCTTGCCGATCATGCGGCCGAAGAACGGCGAGAGCAGCAGCGCGACCAGCCCGGAGGGCGCGGCCACCAGTCCCGCCCAGGTCGCGGTGTAGCCCAGCTGCGTCTGCAGCCACAGCGGCATCAGCACGACATTGCCGAAGAACACCGCATAGCCCAGACAGAAGGCGATCGTGCCGAGCTGAAACTGCGCAGCTTGAACAGCGACAGATCGACGATCGGATGCGCGTCGGTCAGCTCCCAGATGAGCCAGGACAGAAAGCCCACCACCGCGATCGACGGCGAGCACCACGATGGCCGGCGAGGAGAACCAGTCCAGGTCCTTGCCCTTGTCGAGCATGACCTGCAGCGCACCGACCCAGACGACCAGCAGGCCCAGGCCCACCGTATCGATCGGCAGCCGCCGCGTCGGCGTGTCGCGCTGCGCCAGATAGCGCCAGCACAGCAGCGAGCGACAGCACCCCGACCGGCACGTTGATGTAGAAGATCCACGGCCAGCTCCAGTTGTCGGAGATGTAGCCGCCGAGCACCGGCCCTGCGATCGGCGCGACCAGCGTGGTCATCGACCAGATGGCGAGCGCCGTGCCGCGCTTCTGCGGCGGAAAGATGCTCAGCAGCAGCGCCTGCGAGCCCGGAATCATCGGCCCCGATACCGCGCCCTGCAGCACGCGGAACACCACCAGCGAGGACAGACTCCAGGCAGATCCGCACAGAAACGAGGCCACCGTGAAGAGCAGCACCGAGAGCACGAAGGTGCGCACCACGCCGTAGCGCTGCATCAGCCAGCCGGTCAGCGGGCACCGCGATGCCGTTGCTGACGGCAAAGGAGGTGATGACCCAGGTGCCCTCGATCGGGCGAGACCGCCGAGATTGCCGGCGATGGTCGGAATCGCGACGTTGGCGATGCTGGTGTCGAGCACCTGCATGAAGGTGCCGAGGGCCAGCGCGATCGGCAACCAGCGTGCGGGCGCTGCCTGCGAGCATTGCCGGAGCGCGGAGGCCGGTGCGCTGGGCGCCAGCGCCGCTCGTGCGCGGGCGCTCGCGTCGCGGCGATGTCTGAGCTGCTCACGGTGGCTTGCCCGTCGATGCGTGCCTGGGCCGGCGCTCGGTTCAGCGCACGATGGCGCCGGCGCGCGCGAGATTCAGCGCCTGCACGTGGCCGGCATTCTGCGCGACGATCGCGCGGATCTGCGCCTCGACCTGCGGATCATCGCCGTCGCTCTGCGAGCGCCGGCAGCGGCGCGGTGCTCACCTGATCGGAAATCAGCGGACCGCTGGTGTCGCGCACATCCACGCGCGCGCTCATCGACAGGCCGACGCGCAGCGGATGTGCCTGCAGCTGCGAGGCATCGAGCGCGATGCGCACCGGCACGCGCTGCACGATCTTGATCCAGTTGCCCGAGGCGTTCTGCGCCGGCAGCAGCGCGAAGGCGCTGCCGCTGCCGGCCGCCAGACCCGCGAGCCGTGCCGTGGAAGTCGACCGCAGCCGCCGTACAGATCGGCACGCAGACTGACGGGCTGACCCACGCGCATGTCACGCAGCTGCCCTTCCTTGAAGTTGGCATCCACCCAGACTCGCCCAGCGGCACGACCACCATCAGCGGCGCACCCGGCGGCCACGCGCTGGCCGACCTGCACACCGCGCTTGGCGATCGACCCCATCGACCGGGGAGCGCAGCTGCGTGCGACGCAGCGCCAGCGCCGCATCGCGCACGCGCCGCCTCGGCGCGCCAGCACCTGCGGGTGATTCTCGATCGAGGTGCCCTGAATCTGCGCCTCGGTGGCGTTGAGCTGCTCGCGCGCGGCGGTCAGCGCCGCCTGCGCAACGCTCACCGCATCGCGCGCGTGCGAGAGCTCCTCGCCCGACACCGCGCCATCGGCGAGCAGGCCCGGCGCGACGCGACAGATCGTTCTGCGCGCGCTGCAGATCCGCCTGCGCGCTGCGCGATCTGCGCGCGCAGCGCATCGCGCTGGGCAAACACGCCGCGCACCGCGCGCACCGCGCGCGCCAGCTGCGCCTCGGCCGAATCGAGTGCGATCTGCGCATCGGCCGGATCGAGACTCGCAAGCAGCTGCCCACGCCGCACGCCCTGCGTGTCGTCGACGTAGACGGCCAGTCACCGTGCCGGGCACCTGACTGGTGATCTGCACCAGATCTGCGCTCACATAGGCATCATCGGTGCTCTGGTAGTTGCGGCTGAGCGATGAACCAGTGCGCACCAAAGGCCAGCGCGCCGATCAGCACCACCAGTGCCAGTGCCAGAAAGCCGCGACGGCGCGCCCGGTTGCCGCTGCTCGCCGCGGGAGTGGAGATGTGAGTGGGTTGGTCCATGTCAGTTCTCGATATTGAAGGCGTTATGGGAACTATCGACCCGCGCCGCACGCGCTGCGGCCGCGCCCGGCCGAGCCGGCGTGCCCGAGGCGAGCGGCGCGGAGAAACTTCCACCCAGCGCGATCAGCAGCGTGATGCGCGCGCGAGGCGCGCTGGTTTTGCAGCTCGACGCCGCTGCGGCGTGCATTGAATACGTCGCTCTGCGCATCGAGCACCGACAGATAGCTCGCGAGGCCCGCGCGATAGCGCTCCTCGTCGAGCCGGTAGGCCTCCTGGGCCGCATCGAGCCACTGGGCTGCTGCTGCTGCTGGGCGGCCAGCGAGTCGATCAGCGTGAGCTGGTCGGCCGCCTGCATGCACGGCGCCGAGCACGGTGTCGTCGTAGCTCGCCACAGCCTGGCCGAGCTCGGCCTGAGCGCCGCGATACTGCGCACGCAGGCGGCCGCCATCGAAGATCGGCAGGGTCAGTGCCGGACCCGCGCCGTAGCCGAGAGTCTCGGCGCTGATGAGATTCGACAGACTCACCGAGGCAAAGCCGACCAGCGCCGACAGGTTGATGCTCGGATAGAACGCAGCGCGCGCGCGCGCTACGCTGGGCATCGGCTGCCGCGATACGCTCGCGCGCGGCGATCACATCAGGCCGGCGCGCCAGCAGGTTGATCGGCAGGCTCGCCGGCAGCGTCTGCAGCGCCGGCACGTTCAGGTGCGGCCGCTGGATGGAGGCATAGAGATCTGCGCCGCGGCCCACCAGCGCCGCCAGCTCATGGCGCGCCAGCGCCTCCTGCGCCTGCGCCTGCAGCAGCGCCAGGTGCGTCTGCGGCACCGCACCCTCGGCCTCCCGCAGCTCCACACGCGTGTCCAGTCCAGCCGCCACGCGCCGGCGCGTGATCTCCACGATGCGCGCGCGCTGTGCCTGCGGTGTCGGCCGCGATGTCCTCGAGCGCATCGGCGCGATCGAGCTGCAGGTACGCCTGCACCACCGCACCGCTGAGCAGCAGCCGCGCGTCGGCGCGGTCCATGTCGGCGGCGTCGGACAGATGCCGTGCCGCGGCGCCCTGGTCGGCGTGCTGACCCCAGAGGTCCGGATCCCAGGACAGCGCCGCGCCCAGACTGCCGTACCAGACGGTGTGCCCCCCGAGCAGATACGGGCCGAAGCCGGACGGCACCTTCAGGCGCTCTTCGCTGCCCTTGAAGCGCGCAGCGGGCTGCTGCCCCGCGGCCGCGGCCGCGGCCTGCGCCTGCGCGGCCAGCCAGCGCGCGTTGGCCTCGGCCAGTCGCGGGCTGTCGCGCAGCGCCGCCTCCAGCAATCGATCGAGCTGCGGGTCACCGAGCGCCTGCCACCAGGCCTCGGGCGCCGGCGCGACCGTCGGCCCGGCCAGTCCCAGCTGGCTGCTCGACAGCCGGCGTCGGCGCGGCGTTCGGATGGGGTGGCAGCGCCGCGCAGGCAGCCAGCAGCAGCGCGCCGAGAACCGCTCCGGTACCCGCGCCGGCCGCGCGCAGCGGGCTTTCTCGCAAGAGGCTCTTCACGGGCGCCTCCCTGAGGCGCCCGTGTCGCTCAGCCGATGGGCGGCGTCACCGTCCGGCGCCGCGCCCTGATTCGTGCCGAGCCCCTCGAGCATGCCGGTGAGCTTGGTGAGCAGGCGCGTCAGCGCCTCCAGTTCGGCAGCGGAAAAGCCGCCAAGCGCGAAGTTCAGTCGCTCCACCACGGCCGGAATGGCAGCCTCGACGGTGGCCTGCCCGACCGCCGTCAGCTGCAGCTGTACCTCGCGCCGGTCCTTGCGGCTGCGCTCCCGACTGCACCAGCTCGCGCGCCTCGAGCTGATCGATGACGCGCGTCAGCGCGCCGCTGTCGTGGCGCAGCTGCGTGCACAGCACGCGCGCGTTGAGCGCCAGGCCGTCGCGCAGGTGCATGAGAACCACCCACTGCGTGAAGGTGAAGCCGCGCGCCTCGAGCGCCGGCTCGAGCTGGTCGGCCAGCTGCGAATGGGCGCGCTTGAGCAGATAGCCGATGCTGCTGCGCGCCAGATAAGTTTCGGTCTCGATAATGCTGCGTAGGCATTTACTGTCTCGACAGTGTCTGCTTCGGCAGCAGATTCGACTACGAACGACTGCCTCAAGTCAAGCATGAGCTCATGGCCAAGCGCCCGGCCTCCGGTGGCGCTTCGCGGACTGGGAAAGGTGGTTGTGCACCGCAACGCTAAGCGCCGCAGCCCAGACGCGACGGGTCGTTACAGCGTCGCCACCATGGCCACGACCGTGGCGGCCATGACGCCGGTCGCCGTCCAGCCCAGGCGGCGCAGCCGCGGACGGATGACGAAGGAGCCCATGATGTCGGCGCGCGCGGCCAGCAGCATCATGACGGCCATGATCGGCACGGCGATGATGCCGTTGATCTCCGCGCTCCAGATCAGCGCGCGTATCGGGTCCAGGTGCGTGAAGTTCAGGATCACCCCGCCGAGTGTTGCCACGCGCGATGATGCCATAGAAGCCACGCGCCTCGCGCAGGCGCATGTCCAGTCCCGAGCGCCACTCGAAGCTCTCGGCCACCGCATAGGCCGCCGAGCCTGCCAGCACCGGCACGGCCAGCATTCCGGTACCGATGATGCCGAGGCTGAACAGCAGGAAGGTCAGCTGCCCGCCGAGCGGTCGCAGCGCCTCGGCGGCCTGTGCGGCGGTCTGAATATTGGTGACGCCGGCGGCATGCAGCGTCACCGCCGTGCTCAGCATGATGCAGAAGGCAATCACATTGGAAAATCCCATGCCCAGATAGGTGTCCCAACGGATGCGCCGCAGATGTCGCCGCGCCGTGGCCAGATCCTGCGGCGCCAAGGCGCCAGCCGTGCCCGTGGCGCCTCGCCGGCCCGCCAGATCCTCCACCTCCTGAGCCGCCTGCCAGAAGAACATGTAAGGACTGATGGTCGTCCCGAACACGGCCACGACCATGGTGATGGCGCTGTTATTCAGCCACAGATGCGGAAACAGCGACTCGCTGAACACCCGCGGCCCACGGCGCGTGCACCATGAACACCACAGCGACATAGGACAGCAGCGCGAGCGTCAGCCACTTCAGATAGCGCACGTAGCTCTGGTAGCGCAGATACACCTGCAGCACCAGGCACAGCGCCCCGAAGCCGATGGAATACAGGCGCGCCGAGCCGCCGGCGAGCAGTCGCAGCGCCTCGCCCATGGCAGCGATGTCGGCCGCGATGTTGATCGTGTTCGCCACCAGCAGCAGCCCGACGATGCCATAGAGCACCGGCCGCGGGAACACGGCCTTGACGTTGGCCGCCAGCCCCCGCCCCGTGATGCAGCCCAGGCGCGCGCTGACCATCTGGATGCTGACCATCAGCGGATAGGTCAGCAGCACCGTCCAGAGCATGCTGTAGCCGAACTGCGCGCCGGCCTGCGAATAGGTGGCGATGCCGCTCGGATCATCGTCGGCCGCGCCGGTGATGAGCCCGGGGCCGAGCTGTTTGACCCGCGAGTCACCGGCAACTTTGGCAACTTTTCTGAGAAGTCTGACCATCGCCTTACAGCTGCACGAAAGTTAGCGTTCGCTGCCGTGGGCAGCGGCTCGCGCGCGCGGCCGAACGATAGCCGCGCGACTCTGGGGTGTAAAGGATCACCTCGACATTTTCAGCAACAAACATGATCGCCCGATGAACGGGGGAAAGCTTGCGGCGGATGGCGGCAATTGCGTTGGCGATGAGGGATCGGGCGCTCCACGGGTTAGGCTGCGTCGTGAAAGATGATGCCGAGGGTATGGCGCCGGCCGCCCCTCAGGGCGCTGACCCCATGACGCAGCCTGACCTGATAGTCGCCGCGTGTGCCGCGGACCGGACGGCGATTGACGGCAAACAGCACGGCATCGCCCTGCGCGAAGGGCACCACGTGAGGACGTGACTGCATGCGCGGGCGCTGTTCGGTGATCACGAATTCACCGCCGTCGAAATCGCGCCCCGGCGCGGACAGCAGAATGGTCAGCTGCAGCGGAAAGACATGCTCGCCGTACAGGTCCTGGTGCAGGCAGTTGTAATCGCCCGCCTCATACTGCAGCAGCAGCGGCGTCGGCAGGCGCTGCCCGGCGGCGTGGCATCGGGCCAGGAACTGGGCATGGCTGGGCGGAAAGCGCACCGGATCGCCCATGCGCTCATACCACTCGTTCGCGAGCGGGGCGAGGTGCGGATAGATCGAGGCGCGCAAGGCCTCGACCGACGGCGGCAGTGGGTAGGCGAAGTAGCGGTACTCGCCACGGCCAAAGCCATGGCGCGACATCACCACGCGGCTGCGAAATCGCTCATCGTGACCATAGAGCGCGCCGAGCGACGCACACTGCGCCGCGGGCAGCAGCGAGGGCAGAACGCTCCAGCCCTGGGCGTCAAGCTGCGCGCGCGTTGCCTGCCAGTCGACCGTTTCGACCACCGACACACTCCCGGTCCTGCGCTGCAATTCGGCACCGTCGGCGCCGGTGCTGCGCCCACAGATGCTATTCTCATCCGCGGGACTGGTGGCTCCAACTCCATAAGACACCTGAGCGACTGAAGAGCGCCGCGGCGTGCAATCTTCCCTGGCTTCCCATCGCGTGCTCGTCTGGGAACTGCCCGTGCGGCTGTTTCACTGGAGCATTTTCGTGCTGGTCGCGGCCGCCTACGTTTCCTGGCGCCTCAACTGGATGGACTGGCATGTGTGGATCGGCTATGCCGCCCTGACGGCGGTGCTGTTTCGCATCCTGTGGGGTTTTTTTGGCGGAGACTGCGCGCGCTTTGCACATTTTCTGGCCGGCCCGCGGGCGGCTGCTGCGCACCTGCGCCATGCCCTGCAGCGCGAACCGGATCGGCAGATCGGTCACAACGCGGCTGGCGGCTGGATGGTCGTGCTGCTGCTGGCGCTACTGCTGACGGAAACGATCAGTGGCCTGCTGATCAACAACGACGTCGCCGATGAGGGGCCGCTGACTGAGCTGATGCCCGCGCCCGTGGCCAATGCGCTCACGGCGACGCACTCCATTGGCTGGGATCTGCTTGCCGCCGCGGTCTGCGTTCATATCGCGGCGATCCTGCTGTATGCCGGCGTGAAGCGCCAGGACCTCGTCAGCCCGATGTTCACTGGCCGCAAGGCGCTGCCATCCGAGGTCGCAGCGCCCCGCCGCGGCGGGGCGCTGCGTGCCATCGTGCTGCTGGCGATCAGCGCACTCGCCGTGGCCGGGCTCGCGCACTATCTCTAGCCGCCTGTCAGCGCGGAGCGATCGCCCTCAGCTCTTCGGCGGCGTGACCTGTCCGCGCACCTCTCCAGCCGGATGATCCTTGGTATGCACGTTGATGTACCAGTCGCCGGCCTGAAACTGCTTGGCCTGCGCGGCAGTCAGCTTTGCCTGCCCGGTGATCGGGCTGGACACCTCGCCGCCCTTCTTCGTCAACCACAGGACGGGCTTACCATTCTTGCCCTCGGCGCCCATATGGAAATGCGCCATCGTCACCGGGCTGGACAGTCCGCTGTAGCTCACCGACCAGGTCAGCGCCCGCGTATCCGGATCGTAGGTCAGGTCGGCCGTAGCAGTGCCATCGGTCTGCACCGCCGGCACCTGTTGCGCCCCCGTCAGTTGTACCTGAAACATCTCCGGCGCAGCCAGCGCTGAAGCCGACCACAGCACCATGCCGGCCAGGCCGGCGGAAAGCATTAATCGACGTGACAGCTTATTCATGTCCTATCCCTCGCAATCAGCGGCCGATGGATCAAACCGCGGGCAACCATCATGCGCCGCGGCGGCCCCCGAGTATTTGCCTAAAACTGCCGCGGCCGCAATCAGCATTCGTCCAGGAACATCCCCGCCGTGGGGTAGCAGGGTCAACGAGGTGTCGTGGGCTGGCCCGCGGAGGCAGTCCAGCTGTTGTTGCTGCGATCGGTGTCGGGCAGCAGGTGGTCGGGATCGAGGACCACCGCCGTGACACGCTGGTGCGTGCGCAGCTGCAAGGAGGCGCTGCCCTGCTGGATCCACGTTTCCGCCGGCAGCTGCAGCTGGCGCGTGCTGCCATCCGCAAGCGTGATACGCAGCAGCGCCGGCAGGACCAGTGGTTGCAGGTTGGCCACAGTGATGACCACACCCTGCTGCCAATCCCCTTCCAGCGGCTTTACGTCGCGCACCGCCAGATCGAGCTGCCAGTTATGGAAGTACCAGCCGCGCCAGAACCAGGACAGGTCCTCGCCGCCGGCGCTGTCCATCGCGCGGAAGAAGTCCGACGGCGTCGGGTGGTTGTAGGACCAGTCGCGGATGAACTTGCGGAAGGCCCAGTCGAAGCGCTCGGGCCCGAGGATCTGCTCGCGCAGCAGTAGCAGGCCGAAGGCGGACTTGAAATAGTTGAGCGGATGACGGTACTTCTGCGGCACCTGCATCGGCGCGGGTCATCATCAGCGGCAGCTTCGGATCGGCGCAGCAGCGCGCGATCTGGTCGGCCGGTGGAGCGCTGCCCGGGGCGTATTCCTGGTCGCGCTTGGGAGCGAATTCGCCGTGGTTGAAATCGTCGGACTCGTAGACATCGATGAAGGTGTTGAACCCCTCGTCCATCCACTGATTGCGCCGCTCGTTGGAGCCCACCATCATCGGGAAACCAGGTGTGGCCGATCTCGTGCGCGGTGATCCAGAACAGGGTCTTGCCCCGGTCCTTGTAGTCGTCGAAGACGATGCCCGGATACTCCATGCCGCCGACCGAGCCGCCCACCGCGATCGCGGCCGGATAGGGATACACCGACCAGCGGCGGGAGAAATTCTCGACCGCATCCTTCAGGTACTCGGTGGTGCGCCCCCAGCCCCCGCGGCCCGCGCTCTCCACCGGATAGAACGACATCGCCAGCGAGTCTTGCCGCCCGGCAGATCGATCCGCGCGGCGTCCCAGATGAAGGCGCGCGAGGCGGCGAAGGCCACGTCGCGGGTCTGCTTCATGTGAAAGTGCCAGGTGCGCGTGCCCGTCGGCGCGGGCTGGTGAGCCGACAGGCGCCGCCTCCGCGGCGCTGCGGATCATCACCGTCTGCTCGCTGCTGCGCGCCTGCGCCAGGCGCGCGCGCTGCTCGCCTGTGCGAGCACCTCGCCGGGGTTCTTCAGCTCGCCGGAGCCGGCGACGATCATGTCGCGCGGCACGGTGACGGCGTAATCGAAGTCGCCGTACTCCAGATAGAACTCGTTGCCGAGATAAGGCAGCGTGTCCCAGCCGCGCACATCGTCGTAGACCGCCATGCGCGGATACCACTGGGCGATGTCGTAGATCGGACCGTTGCTGCTGGCCATGTAGCCGGTGCGGCCGCCGAAGCCGCCGCCGGCACGGTGTAGTGATAGCGGATATCGCATGGTGAGCTTGCCGCCGTAGGCCTTCAGGGCCTCGTGGCAGGCGGATCTGCATGCGCGTATCGGAGACGAGGTAATCCGCGCGGGTGCGATGCCCGCCCTGCTCGATCTCCACCGAGTCCAGCACGTACCCGCGGTGTGGACGGCGCAGCGGCCGATCGTGCACGAAGCGCGAGCGCGCATCGGGCCGATAGATGTTCTGGTCGAGCTGGATCCAGAGCGTGTCGAGCGCGTCGCGGGCTGTTGTTGGTGTAGGGGATGGTCTCCACGCCCGTGAGCAGCTGCTGGCTGCGGATCGAGCGTCGCGTCGATCACGTAGTCGGCGCGGTTCTGCCAGTAGTCGCGGCCCGGCGAGCCGTCGCCGGAGCGATAGCGCATTGACCGGGTCCGGCAGCGAAAGCGGCGCGAAGGTACGCTGCGGATCATAGTGCGTGGCCGCGGGCGCGGCGCGGGCCGGGGCGCTGTCGGCAGGGCGCCCTGGATCATGGGTGGCACCCGCAGGCGGCGGGTGTGCCGCGTTACCGGAGTTCGGGCTGCCCAGCAGCGCCGCGCAGGCTGTAAGCGCGAGGGCCGTGGCCGCCGCCAGTCCGGGTACACGCACCGCCCTCATGCAGATCTCCCGACCCCCTTTTAGGGCCACTATCGCATATCTCGCGCAGCGCTCACGCTCACAGATCCACCAGCTCGACCTCAGCCGGTGCGATGTGACGTCCCAGGAAGCGGGTGCCGACGAGCGCGAAGCGCTCGGCCCCATCGGTTGCCAGCAGCTGCACGCTTGTCCCCCCGGCTGCCGCAGGCGCGAGCAGCCCCTGCTGCTGCGGCAGGCGCGCGCACAGCGCCGCCAGCACCGTCAGTCCGCCGACTCCCGAATCGAACACGCCGATCGGCAAGCGCGCATCGCTGCCCGCATCATTCGGCACGCAGATGCGGGAACAGCAGCACGTCGCGGATCGAGGCGGAGTCGGTGAAGAACATCACCAGCCGGTCGATGCCGAGGCCCAGCCCGGCGGTCGGCGGCATGCCGTATTCGAGCGCGCGCATGTAGTCGGCGTCGTAGTGCATGGCCTCCTCGTCGCCCGCTTCCTTGCGCTGCACCTGCGCGCGAAAGCGCGCGCGCCTGATCCTCCGGATCGTTGAGCTCGGAGAAGCCGTTGGCGAGCTCGCGACCGGCGATGAAGAACTCGAACCGATCGGTGATGAACGGATCGGCATCGTTGGCACGCGACAGCGGCGAGACCTCGACCGGATAGCCATAGATGAAGGTCGGCTCGAGCAGCGTCGTGCTCGACCGTCTTCTCGAACAGCTCGATCTGCAGCTTCCCGGCGCCATCGTGCTCCTGGTAGGGGATGCCGAGCGCGCTCGCAGGCGGCGCGCAGATACGGCAGCGTCGCGCAGGCGATCGCGCTCGAGCACCGGATTGGCCGTCGAGGATCGCCTGCTCGACGCTGAGGCGCCGGAACGGGACGTCCAGATCGTAGTCGCGGTCCTGATAGCGTGACGCGGCGCGTGCCCAGCAGCGCATCGGCCAGCGATGCTGCGCAGACCGCTCGATCAGCTCCATCAGCTCGCTGATAGTCGGCGTAGGCCCAGTACAGCTCGAGCATCGTGAACTCGGGGTTGTGCCGGGTCGAGAGGCCCTCGTTGCGGAAATTGCGGTTGATCTCGTAGACGCGCTCGAAGCCGCCGACCATCAGGCGCTTCAGATACAGCTCCGGCGCGATGCGCAGATACATGGTCTGGTCGAGCGCGTTGTGGTGCGTGACGAACGGGCGCGCCGCCGCGCCGCCCGGCCAGCGGCTGCATCATCGGCGTCTCGACTTCCATGAAGCCGAGCGCATCGAGAAAATCGCGCAGGTAGCGCACGATGCGCGTGCGCAGTACGGAAGATCTCGCGGCTGCGCTCGTTCATGATGAGATCGACGTAGCGCTGCCGATAGCGCAGCTCCATATCCGCCAGCCCGTGCCACTTGTCGGGCAGCGGCCGCAGCGACTTCGCCAGCAGCCGCAGCGCGCTCCACGCGCACCGACAGCTCGCCGGTCTTGGTGCGAAACAGCTCGCCTTCGGCGCCGAGGATGTCACCGACGTCGTAGCTCTTGAACGCCTCGTAGGCCTCGCCGAGCGCATTGGCCTGCAGGAACAGCTGGATCTGCCCGCTGCGATCGGCGATCTTGGCGAAGCTCGCCTTGCCCATGACGCGCTTGAACATCATGCGCCCGGCGACGCTGCACGCGCATCGGATTGGCCTCGAGCCAGGCGCGCATCGCGCTCGGCATAGGCCGAGCAGCATCTGCGCGGCGAGCGCATCGCGGCGGAAATCGTTCGGATAGGCGATGCCGCGCGCGCGCAGCTGCGCGAGCTTGGCGCGCCGCTCGGCGATCAGCGGGTTCTCTTCCTCCGTCCTCGCTCACAGGCCGGCCTTCAGGCTGGCTTCCATGAACTGATCCAGATCGCCGTCGAGCACCGCTGTGGTGTTGCCCACCTCCACGCCGGTGCGCAGATCCTTGATGCGCGACTGATCGAGCACGTAGGAGCGGATCTGATTGCCCCAGCTCACGTCGGACTTGGAGTCCTCGAGCACCCGCGCGGCGGCGTTGCGCTTGTTGACCTCGAGCTCGTAGAGCTTGGCCTTCAGCATCTTCATGGCCGTGGAGCGGTTCTTGTGCTGGCTGCGCTCGTTCTGGCAGGCCACGACGATGCCGCTGGGCATGTGGCGTGATGCGCACCGCCGATTCGGTCTTGTTGACGTGCTGGCCGCCGGCGCCGCTGGAGCGATAGACGTCCATCTTCAGGTCGGCCGGATTGATCTCGATGTCGATGTCGTCGTCGACCTCCGGCGAGACGAACACCGAGGCAAAGGAGGTATGGCGGCGGTTGCCCGAGTCGAACGGGGACTTGCGCACCAGGCGGTGCACGCCGGTCTCGGTGCGCAGCCAGCCGTAGGCGTAGTCGCCCGTGAACTGCACGCGTCGCGCTCTTGATGCCCGCGACCTCGCCGGGATTCTGAGTCGATGACCTCGCAGCTGAAGCCGCGGGCCGCGCCCCAGCGCAGATACATGCGCAGCAGCATCTGCGCCCAGTCCTGCGCCTCGGTGCCGCCGGCGCCGGCCTGGATGTCCAGGAAGGCGTTGTGCGCATCCATCTCGCCGCGGAACATGCGCTTGAATTCGAGCTGGCGCACGCTCGGCTTCCAGCGCGCCGGCATCGCGCTCGATGTCGCGCGCGGCGGACTCATCGCTCTCGAGCTCGGCGAGCTCGAGCAGCTGCGCGGCGTCGCTGCAGCCTGCGGTCGGTGCGATCGAGCTCCTCGAGCTCGCGCGGTCAGCCGCGCGCGCTCGCGCCCGAGCTCCTGGGCGCGCTCGGGCGTTGCTCCAGATGGCCGGGTCCTCGAGCTCGCGACTGACCTCTTCGAGACGCTCCTTCTTGCGGTCGTACTCAAAGAAACCCCCTCAAGGAGATGGCACGCTCCTCGAGATCTTTGAGCGTACGCTTGAGCTGGTTGACTTCCATCAGCCGCGATTCTAGCGTCAGCCGCATGCGAGCGCTCAGCCGCCGAGCAGGTGCTCGATCACGAGCTGCAGCCGGCGCTCGCCCTGGTACTCATTGATGTCGAGTCGATACACCAGGCGCACCGCGCCGCTCGGCAGCGCGCTCGGCGCTCGCGCTCGTCATCGAGGTAGTTGAAGGCGATGGCGTCGAACTGCCCGCGCCCCTCGCGGCGCCGCCACCCAGATCTTGAGGTGCCGCTCGCCGACGACGCGCGCGCGGCTGATGTGGAACAGCGCCATCGAAGCAGCGGCTCGGGAAAGCCCGGCCCCCACGGGCCCGCCGGCGCGCAGCGCCTCGGCGGTGGCCAGCGCGAGCTCCTCGCGCGCGAGCTCGCCGTCGGTCTCGATGACATCGGGCGAGCCGCGCGCGCCCAGCGCGCGCGCGCACTCGCGCGTCGAACGCGTGCGCAAACGCATCGAGACGCGCCAGCTCGAGCGTGACGCCCGCCGCCATGGCGTGGCCGCCGAACTTCTGGATCAGCTGCGGCATCGCGCGCGGCGATCGCATCGAGCACGTCGCGGATGTGCACACCGGCGAATCGAGCGCGCCGAGCCGCGCAGCAGCCGCTCATCGGCGCGCGCGAAGGCGATCACCGGCCGGCGCAGCCGCTCCTTGATGCGGCTGGCCACCAGGCCGACGACGCCCTGATGCCAGCCCTCGTCGAACAGGCACACGCCAGAGCGCGACACGCCGCTGGCCGGATCGCGCAGCACGCGCACCGCCGCGAGCGCCTCGCCTGCATGCGCGCCTCGATCTGTGCGGCGCTCGGCGTTGAGCTGATCGAGCTCCTGCGCCAGCGCGCGCGCCTCGGCGGATCATCGGCCAGCAGGCAGCGGATGCCGATCGACATGTCCGTCGAGGCGGCCGGCCGCATTGAGGCGCGGCGCGACCGCAAAACCCAGATCCGAGGCCGCGATCTGCTCTGCGTCGCGCCGCGCGAGCTGCCAGCAGCGCGCTGATGCCGGGCACGCAGCGGCCGGCGCGGATGCGTCGCAGCCCCTGCGCGACCAGGACGCGATTGTTGACATCGAACGGCACCAGGTCGGCGACGGTGCCGAGCGCCACCAGATCGAGCAGCTCCGCGGCCGGGAGCGCGTGCGGCGGCAGCAGCCCGCGCTGCTCGAGCAGCCGGCGCAGCGCCGCCACCACGTAGAAGGCCACGCCGACGCCGGCGAGCGCGCCGGCTGCGCGAAGCCGGCTGCCCGGCAGATTCGGATTGACGATCACGTTGGCCGCGCGGCAGCTCGGCGGCCGGCAGATGATGATCGGTGACCAGCACGTCGATGCCGGCGGCGCGCGCGGCGGCCACACCGGCGTGGCTCGAGATGCCGTTGTCCACGGTCACGATCAGCGTGGGCGCGCGCGCGCGCGCCAGCGCGACGATCTCGGGCGTCAGCCCGTAGCCGAACTCGAAGCGGTTCGGCACCAGGAAATCGACCGCGGCGAAGCCCCAGCTGCGCAGCGCCCGCACCAGCAGCGCGGTGCTGGTCGCGCCGTCGGCATCGAAATCGCCGATGACCATGCACGCGAGCCCGCGCGCGCGATGACGGCACGAGCAGCTCCGCCGCCGCCTCGATGCCGCCCAGCGTGCCGACCGGCAGCAGCTGCTGCAGCGACAGCGCTCAGCTCGGCCGGCATCGCGCACGCCGCGCGCGGCGTAGATGCGCTGCAGTACCGGATGGACATCGATGCGCGAGACCGGCGCGACTGCTCGGGGCTGGGCCGGCGCACGATCTGCAGCATCTCACGACAGCTCCTCCCACCAGGGCGCGCGCGCCGCCACACGCGCGTGCAGTGGCGCCACGTTAGCCGATGCAGGCGCGTCACGCCGATCAACAGGTGCAGCGCCGAGAGTCGCCGCGTCGCGCAGCGCCGCGAGCGCCGGGGCCAGCCAGCAGTCGCTCCAGAGCTCGAGCAGGCTGCCAGCGCAGACCGCGCTCGACAGCAGCGGCAGCAGCACTACTGCGCTCGCGCGGCTCGCTCGAGCAGCGCAGGTCGGCTCAGCATGCAGTCGCGGGCAGCGGCCGGCACGACGCCCCGCGCAGCCGCCAGAGCGCCTGCGCGTAGCTGTCGCGCCGATCAGGCGCGGCAGCGAGGCTGTGCGCGCCTGCGCCGCGTGCGGCGCAGCGGTATCGCGCGGCGCAGGCGACGCCGTCGCGTCGGGAGCATCGGCGCACTGTGCCGCGCCCACAACCACAGCGCGGTGACCGGCAGCTGCCCGCGCCGGCTGCGCTCCAGATTGAGCGGATGCTCGTGCAGCCACAGCTCGATCTCCGAGCCGAGGCGGCGCAGCGCGGCGGCGTCCGGACCGCTGCGGCACCCGCGCCGGGATCACCGAGCCGAGCAGCGCGGCCGGATCGGCGCCGCTCGCGTCAGCGCAGGCCGTCGAGCAGCAGCTCGCGCTGCCCGATCGCGCTCGAGCCGCCAGGGGAGTCGGCGAACACGCGCGCGAAATCGCTCGGCGAGCCGCTGCTGCTCGGCGCCGCTCGAGTCGCAGCAGACCCGCGCGGATGCAGATGCACGCTGTCGAGGCCGGCGAACAGATGCACCGGCGTCGCAAGCCAATAGTGGCGTCGCGCGCATCGGCGGCTGCGGCTGCCGCGAGCGCTGCGCGCGGCGGATAGCCGCGAGCGCGAGCGCAGCGCGGCGCGGCCAGGCGCTCGCGAGCCAGGCACGCCAGTCCCGCGCAGCGCACGGCAGCGCGCGCGCGCGCGCCAGCAGCAGCTCCAGGTGCTCGGCAGGCGCGGCAGCGCGCCGCAGCTGCGCCGCGTCCGACGCTCGCGGCGCGTCGCGACGTCGCGACGAAGAATCGGTCAGAATGAGCGACCAGCTCGGCCACCGTGGCGTATCGTACCGGTCATGCGCCTCGCACTCGACTCCGATTCACGCATCCATCTGGTGCGCCGCTACTGGCGGCGGCGCAGCTGCTGATCGGCGAGCAGTTCGTCACGCGACCGCTGCATCGTGAGTCCGCGAGCGGCTGCTGCTCGAGTGGGACGTGGCGGGCTTCGCCGAGCTGACTGCGAGCGCAGCTCGAGCCGCTGCTCGCCTTCGGCGCGCGAGATCGTCCTGCTCGGCAGCCGGCGAGACGCAGCCGTATCCGAGCGCATCGGCTGCGCGCAGCTTTGTTGCGCGCGCGGACTGTGGCGCTCGAAGTGCATGAGCCTCGGCGCGGCCTGCCGCACCTACAACATTCTCGCCAGCGAGCAGCGCAAGTCGTCGCGGGATTGTTTCCGCTGAGCGCTGCAGCTGCGAGCATGAGCGCGCTGGAGCGCAGGCAGAAAAGGCAGGCGCTTGAGCCCGGAAAGCGCACCCGAAGAAGACACAGGGAGAGAAAGATCATTCACACCCCCAACCATTCGAAGCTGACAAATTCGAATAATTGTTTCCGCTTCGTTGTTGTTATTCGAACTTTTATTGTTATCGCAACTTGGTCTTCCCCTTTTCACCCCTGTGTCTTCTTCGTGTGCGCCTCCTGCACCGGCTGTCGTCGATTGGCGACGACGGATCTTAACTGCGGCGCTGGATAATAACGAGCCTCGATACCGCGTGCAAGCTTAGTTGCACGTTACATGTGATCTGTTCTAGCAATCGACCTCATGCACTACTTTAAGTCTGTAGCGCCAGCGGCGATAACGGGATGCGCCGATGCAGATCGTCACTGGCGCTGAGACGACTTGACAGTCGCTCATGGATGCGAGCGCTCGCTGTCGCGCGCTCAGCTCTCGACTGACGCCCCCGAGCAGCGGCACGAATGCCACCGCGCCGAGCACGCGCCGCTCGATGCCCTGCTCGCGTGCGCGTGAAGCGCACCAGCTGCTGCGCGCCCTCGGGCCCGACCGGCATCACCAGCCGCCCGCCGACTGCCAGCTGCTCGATCAGCGATCTCCGGCACCGTGAGCGGCGCGGCCGCGACCAGTATGCCGTCGAACGGCGCCTGCGCCTTCCAACCTTGCGCTCCGTCGCCGATGCCGGAAGCGCACGTTGCGGATCCTGCAGCTCACGCAGTCGCTCCTTGGCGCGCTCGCTGCAGCGCCTCGATGCGCTCGATGCGTGTAGATGCGTCCGACCAGCGGCGCGAGCACCGCGGTCTGATAGCCGCAGCCGGTGCCGATCTCGAGCACCTTGTGCAGCGGGCCGCCCTCGAGCAGCGCCTCGGTCATGCGCGCGACGATGTAGGGCTGCGAGATCGTCTGCCCGAAGCCGATCGGCAGCGCCGTATCCTCATAGGCACGGCTCGCGAGCGCCTCATCGACGAAGATATGCCGCGGCACGTTGCGGATGCGCTCGAGCACCGACGAGATTGCGTGATGCCCTGCTCGCGCAGTCGCTGCACCAGCCGGTCGCGCGTGCGCGCCGAGGTCATGCCGATGCCGGAGAAGCGTGGATCGTTCATGGCGACGTTCACAGCTGCTGCAGCCAGCGCTCGACGAGCCGGCAGCGCCGCGTGGCGCGTCAGATCGATCGACAGCGGCGTCACCGAGACGTAGCCGCTGGCGACCGCATGAAATCGGTGCCGGCGCCGACATCCGCGCCGGCGCCGGCCGGCCCGATCCAGTAGACCGGCGTGGCCGCGCGGATCGCGCGCCGGCATCACCGGCATCCGAGCGATGGCGGAAGCCCAGCCGCGTGCTCGCGAAGCCCGCGAGCGCCTCGATACGGCACGTCCGGAATGTTGACGTTCAGGATCAGTCGCCGCCTCGAGCGGCTGCGCTGAGCAGCCGCTCGACCAGCTGCCGCGCCACGCGCGCGGCGGTCTCGAAATGCCGCCCGCTGCTGGCGCTCGTGCACAGCGAGAAGGCGACGCGCCGGCAAGCCGAGGAAGCGCCCCTCGATGCGCCGCCGCCACCGTGCCCGAGTACAGCACGTCGTCGCCGAGGTTGGCGCCATCGTTGATGCCCGAGGCGACCATGTCGAACTCGCAATCGAACACGCCCGAGATCGCCAGATGCACGCAATCGGTGGGCGTGCCGGCGACGTAGTAGACGCCGCGGCGCCGACTCGAGCAGCCGCAGCGGCACGTCGAGCGTCAGGGAATTGCCGGCGCCGCTGCGGTTGCGGTCGGGGGCGACCACCGTGACCTCGCCCAGCGGCGCGAGCGCCGCGGCGCAGCTGCGTGATGCCCTCGGACGCGTAGCCGTCATCGTTGCTGACGAGTATTTTTATCGACACGACCGGGTCCGGCGATCCGTGGGCCGGTCGATGAACGAGGCGCGCCAATATACTTCAAGGCCTGCGCCGGAAGCAGCGACATGCACGATGCAATGGCGACGCAGGGCGATGACGCAAGACGAGGCGATGAGGACGCGAGCTGTTCCGCCGCGCGATGCGGGACGTGCGGCCGCTCAAGCGCAGCGGCGCGTGCCGCAGCCCGGCGCCGGCCGCCCGCGCGCCGCTTTGCACGCGCCGAGCGCGCAGCGGTGCTGCGCGAGAGCCTCGACTCTGCGCGCGCTCGGACAGCCGGCTGCGCTCGGCACCGATCTGTACGAGGTGCAGCCGGGCGATGAGCTGCTGTTTCATCGCAGCGGCGTGCCCGAGACCGATGCTGCGGCGGCTGCGCCGCGGACTCTACCGGGTCGACTACGAGATCGACCTGCACGGCCTGACGGTCGCGCGAGGCCAGCGCCGCGGCTGCAGCGCGTTGCTGCGCGACGCGCGCGCGCGCGGGCCTGCGCTGCATCCGCGTGATTCACGGCAAGGGACTGCGCTCGGGCAACCGCGGTCCGGTGCTGAAGAATGCCGTCAACGCGCAGCTGCGCCGCAGCGATGCGGTGCTCGCCTTCGCCTCGGCGCGGCCGCGCGCCGGGCGGCACCGGCGCCACGCTGGTGTTGCTGCGAGCGAGTCTGAGGCGGGCGCTCGCGTGGCACCGCATGCTCATCGATCAGCACCGTCGCCATCGCCGCCAGCCCCTCGGCTGCGGCCGATGAAGCCCAGCTGCTCGGTCGTGGTGGCCTTCAGATTCACGCGCCGACTCGGGCAGCGCCAGCTGCTGTGGCGATGCTGCGGCGGATCTGCTCGCGCCACGGCGCGATCCGCGGCGCTCTGCGCGAGCAGCGTCAGATCGGCATTGACGACCCGCTGGCCGCGCTCGCGCCAGCAGCTGCAATGCGCGCGGCGACGAAACGCGCGCTGTCGGCACCCTTCCACTGCGGGTCGCTGTCGGGAAAGTGCTGCCCGATGTCGCCCAGGCCGGCGGCCCCGAGCAACGCATCCACCAGCGCGTGCAGCAGCACATCGCCGTCCGAATGCGCCAGCACGCCGCGGCTGTGCGGCACGCGCACGCCGCCGAGCATGACGCGTCGCCTGGACCGAACGCGTGCACGTCGAATCCTGAGCCTACTCGCATCGCGCCTCTCCTCGCGCCTGCAGGATCGCCGCCGCGAGCGCCAGATCCGCGGCGCTGGTCATCTTGAGATTGCTGTCGCGCGCCGCCACCAGCCGCGCCGAATACCGTGCCATTCCATCGCCTGAGCCTCATCGGTCGGCATGCGCGCCGCCGCAGCGGCGCGCTCGAGCGCCGCGCGCAGCGGCCCGATAGCGAAACATCTGCGGTGTCTGCGCCAGCCACAGCGCCTCGCGCGACACGTGTCGTCGTCGCACCGTGCGCCCGCGCATCCGCGCCGGCGGCTCGGCCCGCTTGACGTATCGGCCACCGGCGTCGCCAGCAGCGCGCCACCGCTCCTCGCGCCCGCTGCTCCAGCAGCCGATGCAGATCCGCGCGCGCTCAGACACGGCCGCGCGGCATCGTGCACCAGCACCCAGTCCTGCGCGCTCGGCGTGCGACTCGAGCGCCAGCAGCCCATTGTACACCGAGTGGCCGCGCTCGGCGCCGCCCGCGACCAGCGTCGAAGCGCGGCGGCAGTGCGCGCGCCAGCGCGCTCGCGCGTGCGGGTCGTCCGCCGCCAGCACCAGGCTGCCGCCCGCGGCAGCGCGCATCAGCGAGGAACAGCTGCAGCGCGGTCTCGAGCACGCGTGCGTGCCGACCGAGCAGCGCGTGCTGCTTGCGCGCTGCCGAATCGGCGACCCGAGCCTGCCGCCGGCATCACCAGCCAGTAGCGCATCACTGGCGCGCGCCGCAGCGCGCAGGCCGCGCGGCGCGGCACCGGGCGCGCTGGCAGCGCTCGAGGCAGCCGCGTGCGCGGTGCCGGCGAGGCGGCACCACCTGATAGAAGGTCTCGTTGCCGGCGATCATGCCCAGATCGGTGCGCGCGCGCTCTTCCAGTGCGGCGTAGCCCTGCTTCAGGTCACGCACCTCGGCGGCCAGCTGGCGATTGCGCTCGGGCAGCTGCGCGTTCTGCCTGCTGCGAGCCACGGCGCTCTGCAGGCGCAGCACCTCGCGCACGCCGTCGGCCGAGAGCCACAGCCGGTATTGCAGCAACAGCAGCAGAGCAGACAGCCAGCTGCAGCGAGCCATCTCATCGCGCGGCTAGCCTAGCTCTCGACAGCAGCGCTTCCTCGAGCGGGCGCGCCTTGACGACGCGCGATCGAGCTGCTGCAGCGTCGCGAGCAGCGCGCCATGCGCTGCAAGCGGCCAGGCATTGGGGCCATCCGAAAGCGCGCTCTGCGGTCGGGATGCGTCTCCATGAAGATCCCGCGACGCCGGCGGCCACGGCCGCGCGCGCCAGCACCGGCACGAACTCGCGCTGCCCGCCCGAGGCGTTGCCCGGCCGCCCGGCAGCTGCACCGAGTGGGTCGCATCGAACACCACCGGGCAGCCGGTCGCGCGCATGACGGCCAGCGAGCGCATGTCGGCGATCAGATTGTTGTAGCCGAAGCTGAAGCCGCGCTCGCAGACCATGATCTGCTCATTGCCGGTCGAGCGCGCCTTGTCGACGACGTTCTGCATTTCCCAGGGCGACAGAAACTGTCCCTTCTTGATGTTGACCGGCCGGCCGGCGGCCGCCACTTGCAGGATGAAATTGGTCTGGCGGCACAGAAACGCGGGCGTCTGCAGCACGTCGACCACCGCGGCCACCTCCGTCGATCGGCGTGTCCTCGTGCACATCGGTGAGCACCGGCAGCCGAACAGCTGCTTCACCGACTGCAGCGCCGCCAGTCCCGCCTCGAGCCCGGACCGCGAAAACTCGCACCCGAGGAGCGGTTGGCCTTGTCGAAGGAGGCTTTGAAGATCAGCGGCATGCCAAGCGCGGCGGTGATCTCGTCCAGCGTGCCGGCGACCTCCTGCACCAGCGTCTCGGACTCGATCACGCAGGGGCCGGCGATCAGGAACAGCGGCCGGTCGAGACCGACCTCGTAGTCCGGCCAGCTTCATGCGCCCGGCCGCCGGCCGGCAGCTGCGAGGCGCGATAGGCGCGCGCCGCACGCACGAAGCCGGTGAACAGCGGATGACCGTCGCGCGGGGTGGAGGTGAATTCCGGATGAAACTGCGTCGCCACGAACCAGGGGTGGCTCGGCATCTCGACGATCTCCACCAGTCCGTCGCGCGAGAAGCCCGAGAATCTCATGCCGGCAGCGTCGTAAGCATCCATATAATTGTTGTTGAATTCGAAGCGGTGCCGATGACGCTCGACGATGACGGTCGCGCCCGTAGAGCTCGCGCGCGCGCGCGCCGCGCCGCAGCACGCACTTCCTGCGCCCCCAGACGCATGGTGGCGCCGATCTGCGAGCGCTCATCGCGCTGCTGCTGCCCACGTGCGCGGTCCTGCCATTCGGTGATCAGCGCGATGACCGGATGCGGCGTCGCGCGATTGAACTCGGTGCTGTGCGCTCCGTCCAGCTTCAGCACGTTGCGCGCGAACTCGATGATCGCGATCTGCATGCCCAGACAAATGCCCAGATACGGCACGCCATGCTCGCGTGCGTAACGCACCGCCTGGATCTTGCCTTCGATGCCGCGCTCGCCGAAGCCGCCGGGCACCAGGATCGCATCCATGCCGGCGAGGCAGCCGGTGCCCTCCTTCTCGATGTCGGTGGACTCGATGTAGTGCAGCTTCACGCGCGTGCGGGTCTTGAGCCCGCCGTGCATCAGCGCCTCGTTCAGCGAGATATAGGAGTCGCGGATCTGCACGTACTTGCCGACCATCGCGATGTCGACCTGGCCGTCCGGATTGATCTTGGCGCTGACGACCTGGCGCCAGGCGGACAGATCCGCCGGCGGGGCCTCCAGGCGCAGCTTGTCGACCACGATCTCATCGAGCCCCTGCTCGTGCAGCAGCAGCGGGATGCGGTAGATGTCGTCGGCGTCGATCGCCGAGATGACCGCGCGCTCCTCGACATTGGTGAACAGCGCGATCTTGCGGCGCTGCTCGTCGGGCAGCATCTCGCGGCAGCGGCACAGCAGCACGTCCGGCTGGATGCCGATGCCGCGCAGCTCCTTGACCGAATGCTGCGTCGGCTTGGTCTTGATCTCCCCCGAGCCGCCGACGACCGGCACCAGCGTCAGGTGCATGTAGAGCAGTTGGCTGCGGCCGAGCTCCACGCCGAGCTGGCGGATCGCCTCCAGGAACGGCAGCGACTCGATGTCGCCGACGGTGCCGCCGATCTCCACCATGCACACATCGGCATCGCCCGCGCCGAGCATGATGCTGCGCTTGATCTCATCGGTGATGTGCGGGATCACCTGCACGGTAGCGCCGAGATAGTCGCCGCGCCGCTCCTTGGCGATCACGCGCTCGTAGATGCGGCCGGTGGTGAAATTGCTGTTGCGCCCGGTGGTGGTGCGCACGAAGCGCTCGTAGTGCCCGAGATCCAGATCGGTCTCGGTGCCATCCGCGGTGACGAACACCTCGCCGTGCTGGAAGGGGCTCATCGTGCCCGGATCCACGTTGATGTAGGGATCGAGCTTGACCATCGCGACCTTGAGGCCCCGCGCCTCCAGAATCGCGCCGAGCGACGCGGCGGCGATGCCCTTTCCCAATGAGGAAACGACGCCGCCGGTGACGAATACGAAGCGAGTCATCGAGGAGTACCGCCGCCTTGAGAAATCGCGCCAGTGACGACGGGCGATCAGCCTAGCAAATCGCCTTGCCGCTGCGCTGCCTCAATGCGTCCGCTCAAGCCCGCCTAGCGCGCCGCCAGCGCATCCGGCCGCGATCGCCCGTGGCCGACTGCCAGACGCTGCGCGACGCTGGCAGCGCGATAGGCCGGATCGACCCACAGGTCGGCCACGGCGATGATGCCGCTCGCCATCGCACAGCAGCGGCACGCTGGCGCGCGCTGCCAGGGCGGCAGCGCCCTGTGCTGCAGCAGATCCTTGAGCGCGACACGCCCGGTGGCTCCACGCAGCCGCTCGCCGCCGCTGCCGGAAGCCCACCATCAGTCGCGCCGGCAACGCGCTCAGCAGCACATCCCCGTGCCGGTCGGGCACCAGCCCGAGCGCGCACCATCGGCGAGAGTGAGCCAGGGGTGCGCAGCGCCAGTCCCAGGTCTGTGCGCCGAGCGGTGCCCGGCGCAGTCGGCGGCGCCGACACCAGCCATCAGCCGATCACCGTGACGGCGCAGCTCCCCGCCGCGCCAGCGCACGCATCGGCGATGGCATCGTCGCGCGCCGCAAGCATGCGCGTCCCGCGATCTCGCGCAGCGCGCCGTGATCCGGCAGCGGCGAGCCCGCGCTCGGCGATCCACTGGCGCAGGGCATTGCGGCGCCGGCTTCGGGCAGCGCGCGCAGCACGCTCACGCGCAGCGCCACTGCCGTCGCGCGCGCCGCGCCAGGTCGCAGAGCGCCAGGCGCTCGAGCAGCTCGCGTGCCTCCGCCAGATGCGCCGCGCTGCGGCTGACGGTCGCGGCCGCGGCCGGCCAGCGCTCGCGTAGCAGCGGCAGCACGCGCAGGCGCAGGTAATTGCGATCGAAGCGCTGGTCCGCGTTGCTTGGATCCTCGCGAAAGTCGAGCTCGTGCGTCGCGCGCGTAGTGCTCGCAGCGCGTGCGCGCGGCACGCTCAGCAGCGGCCGCAGCAGCAGCGTGCCCGGCCGAAAGGCGTGCTCGCGGCGCCATGGCGCGCAGACCGCGCACACCGCTGCCGCGCATCAGCGCCAGCAGCACCGTCTCGAGCTGGTCTTCCTGTTGATGCGCCGTCAGCAGCAGCTCGCCGGCGCGCGAGCTCGGCGCGCAGCGCCGCGATAGCGCGCGCTGCGCGCGGCCGCCTCCAGCGACTCACCCGCCGGGCGCGCGCCGCACCGGCGCATCGCGCACACGGCAGCGCACGCGCCAGCGGCGCGCCGTGCGAGCCGCGCGGCCGCGGCCCAGCGTCGCGCCTCGCGGTTGCAGGTGATGATTGATGTGCACGGCGCGCAGTTGCAGGCGCTCGCGCCGCGCGCATGCTCGCGAGCGCGTGCAGCAGCGCGCTCTGAGTCCAGCCCGCCCGGAGAAGGCCACGCACAGCCGCTCGCCCGAGAGGCCCGACCAGTCGCAGCAGCTTGCGCTGCAGCGCAGCGGGCGCGAAGGCTCATCCTGGGCAGGGCACGGCGCGGTGCGCCTGGCACGCGACGCGTGACTCTTCCGCGCGCCGGGCGCGCACGCCGAGGTCTCGGTGATACACACCGAAAGCGGCGATGCGCGCCGCGCGCTGCGCGATCAGTGTCTTCGGTACTCAGCGTGCCTGCAGCTCGCGCAGATGCGCGAAGAGGCTCTCGCGCAGGGCGCGGCCCATGGCGAGCGGATCGCGATGCGCGCCGCCGAGCGGCTCGGGCAGCACCTCATCGACCAGGCCCAGAGTCGAGCAGTCGACCGGCGGTCAGATTCAGCGCCTCGGCTGCCAGCTCCTTCTTATCCGCGCTCTTCCAGAGGATCGACGCGCAGCCTTCCGGGGAGATGACCGAATAGGTACTGAACTGCAGCATCAGCAACCGGTCGCAGACGCCGATCGCAAGCGCGCCGCCCGAGCCGCCCTCGCCGATCACGACGCTGATGATCGGCGTCGCAGCGTCGACATCTCGTAGAGATTGCGCGCGATCGCCTCGCTCTGGCCGCGCTCCTCGGACCCGACGCCCGGATAGGCGCCCGGCGTATCGATGAAGGTGATCAGCGGCAGGCCGAAGCGCTCGGCAAGCTTCATCAGTCGCAGCGCCTTGCGATAGCCCTCGGGCTTGGGCATGCCGTAGTTGCGCCGCACGCGCTCCTTGGTGTCGCGCCCCTTCTGATGGCCGATCACCATGCACCGGCTGTCC
This sequence comes from Vulcanimicrobiota bacterium, assembly GCA_963754415.1. Taxonomy (GTDB): domain Bacteria; phylum Vulcanimicrobiota; class Vulcanimicrobiia; order Vulcanimicrobiales; family Vulcanimicrobiaceae; genus Nyctobacter. The sequence continues at coordinate 16,595 of CAVWGA010000003.1, read as the reverse complement.
GTCCAGGCGGGCCAGGCCGCCGACGATCGCCGCATCGTCGGCATACATGCGGTCGCCATGCAGCTCATGGAAGTCGGTCAAGATCGCCGCCGATGTAGTCCAGCGTGTAGGGGCGCTGCGGATGGCGCGCGAGCTGGGTGATCTGCCAGGGCGTCAGATTCGAGAAGATCGACTTGGTCAGCGCGCGACTCTTGGCATGCAGGCGCGCGATCTCCTCCTCGATGTTGACCTCGGAGTCGGAGGTCACATGACCAAGCTCCTCGATCTTGGCCTCAAGTTCGGCGATCGGCTGTTCAAAATCCAGGAAGCTGACGGCCATCTAGCGTCGACTCTTGGAGTATTTGTAGGCCCGGAAGGGTACGGGTGCCGGCCGCGGCGCAAGGCAGCGCTACGCAGTCACGGCGCGACCCGCGCGGGCGCAGGAGGGCGTCAGCCTCGGAGTGCCGCAATCACTGCGCCAGAGCGGCTGCCGGGGCGGTCATGGCGTAGCCCAGGCGCACCGAGCCGGCGCCCAGCAGCTCCTCGAGCTGCTCGAGCAGCTCGGCGCTCGGCGCGTACCTTCCACTCCTCGGCGCAGCTCCAGCGTGCCGCTGGCACCCGCGCTCCGATACCGCAGCATCACGCTGCAGTGCCCGCCGCGCTGGGCGCGCAGCAGCCCCTCGAGCCGCGTCGAGCAGCTTGCGCATCCGGCACGCCGCCGGCCAGCTGAGCAGCAGCGAGCGCGCCAGCCGCTCGCGCACGGCCGTGCAGCGTCGTGATCTGCTTGGCGGACAGCCGCCAGGCGTCGCTGAACTCATCGAAGCGCAGGCCCCCTCCACCTGCACCAGCGCGTCCTTGACGATCGAGGTCGCGATGGCGCTGGTAGACCTCCTCGAACATCGTGCACCTCGATGCGCCCGCTGCGATCGTCCAGCATGAAGCTCACGCGCGGGCCGCGCCGGCGCACCTCCAGCGACCAGGCCCGCGACCGTCACGCGGCGCGCATGCAGGCATAAGCGCGTGCGGCCATCGGCAGCGGCATCGGGGCGTCTCGCCAGGAATTCCCGCGATGCGTCCGGAGGCGAAATGCCGCAGGTCCGCCTCGAAGGGGGCGATCGGATGGCCGGTCAGATACAGACCCAGCGTTTCGCGCTCGCCGGCCAGGCGCTGCGAGTCGCTCCATTCGGCGAGCAGCGACGGCTCGGGATGCCGCCGGCCTGGCGCGGCGGCCGCCGCGCGGCAGCCGACGCCGAACATATCGACTCTGCCCGGCCTCCTGCGCGCGCGCATTCTGCTCGCCCGCCGCTGCATCGCCGCGGCCAGCCCGCCATGCAGCGTCGCGCGATTCGGCGCCGAGCGAATCCAGGCTGCCGCGAGCGGATCAACGCCTCGAGCGCGCGTCGATTGACCCGTGCCAGATCCAGCGCGTCGGCACAGCTCATTCGAGGCTCGCGTAAGGACCGCGCGCGCTCGCGCTCCTCGACGATCGCATCCACCGCGGACCTGCCCGACGCCCTTGACCGCCCCCAGCCCGTAGCGGATGGTGCGCTCGTCGGCGACGGCGAACGCGTAGCGCGACGCGTTGACATCCGGCGGCTGCACCGTCAGGCCCATGCTGCGCTGCATTCATCGATCAGCGTGACGATCTTGTCGGTGTGATCCATGTCGGCCGACAGCACCGCGGCCATGAAGGCCGCCGGGTAGTGCGCCTTGAGGTACGCGGTCTGGTACGAGAGCAGCGCGTAGGCGGCCGAGTGCGACTTGTTGAAGCCGTAGCCGGCGAACTTCTCCATCAGATCGAAGATGTGTGCGGCGCGCGCTCCGTCGACGCCGCGCGCGCGCGCGCCCTCGACGAACACCGAGCGCTGCTTGGCCATCTCCTCGGGCTTCTTCTTGCCCATCGCGCGGCGCAGCAGATCCGCGCCGCCGAGCGTGTAGCCGGCGAGCACCTGCGCGATCTGCATCACCTGCTCCTGGTACAGGATCACGCCGTAGGTCGGGGCCAGCGCCGGCTTGCAGGTCCGGATGCAGATAATCGATCTGCGCCGCCGTCGGCCGTGCTTGCGGTTGATGAAGTCATCCACCATGCCCGACTGCAGCGGACCGGGCCGAAACAGCGCGATCGAGCGCGACGATGTCCTCGAAGCAGTCCGGCTGCAGGCGCCGGATCAGATCCTTCATGCCGCGCGACTCGAGCTGGAACACGGCCGTGGTGCGGCCGGACTTCAGCAGCGCATAGGTCGCGCGCATCGTCCATCGGCAGCGCATCGAGCCGCAGCGGCGGCTCGCCGCCGCGCGCGCGCTGCGGATTGATGGTCTGCGAGCGCCCAGTCGAGGATGGTCAGCGTGCGCAGACCGAGGAAGTCGAACTTCACCAGTCCGGCGGCCTCGACATCGTCCTTGTCGAACTGCGTGATGACGTTGCTGCCGCCCGGCTCGCAGTACAGCGGCGTGAAATCCGTCAGCACCGAGGGGGCGATGACGACGCCGCCGGCGTGCTTGCCGGCGTTGCGCGTCAGGCCCTCGAGCGAGCGCGCCAGATCGAGCAGGTTGCGGACCTCCTCGTCCTCGGTGTAGCAGGCGCTTGAGCTCGGGCTCCTTGCTCGATGCGCATCATCGAGCGTGATGCCGAGCTCGAAGGGCATGAGCTTGGCGATGCGATCGACGAAGCCATAGCGGATGACCGAGCACGCGGCCCACGTCGCGCACCACGGCCTTGGCCGCCATGGTGCCGTAGGTGATGATCTGGGAGACGCGCTCGTGGCCGTACTTGCCGCGCCACGTAGTCGATGACCCGGTCGCGCCCTTCCATGCAGAAGTCGATGTCGAAGTCCGGCATCGAGACGCGCTCGGGATTGAGGAAGCGCTCGAACAGCAGGTCGTAGCGCAGCGGATCGAGGTCGGTGATGCCGCAGCGCATAGGCCACGAGCGAGCCGGCGCCCGAGCCGCGGCCCGGACCGACGGGCACGCCGTGCTCGCGCGCCCAGCGGATGAAGTCCGCGACGATCAGAAAGTAGCCGGCGAAGCCCATCGGCAGATGACCTCGAGCTCGAGTCGCGAGCCGCGCGCGATAGCGCGCGGCCGTCGCCTCGCGTCAGCCTGCATGCGCCGCCAGGCGCACGCGCGAGCCCCTCGCTCGACTGCACTGGCGCAGAAACTCATTCGGCGTGCTGCCTGCCGGCACCGGATAGTCGGGCAGCCGCGGCTGACCGAGCTTCAGCGCCAGACTGCAGCGACGCGCGATCTGCACCGTGTTGTGCCAGCGCCTCGGGCACGTCGGCGAACAGCGCGCACATCTGCTCGGCGCTGCGCAGGTACTGCTGCGGGCGTGTAGCGGCGCGGACGTGCCGGATCGGCGAGCAGGGACCCCTCGTGAATGCACACGCGCGCCTCGTGCGACTCGAAGTCGCTCGCGCTTGAGGAAGCGCACGTCATTGGTGGCGACCAGCGGCACCCCGCGCGCGCGCCGCCAGCTCGACTGCCGCGGGCAGATATAGCGCTGCTCCTCGCGGCCGGCCGAGCCGCTGCAGCTCGAGGTAGAAGCGGTCATCGAACAGCGCAAGCCAGTAACGCCAGCGCTGCTTGCGCCTGCGCCGGCGCGCTCGCGCAGCAGCGCGCGTCCGATGTCCCCTTCGTGCGCCGCCTGACAGCGCGATCAGTCCGGTGCAGGTCTCGCGTGTCGAGCCAGCCGCGCTCCACCAGCGGCATGCCGCGGCTGTCTGCCCCTCAGATAGGCGCGGCTGATCAGCCGGGCGAGATTGCGATAACCCTCGAGCGTCCTGGCACAGCAGCGTCAGGCGCGAGGGGCGCGCGGCTCCTCGGGCTCGCGCAGCAGCAGATCCACGCCGATGATCGGCTGCACGCCGCGCTCGAGCGCCGCGCGATAGAACTTGACCATCGCAAACAGGTTGCCCTGATCGGTCAGCGCCACGGCCGGCATGCCCGCCCGCGCGACCGCCTCGATCAGCTCCGGCACGCGCACCACGCTGTCGACCAGCGAGTACTCGGTGTGCACCCGCAGGTGAACGAAGGCCGCCGGTACTCTGCCGACCGCCGCGCCGCTGGCCGCACCGGCGAACCCGGCGCTCATGCGCAGGCCTCCCCGGGCACGATGTCCTCGAGCGCCGCCTCGTCGGCCTCGGAGCTGCACAGCTGCGCCTCGGCCGGCAGCACACCGAAGGGCAGCGCACCGGACAGCCAGCTGCGCAGCGGATTGAAACTGGCGCGATGAATCGCTGAAGGCCCGAGCCGCACCAGGCCGAGAGGTGCACGCGCGTGGCATAGCCGAAGTGCCGACCGAGGCCATAGCCGGGATGATCGCGCATCGAGCCGCGCCATCAGCGCATCGCGATGGGTCTTGGCGAGGATCGAGGCGGCACTGATACAGGCGAACAGAGCATCGCCGCCCACCACCGTCTGCACCTCGCAGTCGGCGAAGCAATCCGAGAGGCGCGGCGCGCGGTTGCCATCGATGAGGATGCGCACCGGACGCACCGGCAGATCGATCAGCGCACGCTTCATCGCCAGCAGCGTCGCCTGCAGAATGTTGAGCAGATCGATCTCGGCGTGATCCGCCTCGGCGATCGCGCAAGCCCAGCGCGCGCTCGCGAATGCGCTGCGCCAGCACCTCGCGCCGCTCGGCCGTGAGCTGCTTGGAATCGCGCAGGCCGCGAATGGCGCGCTCGGATCGAGAATCACCGCGGCCGCCACCACCGGGCCCGGCCAGCGGGCCGCGGCCCGCCTCGTCCACGCCGGCGATCAGCACCTGCGCCTGCGCCTCTCAACGTCGCGTCTGCCCGCTGCACGCTCACCGATCCGCCGCTCGCCCGAGCAGCGCGAGCACCGCCTGCGCCGCGCGCATCGCGCCGTCGGCGCGCAGCAGCTCGTGCACTGCGACGAAATCGCTGCTTGAGATAGCTCGCGCCGCGCGGCATCGGTCAGCAACCGCTCGACCGCGCGCCACGAGATTATCCGGCGTTCGCCGCCTCCTGGAAGAACTCCGGCGCGAGCTGCCTCGCCGGCGAGCAGATTGGGCAGCGAGAATGCGTGCCAGACGCACCAGGCGCAGCGTGCGCACGCAGCGCGGCGGTCAGCGCACTGACGCGATAGGCCACCACCATCGGGCAGCGGCACAGCAGCGCCTCGAGCGAGGCGGTGCCGGAGGCCACCAGCGCCACGTCCGCGGCCGTCAGCGCCGTGCGCGCCTGGCCATCGAGCACGCGCAGCTGCAGCGAGCCGCGAGCCGCCCCTGCGCGCTGAGCTCGGCGCGCATACGTCGAACTCCTCGCGCACCGCGCGATTGGCCATCGGCGCCGATCACCTGCAGTCCGCGGATGCGCCTGCGCCAGCGAGCGCGGCGGCCAGCAGGAAGGGCGCCGACAGCCGCTGCACCTCGCCGAGGCGGCTGCCCGGCAGCAGCGCCAGCACGCGGCACCGGCGCGACGAGTGCCAAGGCGCGGCGCGCGCCGCGGGCACGATCGGGCTCGCAGCGGCACCTGGTCGGCGAGCGGATGGCCGACGAACTGCGCGCGCACCGCATAGTGCGCGTAGAAGGCCGGCTCGAAGGGCAGCAGACACAGCACCAGGTCGCAGCGGCGCGCGATCTTGCGCGCCCGCCCCTGCCGCCACGCCCAGATCTGCGGGCTGACGTACTGCACGGTGCGCGATGCCCTGGGCGCTTGAAGCGCCCGGCCAGCGTCAGATTGAAGGCCGGCGCATCCACGCCGATGAACACATGCGGGCGGCAGGCGAGCAGCTCGCCGCAGCAGCCGCGAGCGCAGCGCCAGCAGGCGCGGCAGATGCCGCAGCGGCTCGATCAGGCCCATGACGGCCAGCTCGTGCGCATCGGCAAGCGCCTGGCAGCCGGCGGCGCGCATCGCAGGACCGGCGACGCCGCGCACCTCGAGCGCGCGGCCGGCGAGCTCGTGCGCAGCGCCTGGATCAGCGCCGCGCCGAGCGCATCGCCCGAGTGCTCTCCGGCGACGATCGCCACGCGCAGCGCTTCCATGGGCGTGGCACGGCGTGCAGCCGCTCTCAGCGGATCAGACCGCGGCCCTCGCCCACCGAGATGAATTCGACCAACGGCTTGAGCTCGGGCTGGCTCGCGGCCAGCTCGGCCAGCTGCTCGATCGCGGCGGCGAGCGGCAGATCGCTGCGATAGAGGATGCGATAGGCGTTGCGCAGATTGCGGATCTGCTCGGGCGTGAAGCCGCGACGCTTGAGCCCCTCGCTGTTGATCGAGTGCGGCTCGGCCGGATTGCCGATGGCCATGACGTAGGGCGGCACGTCGCGCGTGACACCGGCAGTTGTTGGCGATGAAGGCATGCGCGCCGATCCTGCAGAACTGATGAACCGCCACGTAGCCGCTGAGGATCGCCCAGTCCCCGAGCTGTCACGTGACCGGCGATGTTCGCCAGGTTCACCATGATGACGTTGTTGCCGAGCACGCAGTCGTGCGCGACGTGCGTGTAGGCCATCAGCAGATTGTCATCGCCGATGCTGCGTGACGCCCTGGTCCTGCACCGTGCCGCGGCTGATGGTGCAGTACTCGCGAATGACGTTGCGGTCGCCGATCTCCAGGCGCGTCGGCTCCCCGGCGTACTTCTTGTCCTGCGGCGCCTCGCCGATCGAGGCGAACTGAAAGATCTTGTTGCCCTCGCCGATCGTGGTGTGGCCGTTGATGACCACGTGCGGCCCGATCCAGGTGCCCGCCCCGATCACCACGTCGGCGCCGATGACGCTGTAGGGACCGACCTCCACATCCTCGGCCAGCTCGCGCGCCGGGCGCCACGATCGCCCGCGCATCGATCATGGCTGCTCTGCGGTCCCGGGGGCGGCGGTGGCTTCCTTGAGATTCGGCGCGACCATGATCTGCGCGTGCGCCACCTCCTCGTCGTCGACCAGCGCGGCGGTGGCCAGCTGCCAGATGCCGCTGCAGGCTGCGCTCGAAGCGCGCCGTCAGGATGAGCTGATCGCCGGGCACGACCGGACGGCGAAAGCGCGCCTTGTCGATGCCGACGAAGTACACGCTGGCATTGGGGTTGGCGATCACGTCGGCGCTGATGTAGGCCAGCAGCCCCGCCACCTGCGCGAGCGCTTCGATGATGAGCACGCCCGGCATCACCGGCCGGCCGGGAAAGTGACCGGTGAAGTACGGCTCGTTGAAGCTGACGTTCTTCAGCGCGCGGATGCTCTGGCCGCGCACGCACTCGAGCACCCGATCCACCAGCAGGAACGGATAGCGGTGCGGCAGCCGCTGCATGACGCCGCTGATATCGAGCTTGACCGGCTCTGACTTCAGTCATCCGGCTCCTCGATTCACTCATCGTCGGCTTTCCTGTGCGTCCGCGATTGCTGTGGGCTCGCGCGCAGCTTCGCGCTGCGCGCAGCAGCTTCAGTCGCGCCACGATGCGCTTCCAGCGCCGCAGCGGCTCGGCCGGACCAGAGGCTGGCATAGACGCCGGGCTGCGCGGATCGAGCCGGACACCATCGCCTGCCGGCGATGACCACATCATCGCAGATCTCGATATGCCCGGCGATGCCCACGCCGCCGCCGATCATGCAGCGCGCGCCGATGCGCGTGCTGCCCGAGACGCCGGTGCAGCCGGCGATGGCCGTGTGCGCGCCGATCTGCACGTTGTGACCGATCTGGATCAGATTGTCGAGCTTGACGCCCTCGCCGATCACCGTGTCCTCGCATGGCGCCGCGATCCATGGTGGTGTTGGCGCCGATCTCCACGTCATCGCCGATCACGACCGCGCCGATCTGCGGCACCTTCAGCCAGCGCCCGCTGCTCGCGCGCAAAGCCGAAGCCATCCGCGCCGATGACCGCGCCCGGGTGGATCAGCACGCGCGCGGCCGACGCGCACGCCGTGCTCCAGCGTGACGTGCGCACCAGGCGCGTGTCCGCGCCGATGCTGCACGCGCGCGCCGAGGATGCAGCCCGGACCGATCATGACAGCGCGGCCCGATGCGCGCGTGCGCGCCGACCACGCAGTGCGCGCCGATCTCGGCGCTCGGATGCACCTGCGCCGTGGCATCGCACGATCGCGCTCGGCATGGATGCCCGGCACGCGGCGCGGGCGCCGGATGCAGCAGCGCCGCGATGCGCGCGAACAGCGCATGCGGATCGGCGCTGATCAACGCCGGCACGGGACAGCGCCGCGGCGCTGGCGGGCGCGAGCACCACCGCGCCGGCGCGCGTCGTCGGGCAGCTGCGAGGACGAGCGTGCGTTGGCGAGAAAGCTCAGCGCCGCCGGATCGGCCGCGCCCAGCGGGGCGATGTGATCGACACGCGCGTTCGGGATCGCCGCGCAGCGCGCAGCCGAAGCGCACCGCCAGCTCCCCGAGCGCCATGCTCATGCGCCGTGCCAGTGCGCGCTGAGCGCTGCGGCTCGGTCTGCCGCCGCGAGCGCGGCGCGCTGCGGCTCAGTGCGGCTGCGCGTGCGGCTGCGGCTGCGCGGAGCCGTGGCGCGGCGCCGGCGCCGCGCGCCTGCAGCGCCGCCAGCACCGGCTGGGTGATGTCGATGGTCGGATTGGCGAAGATCACGCCGTCGGCCAGCACCAGGTCGAAGCTGCTGCGCCTGCGCGTATTGCTGCACCGCTTCGACCAGGATCTGCTGCAGCTTGGAGAGCTCCTGGTTCTGGCGCGCATTCATGTCGTCCTGATACTCGTTCTGCTTCTCGGACAGCTGGCGCTGCCCTCGCGCAGCGACTGCTCCGCGGCGCTGCGCTGATCCACGCTCATGGTGGCGCCGTCGCGCTCGCAGCGCGCCTCCTTGCTCTTGAGCTCCTGCTGCTCGGTCTGCAGCTCGCGCTGCTTGGCCGGCGAATTCGGTGCGCAGCGCCTGCCTGCACGGCCTTGCCCTGCGGCGACTCCTGCATCAGGCGCGGATAATTGACCACGCCGATCTTCAGATCTCGCCCAGGCCGGCGCCGAGAGCACCAGCAGCGACAGAGCGCCCGCCCAGGGCGATGCGACCCGTACGGCGGGTCATTGCTGTGATCCATCCTCGCATATCGAAGTCCCTACCTAGGAAATCCCTACTTAGAAAGATTGACCCACCGTGAACTGGAATTCCTCGGTGCGGGTCCTCGAAGTGAACCAGGTCCCCGTCGTACGAGTTCAGCGGAATGCCCAGGCTGAAGCGGAACAATCCGACCACCGGCGCCAGCCATTGCACCGAGACGCCGACCGATCTCTTGAGCTCATGATAGCTGAATTTGTAGGTGACGGGGGTCTCCAGGTCCTTGCCCGAGGTAGGTGGTTCCGTCCGTGGAGAAGACGTTGCCGATGTCGAAGAACAGGCTGGCGCGCGCGCTGGTCTGCCACTTGGCCGGCGTCGGGACGATCAGCTCGGTCTGCGCCACGGTCAGGAGGTTGCCACCGTAGGGGTTGCCGTTGGTGTCCACCGGCCCGAGCGTGTCCTCCAGATAGCCGCGCACCGTGTCCGGACCGCCGGCGAAGTAGCGCTTGTAGGGCGGCAGCGCCGTGGTGCCGCCGAGCGGGCTGGCCGTAGGAGACCTGCGCGTTCTCCGAGAGCGTCCAGCCGGCGGCAGATCGGCAGATAGCCGGAGAACCGGTAGCTGCCGATCCATGTAGCGCACGTCGAGCCCCGGGCGGCACGTAGACGAGCTGACAGCAGGTGGCGCATGCCCCGATTGGCGAACAGGCCGCGATTGAGCGAGTTGTAGACGTAGCTGAGCGACAGCTCCGCGGTGTTAAAGCGCGAGCCGAGCAGCGAGGTGCTGGTCGACACGGTGGTGCCGTCGGGCTCGATGAAGCTCGAGACCGACTGCGCCCTGATACGGACGGCCGTTCTGCTGCACCCAGTCGATGGCCTGGCGCGCGCTGCCCTGCTCGTAGGTCAGCAGATCCACCGACTGCAGCGATACCCCGGCGCTGACGAACTGGTATTCGGTCAGCGGATAGCCGAGCGTCAGCCCCAGGGTGATGTTCTTGGAGCCGAAGGCGGATGACTGCGCATACAGCTGCGTGGAGTCCGCATAGCTCAGCGAGACGGTGCGCGACAGCCCGTCCACCGTGGTGAACGGATTGGTCTCGCTGACGCTGTAGACCTTGTTGTACATGCCCGCATCCAGGTTGAGCGCCACCTGATTGCCGCTGCCGAGGAAGTTGGTGTCCGAGAGATTGCCGTTGAGCACGAACTTCTCGATAGGCCGAGTAGCCGATGCCGCCGCTGACGCTCGAGGCGGCGCGCTCCTTGATCGCAAAGTCGACGTCGACCTGGTCGGGCGAGCCCGGCACCGGCGTGGTGCTGGTGTCGACGCTCTCGACGTAGGGACGCTGCTCCAGGCGCTGCTTGGAGCGGTCCAGCGCGAGATTCGACAGCCAGGCGCGCCTCGAGCTGGCGCATCTCGCGCCGGAAGGTCTCGTCGTTGGTGCGCGTGGTGCCGGTGAAGTTGATATGGCGCACGTACACGCGGTCGCCCGGATCGACGAACAGCGTCAGGGCCACGATCTTGTGCGCATCGTCGAGCGTCGGCACCGGCTCGACCTTGGCGAAGTAGAAGCCCTCGGCGCCCAGGCGGTTCTTGATGGCGTCCTCGGTCGCGCTGATCAGGTGCTGCGAGTAGATCTGCCCCGGATGCACCAGCAGCAGCCGCTGCAGCTCCGGCTTCCGGCACGATGAGATTGCCCGCCGAGCTTCACCGCCGCCGAGATGATAGAGATCCCCCTGCGTGAGGTTGACGGTGATGAAGATGTCCTTCTTGTCCGGACCGATCGCCACCTGCACCGAATCGATGTGCGCATTGGCGTAGCCGCGGTCCTGGAAATAGCCCTGGATCTTCTCCAGATCGCCCTGCAGCGACTCGCGCGCGTAGCGGTCCTTGCTCGCTGAACATGTTCAGCAGCGTCGGCGTCTGCAGCGACAGCGTCGAGAGGATCTCCTTGTCCTTGAAGACCGTGTTGCCGACGATGTCGATCTGGCGGATCTTGGCGCGCGCACCCTCGGTGATGTTGATGCTGATGCGCACCCGGTTGTCAGGCAGCGTCACGACCTTCGCATCGATCTTCACGTCGTACTTGCCGCGGCTGTAGTACTGATCGGTCAGGTACTGCGTGACGTCATCGAGCGTCGAGCGATCGAAGGTCTTGCCGGCCGACAGGCCCACGTTGCGCAGCGCCTTGTTCAGATCCTCGGTCTTGATGTCCTTGTTGCCCTTGAAGTCGATGCTCTCGATCGAGGGTCGCTCCTTGACCACGACCAGCAGCGTATTGCCCTCGCGGCGCAGCTCCACATCGCTGAAGAAGCCGGTGGCATAGAGCGCACGCAGCGCCTCGCGCACGCGCTGCGGATTGAGGCGATCGCCGATATTGACCGGCAGGTAGTTGAAGACCGTGCCCTCGGAGATGCGCTGCAGTCCCTGCACGTGGATGTCGCGCACCACGAAATCCGTCGGCCGAGCCGGCCGGCCCCTACATCGGCCGCGCCCGCATCCGGCGCCGCAGTGGGTGCGGGTGCGGGCGGCGCAGGCGCTGCGGCAGCGGGCGCGGATTCAGCTTGAGGTGCCGGTGCAGGTGCCGGTGCAGGTGCCGGTGTGGCTGCCGGGGCAGGCGCGGGCGGCGCGGGCGGCGCGGCTGCCACGGGAGGGGCGGCAGGCGCGGCAGGCGTGGGAGACGGGGGTACGCTGCGGTGCGCTGGCTACGCGGGGGCCGGCAGGGACCGAGGTCGGGGCACCGGCCTCGGCCAGCAGACAGTCCCGGCGCAGCGCTCGCAGGGCGGGCTGTTCGGCGGCCGGGGCACGCTCGATGGCCCTGCTCAGTGCATCGGCGGCCATCTCATAGCGCTTCAGAGCCAGCAGCGCGCGGCCGGACAGCGCATAGCCCTCCCATCGATCCGGGGCGATGCGAACCGCGGCATCCCCGGCCGACAATGCCGCGTCAGCTCGACCGCTCTGCAGTGCTGCGTTTCCCTGGCTGATCTGCGCATCGAAGTCGCCGTTGGACTGCGCCGGGCTTCGCCGCGGAGCCGGCGGGCCAGGCGGCACGGTGGGGCTTGCGGGCGTCTGGGCGCGCGCGCTACCGCAAAGCGGGACCGCAGCCAAGATGAGCGCGGTAAGGGGTGCGCGCTGCGCAGCGCGGCAATTGCCGGTGGTCAAGGAAGGGTCAACCGATCTGACTGATGTCGTTGAACAGCGCAACGCCCATCGAGCAGGAACAACAGGGCGAAGCCGATTTGCTGGCTGACCAGCTGGAAGCGCTCGGACAGCGGACTGCCCTTGAGCCATTCGATGGCCTGAAACACGATCTGACCGCCATCGAGGATCGGGATCGGCAGCAGATTCATGAAGCCGAGCGCCAGGCTCAGCATCACCAGGAAGTACAGGAATGAGGTGACGCCCTCGGAGGCCGCATCGCCGGCGTACTCGGCAATGCTCAGCGGCCCGGAGAGATTCTTGATCGAGACCTTGTTGGCGAGCATGCGCCAGATCATGCGTCCCTGCAGCGCCGTCATGTCCCAGGCCTCGACGTTGGCGCGCACGAAGGCGGCCGGCAGCGACAGGGACAACGTGGCGCACCATGCTCGGGCGGATAGGGGCCGTGCTGCGCGCTGACCTCGATACCGATGCCGACGTAGTGGCTGCCCCTGATCGCGTCTGCATCGTCGGGGTCAGCCGCACGCCATGCTCGTGGCCGGCGCGCACGATAGCGCAGGCTGATGCTCTCGTCCGGCGTGCGACTGCACGCACTGTCTGCAACGCCGTCAAATCGCTGCACCGGCTGCCCATTGACGGCGACGATGCGATCGCCCGGCGCGAGCCCCGCGCGCGCCGCCGGCCCGCTCGGCCATGACACTGCGCGATCACCGGCTGGCATCGGCGGCTGTGTAGAGGTTCAGGCCGAGCCCCTGCGCCCATCAGCGCCGGCTCGGTCAGCCGCAGCCGCTCGGCAGCGTTCGGAATGCGCAGCTGCACGTGCGCGTCGGCGCCGCCGGCGCGAGCGCACGCCGATGCTGATCGGGCCGCTGCCGCTGATGGCATCGAGCATGTCGAGCTCGACCTCGCGCTGCGCGCTCACCGCGCTGCGAATCGATCGAGGTGATCTCATCGCCGCCTTGAGTCCGGCCTGCCCGGCAGCGAGCTCGGGTCGATGCTGCCCAGCACCGGGCGGGACCTGCGTCATGCCGGTCGCATAGAGCAGTCCGGTGAGCACCAGCACCGCAAACAGCATATTGAAGCCCGGGCCCGCCAGCAGCACCAGCAGCGCTGCCAGTGCGGCCGACGCGTGAAGGAGCGATGCAGCTCGTCCGGCGGCACCGGGCCTTCGCGCTCGTCGAGCATCTTGACGTAGCCGCCGATCGGGAGCGCAGAGATCCAGTACTCGTGGCCATCCGGGTGCGTCCACTTCCAGAGCGGCTTGCCGAAACCGACCGAGAAGCGCAGCACCTTGAAGCCGAGGCGCCGCGCCACCCAGAAATGGCCGAACTCGTGGACGGTCACCAGCAGGCAGAAGGCGACGAGGAACGCCAGCAGGTACAGACAGGGTATGGATCATGCGTAGACGCTCTGGCCGGCGGCTCGACGTGCGACGGCCTCGGCAGGCCAGTGCCCGCGCCTCCCCGTCGGCTGCCATCACCGCATCCAGTCCCGCCATCTCTCCCCCTCGACCCGCGGCATGACCATCTCAATGACCGCGGGAATCTCACCAAAGTTCAGTCGCTGGTCGAGAAAAGCCTGCACGGCGACCTCGTCAGCGGCATTCAGGCTGACGCACGAGAGCCCACCGAGGCGCGCCGCCTCCTGGGCATGGCGCAGGCACGGGAAGCGCCCCGGGTCCGGCGCCATGAAGTCCAGCCGGCCCGCCCGGGTCAATTCGAGCAATTCTACACCAGCCGCCATGCGCTCGGGCCAGGCCAGGGCGCAGGCGATCGGCACGCGCATATCCGGCCCGGCCAGCTGCGCCAGCACCGAGCCATCCACGTACTCCACCAGCGAGTGCACGATGCTCTGCGGATGCACCACCACCTCGATCTCGCGATGCGTCATGCCGAACAGCACGCTCGCCTCGATCAGCTCCAGGCCCTTGTTCATCAGCGTCGCGGAATCCACCGAGATCTTGCGGCCCATGCTCCAGCGCGGATGCTCGCAGGCCTGCGCCGGCGTGACGTTCGCCATGCGCCTCGGCGCTCCAGGTGAGGAACGGGCCGCCCGAGGCGGTCAGCAGCAGCCGGCGCACGCCCGCGGCGCGCTTGCCGGCGACGAAGCCGCTCGGCAGGCACTGGAAGATCGCATTGTGCTCGCTGTCGATCGGGATCAGCTCGCCGCCGCCTGCGCGCACGGCGGCCAGCAGCAGCTCCCCGGCCATCACGGCCGATTCCTTGTTGGCGAGCAGCAGGCGCTTGCCGGCCGCGGCCGCCGCGAGCGTCGAGCGCAGTCCCGCCGCCCCGCTGATGGCCGCCATCACGTAATCGCACCGCATCCTCGGCGGCGAGCTGCGCGATCGCGTCGGCCCCGGCGAGCACGCGCGTGCCGCTGCGCTCGTGCGCGCAGCCGCTGCTCGAGCGTGCGCGCCGCCTCGGCGCGACTCGAGCGCGACCCAGTCGGGGTGGAAGCGGCGCACCTGCTCGAGCGAGGCGCTCGCCGTTGCTGCGCGCGGCAAGCGCCTACGACGCGATAACGCTCGGGCTGCAGCGCCAGCACCTCGAGCGTGTTGCATCCCGACCGAGCCGGTCGAGCCGAGCACCGCCACGCCGATCATGGCCGCTGTCTCATGGTTGCTCGTCACGATCTCCCTCGTGCTCATCGGCCGCTCCCCGAGCCAGATGCAGCCCCAGCGCCATCACCGGCGTCGCCGCCGTCACGCTGTCGATGCGGTCGAGCACCCCGCCGTGGCCCGGAAACAGCCGGCCACTGTCCTTCAGATGCACATGACGCTTGAGCAGACTTTCGGTCAAGTCGCCGATCACAGAAAAGGCCGCCGCCGCCAGGCACAGCGCCAGGAAAGCCCGGCCAGGGCTGCTGGAACCAGACCTTCCGACCGCGGCCACGCCCGAGGGCCAGCAGCATGCCTCCAAGCACCCCCTCCCAGGTCTTGTTCGGCGAGACCTGCGGCGCGAGCGCAGCCGGCCGAAGCTCCGCCCGGTGAAGAACGCGCCCGGTATCGGCCGCAAACGCCAGCGCCAGAATGAACAGCGTCCATTGCGCGCCCATGGGCCCAGCGAGCATCGATGCGTACCAGCGCGATCCAGGTCGGCACCAGCGCCAGCCACCCCGGCCAGCGCCGCCGCGCGGCGCGAGCCGCGCGCAGGGCGCAAACAGGATCCAGGCCAGCGCACGATCCACCAGGCCACCGCGACTCGCATCAGCGGCACGAAGGCACTCAGCGGCACGGCTATAGCGCAGGCCGAGCAGCCCCAGCAGCGCCAGCGCCAGCACGTACAGCAGCCGCCAGGGCCGCCGCAGCGCCAGAAAGGCCGACCATTCCCAGCCGCCCACGAGCAGCGACCAGCCCCAGGACCGCGGTCGTGATCAGCGGCGAGCCATAGAACACGACGACGATGGTGCAGCAGCGCCAGTGCGAGGGCGGTCAGCAGGCGCGAGCGCATGGTCGATTCAGCTCGTCCGCGCTGCCGATTGCGGACCGAGCTGCTCGCCGGTCAGACCAAAGCGTCGCTGTCGAGACCGCGAAGTGCCGCAGTGCGGCCTGGAACGCATCGGCGCATCGAAGTCCGGCCACAGCGTCTCGGTGAAATACAGCTCGGTGTACGCGAGGTTCCACAGCAGGAAATTGCTGATGCGCTGCTCGCCGCCGGTGCGGATGAACAGATCCGGATCCGGCAGCCCGCCGAGCGCCAGCGCGGCTGCAAAGGTGGGCTCGTCGATCTGCGGGCGGCGAGCTGGTGTCGCTCCACCTGCAGGGCCAGGCGGCGCACCGCCCCGAGGATATCGGTGCGGCCGCCGTAGCTGAGCGCCACCTGCAGCGCGAGCCGCACATTGCACGGCCGTGGTCTGCTCCGAGCTCGCCATGGAGGCGCGCAGCCGCGCATCCAGCTCGGCGCGCTCGCCGATGAAGCGCAGGCGCACCCCCTTGCGATGCAGCTCGGGGATCTCGCCTCCAGCGACTCGACGAACAGCGACATCAGTCCCATGACCTCATCGCGCGGTCGACCCCAGTTCTCGCTGCTGAAGGCAAACAGGGTCAGCGCGCCGATCTGCTCGCGCACGCACTCCTCGATGACCATGCGCACCGGACCGACGCCGGCGCGATGTCCGTCGCCGCGCAGGCTGCCGCGCGCCCGCGCCCAGCGGCCATTGCCATCCATGACGATCGCGATGTGACGCGGCTTCGGCGCAGCCCGGGGGCGCGGATCCATCGGCGGCGCTGAGGCGGCGGGCTCAAACCTGCAGGATTTCCTTTTCCTTGCCGGCCAGCACCTGCTCGATCTCGGCGACGAAGCGGTCGGTGAGCTTCTGGATCTCCTCCTGGCCGCGGCGCTCGTCATCCTGCGAGACCATCTTCTCCTTGAGCATCTCCTTCAGGTCGGCGATCGCATCGCGGCGCACGCTGCGCACGCTGACGCGCGCATTTTCGGCATCCTGGCGCACCACCTTCATGATGTCGCGCCGCCGCTCCTCGGTCGGTGGCCGTGC
>CAVWGA010000002.1:0-539910 GCA_963754415.1 Vulcanimicrobiota bacterium | reverse complement strand
GCGTTTTGAAGTTGGTCACCGGTGAACCGACCGAATTGCGCGGATTTTCGCTCGGCGGCGCGCCGGCGATACGGTCGATCGCCGCTACGTCGGCGTTCGGTTTGGCGCGCGCAGTTTTCGCTTGAGCGAGCGCGATCTCGATTTGTGCGATCGAGCGTCGATCGCGTTTGCCAATGTCGACTGGGCGATCAGATCGGCATCTGAGGCATGGATACGCGGATCACGCCGCAACGCGAACGTTCGCGCGACGTGCGGCCCGCGAGAGTAAGGCGTGCCGTGTAACGGCCCGGCGGTGCGAGTGGACCATCGTCGCGACAGCATGAAAATTCCACACGAAGCGATGCATGCCCGGCGCCGCAGATAACGTTTGCGGCGTGGGAATCCAGTACGCCGGGAAAGTCGACGTCCGTCGGGCTTACCGCGTGCGGTACGTCGCTGCTCGACCAGCGGCGGACCGTTGTGCCGCGCGCATCGACGATCGCGAGCGTCACGACTGTTCGCTTCGCCGGCGGCGTTTCGCCTTCGTCGTTCTCGGCTGCGGCGAGCCCTGCGATTGTCTCGACGAAGGCTCACCGATCGGAGTGGTCGTGTAGGGCACGACATAGTCGATGTATGCGCCGTTCGGTGGATTTTCGCCGAGCGGAACTTCGGGGGCGTCGCTTCGGCTTCGTCGTTGCCTTCGCGCGTGCGCACGGCGTCGCGCGGCGTGAACAGCGCGCGCGGAAAATGCGATTGGCGGCGAGTTCGCGCAGCGGCTCGATATCGTCGAGGATCCAAAAAGCGCGGCCGTGCGTCGCGATCGCGAGATCGCCGTTACGGACGCTGATGTCGCGTACCGAACACAGCGGCATATTCAGCCGCAACGATTGCCACCGGTTGCCGTCGTCGAACGAAACAAACACGCCGCTTTCGGTCCCGGCGTACAGCAAGCCACGACGCATCGGGTCTTCGCGCACGACATGAACGAAGCTGCCGTCGGGGATGCCGGCGTTCGCGGTGCGCCAGGTGCGGCCGGCGTCGCGCGTCGCGAAGATGTACGGGCGGTCGTCGTCGAGGCGATGCCGGTCGACGGCGACGTAAGCGACGCGCGCATCGGAGGGCGACGCTTCGATCGTATCGATACGGCTCCAGGCCGTGACGCCCGGCGGCGTAACGGTGCGCCACGTGCGCGCCCCGTCGAGCGTGACGTGCACGAGACCATCGTCGGTTCCGGCCCACACGACGTTGGGATCGCGCGGCGACGGCGCAAGCGCAAAGACGACGCCGCGCGGCTCGGGAATATCGGCGTCGGCAGCGGCCGGCGCGTCGAGATTTGGCGGCGTCCCGGGATTCGGCCGCGCAAGATCGCGACTGACGGCCGCCCAACGATTGCCGCCATCGCGCGAACGGAACACGAGTTGGTGGGCCGCATACAGTGCGTGATCGGGTCCGAACACCAAGCGGCTGCGTCCATTCGCTGCGCCAGATCCCAGGCCGGCCCGCCGTCGGCGACACCGACTGCGTTTGGTTGGCATGCAAATCTTCGCGGTCCACTTCGCCGCCGTAGACGATGTTCGTACTGCGCGGATCGGGCGCGATGCTGCCGCTTTCGCCGCCGGCGGTGATCGGCCGCCAATCGCGTTCTTCGATGCCGCGATGATCGCTGCGCGACACGATCATCGCTGCTCCGCTGTCCTGTTGTGCGCCGTACAACCGGTACGGAAAAGCGTTATCGGTCGCGACGTGATAGAACTGACCCGTCGGCTGGTTGAACCACGAACTCCACGTGCGCGCGCCATTGAGCGTTACGCTGGTACCTTGGTCGCTGCCGAGCACCATCGAGGACGGGTTCGTCGGGTCGATCCACATCTGATGAAAGTCGTCGCCGTCAGGGGATCCCTTGATCGCCGTGAATTGCGCGCCACCGTCGGTCGACCGGTACACCGACGTATCGGAGATGTACACGACGTCGGCGTTCTTCGGATCGACGGTCACATGGCAAAAATACCACCCGCGCTGCCACAAGCGCACGTCACCGTCGGTGAGGCGCCACGTTCCACCGGCGTCATCGCTGCGGTACAGTCCGCCGTTTTTCGCATCGACGATCGCGTAGACGCGCGATGGCTGCGACGGTGCGACCGCGAGCCCGATCTTGCCGACGTCTTGCGTAGGTAGTCCATGGCCGCGCACGGCAGTCCACGTGACACCGCCGTCGCCCGATTTGTAGAGCCCGCTGCCCGGACCGGCCGACGGCGGATAGACGCTCCACGGCGGCCGGCGCGTCTGCCACAACGATGCATACACGACGCGCATCGCGGGATCGGCTGCGAGGTCGATAGCGCCCGTATCGCGATTCAAAAACAGCGTTCGTGCCCACGTCGCGCCGCCGTCGGTCGAACGATAGACGCCGCGCATGTCGCTGGGTCCGTACGGATGCCCGAGCACGGCGACGAGCAGCGTCTGCGGGTCGTGCGGCGCGACGAGAATGCGGCCGATCTGACGTGAATCGTCGAGGCCGATATGCGTCCACGTCAGTCCAGCGTCAGCAGAGCGATACATGCCGTTACCCTGCTGAATGTCCGAGCGCATGTCGGCTTCGCCGCTGCCGACGTAGACGACGTTCGGATCGCTCGGTGCGACGGCAAGCGCCCCAATCGACGCCACCGGCTGCGAATCCATGACCGGATTCCAGGTGCGGCCGGCATCGCTGGTTTTCCACACGCCGCCGCCGACCGCGCCCGTGTAAAACGTCCGCCCGTCGCCCGGCACGCCCGCCACCGCGATCGTGCGGCCGCCGCGAAACGGTCCGATGTTGCGCCAGTGCAGGCCCGCGAATAGCGCCGGATCGACGGCCGTGGTCTGGGCCTGCAGCGAACCACCTAGTGCAAACGGCGAGACGAGCGACGCTACGAAGAGCACCGCAATCGAACGGCGGATCATGATGGCGCCGTTCGCGCTCACTTTTGCTCGCCCTCGTTGCGCGACGTAGCGGTGCGGGCCGCTTTGTATCAGTCCCTTGACACGAAGGCACATTCTGTATTAGGCTCTTGGTACGATGACTGCCGGAGCCATAACCGCACAACGCACCGACATCACCGCTTTCGCGGTGCTCGTGCTCGCCGTCAGTCTCTGGTCGGGCTGGCGGTGCTGCGGGCAGTCCGCGCGCGCGAGGTACGGCGTGGGCATCGCTGCGCTGGTAATCGGCGCTCTAGTGCTGTTTGGTCTGATAGATCCGGTGATCGCCTATGCGGTTATCTGCCTTTTGCTCGCTTCTCTCTACGTCGTCGATCTATTGCAGGAGGAGCACGCCCGCAGACGTCGCGTTGCCTCGCTCGTCCCTCGGCCGCGCGTGGATTACATTCTGGGAATCTGGACGGCCGTCGCAGCGCTTTCGGCGGCGCTGGTGATCCCGTATGTCTTCGCAGGACGCAGCAGCGTCGCGGCATTGATCGTCGCTGCGTGTGCGGTTGCGATGGCTGCAGTCGCGTGGCGCGTTGCAAGTGCGCCGGTGCAGTTGCTTGGCGGCGACCCCGAGGCCGAGCGCAAAGCCGATCGGGTCGCGCGCGCGCTCAAAACCGGCGTGACATCAGTAATAGCGGTCGGCAGCGTGATGGTCTTCGCGAGTTTCACGGATCAGACGTCCGTCGCGGCGACGTCGGTCGAGCGCGGCGTCAACGTTCTCGCATTCTCACTCTGGGCCGGCTTGCTGGCTTGGGTGATCTTGTACGCCTGCCTCGCTCGACTGCACGCGAAGACGTCGTGAGTGACCTCTTTCTTTCAGTCGATCCCGATCTGGACGCTGCGCCGTTTGCGCAGATCGTCGATCAGTTGCGCGGCTTCATCGAGCGCGGCGATCTGCGTGGCGGCGACGCATTGCCGACGGTGCGGCAACTCGCTGCCGATCTAGGCGTCGCTCCTAATACGGTCGCGAGAGCGTACCGCGAACTGCAAGAAGAAGGGTGGCTCACCGGCGACGGCCGGCGCGGAACCCGAGTCGCTCCTCATACGCCGGCGAGCGATAAGAGAACGCGTGCGCGCACGTTACGGGAGGCCGTCGACCGATTCATGGCGACCATGATCCATCGCGGCTTCTCGCCGGATGAGGTCACGAGTGCAGTCCAACGACTCGTGAACACGTAAAAAGGAAATCCGTGGTTTGTTTATTCGAGCCACAATGCTTCGGCGGTCAATTCCCAGGCGTCGAAGGGAGGCGGCAATTGCACGACCCCGCTTTCGATCGTCTCCGAACTTCCGTCTTGCATGCGCACGAAAATGCGGTGCGTAGCGGAGTCGAGGCCAAGCGCCGTCGGAACGCCGAACTCCAGATAGCGATCTAATTTCGCGCGCAAGAGCCCGGCCTGCTCGTGACGATTCATCGCTTCCGCAACGAGAACCGGGGCATGGCCAACGTCGCCGGTAAAGAACGCGAGTGCCGGCGTGCGAACATTGAAGGCGTCGAAGGCGAGGTCAGGCCGCTCGCGTACGGCTCCGTAGCCGAGCTTGCGACGATGGAGTTCCAGCGACGCGGCCAAAATTGCGATCGCGTGCAGAGCCGCCTCGTCACGCTGCGGTCCGATGACGATGCAGCCGTCGACGAGCTGCACGTCGCGCGTGCGTTGGCGCATGCGGTAGCGTCGCAGGTCAGCGCGGGTGAATGGTGTGACGTTGGCCGTCAGTCGAACCGCCCCAGCAGCGAGCGCGCGATGATCAGTTGCTGAATCTCGCTCGTACCTTCGTAGATTTCCGTGATCTTGGCGTCGCGATAATACCGTTCGACGGGAAACTCCGTCGTATAGCCGTACCCGCCGTGAATCTGGACGGCTTCGGCGGCATGCTTGCGTGCCGCCGTCGACGCGAACAACTTGGCTTTACTGCCTTCGAGTGCGAACGGCTCGCCGCGGTCGCACAAGGACGCTGCGCGATAGACGAGCAGGCGCGCAGCATCGAGATCGGTCGCCATCTGCGCGATCTTGAACGACACGGCTTGGTTGGCGGCGATCGGTTTGCCGAACGTTTCGCGCTCGCGCGCGAACTTGACAGACGCATCGAGGCACGCCGCTAAAATGCCTGTCGCCTGTGCCGCGATCCCGATCCGCCCGGCGCCCAGCGCGCTGAGCGCAACGGTGAAGCCGGTCCCCTCCGCCCCGAGCAATGCACTTGCGGGCACGCGGACATCATCGAAAGCGAGGTCACACGTGTTGCTCGTATGGATGCCGAGTTTTTCGGTCACTTTCTCGACGACTAGGCCCGGCGTGTCGTTGTCGATCAAGAACGCCGAGATCCCCTTGGGTCCGGGACCGCCGGTACGGAACATCGCCATCGTCACGCCGGCGTAGCTGCCGTTCGTGCACCATTGTTTACGGCCGTTCAAAACGTAGCTGTCGCCGTCGCGGCGCGCGGTGCTCGTCAAAGCCGACGCATCGGAGCCCGACGCCGGTTCGGTCAGCGCGAATCCGGCGATCGCTTCGCCCTTGGCCAGGCACGGCAGGTAGCGCTCTTTCTGCGCATCGTCGGCGAGGCGCAAGATCGCCGACGCGATCATCAGATGCACGGATAGCGTCACGGCCGTCCCGGCATCGACGCGCGCGAACTCCTCGACCGCCAGCGCGTAAGCACCGTAGTCGGCGCCGGCGCCGCCATAGCGCTCGGGAACGATCAAACCCATCATGCCGGCGTCGCCGAGTCTTCCGAAGAGATCGAGCGGGAAGTGATGCTCCCGATCCCACGCCGTGATGTGCGGCGCGATCTCGCGTTGCGCGATCGTGCGCGCAAGGTCGCCGATCTCGCGCTGCTCGTCGGTTACGTCGAAGAGCGCGCGCGGCGCGGCATCGATCATCGCGCGCCGTTACCGCCCGTCGTGTCGCGACCCTGCGTCGCACCCATCGGCGCGGAAGCCGGCACCGGCACTTGCGGCGCCGTCCTGCTCGATGATACCGGCGGTGCGCTGCTTTCACCCGAGAATGCGGGCACACCGCTCGCCGTCAGATCGGTCCGTAATCGTTTCTCGCCGCCGCGCCAATCATAAAAGCCGAGCCCGGTCTTGCGCCCGAGCCAGCCGGCGTCGACGTATTCACGCAACAACGTGCACGGCCGATACTTGGGATCGCCATATCCGTTGACGAGCACTTCGAGGATCGCGAGCAACGTATCGAGTCCGATGTAGTCGGCCAGCTCGAGCGGCCCCATCGGGTGGTTCATGCCCAGCTTCATTACGGTGTCGATCGCTTCGACGGTTCCGACGCCTTCTTGCAACGCGAACACCGCTTCTCCCAGCATCGGGCAGAGGATGCGATTGGAGATGAAGCCGGGATAGTTGCGCGCTTCGACCGGCGTCTTACCGTGCTGGAGCGCGAGCGCGCGAATCGTTTCGAACGTCTGCGGTGCGGTCGCGATGCCGCGGATGATTTCGACGAGCTTCATCACCGGTACGGGGTTCATGTAATGCATGCCGATCACGAGCTCCGGGCGCTTGGTGACGGCGGCGAGCTGCGTGATGGAGATCGATGACGTGTTACTCGCTAAGATCGTGCGCGCCGGCGTCGCGCCATCGAGCTTGCGAAAGATCTCGCGCTTGAGTTCTTCGTTTTCGGTCGCCGCTTCGATCGCCACGTCGACATCGAAATGGCCCCACTCGACCGCAGGCGCGATCCGCGCGAGCGCCGCATCGCGGTCCTGCGCGCTCATGCGGCCCTTGTCGACGCCGCGATCGAGATTCTTGCGAATCGTCGCGAGTGCAGCGTCGACGAAGCGCTGTTCG
The DNA here is from genome assembly GCA_963754415.1 of Vulcanimicrobiota bacterium. Taxonomy (GTDB): domain Bacteria; phylum Vulcanimicrobiota; class Vulcanimicrobiia; order Vulcanimicrobiales; family Vulcanimicrobiaceae; genus Nyctobacter. The sequence goes on along the minus strand of CAVWGA010000002.1, from coordinate 533,174 downwards.
CGGTCGAGCAAGGTGACCGAATCACCCGAGACGGCGGCGACATGAGCGATGCCGCCGCCCATCTGCCCAGCACCAACAACGAGAACTTTCACCGTTCGTCCTCCCATACTTCCATGACGCGACCGTTCGAGCCGGGCCGCTGAAGTCATTGACGCGCTCAATCAGCCGGCAAGCTGGTCCCGTGGCTGCTTGGATTCAAGGACTGGCGTAAGCCCGCGCCGCAAGCGGCTGCATGCATCCGAGTCCGTCGCCACAGGATGCGCCGGTGACGATCTACGGCGTCAAACTTCTGGGCGCAAACGCCCACAACGCCGAAAAGCTGCTCTTCACGCTGATCCTGATCGTTGCGTACGTCGTCGTGCGCTTCGTGCTGCGAGCGGTGACCGGCGTCATCCTCTCGCGCTACAAACACAAACACGCGCGCTTTTGGACGCGGCAAGGGATCAATCTGCTCACGGCGATGCTCTTCGTCGTCGTATTGCTGTCGATCTGGTTCGACAATCCCGCGAATCTTGCGACCGCTATCGGGCTCGTAACGGCCGGGCTCGCTTTCGCATTGCAGCAGGTCATCACCGCACTCGCCGGTTACCTGGTCATTCTGCGCGGCGGCACGTTCAACGTCGGCGACCGCATCGTGATGGGCGGCGTGCGCGGAGACGTGATCGCACTCGGCTTCATTTACACGACGATCATGGAAATGGGGCAGCCGCCGGACGTGCAATCGGCTGAGCCCGCGATGTGGGTCCAAGGGCGCCAGTGGACCGGTCGCATCGTGACGATCAGTAACAGTAAAATCTTCTCGGATCCGGTCTACAACTACAGCCGCGACTTCCCGTTGATTTGGGAGGAGATGCGGCTACCGATCGGCTTCAGCGCAGATCGCATGCGTGCCGAGCAGATCCTGATCGATGCCGCCGAAAAACACACGAAGTCCCTGCGCGAGCAGGGCCGCGCGGGCACCGAGGAGATGTTGCGGCGCTACGCGATGCCGGTCGAGGAGTTAGGTCCGCGAGTCTTCCTGCGAATCACGGACAACTGGGTCGAATTAGCGTTGCGATTCGTCGCACCGAGCCACGGTGCGCGCGCCCTCAAGGACGCGATGAGCCGCGACATTCTCGATGCGCTCGACGAGGCCGGCATTGGTATCGCCTCGTCGACCTACGACATCGTCGGCTTACCGCCGATCCGCTTCGCCAACGGTTCGCAACCTGCGCCTGACAAAAAGCAGCCGAGTAACCAGCCGGCGACGGACGGAGGTATCTCGTAGGGATCGCCTAGCGTCGGGCACGGATCGGCCGCGCCTCGGCGAGATCGGAAGCCGGCGCTCAGTCCACCCGGATGAGGACTGCGTCACCCTGGCCACCGCCGCTGCAGATGGCAGCGATGCCGTAGCCGCCGCCGCGCCGATGGAGTTGGTGGACGACGGCACCCACGATGCGCGCGCCCGATGCGCCGACCGGATGGCCGAGCGCAACCGCGCCGCCTTGGAGGTTGATCGCGCGTGGATCGATGCCGAGCAGGTTCGCGGTGCTCCACGCGACTGCTGCGAACGCTTCGTTCACCTCCCAGATGTTGACGTCCGGGGCTCTGAGATTGTGGCGTTCGAGTAGCTGTTGCGCCGCCATCGCGGGCGTCAGCGCGAGGTAGGCCGGGTCCCACGATGCGTCGGCATGGTCGACGACGGTCGCCAGCACCTCGCAGCCATGGCCGCGCGCGTAGTCTTCACTCGCGAGTACGACGGCAGCCGCACCGTCATTGACGCCCGGTGCGTTGCCGGCGGTCACGGTGCCGTCCTTATCGAGCGGCGGCAGCTTCGCCATGGCTTCGAGCGAGGCATCCGTACGAATCGGCTCATCCTTGTCGACGAGGGTGTGCGGAACGTCGCCCGTCACGTAGGAGTTATACCGCGCCGCTTGGGCCTGCATGTTCTCAGGCGGCGCGTAAAACAGCTTGCTCGACGCACCGTTGCTGGCACCGGCATGTACCGGCACGCGTGCACGCGCCGGCGTCGGCAACGCATCGACGACGAGCTTGCCTTTGGCCTTGGTGGCGATCTTGAGTGGGACGATCTCTTCGCCCAATAGGCCGTCGGCCGTCGCTTTGGCCGCCCGCTGATGGGAAAGGTACGCGAACTCGTCTTGCACTTCACGCGTGATGCCGAGATCGGCGTTGACGCGCGCTTGCGCCTGCGCCATCGTCCAACCCGAAAACGGATCGAGCAGCGCGTCGTAGTTCATCAGATCGAGCAACGCACCGTCGCCGAAGCGATACCCGAAGCGTGCATTCTGCAGCGCGTACGGGGCGTTCGACATCGACTCCATTCCGCCGGCCACCGCGACGCGTTTGGAGTCGTCGTTGATGAGCCGGGCCGCTTGCATGATCGAGACAAGTCCAGATGCGCAGACTTTGTTCGTCGTTTCGAACGTCGTCGTCTTGGCGAGGCCCGCTTTGAACATCGCTTGTCGCGCCGGCGCCTGTCCGTTGCCGCCCTGGATGACGTTGCCCATGATGACGTGCTCGATGTCCGCCGGGTCGATCTTCGAGCGCTCGACGGCCGCCCGGATCGCTTCGCCCCCGAGTGTCGTCGCCGACAAGGCAACCAGCGCTCCTCCGAGTTTTCCGAATGGAGTCCGCGCGGTGCTGAGTACGACGGTCTTAGAGTTCATGCCGGATTCTTCCGGACGTCCGCGGTGCGGCCCTTGACCGGACTGCGTGCTGCGCCGCTTAGCCTCCGGCGAAGCAAGCGATGGCGATGCACGATGTGAGCTGAGGCTGTCGGAATCGGCCATCGAGATGGAGGTGGAGCATGTCGGGACCGCCGTCGAGTCGAAGTACGCGCTCACGAGGTTCCAATAAGAGGGCCATTCCATGGCGAAAGTCTGCGATTTTAAGTATATGGCCACCGCGGCGGCCGCGCTTGTAGCGTGCTGCGGCAGTGTGGCCGTGGGCTCGGTAACCGCGCCGTCGCCCAATGCAACGCCGTCGTCGCCCTTGCGATTGATCGGCCGCGTGCATGCGAAGACCAAATTCTGCACGGACATCTACGACCATGGCGGCTTAGCGACAGCGGCAGCATTGGAAGGCGACGCCGCGCTGAAGGACGACGGCGTCTACCTGCGGTCCGTGGATCTGGACACGACCGACATTGGGAAGCAGCACGCGTTGCTGCAGCTTTCTCAGCGGTACGTGACGTTACGTGGGCGCGCCCGAGCCGCCATCGACGAAACAAAGGCTTTGCGAACTGCGGCGGACGCGGCGCCTACGCCAGAGCAGAAAGCTGCTCTGATCGCGTATAGCGAGGCGATCGGAGGCGCTCTGCATCGTCAGATGCTGCTCGCCGAGGCCATCAGCCGGTTCATGATGTACCTGCAAGCTCACGAGCCGGTCTCAGCGGAGCAACGCGACATGGACCTGGTTGACGCGGCATCCCGCCCCTACGGTGGGTTCGACCACTACTTCGACCCGCGCGATCGCGTGCCACTCACACTGACTGAAGTAGCGCAAAAGACCGCGGACGATTTAGACCAACGACAGATCCGAGAGACCGACGATGAAACACGAGCGGCCGCTCAAACGGACGCCGCATTTTCACCGTGCGCCCAGTAGTACCGATCGCTGCATAATGATGATGCCCTCGCTGTCGCGAGGGCATCATCATTATCCGGAACGCTAAGCTCGCTCAGTGTCTCCGCTTTACGCTAAGCGTCGAGCGGTGCAGCCGTGCGCGAGAGGCCGGCGTCGGTGTCAGCCCACTGGCGGTTTGCGTTTCTACGACCGCTGAGGAGACGGTGACATCGGCTTGGCCGTTCCCGCCCGTTAAGGTCGGAGACGGGTTCAAAGCGACTTTGCTGCTCGATGGCGAGTTCTCGTATAACGGGTAATCGAACCCGATCGATTGTACCGTAAATTGGTCTCCGGTTGTTGTCGCGCCGCTCGATCGCAGCAGAGTTTTGGGCGGCAGTGCAGATCGACGGCGCGCCGCCCGGGCCGGCAGCATCACCAAGCTGTACATCCCGCTGCCGTAGCCATCGAGCGTGTAATAGATCGGGAATCGCGCCGCCGGGCTGTTACTATTGGCGTTATTGCGTTTCCGCTGGCACGGCCCGTAATCAGTCACCTGAATTACGCCTCCGTAACCCCCGCAGGAACGCGACAGTAAATGTTCCGCCGCCGCTGCCGTCCACCGTTGCGGTCGGAGGCAGTATCGGCGGCAAACGTTGTCGATGTATAGGCTTGCGGTCGTCCTGTAGGTCGGTTGAGCCACGTTGGCCGGTACAGTGACCGCAAGCGTGTACGCGCCGACAGCGGGGGTGACCCCCGCAAAGACGTCGAGGCCTTCACTTATACCAGCCTGTCCCGTCGGCTCTGTGCCGCTTCCGAACACAGACTGTCCATTGCCCGCTAGGTCAAAGGCCGGTGGACCACCCCAGGCCACGAAGCTGTTCGGGTCCGATCGCGATAGGATCGTACACGGGACGGGATAAGGAGCGTTACGTCGTTCGCACCAGTATACGGATTGAACACGACGGGTATCGCGCCGTTAAGATAGTTAAATGGCTCGATGCCGAGAGCGAATACACCGCCGCTGGTACCAAAGGTCGTTAATGGTGGTGTTTTGCGGAGTGCCCGTCATGTGCTCCCGCCCGCCTCGGACTGCGACGGCCCGTGAGGATGGTGGAAGTTGCGTCACAGGGAGCGCCGGTCGTAGAGGCCGTCGCGGGCAGGGTGAATGGTCCACTGAGCCGAGGAGTTGACACCAGAACGGCACTGTCGCCCGGATGCAATGCCCCTGCGGGTTGACGATAGGTGGCCACGACGTTGAGGCCGGTGAGACCGGATGCCCCACCGAGGTCACCGTAGATGTTCGCGGTTCCAACTGCCAGTTTCAAGACGTTGGCGTTGAGGTTCGCCTGCGTTGGCGCGCTCGGGCTGGTGCCTGATCCGCTGCACGCGGCAAGGCTGAGGCTCGCGGCGGCACATGCCGCCGCGAGCTGATGCTTCAATGTCATCGTTTCCTTTTGCTTACAGCTTGTACTGGTAGTAGAAAGTGAACGTGGTCGGCTGCAACGGCGCTAGGATCTGTGACGTCCCTTTCGACAGGACGTACGCGCCGTTCGTGAAGGCGTATGTATCCGTCGGAAGATTCGTGCCCGCTCGTTGCACGCCGTACGTCGGGGTCAGCGGGTTGATCCCCGTAAGCGGCCCCGACAGACCGGTTGCGACCGGCTGGTAGTAGGGGTTGATGAGCGGGATCGCTCCGTTGTACGCATTCCCAAACAGGTTCAGCGCCGTGGCGCCGAACACGTTGCGCCCGAGGTGATACTCTGCCGTTAGGCTCGCAGTCACGTTCGGCTTGTAAAGGACGCCGCCGTTACTGGCGCTGGTCGGAGTTCCACGGGTCGCAGCGACGTTCGGGTTGAGCGTCGTGCCGGGGAAAGCGGGATCATAGTAGTTCGTCGAGATCGTTGTACCTTGAGCGTTCTGATATCCGACGAGCGGTGAGATGCCGGGGCCGAAGTTGACCTGCGGGACGTTGGTATACGTACCGTTCGGCAACTGTCCGGCAATCAATTCGCCGATGTTGTACGGATAGCCGCGATCGTACTCGATGACAGGCGTGACCCGCAAACCGTTCTTAAAGTTGTACGTGCCGCCGACTCGCGCTACGAACGGCGAGATATAGCCGGCACGATACAGGTTGCCGAGAGCCAAGGTCGCGGAGGACAGCTGCGGTTCGGTGTCTTCGCCGTTTGACAACGGCGGAGCCGATTGCAGCACGTTTTGGTACGTCATCGACAAGAAGCCCGAAAAGCCGGTCGGCACTTCCGGAGTCGTGAGCTCGAATTCAGCACCCGTGGTGCGGTTGAAGCCGGTGTCGTTGGGTCCGAAGATTTGCTGTCCGCCAGCAAGCGTCGCGAGCAGCGAAGCGGCGGGCAGGTCGGTGCCGAGCTTATAGAACGGCGTTACATGAAGTCCAAAGCCGTTGCGGAACCGGTGTTGGTACGTGAAGTCGTAGTTGCTATAGAGTGCCACGTTGGAACCGCCGGCATCGGGCGCTTCAAGCGCGTCTCCTTGCCAATACAATTGCTGAGCGTAGTTTTGGCAGGGGAACAAGCCGCCGAAGTTTGCCAGTCCGCACATTCCACCGGGCTTCGGCGGAACTAAGGAGAGCCTTGGATCGAGGTATGGCTGGAACGGCGTACCTGCCGTCTGGGCGTTCACAAACACCGCCGAGCGGCCGTACCCGAAGCGGAACGAGTCGTTCGGCCCCGCTTGATACGAGACCGAAGCGCGCGGCTGGGTCGCGTGCGGATCGAGGGTCGAAGCTGTGAAGTCCTGCGGCAAGACGTCAAACGGATTCCGCGGGTTACCCAGACCGAGGTAGGGGTTGAAGAAGTGTTGATACTGCTGCTCCGTACGGACGCCGAGGTCGAACTTCAAGCGACTCGTCGGCTGATACTGGGCGCGCAAACCGATCCCGTACTCTTGGAAGAACGCGCCATTATAGTTGATTCCGAAGTTATCCATGCGCGGGATGTTGTTTCCGATGACCGGAAACTGAGAGAGGTAGCCACCGGGCAGGAAGTCACCGTAGTTGGGCGCCGGGCTCTGAGGGCCGAGAAAGCCTGCACCAATAAGAGCGAGTTGCGGCTCGAAGTCGTTCCAGATCGGATGCAGCACCTGATATGAACCATTCACCGACAGCGTCAGCTTACTGCCGATCTGCCGGCTGATATCCAGGATGCCGCCGGTGCGCGCACCGCCGATCGACGAATAGTTTGCGAGTCCGTTTGCGGGAATGGCGTAGGTTGCGCTGTCGGCCTGGAGTTGCTCCCAGTTGAAGTAGCGCAGCGCGAGGAACGTGTTTGCGTCGAGGTTGTTATCGTATTCGAATTTCAGGAAGCGCGTGTTCGCGGCAACCGTTTCTTCGGGTCCCGTGATGGGAGCGTTGGGGTTCGTCGAGGTGTATGGAGTCAGCCCGATGATATCCGGATAGCGTGCTAGACCGGCAGGGCCATAGATCGCCCCGATCGCGCCGGTGAAGAACTCGTTTCCGCTCAGCGGATTGTTCGGCCAGTACGAAAAGTAGCCGGGCACGTTCGGGTTCGTGACGATGCCGCCGGCATTGCCGTACGTCTGAATATTCTGATTCGAGTACAGCATCTGAAGCGACTGGGCGTTGTTGTGGCCGAACTTAAAGACGAGATTGTCGAGGATCTGATTCTCGGCTTGATACGACGAGCCTAGTCCGTTGCCGTAATTGTTCGGGTTCGTGAAGCTGTAGCCGTAGTACGGCACGAAGCGCTGTCCGATGTAGGACAAATAGTTGGAGACGTTCCCGCTCCGCGTCGCGATGCCGTAGTCGGCAGCGAACTGATGCGAGAAATTGGGACCACCGGCCTCGAAGTCGAGTTGTCCCGTTCCCGGATACTCGCCACGTTTGGGGATGACGTTGATGACGCCGGAGCCGACATCGCCTTGCGTCGCGTCGCCAGCACCTTCAACGACTTGAATCGTACCGACGCCGTTGACGCGGTTGAACGAGCCGTTGCCGTACAGGAACGGCTCTTGAAACGGAATGCCGTCCAGCTGGAAGCCGACTTCCGTTGGGGCGCCGCCGCGAATCGTCGGTACCTGCGAATTCGTCAGCGATACGCCAGGTACGGACAGGATGATGTTATTTTCGTTCGTCGTGTCGGTCTTACCGACGCTCTGCAGAATGCGATTGCCGGAAACCGTGAACGAATCTGTCGTCTGTCCCGGCTGGAACGCACCGGCGAGGGCACGACTCGTGGTGCGCGCAATCGTGCGAAGCGCTTTCGTGAGCCGGATCGTTCCGAGATTGAGGATCTGATCTCCGGGCACCGTCGTACCCGCGAGTGAAACCGCTTGATAGCCTTGGGCTTGCACCGACACGGTGTACGTGTCGACGTTCAGACCCAGGATCGAGAAAAACCCTTTGCCGTCGGTATGCCCGACGAACGAGCCCGCCGGCGCCGATGCTGTGATCGTGGCGTTGGCGATAGGGGCATTCGAGGTCGCGTCGACGACCGTGCCCTGAAGATTTCCCGTTTGTCCGCCTGCGGCGAACGTGGGCGCGGCGCTAGTCGCGCAGATCGCGACGAACGCGAGGAGCGATAGGGCGATGCGCAGCACCATTATGCTGTGAAACCGCCGTAAGAAAAACCGGACCATGTCCAGACCTCTCTTCATTGGAAATGGGGAATGGAACCACTGCCTTGGCCCTATTCTTCAATAGCGAGCGCACTTGGCAGGTGGTCCCTAAGCGGCGCCTACGACGCGGGACGCCTTAACCCTTCTTAACCGGGCGCCGACCGAGCGCTTCATTTTGGCGTTCCGGGCCCCGGCGAAACGTGGAGGAGAACGGCTTGCTAAGAAGTCGGGTGAAATCGCACCCCTATATGACGAGACGCCCTCCCAACTCGGGAAGGGCGTCTTCGTCGGTTCAGCGTCCAAGCTGGCTTTTATCGCTGAGATTTCCCCTTAGAAGTGGAGCCCGAGGCCTCCGTACAGAGAGTTTTCGGAGAAGCCGCTGGGAGCGTTCATCTTCGCGGTCCCGTGGTCGCCGAGATAGCCGAAATCGAGGAAAATCGGCGTTCGCGGGATGACGATGTTCAGGCCCGCCTGGTAGTGAAGCATGCCGATACTGCAGCTTCTGACTGTCCCCCAATACGTCGGTGTAGTAGCCGCTGATCTGCGGATAGTAGTAGACGCTGCCGTACAGGTCGACGACCTGATTGTAGTTGGTCAGCTTTTCGATGCCCGCACCGAAACCGGTCAGACGCGGATACCCGTAGTTGCCGTAGCGCGTCAGGAAGCTGCCGGCTAAGAATATCTTCGGGATTGGCGACGCCGATGCCCAGGCGGCCGTCGATGTCCGTGTCCCGGGCATCGAACGACGGAACGAACGCTGACCCGGTGAAGGGTCCCGAGCATCGTCACGCAGCCCGGCTCGCCGGCCACTGCGCCAAAGCCGGTGCAGGGAACGAAACCGGCCGCCGAAGCCGCCGGCGAAGAACGGTGCGGGTACCGGAATTGCCGGTAGTCGCCTTCGGCCATCAAGCCGAGGTCGCCGATGCTGAAGGTCGCGCCGGCGCGGCCGGCGAGGTCGACGCCGCCCGTGGTTGCCGGGGCTGAACTCGTTGTAGACCTTCGGGTCGAACATCGCGTCGCCGACAAGGAAGAACTGCGCCGAGGTGGTCTGGCGCGGTGTTGGAGTCGGAGACTGCGTCGGAGCGGCGCTCGGCGGCGGTGGCGCCGGGGTCGCGGGCGTCGGCGTCGGCGGGATGCTGCTGATGTAGCGCACGACGACGAGATGGCGGTCGGCAACCCACAGAACGTAGGCGCCCATACCTTCAGAGATGACGCGCACCGGTACGAGGAGCGAGCCGTGATAGATTTCAGGCGGCACGTCCAGGGGACGCGTTTCCCCGTTGATCGTCACTTCGGGCTTGCCGACCGTCACGCGGACGTCGGCTCCGGGCTTGGAAACGTCGACCGTCTTGGTCGACGCGTCGTACGAGACCGTCGCACCCATCTGCTCGAACATCGAGCGCAGGGGAACGAGGATCGTCTTCCCGCGTACGATAGCGGCCAGGACACGACCTCTCCTCAGGCGGTCGGGTTTCGAATAGACGTGTTGGTCGTTGAAAAGGATCGGGATTTCGCCGGATGGCGGGCTACCGAAGTTCGGAGCCGGCATCTGCGCACGCGCCGGTGCGGCAGCCATCACGGAGAAGGCTCCGATCCCGAACGCGAGCGTCGCCAGCGAGGCGAAGACATGCGAAACGAGTCGTTTCACGAGTTCCTCCTAGGAATGTGGGGGGATTGACCGCTTCGTTTGCACTCCTGTAGGAAAGCCCTTCTAATCTCGGCAAGCTCACCGGTTTGGCGGCCGCCTAGCGTCATGGAGTTATCCTGGTAGAGACGATGCGGTCGTCGGGCGCGCACGTTTCGCACCGCATTCGAACTGGATCGTCACGTGGCCGATGTCGAAATCGGCGCGCAGGCACGGACTTCGATCGCGCGCAAGAGCGCCGTCGCTTCGCTGATGCGCGCATCCTCGAGCAGCACGTGCGCGGACAGGACGTACTCGCCGCTGCCGATCGTCCACACATGGACGTCGTGGACGGCGACGACGCCGGGCAATGCCACGATCCGCGCGCGAACCGCCGGGATCGGCGCGTGCAAAGGTGCGCTTTCGAGCAGCACGTCGGCCGCTTCGCGCACGATCCGAACGACGCCGACCAAGATGATCGACCGCCACGAAGAGCGACAGCAGCGGGTCGATCCACGCGACGCGCGCCGCAAGCACGACCAAACCGCCGACGACGACGGCAAAGGCGCCGAGCGCATCGCTGGCAACGTGAAAGACGGCGGCACGCACGTTGAGGTCGCCTCGCGCGGGCCGCGCCAGCGACAGACCGATGCCGACGTTGATGCAGAAGCCGAGGCCCGCGACCGCCGCCATCACGGCACCGTTCGGAAGTTCGGGCGCCGTAAACCGGCGCGCGGCCTCCAGTGCGATGATCGCCGTGATGCCGAACAGCAGCATGCCGTTGACGAGGGCCGCGATGATCTCGAAACGCGCGAAGCCGTACGTCTGCCGATCGTTAGCCGGCCGGCGCGCTTGCCTCGCCGCGACGAGCGCTATGCCCAATGCAAGCACGTCCATGAAAACGTGCGCGGCATCGGTCAACAGCGCGAGGCTGTGTGCGACGAAACCGCCGGCGAGTTCGAGGGCAGCGAGTCCCGCCGTGAACGCGAGCGCAGTGGCCAGCGGCGCATTGCTGCGCCCGCTGCTCGGCGAAGGACGCTTAGGGTCGACGCCGGCGACGGTAAGCGACTCATCGACGATCGTTACGCGCAATTTTCAGCGCCAGGGCGAGCAGCATCGCGGCGAACGTGATGAACGTGCGCGTTTCCGCCTTGGCGATCACGCCCCCGTCATACGCTCCCTGCCGCGGGTTCGCTTGCGTGCAGCCGCGGTACGATGCGCGGCACGCGGGCGACATACGCGTCGAACGGCGCGCCGAAGGTGTCACGCAAGTACGCTTCCTCGAGCGGTACGATCGCCGCGTACACGGCGAGCATCGTGCCGAGTCCCGTCGTGCCGAGTAGGGCACGCCGAAGGGGCGGGAGCGGCCCCGCAAACGCCAGCGTGAAACCGAGCGCCGTCACGAAGTTGCCGACGTACAGGGGATTGCGCGTATGGGCATACGGGCCGGCCGTCACGAGTTGAGGCGCGGTCACGTGGTCTGCGCGGGTCGTGCGCACCGGAATAGCCGACCGCCCAACAGCGCAGCGCTTCGCCGGCGAGCGCGACGGGGATACCGACGATGCTCGAGCGTCGCGTTGGATTCCCGAACACGATGAGTCCGAGCGCCGGTAGCGCGAGCAACGTTCCCCGCCGTCCAAAGACCGCACTCGCGCCAAGCTGGTTGACGACGCGGATTCATCGCGGCATCACGGTCATCGCAGCTTTCACGAGTCACGACGCAACGTTTCATCCAGCCGCTGAACGACGACCGCCAATGGCAGACGTCGCTCGCGCGCGATGCGGACGACATCGTCATATTCCAACGTTCGCCGCACGTGGCCGTCGACGGTCGCCTCTTTGATGCGCACCGTTCCAAAGATGGTCTCCACCGGGCGCAGCGTGCGTCGCAGCGCGTAACGCCGCTCACGCCGGACACGCACGCCCAGAGTCGTCGTTTCGGTCAGCATCGCGCGGGCAACGGCCGCTTCGCGTGACGGCGGTGCGAGCGCACCGAACAGGATCGCCGGACGCGATTTCTTCATCGTCACCGGCGCCAGCCAGACGTCGTGCGCGCCGGCTGCGAGCGCGCGTTCGAGCGCCAGTTCGAAGCGCTGAGGCGACATGTCGTCGATATTCGCTTCGAGCACGCTGACTTCGTCGCTGATGACCTCGCCGTCGTCTGCGAAAAATATGGCGTCATCCGGTGCCTCCGATCGTCTTCCCTCGGATGCCGCGACGCGCTCGGCCGATCGAGATCGCGCGTTACGTTCGGAATCGCAAAGTCGGAGCGCCCCGCACCGTATCCGATCCGCTTCGCCCGCATCGGCGGCCGAAGGCCCGGCTGCGCCACGAGCGTCGTCAGGATCGCGGCCGCTGTCGTCGTGACCATTTCCCCATCCATGCCGCCGTCGTACGCCGGCGCTCCACGCAGCAGCTCGGCTGTCGCCGGCGGCGGGTTCGGGTATGTCCCGTGCAGCATGCGAACCGTCCCGCGACCAACGGGAAACGGCGAACACGTGACTTCTTTTACCTCGAACAGTTCGAGTGCGATGCAGCTGGCGGCGACGTCGAGGATCGCATCGGTCGCTCCCACTTCGTGAAAGTGGATGCGGTCGACGCTCGTACCGTGGGCCTTGGCTTCTGCCTCGGCGAGCCGCACGTAGATGGCGCGCGCGCGCGTCTTTTGTGCTTCGCTCAGCCCGCTGTGCTCGACGATTGCGACGACTTCGTCGAGGCGCCGCGCCGATAGCTCCGCACGGCAATCTTCACCGGCAACGATGAAATCGATGTACTCCGCGGCGATGCCGCACTTGACGACCCGTTTGCGTTCGAGCGTCCAGGCGTCGAGCGGAATCGTGCGAAGCTGGGCCTCTAACCGCGCGAACTCGACGCCGGCATCGACGAAAGCGCCGAGCAGCATGTTACCGGCCGCACCGCCGATCATCTCGACGTATGCGACGTTCACGCGTTCGCCACCGCGGTGCGCGCCGCTGCATAGACGTCACGCAGCGACTGCGCCAGCGTGTACGCCGGTCGCCAGCCCGTCGCCGCCACGAGTTTGGCGTTGTCTCCGAACAGCATCGGTGTATCGGCCGCTCGCATCAGACGCAGGGTCTTCGCGAATCTCGACGCCGACCCGCGCTACCGTCACGAGCGTGCGCAGGACCTCGGCGATCTTCGCCGGCGTCCCGCTGCATACGTTGTACAGTTCTCCGTCTCGCCCACGTTCGGCCAACTCGGCGTAGGCGCGCACCACGTCACGGACGTCGAGAAAGTCGCGTTGCGATTCGAGGTTGCCGACGAACAGCTTCGGATCTCCGCCGGCCGCGATCTCAGCCAGCCGCTTCGCGAACCGTGCGACGACGAAACGGTCGCTTTGTCCGGGTCCGATGTGATTGAACGCGCGCGTGACGATGACGCGCAACCCGTAGGTCGCAGCCGAAGCGCGGGCGATCGCTTCGCCGGCTAGTTTACTGGCTGCATACGGCGTCGGCGGCCGCACCTCGGATTGCTCGGTCAGCGGCATCTCGCGCGGCTCGTGCGCGTCCATAGACCTCAGCCGAACTGACGAACACCAGTTTCGGTCTGTGCGCCGCGGGAAGTTCGCGCAAGGCATCGACGAGACGCGCCGTACCCATGATGTTCGTGTCGTACGTTTCGAGCGGCTGCGCCGTCGCGGCCGGCACAAACGCCTGCGCGGCAAGGTGGAAGACGATGTCGGCCTCGAGCCGCACCGACGACCGCTCGGACGCTATCGAGATCGGACAGGTCCAGCGGCGCGTCGATATCGTGCCCGTCGGGCGCTGCGGCGGGATCGTTGAATCCGTGCGGTTGTGCCGCAGCGCTGCTCTCATGCGGTCGACCGACCGCGAAGACTCCGTAGCCGCGCGCGCGCAATTCCGCGACGAGGTACCGGCCGACGAAGCCGTTTCCGCCGGTGACGAGCGCGCGCACCGTAACCGCCGACTACGTGAGCGCGAGCGGACGCAGCCGTGCCAGGTCGGCGGCGACCATCTGCTCGACGAGCGCTTCGAAGGTCACTTCAGGTTCCCAACCCAGCGCCCGTTTTGCTTTGGATGGGTCGCCGATCAGCAGGTCGACTTCCGCCGGCCGCATGAAGCGCGGGTCTTCAACGACATAGCGCTCGTACTCTAGGCCGGCCGCCGCAAAAGCCAGCCGGCAAAAATCGCGCACGCTATGCGTGCGGCCCGTCGCGATCACGTAGTCGTCGGGACGTTCCTGTTGGAGCATCAGCCACATCGCGCGCACGTAGTCGCCCGCAAACCCCCAATCTCGCTGAGCATCGAGATTGCCGAGATGCAGCTTCTCTTGCATGCCGAGTTTGATGCGCGCCACGCCGTCGCTGATCTTGCGCGTCACGAATTCTTTCCCGCGACGCGGTGACTCGTGGTTGAACAGGATGCCGCTGACTGCGAACATGCCGTACGACTCGCGATAGTTCACGGTGATCCAATGTCCGTAGACCTTCGCGACGCCATAGGGACTACGTGGATAAAACGACGTCGCCTCGTTCTGCGGCATCTGCTGCACTTTGCCGAACATCTCCGAACTCGAGGCCTGGTAAAATCGGATGCGCGGATCGACGGAGCGGATCGCTTCGAGCAAGCGCGTGACGCCTAGCGCCGTGAATTCGCCCGTGAGCACCGGTTGGTTCCATGACGTCGGCACGAAGGACTGCGCCGCGAGATTATAGACTTCGTCCGGACGAACGTCGGCGATCAAGATCGCCATCGAGCCCTGGTCGAGTAGATCGCCCGACACGATTTCGACGCGCTCGACGAGATGTTCGATACGCTCGTGCACCTCGGTGCTCGTCCGCCGGGTCATTCCGACGACGCGATACCCGCGATCCAAGAGCAATTCGGCCAAGTACGAGCCGTCTTGTCCGGTAATTCCCGTGATCAGCGCGGTCCTTGTTGGCAACGGGATCCTCTTTAACAACTGTTGCACCGGAGCAGCATCCGTTATAACATCGTTACTACGATGCGAACCGTATTGCGGAAGGTTGGAAATTCGACGGGGATAGTCATTCCCAAGCCGCTTCTCATGGAGTTAGGCCTCGAAGGGCCCGTCGACATCAAGATCGAGGGTGATGCGCTGGTCATCAGCAAGCCGGCAAAGCGCCTAAGAGAGGGTTGGGCCGCAGCCTCGCAGGCTATTGCCGCGCGACGTACGCCCCGGGCCGCCACATATACGGAGGAAGAAGCCGACTTTCTCAGGCTCGAGAACGACTTCGACGACCGTGATTGGGAATGAGTGCACGCCCTCGTAACGTCGTACGAGGTGATATCTGGCTCGTGAACCTCGATCCCACGCTGGGGCGGGAGATACGAAAGACCCGCCCGGTCGTGATCGTTTCGCCGCCCGAAATTCACGATTATCTCGACACGGTCATCATCGCGCCGATCACGAGCGGCAGCGTTCCCGCGCCATACCGCATAGAAACCACGATGCCCACAGAAGCAGGTCGAATCGTGCTCGACCAAATTCGGACGATCGACAAGTCACGGCTGATCCGCCGCGAGGGGAAGCTCGACGCTTATGCGCTCGGACGGACGCTCGATGCACTGCGAGAGTTGTTCGAGGCGTAACGCTACCTGACGGCGACGGCCGCGTTCGTCTACCCCTCAGGCTTCGGACGCACGTGGCTAGCGCGCGCAGGCGAGTGACGGGTTCTTACAATGCTCCGGAATCTTCGATGATGCGAGACAATACCGCGGCGCGCAATGCCGCTAACGCAGCGTAATCGCCGTTCCAATCGTCGACGTTAAAAGCGAACGTGACGGCGCCGTGGCGCTGCGTCGCGAGGTAGCCGGCCAGGCCTCGGACGTGCATCATGCTGCCCGTTTTGGCGAACACGCGGCCTGCTGCGGGCGTGCCCGCGATGCCTTCGATCGTACCGCGCGCGCCGCCGACGGGCAACGAGTCGAGCACGAGTTGACGGTTCGGGCCGTTCCAGTCGTGCTGCAGGATCGCGACGAGGTCGCGCGGCGTGATGCGATCGTATTGTGAGAGGCCGCTGCCGTCCGCAAGCGTTGTCGTCGCCGGGTCGACGCCGATCGATTGCAGCCAGGTGCGTTCGCAACGCGACGCCGTTCTCGGTCGATGCCGGGCACGCCGCCGCTATCGATACGCCAATTCTTTGAGCAGCAACTCGGCCGAGAGATTATCGCTGGGTATCCAGAAGTCCGGGCCGAGCCACCCGCGTAATCGAGCGAGTCGTGCCGCCAGACAACCGGCAGCGCCCTTCGTCATCCCGAACGGAATTCTAAAGGTCCATCGTTGCCGGCTTCGTAGGCGGAGTACTTGCCGGAATCGACACCGACGGCTCGGAGCGCCTTACTGGCTATGCCGGTACGCAGTAAAGGCGAGGATCGAGTACGGCGAATGCTAGAGCGGTCTGTGAAGCGTCTGCCGCAGATGATGCCGACGACGGTCGTGCAACCCGCTCTCTCGCGGACGATGTCAACGTGTCGCTACGCGTCCCGGCGGTCCGTGGATCGGCTGGCTGATTCGACGACGAGGATCGTGGGTCGGCCCGCAGTGTGAGAAAAAACTCGGGCATCTTACCGTCCGCAGCGGCGCAAACGAACTCGCGCCTTGACCGGACGGTCGCGCCGTGGCTTGCACGCCCAGATGCGTACGTTATGTTCGAGCGTCATCGCGGAGATGCGCGGCGCATAGCTTTGCCGATGTCGTCCGACGTCCAACCCGTCGGGTACGGCGCTCGTCGTAACGCGCCGTCATCGATGTCGACCCGCGCAACGCGCCCGGATGCCGGTCGGCTCGACTGCCTCGCGCGGCGCGAGATCCTGCGCCCGGAGATACGGATCGCCGCCGCCGCGCAGAATGGCAGGCTGCCCTCCAGGCGGTGGTCGACGACCGATAAGCGGCGCCCCGCCATGGCTTCGTCGATGAACGCATCGGTTCGAAGCGGTAATCGTGGTCCCACTTTGCTCGAGCGCGGCATGCTGCCCACGAGCAGCTTCAACGTGCTCGCGGGCTGGAACTCGTCATCGGCGTTACGGGCGTAGAGCGTCGCTCCCGTGCGCGTGTCGACGGCAAGCACACCGACGTGCGCGCCCCGCACCGCCGGCGCCGTGGAGAGCAACGCATCGAGGTCGCCATCGAGTTTCGCGACATCGGCGGTCGTCCACGCCGCACCGTTAGAGGCAGGCGTCACGACGAGAGGCGACTGTGCATCGCCGCCGGCGGACACCGCGACGAACATGCACGCAGTAAGCGTAATGATCTGGGTCGCTCGCTCGGCGGCACGCATGGCCTTGGCTTCAACGCCGGTACGCAAAACAGCCGGCGTCACCGTGCGACGCTTTAGCGGGTCACCGTCATTCCCGATCAGGAACGCACCGCACGTCCCGCCATGCGGGTCGCGACGAAGGCCGCGACGTCGCTGGGCAACGTTCCGCGGCCGAAACCGGCATCGTAGCCAAGCTCCGTCGCTAAGAGATTCGTCATCCGCGGACCGCCGGCGATCAGCACGATATCATCACGAATGCCTTCGGCTTCCAGCAGTTCGGTGAGGGCGGTGAAGTTCGTGATGTCGCTGCCTTTTTGCGTGACGACTTGCGAAGCGAGCAGCGCATCGATGTGGTTGTCCTTCGCGAATTCGACCAGCGATTCGACCGAAATCTGACTCCCGAGATTGAACGTGACGAATTCCTTGTAACGCTCGAGTCCGTAGTCGCCCTGATAGCCTTTCATGTTGAGGATCGCATCGATGCCGACGGTGTGGGCGTCCGTTCCGATGCACGCGCCGGCAACGCGAACCTTGCGGCCGACGCGCTCGCGCACGAACGCGTCGACCTCGTCGAGCGACATTGCATGCGCCTTGGCCGATGGCGCGACGATTGCATCGGCGTCGACGGCGGCCGGCGTGCTGGCGTACACGACGAAGAAAGAAAAGCCGTTCGCGATCCGTCTGCCTTCGGAGACCGCGACCTCGGAAAAGCCCATTTTGGCGACCAGCTGGCGCGCCGCTTCGTCGGCCGCCTCGCTCCACTCCAACGGCAGCGTAAACGACAACTGCACCTTGCCGTCGTCGAGCGTGTCGCCGTACGGCTTTACGTACGTGCTCATCGTTTATCGCGTTCCTGAACGGGAACGAGCTCGAACCCTTGTTCGGCGAAATGGCGATCTATTGCGAAGGCGCGCTCGATCCCGCTGCGCCGCATGAACGCGAAGCTGCAGCAGTCGACGAGGCCGAGATGCCGGCGTCGTGCGGCCAGACACGCTTGCAGCGCTGCGTCGTGCAATTGACGATCGACGAAATGAACCGCGATGTTCGATTCCAAGGCTTCCGTGAGGCGTTGTAACGGCTTTATGCCAAGACGCCGCTGCAAAAGTGAGACCATCTCAGTCACGACGTAATTGGTCGTAACGAGGTCCGCGGACTCGCTGGTAAGACGGCTCCAAGCGGCGGCGGCCGCACGATGGCGCGGTTCCGCTGCGTCCATAACCGCGTATAGCGCCGAAGTATCGCAGAAGATCACCTTCGATTCGTGCGCAGCTCTCGTTGCAGCGTCTCGGCGTAGTATTCGTCATGGCGCCCGGCGACGTCGCCCGGTCCGGCCAACACGCCGATAATGGATTGCGCCGAGCGCACCCGTCGTTCGCGGTTCTCCTTCGAAGGAGTGACGACGTAGTCGACGCCTTCGCGGATCAGTGCCGAGACAGACGACCCCCGCAGCCTCGCCAACTCGCGCAGCATACGTTCCTGGTCGGACGTCAGCTGCACCTGGATTCTGTGCATGCCATCATGCTAGCATGCGTGATGGCATTGGTCAAACGAAGACGCGTTCGGCGGCCGGCAGCGCTTCTTCGAATGGATTCCAGTAATCGCGACCACGCTCGAACACGCCGTCGAAGCCCCGCCCTCCAACGGCCGTGCGGGAGACGTCGGCAAACGTCTTGGCTTCGATCGACGCCATTAACCCGCGGTCGGCGACTCGTTCGAGCAGTGAGTGCGCCTCGTGCAACACGTGATTTGCGCGCGCCTCGACGATGCCGTCTGCTTTGAATTCGATCTCGTCGCCGAGATGGCGTGCGGTCGTCATAATATAACGCGCGTTCTCCAACGACAGTGCGCGATCGCCCAAAAACGGCGTGTGAATGGCCTCGGTCATCATGCCGCACAGGTGGATCGTCTGTTTGGTCATGACCGACGTCAGGTTGAACATCGCGTCTATGAGGTGTCCGCGGAAGACATCGCCCGTCATGTGTTTGGTCGGCGGCATGTACTTGAGCGGCGCCGCCGGGAAGCATTGGCGTGCGAGTTGCGCCTGAGCGACGGCGAGTAAGAAACCGTCTTCGAGCGACGGGTCGATCTCGTACGCATCGCCGAGCCCGATCTGCTCGTCCGGCATTCCGGCGCCATGCGCGAACGCTTCATTGATGAACTGCGAGGCTAACACGGCGGGCGCTTGTTCGACGGCATCGGCGGTCGTCAGATAATTGTCCTCGCCGGTATTGATGATGATGCCTGCGCGCGCGTTGAGCCTGCGCGAAAAGTGTTGGTCGACGAAGGTCCGCTGCATGTTGATGTCGCGGAACAAGATGCCGTACATCGAATCGTTGAGCAGCATGTCGAGGCGCTCGAGCGCCGCCATCGTCGCGATCTCCGGCATGCACAACCCGCTGGCGTAGTTCGTCAACATGACGTAACGGCCTAAACGCTCGGAGGCGGCGTCGAGCGCCTCGCGCATGATGCGGAAATTCTCTTGCGTCGCATACGTGCCGCCGAAACCCTCGGTCGTCGCACCGTACGGGACGAAGTCGAGCAGCGATTGGCCGGTCGAGCGGATGACCGCGACGATCTGTGCGCCGGCTTCGGCGGCGGCGACGGCGGCCGTGCGGTCTTCGTAGATGTTGCCGCTGGCGACGATCACGTACAGCAGCGGCGGCGCGGACTGCGGCAATCGTTCGAGCAGGCGCAGACGCTCTTGGCGACGCCCGTCGATGCGGGCCATGGCGTTCGCCACGTATTTCCCGAGGGCGGCTCGGGCGGCCGCTTGGGGCACGTCGCCGGCCGCAGCAAAGTCGAGCGTTCCGTCGGCCAGGGCGCCGGCGACGTCATCCGGCGTACGCCCCGTCTCGGCCACGAGCGCTCCGAAGGGAAGCGCTACGCCCGAGCGCAACGCGGCGGCCTCCAAGCGTTCCAGAACCGCGTTAGGCAAGGGCACATCGCCTGCCGCGACCCCGTCGACGCCCAGAAGCCGCAGGGTCGCGCGTTCGACCGAGACCGTGCCGTGCGCTTCGATGAACGCTTCGACCGGTCGGGCGATGTCGCGCGCCAGCCGGCGCATATCCTCGACGCGGCCGGCATCGATGCGAAGCTCCATACCGAAAGCACCCTTTCGCGCCGGCGTGAGGGGCACATCCTCAGAGGACGTATACTGGGCTTACATCAAACGCCGCTTTCGAGCCGTTCGAAACGGAGAAGACGACCATGCTCATGGCCCCTACGCGTTCGAGATTGGCGACCACGCTCGCCCTCGCCGCTGCCTTGCTGGCGTGCGGCTTGGCGCTGGTGATCTACGGCCTCGTCGCGCGGCGTTCCGAGCCAGTGGCCGTCACGCCGGCGACGCCGCGTGCGACCGCCGTCGCCACTGCGCAGCCCACCGCCGCCGCCACGGCTGCGCAGCCGACCGCTGCCGCCACGGCTGTCGAGGGGGCTCCCCTGGCCTTATCGGCTGCTTCCTTCCGCTATATCGGAAAGTGGCATATCGTTCGGAACATGAACGACGGACGCTATGCCGGGATGAGCGGCCGCAGCTACGTCCCAGGCGACCGCGCCGTCATCACTTTTGCCGGCCATGCGATCCGCCTCTACGGCGTTGACGGCCCGGGGGGCGGCACCGGAAGCGTCAAGCTCGACGGCGCGCTCGCCGACCCGGATGTGTCCTTCCTTGCGCCCGTCAAAAAGACGCACGTCCTCGTGTTCGCGAGCGCAACGCTGCCCGAAGGCAAGCACCAGCTGACCATCACCGTTAACCGCCCGTCCCCGCACGATCACCATGCCTACGTCAATGTCGAATCCGCCGCCTACGACCCGTGACGCTCCCGTGCTCCTTGCGAAACCTTGGCGTATAGCGACAGTAGAGTTCCGCGAGAAACGAGACGAGGAGGGGTGACGATCGTAGGGCAGGACGACGAGGAGTTGGTCCGGCTCGTGCTCGGCGGAGATCGCGAACGATTTGCCGCCTTGGTCGACCGTTACAAACACGGCATCACGAACTTCATTGGAGCCAGCGTGCGCGGTCCCGCAGACGTTGCGGATCTGGGGCAGGAAACGTTCCTACGCGCCTACGCGCACCTCGGGACGTTCAATCCCAACCTCGGGAAGTTCTCGACATGGCTGTACCACATCGCGCGCAACGTCGTGCGCACGTACCTTGCCAAGTCGCAACGCCGGCCGCAGACCGCGCAGCTCGGCGACGAGCAGATCATCGAGAGCGCGTTTCCCGACCCTTCAGAAGGTGCCGACCCGACGCTCGGCGTGCTGCGGGCCGAAGCCGAGCGCGACGTGCGCATGGCCTTGGCCGAACTGCCGGAACGAACGCGCACCGTGCTCGCGCTGCGCTATTACGACAACCTCGAATATCAAGCGATCGCCGAGGCGATGGGGCTTTCACTGGGCAACGTCAAGACGCTGATTCATCGCGGCAAACTGGCGCTCGCGCAGAAGATGCGCGCGCGCGAACGAGCGGCGCTCGACGCGCTGGGCTCACCCGCTGCAGACGCGCGTTCCTCGCATCCCGAGGACAGCGAGAAGCGGCCACGTCTGGGGAGGCACGATGCGCTGTTCGTATTCTGAGACGCGCCTCGACGCCTACGTCGACGGGACGCTCGCGCCGCGCGAGCGGGCGCGAGTCGAAGCACACCTTGCGCGTTGCACGGCCTGCGCCGAATTGGTCGCCGAGCTTCGCGTCGTCGACGCGTTGCTGCTCACGCCGCGCCGTCTCGAGCCGGCGGCCAACTTCACATTCAAAGTCATGGCGGAAGTGCGCCCCCTTCCAGTCCCACACGTCGGCCACTCACACGCCATCAGAATCCTCGTTACCTACATCGTGTTCGCATGGGCGACGATCGGTGCGTTCTTGTGGTGGGGCGGTTCGGCAGCCGTCGCGATGCTGACGATGCTTGGGACCGCAGCGCAGCGCGCCGGCACTGCCGTCGGAACTCTGTCGTCGTCAGTCGGTCAGATTTTCGGTTCGCAGACCTTCGACGTCACTCGCGCGATGGCGACGATCCTAGCAGCCGACCTCGCGCTGGCCGCCGCCGTCGTCGGGCTGCTCGCACTGCGGCGCCGGATGGCGCCGGCTGCTGCGCGAACGCGAGGCCTATCGTGATGCGCCGTCTGCTGCTTTGGGCGGCGTTGGTCGCCGGGCTGGTGGGATCGTCGGCTTCGCTCGCGAGCGCACGCACCTACGATCATGGCAAGACCGTCTGGTTCAGCAACCTCAACGTCGGCGACGGCGATGAAGTGCAAGGCAATCTCAACGTCTATTTCGGCAACGTCACCTGCAGCGACGGCGCGCAGATCGACGGGGACGTGCGCACGTTCTTCGGCTCCTTCTCGCAACTCGACGGCTGCGAAGTTGGCGGCCGGGTCGTCAATGCACTCGGTGAAGACGGGTTCCTTCCGTGGTTTGGACCATTCGGAGCCGACGACTTCTTCGCTCAAGATCGCAGCTTCTTCAAGAAAGCCGGCTGGGACGTGCTGGTGCTGTTCGCCTTCCTGCTCTTTCCGATGCGCGTGCGGATCGCACTGGATCGGGTCGAGAAACATCCAGGGCTATCCGGCCTGGCGGGCGCACTCGCCGCGATTGCACTCGTGCCGATCTTCGTGCTGTTGCTGTTCTCGATCATCGGCATTCCGCTCATTCCGCTCGAACTGGCGCTGCTGTTCGCCGGGCTGTGCATCGGAAATGCGGCGGTCGCGCTGCTCTTGGGACGGCGCGTCTACGAGTTGCTGCGTCCGCATGCAACCCCGACGCCCCTCGGTGCGCTGGTGCTGGGACTGATCATGGTCACCGCGGCCGAAACGTTGCCGACGATCGGTTGGGCGGTGACGATGCTCGTGTTCCTCGTCGGCTTGGGCGCGGCCATTTTGGCCTTCATGCGTGAAACGTCGTTCCGCTCGTTCGGTGCCATGCCGGCAAGCGGCGGTGCACCACCGAGCGGTCCTCCTATGAAGCGTGCCTCCGGCGCTCAGTAAACCGCCGGGCGCTTGACACAGGCCCGGAGCAGCCGGCGCGGCGAACCGACCCTCTTCCGCACCGCATCGTGAAACAGCGTGCTCCAAGCATGCAAGGGAGTTTGTATGGGTTTGGTCGTTACGGGTCTTTCACCGCACGGCGATCTGAGCGCGCTCAGAGCGGCACTTAAAGAAGCGGGCTTATCACCCGACGACGTGCAGGTCGTCGGACCCGAGGATTCCTCGATGGATTTCCGGCGCGGCGGGGTGATCGGTACGGACGTCCCGGGGACCAATTATGGGTCGGGCACCGGCGTCCCGGGGCTCACGAACGTGCATCAGCCGCGGACGTTTTTCCGGAACGAAGACCTCGACGACCGTTTGGGTGAATTCGCGATCCCCGAATCAGAACTCGATAACTATGCCGAGGCCATCGAACGCGGCCGGTCGGTCGTAGCGTACTTTGCGACCGCCGATTCGATCGCACGCGTCGAGGCAGCGTTCCGCGCAGCCGAACTCCTCAACGTCAAGCGCTTCTGACGCTCAGCGGAGCGGATGATCGTCCGGCAACGGACCACAGCGCGTGCAACGCTGCTCGTTTTCGTCCACGCGTAGACCACAAGCACAGAGCCACGCGAGCTGTCTCGCCGGGCAGCCGACGACCAGCGCGTAAGGAGCGACGTCGCCGGTGACGACCGAACCGGCGCCGGCCATCGCCCAGCGGCCGATGCGGACGCCTGGCAAGATCGTACTGTTCGCACCGATTGAGGCGCCGTCGTCGACGCGCGTTTCACCGACCTCCCAGTCGCCGTCGCGCAGCGGCGTGAAGTCGGGGCTGGTCGCACGCGGAATGCGGTCGTTCGTGAACACCACGTGCGGGCCGACGAAGACGCCGCGGCCCAAGCTGACGCCGTGATAGACGCAGGCATAGTTCTGCAGCTTGGAATCGTCGCCGATCGTCACGTCGACGTCGACGAAGGCGCCCTTTCCGACGATGCAACGAGCGCCGATGCTCGCGCCCGCGCGCACCTGCGCATGGTGCCAGATGCGGGTGCCTGCGCCGAGCATCGCCCCTTCTTCGACAAGCGCCGTCGGATGCACGAACGGCGCCGCATCGAGCTGCGGCGAACTCACGGCTCCCGACTCATACCGCGACATGCATCGATGTCGGCGTCCGCGTAATCAGCGCCGTCGCTTCTTCGGCAATGCGCAGCGACGCGAGCGCGATGCCGGGATCGGGCAACGGTTCGAGCCCGCGCAATCCGCGCACGAAGACTTCGAGTTCGCACGCCAGCGGCTCACGTTTGGCGACCGGCAACGCGATCAGGCTGCCTTCTTTGTACTGGCGCACCAATTCGTCGTAGCTGCCGCTCGGCGCGAAATGGACGCCCGGCGCAAACCACGCTTCTTGCGTGATGTAGTCGACGCGACAGTAGCCTTTGGTGCCCGTCAGCGAGATGTCGCGAATTTTTACCGGCGTGATCCAGTTCGATTCGATCGAAACGACGCAGCCGGCGGCATCGAGCATCAACGTTGCAAAGTCGAGCCGATCGTCGAGCACGGCCATCCCGCCCTGCGCGCAGATCAGGTTGAGGCGCCGCGCGCCGGTGATGAAGGCCGCCATGTCGATGTCGTGGACGCCAATGTCGATCAGGACGCTCGCATCGCGAATGCGCGGCGGCAAGATTCCGACGCGGCGCGCCGACATGCTGATCAGCTTGCCGAGATCGCCGCCGGCCACGAAATCTCGGATCACCGCCATCGCTGGATTGTAGCGTTCGATGTAGCCCACCATCAGCGGCACGCCGGCACGCCGGCAACGGCCCAGCATCCGTTTTGCGGCCGCCATGCTATGGGCCAGCGGCTTCTCGACCAGCAGCGCGACCGAGGCATCGATGAAATCGCCGGCGACCTCTTCGTGGGCGCTGGTCGGCACGCAGATCACAACGGCGTCGACGCCAAAGTCCAGCAGCCCGCGCGCCGTCGAAAAGGTGCGATAACCGGCCGCCGCTGCGGCGGCCGCTGCCGGCGCCGAGCGTTCCGCTACGCCGGCGAATTCGACGCCGGGCATCGCGGCGAGATGACGCGCGTGGTGACGTCCGATCGAACCGAACCCGACGACTCCGATCCGTAGCCGCGCGCCCATCGTCCCTATTCCGCAACCCCGACGGCGGCGCGCACACTGCGGGCGGTCCATTCGCGTTGCGCGTGGTCGAGATGCGGGCCGATCGGCAGCGCGAGAATCTGCCGCGACAACCGCTCGGAAATCGGGAAGTCGCCCGGCCCGTAGCCATACGCGGCAAACAGCGGCTGCAAATGCAGCGGTTTGGGATAGTAAACGCCGCTGTCGATGCCGCGACTCGCCAAGGTCGCGCGCACGGCGTCGCGGTCGGCGCCATTGAGGGTACGCTCGGGGTCGATCAAGACCGAATACTGGTGGTACGCGTGCTCGACGCCGGGCGGCACGAACGGCACGTCGACGCCGGAAAGGCCGTTCAGTTCGGCATCGTAGAAGGCGGCGTTGGCGCGTCTCGCGCTCGCCAATTGAGTGAGACGGTCGAGTTGGACGCGACCGATTGCCGCCGCAACGTCGGTCATCCGGTAGTTGTAGCCCAGCGTCAGGTACTCATAGCGCTCACCTTGGCCGTGGTTGCGGAAGCGGCGCGCCCGTTGCGCGACGCGCGCGTCATCGGTCGTCAGCATGCCGCCTTCGCCGGTCATGATGTTCTTGGTCGCATAGAAAGAAAAGGCGCCTGCCGTGCCCAGCGTTCCCGCGGCCCCGCCGGCGCGGCGCGCCCCGACCGCTTGACAGGCATCCTCGAGCACCGCCACGCCACGCTCTGCGAGCGAGCTGACGCCGGTCGGATCGAACGGGCAGCCGAAGAGATCGACGAGGATGGCCGCGCGGGTTCGCTGGCTGACTTTCGCCGCGGCGGCAGGCGGATCGAGATTGAACGTCCGCGGTGCGACATCGACGAAGCGGGGAATCGCCCCCTGCATGAGGATAGGCGTCGCTGACGCCGCAAAAGTGAACGGCGTAACGAGCACTTCGTCGCCCGAACCGACCTCGCAGGCCTCGAGGGCTGCGTGGACCGCCGCCGTCCCGGAATTGACGGCTACGGCATGCGCGCAACCGACGGCCGCCGCGAACTCCGCTTCAAAGGCCGCTACTTGCGGGCCCGCGGCCAACTGCCCCGAGCGCAGAACGGCCGAAACGGCCACAACTTCGGCTTCACCGATCTGCGGCACGACGAAGGGGACCCGTATGGCTGTCTGCATCATCGACGAAACGCCGCTCCTCTGTGGCCTTTTAAGTTTCGGCAGCCAACGGCCCGAGCACAGCCCTATGGCACGCGAACGGTCGTTCCTGATCTCGCCCCCGGCAGACGAACGGTAGGGCGATGAAGATCGTCTCGATCGTGGGCGCGCGTCCCGAATTCGTGCAGGTCGCCGTTCTGTCGCGCGCCCTACGGCGCCATCACGAAGAAGTGCTCGTGCACACGGGACAGCACTACGATGAACGGATGTCGGACCGGTTCTTCTCGGAACTCGGTATCCCAGAACCCGACGTCAATCTGGGCGTCGGCTCGGCCGGCGCCGCCGCTCAAACCGGCGAGATGCTGGCCGCTCTGGCCGAGACACTGGTCGAGACCGATCCCGACGTCGTGATCGTGCGCGGCGACACGAACAGCACGCTGGCGGGCGCCCTGGCGGCCAAGCAGCTTCTCCTGCCGCTGGCGCACGTCGAAGGCGGCATGCGCTCGTACGACCGGACGATGCCTGAGGAGATTAATCGCATCGTCAGCGACCACATCGCCGATGTCGCGCTGGTCACCGACGACGCCGCGCGCGACCGTCTCGCCGCCGAAGGCGTCGACGCCGGCGTGTACGTCTGCGGGGACGTCATGTACGACGTGTTCCTGCGTGCGCGCGACCGCGCGACGGCGCAACTGTCCGGCGAGTTGCGCGCGCTGCAGAAGGGACCCTACGATCTGCTGACCTTGCACCGCGCCGAAAACACCGACGACCCCGTTCGTCTGCGCTCGATCATCGCCGGATTCGCGGGAGCGCCGCGACCCGTCGTCTTTCCGGTGCATCCCCGCACTGCCACGCGACTACGGACCTTCGGGATCGCGCTGCCGCCGACGATCGTCGCGGTCGAACCCCTCGGGTATCTCGACATCGTCGCCCTCGAATGCGCCGCGCACGCGATCTTCACCGACTCGGGCGGCGTGCAGCGCGAAGCCTACTTCGCCGCCGTCCCGTGTATCACGCTGCGCGACACGACCGAATGGACGAACACGGTCGAGGCCGGTTGGAATCGCCTCGTCGGCGCGGATGCAGAGACGATCGCGGCCGCCCTGCGCGCGGAACCCGTGCGTCCGTCTTCACATCCCCCGCTGTTCGGCAACGGCGACGCGGCCGACCGCATCGTCGCCGCCCTCGAATCTCCCCAAACCCAAACGCTAGTCGAAACGGCCCGCGCCACGCGCCGCTCCCGCCGCCTCACATGACCGAAAAGCGTTCAGATTTCGCGCGATCCAAGACCAACACGATGAGGAACGCTTGGAATTCGTGTGTGGCGAGGAGCCTAGGACCGAAGTGGCCTAGGGGCCATGAGGTCCGTAGCGACGACGTCCACGCGCCGTCCGCGACCGATACGATGAGGAACGCTTGGAATTCGTGCGTGGCGAGGAGCTTAGGACCGAAGTGGCCTAGGGGCCATGAGGTCCGTAGCGACGACGTCCACGCGCCGTCCAAGACCGATACGATGAGGAACGCTTGGAATTCGTGCGTGGCGAGGAGCCTAGGACCGAAGTGGCCTAGGGGCCATGAGGTCCGTAGCGACGACGTCCACGCGCCGTCCAAGACCGATACGATGAGGAACGCTTGGAATTCGTGCGTGGCGAGGAGCCTAGGACCGAAGTGGCCTAGGGGCCATGAGGTCCGTAGCGACGACGTCCACGCGCCGTCCGCGACCGATACGATGAGGAACGCTTGGAATTCGTGCGTGGCGAGGAGCTTAGGACCGAAGTGGCCTAGGGGCCATGAGGTCCGTAGCGACGACGTCCACGCGCCGTCCAAGACCGATACGATGAGGAACGCTTGGAATTCGTGCGTGGCGAGGAGCCTAGGACCGAAGTGGCCTAGGGGCCATGAGGTCCGTAGCGACGACGTCCACGCGCGAATTCCAAGCGTTCCTCAGACTTCCATGACGACGGGGATGACTATCGGGCGGCGTCGCGTTTTCTCGTAGACGGCTTTGGAGAGGCCTTGACGGATGTGTTCCTTGACGGTGTTGACGTCGCGGATGCCTTCCGCCGAGCAGCCGCCGAGGATGTCGGAGACGCGCCGTTCGAGGTCGCGCGTCACGCCGTCCGCTTCCGGTAAGTAAAAGACGCCGCGCGAAATCAAGTCGGGACCGGCGACGACGCGCGCTTCTTCGGCATCGACGGTCACGACGACGAGCATGATACCGTCGGCGGAGAGATGCTTACGATCGCGCAGAACCGTTTCGCCGACGTCGCCGACACCGCTACCGTCGACCATCACGTTGCCGGCGTACGTCTTGCCGACTTTCTCCGCGCCGGCTGCCGTGAACTCGACGACGTCGCCGTTTTCGATCACGAAGCAGTTCTCGGGCAAGACGCCGGTCTTCTGCGCGAGTCCCGCGTGCGTGACGAGCATCCGGTACTCGCCGTGCATCGGGAACGAAGTACTTCGGCCGCACCAAGTTGAGCATCAGCAGCAATTCTTCTTGCGAAGCGTGGCCCGAGACGTGCGCTGTCGTGCGCGACGTGCCGTGCACGACGGTCGCGCCCAGGCGGTACAGGTTGTTGATCGTCTTGCCGACGCTTTTCTCGTTACCGGGGATCGGCGTCGCACTGATGACGACCGTGTCGCCGGCGACGATCTTCATGCGCGGATGATCGCGTACCGCTAAGCGCGACAGCGCCGACATCGGTTCGCCCTGCGAGCCGGTCGTGATGACGACGATTTCGTTGGGCGGGTACTCGTCGAGCTGCTCGAGCCGGATCATGCGCTCCGGCGGCAGATTGAGATAGCCGAGCGCCGTTGCGTACTGGACGACGTTGACGAGCGAGCGCCCGAGCAGCGCGATGCGCCGCCCGAAGCGCAACGCTTGGTCGACGACCTGCGCGATGCGCGGCACGTTGGAAGCGAACGACGTGACGATGATGCGGCCCGGGCGCGCTGCGCAAAGATGTTCGCAAAGGCCTCGCCGACGACGCGCTCGGAGGGCGTGTGACCGGGGCGTTCGGCATTGGTCGAATCCGACAGCATGCAGAGGACGCCTTCATCGCCGATGCCGGCGATCGCGGCGAAATCGGCCGGCTTGCCGTCGAGCGGCGTCTGGTCGAACTTGAAATCGCCCGTGTGGAAGATCGTGCCGAGCTCGGTCGTGATCGCGAGCGCGCAGGCGCCCGCGACGCTGTGGTTGACGTGAACGAACTCCGTTTCGATGCCGCCGTAGCGAACGCGCTGACCGGGCTGCACCGCGACGAATTTTTCGTCGCTGAACTTGCGATCGCGTGACTTCGCGCGGATGAGCGCCAGCGAGAGCGGCGTCGCCGCCAATGGAACGTCGAACTCGCGCAGTAAGAACGGGATGCCGCCGATATGGTCTTCGTGTCCGTGCGTCACCAGGACGGCGCGAAATTTGTCGCGCCGCTCGCGCAGATACGTGAAGTCGTTGATCACGATATCGACGCCGAGCATCGTATCGTCGGGGAACATCAATCCGCAGTCGACCACGATCAGATCGTCGCGCGTTTCGATGACCGTCATATTGCGCCCGATCTCGCCGCAACCGCCCAGCGGCACGATGCGCACGTACTGGCCCTCGGGCGGAGCCGCCACGACGAGCGGTGCTGAAACGGTACTACGGCCGTTCGGTTGATTCAATGTGCCCTTTCGATGCTGTTCTTCGTCCCGCACTTGCGATGCGGGGGATTCGAGTGATACTGCAAGCGGAGGAAATGCCGATGCTCCCCGCCGCTTTCGTCGCGCTCGCTGCGCTGACTCTTTCCGCGGCCCCGCCGAACCGGCGCCGCCCGCGCAGCACACGAACTGCGATACGGTTGTCCGCGGCCGCCGATCCGAACGCGCTCTACTCGCAGCGAGCGCGCCGCCGCATGGCGATGTACCTGAAGCTGCGCCTGTTGGAGTTGCGCGAACTGCATCTGGAGCGTGCCGCCGCAGCGATCGAACGTCGCCTGCCGGTTTCGGAACTCCTCAAAGGGCCGTAGTTTCTACCACGCTCCGCCGCCCGCTGCGGAGGACGTGACTCGGGCGGCGAAGAGACGCGGCTGTGGTGGAGCCGAATGAGGAAGGCGCGGCGCAGCGCTCGTCGATCTTTCGGTTGACGCTGCTGCGCGACATCGTGATCCGGCCGGCGCGGGCGTACGATGAAATCGTCGCCAGCCCCGCCTGGCTCGCGGCGTTCGCCTTCGTGCTGGCATGCGGTTTCTTCGATCTGTGGGCCAGCGCACCGGCGATTCTGCACGTGCTGCACGCCGGCGCGAAAAGTCACCCGGGCATGGCCTATGCGGGCGCAAGCAGCAGCGCGGTCCGGAAGGATTTTCTGGCGAACAGCGCCCTCTTTCAAGTGCTGCAGCCGCTCGTCGCCTGGAGCCTGACGGCCGTGGTCGCCCGCACGGTCGCGCTGTTCAAACGCGTCACCGTGCCATATTCGGCCTTCTTTTCGCTCGCAGCCGTTTGTGCGGTGCCGTCGGCCCTCGGAGCGCTCGTCGACGGCATCGGCGTCGCCTTACGCTCACCGGCTTCGTACGCCAACTTGAAGGCGCTTGCCGTCTCTGTGCCGGATAATCTGGCGATCTTTGCGTCGTCGGGCAACGACCGTGAAGTCGTCTTCTTTTCGAGTTTCGGACTCTTCGATCTATGGTCGACTCTGCTGCTCGCCTACGGCCTTGTCGCGTTCGCGAAACTTCGCCTGACCACGGGTCTCGGCATCGCGTTCGGGCTCGACATCGTCATCGCGCTGCTCTTCGGGTTCTAGACTTGGGCTTCGACGGATGCCAGAACGAGCGCTTACCGAAAGGGCGAAACTTTCAGGCGCAGCCGCCGTATCTTCCTCGTAAGGAGCTTGTGACATGAGCGTCGAGGCGGTTCACGCGCCTTCTACACGCAGTGGTCTCGGCGTGTTGTCCGATGTGATCGTCGCGCCGCGCGAAGCATTCGCGGCGTTACGCAAACGCCCGATGTGGGTTTGGGCTTTCGTCGTTACCTGCGTTCTCGGCATCGCTGGGGCCTGGCTGCAGTTGCCGGCGGGCGAGCATCTTGCCCGCACGTTGTTCACGCAGAATCCGACGCACGACCCCAAGATCGCCTCGCTGTCGTTACAGCAGCGCGATCAGCTGCTCGGCTTCGCACTGCTTTGGCAGAAAGTTGCGACGTTCGTGTACCCCATCGGCGTGCTGGTCGCAATCGCCTACGGGGCATTGGTCTGCCTGATCGCAACCGCAGCCGCTAAAGGCGACGCGACCTACGGCCGGCTGTTCGCGTTCGTCGCCAACATCGCGCTCGTCCGCTTGGGCATCGGGGTCTTCGTCATCGGCATCCTGACCGCGTTACGCGGCCCGACGGCATTTGCATCGACGCGCGACCTGCTGCTGGTCTTGCCCAGCCTCGGGTGGTTTGCGGCTTCGAATCCAAAGCTCGCCGTCTTCTTGGAAGTGTTTAACCCATTTCAGATCTGGACGTTCGTCCTCGTCGGCTTCGGGCTGCCGATCGTCGCCCGGATCGGACGCACACCCGCCCTTATCGCGGCCGCGATTTTGGTATTGACCCAAACCGCAATCAACGTCGCAACGGTCAAGTGAACCTGCGCCGCCGCGCAATTCTTGCATTGGCTCTGGGCCTCGGGTGTGGTTGCTGTTGGTTTCCGGTGGCCCAGCCGGCAGCCGCACAACGGGCGCCCGCCGGCCCTGAGCCGACCGTCGCGCCGGGTACGAACGTGATTCCAGAGCCGGCCGGCTCACCGCAGGCCACGCTTGCGCCGGGCGCTGCGTTCACCGTGGCACCCCTCGCGCCGCCGACGGCCATGCCGGTGCCGGCGGTTCGGCGGCGCACCGGGAGCCCGCTCGGGCCCGGTCCTCGACGGTTATGCGGCCGTGGCTTACGCGCTCGTCCACGCGCCGACCCTGCTGGCGCAGCGCGCCACGATCACGAGTTACGACGTGACCTACACGCGCGACCGCGCTGCCGAATATCCGTCTTTGGGCGGTCTGCTGCAGAATCAGATTCAGAAGTCGGCCAACGCGAGCGGACAATTCGCCCAGTTCGGGCTCGCTCCGGTCAATAATTTTTCGCAGAATACGGCAGAGCTGCAGTCGACGTACAACCTCTTCAACGGCGGCGCGCAGCTGACCGCGCAACAGGCCAAGCGCACGACGCAAGCCGCGAAATACGAACTGCGGCGGCTCGAAGAACAGACGGCGATCGACGTTTCGAACGCCTTCTACAACCTCGCCGCGTTGCATGAAGTGACCCTGCTCGATGCGAGCGATCTCGCTTACCAGCAAACGCTGCTCGCCAACGCGCGCGCCAGCGAACGCGTCGGACGCGTGGCGGGCGTCGACGTTCTGCGCGCGCAGGTCGCCGTCGGCCGCAGCCGCTCGACGCTCGTTCAGGCGCGCGTCGACGAACACAATGCGGCCGAAGCCCTCGCCGTGCAAGTCGGCGCACCGACCGGCACGACGTTCGCTCTGCCCAAAGACATTCCCGAGCCGCCGGCGCCGACGACGATCGGCGGCGCAACTCGGCGACGATCGCCAAGCTCAACCGCCCCGAGATCCTCGAAGCCAAGGCGAACTTCGACGCTTCTAAGCTCGGCGACGCGGCGGTCGACAACGATCTGCGCCCAACCGTCGCGCTCAACGGTTCATTCGGTAGTCAAGTCTCACCGACGGAGCTCGTCGCAAGAACAGCAGCAGATCGACGCTCAAAATGCGGCGGCCTTGGCCAGCTACAACGCGGAGAAAGGCGCTCTTCCCGAACCTGCCCATTCCGCCGCCGATTCCGATTCCGCCGGTCGACCGGCACCGGCCCGGGTTTTGGCAGTTCAACGTCACTTCGACGTTCGCCGTGCCGCTCTACGACTACGGTCAACGCGCTGCGCTGCACCATGCCGCCCGCGCGCAGATCGACGCTTCGCTCGCGTCGCTCTACAACGCCTACGACGCCGTCAGTGTCCGACGTCGACGCCGCCCGGCGCAATCTCGAGTCGGCCGCGACCAGAGCTCGGCGATCGCCAAGCAAAGCGCCGCGCTGGGGCGCGACACTGCGCGCATCGCGCAGCTGCAATACAAGGACGGCCTCGATCTCGTTCACCGATGCAGCGCAAACCGAGCAGACGGCGCTTTCCGCCGAGAACGACCTCGTCGCCGCGCGCGTCACGTACGTCACCGCGCTGATTCGCCTGCGCGTCGCGCTCGCGCCGGCCGACACCGCCGCCGCCGCGGATTTGCGAGGCTTGAAATCGATATGAATCGCCGCCGCAATACGCTGATCGCCGTCGCCGCGCTGGCCTGATCGTGGTCGTCGGTTTCTTTGCGTCGCGACATGGCGCGGCGGCGACGCCGGTCCGCGAAGTCACGGTTCACTATACGGCCTTCACGACGACCTTGCCGGAAACGGGCGTGATCCAGCTGCCGCGCGTCGTCACGATCCCGGCCGGCGCTGCGGGCAATCTCGGTCTCGTCGAAGTGCACGCCGGCGAGCGCGTCGCGGCCGGTCAACTGCTGGCCACGATCGTCAACGAGCAACTGATTTCTAACCTGCACGACGCGCAAGACAACGTGCTGGCGGCGCAAGGCAAAGCGCAGAGCGTTTCCCAGAGCAACGGCGTTCTTCCCGAACAAAACCGCTCCGCCGTTCTGCAAGCGCAAGCGAACGTCGTCGCAGCGCGCTCGGCGTTGACGCAGGCGCGTCAAGACCTCGTCGCCGGAGCGCAATCGGGCTTGGGCTACGGCGGCCAGACGGCGCAAGAACAACGGCTTGCCGCCGACACCGCGCTCGCCAAAGCGCAGACCGACCTGAGCGAAGCCAAGCGCATCGTACGAGGCCAACCAGTATCTGTACGCACAAAAGGGCGTCTCGCGCGACACGCTGATGCAGTCGAAGGCGCGCTACGACGAAGCGCACGTCACCTACGACCAGGCGCACAGCGAACGTGCAGATTCTCGGCGGAACGCTTTCGCGCGAGAACGACGTGCTGCGCGAACGCGTTCGCTCGGCGCAGGACGCATTGCGCGAATCCGAGGCGGCGCTCGCCTCGGCGCAGGCCAACGCGCGCGAGTCCAAAGCCGGCGACTTGCAATCCGCGCAAGCCGATTCGGAGCGCGCGGCGGCCGATCTCGCCTACGCGCAAGAGCAAGTCGATCGCCTCAACGTCGTCGCGCCGTTCTCCGGCGTGATCGAAAGCGTCACGTCGCAACCGGCGATTCGCTGCGTCCGTTCGAACCGGGCGACGCCGTGAGCGCCGGACAGGCGCTGTTCACGATGGCGGCCGATGACCGCTACATCGTTCGCACGACGGTCGACGAACAGGACATCGCCGGCGTGCGCGTCGGACAACGCGCGATCGTCGGCGGCGAAGACTTCGGCAGCGCGACGCTGGGCGGACGCGTCGTCGCGATCTCGCCGATCGCGCAAAAGTCCGACGATCCCTCGAACACGTCGCGTCAAGTGCTGACCACGATCGCGCTCGACCGACAGCTTACCTTATCCTGCGCGACGGCATGACGGTCGACGTCGATATCGTCACGCACGACCAGCCGCACGTGTTGACGGTCCCAACCGACGCGCTGCGGCAGGATGCTAAGCGGCAATTACGTTTTGGCCGTCGATCGCGGTACGCGTCAAACGGGTCCCCATACGGCTCGGCAGCACAAAACGACACCCAAGTCGTCGTGCGTTCCGGGCTTGCACGCCGGCGAAATCATCGTCGACGACAAAGAAGCAACCGTCGCCGTCAACGAGCGCGTGACGCCGCTGCCGGCGCGTCGCCCTCATCGTCGCCGTCCGCCATGATCGCAGCCGCCGCGCGATGACGCGGCTGCTCGCGTACGCGCGCGAAGCGCTCGACGCGTTCTGGCGTAACCGCGCGCGCTCGATGCTGACGATGCTCGGCATGATCATCGGGACGGCGTCCGTCATCGCGGTGCTCGGCATCGGCAAGGCGGCGTCGGGCGGCATCACGGGCTCGCTGACGCGTTCGGCGATCCCGGCTTCTTCA
Source organism: Vulcanimicrobiota bacterium (assembly GCA_963754415.1). GTDB lineage: Bacteria > Vulcanimicrobiota > Vulcanimicrobiia > Vulcanimicrobiales > Vulcanimicrobiaceae > Nyctobacter. Next base: position 497,879 of record CAVWGA010000002.1, on the reverse strand, counting down.
TCGCGACCGATCCGCAGCAAGACGATCCGGCGGCAGCGGCGATCGAATATCGCGACGCCGCACTGGTCGCAGACGACGACAGCGACGTCGTCGCGCACGTCTTCCCGACTTACCAACGCAACTACCACATCATCGCGAACGGCGTGGACTACGTCGGCGACGTCGCCAGTCAGACCGACTACATCACCGATTCGCTCAAGCTGCGCGAAGGCCGCCGCATCGACAGCACGGACGTCGCGACCGCCGCGCGGGTCTCGTTGCTCGGCCGTGCGATGGAGCGGCGCTTCTTCGGGCCGGCGGGTGAAGCGCTCGGCCATGTCGTGCGGATCGACGGCACGCGCTTTCGCGTGATCGGCGTCTACTCCGACCTGACGTCGAGCATCTTCAGCAACGCGGGCGGAAGCGATTACGTCGAGATGCCGTACTCGACGTTTCACGAACTGGCGCCCGGACCGGTCGATTCACTCAACGTTTACGCCCAGCCCGGCAAGACGCTCGACGACGTGCGGCCTGCCGTCGTCGCGACGCTTGCAGCACGTTCACGGTCCGCATGCGACCTACACCGTGCAGGACGCGACTGCTTTCGAAGGCGCGTTCGTTAAGACGATCGGTCTGGTCGGCACGGGATTGACCGCGATCGGCGGCGTCGCGCTGCTCGTTGCGGGCATCGGCGTGATGAACATCATGCTGGTCTCCGTGACCGAACGCACGCGCGAGATCGGCATCCGCAAAGCGATCGGCGGCAGCCGCCGCGACATCGCGCTGCAATTTCTGATGGAAGCCGTCATCCTGTCGCTGATCGGCGGCGGGCATCGGCATGCTGCTCGGCATCGGCGATCGTGCTGCTCGGCTACGGCATCATCGCCGGCTTGCTCGGGCCCGCGCCGCTGCCGTGGCTCGCTGATCGTCGCGACGGCCGTCGGCTTCTCGACGCTTCGTCGGGGTCGTGTTCGGGACGTATCCCGCCCTGCGCGCGGGGCGCCTCGACCCGATCGAAGCGCTGCGCTCGCTAATGCTGCGTCAGGTCGGACCGTTCGTCGGCGAAGCCTTCGGCGTGCTGGCCGGAAACCGGACCCGCTCGTTCTTGACGATTCTCGGGTCTGATCATCGGCGTCTCGGCGGTCATCTCGATTCAAATTCTCGGCAAAGGCATGGCGGGCGCCGTTAACGGCGTGCTCGGCAGCCTGAACGACCGCAGCTTCTACCTCTTCCCGAACCAGCAGCAGGCCGATTTTACGCGCGCGGCCTTTACCGTCGCCGACCTCGGCAAGGTGCGAGCCGCGGTGCCCAACATCGTCATCGCGTTTCCTGTCGGGCTTCGTCGCTCGGCTCGTGACGGCCGGCCACGCGCACGCGCGGCTCGGCATCACCGACGATTCCGACGTCTCTTTCGCCAGCGTCCCACTGCTCTTCGGCACGCAACATTTCGCACGACGACGTCGCGTCGGCGGCGCACGTCGGCCGTGCTGACGAACCGCGGCTACAAGCGGCTCTTTCCGGACGGCGCGGACCCGATCGGGCGTCAGCCTGCGGATCGGCGATCGCCGCTACGTCGTGATCGGGGCGCAAGCGCCGCCCACGCAAGGCATCATTCCGGTCAACTTCGGCGGCGACGTGCATATCCCGTACACGACGTACGAGCACGATTTCTTACGCGCGCGGCCGCTGGTCGCGGCTCAGTTCATCGTTGCGGACGCGGCCCGCAATCGCGCAGACGGAAGACGCCGTCAAAACCTATCTGCAAGCACCCTCAAAGCCAACCGCGCCGCAATACCAGACCTTCGATCGGCAAGCTCGTTCTCGCAGTCCGTCGACGGCATCTTTGCCGCGCTTGACGCTCGTCGTCGCGCTGATCGGCGCCGTGTCGCTCGTCGTCGCGGGCATCGGCATCATGAACATCATGCTGGTCTCGGTCACCGAACGCACGCGCGAGATCGGCGTGCGCAAAGCGATCGGCGCGACGAGTTTTCAGGTGCTCGCGCAGTTCTTCATCGAAGCGCTGATGCTCTCGCTCGTCGGCTGCGGAATCGGCCTTGCGATCGGCGTTGCGGCCGGCTGGCTCGTCGACCGCTTCGCGCTCGTCGCGATCTCCGGCGTCGTCCCAGCGTTGCCGTGGGCTGCAGTCGATTGCGATCGCGGTCGGCTTCGCGACGATCGTCACGCTGATTTTCGGCACGTATCCCGCTTACCGCGCCGCCCGGCTCGATCCGATCGAAGCCTTGCGCTATGAGTGAACGCGCTTGAACGGCTCGTTCGTCATCGCCATGCAACAGGTCGTCAAGACGTACAAGACGGGAGCGCTCGAGGTGCAGGCTTTGCGCGGCGTCAGCTTTGCGATCGAACGCGGCGAGTACGTGGCGATCATGGGGCCGTCGGGGTCGGGAAAGTCGACGTTGATGAACCTGATCGGCTGCCTCGACCGGCCGACCTCGGGAACGTATCGGCTCGACGGCACGGACGTCGGAACGCTCGACGACAACGCGCTGGCGGCGATTCGCCTCAGAAAACTCGGCTTCGTCTTTCAGGGCTTCAACCTGCTGGCGCGCACGAACGCGCTCAAAAACGTTGCGCTGCCGCTCTTTTACGCCGGGATCGGGGTGCGCGAGCGCGACCGGCTGGCAGCGGCCAATGCTGGCCGAAGTCGGGCTGGGCGATCGGGCTACGCACAAGCCGAGCGAACTCTCGGGCGGCCAGCAGCAACGCGTCGCCATCGCGCGCGCGCTCGTCAACGATCCGGCGGTCCTGCTGGCCGACGAGCCGACCGGCAACCTCGACTCGCAGACGAGCGACGAGATCATGGCGCTGTTCGGCGCAGCTCAACGCCAGCGGGCGCACGGTCATCATGGTGACCCACGATCCCGAAACCGCTCGCCACGCCGACCGGGTCATACGCGTACGCGACGGGCTCGTCGTCAGCGATGAAGCCACCGGCACGAGCCCGCGCGTCGCGGCCGAGTCGAAAGTGAAAATTTAGGGAAAAAGCGGGCTGCTTGCGTCGACTCCGCTCGGCCTGCCGAGTATCGGTAAGGGCACGTCAGCCCGACGCCTGGACGGCGTTGCCGAAGAAGAAGAAAGCGAAAAACTAACATGCACAAGTCCCGTATCGCCTCGACGGCGATCGTCGCCCTCGTCGGCGCCATCATCGGCAGCTTCTCGATGATGCTGTTGCCAGCACGCACTTCGCCGGCGTTGCCGGCCCGGGCAACACGCCGCCCCAGGTGTATGCCGCACCGCTTTCGAGCGGGGGCAGCGACCAACAGCGCATCGTCAGCGCCGTGCGGCGCGTCGCGCCTTCGGTCGTTTCGCTCAACGTGACGGTCAACGGGCAACAAGTCGTGCCCGCTCGACCCTTCTCGCAGTTCTTTGGACAACAGGGCCCGCAGCGGGTGCAACGCTACCGAGGCGCGCGCGTCGGGCTCCGGGTTCGTGTACGCGCGCACGACCGACAGCAGCGGCCTGATCGTGACGAACGCGCACGTCGTCCGTCCACCGGCCGCCGGGGCGCAAGTTTCCGGCATCCAAGTCGTCTTCCCCAACGGCGAGCGCGTGCCCGGGACACGTCTACGCGCACGAACATCGGGGCCGACCTCGCGCTGGTCAAAGTCGACGGCGTGAAGAACATGCCGCCGGCCGTCGAAATCGCCGACTCCTCGAAGCTCGAAGCCGGGCAATTCGCGATCGCGATCGGCGAGCCGTACGAGCTCAAGCAGTCCGTCTCGCTCGGCGTCGTCTCCGGTTTCAATCGCGACGAGACGATCGGGGAAGGCAACGGCGGCGGGGCCATCGATTTCAAAGGCCTCCTGCAGACGTCGGCGCCGATCAACCCGGGCAACTCCGGCGGTCCGCTCATCGACGAGGATGGCCGCCTGATCGGCGTCAACCAGTCGACGGCGAATCCCGCAAGCCGGCGCGCAAGGCATCGGGTTCGCGATCCCGTCCAACACCGTCCGGCAGCAAGTCGCGTGCTCTGGAGAAAAATCCCGGCACGCACCAAGGAACGAATGAAGGCTTCATCGGCGCGCAACTCGAGACGGTGACGCCGAGCATCGGCGTGCAGATCAACTATCACGGCAAAGGCGTCGTCGTCGGTGAGGTCATCGGCGGCAGCCCGGCCGACCAGGCCGGACTGCAACCGGGCGACGTGATCCAGAAAGTCGACGGCAACACCGTCACGACGAACGAGGAAGTCGTCAAGGCGATTCAAGGCAAAACGGCCGGGCCAAACCGTCAACCTCGAAGTGTGGAGCGGCGGCGTCAAGAAGCTCGTCAGCATCAAGCTCGAAGAGCGGCCCGCCAACGTGGGAGCATTGGTGCCGCAGCAGCAGCCGCAATTCCAGCAGCCGCAAGACCAACAACAGGATCCGAACGCAGCGCCCTAGCGACGCATGGAAGGCGTTAGACCGGCGCCGGCCCCAAGAGATCATCTGCCCGCAAACGGATGTCGGGCAGCCCGGCGAACGCCAACTCTTCGCCGCGCCGGTGAACGTCGTGAACCGCATAGCCGAGGTCGTTCGGTTCCCGGTAGACCTCCACGCACCGTTCGACGAGGTTAACGATCCAATATTCCCGGATGCCGGCTCGGGCGTAGACGCGCAGCTTCTTGCCGCGGTCGAAGCGTAGCGACGTATCGGAACATTCGATAACCGCGTAGAGGTTCGACGGTGCCGGCTCCTCTCCGAGATACGCGTCTTCGCGCCGCAACAGGATCTGGAAATCCGGCTCCGGCTCGGATAGGGGACGAAGCCGGACGGGTCCTTGCGGGAAGATCGACGCACGTCCGGCCAAGCGCTCGACGAACAGCTCGTTTAGCCGTACGACGCTCGAGCGATGGGGCGGCCCCATCGGCGGCATCAGAACGATCTCGCCATCGACCAACTCGACGCGCTCCTCGGGCCCGATGATGCCGGTCTCAAACATCCGCTCGTAGTCGTCCACCGTGATCGGCCGGCGCTGATATTCGATCGCCATCTCACTCATCTCGGATCGTACCTCGGGGTTGTGGCTGCGACGTGTCCCGCAGGTTGCCGTTCGACGATGGAAGCGGCCTAACCGCCGACGTCCGTGCGACCGAAACCCTTGGAGGGTCCGGGCGTATTTAAGCTTACGGAAACGAGCAGCGCCGCGCTTAGAGACGGCGCATCCTTGAATGTCGGTAAGCGGCAAGGCGAAGCGTGGCACCGTCGCGCGTAGTTGGTCCTCGACGTTCGGAGCTAGGAGCGAAAATTTATGGCAAAAGTGGTCGGCATCGACCTCGGCACGACGAATTCCGTCGTCGCCGTCATGGAAGGGCAGACGCCCACCGTCATCGCGAACTCGGAAGGCAGCCGCACGACGCCGTCGGTCGTCGCCTTTACGAAGACCGGCGAACGCCTTGTGGGACAACTCGCGAAGCGTCAGGCCGTCACCAACCCTGACCGCACGATCAGATCGATCAAGCGGCACATGGGCACGGATTTCAAAGTCAAGATCGACGGCAAGGACTACACGCCGCAAGAGATCTCGGCGATGGTCCTACAAAAGCTGGTCAACGACGCGTCGACGTACCTCGGCGATCGGGTGACCCGCGCGGTCATCACGGTGCCGGCGTACTTCAACGACGCGCAACGTCAAGCGACCAAAGACGCGGGCCGCATCGCGGGCCTCGACGTCCTGCGCATCATCAACGAACCGACGGCCGCTGCGCTCGCCTATGGGCTCGATAAGAAGGGCTCCGAGACGATCCTCGTGTGGGACCTCGGCGGCGGTACGTTCGACGTCTCGATCCTCGAAGTCGGCGACGGCGTCTTCGAAGTCAAGTCGACCAACGGCGACACGCATCTCGGGGGTGACGACTACGATCAGAAGATCGTCGATTGGCTCGTCGCGGAATTCCGCAAGGATCAGGGCATCGATCTCTCCGGCGACAAGCAGGCCCTGCAGCGTCTGACCGAAGCCGCCGAAAAGGCGAAGATCGAACTGTCGACGTTGACGTCGGCCAACATCAATCTCCCGTTCATCACGGCCGATCAGAGCGGCCCCAAGCACCTCGACATCACGTTGACGCGCGCCGATTTCGAGCGGCTCACGAGCGATCTGACCGATCGCATGGTGCAGCCGTTCAAATCCGCGCTAGCCGATGCGAAGATCGACGTCAACCAGATCGACGAGATCGTCATGGTCGGCGGTTCGACGCGCATGCCCGTCTGTCAGGAACTCGTCAAGAAGCTGACGGGTAAGGAGCAGCTCAATCAGTCCGTCAATCCCGACGAAGTCGTCGCCGATCGGCGCGGCGATTCAGGCCGGCGTGCTCGCCGGCGAAGTTCGCGACGTCGTACTGCTCGACGTGACGCCGCTGTCGCTCGGCCTCGAGACGCTGGGCGGCGTGTTCACCAAGCTGATCGATCGCAACACGACGATTCCGACCAAGAAGTCGCAAGTCTTTACGACCGCCGAAGACGGTCAAACGTCGGTCGACATCGCGATCTTCCAAGGCGAGCGCGAGATGGCGCGCGACAACAAGTGCCTCGGCCAGTTCCGGCTCGAGGGCATTCCCGCCGCGCCGCGCGGCGTGCCGCAGATCGAAGTGTCGTTCAACATCGACGCCAACGGCATCGTCAACGTCGTCGGCCAAAGACCTCGGCACCGGCAAAGAGCAAGCGATCACGATCACCGCGACGACCAACCTTTCCAAGGACGAAGTCGATCGGATGGTGCGCGACGCCGAAGCATCGGCGGCCGAAGACCATCGCAAGAAGGAAGAGGCCGAGACGCGCAATCAGGCGTCGAGCCTGATCTACTCGACCGAGAAGTCGCTCAAGGAGATCGGCGACAAGCTCGATGCGAGCGCGAAAGCCGACGTCGAGAACGCGCTGAGCGATCTGCGCTGCGAAGAGCGAGAACGGCACCGCGGCCGAAATCAAAGCCGCGACCGAAACCTTGCAGCAAGCGTCGTACAAACTCGCCGAAGCCCTCTACCAGAAGACCGGCGGCGCTGCGGGCGCGCAGGTCCCGACGGCGCGGCGAGCGGCGAGCCGAGCGGTGCGTCGACGGACGGTGCGGCGGGTCAATCCGCGGCGCCGTCGCCCGACGACGTGATCGACGCCGAGTTCAAAGAAGCCCAGTAGGCGCGGACTTGAGTGCTCCCGGGCACGAGTTCGTGCCCGGCGTAACGCCTGCGGCGTGCCGGCTTGTTACAGTTGTATGCGCGCTACGGCGCGGTGTTAGGGAGAATACGTGGATACACAGAGCTCAGCCGACGATGCTCGAGAATGACGCGGCCGCCGGCGAGATGCTACGACCGAGATAGGCGACGGAGGCCAGCACCCCGATCCGGCCGCGGAGCTCGCGGCAGCCAAAGCGCTCGCCGACGAGCGCTACGCAGGAGTTGCAATACGCGCGCGCCGAAATCGACAACGTGCGCAAGCGTGCCGAGCGCAGCGCCGTCGAACGGCTGGCGTACGGGCGGCGGGCGCTGCTCGAACGTTTCTTGCCGGTCTCGACAACTTGCAGCGGGCGCTGGCCTTCGACGATTCCGACGGATTGCGCGGCGGATTGCAAGCGACCTTACGCGGATTCGAGGGCGTGCTGACGAGCGAACAGGTCGTCGCCGCTCGAGACGGTCGGGAAACCGTTCGATCCGCACGTCGCCGAAGCGATCGCGACCCGCGAATCGGCCGACTACGACGACGACATCGTCCTCGAAGAGGCGCAGCGCGGCTATCGCATCGGCGACGATTTGCTTCGGCCTGCGCTCGTCGTCGTCGCGAAGCGCACCGATGCGGCGGGCGCAATCGGAATCAGCCGCGGCACGCGAGTGAACTACAAAGACTATTACAAGGTCCTCGGCGTCCCAAAGAACGCCGCCGAGAAAGACATCAAATCGGCGTATCGCAAGCTCGCGCGCAAATGGCATCCCGACGCAAACCCGAACAATCCTAAGCAAGCCGAGGAGAAGTTCAAGGAAATCTCCGAGGCGTACGAAGTGCTCGGCGATGCCGAAAAGCGTCAACAAATACGATGCGCTCGGGAGCGACTGGGCGCAAGCCGCGCAGCAAGCCGAAGCGCAGCGGCGTTATCGTTCGGCGCAAGGGGCTGGCTGGCGATCCGTTCGCCGGCGCGCAGTTTTCCGGCGCGGGCGCCGGCGGCCCGAGCGGGTTTTCGGACTTCTTCGACCTGTTCTTTTCGGGCATCGGCCGGCGTGGCGCCGCACAGCAGCCGGCGCCGCAGTCGTACGCGCAACGCGGCGGCGATCTCGAGACGACGATCGATCTTACGTTGCGCGAAGCCTATGCCGGCGGCGCCAAAGCGATCAGCCTGCAAATCGAAGACGCCTGCTCGCGCTGCGGCGGCAGCGGCATCGTCAACAACACGATCTGCCCGCAGTGCCACGGCACGGGCCGCGTCGTTGCGAGCCGCCGCTTCGACGTGACGATACCGCGCGGCATCCGCGAAGGCCAGCGCATTCGCCTGGCGGGTCAAGGCGCACGCGGCAGCGGCGGCGGCCCGAACGGCGATCTGCTCCTCGAAGCCCGGATCGCGAGCGATCCAGCCTTCGAACGCAAGGGCGACGACCTCTACGTCGATCTTTCCGTGCAGATCTACGACCTCGTGTTAGGCGCCGAAGTTCCGCGTTCCGACGATGACGGGTGAAGTGACGGTGACGATCCCGCCCGGCACGCAGAACAACAAGACGCTGCGCTTGGCCGGCAAAGGCATGCCGAAAGTCAAGGGCGGAGGTTACGGCGATCAATACGTCCGGCTCGTCGGCTTGCTGCCGACGCACCTCAGCGAGCGCGAACGCGAACTCTTCAGCGAACTAGCCGATCTCCGGGCAGCCCACGCGTAGTGAGGGCCCTGACAACGAAGCGCCACACGGCGCCGCGTTAGCGGGACGTAGCGAAAAAGGGGTCGGCGAGGAGCTCGAGGTCCGGAAGCGCCTCGAGGCTGAAGCGATCGCCGTATCGCAAGTTTTGCTCGACGCCGTAACCAACGTCGTTGGGGCTCCGGTATGACGTCAACAGATTCCGTTTCAAATCGGCGAGCAGATACTGCCGCACGCGTTGGCCACCGTACATTCGCAACTTCCGCCCACGGTCGAAGGACAACGACGTATCGGAAAGTTCGACGAACGCCACGATCTCGGCGAGCGCGGGCATAGGCCGGTCGGAATAGTCGGCCGGCGCCAGAATAGCAAAATCAGGTTGCGGCTCGTTACGCTCCCCGAGCGGGAACGAGCCTTGGGGCACGACGAGTGCCCGATCGCCGAGCGTCTCGACGAGGTATCGGTTGACGGCCGCATGGCGGGTCCAGTGGCGCTGGCCGACGGGAGGCATCGCGATCAGCTCGCCGTCGATGAGCTCAACGCGCTCTTGAAGTCCGAATATCCCGGCATCGGCCATCCGATGATAGTCGTCAACCGAGATGTCTCGGCGTTTATAGTGGATCGCCATGTCACTCACATCGTATAGCGGCTGGGCATGTCACGATCGTGATCCATTCGTTACCGCCGGGTGTCCGCCTCGCCTGGGCAGCTTCAATGCCGGCGGTGTCGTGCGCTGCCGCCGGCAACTTCCCGGCTCCCGGCGTGGTCGAAAGACACGATGCTAGGCGGCCCACCGATCCACTTGATGTGGTCGAGCATGTTCAATCCCGAGAAGCCGACGGTCAAGCGCAAAGTCGACTGGAGGCGCCTCGGCGGTCTGTTTCTGCCGTATTGGCGCCAAGAGGCGCTCGTGCTCGTCTGCATCGTCGTCGCTTCGACGCTGGGTCTCGCACCGGCGCTGTTCACTCGCAACTTGATCGATCGCGCCCTGCCACCCCACCGCGACGTCCACGCACTGTGGGTCGACGTCGCCGGCATGATCGTCGCCGCGCTGTTGGCTGCGCTGATCGGCGTCTACCAAGGCTATCTCAATTCGCTCGTCGGCGAGGGCATCATGCGCGACATTCGCACGCGTCTGGTGTCGCATCTGCACCGCATGCCGATCGCGTTCTTTACGAATACGAAGACGGGCGAGATCATGAACCGCGTCTCGAACGACGTCGACAACGTCGACAACGTCGTCACGGGAACGCTGGTCACGATCGTCACGAACATCGCGACCATCGTGACGACGGTGGTCACGATGCTGTTCATGGACTGGAAGCTTTCGCTGCTGGCGCTCGCCGTCGTTCCGCTGATGATCGTGCCGCTCGGACCCGTCGGCCGCCGCATGTACGTTGTGCGCCGCGCGACCCGCGAGAAGCGCGACGAAATCGAAAGCATCACGCAAGAGACGCTTTCGATTTCCGGCATTACGCTGATCAAATCGTTCGTACGGGAAGCCTTCGAAGCCAAGCGCTTCTTCGGCGTCTCGACCGACCTGATGAAGCTCGAAGTGCGCCTCGCGATGGTCGGTCGCTGGTTCATTGCGGCGATCGCCGCGATGGTCATCGTCGGGCCGGCGATCGTATGGCTCGGCGGGGGTTACCTTTCGATCTACTACGGTCTGACCGTCGGCACGATCGTCGCTTTCGTCGCGCTGCTGAGCCGGCTGTATGGCCCGGCTTCCGCCCTAGCCGGCATTCAAGTTCAGATCGTCAGCGCGCTGGCCGTCTTCGAGCGCATCTTCGAATATCTCGATATGGCGCCCGAACGCGAGGGGAGCCATACCCTGGCGCGCGTCACGGGCGACTTGCGCTTCGAAGGTGTACGGTTCACGTACAGTGCCGGACGACGGGCCCTCGACGGAGTCGACTTCCGTATCGCTCCGGGCCAAGTAGCCGCGTTCGTTGGGCCTTCGGGCGCGGGCAAGACGACGATCACGCAACTCGTCCCGCGCTTTTACGATCCGCAAGAGGGTCGCATCACGCTCGATGGCGTCGACGTACGCGAACTCGATCTGGAGTCGTTGCGGTCGCACATCGGGATCGTCACGCAGGAAACGTACCTGTTTCACGATACGATCGCGGCCAATCTGCGGTACGGCAACGATGATGCGACGCAGGCCCAGCTCGAAGCGGCCGCTCGCGCAGCGAACATTCACGCGTTCATCGCGGCGCTGCCTGAAGGCTATCAAACGATCGTCGGCGAGCGCGGCCACAAGCTTTCAGGCGGCGAGCGCCAGCGGCTCGCGATCGCACGGGTGCTGCTTAAGGACCCGCGCATTCTGATCCTTGACGAAGCGACGAGCGCGCTCGATTCAGAGAACGAAGCGTTGATTCAAGCCGCTTTCGACGAAGCGATGCATGGCCGCACCAGCCTCGTCATCGCCCATCGCCTGTCGACGATTTTGTCGGCCGACGTCATCTTCGTCGTCGAAGAAGGCCACATCGTCGAACGGGGAACGCATGCCGAACTGCTGGCGCGCGACGGCACGTACGCGCGCCTGTACCGTACGCAATTCGAGAAGGGCAGCGTCGAACTTTCGTTTGCGCCGCCGTTGAGCGATTCGGCGACCTTGTCGGCGCCGTAAAGCGACCGCCTCGGGCGGCTCGTCAAACCGAAAGCTTCACCTGCAGCGGGACGCCCGTCGCTGAGCGCACGTCTTCGACGCCGACTCCAGGCGCGCACTCGCGCAGTATTAGGCCGTCGGTTTCCACATCGATCACCGCTAAGTCGGTGATGATGCGATGAACGACCCCGCGGCCGGTCAGCGGCAACGTGCACCGTTCGACGATCTTATGCGTGCCGTCGCGCGCGACATGCTCCATCATGACGATCAAGCGTTTGGCGCCGTGAACGAGATCCATCGCGCCGCCCATGCCCTTGACCATTTTGCCCGGAATCATCCAGTTCGCGAGATCGCCACGGGCCGAGACTTGCATCGCTCCGAGGACGGCGAGATCGATGTGGCCGCCGCGAATCATGCCGAACGAGGTGGCGGAATCGAAGAAGGCCGCGCCGGGATAGACGGTGACCGTTTCCTTGCCGGCGTTGATCAGATCGGCATCCTCTTCGCCTTCGTACGGGTACGGGCCCATCCCCAAGATGCCGTTTTCGCTTTGCAAGACAACGTGAATGTCGGGATCGACGAAGTTCGGCACGAGCGTCGGCAAGCCGATGCCGAGGTTGACGTATTGGCCGTCGCGCAACTCGCGAGCGACACGGGCGGCGAGCTGGTCGCGCGTGAGCGCCATCACACTTCCTCGCCGGCGGCTGCCGGAGGCGCTGCGCGCTCGCTGCGTTTGCGCGTCGTCACGCGTTCGATGCGCTTGCCTTGCGCGCCCACGACGACAACACGCTGCACAAAGATTCCGGGCGTATGGACGTTCTGCGGATCGATCTCGCCCGGTTCGACGAGCCGCTCGACCTCGGCGATCGTGATCTTGCCGGCGGCTGCGCAGAGCGGGTTGAAGTTCCGCGTCGCCTTGTCGTAGATCAGATTACCGAGACGGTCCCCGACGCTCGCCCGGACGAGCGCATAGTCGCACACGATCCCTTCTTCGAGCACGTAGTCGACGTCGCCGAAACGGCGCGTCTCCTTCGGCGGTGATGCGACGGCGACCGCGCCGCCGGCTCCGTAACGCCACGGCAAGCCGCCTTCGGCGACTTGAGTGCCGACGCCGGCGGGCGTGTAAAAGGCCGGGATGCCCGCGCCGCCGGCACGCAAACGTTCGGCCAGCGTTCCTTGCGGCACCAACTCGACTTCGAGTTCGCCGCTGAGGAACTGGCGTTCGAATTCACGGTTTTCGCCCACGTACGAGCCGGTCGTGCGGCGGATACGCTTGGCGTCGAGCAGCACGCCGAGTCCCCAGCCGTCGACGCCGCAGTTGTTCGAAACGGTGACGAGATCGCTCGCGCCTTGTTCGAGCAGGGCCGCGATCAAGTGGAACGGGATCCCGTTGAGCCCGAACCCGCCAACGGCAAGGGATGCGCCACTGCGAACGTCCGCGACCGCAGTGCGCGGGTCGGCCACGACTTTATCCATGCGCCCAGCGGTTACGACGACGCGGGAATCGCTGCCTTTGCCGGGGCGACAGGGCAAGCGCTCCACGCCCGTCGTCACTGCAACGCTCGCTCAGAGAGCGAGCGACATGTTTGACCTTGGCGTCGCGACGGTATGCGCGCTGTATGAACGACTATGATACCGATCAAACCCAGCGCAGTGCAAACGCCGTAAAATCGGCGGCGCAATCGACCAGTTCACAAATAGAATCGTCCGTTAAATCCTCAGACAACAATGCCACCTTGCGCAGCGGTTTGATGGCGGGAGCCGCTGCGAGCCTGTTCGCTTCGTTGGCGCTCAAAGCTGCCGGTAGCCGCGATGATGCGCTGTTCGTCGGCCAATGGGTTCCGACGTTCCTGATCATCGCGCTCTGGGTCGCCGTCGTACGTGAGGACGTCGCTCCCGGAACGTAACGCCCTGCGCCGTTAGCGAGCATTTAGGACACCATAAGGAGCTCGGCTTGAGCTTGGCGCGTCAACGGCTTGCGCTGCGCCCGGCGCAAGCCGCTGTTTTTCTGTCGAGGACCCCCGTCACGGGGAAGCGTCTCGCGGCGCACGAAGCGTTCCGGACCTTAACGCCTGGAGCATAGGTCTGTATGGTAACCACTACGCCGGCCCCCCCTGCATCGTCCGAAGACGATGCGATGATCCTCGAAGTCGTGCGCGAACTCGTGGCGGATCGGGTAGCGCCGCGGGCCGCCGAGATCGACGAAAAGGGCGAATTTGCGCGCGACATCTATCAGCTGTTCGCGGAGAACGATCTGCTGGGCGTACCATTTCCAGAAGAATATGGGGGCCTCGGGCTCTCGTTCGAAACGTACGTCAAAGTCGTCGAAGAGGTTTCTAAAGCATGCGCCTCTAGTGGCCTGATGATTGCAGTCCAAGAGCTCAGTGCACTGGCTTTGATCATCGCCGGCAACGAAGCCCAAAAACAAAAGTACCTCACGAAACTGTCGAGCGGCGAACTGATCGGAGCCTATGCGCTTACGGAGCCGGGCAGCGGTTCGGACGCGGCCGGTTCGATGCGCACCCGTGCTGAAAAGCGCGGGGACCGCTACGTCATAAACGGCAACAAGGTCTGGATCACCAACGGCAGCGTCGCCGACGTCGTAACAGTGTTCGCCGTCACCGATCCGGCCAAAGGGCCGAGCGGCATCAGCGCGTTCGTCGTCGAGAACACGTTCCCGGGCTTCAAAGTCGGCAAGCTTGAAAAAAAGATGGGGATCCGCGGCTCGCCGACCTGCGAATTGATCTTCGAGAACTGCGAAGTCCCCGCCGAGAATCTCCTCGGCGAAGAAGGCAGCGGCTTCAAGACTGCGATGCGCGTGTTGGACAAGTCACGGCCCGGAATCGCGGCGCAAGCCGTCGGTATCGCTGCCGGTGCGCTGGAATACGCAACCACGTATGCGACCGAACGGATCGCCTTCGGCAAGCCAATCGCCCAGCAGCAAGGCATCCAGTTCATGCTGGCCGATATGCGCGTCGAGCTAGAATCCGCTCGCTTGCTATTGTATGAGGCGGCGCGCAAGTGCGACCAAAACACCCCCGACCTCAGCGTGTGGGCCGCGCTCTGCAAGCTCAAGGCAGGCGATGTCGCAATGTCCGTCACGACGGACGCCGTTCAGATCCTGGGCGGCTTCGGTTATTCGACGGAATATCCGGTCGAGCGCATGATGCGCGATGCCAAGATCACGCAAATTTACGAAGGGACGCAGCAGATCCAGCGCTTGGTCATCGCGCGAAGCATGATCGGCAAAAAGCCTCCTGCGGTCGTGGCCTAAGGAATTTCTGCCTAAGGCGCGACGTTTCGGCCACCTCGCTCGTTTTGCTTGATAGGCGGCCCATAAAAGCCGCTGAGTTCAGCACGAAAGGGGGTGTACTATTTTGAAGCAGATGTTTGCAGCGGTCGTCGCGGCGGCCCTCCTGTCGGCTCCGGCCCTGGCCCAGAGCAACATGACCAGCCATCACCACATGATGGCCAAGCATCATCACATGATGATGAAAAGCCATCACCACGCGATGATGATGAAGAGCAAGAGCCACATGACCAAAAAGCACGCCTAAAGCGTGCCGTCTTTTTTTCTTGTCCTTTAGAGCGCGTCCGTTCCGGGCGCGCTTTTTTTCCTGTGTGACCGCTATCCGACGCCGATCGCCGGATGTCCCAAGAGTGGGGGCACGTAATGGCCGACAGCCCACGATAAGCCGAATACGACGGCGCCGAAGGCGACGATTTCCAGTCCTTTCGCGGCCGCATTGCGCCCGCTGAGCGTCCCGGCGAAATATCCTATCCCGAACAGCGCGACCGCCGCGAAGATGAGACCGATCCATAGGGCTGCGCTAACCGTGATGCCCAGCGCGTACGGAATGACCGGCAGCACGCCGCCGATCGCAAACGACGCGCCCATCGCCAAACTGCCCCGCAGGCCGCCGCCTTCAGACTCGCGCACATCGATGCCGAATTCATCACGCACCATCTCGTGCAGCCAAATGTCCGGATTCTTCTGCAGCCGCTCGACGATCGTGACGGCTTCATCGTCCGTGAAGCCTTTGAGACGATAGTAAGCGATCTGTTCGGCGAACTCTTCGTCGGGCATTTCGGCCATCTCACGCTTCTCACGTGCGATTGCGTTCTGCACCACTTCGCGCTCGGATTTTCCGCCGAGATACTCGCCGACGCCCATCGACACTGCACCGACGAATAGCGATAAAAAACCGGTGATGAGAATCGTCGCTCGGTCCGACGCCGCGCTGCCGACTCCCGTCACGATTCCCAAGGTCGTCAAGATCCCATCCTGCGCACCGAAGACGATCTCGCGCACGGTGCGCTGCCGTTCCAGCCGTTGCCTTTCGGGCGTGTCGGGGATACGCGCAGCGTGCCGTCCTCGATTCGCTACGGAGACGACGCGATTATCGACGTTGATGGAAAGCGAATTGCGCTCGGGAGCCACGACGCTTCGGCGTTGCCGACGCGACTTTGTAAGGCCTTCCTTACCGTCCCGTGAGGCGCGACAAGCGCACCCGGCTTGAGTCCACAGGCCGTTCCCGCGCGGACCAGATTCGATCGAAGGCGAAGGTTACTGGGCGCAGGTCGCGGTGCGAAGGCGGCCGCGTGAGGGCGCACGACGCAATGGACGAACCCGAAGATCTCAACCCTAACCCGATCGTCGCGATGGCGATGCGCATTCGCGCGCGCCGGGATATCGGCGCGGCGGTCGACTCGGCCGTTCCGGCGCGTCCGGTATCGAGCGACGACGATGCCGGCAGCGCGCTGGCCGCCTTTGCCGACGCGTTGCGCGTGGGCGCCGCGCGGCTCAATTCGGTCTTGAGCACGAAGGGCGTCACGTTCGTCCGGCTCGAGCGCCCGGTGCGCGTGCGGCTTCGCTTCGATGAAAAACGGGTCAGCCTCGATCTCGACGTCAAGCGGCAGCTCGTCATCGTGCGCGGACTAGGGCTCGATGGCGAGTATCAGTTCGATCACGGTGCAGCGACGCCGACGCTGATCAATCTCTCGAAACTATCGACCGACGCCGGGTACGGAGAGCCGCTCACGCCATCGGGCCTCCTCAAGACGATCGCCGCCGACGCGGAGCTGCCGCGTCCGTCGCACCTCGACGCCCTCGGTCCGATTCCGCCGCCGTAACCGCCCGGGAACGAACGGCGGCCCGACGTTGCAGTACGCGCGCTACCATAGGTGCCGTCGGACAGAGTTCTTGGACGGGACAACGACCACACAGCGGCACGGGCGCTTTACAGATCGCCCGTCCGTGCAAGATCAGCCAGTGGTGCGCGTGCCGCAATTTTTCGCGTGGCACCAATTTCGAAACGTCGTCCTCGACATCGCGCGGCGTCTTCCCCAGCGTCAGCCCCAAGCGGTGGGCAACTCGGAACACGTGCGTATCGACGGCGAAGGCTGCTTCTTCGAAGGCGACGGACAACACGACGTTCGCGGTCTTCCGCCCGACGCCGGGCAAGGCTTCGAGAGCTTCGCGTTCGCGCGGAACTTCACCGCCGTACTGAGTCGCAATGGCGTGCGCTGCCGCGATGATGTTCTTCGCTTTCATCCGGAAAAATCCGCACGAGTGGACGATCGCTTCGACGTCGGTCTGTTCGGCGTTGCCGAGCGCATCGGGCGTCGGATACCGCGCGAACAGATGCGGCGTCGTCAGGTTGACGCGCGCATCGGTTGACTGTGCGCTCAAGATGACGGAGATCAGCAACGTGAACGGCGACGTATATTCCAGCGCCGTCACCGCCTCCGGATAGGCCGCTTCCAGCTCCTCCAGTTCGCGGAGCGCAACAGCGCGCGAGACGCGACGCCGTGGAAAAGGAATCGCCAAGCCGGCGCGCTTCGCCGGCGCGGATGCCATCGTTGTCAGCCCTACAGCGCCCGAGCGCGCCGACAACGCGCGTACATAAATGGCCACATCGCGGCACTCGCTGTAGTTATAACGCTCTGGCGCGACGATACCGAGCGTACACGAACGGCGCCTCGATTGCGAGCATGAGCGCCGCACCGAATATCAACAGTGTTACCGCTGCATGAAATGCCGTGGCCACGTCGTGGGCACTTCGAAATTGCACGAGGACGCTAACGCCAAGCATCAGACCCAGAACGGCGAAGATAAAGGCCTGCTTCTTGGGTGCCTGCGCTTCAGAGAGCGTAGCCGGTGCAGAGCAACAGCTCCTGCTGAACACGGCCGTCGTCGGCAAAAGCGTAACGAACAGCAGCGCAAGCGCCCACTCGATACTCCCCGTACTGGCGTAGACATAATAGGCCGCGCAGTACACTGCGGCGCACGCGGCTGCATTTGCGGCAACGCGCCGACTTACGCTGATAGCTGTCCTCTGGAGTGCAGCATCACCACGCTCGCGTTCCGCGATGGGACGCACGATCAAAGAAGTGATCGGGACGCCGAGCGCAAAAATGCCCAGCATCACGTAGATCGCCCACCATGGCCGCACTTCAACCGAATTCGCGCAATACAGGTAGCTCGCGACGCTCAAAGCGATCGGGACACAAAACGCGCCGCCGTAAATCCTCCTTTTGCGCCGGTTCATGCCTCACATTTTCGGCGGTACTCCGATCGTGTCCCTGGGTCAGGACCGCTATCGCAACGTGCCATTCCGGCGGTCGCGTTTTGCGTTCGACTCTATCCAACCAGACGAATGCCGGCACCGCTGGTTTCGAGGAGTCCGTCAGCTTCCAAGCTCTTTAAGACCCGGCCGAGCGCCGCCGCATCGTGATGGATCAGAGCCGGAGCGAGCTCGCTTTGTAAGTCGAGAAACGAAATTCGCTGTTCTGCGGTCAAGGCGCGCAAGCGATCGATAACGCGGCCGCGGACGTAACGCGTTGTCGCTTCGAAGCGCAGCCGTTCTTGCGGCCCGCGCGGCACCGCATGGCGTTTGGCACGGGTGGCAAGCACAACGCCGTCGACCGGCGCCGCGGCGCAAAGACTTTGGAGCGGGCAAATCAGACATCTCGGAGCGCGGGCGGTACAAACCGTCGCGCCCAAATCCATCAGCGCTGAATTGTACGCGTATCCTTCGCCCGGCGGCAGAAGCTGTAGGCCGATTGCGTCGAGCTGCGCTTCGCTCGCGTGCGGCGGCCACTCGATACCGAAGTGCGTGCGGTGCAGAATCCGGCGGACGTTCGTATCGGCGGCTAGCGCGTCGGCGTCGAATGCGAACGCGCGCACGGCGCGAGCCGTGTACGCGCCAATGCCGGGCAGCGCGCGCAACGCCGTTTCATCGTGCGGCATAATTCCATCGTGCTCGCCGACGACTGCCTTGGCGAGCCGATGCAGCCGGACCGCGCGCGAATTATAGCCGAGCCCCCGCCACGAGCGCAGCACGTCGGCCTGCGAAGCGGCAGCCAGTGCGCCGAACGACGGCCAACGCTCGACGAACGCTTCGAAAATGGGCACGACGCGCTCGACTTGCGTCTGCTGCAGCATGAATTCGCTGACGACGACGCGGTACGGCGTTCTCCGCGTGCGCCACGGCAAGTGCGCTCGACCGCTGCGCGCGAACCATTCGAGCAAAAGCGTCGCAAACGTCGCAGGCTCCGGCATCGTCCGTGCTAGCGCGTTACTCATCGGGCGCCGGACTTCGGCCGGTGGAGCGAGGGTCCCGCCGGAGGCGCAGCCCGGCACGCCTCGGTCCAGGGTTTCGGCAGTGGCCGCAGCAACCTCGTAGGTCGACGCGATGGTTACTGCTCTTTGGAGGTTTGTTAGACGTGGCTGACACTGCGGTCGACGCGATTGTCATCGGAGCCGGTCCCGGCGGCTATCACGCTGCGATTCGGCTCGGCCAGCTAGGCAAGAAAGTCGTGTGCTTCGATCGCGACGAGGTCGGCGGCGTCTGCTTGAACTGGGGCTGCATCCCGACCAAGGCACTGTTGCACGTCGGAGAAGTGACCCGTCACATCCGCGAGGCCGACAAGATCGGACTCAAGGTCGCGCCGCCGGAAGTCGATCGCGCAGGCGTTGCAGCCTTCACGGACTCCGTCGTCAAAGCGAACGTCGGCGGCGTCAACACGCTGTTCAAAGCGAACAACGTCACGTTTGCTTACGGCGAGGCTTCGTTTGCCGGTCCCAAGCGCGTCGCGCTCAAAAAGCGCGACGGCACGACGGAAACGTACGCGGCAGCAGAAGCAGTCGTCATCGCCACCGGCAGCGCACCGGTCGACGTGAAAGCGTGGCCCCGCGACGGCGAGACGATCATCAACTCCGACGACGCCGTGCGGCTCGGCAAGATTCCGAAGTCGCTGCTCGTGATCGGCGGCGGCGTCATCGGCCTCGAGTTTGCTACCGTCTACACCCGGCTCGGCGCCAAGGTGCTCGTCGTCGAGATGATGCCGCAGGTCCTGACCGGCACCGATCTCGAGATCGGCAAAACGATGGCGCGCATCCTCAAGAAACAAGGCGTCGAAATCGCGCTGTCCACCAAAGTCGTGTCTCTCGAAAAAGCCTCCGGCGGCGTGAAAGCGATCTTCAATGGCGAGTTCACCAGCGGTAAGGACGAAGTCCGCGAGTTCGAGATGGCGCTCGTCGCGGTCGGCCGCCGCCCCGTCACGGACAATCTCAATCTCGCAGCCGCCGGTTTAGCGACCGACGAAAAGGGGTTCGTCAAGGTCGACGCTCAGCGCCGAACTTCAGTCGACGGCATCTTTGCGATCGGTGACGTGACGGGAGCGCCCCTGCTCGCGCACAAGGCGATGAAAGAGGGCGTCGTCGCAGCCGAAGTGATCGGCGGTGATCGGTCGTCGGCCTACGATCCGATCGCGGTGCCGAACTGCGTGTACACCGATCCGGAAGTCGCGACCGTCGGACTTTCCGAGGAAGAAGCCAAGGCCGCCGGTTACGAGCTGCGGATTGGGAAGTTTCCGATGGCCGCGAGCGGCCGAGCCCGTACGATGAATGAGTCCGACGGTCTCATCAAACTGATCGGCGACGCCAAGACCGACTTGCTCCTAGGCATGCACATCGTCGCACCGCAGGCGGAATCCCTGATCGGCGAAGGAGTTATCGCGCTCGAAATGGGCGCTACCCTCGAAGACGTCGGGCTCTCGATCCATCCACACCCGACGTTGACCGAAGCGATCATGGATGCTGCCGAAGCCGCGCACCTCAAAGCGATCCACGTCGTCAACGCAAAGCCCAAGACCGGCGCGGCCAAGACGCCGGTCGCGGCCGGATGATGCGACGCAGGCAGCGGCGCTAGTGCCGCTTCGCGTCATCGACCTCGGCCGCCGACCCTATCGCGAGGTGCTGGTATTTCAGCGCGAATTGCACGGCCGCGTCGCTCGCGGCGAGGAGCCCGACGCGTGGATCGTCGTCGAACACGACCCCGTCATCACGCTCGGCCGCAAAGCGAAGCGCGAGAACGTCCTCATGTCTCCCGAACTGCTGGCGGCGCGCGGCATCGACCTCGTCGAGGTCGAGCGAGGCGGCGACGCCACCTATCACGGCCCAGGCCAAGTCGTCCTGTATCCAATCCTCAAGCTGCCGCGTTTTCGCGAGGTCGAGCCGTTCGTCTCCGCTCTGGAAGACGCGGTCATCGAGGTCCTCGCCGAACTCGACATTTCCGCTCACCGGCGACCCGAACACCGCGGCGTCTATGTCGGCGCCAATGCGATCTGCGCGATCGGTTTATCCGTCAAGCAGATGACGACGCTGCACGGCTTGGCGCTCAACGTCACGACGCGACTCGATTACGACCGCCTGATCACGCCCTGCGGCACGCCGCAATTCGGGATCACGTCAATTGCCCAAGAACGAGGTCGGCCGATCGCACGGGAAGTCGTCGTCGCTTCACTCCTCGCGGCGCTGGAGCGACGCTTGCATCAGAGCCGGCACGGACGCGCGGCATGAGCGCGATGGCGGGCAGCCGGCGATGATCGATCTGACGCAACCCCAACCCCAGCGTAAACCCGAGTGGCTAAAAGTCACGCTGGCGCATGGTGAAAACTACGAACGGCTCAAGCGCGATGTCAAGTCGCTCGACCTGCATACCGTCTGTCAGGAAGCGATGTGTCCGAACATCGGCGAGTGTTGGGGCGCAGGCACCGCGACGATTATGATCTTGGGAGACACCTGCACGCGCGGCTGCCGCTTCTGCAACGTGAAGACCGGCAGTCCGCGCGGTGAGGTCGATTGGCTTGAGCCCAAGCGGGTCGCCGAAGCCGTGCGCGACCTCGGCTGGAAGTATCTGGTCTTAACCGCCGTCGATCGCGACGACCTCGCTGACGGCGGCGCGGCGATCTTCGCGAGCACCGTCCGCATGATCCATAAGCTTTCGCCCGATGCAAAAGTCGAAACGTTGACGGGCGACTTCGCGGGAGATCGCTCGGCACTCGATGTCGTCCTCGACGCCGGCCCTGAAGTGCTCGCGCACAATCTCGAGACGGTGCGGCGCTTGCAGTCTTCCGTCCGCGACCGGCGCGCGAATTTCGAACAATCGCTCGCCGTGCTCGACCACGCCAAGCGGAGCGGCAAAGTTCGCTTCACGAAGACGTCGCTGATGCTCGGCTTGGGTGAGAGCGAGGCTGAAATCGCGGAGACGATGGATGCTGCTCGCGCCGTAGGCGTCGACATTTTCACGATGGGGCAATACTTGCGGCCGACCAAACGCCATCTCGAGGTCGTCGAATTCGTCACGCCGGCAAAGTTCGCTCGCCTGCAGGCGCTCGGAATGGACAAGGGCTTCACGCAGGTCGTCAGCAGCCCGCTCTCGCGCAGCTCGTATCACGCCGAGCAGGCGTTCACGCAGTAACCGCAACCGCGCACTATCGAAGCTGCCGTCAGGCGGTCAGCAGCTTAGAGATCATCGCCGACCGCTGCGGGCAGCGTAGCTTGACGCCGGCGTTGCGCAGATGGGTCTGCACCGTTGCTTGGGAGATGTCCAACAAGGCCGCGATGTCGCTGTCCGCTTCCCGCCGATGAGCAGTTCCATGACATCGGTTTCGCGCGCCGACAGTCCGAGGCGCACGCACTGCGCTCGTACCGAAGGCGTCTTGCGCCGCTCCATGACCACCACCTCAAAAGCACCTCCGTTTAGCTGGCCGCGTGGCGCCGTATAAGCGCCCGCGCCTCAGACGATACAGCAGCCGCTCTCGAGGCGGTATTAGGGGAAACCCCTACTTTTCGAGCGCGCACCATGGCAGGCGGCGGCGGCGCGCGAGCGCTGTGAGACGCGCCACTTGTCGCTCCCCGAACGGCGAACCGATGCTGCGGTAGCCGATACTTCGCTTAGGGATGACGCACCAGCGCAACGCCGAGGCCACTTCTTTCCCCGCGACGCTCGTCGCGCTCGTCGTGCACGAGCACGGAGCCATCCTGCGCTGCCTGGCCGGCGGACCCGCGCGCTTCGGCGATTTGCTCGATGCGCTGCCGCGTCTCGATGACGTGCTGGTCGGCGGCGGACTACGAGAACTCGACGCCGAGGGACTCGTCGAGAGGCGGGTCGATCCAGGGCCGCCGCTGCGCGTGCTCTACGAGTTGACCTCCGCCGGCGCCGAGCTGGCCCCGATCCTGGTCGCCCTCAAACGTTGGACGGAAAGCCGCTAGGCGTACACCCCGCGCAGGCGCATCGACGTTACGACCCGGTCGATCGCCAGCATGTACGCGGCCGTACGTAATGGGACGTTACGGAGTTGCGCGAGATCGACGACGGCCGAATAGTGCTCGTTCATGATGTCGGCGAGCCGTTCGTTCACTTCGGACTCTTTCCAGAAGTAGCCGGCGCGGTCTTGAGCCCATTCAAAATATGAGACGGTGACGCCGCCGGCATTGGCCAGAATGTCGGGGATGACGACGATGCCGCGCTGCGCGAAGATGTGATCCGCTTCGGGCGTCGTCGGGCCGTTCGCTCCTTCGACGATCAGTTTGGTCGAAACGTTCGGTGCATTGGCGACGGTCAATTGCTTTTCGAGGGCGGCCGGCACTAGCACGTCGCAGTCGAGTTCGAGTAACGCGTCGTTCGTGATGCGCTCGCCGCCGCGATATCCGTCGAGTGAAGCGTGTTCTTGCGCGTAGGCGATGGCACCATCGAGATCGATCCCTCGGTCGTTGTGGTACGCGCCAGTCACGTCGGAAATGGCGATGACGCTGCAGCCAGCGTCGGCCAGTAATTTTGCGGCGATCGAACCGACGTTGCCGAAACCCTGCACGACGACGCGGGCGCCTTGGGGCGCAATGCCCATGCGGCGCATCTGCGCGAGGGCCACGATCGAGACGCCACGGCCCGTCGCCTCGACGCGCCCCTTGGAGCCCCCGATCTCGAGCGGCTTGCCCGTCACGACGCCCGGCATGTGTTGGCGGACGTGCATGCTATAGGTATCCATGAACCACGCCATGATCTGCGGCGTCGTGCCGACGTCCGGAGCCGGAACGTCCTTGTCGGGACCGACGACTTCGACGAGTTCGGCAGCATAGCGCCGCGTGATGCGTTCGAGCTCGCTCTTCGACAGCGTCGTCGGGTCGCACGTCACGCCGCCTTTACCGCCGCCGAAGGGAAGGTCGACGACGGCACATTTCCAGGTCATCCAAAAGGCCAGGGCGGTGACTTCGTCCAGCGTAACGCCCGGATGGAAGCGGATTCCGCCTTTCGCAGGGCCGCGCGCGAAATTGTACTGCACGCGGTAGCCCGTGAAGACTTCCATTTCGCCGTTGTCGCGGGTGAACGGAAGCGCAAAGATGATCTGACGCGAAGGTTTCGTCAGCAGCCGCCGGATCCCGGGATCGAGGTCGAGCAGCGCGGCCGCTTCGTTAAAATACGCGATCGCGTCACCGAACACCGAGACTTCACGCACTGCCGAGATCATGGTCGCTTAGCACCCTCCGGACCGTCGGCTGCGCCGACACTCAAACCGTTACGCTTTTACCCTTGCCCGCAATACTTTCCCCCACCGGTAAGCTGCCGCGTCCCTAGGAAGACCGGCAACGCCGCAGCGCAGCGGCGGCGCTCACACGTTGAATCTGAAGTTGACGACGTCGCCCTCCTGCATCACGTACTCCTTGCCTTCGCTGCGCAAAAGGCCGGCGGCTTTGATCGCTTCCATCGTCCGCAAGCGCGCGTAGTCGTCGTACGAGACGATCTCCGCGCGGATGAAGCCGCGCTCGATATCGGAATGGATCTTGCCTGCAGCCGCTGGAGCTCTGGTGTTTCGCGCGATCGTCCAGGCGCGCGTCTCTTTTTCGCCTGCTGTCAGAAACGTCATCAGTCCCAGCAGTTCGTAACTCGAAAGGATCAACTGATCGAGGCCGCTGCGGTCGATCCCGAGTTCCGCCCGAAACGGCTTGGCTTCGGTTTCGTCCAGACCGGCCAGTTCGGCTTCGATCTTCCCGCAAAACGCGATGGCGCGGCTGCCTTCGGCGGCGGCAAAATCGAATATGCGCCGCGTCAACGGGCCGGGATCGCCGATCTGCGCTTCGTCGACGTTGGCCACGTACAGCAGCGGCTTCGCGCTGAGCAAAAACGCCTCGTCAGCGAGCTCACGCTCGGGGCTGCCGGGGGGAAAGGCCCGCGCCGGCGTCCCGTTCTCGAGGGCCGCTCGTAGGCGGTGCGCCGCCGCCACGGCGGCACCGAGTTTCGGCGTGACGCGAGCCTCGCGTTCGAGCCGCTCGATGCGCCGGGCGATCGTCGCCAAGTCCGCCAGCGCCATCTCGACGTTGACGATCTCGGCGTCGCGGATCGGATCGGGACTGCCCTCGACGTGGGTGACGTCGTCGTCTTCAAAGCAACGCACGACCATCGCGACGGCGTCAGCCTCACGGATGTGGCCCAGAAAGGCATTGCCCAGGCCCGCGCCGGCGCTCGCTCCGCGCACGAGGCCCGCAATGTCGACGAAGCGCATCGTCGCGTGGACGATGCGCTGTGAACGATTCAGTTCCGCTAAAACGCCCAAGCGCTCATCGGGTACGGGAACTTCGCCGATGTTGGGCTCGATCGTCGCGAACGGATAGTTCGCAGCGAGAGCTTGCGCCGAACGGGTAAGCGCGTTGAAGATCGTCGATTTGCCGACGTTGGGCAATCCGACGATTCCGCATGAGAGTGCCAAGGCGACGCTGGCGGTTCGTGCGGGGCACGGAATCGTCCTGGACGCGTAGAAGTTTCGACCATGCGACAGATGAAGGTCGATAAGCTTGGGATCGATTTACTGACCCACGACCCGGTCGTCATCCTCAAGGACCTTGAAGGCAAGCGCTACCTACCGATCCTCATCGGCCCATTCGAGGCAACCGCAATCGCCTTGGCGCTAGAAGGTACGGCGGTTCCTCGCCCGCTTTCCCACGATCTGATGCGAACGATGCTCGAATCGCTGCATGGTTCGCTCGAACAGATCGTGATCCACGACATCAAAGAATCGACCTTTTTTGCGAAGTTGGTCGTACGCCAGAACGGCACGACGCAAGAGATCGACGCTCGCCCTTCGGACGGAATCGCGCTCGCGCTGCGCGTGCAAGCGCCGATCTTCGTCTCGGAAAAAATCGAACTGCAAGAAGTCGAAGGCGATAAGCAAGTCGACATGCAGGATTCGGAGCGTTTCAAGCAGTTCATCGAGGAACTCAAGCCGAGCGACTTCAAAGAGTAGTGCCGCCCCAGCAGGCGCCGATCGGAATCTTCGGAGGCTCCGGCTTCTATTCGTTGCTCGACGATGCGCAAGAGGTGTGGGTCGAGACACCGTACGGGCTGCCCAGCGATAAAATCTCGCTCGGTGAGTATCGCCGGTAAAGCGGTCGCCTTCATGCCGCGCCACGGACGCGATCACCGCTACCCGCCGCACGCGATCAACTATCGCGCGAACGTGTGGGCGATGAAAGAGCTGGGCGTCGAGCGCATCATCGGGCCCACGGCGTCAGGCTCACTGCGGCGCGAGATCGCACCGGGTCACATGGTCGTCGCCGATCAAGTCGTCGACCGCACCTCGGGCCGCAAGGACACGTTCTACGACGGCCCAGTTACCACGCACGTTACGTTCGCCGACCCCTATTGCTCGCAGTTGCGGCCGGTCGCAGTCGCGACGCTGCAATCGCTCGGGATCACGACGCACGCTGCCGGGACGATCGTCGTGATCGCGGGCCCGCGCTTCTCGACGCGCGCCGAATCGCGCTGGTATCAAGCCGCCGGCTGGGAGGTCATCAACATGACGCAATATCCCGAGTGTTATCTCGCCCGTGAGCTGGAAATGTGCTACGTGAACATTTCGCTCATCACCGACTACGATGTCGGCCTTCCCGGAACGCCGCCCGTCACGCACGCGGACGTTATGGCGGTATTCGCCAGCAACAACGAGCGCATCAAAGCGGCGATCGGCAAGCTCGTCGAGGCCATTCCCGTCGAGCGCACGTGTGCTTGCGGCACTACGCTGCGCAGTGCCCGGCTATGAAACGGAGCAGCATCGGCAGCGTCGATGTAGCAGCGTACTTGCGGGCATTCGCGCTGTTGGTCCGCCATCCGCAAATCGCTCTGGCTCCCTTCGTTGCGTCAGTCGCCGAAGTCGTGCTCTACAAGGTCTTGCCCGGGGGCGCCGGCGCCGGGTTTCTCGGCGCCGCCAATTCGAGCATCGCCGGGCTAGTCGCGCAACTGATCGCCTTCTTCGGCTTGTCGGTGGCCCTGATCGTTGCCGATGCCGCTTGGCGGCGCGGACGCGCGCCGTTTGACGACGCCTGGGATGAAGCGCGCCGTAAAGCCGGCGACATCGTCTTCGCAGCGTTCGGCCTCGGCTTCGTACTCTACGTCGCAAGTCTGATCGGATCGTTTCTCGGGTTCGCCGGCGCGATCGCACTTGGTTTAGTCGCGTACTTCTTTTTCATTTACACCTTGCCGGCGGCCGCGATCGGCGGCTTACCCGGGGCGGCAGCACTCAATGCTTCGGTCGAGCGCGCGCGTCAAGCGCCGTTGCCGACGGCGATCGTTACGGCGGTGTACCTCTTTACGTTCTTGTATATCCCCAGTCTGGTCGCCGGAGCGGTGGAACCAATCGTGATCAACGGCAGCCTCCCGGTTGCCGACATCGTCTCGACGCTCGTCAGCGCTGCCGCCAAAGCGATCGTGTCGGGCTACGTCGCGCTCGTGCTGGCGAAAACGTACGCCGACGTCTCGTACGGCCGCTTTTCAAGCCGCTGGTAAGTGCGGTCCCGCCTACGGCGCCACCGCATACTGCGCGAGTCGTTCGACGGGAAGGCAGGCTTCACGGGCGACGTTGCCCTCCCGGACGACGCGATAGGCCTTAGCCGGCGGAAGTGAAGAGATCGCGCCTCGCAGCGTCGTCCCGATGAAGTGCAGCCCGACGCCGTCATCGCAAGCATATCCGCCGGCGAGCTCCCCGCTACCGACGAGCCGCTGATAAGCCGGACGCCGTTCCGGCTCCCCGTCGTAGTGCGGACAGTTACTGCCGGCGAGAAACCCAAGGCACGTCATCGGTTCTAGCCGGCCGGCGACAGAGTCCGTCACGCCGGACTCGAACCAGCAGATGGAACCCGCGCTTGAACCGCACAAAACGATGCCGCGTTCCCACGCTTCCCGCAAGACACGGTCGAAACCCCAGTGGCGCCAGGTCGCGAGCATGCTGCGCGTATTGCCTCCACCGACGTGGACCGCATCGAAGGCGAACAAGTAGTCGCGAAGGTCCGCCGGCGTGCGGCGAAAGAAGCGCAATACGTCCAGCCCGGCGCCGAGGCGCGCATACGTTTCGAAGAAGCGGGTGACGTAGGCCGGATCGTCGCCGCTCGCGGTTGGAACGAAGCAAACGCGCGGCTTTTCCGCTCCGGTAAGTTCGAGGATGAAACGCTCGAGTGCGAGGCTTTCGGCTTGGGGCAACAACAGCGCTCCACCGACGGCGACGATCTGCGGTTCCCTCACGCCGGGAACGCGCCTGTGCGAACGTCCTCGGCGTATGCGTGCAGTGCATCCGTCGCGACGGTAGCGATGTCCGCGTAGCGCTTGACGAAAGGCGGCGCATCGGGATAGAGCCCGAGCATGTCGTACAAAACCAAAACTTGGGCATCGCATGAGCCGCCGCTGCCGATGCCGATCGTGGGGATCGGCAGTTCGCGCGTCAGTTCGGCGGCACAGTCAGCCTCGACCATCTCGAGGACGACGGCGTAGGCACCGGCCGCGAGCACCGCGCGCGCATCGGCCAGCAACGCTGCACGATCGGTTTTCCGCTTGAAGCCCGCATCGATTGCGGCCGTTTGCGGCAGCACGCCGAGATGCGCCACGACCGGAATGTTGGCCGCGGTGATGGCGGCGATCCGCGGAGCCGCCGCAGCGCCGCCTTCGAGCTTCACGCTGCCGGCGCCGCAACGCACGAGCGCCGTCGCGGAGTGGACGGCATCGGCGTCGCTCGCCTCGTACGCACCGAACGGCAGATCGACGATCAGGTGCGCCTGAGTCGTGCCGCGTGTGACGGCGGCGGCGTGCCGGCACATGTCGGTCAACTGCACCAGTGCCGTCCCTTCGTACCCGAGCACGACCATACCGAGCGAATCGCCGACCAGCAGGACGTCGATTCCGGCCGCTTCAGCGCAGCGCGCAAACGGTGCGTCGTACGCCGTAACGACCGGAAAGCGGGTTCCCTTGCGCGCGCGAATCGCGGCGGAGTTCAAACGGCGAACGGCGGCCATGCGCCGCGCTACGCCTTCGTGCGGGCCACAACCTCGTCGACGATGCGCACGTTCTCGGGAATAGCGATGCCGAGGGCGCGCGCGCGCCGGGTCAGTGCTCCATTGATGGCGTCGATCTCGGTCGAGCGGCCGGCATCGAGATCTTGCAACATCGATGAGCGGTTGGCCGCCGTAGCGCGCACGACGTCATCGAGCAACGATACCGGATCGTCGAACGGCAAGTCGACCCCGGACGCTCGAGCGACGGCGGCAGCTTCGCGCGCGAGCAGTTCCGCGCGGCGGTGCAGGGCTGCGTCGGCGAGCAGCACGCCGTTACGGACGCCGGCCAGCGCCGTAACGGGATTGACGGCCGCATTGACGACCAGCTTGCTCCACACGTACGGCTCGACGTCGGAGACGAACGTGCTGTCTAAGCCGGCACGCCGCAGGCTGGCGATCAAAGCGTCGAGCGGTGCAGCGGAAGAGGGGACATCGGCGGCCCAGCCGATGACGGTTGCGCCGTGCGCCGTACGCCTGGATAGGCCCGGACCGAGCAACGTCGCCGCTTCCGTCGTCAGCGCCAGCGCAATGGGCCGGCCACGCCCGAGCGCATCCGTGATGCGCTGGGGGGCGTCGAGACCGTTTTGTAACGATACGATCGGAACGGCAGGCGGCAGCGCATCGCGGAGCGGCGCAAGCGCCGATTGGGTGGCGTACGTCTTGACGGCGAGCAGTACTACGTCGACCCGTTCAAATGCGCGCGGATCGGCGGTGACGCTCGCCGCCGAAGCGGGTTCTCCTTCGAGGGCAAGCCCGCCCCGCGCAGCGATTTCCCGCGCCCGCTGCGCTATCCCGGACCAGGACGCAGACGCTTGCGCCAGCCTGCGCGAGGCGCACGGCGAACAGCGTGCCGAGAGCCCCGCTGCCGACGATGCCGACCGAACATCGCATCCGCGCCGCGTCCGCCACGCGGCTACGTTCTCTAGGGAAGCACGGGTGCTTCCCTGATCACGCGCGTTTGAGCGCGGCGGACACGACGATTTCCAGCGCGGCGCGAATGGCGGGATGGCGCTCTTTGACGATCGAGCCGATCGACATGCGAATGTCACCGATCTCGATGAGCAGGGGGCCCGGAACTTTGTTGTGAGTAAGCGCGGCAGCCTGTCGCGCTATGCGATCGAGATGGGGGGTCGCCGTCTTTCTCATAATGACGAAGTCTAGCGTTTGCAGAACCGGCGTGCAGGTGTGAAGCGGCCCATCCACGCTCTCATTTAGTCCCACGCCGGATAGGTCCGCCGCGACAGCGCTGCACGCAAAAGAGCCTCCGGCGAAGACCGAAGGCTCTTTGGGGTCGCAGCGAGTGTCGTCTATGCGTGTCCTGCGCCTCTATCACAGGTATCGGCCGCAAGAAACTGCGTTTGAGTGACCCGCGCCACAGCCGTCGTGCAACGCCCGCTCATGCGACGCCTTGCGCAGCGCGGGATCGACGATACGGCACGATGACGGCTTCGGCGAAGCGCTCCATCTCTTCGCGTTGTGGGCTGCACTGGAGAAGGAGCAGGTCGACGCCCACGGAGGCGAACTCCGCGACGCGCTCGGCGACAGCAGCGGGAGTACCGATGAGGCCGCTGCGCAGGCCGCGGTTCGAGACGCTGTATTCCTGGCTCGCCATCGCTGTGTCGAGCTGCGTTCCGGCGAGCCACTGCTGGTAGTTGGCAAAGCCTGCAGCACTAGCGCGCACGTCGGTGATACGCGCGACTTCGCGCTCGGCTTCGGCCTGCGTGTCGCGCACGATCGTAAAGCCGGCGACGCCGAATTGCAGCGGCGGCATTCCCATGCGATCTCGCCTCGCCCGCATGTCGGCAATCTTCTCGCCGATGCGTTCGGGCGCGTCGCCGTGCATGACGTACGCATCGCACTTGGCGGCAATCAGTTCTTTGGCGGCTTCAGATTCGCCGCCGGCGTAGATCGGCGGCCGAGGCCGGCGTGAGCGGCTTGGGTTCGAGCACCGTGCCGTCGACCGTATAGAACTGCCCGCCATACGAGAAACGCGGCGCGGACCAAGCGCCGTTGACGACGTCGAGCCATTCGGCGGTGCGCGCGTACCGATCGGCGTGCTCTTCGAAACCGACGCCGTACATCGTCGCTTCGTCCTTCCACCACGACGACACGACGTTGAGCGACAAGCGGCCGCCGCCGCCGATGCCGTCGATCGTGGCTGCCGCTTTCGCGAGCAATGCCGGCAGATGAAACGTCGGCCGCACCGCGACCATCAGTTCCAGTTTTTCCGTCACCGCAGTCAATGCGGCTGCCGTCGACCATGCGTCGAGCGACGGAGCTTCGATGCCTTTGATGTCGTTGAGGTTCAGTTCGGCGACCAGCGACAGATCGTAACCGATCTCTTCGCTACGGCACGCGAGCTCACGAACGTACGCCCACGTGGCCTGCATCCGTTCATCGGCAACGTTGCGCAGCCACCCGCCGAACACCGGCATCCAATATCCGAATCGCATTACGCCGGCACCCTCGCCCGCGCGCCGGCGAGCGTCGCGCGCGAACGCTCGTCGCTAGCAAGCCGCATTTCCAGGTAGTCGATCAGCCGTTCCCACGGGTCAAAACCGAGCGTTTCGGTAGCGTTCGCTACGAAGTTCGAAAGTGCGTTGATGTCGTAGTACAGCCTGCTGCCGTCGCGCTCATCGACGAGATACTCCACGCCGCCCACGTCGATGCCGGCCGCACGGCAGATACGTTCCACGTCGGCGATCGCTTCGGGGGCAGGCTGCGTTGCCGTCGCCGTCACTCGAGGCGCGGTTGACTCTCGTCCGGTTTCCGGCACGACGCGACAAATGTCCGCCGGACAAAGGTCGAACGTTTCTCCCGTTGCACGTACGGCGATCGCGTAGAGGAACTTCCCTCCGACGACTTCGACGCGGGTGATGGCGTCGCCACGCTTGGAAACGTATTCTTGCAACACCGCGACGGAATCCGGACCCGAAATCGAGCGTTCCCGACGCCGCCGCGTCGCACAACGTGCCGATCTCATCGAACCGCAAGATGCCCGCGCCGCGCCCTCCGACATTCGGCTTGAAGACGAGCGGAAAGCGAAGTTCACGCGCGGCGAACGCGACCTGGTCGGCCCGGTGCACGACGCGCGACGCGGGAAAACGCAAACCGAGCGAAGCCAACAGCGCCAGCTGCTTGGCTTTTGACGTTTCAAAAGCGTACGCGCGCGTACCGTTGACGATCGGAACGCCGCGCAGCTCGTACGCGGACAACACGTCGCTCGCATACGCGAGCACGTCGGCGTTGCCGCGCGTGTGCGCCGATGCGCTCATCCGATTGAACAGTAATGCCGGCGCGTCGCTGGCTGACGGGTCCAACACGTGATCGGTGGCAAGCAACTTTCGGTACGGCAGCCCGCGACGGTCGAGCGCCGCAAACAGCGGCTCGAACCATGCGGGATTCTCGTACAAGACGGCGATGGCCGTCGCTTGCGGCTTCAAGAGAGTGAGGCGCTTAATGCTGCAACGCGTTGGGTGGATTGAAGTCACCGCAGGCGTAGGTCGTGCGCCGGCGTCCGTTGCTGCTGAAGATCGCCAGCGCATGTTTTCCATCCAGAAGATTCGTCAGCTTCGCGTGCTTGATGACGGCCTGATATTGGTTACCACGAAAAGCCGGTAGACGGTATTGCGCGGGCCCTGGAGTCGGACACCGGCCGCGATCGACTTCGGTGGCCTTGGCAGCCGTGTTGCCGCCCTGCACGATCCGCAATACGACGCTGCCGTTTTTTTCGCGGATCGCCGCGCTCATCGGCTCGAGGTTGCCCGCCGCGAGCACGGTCATTTTGACGTTGACGGCGTCCGGATACTTTTTCGTGCCGACTTTCATGTACGCGGGTTGGTCCGCGACTGCAGCGGCTGTGCCGAAAAGCGCGACGAGCATGCCGGCTACGAGCGCGCGAAAGCGATGGTGCATACGGCGTCTTTTCCCCCGATCGTCGTCAGTCATCGCCGATGCGGCGGACCTCGATGATCCGGTCGCTTTCGACGAGATGCGCGAGAACGGCCGTGCCGCGCTCGACTTCCCCGAAGACGGTGAAATCACGATCGAGATGGAGCTGCGGCGACAGCGTCAGATAGAACTGCGTTCCGGCCGAGTCGCGCAGTGCGTGGCCGTGCGCGTAGTCCAGCCCCATCGCGATGATGCCGCTGCGCTGTTCGATCGGATTGAGTTCGGCCGGGATGGTGAAGCCTGCTTCGTCGTCGGCATTGTCGCGCGCATCGCCGCTCTGATCGACGAAGTCCGGCACGATGCGAAACCAGCGATTGTGATCGTAATAGCCGCGGGCCGCCAGGCCGAGAAAATTCGCGACCGTCGACGGCGCCCACTCGGGATAGAAGCGCAGGACGACATCACCCTTGGTCGTGCGCATCACTACGCGTGGGTGGCGCCCGGGCAAAGGACCGTTCATGCCGCGCGCATCGGTCGGCGCAGTAAAGGCGGCCAACGCTAAACTCGCGGGATCCGGCGCGCGCAGCCCGGCGCTCGTGGTACGCGAGCCGAACGCGTGCGCTGGCAGCCGGCGTGCCGTTGTCGGCGCGAGATTCCTAAGCGGCAGCGGCGGGAGGTGCACAAACGCTGGGATTGCCGTTTGATGTTGCGTCGGCGACTGGCCGCGGAGGTGGCGCAAGACTTCGAGGGCTTCGAGTTGGACGCGCCAGGACGGGTCGTGCATGGCGATCGACCGGAAAGTCGCCGGGTCGCCGTCACGGCGTTTGCCCCAAGCGCGCAGCGCTTCGACGCGCACGAGTTCCTGCGGATCGTGTGCCGCGTGGCGCAAGAACGTTGCATCGGCGCGCGTCGCGTATCCGCGATAGAGCGTCCACATTGCATGCCAGCGCACGTCGGGATCGCGCTGGGTTTGCACGACGTCTTCAAGCGCTCGTGCCGTCGCACCGGCAAAGCCCGCATGGCCAAAGGCGTCGAGCTGAATGACGGCGTGCGCGCGCACGATCGCATCGGCATCGCTTCGGACGGCCGCTTCGAGATCGCTCGCAACCGGCTGCGTCGCCAATACCGGTGCGTGCGTGACGATCCGTCCGATCGCGTCGGCTGCAGCATAGCGCACGGCAGAGTTTGCGTCCCGACGCAGAAGGGTGCGCTCTGCACCGAGCGCCGGACCGTCGCCTAAGAGACCTAAGGCATACGCGGACATCGCGCGGACGCTCGGATTGGGCGCCGCCACGTGGGAACGCAACGCCGGGACGGCGGCGGTGTTGCCGATGCGCCCCAGTGCGAGCGCGGCGCGAGCGGCGACGTTCGGCTGGGAGTCGAGCGCTCGCAGGAGCGGTGGAGAAGGGACGCGGTGCAGTTCCGCGACTTCAATCAAACGCCACGGCGCGTCTACGGCCATGGCGCGGCCGCCTTGCCAGACGATTCCCAGGGTCGCAGCGGCGGCCAAGGCAACGCGAACTCTCACGCTTTTCAAACCAACTTTCTTACGGCCTGACGCGTTATGTAAAGGCAGGCGTTGCGGCCGCCTCCCTGGCCAGAGCGGACGCCGCATTTTTGTAAGAAGGTACCACATGATGTCCATCACGCCCAAGCGCAAGACCGGTAGCGGCATGTCCGTCCGCGAAGCCGGCCAAAAAGGCGGCGAAACCGTCAAGCGCAAGTATGGGCCCGAATTTTACGAAGCGATCGGCCGCAAAGGCGGCGAAGCGACGAAACTGGCGCACGGTCACGAGTTCTACGAACAGATCGGCAAAAAAGGCGGCAAAAAGGGCGGCGAAGCGACGCGCGATCGTTACGGCCCGAGCTTCTATGAAGAGATCGGTCAAAAAGGCGGACAGAAGGTCAAAGCGTTGATCGAAGAAGGCAAGAAGGCTGCCGCCGTCGCTCGAGCGGCATCGGAGAAGAAGGCGTCGTAGTGCAAGGTGCGGCGGTAAGCGACTGACAAGGCCTCCGGCGCCATGTCGCGTCCCCTGATCATCGGCTTGGCGGCGCTGTTCGTCGCCGCCGGCAGCACAGCATCGGCCATCCCGCCTCCCGCGCCGCCTCGTAACCTGCCCGCCGAGGCGTCGCCGACGCCGGCGCCGCGCGGCGCCAGTTTGCCGTTCGGCTCCCCCCTGTATTTCGTGCTCGACGGCAGAGTGAGTTCCGCCTCGACCGCCGCCGGCACGACGATTCCCATGCACCTCAAGTCGCCGCTGGTCGTCAATGGCGTCACGCTGGCGCCGGCGGGCGCGCCGGCATCGCTCGTCGTCGTCTCGACGCATAAGGCGGCTTCCGGCGACGTCGATGGGGCGGTGCAGATTCACCTGAATCCCTTCGACTTGCCGGCACTGCACCGCAGTCTGCCGATTCGCGCGGTGCACGAATATTTGACGATCGAACTGACGGCCGGTCAAGAATCGACCCGCGGAATCAGCGATACGATCGGCGACATCTTCATTCCAGGCCACGTCTTGTATCATGCCTTCCGACCCGGACGGCAGCTCGTCTTGCCGGCTGGCAGCATTCTCCGCGCTCAGACCGCGGCGACGATCGACGCTCGCAATCCTCGCAACGTCGTGTTCGCGACGCCTCAGCCGTTCATCGATACGTACGACGTCCCGCATTCCGATTTGACTCCAGCACCGTTCTACACGGCCCCGCCGACCGCACCGGGTCATCCACGCGGACGGCCGACGTTGCCGCCGACCCCGTCGCCGACGCCTACTCCCACGCCGATCCCAACGCCGACGCAAGCGACGTCGGCCGTGGTAAGCCCGACACCGTCAGCCGGCACGCCAACCCCTTAACGGCCGACTCCCTGCAGCCAGGTGACGGGCGACGTCACGCGGCAGTTTGCGGAATGAAACGCTCGATCTTCGCTCTCCTCGCTGCGGCGCTCGCCACGTTTCCGGCGGCGTCACTCGCCGCAACGACGCAGCTTTCCGGACAGCCGACGGCCGCGGAAAAGCCCTTCATCACCGAGATTTCCACTGACCTCAACGCACGTTTCGGCTCGCCGGCGGCCGCCATGAAGGCAGGCTACATGCGTTACACCGACGAGGACGATACCGGCGCGATCAGCTACGCCAACCGGCACTGGACGAGCGTCGATGCCGCGCATCCGAGCCAACTCTGGTACGACGTGCATGGCAACCTGCTCGGTGCGGACTATTCGGTACCCTACGAAGCAGCGCGCCCGACGAAGTTTAACCTCGACCCGTCACGTTGGCAAAAGTTCGGCATGCACGACCATTATGGTCTCGTCGGCCCTAACGGCACGACGATCTACGGCGCGACGAGTCCGAAGAAATTGACGGCTATCGGCGCAGACCCGAACGATCCGACCCCCGCCGACCTCGTGAAGTTGGGCATCGCCAAGAAACCAGCAGACGTGCGCTTCGCGTGGGTATTCCCGGCGATCTGGGACGTCTCCATCTGGGTTGACGGCAATCCCGCCGGTCCGTTCGCCGAAAAGAATCCCAACGTCAAACCGGTCAATCCGCCCAAAGGCGGCGACGACTCGATGTAAAGATGCGGCGGCGCAAGCTTAACGGCGCAACGTCAGCAGTTGCTGTCGAGCGCGTCGGCTCGTTGCGCCGCATCGCTTTCCGCGTCAGCGATGCGGCTACGCTGTTTGTCGAAACGTACGATCGTACGGACGTCGCGCTTGGACTCGGGCATCGCTTCCGTCTGCGGATCGTCCCCGTAGTTCGGCATCATACTCGTCGGCGCAGGCTGCGGCCCTCCGACCGGCTGCGGGACCACGGTCAAGTTCGTACCGGTCGCGACGTCGACCATCGCGTGAACGACGCTAAGGGAATCGACGGCGATCGCTTTCTGCCTGTCCAGCACGAGCTGAAGTTGCGACGCCAAGTCGACGGCCATCTTGGCCGTCTTCGGATCGTCCGTCAGCGTCGCGGTCGCGCGCAAGGCGTCGATCTCGCCTTGTGCCTGCGGAATCGACGCGAACATGTTTTTGAGATACTGCATCAGCTTGACGCGATCGTCGTACAGTAACAACTCCGGTGCCAGCGCTCGATAGTGAGACTCGATCTCGCCGAACGTGTAGCCGACGAACCCGATCTGCGCATCATCTTCCAACAACGGTGCGACGGCGCCGTTGAAGTGCTGCCCAAACGCTCGGCAAAACGCCGTAACGGCATGGACCCGTGCGATCGTCCGTAACGGCTCGTGCGGGCTCGGCGATGGCGCCGGCGCCGGTTTTGCGCCGAACAGCAGGATCGCGGTGAGCGCCAAGAGCCGCTCCATCCCCAGAGATTCCCCGCCTCGCGCGCGGAGCCTCCGACGCTATTGGGTCGCCCAGTTCATCCCCACGCAGCTACGCTGCGAGGGGACCCCACTTCTAAAAACCGCTCCGGCTACGCCTCCGCTGATTACTGGCCGAGCTATTCGCTCGCCCAGTTCATCCCCACGCAGCTACGCTGCGAGGGGACCCCACTTCTAAAAACCGCTCCGGCTACGCCTCCGCTGATTACTGGCCGAGCTATTCGCTCGCCCAGTAATCTTTTAGAGCTTTGCCGCGGGAAGGGTGGCGGAGTTTGCGGAGCGCTTTGGCTTCGATCTGCCGGATGCGCTCGCGCGTGACGCCGAATTCTTGACCGACCTCTTCGAGCGTGCGCTGATGTCCGTCTTCGAGCCCGAAGCGGAGCACGAGCACCTTGCGCTCCCGTTCGGTCAAGTTCTTGAGGACATCGGCCATCTTCTCTTTGAGCAGCATGACGGAGGCCGCTTCGGCCGGCGCTACGGCTTCCTGATCCTCGATGAAGTCGCCAAGGTGCGAGTCTTCTTCCTCGCCGATCGGCGTCTCGAGGGATATCGGCTCTTGTGAGATCTTGATGACCTCGCGCACTTTTTCGGGAGTCAGTCCCATCTCGGCGGCGATGTCTTCGACCGACGGGTCGCGCCCGAGCTCTTGCAGGAGCTGACGCGAGACTTTGATCAGCCGATTGATCGTCTCGACCATGTGCACGGGAATGCGAATCGTGCGGGCTTGATCTGCCAGTGCGCGGGTGATCGCCTGACGGATCCACCACGTCGCGTACGTCGAAAACTTGTATCCCTTGCGATAATCGAACTTCTCAACGGCGCGGATGAGTCCGAGATTCCCCTCCTGGATCAGATCGAGGAACAGCATGCCGCGGCCGACGTACTTCTTGGCGATCGAAACGACCAGACGCAGGTTCGCTTCGGTCAGCTTACGCTTAGCGGCGAAGCCTTGCTCGATGATGCGATTCTGCGCGTGTCCGTTCTTTTGCGCTTCGAGCTCGCCGGCTTCGATCGCCATCGCGTATTGCTTCTCTTCTTCCATCGAGAGCAACGGCACGCGACCGATCTCTTTGAGATACATGCGAACGGGATCGTCGAGGGAGATGCCCGCGGGGACGGCGCTGCTGTCCGCCGCGCTGTCGTCGGAAGCCGGCTTGCCGTCTTTCTGTTCTTCGACGACCTCGATGCCAAGCGCCGCGACCTCTTCGAAGAGATCGTCGATACGCTCGGTGCTGACGTCTTCGACGTTCTCGAAAACGGCGTTGATTTCTTCATAGGTCAGCGTCCCGCGCTTTTTGCCGCGTTCGATCAATTTCTTGATCTGCTCTTCGAGCGGCAAGGCGGATCCGTTCGGCGCGACGGCGGTCGCGGCGGTGCTGGGGATGTCCGACGTTGGGCTGGGTTTCTTACGAGCCATGTTGTTCTTTGTCACCTCCTTTCGGCTGAAAACGGCCGTAGCACGTTGTGTCCGGCGCACAATTCGCTCTTCCAACGAAGCGCGGAGCTACTTCGTGCCCAAGCGCTTCTTCTTACGTCTCTCTAGGTCTTCGACCAAACGGTCGTATTCGTCTCTTTCGGACGACGCAACAGCCTCACCAGCAGCAAACGCGGCGGTGAGGCGCTCGTCGAGCTCGCGTTTGCGTGCTTCGAGGCGTCCTTCCCTAAGACGCTCTACGACCCCATTAAGATGCGCTCGGCGGGCCTGACCGTCGGGAAAGCGGGCCAGCGAAGATCGGTCGGGCTTCTGTAAGGCGACGATCAACTCGACGGCGGCACGGTCTTCACCGAGGGCCGCATAGACGTCAGCGGGCGTAACTAGATCGGCGTCGCGCGCGCGCAGCGTCTCGTAGATGGCGCGGTAGCGCGCATCAGCGAACAGCGCGGCATCGATCGAATCGGCATACTCGGCGATGAGCGCGGGCTCTTCGACGAACGCGGTCAGTACCTCGCGTTCGATCGGGGGCGCTTGCGCCGCCGGTGCAATGTGCCGACCGCGGAGCGCGGAACCCTCCGCATCGCCTAAGCGTGACCGTGGCTTGAAGTTTGCAGCGTTCGAGCGGAAGCGGCTGGTACGAATGCCTTCAACGGACAAGCCGAGCGCCTGTGCGAGGTAGACGTACCAGCGGTCCGCTTCGCTCGCCGGCAGCCCGCTGACGATCGCTTCGGCTTCACTTTCCGCTTGTGAGGCCGGCAAGCGCTTGCGTTTGATCTCGCCGATCCGCACGTCCAGAGCGAACTGCGTCGCTTCCAGCGCACCGGCGAGGCGCTCTCGAAACGCATCGCTACCCTGCGTCCGTACGAACGTATCGGGGTCTTCGCCCGGAGGGAGCTGTACGACGAAGGCCGCACAGCCCGCCGCCTTGAGAATGTCGATGGACTTAACCGTGGCGGCGCTTCCCGCCGCATCCGAATCGAAGCACAGGAAGATGCGCTCGGCGTACTTGCGCAGTTCGGCGCCTTGTTCGGGCGTGAACGCCGTACCGAGCGACGCAACGGCGTTTGCGAAACCGGCTTGGTGCAGCGCGATGCAATCCAGGTACCCCTCAACGACGATCAACGCTTCGGCGGCGAGCGCCGCCCGCCGGGCTACATTGAGCGCGTAGAGAGCGCGGCCTTTGGTGTAGACCGGCGTCGTCGACGTGTTCAGATACTTCGGTTCCGAATCATCGAGCGCGCGACCGCCAAACGCGACAACCTCCCCCGTTGTGGCATACGTTGGAATCATTAGGCGGTTCCGGTAAAAATCGTAGTAGCCACCGCGCTGACTGGGCCGCAAAAGCCCCGCCTTTTCCGCCAGCGCGAGATCGATGCCGTTGGCGCGCAGTTCCTCGACGAGCCCCTCCCAGCCGGGCGGCGCAAAGCCGAGCTTGAAGGACTCGACGGTGGCCGAGGTCACGCCGCGCTTTTCAACGTACGAGCGGGCGGCTTGGGCTTCGGGTGATTGACGCAGCACCCGATGGAAAAATGCCGCCGCGAACTCGTTGGCCGCGTAGATATGTTCTTTCTCGTTGCGCGCTCGCGCCGTCGCCGGGTTTTCAGCTTCGAGTTCGACGCCAACTCGATGCGCCAGGACCCGCAGCGCTTCGGGAAACGTCAGGCTCTCCAACTGTTGCATGAACGTGATCGCGTCGCCACCTTTGCCGCAGCCGAAACACTTGAAAAAACCGCGGTTGGGATGGACGTGAAACGACGGCGTCTTCTCGCCATGAAACGGGCAGAGCCCGACGAGGTCATTCCCGCGTTTCGTCAACTGGACGTAGGTCCCGATAAGCGTCCCGATGTCGGTCCGCGCCAGAACCTCGCGCTTAACGCCCTCGTCGATGCGCATCGTTACCGTCGCCGGCTTGGGGCTCCGCCGCTGCGTCGTCGATGATGTGAGCCGCGAAGTCACAAACCGTCCTGGTTCGCTCGGCTGCCGCTACGGCATCGGCGGATTGCAGTACTTGGAGCGGATCCGCTCCCGCGAGCGCGTCGGGATGGCGCGACCCGATATAAAATGGGTCGAGGCGGTTAGCCGATTCGACAACGTCCGCCGGCAGGTCGACGCCGACATCCCGCAGTTCGGACACGAGCACGTCGCCGACATGCGTGCGAGGGTGATCGTCGGCGACGGCGATCAATGCCGCCTTGAGAGCCAACTCAGCAGACTGCTGTGCGCGAAAGCACGCTCGCGATGGGTAGCGCTCTGCGACCTCTAGCGCCAGCGCGAAATCGGTTCGTGCGTTGTCAAGCCACGTGCGCGCAGCCACGAAGCGGTCACGCTGCATAGACTCGCCGCGCGGCCGCCATGATGCTGCGCCCAAAGCTGCTCGCAGCGAACGTCGTGCCGTACTCGTCGGGAGTTACGACAACCCAATCGATGCCGACCGGACCCCGGCTTGCGAACTTCAGATCCGCCACGCGGTCGACGATCCCAAGGGTCGTTTCACGCACGACCAAGTCGTCGAGATCGCTCGTAGGGCCGATTGCGCCCGAAGCATACGAGCCGAAAACGTACGCCGCCCGCACATCGGGCCGCTCGCGACAGGCGCGCAGCACGCGAGCCAGCGCCTCGTCGAGAATCAGCCGCCGCTGCTCGCACCGGACCGCGTAACGCTCCAAGGGCATACCATCCATTTAGCCGGATGACGCATGCGTTCCGCCGGGCGCTTTGCGGCTCGCGCTCGTCTTTCCTTGCCGCACCGATGCGCCGGCGCGACGTCGTCAGCATCCTCGAACGTGTTGTCAGACGCCACGGAGCGCCTCGACGCGTTCAGGTCGACAACTAGCTAAGTGACTTCTCAAGCGGCTTCTTTGCATGAAGCATCGTTACGCGCTGCCTATCTAACGAGATTCTGAATTGATCCAATATGAATGGATCACTGCGCGACTTGGCTGACGCCAGGGCCACGCGACATACTGTTGGCCAAGCAGCTTACCGGCTTCGCCGTAAAGGCGCTCGGCCGCCTTGCGAATCAAAAAAGGTTCTAAGGCCATATTCGTTCGGCCGAAAGCCGAAGGGGGCAACCGCGCAGTATGGGCGA
The DNA here is from genome assembly GCA_963754415.1 of Vulcanimicrobiota bacterium. Classification (GTDB taxonomy): domain Bacteria; phylum Vulcanimicrobiota; class Vulcanimicrobiia; order Vulcanimicrobiales; family Vulcanimicrobiaceae; genus Nyctobacter. The sequence goes on along the minus strand of CAVWGA010000002.1, from coordinate 456,063 downwards.
AGCCCGGAAAACGGAGATGGTGCCGAGCCTCGCTACTCGTAACAAAAACCAACGGCTACTTCGTGTCGTGATTCCGGCGATGAATGAGGAAGAGCGCATCGCTGAGTCGCTCGCCGCTTACTGCGAACATTTTCGAGAAACTGCGACGATTCTGGTCGTTGCCAACGGCTGCACGGACCGCACCCCGGATGTCGTCCGGCAAATGGCGGGCCGCTATAGCAACCTGCAGCTCCTGGTAGTAGCCGCTCCCCTCGGAAAGGGCGGAGCCGTTCGCGCGGGTCTAACAATTGGGACCGAACCGTACGTAGCGTTCGTTGACGCCGATGGCTCAGCTCGCCCCGATCAGCTGGATCTCTTGCTTCAGGCGTGTCGGAGCCAGGAGGTCAGCGGAGCGATCGGATCGCGTTGGCTTCGAGGTTCGATCATCGCCCGAAAGCAACCGCTCCGGCGACGACTGGCCAGCAGAGCTTTTAATGTGCTCGTGCGATTGCTATTTGGCCTACGCTATACCGATACGCAGTGCGGCGTGAAGCTCTTCGAGCGTAGCGCAATCAATGAAGTTTTGGGTCGATTGGAAATTGCAAATTTCGCCTTTGACGTCGATCTGCTGGTGGCCCTAAAGCGCCTCGCTTTCCCCATTATTGAAGTTCCGATAACGTGGGGCGACGTTCCCGAATACTCCAAAGTGATGGTCGTCCGCGCCGGCTACTCAATGTTCTGGGCGCTCATGCGGCTCCGGATACGGGATGGGTTTTTGGGCCGCCTGCCATGGACGGATCTCCTCGCGCGCTCATCGATGATCCCTGTCAAACGGGGCGTAAGATTCCTTATCGTAACGTCCGGCGCCCCGCTGAGCAGCGTGGAGCAACGCTTGCTTGATGAAGTTAAAGCGCAGGGTCACGAATACCATATCGAACGATTGACTACTATTGCAAAGAAGCTGCGGTTCGCATGGGGCTATGTGCGCTCGGGCCATCACAGCTATGAAGTGATCGTGGATCTCTTGAAACACAACGGATCGGTGTTCAGCAACTTCTCCACCAAGCCCAAGCTTAGGCCAGCTTCACTCGCTGCTCTGGGACCACAAGCGATCGCGTCGCTTGTTGAGTCCAGCGCCAAGCGCTGTGGCTATCATGCGTTTTTCTGGCGTTACGATGAAGGGTGGGCCCTATCGTCACCAGCCGAAACGCTTCTACGGGAATCGTTGTGATACATTGCCGTCTCTAGCAGTATAGACGTTGATCGCCGAACCTCTGAGCCATCCCGAGCCGCGGAGCGTTCGCGCATCGTTTGAGCGCGCCTTGCGCAGCGAATTTTTGCGGCACGGCTTCTTGGTTTTCGGCGCAACTACGTCGGTGAATTTTGCGAGTTATCTCTTTAATTCGGTGCTGAGTCGTTGGCTCGGCGTAGCCGGCTATGGGACACTCGCATCGATCGTCGCAGCCCTCGTTGTCGCGGCAATACCAGCCTCGGTCTTCGCGACCGTCATGGTGAAGTACGCGGCCGAGCTGCAGGCCGTCGGTGACGAGGTGCGGCTCCATACTCTCACGCTTCGTGCATTAGCGATCGGTGCTACGGCAGGCGCAATTGCGATTGCTGCGGTGCTCCTGCTAAGCGGCGCGATTGCGTCCTACCTGAACATAGAGAATCCTCGCCTCATCGCGGTCGCAGCTGGCATTCTGGGTTTATCTCTGCCCGTCACGGTCTTGCGTGGAGTCCTTCAAGGACGGCAGCGCTTTAGGAGATTCGCCCTGTCCGTTCTCGTCGAGGGCGGCTTACGGGGAGCATTGGGTATCGGTTTCGTTGCGCTTGGATACGGGGTCGTGGGCGCCCTAACTGGCTGGTGCACAGCCGAATTGATCGCGCTGGCTTTCGTCCTTTGGGCGACGCGAACCGGCGCCGGCCAACAAGGCGCCCCGGTTCACCTAGATTGGCGCCGTATCGGTCAAACATGTGCCGGGGTCGGCATATCAGCGGCATCAGCGACCGTCCTTGGCTTTGCTGATATGATTCTCGTCAAGCACTTCTTCGACGCTCATATTGCGGGGCTCTACGGAGCGCTTTCCCTGTGCGGCCGCGTGCTCACATTTGGACTGGGTTTCTTGCCTACGATCCTGCTTCCGAAAGCGACCGCTCGCGCGGTGAGCGGCGTCCGCGCTTTGCCCGTACTCCTGCAGGCCATAGGTTTCAGCGCCGTCGTTTCGATCGTGGCTATTTCGATCGCCGCCTTGGCGCCGCGGCTTCCTTTGAAACTGCTCGTCGGTAACGGATACCTGGACGCGGCCCCACTCGTGCTTCCATATTGCATCGCAGTAACGCTCCTGACCCTAACCGGCCTCGTCACAACCTACAAGACCGCGCTGCACCGCTTCGATTTTGTTCTTCCTATCAGCGCGATTGCCGTAGCCGAGATCGTGGCGATCTACATTTGGCATGCCTCGATCGGCCAAGTCGTGAACGTTCTCATTGCAAGCAACTTAAGCGCGTTAGTCGCTGCCTGCATAAACTTCAGGCGATCGGTACCGCTGCCCGCGTTCGGCCGACGCGCGGAGCTTACATTTGCCGTCCATAACAAGCACGAATAGGGGTAGCTTCGGGCTCCACGAAGCGCCGCCGAAGATCGCTGCCGAAAGAACGTCTTCTTGGCACGCGACCTCGGTAATCGCGGGACCATGGATACTCGCGACGCTTGCGGTGGCGGCATGTTTCGCCTTCCGCGCGGGTCCACCCGGCTTTTTCCAGGACTGGATCTGGCCGGTCCATGCGCAGGGTCTCGTGCAGTGGTTCACCGACGACGCAATCTCGCAATGGGACCCTCATGGCCTTGGTGGAATCGGCGCGATTCCCACTTTTAACTTTGTCTATGCGGCACTCGCGCTCTTGGCCGCGGTCGGCTTCTCCTCAAACGCCGTTCTTTTCATCTTTCTCGGAGGCGCGCTTGTCGCCGCAATTTTAGGAACGAGAAAACTTCTGGCTGAGCTGGATATCCGCGTTGATCGGATCAGCGAATGGGCGTTGTCGGGCAGTTACGGGCTCGGTCCCATCTGTTTTCAGAAGGCCGCTGCTGGACATCTCTTCTGGCTGGCCGCGTATGCCGCGCTGCCTTGGTTTACGGCCTTTGCGTGGCGCGGCTGTAGCCGACACGACGTTCGAGCGTTCGGTGTGGCGGCGCTCCTCTATGCTATATCGAGCACGCAAATTCAGTTTCTCGGCTTCGATGCGTTTTTGTTCGTGGCTATCGCCGTAGTCCATCGGCCGTCGCCGCTCACTTGGGCCGGGGCTGCCGGGATACTGATCGTGGGGCTCGTTCACAATGCGAATGTCTTTCTCGCCCCCCTACGGCCCAGCGCTGGGTTCAATATCGTCGGCTTTCATGCGACGCTTGATTGGGAACGCGGCATGAGCGGAACTTTGCTTGACCTGGCGCGCATGAGCGGCTACCTGAATCACGACGTTGCGGGGCTCCCGCCGCCCTTGCATCCAATCTACGCGGCAGCAAAAATGTTACTTGCTCTGCTCGCGCTTATTGGGATCGCTCTGCAACGCGACAAGCGCGCGTTGGTGTTCGGCATCGTCGCCGCCGGAGCTCTCCTATTCGCGAACGGTTGGAAGGGACCGCTGCAGCCACTTATGCAGTGGTGGCTCTTTCACGCGTCGACGTTCACGGTGTTCCGCGAGTTGTTTCACATCATGGCGCTCTATGCACTTGCCGTAACGATCCTCGCCGCATTAGCCCTCAGCAAGCTTCCAAAACGCGTTTCAATCGTGTTTCCTCTTGTTGCTCTTGCCGCCGCAAGCCCATTCCTCACGCTCGGTTTGAACCGCCTCGTTCCGAATGTGGGGCCTGATCGCGGAGAGCATCGCGCAGCGGGTATCCATGGCCTGCGCGTTCTGCTTCCGATGCAAGAACCGGTCGCCAGACCAGGCCTCGCCTCCGGCGGTCTCGATCCCGCTAGGCTGGTCTCGGACGTAGCCAGTGCCGGAGATCCCCCGCTGGTATTGCAAGCGGTACTTGACGGCCGGCTCTCGCGTCCGACGCAGGAGAAGTTGCTGGCCGATATGGGAATCTCACGCATCGCTTGGCGCAGCGGTTGGGCTTCCGATCTCCCGGACGCTTTCGAACCCGGCGTCGGAGCGATATTTACGGAATTTCAGCAACAGCAGCAGATTCTTCGCCGACGCTACACGGCGCCTAGCAACCTCTCCGATGTACGTAGTCTTCTTTCGTTAGAATCCGTCGATGCATCAGATCCGATTTCTAGTTTCCTAGCGGACTATCAGGTTCCACCAGGACGGGATATCTCACTAGTGAGCTCCTTTGTCGGAAACGACATCCACCGCATGTGGGTGTCGAGTCGCGTTTGGTCCTGGTATGCGCCGAATACCGACCGAGTACTCGGGCAACCGGTGTACACTACGTCCTCAGCGCCGCTGTCACTTCCCGTGCACGCCGCCACCGGCACGTTCATCTATATTTTAACGTCAGGGAAGTTTGCAACGCTTGATGGGATGGAGCCAATCTCCTATGTAGGGTGGCGCTCCTCAAGCTATCACTGGTTGCGCTGGCGTCTGACCAAAACTGAAGGGACGGCGCGGTTTCGAAGCGTGGGCTTTTCGAGCGTGGCGCGAGTTATCGTTTCAGGGCGCGCCGGCTGGTCACCGAATGTCGCCGGCGCGCCTCACAGCTTACCCGCGCGAGCGCTCCCCACCTCATCGATATCGCTTTGGACCGTAACATCGACGTTACCAAGTTCGACTGCTGCGATGCGCTTGGTCTACGCCCGCTCTTACTCATCGGGCTGGCACCTTTCCGTGGACGGACACGACCTTGGCTCCGCGCATCGAGCCGACGGCATCTTTAATGGATGGATTGTCGGCGCGGCCGCACGACCACGAACATTGCGGCTCTTTTACGCAGAAGAAGTTCCCAGCGCCACGCTCATCCTGGTTGACGCCGTCCTAGAGCTTACAATCCTTGCGCTCCTCCTCTTCTGTGGGCGCCCTAGCCGTTCGTCGTGAAGGTCGGACTGATCGTGAATACCATAACGCCGAGCACCGGCACCGTCGCCGGTGGTCACGTCCATTTCATCGAGGTTGCTAAGCGTTGGAATGACGTCGAGCTTGTGGTTTTTGCGCCCGCATCGGCGCGGGAAACCATCGAGCAACATCTTTCCTCCGCTACGTTCATACCGATGCCGGGGTACGACAGGCTGCCCGCGCACCAACTTCGGACGCTAGCTCGGACGCTACTGTCGATCGCCCGGCTTCGAGACCTTCGGCGCTGCGATGTCCTGCTCGCCACCTCACATTTCATCCCCGACGTCGTGCCCGTATTTTTGGCGCGTGGTAAGCAAAGGATCGTCTGCATTCCGCACGTCCTTGGCTCGCCCTGGAGACGCGAGGGTGGCTTCATGCCGAACGCGATTTCGTCTATCTTCCAGACATTGTCCTTGTGGCTAGTCAAGCGATTCGCCGGTGCCGTATTTGTTAACTCCCGTGACACCGCGACACAGATCGGCATCGATCTCGCCAAAACGAAGATCTACGTGATGACACATGGTATGGAGCATCTGCCATCTCTGCCGCCTGTTTCAGTTTCCGCGCGAAGCGGCAGTTTGTTCGTCGGGCGGCTGGTCCCGACTAAAGGCGTCGATGATCTCTTGCACGCCTGGTCCTATGTCGTCCAATCGCTTCCAGACGCTACGCTGACGATCGCTGGCATCGGCTCAGCGAGGTATGTCGAGTACCTCCGACGGCTTGCGGCGCGGCTTGGAGTCGACGATCGCGTAACCTTCGCTGGCTGCGTTTCAGAAAACGAAAAGGCACGCCTTCTTAATTGTTCGCAAGCCTTTGTTTTTCCGAGCAAGGAGGAAGGCTGGGGAATCGCAATCGGGGAGGCGATGTCCTACGGATTACCATGTGTCTTGTACGACCTACCGGCGTATCGCGGCGTTTTTATCCAAGGTTGCTTCAGGAGCGCAGTAGGAGATATCAAAAGTTTCGCGCGCAACGTCCTCGCTATTCTCGAGGACGATGCTTTGCGGGCGCGGATGTCCAGTGAGGCGCTGGACCTGGCCGCCACGTTCTCGTGGCATCGAGCGGCCTCGATCGAGTATGATGCATTGCGGGAAATGACGTGAACTCGCCCGTTGCGCGGCCCCGTTTGCGTGTGGCGATCGTTAGCAACTCCTTTCAACCCGACCGCGGAGCTTTAAGCGGCAGCTTCATCCACACGCTCGAGGTGGCGCGGCGGTGGCGCGCTTTCGACGTGGTCGTTGTCGCGCCGGAAGAAGCGAGGCGCTCGATCAACAACGCTTTGCCGAACGCTACGTTCGTTGCGGCGCGACCGCGCCGAATGCCTCGTTGGCTGCGAGGACTGCCGACGCTTTCCAATATTGCCCGCCTGTGTGGCACCGTTGCGGTGCGCGGTGAACTGCGCCGGTGCGATATTGTGTTGAGCATGACGACATTCTTGGCCGACGTGCTCCCAATGCTGATGATTCCACGGCGTTCGGCCGCAGTTGCGATCCAGCACCTGCAAACGCCCCCGTGGCGGCGTAACGGACCCCTTCCTGAGAACGCTCGCGCTTGGATCACCGAGTGCCTCGGACTTGCCGTCGTACGGTTCCGCGCAAGTCTCATCTTCGCGAACGATGACAAGCTCGCGAGACGCCTCGTTGGGCCGCGGAGCGACGCCGTGATTCGCCGCCTACGCCATGGTGTAGACCACCTGCGAGGGGACGTTCGCCCACATGATGAGCCCGGTCAACCGTTGGTCGTTTATGTCGGGCGGCTCCATCCTACAAAGGGCCTCGAGGACTTACTGAAAGCGTGGCCTCTGATAGTCAGCGTTGTTCCAGACGCTCGCCTTCGGCTGGTCGGCGCGGGCGACGACGTATACACCCGTCGGCTTGAGGAGTTGTCTCAACGACTGGGAATCACGCCCTCCGTCGCTTTCCTTGGGGCATTAGCCGAAGCAGACAAATGCGCGGTCATTCAGAAGTCTCGCGTGTTCGCTTTTCCGAGCCATGAGGAAGGCTGGGGGATTGCGCTCGCTGAGGCGATGACTTTGGGCGTACCATGCGTCACGTATAATCTCGCGGCATACCGCAACGTTTTCACGAGCGGCCGTCTCGAAGTACCGCTCTTTAATATCGCGGCGTTCGGTGACGCCGTTGTCCGACTGCTCACCGACGATCAGCTGCATCACGAGATGAGCACGGCGGCCATTCGGCTGGCCGAATCCTTCACGTGGCAACGCGCGGCAGACGTCTATGCCGAAGCGTTTCTCGCCGCAGCACACCCACGACAGGCGCGGGGCGAATGAATCACGCCGACGATGGCGCGTCAACACGGGCATGGCTAAGCAGAATCTCTCGATCTTTCGTTTGGTATCGTGAATGCGGTCGCATGGATGTGGTAGCGCTCTACGCGCTCCTTGTCGGCGGAAGCATTGTCGCGCTCTGCGTCTTCATGGCCCTACCGGTCGAACCGTTTGCCTATTACAAGGATCTGGGCTTCGATCATGAGGTGACCGATTGGGCTGTCCACACGGTTCGGAGTCCGCAAGACTTCATTGACGCGCTGGGGTGGGCTCCCTGGAACGGCGCTCCGCTGTTTTTCTTGAACTCCTACGCCGGGTTGCTTATCTCGGCGCCGCTTGCGTTGATCGTCAAGGATTCGTGGTTTGCGATCAAGATCGTGCAAGTGCTTGAGCTGTTCGTGGCTGCGGCCGGCGCCTATGTATTCTACGCCACCCGATCAGCTTCACGCCTCTGGGGAATCGCGTTCGCCGTTCTCTTTGCGACGCTACCCACGACGGTGCTGGCCATCCGAGGAAATACCGACATGGGCTGGATCGCCGCACTTGCGCCCGCTGTGCTGGCGACGGGAAGACTTTCGCTGCGGCGCTACGGTGCTCGATCGCTACCATTTTTGGGCTTCATCTGCGGTGTAGCCGGCTATGTGATCGGGCTCGAGTTTCTCGTGTTCGTCTCGCTGCCGCTCTATGCGCTCTTGATCTGCGACGGATGGCGAAAGAGATCGCGCGTTTCCATGGCGTCGTTTGCGCCGCTCGGGGTCGCGACTTGCCTTCTTTCAGGCGCCTTCTTTGTGATCCCGACCTTCGTACATCCGCTTTTCAGCGACGCAGCCGCACGAACGCAGACGCTCGTCACGGGAGCCTTCTTGGGCAACTTCAGCGAGACATGGAAAGGGCTCCTGACGCTCGTGCCACGCGAATCCTTCGCTTCCCCTATGCCGCAATTCAATGCGGTCGACGCTTTATGGATCTTGTACGGCCCGGGCGCACTTTTGTGGATCGGAGCACTTGGGCTCTGCGCACTCTCGCCCCGCCGCGGCGCCGACCTGTGCGGTCTTGCGTCCATCTTCGTTGTGGCGGTTTGCATCGTCCTCGCGCTGGGGACGGCGGTTCCGTTCGGCAACGCGCTGTGGGCATCACTCTTTCTTTTGCCTCACCTGAACGCGATCCGAACGACCGATCGGTTCCTGGAGATTCCCGCTCTCATCGTCGCCTTTTGGTTCGTCTGCGGGGCGCAAACCGCCGAAGCAAGACTCGCAGGACCGCTACGCCGCGTGCCGCACTATCTGGTTTTCGCAACGACGCTGGCATTCGTTGGTTTTGCGGCATCGCAGCACTGTTTCACGGTCGATTATTCGAGCGGGATACGTCAGCCGGAAATCGATGCGGTCCGAACCGTGGTTGAGCATATCGGTGGCCGAACGGCGCCATTTGCGGGCGTCAACGGTGGATCGTTTGACGACGCCTCCGAGTATGGGATACCGCAGCCCATCAGCGCCGCGTACTGGGACCTCGGCGGCCGGTTCATGCTCGACGGGCGAGGAGCGGCCGGAGCGTTGGGCCGCATGGGAGTGCGCTCCGTAATAACGGCGCCGAACTGGACGTATGACACGCCCGATTACCCCGATTCATCCCTTGTATACCGGCGTGTAAATGTGGCCCGCCCGATGTTCGTAAGTCCCGAGGACGTCGGCGTCTGGCAAATACCGGCACGCCCTGCCGTGTCGAGCACGCATATCGTTTGTGTCTGGGGGGGGCCGGGGATGTTCGATTCTCTCGACACCGCGGCGCCAATTCGCGGGTATGCGTTCGCCGCTCCCGGCGCGGCATGCCACGGAAGCGCGTTCGCGGACTTCGATCCGCGCGACAGGTGGCGGAGCCTCGGGCCGCTTGATGCTTGGTCCGGTGCCGACCTCGCACCAACGGCAAAGCGCCTTCGCGACGTCGACTATCCGTTCCAACCAAACCGCGTTCTCTTGAACGTGCCCTGGTATCGCAACTCAATCGACGGCGAGCGTCCCGTGTTCGACCCAGCCGGGGCCGTTCTCGTCAACCTTCCCACCCGCCTCGAACTCTGGCCCCATTCGAGCTGGCCGAAAGGATCCGTTCTTATGGTTAGGCTCGATGCTCACCGTTCAGGTACCCTGGACCTTTCCGGTAATGGCATAACGCTGGGCCATGCCGACGTCGCGGCTCAGTTAGGCTTCCACTGGTATCCGTTTCGCTTGCGGAACACTACTCCGGCCACGACGCCGATTGATTTGGCTCTCTCGCCCGCATCCGGGAACGTTACGAACGACGCCGTCAACGGTTATGCGCTCGACGGCATCGCCCTGGTATCCGCGTATATCGACAGAGAACTGACGCCGCGAAGGTCAGCCTTCGTTGCCGCGTCGTTGTCGAAACTATTGCGGCCCGCTACTGCGCCCATCAAGGAGCCATCGTTCGCGCCTGGCGGCACGCAAGAACCAACAAATCTCGTTGGTATGCGCATAGAAAATGTCGAGAGCCGGCCAACCTTCCTCGTTGAGGGTTCCTTGGCGGATGCATATTATCGCTGGGCGGGTCCATCAGGCGCGTACATAATTGAAGCGAAGGCGAACCTATCAACGCTTGGCGCCACCGTCGGCCTGTCAACCGCGAAAGCGACTTGCTGCTCGAGCACAGTAAGCTTCGATCCAAGTATCCCTTCCCAGCTTTTCGCGGCTCGGCTTCACACGGTCCTCGCCAAGGGTGAAACGATTCACGTCCGCATGACACAGCCGCGTTTCGATCCGAGCGCTAAAACCCGGCTCGTCGGTCTTCGCGTCAAGCGGATGGAAGACGCTCAGATCGTGAGTACATCGCCCGAGCTGCCCGCTGGGGCTAGCATCGATTTCGCCAAACCACTCGACGCTCTCGCCCTATTGCGTTTTGCGAGAGGCATCACAATCGGCGCCGGCGGCGCCCAGGGGTCGAGCAATGCTGAGTTAGCCGCGCGCGTCAGCATCCCCGGCACCGCACACAGTGTATCCGTCTTCGTGAGCCGTTCGGGCGATGGACGGGCTGCCCTCAACCTGCGTTGCAACGGACGCTCCACGAGAGCACTCGTTGACAATAGCGCTTCGATCGCTATCACCGGCAGCTCATTCTCGTCGTGCAGCGTGAAAGTTCGGTGGCTGAGCGGCAGCTTCGCCTTACACGGCCTTACGATCACGGCCGGCGGACAAAGAGCGCCTGCAGCGTCGGGGCAACTTTGGGTCCCGCGAGGGACGTTCCGACTCAGTCTACGCCAGGACGACGGTGTGAGCGTCGCTGTTCCGTCCGTGCACATCGCCGGATGCTCCGGACGGCCACCGGTCTGTCGTTTTTACCGATCAGCTTTCCACCACGTCTCCGTTGCGGCGCGCGCGCCCATCGAAGATCTTCTGGTCCTCAGTGGTGAAACGCCACCGCCTAACGTCCCGCTGAGCGTCGTGCAAGCTGCCGCGCTTCGTTGGTCCGTACATCTCCGCAGCGCTGCAAGTGATATCGTGCTCACGCAACTCTTCGATGGGAATTGGGTGCTTGCGAACGACCACCATGCATTTTTTGGGGAGCGCTGCGATATCACCGATACGTGCTTCGCGCACGTACCGCCGGGAGACTATACCATTAGCCATCGCTGGCCACAGGGCCTCGTTCTAGGGTTCATCGCGACGTTGTTCACGCTCGTGGCCTCGCTAACGCTCATGCTCTTCGCCCTTCCTCTGCCGAGGGCCGCAGCTCGATCGAAGTGACACGGCGACGCTCCGCTACACGTCCGACCGCGGCCTTCGAGCAACGCAAACAAGAGAATCGCACCATTCGAGTTCGAGTAGGAAACAAAGGACGAACCGGGGTAGCAGCGCGAGTAGCCGCCGATAGCTGAAGACGTAATGGATTCGAAAGACATCGACCTCGGAAAAGGCAAGCCTGACGACTGCATAAAGATCGTACCACGGATAGCGCTGCACATGGGTAAAGTCCCGCGCGATTCCACCGGGGGCCAACGCGTTAGGTGTGCTGATCGCAAAACACGCATCATCCGCGAGCTTATCGCGTAGCGGTTCCAAGATTGAGCTATAGAACTCGTCTGCCGTCATGTGCTCGATTACCTCAGCCGCGATCACGATGTCGATGCGATCGCTAAGCTGCTCGATCGAGGGGACGAGGACAAACGGGCCCGCTACCGAGGCATCACGATCAAATGCGTAATACGCCGCGATCGCCGGTCCAAATTTTTCACGGAGGCTCCGCGCCAGAAAGCCGTTTCCGGGACCGATCTCTAGAATCGTTACGGGACTGCTCCGGCCGCGGATTGCGGCTTCGACGAAAGAGGCGACCGGCGCGCGATCTTTAAAAAATAGCGGGCCGACACGCTGGATTGTATCCCATGCACTGACAAACGCAATCGTCGGGAAGCAAAGACGCGCTTTGGGGCCTGTGAACGTACTTAGGACATTTGCTCGGTACCGAGTCAGCGCTTCCAACCTGAAGCGCATGATCTCATGGTAGCGATCCGCCAGGAGGGTCATGAGATGGATTGCCTCGCCAGGACATCGAAAAGTCGAGAAGGCCGGCAAAGTCGGGGAGGCCGGCAAGTTTTGAAGCGCAACGAATCGGTCCAAAGCAGGATCGTGTCTGCCTTCGCGATCACCCTTCTCACATCAATTGCGCTATTCGCGCCGTCTCGGGCGAGCTCCCCACCGCGTGGCATGACCCAGCTCGAGGTTCTCAAGCGCTTCGATCCTGCAATTTTGGCACACTTAGCGCGAGCGCCGCAACCTGACGCAAACGGCGCTATCGGAAACAACAAGCCGACGTACATTCAAGCAGGTCTTCAAAATGAGTCGGCTTGGATCGTGCCCGACGCCCTGGTACGGAAAGACACGTCGGAACTCGATAAGGCGTTGCGTATCATAGAGTATACGTTTAAGCATGAAAATCCCGACGGCTCCTTTGAGTTCCACGTTGGGACAAGCGGGACGGCCGACACGGCGTTGAGTCGCGCCGGCGAGGTCGCCTTCTTTTACGCCGACTTGGGGCAGACACTGAGCCTTGTGCGGGAATCTTCATGGTTTCAACATGGAAGCCAGACAGCGGCGCTACGTCGGCGTGTTGACGCACTCCGCCCTTCGGCGCAACGGGGCCTAGACTGGCTAATCACGCAGGCACCAGTCCTCGCGACCGATCAAGCCGCCGTCAATCGGACTTTGAATTACGGTCTCGCCTACTATCTCGTCGGCAAGAGCCTCGGAAGACGCGGCGCCATGGCAGTCGGCGTATCGTTTCTGAAGGACGCCTTGAATCGCCAACAGGCGGACGGAACGTTCCCGGAGGCGGGTGCGTTCGACAGCAGCTATCAAGGGGTGAGCCTCTACCTGGCGCAGATCTTCTATCTTGAGTTACAGCCAGCTCAAGTTGCGCTTCGCCGGCGGCTGTGGCGTGCGATCGGTACGGGAGTGGTTCGAGAGAACGCGGCTATCGGGATAGCTGGAGGTGTGTCGACGGCAGGCAACACGCGAATCGCGTCCAACGGGGAACGCCTTTTTGGAGAAGTAAAGCGAATCGACGGAAGAAGTCTAACCTTGGCGCTTCTTTATTATGCGCATTTGACGGGGAATAAACAAGCGCAGTCGCGTGCTGACGCCATCGCACGCCGATTCTCGATGACCGCGCTCTGAGCAGACGCCCCATTCACATCAGCGACGTTTTGCCGTCGCCGGCGGCTGTTGTCCCGGGAGAGAAAAGGCATAGACGTTCCCCGAGTTGTCGGCTGTGTATATGCCGCTAGGCACGACGATGGGTCCTCCGTCGGTTATGTCGGCGAGCGTGTAAGACCATACCTTGGCGCCCGTCGCGAGGTTCAAGGCGACGATCTCGTTATCGGCGTTGACGAATGCTAAGCCGCCGTTAAGGGCGGCGTAGGAAACGATGGGATTCTGCGACGTGAAGGTCCACGCGATGTTGCCGCTCGAATTTACGGCGAAAAGTTTACCAGTCTGGGTGGATGGTGACGAATCCGCGCGCCTGCGTTCCACGTAAAACGTACGGGTAGAGGCAGCGGGGAGCCCCGAGTTGTACGTGCCGCCGCTGATCAAGATTGTCGCTCCATCCGTCGTCGGCGTTGCCCAGCCGCCCTGCGAATCGATCGGGTTAAGCGCTTCAGAAAAGACGAGCTGGCCCGTCGCTTGATCGATGCAGTAAAAGATGCCGTTCTTGTTGATCACGTAGACTCGGGAATTACTTACCATGGCTCCGCCGCCCGTATCGTCGTCAACGAGCGAATTGCGCTGCGCCGCCAGTGCCCAAAGCAGTCTGCCGGTCTCAGCATCCAACGCGACGGCGCCGTTTGCAGTGCTGACCGGTGGTGCATTACAGACATTCCCGGTGCCCACGATGATGCGGCTGCCATCGTACGTGATCGGCGCCCAAACGGCGCCGCCCTGTCCCGGCTGCTGATTTACATGCCAAGCCCACCGTACCGAGCCGGACGATTCATCGAGCGCCTCTACTCCACCCTGGATGCATGCCGGCGGGTCGCCCCCCGAGACGCCGATGTAAACGTTTCCGGAAGAAGCGATCGCGGAACTTCGCGCGCCCCCTGCCAGAGGAACCTCCCATCGCACGGTGCCGGTCAGCAGATCGAGGGCATAGAAATCAGAGGGGGCGGGGAGGTAGACGCCTGGCGATGGGCTGGTGAAGAGGTGGGTGCCGACGAACACCTGCCCACCATCAATTGCCGGAGTCATGCGAATCTGGCCGCCGAGATTCCGCTGCCACACGACGGTGCCCGTCTTCGCATCGAGCGCATACACGACGCCCTGGTTGGCGCTTGCCACGATAACCAACCCGCCGTACGCGAGCGGACTCGCGTAGATAGCGTCATGGGCGGCGAATGACCACCGCAAACTAAGCCCTGAAACAGTCTGCGCAGAAAGTCCGACGTTCTGCGCTTGAAAGCCGGTGCGGAACTGATCGTGCGCATACGTCGTCCAATCGTCGCCCGAAGTGGCTTTCGGTGGGTTCGGCTTTGGTGCCGTCATGTTCGCGGTCCCAAGAGTCCCCGCAGAGCTGCAACCAACAGCTAAAAACGCCACCATACAAAAAGAAACGGGAACGCGATGTGCCCATGACCGTAGGTCCATGCGCCCCTGTTCGGACACGCGAGGAGGTAACCTCGTGGCCCGGCACGACTGATGCGAGCATTCGTATTTTCCTACTGGAACATGCAATGTCTTAAGGATAGAAGCGATCGCTTCGCGCGCGTTCTCAGAGTGCTTAAGAAACGCGACGAAGTCCTAGCCAGCAGGCGACGGCGATTCGGCTGCTGGAGGAAAACCTGCTTAGTTTGGGCGAGTTCTCGTGGGCGGTCCCTGCGCCGACGCAGCCGTGAAGCGACACGCGCACATCCGCCCAAGGGCTCATAGCGAGGACGGGCGTTTGACCCGCGGCGTTAGATTCGTCGAATGCTTTCACGTCGTGCACAAACCGCGATCCTTCGGTTTGACGCAAGGCTTGTAAGGGACACGAATCGGTCACTTCGGAGACACTTTGACGCAATCGCAAATTCCATTCCGAAAAACTGATTACAAAAAAGCGCCCGCACCAAGCCGGTAACCGCGGCTTTGACCCGCACGGGGCGACGTTGTTAGCGCCGGAGTAAAATTGACCCACCCCGCCGGTTGAAAATTGACCCACCCGCACCCTCCGAACCCCCGGGTTCATGTTATCGAAGGAGAGTCAGGTGGAAATCGATGTGCTGCGTCGACGAGGAATGGGCATCCGCGCGATCGCGCGTGAGCTCGGAGTTGCGCGGAATACCGTGCGTGCCGTCCTTGACGGCCGTAGCGATGCCCAGTATGGTCCGCGCAGCCGCAGACCGACGAAGCTCGGACCGCATCTCGATTATCTGAGGGAGCGGCTTGCAACTGCCGGTAGTCGGCGACTGCCGGCGACGGTACTCCTACGTGAAGTTCGAGAGCGCGGTTACGATGGAGGTATCACGCAGCTCAAGGATTTCTTGATGGCGATTCGGCCGACGCTCGAGCCAGAGCCGATCGTGCGGTTTGAAACGGCGCCCGGTGAACAAATGCAAATCGACTTTGTCGTGTTTCGCCGCGCGCAGTCGCCGTTGCGAGCGTTCACGGCGTCGCTGGGCTTCTCGCGTATGGCATACGCGGAGTTTGTCGATAACGAGCGAGCCGAAACATGGATATCTTGCCTGCAAAACGCGCTTAGTGCGTTCGGAGGCACGCCGAACATCGTGTTGTGCGACAACCCTAAAGCCATCGTTCTGATCCGCGATGCTTACGGGCCGGGGAAACACCAGCTGCACCCGCTCTTTCGTGACTTCACGCGGCACTATGGTCTTCGCGTTGCGCTCTGTCGACCGTATCGCGCTCAGACCAAAGGTAAGGTGGAGCGCTTCCATCGTTACCTTCGCGAGTCGTTCTATTGGCCGCTGCAAACGCGGCTGACGCCGCTGCTTCTCGATGCCCAGACCGCGAATCGTGAAGTACGAGTGTGGCTCGATACCGTCGCCAACGTGCGTTGTCATGCAACGCTGCGAGAGCGGCCCGTCGATCGCTTTGCCATCGAACGCAGCGCCTTACGACCGCTGCCGGAAGCCTATGGCGGCAAGAGCCTTCGCACCCCACCAACGGCACGACCGATTGCCGACGTGATGCCGGTGGAGTCGATCCAACATTCTCTCGCGGTCTACGAGCAGTTCGCTCGTGAGGTGCTGAAATGATCGAGCTAACGCGAATTATGGACCTGTGCGAACGACTCGGCGTTACGACGATGGCGCGCGACGTTGGCGCAATCGCCGAGCGTGCGGCACGTGAGCAACTGAGCTACCACGCTTTCTTCGAAGAATTATTGCAGTGCGAGCATCGTGAGCGGCAGATGCGTAGTCGGACGCTGCTCACCAAGACCGCCGGCTTTCCAGCAATCAAGACGCTCGACGACTACGATTTTGCTTTTGCGACCGGCGCGCCGCGCAAACAGTTGACGGAGTTAGCAACGCTGACCTTCGCTGAACGCGCTGAGAACGTCGTCCTTCTCGGCCCATCAGGCGTTGGCAAGACGCACCTCGCCATCGCTCTGGGCTACAAGGCGACTCAGGCGGGCATCAAGACGCGCTTTATAAGCGCCGCCGATCTGATGCTCCAGCTTTCAGCAGCACATCGGCAAGGCCGGCTCAAAGAGTACATCCGCCGCTCGATCCAAATGCCGAAGATACTGATCATCGACGAGCTCGGCTACTTGCCGCTCTCACGCGACGAATCAAACCACTTCTTTCAAGTCATCGCACAACGATACGAACGCGGCTCCGTCATCATCACGAGCAATTTGCCGTTCGCGCAATGGGATAGCGCATTTGCTGGGGATGCTACGATGACCGCTGCCATGCTCGATCGCTTACTCCATCATGCGCACGTCGCGATGATCAGCGGCGACAGCTATCGACTACGTGAACGGAGACGGGCGGGGATCGGTCTGCCGCCCGCTAAACCCAAGCTCAAGGTGGGTCAAAATTAAACCGGCGATACGGGACTAGACTGGGTCAGTTTTCGACCGGCGTTTACAACGTCTGTGCCAAAGGCCACTAGCGGCCAAGTAGGACTGGAGTCACTGAAGTCCGTGGATAATTTCTACACCCAACGTAAGACCGACATTCCCGAATTTGATGCGCGGCTGAAACAGGTAGCGCGCCTTATCATTGAAGCGCGACCTCGCCGTTTCATCGACCTCGCCTGCGGCCGGGGTGTCCTCCTCAGCAAACTTGCTGACTCGCTACCGGAAAGCGAGCTTCAGGGCGCGGACATCTCGCCGACGGCCATTGACAGTGTCGCGCGACTCGGGCTTCAGGCTCGTATCGTGGACATAAATGAACAGCTCCCATTTGCTGATGAATCTTTCGACTGCGTTGCCTTCGGCGAGGTTATCGAGCATCTCGTAGATCCCGATTCTGCCTTACTGAGAATTTCGCGGATCCTGAAACGCGACGGGAAGCTGATTCTGACAACCCCGAACCTAGCGAGCTGGTTCAATCGGCTGCTTCTCCTTTTCGGGGTACAACCAATCTTCACTGAAACGAGTTTGCACGTGAACCTGGGGCGCCGTACACGCCTTCTGGGGCAATGGCGCCCGACTCAGGGACACTTGAAGATTTTTACTCGGGCGTCACTCCTCGAGATGCTTGCCGGGAACGGGTTTATCGTCGACCGAGTGCTTGGCGCGCCTTTTGCCGAGAAAAACGCGGCCGCGCCCGTCGACGCGCTCATGTCAAAAGTGCCGACGCTAGCGAGCAACTTTATCGTTTCTGCCACCAACGCGCGTACGTTGAAGACTTCCTATCCCTTTCAGGAAGGTTGGCATTGACTCCGCGCCTTTCGGGTGCGACCAAGCCTTCGACGCCCGTCACCGTTGGCGTCCTCATGAATTCATTCTTACGCACCGAAGGACCGAATGCCGGCGGCCACGTGCATACACTGGAGGTCGCCCAGCGATGGGCGCGAGACGGGTTTGAGATCGTCATATTCGCACCAGGCTTCGCCGAGGCAGCGGTTCGAAAGCGTCTGACCGAGGCACGGTACGTTGCGATGCCGACTACGGATCACATCGCAGGACGCGTGGGCGTGCTCCTTTCTCGAGCCGTTCTGTCATTTAGCCGCCGCAAAGAACTGGCTCGCTGTGAAGCGCTCTTCGCCAGCTCAGCTGGCCTTGCCGACGTGTTTCCTCTCCTGTTCGCCCCTCGCTCAGCTCGTGTGGTTTTCGTCGCGCACGTCCTCGATCGACCATGGCAACGTAGGGGATCGGTGTTTTGGAATGCGCTGGCGTCCATCAATGAGGCGCTCGGTTTGTTCGTCTTGCGGTTCGCATGCGACGCCGTTGTCACGTGTTCTGAATTCGTTGCCGGGCAACTGAATGAACGACACGTCCGACGACCCTGCTACGTCACGACAAATGGTGTGGACCATCTCCGAACACGGCCGCATACACAACGGTCTGGCGGTCTCTGCGTTGCGCGCCTTCACCCAACGAAAGGGATAGATGATCTACTGCGCGCGTGGGTCATCGTGGCACAATCGGTCCCGAATGCGATTTTGCGGATTGTCGGTGGCGGCGAGTTGCCGTATCGGGAACGTCTAGATGAACTCGCCGCCTCGTTGCGACTCGGAACGAGCGTCTTGTTCGCCGGCGGGGTAAGCGACGAAGAGCGGGACGAGTACATTAGCCATGCAAACGTTTTCCTTTTTCCTAGCTATGAGGAAGGCTGGGGCATTGCGGTTGCGGAGGCGATGGCGGCCGGATTACCATGCATTACATACGACTTACCAGTGTTCCGAGAAATATTCCCGCGCGGCCGTTTGACTGCACCGCTTGGTGACGTCGAGGGATTGGCTCGCGCTGCCATAACTTTGCTCCAGGATGAAGACGAACGCGAGAGGCTTTCCGCCGAAGCGCTCCATGTTGCTTCCAACTTTACCTGGGAACGCGCTGCCGAACTCGACGGCCGTGCAGTTCTAGACTCCCTCGAGCGGAAGCGGAAAGTGTCTGGTCACGCGTCATGAAGGATCGCCGCTTCGAGCTCAAACGTTATCCGTGTCCGCTTTGCGGCTCAGCGGGTCGTACGCTCGCGATGAGGAAACGTGGCGTTGTCGTCGACCGTGATTTCGACATTGTTAAATGTGATATTTGCGGTCATCACCGCGTCGATCCTCGAATCGCCGACGAAGACTTGGACGATCTGTACGACGACGCGTACTTCCGCGCCGGAGGGTTCGATCGTAATGTGAACTACTTCGCGCCACCCTCGGACTACAGCCGACGAGTAGCGTCGGACGTCGTTGCGACGGTCGAGGAAGTGCTCGATCGTTCCCTGCGAGGCGCGCGGTGGCTGGACTTCGGCTGCGGTCCCGGGCACCTGCTAGAGGCACTACGAGATCAAGGCGTCGAGGGGATCGGATATGACGGATCTGCCGCCGCCGCTGCCATCTGCCGAGCCCGTCGCTTGCCGATTGTCTCCAAAGACGCTCTTTCGTCGCAGGCGGGTACGTTCGACGTTGTCAGCGCAGCTGAGGTCATCGAACACGTCGGCGATCCGCCCGGATTCCTGAGATATCTCGTCTCGCTTTTGCGAATCGGGGGCATCCTGTACATTCAAACCGGAAACTGGAACATCATTCGACACATCCCGGGCACGCCATATATTATGCCCGAGGGACACATTCAGTATTTCACACCTTCAGGGATGCGTAAGCTTTTTCGCCGCTGCGGACTTCAAGAGGTTACGGGGCTTAACCGTTCATGGTTCGTCTATAGAGATGGACCTTCAGTGATACGACGATTTATCCCGGGAGGAGCGCTCCGCTGGCTGGCTTCGACCGCTCGGGCGGTAGTGCCGGCGTATGCGTCCTACCCCGTCGGACGTCGCGTAGCGTGAGCGACCGCTTCAAGCGCGAGCGGTATGTCGTCGTTGCTCCGCAGGGTCTTGGCGATACGCTCGAAGCAACGCCTCTCTTGACGGCGCTCCGACAGGCGCGGCCGGCTGCACACGTGACCGCGATAGTCTTGCGCCCGCAGGCGCGAGAATTGCTCGCAGGTCTACCGCAACTTGTCGACGCAATCGTCTACCTGCCGTTTTGGGAGCGGGGTCCAGTCGCCTTCATGGCCCAAGCTCTGCGCAGACTCCCGTTCTTGCCACGAATGGACGGCGCATTTCTTACGTACCCTGCCGCTCGGCCCATATATCTGGCGCTTCTCGCCGCTGTTCGTGCCAAAGTGCGCATCGCTCATCGTTACGATGACGCTTTGGTCAGACAGCTGGGCGCACTGGCGATACGGCAGATTTCCGTCGCTTCAAAGCATAACGTTGAGCGTAACCTGGATCTGCTGCGCAGCGCCGGCATGCGAATAGAGAAGCCGGACCGGTACACCATTCCAGCAAGTTGGCGAGTGAGCGAACGCCATTTGCGTCGACGTATCGTGCTCCATGTTGGTAGCATCGCGCACGATGGACTTGCAGCTCGCCGGTGGCCTGAGAGCAATTTCGCCGAGCTCGGTCGCAAGCTTGGTGAACTAGGATTCGAAATCGCGCTCATCGCTGGCCCCGCCGAAGAGGTCGAAACGGCCCGCGTCGCGTCAGCGATACCTGACGCTACCGTCTTCTCTGGGCCCTTGCCGGCAGTTGCGCGCTTCCTTTCGCGCTGCTCGTTCGTCGTTGCAAATGATAATGGAGTTGCTCATCTCGCCGCTGCATGCAACACGCCAGTCCTGGCACTCTTCGGGCCGACTCCCGTTAACTTCGGACCATACGGGCCTATGGCGTACAGTCTACGCTCATCGCAATGTCCGCCGTGCTTCGATGTCGTCCACACTGACGCAACTTGCAAACTGGCGATAGACTATGCCTGTCTGAAGCGAGATCTGAAGGTCGACGACGTCCTGGCACGGGTTCTAGAGTTGTGGGAATCAAGCGTTGACGATCGCGACAAGACGCATGAATCAGTCCCACGCAACAGTAGAGGGACTGACACTCGCCCTATCATACCGCCGAAGATGTCTGGAGAGATGACGCGGTGGTCGTGACGCCGCAGGCTAACGTCTCTGACGTTGGACGATTATCCGGCCCACCGTCAATTGTAGAGTAGCATGTTTTGGAAATGACCACGAGCTTAGCGCACACGTCGCATGCATTTCTAGGCTCTGTGGATCTACTCGCCTCTACTGGTATCGCGTGCAACTGTAGTCGGTAAGCGTTACGGAGACAAAACTGCCCATGGACGTAGCTCGGCATAGTCGTCCAATTATGTACCGCAGCGTCACCGGAAACGCGCTATACGATTATTCACAGCAATCTTTGACGTAAGATTCCTATGGCAGCGACGGCCGGCGACATACTCGGTCGCCGTGCCGCCTGAGCCGCGGCCAGACGCGCGATGGGAACGCGGTACGGCGAGCAGGACACGTAGTCCAGGCCGATCTCGTGGCAGAACGCGATGCTCGATGGTTCGCCGCCGTGTTCGCCGCAGATGCCGATCTTCAGGTCGGCTGCGCATCGCGCGGCCGCGCTCGACGGCGATGCGCATCAAGCCGCCGACGCCGACGCGGTCGAGAACCTGGAACGGATCGTCGGCGAGGACTTTCTTCTCGAGGTAGCGCGGGATGAACGACGCTTCGGCGTCGTCGCGCGAATAGCCGAACGTCGTCTGCGTGAGATCGTTCGTGCCGAACGAGAAGAACTGCGCGAACTCGGCCAGTTCGTTCGCGACGACGCACGCGCGCGGCAGTTCGATCATCGTACCGATCCTGTACGGCACCGCGACGCCGCGCTCGGCGATGACGCGCGTCGGCGACGGTCTTTGCCGCTTCGTACGTCAGCCGCATCTCGCCGCGCGAGCCGACGCCGGGAATCATCACGTCCGGGCCGCGCGTCGACGCCGCGCTTGCGCAGATCGCAGGCCGCTTCGAAGATCGCGCGCACCTGCATCGCATAGATCTCCGGAAACACGATGCCGAGGCGGCAGAAGCGCAAGCCGAGCATCGGGTTCTGCTCGTGCAGCGCCTTGACGCGCGCCAGCACCTTCGCGCGCGCCGCGATACGCCGGATCGTCCTCGCCGTTGCGCACGCGCAACTCGGTCGTCTCGACGAGCAACTCTTCGAGCGACGGCAAGAACTCGTGCAGCGGCGGGTCGAGCAGCCGAATCGTCACCGGGTAACCGGCCATCGCTGCAAGGATGCCGGCGAAATCGTCGCGCTGGAACGGCAGCAGCCGCGCGAGCGCGGCTTCGCGCGCCTCGCGCGAATCGGCCATGATCATCTCTTGCACGACCGGCAAGCCGTTCGGGCGCCATGAACATGTGCTCGGTGCGGCACAGGCCGATGCCGGTCGCGCCGAGGTCGCGCGCCTTGCGCGCGTCCTCGGGCGTGTCGGCGTTCGCCCACACGCCGAGCCGCTTGTGCTTCGTCGGCCCACGACAAGAACGTCGCGAGCCACGGCGGCAGCTTCGACGGCGGATCGATCAGCCGCAGCGCGGCCGCGCACGACCTTGCCGGTCGTGCCGTCGATCGTGATCTCATCGCCTTCGCGCAGCGGCTCGCCGGCCAAGCGTCGCGGTCTTCGTGCGGTCGTCGACGACGAGCGCGTCGCAGCCGCTGACGCACGGCAACCCCATGCCGCGCGCGACGACGGCCGCATGCGAGGTCGCGCCGCCACGCGCGGTCAGCACGCCGCGCGAAGCGATCATGCCGTGCACGTCGTCGGGCGCCGTCTCGTTGCGCACCAGCACGACGGCCTTTCCGCGCTGCGCCCACTCGACCGCCGTATCGGCATCGAAGACGACGGCGCCGGCAGCCGCGCCCGGCGATGCGTTGAGGCCCGCGGCGACGACGTCGTACGTCTGCGCAGGGTCGATGCGCGCGTGAAAGAGCTGGTCGAGCGACGCCGCGTCGACGCGCCGCAGCGCTTCGCCGCGGGTGATCAGCCCTTCGTTGACCATGTCGAGCGCGACGCGCACGGCCGCTTCGGCGCTGCGTTTGGCGCTGCGCGTTTGCAGCATCCAGAGCTTGCCGCGCTCGACCGTGAACTCGAGGTCCTGCATGTCGCGGTAGTGCGTTTCGAGCTTGCGCGCGATGCTCGACGAACTGCGCGTACACCGCGGGCTGCGAGCGTTCGAGGTCTTCGATGTGCTCGGGCGTGCGGATGCCGGCGACGACGTCTTCGCCTTGCGCGTTGCGCAGATACTCGCCGAAAAGGTGCTTGTCGCCCGTGTTCGGGATCGCGCGTGAACGCGACGCCCGTCCCCGAATCGTCGCCCATGTTTCCGAAGACCATCGTGACGACGCTGACGGCCGTCCCCCAGTCGTCGGAGATGCGCATGTAGCGCCGGTAATCGACGGCGCGCTTGGAGTTCCACGAATCGAAGACGGCCTGCACGGCGAGGTGCAATTGCTCGGCGACGTCCTGCGGAAAGTCGCGCCCCGTCGCTTCGCGCACGATCGCCTTGAAGCGTTCGACGACCCGCTGCCACGCAGCGAAGTCGAGTTCGGGATCCGACTTTGACGCCGGCCGCGCTCGCGTTCGTCGGTGATGACCTGCTTCGAAGCGGTCCTTGTCGAGGCCGAGCACGACGCTGCGCGAACATGGCGATGAAGCGCCGGTACGCATCCCACGCGAAGCGCGGGTTCATCGTCAGCTTGGCCAGCCCGATCACGCTCGCGTCGGTCGAGCCCGAGATTGAGGATCGTGTCCATCATGCCGGGCATCGAGACGCGCGCGCCGCTGCGCACGGAAACGAGCAGCGGATTCTCCGTTCCGCCGAATGTCTTGCCGGTCTGCGCGTTCCAGCGCCCCAACGTGCGCCATGATGTCGGCGTCGAGCCCGTCGGGAAAGCGGCGGCCGAGCTTGTAGAACTCGAGGCACGTTTGCGCCGTGATCGTGAACCCCGGCGGCACGGGCAGGCCGGCTTGCGTCATCTCCGCCAGTCCCGCGCCCTTGCCGCCGAAGATGTCCCGCATCGAGCCGTCGCCCTCGGCGAACGTATAGATCCGCCGGGTCGCAGCCGTCGACGTCCAGGGCTTGGGGGCGAGCAGCACGGTAGGAAGTCCCTTTCTCGGAGACCGTGAGAAAAGCGGGCTACCATCATCTGTACCCGCGCAACTGCAAGAATCTTTCCATCGTAGAGGCTCTTCCTTGGGCGTTTCGGCCCTTTTGGGGGCGACTTGTGGACCCGGCCGGTCGACTTCGGCGCTCGAGTGGCCCATGGCCGAAGGCGACGGCGCTGCGCCGCGGAGCCGCGACGCCGTCTAGTAGATCGAGGCGAACTCGCGCTGCTCGGCATGGACCTCTTCGAGCAGCGTCATCCAGCGGATGTTGTAGTGGCGCGGATCGCCGTACTCGTCGAAGCGGTCGAGCGGCAGCTTTCCAGCATGTGCGCGATCGATTCGAGGACGGTGCGCGACGGCGTAAAGCCGAGCACGGTCGACAGCTTCGCGTTGCTCATGCGGTAATTGCGGACCAGCGGCGGGCAGCGGCGCCTCGCGCAGCTCGACGCGGATCGGCGGCTCGAGCAGCCCGAGCGAACCGGCGACCAGCATCGCGAGCTGGCGAATCTGGTAGTTTTCCTCGAGCACGTTGAAGATCTGCGCGCGGATGCGGTCGAGCGGCGCCGCGAGCGCCATGACGTGCACCGCGGCGACGTCCTCGACGTCGACGAGCGGCCGCCACATCCATCCGCCGCCGTGCAGAAACAGCCGCCGCTGCACGATCGCGTCCTTGACGAACGTGTTGACGACGAGATCGAAGCGCATGCGCGGGCTGTAACCGTACACCGTCCCTTGGCGGAAAACGACCGGCGCGAACGCCTCGCTCGCGGCGCGCAGCACGACGTCCTCGGCGTACTTCTTCGAGAGCGAATACGCGCCGCGCGGCGCGACGGCCGTCGTCTCGTCGCACATCGTCGGCGAACGCGCGACGTCGTGCGACGAGGTTTCGCTATCGTAGATCGATGCCGACGAAGCGTACGTGAAGCGCCGCATGCCGTGGGCGACGCAGGCCCGCACGAGCCGCTCGGTTCCGACGCGCGTTCATCTGCCAGTTCGCTTCGCGTGTTATACTCCGCCGTCGGGTCGTTCGAGAGCCCCGCCAAGTGGCAGACCGCGTCGATCCCCGCGAGCCATGCGTCGTCGAACGCCCGCAGATCGCCCCGCACGATCTCGACCGTCGAGCCCCGCCAGCGGCTTGCGGCCCCAAAAGAGCCGGTCGAGCACGACCGGCCGGTGCCCCGCCTCGAGCAGTTGCCGGCACAGCACCGCCCCGATATAGCCGCCGCCGCCGGTCACGAGAACCCGCATTGCGCCACATCGTTCAGCCGCGCAAGGCCGCGCCCCGCCCGGCGAGCGAGATGAGCCTCGACGAAGGCACTGCACGCCGCCGGCGAACTCTGGTCAACTCGTGTACGACTGTACCTATCCGGCGGCCGCGTCGCGTCCAGCGATCCTCTCAGCGTTGCCGAGCGCTGCGCCGTGAAGCGCATCTACGATCCGATCCATCATTTCATCGAGCTCGACGACGGGGAACGACGCTGCTCGATACGGCGCCGCTGCAGCGCCTGCGCAGGCTGCGGCAGCTCGGGCTCGCCTATCTTGCCTTTCCGGCAGCGGAACATTCGCGCTTCGGACATGCGCTCGGCGCGCTGGCGGTCGGCGAGCGCGTCATCGACGGCTTGCGGCGGCACAGTCCGCGAGTATTTCGCGAGCGAAGCCGATTTCGCGCGTCAGCGGCGCTTGTTGCGCGCGAGCCTGCTGCTGCACGACGTCGGGCACGGGCCGTTCAGCCATGCCTGCGAAGCGGTGCTCGGCGTGCCGCACGAAGCGCGCACGCGCGCGATCCTCGCGCTGCCGGAAATCGCGCGCGCGCTCGCCGCACTCGGATATCGCACCCGACTGACGTGCTTGCGCTGATCACCGGCGATCGCCGGCGAAGCGCTTTCCCGGTGCTGCGCGAGATCGTCAGCGGCCCGAATCTCGATGCCGACCGGATGGACTACCTGCTGCGCGACGGGTACTTCACGGGCGTCGTCAGCGGGCGCTACGATGCCGACCAGTTGATCGGCGCGCTGCGCGTCATCGACGCGACGGGACGGCCCGTGCTCGGCGTCGACGGCCGCGGCGTCGTCGCGCTCGAATCGTTCGTGCTGGCGCGCTACATGATGTTCTCGACCGTCTACTTTCATCACACGACGCGCCAGTTCGAGCGCATCCTGCACGCCGCCTGCGCGAACTATGGCCGCACCGCGCGCAGCTCGATCCGATCGAAGCGTTTCTGGAGTGGGACGATTTTCGCGTGTTCGACGCGTTGCGCGCCACTGCCAAGCGCGGCCGGCCGCGCGCTGCGCGAGCGACAGCACGCTGTACGCGCTCGTCGCCGAGTTCAATGCCGAGCGCGATCTCTCGACGTTCGAAGCGCTGCCGCGAGTTGCTGGTCGAGCGCTACGGCGACGCGGTCTGGGCCGACGAGCAAGAACAGTCGATGCACCGCCTTCCGCTGGGCATCGAGGCGCGGACCGACGGTTCTCGTACAGACGCGCACGGGGCTCGTCGATGCGCGCCAAGTCTCCGACCTGATCGCGCGTCTGAGCGGCAACGCGTACTGGCGCAAGCTCTACGTGCTGCGCGAGCGCGCCGACGTTACAGCCGCGCGCGCGTCTGTGCGCCGAGGTCGTCTCGCACGTGCGCGCAACGCCGGCCCTTCGCCCTTGTAAGCGACGCGGCTGCAGATCGGCGAAGGGCCGGCTCGTCGCGCGGCCGAAGCCAACGCTGATGGCGATCGTGCACGCAGGCGACGATTTTCGCCGACGCGCGACTCTTCGTCCCCGACGTGTACGAAGACGACCGCGGGTTCTTCAAAGAGACGTACTCGACGCGCAAGTACCGGGAGCTCGGGCTCGCCGATGAGTTCGTACAGGACAGCGTCTCGTTCTCGACGCGCAACGTCATCCGCGGACTGCACTACGATCGCGCGATGTCGAAGCTCGTGCAGGTGCTGCGCGGAAAAATTTGGGACGTGATCGTCGACCTTCGCCCGTCCTCGGCGACGTATCTGCGCTGGCAAGGCTTCTATCTTGAGCGAGCACGATCACCGGCAACTCTACGTTCCGCGCCGGTTTCGCGCATGGCTTCATCGCGCTGTCCGACGACGTGCATCTTCTCGTACAAACATGGCGCGCTCTACGATCCGGCGACCGAGGGCGCGATCCGCTGGAACGATCCGACGCTCGCGATCGCTTGGCCGCTAGTCGGTGAACCACGCATCTCTGCCAAAGATCGCGCCGCACCGCTGTTCGCCGACACGGACTTCCCGCAACGCGCACATTGAGCGCAGCCGCGACCGTCGTCGTTCCGCTTCCCAGCGCCGTACCGCTCGCTCCGGCAACCCTGGCAGCCTTCGCGGCCGTGGCCGCGATCGTCGCCTTCGGCACGGCGCGTAAGGCGGCATTCGGGGTCGCGGCTTTGCTCGCCATCGACCGTTCGATCTGGCGCGCGATCGCCGGTCCGACGACGGCGACGTTGCCGAAAGCGGCGCTGGTCGGATTCTTTGATCGGCCTCGCGCTGCGCCGGACATCGCTCGCACCGCTGCGGATGCCCGCGGTCCGCGCGCTCGTCGGCGGCGCGGCGGCGCTGGTCTGCGTCGACGCACTGAGCATCATTCCGGCCACCTATCTCGATGCAGCCGTACGTGAAACGCTCAAAGCCTTCGAGTACTTCCTCGTGTTCGTCGCTGCCGCCGTCGCCTATGCCGCCGACCCCGACGAAGAACTCGTGTGGAACGCGCTGGCCGTCGTCAGCGCACTCGTCTGCGTGCTGGCGCTCGTCCAAGAACTGACGGTCGCGCCGTCAGGCTTTTTCTTGCACGGTCGCGTCGTGCCGCGCATCGCAGGGCCGCTCGAAGGGCCGAATCAACTTGCGGGCTGGCTGGACCTCGCAACGCCGCTGTTGGCAGCGCGCGCACTGTTCAAGCGTGGCCGCGCCGCCGCTATTCGCGGGCCTCGCAACGCTCGCGCTGACGACCGATCTCCTGACGCTGTCGCGTTCGGGTATCGCGGCGCTGGTCGTCGGCCTCGGCGTCGTTTTCTGGCTGGCGGCGCAAGCCGGTTACGCCCGCCGGCTGATCTACGTACCGGCCCTCGCGGTGCGTTCCGTTACTTGCGGTCGCGGCGATCCTCACGTTCGCCAACGTGCGCGGCGGCGTCGAAGAATTCGCAGCCCGGTTCGGAAGCGAGTCCGAACAGCGCGTCGAGAACGGGCTTGCGTCGCGGCCGGTTTTATGGGCAGCCGGCCTGCGCATGTTCGCTTCGGATCCGGGCCTGGGCGTCGGCGCCGGAAACTACGAACTGTTGACGCCGACGGTCGGCCTCGTCGGAGTGCGCACGCACGCCAACAGCGTCTACGTGCAAGCCCTCGCCGAAACCGGCATTTTGGGATTCGCGGCCGTCGTCTGGACGTTCGTCGCCGCGAGCGCGACGCTGCTCCGTGCGGCGCGTGAACCGCTCTTCGCTGGAATCGCGGCCGCTACGATCGCACTGGCGCTGCATGAAACGTACGATTTTCTCACGTTCTATCCCAAAGTCGGCGAGTTGTGGTGGCTGTTGCTCGGCATCGGCGCAGGCGGAATCGTGCTGACAAGACCGCCTCGCACGACATCGCGCGACGCGCATGAGCTGGGCGGAGAATGGGCGTGACAAAAACTGCAACGTTTGCGCTGGCAGCCATCGCCGTCGCCTTTGCGGCCGCCGAGATCGTCCACCCGACGCAGCTTACGCCGAAACGCATCTCGTCCCGAGCGTTGCTGCTTGCATCGCAGGACGCTGCAATACCGCAGCCCGGGACGCTCGGCTCCGAGTTGCTCGACGACTTGCCGCGCATCTGGCCGAACGCGCCGGCGCAGCTCAGCGTTGGAGCGGCGGGCACGCAGACCGTGCTGCGGGGACGCATTGCCGACCCCTACACGGGTCTGCCGGGCGCGGCGGTCTTTCCGATTCGCGGCAGGCAGCGGCTGGCGCGCTTCTCGGCATCGTACGTGGGGACGCGCTACACCCTCGAGTTCGCATGTGCGGCACGCCCTGGGCCGCTGAGCAACGTCGCCGTTGGTTTAGTTGCTGCCGATCAGCGCGGCTACTTTCACTCGACCGCAACGGCATGGGTACGCGCGTGCGCATCGTAATCATCGGCGCAGGCGGTCAGCTCGGCGCCGATTTGATGGACGCCTTCGCCGACGAGGCACCGATCGGACTCGAGCATGCAACCTTCGACATCGAGCAGCCTGCAGCAATCGCGACGATGCTGCTGGCGCACAAACCCGACATCGTCGTCAATACGGCTGCGTTCCACAATGTCGACTTGTGCGAAACGCGCCCCGATCGGGCCTTTGCCGTCAATGCGCTAGCCGTCGATCAACTCGCGGCGCAATGCGCGGCGGCCGCAGTCGCGTTCGCGCACGTCAGCACCGATTATGTGTTCGACGGTCAAACGACTCGGCCATACACTGAGAACGACGCTGCTCGCCCGATCTGCACGTACGGCATCTCGAAATATGCGGGCGAACTGCTGGTGCGGCGGCGTTGCGAACGCAGCTTCATCTTCCGCACGAGCGGACTGTACGGGGTGCGCGGCAGCAGCGTCAAAGGCTCTACGTTCATCGAGCGGATGCTGGCGGGCGCCGCTGCCGGCAAACCGTTGCGAGTCGTTGACGACGTCACATCCTCTCCCTCGTACACGCGACACGTCGCTGCTGCGATGCGGAGCATCATCGCCTGCGAACGATACGGCACGTACCACGTTACGAACGCCGGAGCGTGCACCTGGTACGACTTCGCGCGGGAAATTTTCCGTCAAGCCGACGTCCGCGCAGACCTGACGCCAACGAAGCAGGCCGCCTTTGCGAGCTTGGCGCGCCGCCCCCGGTACTCAGCCCTCGCGCACGACGCGCTGCTGTCCGCCGGCCTGGCGGAACTCCCCGAGTGGTCTGCGGGGCTCGCTGCATATCTCGCAGAGCGCGACGGCAAAGCAGCAACGTAATGCCGCTCGGCTAAGCGCGAACAGACTAGCCGGCAGGCGACACGACGCTGAGAGCCCGCGCGAGTTGCGGATCGGCCGCGGATTGCCCCGTTGTGCGCCGGCCGGTTCTGCAACGATGATGTCGGGCGTCAGGCCGACGCGCTTGAGGCTGCGCCCGCTGGGCGTTACGTAGCGCGCGGTCGTCACTTTGAGGGCAGCGCCGTCGGGCAGCGGGAAGACCGATTGGACGACGCCTTTGCCGAAGGTCTTCGTGCCGACGAGCGTCGCCAGACCGATCGTCCTGCAAAGCGCCCGCGACGATCTCGGCAGCTGAAGCGGTGTCGCCGTCGACGAGCACCGCGAGCTTGCCCGCGAATCCGACATGCCCGCTCGCACGCTCGACGCGCGTGGCGCCGCCGCGTTCGCGGACCGTGAAGATCGGGCCCGAAGCGATCAGCAGCGACCCCACGTTCTTTGCCTCCTCGCCGTAGCCGCCGCCGTTGCCCCGCAGATCGAGCACGAGAGCGTGCACGCCGTGCGCGCGAAACGAAGCGAGCGAGGCCGCGAGCTGCGCAGCCGCATCATCACCAAAGCGCGTCAATTGCACGTAGCCGACGTTGCCGGGAAACGTACGGGCCAACACGACCGGCAACGCAACTGCGGCCCGCACGATGGTAAACGGCGTCGCTAGCGCGC
The DNA here is from genome assembly GCA_963754415.1 of Vulcanimicrobiota bacterium. Lineage (GTDB taxonomy): Bacteria > Vulcanimicrobiota > Vulcanimicrobiia > Vulcanimicrobiales > Vulcanimicrobiaceae > Nyctobacter. Next base: position 425,480 of record CAVWGA010000002.1, on the reverse strand, counting down.
TGCCGGCCCGCTCGATCGTCAAGCGCACGGACGTTCCGATCTTGCCGCGCAGTGCGTTGCGAACGGCGTCGGGACTCTTGCCGTTGAGCGGCATTGCGTCGATCGCGACGATCTCGTCGGCCGGCTGCAAACCGGCTCGTTGCGCGGGCTCCCGGGGATCACGCTCTCGATGCGCGCGCGCCGGCCATCCGGCTCAAGCGTGACGACGGCGCCGATCCCGCCGAACGTGTCGTTGCCCAAGAAAGCGTTAAAGCGTTTGAAGGCAGCCGGATGAAACAACAAGGTGTACGGGTCATTGAGCGACGCGGCCTCACCTGCGAGCGCCGCCTGAACGATATCGTCGCCGTGCAACCGCTTGCCGTACCGCAGCAGTGCGTTGAGCACCGTTCCGTCGACGAATTCGCCGCCGTCGTCCCGCGTCAGACGTTGCGGTACGTACGGCAGCTTCGCGTTACGGATATGGCGTGACACTAAATACGCCGCGACGCCGACGCGCGCGCCGCCGGCGATCTGTCGCGGTGTCACCGGGCCATCGAACGTTGCCAGTAACGTTGTGTAACCGATCTGCAATTCAAGCAGGTCGAGCGCGGAGAGATCGGTACTGGGAGCCCGCTGCGGTCTCGGCGAATCGGCGGTTCCAAGGCCGCCGGCGGCCAACCACACGGCAACGGCAATCATCAGCGTGAGCGCGCAGCGCTTTTTGGCGGCACATTGCAACAAACCGGGAGCCATAAAGGTCCCGTCTACGTTTTTGGCAGCGGTGTGCCTGCCGTGGTCGACGCGATGAGCGCGCAACGCTGAGCGGCCTCAATCGAAGCGGGAACTGAGCATTCGTGCAGGTGCGCAAACCAACGAGGCGGGCGAAGATTCACATCCGGGTACCGCGTTTGCTTACGTCAAGCGTCGAAGCTGGACCGCAGCGCGATCATCCTGTCCTCGACGGCAGTGACGTCATTGCGCGCAACACGTGGAACGTCGCGCCGAATACGATAGTGCTGGTGGGACGACCGGCGGTGTGGATCGCGTTGGATATCCGAACGCCCAACGTCGTCCTTGGGCCGCTGAAGATCCCGGCCCGCCGCCTTTCCTGGGAGCAAGACTTCGGCGGCCATCTGTTCCTGGCCATCGCCGGCGACGATGCCGCGCACGTCACACTGATCGAATCGGGTCCTCGGTATCCCAACCACAGCGGCGGCCTCGTTCCGTTCCGTTATCCTGAAGATCGCTTCGCAAAGCGTGGCTTCATCGACTTCGATCCAATCGTCATCGAACCGCCACACGGACTCGACCGTAACTTTTTTCACGCGCTCGTCGCGCGGACTCAGCGCGACTACGACGGCGATCAGCGCTATCTCGTCATCGAGATCCCGTTCCTGCGCGTGGGTCGCGACTCCAATTCGTACATCGTCGGGATACTGCTTGCGTGCGGAGTCGATCCGCGTGCCGTGCCCAAGCCGCACGATCGACTGCACTTTGAAATCACGGGATACCCCGGCGTCGAAGACCCCGTCCACGCGGCCAATTTCGGCGTCTACCTGGGCCGGCCGCAGCAACTGGCGGACGGCGCGATGGCGTTGCCGTTCCACGATGCCGACGGCAGCGTCCGTTTCGTCGCGATCGGCGGTACGCCGAACGGGTCTGCGCGCACGCCGGCCGGGGAGGTGACGCTCGACCCGTTGGGACGTTGCGTCTTGGCATTACAGAGCGCTCGGAGACATGGTTTATCAGTCAACGAGTTGGCGCCACCGGCGCAGATCTGCGATCGAAGGCGCTTCCCGAATCGTCCTGCTCCGGCCGGCGCCCTGATCACGCTGAACGTCGCTGGGCGGGCCGTCCCTTTGCGGCCCGGCAACGTCTACCGCGGCACGGTCGTATCGCGTAACGATGCGCTAGGGCTTGCGATCTTGCAAGGCGCCCCCGGCCAAATCGTTCTGCCGCTAGCCGAACTGGGTGCGGAACTGCGCGATCCCAAACGCGTGAATCGGCTCTTGCAGCTCGGCAACGAGGTAACGCTTGGCTTACACCGTGACCGTCGTCCCCGTCTGGTTGCCCATGGCCGCGCAGCGCAAGCCGATGCACTCCATCCCCGCCGCGCACACGCCCCGCAGCCCGTCACGCTAGCGCTCGGCGTCGCTACGGTGATCGTTGCCGCTGTCGCGACGTTCGTCGTGGCACGCCGCGCTTGACTGCATGCAGTCTTCAGATGTGCAACTCCACAATGCGTAGGCCGAGTCTAGGACCTTGCGTTTCGATACGCGACTACGGCGCCTCGGCGCCCACACTCAACGATCAAGGAGCACCATGGATCTGACACACGAGTATCCGCGCAGCGCGAAGGAAAGGATGGCCGGCATCGATTCGCTGGCGCGCATGACCGATAAAGCACGCGCTGCTGCTGCGGGAAGCTCGGCGACTACGATTACGATTGCCCGCACGATAAGCCCGTTCTGGCCTTCTTGGGAATTGACGCCGAGACGTTCAAGCAAAAGGCCGCGACGTCGAGCGATGCCGATCTGACGACGTGGGTGCGCGATAACTACCTCAAGGGAAAGTCGCAGGCCGAACTCGATGCGTTCAACGAGGAGCGGGAAAACTGGCGGCCGGAACCGGGCTCTCACGGCGAGTCGTTTTTCAACAAGACGCGCGAGTCCGTCGCTCCGAATCGGCCCGAAATCAAGACGTGGTTCGATCTCCTCGACCTCGATGAAAAACGGCCCGTCGAGCACGCTCACGCCTAGGCTCATGCTGCAGCCGGCTTTGTAACTTTTCGCCGGTCGGCTCTCCTGTGAGCACCGTGCCGCTCTCACGCCGTCGCCGACGTAACGCGCCTGCGACGGCGCGAGAAAACGGTGGCGTATGACAGCGGAGGTTTCAAACGGCGTCGCAGCATTTGCGGCGTTGTTGAGCTTTGCGCTGCTGGTGTCGATCCTCGCCGAGCAAGTGCGCGTGCCGGCGGCGGTGTTGCTCGTAGCCGCCGGCGCGATCTTTGGATCGGTCTGGCACGTTCGGTCACCGTTCGATTTTGGCCATCGTGCTCGTCACGCTCGTCTTGCAGGGCGCGCCGCTCGGCCCCGTCATCAAACGTCTGTACGGTACGCCGCCGGCTGCACGGGCGATGTGATGTCGCGGCTCAATCGCCGAACGTGGCGACAGCCCACCTCTATGGCATCATGCAACGGGACCGACAGCACGAAGGCCGTCCGGCCGTCAGCCCATCGTGCGAATCACAGGTGCCAGGCGCTTAGACGCTGGTCCCAAGCGTTCGTGACGATGTGTTGCATGCGGCTCTCGAAGTGGCGGCGGGAAAAATTCAGCGCATGGGCGCGAGCGAGTTCGGCATCGAACGGCAACGTTTCGAGGCGTTCGATCGCAGCAATGAAGCTGGGCACGGTCTGCTCGCTCGCCAGCGTTCCGGTTTCGCCGTCGACGACCGTATCGAGAGCGCCGCCGGCACCGAAGGCGACGACGGGTCGCCCGCAGGCATTGACCTCGAGCGGTGTCATCCCGAAGTCTTCGTACTGGGGAAACAGCAGCGCTCGCGCGCCCCGCATCAGATCGCGCAGCGTTTCATCGGACACGTGGCCGAGTAATTCGACGTTACGCGGGACGGCGCGTAAGACGTGGCGGCCGCCAACGATGACGAGGCGCCGCCCCAGTCGTGCAGTGGCAGCGATCGCGATGTCGATGCGCTTGTACGGTACGGGACGCGAGGCCACCAAATAATAGTCGCCGCCCTCGCCGCCCGGCGTGAAATAGTCCGTATCGATCGGCGGGAAGACGACTTCGCTTTCGCGCCGGTAATACGTTGCGATGCGGCGTTGCGTCGTCGTGCTGTTCGCTACGAATTGCTGCACGCGCGCGGCGCTAACGGCGTCCCATACGCGCAGATGCGAAAAGAGCGAGGCAGCGAAGGGACGCAACAAGGCGGGGACCGTCGCTAGTTCCGCTGCGGGGCGTTCCCACAGCGCGCGCATCGGCGTGTGGCAATAACAGATGTGGACTTGATCTGCACGCGTGACGACGCCTTTTGCGACGGTATGATGCGACGAGATGACGACATCGAATCCGGAGACGTCGAACGATTCGATCGCGTTGCGGTAGAACGGCAAAAATGCGCGGTGGCGGCGAGCCGCTTGCGGCAAACGGCCTAACCACGAAGGGCGCACGCGCGCCGCGATGCCGGCCGGCCCGATGTGCGGTGAATAGAGGAGCGCAAAGATCGGCGCGTCGGGGAACGCCTCGGCAAGGGCCTCGACGACGCGTTCGGCGCCTCCTCGCTGAACGAGCGCGTCCGATACGATTGCGACGCGGGGCGCATCAGCCACCTCGTGCACCGCTCGTGACGTTATCCAAGATGGCAGCGACGCGCTGCGCGTGCAGCGTTGCGTCGAAGGCGCCCGCACGCTCGCGGCATGCATCCGCCGTTGCCGGCTGCGGCGCAGCGAGTAACGAGAGGACCGCGTCGGCAAACGCGCGTTCGTCGCCGCGCGGCACGCTGCGGCCGCAGGCTCCTGATCCAACCGCTTCGGGAGCTCCGCCTTCGTCGAAACAAACCGTCGGCACGCCGCAGGCGGCCGCTTCGATGATCGTGCGTCCGAACGGCTCGGCGCGCGACGTGTTGCAGTTGACGTTCAGCGCCGCGTACGCAGGTCGCGGATCTTCGAGCCACGGGACGAAGTGTAGTCGCTCGCCGAGTCCTAGGTTCCGCGCGAGGACCGTCAACTCGCCGGCGAAGTCGGCGTCGCGAAACATCGGCTTGCCGACGATCGCGAAGTGAGCGTCGCTGCGCGCAGCGACCGACGCCGCGACACGAATGAACCTATCGTGACCTTTCCAACGGTTTATTCGCCCTAGTATTCCCACGAGCGGGACCGCCGGTGGCAAACCAAGTTGCCGCCGGGCATCTGCACGAGAGACGAGTCCTTCATACGCGGCGAGATCGATTGGATTCGGAACGACGTCCGTGCGCGGCAAATGCAACTGCTCGGCGACAGCGCGCGAAATTGCGATGCGTCTGACGGTACAGGTCGCTGCGGCAAGGCGCACGATCGCAAGCGCGCGGCCTTCCAAGATGTCGCGCAGATGCATGACGGCAGGCACGCCGGCCAGCCGGGCCGCCGGCGCGCCTAATAGGTGAGCTTTGACGGTATTCGTATAGACCAGGTCCGGCCGCAGCCGCCGAAAGGCCGCCCGCAGCTTCGGCAGCATGCGCAGCGCGCCGAACGCAGCCCCAACTTGTAAGCGTTCGCGCTGCACGGCCATCGCGTCGCGTTCGAGCGGCACGATCTCGACTGAAAAACCGCGCCGCCGCAGTTCGCTTGCGTACTGGCCATCCTCGAATAGGACGACGTCGATCGCAAAGCGGCGCGGCAGGTGCGACAGCAGCAATTCGAGGCTCCGCTCGGCCCCGCCGGCCGAAGATCCGCTCTGACCAACGAACGTCACGCGAGTCGACCTGCCGGCGACGACGCTCATCGGTGCCGCACGGCGGCTAGCATCGTCTTACGACCGTCACGTTCGTTCGATCAGATAGCCGTGCAGGGCGTCGGCTGACACGCGTTCTTGGCGCATCGTGTCACGGTCGCGCACCGTCACGGTCGTGTCGTCGAGCGTCTGATAGTCGATCATCAGGCAGAACGGCGTGCCGATCTCGTCTTGACGGCGGTACAATTGACCGACGTTACCTTCATCGTACGTCGTGCGCACAGACGGGCGAAGCGCCGCTTCGATCGCGTGGGCTCGTTGGACGAGTTCAGGCTTGTTACGCGCGAGCGGGAACACGCCAGCCTGTACCGGCGCAATCTTCGGATGAAACCGCAAGACGATCCGCTTGGACTCCTTGCCGCCCGCTTCGGGCAGCGTCTCCTCATCGTATGCATCGATCAGCATCGTCAAAGCGGTCCGATCCATGCCGGCGGAACTCTCGATCAGAATCGGCGTGTACTTCGCTTTGGACGCTTCGTCAAAAAACGTAAGATCTTTACCGGAAAGCGCCATGTGGGCGTCGAGATCGTAGGTGCCGCGATGCGCGATCGATTCGAGCTCACCCCAGCCCCAGGGGAATAGGTATTCGACGTCGATGCCGGCCTTGGCATAATGCGGCCGCTCTTGCGGGCTGAGCTCGTAAAAGCGCAGCCGCTCGGCGTTGATGCCATAATCGCTGTACCAGCGTTTGCGAGCGTCGACCCAGCGCTCGTACCAGGCAAGATCGTTGCCGTCGTCCGGCACGAAAAACTCGAGTTCGGCCTGCTCGAATTCACGCTGGCGAAAGGTCAGATTGCCGGGGGTGATCTCGTTACGGAACGACTTGCCGATCTGCGCGATGCCGAACGGCGGACGCTTGCGCGCGCTCTGATAGATGTTCTTGAAGTTGACGAAGATGCCCTGAGCCGTTTCCGGGCGCAGATAGGTTTGGGCCGCAGAATCCTCGACGGGGCCGACGCTCGTCGTCATCATCAAATTGAAGTTACGCGGCTCGGTCAAGGTGCCGCGCATCCCGCAATCCGGACAGACGTCCACACGTGACAGATGATCGCGACGAAAACGATGCTTGCAATGCGTACAGTCGACGAGCTTATCGACGAACTGAGCGACATGCCCCGAGGCGATCCACGTACTCGGATGCATGACGATCGACGAATCGAAGGCGACGATGTCGTCGCGCAACGTCACCATCTCGCGCCACCAAGCGTCCTTTACGTTGCGCTTGAGGACGGCTCCGAGCGGACCGTAATCGAAAAACCCACCGATGCCGCCGTAGATTTCGCTCGAACCGAAGATAAAGCCGCGGCGCTTCGCGAGCGCCGTAATCTCTTCCAACGTGACGCGCGGTTTCGCTTCGGTCATACGAGCCTCGTTTAGTGCCGCCGCGTTTGTGCGCCTCCCGCGTATGGCCGGTGTGCAAAAGTCACCGCCGTACGCTTGCAGAGAAAGGCGGCTGCGCGTAGTACACCTACGATCGTGAACGGGCTTGCGACCCCGCTGATACTTGGACTTTTCGTTCTCGCCGGCGCGGTCATCTGGTGGGCCGGAGCGATTCTGGCCGGCACGACCGACGCGATCGATGCGCACTTCGACTGGGGCGAGGGCCTGGGTGGCGCCGTGCTGCTGGCCGTCGCGACGAACTTACCCGAAGTGGCCATCATCGTCGGGGGAGCCTGGACGCACGATCTCAGCCTTGCGGTCGGCAATATCCTCGGCGGCATCGCCATGCAAACCGTCGTGCTGGCCTATCTCGACGGACCGGCACTGCGCAATCGCGTGCCCCTGTCCTCGAGCGTTTCTTCGCTGACGATCGCGCTCGAAAGCTTCGTCTTGATCGCGATTCTGATGCTCTGCATCATCGGGTCGCTGTCGCCGCGCAGCCTCGTGTTCGCGCGCACGACGCCTGCGGAACTGGCAATCCTCGCGACGTGGTTCGGCGGCCTGTGGCTGATTCGGCACAACGAGGATCGGAACGTCTGGCACGCGGCACGGGAAGAAGTTGCCCATGAAGCGCCCTTGATGGCCAAGAAAGAACGGCCGATCGCCGCGGTGTTCGCGCTGTTCGCCATGGCGGCGGCTGCGACGCTCGTGGCCGGCGTCGTTTTGGCGCTGACCAGTTCCGTGGCGGCGGATCGTTTCCACATCGGCGGCGTCGTCTTCGGCGCGACGATCTTGGCAGCAACGACGGCGCTCCCTGAACTGACGACCGGCCTCTATGCCGTCCGCGCCGGGCGGTACGAGTTGGCGATGAGCGACATCATCGCGGGCAACGCCTTTTTACCAGTCTTGTTCTTGTTCGGCACGCTGATCAGTGGCCAGGCGCTGCTGCCCGATGCGCAGCGCACGGATCTCTATTTGACCGCCCTGGGAGGTCTGTTGACAGCCGTCTACGGCGTCGGCATCATCGTCCGTTCCAAACGGATGATCTTCGGTGCCGGCGTCGACTCGGTTCTGGTCTTCGTGCTGTACGCCGTCGGGATCGCAGGCTTATTTGTGATTGCCCGCTGAGCGCTACGCGGCTTACGACTTTTTGCCGCCGCCCGGCTTGGGCGGAACCTTTTTCCCGGAGCGCCGCGCCTTAGAAAGCCCGATCGCGATCGCCTGTTTACGGCTCTTTACCTTGGCGCCGCTTCGTCCGCTGCGCGCGGTCCCGCTCTTGTACTCGCGCATCTCGTCGCGCACGTCGTCCGACGCCGCTGGACTGTACTCGCGACGGCCATCCGTGCTCTTCTTGCGCGTCGACGTCGTCTTTTTGCGCCCCGCGGGCGATTTGAACGATTTTTTAGTGGCGCTTTTCTTACGGTCGGAAGTCTTGCGCTTCGTCATCGAACGGGCGGCCATGGAGTCGAACCCTCCTTTGAGGTTTTGTTTACCCGCACAAGCCCTCGTGCACCGATCCCGGCGTCGGGGCCAGACGCCGTCGCCGTCAGCGTCGATGGTGTGGGTAAAGGCAACCAACGATGAGCCTTGCATTACCCGAAGACGTCGCTCTTGCTCTGGATGCCGCCGGCGTCCGCACGCTCTTCGAAACGATGAGTGCATCGCACCGCCGTGAATGGCTGCGCGCGATCGACGACGCGAAAACCTCAGGGACGCGAACGAAGCGGATCACCGACTGCGTCACCGCCATGCGAGCGCGCCTGGAATCGAGGACCTAGAGAGTCCCGCTCGCGTGCCTGCTTCTAGGCGTCGCGGTCGGCTTCTAAAGAATGCGCAGCCCCGGGGTGCCCGCTGTAGCGGCGGCCGCGCCACGTGACGCCGCGTCCGGTGAGAACTCGCCACGTCGAATTGACGGTAAGGGCGGCAAACATCGCGCTCCCGAGTGGTTGCAGCAAAGCCGCCTTGCGGGGCATGCCCACCATGTCGATTCCACGCATCATTGCCGCCATCACCGCAGCAGTCGCCGCCACGGCTTCGACCGCTTCATAGGGACGCCGCCGATAGGTCGCACGAAATGCCAACAGCGGCGGAGCGCTTAACAACGTCATGAAGGTCGCCGCCCCCAACAGTGCGCGGACGTCGCCGCGCGTGCCGGCAAACAGATTCTTCGTGAAGCCGTTCCAAATTTCACGCAATGAATGATACATTCGCACGCGCGCCAACTGCATGCCGCCCCCGAGTACCAACCGGAAGCGTCCGTCCGCTTTGAGCCGCCGGGCAAATTCGACATCGTCGACAAGTTCGTTGCGCAGGGCCGCGTAGCCACCGAGCGCGTCGTAGGCTGTCCGCGAAATGAGGATGTACTGGCCGTTGGCAAGCGCATGTTCGGTTTGCAGCGGATCGTTGATTTCCGCTAGCGTCCCCGACGCGAACAGCACTGCCGCTAGAATGAACGGTAACGTTGCGCGCTCGGCAAATGTCTGTAGTTCTTGTGCCGTCACGATCGAGAGCGCGTCAGCACGGGCGGCCAGCGCAAACTCCAGCGCCGATGCAGCGCCGGCTTGCGCATGTTCGGAATCGGCGTCCGTAAACAAGTACCACTCGCCGCGCGCAACCTGTGTGCCTTGGTGCAAAGCCCACGGTTTGCCGACCCAACCTTCGGGCAATGCTTGGCCGGCGACGATGCGCAAGTGCGGGAATTCCGCGGCGAGTCGACTGAGAATCCGCGGCGTCGCATCGTCCGAGCGGTCGTCCACGACGATCACCTCCGCATCGACGTAACGTTGTGGGACGAGCGAACGAACGCAACGTTCGATCGAACGCGCTTCATTCCGTGCCGGCACGATGATCGAAAGGAACGGCAGCGCAGCACGAGGAGGCCCGTGCAGCAGCGGAATTTCGAACCAGCTTGCCTCAAACTCCGCTGTTCTTAGGCTAAAATAGAGCGCGACCAGCGCGCTGATGTGCGTCAGCACTCGCGCAGGTAAACCGTGCGCGCACCCCATGATTCGCGCAGCAATACCGCAATGGCGGCGCTCACTTCGACGGATAGCCACGGCTCGGGCGTGCCGGATCCGCCCGCCGTTGCGAGGCTGACCCGCGCGGTCATGGTTTGGCTCGAACCGTCCGTCGCGATCGAGCCGTGATCCATCAGCACATCCAGAGCCGGGATGTCCTTATACAATGCGGCTGCGGCCGCACCATCGTCCGTTTCCAGATTAGCGACGATACGGCGTACGCTCACGTTGGGCGACGTTCGGATATCTGGGCCGCTTCAGACGCTTGCTTCCGATCGCTGTAGTACTGAAATGCCTTTGGCTTTCGGCTGCGTTTCCGCCCGTAACTGACCGCACGCAGCCGCGATGTCGCGGCCCATCGGGGTGCGGACGGTCGTGGGAACTCCGGCGGCATCGAGGATGCGCTGGAAGGCGCGAATGCGCGCCTCGGGCGTACCGCGCAGCATTGCATCGGGGGTCGCGTTGTACGGAATGAGGTTGACGTGGTAAAGGTGGCCGCGCATCAGGCGCGCCAGCGCCTCGGCCGAAGCATCGTCGTCGTTGACGCCGGCGAGCATCACGTATTCGAAGAACACTTTGCGGTGGGTGCGATCCACGTATGCAGCGCACGCTCTCATGAGGTCGGCGAGGGGGTAACGGCGATTGACCGGCATGATGCGCGCGCGTTGCTCGTCGGTCGGCGCGTGCAACGATACGGCGAGATTGACCTGCGGGGCTTGCGCGGCGAAGCGTTCGATCTGCGGCACGAGGCCGACCGTCGAGATCGTGATGTGCCGGTGACCCAAACCGAAGCCTTGCGGGTCGGTTCAACAGGGCGACCGCGTCCATCACCGCCTCAAAGTTGGCGAACGGCTCGCCCTGACCCATAAAGACGATGTTCGTGATCTTCTTGTCGCGGGTGCGCAAATCGCGGGCAAAAAAGCGGGCTTGATCGAAAATTTCGACGGCCCCCAGATTGCGGCTGAAGCCGGCCTGACCGGTCGAACAAAACGCGCAGGCATACGCGCAGCCGGCTTGGCTCGAGATGCAGACGGTGCTGCGGCCGCCCCAGTGTTCCATCAGTACGGCCTCGACTTCGTTGCCGTCGTGCAGCCGGAAGAGGCCCTTAGCGGTCTGGCCGTCGGCCGAGCGCCGCACGGTGACCGGCGCGACCGATTCGAGCGCGAATCCCTCGTCGGCGAGCTGTTGACGCAACCCCGCCGGCAGCACGCTGATCTCTCGCACATCGGCAATAAGTTCCTTGGTCGCTGCCCGGTAGAGCTGCGCGCGCCGATACGGCCGAAGTGCGTGCGCTTCGGCGAATGCGTCGGCACCCGCAAAGCCTGTCAGCCGCGCTTTTTCGTCTAGCCACAACGTTGCGGGTGCGTGCGTCACGACGTTCGATTATAGCATAGACCGGGCAGCGCCACTCGTCACGCTTCGAACAGCGAAGCCTGCGCGAACTGCGGCGTCGCTTCCGCGACAAGCGGCTCGTCGAGTTTGGCGCGGACGCGCTTGAGGTCTTCCCAAACCAGGCGTTTGACGGCGCCGAGTTCACCGCCGGTCATGCGCAGGATATACGCTGGGTGGAACGTCGCAAGCAGCGGGATGCCGTGCGGTCCGACAAACCATTGACCCCGTTGACGTGTAATCGAAAACGTGGGCCCGAGAAATGATTTTGCCGACGGCGCGCCGAGCGCGAGGATTGCACGTGGCTGCACGATCGCAATCTGCTCGTCGAGATACGGGCGGCAGTTCGCCATTTCGGCGGGCGTGGGAGCGCGGTTGCGCAGCCGCACGCCGTCATCGTACGTCGGGCGGCATTTGACGGTGTTCGCGATGAAGACGTCCGTGCGCGGCAAGCCGATCGCCAGCAGCATCCGGTCCAGTAACTCCCCAGCGCGTCCGACGAACGGGCGCCCGGTCTGATCTTCCGTTTCACCCGGGCCTTCGCCGACGACCATGAGGGCCGCGCAGGGATCGCCTTCGCCGTACACGCTGCGCAACCGAATCGAACCAATCTCGCAACGCCGGCACCCTTCGACGACCGCAGCTGATTCGGCGATGCGGCCAGCGCGCGCCTCGCGTTCGGACACGTTCATCGCGGTGCCTTCGCCCCTCCAAGCCACGGGACTGCGCTCGGGCCGCGCCGGTGCGCTTCGTCTGCGATCATCGCATCCGCCGCAGGCGGCTTGCGCCGGCCGCCGCGGCGGCAAGAACTGCAACGTAGAGCAGATAGCGGCCGCACAATGCCGCGACCAGCGTGCCGTACCACAACACTCCATGATGCTTGAGCCAGTACGCGCGGCGCGAACGCTGCTTGCGAGCCTCGACGCTGTAGTGGCCGCGAGCGCTCCCCATCCCCTCATGCACGGCTTCGCTCGCCGGCACGTACCAGGTTTCCCAGCCAGCCGCTGCCGCGCGCTTAGCGAGATCGACTTCTTCGTGATACAAGAAAAAACGCTCGTCAAAGACGCCGACGTCTTCGAGCAGTGCGCGCCGGATGGCCAGCGCAGCCCCGATTGCCAGATCGACACGGCGCTGCGACTGGTGTCCCCATTCGCGAAGCGCCGCCCCATTGGCATGCGCACGAAACGGCGACCACTCGCCCCACGCGCTCGACCGTAAGAACGCGCCGAACCACGTATCGAACTGACCGCACGACTCTGCGATGCTGCCGTCCACGTTGTAGATGCGCGAGCCCGCGATTCCACAGCGCGGATGCGTCTGCATAAACGTGACGATCTCGCTCAGCGCGCGATCGCGCAATTCGGCATCGGGGTTGAGCAGAAAGACGTACGGCGCTCTGGTGACCGCAAAGGCACGATTGCAGGCCGCCGCAAAGCCGAGATTCGAACCGTTCTCGACGATCGTCACGCGAGTGCCGTAGCGTTGCCGGATAAACGCACGGCTGCCGTCGCTCGAACCGTTGTCGCTGACGACGACGCGCGCGAAGCTCGGATTCTCGCGAACTTCGGAGAGCCCGAACACCGAATCGAGCGCCGTCGCAATCTTCTCTTTATCGTTCCAGCACACGACGATCACGTCGACCGCCGGAGCGATCCCCGTCTCCGTAACCGGTATCATGCGACGCCTTCCAGCCGCGGACGCTGTTGCAGATACGGCCAGATGAATACGTCGATCTCTCCGTCGAGGACGGCTGCAACGTTGCCCGTTTCGACGTTCGTGCGGTGATCCTTGACGAGCGTATACGGCTGCAGCACATACGAGCGGATCTGCGAGCCCCACTCGTTGGCGCGCCGCTCGCCGCGCAGTTCGGCAAGCTTTGCCTCGCGCTCTTCGAGTTCGCGCGCGACGAGCTGAGAACGCAGCATCGTCATCGCGACTTCCCGATTTTGCATCTGAGAGCGTTCCTGTTGCGAAGCGACGATGATGCCGCTCGGCAGATGCGTGATGCGGATGGCCGATTCGGTCTTGTTCACGTACTGGCCGCCGGCGCCTCCGGACTTGTACGTCTCGATGCGTAACTCGTCGGGTTTGATCTCGATGGCCGTCTTCTCGTCTCGTGCTATCTCCGGAACGACGTCGACGGACGCAAAGGAGGTGTGCCGGCGATGCTGCTGGTCGAACGGTGAGATGCGCACGAGCCGATGCACGCCGCGTTCGCTTTCGAGCATCCCGTATGCATGGCGTCCCCGTACGAAAAACGTTACCGATTTGAGCCCGGCTTCTTCGGCCGGCGACTCCTCGGCCAGATGCGTTTGAAACGTTTTGCTCTCTGCCCAGCGCAAATACATGCGCGCAAGCATCTGCGTCCAGTCGGCCGCATCGATGCCGCCGGCTCCGGCATGGATCGTGACGATCGCGCCGTGATTATCGTACTCGCGATCGAAGTTGGCCGCCATCTCGAGTGCATCGATTCGAGCGCTCGCGCCGGCAATGAGCGCGTCGACTTCCGCATCCGCTCCCTCTTCATCACCGAGGATCTCGAGCGTTTCGCGTGCTTCGTCCAGCTGCCGGCCGACTGCCGCCATCTCGTCGACTTCCGCGCGCACGTCGGCCAGCGTCTTCATCACCTGCTGCGCAACGGCGGGTGAATTCCAGAATTCCTCGTCGTGCGTGCGGCGTTCGAGTTCCGCTACCTGACGCGCTTTGCGATCGTAGTCAAAGCCGCACCAACAATGCAACGGTACGCTGCTGGAGCCGCGCGATCGACGTCAGGTGGGAGTCGCTCATGGTCGCCTATTTAGCGAAGGAGCCGCGATACTCCGTTGTGAAGGCGCGGCGCCGCATATCGTCGTCACGCATGCCATGCATACGCGCGGCGATAGTTTACGCCGTCACTCCGTGACAGCGTTTGAACTTCTTACCGGAGCCGCACGGACAAATTTCGTTGCGACCAACTTTGGCTTCACTCTTGCGCGGCTTGGCGGGTTCGTCATCGCCGCGGTTGGTGTGAAGTTCGCGCCGGCCGGGAGGCGGAGCGCCGGGAACGGGGCCCAAAAGTTTCGAGGCATAGGCGGGGTCGAGCCGCGCGGGTTGGGCGACTTCGGGGCCGCCGGACGGCGCTGCCGATGGCGCAAGAGCGCCGGCAGGCAGCGCTTCGAACTGCGGTACGCTGCCGTTGCCGTTGGAGCCAGCAGGACTCGCCGCCGAGCGGAACGCGCGGCCCGCCAGCGGGGCCGATCGAGCCGCCTGCAGCCCCCATACCATCATTGCGTTCGACGACGACGCGAAAGACCGACTTGATCGCTTCGTCCGCGATGTTATTCTTGAGGTCCTCGAAGATTTCGTACGCTTCTTTTTCGTACTCGACGCGCGGGTCTTTTTGGCCGTAGCCGCGTAACCCGATGCCGGTCTTGAGCGCATCCATCACGTACAGATGGTCGACCCACAGCCGGTCGATCAGCGGCAGCATGATATATTGCGACTCGATCGCGCGCATGATCTCGGGCGTGAGCTCGGCTTCCTTGGCCTCGTAGGCTTCGAGTCGCGACGGCGCTCAGGCGCGCCTTCATCTCCTCGCGTCCGAGCTTCTCGAGGTCGGTGAGCGTGACACGCTCCCTGACGGGGAAGACCAGCTCGAGTTCGTTCAAGATCTCGTCGAGGTCCCACTCCGAAGGATGCACGTTTTCGGGCGCACTGCGGTCGACGGCTTGCTCGACCTTCTCATGCAAACTCTGCACCATGAAGTCGCGCAGCGATTCACCGCGCAGTACGCGTGCGCCGTTCGCCGTAGATGACTTCGCGCTGCTTGTTCATCACGTCGTCGTACTCGAGAACCTGCTTACGGATCTCGTAATTGTGGTTTTCGACCTTCGACTGCGCGCGCTCGAAGGACCGCGAAATCAGCTTCGCTTCGATCGGCGTCTCGTCGCTGAAGCCAACGAGGTTCATGATGCCTTGAATGCGCTCGGCGCCGAAGAGCCGCATCACTTCATCTTCGAGCGAAACGTAGAAGCGCGTCGAGCCCGGATCGCCTTGGCGCCCTGCGCGGCCGCGCAGTTGGTTGTCGATGCGCCGGGATTCGTGACGCTCGGTGCCGATGATGTGCAGGCCGCCGAGTGCCGGCACGCCTTCGCCGAGTTTGATGTCGACGCCGCGCCCGGCCATGTTCGTCGCGATCGTCACAGCCGCGGGCTGGCCCGCATCTTTGATGATCTCGGCCTCGCGCTCGTGGTATTTCGCGTTGAGGACTTCGCATTCTACGCCGCGTCGCCGCAGGATCGATGCCAGCCGTTCGCTCTTGTCGATCGAGCGCGTGCCGACGAGGACGGGGCGGCCCTTCTCGTGCTCGTGCACGATCTCATCGACGACTGCTTCGAACTTCGCGTTCTCGCTTTTGTAGACGATGTCGCCTTGATCGGCTCGCGCGACCGGCTGATTGGTCGGGATCACCACGACGTCGAGGCCGTAAATGTCGCGAAACTCGCGCTCTTCGGTCTTCGCGGTGCCCGTCATGCCGGCGAGCTTGTCGTAGAGGCGGAAATAATTTTGGAACGTGATCGTCGCTAAGGTTTGGTCTTCACTCCGAATCTTGAGACCTTCCTTGGCTTCGATCGCCTGATGGATGCCATCGGAGTAGCGCCGGCCGTACATCAAGCGTCCGGTGAACTCGTCGACGATGATCACTTCACCGTCTTTGACGATGTATTGCTGATCTTTATGGAACAGATGCCACGCACGCAAGGCCGCGTTGAGTTGGTGGGTCAGTTCGAGGTTACGCTGATCGTACAGGTTTTGCACGCCGAGCATCCGTTCGACTTTGGCGACGCCCTTCTCGGTGATCGGCACGGCGTGCGCTTTCTCGTCGACGGTAAAGTCCTCGTCTTTTACCAGCCGCGGCAGCACTTTGGCGAACGTCACGTAGTGGTCGGTCGCGTCTTGACCTTGTCCGCTGATGATCAGCGGCGTGCGCGCCTCGTCGATAAGGATCGAGTCGACTTCGTCGACGATGGCAAAATAGAGTTCGCGCTGCACCATGTCGGCAAGTTGCCACGCCATATTGTCGCGCAGATAATCGAAGCCGACCTCGTTGTTGGTCACGTACGTGATGTCGGCGTTGTAGGCGGCGCGGCGCTCTTCGGGAGCGAGGTCGTGCTGGATGACGCCGATCGACAGGCCTAGGAAATTGTAGAGCGGCGCCATCCATTCGGCGTCGCGCCGCGCGAGGTAATCGTTGACCGTAACGACGTGCACGCCGCGCCCCAGGAGCGCGTTGGCGTAGACGGCGAGAGTGGCGACGAGCGTCTTGCCCTCGCCGGTCTTCATCTCGGCGACCTTGCCTTCGTGCAGCACGTGGCCGCCCATGATCTGCACGTCGAAGTGTCGCATGCCCAGAGTCCGCTTGCCGGCCTCGCGGCAGACCGCGAAGACTTCGGGCAGCATCTCGTCGAGCGCCGCCCGCGCCGCTACCTTATCGAGCCCGGCAAGCCGTTCTTTGAAGGCGGCGGTCTTGGCTTGCAGCGCTTCGTCGGACAGTGCCGCCATCTCGTCTTCGAGGGCGTTCGTGGCGGCGGCCGTCCGGCGCAAGCGAACGATCTCTCGTTCGTTGGCATCGAAGAGCGTCTTGAGGAAAGCCATAGCTGTTAAAACCCCTTCGCCTTACGCGTCGGTTACGCTTTGTGGGCGTACGCCTCGGGCGGGCTAGTGTGCCGCGACTGGGACCCGGCGCCGGCGGTGGGCCGTACCGGTGCCAATGCCCGTTCCGGCGGTGACGGGCTCGCAGCGCGGCAAGAGGATGGCGAACGTGCTGCCCCGGCCCTCCTCCGAACGAACCTCGAGACGGCCGCCGTGACCGTCGACGATCTTTGCAGCGATGTACAGGCCGACGCCTGAGCCCGCCACGCCGCGCGAGCGAGCGTTGTCGGCGCGGCCGAAGCGCGTGAAAATGCGAGCGAGGTCGCCGCTGGGAATGCCGATGCCGCGGTCCGTCACCGTCGACGCGAACGCCATCGCCGGCTCCGCCGAAACCATCGACGGCTGCGATGGCGACCTGGACCGCATCCCCCGAATACTTCAGCGCATTACCGATGACGTTGTCGAGCACGTGCCGCATACGCATCCGGTCGAGCGCGGCGAAGAGCGTTCGATCCGGAGCGACCAGCGCAATGCGCTCGCTATTGTTGAGTGGAGCGATGCAGGCGCGTACGAATGCTGCGACGTCTTCCGGCGTGCGCTCTAGAGAGAAACCCGCGCTCTGGGTCTCTGCCAGCACCAACGCGTCGTCGCTGAGCTTGGCGAGCCGGCTCGTCTGCTGGCTGATCTTCTCGGCGCTGCGCCGCACGCCGGCGTCACCGCTTTCTAAGCAGCAACTCCGCGAATCCGGAGATGACCGTCAGCGGACCCTTGAAATCGTGGGCGAACATCGCCATCAGGTCGTCTTTGAAGGCGTTGCTTTCGGCCAACGCGCCCGACGCCCGCATCGATTGCTCGTACAGTTCGACGTTGCGGATCGCCAAGGCCGCCAACGTCACCAGCGCGTCGACGAAGCGCTGATCGCCACGCTCGAACGGCTTCGCTCGGACGAACACGAACAGCCCGGGATGTTCGGCCCCGTCCTCATCGACGCGCAACGGCATCCGCTTGGCGACGAACGCATCGTCCCCGAGAACGGCGGACAGCTCGGCTGCGGGCCGCGAGCTCGTCGAGCGGTAAGGCCTCCGGTACGGCAGCATCCGCGCCGGCGCAGACGAACCCGATGCGCGCCAAGCGCTCGCCACGCCGCGCGTAGAAGGCGGCGCGCGTCGCAAGACCGAGCCGTACTCCCAAGCCACAGAGCGCGTCGGCCAGCGGTTCGAGTTCGTTGAAGCCTAAGATCGTGCGGGCCGCGTCCGTCAAGGCGGCGCCCTCAGCCGCGGAGCGGCGCAACGCTTCAAATGCGCGGGCAGTCGACAGCGCCAGCGAAGCGTGCGACGCCAGCGCTCGCAAGTGCTTGGTATCGTCTTCTTGGAGTGGAGCATTGCCTGCGCACAAAGCCAGCACGGCACGAAGTCGCCCGTCGAAGGCGACCGCTACGAAATCCGTGTCGTCGGCGCGTACAACGCCCTGATAGCGCAGGGACTCGAGATCGGGTGGTTGCGCTACGCGGCAATGTTCGAAATCGTCCGCGGATGTAGGGACTGGCCGCAACCGGCCGTCCAGCGTTTCGTACGCGACGCAGGGCCGGTGAAATTCGCGCGCGATGCTGCGCGCAACGGTGGCCAGCACGTCGTCGGGCTCACGGGCTTCGCATAAAGCCGCAAGCGTCCGTTCGACGGTCTCCGTGCGGCGGCGCTCATCGCTTCGTGCATCGACGGTCGCCGAGCCGGTCAAATTAAGGATACGCCGCCCCAGCGGCGTGCGTGCCCGCGTGGTGCGACGTTGCCGGCACGTGCTCGTGCGCGCGACGTCCCCGCACGAAGAACACGACGATGACGATGCAGATGAAGATGATCAGCGTCAGAAATGCCGCCCGAATCGCCTGATACCGGGTTCGCGCCGGACCGCCCGTATTGATGATCTGCCTGCCCACGAGGGTGACGTTCGCTCCAGTGACGAGAGCGCCTGTGGGCGTGTAAAGTGCGCAGATCAGATCGGGACGTGCGCAGGGTGCAGTATCTGCGCGATGGGGACGACACGCAGCAGCTCGCCAACCGTGACGAACCGGAAGCCTGCAGCGCGAAAGCGGGCGACGAGCGTGGGAAGCGCTTCGATCGTGTTGAGTTTGCCGCTGTGCAGCAGAATGATGTCGGGCGCGGTTGCGTAGCGCTCGACGTGCGCGTCGATCACTGCCGGCGTCGCGCTAGCGCGCCAATCGCCAGGATCGTCGCTCCATAGGATGACGTCATAGCCATCGCGCTGAGCCGCGACGATCGTGTGCACCGTAAAGCGGCCATGCGGCGGCCGCATCATCGTCGTAATCGCCGGATCGCGCACGTAGCGGCGAAGCGTCGCGGCGCCTTCGTCCAATTGCGCTTTGACGGCTGCGGGTGCGAGCGCGTTCAAAGTCGGCGGGATGGGTCTGAGTGTGATTGGCAATCTCATCGCCCGCTGCTTCGATGCGTTGCGCAAGCCCGGGGAACAGTTCGGCATCGTCGCCGATCAGAAAGAACGTCGCGGGCACCTTGAGACTGCTCAGTTCATCGAGTAGAAGCGGCGTATCGACGGGATACGGGCCGTCGTCGAACGTGAGCGCGACCAATCTCGGTGCGCGCACCGCCCCGGTGTCGTGAACGGCGAGGAAGCGGCCGATGTGCAAACCGATGCTGGGCGACAGCAGCCGCTGCGCGTTCGGCCGTCCGCGTGACGACCGGCGGGAGAGCCGGCGTACTCAAGCAGATGCCGAGCGATGAAGGCAAGCAGCGCGATAGCCGCCGCCATGCCGGCAATCCTCAGTCTGCGGCGCGCAGAAGAACTCACCGCCGCGCGGACGGTGTGGCCCCAGAATCGCCGGTAGCGGCGAAATCGCGACCGACGATCACCGTCACGCGCCCCGCCGGGCTGCGACGCTGCTGCGGGTTGCACGCTCGCGTCGCGCAGCGGCGAGGGTCGCGAGCACGCGTTGCCCCGCGGGAGCCGATTGTGGCCCGACATGGACTTCGGTTGCATCGTAGCGGAAGCTATCGGCATTGACGATGCCGTCGACGACGAAGCCTGCGCGGCGCAACGCCTCCGCTGCGCGCGCACCTTCACCTGCAACGCCCGAACCATTCTCGACGACGACGTGCACGCTCGAGGGAACGACGGCAGCAACGGCAGCCGATTCTGCAGGAGCAGGCAGCGGAACGAGCGGCGCGACGAAATACTTTGGTAACGAGTTGCGCCTTGGCGGCGTCGTCGGCGACGAGCATGTCGCCGCAACATGCGAGCTCTTTTTCGCCCACGGACGGGCACCTGGCTCGTCATGAGATCCGCCTTATCGAAATGCTCGAACGCCAACGCCATGCTCAAGATCTCTTGCTGCGAGAGATTCGTATAGACGTTGCGATGGATGATGTCGATCAGCGAATTGAGGTGCAGCAGATCGTGGAACTTGTCGTTCTGCAGCTTGGCGAGGACGATCCGGATCACTTGCTGCTGGCGTTTGATGCGACACGGATCGCTGCACTCGTCGTGACGGAAGCGGCTGTATGAGACCGCTTGGTCGCCGTTCATGTGATAGGTCTTACCGCCGATGAAGTGGATGTGCAGGTGACCCCAGTTGTCGTCGTAGTTCATCGTTTCATCGGGAACGACGTCGATGCCGCCGATCGCGTCGACGAGCTCTTTGGCGGCATTGATCCGTAAGGTGACGAAGCGATCGAAACCGGGCAAACCCAAGAACTGCGCTACGGCTTGTTCTGAAGCATGGGCGTCGGTCAACGGGGAGCCGCCGACCGCATAGGCGGCGTTGATTTTGTCCTCGCGCCCGTTCGGCAACATGACGTCGGTATCGCGCGGGACCGACAGGATCGCGACGTGGCCAGTCGGATCGTTCGCGCGACGGAAACTCGATCGAAGCGGCCATGATCGTATCGGTCCGCGCATTCGTCGAATACTCTTCGTCTTTGGCGTTGTAGTCGTAGTCGATGCCCAGCAGCAACAGCGCGATGCGGTCCTTGTGAAAGAGCGCTTCGGGCGGCGGCACGAAATACGCAGCCATCACGTCGCGCGGGTTACGCCGCTCGACGATCGCCTGAGCGAACACGGCACCGGCGAGCAAAGCGACGACCGCGGCGACCGCGATCAGCACGCGGCCGGGAACGCTATCGGCCCTCACTCAGCCTCTTAGCGCCGCCGGCTCTGCAGTGGTGATGAGGCGGCCGTGAAAGTCGAATGCGGTATGCCCCTCCAGCGCGACGTCGACGAACGAGCCCGGGCTCGTTTCGCCGCTAAAGTAAATCTGGCCGTCGACGCCCGGAGCTTCGCCCATCGAGCGTCCACTCCACACCTGGGCCGACCCCAAGCGCGGCCCGCAGCGGATCGCTGCGCCGCAACGTCTTACGGCTTTCGACGAGGACCCGCTCCGTTCGTCCCAGCCGAGCGGTCCGGGCGCGTTCGCCGGCGCTGCCGCTGCGCATTACGCAGCCGCAACAGACGCGCACGCTGCGTCTTCGTTGGAATGCGGCCCGGCAAACGCGCGGCCGGAGTGCCTTCCTCGGGCTGTACAGAAAGAACCCGACCCGGTCGAGCGCCGCCCGGCCCAGCCATTCTTCCAGATAGGCGACGTGCTCGTCGGTCTCCCCGGGAAAACCGACGATGAACGTCGAGCGTACGGTCAGCCCTGGAATGCGGCTCCGGAAGTCGTCGATCACTTCGAGGTAACGCTCGCCGTTGGACGGACGCCGCATCGCGCGCAAGACGTCAGGATGGACGTGCTGCAGAGGCATGTCGATGTAACGGCACACCTTCGGTAAGGTCGCCAGCGCTTCAATCAGTTCGGCGTCGACGGTGGCGGGATACAGGTACAGCAAGCGGAG
This sequence comes from Vulcanimicrobiota bacterium, assembly GCA_963754415.1. Taxonomy (GTDB): domain Bacteria; phylum Vulcanimicrobiota; class Vulcanimicrobiia; order Vulcanimicrobiales; family Vulcanimicrobiaceae; genus Nyctobacter. Next base: position 403,720 of record CAVWGA010000002.1, on the reverse strand, counting down.
CCACTCTAGCCCGTCGATGTCGTGTAACTCCGCGAGCAGTTGCGCTAAGCCGCCGCGCCGTTCGCCTCGGTCGCGGCCGTACATCGACGTGTCTTGCGCGATCAGGATCAACTCTTTGGTGCCCGCGGCCGCCAGCGCACGGGCCTCGGAAAGGATCGACTGACGGCTGCGGCTCCGGAACGTTCCGCGCAACTGCGGGATGATGCAGAAGGTGCACGGATGATCGCATCCTTCGGCCACCTTTAGGTACGCCGTCGCGCGCGGCGTGGTGATCAAACGCGGCAAAAAATCGTGCTCGGGCGGCGCTTCGAAATCGAGCCGCACCGGCTGACAGCCGGCGCGCGCTTCGTCGAGCACATCGACGATGGACGCGTATGCCCCCGTGCCGACGATTCCGTCGATCTCCGGAACGAGCTGACCGCAACTCTTCTCCATAGCGCTGGGACAAACAGCCGGCGACGATGCAGCTGTTGCCCTGGGCGTTTTTGCGTTGCCTGCGCGAGAATGGCGTCGGTCGACTCGGCCTTCGCGGGATCGATGAAGGCGCACGTATTGATGACGACCGCATCGGCATCGCGCGCATCGGGCACGAGATCCCAACCGGCGCTGCCCAATTTCGCGATCATCACTTCGGAGTCGACGAGATTCTTCGCACACCCTAGTGAAACGAACGCAACGCGGCTCCGTTCAAGTACTTGCACGGGTCACATGTCCGATGTCGACGCTGTCAAAAGAGCGATCACGCGGTCCTAACGGTAGTTGACGAATTGCAGGGGCGTATCGATGTCGAGCGCGCGCAGAACCTGTTGCGCTTTCTGCAGATCGTCCTTGCTCTTGCCGGAGACGCGCAACTGCTCGTCTTGATATTGGGTAGTCACTTTGAGCTTTGCCGCCTTGATCGTCTCGACGAGCTTTTTCGAAGTGTCCTTCGCGATGCCGCTTTTAACGGTCACGACTTGACGAACGGTACTTCCCGCCGCCGGTTCGACTTTCCCGTATTCGAATGCCCGCAGCGAGATGCCGCGTTTATTCGCGCGGCTCTGCAGGATGTCGATCACGTTGCGCAGCTTGAGTTCGTCGTCGCTCTGGATCGTGATCGTTTTATCGACGTGTTCGAGCGACGTCTGTGAATTCTTAAAATCGAAACGACCTTCGATCTCTTTACGCGTCTGGTTCAACGCGTTGTCGAGTTCTTGCGCGTCGACCCGCGACACGACGTCGAACGAAAAATCCGCCACCTTACCGCCTCACGTTGCGTGCGTCACCGAGCGGCAACGAGCGTTCGACGACATCGCCGTCGCCGCCCATCGCCCCAAGGGTCCGTCCGTCGACGTTCAACTCGACGCCGCCGGCGTTGCCGGCGCGCACGTCCGCACGTCTGCCCGTAAACCACTTCTGCGTTCCGGCGGGGAAGATGCCTTCGAGGCGCGTGTTGCCGTCGACCCGTACCAGCAGCCAGGAGCGCTGCGTCAGCTTCACTCCAAGTCGCTGCTGCGAGCGTGCCCGCCTCCGTCGGGGCCGCCGTCGGCACCGCCTTCACCGGCGGCCCGGCTGTTTGCCCCAGGCGCCCGCGCGGTGTCGCGACGCCGACGACGGTTGGGCCGGCGCGCCGGCTCGTCCCCGAGCCCGGCCCAAACGCCTCGAATCCAACGAAGCCGACCAAGATCGCGGCGACGAGCGTTGCGAGCCACAGCCACGGCGAGGGATAACGCCGGGCACGCACCCCGACCCGGATCGGGTCGTACGTCGTCGCCGCCGTACTACCGCCGCGGCTGACCGATTCGTTGAAGTAGGCGACCGCTCGCTCCGCATCCACGCCTAAAAAGCGAGCGTACGTGCGGATGAAGCCGCGCACGTACACGGGCGCTGCAACGGCCGACCAGTCTTCAGCTTCGATGCTCTCGAGGTAGACCGACCGAATGTGGATGCGCTCGGAGACTTCTGACGGCGAGAGCCCGCGCGCTTCGCGAGCCGCGCGTAACTCCTCCCCGAGTCCTGGCATATAAGCGCTTTGTGTTTGCGCCGCCGACCGGTTATCCTGGTGTCTCGATGAAAGGTACAGAACCAAAACAGCGCGTCGTCGCCGCGATGAGCGGCGGGGTCGACTCGGCGGTTGCCGCGGCGCTCTTGTTGGAGGCCGGCTACGACGTCATCGGCGTCACCATGAAGATGTATGCGCCGACGCGACCGGCCGCGGCGAAGTCGTGCTGTGGCGCCGAAGACTTCGATGATGCGCGCCGGGCCGCGGCCCACTTAGGCATTCCGCATTACGTCCTCGACTTCGAAACGACGTTTCGCAAGAACGTCATCGACCGTTTCGTCACTGACTACGGCAGCGGCCGAACCCCCAATCCCTGCGTAGCCTGCAACAACTTCGTCAAGCTGGGAACGCTGAGCCGCTTTGCCGCGGGTATCGGAGCACGCTACATCGCGACAGGTCACTACGCTCGCCTAGAACATGGCGCCGACGGCCCGCGTCTCTACCGCGGCGAGCCTGCCAAGGATCAGTCGTACGCCTTGGCCGGCCTGTCGCCGGTGCAACTTGCCGGCCTTCTCCTTCCGCTTGGAGGCATGACGAAAGCGCAAACTCGCGCCACAGCCCGGCGGCTGGGACTGCCGCTGCATGACAAGCCGGATTCGCAGGACGTGTGCTTTCTGGAAGGCGGCGATTATCGTGCTCTTGCGGACCTCGCGGGCGGCGCGGGGGGTGCCGTCGTGACGATGCAGGGCGAACGAGTCGGCGCACACGCAGGCGTCGCCGCTTTCACCGTCGGCCAGCGCCGCGGTCTGCCGGCGACCCACTTCAACGACGGGCCGCGTTTCGTCACCCGGATCGACCCCGCGACCAACACGATCGTCATCGGACGTGCAGAGGAATTACTCTCGAGCGGCCTGGTCGCACGCGAACTCAACCTCATTCGAGCGGAGCGCTTTGCCGGCGGTCCTTGTGCCGTGCGAGCAATGACGCGCTATCGGGCCCCGTTGGGCTCTGCCGTCGCCGAAGTGGCACCGGACTCGGCAACGCTACGCCTGCTGTTCGAGGTCCCCGAGCGCGCGGTCGCACCGGGACAGCTCGTCGCGCTCTACGACCCTTCGAGCGATGAGGTCCTGGCGGGCGCGACGATCGACGCTGCCGTCTGAGTAACGCTTGCGCTCGGGCGGTGACGCTCGACGCGCCCGGCCGTCACTTCCGCGGAAATCCGCAGTACTCTCAAGTGTTACAAGAACTGGACGATCGAGGCGCGGCAGCGCCGGGCTCGTGCCGATAATGGCAGAAATGAACGACGTCGTTGCTAGTCAGTCCGCGACTGCCCATCCGCTCCTGCGCCGCTGCGACATCGTCGATGCCGATTTCCACGTTGTGATGCGCGGAACGTCGCCGCAGCAGTTGCGTCCGGCGTCGGGGGAGCCGCTCGAACCCGAGTTCGGCCGGGAGGTCGCCGCGGTCGTCGCCGTTCACGACTTCAGGCGCCATCCGATCGCGACGGCTCTCGTCGGCACGGAATACGGACTGCGCATCGCCTGCCTGCCTGGTCTCCACGGAAACCATTACAGCATCGCGATCGAGCGCGTGTGGCTCGGGCGCCGGCTGCGCGCCGCGGCCGCTCTCTACCGACTGGGCACTGCAGAGCAGGAACTGCTGCGGCTGCTCGTCGGCGGATACGATGAACGCGAGATCGGCAGACGCCTCGACCTGAGCGGGGCTGCCCTAGCGGCGCGCGTTCGGCGCCTGCGGGGAAAGATGCGCTGCGCACGCCGCAGCGAGCTCGTTGCGCTCGTATTCGCTACGCCGCCTGACGACGAGACCGCGGTCCTGCGCGAAGCCTAACCGGTTTGGACCGCGGCAGTTATGATGCGGCTGCTAGCGGCATATCGGGACGCAGATTCCAGTACGTGTCCCGGATGACGGGACGGAAACCCGCCCCCGTTATGAGGCCTTCGAGCTGCTGACGTGTCGCAGCGTTCGTCGAGCCCGCATCGTGAACGACGCGTTCTTCGAGGATCGTGCCCCCCATGTCATCGCAGCCGTAGAGCAGCGCCAGCTGCCCCATTTTCAGACCCGGCGTCAGCCAGGAAGCCTGCAAGTGCGGGAAGTTGTCGAGATAGAGCCGCGCAAGCGCGAGCACCCGTAAGATACTCCAGACCGGTGGATTCCTCGCCGCCAAGCGGCGTTTTATATGGGACGTAATACCATGGGATGAAGGCGGTGAAGCCATGCGTTTCGTCTTGAAGCCGCCGCATGACTTCGAGGTGCTCGATCCGTTCGGCGATCGACTCGACCGACCCGAACATCATCGTCGCAGTCGTCGGCATGCCGAGTTGTTGCGCGTCACGCATGATGCCGAGCCAGGCGTCGGGTTTGATCTTGCGCGCGCTGATGCGCCGGCGCACCCGCTCGACGAGCACCTCGGCGCCCGCTCCAGGCAATGATTTCAGCCCCGCCTCTTGGAGGCGGAGAAGAACGGCGCGAGGCGTCAAGTTTTCGACGTTCGCGAGCCCATTGATCTCCGAAACCGACAGCGAATGGATGTCGACGGTGGGAAACTCGTTGCGCACCCGGCGGAAAAGCCGTTCGAACCATTCGAGGCGCAATTCGGGATTGACGCCGCCTTGGATCATGATCTGCGTCGCGCCTTGATCGGCGGCCCAGCGCACGCGTGCCAGCACGTCGTCGTGCGACATCGTGTAGCCCTCGCCGTGCTTCTCCGGGCGGAAGAACGCGCAGAACGAGCAGTGCACGTTGCAGACGTTCGTGTAGTTGATCGTCGTATCGATCACGTACGTGACGTCGCTCGTCGGATAGAGCGCCATGCGGCGGTGGTGCGCCGCGGCGCCGAGCTCGTGCAGCGGCGCCTCTTCGTAGAGCCGCACGCCCTCTTCGAGCGTCAAACGGCCGCCGTTGGCGGCCCGGTCCAGCGCGTCAGCGAGCGGCATGCGCGGCTTTACCTGACAAATGTGGCCTCCGGTTCGGTCGATGGCTCGTCTTCGATCGCGCCGATAGCGCGAAGCTCCGCGACGAACCGCGTCAAGCCCGCACGAGCGCGCTCGTCGAACGAGAAGTTGAGGACGTCATAGTACCCGGCATAGAAGCCGGGCTCACGTTCGCGTTGTTTTTGCGCCGCGCTCAGGACCGCAGCCGCGTTGCTCGCTCCCCAGCGGCGTGCCGCTAAGAGCGCGTCGAACGCTTCGGCGATGCCGGCGGGCGGATCCGTCGGGCCCGCAGGTGGCATCGCGGCGGGCGCCGCCGGCCCGTCGAGCTGCCAGCCGCCCGCGCCGGGGAGTGCGCTAACGACTTCGAGTGGCGTTGCGAGGGCGTCGTCCGGCGGCCCCGACCAATCGTCCGGGAAGAACTTCGAACGCGGCCCATCCCAAGCACCGGTCAGCCGGTCGCGCCGGACCGCCCAGACGGCGAAGACGATATCGAGCCCAGTCCAGGCGTGCCACTCCTGCGCCAAGTCATAAACGTGGCTGGCGGCAAAGGTGCGGCGCGCATCGAGGGCGCGGTCCCCGATGAGCAGCGCCGGCTCACCGCGCTGCGCCGCCATGAACGGATCGTCGTCCACGGTGAACGTGACGTGCGCGCCATAGCGGCGTTCGAGGAGCACGCGCAGCAATTCGCGTCCGCTAGCGGATTCGCGCGTGACGGCGATCGTCGCACCGTCGAGTGCGTCGAGCGGCACGCTGCTGACGCAGACGACGGACCACACGGCGTCGCGGGCGCCGATGCACAGTTCCGGCAGCAGCGCCGAGTTCATCGGCATGCAGCGCCCAAAAGGCGCACTGACCGGACCGAGGTCCAGTCGCCCGTCGAGCAGCATCGCGTTGAGCGCCGATGGAACTCCGCAGACGAGCGTTCCCGGAAATGCAACGGCACCTGCGTCGAAGGCCGCATAGATCGGAAGCACGTTCGTGTAGCTGATGCGCCCGCAGCGTACCGCATCGCGGTCACTCACTGCGTGCATCGGTGCGGCGTCAATGCCTCACGTCAAACAAGGGACACGCCCAGCCTGCATCCGCGGCGCGCGGACGACTCCAGCTTCACCGTCTTCGGGCTTCCAGTCGCGGGAAAGCGGTCGTACGTCGAGTTGCGGCGCACCGGCACATAGCCCGCTTGTTCGATCAAACGGCGAAATTCACGGTCGTCGACGTACTGGCCCGAACTCGTCCCGGCGCTGTGATAGATACGCTCTTCATCGGTCGAACCGTGGGTGCCGTCCATGTCGTCGGCGCCAAACTGGAGAGCGACCTGACAGACCTTTAGTCCTTGGATCATCCAGTACGCTTTGATGTGATCGAAGTTGTCGAGCATCAAACGCGCCGTTGCGAACATGCGGATGTCGTCGAGCCCGCTGGTCCAGCCGTGCGCTGGACAGTTCGTTCCCATCGGGGTGAAACGCCAGCGGAATGAACGCGTTGAAACCCGGCGAGCGCTGCTGGGATTCGCGCAGCATGATCAAGTGTTCGACACGCTCTTCGAGCGTCTCGATCGTCCCGTACAGCATCGTCGCGTTGGACGCGACGCCGTGCCGATGCGCGACTTCGTGGATTTCGAGCCAGTGCGCCGCGTCGACTTTGTTGGGACAGACTTCTGCCCGGAAGCGCTCGCTGAAAACCTCGGCGCCGCCGCCGTTGATGTTGTCGAGCCCCGCCGCGCTGGAGTTCACGCCATGATCGCGTCGTACGACAGGCGGTGCCGGCGCGCGAGGTAATCGATTTCCGCCGCCGTGAACAGCGAAAGCTGCACGTGCGGCAGCGCCTCCTTGAAGCGCCGCATCAGCGGCAGCCAGTAGTCGAGCGTCAACTGCTTAGGATCGTGGCCGCCGACGATGTGGATTTGGTTGAAGTTCGTGCCGGTTTCGAGGGCCTTGGCGAACACCTCGTCCGACGGCATCCGCACGGCGCGCTCGCGCTCTTTGAATTCGTCGACGGCAAACGAGCAGAACCGGCAGTTCGCATAACAGACGTTCGTCGAGTTGATGTAGCGATTGAGCACGTAGAACACTTCTCGGCCGCTCTTGCGCTCCTTAGCGGCTTGGGCGAGGCGCCCGAGCGTGTGGATGTCCGTCGTGCGCAGCAGCGCGACCCCATCGGCGCGGTCCAGCGAATGGCCCGCAGCAAGCTTGCCTTCGATTTCACGCAGCGCGGGATCGGTTACAAAGCTCACCGGCAACTCGGTTCCATGATAGGCCCCTTATACCGCAGGCGCCCGACGCCGCTCAAGGACTTCCGCGACAACGACGCAGCTGCTGCAGGCCGCCGGCGCCGCGCTCGTCCTTTTTGGACGCCTGGCGGCGCCGCGTCACCGTCCGCCGTGGCGTTCCGCTCGCTGAGGGGAGCTGACAGCGCTACCCGCCGGGCGTGTCGAGGAGCTTGCGGAGACGATCGGCCAGCCCCGGCGGAACTTTTCCGAGCCACATGGAGTCCATCAAGCCCACGTCGATGAGGTCACGTAGGTGCGTGCCGTCTTTATCGCGGTACTCGGTCAGCTTGATCCGCACGATGGCGTCCAGGGCAATAACGCGGTAGAGACCAGCGTCCTCCGACTGGCTGACGTGCTTAATGCAGCAGTCTTCAGTATTCGCCTTTGCGCTGGTCTGGCGCTGTGAAACCGAGCGCGCGCTGCGGAACGAACGCAATGGCGGCTTCGAGGATCACCGCACCAAGGAGATAGCCGCCGAGCACATCGGTGGGGTAGTGCGCGCCCAGCGCCAGACGCGACCAGCCGATACCGCCGCTGACGATGAGCAACGCGGCAGCGATTGCGACCCGCGGAAATGCCGGCAAAGTCGAACGCAATGCAACGTACGCCCAGAAGCCGTAAAACACGAGCGAATTCGTGCAATGTCCGCTCGAGTACGAAAAGCTCGTTTCATGCGTGACGATCCAGTGGCTCGGGCGTGGCCGCCGGAACAACTCCTTGAATTCGTTGCTGACGACCCATGCGACGATCAGCAGTCCGACGCCGGTTAGGCAACGTCCTAACCAGGCACGCCGCACGAAACCGGCGATCAGGATGACCGCGCACTCGCTGCCGTACGCGGGTAACCGTCCGAGGGAGCGTCAGGAACGCCGCGAGCGACGTCGCCGTCCCGACCAGTGCGGCGGCTGCGCGATCGAGCGGCCCGGGCGGATGCGGCGAAACGGCGAAGCCGAGCCAAAGGTAGACGCCAAGCAGCACGGCCACGGCGACGACCGCGACGCTGCGCGCGGCTCGTACGAGAGGCGCCGAAGCGGACGTGCTCATGCGCGTCGTGTCCTAGGCGCCCTGCGCGAACAGTTCGGTCTGTTCGGATTTGCCGAGGCGGTCGGCGATCGTTTCCAGTTCGCTCAGGCCGATATTGATGTGGCGCGGCTTGGTGCCTTCGTGGGGACCGACGATCCCGAACTCTTCGAGCTGCTTCATCACGCGAACGGCGCGCGGATGGCCGATCGACAGCCGCTGCTGGAGTTGTGCCGTCGACGCAAAGTCGCTTTCGATGATGAAGCGCGCGGCTTCGTAACACAGCGGGTCCACTTCGCGACGCTTTTCGTCGTCTTCGATCGGCACGACCTCAACGTCGAGGAGATTCTCGGGGCGCCCCTGCGTCGCCCAGAAGTCGACGAGCCGCGTCACCTCGTGGCCGGTGATCAGCGCGCCTTGTGAGCGAATCGGCTTGGGAGCGTCGATTGGCAAGAAGCAGCATGTCGCCGCGGCCGAGCAGGCGTTCGGCGCCGGCCATATCGATGATCGTGCGGGAATCGACTTGTGAACTGACGGCGAACGCGATGCGGGACGGGATGTTCGCCTTGATGATGCCGGTGATGACGTCGACCGACGGCCGCTGCGTCGCGACGACGAGATGAATGCCCGTCGCGCGCGCCAGTTGAGCGAGCCGGCAGATCGTCGTCTCCACCTTCGCCGGCGCAATCAGCATCAGGTCGGCCAATTCGTCGATCACGATCACGACGTAAGGCAGCGTCTCGTCGGAGAACTTCGCGTTATATTCTTCGATCTTGCGCACGCCCGGCTTTGGCGAAGCGCTCGTAGCGCGCATCCATCTCCTTGGTCATCTCGAATAGTGCGCCGGCTGCTAGGCGAGCGTCGGTTATGACGTCTTTGATCAGATGTGGGATGCCGTTATAGACCGTCAATTCGACGCGCTTCGGATCGATGAAGAGCATCTGCACTTGATCTGGCGTTGCGGACACGAGCAGCGACGCGATGATCGTGTTGAGACAGACGCTCTTGCCGCTGCCGGTCGCGCCGGCAACGAGCAGGTGCGGCATCTTGCCGAGATCCCCGAAGACGGGACGTCCGGTGATATCCTTGCCGAGCGCCATGTGCAGCGGCGGAACGGTCCCGCGCTGCGGCAGCGCATCGAGGATCTCGCGGATGGCGACGATCGACGTCTGCGCGTTGGGAACCTCGATGCCGACGGCGGATTTACCGGGAATCGGCGCTTCGATGCGCACCGATGTTGCAGCGAGCGCCAGCGCGATGTCGTCGGCTAACGCGGAGATGCGCGAAATCTTGACGCCGCGTTCGGGCCGCAATTCGTAGCGCGTGATCGACGGGCCGCGCTGCACGTGCGTAACCTTCGCGCCGACGCCGAACGATGCCAGCGTGTCTTCGAGCAGATGGGAGCGATGCGAATCGTCGACGATCTGCGCTTGCGGTGGGTCGAACAGGTCCAGGTTCGGAAGGCTGTAAACGCGCTTGGCCGGATCGGCGCGGCGCGTCCGCCGGTTCGTATTCGCCGACGACGATCTCGCCTTGGTCGCCGTCGTCCTGCTCCTCCGTGTCGTCAGCCTCAAGGTCGTCGTCTTCCTCGACGTCATCGTACTCGTCTTCGTCCGGCTCGATGCCGTCCTCGTCGCCGAACACGGCATCGCTTGCGCCGCCAACGGTATGGGCTGCGGCTTTCGCTTCATCGGCGATGAACGTACGCGCGTCGACGGGCGCTACCGTCGCCAGCATCGTTCCGCCGCCGCCAGCGGCGCCAGTGCTGGGCACTGTTCTCTTTTTGACTGGTGCTGCCGGCAGTGGAAGGCTTCGCGTAGCGAGCCGGGGCGCGCTGCCGTCGCTAGTGCGCCGCCAGCCCCGGCATCCTTGCGTGCGGATGCAGCCGCAATCCATCCGGCGCAGCGCGAACCGGCCGCGATCAGCACGCCGATGACGCGTTTGACTTCGAGGTTGCCGATCCAAACCGTCAGCGCGACCGTGAGCAGCGCGAGCACCACGAGAGCGCCGGCAGATCCGACATACGCTTCGAGTCCGATGCGTAACAGCCGGCCGAACGCGCCGCCGGCAACGCCGGCGTACGCGTCGATGATGAGAAAGTACGATAGCGACGCGAAGCCCAGGGTCGCAATCATGCGCGGAACGTTGATCTCGAGAAAGACGATGCTGCCGAGGATCGCCACGAGCACCGGCACGAGCGCCGCAACCCATCCGAAGGCCGCATGTAAAGCGTGTGCCGTTCCGGCTCCGAGCGCTCCCGAGTGAATCGGAGCGACCAGCGCAACGGCAAGCAACAGCGCAATGCCCAGCGCCGCGATTCCGGTGATTTCAAGGTTGAGCCGCAAGCGCATTGCCGCTCGGGTCTTGCGCCGAACGCGAGCCATTGAGCGTGGTCTTAGGGCGAATCGCGCCGTCGCCCTGTCCGCCACCGAAGGCATGCCTGCGGGCTGGGACAGCGCAGGCATCCGCGATGTGCGACGCGGACACAACGCACGATGGCTACGCCAACGATCGTCGTCCTCGAAGGCGACGAGACCGGACAAGAGCTGCTCGTCGACGCTCTGCGCGTTCTGCAGCCCGACGTCATCGGGATGCACCTCGACTTCGAGCACCACGACCTTTCGCTCGAGAAGCGCCGTCGAAACGCAAAACGCCGTCGTCCATGCCGCAGCCGCTGCCATGAAGCGCACGGGCCTCGGGCTCAAAGCTGCAACGATAACGCCGGAAGCCAAGGGCGACGTCGGTTCGCCCAACGCGATGCTGCGCCGCGAGATCGACGGTAAGGTGATCGTTCGCACCGGGCGCCGCTTACCCGGCGTCCGCCCTATCGGCGGCATCCATGCGCCGATCTCGATCGTCCGCATGGCAGTCGGCGACGCATACGGCGCTAAAGAATGGCGAGAGCAGTCGGGTGACGACGAGATCGCGTTTCGCACCGAACGCATCTCGCGCAACGTCTGCCGGGTCGTCGCCGAATACGCCTTCGCGCACGCGCGCAAAGTACACGCCAAAGTGTTCGGCGGCCCGAAGTACACGGTCAGTCCGATCTACGAAGGCATGCTCAAAGAAGAGATGGACGCGGCCGCCGAACGCTACGCCGATGTGACGTACGAGCCGCAGTTGATCGATGCGACGTACGCGCTCCTGATCTCCTCCAGCGGCGAACCGCTGGTTATCCCGTCGCTCAATCGCGACGGCGATTGCTTATCGGATCTGGTAATGCAGCTCTTCGGTTCGATCGCGGGCGCCGAGAGCGTGCTGCTGGCGTTCGATGCCGGCCTCAAACCGAATTGCGTGATGGCCGAAGCTCCCCACGGCACAGCGCCGCGGCTTTTCGGCAAGAACGTCGCCAATCCGATGGCGATGATCCTTGCCGAAGCAGCTCTGCTCGGCTACATTGCCGATCGGCGCGCCACTACTGCGTCGCGCGCAGTCTACGAATCGACTCTGGAAACCGTCCACGCCGGCACTGCGACCAGCGACCTCGGCGGCCACGCATCGACGACGGAGTTTACCAACGCCGTCATCGAACGCGTCCGCGCGAAGCTGGACATCTGGGCGACGCTCTGAATGAGGCGAGGTCGGTGCTCCAAAGCCTGTCCGCCCCGTTGTGGGAGGTTTCCGTGGTCTCGTGCGGTGTGCACGCAGTAGCAGTAAATGAAACGAGATGGCCGAAGTCTTCGCCATGAGCAACGTGGCCGCGATCGTGTTCTTCTGCGCGATGCTTGCCGCTGCGCCTGACCCGGCCGTGTCGCCAGATGGGGCCGGCGGCGGTCGACAACCTCTGCGGTTGATCGGGCACGTCCGCGTCACGACGCCGCTCTGCAAAGTGCTGCTTAGCGATGCCCTCCAAGCCGTCAATTTAGAGACGGATAACGATCGGCGTATCGCGGACGCCGTGGCGACATTGCGAGGAACGGACCTCGACTCGAGCGTCGTTGCGAAGGCTCACGGGTCACAAGAGCTCAGCCGCCAATACGTCGCCTTGCGCACGGCTGCCGTCAACGGCAATACGTTGATGCGCCAGTTCCGCGACGCCGCGCAGAAGGCCCCGACCGCTGCGCAAAAGGCGGATCTCTTAGCTTTCGCTCAGGCTCTCGACGGCGCTCTGTACCGCCAGAAAGTTCTCGCCGGCGACCTCGGTGGATTCGTCGCGTACGTCGATGCGCACGAGCCGATGACCAAGGACGAGCACGACGACGCCGACTTCGATGCGATTGCCGCCGAAAACGACGCGCGGCTCAGCGCTCGGACGCCGTTTGACCCACGCGATTTCGGGCCCACCGCCGCGGTGCCAGAACCGCTTTCGACCGTTTCGAAAACTGCGGGCGATCAACTCGAGCATCGCGCCCTCGCCATCCAGACCGACGAGAGCGACGCAGCAGCCAAGATCGACCCAGCCTTCGCCGGTTGCTAAGAGGCGTTTTGCCGCCGCCAGTTTGTAGCCGGCGGCCGGCAAAGCGGTCCAATTGAGAAATTTTCTTTCTCAGGCCTGAGAAATTCCAAGGAATAGCGCTTGCTGGGGACATAAGCGACACATGACCTGAGCGCCTCGCGCTCTGGGTCTATTCGCACAACTCAGGGAGAAAGACTATGACTCCTCACTCGCCTCAAAGGGCCGCGCGATTTATCGTGGGCTTCCTCTTGGCGATGGCGCTGTTCTTCAATACCGTCGGGACCCTCTTCGCAGCCGGGACGACGGGCACGATCAACGGACGCGTCACCGATTCTCGGAACGGCTCCCCCGTCGCGGGCGTAACGGTCAATGCGGTCGCACCGACTGGCTCGTACCGCGCGACGACGGACAGCAACGGGTTCTTCGCCATCACCGGCGTCCAGCCCGACACGTATACCATCTCGTACCAAAAGCAAGGCTTTCAGCCTCGCTCCATCCAGGGCATCACCGTCTCGGCCGACCAGACGACGGACGCGACGGCTGGGCTGACCTCCGCGAACCTCCGTACCATTGCCCGCGTGACGACGCGCAGCGAAGGTAACGCGTATCAACCCAAACAGACGCAAGACACCTACACCGTCACGACTGCGCAGGTTCAGCAGTTGCTCGGCAAGACCGACGCGATTAGTGAGACCAACCTGTTGACTCGTCTTCCCGGTGCCAGCCTCGACAAGTACGGCTACCCCGTCCTCCGCGGCGGCCGTGAAAACGAAGAGGGCTTCCAGTACGACGGCATTCCGTACGTCGACGCCTTCACGTCGCAGTTCACCAATACGCTATCGCTCAACGCCGGCGTCAATCAGCTCCAGCTCACGCCCGGTGCTGGCGACGCGTCCACCGGCAACGCCGGAACCGGCACGATCAACCTTATCGCGAAACGCGGCACGTATCCGGCGTTCGGCTCGCTCGATGCCGAAGCGTTGCTGCAACCCTACACGCACCAACTTGCCGTTGAGTACGGGACCGCCACCTCCAACGGGGCGATCTCGAACTACATCCAATTCACGGGCTTCAACGCGGACAACCAATACGGAGCCCGCGGCGGAAACGTACAATCGCTGAGCCTCGGAACGTTCTACAGCAATATCGGCGAGACGTCACGTTCGTTCACCGATAATCTGGTCTTCAAGTTCGGGAAGAATCGGGGACAGTCGTTCCAGATCTTCTACGACAACCAGCAGTCGAATTTCACCGGCGCGATCGGGACAAACACCCTAACGTTTCCATTCGGCGACCCGTACTACCTGACGAATTACGAGAACGACACGGGTCTCAACCAAACCCAGCTGCAATCTCCAACCCTAGTTTCGCTGCTGCCGAATCAGACTTCGCTGGCAGCGCGCTTGGGCGCGTCAGGCGGAATCAACTATTACCAGCCCAACAACGTGTTGAAGTTTCAGTACGCCGCGAACCTCGGTCCGGCGTCTTACATCACTGCCAAGTACTACGCGCTCGACTCGGTCGTGGACTTCAACTTCCCTTACAACGAAGCAAGCCTCTACGGTTTTGCGTCCTTCGATGCCCTACAGGGCGGCCATCGCTCGGGCGGCACGATCGACTTCACGACGCAAGTCAACGCGCAGAACCTCATCGCGGCCGGGCTGGAGTACGACTTCCTGCACCCCGTCTACCAGCAAGAGGCACCCCTCGACGGCATCTTCAATCTCGACGCATTTGCCGGCACCGGTTACGGATATGAGATCGCGGATTTCGTCAATCCGGCTCTCGATCCGAACGGACTGGGCAACTGCCCGATCGGCACCGATACGGCCGGAAGCAGTTACTGCGGCTATCTGACGCGCTTCCAGGCCAATCCCGGTCCAATTCCCTACGAATCCGAACAATCGGTTACCAACCGCCAAGATCGAGCGTTCTACATCCGCGACAAGTTTACGCCGACCGACCGGCTCAACATCGACGCGGGCCTCCGCGTTGAAGGCGCAAACTACCAGCTGCCCGGCCTCGACGGTTGCAATCCGGCAAATGCCACGCAAGCGCTCATCGATACATGTCAGTACTATCCAACGAGCTACCGCACGGTCGGCGGCGTATCGCTTCCGCAAGTGGCGATCCCGAACGATGAAAAGAACCCGCTGGAAGTCGAGCCGCGCTTAGCCGTTTCGTTTCAGCTGTCGCGAAACGATGCCGTGCGTGGCTCATTCGCACGGTCGACCGAGTTTGCACCGCTAGCCTTCATCGATCTGTCGACGCCGACCGGCATCTACAGCAGATACGCAGGCATCCCGTCCTACGACGCGTTCGCCAACTTCGCAGCCGGAGCGCCGGTGACCCAGCCGCCCGCCGGATGTTTTTCCGGCGCGTGTAACCCGTACCAAGCGATGTTCTGCGGCGTCTTGGGCAACCTCCCGTGTCAGAACTACGCCGACCAGCTCAAGTGGGAAAACCAAAAAGAGTTGGGTATCCCGATCCAACCCGTGCGACCGGAAACGTTCACGAACTACGAATTTTCCTACTCGCATCAGTTCCCGGCGGGAATCGGCCTTAAAGTGACGCCGTTCTATCGGCGCGGATATGACGCGCTTGCCCTCGTTTCGCAGCCGCTGATCGGCGCCAACGGACAACCGATTGTCAATCCGACGAGCGGCAATATCTTACTAGGGCCAAGCACTGCGACGAATCTCGGCGTGAGTCGAACGACGGGCGTCGAGCTGTACGTGTCGCGCGAAGTTCCCTTCGGCTTGTCCGGCTCGATCTCCGCAACGTACATCAACGAGTTCAGCAACGTCGTTCCCAACCCGCTGATTCAGGAAGACTTCTTCCCCCCAATTCCGACGCAGTCGTTGCTGCTCGGCAACCAGTATCGCGTCGGATTCGTCTCTCCGTTCAATGCGACGCTTGCGCTGAACTATAAGACCCACAATGGGATTCGAGTGAACCCGATCATCACGTATAACCGCGGGTATCCCTCGGGTGTCGGCAATGTCACGGCAGCCTTCGTCAACGGCAAACCGTACAACATTGCAAACACCAACACCGGTATCGCGTCGGCGTTCGGCCAGACATATTCGCCGAACTTCGTCGATCCGCAGAATCCCGGCTCCGTCTTTAACCCGAACATCGCTGCAACGCGAGGAACGCCGGAGACGGCAAGCGCAGGCGGGTTCATAACCAACCCGCGCTTCAATACAAACGTCTCGGTCGAGTACAGTCCGCCGGGATCGCGCTCGACCTTCGGCGTCCTGATCACGAACCTGTTCAACCAGTTGTATAGCGCTGTGCCGGCATATAACTCACGCTATCAGCCGGTTGCGACCGGTATCGCGGGACCCAAAACAGGTTACAGCACCACGCCGATCCTCTATCCGGAAATCGGCTCGCAGCAGTACCTGCCATTCCAATTCGGCAACGATCCGTACCGTATCGTCCCGAATGCGACCCCGCAGACGGTTCGCCTGTACTACCAGTTGCAGCTGTAAGGGAGAGACGTTTGCGACAAGTAACCAAATCGATCATGGCCGCCGCGATCCTGGGGATCGCGGCCGGCTGCACCTCGGGGAACGGCGCGCTCGAACCGCCGTTCACCTCAGTCAATCTTCAGTCCAACAAACTTCAGCTTGCGGTCGGCGTCGCGACCTTCTCGGACGGCACGACCGGTCTTAACACGGTGACGACGTTCCGGCAACCCAACGGACTTTCGGCAACGTTACTCAACACGCCAACCTTGACGGGACCCTTTACGGTCCCCGCAGGCGCGCCTGGAACTCAGACGAACGGCACGCCATGTGCGGGAACCGCAACGAACGTCGACGCTGGTACGAACCATGTTACCGGGTCGCCGCAAGCGCTTCCGGGGACAGTGGCCGTGTGCTCTACCTTCGGCCAAGCCGGCGGAGTGTTCGCATACGGATTCGCGCCCGACAACAGCACGACGAGCGGAGCGCCCCAATATGGCGCGTACGCCGGACCGTTTTACGGCGACCCCGCATTGACCGGCGGGGAGCTCCGTGGGGGGCCGCCGGCCTATCCAACGACAACCAACGGGCAATTCGATGCAGGCTTTACCGGCTACCCGCTAGGCTCCACGACGTTCGCAATGCCAGCAGTTGGTGGCGCCTACAACCTCTCCGTGAACGTCCCGTCTGGGAACAATCCCGGCGCGACGATCACCGCCCCGGCCGCTACCCTGACTAGTACGACCGGTCTTCCACCGTTCGGCGCGCCGCCCGCGTTCGTCGAAGATGGAGCCGGCGGCGGCACGGCCACCTGCACCGCCCCGGCAGGAACGACGGAAACGCTCATTGAGATCGTCGACCAAAGCTTGGGCACGTTCTACACGATTTTCGTCCCAAGCGGCGGCGCTGTGACTGGAACGCTTCCCGACAATCTGGGGCCAACCCCCGGCGGCGCACCCACACCGTCTATCAACACGGGGGATGCGTACTTCGTCGAATGCATCGCAGCCGACTATCCGCTGTTCGAAGCGGGACCTCCGCAGAACAGGCAGCAAACGCCGACAATCGTTGGAACGGCGGGCCAGGCGGATATCGCCTTCTCCCCGCCATTCGTTCCGGCGAGCGGCGGCTATAGTCACACGAGACGCCCCGGAAGATTCAGCGCTTTGATTAAGCACCGTAGCTGATCGACCCAGGTGTGAAAAGGGAGGCTCGGGCTCTATGCCCGGGCCTCTTTTCTTCACCCGTCCGGCGGCACCGCAACGTTGCCGACACGCCGTGTCGAAGCAGCCTCCGGCCGTTCGACGTCTTGATACAACACCCACCACAAGGAGAAACTACGATGCGATTTGCGGTTCTGGTCAAGGCCTCACCCCAGAGCGAGGCCGGCGTGCTGCTGGCCATGGACGGCCTCCAGCCGAGCTCGAAGGGCGGCCGCCTCAACTTCTCCGGCGGAAAAGCGAGCGTCACCGACGGCCCGTTCGCCGAGACGAAGGAGTTGGTTGCCGGCTTTTGGCTGGTTGCGGGGAAATCGCAGGACAAGGAGTTGGTTGCCGGCTTTTGGCTGGTTGCGGGGAAATCGCAGGACGAGGTCGTCGAACGCTTCCGCCACGCGCCGTTCGAGGATGGCCAACTCGAAATTCGCCAGATTTTCGAAGTCGAAGACTTTGCCGCGGACCTGCCCGCCGACGTGCGCGAGCGGGGAGAAAAGGTGCGGGCGGCGCTGCGATGAGAGGCTACGCGTTGCTCGAAGTCGCCGACCGCGATGAAGCGATCCGCGTGACGCGGCGGTTCCTCGATCATTTCGGCAGCGATGCGACCTGCCATCTCCACGAGGTGAAATCGCCGCTCGAAAATGAGAACGCCGGCGCGCGCGCTGCCATGGCAGCGGCGTCGAGCCCGTAAGCTTTTCGGAGCGCTACGCCGTTTGACGACTGCCGCGACGTAGAGCCCCTGAGCGCGAACGCAAACGCACGGCACGCTTGAAGCGCTCTGGCGCATCGAGTCTCCTAAGCTGATCGCCGCCTTGGCGCGCCTGACGCACGATGTCGGGCGCGCGTTACTCGTTCTCGAAGCGACGACCGCAGCGGATCGTGCCCGCCAAACGCACGTTGAGCGAGGCACGCGTGCCATTCGAAGTTCCGAGGCCGCCGAGCGCGCGCCGCGCCTCGCATCGGTGCTCGAAGCGCTGTACCTGATTTTCAACGAAGGCTACGCGGCGACTGCGGGCGACGACGTTCTTCGTCCGGAGCTCGTCGAAGACGCGCTACGCCTCGGGCGGACCCTCGCGGCGCTTGTGCCGAGCGAGCCCGAAGTGCACGGGCTCGTCGCGCTCATGGAGTTGCAGGCATCCCGCATGCCGGCGCGCGTGGGGCGGGGCGGCGAGCCCGGCAACGCGGCTCACTATGTGCAATTACGGCGTGGGTGAACCTTGCTGCCCCGGCTTCGCCGTGCCGCCGGCGGGCAGCGTTTTCTGAGCAGCCTCAATCGTACCGCGCAAATCGTGCGCTTCGGTCAGCAGCTTCCTCTCGCTGCCTTCGATCGAACCCGCGACATCGCCGCCGATGCTGTCGATCTCGTCGAGCGGCTTGAGGGCCGCCTGATAACTGAGCTGCGCGGTTTTCGCGTCGCCCAGTTGAGCGGCATAAGCTCCGACTCGCTGCAGGGAACGCGCGAGCGCCAGGCGCGAATACATCCGGTGCGTCACGACGTAGTCGCTGCTCTCGTCGCTCGTGGAGCGGTCATGCGCGTCCTTATCGTAACCACGAACGCAGCCGCGGTAGGCGTCGACTAATTGCTTCGCCGTGCTCATCAGGTCGTCGTTCGACGGCTTCGCTTCTGCATTGAGTTCGTTGAGATGGCGCCCGAACGGCGTAGCAGCGGGACAGGCCTCGTCGTCAAAGGGCACCACGGATTGTTGCGCTGCGACGAAGCCCGGCGATGCCGCCATCGCCGCCGCGAGTGAAAACGTAAGCATCCGATGCGTCATCGTGTGTCCTCGTCCAAGATCATGAATCCCTGACTACGCAACGAGCCCACCGCCTCCTGGGGGCTCGCTGGTATCACCGTGGCATGCCGCGCTACAAGGCCGAGCGCAGGCGAAGCATGGGCGCCTTCTCCACGTTCTGCGCGGCTCACGTCCGGTTGCATGTCTAAATAAAAGGCGCCGCAGCCGAAGCTGCGACGCCTTTATGTCGTTTTCTTAAAGAGCCAGCTTCTAGCTAGAAATGCAGTCCCAGACCGCCGTAAAAGCTGTTTTCGGAGAACGGGCCCGGCGCGTTTTGCTTGTTCGTTCCATGGTCGCCGAGATAGCCGGCTTCGAAGAAGATCGGCGTTTTTGGCACGCTGAGCGTCAGCCCGACTTGGTAGTGCGTCATGATGTACTGGAGCTTCTGCGTGCTGGCGTCGACGGCGACGTAGTTTCCGCTGATCGACGGATAGTAATATATGCTGCCGTAGATGTCGACGATCTGATTGAAGTTGGGCAGCTTTTCGATACCGACTCCGGCACCCGTCAAGCGCGGATAGCCGTAGTTACCGTAGCGTGTGATGTAGCTGCCGGCGAGGTAGATTCTCGGATTGGCGACGCCGATACCTAAACGTCCGTCGATGTCCGTATCGCGCGCGTCGAAGGACGGCACGAACGCGGAGCCGGGGAACGGCCCCAATGTCGTGACGCATCCCGTATCGATCGGTCCCAGACCCGGTCCAACACACTTGACCGCCAAGGGCGTTGAAGAGCGGTGCGGGTAGCGGAACTGGCGAGCATCGCCTTCCGCCATGAAGGCGAGGTCGCCGAGGTTGAAGGTGAATCCGGCACGTGCCGCGCCATCGACACCGCCTCTGTTGCCAGGGCTAAACTCGTTGTAGACCTTCGGGTCGAACACCGCGTCGGCCGCAATGAAAGCTTCCGCAGCCGGGGTCGGCTTCGGTGACGGTGTGGGCGAGGGGGTCGGCGACGGCGGCGGTGGGGGCGGCGGCGCCGGAGTGGCCGGAGCCGGCGTCGGCGGGATGCTGCTGATGTAGCGCACGACGACGAGATGGCGGTCGGCAACCCACAGAACGTAAGCGCCCATGCCTTCCGAGATGACGCGCACCGGCACGAGCAGCGAGCCGTGATAGATCTCAGGCGGCACGTCGAGAGGCCGTGTCTCCCCATTGATCGTCACTTCGGGCTTGCCGACGGTCACGCGGACGTCGGAGCCCGGCTTAGAGACATCGACGGTCTTCGTCGATGCGTCGTACGAGACCGTCGCGCCCATCTGCTCGAACATCGAGCGCAATGGAACGAGGATCGTTTTGCCGCGTACGATGGCGGCTAGGACGCGCCCTCTCCTGAGGCGATCCGGTTTTGAATAGACGTGTTGGTCGTTGAAGAGGATCGGGATTTCGCCGGACGGCGGGCTGCCGAAGTTCGGAGCCGGCATCTGCGCACGCGCCGGTGCGGCAGCCATCACGGAGAACGCTCCGATCCCCAGCGCGAGCGTCGTCGCCGAAACGACGACATGCGAAAGGAATCGTTTCAAGAGTTCCTCCTTGGAAAGAGTCGCGAAATTGCCGACCCGTTCCCATCCTTGCCAGGGAAGCCCTCTAATTAGAGGTCAGGTTTGTGCGCGTTACGGGTGAAAGAACCGGCGTCGAGTCGTTAGCGTACCGGTGGACGGCGCAGATGCCAGTCGGTGCGCGCTTGATAGCCGCTGACGATCTGCGTGAGCGTCGCTTCACCGAAGGGACGGCCGAGGAGCGAACAACCCGATGGTAAGCCGTGGACGCCGAAGCCATCGGGGAATCCGATGGCCGGCAGACCCGTCGCGTTGCCGGCGGAGATCAAATCGACTGCGCCGGGATACTGTGGATAGACCTTGTTGAAATCGACGCCGATCGGATACGCGACCGTCGACAGGGTCGGCGCCGCGATCGCGTCGTAGGGGCCGAACGCCCGGTCGAGGTCCGTGACCATGAACGTGCGCTGACGCATCGCGTCGAGATAATCGACGGCCAACGTCGCGTAGGCAACGTAGCCGCCGGTGCGGTCTGCGACTGCGCGCAGCTCGCGCGAACGTCCGCTTTCGATCAGCCCCCGAAACGCCGCCGCACCTTCTGCGTTGACGATCGTGCCCACCGCCGCCCCGAACGGCAAGTCCGGCATCGCGACATCCGGCACGATGTCGCAGAACGTTGCGAGTACACTGAGCGAACGGCGGAAGTTCGCGGCGACGGCAGGCATCGTTTTCTGCGTCGCCTTCGCTACGACGCCGATGCGCGGGCGACGTCGCAGTGTCGGGAAGGGCCGATCGACCGACGTGCGATCGAGCGGATCGTGACCCGCAATTGCACGCAGCACGATGTCGGCGTCGTGCGCGCTACGCGTGATGGGGCCGAGCTTGTCGAGCGTCCAGCAGAGCGCCATCGCGCCGTGACGGCTGACGCGACCATACGTCGGACGCAGTCCGGTCACGCCGCAACTCGTCGATGGAAAGAGAATCGAACCGGACGTTTCGGACCCAATCGCAAACGGTACGAGCCCCGCTGCCGTGCAGGCAGCCGAACCGCTCGACGAACCTCCGCTCCAGAAATTGCGGTTCCACGGCGTGCGGCCGGGGCCCGTGAACGACGCGTCTGCATTGTTGTAGCCGAAACCACCGGCGAGTTCGACCATCGCGAGCTTTCCGAGCAGGACGCCGCCCGCGTCGCCCAGGCGCTTAATGACCGTAGCATCGTATTCGAACACCTGATGGCGGTACGGCTCGGCCCCCCACGTCGTAGGTGCGCCCTCGGCGGCCAACAGATCTTTGACGCCATAGGGAATGCCGTGCAGCGGCCCACGCACGTTGCCCGCCGCTCGCTCGCGATCGGCGCGTTTGGCTTCACGGCGTGCCCGGTCGTGCATGATCGTCACGATCGCGTTGTACGAGGGGCCGTAGCGATCGAGCCGCTCGAGGTAGAGATCGGCCAGTTCCAACGACGACAGGGTCCGCTTTGTCAGCAAGCTTTGTAGCGTACCAACAGCGGCAAATGCAATGTCGTCGTGCGTCACGTGGGCACCGTGAAAAGGGTCACCGGCTCATCCCCGTTGTGCAGCGGATTCTTCTTAGGATCGAGCACTTTGCCGGCCGCCAGCCCGTCGTCGATTCCACTCGCGATCGTGTCAATCTGCGCATCGGTCAGAGCTTGATCGAATCGTCGAAACGTCGCCGCGATCGCTAACGCAGCCGCCGAGGGTCGCTTTACCGCGGGGCGCTTCGGCGCAGGCAGCGGTCGTTGCGCCTTCGGAGACGCCGGCGTCGGCGGCAGTGAGGCCGCAGTTGACGGTTCGGCCGACGGGACCGCTTGCGCGCCGGCAGTTCGCGGTGCTAGCGCGAGTGAAGCGCCCGTTACACCGAGGGCGGCGAGAAACGTCCGTCGATCGTTCACGATAGGAGTATTGCTGCGCCGACGCGCCGAGTCCCCGTGTGCTTCGAGCGCCGCCTCAGGCCGCGTCCGCCGACGCGTGGACGACCCGGACCACGATCCGCGCATTGACGCGGAAGAGCGACGCCACTAAGGCAAAGGCGTTGACGCCGATCAAGACCGTGATGACGTCACCAACGGTTCGGTGGTGGAAAGCGATGCCAACGATCTCGCCCACGGCGACGATCCCCAGCGGCACGATGAAGTCGAAGCGGTGGATGCCGATCTTGTACACGACGACGACGTTGAGCATCGCGAGCAAGACCATCGCGACGCCATACGAAAACACGTATGGTGCGGCTCCGGCAAATGAACGTCCGGCCAACGTCGTCACGATCGCGCTCGGTACGATCGCGTAGACGCACAGTCCGACCACGGACATCCCGACTGTGACGACACCGGCCTGCACGAGCACCGGCAACGAGGAGCGGCCGCCGAGTGCGAGGCGCGTCGCTTTCGGCAGCACGATCGTCGGCACGAACGCGACGAGAAACAACAAAATCTTTCCGGAAAGCGCCAGGGCGCCGTACAGACCCGCCGTCGTTGGATCGACGTAGTGCTTGACGAGCAGCACATCAACGTATCCGATGATGCCGAGCAGCATTGTTGCTGCAGCCACGTTCGCCGTCGTGCCGATGAGGCGACGGGCGTCGAGCGCAAGGGGCACCTGCTGCGGCGCGTGAAAGTGCCGCGCGAGAACGACGGCCGTGATGACGAGCGATAGCGCCGTTCCGCCTAGCCAGCCACCGAACGCGCCGGCCAGCCCGAAACCCGCATAGACGAGACTGATGCCGGCGCACGCCTTGACGAGGCTTTCGAGCAGCGCCAACCACGAGAAGGTGATGAACGCTTCGACCCCTTGAAAGACGGCACGCAGCGGCGAGCCCGAGAGCGTCAAACCGACGATGACGATCGTAAACGCGACCGCGTGCAGATCAGACACGTGCAGAAATGCCGCAATCGGTCGGAGGGCAAGCAGACCGCCGGCGATACAAGCGCAGGACGCGACGGCGCACAGTCCGGCAACGCGCCGGACGAACGCCGTCAGCCGGGCAGCGGCATCGGGCTGCGTGCGCAGTTCGGCGGCGTATTTGACGACGATCGTCGTCGCGATCCCCGCGACGGCAAGGGCGATCATGTAGCCCGCGTTGAGCGCCGACAGCGCGCCGTAAGCGACGACGCCGACGCGGCGGCTGATCGCAAAGTGGAACGCGTACCCGAGCATGTTGATCAACATCGACGCGGCGAAGACGACGGCGGAGTGTCGCAAGAAGTCGCTGGCCGCGAGATGCTGCGCGCGAACGCGTAGTTCACGCAATGGGCACCTCGCGGTTTTCCGGCGGGCTCGGAATACCCGTTTCAAACTTCTGCAGGATGAGCCGCACCGAAATCGCCAGTTCCTCGACGCCCAGCAATCGCGCGGCTCCAATGAAGACGAGGCCGCCGATCAGCAGTTGTCCGGCAAGATACCAGGCGCGCGCACCGAGCGTCGGGGGGACGTGGACGCCGAGCGATGCAATCCAAACCAGAGCGAGCGCCATCGCGCCGGCGCACAGCACGATACGCGCGCCCGACGACGCGATCACGCGCCAATCCAGGCCGCTGATCAATCGCCAAGTCAGTGCGAAGAGCAAGAGGGCTTGCACCCATTGACTGACCGAGTTTGCGAGCAGCAAGCCGCGCGCGCCGAGAGGCCCCAGCCACAACAGCGATAGTGCGACGTTGAGCAGCACGGTAAACACCGAGATTGCGACGGTCCAGCGCGTCTCTTTGCATGCAAAGCAGCAGCGCGTCAACACGATCGAAGCCGCCACGCCGACGAGGCCGATAGCCGTGAACGGCAGCAGTCCGGCACACAGGTTCGTCGTGCTCGCCGTGAAGCGGCCGCGCTCGAAGAGCGCTTCAATCATCGGGTGCGCCAACACGATCAGCGCGAACACGGCCGGAATCGTGATGAAGTTCACCAGACGCAAGCCCATGACGACGCTGCGCTCGATCCCGCGCCGATTCGCGCTCGCAAACTGCGACGCCAACAGCGGAAAGATGACGGTCGCGATCGCGACGGCAAAGATCTGCTGCGGAAAGCCGACCAGTTTCGTTGCGTAGTTCATGCCGGCGATGTATCCCGGCGATAGCGTCGAGGCGAAATGGCGGTCGAAGAAGATGGCAAGTTGCCCCGCCGCCGAGCCGACGACGATCGGTCCGAGCATCAGCCAAATCTTGCGTAGTCCCGGATGATGCAAGTCGATGACCGGCCGGTACATGCGGTACGCGATGATTGACGGCATCTGTACGAGCAGTTGCGCGACGAGTCCGAGCGCCGTACCGAGCACAAGCGAATAGATCCAGAGTCTCGGGGTCAGCCACAGCACGCAGGCGATCGTGACGACGTTGATAGCGATGCCTTGCGCGGCCGCAGCGGAAAAGCGCTGACGGGCGTTGAGCATCGCACTGGCGACGCCCGCCAGACTCGTTGCGACGACCGTCGGCATCAACCAACGCGTCATTTGGATCGTGCGCGCCAACTGCTCGGGCGGAAAACCGTGCGCGATGACCGGCACGTACGCCGGCGCAAGCCACCAGCCGATCGCGGCTAGCACGGCAAGACCGACCGCTAAGATATTGAAGAGCGTACTGCCTAAACGCCACGCGCCCGATTCGTCGCCGCGGGTGACGTACTCGCTGAACACCGGGACGAGCGCGCTGACGAGTGCACCGTTGAAAACGCCGAAGAGGATCGTCGGTATCGTCGCCGCCGCGAGAAACGCGTCCATCTCCAAGTGCGCGCCGAAATAGCGCGCGTTGACGACTTCGCGTCCGAAGCCCAGCACGCTCGAGGCCAACGTTGCAGCCATGACGACGATCGTCGAGCGGGCGAGGGAGCCGCTGGAGACGGCAGGCGAGGGAAGCGCACGCAGGCGGCCACCGTCTCGAGAAAGAGCGGAACCGCTTCGTTTAATGAGCGCCCTCGCCGCGCACGACGGCCGGAATCGTGCGCGCCAAGATCGCCAGGTCGCCCAGCGGCGACCAGCCGTCGATGTAGGCGTTGTCGAGGTGCATCCACTCTTCGAATGAGATGTTCGAGCGCCCGGAAATCTGCCAAAGGCACGTGATGCCGGGCTTGACGCTCAGCCGGCGTAACGCGAAAGCATCGTACGAGGCGACTTCGCGTTCGAGCGGCGGCCGCGGGCCGACGAGCGACATTTCGCCGCGCAGCACGTTGAGCAAGTTGGGCAATTCGTCGATGCTCGTTCTGCGCAAAAACTTTCCGAGTGCGTGCACTCGCGGATCGTTCCGAATTTTCAGGACCGGCCCGGACACGTCGTTGTAGACGTGCATCTGTTCGTGGACGAGATGCGCGCCGTCTACCATCGTTCGCAGCTTAACGAGCTTGAAGGGCCGGCCGTCTTTGCCGACGCGTTCCTGCAAGAAGAACGGCGCGCCCGGTGACACGCAAACGATGCCAAGAGCGGCCAGTGCGATCAGCGGTGACGCCGCTAGCAGTGCGACCGATCCCACAACGAGATCGATCGTCCGCTTGGCGATGGTCCAGGAACGCCGTGTGGGTTGTTCGGAAATCCGCAGCGTGTCCCGTTCGAACGCTAGCCGTAACGAGACGGGCGCTTCGATCGGCGGCATCACGCGAGCATTCCCATCGCGCCTGAGTTATCGGCGGATTGACGTCCCAAGCCTACACGCCCGCTGTTTCCGAGCAGCAACGACAGGGGGAAAGCCGTTCCACGAAGTCGGAATCGAATCGTCCGTGTGTACTTCGGCCATCCATGTTCGCCCGTAATGCCGCCGCTGTTTCCCATCGCTGAACACAGAGGCACAACCGACAACAGAGGGCTTTGCCGATTCGAATCGCCACCGTGCATCAAGTCCAGCGTACCCACGCTCGGCGGTAGGCAAGGCGGACGCGTCGACCCTTGAAGTCTGACATCGTCGCGCCGAGCCATCTTGACGGTGCATCGCACCACACGACTGGCCGCTTCGTACTCTGGGCTGCGATGCCTGCGCAGGCCATGCTTCTCATCGTTCTTTCATGCCTGTTGCTATGGCCGGCGGCAGCGCGCGCTGCCGCGCTGCAACCGCTCCAACCGCTGCCACCCGAGCCGGCCGCGCCCGTCACCGCCGCACCGCAGCCCGCGCCTGACCAAACGCGGCCGCCCGCAGTCCCCTTAGTCACAGCGTCGCCCGCTGCGGGCCACGCGACACCGAAGCCCCCCACGGGCCGGCGTTTGGCGGCATTTCGGGTCACCGCACGCAAGGTCGCCTTCTACAGCAATCGTTTCATCATCGGTGCCGACGGCAACGTCGTCGTCACGCTCGGCGATGGGACGCGCATCACCGGCAACACCTTCTTCGACGATTTGCGGCTGAACCGGTTCGTCATTGCCGGCAACGTGACGGTCACGGCCGCGCGCCGTACCATCCACGGCGCGGCGTTCGCCGAATATTTCGATTTCGACCGCGCCTACTTCATCCCGATCACGAGCGAGCCCGACCGCTGGACGTTTATCGCGGGCGACTACGCGCATCCCGCGCTTGGCCGGCAGATGCCGGGTGACGTCTTCTTCTTGCCGGACCTCGCGGGCGAACGCGTCTTCCTGTATGCCACTCGCGTCGTCGTCGACCCGCGTGAAAGCGCGCGTTTTGCACCAGCCGACATCAACTTCGGCTTGACGTTCGTCCCGTTTCCGAGTTACTTTCTCGATTTCTCGGCGAACCCAAACTTTGCCCAGAACGCCTTGCCGGGAGCGTACGCCGATGGACCGCTCGATTTTGCCGGCGGCGAACACGCGTTGGCGACGGCGCACATCCGCTACGATTCATCCAATGGAGTGTTTCCGGCCTACGAACAACATCAGATCAGCGAAAACAGCTATTTCGTTGGGGCGATCAGTCCACTGACGCGGCCGGCCAAGGACTATAACTTGGTCGCCTATGATCGCATTTCGCCGGGATTGCAAGCCCAGGTCTTCTTACAGGATTTGGCCTTTCAGCACGGTTTCAGCCAACCGCTATCCGCTAGCGGCTTCGCTCAGTTGCAGATCACCGGGAGTTTACGCCAATCGTTTCTGCAATTCACCGCGAACCAATACTACTACAGTCTACTGGACGAACCAAAACCTTTCACCCTACCGTCGGGTCAGAAACTGTACTTTTACGGGGATCCGACGCACAACTGGACACCGGATCATCCGATCAACGAGCAACTCTCATGGATCGGATTCCGCCAGCCAGTTCCAAAGCTGCCGCTCTTCTACCAGCTGCGCTCATCGCTGCTGTACGTCCATAATCGGGACACGCCGCTGCAGACGCTCGGTGGCGTTTCGTACTACGGCGAGTATGCCAAAGGCATTGGCATCAATGTCACGACGCGTGCCTTGCCGATTCTGCGTGGTCGCGCCAACCGAGACTTGTATTTCACTGCGAGCTTCGATAAGCAGCGTCAATACTTTTCAGTGCCGCACCACACCGACACCACGACGGAGAATTTCACGTTCACGAAACTGATTGATCCGCAGAAGTTGACGGTTCTTGTTTCGTATGCGAACTCCAACATCGGCGACTTCTACGGGAAGCAGCAAGCGTTGGCGTACAATGGGGCTGCCCCGGCGGTCAACCCATTCACGAGGCAATCGTTTCCCGGCTATGCAGCCTTTCGCGGCTTTGGAACGATCCGGTCGTATACGCAGCAACTCGTCTATACACCAGACCCGCGCTTGGACGTCAACTTCTCGATGCGTGAGAACGCCGACTTTCCCGCTCCTATTCCAGGACCGCCGCGACTGATTGGGGACACGATCGGTTTTGCGAATTACGGGGCAACACCGTACCAAGCGACGCTCGAGGCCCGTTACCGCATCAACAATCTCATCGTGCTCGACGTCGCGCGTTCGTACTACTTCAACTTCGGCGGCTATGAACGGTGGCAGCCGCAGTTTTCGGTTCAGCTAGAAAAGTAATGCCGGTCCGACGGATCTTTTTTTTCCTGATCGCCCTCTGCGGCGTGCTGCTTGCTGGCAGCGGCAACCGCGGTCTGCCGGCTATCGCCTTACCGATTCCCTCGGGATTGCCGAGTGGCCAGACGCCGCCGCCGCTCTCGGCGACCGCGACGCCGTCGCCATCGGGGCGCGTCGTAGAGTGGAGCGGGCAAATTCTCGACGATCGCGCGGGATTCGTCTTCTTCACGACGGGGGACGGCTTTCGGCTCTCGCACAACGTGACGTTCACCGATGCGAAGACCGGCGGCCCGACGACCTTAGCGCCCCAAACCAGGGTCTACGCCCGTGCCGGGTTCGACAGCGGCAACGGCGATGTCGTCAGCTTGGCGCTCTCCAAGACGCCGCTGCCCAACGCAGCAGCGTACGCTGATGTGAAGAAGTTTGCCGTCGCGCTGTCACCGACGGTCCCCAACCCTGACTTGGGCCACACCACCGCAGGCTTCAGCGGCCGTGCCGTCTATGTCGAGTTCACAGTCGAAGTGCCGCCACGCACGCCGTTCTCGGATCCCGTCTACCTCGCAACCGACGTCAGCGGATGGAGCGCAACGGCGATTCGCATGGATCGCGTCGATGCGCTGCACTACCGGGTCGCGCAAGTCTACCGGTCGGGAACGCGCTTTCTCTACCGCTACACCCGTGGTTCGTGGCGCTCCTCCGAACGGAATCAAGCGGGACAAGAACCGCGGCCGCGGCAGTTACTCGTTCAAAACGTCGACGTCCAACCTGTGCGCGACATCGTCTATGCATGGGGAGACGAAGATCAGTTCGCCCCCGACCTGGGCCAGACGATCCCCACGCCCTTCAATCCGATACCCTTCAATACGCCGCCGCACTGATACGGTCAAACGCCCGCGCTGTGCTACGGCGTCAGGATAGATTGTATGCGCCGCTTGCAGTGGCATCAGCAAGCGCACTCTTCGCGATCGTGATGTTCGCAGTCGGTGTTATCCGGTATCGCATTTTCCGTGCGCAGGTAGATCTCGGCATCTTCACCCAGGTTATCGCATCGCCGTTTTCGGGCTTTTCGAGCACGGCGGAGGGTGGCATCAACCATCTCGCCATCCACTTCTCACCGATCATTCTGCTTTGCTCGCCGCTACTGGCGTTTACGCGCACGCCGCTAGCGCTTGTGGGAGTTCAGGCAGTGTTGTCCGCGGCCGCTATTCCGGCGGTGTATTTGCTTGCGCAGCGGCGGCTGCCCCGGCTGCTGGCCGCGTCGACTGCACTCGTTGCCGTAACGTATCCACCGCTCATTTCGATGACGGCCGGCGACTTCCACGAGCTGGCATTTGCGACGCCGACAATCCTATGGCTCGTCTGGGCGCTGGACTCGCGCCGCTTCAAGGCGGCGACGGTCTTGGGGATCATTGCACTGACGATCAAAGAAGACGTGACGCTGATTCTTGCCGCCCTTGCGTGCCTCGTAGCGATGCGCGTGCGGCGCGACGATCTTCGCCTTGCGAGATTTCTGGTTACCTTCGCAATGGTTGCGGTCGTGACTGCGGGCGTCTACTTTTTGGCGGTTCGTCCCGCACTCGGGGCCCACAACGTTATGCCGTTCGGCCAGTACTACAATTGGAGATTCACCGGCCCGACACCGAACGGCTTTGCGCCCATAGCGTCGACCCTGCGCGTGCAGTACATGGAAAGCGTCATCGTGCCGATGATGGCGTTGCCGCTGTTGAGCTTCGGGTTTGTGCTCGCTATCCCGGGACTGCTCGAAGTGCTGGCATCGCACGAAGCGATCACGATCAATCTTTCGACGCATTATGTTGCGACCTGGCTACCGTATGTCTTGTTCGCGTTCGTCCTCGGCACCGCATCAGCGTACCGGCGTTCCAAACGGCTGACGTACGTCTTGCTTAGTTGTTCGCTCGCCGCGTCGCTGTGGATCGACATCTTCGCTAGTCCCGCGCAGTGGTGGTACCAAATCTATCGCTTGCCGAATGCGCGGGACGCCTTACTGGAACATACCTTGCAACGGCTTCCACGCGAGGCGTCGATCGGTGCCGATCTTTGGAGCTTTGCCCATCTTGGCCTCGATCCGCGGGCAACGATCGATCCAACATATGCGCAGTTCGTCGTCGTGGATCGTCGGTGCGATACCGCCTATTGCAGAGAGCGAATCTTTCCGTTCGTTGATGTTGGCGTCGTTCATCGGACCCTGCGTCTTCTTTCTAGCGAGGAAGGCATCGAGCTATACAGGCGACGGCGTTCTGATTTGTAGATCTGTCGCTTTGAGATGCTCACTTGAGTGCTGCATGTGACATGCTTAAACCGAGTCCTATGCCGGACTTCGCGTTACGTAAACGTACACAACCCGCGCTTATCGGCTTTCAGCGGCGATCTAGGAGTCAGGAGCGAATCTTAGGCACACCGGCTAAAGCGAAAACGTTGCTTTTCTTAAACCTCATTGTCCATAAGATCGAGCGCACTCGGCGATGTGTCTGTTTCGATTCTAGGTTCGGCGTTAACTTGCGGTCGCAGGAGACGAGCGCTCGGCATGGCCTCAGATAGTTCAGCGCAGGATCACTCCTGAGCTTTGCCGGTAACCACCCCACGTGTCAGCATGTTCTGGTACCGGCACCCGCTGAGCAGTAAACTCTCGATGGGGCTGCAAGGAGCATACCATGAACACCGTGTCGAGCAACGGCGCGCCGGCGCAGTCGCGTACGTCTTCCCCGAATACCGAGATTACCGAAAAGCCTAGACGTCGCCGTTTTTCCGTCGCGGAGAAGTTACGCATCCTGCGCGAGGCCGATATATGTGCTGCGGGAACCGTTGGTGCGTTCCTGCGCCGCGAGGGCATCTTTTCTTCGCAACTCTACGCTTGGCGCCGTGAACGCGAACGTGGCGATCTTGATGCCGGCACGTTACGCAAACGCGCCCGTGCTCGGGAGGCCGAACGCGAACTCGCGCAGCGAAATGATCAGCTCGAACGCGAGTTCGCGGATTGCAGCGCAAGATCGCGCGGCTTGAACTTTTCGAGGAGATCCGAAAAAAAGCCGCGGGGCTCTTGGGGCTGGAGCTCAAGAGCCCCGAGCTCGACGAGAACGACTGAACGAAGCGGCGCTCGAGCTGAGCGCTGAGCATCACCTGCGTACGATCTGCGCGGCGCTGGGAACGAGCCGCTCCACCCTGACGCGTCGTCGCAAGCTCGCCGTCACAGAAGCACCGGTGCGTGCGGTGCGTCGCTTTGCCAACCAACTCTCTCAAGCCGAGCGCAGCGCGATACTGGCAACGCTCGACAGTAAACGCTTCGCTGATCTTGCGCCGGCGCAAGTCTATGCCCAGCTCCTCGATGAGGGCATCTATTTCTGCTCGGTCAGCACGATGTACCGCCTCTTGCGAGCGG
This sequence comes from Vulcanimicrobiota bacterium, assembly GCA_963754415.1. Taxonomy (GTDB): domain Bacteria; phylum Vulcanimicrobiota; class Vulcanimicrobiia; order Vulcanimicrobiales; family Vulcanimicrobiaceae; genus Nyctobacter. The sequence goes on along the minus strand of CAVWGA010000002.1, from coordinate 371,814 downwards.
CCGGCGAAGTGCGGGAACGACGCCGCTTGGCGCGGCATCCCGAGTACCGCAAACCCGAATTGCTCGCGACCAAGCCGCGTGAGGTTTTCTCCTGGGACATCACCAAGGTGCGCGGACCACACAAAGGCGTCTGGTTCTCGTTGCTCGTGATGATTGACGTCTTCAGCCGCTACGTCGTGGGCTGGATGCTGGTGCGGCGCTCCAACGCCGAAGTCGCCAAGCACTTCATCGGCGCGACACTGGCGCGAGAGAACATCGTCCCAGGCCAAGCCGTCGTGCATGCCGATCGTGGAACGGAGATGACCGCTCAACCGCTGTGCGTCTTGCTCGATTCGCTCGGCGTAGCTCAATCGCACAGCCGTCCCCACGTCAGCGATGACAACCCCTATTCCGAGTCGAATTTCAAGACCTTGAAGTACCACCGGACGTTTCCCGAGCGTTTCGGTTCACTCGAAGACGCTAAGGCGTTTTGCGGCCGATTCTTCGCATGGTATAACGGCGTTCATCGGCACTCGGGAATCGCGATGCTAACGCCCGCGATGGTACACACCGGTATCGCGAACGACGTCCTCGACGCACGCCACGCGATCGTAACCGCTGCCTACGCAGCCAACCCTGACCGCTTCATCGCCGGCGCGCCCAAGCGCGCGAGTCTTCCCGCCGCCGTCTGGATCAATCAGCCAAACGACAACGGCGCCGCGGCTTGATTGCACACTATTTCACCGCAACTACCGGTGCCAAAACGCTTGACAAGCTCCGCCATAAGATCGAGCCGTTAGCTCTAGCCCTAAGCGATTGCGTGCGCAGGGAGCCGCGCTCCTATTTTTGCGGTTGGAAGGATCGACCGCGAAGTCTCCGCACGAGCCACGAGACGCGTGGGCGTCAAACGCTCGATGAAACATTACGCGAGTTCACCTTTTCGCTTTAATAGATGCTAACGGCGCTCCCTTGAGGGCATCCTCCGGTGTTTATATTGATACTGGAAGAGCTGAGGGCTTGGAGATTGTTATGCACAATATTGCTGGCATATCTGCCGTCGCCTGGATCGTTATCATAACCCTGCGACCCGGAGGGCTGCCAAGCGACGCTTTCTCTCACTCTACCGAGACCCTTCACGTAATAGTAGCGTTCTACGTGGTTCGGCGGTCCTATTGCGAATCCGTCAGTGACTATGGCGTCTTGGGTCCCAATAGTGCCCCCGAAAGGAATCTGCGTTACATACACAACCTCGTTCAGGGTGTACCCAACGAACGCGGTACTTTGCGAACAACTGGATGGATTCATGGTTTCGTCGTCGAACGCCCAATAGTTCACAGGATTGGTTCCATAGGTAGGAGTCGTCAATAGCGACCCGGGGATCCCGTGGTTTGGGCTACCATCGGAATTTTCAGTAGCTAATTCGGTGGCATAGCTCACGACGGGGAGCCCAGTGATTAGGTACGGCATGCCTTCTGGAATATTGCCAGTAGCCTGCGGCGCGCTGCAGTTCGTATATGTGGCTGTGAAGCACCTTAAAGTACCGCCCGTTCCGGTAAGATTTCGGATAACACCGATATACTGAAGGTTCCCTTCTCCTATCGTGTTGTACAAATCACTAACAATCCCGACGTAATCAACAATCCCATTATTATAGCCGTACGCGATCTTAAGCTCGCCCATGGAATTGCCGTCGTAAAAGCTGGTTAGACATGTTGCAGTATTAGCGGTTTCACATAGCATGTTGCCGGTGCCATCTGCATTCGCAATTGACGCGGCCATGTAATTTCGAACATCCACCGATATCGTCGGCAGGGGCGCGGGCGTGGAAGTCGGATGCGGTGTTGGGGCCGGAGTGCCGCAGCCGTTAGGGTAACAGTAGATGGGGCGGCTACTCATTGATGTTCTTGTAGGTTTGGAATTGACTGAAGTAAGGGCGCCGCTCAGAGTTTGCGTGTAGGCTAAGTGATTTGCGGCGCCGCCGTCGGCAGGAATCGCGTTCGTGACGGCGCCTCTAAAGCGTGAGGCCTCCTTCGGAACTCCGCCTCCATTAAGCGTGACGGCGCCGTCCGTGGCTACGCCGCCATCACGTGCGACGGCATTCGTGTCGTCGCTCCGGGTATTCGGCGAAAACGCTGTTTGCGACGCCGCACACGCGACCAATGATGCCGAAGCGGCCAGCACCACAAAAAGACGACTCACTGTATTCTGGAGCACGTAAGAACCTCAGCGTTAATCAGGGAGAGACTCTGTTCCCGAGCACATGGAAGCACTACGGTAGTACGCCTGGGCAAGCGTCCCCTCCCGCGTGATTTGCATCTCAGCAAAAGTCGTGACTCGGCGCCGTCGGCTACTACTCTTCAGTCACGAAAAAGGCATTCAAGTGCGTCCTCGTCGTGGTCAGCAGAAATCCGCAACCGGGAATGCTAGGCCTAAGGCTCCTTCGAGACGGCGACGCTCATTTAGGAGACGATCTTGTGGGCGACGGCGGCCGCCCCGAACCCGTTATCGATGTTGACGACGCTCACGCCGGGGGCGCAGGCGTTGAGCATCGCGAGCAGCGCCGCTAATCCCCCGAACGACGCGCCGTAGCCGACGCTGGTCGGGACGGCGATGATGGGCGGTTTCACTAAGCCGGCCACGACGCTGGGCAGTGCACCCTCCATGCCCGCGACCACGATAACGACGCGACACGCGTCGAGGTCCGGGACCGCGGCCAGGGTGCGGTGGATGCCCGCCACGCCGACATCGTAACGTTCGACGACGTCGTGCCCAAAGGCGTCGAGCGTCCCGGCCGCTTCGAGCGCGACGGGCAGATCGGAAGTTCCGGCACACGCAACAGCAATCGGGATTCCCGAGCGCGGGCGTCGTCCGCAGCGCACGAGGCGGCTGACGGCGTCGTACGTCGTGTCGGGGAGTTCCGCGACGAGCGCGGCGCCGTCCTCCGGCGTGACCCGGGTCGCCAGCGCGAACTGCGCCACGGCGTAGAACTCGCGCAGGATCGCGATCAACTGCGCGCGGGTTTTGCCGGCCCCATAGACGACTTCAGGCAACGCCGTGCGCGCCGCTCGCCCGTGATCGAGACGCGCCGCCGGCGACTGACGTACGTCATTCATCGAAAGATGACACCGATCGTGCGCGTCGCGGTGGCTCCCGCCGCCGTGCGCGCGACGACGTCGAGATCGTACGTGCGGTGAAAGAAGAACGGCACGCCGCGCGGGATGCTGAAGCTCAATGCAAACGAGCCGGCCCTGCGCCGCTGCAAAGCAAACGAATACGCCAGCACGTGGGCGGAAACGCCGACGACGTCGGGCGACGTACGCACCGTCCAGCGTACGACATCGCCGTCATGCACGACTGCCGGCGACGTCGCGATCGAGAGGATACGCGGCGCGATTGCGCCGGGCACGGGCGCCGAGCCGCTAGGCGACACTGCCTGCGCCGGCGTGGGTGCCGCTGAGCGCGGCGGCACCGAACCGCCGGCGCGCTTTGCCGGCGGGAAGGGCGTCGGCGTCGGCACGACCGCCGCCGAAGTTGGCGTCGATGTGGCGCCCGCCGTCCCGTTCGTACTGGCGCGATGGCTGCAGGCAGAAACCGCGAGCAGCAGCCCGACCGCGGCAAGGGCTCGTCGCGCGCTGGTGGAAGCGCCCGAAGATGCGCTACGAGCCCGTCGACCTCGAGCGTCTGGCCGTAACGTCGCTGGAAGATCGTCCGTCGAAAGTGAGCGCCGGGGCAAGCGGAAAGACGGTAGCCAGCGATGCCTCATTCCGAGCCTGGTTCGACGCGCTGCCCCACATCCTCGCCGGCGAAGCGTTGCGCCTTCTCGTGGACCGGACCGCGAACGCGATCAAAGCGGGCCGGCCGGTCCTCCTGGGCCTGGGCGGACACGTCATCAAAGTCGGCCTCGGACCGCTGCTCTGCGATCTGCTGCGCGACGGCTTGGTGTCGGCGCTCGCGTGCAACGGCTCGGTCCTCGTGCACGATGCCGAACTCGCCCTCGTCGGAAAAACGTCCGAAGACGTGGATGTGGCTCTCATGGATGGGTCCTTCGGGATGTCGGGCCGGACGGCGGCATTTATCCTCGGCGCAATTTCCCGCGAGTATGAGCGCGGGCTGGGCCGTGCGGTCGGCGACGCGTTGCTCGAAGAAGCGTCGGCCGACACCGCAGTCTCGGTGTTGGCGACCTGCGCTCGCCACGACGTACCGGCTTGCGTCACCGTCGCGATCGGAACGGACATCGTTCACGCGCACCCGCAAGCCGACGGCGCGGCGCTGGGCGCGGGCTCGCTGGTCGACTTCCGTACGCTCTGCGCCGTCGTCGCCGAACTGCTCGATGGCGGCGTCTACCTCAACTTCGGTTCGGCGGTGCTGTTGCCCGAAGCGTTTCTCAAAGCGGTCAGCGTTGCGCGCAATCTGGGAGCCCGCGGCGACTTCACGACTGCGGACTTCGATTTCATCCGGCAATACCGTCCCCAAACCAACGTCGTTCGCCGTCCACATCTCGGAACACACGGAAAAGGCTTCGCGTTTACCGGACATCACGAACTGATGTTTCCTCTCTTCTGGCAGGCGGTTCGGATGACGCTGGCCGAGCGCCAAGGCAGCGGCGCATGAGTTTTTTCAGCATCGTCGTGCCGCTCTATAACGAAGAAGGCAACGTCGCCGAACTCGTACGCCGGATCACCGGCGTCATCGAGCCGCTGACGCGTGCCGGGGATGACTACGAGATCGTCGTCGTCAACGATGGTTCGCACGACGGCACCTTGATGCGCTTACGCGCCGAGCAGCTCCGCCAGCCGCGTCTCACGATCATCGACCTGTCGCGCAACTTCGGCCATCAGATCGCCGCGACGGCCGGGCTCGACGCGGCTCGAGGCGATGCGGTCGTGCTGATGGACGGGGACCTTCAAGACCCGCCTGAGTTGATCGCGGCCTTTCTCGAAAAATGGCGCGAAGGGTACGACGTCGTTTACGCGACGCGGAAAGCGCGCCGCGGCGAGAGCGTCTTCAAACTGCTGACGGCGCGCGTTTTTTACCGCACGATCCGCCGGCTCACGAACGTCTCGATCCCCGTCGACACCGGCGATTTTCGCTTGATGAGCCGCCGCGTCGTCGATGCGCTCGCGCAGACCCGCGAAAAGCACCGCTTCTTACGAGGCCTCGTCAGCTGGGTCGGATACCGGCAGACGGGCGTCGCGTACGAGCGCGACGCGCGGACGTTCGGCTCGACGAAGTACCCATTCTCGAAGATGCTGCGCTTCGCGATAGACGGCATCACGTCGTTTTCCGAAGTGCCGCTGCACCTCGCAACGTACCTGGGCTTTCTCGTCAGCGCCTTCGCGTTCGTGTACGTCGCCGTCATCCTGATCCTCAAGATCCTCGGACTCAACGAACCGGGCTACACGTCGATGATGGTCGCGATCCTGTTCTTAGGCGGCGTACAGTTGATCACGATCGGCATCGCGGGCGAATATCTCGGACGGATCTACGATCAAGTCAAGGCGCGCCCGCTCTATCTCGTCTCGAGCGTAGAACGCGGCGCGCCGGCGAGCGAACCGGCGCCGCGACCGACGGAACACGCACTCACATCGAGCCGACGCACGGCCTCGTAAGCGTCCGCGTCCCAGGCGCGCTGCGTTTCTGGGAAGGACTCTGGGCGCTGCGGCGGATCGCCGCCTTGTCGAGCGTAGCGGCCGTGTTCGGGTGCGGTGCCGCCGCTGCGAACGGACTGCTCGCGGCGGCGCCGGCCCGGACTCTGATAGCGCGCGCACAGCCGCTGATCGTCGTGACCGCGTGGGGACCGTTCGGCGTGCGCTGTTTCTGGACGCTGGCGGCGACTTTGGCCGCGGCCGCGCTCTCACTGATCCTGGCACTGATCCTGACGGCCCACGACGCGCGCCGCCCCAACGCGATCGGTGCCGAAGTTGCGCTCGCCGCCGGCGCGGCGCTCGCGGCTGCGTGGGCATGGCCGTTTGTGTTTTCAAGCGACGTGTACGCGTATGCGGCCTACGGCGCGATGGCCTTGCGCGGGCTCGATCCCTATGCGCTGGCGGCACCGAGTCTGCATGGGGCGCTGGTGGATGCCGCGCGATGGCAGTGGGGCGGCACGTATCCCGTCTGCGTGTATGGCCCGGCGTTCGTCGGTCTGAGCGAAGTCGCCGTCTGGGCAACCCGCGGAGCGTCCCTCGCTGCGACGCTTTGGATGCTGCGGGCAATCGAAGCGCTCGCCTTCGTCGGCAGCATTTTTGCCGTCGACGCGCTCCTGCGCGAGCGGCCGGCGCGCCTGCGCTTCATCGCCGTGGCGGCGTACGGCCTCAACCCCGTCGCGCTGTGGACCGTCGCCGAAGGCCATAATGACGCACTGCTGCTCGGGGTCGCCGGGGCGGGGCTCCTCGCGGCGCGGCATGCCGGCCGGCGCTGGACGTCGGTCGGCGCGGGGCTCGTCGGCTTCGCCGCGGCCCTCAAAGCGACGGGAACGGTTTATGCTGCCGCCGTCGCTACGGAAGCGTTGGCGTTCAGCGTCGGAGCCGCCCGGCGGCGTCTCATCACGGGTGCCGCGCTCGGCTTAGCGCTCGCGGCCGCCGTCAGTGCGCCGCCGTTAGCGGTCGCCTTCGGTGCGATCACGAGCGGCGGGCGCTACGCTCCCGCCGCGTCGCTGCAAACGTTCGTCGGGATCGTGCCCGCGTATCTTCTGGCCGCGGGCGCGGTCGGTTACGGCGCCTGGCGTCTGCGCGCGGGCGACCGTGAAGGGTACTCGTGGTGCGCGTTGTCGTTGTGGTGCGCGGTGCCTAACGTCTATCCGTGGTACGCCTTGTGGGTGTTGCCGGCGGTTGCGAGCGGAGGCGGAATAGTGACCGCGAGCGTCTGGTTCGCGACGATTTTCTCTGCCCTACGTTATCTTCCCGATGCCGCCGGCGCCTCGTCTGCAAGCACGATGCGGCTCGCGGCGGGGGTAGCTTTCTTGCCGCTCGCCGGCGCGGTCGCCGCACTGTTCTCACACCATCTCAAGAAAGCGTCCAACAGATCGTGATTGCCCTCGCGTTACCGCTCTTGCTCGCTGCCGTTGCAGTAGTCCCGACGCCGTTGCCGGGCCCGGCTTCTCCCCCTCCGCCCAGCGCGCTGCCCGTCCCGTCGGGTTCGCCCAGTCCGGTGCCGTCGGTCGAGGCCAGTGCATCGCCTGCCCGCGCCGGCGCGCATAGGTCGCGGCACGCTGGCCCCGTACGTGCGGAAGCCACGCACACCCCCGCAGCGCTTGCGACGGTCGGCCCGGCGACGGCGACCTACATCTACCGTTTCGTTCCAGGCCAGCCGGAGCATCCGCCGGCGGACCAGCCGCAAATCTTCGCCGTGTATCTCAATGCGAAGGCGCTCCACTCTCAAGGGCCAATTGATATCCGCGTGATCACGAGCGCCAACGTCGTCAAAGTTTCGACGACGAGCAACGGCCATACGGGCAGCGTGTCCGAAGTTGGACCCGGCGATTTTCAGGCCCACAGTAAGCTCCCGAAGCTTCCCATAATCGCGAGCGGCATCACGACGACGCTCAACTTCACGGCCGTCTCGTCCGACGGCAAAACGGTCACCGTCGGCGTTCCGATCCAGCTGTTATGAAACGGATCGCGGCGCTGGCGCTCGCCGCCGCGGCGCTCGGCGGTGCGCAGCTGGGACGGTCAGCCAGGGCCGCAGCGCAGCCAACGCCGACAGCCTCGCCGCAGACGGTGACGACCCCCGGCGTCCCGGCAACAGCGGCCCCATCCGCGGCGCCGACACCCATCGCCACTCCGACCGTCTCCGCGGCGCCGACGATGGTCGCGACGCCCGCGTACAACTTCGTCTACCGGCCGGCACCGGCCGCGAGTCCAACGCCGTTCCCCGGACCGAATCCGCCGGAGATCGACGAGATCGACGTCAGCGACGCAACGATCGTAGCGCCCTCTTCCGTGCGCGTTCGCGTACTGACGAGCGCTGCGGTCACGAGCGTGACTGCCGACACCTTCGGGCGAACGCTGTCGATCCCACAAGAACGCCCGGGGCTGTTTGCGCTCGCTGCCAGCGTTCCCGACGTGCCGTTTTTCCTTAAGAACCGAACCTACAACATCGAGTTCGTCGCTGCGGTCCCCGACGGCCGCACGGCCCGCGTCACCATACCGCTGACGCTGCGGTAAGCGCCTGATCGCGGCCATTACGGCGGGTGGGCACGTCGACGGTGACGTTCGCCGATGCAATCGGCACGAACGTCAAAGCCCTGGCGCCACTGGGAAGCGGCAGGCTGCTCGACGCGGCGCTCGACGCCGCCGCGGCATGCGTGCCGGCACGCCTGGTCGTCGTCGGCGAAGAGGCCGTAGCCGCACATTGCGGCTCCCGCGTCGATGACGTCTTGCCGGCCGCGCGCGACGGACGCACGAATCTCGAGCGCGCGCTACGCGCAGCACGCGGCGATGAGGCGCTGCTCCTGCTGACGAGCGACCTGCCGTTCATCACCGCTGCGGCGTTGCGCGACTTTCTGGCCCGCGTCGGCGAAGCCGACGTGGCGATGCCACTCGCGACCGAGCGCGCGTATTGCGCTGCCTATCCCCAAGCGCCCGCCCACGGAACGCGTTTGGGCGGCGAACGGATCGTCAATGGGAGCGTCTTTTACTTCGCCGCCGGCGCCCCGCTGCGAGCCCTAGCGATTGCGCAGCAGCTTTTCGCCGCGCGCAAGAGTCTGGTGAAAATGGCGCTGCTGCTCGAAGCTCCCCTCGTCGCGCGGTTCGTGCTGCGGCGCTTGCGTGTCGTCGATGTGGAGGCGTTTGCGACGCGCAAGTTCCGTCTGCAAGCACGCGCGGTTCGCGATGCGTCGCCCGCGCTGTGTTACGACATCGATTCGCTCGCAGATTACCGCTATGCGCTCGCACACCTCGACGCGCGTTAGCCTCACGCGCCTGACGGCGTTTAACTTCGGAATCCAGTTCGTTTGGGGTGCGATCCTGGCCGTTTCGCTGCAGGCCCGCTCGCTGGAACTGGGGCATGCCGGCGTTGGCCCGTATGCCGAGATCGCGGCGATCGGCGCCGCGCTCGGTGCGCTGACGCAGATCGTCGCGGGGCGCCTCGCCGACGTGCGCTACGCCGCGGTCGGACACCGCCGCGAATTCTACGTCACGGGAGTCGCGTTCGCACTGCCGGCGCTGATGTGGTTCTTCCTGACGCCGTCACTGCTCGGCCTGACGGCGGCGTTCTGTGCATTGCAGGTCGCGCTCAACATCGCAACGGGACCATATCAAGCGGCAATTCCCGACCACGTCGCCCGCGGCCGCGCAGGCGCGGCATCATCGTGGATGAGTGCGTATCAATCGCTCGGCAATGCGGCCGGACTGTTGGTCGCCGGATTCGTCACGCAGTATGCGTTCGTCGGAATGATCCTGTGCTTAGGCTTGGCGCTTCCCTTTGTGGTGACGCTGGCGCACACGCAACGCGTGTCTGCCAGTGCGACGACTCGCCGCGATCCTGAACGCCGGGCCTGCGACGAAGCTACGCGTCGGTGGCGCAATGGCAACGTTGCTCATCTCCCGGGGCCTCGTCAATGTCGGATTTTACACGCTGCTCGGCTTTCTGCTGTTCTTCGTGCGCGACAGTCTCGGAATCCGTAACGCTTCGGCCTTACGCATGCAGACCGCCTTGCTTTTTCTCGCCTTCACGTTGGCAGCGATCGTTGGCGCCGTCGTCGCCGCGAGGCCGACAGACCGGTACGATAAACGCGCCGTCGTCAATGTCGCCGTCGCGATCATCATCGCGGCGCTTGCGGGCCTGGCTTCGGCCACAACGCTTACCGTAGCGTATCCCTGTGCGCTCGTTGCCGGAACAGCGTGGGGCGCGTTCGTCACCTCCGACTGGGCACTGGCGTGCGCCGTACTTCCCGAGCGAAGCGATGGCCTCAGCGATGGGGGTCTGGAACGTCGCGACGACGGTGCCGCAGATCGCCGCGCCGTTGATCGCCGCCCCGCTCGTCGAGCACTTCAACGCTCTGTCGCCCGGCGAAGGGCCCCGCGCGGCGATCGTGTTCAGCATGATTGCGTTTGCCGCCGGCGCAACGTTCATCTGGCGTCTACCATCGATGCTCGTGCGAACGTGAACTCCGGCAGCTTTGGCCGCGCATGTATTCGGTGCGGCGACATGCGGTCTGGGCATCATCACGTTGATCTGGCACGAGTACAACGGCGAGTGGCATTTTCGCGTGCCCGCCATCATGTACGCCGTATCCGCGGCACAGATCTTGGGAGGGACTGCAACTGCGTTCCGACCGACGGCGAAACTCGGCGCGGTCATCCTGGGTGCTCTGTACCTTATCTTCGCTATATCGTGCGTCCCGGCCATCATCACGACGCCGCAGGTTTACAATAGCTGGGACAGCTTCTTCGAAGAGTTCTCGCTGTTCGCCGGATCGGCGCTCGTGTATGCAGGCGCGTCATTGAGGTGGACGCCGGAACTACGTGGCCGGATCGGAAGCGTTCTGGTCGGGGTGTGTGTCGCATCCTTTACGATCGAACAGGCCGTCTATCTGAGCCTTACCGCTGGTGACGTTCCGAAATGGCTTCCGCCGAATCAACTATTTTGGGCCGTAACGACGACGGTTCTCTTCGGACTCGCCGCCGTCGCTCTCATAACGGGACGAATGGCACTGGGCGCGGCTCGTCTACTCACGCTGATGCTCGTGCTGTTCGGGCCGCTCGTGTGGGTACCGTTGCTCGTCTCGGAACCCCGCAGTCAGACGAATTGGGGCGAACTCGCCGAGACGTTGGCCATCGCCGGCACCGTCTGGATTTTGGCCGATGTACTGCGTTCCACACGCGTCGGCGGCGCGACGGCCGAGAACCGCCGGCCAGTCGCAGCACGCCGATCGTTGTGAATCTGTTGTCTAACCTGTTGTCTACGTACCGACTTTTACTTCGATCTTTTTGGGCTGCGCTTTGGGATGGACCCGAAGCTCCAAGCTCAGCAGGCCGTGTTCGACCTTCGCCTGGATATTTTCGCCGTCGATCTCTTCGGGAAGCAGCAACGATCGCGTAAATTGCCGGCGCTCGCCCTTGCCGGCTATCGTCAGCACGTCGTCGTCGAGCGTGACTTCAATCTGCTCGGGTTTGAAGCCGGCGACTGGAATCTCGACGTGGTAGCCGCCGTCGTCCGTACGGGTGACATCGACCCCCGTCAGGCCGCCCACACTGCCCGCATGCGTAAAGAAATTCCGGAATGGGTCCCACCCGAATGTCTCGCCGAAGGGAGTTCGTCCGGGCATTTGGCGCGTCGTGCGTGCAAGATCTGTCATGTGTTCCTCCTCGGATGTTTACGTTGTTCCCGCCGGAACCGGGAAGCGCGCCGGCGGGTCGAATGAACGGGCCTGCTGCCCGCTCCCGTCTTTCCCGAGGCGCCCCATCGCTACGCTCGCCCCTTCCCTCGTCCGCGCGCTCCCGAGCTCCAGCCGCCCGCTCGCCGGACTGCTCGAACGCCTGCGCACCCATCGGGGCGCCTTCGCGCTGACCGAAACGACGCCGTCGGCACGCCCCTACGTGCTCGCCGGCATCTTTGGCGCGTTGCGGGCGCCGCTGTTCGTCATCGTTCCGACGGCCGATGTCGCCGAGCGTGTCTTCGCCGATCTCTCGTACTATCTCGGCGCCGAGGGCGAAACCGCGCCGGTCACGCTCGTTCGGCCGCGCGAAGACAGCATCGGCATCATCGAATCGCCCTCGGAACGCAGTGCGCGCATGATGCTATTCGCCGACTTGCTGGCGGCCCGCACACACGTCATCGTCGCCCCCGTGGCCGCGTTACGGCAGTACGTCATGCCGCGCGCGACGTTCGCCGCGCATCGCTTCACGTTGCAGACCGGCGACGAGTTCGGCTTCGACGCGCTTCGTGCAGCGGCTTTTCACGCTCGGTTACCATCGCACCGACGTCGTCGCCGCCGCCGGCGAATTCGCCGTGCGCGGTGGTCTCGTCGACGTCTGGGCCGCGACCGCCGATGCGCCGGCGCGCGTCGAATTCTTCGGCGACGAGATCGAATCGATGCGCAGCTTCGAACTCGGCACGCAGCGCAGCACCGAACCGATCGAACGCCTCGACGTTGCGCCGTGGAGCGAACTGCCGCGCGAACCAGCGCTGCGTGAACGGGTCATCGAGCGCATCAGCGGAACGCCGGCGACGGTCTCCGCGGCGCGCGCCTATCTGGCGGGCGGCGCGGACGTGCCCGAAGCGTGGCTGTCGCTAGCGTACGACCAGCGCGAGACGCTGCTCGACTATGTGCCCGACGACGCGCTCGTCGTTCTGGACGAACCGGCGATGCTCGCGACGGTCGAACGCGGACTCGAAGATGAGCGATCGCGCGAAGAGCACGTTCTGCTTGCAGCCGTTGAGTCGGGCGAACTCTCCGTCGACGAAGCGTCCGTCGGGGAAGCGCTGCTCGCGGACGTGACGGCGCCGCATCCCAGTCTCGCGGACCTCGGCGCCGCACTCGCGAGCCGGCCAGTTCTCATCCTTCCGGGAGCGATCGAGGGCGGCGCGTTGCCGTGGCTTCCGCGCGCGCTCGAAACCTTCGTTCTCGAAACGCGGCCGGTCGAACACTTCAACCGTCAATTGACGATGTTCCTCGAGCAAGTAAAAGCGTGGGTCGCCGCCGGTGAAACGGTGGCGCTCGTCGCGTCCGGCGCGTCGCGGCTCGCCGAGATGTTGCGCGCCTCCAACCTCAACGTCGAACGCTCTGCGACGTTGCTGCATCTGCGCCAAAGCGGCAGCGCGTCGTTCTTAGCCTCGGCGCCGGGCATGTCGCGCGTTGCGCCCCGTAACGGCGACGGCACGCCGGGCGCCGGCACGGTCTTCGTCGATGTGGGCAGCATCGAATCGGGCTTTGCGATTCCCGGGCTGCGCCTGCACGTGCTCGGCGATCGCGAAATCTACGGGCAGCCGCCAAAGCGCGTCAAACTGCGCGCCGTCAAGGAAGGCGTGCCGGTCACGCTGGCCGATCTGCGCGTCGGCGATCACGTCGTACACGCGGTGCACGGCATCGGGCAATACCTCGGCCTGCGCACCGAAACGATCCTCGGCGCGACCCAAGATTATTTAGATTTGAAGTATGCCGGCACCGATCGCATGCTCGTGCCGGTGACGCAGATGCACCAGGTCACGAAGTACGGCGCGGCCGAAGGTGCCGCACCGCGGCTTTCCAAGATGGGCGGCGCCGATTGGGCGCGCACCAAGTCGCGCGTTTCCGAAAACCTTGCGAAGATCGCCGACGGCCTCGTCGCGCTCTACGCCGAGCGTGAAATGGCGCCCGGACATGCCTTCGCGTCCCGACACGCCCTGGCAAGCCGAACTCGAAGAGGCGTTTCCCTACGACACCACGCCCGATCAACAGAAGGCTATCGACGACGCGAAAGGCGACATGGAGCGCGCGCGCCCGATGGACCGCCTCGTCTGCGGCGACGTCGGCTACGGCAAGACCGAAGTCGCCGTGCGCGCCGCGTTCAAAGCGATCGCCGACAAGAAGCAAGTGGCCGTGCTCGTGCCGACGACCTTGCTCGCCGCGCAACATCACCGCACGTTCGGCGCGCGCTTCGCCAGTTTTCCGGTGCGGATCGAAGAGCTGTCGCGCTTCAAAACCAAAAAAGAACAGCAAGCGATCCTGCGCGACCTGGCCGACGGAAAGGTCGACATCGTCGTCGGCACGCACCGGCTCTTGCAGAAGGACGTCGTGTTCGCCAACCTCGGCTTGATCGTCGTCGACGAAGAACAGCGCTTCGGCGTCATGCACAAGGAACGCCTCAAGGCGATGCGCGCGACCGTCGACGTGATGACGCCTATCGGCGACGCCGATTCCGCGCACGCTGCATATGTCGCTGCTCGGCGTGCGCGATCTCTCGCTGATTCAAACGGCGCCGAAGAACCGCATGTCGATCAAGACGGTCGTCGTCCCGTTCTCCGATGCGATCGTGCAGAAGGCGATCGATGCGGAGCTCGATCGCGGCGGCCAAGTCTACTATCTGCACAACCGGATCGACTCGATCTACGGCGTCGCGCGCGCGCTCGAGCAACTCGTCCCCAAAGCGCGCGTCGCGGTCGGCCACGGGCAGATGAGCGAAAGCGAACTCGAACCAATCATGGCGCGCTTCGTCGACGGCGAGATCGACGTGCTGGTTGCGACGACGATCATCGAGAACGGCATCGACATCCCCAACGTCAACACGATCGTCGTCAACGACGCCGACCGCTTCGGCCTCGCGCAGCTCTACCAGTTGCGCGGCCGGGTCGGCCGCTCCAACCACCAAGCCTACGCGTATCTGCTCTATCGGCTCACAAAGCGCTGTCGGAGGATGCGAAGGCGCGGCTCGAAGCGATTCGAGAGTTCACCCATCTCGGCAGCGGCTTGCAAGTCGCGATGCGCGACCTCGAGATCCGCGGCGCGGGCAACTTGCTCGGCGCCGCGCAGTCGGGGTTCATCGGCGCCGTCGGCTTCGAGACGTACTGCGAGCTGCTCGCCGAGGCGATCGCCCAGCGCAAGGGCGCGCAAGCGACGTCTGCCGGAGCGGCGCGAAGCCGTCATCGACGTCAAGATCGACGCGTACATTCCCAACGACTACATCCCGCAAGTCTCGCAGAAGATCGGCGCGTACCAACAGCTGGCCGGCGCCCGCAGCGAAGCGGAGGTCGACGAACTCGCCGAAGGCCTGCGCGATCGCTTCGGCGCTCTGCCCGAGCCGCTCGCGAACCTCGTCGAGATCACGAAGTTGCGCACGGTCGCGCTGCGCAAAGGCGTCACGCGCGTCGTGATCGACGAAAGCCGCTTGATCCTGGGCGTCGGCGCGGGCTTCGAGATCGCGCCGAGTGCCATCCCGAAACTGCAATCCCTCACGCGCAACCGCTTCCGCTTCGGCGACGGCCGCATCACGATCGACCTGCCGCCGCGCAAACCGGTCGAACACCTTCCGCTGCTGCGCTTCTCGCTCCTCGACGCGCTCTAGGGCCGCGATGCAGGACACAGGGCAGCGCCGCGCCAGAATAGGGTAGGGTTTGCGGAGCCCAGCGGCTCCCTCTTTATGTCGCCCTTGGAGTTTGTATGTCTGTGACGGCTCGCGCGTCGGTCGGTCTTGCCGCCCTTGTCCTTGGCTTGACGCTCGCCGGCTGTGGCAACAGCGACGGCAACGGTGGAGGGCGGCGACATCGCCTCGGTCAACGGCCAAAAGATTACGCGCGCCGAGTTCAACGCCAAGTTGGAGGCGATGCCGCAGGCGAAGCCGATTCTCAATCAGCTCGTGCAGGGCGACTTGATCGATCAATACGCCGCCCAGAATCACATCGACATTCCGGACTCGGCGGTAACCAAAGAAGAAGACGACATCAAGTCCAAGTATCCGCCGGGTCAGTTCGAGCAGATCCTCAAAGCGCAAAATCTGACCGAAGCCGACGTCCGGAAGATCTTGCGTCAAAAGCTGATCGTCGAAAAGGCCGTCTCGGGCAGCGTCCACGTGACCGACGCCGACATCACGAGTTACCTGCAGAAAAACCACGCCACGCTCGACACCGCCGAACAGGTTCGCGCGCGCCACATCCTCGTGCCCAACCTCAAGACGGCGCAGATGGTCGAAGCCAAACTGCGCGCCAATCCGAACGCCTTCGCCGCGCTCGCCAAGCAATACTCGACGGACCCCGCCAGCAAAGATAAAGGCGGCGAACTCGGATTCTTCTCGAAGGGTCAGATGGTCCCGGCGTTCCAGAACGCGGCCTTCACGCAGCAGATCAACGTGATCGGGCCGCCGGTGAAATCGCCCTTCGGCTATCACATCATCGAAGTCGAGGAAAAGAAAGCCGCGCAGGTCGCGACGCTGGCGAACTCGCGCGACAAGATCAAGCAGATCTTGACGCAGCAGCAAGAGCAGCAGCAGATTCCGCAGTTCCTCGCGAGCTTGCGCAGTAAGGCGAACATCCAAGTCTACGACGACGTCGCTCAAGGACGCGATCCCGCCTGCACCGCCGCCGCCCCGTCAACCGTCCGGCGCCGCCGCAGCCGGCTCGTCCGCAGCCCCGGCCGCGAGCCCGGCCGAGCGCTCCGAGCAGCGCCGCCTCTCCGTAAGAACGCGGCGTTGTCGTCGCGAGCGACGCCCAGCGATGCGCGGCGACGAAGCATCCGGCGTCATGAAGATGCGGATCGTTGGGCTAGGCCCGGGCGACGCCGATCTCGTGACGCTCGGCAGCCTCGAAGCGCTGCGCGCCGCGCGGCGCGCCGTCACCGCTGCTCGCGCCGCCCGAGCTGGTGTTGTTTTTCGAGAGTGAAGGCATCGAGATCGTTCGCGACGGCGATCGCCGACCCGGCGCTCTTCGTGCGCGGCTCGCACGATGCGATCGAAAGTTTCGTGCACGGCTTGGCACGGGCGATCTTGGCGCTCGGCGTGCTCGGCAATCCGCTGTCCGACTTTCCCGGCTTACCGCTGCTGCTGCGCGCGCTCGAACGCGCCGGCGTCAGCGTCGGAAATCGTGCCCGGCATGCCGCGCGCGACGCTGTCGGCGGCGCTCGCCATGCCGCTCGTCCCGCTGCCGCCGGCATCGGCGCACTATCACGTGGCCGGATCTGATCGAAGTGATGGCGCGCCTGCGCCGCACGTGCCCGTGGGATCGGGAGCAAACGCACGCGTCGCTCGTGCCGTATCTCGTCGAAGAGACGTACGAGGTCGCCGACGCGATCGAGATGCGACCACGATGGCGATCTGTGCGAAGAACTCGGCGACCTGCTGCTGCAGATCGTCTTTCACGCGCAACTCGCGACCGAACGCGGCAAGTTCTCGATCGCCGACGTGATCGACGGCCTTTCCGAACAAGATGATCCGCCGCCATCCGCACGTCTTCGGCGATCAAGCCGTCGCCGGCGTCGCGGAAGTCTGGCGCAATTGGGAGCAGCTCAAAGCGCTCGAGCCCGCCGGACGGCAAGCGCCGACAGCCGCCTCGACGGCATCCCGAAAGGCCTTGGCGCCTTGCAGCGCGGGCAGAAGATGCAGGACAAGGCGGCGCGTGTCGGCTTCGATTGGCCGACTGCCGACGGCGTGCGCGCGAAGCTCGCCGAAGAACTCGACCGAACTGGAAGCGGCGCGGCGCGACGACGATGCGCGCGCGATCCGCGAAGAACTCGGCGACGTCTTCTTCACGCTCGTCAACTACGCGCGCACGCTGGGCATCGATGCCGAAGGCGCGATGCGCGACGCCGATGCGAAGTTCGAGCGGCGCTTTCGCTACATGGAGTCGCCGCGCGGAAACGCAAGGGCGCAACCTCGCCGACCTGAGCCTCGACGAACTCGAAGAACTGTGGCGGCTCGCAAAGACGCAGGCCGCGTGAACGAGGCGCAGCGACGCGGTAGCGACGGCTCCGCGTGCGCATGAGCGCGCACGACGCGCACTACGGCGGTGACCTCGTCGACGGCGCGCGACTGCTGGCGCTGTTCGGCGACGTCGCGACCGAACTGTGCATCCGAGAGTCCGGCGACGAAGGACTGTTCGCCGGCTACGAGAGCATCGCGTTCCTCGCGCCCGTGCATGCCGGCGATTACGTCGAAGCGGTGCGGCCGCATCGTGCGCCGCGGCAAGCGTTCACGGACGATGGAGTTCGAAGCGCGCAAAGTCATCGCAGCCCGACCCGACCGCTCGCCGAGCGCAGCCGACGTGCTGGCGGAACCCGATCGTCGTCTGCCGCGCGAAGGGAACCTGCGTCGTGCCGCAGTGCAGCAGCCTGACTGACCGTGCGCATCGATAAGTTTCTGAAAGTTTCGCGACTGGCGAAGCGGCGCAGTGAGGCGCACGAAGCGCTCGTCAACGGACGAATCGCCAAAGACGGCCAACCGCTCAAACCCGGTTATGAGGTCAAGATTGGCGACGTGATCGAGTTGCACTACGCGCGCAAATTCGTGACGGTGCGCGTTCTGATCGTGCCGGAAAGGGTGACGCCGCGCCTGCGCGAGACGCCGCTCTACGAGATCATCGACGAACGGCCCGACGAGCCGGTCGACTGGCTTGCCGAGCCCGCGACGACGTGGTGACTAGCGCGAGGACGCTATCCGCGGAAACGAAGGATGCCCTGGCGCGAGTCGGTGTCGTTCCGGAGCATTGCCGTACCGCACTGCGTGACGGTCTGAACGTTTTGTCGCCACGGGCCGGTGCAAGCCGGTCCGCTGAGACGCGGCTGCCATCAACGTCCGGCCATGTCCAGCGCGAAACCGAGCGCGTGCGACCGGCGCATGGTATTGCGCGCGGCGTTTCTGCGCTTGCGGCTCATTGGCTGCGCCTGCGCGCGGATATCACCTCGAATTCACGCCGCCCGATGCCGCCGCCGCGCAGTATCTCGCCGCGCTGCTCCACGACGAAGGCGTCATTCCGAAGCGTCGATCGCGCGCCGGCCGCGAAGTCCTCTACTTTAAGGATGCCGACGCGATCGCGCGCGTGCTCGCAGCGATGGGCGCGGGAGCGACGCTGCTACGCTTCGAGAACGTGCGCGCACTCAAAGAAACGAAGAACCGCGTGCGGCGTCTCGTCAACACCGAAGCCGCCAACGTCGACCGCACGACGGCAGCCGCTGCCACGCAACGCGAAGCGATCGCCTTGCTGCGCGACGTTTCGGGCTTGAGTCACCTCGCGGCGCCGCTGCGCCGCGCAGCGGAGTTACGTTTGGCGCACCCGACCGAAACGCTGGCAGAACTGGGCCGCCGTTGCGAACCTGCCGTTACCAAATCGACACTCGGCGCTCGAATTGTCGCGACTTGTCCGGCTCGCCGAGGCAGTGCGGGCATCGAGCGCCGGGTCGTAAGCAGACACCACCGCGCGCGATGGCACGCGTGGACGGCCCACGTCGACCGCAAAAGGGCTCCCGCGCAAGCAACGGGTAACGGACACAGCCGCCGTCTTTTCTAGAATCTCGCGAGGAGAGAGCATGCGTATCGGAATCAATGGCTTCGGCCGCATCGGGCGAAATTTCACCAAAGCTCTCCTAGAGCGCCATCCCGGCGTCGAGATCGCCGCCGTAAACGATCTGACGAGCGCCGCGGAATGCGCGCACCTCTTCAAGCTTCGACTCGAACTACGGCACGTACGAAGGCAGCGTTACCGCAAGCGCCGACGGCATCACGATCGACGGCAAGCCGATGCGCGTGCTGGCCGAACGCGATCCCGGTAAAATTCCCTGGAAAGACTTCGGCGTCGACGTCGTCGTCGAATCGACGGGCCTGTTCACCGACGCCGCCAAAGCGCGGGCACACATCACCGGCGGCGGCGCGAAAAAAGTGATCATCTCGGCGCCAGCCAAAGGCGAAGACATCACGCTCGTCCTGGGCGTCAACCACGAGGCGTACGATCCCGAAAAGCACGACATCATCTCGAATGCCTCGTGCACGACGAATTGTCTTGCGACCGCGGTCAAGCCGCTCGTCGACGCGCTGGGTGGCGCAAAGGCTTCATGACGACGATCCACTCCTATACCAACGACCAGAACATCCTCGACGCGCCACACAAAGATCTGCGCCGGGCGCGCAATGCGGCCACGAACATCGTGCCGACGTCGACCGGCGCAGCTAAAGCGCTCTACTTGACGATCCCACAGATCGAAGGTACGTTCGACGGCTTCGCGCTGCGCGTGCCGACGCCGGTCGTCTCGATGATCTACCTCGTCGCGCACGTCGAAAAGCCGACGACCAAAGAGGAGGTCAACGCGATCTTGCGCGCGGCATCGAGCGGCGACCTCAAAGACCTCGTCGGTTACACCGATGAAGAACTCGTTTCGATGGATTTCAAGAAGTCGTCCTACAGCTCGATCATCGACGCCAAGCTGACGAACGCCCACGACGATCTCGTTCAAATCGCCGCGTGGTACGACAACGAATGGGGCTATTCGTGCCGGCTCGCCGACGTGACGGACATGGTGCTCTCGAAGTTACCGGCGCAGGGTGTGAAAAACGGCGCGCCGGCGTTTCGTGACCCTGCGCGACGTAGACGTGCGAGGCAAACGCGTGATCGTCCGGGAGGACCTCAACGTGCCGCTCAAAGGCGGCGCCGTCGGCGATCCGACGCGCATCCTGGCAGCGCTCCCGACCCTGCGCTATCTGCACGAGCATGGCGCGCGCACGATCGTGCTGTCGCATCTCGGGCGCCCCGAAGGCGCCGTCGTACCGTCACTTTCGCTGCGTCCGGTCGCTGCGGACTTGGCGCGGCGCTTGGAGTTCCCGGTGCGCATTTGCAGCAGACTGCGTCGGACCCGCTGCAGAAAGTCGCGACCGAAGCGATGCGCGACGGCGACATCGTGCTGCTCGAAAACGTTCGCTTTCACCCCGAGGAAGAGGCCAACGATCCCGGATTCGCGCGGCGCTTGGCGGCGCTCGGCGACGTGTACGTCAACGATGCTTTCGGCACGGCGCACCGCGCCCATGCGTCGACTGAAGGCATCGCGCACTATCTGCCGTCCGCCGCCGGCTTTCTTGATGGAAGCCGAGTTGCGCGCACTGCGAGCGTTGACGGAGCATCCGCGTCAGACCGTTCGTGTGCGCGATCGGCGGCGCAAAAGTCAAAGACAAGGTCGGCGTCTTCACCCATCTCCTCGATCGGGTCGACGCCTTCGTCATCGGCGGCGGCATGGCCAATACGTTTCTCGCCGCGCAAAATTTCAACGTCGGCACGAGCCTGCGCGATGCCGATCTCGAACCGGCGCGCGGCTGTCTCGACCTTGCGTTGCGCAAAAACGTCGCGTTCCATCTGCCGACCGATGCCGTCGTCTCCACGTCGTTCGATGCCGATTCTCGATGCAAAGACCGTCCCGCTTTCGGACATCGAGAACGAGATGATCCTCGACATCGGTCCGCAGACCGCGCACTGGTATGCCGAAACCCTGCGCGGCGCACGACGATCGTCTTCAACGGACCGATGGGCGTGTACGAGAAGCCGGCCTATCAAGAAGGCACGCGCACGATCGGCGAAGCGATCGCCGCGGCGACGCGCGACGGCGCGACGAGCGTCGTCGGCGGCGGCGACGCGGCGGCCGCGGCGCACGAACTCGGCTTCGCCGACGCGATGACGCCATGTTTCGACCGGCGGCGGTGCGACGCTCGAGTTCCTCGAAGGCAAGACGCTGCCGGGCGTTGCGGCTCTGGAGCGTGCGGCTCAGCAGTCGCCTGCAGACAGCTCCGCCGCACCGCGGTGAGCGCTCGCCGCCCGCTCATCGCGGGCAACTGGAAAATGCACGAGACGATCGCCGCAAGCGCGTGCGCTCGTTCGCGCGTTGCGGCGCACGATCTGCCTGGCGACGTCGATATCGTCGTCGCGCCGCCGTTCACCGCGCTAGCCGCCGTCGCTGCGGAACTGGCGGGAAGCTCGATCGCGCTTGGCGCTCAAACGATGCATCGAGCGCGACGACGGTCCGTATACGGGAGAAATTTCGCCCGTCATGCTGCGCGACCTCGGCGTCACCTACGTCATTCTCGGGCCACTCCGAGCGGCGCGCATACTGCGGCGAAACGGACGCCGGCGTCAATGCCAAGGTCAAAGCCGCCCTCGACTCGCGGGAATTACGCCGATCGTCGCAGTCGGCGAGACCCACGACGAACACGTCGCCGGCCGCACGCTGCAAAAGGTCGCGCAGCAGACGCGCGCTGCCTTTGCCGGCGTCGCGACCGAGCGACGTCGCGCGCTGCGTCGTCGCCTACGAACCGATTTGGGCGATCGGCTCGGGCCTCAGCGACGAACCCGAGAGCGCCAACGGCGTCATGGGAGAGATCCGCGCCTGCGTCGACGGTTTAGCCGCACGCGCGCATTCTCTACGGCGGCAGCATGAAAGACGCAACGCGGCGGCGTCTGCTGGCGCAACCGAACATCGACGGCGGCTTGATCGGCGGCGCAAGCCTGTGCGCCGAACGTTTCGCGAAGATCATCGATTGCGCGCGCGCGCGCGTCGACGTAAGCGCAGCGTCGAACGGCGCGATGCCGCGTGCGCGCGTAAGGGCCGCTCGTTCTGGCGATTCTCGATGGCTGGGGGCACAGCGACGACCGTTACGGCAACGCGATCGCGGCGGCGAGCTGCCGAACTGGCGCCGGCTGTTGGCGACGTATCCGCATGCGCTGCTGGCTGCGAGCGGCGAGGCGGTCGGCCTGCCCGAAGGCGTGATGGGCAACAGCGAGGTCGGCCACATCAACCTCGGCAGCGGCCGCGTCGTTCCGCAAGGCGTCGTCGTCATCAACGAATCGCTCGCCGACGGCACGTTCGCGCGAAAACGAAACGTTGCGCCGCGCGATCGCGCGCGCCAAAGCGCACGGCGGGACGCTGCATCTGATGGGCTTGCTGTCCGACGGCAACGTGCATAGCACGATCGCGCATCTGTTCGCGCTGATCGACGCTGCCGCGCCGCACGTGCCGCTCGCCGTCCATCCGTTCGGCGACGGTCGCGACGTGCCGCCGAAATCGATGGCGCGCTACCTTGACGCGCTCGAAGACGCACCTGAGCCGCGCCGGCGCAGCCGGCGCGATCGCGACGCTGATGGGCCGCTACTACGCGATGGATCGCGACAAGCGCTGGGAGCGCACGGAGCTGGCGTACCGTGCGCTCGCCCAAGGCACGCGCCGCACACGCAGCGCCGACGGCACGGCAGCGCTCGAAGCCGCCTACGCGCGCGGAGAAACCGACGAGTTCATCGTGCCGACGATCGTCGGCGAACCGCGCCCGATCCGCGACGGCGACGCGGTCGATCTTCTTCAACTTCCGACCCGATCGTGCGCGCCAGATGACGCTCGCCTTCACGCAGCCGGACTTCCACGAGTTTCCCGTCATCGCGTACGACGATCTGTTCTTCGCGACGATGACGCGCTACGAAGAGGACATGACGAATCCGGTCCTGTTCGGTCCGCGGCCGCAGAGCGACACGTTCGGTGAGATCGTCGCCGCCGCCGGGCTACGCGCAACTGCGCCTCGCCGAGACCGAAAAGTACGCGCACGTCACCTACTTCTTCAACGGCGGCCGCGAGACGGTTTTCGAAGGCGAGGACCGCATCCTCATCCCATCGGACCGCAGCGTCGCCACCTACGACCGCGCCCCGGAAATGCGCGCCGAAGAGATCACCGACGGCGGCCTGCGAGGACGTGCGCGACCGGCTCCACGATCTTATCGTGATGAACTACGCCAATGCCGACATGGTCGGCCACACCGGCGTGATGGACGCGACGATCTCGAGCTTGGAAACGCTCGACGTCGCGCTCGGCCGGCTCGAACATGCCGTCCTCGACGCCGACGGCATCCTCGTCATCACCGCCGACCACGGCAACGCCGAAGCCAAACTCGACCAAGACGGCAACCCGCTCACCGCGCACACGACCAACCCCGTCCCGATCGTCATCATCTCGCGCGAGCCTTACATCGGCCCGCTCAGTGACGGCGTCCTCGGCGACGTTGCGCCGACGTTGTTGCCGCTGCTCGGGCTCGCGCCGTCTCGGCCCATGAGCGGACGCAGTCTTTTAAGAGGGCGATCCCCGAGCCGTTCGCTCCGCGCTCTATAGCCCGAGACTCGGCACGCCCGATCCGGTCGCAACGTCGCCTTACAGCGCGTCGACTGCGTCCGTCCAGGCCCCGCTACACGACGCGCAGTGCCGTACTTTGTGCGCGGAGCGTTGCGCGCAGGAGCCTGCGGAGCCGCTCGGGCGGTTCGGTGCCGAGTTCCCGCCGAACGGCGGCCTCGTAACGGCGAAACAGCGCTAAGGCGGCGCTCGAATCGCTTCGCCGATGAGCCGCCGTCAATGCGGCTTCGCATCCAAATTCGTTGCAGGGATCGTGCTCGAGCAGTTCGGCGGCGCGGTCGCCGACAATCGCAAAATCTTCGCGCGCGAGCGCATCGGAGATCAGCAACCGGAGTGTGCCGCCGTACGCATCCCGCACGCGCTGCGCGTGAGCGGCGAACCATTTCCAGCCGAGGGCGTACACGGGGAAACGCGGTTTGAGGAACGCTTCGAGCGTTTTCAAGTGCCCGGCGATCGGGGGCTTCGAGAACTCGCCGCGAGTCCAAACTACGCAAAAGCCGTTCGGCGTCGAAGACGTCGACGCCAACGGCCGGCCCAAGTGCGTATCCGGATCCCGCTGTAACGACCGCATCGTCGCCTAACTTTGCCCGCAACTCGTCGATGCAGTTTGCCGCCGTCGCTGCGGCATGCTCGGGCCATAGTTCGCGCCCGAGCGCGTGCGCCGAGATAGGCTCCGTCGCGAGCGCGATGCGAAACAGCACGGCACTTTCCCGAACCGACAGCGCGACTGCCTCGTTCGCGCTCGCCACGCTGAGCGACGCAATGGAAAGCGAAACGCGCGGCGCCGAAGCCTTACGGAAGCGGGCGAAGCGGTTGCAGAGCGGCGTCAGCATGGTCGCATGCGGGCCGTCTTTGCGCAGCGACTCGAGCGCTGCCTCCAGGGCAAAGTTTCCGTGCTCTCGCGAAATGCGTAACGCTTCGTCGAGTAACGTGGCATCCGTCGAGTCGATCTGCGCAAGCGCGACCCGCGCGATAACCTGCTCGTAGGACCATCGTCCCCGGTCGGCCGCAACGAGCGCCGCCTTGGCATAGGCGGTCGCTTTGTCGCGGTCTGCCGTGACCGACGCCGCGATCAGATAGGCCTGACAGCGGCGCTGCGGCGTGACGGCGTGCTCGACATCGAGCGTACAAGAACCGCTCGCACCGTCGAGTAACAGCTTCCCGGCGGCCGTCGGAGGTAAGGCCGAGAGGCGCGCGCGATTGCACTCAAAGGCCGCATCATCACCCGCAAGCCATGCCCCGAACAGCGCGTCACCGTATGCCGTCGTTGCGCTCGCCGTTAAACCGGTGCACGTTGCCGCGGCGCACGCGATCTCCAAGGCGACCCGCTCGCCGGCACGATCGCCATACATGCGACACCGTCGCGCTACGACTTCACCAGTCCACAACGCACGTGAAGCATCATCGGACAGCAGCGGTTCGATAGCGCGCTGTAAGCGCTCGATATCGACCGGGTCGCCGCCCCACACATCGTAGGCGGCAAACCAGAATGTCGCAAAGGCGCGGATCTTCTCGCGTTCTGCGGCAGACGGCGTTGGCAGCCACGGCGAGCAGAGCCGCCAGCGCTGCGCGACCTTCCTGGAAATTGCCCGTCACTCCGGCCGCGTACGCGTAAGCCGAGGTCACGCCCGACCGTACCACGATACGCGTTGCCGCAGGCAATTCCGCATGCACTTGGCGGCATTCACCGAGCCAAGCATCGATATCGACCGCACCGGCGCGCGGCAGCGTGGCTGCCGACCACACCGCCGGATATCGAACGAGCGTCTCGCGACTCAAAGCAGCGAGTACTGCCCCCGCGCGGGGCTCCAACGCACCCGTCAAAAACGGTGCGCAGTCAGCCAGCGCCCGAGCGGCAGCATCCTGATCGCCAAGCCACATGCTCGCGTGCGCGGCAGTGACATGGTCGCCGCCGTCGCCGACCGTAGAAGCGATATCGGCGGCAAGCGCTTTGGCTCGCGCCTGATACCGCTGTGCCACGAGCGCGCGCACCAGGGGATGAATGTCCGGCTTCCCGCTTTGCTCCCGCAGAACGAACGGCGTGTCGGCGAGGGGAAATGTTCGCTCGTTCGGCACGGTCACGCCCCAAACGGGGAGACCGCTTGGGAACGTCGCCGCAGCAACGAACGCGTCACGCCCCCGCGGATCCAAGCAGTCCAATACTTCATGCGCGAAGTAATCCGCCAGGACTCCCGACGCTCCACGTTCCATCTCGGCCAGCGCACCTGCGATATTCCCCTGGCGCGCCGCGGCTACGAGGATGAGGACGGCAATTGGCCAGCCAGCCGTGGCAGCCACGACGCGCGCAACTTCGTTATCGTCAGCGAGGCCCGCACCGAAAAGACGCCGGATCTCCGTGGTATCAAAACATAGGTCGCGTGCATCGAGTGAGAGCACTTCGTTAGGCGGCGCAAATGCGCTCGTCGGCACGTCGATGCGCCAGCGCGATGCAATGACGACGCGCCGGGACGGATGCGGTTGCGCGAGAAGCCGCGCAAGAACGTCGCGCAATGCAACACTGGCATTCAAGCGTTCGGCGCTGTCGAAGACGACCAATGACGGCCCGTCGGCCGTATGCCATGCACGAACCGCAGCCGCCGGCAGATCGAAGCCGTGCTCGTCGAAGGGGAGATGCTGCTGATGACCGCCGCCGCCGGGCTGCGCCAGATCGCCTCGCAACGCAGCGAGAATCTGCGTGGCAAATGTCGTGGCGTCGTTGATGCCGCGACAATCGATCACAGCCGCGTCTGCGCTTTTCGCGCGGACAGCGTTGGCAAACGTCGTCTTTCCCCAACCGGCGGGAGCCACAAGCCACAACAAACGGGGTTCGACCATACGAACCCGTTGCAAAAGCCGTTTCCGCGGGATCTCGCGGCGTACCGGCCCCCTCATGAAGGAAACCTCCGTCCGACGCTGGGCTTGCCGTCTGCTCTGTCCGAGTGAACGGCTAGAGCACCGGGTCGGATTCGAAGCGCCGCCCATGAAGCCATGCCTTCCGCTTCACGCCCTTGCAAAGCCCGACGCTCGAGGCCGGCAAGGCAAGCGCAGCGCTCTCATCCGCAGGTCCCGTGCGAGGCACGCACGCCCGGATACCGGTCCGGCCTGCGCGGAGGTTTTCTAATCGAGCCGGTATGAGCCACAGGCGTCCACCGCGAGCCGGCGTCCGCCGCAGAGGATGGAGCGAACGTTATGGTCCCAATAGGTTGCGACGCGGATGACGACGGGCTTGAGTTTTGCGATCAGCGCGCGCGCGCGTTGGGAGAGCGACACGGTGTCTTTCATCCACGCCGGGTGATCGCCAGGTAGCGCATGGCCGCCCCAACGTTCGTCGCCGTCGTCGAAGATCGGCGTGACGTAGGCCGGCGTTGTGGACGGCGCAGCAACGCCGCTCTGCAATGCCGTTCCGACGTCGCCCTCTACTTTGGAGCTCACGCCCAAAGACTGCTATGACGGAGTTTGAGCAACGCCCTAAGATGCAATTGCGAGACGCGTTGCGGGGACACGTGCAGGGCCGCGCCGATCGATTGTAAGGTCTGGTTTTTTGCATAGTGCATGGTTAAGATGCGGCGCTGACGTTCGGGAAGAAGCGCGATCGCTTGGGCTAGCTCGCGACGCCGGGCGCGCGCGATCACTTCGCGCGCAGGATCGCCCGTCCAATCCTCTAACGCGTCACGCCCTCCGGGCAGCGGCGCGTCCAGCGATAGGGTCGCTTGGCGATGAGCGGCAGCGCGCGCGCGTTGCAGCGCAGGGTCACGCCGTTCCACCGCCGCGGCGGCGGGCAGCGTACCGAGTTGTTGGGCGAGGGCATAGCGCCGCTCTTCAGCTTGCCGGA
This sequence comes from Vulcanimicrobiota bacterium, assembly GCA_963754415.1. Taxonomy (GTDB): domain Bacteria; phylum Vulcanimicrobiota; class Vulcanimicrobiia; order Vulcanimicrobiales; family Vulcanimicrobiaceae; genus Nyctobacter. The sequence goes on along the minus strand of CAVWGA010000002.1, from coordinate 344,457 downwards.
TCGTCCGGCGAACGCGCTCGGACACCGGGTCCCGCCGGCGTAAACCATTGAGCATCGCGCCGTAGATCAAGCGTCGCGCGTAGAGTTCTAGGGTCGTGCCGCGCGAGGAGTCGAACGTATCGACCGCGCGAATCAATCCGATCGATCCGTCGCCTACCAGATCGTCGAGATCCGGCGCCGCAACGACGCGCAACACGCGTCGTGCGATCTGGCGGACGAGCGGCAAGTATTCGCGTATTTTTGTTTCCCGCTCGCCCGTCGTCATCGCGCGTCAAGCGCGCTCGAGCGGTTGGATGTAGGTGCGTGATGCGCCTCGGCTATCAACGCGACGAGACGATCGGTCAAGCCCGCTCGTTCCTGGCGCGCTACGGCCGTGGCGACTTCGCCGACGACGAGATCGCCGTAGAAGCCAAGCGCGCGTGCTACAGGCGCAAAGACGCTTTTCATGAGGAGCGCCTCAAACTGCGCGGCGACCTCGCGCGGTGCGCTGCCCGGCGGCGCCGTTTGCCCGGTAAGCAGTTTTTCGCCTGGTATCACGTTACGAGCGGTGGAGGTTATTGGCGATCCGCAACATTTCATCGGCGGCTTGCACTCCTTTGGAATTCGCTTCGTAGGCGCGTTGTGCGGCGAGGATCTCCATCATCGACTCGACGATCGAAACGTTCGATTTCTCAAGCATCCCAAACCGGATTTGCGGCTGCCCGTCGCCGCCGGCGGCGACCGCGCGCGGCGCGCCGGAATCGGCGGTGGCGGCAAATAACGCCGAGCCTATCGGCCGCAAGCGCTCCGGTGCAGTGAAGTCGGCCAACACGAGGCGCCCTAACCCGTGTTGCCGGCCGTCGATGCGCGCCATCACTCGACCATCCGCCGAAACGGAAATCCGCTGCGCTGAAGCCGGTACGTTGACGCCACACAGGCGCCAGCCGTCCGCATTCTGTAACGACCCGTCCCTTGCGCGAGAGAACGCGCCGGCACGCGTGAACGCGTGCTGGCCGTCGCGCTCGACCCGGAAGAATCCGGCACCGTCGATCGCAACGTCAAAGGCGCCGCCGGAACGCTCCAGCTTGCCTTGAGAGAAGAGCGCCCGCGTTCCGGTTGCCGCCGTTCCCAGTTCCGCATCGCTTCCGATGGCGGCGAACGTCGCTTGAGCACTCTTGAAGCCAATCACGTCCGCGTTGGCGAGATTGTCGGCCACGACATCGAGCTGCTTTTGCTGAGCCGCCATGCCGGTCGCCGAAACGAACAGCGCGCGGTTCACGACTTGACCCGCACGACGTCGTTGACTTCTTTTTCACGCTCTTCATCGAGGGCGGAGAGCGTCTTTTGGGCTGTCTCGAAAGCCCGCTGCGCCGCCAGCACGTCGACCATCTCACCGACCGCCTCGACGTTGGAGCCTTCGATGAAGCCACTTTCTAGCGTCGTATTGGCCCGCAGACGGATGCGTCCCGTTTCACGTCCGGCTTCCCGAACGATGCCGCGCTCGTCGATCGACGCGGCGCCGGTTGCACTAATCGGTCCGTTTGCGCCCATCAGGACGCGCCCGCGTTCGTCCGACAATTGCCCCACGGCGTTGCGCTCGAACGAACCCGAGCGGGTCTCACTCAGATGGCCGCTCGTGTCGCGCACGAAGAATCCCCCGCGCCCGACGATGGCAAGGTCGAAGTTGCGCCCGGTGTGCCGCAACGGTCCTTGCTGCCCGTCGACGCGGCTCGATGCGACCAAACCGGCGGGCGTCAAGGCGGCGCGTGCGACGCGTCGATGGAAACCGTCACTCGATACATTGGCGAGATTGGCGGCCGACACGTCGAGCCGGCCTTGCGCCGCATGCATCGCGGTCGCCATCAGTTCAATTCCGTCCATGCCGGAAGTTTACGCGCGGCATGTTGCGCCGACGCGACCGATTCGTTACGCTTTCATGATTCGCACCTGAGCGCTGCGTCCGGTCGCAACGGAACGCCGGCGCAGTCGAGCGGCTGTGGCAATGTCGTCACGCTACCGAGCCGAAGACGCCATCACGGCGATCGGACCGTACGTAACAGATCGATGCGGTAGTTTTCCCTGCGCACGCTTCGCACCGCACGATACCGGCGATCGCTCAGAAATGCTTCGTGCACCGCATCCCCGCCCCACGTACCATCCGTTTCTTTCGGCAGAAAATGGACGGCAAGGACTTCGCCGTCCGGCGTGAGGGAAGCGAAAATCTGCGTTCGCATGTCGGCGAAGTCCGCAGTCGACCAGTAATACGCCACCTCCGAAACGACGACGAAATCGAACGGACCTGGTGGGTAATCTCGCGTGACGTCGCACTGCATCACGGTCACGTTCGAAAGGTCGCGGCACGCGATGCCGGCCAGTTCGACGGCACGTGCGCTGATGTCGACCCCGAGCAACACGTCGCATCGTTCTGCCAGGCGGCGCGTCATGACGCCGATCGAACAGCCGATCTCGAGTGCGCGCGCGTACCGCCGGTTCAAGGTCGCGAGCGTGCGGTCGTACTTTTCACGCTCGTAATCGCTCGTACGAAACGACCACGGATCGTCGTTACGCGCGTAGAGCTGCTCGAAGTAACCGCGATTGAATGTCTTCATGCGGCGACGCATCCGGCGTCGAGATGCGCCTTCATGACGCGCGCGAGCCCGCACTCACGGCGCCGTTCGTGTCGCCGCCAAACCACGGATTCGCGAAAGCCGGCATGAGGCAAAGCTTTTTCCCACTGCGGGCGGCAGGCGGACGCCGAGCCCTCTGCAGAAGGGCAATCCAACCGGTCACCGGCCACCAATAGCGCTCTTTTGTTTGTAGAGGTAAACGTGTATACCGTCGGATATGTCTTGCTGACCGTCGTCTTTGCATTGACGACTTTTTTTGGGGGCGGCAGCCCCGTCCGAGCGAACGCTGCCCATGCAGCCGTTGCTCCGCACCGTCAAGCGCTGCCGAATAGCTGGCGGCGGCTTCCCTATAGTTCGGGCGTGATTTTCTCGCGCGCCGTACGCTTGGGGCTCATTCATCCCACAGCGCGTCAGGCGGCGCCGAAGGTGCGGACCAATCTCCAATGCTCCCCCGCGCCATGCGTCTACCCCAATTCCGTCGCCGGATCGGGCGCGCAACCAATCAACGAAACGCCGATCGCCTCTGATCCCGCAAACCACAAAGTCTTGTTGACGGGCGGCAACGACTACAACTGCTCATCCCTGACCGGCTACTTCTATTCGACCGACGGCGGCACGACCTGGACGTCCACGTGCGGGACGCTCGTAGGGGGCTCTTCGGGCGGCGATGGAGATCCGATCGTGGCCTTCGACCTCAACGGCATCGCGTACCGCGGCGGCATCGATGCTGAAGGCAGCGGCGGCGTCGTCGTCGTCGATCATTCGACCGATGGAACGAATTGGTCGACACCAGTCGTCGCGGTGACGCCATTCTTCTCCGGCGGGCTGACCGACAAGCCGTGGATGCAGATCGACACGAGCCCGCAAAGCCCCCGCAAGAACACGATTTACGTCTCTACCACCCAATTCGATAATTCCAGCGACACCGAAATCACCGTGTCGCATTCTACCGACGGCGGAGCCACGTGGAAGCAGACCGCGCTAGGCGTAAAGCAGAATTATCCGGTCGTCAATCAGTTTAGCGACATCGCCGTCGCCAAAGACGGAACGGTCTACGTGTCGTTCCAGCGCTGTACGGCGAACGGACCCGCCGACGATTGCGGCGGCACGATGGCGACGATGCTCGTCGTGAAATCGACCGATGGCGGAAACACGTGGAGCCAGCCCATGACGATCTCCACTCCCATGCTCGCCCCCGACACGGGCTGCGGCTTCTATGGCTGCGTCCCCAATACGGGAGAACGCCTCAGCAACATTCCCGTGATCGCGGCCGATGACAGTTCAAATCGCGGTGCCGGCGATCTCTACGAGATCGACTATTCATACGGCACGTATTGCAAAGTCGAAGTGACGCGGTCGCGCGACGGCGGGATGACGTGGTCGAACCCGCTGGGCATCGCGCCGGCGAGCGACAAGCACGATCAGTTCTTCCAATGGATCAGTACGAACCCGCAAGGCATCGTCGGCGCAACGTGGCTCGACCGGCGCAACGACCCAGCAAACGTCAGTTATGAAGAATTCGGCGATTTCTTCAACCCGAGTACCGGGATGCGCTCGAGCAACGTGCAGATTGCGTCGCAACTGTCCAATCCGAACAACGACGGCTTCGGCGGCACCTTCATGGGAGACTACACGGGCAACACCTTTGCCGGCTTTTCATTCTACGCTTCGTGGACCGACACGCGCAGCGGTAACGCCGCCGACGAAGTGGGCGGCGTCAGGCTGTAGAGGAAACCTGTCCTTGCGCCGTTGCGAAAACCGGCTTCCTCGCGACGGCGCAAGGGGCAGCGGCATAGATCGAAGATAACCGTTCACGACTACACTTCCGGAGGAACGACCATGCACCTTAACCGCAGAGCTGCAGCGGCGGCGCTTTGCACGGCGCTACTGCTCAACGTCGCCCTTGCCGGCGCGCAAGTCGTCGGGCACGCGACCCTCGGCGTCTCCACCGCTTCCTTGCAGTTGGTGGCGCGCGGCTTCCGCGCATCGAAGATCATCGGATCGTCCGTCTACGATACCGCACATCACAAGATCGGCAATGTCAGCGATCTGGTCATCACGCCCGACAAGACCGTCTCGTTCGCGATCGTGGGCGTCGGCGGTTTCCTGGGCATCGGGCAAAAGGACGTCGCGATCCCGATCAACCGTTTCACGCGCCTACAACCGATGACGTTGCCGGGGGCTACCAAACAAGCCCTGGGAAATCTACCCGCGTTTCACTATTCGCATTGACCGCGCACGGCCCAACGCTTGGCGTCGCGGCGCCTTCGCCGGATCGACCCTCGGCGTGCTCGGCTCGCGGTAACCCCGCACCAACTTTGCGGTAGCCGTTAAGCCCAGCCCTACACCGCACCTTGAAAGCGCCGCGGACTTCCCTCCGCGGCGTTTTTCTATGGCAGCCGTTGGTGGACAGCCTCATTGGGATCGCTTGACAGTTTCTCCGTTCTATGGCTAATTAGCGATATGCCTATACGGCAGGCTAACGAAGCGGTGCTCGAACGAGCACTTCGAGCGCTCGCGAACGATCGACGTCTCTTGATCTTGCGCTGGCTGAAGAATCCTCGGCGCCACTTCCCTGCACAAATCGACGGCGATCTGGTGGCTGATGGAGTCTGCGGGGTATTGATCGCCGAGAAACTCGGCGTCTCACAACCTACGGTGAGCGAACATCTGCGAGTGTTATCGCAAGCCGGCCTGTTGCGCGGCAAGCGCATCAAGCAATGGATCTTCTACAAGCGCGACGAGGACCGCATTGCGGAACTCCGCGAGATCATCGCGCGCGCCATGTGATACGGTCGCAAGCATCAGGAAAGGACATCTCGTAATGCAGCTGTCATACTCGGTCGTCGACGTATTTACGCGCGATCCGCTGGAAGGCAACGCTTTGGCGGTGTTTTGGAACGCAGTCGGCCTCGACGGCGGCACGATGCAGCGCATTGCGCGTGAACTCAATCTCTCGGAGACGACCTTTGTGGTGCCCGCGTCGATAGGCGGCGCCGCAGCCGACGTGCGAATTTTTACGCCTGCTAAAGAGATGATCTTTGCGGGACATCCAACCATTGGGACAGCATTCGTCTTGCGCGCCGAAGGTCGCGTTGACCGGAACCTGAAACGCTTCGCGCTGCAAGAGAAAATCGGCTTAGTGCCTGTGCGCATCGACGGAGAACCCGATCCGATGATCTGGCTCGAGACGCCGGCAATTCGCTTCGCTGAAACGTTCGATCGCGCGACGGCTGCAGCGGCCGTCAGCCTGGAGGCTGACGACTTGCTCGACGATGTGCCGTGCCAGCTGGTCACCGCCGGCAATCCCGGCATCTACATCGCTGCGCGGCAGGCGGAGACGGTGGACCGCGCCCACCTCGATTTACCGTCGTATCGCAAGTTGCTCGCCGGCCGCAGCGATCCGACATTCCTATTCGTCTTCACGCCTACGGCGCAGGGGGCGTACTCGCGGATGTTCGCCCCGGACCTCGGCATCGCAGAAGATCCGGCGACCGGAAGCGCCACCGGGCCGCTGGCCGCGTTCATGATGCGCTACAGCCTTGCGCACTCCGTGAACGGCACGCGGCTCGTCAGCGAACAAGGCACCAAGATGGGTCGCCGGAGTCTTCTTCACGTGCTCGTTCACGGTGACCATGGAAGCGGCGGAATAGAGGTTGGCGGCCATGTCACGCACGTCGCATCCGCTCTCATGTCGCTTGATATCCCGGCTGCTTAGGTCTCGATTGTCGCTTAGTCGACAGACGCCGCCTGCAACGCATTCATGCCGACCGGTGCTGAAAGCTATTTACCGGTGCGGCTTAGCGTGAATAGCGTGACACCACGACGCGCGGCGATCCCGTCGGGCCATTAGCGGCCAACGCCTCAAGCTGCCGATGGTAGCGCCAACGGGAGTCGAACCCGTCTCTCAGCCTTGAAAGGGCCGCGTCCTAACCGATAGACTATGGCGCCGCGTGGTGGGCCCGGCTGGATTCGAACCAGCGCGCAACCAGTTATGAGCCGGCCGCTCTACCGCTGAGCTACAGGCCCACGGCTTGCGGCTTTTGCCCGGCGGCGCGCTGTGGCCCTGCCGTGGACGCTCGAAACGCACTGCGACCGGCGTAGCGAGCGGCCGAGCCGAGTTCGAATTCGATCGCCATGAGGCGATTGTACTTCTCGACGCGATCGCTGCGTGAAAGGGAACCGGTCTTGATCTGCCCCGCTGCCGTCGCGACGGCGAGGTCGGCGATCGTCGTGTCGCCGGTTTCGCCGGAGCGGTGCGAAATCACGCAGCGGTACCCGGCTTTGTGCGCCATATCGACGGCGTCCAGCGTTTCGGTCAGCGTGCCGATCTGATTCACCTTGATCAAGATCGCGTTGGCAACGTCGTCGGCGACGCCGCGCGCCAGGCGTTCGGTATTGGTTACGAAGAGATCATCACCGACGAGCTGCACGCGCTCGCCGAGGCGCTCCGTCAGCATGCGCCATGTCGGCCAATCGTCTTCGGCGCAGCCGTCTTCGATCGAAATCACGGGAAACGAAGCGCAGATACGCTCGTAGAAGTCCACCATCTCCTCGCCCGACAGACCGCGCTCGGGCGTTGCCGGATAGTATGCGCCATCGCGGTAGAATTCGGTAGCGGCGGCATCGAGTGCGAGCGCGATGTCGCGGCCGGGTTCGTAGCCGGCGGCACGATCGCTTCGACCAGCAATGACAGCGCGCTGTCGAGCGTATCGAGCGGCGGCGCGTAACCGCCTTCGTCACCGACGAGCGTCGGAAGACCGCGCTCGTGGAGCAGTTTGCCAAGCGCGTGAAACGTTTCCGAGCCGTAGCGGACCGCTTCGGCGAACGACGGCGCGCCAAGCGGTACGATCATGCATTCTTGGAACTGCAGCGCGCCTTCGGCATGTTTGCCGCCGTTGATCACGTTCATCATCGGGACGGGCAGCGTACTCGCCGACGGACCGCCCAGATAGCGATACAGCGGTAAACCCAGACTCGATGCAGCTGCGCGCGCCGCCGCCAACGAGATGCCGAGGATCGCATTCGCGCCGCATGCGCCCTTGTTCGGCGATCCATCGAGCGCGATCAATTTCTCGTCCAATTCACGCTGCGCCGTAACATCGAGCCCCTCGAGCGCCGGGCCGAGGACGTCGTTGACGGCGGCGACGGCCTTGCGGACACCCTTACCGCCGTAACGCAGCTTGTCGCCGTCGCGCAATTCGACCGCCTCGTGAGCGCCGGTCGACGCTCCGGACGGAACCATCGCTTCTTCCGACACACCGAACGTCGTCGTTACCGTTACGGCAACAGTCGGATTTCCGCGCGAATCGAGAATTTCGCGCGCCGAAACACCTTCGATTTGGCGGCCGGCCGCCGCTGCGTAACGCTTCGAGCACCGCGGCCCCTTCCTCGCACGATACACATTACCTCGGTTCGGCGCCGGGCGCCGTGCGACCGTGGTTCGAGCGCCCGCGTTCTCACAACGGGGGTTTCACGCACACGATTGGCGGCATCGCGCAGGCCAATGCGTTCGATCCGGCGACGCACCGCCAGCTCGAACCTTCGCATGAAGCGTCCGCATTTGCGTTGAAGCGTCGCAGACCAAAGATCGATGTAAGGAAGGCGCTACGATGTCGTTCATGGATGACCTGACTAAAGCCGCTGCGAGCTTGGAAGGCGCGGACCCGCAGCGGACTGCCGCTGCTGCCGGTGATACGGTTGCGAACGCCGACCCAAACGAGTTGGCCGACCACGTCAGTCAGAGCGTCGGCAACATGGACGGCTCCACGCTATCAAAGCTGGGCGGCGAGTTGCTTGCGGCGTTTGATAAACAGGGTGCCGCCTCAGGAACCGACGCGAGCAGCGCGACGCAAGCGGCAGGCGTATCGCAAGATGCCGTTGCGAGCGGAGAGCCCGGAGCACTCGGGGCGCTCGTCCAATACGCCAAAGCCCATCCCGACGTGCTCAAGTCGGCCGTCAGTACGTTCCTGCAGAAAAATCCCGGTGCCGTCGGCTCGCTGGCGCCGGGTCTGCTGCAAGGCATCATGGGCCGCCTTGGCGGCAATTCAGCTTGAGACGAGCCACCGTCCCATATCGTCCCGTCGGCGTGCACAGTTCTTCAGGCTTGAACCATAGTGCGATCTCGCGCTGTGCGCTTTCGGCGGAGTCACTTCCATGGACGAGATTGCGCCCGATCGTTTGCGCATAGTCTCCGCGAATCGAGCCCGGCGCGGCCTTGATCGGATGGGTCGCGCCGATCGAAGCGCGGCAGCCTTCTATCGCGTCGGAGCCTTCGACGACGAGCGCCAGGATCGGAGCGCACGTCAGATAGTCGACGAGCCCGGCAAAAAACGGCTTCCCTTCATGCTCGGCGTAATGCCGTTTGGCAAGCCCCTCATCGGCTTGCAGCAGCTTCGCTGCGACAAAGGTGTAGCCGCGCCGTTCCAAGCGCGCCAAGATCTCGCCGACGAGCCCGCGAGCAACGGCGTCGGCCTTACACAAGATCAGCGTTCGTTCAATAGCCATAGCGCCACAAGGAATCGTGTTCGAGCTACGCTTTTCCTCGATTACCGATAGCACGAACGATGACGCGGCAGCGCTGCTGGGGACGCCCGACAGCGGCGGCCTCGTCCTACAAGCGGATTACCAGCGTACCGGCCGAGGACGGCGCGGGCGCGCTTGGATCGCGCCACCCAAAAGCGCGTTGTTGTTCACGGCGATCCTTCCGGAGCCAGTGCCGAGTGGGACGTTATGGTGCGTCACCTTTTGGACCGCGCTTGCCGTCGCGGACGGAGTTGAAGCCGCCACCGGGATTCGCTTAGCGCTGCAATGGCCCAACGACTTGCTGCTCGCAAACGGCAAATGTTGCGGCATTCTGTGCGTCTCGCGCGTCGTGGGAACGCGGGCTTGGGTCGGTTGCGGCGTTGGACTCAACGTGCACCGGCCCGAGCAAATCGATGCCGGTCCGCGGATCGATCCTCCACCGGCGTTTCTTTCCGATGCCTTGCCGACCGTCCAACGCGACACTGTTCGGGATGCCATCCTGGCCGCATTCGAAGGATCGCTTCGGTTGCTGGACGATCCGACGAGCGTTGTGCAGGCCTGGGAGCGGCGCGCGCTGTTGCGCGGTACTCCCTACCGTTTACGCTTCGACGCAGACGGTGCCATCGCGGACACGATCGCGCGCGGCATCGCCGAGGACGGTTCCTTGATCGTCGCATACGACGGACGGGAGCAACGCGTCGGTTTGGCCGATGCGCGCGTCTCTACGCGAGCATGGCCCTACGTTCGATTAGCTCGCACGCGCTTTTCGCAATTCTCGCAAAAGTGTGACAGCTTGTTGTCGGTATCGTAGATCGAATTCGAAAAATACATCGCACAGCGTGCATTGAAACAGTGTTTGAGCCCGAAGGCATGCCCGAGGTCGTGGACGGCCTCTTTGAGCGTCCTTTGGAAGAGAACGTTGGCATCCGAACGTTCGCCGTAGTACTCGTTGCGCAAGCGGTGCAGGGAGACGACGGCGATACGGTGCTCCTCGCTGGCATCGCCGAACACGAATTGATGGGACGTCTTGTAGAGATCGTAGTCGGTGATGCCCAAGCGCACGACATCGGCGGCCGCCGGCGTGCGCCGCAATCCGCGCGATGAGCGTGTTGAAGAACATCTGCTTACGGACGCTGTTCAGCGACGTCCGAGGCACCCGCACGGTCCGCTCGACCACGCAAGTGTGCAGGAACCGCTCTTCCAGACAAAGCGCGAGGCGCTCCAAGAACGTGACGTCCATCGCATTGACCGGCACGATGCTGATCTGCCCCACGGAATCCGTACTTCGCGCCGAATCAACTTCCAACTCCTGCAGCAGACACCGTGGTGCCGCCATCGGCCCGCAATCAGGACGCTGGGGCCGCGTCGCGGAACGCAATCGCGATGATCGTGGGTATCGGTACCGACTTAGCGGAGGTCGAGCGCTACCGTTTCGAGCCGGCGGCGCTCGAGTGGTTCGCTCGCAAAGTGTACACGGAGGAAGAGATGCGTTACGCGCTGCGCAAGCGTGCATGGCCCGAGCGGCTCGCCGGCTTCTTTGCCGCCAAAGAAGCGGCGCGCAAAGCGTTCGGCCATGCGATTCCTTGGCGGCGCGTCGGCGTCTCTCACGAACCGAGCGGAAAGCCGATGCTGCTGTTTCTCGACCGCTATGCCGCCTTGCCCGCTGCACGCGGCGTCGCGCGCATTCACTTGACGATCACGCACACCGCCGCAACGGCGTGCGCCGTCGTCGTCCTGGAGGGGGCGTAATGCGCGTTTTGACCGCCGAACAGATGCGGGCCGCGGATGCTGCTGCCGTGGCGGAACGGGGCGGCGATGCGCGCGGCGGCGATGTGGCGCTGATGCACGCAGCGGGTGCAGCGTTAGCCGAAGCGCTGTGCGTCCTTGCGCCGTCGGCTCGGCGGCTCATCGCATTCGCGGGTCCGGGAAACAACGGCGGCGACGCGTATGCCGCATTCGCGGAATACGCTGCCGCGAGCCCGTGCGAACGCGTCGTATACGCGCAGCCCGTCTCAGCGCTCAGCGCCGCGCGGCGCGATGCGCAGGACCGTGCGCATGCGGCGGGTGTCGTCACACGTCCGTTTCCGCGGAACGCCGATGAAGCCCGCGCAGCGATCGACCAGGCGGATCTTGTGCTGGACGCGATCTACGGCACGGCGGGCCGCCGCGATCTTTCAGACGAGTTGCGTACCGTCATTGACGCCCTCGCCCAGAGCGAGGCGCGCGTATTGGCCGTCGACGTGCCGACCGGCATCGATGCGACGACGGGTGAGATCGGCTCGTGCGCGGTCCGCGCCGAGGTAACGGTGACGCTAGGCGCACCGAAACTCGGGTTGCTGCTCGAACCGGGACGCAGCTATGCCGGCCGCATCTTCGTCGGCGATCTGCCTCTGGGGGACGCGCTCGCCCGAGTCGACGGCATGTCCTTTGCCGCGCTCGCCGACGCAGAATTTTTGGCGCTGTTGCCGCGGCGTTCCGCGCAGTCCGACAAACGCGAAGCCGGCGCTCCTCTGGTGCTGGCCGGAAGCGAACAGTTTCCGGGTGCAGGTGTGTTGTGCGCGTACGGCGCGGCTCGTGCCGGAGCCGGCTACGTGACGGTCGCCTCGAGCGGACCGGCGACGGCCGCGCTCCGCGCGCATCTGATCGAACAAGTCGTCGTCGCCTACGACGAGTCGGACATTGCCCGCGCGATCGACGATTTGCTCGACCTCACGAAACGCTCGAATGCCGTCGGACTCGGTCCCGGACTCTCGCTTTCCGATGCGACGGGCGCCATCGTACGCGGCTTTATCGAAAAACTCGACCGCCCGTTCGTCGCAGATGCAAGCGCGCTGTTTCACCTCGGTAAACATCTCGACATCCTGCGCAACAAGCAATGCGTCGTCACTCCGCATGCCGGCGAATTCGCCCGTCTGTCGGGTGAGGGCACGCTTGCGCCCGGGTCGCATGTTGCGCGGTTACGCTCCTTTGTCGCGCGAACCGGCGTCACGACCCTCCTCAAAGGCAACGCAACGTTGATCGACGACGGCACGACAATGCACGTCAACGTCACGGGAACGAACGCCCTAGCGACGGCCGGGACGGGGGACGTTCTGACCGGCATGATCGCGACTCTTTTAGCGCAAGGTCTGTCGCCTGTCGATGCGGCGCGGGCCGGCGCTTACTGGCACGGGCTCGCGGGGCAGCGCGCGCAACGCGAGCGGCGCGTCGGCGTCATTGCAGGCGACGTTGCACAGGCGCTCGGCGCCGCGCTTCCGCAGCGACCGCAACGGTTCGAGCATCTCGTCCAGCTGGCGTAGACGCCGATCTCGTCACCGTCACGCCAGAAGATTACGCAGCCCCGCTTCATCGATGATCGGTACGCCAAGCGCCTGCGCTTTTGCGAGCTTCGAGCCGGGATCGTGCCCGGCGACGACATAGTTCGTCTTCTTGCTGACGGCCGCTGCAATCTTGCCGCCCGCGGCGGCAATGAGATCCTCAGCTTGATCGCGGGATAACGCCGGCAACGTTCCCGTCAACACGAACGTCTTACCGGTCAGCACGCCCACCGGCGGGGCGGCCCGTAGGGGTGCCGTCAGATCGACGCCGCGCGCTTTCAGACGTTCGATCACGTCGCGGTTTTGAGGCCGCGCAAAGAAGAACGAGACGCTCTGCGCGATCTGCGGACCGATGCCTTCGATCGTTGCGATTTCATCGGGCGAAGCGGCGGCGAGCGCATCGACGTCGCCGAACGCACCTGCCAACAGCGCGGCATTCTGGCCACCGACGTACCGTATGCCAAGCGCAGCCAGGACGCGCGCGAGTCCGCGGCTTCTCGAACGGTCGATCTCTGCGATCACGTTGGCGGCCGAGCGGTCGCCCATGCGCGGCAATGTGGTCAACTGCGTCGCGTCGAGCGCGTACAAGTCGGCGACGTCGCGGCACAGTTCGCTCTCGACGAGAGCTGCGGCCAACACGTCGCCGACGCCTTCGATGTCCATCGCTCCACGCGAACACCAGTGACGCAGCCGTTCACGCCGCTGCGCCGGACATGCTACGTTCGTGCAGTAGGCGAACACGTCTTCGGGCGGATGGTCGATCGCCGAATCGCACACGGGACAGCGTTGCGGTAGACGGTAGACGGCCGTCTTCGAGGGTCGCAATTCGAGCACGGGGCCGACGACGTACGGGATCACGTCGCCGGCACGGTGCACGATGACGGTGTCGCCCTCTCGGATGTCCTTGCGCTCGATGTCGGCTTCGTTGTGCAGGGTGGCCATCTTGACGATGACACCCCCGATCGATACCGGTTCGAGCACGGCATAGGGGTTCAATTTCCCGGAGCGGCTGACGTTGATGGCGATCTGGTGCAGCTTCGTGCGCGCCTCTTGCGCGCGAAACTTGAACGCAATCGCCCAACGCGGATCTTTGCCCGCATAGCCAAGGCGTGCTTGCAACGCGAGATCGTCGACCTTGACGACGACGCCGTCGATCTCGTAGTCCAGCGTCGCGCGCTCCTCTTCCCAGCGACGACAAAACGCCATGACGTCGTCGATCGTGGCGCACGTCGCCGCATGCTCGTTGACGCAAAAGCCCAAACCACGAAGCCGCGCCAGCAGCGCAGCCTGCGTCGGCGGCAACGACTCTCCTTCGAACGTACCGATGGCGTATGCGAAGAATGACAGCTTGCGCTGCGCCGTGCTCCGCGGATCTTTTTGACGCAGACCGCCGGCGGCAGTATTACGCGGGTTTGCGTAGAGGGCTAGGCCTTGCGCTGCGCGCGCGGCGTTGAGCTCCGCAAACGCGCCCTTACGCAGATAGACTTCGCCCCGGACGTCGAGCGCGGCTGGTGCGGGGGGCGTCAGACTTCTTGGTACGTCGGCGACCGTGCGCACGTTCTGCGTCACATCTTCGCCGACATTGCCGTCGCCGCGCGTCCCGGCGGATCGCAGCCTGCCGCTTTCATAACGCAAAGAAATCGCGACGCCATCGATTTTAAGCTCGCACACGTAACCCGGCGCGCTGCCGCCGAGCTTCTCGACGCGGCTGTCGAACGCGCGCAGGTCGGCTTCATCGAACGCATTGCCGAGCGACAGCATCGGAACGCCGTGACGGTACGGCGCGAAGTCGGAAGACGGCGCGCCGCCCACGCGTTGCGTCGGCGAGTCGGGCGTGGCGAGCTCGGGATGCGCCCGCTCGAGTTCGGTCAGTTCGCGCAGAAGGCGATCGTAGGCTTCGTCACTGATCTCGGGCGCGTCGAGCACGTGGTAGGCGTGATTGGCTTCGTCGATTTGCGCCCGCAGCGCGCGCGCACGCTTATCCGGCGAGTCGGTCGTAGCCACGCCCGACCGTTCGCCGGACGCGCTGTGCGGCGCCTTTGCCGGCTGCCTCCTGATGTGCCGCCCAAAGCGGCATGGAATTGGGGCTTTGGGTGTTAAGCGTTACGCGATGCGCGCCGCCGGATCGTTTTTGACTGGAGTCGCTTTCGTCGCCGCAGGGGTGCTGCATTTCAAGTACACGGCCACGTACGAGCGATTATTCCCCCGGCGTTTCCGGCGCACCGCGAGCTCGTGCTGATCAGCGGAGCGTGCGAGATTCTTGGAGGGCTCGGAGTGCTCGCGCCCAGCACGCGCCGTTATGCCGGCTACGGGCTTGTCGCTTTGCTTGTGGCCGTGTTTCCCGCCAACGTTTATATGGCGCTCGCCGCTCCTCGCTTCGGGTCCTTGCCGGCGTGGTCGCTCTACGGCCGCCTGCCGCTCCAATTCGTACTGATGTGGTGGATCTACGTCACTTGCATCAAGCGAGCGCGTTGAGCGAGCCCAGCGGCTCTGACGCAGACCGCGACGCGGCATCGTTGGGCCGTACCCTCGCAGCGAATGGTCGCACGGTATTGATCGGAACGTGTTCGTGGACCGACAAGACGCTGACCGAAAGCGGCGACTGGTATCCACGCCGTTCGATGCGCGCCGAAGACCGGCTACGCTTTTACGCGGAGCACTTTCCAATCGTCGAGGTCGATGCCACGTACTACTGGCCGCCCACGATCGAACAGTCAATCCTTTGGGCGGAACGGACGCCCGATCACTTCGTGTTCGACGTCAAAGCCTATTCGTTATTGACCGGCCATGCGACCGACACGAAATCGCTGTGGCCCGAAATCCGCGCTACAGCCGCACAGTCACTTTCCGGCAAGGCGCGAGTCTATGCGCACACGCTTGCACCCGACGCGCTGGCTGAAAGTTGGCGGCGCTTCGGCGAAGCGCTCGAACCCCTGCACGCCGCCGGTAAACTCGGCGCCGTCTTGTTCCAGTATCCGCCCTGGTTTCGTCCGAACCACGATGCGCGCACGGAACTGCGCGAGCTGAGGCGACGGCTGCCCCGCTACCGCATCTGCGTCGAGTTCCGTGCGCCCCAGTGGCTTGCGGACGAACGCGATCGTGTACGCACGCTCGAACTGCTGCGTCACGAGGAACTTGCGCTCGTCTGCGTCGATGCGCCGCCGGTCTCAGGCCTACCGCACGTGTTCGAAGCGACGAGCGCCGATCTGGCGGTCGTTCGCTTCCACGGGCGCGCCGATGATGCGTGGGCGACGCCTTCGAAAAGTGCCGCCGAACGCTTTCGCTATCTCTATTCTGACGAAGAGCTCGAAACGCTCGCTTCGCAAGTGGCCCCGCTCTGCCGCGAGGCGCGTGAAACGCATCTCTTGATGAACAACTGCTACCGTGACTACGGCGTGCGGAACGCGGCAACGTTGCGAGACTTCGTCGAACCTCGGCTGCACGACGACTGAAGCCGCTGCTTCGACCGCATAGCGAGCGGCAACGTTCGTTGTCCGAACTCATCTGTGCAGTTGTGCGCGACTTCCGGTATTGACGTTGCCCCGCAAAAGTACACCAGCCATAGGTAGAGAATTCCCGAGCCAATCGGCTCGTCAGGAGTCTCCCTGTGAAGAAATCGCGCTTTACTGAGCAGCAGATCGTCGGTGTCCTAAAAGAGTCGGACGCCGGCGCCAAAACTGCCGACTTGTGTCGAAAACACGGCGTCAGCCAGCCACGCTTTACAAATGGAAATCCAAGTTCGGCGGCATGGACGTGAGCGACATTGCGAAGATGCGCACGCTCGAAGGCGAAAATCGCCGCCTCAAGCGATTGCTGGCCGATTCAGCGCTGGAGATCGACGCGCTGAAATTGATTGCCTCGGGAAACTTCTAACGCCTGCACAGCGGCGACGAGCCGTTCAGGCGGTAATTAATTGCGTAGGGCTGAGCGAACGTAAAGCTGCGCCGTCGCAACCGAAAGACGTACCGACGCATCCTCAGGCTCACGTATGATAGATCACTGCTGCAGCGACTCAGCGGGCTTGCAGCGGAACGGCGCCGCTTTGGCTATCGCCGTCTCAATGTGCTGCTGCGCCGCGAGGGCATCATTGCTAACCACAAGCGCATCTACCGAGTGTACTCGGAGGCCAAACTGCAAGTGCGTAAACGGGTAAAGCGGCGCGTGGCACTTGGGCGCGGGGAGGCGCTTCCTCGTGCAACACGCCAAATCAACGCTGGTCCATGGATTTCGTGCATGACACCTTGCACAGCGCTCGGCGCATAAGTGCCCTCAACATCGTTGACGACTTCACGCGCGAAGCCGTCGCGATCGAAGTCGATACGTCCAGCTGCGGCTCGCGCGTCGTTAACGTTCTCGATCGCCTCGTCGCTCAGCGCGGCGTGTATCCGGAAACGCTCGTAATGGACAACGAGCTAAATGCCATTGTCAAGCAGTTTTTGGCAGAAGGCATCGTTACGCGCCGGCGTGAGCGCGCTACATAGAAGATCTATCAGACCAATGAGGCGGCGATGACAACAAGAGCTCTTACCATGGTGACACAAGGTCCCGAAACGGGCCTTCAGCGAGCTTAAAACAGAGTTCTTGTCCAAGCGGGAGATCCGAGCATTATCTATGAGGTCGATTTATCGCCTCAACGGCACCAAGCGAAGGGATTCTCCCGTTACACAGCTTCGGGCATAAAATGGCGGTAGTCGCTGCCCGTTTTGACCAATCCGTAGACGACGCGTGCCATTTTCGCGGCGACCGCTGTATAGGCTTTGCGTTTGAGATCCGTGTCTTTGGGATTGGCCCGAACGTAGTCATCGAACTTCTTGCGGAAGCCGTTACGCCGCTGGGCGACTGCAACGCGGCCGGCCATCCAAAATGCGCAACGGAGCTGCGCATTGCCGCGCTTGGAAAGTTGAGGAACTCCTCGACGCTGACCGGATTGCGAAGTCGACAGATCGAAGCCGCAAAACTTCAGGAACTTGCGGTGATGGCTGAACCGTCGAAGGTCGCCACCCTCTGCGAGGATCGTCAGTGCAACGATTGGTCCGATTCCCGGAATGGTACGGAGGCGTTTATAATCAGTCTGACGCTCCAAGCGCTCGTGAACTTGCTTTTCAAGCCGGCGACGCAATTTTGCGAGATGAATGTACTCCTCGAGAACGAGGCGGAACATATCCATAGCCACAGAGCCAGGCGCGACGGGAATCCCGACACTGTGCTTCGCCGTTTCGTAATACTCAGCAACTAGCTTTCGGCGCACCGTTGGATGCCCCTCATCCCCTCGTACCGCCTTCTTCAGAAACGCTGTCCTGGTGAATGCTAAGACGTCCGCCGGGATGGGCGCCAACAGGAAAACGTCGAGGAACCATTCCGAACGGGAACTCGCAATGAACGGTTCCGCTTCGGGAAAGTAGAGCGGTAGATAGTGCGTCATCAACGTGTGGTACGCGCGAACCTTACGGTCAACGATCCGTCTATATGCGCCGAGCAACTCCTGAAAATCGTGGTTGCCCTCTTCAAGCGGATCTGAAAAGCGTTGAGTTATGCCGCCCTTGAGCAAGTGCAGAATAACCTGCGCATCCTTCGGATCGTTCTTGTCCCACGAATTATAGAGCGCCTCGCGCGTACGATGGCACGCGATCGATGAGACAAAATGAACATTGTGACCGCTTCGCAGGAGGTAGTTTGCCAGCGGCCGATGATAGTCACCAGTTGGTTCCAACGCGACTTCACACGTCTTCGATAACGTCGCTAAGAAAGACACAAGCTTCTGGAAGTCCGGCATGGCATTCGCGATACACATCCGGACTCGGCGTCCGTCTCGACGTTCAATAAGTACTTCGTGACGGGCCTTCGCCACGTCGATCGCTACCCAAACGGGTGTCAGCGCAGGCCCGCTGAATCGTTCCATAGTCGTTGTCTCCGTTGGAGATGTGTGAGATACACCTCCGTTCTAAGCGGGGGCAACGACCCCGTTTCGAACGTACCACGGCACCGAATTTACAAGTCTAGCGATGCTTGCCCCACGTGTCAGCATGTTCTGGTACCGGCACCCGCTGAGCAGTAAACTCTCGATGGGGCTGCAAGGAGCATACCATGAACACCGTGTCGAGCAACGGCGCGCCGGCGCAGTCGCGTACGTCTTCCCCGAATACCGAGATTACCGAAAAGCCTAGACGTCGCCGTTTTTCCGTCGCGGAGAAGTTACGCATCCTGCGCGAGGCCGATATATGTGCTGCGGGAACCGTTGGTGCGTTCCTGCGCCGCGAGGGCATCTTTTCTTCGCAACTCTACGCTTGGCGCCGTGAACGCGAACGTGGCGATCTTGATGCCGGCACGTTACGCAAACGCGCCCGTGCTCGGGAGGCCGAACGCGAACTCGCGCAGCGAAATGATCAGCTCGAACGCGAGTTCGCGGATTGCAGCGCAAGATCGCGCGGCTTGAACTTTTCGAGGAGATCCGAAAAAAAGCCGCGGCCCCCCCCCCCCCCCCTTTTTTTTTTTTTCTCGACGAGAACGACTGAACGAAGCGGCGCTCGAGCTGAGCGCTGAGCATCACCTGCGTACGATCTGCGCGGCGCTGGGAACGAGCCGCTCCACCCTGACGCGTCGTCGCAAGCTCGCCGTCACAGAAGCACCGGTGCGTGCGGTGCGTCGCTTTGCCAACCAACTCTCTCAAGCCGAGCGCAGCGCGATACTGGCAACGCTCGACAGTAAACGCTTCGCTGATCTTGCGCCGGCGCAAGTCTATGCCCAGCTCCTCGATGAGGGCATCTATTTCTGCTCGGTCAGCACGATGTACCGCCTCTTGCGAGCGGCCGGCGAAGTGCGGGAACGACGCCGCTTGGCGCGGCATCCCGAGTACCGCAAACCCGAATTGCTCGCGACCAAGCCGCGTGAGGTTTTCTCCTGGGACATCACCAAGGTGCGCGGACCACACAAAGGCGTCTGGTTCTCGTTGCTCGTGATGATTGACGTCTTCAGCCGCTACGTCGTGGGCTGGATGCTGGTGCGGCGCTCCAACGCCGAAGTCGCCAAGCACTTCATCGGCGCGACACTGGCGCGAGAGAACATCGTCCCAGGCCAAGCCGTCGTGCATGCCGATCGTGGAACGGAGATGACCGCTCAACCGCTGTGCGTCTTGCTCGATTCGCTCGGCGTAGCTCAATCGCACAGCCGTCCCCACGTCAGCGATGACAACCCCTATTCCGAGTCGAATTTCAAGACCTTGAAGTACCACCGGACGTTTCCCGAGCGTTTCGGTTCACTCGAAGACGCTAAGGCGTTTTGCGGCCGATTCTTCGCATGGTATAACGGCGTTCATCGGCACTCGGGAATCGCGATGCTAACGCCCGCGATGGTACACACCGGTATCGCGAACGACGTCCTCGACGCACGCCACGCGATCGTAACCGCTGCCTACGCAGCCAACCCTGACCGCTTCATCGCCGGCGCGCCCAAGCGCGCGAGTCTTCCCGCCGCCGTCTGGATCAATCAGCCAAACGACAACGGCGCCGCGGCTTGATTGCACACTATTTCACCGCAACTACCGGTGCCAGAACGCTTGACAAGCTCCGTTTTGCCGATGCGTCGATGGAGGAATCCGATACCATATGCGAAGAGCCCGCGCTTCAGAATGCGCTACTCAAGGTGATGGAGGACGGGTATGTTAGCTCGGAGGGCTGGCCGCGTGGCACAAGTGAGCCCGCATGAGCTGGACGGAGACGAAAAGGCGACCTATGCGGAGCCTACGTCGTCGACCATGGTTTTCCCGCAGACTCTACTCACGACCGCACGACCCGCTGAGTAACCGCCTCTCCCCGTTCGAGGACATGGTGCCACGCGAACGATCAGACACCTTAAAATGACACCGAATGGCAACCGTAACGGCTCGGATGTTAGCAGGCTCTTGAAGTCAGGCTGGTTCCTGGCTTGGATCATTGCCGCAGCTCTATGCCTTGGCGTTCTTGCGGTTATTCCAAGTCTCAGCGGAACGTTGCTTTCGAATACTGGTACTGCGGGAGTTCCGTCTTGGTACAACCTTACATCGGCTGTTTTTGAGGCTGTGTACGTAACGTTAACGTTCTTCCTTGTTTTATTGACTTACAGCTTATTCCGAATCGCAACGAGTGCGAACAAGAGTTCCGAGCGCTTCCATCGCATCTCGATCATGCCAGTGATTGTCGCTGAGCTGGTTAAATGGAAGTTCTTCAAGAACACATCGTTGAGTGTCGAGGGATTCTCCCTAGAGGTGGACGTCCTGAACGTTGGAGGGGGTCCTGGATTCAACGTATCGGTTGATGTAGGCCCTGAGCCTGACATTTGTGGTGGGTACGACGAAGCGAATGGCCGCGCATTCTTCGTGGGCATTGCGCGCAAGGGCAAGCGGCGGGTAAAGCTTTTCACCCCATGTCATCTAGAGGGAGATCTGGTGCGTTTGACCATCACATATTGCGATGTTTACAACACTAAGTTAACGACAGAGCAAGAGGCGCACGTAGCGCTTGGAGTCACGGACGAGCTTGATATAGAGACGGGCGATATTATTAAAGGTGTCGTGGGTGAAATATTGGAGGACTTCGTGTTCGTCTCGACGCCGAAAGTAACCAGCGATTCTCGGGAAGCTTGACAGGGGACTCGTTGGCAGGGAATCCGGGCCAATTTTAGGGCGCGCCGCTTGAACGCGATGGGGTCACCAAAGTAACAGCACGTCGATTCGCCTCGAATACTTTCTTCAAGGAAGAGGCATTATGCGGCATGTAAACCCACTCACGCCATGACGTTTTTGCCATCCGGCGTTCGGTACGTGCGTTAGGCGTGATCGATGCAGTCGGACGTTGTCGCCCACAGCGTGATCGTGCGTCGGATGTAGCCGCCCTCTCCCGGTGGCGCGCCGGCTTCTCCTGATTCATTCCACGACGCGTCGTATGGTCAGTATGATCGAACGTTCGAACCACCGACCCTGTGAAGTCTATGTCGTCGGCATCGTCGTCGTCGGTCAACTCTAGCTCGTCAGAGTTTTGTCCCGAACGCGCCAACGACCCCCGACCATGACGTCGCGTGGCGCAGCGCGGTCTGTGGCGAAAATATAGCGGTCGATGATGCTCTCCGGCGCAGTACCGGCACCGGCATCGAGCACGATTAGGTCGGCTCGCTGACCGATAGCGAGGCTTCCGGCGCTTCGGCCGCAGGCGCGTGCCCCGCCGATGGCCGCGCGAGCATACAGCGTTTCGCCGCACGATGCTCCTCGATCGACCGCCGCGATGATGCGCCGTCGCGCGACCAGCCGCTGTCCGTATTCAAGCCAGCGGAGTTCCTCGACCGGCGAAATCGAGACGTTGCTGTCCGAGCCGATGCCGAACGTTCCGCCCTCGCAGAGAAACGGCGCGACTGGGAACAAGCCGTCGCCGAGATTCGCTTCGGTGGTAGGGCACAGGCCTGCAACGGCGCCGCTACGCGCCAACGCGCTACGTTCGGATTCGTCGAGGTGCGTCGCATGAACCAGACACCAGCGCGCATCGACGTCGTAGTTCGCGAGCAACCATGCGACCGGAGGCGCGCCGTACGCCGCGCGCACTGCCTCGACCTCCCGCATCTGTTCGGCCACGTGCAGGTGAACCGGTGCGTCATTCGGAGCGCCATCAAGGAGCGCGTGCAGTTCAGCGGGCATCACGGCGCGCAATGAATGCGCGCACACCCCGACGGTCACATCCGGATCGCCGGCATAGGCAGCGCGCAGAGCATCGGCGATCCCTAAAACCTCATCGACGCCGGTCGCGAAGCGGCGTTGCTCCGGTCGGGGCGGCGCGCCGTCGATGTCCGCATGCGCGTACAGCGCCGGCAACAAGCAGATCGCGATACCGGCTTCACGCGCCGCGGCTACGAGCGCATGCGACGTTGCCGCGCGATCGGCATACCAGGCGCCGCTGGGTTCGCGATGCAGATAGTGAAACTCGGCGACCGTCGTGTACCCGGCGAGCAGCATCGCGCGATAGACGTCCCGCGCCACAGCAAAAAGCGCATCGGGTTGCAGGGATGTCGCCAAAGCATACATCGACTCACGCCACGACCAAAAATCGTCGGCATGGCCAACGCGCCGCTCCGCCGTGCCCGCCATCGCCCGTTGAAACGCGTGCGAGTGAAGGTTTGCCATGCCGGCAAGTGCCGGTCCGCCGAGCACTTCTGCACCATCGGTCGCACTGCCCGGCTCAACCGAAACGAAGTGGCCCGCCGGCGAGACGTCGATAAGCACGTCGCGAGCGATGCCTTGCGGGAGTAACGCCTCGCGTGCGAAGTACCTCATCGAGCGCGCTGGAAATTCATACGCAACGCGCCGAGTGACCCGAAGGTCAGTGCGCCGATGCAGTCACCGCCGGATCGAGGGCGGTCTTGATCCAGCCCGGCTCGTGGGCATCGAACTTCGCATACGCTTCGATCGATGAGGTCATCGGTTCGCGCTTGGTAATGACCTTCGCCGGATCGAACTTGCCCGACGCGACCAGACTGACTAGCTTTGGCTCGTACGCGCGGTGATTGCAGTTTCCGGCGCGAATGGTCAAATTGCGGTTCAGTGCGGCGCCGATGGGAAACGCGTTTGCCGTCAGCGGATACACGCCGATAATCGACAGCGTGCCGGCCTTCGCAAGCGCCTTCGAAGCCCATAAAAGCACTTGCGACGGTGCATCGCCCGGCTTAAAATGCGTCCCGCTCCCGGTCTTGGGCGCAATCTCTTGGACTTGCTGCTCGAACTTCGGCGCGAGCTTTTCGCTCTCTTTGGCCGCGGGCCCACTATGCGGGCGTACGGCGTCGACGCCGACCGCATCGATCGCCCGGTCGACGCCGATCTTGCCGGTCAATTCCGCAATCGTCGCCACCGGATCTTCAGCGCCGAAATCGATGCACTCGGCGCCTTGCGCTCGCGCCATCTCTAAACGGTCGGGTATCGTATCGATCGCGAGCACGCGTCCCGCGTTCATCATCAGCGCCGACGCGATGGCAAACTGGCCGACCGGACCGCATCCGAAGACTGCGACCGTGTGTCCCGGTTCGATGTGCGCCATCTCCGCGCCGAAATAGCCCGTGGTGAAGATGTCGGAGATCATCAGCGCCTGGTCGTCGCTGACGCTATCGGGCAGTTTCACGAGGTTCGTGTGCGAGAACGGCACGCGCACGAATTCAGCCTGCATGCCGTTGAAGGGGCCCGTCTCTTTGGGGCCACCGTAGAAGGCGGTTCCCGCCTGTGCGCCATTGGGATTGGCGACATCGCACTGACTATAGAAGCCCGCCCGGCAGTACGCGCAAGAACCGCAGCCGATCGTCGACGGAACGACGACGCGATCCCCGCGCTGAAAGTTCCGCACCCCCTTGCCGACTTCTTCGACGATGCCGACGCCTTCATGCCCGAGGATCGTGCCGGCGACCATGCCGGGCATCGTGCCGCGAACCATGTGCAAGTCCGTGCCGCAGATTGCGCTTGCGGTCAATCGAACGATCGCGTCGAATTGGTCGCGGATCTTTGGTTCGGGAACCTCGTCGAGTGAGATCTTACCGACGTCGTGCCAGACTACAGCTTTCATGGCACCCTTCTACGGCCCGGGCCTTACCATCAAACATGCTTGGGCGCTCATTTCCGGCAAGGGCAGCGCTCGTGTACGGAAGACTACGGCCACGATGATTCGTTCGATGGACACACGACCATCTCGCGGATCTCGCAGCCGTTAGGCTGCGTTAGCGCGTACACGATGGCGTTGGCTACGTCGGCGGGCTGATTTGCTTTCCAATCGGCCGGAGGCCGGTACTGCTCGGTGCGTCCTTCAAAGAAATTTGTGTGCATGCCGCCCGGAATCAAACACGTTACCCCCACGCGCCCTTGCAGTTCGGCGGCGAGCGAACGGGAGAAACCGATGACGCCGAACTTGCTGGCACAATACGCGGTAGCATCCGAGACGGCGCGGACGCCGAGGGTCGAAGCGACCGTCACGATGTGACCGCCATGCTGTTCGAGGTGCGGCAAAGCCGCCCGTACGAGCGCCGCCGTCCCTAGGAGATTGACCGCGATAACGTGCTCCCACGCAGCAGCAGCAACTTGACCGAACGGGCCGCATGCGTCGATCCCGGCACAGGTCACGACGGCGGTCGGAGGACCGTAGCGCTCGACGAACCGGTCCAGCTCGCGTTCGACACAAGCGCGGTCCGAGACATCGACCGTGACGCTATCCGCGCCCGCTTCGCGCACGTCGAATGAGAAGCCGCGGCCACCGGCGGCGTCGATCCGTTCTACGGCCGCACGTCCGAGACCGGATGCCCCGCCGCTGACGATCACGCGCTTCAGTTTCTGTGCCACGTCACCGTCATGTGCAATTTCAGTTGCGAACATTACTATCTCCTCATAGCAAGGCCCCGGGCTCGCGCGTGTTTTTCCCGCCGCCCGCAAAAACTCTTCGGTCGCAGCCGACACGCGGCTGCGTGTGAGCTTACCCGCATCGTGCGGCGGGTGCGAAGCGTCGACGCACGAATCGCAAGGCTTCGATGCCTCGTTACGACGCCGTATGGACGAATGCCCGGATCGCCACAATGCGCGCAGGCAGCGGCCCGTACGGAGCGATCGAAGATGGCGCGCTTGCAGCCAAGGACGGAAGCATTGCGTGGCTTGGACCCCGCGCAGCACTGCCTGACGCGCCCCAGCGGCTGGCCGCGCGGGTAGTTGACGCCGAAGGTCGCTGGATGACCCCCGGATTCGTCGATCCCCACACGCACCTCATCTTCGGCGGTGAGCGAGTCGCTGACTTCGAACGGCGGGTCGCTGGTGAAAGTTACGTCAGTGCCGCCGCGGGCGGCAGCGGAATCGCCTATACGGTTGCGATGACGCGCGCGAGCGACGATGAGACACTCTTGCGAGCCGGCCTGCAACGCCTCGAGCACCTGATCGCGAACGGCGCGACGACGATCGAAATCAAATCCGGTTACGGACTCGACGTGGAGACCGAACTGCGCATGCTCCGGATTGCGCGGTGCCTCGGCCAGCGCGCCCGTGTCTGCGTGCGTGCGACCTATCTCGGCGCTCATGTCGTGCCGCCCGAATACGCCGATCGACGCGATGCATACCTCGATCTGCTCTGCGACGTGATGCTGCCGCGGATAGCACGCGAAGGCCTTGCTGACGGCGTCGACGTGTTTTGCGATGCGATCGCGTTTTCACCACGCGAGAGCGAGCGCGTCCTCGCGCGAGCCCGCGCGCTCGGACTCGCGCGGAAAATCCATGCCGATCAGATCGAAGATACCGGCGCCGCCGCACTGGCTGCACGGTACGGCGCACTCTCGGCGGACCATCTCGAACACACCGGCGAGGAAGGTGTGCGCGCGCTCGCGGCGGCCGGGACGGTCGCCGTGCTGCTTCCCGGAGCGTATTACTACCTGCGCGAAACCGCCAAGCCGCCGGTCGACGCATTGCGCCGCCACGGCGTTCCGCTGGCGCTGGCGACGGACTGCAATCCCGGAACGTCACCGCTGCTGGCCCTGCCCGCTGCGATGAACCTTGCGTGCGTCCTTTTCGGTTTCTCGCCCGAAGAAGCTCTGTCGGGCGTCACGCGCAACGCGGCTCGCGCGCTGGGACTCGACGACCGGGGTGAGCTCGCAATCGGCAAGCGCTGCGATCTCGCGTTGTGGAACGTCGGCTCCCCCGCCGAGATTGCGTACTGGCTGGGCGGAACTCTTTGCGCCGGAGTCGTCGTGGCGGGAAACGTCCGCTAGTCTACTACCGCAACTTCGACGGTCTCTGCGGCGGCCCGCCCAGAGGGCCGGCGTTCGAACATCGGCGCGGTCCGTCGAGCGACGATGCTCGCGATAAGGAGCAACGCAACGCCGACCGATACGCAGGCGTCTGCCACATTGAACACCTCGAAGATCGGAAAGGGCTGTAACGAGATAAAGTCGACGACAAATCCATAGTGGAGCCGATCGACGATATTGCCGAGCGCACCGCCGACGATGAGCCCATAGGCGACCTGAGCGATCGTCGACCGCCGCAACACATCGCGAAACGCGACCGCGAATACGCCGAGGACCGCGACCGCCATGATGATGAGAAACCACGGCTCATTTCCGAATAGCCCGTACGCGCCACGCAGATTGCCGATGAACGTCCACGCCAAAAGGCCGGGAACCACGTCGTCGGTGGTGCCGGGAGACAGCGACACCGTGACGAGCCACTTCGTCGCTTGGTCCGCTGCTAAGGCACACAGTGCCGTGATCGACACGAACAGTCCGGCACGCTGCACTCGTGTACCGCACACCGCTACGGCACTGCACTCGAACCCCACGCCAATTATTTCGGCGTCGCGACACGCAGCAACTCCGTCGCCGACGCGTGCTTCTTAGGGTTCCGTATCGGGCCGCAGCGTACGGACGGCCGACCGGACGAAGGTCTCGCAGGCGGCGCGCAAGGTTACCGACAACCGAGCCGCTTTTTCGGCGTCCCATTCGTTGCGGGAGTCATCACGCAGATACGTGCGCTCGTTCAGTTCGATTTGCAATGCATGCACGTCGTTCTCCGGCGCACCATAGTAACGCGTGATGTAGCCGCCTTTGAAGCGCCAGTCGACGACGTACGTATACGGCGAACCGCCAAAGACGTTGGCGACGACGTCGCAAAGCGCACGTGCGCACGAGGCGCCGTCGTTCGTTCCGAGATTGATATCGGGGAGCTCTCCCTCAAAGAGCAGCGGCAGCCGGCCCCAGATCGAATGCGCGTCGAGAAGCAGCGCGTAGCCGTGCCGGGCGCGCACGCGCGCAATCTCATCGCTCAGGGCCGCGTGATACGGCCTCCAATACGCTTCACGACGTTGTGCGATCTCGACCTCGCCCGGTGCGGCGCTGCCTGCGTACAGGGCTTCGCCATCGAACGTCTCCGTCGGACACAGCGTGGTCGTCCGCGCGCCGGGATACAGCGAGGCGCCGGTCGGATCGCGATTGAGATCGACGACGTAGCGTGACATGCGCGCGACGAGCAGCGTCGCGTCGAGTTCGGCCACGAACGGGTATAGTCGCGGGACGAACCAGTCGGTATCCATCAGCGCTCGACCCGGTGGCGTCAGACGTTCCCAAAGCGCGCTGGGTACTTCGATTCCGGCATGTGGTACGCTGACGATCAAAGGGCCGCCCCGCCGCTCGAGATCGAACAGCACTTGCGGCGGCGCGTGCGCCTCGCTCATGAATGCGTCGTCGCGAAGAGCTCGGCCACGAGCGGCGTAAAGCGGCCCGCGAGTACGGCAGCCGCGACCCGCTCGATCTCGGGGGACAGATACCGCTCGCCGCCGGCCGCACCATCGCCGGCCGCCGTAGCCGGCCCGACTTCCGCCAGCACCGCTTCAAGGGCGTCGGAGGTGCGCAGCGGCCGCCGAAAACCGATGCCGCGCGCGGCTGACAGCAATTCGATCGCCACGATGGCCGCCGCGTTGCGCGCCATCTCACCCAGGCGCCGCGCGCCGTGCGTCGCCATCGAGACGTGATCCTCTTGACCCGCCGATGTCGGAATCGTATCGACGCTGGCCGGAACGGCGCGCATCTTATTTTCCGACGCGAGTGCGGCCGCAGCGACCTGCGCGATCATGTATCCCGATTCGAGGCCGGGGTCGGTAGCCAGGAATGCCGGCAGACTGCTGAAGGCCGGGTCGACGAGCAGCGCGCAACGCCGCTCCGAGATGTTGCCGATCTCAGCGAGCGCCACGGCGAGGGCGTCTGCCGCCAAGCCGACGGGCGCGGCATGGAAATTGCCGCCGGAAAGCACCTCACCCGTGTCGGCGAAGACGAGTGGATTATCCGAGACGGCATTGGCTTCGTCGATGAGGATCGCAGCGCTGTCGCGCAGCGTCCGCAGGCATGCACCCAGCACTTGGGGCGCGCAACGCAAACTGTATGGGTCTTGGACGCGCCCGCACTCGCGGTGCGATTCGTTGATCTCCGTTCCCGCCACCAAGCGCCGCAAGGCGGCAGCGACGTCGCTTTGCGCAGCGTGCCCGCGGATCGCATGGATGCGCGGGTCGAATGGCGTCACGCTGCCGAGCACGGCTTCGAGGCTCAGCGCGCAAGCGACGACCGAAGCCGCCAACACGTCTTCGGCGGCGACGAGGCCTTGCAGTGCCAGTGCCGTCGAGACTTGCGTTCCGTTGAGCAGCGCCAAGCCTTCCTTCGCCTCGAGCACGACGGGCGCGATGCCGGCCGCTCGCAACGCTTCCCGCGCGGGGAGCCGCCGGCCGTTGACGACGGCATCGCCGATGCCGATCAGCGCCGCCGACAGGTGCGCCAGCGGCGCCAGGTCGCCGGAGGCTCCCACCGATCCCTGCGCTGGGATCGCGGGCAACACCTCACGCTCCAGACACGTCAGCAACGTCTCGATCACGTTCCAGCGGATGCCTGAGTACCCGCGTGCCAGCGAGTTTACTTTGAGCGCGAGCACCAGCCGCACGACATCGCGCTCTAATAAAGCGCCGACGCCGCAGGCGTGCGAAACGACGAGGTTACGCTGCAGCTCGCCGAGTTTCTCGCGCGGGATGCGCGTCTGCGCGAGTTTTCCGAAACCGGTGTTGACGCCATAGACGCTCGCGTCGCACGCGGCAATGCGCGCGACGACATCGGCGGCTTGGTCGACGGCTACGCGCGCTGCAGGATCGAGCGTGATGCGCGCATCGCTGCGCAACACGGCACGCACATCGCATGCTTTGAACGCACCGGCCCGCAGAGTGAGGGCCGCGCGCTCGAGCGGCGGCGCACTCATCCGGCCGAATGCGCCGATCGCTCGCGCATCGGAATGCGCAAGCCTTGTTCGCGGGCGCAAGCCAACGCGCTTTCGTAGCCGGCATCGGCGTGGCGAGCGACGCCACTAGCTGGATCGTTCCACAGCACACGCCGCAGTCGCGCAGCCGCCGCCTCGGTTCCGTCAGCCACGATCACTAAACCGGCGTGCTGCGAATAGCCCATGCCGACGCCTCCGCCATGATGAAACGATACCCACGTCGCGCCGCCGGCGACGTTCAACATCGCGTTGAGCAGGGGCCAGTCGCTGACGGCATCCGACCCGTCGCGCATCGCTTCTGTCTCCCGGTTGGGACTGGCGACCGAGCCCGAGTCGAGGTGATCGCGTCCGATCGCGATTGGCGCCTCGAGTTCGCCACGCGCGACCATTGCGTTGAACTCGAGTCCGACCCGATCGCGGTCGCCGAGTCCGATCCAGCAGATGCGCGCGGGCAAACCCTGGAACGCGATCCGGTCCTGCGCCATGTCGAGCCAGCGGTGCAAGTTCGTGTCGTGGGGCATCAAGCGCTTGACCGCTGCGTCGGTCTTTCGTATGTCGTCCGGATTGCCCGAAAGTGCGATCCAACGAAACGGGCCGATTCCGCGCTCGAACAGCGGCCGGATATACGCGGGCACGAAGCCGCTAAAAGCGAACGCGTCGGCAAGTCCTTCGTCATACGCCATCTGCCGGATGTTATTGCCGTAGTCGAAGGTCGGGACGCCCATGCGGTGATAGGCCAGCAGCGCTTCCACATGCACGACCATCGAACGCTTAGCGGCGCGCACCACCCCACTGGGATCGCGTTGGCGTTCGGCTTGCCAGCGTTCGAGGGTCCACCCTAGCGGAAGATAGCCGTTTACGGGGTCGTGAGCCGACGTCTGATCCGTCACGGCATCGGGCCGCACGCCGCGGCGTACGAGCTCGGGAACGATTTCGGCGGCGTTGCCGACGAGCGCAACACTGATCGGCTGCTTCGCTCTGGCGGCACCATCGATCAGGGCGAGCGCCTCATCGAGTGAGTCCGCGCGCCGATCGAGGTAGCGCGTCTGCAAACGCTTTTCGACGCGCGCCGGATCGCACTCGATCGCGAGCAGCGAAGCGCCGGCCATCGTGGCGGCGAGCGGTTGCGCACCGCCCATGCCGCCGAGGCCCGCCGTCAGGATCCATCTGCCGGCGAGATCGCCGCCGTAATGGCGCCGACCGAGCTCGGCGAACGTCTCGTACGTGCCTTGCACGATGCCTTGTGAGCCGATGTAAATCCACGAACCCGCCGTCATCTGTCCGAACATCATCAGACCTTTGCGGTCGAGCTCGTTGAAGTGCTCCCACGTCGCCCAGTGCGGCACGAGATTCGAATTCGCGATCACGACGCGCGGTGCGTCCGGATGCGAACGAAAAACGCCGACCGGCTTCCCGGATTGAATTGCGAGCGTTTCGTCGTCGCCGAGCCGCTCGAGTTCGGCGACGATCGCATGATATGCCGCCCAATCCCGCGCCGCGCGTCCGATGCCGCCGTATACGACGAGATCGTCGGGGCGCTCGGCGACTTGTGGATCGAGGTTGTTCATCAGCAAGCGCAATGCGGCTTCTGTCTGCCAACTCCGCGCCCGCCGCGCCGTTCCACGCGCCGCTCGAATCGGTGCGACCGGTGCAGCAATCATCGTGCGAATCTCACGCGGTGTTCTCCGTGCCGCATAGCCACGCTCCCTCCGGGCCGAGCGCAAACGCCGGCGGGATAGTGCTTAACGTGCCTTGGCGCCGTAGCGAAGCGGGGGCGCCGATACACTGCGTTCGGGGGAAGGAGCGCCACCGAGGTGCGTGAGTTCGATCAGCTTGGCGAACATGCGCTTGCGCAAGGCGGCGCTGGTCGAACCCAGCTCGAGCACGCTCCCCAACCATAGCCCGTCGGCTGCGGCACGCACGAGCTCGGCAATCGCGGGATCGATGCCGTCGTCTTCGAGCCGCGACGTCCATTCCGCGTACCGCGCGCGCAGCGGCGCGAGCAACTGCGCGTTGATCGCGACGGCAGCGACGATGCCTGCGCTGACTTTGAGTGTCCGGGTCACGATGCCGCTAGGATCGACGCATGCCCGTAAAAAGGCACGCGCGAAACTGCCGGGGCCATGCTCGCCCTGCATGTTCCGCTGCAAGTCGGCTTCAAATTGAAGCGCGACGTCTTCGATCATGGCAGCGATAAGAGAATCTTTGGTGGCAAAGTGATGCAGAAGCCCGCCCTTGGACAGCCCGCAGCGTACGGCCACCGCATCGAGGGTCAATTTGGCCGCGCCCTCGCGGACAACGATCTCTGCAGCCGCGGCGATCACGCTGCGACGCGTCGCATCGCCCGAGCCTCGTACGGCCATCAGCCTTCGCGCCCGCACAGCCGCACGGCATCATCTGGCGCTGCCGACCGAGCCTGCGACACAAAGTCCGTTGACGGGTACGCCCAGTTCATGTTATTTCTGATACCGTCTGGCGGGACGGTATTCCCTTCCGCGCAGCGACCAGGGGAGCGCACACTTTCATTTTGACGACGACCGGTCTACGCCGCGGGACGGCAACGGAGAGGGAACTCGGCGACGCCGCGGCGGCCCCGTCCCAGCTCGATAGCGCGATCGAGACCGCCGTCGAGGCACTGCTTGACCGCGGCAAAGCCGATGGTCACTGGGCCTTCGAACTCGAAGCCGATGCAACGATTCCCGCCGAATACATCCTGCTCGAGCACTATCTGGATGAAATCGACGCCGACCTCGAGCGGAAACTGTGCGCATACTTGCGTCGGATTCAAAACTACGACGGCGGCTGGCCCCTGTTTTACCGTGGCGAAACGAACGTCAGCGCCACCGTCAAGGCGTATTATGCGCTCAAATTGGCGGGCGACGCCGTCGACGCGCCACACATGGTCCGCGCTCGTCAACGGATTCTCGAACGAGGCGGCGCGGCCGCCTGCAACGTCTTCACGCGCTTCACACTGGCGCTGTTCGATCAAGTACCCTGGCGCGCGTGCCCCGCGATGCCAGTCGAGATCGTGTTGTTGCCCCGCTGGTCGCCTTTCCACCTCGACAAGGTCTCGTACTGGTCACGCGTCGTCATCGTTCCGCTGCTGATCCTGGCGGCGCTCCGGCCGCGCGCGCGCAATCCGCGCAACGTCGACATACGAGAGCTGTTCGTCACCCCACCCGAAGCGGAAACGAACTACAATCGCGCTGCCTCGCCGACGTTGCTCGGGCAACTGCTCTTGCGCCTCGACGGAGGGGTGCGCGCCATCGAGCCACGCGTTCCAACTCGCGTACGAGCCCGCGCACTCGCCGCGGCGATGCGCTTCCTGCTGCCGCGGCTCAATGGCGAAGACGGCTTGGGTGCGATCTTTCCAGCGATGGCAAACTCGTTGATGGCGCTCGCTGCGATGGGCTATCCGCACGATCACCCGACGCGCACTACGGCCAAACGCGCCGTCGAAAATCTGCTCGTTATCGGCGAACAAGAAGCCTACTGTCAGCCGTGCGTGTCGCCGGTATGGGATACGTCGCTCGTCGTTCATGCGCTTCTTGAAGCCGGAGCGCCGGCCGCGCGCCTTCCGATCGCGCGCGCCAATGCCTGGCTCGCCGAGCGCCAAGTCACCGAGACAGTCGGTGATTGGGCCGTACAACGTCCCGCGTTGCGTCCCGGCGGGTGGCCGTTCCAATACCGCAACGACTACTATCCCGACGTCGACGATACGGCCGTCGTCGCGATGGGACTACACCGCGCCGCCCCTCGCGACTATCGCGCTCGCTTGGACCGCGCAGCCGAATGGGTCGTCGGCATGCAAAGCAACAGCGGCGGCTGGGGCGCATTCGATGCGGAAAACGAGCACTACGCACTCAACCACATCCCGTTCGCCGATCACGGCGCGTTGCTCGATCCGCCCACCGAAGACGTGTCGGCGCGCTGCGTCGGCATGCTCGTGCAGATGGGTTACTCGAAAGATACGCCGGCCGTCGCTCGCGGCGTCGAGTATCTGCGCCGGACCCAGCAGCCGGACGGCTCGTGGTTCGGCCGCTGGGGCACGAACTATATTTACGGCACGTGGTCGGTGCTCAACGCTTTTCTGGCGCTAGGCGAAACGACTGCGAACTCTCAAACGGTCCGCCGTGCAGCCGCGTACCTCTTGCGCTTTCAGCAGAGCGACGGCGGCTGGGGTGAAGACGGCGCCACATACGATCCCGCGCACCGCGGCTGTTGTAAAGCGAGCACGCCCAGTCAAACGGCGTGGGCCGTGCTGGGCTTGATGGCGGCCGGAGAAGCGCACCATCCAGCCGTCGCCAAAGGCATCGCCTATCTCATCGAACGGCGCAACGCCGAGGGGTTGTGGGACGAACCTTGGTATACCGCCGTCGGTTTTCCGCGCGTCTTCTACTTGCGGTATCACGGCTACCGCGCATTCTTTCCGCTCTTTGCGTTAGCGCGCTACCGCAATCTCGTCGTCCGCGATCAGCCGCTTCCGCCGCTCGGTTTCTGACGGATCTTCGCAGCCTTTCCTCATCGGCGCACGAGCCGGCGCGCAGGCCGCCACCGCGCCCGCGCTCACGCTTCGACGGGGACGCGTTCCTCGCCGGCAAGGTCGTGCAGGACGGCGAGATTGTCGGCTTCTAAAGCTTGCATGCGCGTGCGGTAGTCCTCGCTGACGACGCCGCGAGCGCGCTCGTCCGCGAGCACGCGCCCCAAGTAATGGCCGGTAAACGACTGCGGCGCTTGTGCGACTGCTTCGGGGGTTCCAGTCGCGACCAGCGTGCCGCCGCGATCTCCGCCTTCAGGCCCGAGGTCGATGAGGTAATCGGCCGTCTTGACGACGTCGAGATTATGTTCGATCGTCAGCACCGTATTGCCGAGCGCGACCAGCCGCTGCAGAACGTCGAGCAGTTTGTGGATGTCGGCAAAATGCAAGCCGGTCGTTGGTTCGTCGAGAACGTAAAACGTGCGGCCGGTAGCGCGTTTGGAGAGTTCGGTCGCTAATTTGACGCGCTGCGCTTCGCCGCCGGAGAGCGTCGTTGCGGACTGCCCCATCTTGATGTAACCGAGCCCGACGTCGACGATCGTCCGTAAGCGCGAATGGATGCGCGGGATCGCACTGAAAAATTCCGCCGCTTCGTCGACGCGCATCTCGAGCACATCGGCAATCGACTTGTTCTTGTATCTGATCTCGAGCGTCTGGGCATTATAGCGCCGCCCTTTGCAAACTTCGCACGGCACGTAGACGTCGGGCAAGAAGTGCATCTCGATCTTGATGATGCCGTCACCCTGACAAGCCTCGCAACGGCCGCCTTTGACGTTGAACGAAAAGCGACCCGGTCCGTACCCGCGCAACTTCGCGTCCGGAACGAGCGAGTACAGCTCGCGAATCAGGTCGAACGAGCCGGTGTAGGTCGCCGGATTCGAACGGGGCGTACGGCCGATCGGCGACTGATCGATGACGACGAGTTTGTCGAGGGCGTTTGCGCCGGCGACCGTTCCGTACGTGCCGCCGGCGGGCTGCCCATGCAGATGCTGGTTGAGGGCCTTGACGACGACCTCATTGACGAGCGTCGATTTGCCGCTCCCGCTGACGCCCGTCACTGCGACGAATACGCCGAGCGGAAGGTCCACATCGATACCGTCGAGGTTGTTCGCTTTTGCGTTCTTGACGCGCAGCCATCCCCGCGCTTGCCGGCGCCGGCTTGGGATCGCGATGAACTGCCGGCCTGACAGATACGCGCCGGTCAACGACTCAGGATGTTTGACGATGTCCTCGAGCGGACCGACGGACAGAATATGTCCGCCTTCGGCGCCGGCCCCGGGCCCAATGTCGACGATCACGTCGGCTTCGCGCATCGTGTCCTCATCGTGTTCGATCACGATCAAGGTATTGCCGAGGTCGCGCAGCGTCTTGAGCGTCGCGAGCAACCGATCGTTATCGCGTTGATGGAGACCGATCGAAGGTTCGTCGAGGATATACAACACGCCGACGAGCGACGAACCGATCTGCGTCGCCAACCGGATGCGCTGCGATTCACCGCCGGACAATGTCGTCGCCGAGCGTGACAGGCTCAGGTAGCCTAGGCCGACATTGGCCAGAAAGCCCAGGCGTGCCCGCACTTCCTTGAGGATCTGATGCGCGATCAGTTCTTCACGCGGGTTCGGCGCGAAGGTGCGAAAGAACGCTTCGGCTTTTTCGACCGACATCATCGTCAAGGCAGCGATCGTCGTGCCGCCGACCGTGACGGCCAACGCTTCGGGCTTGAGCCGCGCGCCTTTGCACGTCTTGCACGTCGTCGCCGACATGAACTTTTCGATCTCTTCTTTGACGTAGTCGGACGACGTTTCACCGTGACGCCGCTGTAGGTTGCGCACGACGCCTTCAAAATGCGCTTGATACGTCCAGGCATGGCCGCTCTTGGACTCGTAGGTGAACTGCTGCTTACCCTCGATGCCGTACAAAATCGCGTCGAGAAGATCGGGCGGCATCTTTTCGAGCGGCGTCGTCATCTTGACGCGCCGCGAACGCAGCAGCTTCTCGACCTGCTGCATGTAGTATGGGTTCATCGACGGATACTTTCCGCCGCCCAGCGACTTCGACCACGGAACGATCGCGCCGTCTTGAATCGACTTCGAGCGGTCCGGGATCACCTTCCACGGATCGATCTCGATCTTGACGCCGAGGCCCGTGCAATCGGGGCACGCGCCGTAAGGCGAGTTGAACGAAAACAATCGCGGCGCGAGCTCTTCGAAGGACAGGCCGCATTCGACGCACGCGAGTTGTTCGGAAAAGGTCAGTTCGCGTGCCGCCGGAGCGGCTTTGCCTGTGCCGGCGTTGGTCTCCAGCGCGTCGTTGCCGGCAGGCTTGGGCGGCTCGACGAGGACGGTGACGATGCCGCTCGACAAGCGTAAGGTCGTCTCGATCGAATCGGTCAGTCGTTTGCGCACGTCGGGTTTGACGATGAGCCGATCGACGATCACTTCGATCGTATGCTTGCGCTTCTTGTCCAGCTCGAACTTATCGCGCAATTCGCGCGTCTCGCCGTCGACGCGAACGCGCGCGAAGCCCTCCTTGCCGATCTCCTCGAACAGCTTCTGGTACTCGCCTTTGCGCCCGCGTACGACCGGCGCGAGGATTTGAATGCGGGAACCCGTGGGCAGCTCGACGATCTGATCGACGATCTGTTCGCTCGACTGCGCGCTGACTTCGCGCCCGCATCGATAGCAGTGCGGTTTGCCGATGCGCGCGTACAACAGACGCAGGTAATCATAGATTTCCGTAACGGTTCCGACCGTCGAGCGCGGATTGCGCGAGGTCGACTTCTGGTCGATCGAAATGGCCGGCGACAGGCCTTCGATGTAGTCGACATCGGGCTTCTCCATCTGGCCCAGAAACTGGCGTGCGTAGCTCGACAGCGACTCGACGTAGCGGCGCTGCCCTTCGGCGTAAATCGTGTCGAAGGCAAGGGACGATTTCCCGGACCCCGACAGTCCCGTGATGACGATGAGCCGGTTGCGCGGCAACGTTAGGTCGATGTTCTTGAGGTTGTGCTCCCGCGCGCCTTTGATGACGAGGTGATCGAGGCCGCGCGTTCCCGGAGCGGTGGGCACAGCACGAGGCGCCGCCTCGACGCCGTTCAGCGGGCTCGCCGGCGCGCCGATACCTCGTAGATGCAGTCCCCCGCCGCCGTCGGCGTCGACCGCCTTCGCTCCGCACTCTCTCGTCTGCAAACCGGCCGTCAATTCGCCGCCGTCATCGACTATCTCTTTGACATCCGCCCCCGCCGCGTCGCCCCGGTACTGACGGAACTCGTCGTCGTCGACGGATCTCTGCTGTTCGCGCGCGCCGAGGAGGACCCGCGCGCCGGCTTCTTCGTCGGACGACGCGAGCAAGTCGAACGAGAGCTGGCCGCCTTCACGACGCACCTCGGCCTTACCGCCGCTGAGCACGCCTACATCCAAAATCGTCTCGCCGCGTTGCCCGGGGCTCCGCGAGAGCGTCGATCCATATCGTAAGGTTTTCGCGGGCGCGCTCCACCTCCGGCGGTTCGGTTCGTTCGCAAGGAGTTCCGGCGCCTAGACACGCCGCCGCAGGACCGATGCCTCGCCACGCCGCAGGGAATTTCTCGTGATCACGCATGTGCTTACAGCCACGCTGGCGGCCGCGCTTTCAGCCGTCGCTCCCTATGGCGGGCCAACCTATACCGGACCGCCCGATACGCCGACCGCGTCGGCGCTGATCTATGCCGGCGGCGGCCCGAAAGTATACAATGCCATCCGCGCCTACAATGTGATTCTAGGCGTGCAGTTGCTCGATCCCGAAATACGCTTCAACCTGCAACGGCACTATGGTGTAGAGGCCGTCGATTCGTGGGAGCACATCTCCAGCTTCGTCATTAGGGACGCCGTCGAGCACTCCGCGTCGTCGGGCAAACACGTTCCCCTACCGCCGCCGGCGCTCGTCGGCAAAGCGCTCATGACGGCACTGATCAACGACGGAACGGGTCCGAACGGAGTCTTCTGGACGGGTCTGTGGCTCGACAAGCTGTTCTCTCACGCCGTTCACACGAGCGTGGTGCACGATGTCGACGAACGCTTCGGCGCCTCGGCCTACGCGAATTTCAATCGCATCAACAATCAAGCCATGTACGACATCGATCACCAAATCGGCGGCGCCGTCGGTCTCGCGCCGTTCCACTAGCCGAAGGCTGAAATCGTCGCGAGCCGCGACGAAGCGGAGCACGGTGAGTCGAGAAGTCCTCGCGGCGCGGGGGGACGTGCTAGGTGCCGACCAGTTCTTTGAGGGCGTGTTGGAAGATCTTCGGAGCGCGCCCTTGGAACAGAACGGATTCGTTGCCGCCGATCTGCTTGCGGAGTTCGAGCAGTTCATCCCGTAGCGCTGCGGCCTTTTCGAATTCGAGGCTGCCTGCGGCTTCTTTCATCTTTTGCTCGATATCGCGCGCCATCGCGACGGCGACCTCGCGCGGCAGCTTTTCGCCCCGAAGTTTCCCGGCAGCCGTCGTTTCCTCGTTTGCGGCGACGAGGTCGAGGATGTCGCGCACTTCCTTACGGACGCTCTTCGGCTCGATCCCGTGCTCGACGTTGTATGCGACTTGTTTTTCGCGCCGCCGGCGCGTCTCGCCGATCGCTCGGGCCATCGACTCCGTGACGACGTCCGCATACATCAGCACTTTGCCTTCGACGTTGCGTGCCGCGCGGCCGATCGTCTGCACGAGCGACGTCCCGCTGCGCAGATAGCCTTCCTTGTCGGCATCGAGTATGCCGACTAGGGACACTTCGGGCAGATCGAGCCCCTCGCGCAGAAGATTGATGCCGACGAGCACGTCGAATAGGCCGCGACGCAAATCGCGCAGGATCGCGATCCGCTCGAGCGTCTCGATCTCGCTGTGCAGATAACGCACCCGTAAACCGTTCTCGAGCAGATACTCCGTCAGGTCTTCGGCCATCTTCTTCGTGAGCGTCGTCACGAGGACGCGCTCGTTGCGCTCCGTGCGCTTTCGAATCTCTTCCATCAGATCGTCGACTTGGTGTTTGGTCGGACGAACCTCGATTTCGGGGTCGACCAATCC
Organism: Vulcanimicrobiota bacterium; assembly: GCA_963754415.1. Classification (GTDB taxonomy): domain Bacteria; phylum Vulcanimicrobiota; class Vulcanimicrobiia; order Vulcanimicrobiales; family Vulcanimicrobiaceae; genus Nyctobacter. The sequence continues at coordinate 305,648 of CAVWGA010000002.1, read as the reverse complement.
CGTCGGACGGATGATCATCTCGGCGACTTGCGTCGATTTGGAAAGCTCGTACGATGCGGGGGTCGCGCTAACGTACACCACTTGGTTGAGATGCTGGCTGAACTCATCGAACGTCAGCGGCCGGTTATCGAGGGCGCTCGGTAACCGGAAACCGTGCTCCACGAGCACTTCTTTGCGCGAACGGTCGCCGCCGTACATGCCGTGAACCTGCGGCACCGTCACGTGCGACTCGTCTACGAACAAGAGCCAGTCCTTCGGAAAGAAGTCGAGCAGGCACGAAGGCGTCGAGCCTGCTTCACGCCCCGCCAGGTGCCGGCTGTAGTTCTCGACGCCGTTGCAGTACCCGACCTCACGCAGCATGTCGAGGTCGTAGCGCGTCCGCATCTCGAGCCGCTGCGCTTCGAGCAGTTTGCCTCCGTCGCGGAAGTACTTCAAGCGTTCCTCAAGCTCGATTTCGATCGACGCGACGGCCCGGTGCAGCTTCTCTTCGGGAGTGATGAAGTGCTTGGCCGGAAAGATCGTCAGTTCGTCTTTGGACTCCACGTATTCGCCGGTCAACATATTGACGACGTTGATCGCTTCGATCTCGTCACCGAAAAACTCGATGCGGTGCACGAGCTCCTCGTCGACGCCGACGAACTCGAGCGTATCGCCGCGCACGCGGAAACAGCCGCGGACCAAGTTGAGATCGTTGCGGCGATACTGCATGTCGATCAGCCGGCGCAAGAACACGTCGCGATCGATCGATTCGCCGACGCTCACGCGCAGCGACATCTCCATATAGTCAGCCGGCGATCCCAAGCCGAAGATGCACGAGACCGACGCGACGATCAGCGTGTCGCGCCGGGTCAAAAGCGATTGCGTCGCCGAATGGCGCAGACGCTCGATCTCGTCATTGATCGAACTATCTTTTTCGATGAAGGTATCCGTATGCGGAATGTACGCTTCGGGCTGATAGTAATCGAAGTACGAGACGAAATACTCGACCGCGCTGTCTGGAAAGAAATCCCGGAACTCGGCGCAGAGTTGCGCGGCGAGCGTCTTGTTGTGGCAGAGAACGAGCGTCGGCTTGTTTACCAGTTCGATGACGCGGGCCATCGCCATCGTCTTGCCCGAACCCGTGACGCCGAGCAGCGTCTGGGCTCGATCGCCTCGCACTATCCCCTCGGAAAGCTTCTGCGTCGCTGGAACCTGATCGCCCGCCAGCGCATAGGGAGCAACGAGCGTAAATCGGTCGGACATCGCCGGTCTCTTGAACCCTGCGGTACGCCGAGCCGTTGCGGCTCGCCCGTGGCGGGGCGAAAAGCTAGCTTGTCACGCCTACTAGACCGCGATCGGCGGCGCGAGCGCCATTTTGGTGCGCGGTAGACGGATCGTAAACGTCGACCCACGCTGAAGGTCGGTGTCGAGGGTCAGCGAACCGCCGGCGCGCTCCACTGCGCGCTTGGCGATAGCAAGGCCGAGGCCCGAACCGTCGATGTCGCGCCGGTTGCCACGGTAGAAGCGGTCGAAGACGTGGGCGACTTCCGCCTGCGCCATGCCAGGGCCGTCGTCGGCGATCTCGATAATCGCCGAGTCGCCTTGGGATCGTGCCCTGACGCGGACTTCACCGTTGGTATACTTGAGGGCGTTGTCGATCAGGTTCGTGATCGCATGCGTAAGGTCGCTGGGGTCGATGGCCGCCAGCAGACCAGGCTGAGCTTCGATGAGGACGCGAGGCGCCGGGAGCGCTTCACCTAGCGGAAGAGCGACATCGGCGACTAGCTGCGCTACGTCGATCGACTGGCGCGGTACGATGGCGCCTTCGTCGCGTTCCCAACGATCCAGCAGCATCAGCTTGTCGATGAGCGCTCCCATGATCACGCTTTGACGGTTCATCGTCTCCAGTATGCGCTCACGGTCTTCTGGGCTGCGCAGTTCGCCCTTTCGCAGGATCGCGATGAAACCGCGGATGACGGTCAACGGCGTGCGCAGTTGATGTCCCGCATCGGCGATGAACTGACGGATTGCCGCATTGGCGGCATCGCGGTCGGCGAAGGCACGCTCCATCTGCGCGATCGCGCCATTGTACGCCAGCGCGAGCGGCGCCAGTTCGGCACGCAGGTCGGCAGCGATCGGTTGGGCAGAGAGATCCCCCGAAGCGAAGCGATCGAGCGCGCGCTGTACCGCGACGAGCGGCTCGATCAGTTGCCGCACCAACACGCGCGCCAACAGGAACGAGGCGACGATCGCGCAGATGAGCGCCAGCGCCACCGGCAACAGAAATGACGCGGTCGTTGAAACGAGCGCGACTTCGTTGTGCCGCACGACGATGGTGAGGTTTCCGACGGTCGCATGCGCAGACCGCAAGCCGAACGCCGTGGCCAAGCCTAGTATCGGCGCAGCGAGCGGACCGCTCGCCCGCGGGTCGTTCCCGAGCGAGCTGCGCCGCGCGGTGACGATCGTCGCCTGTGGATCGCTGCGCCGTTTGCGGAAGATTGCCACCCGATGGGCCGGGTCGAGCAGCACGATAACGAGGTCCGCGTGCGCGTAGCGCGATTCGATCACGTCGCGCGCGATACCGATGTTGCGCCTGGCGGAGCCCGCGTGGAGCGCCGTCTGCAGCTGCGCGAGCGTCGTGTCTGCCTCGCTTTGCAACCCTACGACGTAGGTATTGAAGGCGAACAGCGCCAGAGCAAGGATCAGCACGCCGAAAACGACGCCGATCTGAACGGTCGCCAGCGAAACGAGGCGGCGACCGAAGCGCGACGTCACGCCGGCTGCGCTCGCAGCGTGTACCCGACGCCGCGCAAGGTCTGGATCAACTTCGTCGCCTCTCCGCTGTCCAGTTTCGCGCGCAGGTACGAAACGTAGGTCTCGACGGTGTTCGGGACGACGTCGCGGTCGACGCCCCACACGAGGTCGAGCAGTTGCGAGCGCGTGAAGACTTGCTCGGGGTGGCGGATGAACGTCAGCAGCAAGTCGAACTCTCGGGCCGACAGATCGATGCGGCGGTTCCCGCGATGAACGCTACGACGCGAGACGTCTACCGTCAGGTCCGCGTACGAAAAGATATCGCGCAGCTCCATACGGGGACGCCGCAGCGCCGAATGCAGACGCGCGACCAGTTCCTCGAGTTCGAACGGTTTGCTCACGTAATCGTCGGCGCCGCGCGACAGTCCGACGACCTTTTCGGCCGTTTCGGTCTTTGCGCTCAGCATGACGATCGGCGCGTCCGTCAGCCGCCGCAGCGCCGGGAGCAAGGTGAAGCCGTCCGTTTCGGGCAGCATCACGTCGAGAATGATGACCTCGGGCGTCCAGGCTTTGACCGCCTCGAGCGCGGCCGCGCCATCCCCGACGCAGCGGACCGCAAAGCCGGCTTGGCCAAGACCATAGTCGAGCAATTCGCGGATCGCGGCTTCGTCGTCGACGACGAGTACGCGGGCTCCGATCGTTTCCATTGTGGCGACGATAGCGCGCAAATCTGGAGCAGCCCTGGGTTCCCAGGGCTGCTCAAGGACGTTTTCGCTCCCGTTCGGGTACGATAGCGGTTCGAATGCCTCGTCTCCGCGTAAGCCCCCCAAGTCGTCCTCGACAACTGCTTCTCGGATCGCTCGCTGCCGCCGTGAGCTTCGGTGCGGCCGGCTGCGCCAAAGCGACTCCTCCTCGCAGTACGCCGCCCCCGCCCCGCGTCGCGACTGCGGTCGCGCGCGTCGGGACGCTGCGCCCGGCGGAGTCATTGCCCGGTCTCATTGCGCCGTATGCCAACGTCGCGATCCAATCGACGTTGACGGAGCCTGCCGACGCCGTCAACGTGCGCGAAGGCGACCACGTGTCGCGCGGCGAGGTCCTCGTCGTTCTCGATACCGCCGACCTGCAAGCCGAGTTGGCCGCCGACCTCGCGCAAGCCAACAGCGACGCCGCCAGCGCGACGCATGTGGCGTACGCCGGAAATCTGTCGATCGCGCAGGGTCAGCAATCCGTGCGGGGAGCGACGGCCGCCGTCCGTCAAGCCCAGGAAACATTAGCCCGCGATACGCTCGACCTGCGGCGATACCAGGCCCTGATCGCGCACGGCTACATCTCGCAACAGCAGGTCGCGCAACAGACGGCGCTCGTGAGCAACGATCAGCAAGCCGTCCGTTCGGCGCAGGCGACGCTGTCCAGCAACGTGTCGGCGCAGCAAGCGAACGGCACCAACCTCGAAGCGCCTGGTCTGCAATCGTCTTCGGTCGCTCAAGCACGTGCGACGGAGCAAGTCGCCCTCGCGCAAGCGCAGCAAGTCCGTACGTCGATCGCCAAAGCGACGATCGTCTCGCCGATCGACGGCGTCGTCGTCAATCGCAACATCAACGTCGGGGAATATCCCGGAACGCGCCAGATCCTGACGTTGCAGCAGACGGACCCCGTCTACGCCGTCCTGCGCGGCTCGGGTTCGCAGATCGCGGACATCGCGACGGGGGCTCCAGCCCAGATCGCGGCGAGCGACGTCTCGCAACGAGCCTTCAGCGGACGAGTCGTCGGCGTACTCAATCAGATCAACCCCGGCTCGACGGACTTTCAAGTCAAAGTCTTGCTGCAGAATCCGGCTGGGAAGCTGCGGCCCGGCATGGTCGTCGCCGGCAACGTCGCGTTGCCGAGCGTCCGCGGCGTCCGGATCCCCGCGACGGCGTTCACGAGTGATTCGCACGATGCGGTGATGATCGTCGACGCGCACGATACCATACGGACAAAGACCGTCACGGACCGCGCCGACGACGGCAGCCAAGCGATCGTCGCCGGTTTGCCGGCGGGAACGCGCGTCGTCACCGATGGCCAGACGAGCGTCGGTGACGGCCAACGGGTCGCCGTCCGCTGATGGCGTCTGCCGGACCTGGTGTGAAGTGAGTCTGACTCGGCTCTTCGTCGCCCGCCCGACGCTCGTCTTCGTCCTCGTGGCGTTGATGCTGTTCGCGGGTGTGCTGTCGACGATCCAGATCGTCAAGCAACTCTTTCCGAACGTCAGCCAGCCGACCGTCTCGATTTCGGTCAGCTATAACGGCGCGTCCGTAACGGAGATGCGCGACAACATCGTCGCGCCGATCGAGCAGAACCTGGCCGGCACGACCGACCTGCAAACATTCAATGCGACCATTCAGCAGGGCCGTGCGACGATTTCGGCCACCTATACGCTAGGCTCGGACATCGCAACGGATCTGGCGCTGACGCAGAAAGATCTGCAGCAGGCCGAACGCCAGCTTCCCACCAACTTGACGCCGCCGTCCGTCTCGATTCGCGATCCTTCCGAATCGACGATCGTCACGTTAGCGCTCTTTTCGAAGACGCTGTCGCCGGGTCAGTTGTCGCTGTACGCCGACAACGTCATCGTCCCGCAGTTCGAGCAGATCCCCGGCGTGTCGTACGCCAACGTGGGCGGCGACGTGACGCCGGCCTACGAGGTTGAAGTCGATCCCGTTAAACTCGCGGCTTCAGGCTTGACGCTCGACGACGTGATCTCGACGGTGGAAAACGGCAATACGCGCGTACCGGGCGGCATCGCGTACGAACCCGATCGTGAGACGACGATCGACGTGCGGGGCGACATCACCAACGTCGACACGATCGCCCGCTTGCCGATCGTCAGCAGCGCAGCGGCCGGAACCGCGCCGCATGGCGCGGCCGGCGCGACCGCTCCGGGAGGCTTAGGCGGCATCACGGCCTTGCCTGGAACGGTCGATCCTTGGACCGCCAGCGACGCCGTGCACAGGATCATCGACGTCGCCAACGTGATCGCGGGCTACGAGCCGCGCCGCCAGTACGCCCAGATCGACGGGCAACCCGGCCTCTTCTTCTCGATCCAAAAGTCTTCGACGGCGAGCGAAGTCGTCGCCTCAGACAACGTCCTGCACGCGCTTCCGAAGCTGCGTAAAGAGTTCCCCGCGGTCTATTTCAAGATCCTCAACGTGCAGTCGACGTTCAGTCAGCAGCAGATCGCGCTAGTCACCCGCACGATCGGCGAAGCGATCCTGCTGACGGCGATCGGGATGGTCTTCTTCCTGCGCTCGTGGCGTAACGCGCTCGTCGTCTGCGTTTCTATCCCGACGTCACTTGCCATCGCCATCACCGCGATGCGGCTCTTCGGGTTCACGCTCGACACGATCTCCATGCTTGGCATGTCGCTCGTCATCGGCATTCTCGTTGACGACTCGACGGTCGTGCTTGAAAACATCGAACGTCACTTCGATGAGTACCACCAGCCGCCGGCGCAAGCCGCGGTCGAGGGCCGAGAAGAGATCGGCGCAGCCGCCGTCGTCATCACCCTCGTCGACGTGGTGGTGTTTTTTCCGATTGCGTTTATCGGCGGTCAGGTCGGCAACAATCTCGTCGAGTTTGCGATGGTCGTCGTCATCTCGACCTTGACGTCGCTCTTCGTGTCGTTCACCGTCACGCCGACCTTAGCCGGCCTCTGGGCGCTCAAGTCGAAATGGAAGCCGCCGTTTTTCATCGATTGGTTCACGCGCGGCTTTGACGGGATACGGTCGTGGTACGCCGAGCGGGCTCTGCCATGGGCGCTCGCTCACCGCTGGCTCGTCGTAGGTTTCTGCGCCGTCTCGTTCGGCGGCGCGATGCTCCTGGTACCGCTCGGCATCGTCGGCGAAGAGTTCATCCCGCCGACGGACCGCGGGCAACTGTACATTCAAAGCACCTATCCGATCGGCACGCCGCTGACGACCGTGCGCGACGGCATGTACCGCATCGAACGTGCCGTCGAAGCATCGCCCGACGTCGCGTCGGAGGCGACGACGGCCGGGGGCTACTCCGCTGCATTCGGCGGCTACGTCCTGCAAGGAAACGTCGGCCAAATCACGATCTTCCTCAAGGACGGTCGCAAGCATCCGACGACGTATTGGGTCGATGCCTTCCGCAAGGACGCGCGTCGGATCGCTCCTCAGGCAACGAGCGTCGTCGTGCCGTCGACCGGAACGACCGGCGGCAATAAACAGCCGATCGATTTTCTCGTATCGGACTTAAGCGGCGGCGATCCGACCGCCGCGGCGCAGAAAGTGCTGGCGCTCTTACGCACGATCCCCGGAGCGACCAGCGTCAACAGCACCGGCACGGAGCTTGCGCCCGAAGTGAGTGTCGAGTTCGACCGCACGAAGATGCAGGCGCTCGACGTGAGCCTTGCGACCGCGGCGCAAGACGCCGGCGCCGCTTTCGGCGGTGACGTCGCGACGCAGTTCGAGACGCCGCAAGGACTCGAGCAAGTGCAAGTGATCTATCCGCTCAAGGATCAGCACGAACTCGACGCCCTCAAAAACCTGCCCCTGCGCGCGGACAACGGGTCGATCGTTCATCTCGGCGATTTCGCGACATTCCGCTCGACCCCGACATCGCCGCTGATCACGCGCACGGACCGCAACACCGTGATCCACGTGGACGCGAACGTCGCGCCCGGCGCCTCGCTCTCCAACGTACAAAACGCGTTCGCGCGCAAGATCCCGTCGCTGCATTTGCCTGCGAATATCTCGGTGAGGCCCGCGCCCCTCGGACAGCAAGACTTTATGGCTCAGACATTGCGCGGCCTCGGCTCGTCGCTGGTCCTGTCGGTCATTCTGGTCTTCTTGTTGATGGTTGCGCTCTATAACAGCTATCGCACGCCGTTCGTCATCTTGTTCTCCGTACCGGTGGCTGCGGTTGGCGCTTTGGGCGCTCTGGTGCTGACGCACAAAACGCTCAATCTCTTCTCATTGATCGGAACGATCTTACTGGTCGGCATCGCGACCAAGAACGGCATTCTGCTCGTCGACTACGCCAACACGTTGCGCCGGCGCGGCGAAGAGAAATTGGCGGCGATCCTCGACAGCGCAAAAGTGCGGTTCCGGCCCATCGTGATGACGAGCGTTTCGGTCATGCTCGGCAACCTGCCCCTCGCCATCGCGATCGACCCGGGCTCAGAATCCCGCGCGAGCCTGGGCATCGTGATCATCGGCGGCGTCTTTAGTTCGCTCGTGCTCACGCTCTTGCTCGTGCCGATTGCCTATCTGTGGATCGCGCCCAAAGACGTCGCAGTCGACGCGAAGGCACCGTCGACGCCTCCGTCCGGCACAACCGATGGCCACGTTTCCAATGGGCGCCCGCGCGAGCCCGCGCTCCAAGGGTGATTGGAGCGCCTTCGAGGAAGTCGCATCTACAAGCCACCCATCGTCGGAGACTGCGGTCTCCCCGGAGGTAGGAGCGTGTCAACGATCCAGAAGCCGCTACTTTTCAGCGGAAACTCGAACATCGGTCTCGCCCGCGAGATCGCTGCGCGTATGGACACGCGGCTCGGCAACGCGCTCGTCGACAAATTCAGGAATGAAGAGTGCCGCATCGAGATTCGCGAGAATGTGCGCGGCGCCGAAGTGTTCGTCATTCAATCGGTGTGCCGTGCGCCGAACGGTAACTCGGTCAACGACTCCCTCATGGAGTTGCTGATCATGATCGATGCGCTGCGCCGGGCGTCGGCATATCGCATCACCGCCGTCGTGCCGTATTACGGCTACGCCAAACAAGACAAGAAAAGCAAAGGGCGCGAACCGATCTCGGCCAAGTTGGTCGCCAACCTCATCGAAAAGGCCGGGGCCGCGCGGCTCGTCACGCTCGATCTACACGCCGCTCAGATCCAAGGCTTCTTCGATTTGCCGGTCGACAATCTGCTTGCGGCTCCCACCTTGTGCGCGCACCTGCGCGCCCAAGGTTTGGAAGGTAACCAGATCGTCGTCGTCTCTCCCGATGCCGGCGGCGTTCCGCGAGCGGAAACCTTTGCGAAGAAGTTACGGTCGTCGTTGGCGATCGTCTTCAAGCGGCGCCCCGAACCCGATGTCTCCGAGGTGACCGAGATCGTCGGCGACGTCGCCGGGCGTACGGCCGTCGTCGTCGACGACATGATTTCGACGGGGGGTACGCTGGCCAAAGCGGCCGAGGCCTTACGGCGGCGCGGGGCGACGGGCGTCTACACCTGCGCCACGCACGGCATCTTCGCCGGCGACGCGGTGCGCGTGCTCAACGAGTCGCCGATCGAACGGATCATCGTCACAAACACGTTACCGAACATCGAAGCGTCACTCGGCCCGAAATTCCGGGTCCTTTCGATCGCGCAGATCCTCGCAGACGCCATCAAACGCATCACTGCGAACCGCTCGGTTTCCGAACTGTTCGCAAAGGACGACGAGCCGCCCCCGCTCGGCCCGATCGGCTTTCCCGACCTCTTTACCCCTGCCGTCAGCGTGACGGGTTAGATAAGGAACATCATAGCTCTATGGCACCCAACAACACGAAGTCACTCGCTGCGGCCGTGCGGTCGAAGACCGGTTCAACGGCGTCGGCGGCATTACGCCGCGCCGGAATGATTCCGGCTTCCCTCTTCGGGCATGGTTCGGCACCCGCGGCGATCGCGCTCGATGCTAAGGACTTCGATGCCGTGCTGCACGCCGGCGGCCGGAATGCGCTGCTGACGATCGCCCTGAGCAGCGGTCCGCCCGATACGGCGCTCGTGCGCGAAGTTCAGCGCGATCCGATCACGCGCCGCGTCGTGCACGCCGATCTGCAGCGCGTCAGCGCGACCGAGGAGATCCGCGCATCGTTGCCGCTGGTTGCAGTCGGCGTCGCAGAGGGCGTCAAGAACGGCGGCGGCGTGATGGACATCGTGCTGCACGCCGTCGACGTTACGGGGCGCGCCGACGCGCTGCCCGAAACGCTGGAAGCCGACGTGTCGCGCTTATCGATCGGCGACCATCTGACCGCCGGCGAGCTCCTTCTGCCGCAAGGGCTCGCCCTGGCGATCGAACCGGCGACCGTGCTGATTTCGATCGAAGCGTCGCGCACGGCGGCCGATGCGGCCGAAGCTGCGCCGACTTCGGCGGCGGAACCTCAGCTCGTCACGGCCGAATCCAGCGCGTCGGAGTAGCGATCCGCGGCAAACCAGACGCGCATTGTGGCCGGCTTGGGAAATCCTGGACGCGCCTACGAGCGAACGCGCCACAACGTCGGCTTCCGCATCGTCGACGAGCTCGCGCGGCGAATCGATGCTCCCGCCTGGAAGTCCAAAGGCGGTGCGGCCCAAACGCACGTCGCACTCCAGCGCGTCCTTCTCATCAAGCCGCTCTCCTACATGAATGAAAGCGGCGGCCCACTTGCAGCGGCAGCGGCGTGGTGGAAGGCGTCGCCGGCGGATGTACTGGTCGTCAGCGACGATCTCGATCTTCCCTTTGGGCGGCTGCGCATGCGCGCGAACGGCGGCAGCGGCGGCCACAACGGCCTCAAGTCGGTCATCGAGTATTTCGGCGAAGGCTTCGCGCGGCTGCGCGTCGGCATCGGTCGCGGCAGCGACGACGCGATCGATCACGTCCTATCGACGTTCTCTGACGGCGAAGAACGCGAACTGAAGCGGCTCGTCGACATCGCAGTCGATGGAATCGAACGGTGGCTCGCCGGCGATCGGCCGGCGGCAATCCAATACGTCAACGCTTGGCGCTCACCATCGGTGGGAAGTGGCGGAGCAGCAGCATCATCGTGAATCGCATCTTTTCGATAACGGCGGCCGGCGTATGTGCCGTCCTATGCATGGGTTTCGCAGCAGGCGTGAGCGGGCGTAGTGTCTTTGCCGCGACATCGCCCGGCGGATACGTCGGCAAAGGCACGCTGGTCGTGCGCGCCCCGCTGCCGGGAACGACGACGCCGATCGATGTCGGCGCGCACATTGCTTTCGAAGAGCGGGGCTCGTTGTTCCGGGTCGACGTCATCGATGTCGCGCTTCCCGGTGCGGGCGCCGTGGGCAGCGCCCTCGCAACGCAACTCTTCCCGCCCGGGGGCCTGACCATTTCCGTCGACGAGGCTGCGAAACGCTATACGGTCTGGTCCAATACGACACGCAAGTATTACACGAAAGACCTCACCGCCGCCGCACCGGCGGCCGGCACGTCGCCCGCGCCGCAAACGGCGCCGTCCGCCGCGCCGAACCCGTTCGCTTTCGAACGTTCGTTGCGTGATTTGGCAGCCCTGAACGTCTCGCTTTCCCTCGCCGGCCACACGACTGTCGACGGCCACCCCGCGACCGGTCTGAATTATCAGTTCGCGCGCACGACCTCTAACGGCGACCGAACCGAAGCGCATGGCACGATCCAATTCGCCGACGATCTCGATGGTGTGCCGGTGCAGTTGACCGCCAGCTTCCAGACCAACCACATCTCCAACATCTCGCTGCGCGCCGACGCGACCCAACTCAGCAAGCAACTGCCGCCCGAGGCTGACTTTGCCATCCCTGCAGGCTACTCGGCGGCGAATTCGATCGGCGATGTCGTCGGCCGCACGCTTCCGCACTGAGCATCTTCACTGTGCCAGAAAACACGTAGCGACGTGGTCGTCGACGAGGCCGACGGCCTGCATGAAACTATAGACGATCGTCGGCCCGACGAAGCGAAAGCCCCGCGCCGAAAGATCGCGCGATAGCCGAACTGCGAGCGGCGTGGTGGCCGGAACGTCGGCCGCCGCTTGTGGCCGGTTGCGCACCACGCTGCCGCCGACGTAACGCCACAGGAACTCCCCGAACGAGCCGAATTCCGCAGCGACCTTCTCGAAGGCGCGGGCATTGCCGATCGCAGCCGCGATCTTGGCACGGTTTCGGACGATGCCGGGGTTTGCCAGCAACGCGCTGACATCGCTATCGCCGAACGCGGCGACGCGTCCGACATCGAAACCACAAAAAGCCGCCCGATACGCTGCGCGCTTGGCAAGGATCGTCTCCCACGAGAGGCCCGCCTGAGCTCCCTCGAGCACGAGGCATTCAAACAAGCGGCGATCGTCGTGCACCGGCCGGCCCCACTCTTCATCATGGTATGCAATCGAGGCCGGAGTGCGCGCCCAGGAGCAGCGTCCGCTTACGGACACGGATTAGGGTGGCCGGCGGCTTTGGCGATGCGCGTTCCCAGCGGAGGACTATTATAGAAGTACAAGCGTACCGCGCGCGAAGGGCAGAGCGGCGCGAGCGTTTCGTCGGCGATCCGGACGTATGCGCGAACAGCGGATGCCCGATCCCGCGTCAGTGCGAGCGCATAGCCGTCCGCACGCGATTCGAGATTACGCGAATATCCATTGTAGACGGGAGTCAAGATCAGCGCGCCGGCTCCCATGAAGGCGAAGACCAGCGGTAATCGCGAGAGCGAATCATCGTCGCGGCGAAAGCGGATGCGATCGGCGCCCGCGACGGCCAAAGCCGTCACGAAGATGAAGAGAAACGTCCAAGACAGCGACAGACGGAAGTCATCACCATGCAGCGTAATGCCCGAATTCTCGCGCCGCTAGAAACAGCACCTCACCTTGCGTTGCATCGGCGAGCAACTCATCGCCGAGCACGATCCGTTTGGTCGGTCCGAAGCCGGCGATGTCGGCCGACACCGCGCGGGATCGACGCGACGTGTCGCTGACCTCGATCGGGGCGCCGATGATGCCAGCGCGCGCCGCGAGAGCGTCGAGCGGCACCCGGATTGCCGCATGGCGGGGCAGCGGCCGGATGCGATTGTAGATCGGCGCGACGGTGATCGGTTCGAGAAACGCGAGCGCAACGTGATGATGAAGAGTCCGGCCGTCGCGTAGATCCACCACAGGCGCGTACGGTCGACCAGCGCGAAGATCGACGCGACGATCAAACCGACAATGACCGCGTCGACGGTCGTGTTGACCACGCCGTCGCGCACCCAATTCGCCGCGTTTTCCATCGTCGTGCCGAGCGCCAGATCGATGCGCCAGTGCGCGAAGGAAACCGGGAAGCCGGCCAGCGCTCCGGCGTAAACCAGCAAAGCCGCGAACGAAAAGCGCAGCGCCATCGTGCCGTGCAGACGGCGCCGGAGCACATTGCGCAGACCGGCTGCATAGCCGGCGTTCCAGATGAAAAAGAACGCAGTGATCTGTGCAAGTGCCCACGCGATGAACAGCGGCCTATCCCATTGCCGCAAGCCCGCAGATGCCGCTTCCCGACGGCGATCGACCAGCGCTGTGGCCGGCGTTCCGAGCAAGACGTGCGCCGGAATTGCGCTCACGCGGCGGTCGAGCGCCGTCGGTGCCGCTATAGCGCTCGCCGGTCCAACGAAAAGCACGACGGCGAGTATCGCCGTCAACGCCGAACGAATCATAACGCGGACGCTGATGCGGGCTGCCGCGTGGATGCGCGGCATGCCGCTCTACAGCCGGCCGAGTTCTTCGAAGAGTTGCTCTTGATCGGGCTGTTCTGAGATCTCGTGCACGTCGATGTAGCGCACGAAGCCTGCCGTATCGACGAGAAACAAGGCGCGTTCGGCCATCCCTTCGGGCCGCAGAACACCGTACGCCTGCGCCACCGCGCCGTGCGGGAAAAAGTCGCTGAGCAGCGGGAACGAGATTCCGCCAAGGGCTTGGGCCCACGCCGCCGTCGCGTAGGTGTGATCGATCGAAATGCCCACAACTTGGGCATCATGCGTTTCGAAGCGAGCCTGGTTCTGCTCGTACGAACGCAGCTGACTCGTTCAAACCCCCGAAAAAGCGAACGGATAGAATGCTAGGACGATATTCTTATTTCGATGTTGTCGAAGTTGCCAGTTTTCGCCGGTTTGAGATTTCAACGTGAAGTCCGGCGCTGCAGCGCCGACGCTCAGCGTCGACGTGGCATCTGCATGCGATGTCCTGCCAGTGGAAATGTCCATGGGTGCCTCCTCGTATGTGGTTTGTCGCAGCGCGCAACGCAAGTCCTCGCGCCGGCCGTCGCGCGATGGCTTCTCGCGTGCATGCGATTTTAGCCGGCCAGGGCTGCGGTTTGATGGTCGGCGACGATTTCGGTGTTGGAGCGCTGGGGACCGTCTTCGTCGACGCCGGCTCGCCGGCGTGCGGCGACGGGATTCTTTACGACGATGTAGCGCGGACATTCCGGGCCGTTAGGTTCATTGCAGTAGCCGCGAACGCACGTAGCGCCGGAGCGGACGAACAGCGAGGGCGCCGCACGCTTGACGAGACGCAACATCGCGAACGCCAATTCACGAATCTCCCACTGCGCGTTGTTGCACGTGCGCAAGGTGAAGAAGTCGAGCAGTGCGCGGGCGTTGGCCGTGACGACGATCTGCGTCTCGGCGGCATTGGGCAGCGCAAAACGCGCATCTTCAGCGGGCACGCCGGCGGCGACGGCGTCGGCATAAAATGCCGCGATGTCGCGCATCAACGTTTCGTATTTTGCCTTGATCGCCGGCAGCGCAGCCAGCGACGGCGGCGTTATGAAATCGAACTGACCCTTGATTTTGATATAACGCTGGCTTTTCTGCTCGTAGGACATATGGCGGTGCCGCACGAGCTGATGCGTCAAAGCGCGCGAAACGCCGGAAACGCCGAAGGTGAACATCGTATGCTCGAACGTCGACAGATGGCCGGCGTCGCGCACGCGCGAGACCATCTTCTCGACCTCTTGAGGGGTCCAGCCGTCGGCGATCGTCTCGACGTCGCGGGGACTATAACAGTTGCGCGCGGCCGTCGCGACGGATTGCTCGGGTTGCGGCGAGTGCGCGAGCAGCACGACTTTGAGCGCCATCCGTGCGCGCTTCCGGCGGTCCATAAGCCGCCTCCTGTCAGACCGCCCCTCCTTGCCGGGCTAACGATCCGGGAGGCGGCGTGCCGGATTGCCGACGACGCGCTCGCCGGGAGCAACGTCGCCAAGGACGACCGTTCCGGCTCCGGTCAGCGCGTCGTCGCCTATGGTAAGCGGTGCGACGAGCGACGAGTTCGACCCGATGAATGCGTCGCGGCCGATCGTCGTGCGTTGTTTGCGTACACCGTCGTAGTTGCAGGTGATCGTTCCGGCACCGATATTGGCACGCTCCCCGACCGCCGCGTCGCCGAGATACGCCAAATGCCCCACTTTTACGCCAGGCGCGAGTTCGGCGGCCTTGAGCTCGACGAAATTACCGACTCGCGCACCAGTTCCGACGCTGCAGCCGCCTCGGATGTGCGCCCACGGTCCGACGAGCGCGAAATCACCCACCGTGCTATCGACGATCACGCTATCGGCGATAACGGCGTGCTCGCCGATGCGTGCATTCTGTAAGCGTGCGTTGGGTCCAATCTCGCTGTGGGGCGCAACGCGCGAACGCCGTCCGAGCGTCGTATTAGGCAGGATCGCCACGTCGGCTGCGATCTCGAGATCCGGCTCCAGGTAGGTGGTCGCCGGATCGACGATCGTCACGCCGCGACGCATGTGCCGCTCGCACAGGCGGCGACGCAATTCGGTCGTCGCCGTCGCTAGTTCGGCCCGGTCATTGACGCCCAGCACGCTACGGTAGTCGTCGGCGACGACGGGAACGACCGATTCACCGGCGCGAGTCAGCGAAGCGATCGTATCGGTCAAGTAGTACTCGCTCTGCACGTTATCGGTGTTGAGTTCAGCGATCGCCCTGCGCAACTTGGGCTCATCGAAGGCGTAGACGCCCGCATTCATCTCGTCGATCGCAAGCTCTTCGGGCGTTGCGTCGCGCGCCTCGACGATACGCGTGACGCGTTCGCCTTCACGTACGATGCGACCGAAGTTCGACGGCAATGGCATGCGCGCCGTCAGCAATGCTACGGCCTCATCTTCGGCGAGAACGCGCCGGATGACGTCCGCTTCGAGCAGCGGCATGTCGCCGTAGAGGACAAGTACGCGGCCGCCGCCGTCAGCGGCACCCAGTGCATCCAGAGCGAGCGCGACGGCATGACCCGTTCCGCGCTGTGGCTCTTGGATGACGCTGCGCGTTTGCGAGTGTCCGGCGTCGGCGGCCATGTCGGCAATGTGCGGAGCGACATCGCCGTTCGTCACTACCGTCACGTCCGCGACGCCGGCATCGCGCAGTGCACGCAGCGCGTACCACAGCATCGGTTTGCCGCACAGCTCGTGGAGCACTTTGGGGCGCGCACTGCACATCCGCGTGCCTTTGCCCGCCGCCAACACGAACGCTCGTATACCGTTGCTCACGCCACTACGATTTCTGAGAGGGGCTGCAACTCACTTTGCCATGTTTCCCGTTCGGCTTTACTCGCACCGCCGAGCGTGTGCAGCGCGACACGTAGACGTTCCCGTACGATGTCGCGCCCGAGGAGCGCCATAGCGTCGAACAATGGCAGTGACTGCGCCTGTCCGGTGATCGCAACGTAGAATGGGCGAACCACGTCGCGCAACTTGGCACGGAGCGCATCGGCAACGCGCCGTATCGCTGCTTCGATTGCGGCGCTTTCCCAAAGCGGCAGCCCATCGAGAGCGGCCTGCGCGAGGACGAAAGCTTTGCGCAGTGCCGCCTCGTCGAACTTCCCCGCCCGCAACAACTCGGCCGACGGTTCGATCCGTCCGGCGAACAAAAATCCACACAGCGGCGCGATATCCGACAGCCGTTCGATCCGCGTCTGCGCGAGCGCCGCGATCTCCCGCAGCTCAGACTCATCAAAGGCCCAGCGACGCACGCGCTCGAGCAGCTGCTCGGGTGCGAGCGTTTCGCGGATGTAGCGAGCGTTGAGCCAATCGAGCTTTGCTACGTCGAAGACCGGGCCCGCGAGTGCAATGTGCGACAAACCGAAGCGCTCGACTAGCGTCGCGAGGTCCATCATCTCTTCTCCGTCCAACGGCGGCACGGCGAACAGCCCTAAAAAGTTCAGGAGCGCTTCGGGCAGATACCCCATGCGCTCGTAGAACAGGATGCCGGTCGGATTCTTGCGCTTAGAGAGCTTGGAGCGGTCGGCGTTGCGCAGCAGCGGGAGGTGAGCTAGTTGTGGCATCTCCCAACCGAACGCTCTATAGAGCAGCAGATGCTTCGGTGCCGAAGAGATCCACTCTTCACCGCGCATCACGTGCGTGATCGTCATGTAGTGATCGTCGACAACGTTGGCCAGATGATAGGTCGGCCACCCGTCGCTCTTGACGAGCACCTGCATGTCGACGGTTTGCCACTCGAACTCGATCGGGCCGCGCAACAGGTCGTCGATGCGCGCCGTCCCGTCCCGCGGCACGCGTAACCGCACGACGAATGGCGTCCCCGCGCTCTCGTGAGCGGCAACCTGCGCCTGAGTCAAGGCCAAACAGCGGCCATCATACGCCGGTGGCTCGCTGTGCGCGCGCTGCTCGGCGCGCATGTCGGCGAGACGCTCCGGCGTGCAGAAACAGCGAAAGGCATGGCCGCCGTCGAGCAACATGCGCGCATGCTGCTCGTACAATTCGAGCCGTTCGCTCTGCCGGTACGGGCCGTGCTCGCCGCCGATGTCCGGTCCCTCGTCCCATGTCAAACCGAGCCAGTGCAGCGCGTCGAGAATCACGCGTTCGGACGCCGGGGTGCTGCGATTGCGGTCCGTATCTTCAATGCGCAGAACGAAATCGCCGCCATGCTGTTTGGCGAAACAGTAGTTGATCAGGGCGACGTAAGCCGTGCCGACGTGAGGGTCCCCCGTCGGCGACGGTGCGACGCGCGTGCGAACGCGTGCCGAGTTCACCGGGACGTCGTGAGCTTCAGGCGCGTTCGTCGCCTCAGGAGCCGACGAGTTCGCGGCGCTTGCCGCATTCTCGTCGCACGAACTCGATGATGTTGGAAAGCGGCGCACCGGGAGTGAAGATCTCGCGCACGCCCAAGCGCCGCAATTCGCGAGCATCGTCGGCTGGGATCGTGCCGCCGCCGAAAAACACGACGTCGCTCGCGCCCTGCGCGGCAAGCGCATCGAGGACGGCCGGAAAGAGCGTCATATGGGCGCCGGAGAGGATCGAGAGCCCGATGCCGTCGGCGTCTTCTTGAATCGCGGTCTGCACGATCTGCTCGGGCGTTTGAAACAGCCCGGTGTAGATGACCTCCATGCCGGCGTCGCGCAACGCACGCGCAATCACTTTCGCGCCGCGATCGTGCCCGTCGAGGCCCGCCTTGGCTACGATGATTCGCAAGGGCCGCTCGTTCGCCATAAGGACCCTGTGTTCGCAAACGAGGGCTACAGAGCCTCGGGAGACGCCGCGCTTACGGAGACGTGGTCGTCGCCGGGCGCGGCGAGTCCGTCGCGGGAGGCTCGATCGGACCGGCGGGCGCCGCTCCGCCGACGAGCGGCGCAAGTTCGTGGCGCGGCGCGATCGTAACGACGCTGAACGCGGCGCCCTTGTCGAGAATCATGTCGCCCGTTTGCGTGAACACCGCACCCGGCAGAATGACCGGCGGAATCGGCAAGATGTACGGGATGACGTGCTTCGTCGCGTAGTGTCCGCGTAAGCCGCCCGAGACGATGTTTACCCAAACGACCCGGCTGCCCGAAAGCTGTAACGTGTCGGCTTGCAAGCTGACGCTGCCGTTGTGGCCTTTGTAGGCTTTCGAAACGGCGGCGATACGGCCGACGCCGGGTGTTCCGCTCGGGACGGCGATGCCGCCGAGATTCTCGTCCTTCGTCGTAACGAACGTGAAGGGATCGCCGCGATGCGCCGTCTGTGACGATACCGTCGCGCTCAGCGCACATGGGATCGTCACGCCAAGCGGGACGTTCGGCACGTCGGCTGCGTGAGCGCCAAGTGGCCATGCAACGGCTGCGGCGACCACCAGTGCAAGCCCGAGCGGGGAAGCGATAAAGCGCGGCTTACGCTGCAGCATCAGAATGCCGCCCGTTCGGTGTAGCGTCCGTATACCTCGACCATTGCTTGCACGATCTCTCCCTCCGTTGCGAGCGCGTTGACCGCATCGATCAGCGGCGGCATCACGTTACGCGATGCGTCCGCGCACGCCGCCTTGAGGTCTGCCAACGTCCGCTCGACGCGAGCGCCGTCACGCGCACCGCGAACGCTCTGCACGTCCCGCGCCTGCGCCAGCTCGATCTCCTGACCGATCTTGAGCAGGTCGATGTCGCCGGCGTCTTCTTCACGTTCGAAGGCGTTGACTCCGACGATCACGCGCTCTTTGGTTTCGAGCGAACGTTGATAGCGATACGATGCATCGGCGATTTCGTGTTGGAAGAAGCCGGCTTCGACCGCTTCGACGACGCCGCCGTATTCTTCGATCCGGCGGAAGTATTCCTCGGCCTGTTTCTCGATCTCGTCAGTCAGCGCTTCGACGAAATACGAGCCGCCCAACGGATCGATGACGTTGGTCACATTGGTTTCGTAGGCGAGGACCTGCTGCGTACGTAACGCGATCTCGACCGACTTTTCGGTCGGCAAGGCGAGCACTTCGTCCATCGAGTTCGTATGGAGCGATTGCGTGCCGCCGAGCACTGCAGCCATCGCTTCGTACGCGACGCGCACGATATTGTTCTCGGGCTGTTGTGCCGTCGCGCTGCAGCCGGCGGTCTGCGTATGGAAGCGCAAGGTCCACGAGCGCGGGTCTTTGGCGCCGTAGCGCTCGCGCATGCGGCGCGCGTAGATGCGCCGGGCCGCGCGGAACTTGCAGATCTCTTCAAAGAAATCGATGTGCGAGTTGAAGAAGAACGACAGCCGCGGCGCAAAGGCGTCGATGTCCAAACCGGCCTTCATCGCCGCCTCGACGTACGCGAATCCGTCGGCCAGCGTGAAGGCGAGTTCTTGAACCGCCGTCGACCCGGCTTCGCGGATGTGGTAGCCGCTGATCGAGATCGTATTCCACTTGGGCATTTCGGCCGTGCAGAACTTCATCATGTCGACGATCAAACGCACGTGCGGCCGCGGTGGAAAAATCCACTCCTTCTGCGCGATGTACTCTTTGAGGATGTCGGCTTGAAGCGTACCGCCCAGCGCCGCGCGCGGAATGCCCTTGCTTTCAGCCGTTGCAATGTATTGCGCCAGCGCGATCGGAGCGGGGCCGTTGATCGTCATCGACGTCGTGATCGTGCCGAGATCGATCCCATCGAACAGCGTCTGCATGTCGCGCAACGAGTCGATCGCAACACCGCATTTGCCAACCTCACCGCGCGCTTGCGGCGCGTCGGAATCGAACCCCATCAAAGTCGGCATGTCGAAGGCGACCGACAGCCCCATCTGGCCCTGTGAGAGCAGGAAGTGATAGCGTTCGTTCGTCTGCTTCGCATTGCCGAAACCGGCGAACTGACGCATCGTCCACAGTCGATCGCGATAACCGCCGGCATGGATGCCTCGCGTGTACGGATACGCTCCTGGATAGGCGACGTCGCGGGCCAAGTCGCGCTGCGCGTCATCCTGCGGCTCGTAGAGCGGTTTGAGCGGGATATCGGAAATCGTGCGGTCCGTCGCTCCCGATCCGGGCTCACGGCGCCGTTTACCGGCGGCATACGCACCTTCCCAAGCCGCTCGCTGCACGTCGAATTGCGCCGAGGCACTCGCGTCGCTTCCGGTCGGTCGGTCGATCAGTTTGGCCACGTCATCGCTTCCTTTCGCTCTGCGCCGGAGGCTTTCGACGCATCGACGCCACGTTTCCGCACCCCCACGAAGGGGTGGTCGGGCGCCAGGCTGTAAAAGGCGTAAACCCCTACCACGCTTTGCGGAGGCTCACTCGTATGTTCCTCGGCCGTATTCTCGTACCGTGTGCGGCGATCACCGCGCTGGCCGCGGCGTCGGTCCTTTACGCGGCCGGCCCCGCGCGGACATCCGACCATCAAGACACCCTGCAACTCGTCTCGCGTCCGGGCGCAGACATCACCGACGGCTACGCCTTCCCCGCTAAGAATCCCAACGACGTCGCGTTTGTCATGAACGTACACCCTCTCATTCCGCGCGGTATGGGAACGTCGACGTACTTCGATCCCGGCGTTCTGTACCAGATCAAAATCGACAACGTCGGCGACTACCGCGAACACGAAGTGCTGCAGTTCAAAGCGGACGGTGCCGGTCCGGGCCAGACGAATTTCGCTGTATGGGCCGGCCGCGCCGGCCATGCCCGGCACGATGTCTAGGCTCGTGCGCCGGCTCGGCACGACGACCTATGATGCGACGGCGGCGCTGCCTGACGGCGTCAAGTTCTTCGCGGGACCGCGGCGCGATCCGTTCTACTTCGATCTCACGCAGTTCTTCAAGATCAATCCCGACCGAAACTACAAAAACCAACCCAATCCGCCGCCCCCGTCGGCAAGCTGTTTCCGCAGTGCCTCCCAAGCCACCAACACGCTGGCGAACTTCAACGTGCTGTCGCTGATCGTCGAAATGCCGCGCAGCATGCTGCAGAACTCGCGCAATAAGGGCCGCATCAACGTCTGGTGGACGGCATCGACGACGGAGCCGAGCGCCGGTGGCGCGTATAGTCAGATCGAGTTATGGGGCCGCCCCGCGGTCAAAGAAGCGCTCGAGCCGTTCAAGCTGCACGACGTCACCAACCGCAGCGAGCCGTTCAACGATCCCACGCTGCAGCGAGCGATCTATCGCTTCATGACCACACCGAAGCCGTATGGCGCCGGACGGTCGCCTGCCATCGCCAAGGCACTCGTGCAGCTGGTCGGCACGAACAACGAGATGCAGGTCGACCTGACGTCGGGCGGTCACGCGACGTATCTCGGCGTGGAAACGAAGGGTAAGAGCGGACTGCCGAAAGGAATCTTAGACATCGTGCCGGGCTCGGGACTCAAAGGCCTCAAGAAATCGCTGCGCAACGGCGCCCGTGAATTCGGCGGACGCGACCCCGAGAGTCCGGTCATCGACCTGTCGCTCGGCGCGATCTACGGCAACATCATCCCCAAGCTCGGTCTCGCCAAAGACGACCATAAGGAAACGCCTTGCTTGACGAGCGACAACCTGACGCCAACCGTCAACACGCTCAACGGCTTTCCGTACCTCACGAACCCGGTGTAACGCGACGCGCTTCGCCGGCGGCCGCCGTCACATCACTCCGGCCGCCGGCGAGGCGATGCGCTCACCGCTCGGCGCGTCGGAAACGTCAGTTCCGCGACACCGGACTTATCGAGTTCGCCGAGACCTGAGCATGACCATGCTCTCGTATTGCGCGGCGGCCGCTTCCGCTAACGGAAGCACGAGCCCGGCGTCGTCGGCGAGCGCCGTTGCGATGCGCGAATCCTTCGCCGCGTGGGCTGCCGAAAAGTACGTCGCATGATCGCGGTTTTGCATGTCGGCGCCGTCCGTCTCGAGGACGCGCGAGGCGGCACCGGTCTGAGCAAAGACCTCGCGCAGCACGCTCAAATCGAGCCCCAGCGCCTCGCCGAGGCCCAACCCTTCCGCCAGCGCCGCCGTGTTGATGTTCATGACCATATTGACGAGCGCTTTGACTTGCGCCGCTCTGCCGGCGGGTCCGATGTAGCGCACCGACGCCCCGAGCGCATCGAGTACCGGGCGGGCGCGTTCGAACGCTTCACGCTTGCCGCCGATCATCAGGTACAGCGTGCCGCGGCGAGCTTGATCGATCGAACTTGCCATGCATGCTTCGAGTGCATCCGCGCCCGCAGCCGCTGCCAGCGCTTGGGCTTCGGCGTGAACGCGCGGCGTCAGGGTCGCGCAATTGAGAAACAGTTTGCCGGCGGCGCCGTCGAGCAGCGAGTCGCCGCTCGGAGCGAAAATCTCCCGCATCGCTTCATCGTCGCTGACGACGGTCACGATGATGTCGGCACTGGAAGTCACGTCGCTCAGGCGCTCGGTCTGGCGTGCGCCGGTTTTCGCAGCGACATCCATGGCCGCCGGCGCGTGCCGATCGTAGACCGCTGCGATCGGAAAGCCACAGTCGTGCAGATGCAAAGCCATGTTGGCGCCCATCCGTCCAACTCCAACGAAGGCGACGGGTTGCAACGCGTGATTCGGACATGCTCGCGAACTTCGGCGCGTGCACAGCGCATCTCTGCGCACGACGTGACGCTCGCCGGCGCGGCTGCGCTGTTTCTCGCGCTCGGCTTAGGCAGCGCCGCCGAACCACTTGAAGTCGTCGACGCAGCGGGCAATCCCGTATCGGGCGTACGTGCCGACTTTACCGATACCCGGCACGCGCACGATGTCGAAGCGGGCGATGCTCACGGACATGTCGCCGCACGCTCCGGATTTCTGCCGCTCGCCGTCACCCTGTCGCGCAGCGGATACGCAGCCGGCGACGCTCGCGCTTGAGTCGTTGCATTCCGGGCGGATCGTCTTGCGGCGTGAACTGCCGGTGATCGGAACCGTCAGCGTCGCGACCGGCTCGACGAAAAGCCAACACGAATCGCCGCTCGCGACGTCGGTACTTGACCGCGCGGCAATCGGTCTGGCACCGAGCACCGAGACCGATCGCGTCCTGCGCCAACTTCCCGGCTTCGATCGGACCCGCAGCAACAGCGCCTTCACGAATTACGGGCAACTGCGCGCGTCGTTCGGCGGTGCCGGCACCGATCGCGGCGTCGTGCTGGTCGATGGTTTTCCCGCTCAGGACGGCTTCGGCGGCCAGATCGATTGGCCGGCGTACCCGGCAGACGAACTCGAACGCGTCGAACTGTTGCGTGGTGCAGGCTCGGCACTGTACGGCTCAGGTGCGATCGGCGGCGTTCTCGCCTTAGAGACCTTCGCGCCGCTGACCGGTCCGAATGCCGTCGCAGCTGGCCGCGCTCGGCTTGAGGCCGGGACGAATACGAGCAGCGACGATGCCGTCGAGGCGCGGACGCCGCTCGGTCGCGACGTCGCCGCTTCGCTGGCGGCAACCTCGACGTATTTCTCGTATCGCGATCTACCGCCGGCATACGCGTCCCGCTTCGATCATCCGGCGGTCGCTGCCAGCGGCACGACGCATCTCCGCGCGCGGTTTGACGACGGCGCGACGGTCGTCGACGGTTCTCTGCGCTTCGCCTCAGACCATCAAGACGAAGGCCGCACGAATTATACCTTCGACCGCACGTTACGCCAAGGCGACATCACGGTGACGCACCGGATCGGGCCGGCATCAGCGCGCCTGGCGTACTACGTGCGCGACTCGACGGTTTACAATCTGGCTGACCAGTTTCCGGTCAAACCGACCGTCTTGCGCTACATGCAGCACGTGCCGACGGACGAAAACGGCTTTGCCGCCTCGCTGTCGGGTGCGGCCGGTACCACGGATCTCGCCCTCGTGCTCGATCAACGCCGCGTCGACGGCCAGAGCATCCAGTATGGTTCCGACGGCCATACGCTTCAAGCGCTAGGGACGGGAGTTGCACTGCTGCAAGGCGTCGGCGTGCAAGCGACCTTTCACGCACCGCGATTCGAAGCAGTCGTCGGGGCTCGTGCAGATCGCGTGCGCTATGATGATCTCGCCCTCGAGTCGATTTCCAACGGTCAAACGAATGCGCAAAGCGTTGCGGGCCACGACGAAGGCGCGATTTCGCCGCGCGCCGCCCTGCGCTACGATGTCAATTCGCACGTCGCGTTGCGGGCGTCGAGCGGCGGCGGTTTCCGCGCCCCGTACCTCAACGAGCTCGTGCGCGGCTTCAACGTCGGAGCCGTCGTCATGGCGCCCAATCCGAATCTCGTCCCTGAACGCAGCGTGACCGACGATGCCGGCATCGACGCACTTGTGGGCGCAGCGCGCGTGGCCTTCGATGTTACGCAGACACGTGTGATGGACGCGATTGCGTTTCGCACGATCACGCCGACCTTGATGCGTCGGGAAAACGTCGATCGGACGCAAACGAGCGGTGAGACGCTGACGTTCGCAGAGCCGCTGTCGACCTGCACGCGTCTACGCGCCTCGGGGACTTCGCAATACGCGCGCGTCACCGATGGGCCGGCCGACCATCATCGGCAAGCGACTGAGCCTCGTGCCCGAACGCTCCGCTTCGCTCGGCATCGACGGCGCCGGCGCCGGACCGTTCGGCTTTTCGGTCGACGGCTCGTACGTTGGTCAAACGTACTACGACGACCTCAACACGCAGCCACTCGGTGCCGTGCTGCTCCTCGGCGCAACGCTACGCACTACGCTCAAATCCGGCGCTACCGTCTCCCTAGTGGGCGATAATCTCACGCATCAGCAGTATCTTTCCAGCATCGATCGCTACGGCGAGCCGTTCACCATCGGACTTCGCGTCGAGGTTCCGTTCGGCCGTCCCAACATTATCCCGACGACATGCAGGACGTGATGCCGGGTTCGCGCACCGTAGGTTGAAGATCGAAGCCGATGTCGAGGGCAGTCACGCTGTGGGTGAGCGCTCCGACCGAAATGACGCCGACGCCGGTGTTCGCTAGCTCGGGAATATCAGGGAGCGTGACGCCGCCTGACGCTTCGACGATGGCGCGCCCCGCGATGCGACTCACCGCCTCCCGAATTCGTCGCAGCGCGAAATTGTCGAGCAGGATAGCGTCGACGTCGGCGATGTGTTCGAGAACCGTATCGAGCTGCGCAAGCGTGTCGACTTCGATTTCGATCTTTACCAGGTGCCCGGCGTGGCGGCGTGCCGAACGGATGGCAGAAGCGATGCCGCCTGCGAGCGCGATGTGGTTGTCCTTGATCAGTATCGCATCGTCGAGCCGAAGGCGGTGGTTGGCGCCGCCGCCGGCACGGACGGCGTATTTTTGCAGGGCGCGCAGGCCCGGCAACGTCTTGCGCGTTTCCGTGATCGCGCACGGCGCCGTTCCGACCGCGGCCACGTAGCGCGCGGTTGCCGTGGCGATTCCGGACAGGTGCGATAGCAGGTTGAGCGCGGTACGTTCGGCGCCAAGCAGCGCGCGCGCATCGCCCTCCAGCGTTGCGATCGTCGAGCCGCATTCGATACGCTCGCCGTCGCGGCAACGCGCGTCGATGCTGATCTGCGCGTCGAGCAAGCGAAAAGCGGCCAGCGCGACATCGAGGCCGGCCAGCACGCCGTTTGGCGCGGGCGACGAGCGAGCCGCGCGCGCGCGAGCCCGCGCGCACCGTCGCTTGCGACGTGATGTCTCCGCCGACACCGAAATCTTCGGCCAGTGCTGCGCGGACCAGCGGCTCGTACAGCAGCGCCGGCAACGGTTCGAGCCCCCGCGCTGCGACGTCGTCGTCTACGCCGCGTTGCCCAGCTTCATCGACGCCGCCACGCACGTCATTCACCGTGTCGGCCGGCGTTCAGGCCGTGCCGGCGAGCGGCGCATCGGTGAGGGACAGGAACGTCCGGTGCCGCTCGGAGTCAGCGCTGACCGGATAATCGAGCCGGAAGTGGCTGCCCCGCGATTCACGCCGGCGCAAGGCCGACCGAGCGATTAAGGCGCCGACGGTGGCGGCGTCGCGCAATTCTTCGTTTGGCGTTTTAGCGGCCAGGCCCGTGAAATACTCGACGGCGTGCGCCAGGCCGAGCCTCGTCACGCTCGACGCCGACGTTCGCATACATCTCCGAGCGCAAGGCACGCCATGTCTGCGCAGTAGCGTTCTGCGGCGAGATGTGCTTCGTCGCGACGCCGGTGTGCGCGCCGTCGCGAAGCGGCCCTGCGCCCCTTGATGTCGCGTGCGATCCGTTCGGGATAGACGACGGATTCGAGCAGTGAGTTGCTCGCCAGACGATTGGCGCCGTGAGCACCGGTGGCGGCGACTTCACCGCAAGCGTACAGTCCGTCGACGTTCGTACGACCTTGCAGATCGACCGCGATGCCTCCCATGTGGTAGTGCGCGGCCGCGACGACAGGCAGCGGCGTCTGCCGCGGATCGATGCCGAAGCGCATGCTCGCAGCGAAGATCGTCGGAAAGCGACGTCGCAAATGCATCGCCGAGCGCTTGGCGCGCATCGAGGAACACCTGACCGCCCTGCGCCGCGCAAGGCGAAGACGCGCCGCGCGACGACGTCACGCGGGGCAAGTTCGAGGGCCGGATGAACGCCGGCCATGATCCGATGATCGCGCTCGTCGACGAGAACGGCACCTTCGCCACGCACTGCCTCGCTGACGAGCGGCAATGGATCGCACGGCACGTCGAGCGCCGTCGGATGAAACTGCACGAACTCGAGATCGACGAGGCGAGCGCCGGCACGCGCCGCGATCGCGATGCCCGTGCCACGCGAGTACATCGGATTCGTCGTGAAGCGATACAGGCCGCCGATTCCTCCGGTGGCGAGCACGATCGCAGCAGCTTCGAGCGTTTCGCGAGCACCGTCCGCGTGGCGAATCGTCAACCCCGCCGCAGCGCCGGCGTCGTCGAGCACGATGTCGAGCGCCCGCGCGCCTTCAAAGCACTCGACCGTTTCACATCCGGAGGCCGCCGCCACGAGCGCGCGTACGAGCTCCGCCCCGGTTGCGTCGCCGCCGGCGCTGAGAATGCGGCGGCGTGAATGCGCGGCTTCGCGGCCGAGGGCATAGTGCGTCGCGTCGGCGCGATCGAAGCGCACTCCCAATGAAGCGATCCGTTCGATCGCGCCGGGAGCGTCGGCGGTCAGGCGCGCGGCGACGCGCCGTTCGACGAGTCCGGCGCCGGCCGCCACCGTATCGGCCGCATGCAGCGCGGGAGTGTCGTCGTCGCCGACTGCGGCGGCAATACCGCCTTGCGCCCACGCCGACGACGTCGATTCTCCAAGCCGGCCATGCGAGACGAGGGCCACGCGCAAAGGCTGGAGTTCGAGCGCCGTCAGCATCCCCGCAAGCCCGCCGCCGACGACGATCGCATCGAACCGCCGGTCGCGCCGCATCATCGTTCCAGGCTTGTACCCGCGCCGCGGACGCCGGCGCGTGATGCGGCGTCGTTTCCCAGCGACGTCATGCGGCGTCGCGTCCGATCGTCGTCATCCGCTCGACGGCGCGCCGCGCAGACGCTGCGATGGCCGCGTCGATCTCGATCTGCGGGGACATCGTTTCCAGAGCACGCAGAATCTTGGGAAGCGTGATGCGCTGCATGTGAGGACACAGATTGCACGGCTGCGTGAACTCGACTTCAGGAAAGGCATCGACAAGGTTCGAGGCCATCGAGCATTCGGTGATCATCGCGACTCGACGTGGCTGCGTTTCGCGCAGATACCCGAGCATCGACGTAGTGGAACCGACGAAGTCGGCGTTAGCCAGGACGTCCGGCGGGCACTCGGGATGCGCGAGGACGAGGATGTCGCCGTGCTGCGCTCGCAACGCGCGGATTTCTTCAGCGGTAAAGCGTTCGTGCACTTCGCAGTGGCCCTGCCACGTCACGATTTCGACGGACGTCTTGGCGGCGACGTAGGCAGCGAGATACTGATCCGGCAGAAAGATGACCTTGGGCACGGACAGCGACTCGACGACGCGCACCGCGTTGGCCGACGTGCAGCACACGTCGCTCTCCGCTTTGACGGCAGCGGACGTGTTCACGTACGTAACGACGGGCACTCCGGGATGCAGTGCGCGCAGACGGCGCACGTCTTCGGCCGTGATCGAATCCGCAAGCGAACAGCCCGCCGCCAGGTCGGGCAGCAAGACGATCTTTTGCGGGCTGAGCAGCTTGGCCGTCTCGGCCATGAAATGCACGCCGCACATGACGATGACGTCGGCATCCGTAGCGGCTGCGGCCTGTGCGAGCGCCAGCGAGTCGCCGACGATGTCGGCGACGCAGCGATAGATTTCGGCAGTTTGATAGTGATGCGCCAGCACGACGGCGTTGCGTTCGC
Source organism: Vulcanimicrobiota bacterium (assembly GCA_963754415.1). Classification (GTDB taxonomy): domain Bacteria; phylum Vulcanimicrobiota; class Vulcanimicrobiia; order Vulcanimicrobiales; family Vulcanimicrobiaceae; genus Nyctobacter. The sequence goes on along the minus strand of CAVWGA010000002.1, from coordinate 277,250 downwards.
GTTTAAGGGCTTCGATGCGGGCGATGTAGGGTGCGAAGAGTTCCCACTCGGCCGGCGTTACCGTGCGTGAGACGCGGTCGTACATGCCGCTCGTCGCGCCTGCGACTTCGCTGGTGTACGGCAGGGTCAGCCGTTCGGGCGCAATCATGTCACTTCCAAAGACGTGCTCGTGAGTCGCGACGGTTTCGCCCGAGCGCGCGGGCGCGCTGCATGCAGGGAACGCGCAGCGTCACAGCCCTTTGACGCTGGCGGACACGAAGGCGGCTTGCGGCTCGGCGGCCCCAGCGGGCCCGAGGGCCTCTACAAGCGGGGCCGCGATCGTTTCGGCCGCCGCATACGGATCGCCGGCCGTGCGCTCGGCGACCTCGCCGATGCGGTCGGCGATGCGAGGTTCGAGGCGCCCCATGACCAGCGCTCGCACGCGGTGCGCGAACGCGCTACGGCGTTTGCGGGTCAGTTCTCCACTGTCGCGCAGGTACTCCTCATGGCGCCCGATCGCGCCCCACAACGGTTCGATGCCGACGTTTTCCCGCGCCTGGGTGGCGATCAATTCCGGAACCCAGCCCGAGAAATCCAGCATCTCGAGCATGCCGCGAATCTCACGCTGCAACTGGAGCGCCATCGGGTGGTCGGCCTTGTTGACGACGAAGATGTCGGCCACTTCCAAAATGCCGGCTTTGAGCAGTTGGACGGAATCGCCGCTGCCTGGCTGCAGGGCAACGACGGTCGTGTCGGCGAGTTCGGCGATCTCGATTTCGGATTGACCGACGCCGACGGTTTCGATGACTGATGATGTCGAGGCCAAAGGCGTCCATGAAGGCAACCGCGTCGCCCGTCGCCCCCGCGAGGCCACCGAGGTGCCCCCGGCTAGCCATCGAGCGGATGAACACCTTTTCGTCGGTGAAGTGCTCGGCAAGCCGGATGCGATCGCCCAAAATGGCACCGTGCGAAAACGGCGAGCTCGGGTCGACCGACACGACTCCGACGCTCTTGCCTCGCGCGCGGGCAATCGCGATCAAGGCGCTGCACAAGGTCGACTTGCCGACGCCGGGAGGCCCCGTCAACCCGAGCGTGGCCGCGCGCCCCGCACGTTCGAAGAAGCGGTGCATCAGCGCGGCTCCATGACCGGCTTCCGCACGGGAGATGGCCCGCGCGAGACCGCGCGGCGAACCGGCTTCGAAGAGGGCAGCGATCTGCGCGTCGGCGCTCGTCATCGAGGCGCGCTCGCTAGGCAATTGCGCCGGCCGTCACGCGCTGCCGCGGCGCCCGCTTCGGCAGCGACGTGCCGGCGCGCGCGAAGCGCCGCCGCCAAGCCGCCGACCGCCAGAATGACGAACAGCGTCGGCATCAGCGCGCACAACGCGAACACCGGCGGCCACACGGCGACGACGCCCTCGCGGGCAGCAGCGTCGAAAGCCAAGACCCACAAGATCGTCGCACACAGCAGATTGCCCGCGATCATGAAGGACAGGCGTGCGATCTCCGACAGGACTGCCAACGAGGCACGCTCGGGCGCTTCGCGGAGAACGTAGGCTACGTACAAGCGACGGTAACCGAAATACTTCTCGAGGAAATGCTGACGAAAGGCTGACACCGGCCTATCGTTTCGCCCCGGGAACGGCGGCTCCGGCCGACTAACCACAACTCGATGGATCAACTCGGGTATTATCGATACGCGACGGTCGCGCGCGACTCGATCGCCTTCGTGTGCGAGGACGATCTATGGTCGGTGCCGCGTGCGGGCGGCATCGCACGCCGTCTGACCGCCAGTGCCGGCGAGATCTCGATGCCGCGGTTTTCGCCCGATGCCACACGCATTGCGTTCGTCGGCCGCGACGAAGGTCAGCCCGAAGTCTATACGATGCCGGCGGCGGGCGGTGAACCGCAGCGGCTCACCTTCCTCGGGTCGGATGCGTGCATCGTCTCCGGCTGGACGCCGGACGGATCCGCGATCCTGTTCTGCTCGGACGCAGCCGCACCGTTCGTGCGCGAAACCCGCGGCTACCGCATCGCGGCGGCCGGCGGCGTACCCGAAAATCTCCGCTTGGGTCATGCACGCAGCCTCTCGCAGAGCGCCGACGGGCGCTTTGCCCTGGGGCGCAATAACGACGATCCCGCGCGTTGGAAACGCTATAAGGGCGGCACCGCCGGCGACGTGTGGGTCGAGCGCGACGGCGGAACGTTCGCGCGACTCGTCTCCCTGGCCGGCAACGTCGTATGGCCGATGTGGCTCGGCGAGCGCATCTACTTCTTGTCCGACCACGAAGGCGTCGGCAACATCTACTCGGTGCGCGCGGACGGCAACGATCTGCGCCGCCACACGCACGAAACTGAGTACTTCGTCCGTTTCCCCTCCACCGACGGAACGACGATCGCGTACACGACCGGGGCTCGCATCGCGTTACTGGATACGCACAGCGATACGGTGTCGTACGTCGACGTACCGGCGCCCTCATCGGCCGTGCAGACCAAGCGTCGCTTCGTCGAAATCGAGGACGGCCTCGAGCACATCGCGCCCAGCCCCGACGGGACGGCCGTGGCGCTCGTCTCGCGCGGCCACGCCTTCACGATGCCGCTATGGGAAGAAGCGGTCGTCGCCCACGGCGCAGGCAGCCGCGTACGGTACCGGCTGGCGCAGTGGCTGGCCGACGGCGAGCGCTTCGTCTGCACGAGCGACGAGACGGGCGCCGAACGGCTCGAAGTACGCCGCGCTGACGGCGAGGGAGAGGCGCAGCGCATTCCGACGGGCGACATCGGACGGATCGTCGAGTTGGCGGTTTCGCCGACGGCCGACCTCGTCGCGCTGGCGAATCACCGGCGCGAACTGCTGCTGGTCGACCTGTCCGATGCAAAGGTGCGCACGATCGACACGAGCCCGGCATCGAACGTTTCCGACCTCGCGTTTTCACCTGACGGCCGCTGGCTGGCGTACGCCTGCGCGATCAAAGCCGACGAAGCGGCGACCGCCAACGTCGACACGTCGATCGTGCGCATCGCAAAGGTGAAGTCCGGCGCCGTCCACGATGTGACGCCGCTGCTGCGCGTCGACCGCGCACCCGCGTGGGATCCCGAGGGCGACTTTCTGTATTTCATCTCGACGCGCGACTTCAATCCGGTGTACGACGCGCTGCAGTTCGACTTGAGTTTTCCGCAGGCGTCGCGCCCGTTTTTGGTCACGCTGCGCGACGACGTGCAGAACCCGTTCGTCCCGAAACCCGCGCCCGTGCATCGCCACAAACACGACGACGAACGCGATGACGACAAGTCACCGGACAAGCCGAGCCGCATCGACATCGACTTCGACGGCATCGGCGGACGCATCTTGGGGTTTCCCGTCGACGAAGGAAATTACGAACAGATCGTCGCGGCACGCGGCCGCGCGTTGTTCACGCAGTTTCCTTCGCGCGGTATCAAGCCGCAGGGCAACACCTGGGAAGACGACGATGAGACAGGCACGTTGCTGGCCTACGATTTCGAACAGCAGCGACTCGCGCCGCTCGCTGCAGGACGTCGGAGAAATCCATCTCGCTGCCGACGGCCGGACGCTCGTCTATGCGTCGCACGAACGCTTGCGCGCGATCGATGCGCTGACGGATCTACCAGAAGACGGACAGGAAGAGCCCAAGCCTCAGAACGATGCCAGTAGCCGCCGTACCGGCTGGCTCGATCTCTCGCGCGCCAGCGTCGAAGTCGAACCGCGCGACGAATGGGCGCAGATGTATCACGAAGCGTGGCGCATGCAGCGCGAGCAGTTCTGGGACGCGTCGATGTCGGGCGTCGACTGGAATCTCGTGCGCGATCGCTACGCGAAGCTGCTTCCGCTCGTGCGCACGCGCTCGGAACTCTCCGACGTCATGTGGGAGATGTTCGGCGAACTCGGTACGTCGCACGCCTACGAAATCGGCGGGCGACCACCGCAAGCCGCCGCAATACCGCCGCGGCTTTCTCGGCGCCGACCTTGCGTGGAACGGCGACGGGTTACCGGATCGAAAAACTCTACCGCGGCGACTCATGGAATCCCGAGATCGACTCGCCGCTCGCCGCGCCCGGCACGCGCGTGCACGAAGGCGACGTGCTCGTCGCCATCGGCGGCCGCGCGCTGAGCGGCGAGTGTACGCCCGACGAATTGCTCGTCAATGCCGCCGGACGCGACATCTCGTTGACGGTCCTCTCCGGAAAACGGCGCCAGCGCGTCGTCGTGCGCGCGCTGCGCGACGAACGGATGCTGCGCTATCGCGCGTGGGTCGAAGACAATCGCGCGTACGTTCACGCCCAAACGGCCGGTACGGTCGGCTACCTGCACATCCCCGACATGGGACCGTGGGGTTTCTCGGAGTTCCACCGCGGCTATCTGTCGGAGTTCGGACGCGACGCGCTTGATCGTCGACGTGCGCTACAACCGCGGCGGCCACGTCTCGCCGCTGCTGCTCGAAAAGCTGGCGCGCAAACGGATCGGCTACGACATCTCGCGCTACAATCCGCCCGAGCCGTATCCCAAGGAGTCCGTCGTCGGACCGATGGTCGCGCTGACGAACCAGTTCGCGGGCTCCGACGGCGACATCTTCAGCCACGCCTTCAAACTGTACAAGCTTGGACCGCTCGTCGGAAAACGCACGTGGGGCGGCGTCATCGGCATCGATCCATACCATCGTCTCGTCGACGGCACGATCACGACGCAGCCGGAGTTCTCGTTCTGGTTCGTCGACGTCGGATGGAGGGTCGAAAACTACGGAACCGATCCCGACTACGACGTCGACATCGCCCCGCACGATTACCGCGACGGCGTCGACCCGCAGATGCAGAAAGCCCTGGAATTGATCGCCGAACTGCGCCGCGCCAGCTAACGGAAAGCCGCACTTCGATGCGCGCCCGGCCTTGCCGATTCCGACCGAACTCGCCCGCGTGCCGGAGTCCCGTCACGCCGGCCTGCGGCCGGCGCTGCCGGCGTTGACCGCCCAGGCGTTGTCCGGTATACTAGAAGAGCCGAAGCAGGGCTCGCTCAAAGCGCCCTCACCGGATGCCTACGGGCGATCCGGTCGCACGAAAAGGACCGCCGGTAGGTCTTCGTAGTGGGATGCTTGGGCATCGCCACTTTTTTGTGTCCGGGTCCTTTCCCAAGGAGAGTACGACATAGCACGACCGTTACGCATCAACGATCAAATCCGCATCCGCCAAGTGCGCGTCATCGACGACGATGGAACGCAGCTCGGCGTGATGCCGACGGAAAACGCGCTCGCGCTCGCCCGGCAAAAAGGGTTTGGACCTCATCGAGGTTTCTCCCACGGCGATGCCGCCGGTGTGCAAGATCAGCGATTACGGTCGGCTGAAATACGAGCAGTCGAAAAAAGATAAAGATACTCGTAAGAAGCAAAAGAACTGGGAGCTCAAAGAAGTCAAGCTGCGCCCGAAGATCGAGACGCACGACTACGAAACCAAAGCGCGGATGGCAGAGCGCTTGCTGCTCGACGGCGGCAAAGTCAAAGTGACGATCATGTTTCGCGGCCGCGAGATCACCTACACGAATTTCGGAAAGCGTCTGCTCGATCGCATGGCAGCCGACATGACCCCCATCGCGACCGTCGAACGCGACGCCAAGCTCGAAGGCAAGAACATGTTCATGATCCTGGCCCCGCGTGCCGTTCCGACGGGACCGCCCAAATTCACCCTGCCGCACGAAGCACCGGTCAGCGCGCCGGCCGGTTCGGGCGCATCGCCGGGCGGTCACGCCCACGGAGTCTACATCGGGTGCCTAAGATCAAAACGCATCGAGGAACCGCCAAACGCGTCAAAGTCAGCGCGAACGGCAAAGTTACGCACCGTCACCAATTCAGCGGTTGCGGCCACATTCTAAGCAAGAAGACGCGCAAACGCAAGCGGAACTTCCGCAAGGATCAGCCGGTGTTCGCCGGTGATCTGGCGCGCTTCGCGCCGCAAATCCCGTACTTGCTGTAATTCAAGGAGCGTTTTCACATGGCACGCATCAAGCGCGGCGTCGCGAAGACGAAAGCACCGCCGCAAAGTGATGAAACTGGTCAAGGGCTTTCGCGCCGCGCGCCGCCGCAACTACCGCGTCGCGAACGAAGCGTTGCTGCACTCGTTGCACTACGCCTTTCGCGATCGGCGCGTCCGCAAGCGCGATTTCCGCTCGCTATGGATCAGCCGCATCAATGCCGCCGCGCGACGTGAAGGACTATCGTATTCACGTTTGATCGACGGTCTCAAGAAAAGCGGCGTCACGCTCAACCGTAAAGCGTTGGCCGACCTGGCCGTCTCCGATCGGACCGCCTTCGATTCGCTGCTCGCCGTCGCCAAGGCGCAACTCGATGCGCAGGCGTCTCCGCCACTCGCTTCTTAGGTCCACGTTAACGCGGGTACGATAGCCTCGCGCAGATCTCTATCCTTTGCCGTCCGAAAGGACAACTATGGCGACCCTCTCGCCCGCCCGCATTGCTCTCAAACGACCTAAGCGCGATTATCCGATCGCTATCGGACTTGCGATCATCCACCTCGGGGCGCTAGGTGTCTTCGTTCCCGCGCTGTTCTCATGGTCGGCCGTCGCCGTCGCGGTCGGCCTTTACATCGTCACCGGCATGGGGATCACCCTCGCGTTTCACCGGCTCCTGACGCACCGTAGCCTCGTCGTTCCGAGGCCCGTCGAGTACGCGTTGACGATCATTGGAACGCTTAGCGCTTCAAGGCGGTCCGGTCGAATGGGTCGCGCAGCATCGCGCACACCATGCACATTCCGATCGCGCTGGTGACCCCCATGACTCACATCGCGGGATGCCGTGGGCCCACATGGAGTGGCTGTTTCGCACGAACGAAGATCGCGTTCTTCCGGCGGAACGCGCTCGCTGGGCGCCCGACCTCGTCCGCGATCCGTTCTATCGGTTCGTCGACAAGTACAACCTGTGGTTGACGATCGCGCTTGGCTTCGCGCTGCTGGCCATCGGCGGCTGGTCGTGGGTCATCTGGGGCATCTTCGCACGCTTAGTGTTCACCTATCACTGCACGTGGCTCGTCAACAGCGCTTCACATGCCGTCGGTTACCGAACCTTCCGCACCGGCGACCGTTCGACGAATAACTGGTGGGTCGCTATCCTGACCTTTGGCGAAGGCTGGCACAACAACCATCATGCCTTTCCGTTTTCGGCACGGCACGGATTACGCTGGTTCGAGTTCGACCCGACGTACTGGACGATCAAACTGATGGCCTGGCCTGCAACTCGCGCGCAACGTCAAATTGCCGACGCACGAGATGATGGAGCGACTGGCCGTGCGCACGGAGCAGGCGCCGGCTTAGCGCCACACTCTGCCGGCGGTGATCCGGTGCGCGAAACACCCCATAGTATCCGTCGCAGAAAACGCCGCATGACGCTTCGGTTCGTTGCCACCTTCGCGTTGCTGACCGTTGCTGCGAGCGTGGGGCCTGCGCTTCGTGCGGCCATGTCCCCGCACGGGCTGAGCGGACCGCCGACGCCCGTCCCGACGGCGGCCGCCCCGGTGTACTACGGCGAACCGGCCGCGCGCATGATGTTGGATACGCGGCCGCTTGGTTTCGATCCCGACGGAAACGCGCGCTGGCTCGTCGTCGCCCGTTTTGTCGATGCGCGGGGCACACCGACGCGGATCATGGCCAACAGCGACATCGACTGGACGTCCCGCGACGGCTACGTGCAATGGCAGACGCGCCTCAGGTTCGGACAGCCGTCGGCGATTCTCAAGACGCAGCGCGATGGTCCGCTGGCGATGACGGTGCATGCGAACGTGCCGCGATTGGGAAGCGTCACCGCATATACCGACACGCGAAGCTGGCGCGGAGCGCGCGTCGTCGCGGCGGCACTAGGACCGCATAGCATTGCAATCGGATGGTTTCCGTGCGAGAACACGCTGGCACGCATCGTGCGCATCGACGGAGCCGGGCAACGCCGAACGCTCGTCATCATCGCCGGCCCGAGTTCGACCTACCGCGACACGGCCGTGTTGCCGGGCCATCATTACCGCTACGTCCTCTATCGCGCCGATCGACCGCCCGTCACGCTGGGGCCCGTCGCCGCATTCCCCCCGCCGCCTGCAACCGGCATTACGAATGCCCGCGGCAAGGCGATGTGGCTGTTTTTCTCGACGAATCCGCTCGATGCAATCTATTACAAACACCTGGATCCTAAGACGATCGTCGCGCAAGCGGTGCGCGCCGGCTTGCACTACGTCGAACTGCGCACGGCGTACGGCGCATATTGGGAAGTGACGCCGCAAGCGAGACCGACGATCGACGCGATCGTCGATGGACTCGCGGAACACGGCATCGGAACGGTCGGCTGGACGGTACCGCGCGATACCAGCTTCGAAGACCTCCAGCAAAGCGTGCGCACCGCCTACTACCGCACATCCAAGGGCACGCCGTTGACGGGCGTTGCGGTCGACATCGAACGGGGAGACGACTTCATGGGGGGCGCGCCGCAAGGCCCAAGTGCGCTGTGGCAGTACATGCGCGACCTGCGTGCAGCGGTCGGCCCAAAGTATCTGCTCGTCGCGACGGTAGAGGACGCGTATCTGGAACATCTCACCCAACGCAACTATCCCTACGAGCAGATTGCGCGTTTCAGCGACGTCTTACAGCCAATGGCCTATTGGCGCATGATGCGCCGCAAACCGACCACCCCGGCGCACGTGCGGGTGCTGCTGCGCGAATCGTATGCCAAACTGATCCGCGAAACTCGGCGCACAATGCCGATCAGCATCGGCGGTCAGACCGACGCCGAGGGACGTAACGGCTACCCTCCGGCCGCCGAGATCGCTGCGTCCCTGGCGACGAGCAAAGCCGTCGGCGCAATCGGAGAGTGCTTTTTCTCATGGGATGCCACGCAACCGTACCAGTGGGATGCGCTGCGCGCTTACCGTTGGTAAGTTCATGACGTGGCGATCTGCGGCCGCGCATAGCCACCGGCGTCATACCTACTGCGCGCGCGCCCAGGCGAGTGCGATCTGCGTCTTGCAATCGCGCATCTCGTCGCGCTCGACGAGAGCCCACGCTTCGTCGACCGGCCACACGCGCATTTCGAATTGCTCGTCCTCTTCGGGCTGCGCCTCGCCGGCAGTCAAGCCTTCCGCGACGAAAAACGAGATCCGTTCCTCGCCGTAACCGGGAACGGTATACATGCTCCACAAGAAGCGAAACGAACGCGCGCGATACCCGGTTTCCTCGAGAAGTTCGCGCTTGGCAGTTTCGAGCGCCGGCTCTCCGTGTTCCGACATGCCGGCCGGAACTTCCCACAGATCGCATCGACCGCATGGCGACGCTGCTTGACGAGCACGATCTCACCCGGCGTCGGCTGCGCGATGACGCACACGCCGCCCGCATGTTCGACGACCTCGACCTTGCGCGTGCCTTCGCCGCCGACGCGCTCGATCTCGTCGACGCGTAAGTTCAGCACTTTACCGCTATAGATGCGTTCGGAGGAATGAACCTTCACCGGTGAAGCGGCTTCGCCGCCTCACCGGCAGATCGCTGCTCCCCGAAGGCGTCGACGACGTTGTAACGTTCGCAGCGATGTCGAAGTGCCGTAGGCGGACGACGCGAATGTGCGGATTGGCCGCAGTCGACTGCGAGCTACAACGTGCGCGTCACGAATTCGATCATCAAGCCGATCTCCGTAGCGACGATTGCGGCGCCGAACGACCAACGGGCGGGGGCGATGGTGAACGCCATCGCTGCGGCGATGGCCGCCAAGAAGGCGGTATCGCGTGCGGCGTGCACGCGCGCTAAGGCGTAGTCGTGGCGGAAGTTGCGGCGGAATGCATAGACGATCGCAACAGCGATCGCGAGCAATAGCGAGACCGCGACCCCGCCGAGTCGCGCGATCTGTTCGAGCAGCGCTCCTCCTCCCACCAAGACAGCGAGCGCTATGAGCGCAAGAGAACCCGCCTCGACGGTCCGCGACGTCACGCCATGCTGTCGTCGCCCGAGCCGAAGCTTCCCTCCCTCCGTCGAACCGGCAGACTATGGCGATGGCGCTCGGGGCTCATTCACCGCGGCTCACCGCGGTTCGCGAACTGCTGACGAAAGGCGGCAGGCGGGAACAGGGACGTTTCAGCGTCGCGGGGCTCACGATGCTCCAAGAGGCGCTGTCCGCAAACCGGCTGCCCGAAGCCGTGTATGTCTCCCAAGAGGGTCTGCCGGCGCTGCTCCCTTTGCCGACCGTTTGAACGAACGAACGTACGTTGTCTCGGCGCGCAGCTTGGGACGCTTGAGCGATCTCGAAGCGCCGCCATCGATCGTGGCGGTCCACGCCTGCAGCTCTCCGGAACCGCGCGATATCCTCCAGCGGGGAGTCCCCGTCGTCGTGCTGGCGGGCGTAGCGGACCCCGGCAACGCCGGGACGCTCATTCGGTCGGCGGAAATCTTCGGTTTTGGTGCCGCGCTGTTTTGCGACAATGCCGTCGATCCATACAACCCCAAAGTCGTACGGGCCACGATGGGCGCCATTTTTCGGCTCATGCTGGGCACGGCACGGAGAAACGAGGTCGTCTGCGGCTGCCGCGCGTTTTGGCTACTTTGTTGTGGCGGCCGACCGTTCGGGCACGCCGCTGCCGGACTTCCGCTTTCCGCCCAAACCCCTCGTCGTCATCGGCAACGAGCGGCACGGTGCAGGCGACTGGCTCACGCATGCCGATTCTACGGTCGCCATCCCGCAAACGGGCGGTGGTCAAAGCCTGAACGCAGCCGTCGCCGGGAGCATCATTTGCTATGCATTTTCACAGCAACGTGGCATCATTTGTCAAGACTTGGCGACCCCATAGCGCTATGTTATACTCGCGTTTAGTTCATGCGGCTGGGCGCCGTGACAATCAATAACGAGAGAAGGGTACACGCCGACTGATGCGCACAAGCGACCGCTTCTGGAAACTGTTCACGAGCACGGGATCCGTTTACGCATATCTGATGTATCGACAAAATAATCAAGCCCCCGCGAGCAGCTAACTACCTCTCGGTCACCGCAAAAAAGAAGTCGCGAACGCCCGGCCGAAATGCCGGGCGTTCGCATTTGCCGGTGAGCGCAAAAGGAGCGGCCCGATCAACGAACGTTTGACCTCCCAGCTCGAAGCGTTCGCGGCTGGATTCCAAACAGCGCTCGACGACGCGCACGATGAAAAGGCACTCGAAGCGGTGCGCGTTCGCTTTCTCGGTCGCTCGGGAGAAATTACGAACGTCCGCAAAACGATCGGCACGTTGCCCGCCGCCGAGCGCCCCGAAGCCGGGAAGATCATCAACGCGAACGGTCGCAGAACTGGAAACGCGCTTTGAAGCCGCCTTGCGCGCGCTGGATGCCGAGCGTCTCGAGCGCGAACTCGCTGCGTCGATCGACGTTACGTTTCCCGCAATCTGTCCGCGGACCGGCTCGCTGCATCCAATCCGGCGCACCCTCGAAGATGCGTGCGGGTACTTCGAGCGCCTCGGTTATGCCGTTGTTTTGGGCAACGAGATCGAAACCGAATACTATAATTTCGACGCGCTCAACATCCCCGCCGACCATCCCGCACGCGAAGGACTCGATTCGTTCTATCTGCGTCCCGGCGTGCTGCTGCGTACGCACACGTCGCCGATGCAAGTGCGCACGATGGAAACGGTGCCGCCTCCGCTGGCGATCGTCGTGCCCGGCAAAGCGTACCGGCGAGATGCGATCGACGCGCGCCACTCGCCGATGTTCCACCAGATCGAAGGCCTGCTCGTCGCGCCCGGCATCCATCTCGGTCATCTCAAAGGCACGCTGACGGGGCTTCTGCGCGAACTCTTCGGGCCGGCGCAAAGCGTGCGTTTTCGGCCGTCATTTTTTCCGTTTACCGAACCGAGCGCTGAAGTCGACACGACTTGTCCCGGCTGCGCGGGCGCAGGCTGCAAAACGTGCGGCGGTTCGGGCTGGATCGAGATCGGCGGCTCCGGCATGGTGCATCCCGACGTGCTGCGCAACGCCGGCTACGATCCGCAGCACGTCAGCGGCTGGGCATTCGGCATCGGCATCGAGCGCATCGCGATGGTGCGTCACGACATCGACGATATCCGCGTCCTGTTCGAGAACGATCCGCGCATGCTCGCGGCGTTGCGATGAAGCTTCCGCTGGCGTGGTTGCGCGACTATCTCGACTGTTCGCTCGAGCCGCGACGCGATTGCGCGAACATTTCGCCAGGCTCGGCTTCCCCGTCGCGGCGATCGAGTCGCGGCCGGCTCTTTCCGGCATCGTCGTCGGACGACTGACGGCCGTCCAGAAGCACCCCGCCGCGGACCGGCTTGTGGGTCTGCACGGTCGACGTCGGCAAGGAACGAGCGCTAACGATCGCTGACGGCCGCCACAAACGTCTCGACCGGTCAGTACGTGCCCGTCGCACTGCTGGGCGCACAACTCGTCGGCATGCACATCGGGCCGCGCACGATGCGCGGCATCGCTTCAGAAGGCATGCTTGTGTTCGGCCGATGAGATCGGCCTCGAAGCGGCGTGGTTCGACGACGGCATCCTGCAACTCGAAAGCGACGTGCCGCCCGGTGCGGATTTCATTGCGACGTTCGGTCTTTGCGACGCCGTTCTCGATGTCGAAGTGACGGCGAATCGCGTCGACGCGATGTCGGTGCTCGGCCTCGCGCGCGAACTCGGCGCAGCGCTCCGACGTGCACGTGCGCGAACCTTCGCTCGGTCGTCCGTCACGTGGCACCGCCACGACGCCGCCAGACAGCGTGCGGATCGAAAGCGGCGACTGCAAACGCTTTGTCGCGCAACGCATATCTCGAACGTGCACGTCGGACCAGCCCCGTTTTGGATGCGCGTGCGCCTTGCGCTCGCCGGCCAGCGACCGATCAACAACGTCGTCGACGTTTCGAATTTCGTCATGCTCGAAGGCAGTCAGCCGCTGCACGTTTACGATGCGGATCGCATTGCGGGCGGCACGACTGATCGTGCGCGATGCCCGGGACGGCGAAACGATGCAGACGCTCGACGGTGAAGAGCGCGAGCTCGACCCGCGCTTCCTCGTCATCGCCGACGAGCGTGAACCGCAGTGCATCGCCGGCTTGCGCGGAGCGGCGGCGAGCGAAGTGTCGGCAGCGACGCATGACATTCTCGTCGAAGCCGCGACGTTCGCTGGCCCGCGGATACGCCGCATGAGCGCGGCGCTCGGGCTGCGGACCGATGCATCGAGCCGGCATGAAAAAGGATTGCCGCCCGCGCTTTCGAGTTGGGGCGCCGCGCGCGCCGCGCATCTCTTGGAACGCTTGGGCGCGACCGTGCACGCACCGGCCGCCTTCGGCGCCGACGCCGCTGCTTCGACGCCTCGATCGTCTTCGATGCCGCGCGGGTCGCGGGCTGCTCGGATTCGAGGTGAACGCACGTGAAGCCGAACGAGCCTTGCAAGCGCTGGGCTTCGACGTCACGCGACGTCGACGCACGTCCGTCCGGTGTCGCGCTGGCCGTAACGCCGCCGCCGTGGCGCGGCGACGTGCGCATCCCCGAAGACGTTATCGAAGAAATCGCGCGAGTCGTCGGCTACGATCGCATTCCGAAGCGGCACTGCCGCCGCTGTTTCGCGCCGCGCGTCAGAGCGACGCCTACCGTACGGAAGCAACGCATCGCGCACGCTCTGGTCGCCCTCGGTTATGCCGAAATCATGACGCACGCACTGCAGCCGGCGGACGGTTGCCGACGCGCTACCGCCGCGCCGGCGTCGCGCTGCCGGGCGACGTCGTCGAGATCGCCAACCCGCTCGTCGGACGCACAGCGCTATCTTCGCTTTTCCCTGCTGCCCGGTTTACTGGCGCATGCGCGGCCGCAGCATGGAACGACGCAGCATTGCACACCTTCGAACTCGGCCGCATCTTCGAAGGCGCCGAGCCGTTCGAAATTCCGCGTCGGTGGGATGGCTCGCCGTCATGCCGCTCCGCGACGAACCAGCGTGGCGCGACGATGGATTCTCGTCGTTCAAAGGCGAGGCGCTGGCGTTGCTTCGCGATCGCTTACGGGCGTGACGCCGAAGACCGTAACAGGCTCGATGGCAGGCTGGCATCCGGGAAAGACGGCAACCTTGCTGCATCGACGACAAACACGTCGCGACGATCGGCGCGGTTGACCCGCGACTTGCTTGGCGCGTATGAACTCGAACGATCCGTGTACGCGGGCACCTTGCGCATCACCGATCTGCCCAGCATATCGCATGCCGCGCTACGTTGCAGCGTCGAAATTTCCGGCCGTCGAGCGCGACCTGGCGCTGATCGTCGCACCGCACGTTCCCGCGGCCGACGTCGAAGCGGCCGTACGGGCGGGCGCAGACGGCGTCGTCGCGAGCGTTCGCGTCTTCGACGAGTATCGCGGTCCACAGGTCGCCGAAGGCAAGAAGAGTCTGGCGGTACGCGTCGTGCTGCAACGCTTCGACGGCACGCTGACCGACGCCGAAGCCGACGGCTACATCACCGCGATCCTGACAGTTCTGCGCGAACGCTGCAACGCCACGCTGCGTGAGCTAGCGTGCTCGCGGGGACACCGACGTGGCCCGACGTCGTCATCGTCTTCGTCGCTGTTGTTCGGCGCGTTGCGAGGCTTTAAACGCGGGTTGGTGCGCGAGCTTGCCGGCGCCATCGCGCTGGTGTTTGCGATCGCCGCCGCCTTTCATTATCCAGGCATCTGGGATGCGTTCATGCGCGACCGATTTCATCTCAATTTCGCCGCCGCGCACGTCGTTGGCATGTTGGCCTACGCCGGCGCGGCCTATGTGGTCGTGCTCGCGCTGGGTGCGGCGCTCTCAATCGTCGCGCAAGCTGCCGCTCATCGGTTTGGGGAACCGCGTTCTTCGGCGCGCTGGTCGGTGCAGCCAAAGCGCTCGTCGCTCGTATGGGGCATCCTCTACGTGCTGTTGTTTTTTCCACTGGCACCGTCACTGCGTGCCGATCTGCGCCGCTCTGCATTCGTCGCTTTCCTGCAGCAACCGACGCACCGTCTCGACACGGCGCTCCGCTCGTCGTTACCGAGCTTCCTTCAGCCGCTGGCCGACCCGCTATTCGCTCAGCACGACCGCTGACGCCGCCGCAACGCACCTGACGGCCGATCCGCCGCCGTAACGCTACGCCGTTACATCGGCAGGTGTTGGAAAGAGCACTCCACGCGATGCTCGTGACGCTGCTGCCGCGTCGAAGCCAAAGCCACGCGCTTGCAACGCTGCGCCTAACGCGGCCAGAGCGTCGACGATGTCTGCCGCGGACAGGTCGCCCATCGTGCCGATGCGCAGGATCTTTCCCTTGAGGTCCCCTTGGCCGCCGCCAACGACGATGTCGTAGCGTTCCCGCAGATCGCTACGCACGGCCCTCGGCATCGATGCCTCCGGGCGTATACAGCGCGACGACCGTCACCGAATGCGCGCCGGAGCGCGAGACGGTCTGGAGACCCGCCGCCCGCGCGAAGGCGCGGATCGCTTTCGCGTAGCGTTCGTGGCGCGCGTAGACGTTGCGCGCTCCCTCACTCTGATAGCGCGCAAGAGCGGCGTCGAGTCCGAAAGCGATGCTGACCGGCGGAGTCCAGGCCGTTTGTCCGGTGGCACCGAGTTCGCGCGCCTTGCGCAGGTCGAAGTAAAAGCGCGGCGCGCGCGCCGCCGCCATCCGTTCCCACGCGCGTTCGCTACACGCCAGCAGTGCCAGTCCCGGCGCAGCTCCAAGCGCTTTCTGCGATGCGCCGACGACGATGTCAAAACCCCATTCGTCCATCGCGAAAACAGAAGCGCCCTAGGCCGCTGACGCTGTCGACGATGGCGGTTGCGGAGTGATCGCCGATCGCCTGCGAGAGAGCGGCCATGTCATTTTGCACGCCGGTCGACGTCTCGTTGTGCGTCAGCAGGATGCCGGCGAGTTCGCCGCGCTGATCCTCCCGCAAACGCTGCGCAAGCCGTGCGGCATCGAGTTGCTCTCCGAGCGGCGTTTCAAGCACCTCGACGTCGAAGCCGTACTGCGCCGCGATGTTCGCAAAGCGTCGCCCGAAGAGCCCGACCGGACAGGCGAGCAGTTTTTGCCCGGGTGTAAAGCTGTTGACGAGCGCCGCCTCTAGCCCGCCGGTCCCCGAACTCCCCATGATGATGATGTCGCCGGACGTGCCGAATACCGGCTGCAAGCCGCGCGCGATACGCCCCAAAACGGCCGCGAATTCCGGACCGCGATGGTCGACCAGCGGCGCAGCCATCGCTGCGAGAACCTCCGGCGCGCACGTCACCGGCCCCGGGATGAAAAGCCGCATCGCCATGTCTCGAGTCGGCTTCGCCGGATATGACGGACTCGGCCTTCGCAGCGCGTAGCGCGGTATCGCCTCGTGGCGCGTCGTACTCAACGTAATGCGATCGCAGGAGCGAATCCGGCTGACGGCGGCGACGGCAGGCGGCGGTTGAGCGAGTAAAGTCGGCGCTGCCGACCTCGCGCAGGTCCTGCGCGACTTACCGGCTTCGACCGACCCACGCGTGCTCGTCGGCTTTACAACGCACGACGATGCGGGCGTATTCAAGCTGCGCGACGACCTTGCGCTCGTGCAGACGGTCGACTTTTTCACGCCGATCGTCGACGACCCATACGATTTCGGCCGGATCGCGGCCGCCAATGCGCTTTCCGACGTCTATGCCATGGGCGCGACACCCGTCTGCGCGCTCAACATCGCAGGCTTTCCTTTGGAAACGTACGGCCCCGACGTGCTCGCGCGCATCCTGGCGGGCGGCGCCGACATCGCGCGCGCGGCGGGCGTCGCCATCGTCGGCGGTCACACCGTCAGAGATGCTGAGCCGAAGTACGGACTGTCGGTGACGGGCATCGTCGACCCGGCGAAGGTCGTCACCAATGCGGGCGCGCGGCCTGGCGATGCGCTCGTGCTCACCAAGCCTCTCGGCACGGGCATCCTAGCGTCAGCGCTCAAAAAGGACGCCATCGGGGAAGCACAGATCGCTGAAGCCGTCACGTGGATGACGATGCTCAACGCAGGCGCCGCGCGCGCGATGCTGGCTGCCAACGTTCACGCGGCGACCGACGTGACCGGCTTCGGGCTGCTCGGCCACGCATACGAGATGGCGACTGCGAGCGGCGTCGCGCTGCGCATCATCGCTTCGCAGGTGCCGCGCTACGAACTTGCGCTCGCGATGCTGGCCGCCGGCATCGCACCCGGCGGTACACGCGACAACGCTGCCGAGCATGCCGGCTTCACGACGTTTGCGGCGGACATCACGCAGTCCGAACGGTTGCTGCTCAGCGACGCCCAAACCAGCGGCGGCCTGCTGATGGCCGTCGACCAGGCCGCAGTCGCCGGGCTCCGTGCGGCGCTGCGCGACTGCGGCGCGCTCGATGCCGTAATCGGCCGCGTTGAGGACGGCAGCAACATCGTCGTCGAGCGTTAGGAACCCGCCGCCGCGGGGCTCCTCGCCGACGTGACGCTCAGCTGGCTTCGGCGGTCTGGTTCACAAGCCGTGGCGCAACGCGGGGCGACCGCGCCAGCATCATGATCGCTACGCCGAAGATGATGACCGCCGCGCCGGCGCCGAGTTGCCAGGTGAAGCGTTCGTGCAGGACGGTGATGCCTAGGACGATCGACACGACCGGATTGACGTACGAATACGTGGACGCTAGCGTCGTCGGAACGCTGTTCATCAGCCATAAGAACGCGCTGAACCCGACGATGCTGCCGAACACGATCAAGTACGCGAGCGCCGCCGAAGCCGACGGGGTAAACTGCGAGACGGTGAGATGCTCGCCCGTTGCGGCGGCGAGTGCGGCAAGGACGAGCGCCGCGACGAGCATCTGCATCGCGCTCATCTGCACGACGTCGCTGGCCGCCAGTCTGCGTTGAAGCATCGACCCGAACGCCCAGGCGAGCGAACAAACGAAACCGACCGCCGTCGGCCAGGGCGGCAAGTGTTGCGCGCCGCTAGGCGAGTACAGAAACACCATGCCGCACAGTCCGATGAACAGTCCCAGCGCTCCTAAGCGCGCGAGGCGTTCGCGGTAGAGAAAGAATCCGAAGACCGCCATCCACAGCGGCGCAATCGCAAAGAACAGCGCGCCGATGCCGGCGGGCACCGAACGCAGAGTCCATGAGAACACGCCGTTGCTCGCGACGAGCAGCACCGTTCCCGTCACGGCCGCCCCGCGCCATTCGGCCGCAGTGGGCAACGGGACGCGGCGCAGGCGCGACCATGCCCATAAGATCGTGCCCGCCGTTGCGAAACGCAACGCCACCATCGCGAACGGCGGGATCGAGGCGACGGCAACCTTGATGGCGGGTGACGTCGAACCCCACAAGAGGTAGACCAGTCCCAGGGCGACCGCGACGGCTAGCGGACGCGGTGCGGCCTTCAGCGCTTGCGGGTCGCGACGGCGGTCCGGCGTGAAGTCGACCGCTTTGCGTTGGTGCGGGCGCGCAAGGGCACGACGACACCATTTTTGCGCGTATCCTCACCGAGCATCACCGGCGTGATGATCCGCTGGCCGAAGGCCTGTTCGAAGACCTGCGAGACCTCTTCGACCGGCACGAAGGTCATCGTGTCGCGGACCTCTTTGGGCACGTCGTCGAGGTCGACTTCGTTGCGCTTGGGCATCACGATCTTCGAAATGCCGGCACGTTTGGCGCCGAGCACTTTCTCTTTGAGACCGCCGATCGGCAGCACTTGACCCGTCAAGGTGATCTCACCGGTCATCGCGAGGTTCGAATCGACCTTCGTATCGGTCAACAGCGATGCGATCGACGTTGCGAGCGCGATGCCGGCGGACGGCCCGTCCTTGGGAACGGCGCCGGCCGGTACGTGAACGTGTAGATCGTGCTTGGCGAAATAGTCTTCCGGCAGTCCCAGTTCGCTCGAGCGCGAACGCAAGAACGATACGGCCGCTTGCGCCGACTCCTTCATCACGTCGCCGAGTTGGCCCGTAAGCACGAGCTTGCCGGTACCGGGCATCACGCTGGTCTCGATGAACATGATGTCGCCGCCGACCGGCGTCCAGGCAAGGCCCGTCGTGACGCCGACGGATGCCGTGCGCTTTTTTACCTCATTGTAGAAGCGCGCCTTGGAGAGGTAGTCGGGCACATTCTCCGGCTTGACGCGTGCCTTGTAGCGCGGTGCCTCGGCGATCCGGCGCGCCACTTTCCGGAAGATCGTGCCGATCTCGCGGTCGAGGTTACGGACGCCCGCCTCCCGGGTGTAGTCGTTGATGACCGTGCGCAACGCCGCATCGCTTATTTGCACTTGCGAATCACGCAGGCCGTTGGCCTCGCGCTGCTTTTGCACGAGGTAACGTTTGGCGATCTGGAGCTTCTCGAACTCCGTATAGCCGGCGAGTTGGATGATCTCCATCCGGTCGCGTAGCGGTCCACTGATCGTCGACAGATCGTTAGCGGTGCAGACGAACAATACTTGCGACAGATCGAACGGCAAGTCGAGATAGTGATCGCGGAACGTGTTGTTTTGTGCCGGGTCGAGCACTTCGAGCAGCGCCGATTGCGGGTCGCCGCGATAGTCGCTGCCGACCTTGTCGATCTCGTCGATCATCATGACGGGATTGCGCGTGCCCGCGTCGCGCAATGCGCGCAGGATCGTACCCGGCATCGCGCCGATGTACGTGCGCCGGTGCCCGCGGATCTCGGCTTCATCGCGCACGCCGCCGACCGACAGCCGCACGAACTTGCGCCCCATCGCCCGCGCGATCGACTGTCCGAGCGACGTCTTGCCGACGCCCGGCGGGCCGACGAAGCACAGGATCGGGCCGGTCAGCTTCTTTTTGAGTTTACCGACGGCCAGGTATTCGACGATGCGATCTTTGACTTTCTCGAGATCGTAATGATCCTCGTCGAGGATTTCGCGCGCTCGAGAGATGTCGATCGCATCGGTCGTCGCGATGCTCCAGGGCAGTTGTACGATCCAATCTAGATAGGAACGGATCACGGAGTACTCAGGCGACGCCGTCGGCACTTTCGAGAGCCGGTCGAGTTCGCGATCGGCCGCTTTACGCGCGTCTTCGGGAAGTTGTGCTTCGTCGATCTTCTTGCGGAGGTCGTTCGTCTCGGCTTGCTGAGGATCGGTTTCGCCCAGCTCTTCTTGGATTGCGCGCAACTGCTGGCGTAGGTAGAATTCGCGCTGGTTCTTCTCCATCTCGCGCTGGATGTCGGATTGAATCTTGTGGCCGAGTTCGACGACCTCGAGTTCGCGAGTCAGCAGCAGCGTCAGTTTGCGCATTCGCTTTTCCGTATTGCGCTCTTCGAGCAGAGCTTGGCGATCGGCGGTTTCGAGCCGCATCGAGCTTGCGATGAAGTAGGTCAGGAGATTGGAGTCGGTGATGTTGTTGACTTCCATCTCCATCTCGCGCGGCGCTTGCGGCAGATAGCCGATCAGCTTCGAGAATAGGCTGGCGAGATTGCGGTGCATCGCCGTCAGCGCTTCGGAACTGCGCGTGATGTCGGGCAGCTCGGTGTACCGCGCGGCGAGATACGGATGTGTCTGCGTGAACTCATCGGCGCGGAAGACGCTGTTGCCGCCGACGATGCAGCGAATCGTCCCATCGGGCACTTTGATCATGCGCTGAATCGTGCCGATCGTTCCGATCGTTCGCACGTCGTCGGGTCCGGGATCTTCGGTATCTTTGTCCTTGAGGACTACGAGGCCGATCGGGCGCCCATCCCGCAATGCCTCCTCGACGAGCGCGATGCCGGGCTTCTTGACGACTGCCAGCGGAATGACGGTGTTCGGAAAAAGCACCGCGTCTTGCAGCGGCAGAATGCCGAGGATGTCGGTCGTTTTATCGGTCGAGGCGGGCATCAGGCGGGGACCCTTCTTACAGTCATTCGGATTTCGGTTCTGGCGTTGGGCAGCGCTGCGCGCTCTGAAACGGGGAGGCGGATCGTCAGGATGCCGTCGCGGTACGACGCCGTCGCATCCTCATAGGCGACGGCGACCGGCAGATGAATCTTTTTGGCGAAGTCGCCGTAAGGAATCTCTTTGAGCAGCAACGAGCCGCGGCGTCCCCGCTCACGGTCGTAGCGTCGACCGATGACGTAGAGTCGGCGCGCTTCGACCATAACGTGCAGATCGGTCGGTTCGGCGCCCGCGATCTCGACATCGACGAGCATCATCGTGCCGTCCGCACTGAGGTACACGTCCGCATTGGGAGCAAATTGCCCCGGACGCGAACGCCGCGCGAGCTCAGCGAACATCGCGTCGAACTCGGCGCAGAAATCGTCGTTCATGTTAGCACTCTTTGGGACACACTGCTAGGCCCGGAAGTTCCGGCCCACTGGCTCACCGCCTGCTGCGCGCGGGGTAAAGGACGTGCATGGCACTCACACCTTATCTCCACGCTTTCGGTATCGGCGCGGCCGCCGGCGCTCGCGCCTTGACCCCGGCCGCGATGCTTCTCGGCGGTGGGTCGGGCTGGGCACGGGGCGCGAAACTGCTCGCCGTCGGGGAGCTCTTCGGCGACAAACTGCCCGTCACGCCGTCGCGCTTGAGCATCCCGTCTTTGGGTGTGCGCGCGTTGTCGGGCGCTGTCAGCGGCGGCGCCGTAGCGGCGCGACGTGGCGGCAGCCGCACAGCCGGCGTGGCGCTGGGAATCGGCGGCGCGCTGGCGGGAGCGTGGCTCGGCTATACGGTGCGTGCGCGCCTCGTCCAGCAGCGCGGGTTGCCCGATGCGGTGGTCGCCCTGGGCGAAGATGCGCTGACGTTGGCCCTGGCCTACGTGGTCACGCGGACCGCATCGTAACACCTCACACGGCGGCGCTGTGTAAGCGAGTGAGCGGGCGGGTCTTCGGGTACACGTGCCCCATGAAGATGTTTTCACGCTCTGCCGTCGGCGCACTCGCCCTTGCGGCGCTGATTTCCGGCAATGCCGGCTCGGCCGGCGCGGCCAATACGGCGATGCGGTTTTACGGCATCGTCAAGCACGTCTCGGCCAACAACATCAAAGTCTATAACCCCGTGCAGAAAAAGACCGTCAGCTTTCTGATCGCCCCGAAGTTTCACAACGTCTTCAAGAAAGGTTCGAAGACGACGCAGCTTTCCACGATCGCTCCCGGTCAGTACGTCGAGGTGCGTTATGACCGAAAGCTGCTCGGCACGGCTCACGCCGACCGCATCGATCTGCTCGACAAAGACAACCGCGTCTTCTACAAGCAGTAGGCGACTGCGTGCGGTCACGCGCCAGTAGACGCGTAGCCTGACAGGTTTTTCAGCGAGGGCGTGCGGTCCACATGCGCGGGCCGCATGTCCGCACTAGGCGTTTCTGCGTCGATCCGGTCACAGATTTTAAGACGCTGTTGGAAAAATCCACGTTCGTTCCCGTTGCGAGCGAGGGCCAGAGCGGATCGGAAGTGCCCTTGCGCGACTTCGTGACAGTCACGACTCAGCTCGAGCTCGCCAAGGGCCGCATGGTAGAATGGATAAGCAGCCAACATCTCTGAGCCGTTGATTGCATGGATCGCTTCGAGTCCGCGTTCGGCCCCGTCTCGCTGACCGATGGCGATTGCTCGGTTGAGGGCGACAACCGGCGACGGTTGTAGGGTGAACAGCGTATCGTACAGCCCGACGATTTCATTCCAGTCCGTGCCCGCGGAGCTCCGCGAACGAGCGTGAACGGATGCAATAGCAGCCTCGATGTGATACGGCGAGAGGTTTTTTCCCGTCGCCGAACGTTCGAGGAGCCCGTTGCCTTCGGCGATCAGCCGCCGGTTCCACCGGGCGCGATCCTGATTGCGATGTGAAATCAGGGCGCCCGACGCGTCGACGCGCGCGGGCAGCCGCGCCGCATGGAGACACATGAGCGCACAGAGCGCGTTGATTTCGGGCGTGGGCCCGTGGCGGTGCGCGCGGAGCAGCGCCCCGAGACGAATCGCTTCCCGACAAAGTTCAACACGTACCGCCGAATCGGCCGACGCGCCGTGGTAGCCCTCGTTAAAGAGCAGGTAAAGCGCGCGTCCGACGGCGGGTAAGCGCGCCCCGAAATCATCCCCGCCGTCAAGGTCGAACAATGTCTGCGACTGCGCGAGCACACGTTTCGCGCGCGATAAGCGCTTCTCGATCGCGGCGCGCCCGCTCATGAAGGCCGCCGCGATCTCGGCCACGCTAAAGCCGCACAAGAGGGCGAGGATGAGGGCGAGCTGCGCATTCTCGGGAAGCCGCGGATCGCAGCACGAGAACATCATGCGCAGGCGATCGTCTTTGATCGCGTCGCCTCCAAATAAATCGTCCACACGTGAATCTAGCGTTTCATCGCCAGCGAGCAGCCGCTCGAGTTCGGGCGCGAAGGTTCGCGCGGTGCGCTCGCGGCGCACGATATCGAGTGCACGGTGTTTCGCGGTCGCTATCAGCCACGCCGACGGATTGGCCGGCACGCCGCCGAACTTCCACACTTCGAGTGCGCGGCAAAACGCGTCCTGAACGACATCTTCTGCCAACGCTAGGTTATGAGCGCCAAATATGCGAGTCACGGTCGCGACGATGCGACCGTACTCGCGCCGGAACAGATGCTCGGTCGATTCTATGGAAGGTTCATCTCCATGACCGGCCGCACTTCGACCATGTCCCCTACGTCCAGGCCAGGACAGCCGTTCGCCAGTTTCATGGCCTCGTCCAGACTGTCGGCGTGGACGATAAGAAAGCCGCCGACGATGTCCTTTGTTTCCGCGTACGGCCCATCGGTGACGATCTTTGCCGCTCCGCGAATGACCTTCCCGCCGCGTTCGAGCGGGCGGCCGAGTTCTCTGATAGCACCCTGGGCCTGCAATTCTTTGATCCAGGCGCCCCATTTTTGCATCAGTGCTTGCATCTCGTCGGGCGATCCCGATTCGCCGTCGCCGCGAAAAAGAAGCGCGTACTCGCTCATGCCGATACCTCACTGCGTTGATGATTGGAATGTGCTGGCGTTGCCGGGTACTTATCGTGATGGCGAATCCACGCCATGGCGTGCGGCTCGTTGTCTTCCTGACGACCCAGCGGCGTCAGATCGAGATAGTTGTACGTGTTGATCAGCGCATCCAGACCGCGCTGGTACGTCGAGTAGGTGTGGAATATCCGTTCGCCGTCGCGTAGAAAGACGCTCAAGCCGGGCAACTCGCCTTCTTCGATCCAAAGTTTGCCCGCCTCGCGAAGCGAGGCTGCACTCTCGAAGTTGTACGAAACGCTGCCTTCCGCTTCGTCGAGCGTGACGCCGAAGTCGTAGTTGAAATCATTGCCGAATGACGAGAACCACGGGAAGCTCCATCCCATACGCTGCCTGAATGACTGTAGCTTTGCCAGCGGGGCGCGCGAAACCACTGCGAACGCCGTATCGCGCGCGGCGAAGTGCGCGATGCCGCCAAAGTTGTCGGCTAGGTACGAGCAACTCGGACAGCCCTCGTCCCAACTCGGGTCGAACATGAAATGGTAGACGAGCAGTTGACTGCGTCGTTCGAACAAGTCGTGCAAACTCACGGGACCGCGCGGACCGTCAAACACGTATGATTTGTCGATCTCAACCATCGGTAGCGTGCGGCGTTCGGCGCTCAACGCATCGCGCTCGCGGGTGGACGCCTTTTCCTTGGCGAGCAATTTCTTACGGGCAACGAGCCACTCGGCCCGCGAGACGATTCTGGGATGATCCATACCGATTTCCTCTCTTCGTTACGGCCAAGGCGATACGCTTGGCAGCGGTCGTTTGTTGAAGCACGCGCGTCACCAGTATGCGCAGCTCCGAGGCGTGAGCGTGCACCATCAACAGTCCCGGCGCAGACGGGACACGGGCGGCAGCGGTGAACGCAATGCTTACGATGCAATCGGGACACATGGTGACCTCCGTTCCGGGCACCGCTCCAAGTGGCTCACGTGAGCTGCGAGCCGGTGCTTCAACCCGTAGACGTTTGAGCAGCCCGAAAACGGACATCGCAGCGACCCCGCAACCGTTCTTGTGCGACAACAACGGCCGGCGCAAAAGGGAAGGGCCCCTCGTGTGAGGAGCCCTACTCGATCCGATCGATGCCCGCCCGCGATGGGCGAGAACCTACATCATGTCGTAGCCGCCGCCCATGCCGCCCATTCCGCCGCCGCCTGGCATCCCGCCACCGCCGGCGCCGTTTTGATTCTTGGGTTCGGGCTTGTCGGCGATCAGGGTCTCGGTGGTCAGGATCAAGGAACCGATGGAGGCTGCATTTTGCAGCGCCGAACGCGTCACTTTGAACGGCTCGACGATACCGGCACCGATCATGTCCACGAGCTCGCCCGACATGGCGTCGAAGCCTTGGCCTGGCTTGGAACCCTTGACGCGCTGCACTTCGACCGAGCCTTCGTACCCGGCGTTCTCGGCGATCTGACGCAGCGGCTCTTCGAGCGCGCGGCGCACGATGTCGATGCCAATCTTCTCGTCGTGCGCAGTGTTTGCACTGCCGTTGGTCGAGGGAGGATTGTAGACGTCGAGCACCTTGAGCGCGTGGACGAGCGATGAGCCGCCGCCGGGGATCATGCCTTCCTGAACGGCCGCACGGGTCGCCGAAAGGGCATCTTCGATCCGGTGCTTTTTTTCCTTGAGTTCGGTCTCAGTCGCTGCACCGACTTGGATCACGGCGACGCCGCCCGAGAGCTTGGCAAGACGCTCTTGCAGCTTCTCGCGATCGAAGTCGCTGTCGGTCTCATCGATCTGACGCTTGATCATCTCGATGCGGCCCTTGATCGCATCGGGCTTACCCTTGCCGTCGACGATCGTCGTCTCTTCCTTGGTGATCTTGACCGTCTTGGCTTGACCGAGCAGGTCCGGCGTCACCTTGTCGAGCTTGAGGCCGAGTTCTTCGCTTACGACGGTCGCGCCGGTCAAGGTCGCGATGTCCTTGAGCATCTCTTTGCGGCGGTCGCCGAAGCCCGGCGCCTTGACGGCGACGGTGGTGAACGTGCCGCGCAGCTTGTTGACGACGAGCGTCGCGAGGGCTTCGCCTTCGACATCTTCGGCGATCAGCACGAGCGGCTTCTGCATCTGCACGATCTTCTCGAGTAGCGGCAGGATGTCGGCGATCGCCGAGATCTTGCGCTCCGTCACGAGAATGTACGGATCGGTGAGCGTCGCTTCCATGCGCTCGGAGTCGGTGACCATGTACGGCGAGATGTAGCCCTTGTCGAACTGCATGCCGTCCTTGGTCTCGACATCGGTTTTGGTCGACTTCGATTCTTCAACGGTGATAACGCCGTCTTTACCGACGGCCTGCATCGCCTCGGAGATCAGATTGCCGATCTCTTTGTCGTTGGCCGAGATCGACGCGACTTGCGCGATCTTCTCGGGCGTGTCGACTTTGACGACGAGCTTCTCCATCTCGCCGACGGACATCTCGACTGCCTTGTCGATGCCGCGCTTGATCAGCAACGGATTGCTGCCGGCGGTCACGTTGCGCAGGCCTTCGCGGATGATCGCTTGTGCGAGCACGGTCGCCGTCGTCGTGCCGTCGCCGGCGATGTCGTTGGTCTTGGAGGCAACCTCTTTGACAAGTTGCGCGCCCATGTTTTCGAACGTGTTCGGAAGTTCGATTTCCTTGGCGATCGTGACACCGTCATTGGTGATCGTGGGCGAGCCGAACTTCTTGTCGAGGACGACATTGCGGCCTTTGGGCCCAAGCGTCACCTTAACGGCGTCGGCCAAGATGTTGGCACCGCGCTCGAGCGCGCGTCGTGCGGTTTCGTCGAATACGAGTTCTTTCGCAGCCATACTTCAGTTAACTCCTGCCGGAACTTTGGAATCGGTGAAGACGGCCAGCACGTCTTTCTCCGAAATGATGAGATAGTCGGTTCCGTCGAGTTTGATCTCCGAACCGCTGTACTTGGAGTAGATCACCCGGTCGCCGACTTTGACGTCCATGGCGAGCTTGCTGCCGTTGTCGAGCGTCCGGCCGGAACCGACCGCGAGGACCTTGCCCTCCTGGGGCTTTTCCTTGGCGGTATCGGGCAGAAACACGCCGCCGGCGCTCTTTTCCGCCTGCTCGACGTGCTCGACGACCAAGCGATCGCCCAAAGGCCTAAGATTCACGCACAAACCTCCTGACGTAGTAATTAGCACTCATGGCAGCTTTCTGCCAACAGGCGCAATGTTAGCAGACTGCGCCGCCGAGTGCAAGCGATTTAGGAGCGGCTTTGCATACAAAATGGGGGCCTACAGAAACAGGCGGGGTGCAGGACCGACATGCCAATGATGGCCGCTCGCGATGACGCCTGGCGTTGACGCGAAGCGTCCCGATCGCTCCGGGCAGCATTCGTTCCAACGGTTACGCCTCGCTTGCCCCCAGCCGCGCCGTCAAGTGTCTCGTGCAAGCCGTCGGCGTGCGCCTCATACGGCGTCCGGGTCTCAAACTGATTCCATGGGCTTGCCTACAGTGGCAATCGAGGTGGACAACGCCGTAGTCGACCGGAACGGTACCGCGTGCGACCATCCCTCATGACGTAGGTTCCGCCCGAGCCAAGCGCGGTGAGCGTCGAGGTTCACTCCGCCGGTCCGAGTCACTTGATGCGGCGCATGCCGCCGCACCGCCACCTTTTCTTCGAAGTGCTGGTGTGCGCCCAGGGCGAAGGAACGCTCGTCTTTGGCCATCGTGAGATCGCGATGCGTCCGCGCACCGTGGTGGCGCTGTCGCCGGGCGTCGAACACGACTGCCGAAGGCTCGGCACCGCCGACGGGTGGTCGATCATCTTTCTGCCGGACGGCGGCATCGACGCGGACGGCTTCGCGGTCGACGATCGAATCCCGAGCGACGTTCAGTTCGACGTTTTCCGCGCCCCGTTGCTCGCAGAGCCGCGCTCGATCGCGCTTGGCGAAGATGTCTACGACGCGGCATTGTCGTTGATCGCGTGCATTGAACGCGAACCGTATCTCCAGCACAACCCGACGATCGGAGACGGTGCCGACGATCTGCCCAGATCGTGAACTCGCTGCCTGCGAACTTTAAATATCAGCCGGACGTTATCGCAGCCGATGGTGACCTGGTCATGATCCACGGTCTATACACCGGCTGGGGTACCCAAGCCGCTCGTCACGGTCGACATTTTCCGCGTGAAGAACGGCAAGCTCGTCGAACATTGGGACGTCATGCAGAAGAGGTGCCCGGCATCAAAGACCAAAAGCGGGCGCCCCATGTTCCCGATCGCGCCGTAACGCTCGCACAGCACGTCCCCAGACACCATCACGCGGTGGGACGATGTGATGGTGCGATCCGGGTCGTCGTGGCGTGCCGCTGCGTCGGCGCTGGTTTTCCGGCGCGATCACGAACCTGCTCACGATGATGCTGCGATGGCTGCGGAGCGCTCCTGTCCTCATGTTAGGCACAACCTTCTGTGCAGCTGCAGCGGGCTGTGCCGCTGCACCACCGCGGCTTCAAAGCAGCGCCTTCGCTACGGCGTCCGCTGTCGCCACGATCGCTCCGGGCGGCGGTACGCTCGTGTTTCCAGTGGCGGCCGGCTACGGCGGGTCGTTCATTTACTCTGCGAACGATGCGTCCGGAGGCGTTACGGCAATGGTGAAGACGACGACCGTTCCGGTTGCGCACCTTCCGGGTCCGCCGCCTCCAGGCACGAGCCTAGCGTACTTTGAATTCACACTCAGCCACAGCGTGACGTTCGCACACTGGTACCGGCTGCTGACATCGATCGTCATTCCGCCGACGGTGCCGACATCCGGTCACTCATTCGACGAGTATGGATACGACCTCACGAATGGAACGCAGCTCGGATCGAATCCCGGCACAGTCAACGGAACATCGATCACCTTTGCGCCCGGTTTCGGACCAGTCACGTTGACAGACGATACGTATCTGTACGTTCTCATGATGAGGTGAGATAGCACGCTACATCATCGACCGTATCGTTGTGCTTTGCGACCGAGGTGAAAAATTCGGGTACCCCGCCGCGGCCGAGAGTGTAGGGACGCCGCGATGATCGCGAGATTTTGCGCGCAACGTACGTGCGCTCTAGAACGGCGGTCGTGCGATGACGCGGCGCGGCCAATGACCCGCCCATGCGGTCACGCGTGGCCGGCGGTTTGTTGCAGTGGCGCGACGACGTAGCGGATGAACAGATTGAGCGGCACGTCGGGGTCGACGGGACCGACGGCGTGTAGGACGACGTACGCGATCAGGAATCCGGTCGAGAACAGCGAGAACCGCCGCACCGCCGGCTCGCGGCTGCTCTGAAACAGCGGGATACCTAACGCCACCAGCGTCACCAGCAGCAGGATCGCGAAGAGCGCCGTCTGCAGGTCGGCGACTTGCAAGGCTCGCGGCAGCGCTCGAATGGCATGTCCCGCCACCGCGGTCAGGATGACGTTCGCAATGGCGGCGGTCGAGTAGGCCAAGACCGCGACGCTCAGTGTCCCGAGCATTTTGGTCAGCGGATACGCCGGGACGTGCTCACGCATCGGCCACCTCTAGCGGAAGGCGGCAGGTTCGCCGTCGAAGATTTCTGGTGTGCTTGGCTGTATGGTGCCGGCCGCGGGCGGCATAGCGCAGCGGGCACTTCACATCGCCGTCGATCTGCCTCACATCGCAGTTTTCGGCAGGGCGACTGCAGATCTACGCACCCCGCGATGATGGCGCACCTGACGATCGATCGAAGCGCGCTGCGGCAGAACGTCCGCACGCTGAGCACGCTCGTCGCGCCGTCCCGGTACGCCGCCGTCATCAAAGCCAATGCCTACGGCCATGGCCTCATCGAAACGGCGCGGACGCTGGCCGACCTCGTTCACGGCTTCTGCGTGTACCGTGCGGATGAAGCGGCGGCGCTGCGCGCGGCAGGCATCCGGACACCGGTGCTCGTGCTTGGGCCCAGTCGACGAACGCGATCGAGCGCTCGCGCTCGAGAACGAGGCGGCGCTGACCGTCTGGAATCGTCGCTTCGCTGCGGAACTGAGCCGACTCGCCAGCGCGCGAGGCAGGCCTTTTCCGATTCACGTGAAGGTCGATACCGGCGTGACCCGCCTGGGCTTTGACGTGCCGGCGGCGACCGCCGGCGCTGGCTGCACTCTTGGACGACGACGGCCTTGCCGTACGGGGGATATTCACTCACCTCGCGGCCGCCGAAGAACTCGAATCCGAGTTCACGCTCGCCCAGCTGGCCCGCTTCGAAGCTGCGTTGAGGCCGCTGGACGCCGTGCTCGGCGCCGGCGGCGTCCTGCGGCATGCCGCCGCATCGGCGGCCGCCATGCTGTATCCGGCGCTGCGGCTCGACCTGGTTCGGCCGGGATCGCGACCTACGGCATCTGGCCGTCGCCGCAGACTCGCGCGGCAGCCGACTACGGCTCGAACTGGTCCCCGCGCTGTCGTGGACGACGAGCTCGTCGTCGTGCGCGACGTCGACGCCGGCCGCCGGTCGGATACGGCTGCACGTTCGTGACCGCGCGCGCATCGCGCATCGGCGTGCTGCCGATCGGCTATGCCGAAGGCTTGCCGCGCGCGCTTTCCAACGCCGGCGTTGCGCTGCTGAACGGCAAGCGCGTGCCGTTCGTCGGGCGCATTTGCATGAACATGAGCTTCATCGACGTGACCGACGTGCCGGACGCCTGCCGGGCGAGCACGGTCACGCTGATCGGCCGCGACGGTGCCGAATGCTCGACGCGAACGATCTCGCGGCTGCCGCGGGCACGATCGGCTACGAGATCGTCGCTCGCTTACCGGCCGACATGCCGCGCCGCTACGTCGACGGACCCGAAGGCTAGCCGCCGACGATGCTCTTTTCGCCCGGCATCGGGACGCCGGCCGGCAGCTTCGAACCCGAAGCGCCGTCACCGCGTTCGCGCAGCGGCACGTACGGACGTTGCTGCGGGCCGACGTACAGTTGGCGGGGCCGCGTGATGCGCTGGTCGGGATCCTCGATCATCTCTTTCCAGTGCGAGAGCCAGCCGGCCGTGCGCGAGATCGCGAACATCGCCGTGAACATGTTGAGCGGAATGCCGAGCGCTTTCATGATGAGTCCGAATAGAAATCGACGTTCGGGTACAGCTTGCGCGAGACGAAGTATTCGTCTTCGAGCGCGAGCCGTTCGAGTTCTTTGGCGAGTTCGAAGAGCGGGTCGTCCTCTCTTGTCGGTTTCTTCGAGCAGCTCTTCGTAGATGCGGCGCATCACTTTGGCGCGCGGATCGTAGCTCTTGTAGACGCGATGGCCGAACCCCATCAAGCGGAACGGATCGTTCTTGTCCTTCGCGCGCCGGATCGCTTCGGGAAGATTGGCCGTCGTGCCGATGCGCTGCAGCATCGCCAGCACCGCTTCGTTTGCGCCGCCGTGCAGCGGTCCCCACAGCGACGAGATGCCGGCCGCGATGCACGCGAACGGGTTGGCGCGGCTGGAGCCGACGCTGCGCACCGTCGACGTCGACGCGTTCTGTTCGTGATCGGCCTGCACGATCAGCAGTGCGTTCATCGCTTTGGCGAGACCGGGTTCGGCCGATAGTCTTCCGCCGGAACCGAGAACATCATACGCAGAAGATTGGAGCAGTAATCCAGGTCGTTGTGCGGATAGACGAACGGCTGTCCGACCGAATACTTGTAGGCCATGGCCGCGATCGTCGGCATTTTCGCGATCAACCGTTCGATCGAGATCAGGCGCTGCGCGGGATCGAGGATGTCGATCGAATCGGGATAGAAAGCCGAGAGCGCGCCGACGACGCCGAGCATGACGGCCATCGGATGCGCGTCGCGCCGGAAGCCGCTGTAAAAGCTGGCGAGCTGCTCGTGCAGCATCGTGTGATACGTGATGTCGCTGGTGAACGTGTCGAGTTCGCTTGCCGTCGGCAGTTCGCCGAAGAGCAACAAGTACGCGACCTCGAGGAACGAGCTGTTCTCGACGAGTATCGTCGATCGGGATGCCGCGGTAGAGGAGCACGCCCTGGTCGCCGTCGACGTACGTGATCGCCGAGCTGCAGCTGGCCGTGCTCGAAAAGCTCGGGTCGTACGTCATAAACTTGCGCGTCGTCGAGCAGGTGCCGCACGTCCACCGCGTCGGCACCCAGGGTTGCCGCAAGCGCTGGCAGCCGCGCGACCTCGCGCCCGTGGGCGTCGCCAGACTCGATACGGCTGACTCGCGCGCACGGGAGTTGGGCTTGGCCGTTCGCCGGAACCGGTTCGGGCATGGGTCGACCGTGGCTTCGCCGCTAGGTGCAATTTCCATGCATCTGTCGCTGCACGCCTGCTCCAATGGCACGTCCTCGCTAGCCTCGCAGGGCCCATGGCGCTTCTAACCGGACGCTAATCGAGCGCGCGTGATGAACAGCGCTGCCGGCCGCGTAATACGGAGCGCAAGCTCTCATCGTCACACCGAAAGGACACGGTTCATGCAACGCACGAACTTTTTCGCCGCCTCGGCCGTCGGGGTCGTCGCCTCGCTCGCCGGCGCCGGTCTCGCCGTAGCCCAGACCCGGCCTCAAGGTGAAAGTAACGAGACCCTACGTGATGCCTACGGGCAGTATCGGAGATCATCGACGAACTGAGCGCCGACCAACGGGACTACGGCGGTCACCGCGTTGCCGCGATCAGCCCAGCTCCAACAACGCAAAAGGCCAGTTGTACGAGGCGCTCAAGACCGCGCCAGCAAGTCCATGCGCGGCCAGGCCGGCGCGATGCAAGTCATGCGCTATGCGCAGCGCGCCCTCGCGCGGATCATCGACGATCTCAGAGGCGATCAGCGCGACTACGGCGGCATCGCGTCGCAGCGATCGCGCGACCTCGTGACCGCAGCGGCGAACTGTCAACATGGCGCTTCAGTCGCGCTAGACGGTCACGATCGGGCTGCACTGCATCGTTGGAACTGGCCGCAGCTGAGTGCAGCGCTCGAGTCGCTGAACTGGCCGTTACGCTGAAGCGACGTCGGTCAAGAGCGCGGCCGCGATCGAGCGCGGCTCGCACGAGCCGGTCGACGAGCACGTCGTAACCGATGCCGGCGGCGCCGCACTCCTCGGGCAGCAAGCTCGTCGGCGTCAACCCCGGTAAGGCGTTGATCTCCAAGATGTACGGCCGGCCGCCGGCCGTTACGATGAAGTCCGTCCGCGAGTAGTCGCGCAAGCCGAGCAACCGGTGCGTCGACAGCGCGAGCATCTGCAAACGGTGCGCGAGATCGTTGTCGATGTGCGCCGGCACGGCATGGCCGCTTCCTCCGGGCCGGTATTTCGCATCGTAATCGTAGAACTCGTGGCCTTGCGGCGATGATCTCGATGACGGGAAGCGCTTCGCCGAACAAGCACGCCGCACGAGAACTCGCGACCGTCGACGTATTCTTCGGCCAGCACCGCCGTGCGCCGGACCGACAAGTCGATCATCGTCTGCGACCATTCCTCATGCGTGCGCACGAGGCTGACGCCGGCGCTCGAACCCTCGTCTCGCGGCTTGACGACGAGCGGCAGATTCAGCGAACCCGGCAACAGCGGCAACGTTCCTCCGTCGAAATCGAACGTGTCCCAAGCCGGGGTCGGCAAGCCTTCGGCGACAGCAACTTTTTCGTTAGGTGCTTATCGATCGAAAGCGCGCACGAGCGCAGATCGCTGCCGGTATACGGAACGCGCAACCAATCGAGCACGCCTTGCAGCGTGCCGTCTTCGCCGCCGGTACCATGCAACGCGTTGAAAACGACGTCCGGAGCGAAGTCGCGCACCGCTTCGATGAAGCGCTCGTCGAAATCGAGCGACCGCGACGGATAACCCAGGCGTTCGAACGCGTCGAGCACGCCGCGGCCGCTGGCCAGCGAGACATCGCGTTCGCTGCCGGGGCCGCCCATGACGACTGCGACGCGCTCTTTGCTCACGCGAACACCCCCACGAAGTGCACTTCCGAGTTCCAAGTCGACGCCGCTGCTGTCGGCGACCGCCCGACGCGCGCGCGCCAAGCAAGGCTCGCAACGTCGGCGGCGCGTGGCATTGCCGCAATTGACGATGAAGTTCGCATGCAGTTCGCTGATCTGCGCGCCGCCTTGGCGCCATCCCTTGGCGCCGGCGGCTTCGATCAAAGCCCCGGCCTTGGCGCCGGGCGGGTTGCGAAAGCACGAACCGGCGTTGGGATATTGCAACGGCTGCAGCGCTTTGCGGCGCCGCAATCGATCGTGCAGCCGCGCACGCACGATCGCCGGATCCGCGCGCGCAAACGCAAGCGTCGCGCGGGCGACGATCGCGTCGCGCGTCCAAGCTCGTGCTGGCGGTAGAAGTACTGCGGACTGACGGCGTGCGGCGTCGGTTTCGTCGGCGTCTGCACCCACACGTCGCGCACGAACTCGCCGGTCTCGCGATCCGTGCCGGCGTTCATGCGCAGCGCACCGCCGACGCTGCCCGGAATGCCGGCGAGTGCGTCGCAGCCGTCGGCGCCCGCCGACGCCGCCTGCGCGACGAGCAGCGGCAACGACGCCGAGGCTCCGGCGGACACGATCACTGCGGCGCCGTCGGACGCCACCTCGATGTGCGCGAACTCGCCGCCGAGCCGCACGACGATGCCGCGAATACCGCCGTCGCCGACCAGCAGATTCGAACCGCTACCGAGCACGAACCACGGCAACGCGCGCCGCTGGACGAGACGCAGCACGGCGGCTAATTCATCGCACGTCTGCAAGCAACAGCAGCGCATCGGCCGGGCCGCCGATCTTCCACGACGTAAACGGCGCCAGCGGCTCGTCGAAGCGCGCGCGTTCGCCGAGCAGCTCGCGCAAGGCGGTGCGGTCGTCCTCGCGCAGCACCGAAGCGCAGCGCATCGGCGAAAACCGCCATCATGCGCGCTGCCCGCCGTTGACGGCGTCGGCCAGCTCGGCTGCCGCCGCCGTGATGGAGCCGGCGCCGAGCATCAGCACGAGCGCGCCGGCCGGTGCGTGTTCGCCGCATGTACGCCGGCAGCTCGGCCACGTCGGCCACATGCGTCACCGGCGTGCCCAGCGCAGCTAAGCGGCGTGCCGATCGTCATCGCATCGACCTGCGGCAGCGGCGGTTCAGAGGCGGCATACACGTCGGTCAGCACGACGCTATCCGCGCCGTGCAAAGCACGCGCGAACGCTTCACCCAAGATACTGCGTGCGCGTGTAACGGTGCGGCTGAAAGACCGCGACGATCGGCCCGCTGAAAGCGGCGCGCGCAGCTTCGATCGTCGCGGCGACCGCCGTCGGATGATGCGCGTAGTCGTCGACGACCGTCAACCGCGCGGTCTGCGCGAGCACGTCGAAACGCCGCCGGACGCCGGCGAAACGCGCCAACGCCTCGGACATCGTCGCCCCCGCGATGCCTAGGCGGTGTCCGACGGCAATCGCCGGCAAGGCGTTGCAAAACGTTGATCGCGCCCGGCACGCGCAAACGGAATTGCAGCGAGCGCCACGCCGTCGATGACGACCTCGAAGCACGAGCCGAAGCCTGCATACGTTACGTGCTCGGCACGGATGTCGGCGCGCTCGCCAAAACCAAAGGCCCGTACCGGCGCCGGCGTCGGCCGCGACGCCAGCGCTGCCGCCCGCGGTTCGTCAGCGCCCACGAGCACGAGGCCGTCCGGCGCGACGCCATCGACGAACCGTTCGAACGCGTTCACCAGCTGCGCGACGCCGGCATCGGAGGCGACATGATCGTTCTCGATGTTGGTGACGACGGCGATCTGCGGCCGCAGATCGAGAAACGAAAGATCGCTTTCGTCGGCTTCGGCGACGAGCCAGTCGCCCGCGCCTTCACGTGCGTTCGTCTGCGTATCGGTGCGCTCACCGCCGACGGCGAACGTCGGGTCGAGGCCGCCTGCTTCGAGCACGGCGGCGATCATCGCGGAGGTCGTCGTCTTACCGTGCGTTCCGGCAACCGCGATGCCGCGCCGTTCGTTCATCAAGCCGGCGAGCAGTGCCCCGCGATGCACGACGCTCAGACCGCGTTGACGGGCCGCGACGACTTCGGGATTGTCGCTTGCGATCGCGCTGCTGACGACGACTGTGCCGGCGCCGTTCGAGATTAGCGGCGGAATGGCCGACGCTAACGTGGGCGCCTTCGGCGACGAGCCGTTCGGTCAGCGCCGTCGCTCGGTCGGACGAACCTGAAACGCGATAACCGCGCTGGAGTAGAATCCGCGCGAGCGCCGACATGCCGATCCCGCTGATCCCGACGAAGTGCACCGCCGACGAGAGCTTCACGCGGCGTTTCCATTCGCAGAGATCAGTAGCTTCACCCGCGCCGCGATTGCGGCGGCCGGATCGTCGATGGCAGCGGCGCGCGCCGCAACGCGCAGCGGCTCGAGCCGGGCAGGTTCGAGCGCCGCCTGCAACTCGTGTTGCAATCGCGCTGCGTTCAGATCCGCGTCGGGCAAAACGATCGCCGCGCCGCCGGCCGCATAAGCGCGGGCATTACGCATCTGATGGTCGTCCGTCGCGTGCGGATACGGGACGAGGATCGCGGGCGTACCGGTCGCCGCTAGTTCGCCCAGCGTCGAGGCGCCACTGCGCACGACGACGATGTCCGCCGCCGCATACGCAGCTCGCGGATCGTCCAGATACGCGAACACGCGCACGCGCGCCCGGCCACCCAGCCGCAACGCGAGCGTTTCATACTCACGCTTTCCGCTGACGAGCGCGATCTGCCAGTGCGCGGGGAACCCGGCTTCGATCATCGCGGCAACGGCAGCGTTGAGCGACCGTGCGCCCTGGCTTCCGCCCATCACGACGATCGTGACAGCCTCCGCTTCGAGACCGAGCATCTGCCGTGCCGCCGTGCGCGTCAGCGGCACACGGAGCGATGCGCGCACCGGCATGCCGGTCAAGACGGCCCGCGCGCCCATCGCTTCCGGCGGCCGATGCGCCCACCACACCTCGTCCGCGAGCGGCGCGAGCAGTCGATTCGTCAGTCCCGGAGTTGCGTTCGCTTCGAGCACCGCAATCCGGGCGCGCGTCAAGCCGAGCGCGCGCAGGCAGCGCAGGGCGGCAACGACGGGAAAGGTCACGTAGCCTCCCGTCGCAACGAGAACGTCGGGACGTAAACCGCGCACGAGCACGAGGGCCCGCAGAAAGCCGAGCGCGTTGAGCGCGATCGTTCTGAGCAATGCGATGGGTGCGCCCCGTTCGAACGGCGCAGCGGACACGAAAGCGATGCGCAGGCTCGCCGCCGGCACGATGCGGGCTTCGAGTCCGCGCCGGCTTCCGATGAAGGACGCACACAGCGGCGCGAGCGACGGTTCACGCGCGCAGGCTTCGGCGATCGCGACGGCAGGATAGATGTGGCCGCCCGTCCCGCCACCCGTCAACAGAAGCCGCACGAGGGCCCCTCAGCGGGCGGCTGCAGACGACGCGGCACGGCGCGGCGGCACCGCGTATTCGTTCGCATGGTTGGCGTGTCGCCGCGCATGGGCGTCGAGCGCCGAGCGGCGCGGCCGGCCGACGTTGGCGATCAATGCCGCTGCAATCAGCGACGTCATCAGCGACGAGCCGCCGAAGGAAATGAACGGCAGCGGCACGCCGGTCACCGGCCACGACGACGAGACGACGCCCAAATTGACGAGCGCCTGAATGACGACCGTCGCCGTCGCGCCGATCGCGAGGAGGAACCCGAAGCGATCTTCGGCCCGCAATGCGATGCGTATCGCCCGATACGCGAACGTCACGAACAGGGCGACGATGACGGCGATGCCGATGAACCCGAGCTCTTCGCCGATGATCGAGCCGATGAAATCCGTGTGCGCCTCCGGCAGCCAGAAGTATTTCTGACGCGAAAATCCCAGACCCACGCCGTGCCACCCGCCGCTGCCGAGGGCGAGCAATGACTGCACGATATGGAAGCCTTTGTCTTGCGGATCTTTCCACGGATCGACGAAGGCCGTGATCCGAGCCCACTTGTACGGGTCGTGGCGAGCAAGCAGAAACGCGGCCGGTACGACGACGGCTGCGACCGCGAGCAGATGAACGACGCGCGCGCCCGCACAGAACAGCATCGTCGCGGCGATGAAAGCCAGCAGGCTCGCGGTGCCCATGTCGGGTTGGCGCACGACGAGGCCCGCCACGAGCGCACTGACCGCGCATAGCGGCGCGACGCCATTACTAAACGACCGTATTTTCGGGCCTTTGACCGCCAGCGCCGCGGCGAGGTATAACACCAGCGCGAGCTTGGCGAACTCCGACGGCTCGAACTGCAACGGGGCCGAAGCCGACCCAACGGCTCGCGCCCCCTGCAATGTGGCCGACGTGGGGAACGAGCACGAGCACGAGTAGCGCGATGACCCCGAGCAGTACGAGCGGTGCTGCGCCGCGCAAGCGGCGGTAGTCGATGCGATACGCCGCGTATGCCGCCGCCGAGGCGACGGCCAACCACGCGAGCTGCCTCTTGAGAAAATAGAGTGAGTCGTGGTGCAGCGCGACGGCGTAGGCGCTCGACGCGCTGAAGATCATCACCAGTCCGAAGGCGACGAGCGTCGCGACGGTCGCGACCATGACGGTGTCGGGTGACGAACGGTCAGACACGAGCGCCCGCAAAGCCGTGCGCCGCTCGCGCGAATGCGTCGCCGCGCGCTTCGGCAGAGGCGAACATATCGAACGACGCACAGCCCGGCGAAAGCAAGACGACGTCGCCCGGCGCGGCCTGGGCGCCGGCAACGGACACCGCTTCGTCGAGCGACGCAGCGCGCGTCGTTCGCGCGGGATCGACGAAGCGCGCGATCTCGTCGGCCGCCTCGCCGATGAGAACGACGCCTTTCGTGCGCTGGGAGATCGCTTGGCCCATCGCGCGAAAGTCGGTGCGTTTTGATTTGCCGCCCGCGATCAGCACGATCGGCCGCGTGAACGACTCGAGCGCGGCGACGACCGACCCTGGATTCGTCGCTTTCGAATCGTCGACGAACAGGACGCCGCCGCGTTCGACGACGCGCTGCAACCGATGCGGCATCGGCACGAAGTCGCGCACCGCCGCCCGCAAGGCCTCAGGATCGAGTTCCGCCGCCAAGCCGACCAGCAGCGCCGCCATGACGTTGGCGACGTTGTGCCGGCCAAGCAGCGGAATTTCGGCGAGCGGCATGATGTCGATCGGCCGCGGGTCGCCGGCTGGGCGGGGCGTACGTGATGCGTTCGTCGCGGACGTACAACGCGGTCGCGGTCTGCCGCTCCATGCCGAACCACAGCGCGCGGGCCGCAATGCGCTTGGCGGATTCTTTTTGCGCTAGAGCGCCCACGAACGCGTCGTCGAGATTACCGACGAACGTATCGCCCGGGCCTTGGTTCGCGAACACGCGGAATTTCGCTTCGGCGTATTCTTCCATCGAATGGTACCGGTCCAAGTGATCGGGCGACAAGTTGAGGATCGTTGCAATCTTCGGCTTGAACGAACGGATCGATTCGAGTTGAAACGACGACACCTCGGCGATCACCCACTCATCCGGGCCGGCGACGAACGTTTCGTTGATCAAAGCATTGCCGATGTTACCGCCGACGTACGTTTTCTTGCCGGCTCGCTCGAACATCGCGCCGATCAGCGCCGTCGTCGTCGTCTTGCCTTTCGTTCCGGTGATGGCGACCAGCGGCGCGTGAGAAATGCGGTAGGCGACTTCGATCTCCGAGTACACCGGCACGCGGGCGTTCTGCACGCGGCGTACGAGTTCGCTCGTCAGCGGCACCCCCGGCGACAAGATGCACGACGTCAACGTCGCCGTCACCGCGTCGAGCGAACTTGGCGCGACGAAGCGAATGCCGTTGCGTCCGAGCGCGGAGATGGCGTCCTCCAACGCTGTCTGCGGCTTGTCGTCGGTCGCATAGACGGTCGCGCCGCGCGCCCGTAGTACCGCGCAACTCGCGATCCCGCTGCGACCGAGGCCGATGACGAGCACGCGCTCGCGCGCGTCGAACGCGCCACTGGGACCGACGGAAAGACTGTCCGGCTTCATCGGGCCAGTGCCGCGCCCGCCAGTGAAAGCAAGGCGGACGCCGTCCAAAAGCGCGAGGTCACTTTGGGTTCGGGCCAGCCGCCCAATTCGTAATGGTGATGCAGTGGAGTCATGCGAAAGAAACGTTTGCGCGTCTTTTTGAAGTACGTGACCTGGACGATGACCGATACGGCTTCGGCAGCGAACACGCCGCCGGCTAATGGCAACAACAGCAGATTCCCCGAAAGCACGGCGCTTCCGGCCAGCACGCCGCCGAGCGCGAGCGCGCCCGTGTCGCCCATGAAGATGTGCGCCGGATGCCGGTTGAAGACGAGAAACGCACCGATGGACGCCAGCAGCGCGACGTCGACGACGCAGACGCCGAATGCGCCGTTCTGGTACGCCAGCGCAGCGAACAACGCTAGCGGTGGAACGATCGTGCCGCCTGCCAAACCGTCGAGTCCGTCGGTCAGATTGACGGCGTGCGTCGTTGCCAGAACTGCTAAGAGGGCTAACGCGTACCACACGGCCGCCGGCGTATGCACGACGTGATGGCCGACGGTCAACAGCACGCCGCGTGCATTGGGCGGCAAGCGCCCCGCCATGCCGGCCAGGAACGCTGCTGCCAGGAGCGCCGTCAGCCCAAACTTCTCGCGCGCGCGCAAGCCTCGATTGCGCCCCATGCGGATCGAGCGCAGATCGTCCAGCGCCCCGACCGCACCGCAACTCAAGCCCAGCGCAACGAGAGCGAAGCCGGCGGCGCCGATGTGCAAGAACGGCGTGACGGCGACGCACGCCAGCAATGCGATGGCAAACAGCACTCCGCCCATCGTCGGCGTCCCCGTCTTGGTCGCGTGCGATGTCGGCGCGTCTTCATACGCTCGTTGCCGTGACGGCAAGCCGAGCCAAAATCGCGATGCACGGGCGCCCGGCCGCCAGCGTCACGCCGAACACGACCGCGAACAACACGGCGAGCGCAGACGCATCGTTCATGCGGCAACCGCCGTATACGGCGATGGTCCGGCACCGCGCCACGCCAGTATGACGACCGGCGTCTGTTCGTCGCCGTTACCGTGCGGATTGGTGCGCAACGCTGCGGCGACGGGCCCGCGCTCGACGCCGGCCGATGCGCCGAGCACATTGACCGCGCCGAGATCGTTCGCGTCGACGATCACCGCATGCGCTCCGCAACGCGCCGCGATCTGCGCGGCGACGACATCGGGTTCGACGGGACCGAGCACGATCGTGCGTTCGAACGGCGGCAACGTGCCCGTGTAGCCATCGATCGTCGCAATAGCGCTGCCCAGCACCCGATAGAACAAGCCGCGCACCCGTAGAGCACGGCCCGCGGCGTGTGCGAGCGCCGCCGCCACGACGCGCCACGCTCCGACTTGGTCGATCACCAATTGCAACGATTCGGGCTGATTGACGGTCGCTAAAGCTCCGGCTCGGCGCGACAGCGCGTACGCGAGCCGGCTGGGACGAATCATTTCCGCGGCGACGATGCGGTCTTGGGCGATTGCGACGGCGGTTTCCGAAACCGCGACAACGTCGTCCGGGCGAGCGA
This sequence comes from Vulcanimicrobiota bacterium, assembly GCA_963754415.1. Lineage (GTDB taxonomy): Bacteria > Vulcanimicrobiota > Vulcanimicrobiia > Vulcanimicrobiales > Vulcanimicrobiaceae > Nyctobacter. The sequence goes on along the minus strand of CAVWGA010000002.1, from coordinate 235,883 downwards.
TGCCGCGCACGGCGTCGGCTACGAGCGCCGCCAGATCGTCGTGCGCGCGCACGAGCCTGGTGCGCACGGCGACGGCAACCGCTTCATATCCGAACGGCGCGCGTTTATGGCCGGGCTGCGAGCGGCCCGCAACGAGCGGCAGCGTGGACTGCCGCGCAGATGCGTCAGGCATGCATCAGGCCGTGCGCGGACGGCTGCAAGGCAGCGACGATCTCCTCGAGCCGATAACGGCGTGAGCCTTTGAACAGGACGAGGTCGCCGGCGCGCAAGTTGCGGCGCAGCCAGTCGACGGCGCCGGCATTGTCGGCGAACGGCACGATGCGCGCAGCATCGTAACCGGCCGACCGCGCGCCGTGTGCGAGATCGGCTGCATACTGGCCGCCGACGAGGAGTGCGTCGAGCCCCGCTCGGGCGGCCGCCGCGCCGACGTTCGCGTGCATGGCCGGTGATTCGGGGCCGAGTTCGGCCATACTCGACAGCACGCCGATGCGCCGCCCGGCAGGCTCGGCGCCGAACGACTGCAAGGTCGCGAGCGTCCCTTCGGCGGAAGCGTTATACGCGTCGTAGATCGCCTCGCCGCAAGCAAGTTGTACACGCTCGTAGCGACCCGGCGGCAGCACGGCGCTCGCGAGCGCCGTGGCCGCTTGAGCGGCGTCGACACCTAAAGCGTGCGCCGCGGCGAAGGCGGCGACAGCGTTGCGGCGATTGTGCTCTCCGGGCACGTCGACGCAGCACGGGTACGTGCGCGTGCCCGACGCATCCCGAACTTCGAGCAGGGCGCGCCCGTGCAAAACGATGCACGCGCGTCCCGGATGCGCCGTACCGTGCGCAGCATCGGCTTCGCTGTCGAGTCCAAACCACGTCGGCAGCGCCGGCAAGTGCGCTGCGCGAGCGCAAGACGCTGCATCGGCAAGGTTGAGCACGGCCTGCGCACCGGTCGCGAAGATGGCCCACTTCGTCTCTGCGAGACGCTCGCGCGAACCCATGATCTCCAAGTGCGCATCGCCCACGTTCGTCAGCACCGCGACATCCGGGGCAACGGCGCGCGCCAGCGGTTCGATTTCGCCGTAACGGCGGGCGCCGAGTTCGACGACGGCATAGGCCGCATCGTCAGGGATCGCCAGCAACGATTTGGCGACGCCGATCTCGTTGTTTTCGTTTGCCGCCGTCGCAGCGACGCGCCCCGGGGCGATGCGTTCGAGCAGTTGCGCCAACAAAGCGCGCGTCGTCGTTTTGCCGGTGCTTCCGGTGAGCGCGACGACCCGCGCCACCGAGCGGCGCCGTGCCAGCGCGCCGAGCGCCAGGTACGCTGCCGTCGTATCGTCGACGACCAGCAGCGGTACGCCGGCGTCCCCGAGCGCCGCGCTGTTTTTGTCATCGGCGTGCGAAGCAGCGACGATCAAGGCGGCAGCGCCGGCAGCGACCGCTTGAGCGGTAAAGGCGTGACCGTCGAAACGCTCGCCGCGTAGGGCGACGAAGGCGTCGCCCTTTTGCAAGGTACGGGTGTCCGTGCAGACCGCGAACTCCCGAGGCAACGCATCGGCGTTGACGACCCGCGCATGCAGGGCCGCGACCGCTTCGTCGCCGGCGACGTTCATGCCGCGCCGCCGTTGCGCAAGGCGAGCGCTGCACGCACTTCATCTCGATCGTCGAAGTGACCGACGCGTTCGCCCACGATCTGATAGGTTTCGTGGCCCTTGCCTGCGACGACGACCACGTCGCGCGGACGAGCATGCGCGATGGCGGCACGGATTGCGCTACGCCGGTCGACTTCCGCGTGCACGACCGTGCCGGGCATGCAGCCCGCCACGACGTCGGCTACGATCGCGCGCGGATCTTCGCGGCGCGGATTGTCGCTGGTGACGATCGTGCGGTCGGCGAGTTCGCTGGCGATTCGTCCCATCTCGGGACGCTTACCGCGGTCGCGGTCGCCGCCGCATCCGAAGACCACGCAGACTTGGCCGCGGGCGCTCTCACGCACGGCGCGCAACACGACTTCGAGCGCGTCGGGCGTGTGCGCATAATCGACCAGCACGTCGATGCCGCCGCCCGAGATGTGTTCCATGCGCCCCGGCACGCGTTCGAAGGCGCTCAGGGCTTGCGCGCTCGTTGCATCGGACACGCCGAACGCGCGCGCGACGGACAATGCAGCCAGCGCGTTGTGCACGTTGAAACGCCCTGGAAGACGTAAGGAAAAGCGCGTGCCGCCGCACGTGAACTCGGCACCGTCCGGATGCAAGTCGACATCCGTCGCGCGCACGCCGGCATCGGAGGCAAAGCCGTACGTCGTCACCGTCCGCTCTTCGGTCATCAGTTGACCAGCCCAACGCCGTCCGCACGCATCATCGCAGTTGAGGATCGCATGCCGCGCCTGCGTGAAGAGGCGGCGTTTGGCCGCGGCGTAGTCGGCAAAGCTGCCGTGAAAATCGAGATGATCGCGCGTCACGTTCGTCAGCACGCCGCAAGCAAACGCGATGTCGGCGACGCGGTCGAGCACGAGCGCGTGCGAGCTGACCTCCATTGCGACCGCCGCCGCGCCGCGCTCGCGCATCGTCGCGAGCAACGCCTGCAATTCGAGCGCGAGCGGCGTCGTGTTGTCGAGTGACCAGTGCGCTCCGCCCAGTCGCGCACCGAGCGTGCCGATGCGCCCGCTTGGGATGCCGCCCGCTTCCAAGAAGGCTGCGACCAGATGGGTCGTCGTCGTCTTGCCGTTCGTGCCGGTGATGCCCACGACGTCGAGATGCTGTGACGGTGCGCCGTAGTACGTGGACGCCAGCGCGGACAACGCGCGGCGCGTGTCGGGAACGACGATCGTCGTGACGCCGGCAGCCGCACCGTGCTCGGCGGCATAGGCGTCGTCGACGACGATGGCGCGCGCGCCGGCCTGCAGCGCCGCGCCGATGAACGCATGACCGTCCGTACGCTCGCCCCGCAGCGCTACGAACACGCACTCTGGCGTGGCGGCGCGCGAATCGTGAACGATGGCCGCCACGCCACCATCCCGCTCGCCGTGCACGCGCGCGCCGGACAAGGCGGACAGCAGGACGCCGAGCTGCGCCGAGCGCGGCGCGGTAGGGGGCGGCGTGACGGTCACGTGGTGTGCTTCGCCGCCGAGAGCGTGCGAACCAACCGGCGACCGGCATGCGTTGCGGTGGCCTCCGGGAGTACGCCGGCGTGTAGCATCGCCAGCTTGGCGATCTGCGCGAATGCCGGCGCGGCGACGACGCTTCCGTAGATGGAACCTTCGGGTCTGGCGACTTTCACGTAGATGACGTAGCGCGGTTTCTCCGCGGGCACGAAGCCGATGAACGACGCGACGTAGCCGCCCCCGTAGACGCCGTTCTCAGCGATCTGGGCCGTACCGGTTTTGCCGGCGGTCGTGTAGCCGGGAACCTGCGCTGTCGGGTTGCCGGTTCCGTGCAAGACGACGCCGCGCAAATAGCCCCGCAAGATCGACGCTGTCTGCGCCGACATGACTCGCCGCTCGACTTCAGGGCCGTAACGATACTCGGTCCGGCCGTCGGGACCGACGATCGCCGACAGGATGCGCGGACGCATCAGCCAGCCGCCGTTTGCGATCGCGCAATAGGCGCGCGTCATCGCGATCGGCGTCGTCGCGATCCCTTGACCGAATGCGATCGTCGGCAGGGAGGTCGCGCTCCACGTTTGCAGCGGCGGAACGATGCCGGGACTTTCTCCGGGCAAGCCGAGGTCCGTCGGTGTGCCGAACCCGAAGCGCAGCAGCGCGTCGTCCATCGTGCGCGCTCCGATGCGCAGCGCGACTTCGGCGGCTCCGACGTTGTGCGACTTCGCGATGATTTCACCCAGGTTTTCAGTCGACGAGGCGCTCGCGAGAAAACCGTCTTCGGCGTTATGAATCGTGCTGCCGCCGATCGTCAGTGTGTCGCGCGCAGGAAAACGATCGTCCGGAGTCACTTTGCCGGAATCGAGCGCGGCGGCGGCCGTGATCAGCTTGAACGTCGAGCCCGGTTCGTAGGCATCGGTCACGGCGCGGTCGCGCAGATCGTCCGGCGAAAAACGCGCGTACGTGCGCACGTCGAAATCGGGCATGTTCGCAAGTGCGAGGATCTCCCCGGTGTGGGGATCCATGACGATCGCGCTGCCGCTTTGCGCGTGCCACTCGGCGACCGTGCTGCGTAGAATCTGTTCGACGTTATACTGAAGGTACGAATCCAGCGTGAGCACGAGCGAGTTGCCGGGTTTAGCCGCAACGTCGACGTGCGGCTGGGCGAACGGCAACGCGCGTCCGAATTGATCGGACTCGAGGTCCATGCGGCCGGGCGTGCCGCGCAGCAGCGAATCGAACTCGTACTCGACGCCGTCGAGACCGTTCTCATCGAAGCCGACGAATCCCAGCACGGTCGACGCCAGTCGACCCGACGGCACGAACCGAATCCCAGTCGTCTCGGGAACGATGCTGACGCCGGGCAGCGCGAGCCGTGCGACGGCATCGGCGCGATCGCGGGTCACTTTGTGGTCGAGCTGCACGTAGGCGCTCTTACCGTCGATCCGGGCTTCCAGGTCGGCGGCGCTGCGCCCGAGGATCGGCGCCAATGCCCGCGCCGCAGCCGCCGGATCGGCGATGTCGCCCGGCGTGACGTAGATGCTCTGCGAAGGCAGCGAGCGCGCCAGCGGACTGCCGTCGCGGTCGTAGATCGTGCCGCGATGAGCGGCCAGTTCGACCGTCGTCAGGTGCTGTTCGTACGCGCGTTGCGCGAGGCGCGGGCCTTCGCGAATCTGGACGACGAAGAAGCGCCATGCGATATAGGCTGCGAACGCGACGAGGACGTAGAACAGCCACTTCGCGCGCGCGTCGCTGATGCGCCGCGCTGCCTGCGCCGGCCGGCGTGCGGAGACCGTCGTCACTTCAGCCAGCCGAGTAGAGCGAGTCCGCGATCGAGCGGTACGGGCCGTTGCGACGGCGCTGCTATCTCGGCGAACGTCGCTGGTTCGCTGCATGCCGAGTTTGGCCGCCGCGACGCCGAGCCGCTCGCGCGATTCCAGACGTGCGATCCGATCGTCCAAGCGCGACGATTCATCGACAAGTTGCGCGCGCACGGCTAACCGTTTGGCGAGGTCGTAGTTCATCCGCGTCACGTTTGCCATCAGGCCGAGGTAGATGACGACGCCGAGCGTCAGCGCACCGACACGTACGAAGATGCGGCGCAATGCGGCGTAACGCTGGCGCCGCGCGTGGGCACGGCGCGCGGAGACGGCAGTGCGCCCCGCCCGCGTGCCGGTACGCACCCGCGGGTTTTGATCGATGCCGGCCGGAAGTTTAGGTGCGTACAATCAAAGTCGCTCCGCGACGCGAAGTTTCGCGCTGCGCGCGCGGGGGTTACGCGCGAGTTCCTCGCCGCTGGGAAGGAGAGGTTTGCGAGTCACGAGCCGCAGTCGCGCGTCGCTCCGGAAGCGACGTTTGATGATGCGATCTTCGAGCGAATGAAAACTGATCGCAGCGAACCGGGCGCCCGGCGCCAGGCGCGCGATTGCGGCGTCCAAGCCCAACCCGAGCGCGTCGAGTTCGCCGTTGACGGCGATCCGCAGCGCCTGGAACGTGCGAGTCGCCGGGTGGATGCGCTCCCGCCGGCCGCTACGGTGCACGACGCCGGCAACGAGCCGCGCGAGTTCCAGCGTAGTCTGCGGCAGACGGCCCCCTGCGCGCGCCGCCACGATCGCGCGCGCGATGCGGCGCGCCGCCCGCTCTTCACCGTTTTGGAAGATCGTGTCGGCGAGTTGCCGCTTCGCTCGCGCGCGCCAGCAGGTCATACGCCGACGGACCGTCGCTCGGGTCCATCCGCATGTCGAGCGGTCCGTCACGCAGGACCGAAAAGCCGCGCGCGGCTTCGTCCAGCTGCATCGACGAGACGCCGAGGTCGAACAGCGCGCCGTCGAGCGCGGAGATCCCCAAAGCGTCGAGCGCGTCGTCCAGGTCGGCGAAGTTGCGGCGTTCGAGCGTGACGGCGTTCGCGAGGTCTGGAGGCACGTGCGCGTGCGGATCGCGGTCGAACGCGATGACGCGACCGCCTGCTGCGACGATGCCGCGGCGTGTGGCCGCCGGCGCCGAACGTCGCATCGAGATAGAGGCCGCCGGGGCGGACGGTAAGCGCGGCAAGCGCTTCGGCCAGCAGGACCGGAACGTGAACGGCGGCGCCGGCCGCAGCGCATGCGCCACCTTCAGTACAGTCCAAGTTCCGTCGTGAAATCGGCGGCTTCGTCGGGAGCCGGTGCCAGCGCGCCGAGCCGCTCCTTAGCCCAGACTTCGATCCGCGTCAAGGAGCCGATCGAAACGGCGTCGCGTTCGATGCCCGCGTACGTCCGCAGCGTCGCAGGGACGAGCAGGCGGCCTTGCCCGTCGCACGCGGCTTCTTCAGTGTGCGCGAACAAGTGCCGCACGAAGCGCCGATAGCGGTCGTCTTTCAACGGCGCAGCTTCGAGCCGCTCGCAGAATTCATCCCAGGTCGCCTGAGGATACAGCGCTAGGCACGGATCGGGCTGCGCGATCGTGACGATGAAGCTCGGGCCTAGGCGCTCGCGAAAACGCGCCGGCACGACAAGCCTGCCCTTTTCATCAAGAGCGTGCTCTGCCCGGCCGGTAAAACGGGGAACTGCGCGAGCCAGGGGAAAACCTCCACTTCGCTCCACCGAGCACCACTTCGCTCCACTATATCCGGCTCATCGTCGTAGTGCAAGATGCCGCACGAATCTTTGCCGCCCGTCTTGAAGCGTTAAGATCGCATGGGAAGCGCCGAAGACTCTTCACATGGAGCGCGAGCGGCGAAGGCGCGTGGCCGGCTGGGGCGAAGGCTGGGCAACGATGCGGTTTGTGATCGCGGCAACGCTGCTGGGCGCACTCTACGGTTGCAGCGCCGGCGGCGTGCTTCCGGGCGGCCCGCACAGTATGGATTCATTGGCATTGCGGCGGCTCGTCGAGGCAAACGCGCGGACCAACGGATTGCCCGTTGCACTCGTCAACGCGATGATCGACGCGGAGTCCGGCGGCGATCCGAGTGCGGTCAGCCGCGCCGGCGCGCAAGGCTTGATGCAACTCATGCCCGCGACCGCAGCGACCTACGGCGTGTTCGATCCGTTCGATCCCGACGAGAATGTGGCCGGCGGATGCCGCTACATGCACGACCTGCTCGCCCGCTACCACAACAACGTGTCGCTGGCGCTCGCCGCCTACAATGCGGGGCCCGGTGCAGTCGACGCTTCCCACGGCATCCCGCCGTACTCGGAGACGCGCGCCTACGTCGCACGCATAACGTCGGCGCTGCGCTAAGGACGCGTCTTCTGCGGAATGCCGTTGCGCACTAGCGCAGCCTCTCACTAAAACTCGCTAGTTTTGTGCATCTGAGCGTGAGAAACTAGAGCCGTGGCGACAGTCCCGAACGTCCGTGCGGCGCCCTTCATGTCGCTGCCGCGGCTCCCGCGGCTGCCGTTGCTCGACGCCTACATCCTACGCGAACTGGTCGCGCCGTTCGCGTTTGCCTTCGGCACGTATCTCTTGTTCTGGTTCGTCAATATCTTTTTCGTCGCGGCGGACTATATCATCAACGCGCACGCACCGGTCTTTTTGGTGCTCCGGTTCTTGTTCTTTCGCGTTCCCCAGTCGACGCCGTTCGCGTTTCCGTTCGCCTGTCTGTTCGCGTCGCTGCTGGGCTTCGGCCGGCTCGCGCAAGATAACGAGATCAACGCCCTGCGCACGTCGGGCGTCTCGTTTCTGCGCATCTGCGCAACGCCGTTGCTCTTTGGCCTCGCGATGTTCGGCCTGTCCTACTACGTCAACGAAACGCTTTCGCCCAAGAGCATCGAACTTTCGACGCGAACGTTCTATCAGATCGTCTATCACACGGCCGAACTTCCGATCGTACCGCAGTTCTTCCGTAAGGACGATGCGACCGGTAACGTTTTCTACGTTGCGAACGTCGAAAGCGACAAGCGCACGATGGACGACGTGATGATCTTTCAGAACGCCACGACGTCGCCGTTTCGCACGGTGATCGATGCCCAGAAAGCGATCGTCGATGGCCAGACCTTGCGCCTGCTGCACGCGCGGGTCACGAAATTCAAGCCGACGGGCGAAGTCGACGGCTGGACCGTCAATCCCGAGATGGACATCGGGCTGCCGGTCGGCGAGACGGTCGACCAGTTCATCAACACGACGACGAGCGATCCCAACATTGCCGATTCCAAGCAACTCAAAGGCCAGATTGCCGCGATGCAGGCGACCGGTCAGGGCGGACAGGCTCTCGACACGCTCAAACTCAGCCTAGCGCAGAAGATTGCCTTCCCGTTCGCGGCGTTCATAAGCGTGCTGATCGCGCTTCCGATTGCCGCTAAACTCGGGAAGCGCGGCGCGAGTCTGGGCAAGGGCCTGGGCGTCGCGCTGTCGATTTTGTTGCTGTTCGTGTACTACCTGTTGATGTCGGCGTTCATGGCGCTGGGGCGCAACGACGCGTTCAATCCGTATCTGGCGGCGTGGATGCCAAACATCATCATGGGGACCGCAGGATCGGTGCTTTTCTGGCGCGTCGAACGGTAAGGTCTCGGCCCCGGCTGCGACGCGCCGTAGCGCCTGCTTTCGCTCCTGGCGGTGTTTACGAACACCGGAGCGTTCGCATCTCCGGGGACGAGCAACAGCACCGCCCTCGATCCACGCGTCGTTGCGCTGCTGCGCACGCACACATGGTGTGGGGAGAAGCCGCGGACAAAGACCGCGGCCGCATCGACCGAGTCGCTGCACGGACCACAGTCGGCAGCCGCGGCCTACGCCCTCGCCCGCAACGTGGGGACGCAAAGCCACGACCCGGCGGCGCGCCACGTGGCGATCCTAATCGACGGCTCGCCGCCGACGTTCGGCTCGGTCGTCGCCCAAGAGACGTCGGCCCCCGAACAGCCGACGGCCGTGCCGAGCGGACCACCGCCGACCCCGGTGCCCAGCGGCACCCCGGTCCCCATCCCGCCGGTATCCCCCGACGGGCAAGGGCAGCTGCTCCTTCCGACGCCGCAACCGACCGGCACCGCGACGCCGAGCCCGGTGCCCTTGCCGACGACCTCACCGACGAGTTCGGCCAGCGCGCCGATTCCACTCGTGCGCTCGAGCGGTTCTCCACCGCCGATCCCGCTCGGCAATCCGTCACCGCTGTTGACGCCAAGCGCCGGCGGAGCTGCAAATCCCTCGCCGGAACCGTCGACGTCCCCCAGCGCCGGTCCCGCGGCCGGCGCGACGCCAGTGCCGACACTCGGGCCGTATCAGGTGGTGACGGTCGCCGACCGGGTGGCGGGCTACACCGACCGCACCAAACCGTACGATCTCGACGGGAACGTCCATATTTTCTATACGGAAGGGCAAGTCGTCGGCGATCACGCGCACTGGGACGGCGATCACACGTTCACGATGACCGGCCATACGTACCTGATCAATCGGAATTCCGACTCGATCTTGTACGCCGACAAGATCCTGTTCGATACGAACACGCGCAAAGCAACGCTACTCAACGGCGCCGGTGAATCGACCGAAGGCGTCGCACAAGGCCGACTGCACTACGCAGCCCAACAGCTGACGACGACGACGGCAGGCGTCTCGCATGGCGAGCGCGCCTCGTTCACCACCTGCGAACGCCCGCATGCCGGCTATCACGTCGAAGCGCGCTCGATCGACGTCACGCCCGGCGATAAGCTCGTCGCGCGCAAAGCCGTCGTCTTTCTCGGACCGCTGGCGATCTTCTATCTGCCGCTCCTGATCATTCCGCTGCGCTCGATCACCGACCCGCGGCGACGTGTGTCGAGCTTCGTACCGATCGTCGGCTACTCGCAGATCGAAGGCTTTTACATCAAGGCGCGGATCGCGTTTGCGCCGTCGGACACGTATTACGGCTACTATACGGTCGAGTACTACACCAAACGCGGCCTGCTGCTCGGCTACGACGTCGGTCATTCTCGCCAAAAATGGCCGGCGTGCGGCCAGCGTCGACTTCAACACGATCAGCGACCACATCCAAGAGCAGCGCCAAACCAATCTCAACCTCCAAGATACCGAAAACTTCTCGAGCCGGCTGCGCGGCCAGTTTGCCGTCAATTACGTCGGGGACTACGGCGCGACCGTCAGTCTGCCGGCGAGTACGAACGTCACCGGTTCGCTGATCAACACGGGCAACGCGGGAACGCAAACGCTTGACGTTCTCGCGCTTCCGGCAAGGCGACCTCCAGGACGACTTCAATCTCGGGTTTCGTCGACTCGACGACGCTCTCCCAGCACTCGGCCAAGAGATCAACCTGACGTATTCGAGCTTCAACAGCAGTTATTCGAAGAGCGACATCTTCCACATCAACACGGTCGTCGCACCTGACGACGCAAGGTTCGCCGATTACGATCTGACCTACGACAAGACCGACTTTTCGGCCGATCCCAACGGCTACGATCGGTTGCCGGAATTACAGATCACGCCGCATCTCGACTACGGCGGCTTCAAGTACGGGCCGCAGTTCCAATTTGCGCTCGGCGACTACACCGAGCCGCAAAATCACTTCAATACGGGCCGCGTGCAAGGCGTCCTCAACGAAATGTATTACACCAAGCTCTTCGGAACGAGCGATTTCACCGCGAACTACACGCTGACGCAAGATTACTACGGCACGGGCGATGAGAAGGCGTTCGATCAGCAGAACGCCGCGCTGACGACGCCGCTGGGCACGCACATCGTCAACGCGATCACGTACAACGAGCAACACCCCATTGGCCCTGCCGACGTACCGTTCCAGCTGTTCGACCGGCTGCTGCCCGGTTCGCACTCGGCTCAGGACGTCTTGCGCATCTTCAACGGCGATATCTATTCGCTGCAAATTGGGACTGGAACGAATTTCAACCGGCAAGCGCAGCCGATCAACTACCAGTTTTCGATTCGCCCGTCTCCACGTTCGTATCTGACGTTGGGCGGCTTCTATTCACCCGGACCCGGCAACGGTTTCTATTCGACGAACGTGCAAGCGATCACGCCGTTCGGCCTCGACACGACGCTCGAATTAACGACCAACGTCGATTGGAAGAACAAAGGACGCCTGGCCGACAAGAACATCTATCTGACGCGCACGATTGACCAGTGCTACAACCTGCAGTTTTCCTACAACCAGGACGTCAAGCAGTTCAATTTCAACGTCGTCATTCTGGCCTTCCCGGGCCAGTCCGCCGGCTTCGGTTTCGGCGGCAATACGCCGACGGGGATCATTCCCCAAAACTTCGGCGGCTACTGAAGAGGGCTGAGCCTCTCTGTGTGCGGTGAGAGCGACGATGCGTTCGCGCGCTGGTGAAGGAAGCAGCGCCACGTTTCCTACGGGCTCGTCGCAGGCGGGCCCTTACTGATAGTTGTCGATTTCGCCGTTGCTGAGTTGCGCGGCGGGATCGCTCGGCGCGCCGGTCAAATCGGTTTGCTTGATGATCGGAGTACTGCTTGGTCGTCGTCGTGTCGATGACGGCTTGATTGTACGTATTGTCGGTCGGGCCGCCCTGACCGAGCGAATCGAGCACTTGACCCGTCGCCGCATTGACCACGAAGAAATTGAATTTCCACGTGCTTGCGAGATTGCTCGAACCCGTCGGCGTCGGGCTGGGCGGGGTCCGGTCCGGCGGTGGCCGTTGCCGTCGGTGTCGGAGCAGAGGTCGCCGTGCCGGTCGGGTTGGGGCTCGGCGAAGCTAATGAGCTGCTGCATGGCAACGCCGTCGGACCGAGCGGATCGTACAGGAGCGCGCGGGGAAACGTCAGCGTAAATTCGTTATTCTGACCGTTGTCGTTGGGAGTGAGGGTCGTTTCGGACAACGACGTGCGCACGATCTGCGGGTTGAGAATATTTTGGATGCCGGGCGTAACGATGTATTGCAACAGGATCGGGAAGACCGTCGACGCGCCGAATGACTGCGTCGTGCCGATGTTGAATGAGAACGTGTACGCAAGAAAGCTGGTATTGGCCGGATTCGGATACGGTGTGGGTCCGCCGCATGCGTCGATGACGACCTGGTAATCATACATGCTGAAGTTCATCGGCCCCACCGTGCTGAAACGGATCAGCATGCTGCCGGCGAGGTTGTTCCCCTGGCCGTTGAGCGACGGCTCGGGCGTCACTTGGTGGCCGCAGGCTGCGACCAGAGCGGCGGCGGATGCGAGCGTGGCGAGTGCGGCGCGGCGAAACATCGGTTCTGTCTTGCTTCCTTTCGTCGTGGCGGCGATCGGGGCGGTCGCGATGGCGTTGGCGTTTCCGAAGACGAATGCCAGCGCGCTCGCACCGATCGGCACGATAGCCTTGTTTTGGGTTTGGTTTGGGCTTTCGCCGAAACGTGCCTTCTGGATCGGTTGGCTCGCCGGCACGCTTTACTTTACAATCAATTTCGCATGGTTCGGTGAAACGGCCGGTGCGTTGATTGCGCCGTTCGGGTTCTTGCTCGCGCTGGGTCCGGCGCTCGTCGACGGATTGATCGGTTTCGGTTTCGCCGGCTTTCTGGTCGCGCTGGCGGCTGGGGGTCTACGCCGGCGCAGCCGTATCGTCCGCGCGCTGCGTACCGCTCGGCGGCGCTGCCGCATTTGCGGCGATGGAGTGGCTGCGCGCGGAAGGGATCGGGGAACTCGGCGTTGCCGTTCGGCAGCCTCGGCTACACCCAAGTCACGACGCCCCTTCGCACCCCTGGCAGCCTTTGCCGGCACGTACGGCATCACGTTCGTGCTGTGCGTGATCGGAGCATATGCCGCGTATGCCTTGCGCATGCGGCCCGTACGCGGTTCGGGCGTCGACGCCGGCCTGGCGGCCATCGCAGTGATCGCGGCTTGCGCGCTCGCCTGGAGCTTTTGGCCGGCGCGCACGCTCGCGACGCCGACGCTGCGGGTCGCAGCCGTGCAAGGCAATATCCCGCAATCGCTCAAGTTCGTGCCCGGCGCGCTGCCGGCAGCGCGTCGAGCGCTATACTCGCCTGACCCGGCGTGCCGCTCGCCGCGCATCCGGCGCTGATCGTCTGGCCCGAGACGGTCGTCCCTGCCGCAATCAACACGCAACCTGCGGTGCAAGCATCTTTGGCCGCGTTGGCGCGCAGCAGTCATGCCGAGCTGGTCGTCGGGACGCTGATCGTTGCGTCGGGAGCAGCCTACAACGTCCTCGAAGCCTTCCGCCCGGACGGCACGCTCGCGAGCGTCTATCGTAAACGCCAACTCGTGCCGTTCGCCGAACACTTGCCATTGCGGCGCGCCCTAGCCTGGATCCCGTGGACGGCGAACGTTTCCAACTTTGTGCCGGGAAGCGGCAACGGCATCTTCTCCGTCGGCGCGTTACACGTCGCTCCGATCATCTGTTGGGAATCGGACTTCACGAAGATCGTCAACGGCGACGTTCGTGACGGCGCCGGCAGCGCTTGCAATCTCGACCGACGATGCGTGGTTTGGAACGACGGCCGGCCCGTATATGCACGCCCAAGTCGCACAGATGCGCGCGATCGAAACGGGCCGCTGGATCGTGCGTGCCGCATCGACGGGCATCAGCGGAATCATCGCGCCCGACGGTCATTATCGCCGCGAGGCACCGCTGGGCCAGGCGGCCATCGTCGCCGGCGCGATCGGCGCGCCGGTTCACACCGCGTATCCCGCACTCGGTGCTCCAGCGTTTGCTGCGTTGTTCGCGTGCATCTACGGCATCGTGCTGTATGCTTCGCGGCGCTCGACGTGATAACGCTGACGCCGCGCCGGCGCACCATGCTGTTGTGGACTGCGGCTGCGGCCCTCGTTGCGTACGTCGCCTTCGGCATCTACCGTGCAGGCGACAACGAACTTCCGCCGCCTGGCAGTAACACGCAGATCGTCTTCAAGGGCGGCAGCGTGACCGGACGACGTATCACGACGCGTTCCTGGTCAGCCGACTACGACCGCATCGTAAGCAACGCGGATCAAACGTTTCTCGATGTGTACGGCATCCACAATGGCAGTCGTGTTCAAGAAAGGGCGGCCGTACATCGGCCTGCGAGCACAAGCACATGATCGTCAATATGGCGACGCACGACTTTACGATCTCCGGCGCCCTTCACGCTCAGACGATCGGCGCAAAACCCGCGCGCTCGTTCGACACGACGTCGGCCATCTGGAACGACGGGCAACAAAAACTTACGCTCGACAAACCCGTGATTATCCACACCGGCGACAGCGATCCGCTGAAGATCGCCAGCGGTGAGTTCGACGTGAAGACGGGCGTGCTCGATATACGCGGCCTATCGGGTCCCATCCGGTAGGCTGCTCTAGGCTCGGTCCGCCACTTTGTCACTGTAGACGTTCGGGCTGACGATGACCCCGGGGTTGCAGCCGACTAGCCGCTAGAAGCGGGTCAGCGAGGCGATGACGAGTTACGTTTTACCGTTGGAGGAGCCGTTCGTGCTGATAGTTTTCTTTGCTTCGGCGATAAGGCGCTTGACTTTCTGTCCGCCCTTGTGGCCGATCTCCTCGTAGAAGTCGGAGCCGTACTTTTCTTTGACGACCTTGCCGCCTTTTTGACCGATCGATTCGTAGAATCCAGCGCCGTGTCGTTCGCGCGTCGCTTCGCCGCCCTTGCGGCCGATCGATTCATAGAAGCCTGAGCCGTAGCGCTCGCGAACCGTATCGCCGCCCTTCTTGCCGGCCTCGCGCACGGACATCTCGCCGCCGGCTTTGTCATCAGTCAATACTTTGGAAGACCCGTTAGCCATCTCGAGACACCTCTGCCGTCGGCGAAAGTAGAGTAACGTTGGAAGCCCCATCTGGACTGCCGCTGACGCTACGAGTGGCTCGTACCCACCACATGCGAGCTTAAATCGCGATGCTCGATACCGTCATCGAAGGCGCCCTCATCTACGATGGGCTTGGTTCGGCGCCGTTTCGTACGGACGTCGCCGTCGTCGGCGAACGCATCGCGCTGATCGGCACGCTCGCAGAGCGCGAAGCACGTGAGCGCATCCGCGCGGGCGATCGCATCCTCGCTCCGGGGTTCATCGACGTTCACGCGCATACCGACGAAGTATGGCTAGCCGACGGGCGGTGTCTGAGCAAAATTCGCCAAGGCGTCACGACGGAGATCGGCGGTAATTGCGGGTGTTCCGCCGTGCCGCGGACCGACGCCGCCGACACGTGGCGCGATCTCGACGAATTCTTCGCAGCGATCGGATCCAGCGGCGTCGCGCTCAACGTTGCGACCTTGGTGGGACTCGGCACGACGCGCGCCTGCGTCGCGGGCGACAGCGATGCTCCACTCGATGCGGCGCAGCAGCGCCGTCAGTCGGAGTTGATCCGTCTTGCGATCGAACAGGGTGCGCTCGGGATCTCGAGCGGGCTCGTCTATCGCCCATCGCGTTATGCTAATCGCGCTGAATTGATTGCTTGCGCGATCGCCGCCCGCGAAGCCGGCATGCCGCGCTACGTTACGCACCTGCGCAGCGAAGGGGATCGGCTGAGCGAAGCTGTCGACGAGGCCATCGAGATCGGACGGCGCGCCGATGTCGCCGTCCAGTTTTCGCATCACAAAGCAGCCGGCAAGAAAAACTGGGGCAAAGTCGACCGCTCGCTCGAGACGATCGCCCGGGCCCGCGCCGGAGGGCTGCACGCGTTTGCCGACGTGTATCCGTACGTTGCGACGTGCACGCGTCTGGACACGATCCTGCCCGACGATGCGACGCGCGGAGGCCTCGAAACGACCCTGGAACGTCTGCGCGATCCAGCCACCGCTGCGGCGTTGGCGCTACGCCTGCGCTTAGACCGCGATGATGCCGGCTGGCACGACATTATGATATCGAGGGTCGGAAGCGAACGCAACGCGGACGTGCAGGGCTTGCGCCTCGATCAGATCGCACAGCGCCGCCACGTGTCGCCGCCTCGTGCAGCGCTCGACATGCTGCTCGAAGAGCGGCTCGACGTGTCGGCGCTCTTCTTCTCGCTGTGCGAAGACGACGTCGCGACCGTCTTGTCGGCAGATTTCGTCGCCATCGGGAGCGATGCAGTTGCGCGCGCGCACGACGGACCGACGGCTCGCGGACTGCCGCATCCGCGCGCGTTCGGCTGCTTTCCGCGCGTCTTCGGACGCTTCGTGCGTGGTCGCGGTACGCTGGCGATCGGTGAGGCGATCCGGCGCATGACGTCTTTACCGGCCGATACGTTCGGAATCTCCGAGCGCGGGCGCATCTCCGTCGGCGCTTACGCCGACCTCGTCCTTTTCGACCCCGCCACGATCGCCGACACCGCTACCTACGAGCAACCGTATGCGTATCCACGCGGCATCGACGACGTGTGGGTCAACGGAAGCGCCGTCGTCCGCCACGGCCAATCGACGGGCGCCCGGCCTGGCCGCGCGTTGCGAGGAGGCCATGCCTGAGCGCGCATTCATACAGTACCTTACGTTTTCTCGCCGCCTATTGAGACGCTGCGGGAAACGGTTGCGACTCGCGTCAGCAGGTCTTCGTACACCTCGCTCACCGCGGCGTGAAGTGCCTCGAGGGAGGCATCGTTGACGATCGTATAGTCGGCCAGTTCGCAGGCACGATCCGGGTCGATCTGCGCTCTGATGCGGCTCCGCACGTCGGCGTCGTTCCATCCGGTGCGCGCGACGACACGCCCTATGCGCGTCGCTTCGTCGGCAACGACGACGACGTTCGCGTCGCACCACCGATAAAATCCCGACTCGAAGAGTAACGGCACTTCATGAATGACGACTTGGTCCGGGGAAGCCGCCCGTTCGAGCGCGGCTGCGCGCTCGCGCACGTACGGATGCACGAGCGCACCGAGCGCCTCTCGCGCCGCGACATCGCTGAAGACGATCGTCGCCAGCGCGGCGCGGTCAAGCGTGCCGTCGCTCGCGATCGTGTCAGGGTACAAGGCCGCGATGCGCTCCAAGGCTTCGCTGCGCGGAGCGACCGCTTCGCGCGCTAGTGCATCGGCATCGATGACGAGCGCGCCCAGTTCGGCGAACGCCTTGCCGGCCTCACTCTTCCCGGCGCCGATCCCGCCGGTCAAACCGGCTCGTAAACGCACGTCCGAGGATCAGCGCCTCGCGGCGCTCGGTTAGACGTCTTCCAGTGCGTCGCCGATCGAACCCACGTCACCTTCGAGCGTGTACTGCTCGAGCTCTTCGGGCGGAATGTCGGCGACGTGTTGGATCGAGCCCGTGATGCGACGGGTCGTTTCGTTGATCGTCAGCAGGGTCACCTCGACCTCCTGGCCGGGGCTATACTGCACGCTCGGTTCAAACTCGCCCTTGGGGACCATGGCGAGCACGCCCGGGATAATTTCGACGAGCAGATAGTTCGGCGTAATCTTGACGACTTGGGCGATCAGGCGCTGGCCTTCGACCAACTGCTCGGCATGCTCGACCCACGGGTCGGGCAGCGCGTGCTTGAGCGATAACGACACCTTCTTCGCGTCGGGGTCGAACTTCATCACTTCGACCGAAACGACGTCGCCGACTTTGACGACTTCAGACGGATGCTTGATGCGCGCGTACGAGAGTTCGCTATTGTGGATGAGACCGTCGATGCCGCCCAGATCGACGAACGCGCCGAACTCGGCGAGCCGCACGACGACACCTTCGCGAATCTGTCCGACACCGAGATTGCCGAGCAGCTCGGATTTCTTCGCATTGAGTTCTTCTTCGAGGACCAGACGCTGTGAAAGCACGACCCGGTGGCGCTTGTGATCGAGGTCGATCACCTTGAGCCTGAGGTGCTTGCCGACGAGTTCGTCGAGATTACCGATCGGTTGGCGGCGAATCTGCGATGCCGGTACGAAACCTCGCATGCCCAGATCGACCAGTACGCCTCCCTTAACGACTTGCGTGACCGTCGCTTCGATGACTTCGTCGTTCTCGTGCGCCGCGATCACTTTCTCCCAGGTCTTGAGGGCGCGCGCGCGGCGTTCGCTCAGGAAGAGCGTGCCTTCCTCGTCGATGCGGTGAATCATCACCTCGAGCTTGTCGCCGACGCGCAGCTCTTTAGGGTCGATCGCCAGCGAAAGTTCACGGAAGCTCAAAAAGCCTTCGGATTTTCCTCCGATGTCGACGAGCAGCTCGTCCTGATATTTGGCGACGATGACGCCGGTGAGAACTTGTCCCTCGTCGAGGACTTTAAGGCTCTCTTCGTACATGCGCTGTTCGAGCGCAAGCTGGTCTTCGGGTTCCTCCGCGGCTTGCGGCGGAGCGATGTCGGTCGTTGTAATACGAATCCCCTTTACGCATGCGCCGACTCACATCGTCCGGTCGCACTCCCGCGCGGATGCGCAGTTCCCCGGACATAATACCGGAGCAGATGAAGTTTTGCGATGCGCGCCTCGCCGGCCTGCGACCCCCGACGTCAAAGCTTCTGGTCAGCGGCACAATCCCAGGGAAACCCGTTCACGGGCGTTGCCGCCCGCGCGATCGCCCATGCGGGGATTCCGGGCCCCACTAGCGGCGTTGGCAGGTGCGACACCACCATGTCCCGCGCTGGGCTAAGACCGTTCTCGCGATGGGGCTGTCGCAGCGCGGGCAGCAACCGCCGGTCCTGCCGTACACGCTCAGGGCGTTCTGAAAGCTTCCGCGGACCCCTGTCTCGTCGACATAGTCGTCGATGCTCGTGCCGCGCATGTCGATCGCACGCCGCAGTACAGCCAAGATCGAAGTGTGAAGTCGCCGGCGAGCCGGCTTTGAGAGCGTTCCGGCAGGACGGCTCGGCCGGATGCGGGCCTGCCACAGCGCTTCGCACGCATAGATGTTGCCGAGACCGGCGATGCGGCGCTGGTCGAGGAGGAAGGCCTTGATCGGGGTCGTCGCGCCTGTCGAGCAGACGCGAGAACCATTCTGCCGAAAACTCCGGCGAAAAGGGCTCGATACCGATGTCGGAAGCCCACGGGTCCTCCGGCTCGAACAGGCGCATCCTCCCGAACCGCCGGACGTCCGCAAAGCACAGGCGCACTCCGTCGTCAAAGAGTGAGCAGCACGTTCGTATAGGGCTCGGCCATCGTGGTTCCCGCGGGCTGCACGATCAGCCGCCCGGTCATCCGCAGATGAACGACGAGCTGCCGTCGCGAGACGAGCGTGAGAACCACGAACTTGCCGCGCCGGCCGACGGCATCGATCCGCTCGCCAGCCACACTGCGCGCGAACCGCTCGGCTTCGGGCCACACGACAGGCCGCAAGACTTGCACCGAACCGATCGTCTTGCCGACGATCGCACTCGCGAGGCCGCGGGCGATCGTCTCGACTTCCGGAAGCTCGGGCACGTCCGCACCCTTGACCGCCCGCGGGACTGAAAGGTTACACCGCCAAGCGGTCGCGGTGACTCGCCCACGGGCATTGTTGCTCGGAACCGTTGCGTTCGCCATCACGGCATGGTCGACGTCGGGGGTAAATCCGCAGGGGCGCTGGATTTAGCTCGATTCCGGAGGGGACGTTGCGCGGCATAGATGGGCGCCGGCAACGACGATTGCGTTAGCGGACGTGAATCGTGCGATTGAGCAGCTTGGCAGCATCGATGAACGGCTCGCTATCTACACGCAGAATTTCGGTGCGCACTACGGCCGCATCTGCGAGATTCCATAGCCCCAACGCGGGCACGTCCGGATCGTAGAACGACCACCACGACACGCCATCCCAACGGCTCTCGTGAAAGATGTCGAGTGCCCAAGCCTGCGTCCGAGTTCGATCCCGCGAAACGATCGACGACGGCTTCAGCATGCGATCCAACAAGACACGGGGATCGTCGAGATTGCAGACGGGGCGCTCGTCTGGAAATTCGATCTCGGCAAGGTAATACGGCCGGCTGTCCGCTCGATACAACGTTGTCTCATCCCACGGGGACGGCTGTGCTGCGAAAATTTCGGCGACGCTTACGGACGGACGACCGGCGGCATACAGGGTCAGATACTCCTGTGGATTGTCGATGCGGCCCGTGCCTTGCCGGGGCGGCCTATGCAATGCGTGTCCGATGTGGGCTCGCGCAACGCTCGCGACGTGCGGGTAGACGCGAAAGCAGCGCACGCGCTTAGGCGTACGCTCCCTGTTCGAAACGGTCGATGATCTCGACAAGCGGCATGGGGCCGCGCATGCGGAAGACGTCTTGCGGCCGTCCCCCGCCCAGCGCTACGTTCGGCGTGGTCAACCAGTCGACGACCCGCGTCGGATGCACGACTTGCGATAAGCGGTCGACGAGATAGAAGAGGTCGGACAGTTTGCGGCGGTTTTCGGAACCGATCTGATCTCGTCGCGAACTCCAAGCGGCTGGTTGTTGCCGCGACACCCCCATAAGTTCGGCCGTCAGCGGTGCTCCAATGGCTGCAATGACCGATTGCAATTCGCTGTAGCCGTCGAAAGCGGCGTAGAGGGGCGGCCGGCGACGCCCCCGCGCGCGTGCTGGTGCCTGCTGAGCCATGTGGACGACGGCCATATTCCATCAGTATACCCGACATCTAATGACGGGTCAAATGTGCCTTCAGGCACCTTAAGGGTCAATCCGTGCTGTCGCCGGCCGATTCCCTAGGTCGCGTCGACTGGCGGCACAGTCAGCTTCGTGCCGACCGTGATGTGTTCGCGGGCGGCGGCGCCCGAACGAAGTTCGATCACGTAACGGCCCTGGCCGCGTCGCCGGGCCACCTTCTCGTCGGACGTTTCCAGCGTCGCGGCCGGGACGTTCGCGAACACGTTGTGGACCGTGCCGTCGGCTCCGACCCATACCATGTCGAGCGGCGTGACGGTGTCCTTCATCCAAAACTCGTATTGGCCGGGCTGCGGAAACGCGAAGAGCATGCCGGCATGCGGTCTGATGGCGGTGACGCACATGAGGCCGCGCGCGCGGGTCGCGGAATCGGCCGCGAGAGCCAGGGTCAGCGGGTTGGCCGCACCCGTGACGTTGACCGTCGGCAGCGGCGTCGCATTGACATCCTGGGTGATCGAAGCATTCGCACCGTCAAGGATGGCCGCCGGCAAACGCGGGTTCGCGCATTTGAGCGTCGCGAAGGTCGCTTTCGTGCTGGTCAGCCCTCCGGGTGAGCCGCTCGTCACCGAGAGCAACGCGGCCAGGGCAGCCCCGCTAAGCATCGACGGTTTCCCGAAGCGTCACGTCGAGCGGTTCGACGTCGTACCAACTGCAGCCGATCTTCAAGGTAACCTCCAAAGGCACGGAAAGCGCGACGGCCTGTTCCATCTCTCGCTTAACGAGCGACATGGTCCGTGCGGCGTCAGCCGCGGCGACCTCGAAGATCAATTCGTCGTGGATCTGCAACAGCATCGCGGCATCGTATCGGGCGGCCCCCAGGGCAGCGTCGATGCGCACCATCGCGAGCTTCATGAGGTCTGCGGCGCTGCCTTGCATCGGCGCGTTGGTCGCTTCCCGTTCGGCCGCAGCGCGAAGGGCATAATTGCGCGAGCGGAGGTCCGGCATGTAGCGGCGCCGGCCAAATAGCGTCTCGACGTATCCGTGTTCGCGGCCGAATTCGAGATTGCGCTCGATCCAACCGCGCACGTCGGGGAACCGCGCGAAATAGGCTTCGGTCATCGCGCGCGCTTCACTGCGTTCGATCTCCAAGCGCTGCGCGAGCCCAAAATCGGACATGCCGTACAGCAATCCGAAGTTGACCGATTTGGCGATGCGCCGCTGATTGGGGGTCACCACGCCGTCGGGGGGAACGAAGAAGATGCCGCGGGCCGTAACGTCGTGGATGTCGTCGCCTCGCCGAAATGCGTCCCGCATCGCGGCGTCGCCCGACAAGTGTGCCATGATCCGCAACTCAATTTGCGAGTAGTCCGCCGCCACGAGCCGACGATCGTCGCTCGGCGCCACGAAAGCGCGCCGAATCTGCCGGCCGAGGTCCGTACGGACGGGAATATTTTGCAAATTTGGATTGGTCGAGGAAAGCCGCCCGGTCGCCGTAGCCGTCTGGTTGAACACCGTTCGCAGCCTGCCGTCGGGTCCGGCCAGACGCGGAATCACGTCGATGTACGTATTCTTGAGTTTCATGACTTCGCGGTACTCGAGCACCGCCGCGACGATCTCATGCTCGCGCGCCAGCGACGCCAGCACTTCGATGCCGGTCGCCCAGCCGGTCTTGGTACGCCCGCCACTGGGCAAGCCCAGGCGTTCGAACAGCACGGCCCCAAGCTGCTGCGGTGAGCCGATATTGAATGACTCGCCGGCGAGTTCGTAAATGCGCTCTTGCAAACGCGTGATGGAAGCGTCGATTTCGCGTGCAAGCCGGTCGAGGGCAGTCAGATCGACGGCGATGCCGCTCGCCTCGATGCTGGTCAACACGCACGCTAGGGGCAACTCGATGTCGGCGTAGAGCGCGAGTTGATCGCGGTGAACGAGATGATCGCGCAACACGGGAGCAAGGCGCAGGACTGCATCGGCGTGCGCGGCGGCGTCCAGGGGCAACCGCTTCGCGAGATATTCACCGGCCGCATCATCGAGATTCGCGTACGTGCGCGACGGGTTGAGCAGGTGCGCCGCGATCATCGTGTCGTCGGCCGGCGAGCGCTCCGGAGGCGGTTCGAGCTGCACCCCGCGCAGAGTCGCGCATAGCCCTTTCCAATCGTGGACGATCAGCGCGACATCGGACTCAAAGAGCGCCGCGAATGCCGCCGCAATCGCAGGCTGGTTCAGAGCCGACGCTGCAAACGTGAAGCCGCTCTCCGGTGCCGTAGCGATGCCGATTTCATCGGCGCCCCTCCAGACGACCGCCGCACGAACCGCCTGGGCGGCCCCCCGCAACATCGTCTCGAGCAGCACGAATTCCGGCGGATCGGTCGACGGCACGAACGTCCGATACGTTCCGCGCAACAGTTCCGTATCGTCGGCCGCCAGCGCGATCAACTCGTTTTCGGCGACCGGCAGCTTCGCAAGCAGCGATTTGAATTCGAGGTCGCGGTACAGGACGTAGAGCTTGTCGGGTGCCGGCGGCGTGTAACGTGCCGCGCCCCACGGCACCTTCACGTCGAGGTTGCGCTTTATGAGCGAAACGTCGCGACAGCGGCGCGCAACGTCGGCGTGCTCGCGCACGAGCGCTTCGAGTTTGGGGCTTCCGGCCAGCGCCGGATCGGCCAACAGCGCATCGAGCGAACCTGCCGCATGAATCAGTTTGACCGCCGTCTTCTCGCCGACGCTCGGAATGCCGGGCAGATTGTCGGACGGATCGCCTTTGAGGCCGCGATAATCGGCCAGTTGGTTCGGTTCTAAATCGAAGCGGGCACGAACCGCGGCGAGGTCGTAGCGGTTGACGCCTCCCATCCGCGTGCGGACGAGCACGGTCGTTCGTTCATCGACGACTTGCAGCAGGTCGTTGTCGCCGGTTACGACGACGGTTTCGTCGCCGCGCGCTTCCGCTTCGCAGGCTAAGAGTTGCGATGATGTCGTCGGCTTCTTCGCCTTCGATCTCGAGCATCGGAACGTCGTACGCCGTCAAAATCTGCCGCACGAGCGCGAATTGCGAACGCAGATCGTCGGGCATCGTCTGACGTTGCGCCTTATACGGTTCGTAGACGGCGATCCGCGCTGCGGGCAACCCGCGATCAAAGCAGGCGATCACGTGCGTCGGCTTCTCGTCGGAGATCAGCTTGGTCAACGTCGTCGTGAAAACGTACGCGGCTTCGATACGCACGCCTCGGGTCGTCGTCAGCGGGCGATCTTTCATCGCAAAGAACGCCGCGTACACGAGGCCGTACGTGTCGAGCAGCATCAGTCGCTCAGGCCCGGGCAGGAACGATGCTGCGCTCACTGCACGAAAAAGCTCGCCGACGAAGCGCCGACGTCGCCGTCCTGCGCGATGCGCAAGATCGACAAAACGTAGCGGCCCGGCTGCAGCGGAACGGGCACATCCAGGAGCGAGCCGTTGCCCGGTTCGACGCGCCAATAGACCGTGTGTGCGACTGCGCCCCCGATGCTCGGAACGTCAGCGGCGACTTTGCGCGCCCTGTCCGCGGCGAAGATGTCGCTCGCTTTGGAGCCGGCCGGCACGACGTAGGCGTGCCACTGCGGATCGGCCGACGACGGCGTCTGTTCGAGCGTTGCGCCAGACGCGAGAACGGCGCCGGCGTCGCCGAAATAGGCCCCTCCGCTCTGAGATGCGTCGGCGATGCGAATCGCGAGCGTTGCGGGCGCCGCGGCGGCGGCGTGCAGGGTCGCCTGCGCCGTGTCGCCGGGCGCGTACGTCTTACGATCGAGCGCAACGGCGGTCTCGACTACGTGTCCGGGAGCCGCCAGATCGACGGGAGCGCTTCCAAGACCGATGGAGTCGCCGCGCACGCAAGCAACATCGACGCGCACGTCGCCTTGCGGGTCGCCGACCGTCAACGTGGTTTGGGCGTGACCGTTCGACAAAGGCACCCGCTGCGCGCCATACGTGCGCACGCCCGTCAGCGATATCAGCGCATCACCGCGCGCGCCGGGCGCGTCGACGCGCACCCGTATGCGTTGGCCGGGGCGATACTGCGCGCGGTCGAGCGAGACTGCAACGGTATCGTCGTCGGCCAGGCGTGGTACGACCGAGCGCACTGGGCTCGACTAGCACGGCGGCGGCATCGAGCGCGGTCCGGCCGTCAAACTCGGCGTCGGCGAGCGCGAGATTCGAACCGAGGCTCGTGTGCCCAAAGACGACGCGTCCGCGTCCTCGCGCGTCGAGCGTGAGCCGCTGCTCGCGCACCGTCGCACCGTGCGAAAGCCGTACGCGCACGGGGAGGTTTGCCGCGGGCGAACCGTCGGTCGGATCGAACCCGCGTACGTCGAAGGCGACCGGCGCCCCGACGTCGGCCGTCGTTTGCGTGGGAACGAGCGCCAGAGCGACGGCAGCATTCGGCACGACGATCGACGACGTCGCGCTGGCGCCGCGCGTCGCAACCGATAGAGCGTAGGTCGAATCGAGTCCATCGCTCGGCGACGAGATGACGATATGTGCCAGACCGTCGCCGTCCGTGCGAATGGTACGGTCATAAACGATCGTGGCGCCCCACTCTTTCGCATTGACCGGCGCGCCTGGAGGTAACACGTGCGGCGAGCGCACGATGAGCGCTCGGACCGGCACGTCGGCTGCGGGAACGTCACCCCGCCGCGCGACGACGGTCACTGCGACGTCGCGCGTCGGATCGCACGGACAGGACGATTGGATCGCCAGCGTCACGTCGCCGGCTGCGTCGACGTGCACGCTGGTCCCGCCGACGCCCGGACGCTGACGATGCAAGAACGGCGTAGTCCCCCGCTTCGACGCCGGACGGAAGCGTGAGTTTTCCCGAAAACGCTCCGGCCTCGTCGAGCTTGGCGTGCACCGACGCCAATGCGGAACCCCGTCCGGCGACGGTGATGCGCACGTCTCCGGAGGCGCGGCGGTAGATGCCGCCGCTACGCTTGCGCGCGAAGCCTACGAAGCGGAGCGTTCCGCCGGCGCGCACGAAAGCCGATTCCAAACGAATGCTGACGACGCCGCTCGGCGGCGCGGGCTGCGGCAGCAGCGACATGAAGGCGCGGCTTGCGCCGTTTTGCGCGAGAGCAAAGCTCGGCCGCAGGCGCCCATGCCACGCGAGCAGGCCGTTGGCATCAGTCTGACGATCGATCAGTTGACGCCCGACGAGCAGAGACAGCCGCATACGGCCGATCGCGCGGCCGTCGTGGAGGTCGACGCCCCAAAAGAGCAAGCCTTCGGGACTGTCCTGCGCGAGCAGACCGATGTGCGTGCGGTTGAGCCAGACTTGCTGCACGGCATCGCCCCGCCGCGCTTGCACGACATAGAAGCCTTCCTGTGCACCGAGCGGCACGCGAACGTCGTTGGCTTCGAACCGATACCCGGGTGGCGGCGTAAAGCGCCACCGCGCCAGCGGTTTGCGGTGCGCCGTGTCGAGCGCGCGCGGCGCACTATTAGGCCCGGCGACGATCACGTCGGCTGGATCGACGTTATAGATCGCTAGATCGACGGGTGCGCTGGAATAGGTGTCGAGCCGAACGGTCGCCGGACGCCACGGCACGTTGACGTCCCGCGCGAACAGCGCAAAATACTTGTCCCATTGATGGCGGTCGAGCAATGGTCGCGCCGCCGATGCAGGACGCACCAAGCAGAGCAGAGCGATGCAAGCCGCGCCGAGCTGGCGAGCACTATAGCGTCGCATCGTAGTACAGCGTTGCGGTCGTGTTCTGCGGAACGCGAAAACCGACGGTATATTTGCGGGATTCACCGGCCCGCAGCAATGCACTGCGGTTGGAGAGCCCGACGAGCGCCGGACTACCAGAATCGGCGCCCAGGAAACGCCGCGCTTGTGCGTCTTCGAGCACGAAGTGATCGATGCGCGGAGTCAGCGCATAGCCGAGATCGTTGTTGAAGGTGAACGTCACGATGTAGAATTCGTCGCTGCCCGAGCCGATGTCGTCCCCCGTCGCCGCCATGCGCACGGTGTCGACGGTTATGTCGGTTCCCCCGCGTACCAACCCAACGGGCGCCGTAGCCGGAACCGGCGGTTCTTTACAAGCCGTTAGCGGCCCGAGCAGCAGAACGAGTAGCGCAAGACGGCGCAGCACACGCACCCGCTTTCGGCGGGGCGTGGTAATTCCCGTCCTCGTACACGAGCGCGTGCAAGCGGAGATTTACGGCGTTTTGGGAAAGGACCACACGTCGTGAATCGTGATCCTCAGCCCACGTCCGTACGCTGCAAAGCGTGCGGCATCGAGACTGCCGGCGAGCCCCGCAGCACGCGTTCCTTGGCGGCCGTATACCAGATCATCGTGGCATGTGCATCGTGCCGCACCCCGTTCGTCGCGCTCGCCAGAAACTGACGGCGCACGCGGATTGAAACCGGCGCTTCATGGGCTTCGATCCGATGAAATGGTGGCTACGCTCGCGGGGTGACATCGATGACGTCGTCGATCGCGACATCGAACGCAGCTGCAAATCAAAAGACGCGTACCGCACCCAGGACGAAGCGCGCTCCCACGCCGCCATGAACGGCATGTCCAAGGTCCTGTTCACCTACCACTGCACGTACTGCGATCAATGGCATCTCACTCGCCGCAAACCCTGAACTGTGCCCGCGCGCAGTCGCCGTCCGCGCAAGAAGCCGCGCCGGAAAAGGCAAAAGCAGCGTCTTTTCAGGTGTTGCGTTCGACGACGTCGATCATCGCTTCGACGATCATGGGGTCGAATTGCGTGCCGCGATGGGCGCTCAGCTGCTCGAGCGCTGCGCTCGGCGACATCGGCAAGCGGTAAGGGCGTCGCCCGATCATCGCGTTGAACGAGTCGGCGACGGTCACGATACGGACGTGTAGCGGGATGTCTTTGCCAGGCAAGCGATCGGGATAGCCTTTGCCATCGAGGCGCTCGTGGTGCCAGCGAGCCGCGGACGTGAAGGGCCGCAGCAGCGGCACCTCCCGGATCATCGCGGCGCCGATCTGCGTGTGCTCGCGCATCACGTTCCACTCGGCGTCCGTCAAGCCGCGCGGCGCCTGCAGAATCTCCAGCGGCGTCATCGTCTTACCGACGTCGTGCAGCAGACCGCTGCGGGCGGCGAATAAGCATTCGTCGTCTCCCAGCGCCAAGCGGCGTGCGATCCGCTTGCACCACAGTGCCACCGCTCGCGAATGTTCGGCGCTCGCCGCGTCGGTTGCATCGAGGCGCACGATGAAGCCGGCCATCGCGGTTTCCATGTCCTCTTCGCCGTGTTCGGCGCCACGCGCATCGTACTGCGCATAGCGCTCGATCGCGCGGGCCAGCGCGTGTTCGAGGGTGGCAAGGTCATCGACGGAGCCGGCGAGATCACGACGCTCCCGCAAGATCGGGCGTGCGATCGTACATCCGATCTCGAGCATCGCGATCACTTGCCGGCACGGAGCGTAGCGCTCGCAGACGCGTTCCATCCAAGCGACGACATCGAGAAAGCCGCCGCTTTCGAGTGCGCGAACGATGCGCTCCGCTAATCCCGCAGCCAGCACGCTGGCCAAGAGCGGCGGCTTGGGTCCGTACCCTTTGCCGATGATCGCAGCCGTCAACTCCGCTCGTAGCGATGCATCGATGGAGGCAGGTTCTCCGGCTGCACGCCGGCCGTCGCTTCCGTGCAATGCCTTGGGCATGGTCGCGCTCACGAACGGAGCGTCCGTAAACTCCGGAACGGTGACGTTCATGACGCGCGCTCCAGAACGTCGAGGCGAGCATCGGGAACCGCCTCGATCGTGCGCGCGATTCCGCCGAAGCCAGCATCGTCCATCGCTTCGAGAAGCCGCAGGATCTCCTCGTGATTGGGAGCCCCGCGCCGGCGTTCGAGCATCGCGCGCAAGAGCGCGTGAAATTTGCGCAAACGCGGCAACGATGCGGCAGCGCGCTCGCTCGTGGCAAGGAGGCCCGCCGTCGAGCGCAGGCGTCCCAGCAGAAGCGAGGCCAACGCCAGATTCAAGCGCGCGCGCACTCGCCGCACCGCTCGAAAACTTCAAGGTCGCGCAACGCCGAGCGCGCCACGCTCGCCGCTCCCAAGGCCGCATCGTCGAGTTCCGCTGCCGCAGCGTAGACCGCGATCTCCGACCAGCGTGATGCTCGTTGATCCGCGTTCATCTGGCGTTCCGCGCTCGACGCGAGCAGCCGGTATGCCGCGATGAAGTCACCGCTCCAAGCCACCCGCATCGCTCGCGACGGTATGAGCGCTTCCTCGACATGGTCGACCTCGTTTTCGACTTCTTCGGAAGCCAAGGCGCGTTCGGCTCTTTCGAGTTCGCGCCGGTCGCCTCGTTCGGCATGGGACTCGATCAACCCGAGGAGCGCATAGCGGCGGAACAAGGCGTTACCCAACCGTTTAGCGCAGGCTTCCAACGACGCGATGGCGCGCATGGCGGCGGCGACATCGTCCCGGTAGGACGACGCGACCACGTATTGTACGCTGTGCGCCAGGATAGCGATCCGATCGTATCCGTGCTCGTCGCTGAGCGACAGTGCGACGTCGGCATACCGTTCGGCCGCAGTCCGCATCGTGATCCGCCAGCGCCACGTAGGCGGCACTCTGATAGACCGACGCGCGCGTAACGATGTCGGCGATATCGTCGATCCGCAGCAGCGCTTCATCGATGCGAGTGCGCGCATCGTGCCATCGTGCGGCCGAACCGTACGCTACGCCGAG
Organism: Vulcanimicrobiota bacterium; assembly: GCA_963754415.1. GTDB lineage: Bacteria > Vulcanimicrobiota > Vulcanimicrobiia > Vulcanimicrobiales > Vulcanimicrobiaceae > Nyctobacter. The sequence continues at coordinate 206,774 of CAVWGA010000002.1, read as the reverse complement.
GGTCGCTACGACCGAAGCTTCGAGCTCCGGCGCCAAAGCTTCGGCAGCTAATTTTTCCAGGATGTCGATGCAGTCGAGGCGCCCACGGCGCAGCAGATTGCCCGCGTACACGTATTGCACGCGAAAGCGGGCTGCCGGCGTCGGCGCGACTTCGGCGGCATGCGCAAACCATGCGTCGGCTACGTCGTGACGGCCGAGATCGGACTCACGCATCGCTTCCAACGCGAGCGCGACGAAATTCTCACCTCTGACGGCGGGTGCAAGAACGTGTAACACATCGTCGATCAGATCGCCGTAACCGCCGTCGGCCAATGCGAAGCCGTGCCGCTCCAGCACGCCGAGCATCGCCGTCGCCGCCCGAGCGCGCACTGCAACGCGGAGGGCTGCTTGCGGCTGCTCCGCCTGCTCGAGGGCTCGAATGGCGAACTCCGCCGCTTGGGAACGGCACCGATCGCCGGCCGGGCTCGTGCGTTCGACGATCGCTTCAAACGCGCGCGTAAAGTGCGCCTTGCGTGACGGCCTTATAGCGTACGGAGCCTCGCCGGCGACGCGCTTCCAGATCTCAAGACCCTGCGGAATAGCGCGCACGAGACGCTCATCGAGCACCGGCAAATGCAGCAGCGCGTGCAAGGCCCGCAATTGCTCTTCGGGCAAGCGCTGCAACACTGCAGCACCGGCCGTCTCTAACGCCGGTTCGAAACCCGCCAGGTCATTGGCCGGCGTGGAATCGCCGGCAAGTACGAGCATGAGCCGCCCTGCATGGCGAATGCGGGGTATGGCGGCGACCGCGGCGGGCGGGCTAAGGCCTAGCCGCTCGGCGAGCGCGATGCGCTCATCCCGCTTGAAGCCAAGTACTGTCTCATCGAGTTGCAGATCGGCCATTTCGGCCGCGAGCCAGGATGCGATCGGAAACGCCAACGTCGAGCGAAGGCCCAAAATCCAGCGCACGTCCGGCCCACTGCACTCGATCGCCCGTACGATGAACTCGACGATCTCGTCGCAGGCATCGACGAGATGCAGATCGTCGAGTGCCAGCGTCGCGGGCCGATCGCCGAGGTGGTCCACGAACCACGCAGCCAGCGTCGCGGCGGGTCGCAGGGTCCCCGCGGCGCATCGTTGCAGCCGAGGAGAGCCCGTGGTCGAGAGCCGGCAACACGTCCTTGAGTTCGTTGACGAGCCCGCGCACGAATGCGACCAGCGTTCGTGCGTCTCTTGGAGCGACGTAGTGAACGCCGTGCGCGCCGCAGCGCTCGATGTGCGCGCCGATCGCGGTGCTCTTGCCGGCGCCGGCCGAAGCGCAAACGAGCGTGATGCGGCGCGCAGCGGCTCGAGAGAAGACCTCTTCGAGTCGCCGCCTATCGACGTAGGCGGCGACTCGAATCGGGTTGGTCATCAGTTGCCGGGACCGTTGTGCTTACCAGGGCCGTTGCCTGGGCCTGCAGCTGGACCGACCTGGGGCCGGGGCGGCGGTGCCTGCCGACGTGAACGCCGCGATCGCCGTACGGAACGCCGAGACCGGTCGGAGCATCGTAACCACTTAGCGCGTTGCAGAGACCCGTAACGCTGCACGTCCCGTTGGTGCCCGACGTCACGTCGAGAATCGCGGGCTTTTGAGCGGAGTAGGACGCGTACAGCGTTGCAGCATTGCCTGGCGTACCGTTGGAGGCGAGAGCGTACATCGAGGCGACGATCGGCGCTCCCATGCTCGTTCCTCCGACGACGACCCATCCGCCGTTACCCGGACCGTTGAAGACGCTGTCGTACACGGCGAGTCCGGCGGCAGGGTCGGCGAGAACCGCGATATCGTTGACGGTGCGCATCGTGCACAGAGTATCGGTCTGGTAAGACGGTTTTGTTATGTACTGACTGCAGCCGCTGCCGCTTAGTGGCCACGCCACTTCCTGGACGCTGTTGTTTCCGATCTGCTGGATCGACGTGCCGCCGACGGCGGTCACGTATTCCGACGAAGCGGGGAACATTACGCCGTAACCGACGTCACCTGCAGCGGCCGTGATCGCGACGCCCGGATGATTGTAGTGGGAGTCGTACGCGACGTTGTCCGAAGCCTCGGGCACGCCGTAGCTGTTGCTGACTTCGGTAGCGCCGCTGGCGACCGCGGTATCGACCGCCGTTGCGAGGTCGGGAATCTGACTGCTAGCCGCTTCGACGAGCATGATGTGGCACTGCGCACAGGCCGCCGACACTGCGTCGACGTCGAGCGATGCTTCGATCGCCCAGCCATAGTCGACTGAAGGTAGCGCGCCGCTGCCGTTTCCGGCGATCTTTTTGAAGCAGCCGTTCGCCGTCGTGCAGGGCGTCAACCCGAAGGTTTGGCGATACACGGCAAGGTCGGCTTCAGCAGCGGGATCGTCGTACGCGACCACGACGGCGACCGTCTGGCCCGCTCCGCCTTGCGGCGGCAAGTTGTAGAGGAACTGCAGCAATCCGGGCTGCACGCCGGCGATGCTGGCGGCCGGCGTGTTCGGATTGGGCTGCACCGGAACGTTCTCGTTGACGTCGGCTTTGCAGTGGGCGCCGCGTCCGGCCGGGTTACACGCCGGGGCCTCAGCGGGAGCCGGAGCGCCCGTCCAAGGCAGCGCCGACAAGCCCCACGGCAGCGCCGACAGACCCCACGGTAACGCGGTTAAAGGCCACGGCAGCGCGGTCAAGCCCTTCGTACTGCGGCGGCCGTTGGGTTGTGCCGTAGAGACGCCGCGGACTGCGGACATAACGTGTGACGACGTCGGGCTGGTGCTTGAGCCGGAGCCGGAGCCGGCGTTGCTCGCGAGGGTCGTCCGCGGGACGACATTTGAATTCGAGCAGCCGGCCACGAGCAGAGCACCGATTGCCACGACGAAGACTGAACGCATGAAGTCACTCCTAGTGTAAGAGTTGGAAGGTCGTGCGCCCGACGGCGCCCTTGCCAGCACTATGCCGCGCCAGCGTCGATCCGCGTAGGGACCAAAGACCTAAGGAGTGCCTTTTTAGGCGTTGTGTGACCCTAGTCACCGTACCGATAGTCCACCTGCGAAAACAGGTGTGTCGCCCCGGGCAGGCGCGCTCAGTCGTTGCGCTCGACCACGTCGACCATCGCCTCGACGACGGACGGGTCGAATTGCGTCCCCTGGTGCTCGAGCAGTTGCTCCAGTGCGGCGCTAGGAGGCATGGGAAGGCGATACGGGCGCCGCCCGATCATCGCGTTAAAGCAGTCGGCCACGGTCACAATGCGGATGTGCAGCGGAATGTCGTCGGCCGAAAGTTTGTCGGGATAGCCCATCCCGTCGAGGCGCTCGTGATGCCAGCGCGCTGCCGGAGCAAACGGCCGCAGCAACGGTACGCTGTCGATCATCGCGGCGCCATCGGTCGTATGCGCGCGCATCAGCACCCATTCTTCTTTGGTGAGGCCGCGCGGCGCTTGCAAGACCTCCTGAGGCGTCCGCGTCTTGCCGACGTCGTGCAGCAGCCCGCATCGCGCGACGAACGTCTCCGTTTCTTCGTCGAGATCGAGCCGGCGCGCTATCCGTTTACACCACAAGCCGACCGCGCGCGAATGCTCGGCGCTGGCTGGATCGGCATCATCGAGTTGCAACAGAAAACCGGCCATCGCGATCTCGATGTCTTCGGCTGCGATGACCTGCGCGTCGCGGAGCTCCTTTTGGCGATGGAGAGCGAGAACCGCGCCGACGGCCTGTTCTGCCGCGACAAGTTGGACTTCGGATAGCGCGGCCTCTGGATGCGCGCGCAAAACGTTGCGGGCGATCGAGCAAGCGCGTTCGAGCATCGCCGTTACGCCTTTGGGCAGCGAATATCGAGCGCACACCTCCTCAACCCACATGACGATCGTGCCGCCGGCGACATCCGTAGGGACGTTCGCGCCACTCTCCGCAAGGGCAAGAAGACGGTCGGCGAACGTGGCTGCAATCACCGTCGCCAGCAACGGCGGATCTCCACGATAGCCTTGCTCGAGGATCGCCGACGCCAATTCAACGCTCAGCGTCGCGTCGGGGAAATCGAGCTTCATCGCCGGATTCACGAGGCGTGCTTCAGTCCCAGGCGCCTAAAGGGGATAGCGTCGATCATCATCGCGACGCCGCCTAAGCCGCTCTGATCGAGCTCGGCGAGCCGCTCGAGGATTTCCTCGTGATTGCGTGCACCGTTACTTTGGCGCACCATGGCGTGCAGTAGAGCGTGAAAACAGCGAAGTCGTGGGAACGCTGCGACGCCGCTTTGCGCTTCGGAAAGTAGCCGCGAAGCAGCGCGAACGTTGCCAAGCAGCAGCGTCGCCAAAGCCAAATTCAGGCGCGCTCGAATGCTGGCTGCATCCCGCGAGAGTCCAAACCGTCGCAAATTGATCCGCGCCTGCCGCACCGCGTCCAGTGCTTCCGACGCGAGGCCGGCCATGGCGGCATACATCGCGATCTCGCTCCAGCGAAGCGCAACGTCGAACTGCCGATCCGCGGTGCCGGCAATAACTCGGTATGCGTTCGGGAAGTCGCCACGAGAGGCGAATCTCAAAGCACGCGTTGGCACTAAAGCTTCATCGGCATGCCGAGTGTCGTTCTCTACTTCTTCGCCGGCAAGGAGGTTCTCAGCGCGCGTGACCTCATGCCATGCGCCGGAACTCGCGTGAAGGTCGATCAGCACGAACAGCCCATACCGGCGGAACCAGGTGCTTCCAACAAGTGAAGCACGACGTTGCAACGAGGCCAGCAGCTCCAACCCCGCTGGCATGTCGTCTTTTAGATTGATCGCCACGTAGCAGAGGAGACCGAGGGCGGTGAGCGCGACGTCGTCATACCCGTGTTCGGTGGCCAGCGACAGCGCGAGGTTTCCGTAACGTTCGGCTGCAGCGGCATCGTGATCCAGGGCTGCGCCGAAAGCGGCGTGCCGATATACCGTCGCTCGAACCGAAAGGTCGGCAATTTCGTCGATGCGCGCCAGGGCCGCGTCCATGCAACGCCGTGATTCGGTCCAGCGTTGAGCGGAGCCATACGCCGTCGCAAGCGTTGCGATCGCCGAAGCCTGCAGCTCTCGATCGACTTGTTGCTCAGCGATGCGTTGGAGGGCCGGGATACAGTCGAGCCGGTTGCGGCGAAGCAGATCTTTAGCGTACAAATACTCGACTCGCGCTTTGGTGGCCGCGTCTGGGGCGGCGTCCGCGGCGTGGAGAAACCAGGCGTCTCCTACATCGTGGCGACCGAGATGCGATTCGCGCATCGCTTCCAGCGCGAGCGCTACGGAGCTGAGCCGCCGTTCTTGCGGCGAGAGCGTCAAGACGGCAGCGTCGACGACGTCTCCGTAGCCATCGGTCAGCATGCGGAATCCGTGGCGCTCCAGCAAACGCACGACATCGACTGGAGCTCCCGCGAGCGCGGCGACGCGCAGTGCGTCGCTGGTCCGCTGTTTGCTTTCAAGGAGTGCGACGGCGACATGCGTGGCTGCTGAACGCATCGCTTCAGGGGCTAAGCTGCTGCGTTCCGCAACGGCCCCGAAAGCCGTCGTAAATCTGAGCTTATCCGGCCACCGGAACGCCTCGGGCGCATCACCCTCGAGCCTCGCGATGACGTCGTTCCCGAAGGGAATGCCCTCCACCAGATCGTCTTCGAGCGCCGGCAGCCGCAACAGCGCAAGCAGCGCCGCAAGCCGATCCGGCCGAAGGGATCCAATGGTCGCGTCAAAGCGCTTGACGACCAGCTTCTCCCACGGCTCTGGTATCGTTTCATCGCTAGGCGTCCGGACAGCGGCCGACAGTTTACCCGCGTGTGCACCAGCGGCGCGCAACGCTTCCAACGCTTTCGATTCGGGTATGGCAAAACGCGCCGCTAAGGCAATTGCTTCGATGTCCGTGAAGGCCAGAACGCTTTCGTCGATGTGCAAATCGCATATGTCCGCGGCCAGCCACGCCGCTATCGGAAATGGAGCAGTCGAGCGAACACCGAGGACCCAGCGCACATCCGCTGCGCTGTGGACGACCGCGGCCGCGATAAATTCCGCGATTTCGTCACACTGCACAACGACGTGTAAGTCGTCGAGTGCGATGGTCGTTTGCTCCGTGCCGAGCTGGCCCGCAAACCACTTACCGAGGGCAGTGGCGGGACGAGCCGCTTGCTTCGCAGCGAGCCAGGCCGCGCCTAGACCTCGTCCGTCCGCTGCCAGATGAGTGCTTAGCTCGTTGGAAAGACCGCGGACGAACGGTAGCAATTCACACGCGTTGACGTGGGGAACGTACGTTGCGCGAGCGCCTTGGAGAGTCCGCATGTGGGCATCGATCGCCGTACTCTTGCCGGTGCCGCTCGCTCCGCTAACGACCGTGACCCGATAGCGGCTTGCACGCTCGAACTCGACTGCGAGTCTGCGACGTTCGATCACTGCCCCGGCTGCGCGCAACGGCATCATTCCGGTCCGTAATACGGAGCCGTCGCTACCTTGGACAGTCCGCTCGCCGTTTTCCCGAACCATCGCCCCCATCGTAAGGCATGCTTAGCGCAAAGCGCTCCATTACCAAAGCTTTTGTGCGATCGATCACTGAGTGAGGCATGTCGCCGCAACATCCCATATCAGTGTCGGCGGTCACGCTATCGAACTGAAGGCGACGTCAATAGGCGAGCGCGATCGTCTTGCGTAGCGTCCGTTCGTCCACGATGACGCGGTACATGAAGTCCGCGACATCGGCGCGTGAGATTGCTCGGCCGTCCGGAGGAAGAAAGCGATCGTTACCGCGGTAGAGGCCCGTACGGGGACCGTTGGTCAGTCGTGCCGGACGGACGATCGTGTAGACGACGTCGCTCGTCACAATTTCCCGTTCCATGGCCCGCATGTCCGCGAGCACGTTGCGTAGGACCGGCATGACGACGTACCGGGCAACCAAGCTGAGATTCGCATCGTCTTCGACGCCGACGGCCGACACGGCGAGCAAGCGTTTTGGGCCGCCGTCACGCATCGCCGCTAAGATGCTGCCGATCCCGCGCGAGTAGACGTCGGTGCGGCCGAGCCCGCCGGCGCCTAGGGCCGAGAGGACCACGTCGCAGCCGCCGACCGTCGCGGCGACCACGTCACGATCCAGCACGTCCCCATCGAGGACACCGATCGCGCCCAGATCCGCAGGCAGCTTGCGCCGATTGCGGACGAGTAGTTTGACGTGATCGCCGTTCTCGCGAGCGATCGCTACGAGCCAACGCCCGACCCCGCCCGTGCCGCCGAAGATCGCCACTCGCATCTCGCGGGATTTGCGCTTTCTCCAAGGCGAAGCCCCGCCGCCATGCGCATCGCACGCTACTGCCACGAGCATACGGATCGCTTTGGAGTCCTCGAAGACGGCGTCCTTACAGCCTTTCCGGATTCGGTTACGACGCTGGACGAGTGCATCGCGCTCGTCGCGGCGGACCGTCCTTGGCCACGCAGCGCACGCCCGGCTCCATTAGCGCAAGTCGTGTTGCTGGCGCCAGTGAGCGCGCGGAAAAACGTCTTCTGCGTGGGCCGGAACTACCTCGGCCACGCCGAGGAGATTGCGCGCGCTCGCGGCACGGCGCTGAATCTCCCTTCCGTGCCGACCTTTTTCACGAAAGCGCCAACCGCGATCGCGGCTCCCAACGCGACGCTGCAGCTGCGCGCCGATATCTCGCAGCAGTACGATTGGGAAGCGGAATTAGCGGTGATCATCGCGCGACGATGTCGCGATGTCAGCGAGTCAGACGCTCTCGATGTCGTTTTTGGCTACACGTGTCTCAACGACATGACGGCGCGCGACCTGCAAAAGGAGCACGGCCAATGGTTCAAAGGCAAGAGCCTCGATCAAACGTGCCCGCTCGGTCCGTGGATCGTGACGGCGGACGAACTGCGAGATCCGCAGGGCCTCGACATCACCCTCCGCGTAAACGGCGCGGTGAAGCAATCGTCCAACACGAGTATGATGATCTTTAGCGTACGGCGGATCATCGCCTCACTGTCGCGCGGAATGACGCTGGAACCGGGCGACGTCATCGCGACCGGCACTCCGGATGGCGTCGGCTTCGCTCGCACGCCCCCGGAGTTTCTCAAAGACGGCGACTCGGTCGAAGTCGAGATCCAAGGAATCGGCGTGCTGAGCAACACGGTCGGTATGACCGGAACGGCGTTGTCGTAGCGGCAGATCGCAGCAGCCCAAAGTGGAGCGACCCCCTGCCTTTTCAGGCCCTGAAAAATGGGGCTTTGGAGCACGTGTTCGTAAGGGACGGAGTGACGCTAATCACATTTTGACGGCAGCGAGTCTGACCGCCTCGCGGTTTCCTCGTCCCCGAGCATACCGCGCGGGGTTTTCTCGTCCCCTAAACCACTTCGGTCCGCTAAACCGAGTAAGGAGGCAGTTTGCTTCACATCCTGATGGCCGGTATCAGTCCGCCACTGGCCAGCGGTATCAGTCCGCCACAAGCCATCGTCCACATGATCGGACAACTCGTCCACATCATGGACCTCGGCCTGTCGGCTCTTCCCTGGTAGTGATCCATAGAGGCGCCGGGCGATGAGTGGGTCATCGGCCGGCGCCTCGCCCTCGGTCCGCTTGCCCTCGAGCGGTTACGAGTAGCGTGTCGGCAGCCGCCCGTAGAAGTTGAGTGCGCGGGGCGAAACGGCGGGCTGCTGGTCATGTCGCCGAAGAAGTCTCCGGCACGAGGCGCGCGAACAGAGGCCGGCATGACGCTGGCCGCCCTTTGGATGTTGTGGCGTGGCAATTGCCACGTGCGCTCGGCGGAGCGTCACGAGGCTGACCGTCGGGCGGACCGCACGGGATGTTGATCGGCGTTCCAGCGGAAGTCGTGCCCGGCGAAAAGCGGGTGGCGCTCGTGCCGGAGACGGTGGGGCGGCTCGTTCAGGGCGGAAACGGCGTGCTCGTGCAGCGGGGCGCCGGAACGGCGGCCGCCTTTCGCGACGAAGCCTACGAAGCCGCGGGCGCGACGCTGGCTGCCGATGCTGCAGAGTTGTACGCCAAAGCCGACATCGTGGTGAAAGTTGCGCGTCCGACTTCAGCGGAATTCAGCGCGCATGCGTGCCGGGCAAGTGCTGCTTGGATTCCTCGCCCCGCTCGGCGATCCGCGGTCGGTCGAAGCCTACGCGGCGCGAAAAATCACCGCACTCTCGATGGACGCCATCCCGCGCACGACCAAAGCGCAATCGATGGACGCCCTCTCCTCACAGGCCAACGTTGCGGGATACAAGGCCGTGCTCATTGCCGCTGCCGCACTCGGAAAGTACTTTCCGATGCTGACGACGGCAGCCGGCACGGTCAAGCCGGCGCAGGTGCTCGTGATCGGCGCGGGCGTCGCCGGACTGCAAGCGATTGCGACGGCGCGGCGCTTAGGCGCCGTCGTCACGGGCTATGACGCCCGCGCCGCCGTGAAAGAGCAGGTCCATCGCTCGGTGCCAAGTTCTTGGAAATCGACGTCGGCGAATCGGCGGAAGGCGCCGGTGGTTACGCGCGTCAGCTTTCCGACGAAGCGCTGCAAAAGCAGCGCGCGGCGATGGTCAAGGCAATCGGCGCGGCGGACGTCGTCATCAGCACCGCCGCCGTGCCGGGCAAACGCGCGCCGATTCTGGTGACCCGCGAAGCCGTCGCAGCGATGGCGCCCGGAAGCATCGTGGTCGATCTCGCTGCCGAAACCGGCGGGAACTGCGAGTTGACCCGCGTCGGCGAATGGGCCGCCAGCCCCAACGGCGTGACGATCGTCGGCACGACGAATCTGCCGTCGACCGTTCCAACTCACGCCAGCCAACTGTATTCTAAGAACGTCCAGACGCTGCTGGACTACATCATCAAGGACGGCGCACTGACCCTCGATATGGATGATGAAATCGTGCGCGGCACGACCCTCGTACGCGACGGCGCAATCGTGCACGAACCGACCCTCGCGGCCTCGCAGCCCACTGCCGGAGGAGCCGCGTGAACGAACATCTGTTCACGGAAATCACCGTCTTCATCTTGTCCGTGTTCGTCGGCATCGAAGTCATCTCGAAAGTCCCGACGACCTTGCACACTCCGCTGATGTCGGCGACCAACGCCATCCATGGCATCGTGCTCGTCGGCGCATTGCTCGTCGCCGGCACGGCTCACGCCCCGCTCGGTCCGGTCATCGGCTTCATCTTGGTCGTCTTAGCGTCGCTCAATGTGTTCGGCGGCTACACCGTCACCGAACGCATGCTGCAGATGTTCCGCCCCAGAGCGCCGCGCCCAATCAAAAAGGACGGGGCCACGGAGGGCGCCGTCAGTCTGGATGCGATCGGGCGACCCAAGGAGACGGGCGCAGCGTGATGCCCGCGACGGCGACGTACGGGAACCCGGTGCAAGTTCCGTATCTGATCACCGGCATCTTGTTCATCATCGGGCTCAAGTACCTCAGTTCTCCACGGACGGCGCGCTTAGGGAATCGGCTGTCGGCGATCGGCATGGCGATTGCGTTGGTCGCAACAGCTGCGCAAGGGCTCCTGAACTGGTGGGTTCTTGCCGCCGGCGTCGTCGTCGGCGCCGCGATCGGCATCTACTCCGCGCGGCGCGTCGCGATGACGGCGATGCCGCAAATGGTCGCGATCTTCAACGGCGCCGGCGGCGGTGCGGCGTCGCTCGTCGCACTTGGAGAGCTGCTCGAACGCGTCAACACGGGCGCTCCGATCGGCGGCGACGTCTCGGTTACCGCGTCCTTGACCGCGATCATCGGTGCGATCTCGTTTTCCGGCTCAGTCATCGCCTTCTTAAAATTGCAAGAGTTGATGACGGGCCGGCCGATCGTCTATCCCGGCCAGCAGATCGTCAATGCCGCGCTTGCTGCTCATCATCTTGGCGGCAGGCGGCTTCGTCGTCGCGGGCTCGGACCCGGCGCGCTGGCTCGCCGTTGCGCTCGTCGGCTCGCTGCTGCTCGGCGTGCTGTTCACATTGCCGATCGGCGGCGCGGACATGCCGGTCATCATCTCATTGCTGAACTCCTTTACAGGCTTAGCGGCAGCCTTAACGGGCTTCGTCCTGTCCAACAACGTGCTGATCATCTCGGGGGCGCTCGTCGGGGCGTCGGGGACTCTGCTGACCCTGATGATGGGCAAAGCGATGAACCGCAGCGTCACCAACGTCCTGTTCGGCGCATTCGGCGCCGTATCCAAAAGCAGCGCCGCGAGCAGCGGTGCAAGCGCCGCCAACGTGCGATCGTTATCGGCCGACGACGTCGCAGCGATGCTCGCGTACGCGAACCAAGTCGTCGTCGTTCCCGGGTACGGCATGGCAGTGGCCCAAGCACAGCACTCGATACGCGACCTCGCCGACCTCTTGGAAAAGCGCGGCATCGAAGTGAAGTACGCCATTCATCCCGTCGCGGGCCGCATGCCGGGGCACATGAACGTGCTGCTCGCCGAAGCGAACGTTCCGTACACGTCGCTCTACGATATGGACGACATCAACCCGGAGTTCGAACGCACCGACGTGGCGCTCGTCGTCGGCGCCAACGACGTCACCAATCCGGCCGCCCGTGTCGACAAGTCTTCGCCGATTTTCGGCATGCCGATCCTCGACGTCGACCGCGCGCAGAACGTCATCGTCCTCAAACGTTCGATGAAGTCCGGCTTTGCCGGCATCGACAATCCGCTGTACGAGGATCCCAAAACGGCGATGCTCTTCGGCGACGCGAAAAAGTCGATCGATGCCGTCAACGCCGCCGTCAAGACGATGTAACTCCGGTTGCGCTGAAGGCGTGGGTTAGTTCATCGGCAGGCTGCCGGTTCGTTCACGCGCTCGGTACGCGGCCTCGATGCGCCGGATGTCGTCGTCGCTGAGATCGATCTCGCCGGCGCGCGCATTGGCCTCGACGTGCGCCAGTGTGTTGGCTTTTGGAATCGCAAACATTAGCGGCTCGCGAATCAAGAAGGCGAGCGCTACCGCTTCCGGCGTCGCGTCATGCGCGCCGGCGATGTCGCGTAACGCGCGTTCACCGTCGCTGCTGCGCGGCCGTGACAGCGGCGTATACGCGACAAAGGCCGCATCGTTGGCGCGGCACCAGGGAAGTTCATGATCTTCGGGCGTTCGTTCGCCGAGATTGTACAAGACTTGATCGCACGCGATGCGCGCGTGCTGCAATGCTGCCGCCGCCTCGCGCAAGTCCCATGGATCGAGGTTGCTCACGCCCAGGCTGCGGATCTTGCCGGCTTCGAGCAGCGCTTCGAGCGCGGCCATCGTCTCGGCGAGATCAACGGCGCCGCGCCAGTGCAGCAGATAACAGTCGAGATAGTCCGTCCGTAGCCGCCGCAGCGACCGATCGCATGCAGCAGCGAGGCGGCGAGGCGAGCCGTTTGACGGTACGAATTTCGAGACGATGAAGAGCGACTCGCGGCGATACGGCGCGACCGCTTCTCCAACGATCTCCTCGGAACGCCCGTCGCCGTACATCTCTGCCGTGTCGATATGCGTCATCCCGAGATCGATGCCGCGCCGTAGGGCGTCGCGATTCGGGGTCGGCCACGTGCCTTGCCCGATCACCGATACTTCAGACCCGGTCGCACCGAATCGGCGCCTCTTCATCGTCCCTCCGTTCGCGCCGATTATTGCAGCGCGATGCCGGCCAACGTCATCAATCCCAGGGCTATACCGAGGGCATACACGGCCTTTGCCACGACGGTTTGTGGCGTGTTCAGCGCGACGCGCCGAAGGTCACAAGGATCGACAAGCTTCACGATTACTCCATCGCAACTCTTCGCGCTCGACGTTCCGGACCAGCGCTCACTTGACCCGCCACTTGTAGGCGTTCCACGTCGGGACGAAGGCGTTCGGCGCGAACCCGCTTAGACGCGGCCGGTATGCGTAGATATACGTTGGATTGAAAAGGTAGATGATCGGAACGTCGCGGGCGACGATGCGGTCGATCGCGCGGTATGTCGTTCTACGCGCGGCCTGCGATGGTTCGGAAACCGCGACGCGTTCTAAGCGCGCGACCGTGCGGTCGCAATAGCGCATGTAATTGGCGGCAGCGTGTTTGCAGCCGAACAAGAAGCGATCGTCCGGGTCGGCACCCATCGACCACGGAACGTACGCGAGATCGAAGGCACCGCCGGCCAGCGTTCCACCGTCGCGGGCAGGCAAAAAGAGTTGTGCGTTCGAGATCGACTTGATCGTGACGGCGACGCCCCGTTCGTACAGTTCTCGTTGCACGACGGCAGCCGTTCGTACGCCGGTCGCCGTTTCGGGAAACTGCACGTACGTCAGGGCGAGATGGCGCTTTCCTTTCTGCCGCATCCCATCCGGACCGCGACGCCAGCCCGCCGCGTCGAAGGCCCGGTCGGCAGCCGCGGGATCGAAGGCCGGTTGCCGCACGCTTGGATCGTACGCCCACGAGAAGCGCGGTCGATCGCTGTCGGCAACCGGGTACCGTCCCAGCGTGATTTTACGCGAGATGCCGTTGCGGTCGATTGAGGCCGCGAGCGCGCGCCGCACGCGCACGTCGTCGAGCGGCGGATGCGTCGTTTGCAGCGCGATGCCGGCGATCAGCGCAGTGGCCGCGTAGGCATAGCGCGTGTCGACGGCGGTGCGTTCGAGCGTTACCTGCTGCGCGGGCGCGATCAAATTGAAATCGACCCGTCCGCTACGCAACAACGTCAGATTCGTTTCGGGATCGGGCACGATGCCGATTTCTAAACGTGCAACGGGCGGCCGTCCGCGCCAGTACCGCGGATTGGCGATGTAGACGAGACGGTCGCCGCGCGTCCACGAGACAAAACAAAACGGGCCGTCACCGACGGTGGGTGCCGCATTGAACGCGGCGCGTTCGAGCGGCGCTTCCTTCGAAAGAATGTGTGCGGGCAAGACGTACTGCGGGCTCGTGCCGTAGGTGAAGAACGTGGCGACGGCGGGTGCCCACGCATGCGAAAGATGGAAGCGGACGGTGTGCGGGGTCGGTGCATCGGCACGGTCGATCAGATCGTAACCGGCGCGCGACCCCACAGGATTGCGCGTGTCGCGAATCGCCGCCAAGGTGAACAGTACATCGCGCGACGTCAGCGCAACGCCGTCGCTCCAGCGCAGGCTGCGCCGCAGGTGATAGACGATCGTCCGCCCGTCGTGCGAGATGCCGCCGTTCTGCACGCTCGGAATCTCACTGAGGAGTTCGGGCACAGGCCGGCCGTGCGCGTCGATGTCGAAAAACGGCTCGAACGCGAGATGGGCGAGTTGCTGCTCGACGTTGCCGGCGTCGGCGTGTGCGAACAAGGGGTTGAGGTTCGCGGGATCGGCAGCGACATCGAAGCGCACCACAGGGCCGGTTTGGGCACCGCGGTTGCCTCCGCAGGCCGCTAGGCCGAAGCCCATGCCGGCCGCGACGAGGAGGGGCACCAAACGCCCGTTAACGCGCCGGAGCCACGCGCGGTTACGCGCCGCGTTCGCCGCCAAGCGCTCCCGGCGCGGGCAGGTTGCGCCGAACGGTTCGCTTGCCGTATACTCACATGCCCGAATAGTTCGCCGCCAAGCTATGCAGAACTCCTTACAGACCGCCGATCGACTCGCGCTGGACGACCTCGACGTCCGGCTGCTGCACGCCTTACAGAGCAATGCCCGGTCGACCTACGCCGAACTCGGCGTCCAGGTGGGCCTCAAGCCGCCGGCGGTTCACGAGCGGGTCAAGCGGCTCGAGCAGCGTGGCTTCATTCGCGGCTACGCCGCGCGTCTCGACGCCAAAGGCCTCGGCCTCGGTTTGGTCGCGTTCGTGAGCGCGTACACGACCCCCGACGTGGCGTACGACCGCTTCACGAGCGCAGTCGCCGCCTTGCCGGAAGTGCTCGAAGTCCACAGCGTCGCGGGCGAAGAGACGTTCGTCTTGAAGGTCGTGACCCGGTCGACCGCTCACCTCGATGCCTTCTTGTCCCGCCTCAAGGGCGTTCCGGGCATCGGGCGTACCAAAACGACGATCGTTCTGTCGACGCCGTTCGAACGCGAAGGCATCGCCGTCGCCGACCTGACGGCGGGCGTGGCGTGAGCACCGACGCAACGACGTTCGGCGCGCATCGGGTCCTCGAACCCCGCGGCGTCCTTCCGCAAGTCGCATGGAAACTCGACCCCACGCCGGTCGCGCACTCGAACGAAATCCTTTGCGACGTCGAAGCGCTCAACATCGATTCGGCGTCGTTCCGCCAGATCGTCGAAGCGAACGGCAACGACGTCGATCGCGTCGCCGCGCACGTGATGGCGCTCGTCGAAGAACGAGGCAAGCATCACAATCCGGTAACCGGCAGCGGCGGCATGTTCGTCGGACGGGTCCGCGCGATCGGCGACGCGCTCGCTACGCGCAGCGACCTACGGGTCGGCGACCGTATCGCGTCGCTCGTGTCGTTAACGTTGACGCCGTTGTGCATCACAGCGATCGAACGGATCGATCTGAGCACCGGGCGCGTGTGGATGCGCGGGACGGCCGTTCTGTTCGCATCGAGCTTGTATGCCAAGTTGCCGGACGACATCGCCGACGACGTTGCGCTGGCCGTCCTGGACGTCGCCGGTGCGCCCGCACAAGTGCGCCGTCTCGCGCAGCCTGGTCAGACCGTGGCGATCCTCGGTGCCGACGGAAAGTCCGGAATGTTGGCCTGCGCTCAGGCGCGCGAACGCGTCGGCCGCGAAGGCCGGATCGTCGGCATCGCGCCGGATCGAACGACGCCGGCCGCGCGGCTGCTCGTCGAGCACGGCTACGTCGATACGTTCGTGGAAGCCGATGCGCGCGATGCATTCGCCGTCATCGATGCGATTCCAAAGGTCATTCCAGATCTCGCCGACCTGACGATCAACTGCGTCAACGTCGCGGGCACGGAGCTTCCTTCGATCTTGCTGACCAAAGACGAGGGCATCATCTACTTTTTTTCGATGAGCACGTCGTTCACCGCCGCGGCTCTTGGGGCCGAAGGCGTCGCCAAAGACGTCACCATGATCATCGGCAACGGCTACGCGAAAGGCCATGCCGCTACGGCCCTGCAGACACTGCGCGACCACCCCCCGATCGCCGCCTATTTTACCTCACGCTACGGACAGTAACGGAGCACCCATGGACGTTCATCTCGAAGCACAGACCGACACGTATCCGGTTGCCACGGCGGGTGCACCGTCGGGCCGGCGCAAGCCGCCGGCCGATCCATCAGCTTTCGAACACCGCAACTTGCGGCAGGGGGAGTTCTGGCGCGCGATTCCCGCTTACCGCGACGTCGACGAGGCGACGTTCCTCGACCATCTGTGGCAAGCCCGCAAGTCCGTCAAGAACGCCGATGAACTGCTCGCAACGATCGAAGAACTCGCCGACCCGTCTTTCATTGCCGATGCGCGCGAAGGCTTCCGGCGGGCGCCGATGTCGGTGCGCGTGTCACCGTACGCGATTGCCGCGATCGACTGGAGCAAGCCGTACAGCGACCCGATCCGCACGCAGTTCATCCCGGTCGCTTCTAAATTACGTCGCGACCATCCGCGTCTGACGCTCGATTCGCTGCACGAACTCGACGACTCGCCCGTTCCCGGCTTGACGCACCGCTACGTCGACAAGGCGCTCTTCCTGCCCCTCAACACGTGTCCCGTGTATTGTCGCTTCTGCACGCGCTCGTACGCGATCGGCCTCGACACGGAGATGGTCGACAAAGTGCCGCTCGCCAAAACACCCAAAGACTGGCAGGCGGCGTTCGACTACATCGCGTCGCGGCCCGAGCTCGAAGACATCGTCATCTCGGGCGGCGATGCGTATCAACTGCCGGCAAAGAATCTGCGCCTCATCGGCGATGCGCTACTCGACATCCCGCATATCAAGCGCATGCGCTTTGCGACCAAAGGGCCGGCCGTCATGCCGATGAAGCTGCTGACCGACGCGGCCTGGGTCGACGCGTTGACGGCGGTCGTCGAACGGGGACGGACGCTCGGCAAGGACGTCGTGCTGCACACGCACTTTAACTCGCCGAACGAGATCACGTGGATCACGCAACAGGCCCTCGACGTCCTCTTCCGGCGCGGGATCGTCGTGCGCAATCAATCGGTACTGATGCGGGGCGTCAACGACGACCCGGAGGTCATGCGGCTGCTCGTGCGGCGCCTCAGCTACGTCAACGTGCACCCCTACTACGTCTACATGCACGACATGGTGCGCGGCGTCGAAGAGCTCCGGACCTCGGTTGCGACGTCGTGCGAGATCGAAAAGTTCGTGCGCGGTTCGACGGCAGGTTATAACACGCCGCTGTTCATCTGCGATGCCCCCGGCGGCGGCGGCAAGCGGGACATCCACAGCTTCGACTACTACGATCGTGAAAACGGCATCACGGTGTACTCGGCGCCGAGCGTCAAACCCGGCCAGCACTTCATCTACTTCGATCCGCTCGATACGCTCTCGCCCGAGGCGCAAGCGCGTTGGCATGAGCCGTCGACGGCCGACGGGATGATCGCGGACGCCATCGCACAAGCGGGCGGCTCACGAACCTACGTGCCCGCATAGTCGCGCCGCGTCCGATCGTGGTGGTCTGCCGTCCAGAAGGTTCTGCGCGGAAATGTGGGTAGCAGCCGGAGATGATCGCGCTTGCCGTCACCTATGTCGTTCAGTCCGGACATGAAGCGGAAGCGTGCAAGTTCCTCGAGAGCCTCGCTTCCGGAACGCGGCTGGAACCCGGTAACCGTTTGTACCTGACCCACCGCGCGCAAGACGATCCGCGGACGTTTTTCATTTACGAACAATACGATGATGCGGCTGCTCTCGACGCACACCGCGCTACCCAGCACTTCCTGACGTACGGCAAAAACGGGCTGCAAGCGATCGCGGAGAGCCGTCACGCCCAGCTTTACGTTCCGCTCGATGCTTGACGCGGCCGCGACCAGCACCCCGCTCGCCGCCAAACGGCCCACAACAGCGACCGTTCACGGTCGCGAACGCAGCGACGACTACGCGTGGCTGCGTGAGAAAGACGATCCCAACGTCATCGCTTACCTTCAGGCCGAGAACGCCTATGCGGATGCCATCATGGCGCCCACGGTTGCCCTCCAAGCGCAGTTGTACGATGAGATGCTGTCGCACATCAAACAGACCGATCTCTCGGTACCGTACCGCAAGGGCGACTATCTTTACTATTCGCGCACCGAAGAAGGCAAGCAATATCCGACGCTGGCTCGCAAGCGCGGCAGCGAGGAAGCGCCCGAAGAGGTGACGCTCGATCTCAATGCGCTCGCCGAGGGACAAGCGTTTCTCGGGTTGGGCGTCTACGAGATCAGCGACGACGGTGCGTTGCTCGCGTATGCGACGGACACGACCGGATACCGCCAATATACTTTGTACGTTAAGGACCTGCGCTCGGGTGCCGTCCTGCCGGACCGCATCGAGCGCGTCACGTCGGTAGTCTGGGCCGCTGACAACCGCACGCTGCTCGTGACGACGGAAGATCCGATCACCAAACGGCACGATAAACTGTGGCGCTACGTCGTCGGAAGCGACGCGCCTGCTCTCGTCTTCGATGAGACCGACGAACGCTACGATATCGCCGTCGAACGCACGAACGATGGCCGGTTCATCCTGTTGTCGTGCTACAGCAAGGCGGCGACGGAAGTGCACGCCGTACCTGCGGACCATCCCGACGGAACTCTTCGTGACCTTCGCGTCACGCGACGACGATCATCGGTACAACGTCGAGCATCATGGGCAGCTGTTTTACATCGTCACGAACCGCGGTGCGGTCGACAATCGCATCGTCGTCGCGCCTGACGACGCGCCGCAGGAGCCGAATTGGCGTGAAATCGTTCCCGAGCGCGCGGGCGTGCATCTCGAGCACATCGACATGTTCGAACGGCATGCCGTCGTGCGCGAGCGGCGCGGCGGCTTTGAGAATATGGAGCTGCTCGATGTCGCCACGCACGCGTTGCATCCGGTCGAGCTGCCCGATCCCGTCCATGCTCTGGGTGCCGAGCCGAATCCTGAGTTTTACAGCGACGTCTACCGGTACGCATACTCGTCGCTCGTCACCCCGAAGACTGTCTACGAGCTCGACTTCACGACCGGCACGCAGCGCGTCCTCAAGACGACCGAGGTCCCGAACTACGACCCCGACTCCTACGCGACCGAACTGCAGCACGCCACCGCGTCCGACGGGACGTCGATTCCGATCTCGCTCGTCTACCGGAAGGGGACGCCGCGCGATGGGACCGCTGCGCTGCTGCTGTACGCGTACGGCTCCTACGGCATTTCGATCGACCCCGCATTCTCGCCGGCCCGGCTCGTCTTGTTGGATCGCGGGATGACGTTTGCGATCGCCCACGTGCGCGGCGGCGGAGAACTCGGCGAGCGCTGGCGCACGGCCGGACATCTCCAACGCAAGGTCACGACCTTCACCGATTTCATTGCCTGCGGACGATATCTCGTCGAGGAACGCTACACGTCGCCGCAGCGCCTGGCGATCCAAGGCGGCAGCGCCGGCGGCTTGCTCGTCGGCGCAGTCGTCAACATGTGCCCGGAGTTGTTCGGCGCGGCGATCGCGCAAGTTCCGTTCGTCGATGTCGTCAACACGATGCTCGATGCGTCGTTGCCGCTGACGACCGGCGAGTATCTCGAATGGGGAGACCCGAACGTCAAAGCCGACTTCGAATACCTGCTGCAATATTCACCCTACGATAACGTGCGCCCGCAAGCGTATCCCGCCATGCTGGTCAAGATATCGGTCAACGATAGTCAAGTCCCGTACTGGGAAGGCGCGAAGTTCGTCGCGCGGCTGCGGTTGGCGCAAACCGGCGGCAAGCCGATTCTGCTGGTGACGAACTTCGGCGCCGGCCACGGCGGCGCGTCAGGTCGCTACGACTATCTGCGTGAAGTCGCGCAGACGGATGCGTTCGTCCTGGCCGCCGTCGCTGAGGCCGACGTGCAGGTGCCGGGTCGTAACGGCGCGTCGTTCCAAGCGAACAGCGCGTAGCGGCCCGCGTAGTATCGCGTAATAATCGCTCCTCGCCGCATTGCGAGGCGAGGCGACGTAGGCGCCCAGCGCAGTGACGAGTTTAGCGCCGTCGAGCGTTCCGAGGCCAGTGCATGCATCCCATCCCGTCGTCGCCGTATATGCGCCGTTATTGCCGGAAGTGATGTCGTGGAATGCCGCTCCGTTGGGATAGAGGGATGAGTTGAGAAAACCGAGCGGCTTGCCGAGTTGTTGATTCGCGCGCGCGACGAACGCGGCTACCAGCGGCGCAACCGCACTCGTGCCGCCGAAGACGCCGTCCGTCCCGTCGACGCGAATCGCGTAGCCCGTTTGCGGATCGGCATCGCCCGCAACATCGGGAACGCCGCGGCCGACATGAGCGCCCGGATTCGCGGACGGTGGGACGTTGGCGCCCGCCTGATAGGCCGGTAGCGCAAAGACGTCGCTCACGCCGCCGCCGGTCGCACCGCCGCTGCTGCCGTCGTTCCAAACGGTTTCGCTCGCAATGCCGGTGCCGGACAGCTGTAAGCTCGTTCCGCCGCATGCCGTCACGTGCGGGCTCGAAGCCGGAAAATCGACGTGGGCCAGGCCGTCCGTAAGCCCATCGGACGATCCGCCGTCTCCCGCCGCAATAAGCACGGAGATGCCGAGAACGCCGGCGTCAGAAAAAGCCGCGTCGAAATTCGTCAGCGCTTGCTGGGTGTAACTCGATTCAGGACCACCCCAGCTGATCGAAAGAATCGTCGGCTTGTTCGTTGCATCGTGAATCGCCGTCGTGATGGCGTCGAGGAAACCTTGATCCGTGTTCGGCGCGAAGTACACGACGAGCGTCGCGCCCGGCGCGATTGCGCCCGCGACCTCCAGATCGAGCATCACTTCGCCGTCGGCGCTATTCGGATCGCCGGCGGGCGCATTGGTTGCACCGTCGACTCCGACCGTCACCACTGTCGGCGTCGTCAGCCCGAGCCCGCTGAAATACGTAGCGAGATCGGCTTGCACGTAACCGCCGCCGAGTTCGATCAGTGCGATCGTTTGGCCGGTGCCGTTTTGCGCGGGCGGGAAATTGTAGGCGGTCGCAACTTGCAGGGGCGTATAGCCCGAAACCGCCGCCGCCGCAGGCCGCACGTGCGCGCGCGCTTGCGGGCGATTATCGAGACCGAAGACTCCGACGACGATGCCGTCGAGCGTCTGCGGCACGGTCAGCGTTCCGCTACGCATCCGATACGTTGCGCCGTCCATGTCGCAGCGGTGCAACGTCGCACCGAACGCCGTCGCCAGCGCGCCGACCGTCCCGGAGACGACGACGCTCCGTCGCGCAGCATCGGCCGAAACGATCGTCAAGCCCGCCTGGGTCGCGAACGCCGTGACCGCGTCCATATCCGCCGGCTCGGCGCCATACTGCGCGGCAAACTGCGCGCGATCGAGGTACGTGCGCTCTTGCGGCGGCGTTTGTGCCAGCGCAGCGGCGGCCGGCGCGCTCGACGCGCGTGCGCGCACGATGATCGTCACCTCCGCCGTCTGTGCGAAGTCAGGCTCACTCACCGGCGTACGGCCGAGCGGTAGCGCGCGTTCGCTGCCCGGAACGATGACCCGCGGATCGTTCGAAGACGATGGTTCCACGCTAGCGTCGTTCCCGGAGGGCCGCACGACGAACCGCCGTCCTATGCGCCCGCGTCTGCATCGTGGGAAGGTATAGGTACGTGGTGGATGCGGACGTCATCGTCATCGGCGCCGGCGCGGCGGGTTTAGCAGCGGCCCGGCGCCTTGGCGCCAGTTCGCTGCACACGATCGTCGTCGAGGCGCGGGATCGCGTGGGGGGACGCGTGTCGTCGCACCCGTTTGCGCGCACTGCGGTACCGGCGGAACTTGGTGCGGAGTTCATTCACGGCCGCGCCGATGAGACGATGGCGTTACTGCGCGAGATGGGGACGGCGGCGATAGACACCGGCGGAGAGTCGTGGACGTTTGCCGACGGCGCTCTGCAACTCGGCAAGGACGATGATTTCGTCAGCGCTGCCGACCTCTTCAAAGAAGCGTCCTCGCTAAGGGCCGACGAGACGGTCGATCGATTCTTGCAGCGCTACGACGGCGACGCAGCCATGCGCGACACCGTGCAAGCTGCGCGCTCGTTCGCCGAGGGGTTCGATGCCGCAGATCCCGCCATCGCAAGCGCCCGGTCGATCGCAGAAGAGTGGCAGTCCGGCGTCGACTCCGTGAGCGCGCGGCCGCTCGGCGGTTACCGCCCGATGTTCGAGCATCTCCGCACCGTGTGTGCGATAGCCGGCGTGCAGATGCACTTTTCTACGCGCGTGCAGCGGATCGCATGGCGCCGCAGCGATGTCCGCGTAGCCGTGCAAGAGCGCGATGGCCACACAAGGATGCTGCGCGCCAAAGCCGCGATCGTGACCGTGCCGGTCGGCGTCCTGCGGGCTACCGGTGACGACAGCCGAATCGAGTTCGAACCCCAACTACCGCCGCCGAAACGACAAGCACTGAACTATCTGAAGACGGGAGACGTCGTCAAAGTCGTGCTCTCGTTTCGTACGCCGTTTTGGGAACGGCTTCACGACGGGCGCTACCGTGATGGTGGCTTTTTCCGTACGGCCGGCCATCAGTTTGCGGTATACTGGACGCAATTGCCGGTGCGCAGCGAACTCGTCGTGGCGTGGGTCGGTGGCCCGAAGGCCGAGGCGCTGGGCGAACTGACACGTGACGAAGTGATCGAGCGCGCGCTCGTAGGGTTCGGCAGGTTGTTCGATGAGCCGGCTCTCGTGCACAAAGCGTGTGACGGCGCCGTTATGCACGACTGGAAACGCGATCCGTACGCGCGCGGAGCGTACAGTTACGTTGCCGTCGGCGGCACCAACGCACGCGCAGAGCTCGCCGTTCCCATTGACGACACGCTGTTCTTCGCGGGTGAAGCAACGTCGGCCGATGGGCAGGGCGGGACCGTCAATGGTGCCCTGGAAACTGGTGAGCGCGCCGCACGCGAAGCGGCCACGGCGCTCGCGTGCGGCGGTACGGGGCACTAGATGAGCGGAAACGTGTCGTCCGTGCTCAGCTCCTGGGGAAGCTTCTACGGGATGACCGGTGCATCGGTCGCCGCTCTGATCGGGCTGATGTTCGTCGTGATAACGCTCGTGACCGGAAGGGAGCGCTTACGCGGGTCACACGAAGGTACCGCCGCCTTCAGTACGCCGACAGTCGTTCACTTTGGCGCCGCTTTACTCGTCTCGGCGATTCTGAGCGCGCCCTGGCGCTGGCTGCTTCCGCCGTCCATTCTGCTGACACTCGTTGGCTTAGCCGGCGTTGGTTACGTGTTGCGCGTCGCATTCCGGATAAAGCGCATGCCGTCGTACGACGCCGATGTAGAGGACTGGGTCTCGCACACGCTGCTTCCGCTGATTGCGTACGGCGTAATGGTCGGAGGCGCGGTTACGCTCTCGCTGTTTGCAGCGGAGGCGCTCTTCGCACTGGGGGGCGCCGTCGTATTGATGATTTTCATCGGCATTCACAACGCTTGGGACATCGTCACCTACATTGCAATCGATCAACCTGAATCTACGCAGGGGTCGGCGGAGCCTGGCGAATCGTCGTAGCGGCTTACCGGAAGGGATCTCGTCGCGAGTTACCGTTACGCTCGTGTTCTCCAGCGACTCCATGCGTTCGTACTCTTGCAGCGGGGTGCGTTCGTACGCTTGCAGCGGGATGCGTTCGTACGCTTGCAGCGGGATGCGTTCTTTCGCTTCACTGCTGCTCACATTATGATCCCGAAGCGCACCCGCGTGTGCAGTCAGCGTCGATACACGTCCGGTCTCGGCACTGCATGAAACGGCGATGAGCGCTCAGCGCGACCGGCATCGACGCTCGCCCTACTTGCGCTTGTGCAGGATGAACCCGTTGCCTTCCGTGTCCTCGCCGAAGGCCATCGTGCACCCGGGTGTCTCCTCGAGGTGGCCCTCGCCTTCGAACTTCACGCCGCGCGCCTTGTTGGTTGCGACGGCGTCTTTCACGTCCGCCACGGCGAACATGACTCCGCCGCTCGCATGAAAGCCACCCTCGTGCGGGTTATATAAGCCGAACGTTTCGCCGCCCGGGAACGTCCACTCGCTGGCCATGCCCGCATACTGCATCGTCGGCTCCATCCCGAGAAGTTGCGTGTAGAACGTCGTTGCCCGTTCGAGATCCTTCACGAGGTAGTAGGAAGCATCGATCCCGGTGACTTTGGCTTGCATCGTTGTCTCCACAGTGCTACTCCGTTGAGTCGAAAAGATGGCGTCGCCTTATCCGCGCTCGCGCCGGAGACCTGGCCGACGTTGCATTGCCTTCCGTTCACGCCCCGTGATCCCGGGCGGTCCAGTGTGGGATACGAGGTGTCACCCACGAGGTCGCGTGATGCGGTCGGCTGTCGCCGGCGTCACCACCGACATCGCAGGATCGTGGCCCGCGGCACGGTGTACGAACCGACCCCAGCATCTCGGCTAAAGAACCGTCACGTAAGGACATTCCGACCGCGATTCCGTCTTATCGATCCTGTGGCTTTAATATGCGGCCCCCTCGGGCCTGATGCTGCCTTCCCGTCCCCGCGTCCTTTTCTAGCGGACGGCACTTTGCGGGCATGCTTGACAATCTACCGGGCGGCGATCCACGATGCCAGGCTGCGCGCCGATCTCGACGCGGCAGCCGATCTCATCCACGCGTCGCAACCAGACAGTCCTCGCCTACACGCGGCACCTCGTGGTCGCGGAGTACCGGTCTGGGATCCGCCGTAGCGACTCGTACGTTCGGCTGGCAACATGGAGCGCTGCGCCGCACATTCGTATTCCCGCCACCACTTGCGCCGTGGGCTGGTTCTTAAAGACGTGAAAATTGGAATCATTGGAGCTGGAAACATCGGCGGAGCGCTGACGCGGCGTTTTTGCGAACTGGGACACGAGGTGTCAGTCGCGAACTCGCGCGGACCACAAACGCTGACCGACCTCGCCCGCGAGACAGGCGCGAGGGCCGTCACACCGTACGAAGCCGCGCGTGGACAAGACATCGTCGTCGTGACCATTCCGCAGAAGAACATCCCGGATTTGCCGTCGGATCTCTTCGCTGGCGTTCCCGCCGACGTTGTCATCGTCGATACCGGCAACTACTACCCGCAGCAACGCGATGGCCGCCTGCCGGGCATCGAAGAAGCGCCGAGCGAGAGCCGGTGGGTGTCGCAACAACTCGGTCGTCCGGTCATCAAGGCGTTCAACGATATCTACGCGCAACATCTGCGCGACGGCGGTAAACCCGCTGCAGCGGGCGGCCGCATCGCGCTTCCCGTCGCGGGCGATGATTCGAGAGCCAAAGCGGTGGTAATGCAGCTCGTCGACCAGTTGGGGTTCGACCCCATCGATGCAGGCGGCATCGACCAGTCGTGGCGTCAGCAACCCGGCACGCCAGTCTACGCCCAAGATCTCGACGCGCGCGGTGTCCGCGACGCGTTAGCAAACGCGCAACAACAGCGTGCCGACGCTTGGAAAGCAACGGACAAGAGCCGGGGCGATTTCAACAACCCGGCATAGCGGCGCCGGCCATCCTTCGCCTCGTCGTGACGCGGACGATCGATGGCTATCGCGTACGACTGAACTCAAGACGGCGCAACGATTTTATTTTCAACGCAAGCCGCACTTCGGGTTGGAAGTTGATTCGCCGGGACAAGGACTCAATGCTGTCAGCCCGGAGACGATGATCTGCCTTGTCGAGGGAGTTGACGTGCCCTACAGAAACTTCAGCGAGATGGAGCGATCCTACGCCGTGGTGCTCGAGCCGGAATCCGAGGGAGGCTTTTCGGTTCACATCCCCGCGTTTCGAGGCGCGCATACGCAGGGCGAGACGCCGGAAGAGTGCCTGAGGAACGCCCGCGAAGTGCTCGAGTTACACGCTGACGTTTATGATCGAGCGCGGTGAAGCGCTGCCCCCATCAGACGTCGCCACCGCAGTCTCCGTTACGTTTCCTTCGTCAGCTGCATAGAGCACGTACGTGAGCGAAAAGCTGCCGGCCGTCGAAGTCGCCGACTTCGACGTGCGCTTGAACGCGCCGGGTTCGTCGTCATCCGCATTCGTGGCAGCGCGCATTTCATGGAGCACCCGCAAACTCGTGCACGAACCACCGTTCACGTTCACGCCCGCGAGACGATCAAGCGCGGCACGCTTGCGGCGATTCTTGATGACGTCGGCATGACGGCTGACGAGTTGCGACGTCTGCTCTGACCCGTTAACTCTTTGCTCCGAGGCGCCTGGGCGATCCACGAGTTGATGGTGCCTCGTCGAAGTCGCGGCCAGCCTCGCGTGCAATCCGCGCCAGTCGACGCCGGACTGTTCCTGGGAATTCCGTTCAGCGGGCGATCTGCCGGACGATTGCGGCGGCGGCTTCGCGTACCAACACGCCGTCAGCACTGAGTATTTCGACCGATGCCAAAACCAGCGCGCGTCCTGTCTCCACAAGCCGACGATCGACCAGTCCGGATTGTAGTAGCTCCACCACCGGGCGCCGGCAAACTGGCCGCACTCGAAAATCGCGCGTGCCCACGCTTGGGTGACTTCACGATCGCGCGTGACAACATCGGCATCCGGCGCCTTGCAGCAAGGCAAGACTCGGGTTAAAGGGTACCGCGTGGTAGCGGAATGCGAAGGGTCCCTATCCGCCGCTGGGTAACCCATATGTTCTGCTGACATCATGGCTGCTGCACGCGCGCGTTTCGTAATCCGCGGTAAGCAAGTCCGGAACTGGTGTCCGGATCACTCCTGGCGAAACACATCTTAATGAACGCCTTGCTCGATCGGATCAGCATTGACCCGGAGATATGCAGTGGAAAGCCTCGCATAAAGGGCACGCGTCTATGGGTGGCTCTCATCTTGGACTTTCTCGCTAGCGGGATGCCCGAACCCGAGATTCTGGCCGACTACCCTCAGTTGACGCACGAAGACATCTTAGCGGCTATCGCCTATGGTGCTGCAATGTCGCGAGAAAGGATCGTTCCGGTCCCTCTCGGCGACGTTGCGTGAAGATTAAACTCGACGAAAACATAGGGCGCCGCGGCGTCGATCTGCTGCAGTCGGCCGGCCACGATGTGGCTACCGTACTCGACCAACGGCTCCAAGGAGCGTCCGATCAAGCATTGTTCAACGCTTGCCACCCACATTCTTCGATTTCCACCGAAGTACAGCGCCGGCATTGTCGTCTTGGAGCTTGTGCAACTGAACCCGCAATCACTACTTGCTCGGTTGCGCGAATTTTTGTATATGGCCTCCTCGCAATCTCCAGTCGGTTTTCTGTGGATCATCGAGCCAGGGCGAGTGCGAATACACTCTCCCGATGACAATGAGGACGACGCTTAGAACCGCAGCATGCCTACGCGCGCTTTGACTGGTTCGTGCCCCTGCGTATCATGAGTGTATTGCGTCTGCCGGTTTGCCGGCGCGGCCGGCAGACGCCATTTAGATGAGTCAGGCGTTGCGAAGCTCCGCTTCGATCCCGTGGGCGAGCGCTTCCCCATGTTCGAGCTGAGCCCCGGCGCGGTCCGCGAGGATGCGGCGATCTTCCTCAGTCTCGAGGCGCTCGACATATTGATCGTATTTTTCGATCGCAGCACCCATGCGTCGCCATTCCTCAACAGAGAGAAGGACGCCTAAGACTTCTCCTCGGCGCTGGACGCGAAGCTTCCCCGCCCGAGCAAGTCGCTCGGGCCACACATCGCCTCTGAGCTCCGTGACCGAAACGTCATCCTGGAGATCGAACTTCAAGTCCGGCATCGCACCATCCCGAAGCCATTGTACGCCAAGCCGATCAATCGACAACTAAACGCCATTACAGTAAAAAACACCCATTCTACCCGTAACTCCGAAGGCGCAGCCGCCATATGTTGGATCGCATTCGGGGAACGCAACGGGGCCAAACTTCACGAGCGGTAGTGATGCCCTAGCGCCTGCGCAAAACGAGAAATCCCGACCCCACTCCGAAGGCTTTCGCGGGAGCGGTCCTGACCCGATGCACGAACTCTTTCATCGCAATCACGCGCGCCGCTCGTGTGTGGCTGAATAGCGGCGGGCTCGAGTTTAGCGCGCAATCTGCCGGACGATTGCTGCGGCGGCGGCTTCGCGTACCAACACGCCGTCAGCACTGAGTATTTCGATCGACGCCACAGCCAGTGAGTCGTGTTTCCACAACCCGACGATCGGCCAGTCCGGATTGTAGTAGCTCCACCACCGGGCGCCGGCAAACTCGTCACGCTGAAAAATTGCTCGTGCCCACGCTCGGGTGATTTCCCGATCGCGCGTGACAACATCGGTGGGGCGCGCGACGCCGATCGAGCGTAGTGCATCAATGTCGTTGAGATCGGAGAGCGCTAAGTCGTTTGGCGCGTTAATCGTCGCGAGCGCGTATCGGCCGCCACCGAGGCGCACGAATGATGCCGGGCGCCAGACTGCAATGCGCCCAAAGGTTTCGGCAACCGCCGCGTGCGGTTCGGCGGCAAGGTAAAGCGCGGCGTAGAGGTCAGGATTCTCAATGCGACCAGCTCCTGACGTTGGCGGAACGAAAAGGGCGCCACCCCGGTCATTCGGAGCAGCGCCCACGTCGTACGGGAACACCCGGAACAACGTCACGCGTAGGCGAGTGACTGGAACGCATCAAGCGCCATGATGAGGGGAGCCGCTCCGCGCGTGACGATTACGTCAATCGGACGCGCGTGATCCAAGAACGGTTCTTTTCCGACCAGCCAGTCCATGGCGGTGCGCGGCTGATAGACCTGCAGCGCGCGAACCATGACGTCATGCAGTTCAATGATGCGCTTGACGTATTCGGCGCTGATGGCGTGACGGCGGCTCTTCCAGTTCGTCACCGTACCTGAACCCACGTCGAGCAGCTTGGCGACGCGGCGCGTGCCGAAAGCTGCGACCAGGCGCTCGAGGAGCGGCACAACGTCGGACAACGCCGAAGGATTTTTCGGCGGCTCAATCTCAAGCACCGGGAGCGTCCACGTGGCCATACGTCGTTCTGGTAGTATGGCCGATACGATCACAAAGTGCAATTCGCGTTGGCCCGTTTCCCGTGGCTGCGGCGACGCTACAATGAAAAACGCTTTGCACAGCAGGAGCCGTTGGTATAGACTGCGACCATACCAGGGCACCTTCACCCATAGGCGTTATATTGAGAACGGCCAAGCTGTTTAAGAACGGGCGGAGTCAAGCCGTCCGGCTTCCGGTCGAGTTTCGTTTTCCCGGTACCGAAGTCTACATTCGCCGCATCGCGGACACGGGGGATGTGATCTTATCCCGGCGCCCCGGGTGGTCGTCTTGGGACGAATATTTTGCGGCGCGCGATGCCGCCAGCGTGCCGGCCGACTTCCAAACGGAACGCGGCGATGAGCTGCCGCAACGCCGCAACCTTTTCGGGATGAAATGAAGACGCGCTATATGCTCGACACGGACACTGCGAGCCACGCTATCCGGGGGCGCCACCCGACACTCGACGCCCGCCTGCGAGAGCACGACCCGTCAGCGTTGAGTGTTTCATCCGTTACGCGCGCCGAACCCCGCTACGGTGCAGCGCGTCGACCGGATGCTCACGGTTTGGCGGCGCAGGTACAGCTTTTCTGGACGGCATCGTCAGCGTACCATGGGACGATGCAGCATCAGACCGATACGAAGTGTTGCGAGCGCAGCTCGAAAACGCCGGAACGCCGGTCGGTAATCTCGATACCATGATCGCCGCCCACGCCCTCGCCATCGGCGCGATCCTAGTCACGAACAATGAGCGTCATTTTCAGCTGGTGAATGGCCTTCCGGTCGTAAACTGGTCGAGATGATATCGCATCATGAAGCGCAACTCGCAATAGGTTCGGAGGCCACGCGGTGCCGGTCGTCCTGACGCAACACTTCTCACCCCTCGATCGCGTGTATCAGGACGCTGAGTTTTCGCTGTATCACTATCCGCGCGTCTACTTTACGCGCATCGAGCCCTACGACCGGTTCATATACTACCGCCCGCTCGGCAAAAGCGTACGGCGCCATGACTCGCTACACTACTTTGGGCACGGCGTCATCGGGCGGCCGTTCGACGATCCGCATCGAGACGATCACCGGTTCGCGCCCCTAATCCGGGCGCAACCTTTTCCTCGGCTCGTGGGGATACGGGACTTCGTCGGAGAGTTCTACGAGACCGAGTCGAGCGTCGCGCCGCAGTTTCAAGCTGCGGTTCGGCGACTCAGCGAAACGGCATACTACCGTATTCTGGCGGAGGCTCGGGTGACCGCAACGGCTGCGGCAGCGCTTCCAAGCACGGAGGATGTCAGCGCTTTCTACCTTCCAGGATCAGTAAGCAGCCCACCACGCGATGTGTTCCGGCGGATCGAGCGCATCCCACCGGGGGCGGGTTACGTGCCGCAAGCCACCGAACTCAACGTCTACGAATCAGCAGCGCTCCAGGAGCGCGCAAGGGCAGATCATCAACGTGTCCTTGCGCTCGTGGCCGAGCGCGTCCATCAGCGCGGAGGCGTGTGTGCATATAACAACAACGTCGATCTGTTTGCAGATTTCGGAACGGCAAGGGTGTTGGTAGAGGCCAAGAGCCTCACCGATGTACGCGACGCCGTTGATCGAATGCGCTACGGCATGGGTCAACTCGCCGACTACGGCTTTCGGTATAAAGCTTATCTCCGCGACGCACAGCCAGTACTGGCCTTCGGTCACCCCCCAGACCGACAAACGTCATGGATCGCCGATGTCCTGGAAGAGAACGGCGTCGGCTTCATCGCCAGCGTGAAAGACGAACTCCTACCACTCAACGACGCAGGCCGACGATCACCGCTGCTTCAGTAGCCTATAGTGCCATTCGTGTCACTTGGAAGTGAACATAGCGTTAGAGGAAGCGCCGTGATGCTCCGTTGTGTTCTTCGCATCATATAGGAATGGATGTAAAGCAAGGTCTTCAGCGGCCGTCGAAACTTGCTGTCTCGTGGTCAGCAGTCCCCAACCCTCCGTCACTCAAAGCGCTATATACTGTGGTCGCGGACATTCAAGTCGTCGCCTCGCACTACGTCGAGTCAAGAGCGGAATGCTTCCGAAGCGTGCCACGCCAGAGCCTCGGGGTCAGGCTTGGCGTCTTCTTGAGCGGGGGTAGCCACGGTGCGGCCATCCAGTTCATAGTAGATTCGCCCGTTATGGTAGTCCCGGTCAATCGACCGACTTACTCGAAAGGTTAGGTCTGGTTCAATTGTAACGTAACCGCGATCGAACAAACGGTGGATGTCGCTCCGCATCAAGATGCCGTTCGTAACCTCATGTGTAGCTCGGTCGCTGAAGGGGCGAATGTGCGCGGCCTCCAGCGCCGGCAGTGTACGTTCACCGGTGATGGCGCAGCGCCGATTGTACGCATCCATGACCATTAGGCGGAATGCGCCCTGCCCGCGGCGAGGTTGATAAAGGGCGGGAGCGCCATGGCCGCCGGGCACGGTTAGCAGCGGACTGTACGCCGGTTTTCGTATAGTAACCGCCAACAGTTGTTGCCATACTCGGGCGCCCTCTCCGGTCGAAAGATCGTATCCTGCGCCGCGAACGATGTTTGGATGCCAGTCGTACGGTGCAGCGACGCGTTGATTTGGTGCGAGGATAGTGAGGTCAGAAAGGACCACGCAACCAACTTGATCTTCTTTCGCCGGGTCGCGGCGGAGCCGATCAACAGCGCGCACCATTGCGCCGTACGAAGTGACGCCGTTCCCGCTTCCAAACGTCTCCCAAGCGATGGCGAGCGGCATAATCGTATAATACGACAGGATCCCGTAACCTGCGATAAGTTGAGTCCCGCGAACTTTAAATAGCCACGGCGTTCCCGGAGCGATGCGCACAGCCGTGGGTCGGGGCTGCCAGAAGTTGGCTTCCGTCGCTGCGCCTTCCCGCAACGTTTCCAGCCATTGCGGATCCGTGACGGCGATAAAGCCCTTCAATTTAGTGACTAAACCAATCGAACGCTACGTCTGGTTTAGAGCCGCGCGTACTATGCGGGATTGTTCGATGGCGTGGGAGCCGCCGTAGCCTTCTGAGGGGCTGGCTCGGTAGGGGCGGCCGACGTATTCGACGTCGGCGACGTTGCGGGGAAGGCGGTCCATCAGGCGGCGACGGACGTGGGCGCGGGCGCCCATGTTCTTTGGTTCTTCTTGCACCCACGCGACGCGCTTGAGATTCGGATAACGCTTCGAGCGTCGCGACGATCGCTTGCAGCGGTAGCGGCGAAAGCAACTCGAGCCGAACAATCGCCGTCTTGT
Source organism: Vulcanimicrobiota bacterium (assembly GCA_963754415.1). Classification (GTDB taxonomy): domain Bacteria; phylum Vulcanimicrobiota; class Vulcanimicrobiia; order Vulcanimicrobiales; family Vulcanimicrobiaceae; genus Nyctobacter. The sequence continues at coordinate 174,582 of CAVWGA010000002.1, read as the reverse complement.
CGAGGCTCGCGTACGCTTCGTGTTCGATCAGATCGTAATAGATTTTACCCGAACAGAGCAGCACGCGTTCGACGCTTCCGCGGTCGGCCGCGGTCCTCGCGCCGTCAGCGCTGCCTCTTGCACGGCCATCGGCTGCGAACCGTGGGTCGTCGATGACGGGCTGGAACGTTCCGCTCGTCAGCTCGTCGATGTGGCCTGAGGCGGCTTTCATGCGGAGCAGGCTCTTGGGCGTGAAGATGACGAGCGGGAGGGCGCGGCGTTGGCGTGCTTGGTGACGCAGCAGGTGGAAGTATTGCGCGGCGGTTGTGCAGTTGGCGACTTGTACGTTGCCTTCGGCGGATAACTGCAAGAAGCGCTCGATGCGCGCGCTGGAATGTTCGGGGCCGGCGCCTTCGTAGCCGTGCGGGAGGAGGAGGACGAGGCGGGAGGTTTCGCCCCATTTGGCGGTGCCGGCGGCGATGAATTGATCGATGATGATTTGGGCGCCGTTGTTGAAGTCGCCGAACTGCGCTTCCCAGAGCACGAGCGCCTGCGGGGTTTCGACGGCGTAGCCGTACTCGAAGCCGAGGCACGCGTATTCCGAAAGCGGGGAGTTGTAGATTTCCATGCTCGCGCGCGCTTGCGCGAGGTGCTGCAGCGGCGTGTACGTCGCGTTCGTCTTCGCGTCGTGGAAGACGAGGTGGCGGTGCGAGAACGTGCCGCGCTGCGTGTCTTGGCCGGTCAGGCGAATCGGCGTGCCTTCCGCGAGCAGCGACGCGAAGGCGAGCTCCTCGCCGAGTCCCCAATCGAACTCGCCCTCGCTCGCGAACGTCGCCTTGCGGCGTTCGAGCTGCCGCAGCAGTTTCGGATGAACCTTGAAGCCGTCCGGGACGCGGACGAACTCGTCGTTCCAGGCCGAGCAGCGCGTCGCGCTCGATCTTCGTTTCGAGCTCCGCGAGTTTGCCTTCGCTCTTGGCGGGCTGCGGGCCGACCTTGCCGCTCCAGGCGGCGCTCTTGACGCGACTCGTGCGCTTGCGAGATGCGCGCGGTCGCCTCCGCTTGCATCGCGTTGCTTCGTCGGCCGAGATCGTGCCGGACGCGATCAGCTTCTGCGCGTACAGTTCGCGGACGGTCGGGTGCGCCTTGATGCGCTCGTACATGTCGGGTTGCGTGTACGCGGGCTCATCCGTCTCGTTGTGGCCGAAGCGGCGGTAGCCGATCAGGTCGATGATGACGTCGTGGCCGAAACGCCGGCGGAAATCGACGGCGAGGTGCACGGCGCCGATGCACGCTTCGACGTCGTCGGCGTTGACGTGCACGATCGGCACGTCGAAGCCTTTCGCGAGGTCCGACGCGTAGCGCGTCGAGCGGCCGTCGCGCGGATCGGTCGTGAAGCCGATCTGGTTGTTCGAGATGATGTGCAGCGTGCCGCCGGTCGCGTAGCCTTCGAGCGCTTGCAGGTTGAGGACTTCGCCGACGACGCCTTGCGCCGAGAACGCGGCGTCGCCGTGAATGAGGATCGGCGCGGCGCGGCCGGTGTGCAGGCTCGGCAGCGCGGCGTCGTGATCGGTTTGCAGCGCGCGCGTGCGCCCTTCGACGACGCTGTCGACCGCTTCGAGGTGCGACGGATTGTTCGCGAGCGCGACGCTGACCGGGCCGCTCGGCGTTTCGTACGTGCCGCTCGCGCCGATGTGGTACTTCACGTCGCCGGTGACGTCGCTTTCGCCCTCGTCGTCGCCGCGCAGTTCGGCCGCTTCGAATTCGGCGAGCACTTCTTCGTACGGACGGTTGACGACGTGCGTGATCGTCGCCAGGCGGCCGCGATGCGCCATGCCGAGCACGGCGGTCTTCGTGCCGTCCTGCGCGAGCAACGTGATCATCTCTTCGAGCATCGGGACCATCATGTCGAGGCCTTCGATCGAGAACGTCTTCTGCCCGATGTACTGTCTTGCGCAGATAGCGTTCGAACGTCTCGACGCGCGTCAGCCGCTCGAGCACTTCGCGCGCGAGCTGCGGCGTCATCTGCACGACGTGCGAGCCCGACTCGATGTAGTCGCGCAGCCATTCGCGTTGCTCGATGTTCGCGATGTGCTCGACTTCGTAGGCGATCGTCGAGCTATACGTCGTGCGCAGTTCGCCGACGAGGTCGGCGAGCGTCTTGGCGGGCAGCTTCGTGCGCAGGATCGACGCCGGAATCGCCGACATGATCGCGGGCGTCAGCGCGTAGTTGTGCCAATCGAGCGCGGGATCGCCTTGCGGCTGCGTGCCGAGCGGATCCAGCGTCGCGGCGAGATGGCCGTGGCGGCGGTACGACGAGAGGATCGACATGCCGGCCGCGACGGCGCGCAGCAGTTCGTCGGAGTGCGGTTCGGCGGGACGCGGTTGCGCGGCCGGCAGTGCGCGGCTCGATTGCGGCGCCGCGGCGCGGTCTCGTTGCGACCGCGGTCCGCTCAGCAGGCGCCTGCACTGGTCGCGATCGGCGCCGCTGCCGGCCGGGCTCCGGTCGCCAGCGGTCGCCAGATCCGAAGCCGGCAAACACCGCTTCGTAGAAACCGTCCTTGCCCGCGAGCAGCTCGTCGACGCGGCGTAAGAACTCGCCGGACTGCGCGCCTTGGATGACGCGGTGATCGTACGTGCTCGTCAGCGTCAGCGTCTTCTCGACGCCGAGTCTCTTGCAGTTCCGCATCGTTCGCGTGCGTGAAACCGGGCGGATACGTGATCGCGCCGGCGGCGATGATCGCGCCTTGGCCGACCATCAGGCGCGGCACCGACGCGCTCGTGCCGATGCCGCCGGGGTTCGTCAGCGTGAACGACGCGCCGGTCAGGTCGTCGGCGCCGAGTTTGCCGTCGCGCGCGCGGACGATTAAGTCTTCGTACGCGCTGCGGAAGCGCGACGAAGTCGAGCGCCGCCGCGTTCTTGATGACCGGCACGACGAGAAAGCGCGAACCATCTTTGCGTTCGGTGTCGACCGCGATGCCGAGATGGACGCCGTTCGCAACGCGCGTCGCAGCGTTGCCGTCGCGCCGGAAGCTCGCGGCGATCGCCGGCGCTTCGCGCGGCGGCGCGCACGAGCGCGAAGGCGATCAGATGCGTGAACGAGATTTTCTCGCTGCGCCCGGCACCGCGCAGCGCGCCGTTGAGTTCGGCGCGCTTGGCTTCGAGCGTGCCGACGCCGAACGTGCGGAAGCTCGTCGCGGTCGGAATCGACAGCGACTGCTCCATCGCGCCGGCGAGCGCACCGGCGGGACCCTTTGAGCGCGGTCGTCGTGGCGTCGGCGGCAGTGGCGGCGCTGCAACCATTACAGGCGTGCCGGCTATGGCGTCCGCCCGGACCGCGGCGCTGCCGCGCCGGACGATGCCCCGCGCGTCGGCTCGACCCGCCGCACCGTTCGTCGCGCCGCGCGCTTCCCGCGGCTTCTGCGCGCAGCACGTCTTCAATGAGAATCATGCCGCCGGGTCCGTGCCGTCGATACCATGCAAGTCGAGGTGCGCGCGCTCCGCGAGCCGTTGCGCACGATGCGACGCAACGCCGCGCTGGGCGCCGTTACGATCCTTGGTCGGCGGCGCACCCGCCGACGCAGCGCTCCCGGTCGCACCGTAGGACGACGGCGTCGGCGGCTCGGGCGTCGCGGCATTGCCGCTCTTTGGCGCCGCGTTGCGCGGCGGCACGCGCGCCCGGAGCGCTCGCCGTCGCTGCCCGCGTCAGTCCGCCGGCGCACCCGCGACGGCCGCAGCGCCGCTCACCGTTGGGCGCGCCCTCGGGACGGACGGCGGCGGTATCGATCTCGGCCAGTAAACCGCCGACATCGACCGACGCGCCTTCGTCGGCCGCGATGTTCGTGACGACGCCTGAGGCCGGCGCGGGAATTTCGACGTCGACCTTGTCGGTCGTCACGTCGACGAGGGTCGCATCCTTGTCGACCCATTGGCCGGGCTTCACGCGCCATTCGACGATCGAGCCTTCCGTGACCGACTCGCCCATCTCCGGCAGCGTCACTTTGACGAGCGTTTCAGGCACCGCGCGACTCCGGCATCACCCGCTCATTTTACCGCGGGCGTACGAAGCCGCCTGCACGGGTCTGCCGTCACGTCGAAACGCTGAACGGCCGCCCAGTGCCGGCTCGTCGGTGAAACGCCACGAACCCGACGTGGTTGGAAGGTTCGCAGGGCGCCCTTCTGCCCGGCGGAACGAGGACGACCGATGAACGGCATCATGAAACCCGAGCGAGATTGTGGCCCGACGTCGCCGTCGCGGGCTGGGCGCCGACGAAAAAGAGCTTCCATCTGTACCTACAGATGCTCGGAAAGCTGCGCGTCGCGCTCTCGCCTACGCAGCCGAACTGGATGTTCACCGCGCTGCAATTGTCGGCGCGCAGGGTGACCACTGGGCCGATGCCATGGCGCGGTGAGACGGTCGAAGCGTCCCTCGATGTCTTCTCATCCGAACTGATCGTCGAGCGCAGCAACGGACATACCCGGCGCATCTCGCTCTTGCCGGTGCGCACGGTGGCCGACATCTATGCCGAACTACAGGCGGCCCTCGAAGCGCTCGACGTCCGGTGCTCGATCTCGCCGATTCCGCAAGAGATTCCGGACGTCACGCCCATGGACGAGGATCGCCGGCCCGCCGTCTACGACCCCGACGCCGTCCGGCGCTGGTTTGTGGCCGCAACCGCGACGGCGGGCATCTTCGCGGGCTGGCGCGCGCACTTTTTCGGGCGCACCGCGATTGCGGTCTGGTGGGGAGCGCTCGATGTGGCACTCTTGCTCTTCAACGGCAAGCATGCCGCACCGCCGACCGATCGCGGTTACATCATGAAGTACGACCTCGATGCGGAGATGATGAACGCCGGGCTCTATTACGGCGATGAAAACACCGCACCGTTCTTTTACGGCTACATCTTTCCGCAGCCGTCCAATGCCGCGACGCTCGCTGTCGCACCCGCCGCCGCAACGTGGTCCGACGCACTCAAGGAGTGGGTGCTGCCCTACGATGCCGTGCGGCATGCCGCAGATCCGACGGCCGAACTGCACGCCTTCCTCGATGCGCTCTATGCGCAGTGCGTCGCGGCTGCCGGCTGGGATCGCGACGCATTGTCGTACGTGGCACCAAAGCGTCTCTCTACGTTGCGTTCCTAATCTGACGTTCTTCGCGCGCGGGGCGGCGCAAACGGTAGAGCACGTGCCGCCGCAGCGGATGGCCTGGTTCGATGTTCGGATGATCGAAGTCGTCGCGCGGATCGTGGTGCATCCCGAGCCGCTGCATGACGCGCTGCGAGCGCACGTTGGAGAGCGCGGTCATCGCGACGACCTCGTCGCGCTGCAGCACGTCGAACGCGAACTCGAGCGCCGCGCGCGCAGCTTCCGTCGCATAGCCGTGACCCCAGTGCTCGTACGCGAAGCGCCAACCGACTTCGAGCGCCGGCGTGAAGCGCGCCTCGAACGGCACGTCCTGCAACGCGATGACGCCGGCGAACGACACGCCGCCAATCACCTCGACGGCCCACCATCCGTAGCCGTTCCGCTCCAAATGCTCGCGCATCGCTGCGGCGCTCGCTTCGCTGCGCGCGCGGTCATACGTGGCCGGAAAGAATTCCATCACGCGCGGATCGGCGTTGAGCGCAGCCCAACCATCGACGTCGGCATCGACCCACGGGCGCAGGCAAAGGCGTGCCGTCTCCAAGACCGGTGCCCCAGTCATCTGTTACGGAGCGGTGCCGATGGCGACGGGGACGGCGACGGAAAGAAGCTGGGCAACTCGGCGGGATACGAGAAATTCGAACCACGCATGGCCACCGTACCACGCGCGTGCACGAAGAGCAGGTTACCGGCGAACGTGAAGTCTTCGTCGCGGATGATCCAATAGGGACCGATGCGGTCGAACACCGCATCACCGTTTGCACCACCGCTCGCAACGACAAAGTGGCCGGCGACGGTGACGTCGACGCGGCGCACTAAAAACGTGTCCGCGTCAACGAGCATGCCGGTTAGCGGATGATTGTTGGGATCGCGGTACGCTTGCAACGCGAGCCGAAAGACGGGATGTCCTTCAAACGTCTCGCGGTCGACGAGCGTGATCCGATAATAGCGGGCGGCTTCGATGTGCACGGAACCGATGAGCGGCGGTTGTCCCAGCGGCGTCGCCTGGGGAGACGCGGAAGCGGACGAACTCGGGTTCGGCGCGCCAAGCGAAACGATCTCGCCGCCGGCGGGCGCGAACAGCGTTCCCTCGCACCGTCTGTGGGTCCGCAGATCCTCCGAGATCGCCTCACTGTCTTTGGAACGGAACCAGACGCGGAAAGAGCCGGACGAATCGCCGTGTTTGAGGTCGGCTGACATGTAGCGCTCGCCGCAGACGTACTTGACGTTACGACCCGTCGCATCATACACGAACTCGACGTATGGCGGTATCTTCTGCGCGAGCATGGCATGAACGGCATGCAAGTACGTCTGTTCGCCCGTCAGCGCTCCTGTGGGCTGCACCGATGGCGCCGGAGTCGTTATCGATGCCCGCGCCAATGCCGGAATTGCGGCCGATGCCAGCACCGTAAGGAACAAAAGCCGTCGACTCGCTGGCGGTCTACCCATCTCCATGCACCGCGCCGATCAGCCGCAGCATTGTGCGCAGTTGCACGGCGCTAAAACAGTATCTTCGTTCACAAGCGAGCATGCCCAGGAAGGGACTCGAACCCCCACCCCCTTGCGAGGACTGGTACCTGAAACCAGCGCGTCTACCAATTCCGCCACCAGGGCATTGCCGCCGGCGCGTTGCGCCGCCTCACCACGTCCGCTTCGTTACGGTGGGGCGGTGAGGTTCGAGTGTCTTCGCCGCCCGGGTGTGAAGTCCTCAGCCCGCAGCGTGCCGCGCCGTCAACCCTCAACGTACGTACGAAGCGCCGTTCACGTCGATCGTCGTGCCGCTCGCATAGTCGGCATCGCCGGACGCGAGGAAGGCGACGATGCGCGCGACTTCCATTGCGGTACCGATGCGGCCGCCGGGGATCTCGGCGCGAATGTCGCCGCCGTCCGCATCGATGGCGGCGGCGGCCATGTCCGTTTGGATGTACCCCGGCGCCACATCGAAGGCCACGATGCCGTCGCGCGCGCACGAGCGCGCAATCGACTTACCGAGATTGCGCAGCGCCGCCTTGCCGGCGGCGTAATCGGGAAACGTCAGCTCGCCGCGATGCGCCGAACGTGACGTGACGTTGATGATGCGCCCGCGCGTGCCGTAGGCATCCGGCGCGTTGGTGCGCATGCGCCGCATCGCGAGCCACGCAAGATTCGCTGGACCGAACAGGTTGACCGCCGTCGTCTGCTCCCAGTTAGCGCACCACCTCTCGTAGGAGTCGCCGTCGAACGGGTTTTCAGCGTAGATGCCCGCGTTGTTGACGAGCACGTCGAGCGAGCCGAAACGCGTCACGCACGTCTCGACGAGCGCCGGCAACGACCCGGCAACGGCGATGTCGCAGGCGCTGCAGGCCACGCGCTCCTCGCCAAGTTCCAGCGTCAGCGCGCGGGCCGCCTCTGCCTCCCGCGCGTACGTGAAGAAGATGGCGCTTCCGTCCGCATGGAGTCGCCGCACGATCGCCGCACCGATGCCGCGCGACCCGCCGGTCACGAGCGCGACGGTCACGCGCAGAGCCCGGCGGCGCTAAGATCGACCATAAACGTGCCGATAATCACAGTAAAGAGCCCCATGATCGTTCCTCCACTCGAGCCCTCGCACTTCAACGCGCACGTCGCGATTTCCAAACGCCGTTGTGAGGCAGCGCACCGAGCGGCTCGCTCGCTCTTGCTCCCCTCCGTGAAAGCCGAACACCACACTACATGAAGGTTCTCATCCTCGGCGCGACGGGGTACGTCGGAACCGCTGTCGACGAAGCTCTGACCGCGCGCGGACACCAGACGGTCGGCACCGCGCGCAGCGAGGCCGCTCATCGCCGTCTGCAGGCGCGCGGCACCGCGAGCGTCGCCGTCGATGCGGCCAAACCCGCCACACTGGGAAAGGCGGTGCGCGAGGCGGACGCCGTCGTGTACGCCGTAACGATTACCGACGACGACCCGTGGACCGTCGAAACCCGCGCGCTGCGCGCAATCGCCAAAGCTCTCGCCGGCACGGAAAAGACGTTCGTTTACGTCAGCGGCGCGTGGGTCTACGGGGAAACGGGAGCCGTTCCTGCGACAGAAGAGTCGCCGCTCAATCCGCCGGAGTTCGTCATGCGGCGCGCCGAATTGGAACGTGAATCGATCGCGATGACGCGCATCGGCGTCCGTTCGCTCAACGTCCGCCCCGGAATCGTCTATGGCCGCGGCGGCGGTATACCGACGATGTTCGTGCAGTCTGCGCGCGAACGCGGTGCCGCCACGGTCGTCGGCGACGGCCGCAACCGCTGGGCCACGATCGACGTCGCCGACCTCGGCGAGTTCATCGCGCTGGCGGTCGAACGCGGACGTCCCGGCCGCGCGTACAACGCTGCGAACGACGATCGGTACACGATGCGCGACATCGCCGAAGCCGCCAGCCGCGGTGCCGGTGCCGACGGCGCAGTGTCGATCGTCCCGCCCGAACTGATGGGACATTACGGCGAGTGCTTGTCGCTCGACCAGTGCATCTCGTCAGAACGCGCCAAAGAACATTTGAACTGGCAGCCCCGTCGCCCGTCGATCATCGAAGAGCTCGAGCGCGGCTCGTACGCCCAAGCGATGCTCGCCTAGAAAAAGGACCGCCCGGACTATTCCCATATCGCTCGGACGGTGTCTAGGCGATATTTCGAGGACTGGACTGTCGGCGAGCGCGTCGAGACGGCGAGCCTCACGGTGACGCGCGAGAGCGTCATCGCGTTCGCTCGCGAGTACGATCCGCAGCCCTTTCATCTCGACGATGCCGCAGCCGCTACGTCCTTCTTCGGGCGCATCGCGGCGAGCGGCTGGCAGACGGCGAGCTACTCGATGCGGCTGGTCGTTGAGAGCGGCGCATTCGGCGTGGACGGCGGCATCGGCCTGGGCGTCGACGATCTGCGCTGGCTGCGGCCGGTGTATCCGGGCGATACGCTGCGCGTCGTCTGCGAGTGCACGGGGAAACGCGCGAGCCCCGAAAAACCCAGCGGCGTGATCCATTTCCACAACGTCACGTATAACGGCGACGATGCGATCGTGCTGACGTACGTTTCGATCGCGCTCGTCACCAAAAGAACGGCCGCGCACACGTGATCGCGACCAAGGCGGGCGCTGCGCTCGGCCTACCCCCAGGTCGTGCGCTGCCGCGCGGCGGCGTGCTCGTCAGCGGCGCGTCGACTGGCATCGGCTATGCCGTCGCCATGCGCCTAGCCCGCGCCGGCTTGATCGTATTCGCCGGCGTGCGCCGGGAAACGGACGCGCAGACGCTCCGTCGCGAAGGCGGTCCGGCCATCGTTCCCATCATCCTCGACGTGACCGACGCCGATTCGATCGCGCGCGCCCATCAAACGATTCAAGCCCACGACGAAGCAACGTTACTGGGTCTGGTCAACAACGCCGGCACGGCGCTGGCAGGTCCCCTCGAAGTGCTTCCGCTCGATGCACTGCGTCGCGAATTCGAGGTCAACTTCTTCGGCGCCGTCGCGCTCGTGCAAACGTTCGCGCCGCTGCTGCGCGCCACGCGTGGGCGCATCGTCAACGTCAGTTCGAGTGGCGGCACACTGGCAGCGCCGTTCGTTGGCGCGCATGCCGCTTCGAAGTTCGCACTCGAAGCGGCCAGCGACGCGCTGCGCGTCGAGTTACGCGCGTTCGGAATCCACGTTGCGGTCGTCGTACCTGGCCCGGTCCGCTCGCCGCTGTGGGAACGCGGCGCCGGCGTCAGCTTGAACGCGCTCCAAACGGTCGACTATGCGCGCCGTGCGGCGTACGACGACATGATCCGTTGGGCCGTACGCCACGCGCAGCGGACGGTCCAGCGCGGCATGCCGCCCGAACGCGTCGCCGATGCGATCACCCACGCGCTGCTGTCCGACAAACCGCACGCGCGTTATCTCGTCGGAGCCGACGCGCATATTGCCCTGGCGATCGCGCGCCTGCCGGCAGCGATTCGGGACCGGCTCGCGGCCGCGGCGCTCGGCGTCCCAAGCGCAGCAGCGAAATTCCCGAATGCCGGCAAGATACGGCGCCGGGCCGTAGCCGCCACGACGTAACGCAATGATCGCGCGCCTGTGCCGATCCTGGGGATCACGTTCATCGACATCCTCGGGTTCAGCATCCTGCTGCCGATCTTGCCGTATTACGTCAAGCATTTCGGTGCGTCGACGGTCGCGGTGGGCGCACTCTTTTCGACGTTTGCGTTCTGTCAGTTCGTCGGCGCGCCGTTGTGGGGCCACGTCAGCGATCGCATCGGGCGCAAAGCCGTCCTGATCGTCTCGCAGATCGGCGCGACGATCGGCTGGGCCGGCCTGGCGTTCGCGCCTTCGTTGCCGTGGGTGTTCGCCGCGCGCATCATCGAAGGGCTTTCCGGCGGCAACATCAGCGTCACGCAAGCCTACGTCGCCGATCGCGTCGAGGCCGAACAACGCTCGCGCGCATTTGCGTACGTCGGGGCTGCGTTTTCAGCGGGGATCGTCCTCGGCCCGGTCGCAGGCGGCTTGCTGCTCGCGCGCTACGGCTATGCAGCGCCCTTTTTACTCGCCGCCGGGCTGCAAGTCATCACCTTGCTCGTCACGATCGTTTTTCTTCCCGAAAAAATCTCCGACCGTGGCGAAGCGACGCAGACGGCGACCGTGCGCGACATCGCGCGCTTTCTCGGCGACGCGCGCGTTTCGCCCGTCCTCGTGCAGAAGTTTGCGTATTCGCTCGGGCTCTACGCATGGTTCGCTGTCTACGCGCTCGTGCTCGGTGCGGTCGCGGGCTTCGGACCGACGCAGACGAGTTACTTTTTCGCCGGCTTCGGCGTGATGAGCATCGTCTTCCAACTCGTTGTCGTGGGACGGCTCGTCGACCGCGTCGGCGTACGCAGCGCGTCGAACGCGGGGTTTGCCGCCGCGGTGCTGTTCTTTCTGCTCGTGCCGTTCCTGCACGCGCCGCTCGTCCTATTCGCGTCGCAGGCCCTGTTCGCGTTCGCGCTGGCCATCGCCAATGCGACGCTCGCAACGTTGCTGACCGACGCGGCGCCCGAGCACGTACGCGGTACGATCCTCGGCGTCGGCTCGTCGCTCGATTCCGCCTCGGGCATCATCATGCCAACGATTTCGACTGCCGTGCTGGCGGCCTACGGACCGCCATGGACCGGCGGCATTTCAGCGTTCTTTTGTCTGATCGCGCTGGCCCTCGGAATCGCGCGAAAACGCCGTACGACTCCGACGGCGCGAACTTCCAGCGCCGAGGAGACCGTCTCGGCACTATCCGGCGTCACGACGGGCGGGTCGTCGTCCTAGCGGCACGGAGTTGAGCGGCATGCCGATGGCAAAAGAACCGGCGATGGCCGAGCCCTACGAACTCTGCATTATCGGCGCGGGCACGGCGGGTTTTGCGGCCGCCGAAACGGCGCGCGAGCAAGGCCGGCGCGTGTTGCTCGTGACGGGACCCGGTGACCTTGGAGGCACCTGCATCCTGCGCGGTTGCATGCCGGCGAAGACGCTGTTCGAAGCGACGCAGCGTTTGCGCGCCGTCGACGACGCACACGATCTCGGCGTCAACGCGGACCACGCTCGCGTCGACGTACCGGCGGTCATCGCGCGCAAGCGCGAACTCGTCGACTACTTCGCCGAGGATCGCGTGGCCGAACTCGAGACGTATCCGCTGCGCCGTGGACGAGCGCGCTTCGTTGGGCCGCGCGAAATCGACGTCGATGGCGAACGCCTGTCCGCCGAGCGCTTCATCATCGCGACCGGCTCGCGGTTGGACGCGTCCTCGATCCCATGCTTGAAGAAAGGCGCTTACTTGTCCGCCGACGACGCGCTGGAACTGCGCGACATTCCCGCTTCGATCGCCATCCTCGGCGGCGGACCCGTCGGCTGCGAATTCGCGCAATACTTTAGTCGTTTAGGGTCTCACGTCACGCTCTTGCAGGACGCAGACGAACTGCTGCGCTACGAAGATGCCGACGTTGCCGGCGCAATTCACGCCGCGCTCGAACATGACGGCGTCGACGTGCGCTGCGGGGCCGAGGTGACGCACTGCGAGATCGAAGCCGACGGCCGGCGCATCGAGTTTGTCCAGGGTGGTGCGGCACACGACCTCCACGTAGCGGCCGCGATGCTGACGAGCGGGCGCGTTCCCAATACCGCGGGGCTCGACCTAGCGGCGGCCGGCATCGCGCAGAACTCCGCCGGCGGAATCGCCGTCGACGCGTACCTGCGCACCAGCAATCCAAACGTCTACGCAGCGGGGGACGTGCTCGGGCGCCGATGTCTCGTTCACGTGGCCGAGTATGCCGGCAAGCTGGCTGCGCGCAACGCCTTTGCCGCCCAACCACGCGCGGCCGATTTCGCCGCCCAGGAAGCGCACGGACTGTATACGCAGCCGCAACTCGCCGTCGCCGGACTGACCGAACGCGACTGCCGCGAGCGCGGCCTGAGCGTAACGGTGCGGCGCCATCCCTTCACGGACATCGGCAAAGCCGTCGTCTCGGACCAAGCCGAGGGTTTCATCAAGATGATCGTCGACGCTGACGATCGCATCGCCGGCGTAGCGCTGGTGGGCGACGATGCGATCGATCTGATCGGCGAAGCGATCGTTCTGATCCGGTGCGGCCTAAAGGCCGGCGAGGTCGCGGAGATGCCGCACCTGCACCCGACGATGAGCGAAATCTACGCTCGCTGCGCCGACAAGTTCGAACCGGTGGTGGCGAACTTCGGCGGCTGAAGCGAACCTCGGGTCAGCCCCCGGGTTCGGCGGATGGAGTCGTGCCGCAGCCGTAGTCGAGCGTCGTACTGCACGCGTGGAAGTCGCGCCGGTTTGCGCCGCGCCGCAGCGTGACCGTCACGCTCTGGGGCGGCACGTCGCGCGATTGGAATCGCAGGGTGTAGGGACGCGCGCCCAGCGCGCGCAGCACGTATCGGCCATCGGCGTTCGTCGTCGCAGAACGGTGACCGGCCACGACGTGAATGCCGGCCAGCGGTTGGCCCGTCGTTCGGTCGGTGATTTGGCCGCTCAAGGTCGCGACGGCGGCAGCCAGCAGGATCGCAGAACGCATCCGGTTCGTCTTCGCGGCGCCCGCGGGGATTGCTGCAGTCCTGCCGCGTGCGGAGCCCATCCGGCAGAAACCGCTGCCGCGACGATGCCATACAGGTGGCACTCCGCGGTGCGATAGTGCAGCGGAAGGGAGCACGCCGTGACCGCCAACGCCTCAGCTTTGCTGCTACTCCTCCTGGCCGTTGTCGCATGCGGAGCCTGCGTCGTTGCCTGGGCGCTCGCCTGGCGCGGCTCGTCGGGCTCGCGCGCCGAGCAACTGCGCACGCGCGCACTGAGCGACGAACTGACGGCGGCACGCATTGCCCGCGCCACGGCGGAAACGCAAGCCGCCGCGGCCGAACGGACGCTGGGCGACGTACGGACGGCGCTCGGCACGAGCGAGGCGGCGGCCAACGCGTTGCGGCTCGAGCAGAGCCGCCTCGAAGCCGCGCTGGCCGTCGAACGGCAACGGGTCGAAGCGTTACGCACGAGTGAAGCGGACGTCGAAGCGCGCTTACAGCGCGTCGCAAAGCACTACGTCGACGAGGCGCGGGAACTGCTGGTCCGGAGCGCCGCCGAACGCTTCGGCGCCGATGCGGCGGTCTTTCGTGAAAAAATCGCGTCGACCGTCGCCCCGCTGGGCGAACGGCTCGACCAACTCGGTGCGTCGCTGGCGACGATCGGGGCAGAGCGGACCAAAGATCAGGCCCACGTTTCGACGCTGCTCGAAGCGCTGCACGGCAAGATGACTGGGATCGACGACGCCACGCGCCGCGTCGAGCGCGTGCTCGGAAATTCGCAGGCGCGCGGATCGTGGGGCGAGTTCGAGTTGCGGCGCTTACTCGAAATCGCCGGCATGACGGAGCACGTCAGCTTCGACGTGCAGCAGAGCGGCTATGGCGTCGACGGCAACGGGCGCCCCGACGTCGTGCTGCGCATCCCCGGCAACCTGAGCGTCCCGATCGATGCCAAGTGCCCTTTTGCCGCCTATCAGGAAGCCGTCGGCGCCGACAACGATCGCGACCGGGAACCCCTGCTCGCGGCCGCCGTTGCAGCCGTACGCGCCCACGTCAAGGCCTTGGGGCTGCGTCAGTACCATCAAACCGAGCGGTGTGTCGGGTGGACGATCATGTTCGTCCCGATCGAAGCGATGCTCTCGACGCTGTTCGCACGCGAACCGAATCTGTTCGACACCGCCCGCGACGCGCGCATACTGATCGCAAGCCCCTTGACGTTGCTGCTCTATCTCGAAGCCTTTGCACGCGGGTGGGCCGCGCAAAAGCAAAGCGACAACGCCGAACTGATCTTACGCGAAGCTCGCACGCTGATCGAACGGCTGCGCTACTTCACCGACAAGTTCGGCATCGTCGGGAAGCGGCTCGAGAGCGTTCTCGACGCTTACAACGAATCGGTCGCGACGTACGAAGGCCGCCTCGGTCCGCAAGCGCGCCGGATCGGCGAATTGCGCGGGGACTCGAGCGAGACGCCGGCGCTCGTCGAGCGCCGCGCGAATGTCCGTCATCTCGACCGGACACGTCTCCCGTCCCCGCCGGCGCGACCGGAGCCAGTGTCGTTCTTACCGCTGTCCGGAACGCACGACGACGGCTGACGTGCGCGGCCCGCGGCGAGCAAGCCGGCGTAATGCTGCGGGCGCGGGGAACACTGTTGCCATCGACCCGTTCATTCGAACCCGCTCTCGTGAGGATACATGGACTACGCGCAAACGCAAGCAGCAGCATCGCAGATTCCGACCGTCGGTAACGACGCGATCGAGGTCCTCATCAACGATCATAAGCGCATCAAGGAACTCCTGAGCAAATTGACCGATGGTCCGCAAGCACAGCGCACCGAAACGCTCGAACTTCTCAAGGAGACGCTGACCGTCCACAACGCGACCGAAGAAAACCTCGTCTACCCGGCAATCCGGGAAGTCGCAGGCCGCAAGATGCACGCGAACGAGCTCTATCATGAAACCGCCGAGGCGGACGTCATGCTGTGGCAGCTCTCGATGATGTCGCCGCAAGACAGCACCTTTGCCTCAACGGCCAGCAAGACGCGTGACGCAATCGAAAAGCATATCAGTTCCGAAGAAGAGACCGAATTCCCCAAGTTGCGCGACGCGGCCGATCCCGCTAAGCAGTCAAGGTTGACGTCCGAGGTGAGGAAATTCCGCGAGCGCTTCCACTAGGAGCGTTCCACCCTGCTCGGCGCACAGAAATCCAGCCGCGGTCCCATGCGAGCCGCCGACCCGGCGAGAACGAACGCTTGCCGGGGAGCGCGCGTTAGCACAGCATGAGATATTTCTCGGCAGCAGTCGTCGCGCTCGCAGTAGGTCTAGCCCCGCTGGCGGCGCCGGCCCAGAGCGCCGGCATGCTCGGCAATCAACCGGAGTTGACGGTGACCGGGAGCGGGACCGTCGAGCGGGCTCCCGACGAAGCCAGAGTCAACGTGGCGATCGTGACGAACAACGATGTAGCCTCGCAATCGGCCGGCGACAACACCCGGATCTACAATACGCTCGCGGCGCGAGTCGCCAAGCTCGGCATCGGACGCGATGCGGTGCGCACCACATTTTATAACGTTCAGTTTATCCCGCATCCGCCCAAAGGACTGCCGCCCGAGCAGCAGCAGGCGCGCTACGGATACGTCACGACGCGCAATCTGACGATCACGGCCACGCCGCTCGAAAACGTCGGAAAAGTGATCGATGCCGCGACTGCGAGCGGGGTCGACCAAGTCGGCGACGTCTCATTCGACCTACGCGACCGCAAGGGCGCGTACGCCGCTGCTCTAGTCGCGGCAATGAACGACGCCAAGAGCACGGCGTCGGTCCTGGCCAATGCGGGGCCGTTTCACATCGTGCGGATACGTGCCGTCCAAACCGGATACGAGCCGGGACCGATCCGCCCGCTCGCGCTCGGCGCCCAATTCCGTGTCGCCGCGGCCGCGCCGGCTCCGACGCCTCCGCCGACCGAAATCGCGCCGAACGGACCGATCACGGTCAGCGCACAGGTGACCGTCACCTACGACATTCGTTAGGCAGCCGACTTCTTACGGCGCGTCCCCTTTTTCGGCTTCTCGCTTTCGTCGGCGTCATCGTTGTCGGTTCGGGAACCGCGGGGCGTACCGGCGGCGCGGGCGCCGCGCGACTGTTCGAGGCTTTTTTGTAAGACGTCCATCAAGTTGACGACGTTGTCGCGCCGCGGCGCCGGCACTTCGGTCGACGGCGGCTCTTTGCCGGCGGCGCGCGCTTCGATCATCGCCAGAACTTCCTCACGATAGGTATCGTGAAACTTTTCGGGATCGAAGGCTTCGGTCATCGTGTCGATCAGCATCTGGGCGACCTTCATCTCATTGTCGGCCGGCTTTTCACTGGCCGGCAGTTCCAGGGTGGATGTGTCGACGATTTCGTCGGCGTAGTGCATCAATTCGAGCACGAGCGCGTCGCCGCTGGGCTTGAGGGCAGCGACGTGTTCGCGCGAACGAATCACGACCTTCGCGATGCCGACCTTGCCGGAGCTGCGCAGCGCTTCGCGCAGCAGCGCGTAGGCATGGCGCCCGCGCTTTTCGGGTTCGAGATAGTATGGCTTGTCGAAGTACATCGGGTCGATCTCGTCGAGGTCGACGAACTGGACGATGTCGACGGACTGCGTCGCCTCGGGATTGACGCGCTTGAAATCTTCATCGTCGAGAACGACGTAGCGCCCTTTTTCGTATTCGTAGCCGCGCACGATCTCGTCGTACGCGACGTCCTGACCGTCGAGCGAACAGCGGCGCACGTTATTTATGCGCCCTTCGTCGGTCTTGTGCAGAAAATTGAAGCGCAAGTCGTTCGTGCGGATCGCCGTCTGCAGTTTGACGGGAATCGTCACCAAGCCGAAGTTGATCGCTCCCGACCAAATCGCGTGTGCCACTCTATTACCTTTCCGCGGGGACCGGGCCGAACGCCGTCCGGGCCTTCGCGAGCGCGGGTTCGAGACGCTGGAGGCGCCAAGCCGAACCACTCCAGAGATCGCCCCGCTGCGCGAGCAACGGGGGCACGTTCTTCACGGTGAACCTCGCGAATTCACCTGCGGGATCGTCGGAGCGCTTGCGCACGAGCGGCTCGATTTCACTCCAATCCAAGGGGACCGATACCGGCGCGCCGGGGCGAGCCCGCGCGCTATAGGGCGCGACGAGCGTCTTGCCTTTGCCGACTTGAACGTAGTCGAGATACACCGTCCCTCGGGGCCGGCGCGCCGGCATGCGCTGCAGCGTCGTCCGGTCGGGCAGGCGATCGTGCAGCGTGCGCGCGATCAGCTCGGCGAACCCTTTGCAGACATCGTAGGTGTACTCCGTCACGAGCGGGACGACGACGTGCAGCCCCGTGCCGCCCGACGACTTGACGAGCGCGCCCAGTCCGATCTCGGCCAGTGCGTCCCGCAACGACAGCGCGACGTTCGCCAAGGTCGCAAGGGTGCAGCCGTCGTGCGGGTCGAGATCGAAAAACAGAAAGTCCGGCGCATCGAGCGAGCCGTTGCGCGAGGTCCAGACGTGCAGGACGATCGCCGCGAGGTTCGCGACGTACACGAGCGTCGCTTCGTCATTGCACAGGATGAAGCGGATCGTTTCGTGCCGTCCGAATTCGCTGCTGACGGTGACCGTGGGCACCCACGCCGGCAAGAAGCGAGGCGCGTTCTTTTCGAAGAACGACGGACCGGCGATACCGTCCGGGTAACGCTGCAAGGTCAACGGGCGATCCGTCAGATGCGGCAGTATCCAAGCCGCTACTGCTCGGTAGTACGCGACCAAATCACGTTTGGCGTAGCCGTCGTCCGGCCACAACAGTTTGGTCTGGTTCGAAAGCGCAAGCGTATGCCCGTCGAGTTCTATCGTCTCGGCCGCCGCGCGGCTCACGCGACGTCGACCGCAGTGCGTGGCGCCGATTCGGGATGCTCTCGCACGATGTCGCGCGGGTTCTTGTCGGAGCGCAGCGCGATGAAGACGGGGTGACGCAGCATTCCGTCGCGAGTCCATTCGGTGAAGCTCACTTCGGCGACGAGTGCGGGCGTCGCCCAATGCGCCGGTGCGTCGGTCTTCGGTTTGGTCGTAAACGGCGACGTTTTCCGTTCGAGCGGTTCCAATTTGGCGCCGACCGCCGCCAGTTTCTTGGCATCGAAGCCGGTACCGACCGACCCGACGTAGACGAACGCGTCGCCGTCGTACACGCCGACGAGAAGTGCGCCGAAATGAGAGCGGCTGCCGCGCGCTTCGGTCCAACCGCCGATGGCGAATTCCTGGCGCGCTACGATCTTCATCTTCAACCAGTCGCGCGAACGACGTTCCTGGTACGTCGAATCGCGCCGCTTGGCGACGATGCCTTCCAAACCGCGTTGGCGCGCCAGGGCGTACAGTTGCGTGCCCGTTCCGACGATGTGTTTGCTCAGCATTACGGGGCCCCCGCCGGTCAAGAGCGCGGCGAGTGCCGTTTGACGGACTTCGAGCGGTTCGCCGCGCAAGTCGCGGCCGTTACCGTACAACAGGTCGAAGACGACGTACGTGATCGGGACCTTGACGCCGGTGCGGCCGAACCGGTCGAGGCGCTCTTGCAGCGCGGAAAACGACGGCCTGCCTCCGTCGTCCAGCACGCAGATCTCGCCATCGACGACGACCGGCCGTTCGCTGAAGGCTTCGGACAGACTTTGGAGCTCGGGAAATTTTTGGGTGAAATCGTTGCCGTTGCGGGAGACGACGGCGACCGTTCCGTCGCGCTCGATCTGCGCGATCGCGCGATAGCCGTCCCACTTCAGTTCGAAGGACCAACCTGGATCGTCGAACGGTTCATCGACTGCGGTGGCGAGCATCGGTGAACCGATCTGCGGCAACGGCGCGAGCGCTCGCTGCCGCACTGCGCGCGCGCGCGAACGCGCGGGCTCGGCGGCTTTCTGTTTGGATTGCCAGTGCGGCGCGCTCGGATCGTTGGCGATGTCGGACAGCGTCTTGCCGCTCTTGACCGACTGCGCGTGATCGTCGATCCGCCAAGCTGCATCGACGGCATCGTCGCGTTCTTTGATCAGCAGCCATGCGTTCTCTTCGCCGCCGCGCCCTTTGATGTGCACCAGCGCGAACGCGCCGTGCAGTTTTTCGCCGAACATCTCGAACTTGAGAGCGCCGCGCGCGATCGCCTGCGTCGTATCGGTCCCTTCGAGCAACCGGTACGTGCCGCGGTCCCAAACGATCACTTCACCCGCACCGTAGTTGCCCGCGGGAATGATCCCCTCGAAGTCACGGTAGTCGAGCGGATGGTCCTCGACCTCCATCGCGAGGCGCCGCTCGTGGGGATCCAGCGATGGCCCTTTGGGAATCGCCCACGACTTCAAAACGCCATCGGCTTCCAGGCGGAAATCGTAATGCAGGCGCGTTGCGCGGTGCATCTGGACGACGAACCGAAGCTCCCGGCTCGTTGACGCTTTCGCGGCCGCGCCGGATGGCTCGGGAGTGCGCGCGAAGTCACGCTTGCGCGCGTACGTTTCGAGGGCGGCGGGCGTTGTGCGGGCCACGTAACGTCTTTCGGCAAAAAGGGGCCCAGCTAACCTGCGAAAGCGCCGGCGTCTCGCAGATAGGCTAGGCCCCGTGCGGAGCGGCTGCGGCCGTTACTGGCCGCCCGATCCTCCCGAACCGCCTGAAGTTGAACTTCCCCCCGACGATCCGCTCGACGAAGAGCCGCCGCTCGTGCCGCTCCCGCCCGAACCAGCAGCATTGCCTGCGCCGGCTCCCGGCTGAACGATCGTGGTATTATGCGTGCCGGAGTTCGTGTTCCACGGTTGCCAGAAAAATAGCACTGCGGCCACGATGATGACGATCGCGATGATCGCAATGATGGCGGTGTTGCTGCTGCCATCGCGAACGACGACTGGTCGGTCTTCCATCGGTGTCGTCCCTCCTACGGACGTAGAGCATCCGTTCCCCCGCTCGCCTGCCGCTAAACGTGCAAGCGAGCCAGACCAGCCGTCTAGTGCCGGATGAAGGCGCGCCAAAACCACACGCCCCACGCGCCGACGGCGCTCGAATAAAGGCAGAGCGCCGTCCATATCGGGTGTAAACCGCGCCGGGCGGCGAGCACCATCAGCACCCACAGGAACGGCTCGAAGTCCAAGGCATGGCGCATACCGAACTGCGCGTAGCCGTTCACATAGTAGACGAGGTTCGGTATAGCGCAGAGAAAGGCCGCAACCCACAGCGCGCTCACGAGCGGCAGCGGCCGCCGCGCGAACAAGGCGAGCAGCAACGCCGGCGACGTCCACGTCAGCGCCACGCCGCTGAGGCTCGGGACGACGTACGGATACACCGGCACCAGTGCTGGGGCTTGGACGAGGAACGACTGCAGCTGATAGCCGAGGTAGGTCATGGCAAAGGGAGAGCCCGTCGGCGAACCGGCCGAGTCTTGATGGAACCACGCCGTATACCCGAGATCGTACGGCACGCCCCAGCGCGCGATGTTGTACCAGATCCAACCGGCGACGAACGGCATGAGAACGAGCGCGTATTGGGCGACGAGTCCGCTCGCCTGTGCCCGCGCGCGCAGCGGCGTGGGCTGCGGCGCAACGACTTCGGGCGCCGGTACAGAGTCAGCGCGACCGACGCGCAGCCATAGCATGGCGGCGTATACCGGGACCGCCAGCACTAACGTGAAACGCGACTCGGCTGCGCACGCCGCGAACAGTGCGACGAGCCACGGCCGGCGCGCTCCCAGCAGTTCGAGCAGAGCCAGCAAGGTGAAGGCGACCGCCGAGACGTGCGCGATGAACCAGACGTCGCCCAAGGCGGCAGCCCAGAACAGATCGGTGCCGAGCACCAGGAATGCCAACAACGTCGTACGCGCGATCGGTGGGACGCCGGCCGCGCGTCCGATATGCCACGCGGCGAACGCCGCGATCCCCGCCAGCACGGCGGCCAATTGCGATTGGTTTGCTGCCGTACCAACGAGCGCCACGGCGGGCAACAGCAGTACCGCTGGAAAGGGCGCTTCGATTACGTAATACCGGCCGCCGTAGTGTAAAGCATCGATGTATGGGCCGGGCCAATCGATCCAGACGTGCCCGTGACGCAGCGCGTCGGCGAGCAGCACGTAACTGTTGTACGGCGTCGCTTTGAAGCCGGCGGCGACCAACACGGCCACGGTCGTCACGATGCCGGCGACCAGACCGCCCCACGAACCGCCGCCGCCGGCGGCCGCGTCCCGTCGAGCGGCGTACGATGTCACGATGCCTTGAGGCCGGCGTCATCGCTGACGTGCCGGCTGCTCGGCGGCCGCAGCGCGCAAGCGCGACAGATGCCCAGGCGGTATTCGTAATAGTAACCCGTATTGAGCGGAACGACGTCGAAGCCGCTGATTGCCAGCGCGTCGTTGAAGGAGACGATGTAGACGGGACGTTTGCGCAGCCAGCGCCGGTACAGTGACGCGAACTGGGTCGGCGACGCCGAAACGACGATCCGCTCGCCGAGCGCACGTTCGACGTAAGCCGCGTACGCGAGCGGCGTCGCGTATGCCCATTCGGCGACGATGATCGCGTTGGACGGCGTGGTCGCCAACACGTCGCTGACGTAGCGTGGTGCGTCGCGGTTGTCGCGCTGCGCAAAATAGGAGGGGCGGTCCGGAGCTGCAGCGGCGAACGATCCGACCATCACGCACGCCAGCGCGAAGCGGCCGATGCTGCGCTGCACGAGACCCATCAATTCGGCGACGTATTCGAAACCGGCGCCGATCGCGATGGCCGAACACCACAAGGTCAGCAGATAATAGCGCGACGGATCTTGCAGTTCGTTGTACGATTCGGTATACGGTACAGGCAGCAGCGCGGCGAGAATCAGTGCCGCGCCCGCCGCGCGCTCACGTGCGAACAACACCGCGGCGCCGATGGCGGCAAGCGCGCAACCGACGAACCAATACGCTTCGACCAGGCGCTTGACGAGCGCCGCTGTAAAGCGCGGGTACGCCGCCACTTGTGCGAACCCCGCAAAGCCGCTGTGCACGTCGAAGTCCGCGCCGCTGACCACGCGCACGAAGTTATGCCAGGTCTGGGGATCGTCGTAATTCCAAAACGGCATGCCGACCGGCAAGCCGAGCGCCACGGTCGGATCGAGATGAGCCCGGGCAATTGCGGCGCTGCGCAGCGGCAAGTACGCGTACGGCAGCAGGCCGAGCACGAAGCCGCCGGCCAGCAAGGCGAGATTGCGCGGCCGCAACGCAGTGACGTTCGGCCGGCGCGCCGGCGTTTGCCGATCACCGGGAAAACCGAACAGCAACGGCAGCAGTGCGGGCGCCAGCAAGACGGCGATCCCATGGGTGGCGAGCGCCAGACCAAAGCACAGGCCGACGGCAAACAAGACGGCAGACCGCCGCGACGCCGACCAGTGCAGCGCGAAGAACAAGGCGGCAACGCGGAAGAGCAGCGCAACGTCCTGCACCTCCGCCCGCGTTGCGTCTTGCCACGGGATGCTCGCAACGGCAAAACCGGCCGTGCACAACGCGCTCGTGATCGGTGGAATCGTCAAACGGCGCAGCGTTGCGTAGAGGAAGCCTACCGCCGCCGCGACCGCGACCGCGCATGTGAAGTTGACGCGCCAAGCATCGTCGCCCAGCGGCAGCACGTGGACGAACGACCAGCCCAGCAACACAAAGGCCGGCGCCGCGGGCGGATGCGCGATCCCGAGGATCGACGCGACCGTCTGCAATTCGCCCGTATCCCAGAATGCATACGTCGGCGGCAGGCAGACGACGTACAGCACCAGGGCGCCGCAGGCGAGCGCCAACGGCATGAAGCGTGCCAGGCGCCGGGCAAACGTGACGTCCGGCCGCCATCCGGGATGCAAAAGCACCGAATTACAACGGTGTGACCGGCGCCGGAGCCGACGTTCCGCTCGGCAAGGCGAAGGTTGCGGGCGGAAGCGCCACAGGGAATTGGTACGCGCTCCATGCGATGCGCTCGTGCGCGCGTGCGCCGTTTGCCAACCGCGCCGTCACCTGCGCCTGCCGGATCATCCAGTACCGCTCGGCGCGGCCGTAGCGCAATTCGCCGCTGCCCACAACGCCGTTTCCGGCGATGCGAAAGCGTACGCTCACAGGCAAGAAGCTGCGCGCATCGATTCCGACCGCGGTCACCGTGAACGCGCGCGGTTCGCGCGCGTGCGTCTCGAACATGTAGACGCCGTGAGCGCTGCCGAGCGACGTAAAATCATACGCCTGCGGCTGAGGCGCTACCGCCGCGATCTCATAGCGGTTCGTGCGATCGTCGAAGATGCGCACGGACGGAACGAGCAACGGACTGCCGTCGGCGTCCAGCGTCTCATCCCGTTCACGCGAACCGGCGCGGTAGACGCGGTGCGTCTGTTCTAGGTTTCGCAGGCCCAACTGCTCGACGCTGTACTGGAACGAGACCCGTCGCGGGCGCGGCAAAACGGCGAGGGCCCGCACGTAGTGCCGCAGGACTTGGACCGGCGGTAGCGGCAGCGGGGCAGGCGCTTTGGGTCTCTGCGCCGCCGTCACGGCCGTCGCCGGCAGCGTGAGCACGAGCGCGGCGAACGCTCTCGTCAGCGCCCGGCGCGTCCGGCGCGCCCGTCCCGTCACCCGGCTAAAGCGCTGCGAATCGCGTCGAGCGCGGCGCCGGCGCCAGCGGGATTGCGGCCCCCGCCTTGTGCCGCGGCAGCTTGGCCCCCGCCGCGGCCGCCGACCAGGGGCGCCGCGCTCTGGAGCAGCTTGCCCGCATGGACGCCCGCCGCGACGAGGTCCGGGCTAACGCCGACGAACAGCGACGCCGTCGTGCCGTCGTGCCCAACGAGCGCGACGATGCCGCTGCCTAAACGCCCGCGGATCCCGGCAGCCAAGCTCTTGAGCGCGGCGGCATCGGCTTCGGCGACGACGGCAGCGACGACCCGCTTGCCGCCGATCGTCTCCACGCGGTCGACGTACGCCGCAGCATCGGCGGCGGCGAGTTTCGCGCGCAGTGCAGCGAGGGACTGCTGTAATTCACGGACGTCGGCTTGCAGATGCTCGACGCGGCCGGCCAGTTCCGCCGGCTTGGCGGACAGGTTCTCGGCAAGCGCTCCGACGAGATCTTGCTGCTCGACGGCGTAGGCTTCGGCCGCTTTAGAGACGACGGCTTCGATGCGTCGGACGCCGCTGCCGATCGACGCTTCTGACAGGATCAAAAAGAAACCCAACTCGCCCGTCGTGTGCGCATGCGTACCGCCGCAAAGTTCGAGCGATGGACCGAAACGAATGACGCGCACCGTATCGCCGTAGGTCTCTCCCGCCAACGCGATCGCACCGCTCTTGACGGCTTCCTCCTGCGTCATCAGTTGCGTTGACGCATGATGATCGTCGCGGATCAGAGCATTGACGCGCGCGACGACATCGCGCCGCTGTGCCGGCGTCAAAGCCCCCGCGGGCGAGCGAAAATCAAAACGCATTCGGTCGACGCCGACCCACGAACCGGCTTGCGTCACGGCCTCGCCAAGCACGTCGCGCAGAGCGCGCTGCAGCAGATGGGCGCTCGTGTGATGGCGCCGGATCTCTTCACGCCAGCTCGGGTCAACTGCGGCATGCACCTCGTCGCCAACGGCAATCGTGCCCGAACGCAGGCGGCCGTGGTGAACGATCGCACTGCCGGCAGATTGCGTGTCTGTCACGGTGAACTCGGCGTCGGGCGCGGTGCCGGCGCGGCGTTCGAGCACCCCGCGATCGCCGATTTGGCCGCCCTTCTCCGCATAGAACGACGTGCGGTCGAGGACGATCGTCGCTTCATCGCCGGCAGCGAGACGGTCGACGGCAATGCCGTCGCGCAGTATCGACAGCACGCGTCCGTCGGCATCGAGCCCCTCGTAGCCAGTGAACTCAGACGTCGCCGCCGGCAGTTCGGCCACGCTGACGACGGCGCGCTTCTTTTGTGCATCGGCGCGCGATTGTCCCCGCTGTCGCTCCATCGCGGCTTCGAAGCCCGCGAGGTCGATCGGCACTCCGGCTTCGGCTGCGACTTCGCGCGTCAATTCCGCCGGAAAGCCGTAGGTATCGTGTAGGACGAACACGTCGCTTCCCGCCACACTTGCGTTGCGTTCGCGGGCTTGCTGCAGCAGATCGGCCAGCATTGCGTTTCCCCGATCGAGCGTGCGATTGAAGCTCAACTCTTCGGCGCCGAGCGCTCGTTCGATCGTCGCTTGCGCGGTTTCCAACTCGGGATAACCGGGCCCCAGCGACGTCACGACCGCCGGCACGAGTTTCGTCATGAATCCGCTCGGATACCCGAGCAGCTTTCCGTTGCGAATCGCGCGGCGAATCAAGAAACGCAGTACGTAACCGCGGTCGGTGTTGGATGGATGTATGCCGTCGGCGATCAAAAAGGTCGCCGCGCGCGCATGGTCGGCGATGATCCGCCGGCGCACGATTCGCTCGCCGGCCGATAGCGACGTGGGGCCAACATCGGGCTGCGCTGCGATAATGTCCAAGAACAGGTCCGTCTCGTACATTGAGGGCGCACCGTCGGCAATTGCGAGCAACCGCTCGAGTCCCGCTCCCGTGTCGATATTCTTCGAGCGCAACTCACAGAGCGCACCGTCAGCGTTCCGATCGTACTGCTGAAAGACCAGGTTCCAAATTTCGACGAAACGGCCGCCGCGATTGGGCCCGACGTCGTGCGCGGAGGTCGCATGCTCGATGCCGGTGTCGTAGAACAGCTCGCTTGACGGACCGCACGGGCCCGTCGGACCCATCGTCCAAAAGTTCTCTTCGCCGAAGCGCGTGATCCGTTCGGCTTCGAGGCCGACTTCGCGCTGCCACAAGGCGGCGGCTTCATCATCGCTATCGTGGACCGTTACGTGCAGCTTGGCGGGATCGAGACCGACGACGTCCGTAAGGTACTCCCACGCCCACACGATCGCATCGCGCTTATAGTAATCGCCGAACGAGAAATTGCCGAGCATCTCGAGGAAGGTACCGTGACGTCCGGTGCGTCCGACGTTTTCGATATCGGATTTCGCGCCTGCGACGCGCAGACAGCGCTGCACGGTCACGACGCGCGGCGCGGGGGGCGCCGTCTTCTCCGAGAAACGCCGGTACGAATTGCTCCATGCCGGCGATCGTGAACAATGTCGTCGACATCGCGTGCGGAACCAGCGTCGCCGAAGGCACGTGACGATGGCCTTTGGAAACGAAAAAATCGACGAACGAGCGCCGCAATTGCTGGCTTGACAGTCCCATGCGCCTTACCGCCGTGAAGCGATGTCCCGGTTCACCCGCCGCTGCTCGTGGAAGCCCCCCCAATACAAGAAGGCGCTAAAAGCCACCGCAAATGCGCCCATCAGCAAACCCGCTACCTGTGCCGTCACGCCGCTAGTATATCACGTTCACTTGTCGCGTAGCGCATCGCGGAGCTTCTCGAGCGCCTTCTGCTGCAGGCGCGAAACGTGCATCTGCGAGACGTTGAGCCGCTTGGCGATCTCGGTCTGCGATACGGATTCGTAGAAGCGCAGGAACAGGATGATGCGTTCGCGCCGCGACAGGACGGTAAACGCGCGTTCGAGGTTCGTACGGTCCTCGAGGTTGGCCAGCGACGGGTCGATCTTGCCGATGTAGGCGGCCAAAGTCTGCGCGTTTTTGTCGCCTTCGCCCGTCACCTCGGTATCGAGCGACAGCAGGTTGTACGCCTGACCGAGTTCCTGCGCTTCGAGGATCTCTTCTTCGGAGGCATTGAGTTGACGAGCCAACTCCTTGACCGTCGGTGAATGTCCTAGGTGGACCGTCATCTTCTCGATGGCACGATTGACCGCCAGATTGAGTTCCTGCAGCCGGCGCGGAACTTTTACGGCCCACCCCTTGTCGCGAAAGTAGCGTTTGATCTCACCGACGATCGTCGGCGTCGCATACGTCGTGAACTCGACGCCGCGTTCGAGATCGAAGCGGTCGATCGCCTTGATCAGCCCGACGGTCCCGACCTGGATCAGGTCGTCGAGCGCTTCGCCGCGATTAGCGAACTTGACGGCAAGGTACCGCACCAAATTGAGATGAGCGACGACCAGCGCTTCGCGTAGGCGCTCGGCCTCGGGGAGGTGTCCGGCGCGTGCGGCAGCGAGCCGGCCGAACGCGTCGCGCGTCCGCGCGCGGTCCCATCGCTCCTCGTACGCGTGAGTCGTGGACTCCAGTGACTCTTTGATGCTCGCTCGTCTACTTTCAGGAAAAAAACCGTGGCCGACGGTCCGTGGGCTCGTCGGCGTCCGCTCGACCCGCCGTACGCCGCGTGGCCAAGCGCAACTTCTCGGCGGGGGGGACGTTGTCCGGCGAAACGCGCTAGGGAACGCGTTTGGTCATGATCAGTTCGGTCCCCAACTGAGCATCGCTATCGTACTGAAGGTTGTCCATCAACGCCTGGATCAAGAAAACGCCCAGTCCTTCCGCGGGCGCTTGGGACTCTTCTCGCTTGACGTTTGACCCGGCAGCGCGTAAGCGGTACCGCTGATCGCGCAGCTCGATGCGGAGCTGGTCGGCAAGCGCCTCGAAGTGAATGTCGAGCATCTCGCCGCCGCCATGTTGAATGCAGATCGTACAGGCTTCGGCCATCGCGAGCTTGAGGTCTTCGATCTCTTCGACCGAAAACGGAAGCCGGTTGGCGATCGCCGCTACGGCCAGCCGCGCGACTGCGACCCATTCGGGTTTACTGGGAATGCGGAGATCGACGCTGCCGAGAGGCTCCGAACTCCGCTCGGCGACGTTCACGCGAGAGCCTTCATCGCGCCGGCTTCGTCTTCGTACATGCCGAAGATTTTTACGAGCCCCGTGATATCGAAGATCTTCTTGATTTGTGGATTCGTGCAGACCAAATTGACGGTGCCGCCGTGTTCGCGCACCCGCTTGAGGCCCCCGATCAGGACGCCGAGCCCAGTCGAATCGATATAACGGACTTTTTCCAAGTTAATGACTAAATTATAGTGTCCCTGATCGATCAACTCCGTGATCGCGTCCTTCACCTTGGGTGACGTATAGACGTCGATTTCGCCGCCTAATTCCACGACGTACGCACCGCCCTCGGACTCGCGGACCTGTACTTTGATATCCAATCCTTACTCCTACGGTCTTCTTTATGGCGTCGGCATGCTGCGTGACTGCGGCCCCCACTGCTCGCGAGCACGCGGCTCCGCGGGCGGGGTCAGCAGCATGGCGAGCGTCGCACCGACGAGCCCACCCACCAGCCAGCCACTAACCAATCCTCTCATCGTCGAAGCGGCGACGCGATTGCGCGCCGGTGCACTGTGCCCTCAGATGTCATCGGTTTTCGGCCGGCGTAAGCCGTTTGTGAAGTTCGCCACCGCGCCGCCGACCTGAGCCGCGATCGCGCCGGCCTTGGCCGCGACGGTTTCGAGCTGGCTGACGGCCAAGCCGGCGCGCGCCAATGTCGAGTCCGCCGTATTGGCGATGCCACCGATATGCGTCAACGTCGTGGCGGCGGGGACGCCCAGCGCAGCGATCTGACGGTCGACTTCATCGAGCGTCTTTCCCACGCGCGACAATACATTGCTCAGCGCAATGCAGACGAGCAGAATTGCGATCCCTATGAGGACCGAGCCAATGCCGATGCCGACCGACCACCATTCCGTCGTTGAGGTCAAGAACGTACCTCCGATGGGCTCGTACCCGAGCCGAGATGTGTGTACCCAGATCGGCGTGAGCGACACGGGCCGCGCCGACGGCTCGTGCAACCATCCGCCCCAATCGCTCGACGTCCTGCTCGCATGTCAATTTTCCGAACGAGAATCGAATCGTTCCGGTCAGCGTCCACGGCGGGCCGCCAAGCGCCGTCAGGACGTGACTGGGCTGCGTCGCTCCGGCCGCACATGCGCTGCCAGCCGACACCGCCGCACCGGCGAGATCGAGCGCGACGAGCAGTTCGGCGGCGGCGACGCCCCTAAAGGCGATGCTCGCGACGTTGGGTAGCCGCTCGGCGTCGCGCGCGTTGATGTGACACGCGTCGACGCTCGCCGCGATATCTTCCTCGAACCGCGCACGTAATGCGGACAAGCGCACGCGTTCTTGCGGCTGTTCGGCGCTCGCAAGTTCCAGAGCAGTGGCCAGACCCGACCGCACCGGCAACGTTTTCGGTACCTGAGCGCAGACCGTGTTCTTGGCCCCCGCCGACGATCTGCGGCGCGAGCGGCGTGCCTGCGCGCGCGTATAAGACGCCGCTTCCCTGTGGACCGTAGAACTTGTGCGCCGAGAGCGTCAGCAGATCGATGCCCAAGGCGTCCACGTCGAGCGGCAGGCGGCCCGCTGCGGCGACCGCGTCACAATGAAACGTCACACCGCGCTCGCGTGCGATGGCGGCGAGCTGCGCGATCGGCTGCAGGGTGCCCACCTCGTTGTTTGCGAGCATGATCGACGCGAGCACCGTGTGCGGCCGCAGCGCTGCGGCGAACCGCTCGGGCGACAGCCGGCCATCAGCGTCGACGGGAAGCACCGTCACCTCGAAACCTTCAGCGGCCAGCAGCGCCGTCGCGCGCAACACCGCGGGGTGTTCCGTCGCGGCGGTCACGATGTGCGTGCCCCGGGATGCTCGAGCCCGAGCGCACCCGATGACGGCCAGATTATCGGACTCAGAACCGCTCGCCGTAAAGACCACTTCTCGCGGTGCAGCTCCGAGCAACCGCGCTACCGTGCGCCGCGCTTCGTCGACGGCGGTGCGCGCTCTGCGGCCTTCGAAGTGGAGCGAGCTCGGATTTCCCGGCTGCATTCCGAGGTAGGGGTTCATCGCGGCCAGCACTTCGGGGCGCACGGGGGTCGTCGCGGCATGGTCGGCATAAACGCGCGCGGCGTCACGCCCATCGCTACAACACCCCGGCCCCGTGCCGATACCTTGCCTAGGCCGATGCATCGCTTCTCCCTCCGCCAGTACCTTGGCCATTCCCGCTTGCCCCTCGCTTTAAGGCTGGGCGGATTGGTCTGCGCGCTGTCGGTGCCGGTCGCAGTGCTGACTGCCAACGAAAATGCCAGAATCGACCGGGAGATCAATCGGTTACGGACGGAGACGGTCGCCGTTCACTGGATCGTCCTCGTCGACACGTTCGTCAACGCTGTCGACGCAAGCGAGGGTGCCGATCGTTTGACAGCCCCCCAACGGTTACGCATCGAAAGACGACTCCTCCACCTCCAAAATTTCAGCCGCGAGTACGATCGTTTCGTGCCCGGAGCCGCCGCCGGTGCCGCCGGCGTCGCACACGCGTGGCGCGTCGAACGGAGGACACCAAGCGCAGCGGCACTTGCGTCCTTGACGGCGCAAACGGCAACGGCGATCGATCGCCTATCCGACAGTTCCGGGCTTTCGTTCGAATCGCACGAACTCGTCGCCGATTTGGGGGACGTGCTCGACAACACGTACTTCCATATCTTTTCGCCGCTCGGCGCGGCGGCCGAAACGATGCAGAACCGGCATGTGACGATGCGCGATCGATTCAGCGTCGCGGGCGAACTGGCCGTTGCGCGTCAATTCCGCGAACCGCTCTACAACGACATGCATGGAGCCCTCGAGAGCCGGCCTCCCACGGCCGCGGTGCTGCAGGCCCGCTGGGACGCTTCGCTGGCGGCTTCCAGCGTGCTTGAAAGCGCCCTGGCTGCCGCCATCCAGCGTCCCGACGGTCGCGTGCAAAGCGGCCCGCTACGCTCCAAGCGCATGCGCTTGGCGGCGAGTACGTCGGCTTTCATCGCGATCGTGCAACGCGCGACTGAGGCAGAGTTCGCAAATTTGATCGCCCAAGACCGCGTCGTCGAGCGCAAGAACTTGCTGCTGGCCGTACTGGCTTTTGCACTGGTTGCGGCCCTTGGCTCCGGCGCGATCCAATTGATCGCGCGGCGGGACCGGCGTGAACTCGAACGCGCTCAACGCGACGCTCAAGCGCTCGCTGCGGAACTGGCTCGTAAGCAAGCCGAACGCGCGCGCATGCTGACCGAAGCGCAGTTCGATGCCGTCTTCGACCGCTCGCAGATGGGCATCGCACTCCTCGACGGCGAGGGCACGGTCGTCGAATGCAATCCGGCTTTACGGACGATGCTCGGCACCGCGACGCCGCTGCTCGTCACGCCCGGCGATCCACATTTCGCGGCGCTTGCCGCCGGGCGATCGGCCACGTACCAGCACGAAACGGCGCTCGAACGCAGTGACGGAACGCCGCGCTGGTCGCAGGTCACGATCTCATCGGTCGACGTGCCGTCGGAGCCGGTCACGGCGATCGCGATGGTGCAAGACATCAGCGAGCGCAAAGCGATCGAAGAACGCTTACGTTACGCAGCCTCTCACGACGATCTGACGTCGTTGCTCAACCGTCCCGCAGTTCCTTGCGAAACTCGACGCGATTCTGGCCGACCCGGCCGTCGCTCGCACGCTATGCCGTGCTGTTCATCGATCTCGATCGCTTCAAGCTCGTCAATGACACCCTCGGACATCCCGCCGGCGATCGCGCGATTACGATCACAGGAGAACGGCTGCTTGCGACGACGCGCCCCGAAGACGTACTCGCCCGTCTGCACGGTGACGAATTCGCGCTACTGCTCTCGCAGACGCAGCGACGGGCCGACTGCAGCGGCCACAGCCGCACGGATCAAAGAACACTTGATCGCACCGATCCATTTCGGCGAAACCTCGTTCGGGCTGACGGCCAGCATCGGCATCGTTGCCGGCCTCGAGCGCTATGGGTCCGCCGAACACGTCATGCGCGACGCCGACGTGGCGATGTACCACGCTAAGAGCCTGGGACGCGCGACTGCCGTCGTCTTCGACGGCGAGATGTCCGAGCGCGTCAGCGAGCACATGCGCATCCTCACCGACCTGCGCACCGCAATGCCGCGCGGCGAAATCTACGTCGCCTATCAGCCGATCGTCTCGGTCGCCGACTCCGACGTACTGGGCTTCGAGGCGCTCTTGCGGTGGCAGAGCCCGACGCTGGGCGACGTGCTCGCCGGCGGCGTTCATTCCCGTCGCCGAAGAATCCGACGCAATCCACGAATTGGGCCGCTTTGCGCTCGATGCAAGCCTGCCGCATGATCGCGCGGCTCGACGCTGCCGGCGCGCCCCCGTTACGCGCCAGCGTCAACCTTTCCGTCGCGCAACTGATCAAAGGCGACATCGCCGCTGAAGTGCGCGCGGCGCTGACAACTGCCGGCATCAGCCCCGAACGGCTGACCCTCGAGATCACAGAAAGCGGATTGCTCGAAAATAAAGCGCGCGCGCACGACGTGCTCAACGAGCTGCGCCGCATCGGCGTCAAGCTGTGCATCGACGATTTCGGAACGGGCTACTCGTCGCTGCGTTACCTGCACGAATTTCCGATCGACGTGCTCAAGATCGATCGCTCGTTCGTCAATGCGCCCGACGGCGAGCTCGCCAATCCGCCGATCGTCGAGATGATCCTCAGCCTGGCGCGCAATCTCGATGTCAGCGCAGTCGCCGAAGGCGTCGAAACCGAAAGCCAACGGCTCGCCCTGCTCGATGCCGGCTGCGAAGCGGCGCAGGGCTATCTGTTCGCGCGACCGCTGCCCGAAGCGCAATTCATGACCTGGCTGCGCGCCGGTCAGGAATTGCGCGAGGCCGCAGCCATCGTCAAAGCCAGCTGAGGGCGGTCAGCGTCCGGCCTTCCTCGAGCACGTTGCCGTTGCTCTGGGCCGACGTTGCGCGTCTCTTAGCCAGGCTTGCAGCTTTGCTTCTTCGCCTTGGGCGCCGGGGTGAAAGTAGGCGCGTTCGCGGAGATTTTCCGGCAAGTAGGCTTGCAGCCGTTGCGGCGGCGGCAGCGCCGGGTCGCCGGCGGGCGGCGGCGTAATCATCGTGCGCGTAGCGATAGTTCGCACCATACCCGTAGCGCGCGCATCAAGGCGGTCGGCGCGTTGCGCAGATCGAGCGGGACGGGATCGTTGCGGGTCGTCTCGACGTCGGCCAGTGCGGCGCCGTAGGCGCGTCCGACGCTGTTGGATTTCGGCGCGGTCGCCAGATAGAGCGTCGCGTGCGCGAGCGGATAGAAGCCTTCAGGCATGCCGACGAAATGGACGGCTTGCTGCGCGGCTACGGCGACCGACAAGGCCGCGCGAATCGGCCAGTCCGACGTCTTCGGACGCTAAGATGACGAGCCGGCGCGCGATGAAGAGCGGGTCTTCGCCGGCGTCGAGCATGCGCGCCAGCCAATAGATCGCGCCGTCGGGATCGCTGCCGCGGATCGACTTGATGAACGCGCTGATGACGTCGTAGTGATTGTCGCCCTTCTTATCGTACGCGACGAGCGGCGCTGCAGCGCGTCGGCGATCAAGGCGGCGTCGATGCGGCGGCGGCCGTCCGCGCCGACGGGCGCGGCGGACGCGGCGAACTCCAGCGTACCGAGCGCAACGCGCGCGTCGCCGTTGGCCAGGCCGACGAGCGCTTGCAACGCATCATCGTCGAGCGTCACGCTGCGCGTTGCCCAGGCCGCGCTCGGCGTCGCCGAGCGCACGGCGTACGAGAACGGCGACGTCGTCGTCGGAGAGCGCGTGCAGCACGAAGACGCGCGCCCGCGACAGCAGCGCCGAATTGACTTCGAACGACGGGTTCTCCGTCGTCGCGCCGATCAGCACGACGGTTCCGTCCTCGACGTACGGCAGCACGGCGTCCTGCTGCGCTTTGTTGAAGCGGTGGATCTCGTCGATGAAGAGGACGGTGCGGCGTCCCAGCGCTCGCGCGCGCTTGGCTTCGGCCACGACGGCGCGCAGGTCGGCCACGCCGGCGCTGACGGCCGAAAGTCCGACGAAATTGGAATCCGTCGCGCGCGCGATCACTTCGGCGAGCGTCGTTTTTCCGGTCCCGGGCGGACCCCACAAGATCAGCGACGGAACGTTGTCGCTTTCGATCGCGCGTCGCAGCGCACGTCCCGGTCCGACGATGTGCTCTTGGCCGACGAACTCGTCGAGCGGTTGCGGACGCATGCGAGCAGCCAGCGGCACGGGCGCATCGCGCTCGAATAGCCCGACGCGTTTCCCCGGCCGCCGCACTCACTCAGCCGTGCTTCGTTTTCTTCTTCTTGGGCGCCGGTGCGCGGCGCGCTGCCCGGTGACGGCGTTTGGATCGGAGCGGTGATCGTCACGTTGCCGTTGCCGGTCAGTTGCCCGGTTTGCGTGTCGTAATCGAGCACGTCGGATCGATCGTCTGCTCGCCGTTGCGGACGTGCACGTGACCTTCCATGTGCAGATGGTGGTTTCCGTCGTCGAGCACGGCGCGGTCCGAGCTCGCTTCGTGACCGCCTTCCTGCGTGAAGTGCATGTCGCCGTTCGCCGTGTAGATCTGCCGATTGCCGTCGACGTCGAGCGTATCGCACGTCAAAGTCGAAGGACGCTGCGTGAGGTCGGCAGCTTTGCCGCCGTTGTGGAGCGGTTCGTTCTGATGGACGACGACGTGACCGTAAGCGTGCATCTCTTTCGCTGCGAATTTCCGTTCGCGCGATCGGCCGTGATGTTCGTGCCGGCGCGCGTCGCGTCGAAATGGTCGGGCAGCGAGAAATCGCCGTTGTTGAGATTGTACGTGAAGTGCTCGGTGCGGATGTCGAAGCCGGCAAGGTGGTTGAGCGAACTCGTCGCGTCCGATGCTTGCGGCGCCGCCGGCGCGGCGGCCGTCGACAGCAGCGCAAGCAGCCGCGATCGCGGCGAACGTCCACGGCGCGCTTCATTGCTGGTCCGCCCCATCGCCGCCGGCACGTACGACCTCGCCTAACTTCTCTTCGAGCATCTGCTTCGCTGATCGCTCCTCTGCGCACGAGGCGCACATCCTCTCCTCGAAACGTCGATGATCGTCGATTCGATTCCCACCGGCGTCGGCCCGTCGTCCACTGTGAGATCGGCGTTCGGCAGCGGGTCCTTAACGATGCCGGCGTAGGCGCGGCAGCCCGCTGTAGTTGGCGCTGGTCGCCGCCAGCGGGCCGCACCGTTCTAATATCGCCGCGCACAGCGCATGTTTCGGGCACGCGTAAGCCGACCGTGTCACCGCCCGCGGTCACCCATCGGCCGACGAAGCCGAGCCGCCGCACGATCAGGGTCAGCGGCCCCGGTAAGAAAGCCTGGGCAACGCGCCGCGCCAACGCATTGCCGGGCGCGTACTCGAGCAACTCGGCAACGCTGCCGAAGTGAAGGGAGAGCGGCTTGTGCGCCGGGCGCCCCTTGAGCGCGAAGATCGCGCGTACGGCTGAGGGCGACATCGGATCGCAGCCGATCCCGTACACCGTATCGGTCGGAAAAATGACCGTTCCCCCACGCCCGACCACCGCCGCCACGGCATCGGCGATTCGCTCGGGCGCCATCCGCAAGGAATGCAAGGTCACCTGACCAGTGTTCCCACCGCGAAGCGCGCGGAGTGGTGCTCCTACAGCCGGACGCGCAGCCCCGTTCCGATGGCGACGCACGAGAGCGGATCGTCGGCGATGATCACCGGGATGCCGGTCACCTCGCCGAGCAGCGTGTCGAGGCCGCGCAGCAGCGCGCCGCCGCCGGTTAAGATGATGCCGCGGTCGATGATGTCGGCGGCGAGTTCGGGCGGCGTCTTCTCGAGCACCGCTTTGACGGCTTCGACGATCGACTGCAGCGGCTCGGACAAGAGCCTCGCGCACTTCTTCGCTCGTAATCTTGACCGTCTTCGGCAGGCCGTTGATCAGGTCGCGTCCGCGGATCTCCATGACCAGCTCCGAATCGAGCCGGTAGGCGCTGCCGATCCGAATCTTGATCTCCTCGGCCGTGCGCTCGCCGATCATCAAGTTGTAGATGCGGCGAATGTGGCGGATGAGCGCCTCGTCCTGTTTATTGCCGGCGACCCGCAACGACTGCGAGACGACGATTCCGCCGAGCGAGATCACCGCAACGTCCGTCGTACCGCCGCCGATGTCGACGACCATGTTGCCGTTGGGACCGTCGATCGGCAAGCCGGCCCCGATCGCTGCGGCCATCGGCTCCTCGATGATGTCGACGCCGCGCGCGCCGGCGAGTTTGGCGGCGTCGCGCACGGCGCGCTCCTCGACCGACGTGATCTCGGCAGGCACGCAGATGATGACGGCGGGTTTGGGCCGGAAGATGCTCGCCAAGAACGAGCGGTTGCGCGTGACCTTTTTAATGAAGTAGTTGAGCATCGCTTCGGTCACTTCGAAGTCGGCGATCACGCCGTCGCGCAGCGGCCGGATCGCTTGAATGTTGCTCGGCGTTCGCCCCAGCATCTGACGAGCTTCCTCGCCGACGGCAAGGGTTTTATTCGTGCGTACGTCCTTGGCAACGACGCTCGGCTCGCGCAGAACGATGCCTTTGCCCTTGACGTACACCAGCACGTTGGCCGTGCCGAGGTCGATTCCGATATCCACGCTAAACCTTCACAAAAGGCGCGACGCTCGCCGAACAAGCCAAAATCGCGTGTCAGAAGAAGGGCGTCGCAGGGAGCGGCGCCAGTTGCGAAGTTACCGCGCGGATGGCCGACTACCTCCGCCGGCGCTTACACCTTGGGATACGCGGTCGTCTCGAACGTGCCGAGGGGCTCGGTCACGGGTGCGATCCCGCTCGCGCGCTGCACCTGTCCGCCGAGAGCGGACAACATCTCTTCGAGGCGCTCGTAACCGCGGTCGACGTACTCGAGGCCGATGATCTCCGTTTCCCCCTGCGCTGCGAGGCCCGCGACGACCAGCGCCGCACCCGCGCGGATATCCGGCGCTTCGACCGGCGCGCCGGAGAGCGGCGCTCCGCCTTTGACCAGCGCGGTGTTGTTCTCGATCGCGACGCGGACGTCGGCCCCCATGCGCGCCAACTCGTTGACGTAGGAGAAGCGAGCATTGAAGATCGTCTCTTCGATCGTGCTGATGCCCGGACACGTGCACAAGAATCCGAGCATCGGCGGCTGCAGATCGGTCGGAAAACCGGGATACGGCGCGGTCAACACGTCGGTTCCGCCGGTGATGCGCGCGGCGTCGGCGCGAATCCAATCGCTGCCGCAAGTGACCGCGACGCCGCATTCACGTAACTTGTCGAGCGTAACGGCGAGGTGAGAGGGGGCACAGCGTTCGACGGTGACGTCGCCGT
The DNA here is from genome assembly GCA_963754415.1 of Vulcanimicrobiota bacterium. GTDB lineage: Bacteria > Vulcanimicrobiota > Vulcanimicrobiia > Vulcanimicrobiales > Vulcanimicrobiaceae > Nyctobacter. The sequence continues at coordinate 137,389 of CAVWGA010000002.1, read as the reverse complement.
GCGTCGCGCAGCCTGCCAGCAGCAGTGTGCCGGTCACGATGCGGTCCGGAATGATCTCATAGTCGACGCCGTGCAGTTCGCCGCACGCCGTCGATCACGATCGTATCGCTGCCTTGGCCCTCGACTCGTGCGCCCATCGCGATCAAGAAGTTCGCGAGGTCGACGACCTCGGGTTCCATCGCAACGTTGCGCAGCGTCGTCGTCCCGTCGGCGACGACCGCGGCCAACAGCGCGTTCTTCGTCGCGCCGACGCTCGGCTGACGAAATGCGATGTCGGCGCCCCGTAAACCGTGCGGGCCGGCGGTCGCGATCAGATACCCGTGCGCATTGGAAATGCGCGCTCCCAAAGCGCGGAAGGCATGCTCGTGCAGGTCGGTCGCGCGCGTTCCGAGGATGCAGCCTCCCGGCAGCGGGACTTCGGCATGGCCGAAGACGCCGAGCAGCGGCCCAGCGAGATCGAATGAGGCGGCAAGTTTTCGCACCAGCGTGTACGGGGCACGAAAATTCGACAAATTCGACGGGTCGATCGTCAGCGTGCCGGCGCCCTCGGATTGGATGCGCGCACCCAGTGCCTCGAGCAGTTGGCGCATCACCGACACGTCGGTGATGTTCGGGATGCGGTGCAACGTGACCGGAGACTTGGCCATCAGCGCCGCCGCCATGATCGGCAACGCCGCGTTCTTGGCGCCGTGCGTTTCGACTGACCCCGACAGCCGATGGCCGCCGCGGACGCGCAAAGTCGTTTCGAGCCGCTCGAGCACGTTCATCGGCATGTCGAACCTTCGGCGTCCGGGCCGGTATTGCTCTTGACGCGAAGGAGGCTTCTGCAGATGCCGCCACCGACGTAAGGCAGATGGCGGCGCTGGCCTGCTCGGGCGATCGATGCGTGGCTCTCATTGGGCTCGACCTCGGAACCAGCGCCACTAAAGTTGTGGCGTGCAGTCCTGACGGAACGCTGCTCGCTTCGAGCCTGCGCCGGTATGCGCTGCACGTGCCGAGTGCGGGCCGGGTCGAGTTGGCTGCCGACGAGGTGCTCGCTGCTGCCCGCGCCGCGCTGGAGGAGGTGCTGACTGCGCTGCGCGAGCGAAACGTCGCCGTCGGCGCGCTCGGATTGTCGAGTGCGATGCACGGCATCGTCGCCGTCGACGCCGACGGGTCAGCGCTCGGTCCGTACATCGCCTGGGCCGACCGCCGCGCTGCGAGCATCGCGGCCCGGTGGCAGAGCGACGGTACCGCTGCGATGCTCTACGCGCGCACGGGTGCACCGGTGCATCCGATGCTGCCGTCCTGTAAGCTGCGCTGGCTCTTCGAAAACGAACGCGACCTCGTGCGCCGCGCACGCAAATTCGTCTCGCTCAAAGAGCTGCTCGTTTTCCGTTGGTGCGGCGCATGGGCGATCGATTGGGGCATCGCGTCCGCAACGGGTCTGTTCGCGCTTCGCACCCGTGACTGGGATCCGGCGGCGCTCGATGCAGCTCACGTCGAGGAGATTGCGTTGTCGCCGCCGGCCGCACCATCGACGCGCTTGTCGATGCGCGCGGCGGTCGCGCGCGAGCTGAACCTCCCGCCCGACATTCCGGTCGTGCTCGGTTCGAGCGACGGCGCGCTAGCCAACTTGGGCGTCGGTGCGCTGGACCCCGAGGAGTTCGCACTGACCTTAGGAACGAGCGGCGCGCTGCGCGTCGTCTCGCCGGTGCCGATCATCGACCGGGATTGCCGCACGTTCTGCTATGCCTACGACGATAGCAGCTACATCGTCGGCGGAGCGACGAGTTCGGGAGGCGCCGTGCTTGCGAAATTCGCGGACTGGCTGTTGGCCGACACGCCCGCAAACGAGCGCACCGAGCGCGCCGTCGCGCTCGCGCGCCGGGCCCCGCCCGGCGCGAGCGGCCTGAGCTTCGCGCCGTTCCTTTCAGGTGAACGCGCCCCGTATTGGCGCGTCGATGTGCACGGTGCACTGGCAGGTCTCGATTTAGTACACGAGCGCGGCGATATCTTGCGCGCTGCGTTCGAAGGCATCGTCTTCGCGTTGCGCAGTATCTACGACGTGATGCTCGTCCAATTTTCACCGCCGGGCCGCTTGCGGCTTTCCGGCGGCCTCGTGCGCGAGCCATTCGTTCGCCAATTGATCGCCGACGTCTTCGACCTGCGAAACCGTGTCGATCGACCGCGCGGATGCTTCTGCCTTCGGCGCAGCCGTCATGGCCGGCCTCGCGGCCGGCTTCGTGCGCACTCCTCGGGACGTCGTAGCTGCAGGGACGCCGGCGCGCGCAGATCGGGGCAGCGAGCACCGCAACGTCCCGCAGCGCGAGAACGTCGCTCGCTATGCGGCGGCGTACGAGCGCTATCAGCGCGTCGTCGCCGCCGCCCTCTCTCTTTAGGAGCCGCGCGCCGCTTCGATCTCCGAGACGATCCGGTCGGCGTGATAGACCTTGGAAAGACCTTCGAGCAACGCGCGGCTTCGACCGCGACGGCACGATTTTGCGCCGAATCGTAACCGAACGTGCCGCCGAGCGAGAAGATGTTGCCGTCGAAGATCAGTCCGACGATGTCGCCGTTCTTGTCGATCAGCGGGCTGCCCGAATTGCCGCCGATGATGTCGTTGGTCGTCGACAGGTTCATCGGCGTCGCCATGTTGAGGGACGACTGCGCGGCAGCCAACTCTGCGGCAACGCGTAAGGCGGATACGGCGTCGCGCGATTGAACAGTCCGCCGATCGTCGTGTACGGCGCGACCTGCGTGCCGCGTCGCATCGACGAAGCCTTTGACGCTGCCGTAACTCAAGCGTGCGGTGAACGTCGCGTCGGGATCGACGCTCGTCCCATAGACGGCAAAGCGCGCCTTAGCGATCTTCTCGGCAGCCGCACGCGTCGGCGCATCGATCCGGTCCGCGACTTCTTTTTGGATGGCGCGCGCAGTCGGGATCGATCGACTTCGCGTAGACGATCATCGGATCGGTTGACGCGTCGATCGCCGCTTGCCCGCCATCGAACAGCGCCTTGCGCACCGCGGGATCGCCGAGTTTCGTGCCGCTGACCAAGCGATGAGCCAACACTTCGGGCGATTCTTTGCCGAGCATCTTTTGAGTCAGCGGATTGTCGGTGCCCAGCGTACGGCGAGCGACGCTGAATTCGAACGCGAGCGTCGTTTCTTCGAGATCGGGATAGATCGGAACGGGAGCATTGAGCTCTTGCTGCACGCCGCCAAGCGCCTGATCGGTGTAGCCGGGAAGACGTTGCGCGTTGGGCTTGCGGCGCTCGGCGGCCGCGCGTACGAGCGTGCGCGCATAGCCGAGCAGGCCGCTCTGGAAGACGAACCCGTTGAGCACGTTGTTACGCGGCCCAAGTTCGGCGCGGATCGGCTGCACGTGCGCGATCGCGTTCCATGCCGAGCCGTCCGCCGCTTCGAGCGCCGGGTCTGTGCGCGACCGCAGCTTCGCAAGCGTTCTTCTCCTCGTCGACCTTCCGCCCGAAAAACGCCGGGTCGTCGAGCGCGCGTTGCTCGCCGAGCTGCTCTTTGTAGTCGTTTTCGATGAAGAACAGATCTTCGTGCGATTCACGCGCCTGTTCGGGTCCACGCTGACCGAACTCATCGAGGATGCCGCGATACTCACCGAGCACCGGCATTTCGTTCGGGTATTGATAGCGCGCGAATGTACGCGAGTTGCGATCGGTCGTCAATTCACGTTGCGTCGAACCGGGGTTGCCCGACACGAAAACGAGGTCGCCGGCTTTCGAACCGTTGCGGCTCCAGCGCAGGTAGTCCGGCGTGACGGCCGGCTTACCGTTTTCGTATGCGCGCAACAAGCCGATGTCGAAATCGAAACGTGGGAAATTGAAGTTGTCGGGATCGCCGCCGAATTGGCCGATCGCGTATTCGGGCGCGAACACGAGCCGTACGTCGGTGTACTTCTTGTAGTGGTACAGATCGTAGATGCCGCCGTGATAGAGCGACACGACCTGACACAGCACGGCCGGGCTTTGGCCGCAGCTTTGCTCGAGGCCGGCCGTCGCCGCCCGCAACGCCGCGGTCGCGGCCGCGCCGGTCTTGCCGGCCAGCGCGCCTTGAACGCGCTTGGTCACGTCGTCGATCGATTGGAGCTGATCCAGCTCGAACGCCGGACACGTTTTCTCGTCTTCGGGCCGCTTGGCGAGAAAGCCGGATTCGACCAGGTTCTGCTGCGGACTCGAAAGCTGGCCGACGCACTCGACGACGCAGTGATGGTTCGTCATCACCAAGCCTTGCGGCGAAATGAACGACGCCGAACAGCCTTGCGCGATGCGCAATGACGACTTACGCACGTGAGTCGAGAAACGCGGCGTTCGGCGTAAAGCCATACGCTCTCTGAACTTTGGCGGACGGGAAGTTGTTAAACGTCCACATCCCTTCATCGGCAAGGGCCAACGAACCGGTCCCAGACAAAACGCAACGACGAGAGTGCAAAAGCGGAGCATACCAGACCTTTCTAAACGGCTGCCGTGGTGTTTCGCAGGACGTCCTCTCAACTCCGCGCAGTGCAGGCCGATTACGGTTCCCGTTGGTGGCGCCAAGCGCGACGCCGCCGAAGGTAGGGGCGAGGGCGGCCTCGGGTACAATCGCTTCGGAGGTAGAGCGGAATGGACGAACGTGACCACGTAGGCGAGCACACGAGCGAAGAACGTGGCGACCCCGGCGTCGTCGGTTCCACGGTCACGCCGGATGAATTTGCCTCGGACGAAGCGGCGTTGCGTCACCCCGAGCCACGCGCGGAGCCGTCACAGCGCCCCGGCGCCTAACTTCCGAACGACCAGGCTTCGGCGTTCCACGCCGCGGTGACGGGGTTGGGCGCGAAGCCGTGCAGGCGGGGATCGAACGCTTCGACGTCTTTAGGCCAGTACACGAAAACGAGCGGCACGTCGCGCGCGAGCAGCTGCTTGGCTGGCGGCGTACGCGCGTTTGCGGGCGGCGCGAGCATAGTGCGCGAGGCCGGCCGCTTGCGCGGCGTCCATCGCGGCACTGCAGTAGCGGGAATAGTTTTGCCCGTTCGGCGGAATCGCGGCGCACGTGAAACGGCCGGAGCTATCGGGATCGATGCCCAACGTCATCGTGTACCAGGCGAGATCGAAGTTGCCGCTCTGATAGATGCCGCCCGCGGACCGCGCCCGGCGAACATCATGGCGCCGTTGTAGCCTTTGAGCCGCGCGTCGATGCCGACGGCGCGCAGCTCCGCCTGAATTTGCACGGCGATCAGACGATACGTCACGTTGTTCTGCGCGTACGCGAAGTCCAGTGTGCAGCGGGCGGCCATTCTTCAGACCAGACCGTCCGGGCCGGGACGCCAGCCGGCGGCGCGCAGCAGCGCGCGCGCGCGCGCCGGATCGTAGCGGCGTACGCGCAGTCGCGGATCGTACGCCCACATGAAGCCCGGGATATCTTCGGTCGCGACGGTGCCCGGCGCCGAAGGTGAAGCGCCGCACGATCGCCCTGCTTGTCGATGGCGTAGTCGATCGCGCGCCGCACGCGCACGTCCGCGAAGACGGGCCGCGTCATGTTGATGAGGACGTTCGACGCGCCGTGCATGTTGACGAGCGCGTATCGGATCGCCGGCATCGTGCGGATCTGGCCGAACGCGTTGACCGACGCTTGGGTGAACAGATCGAGCTCGTGCGTGCGCAGCTCGTTGAGCATCGTCGCTTCGTCGGGAATGAAGCGCACGCTGATGCGGCGCGATCTTCGGCCGGCCGAGATAGTATGCGTCGTTCGCGCTCAACTCGACCGACGTGTCCGTGATCCCAACGCACGACCCTGTAACGGCCCCGTTCCGATCGGCATCTGTTGAACGCGACGCGATTGAGATCGTGATAGCGCGCCAGGAGATGCTGCGGCAAAATCGCGTTGGGCGCTTCGTCGCCGAACAGATTCGTCGTCGCGGGCGCGTACGGCCGCTTCATGTGGAAGACGACGGTGTATCGGATCCGGCGTGCGCGACGTCGCGAATCTGATCGTACCCGTGCCGGTTCGGCACGTTGTTGGCCGGGTTCATCATCGCATCGTAGGAGAACTTGCACGTCGGCGCTCGTGAACGGCGCGCCGTCTTGCCATTTGACGTTGCGGCGTAGACGATACGTGATCGTCAACCCGTCGCGGCTGATGCCGCCGTTGCCTTGCGTCGGCACGACGGCCGCCAGCCGCGGGAGAAGCGTGCGCCCGTCGGCTGCCGTCGTGACCAGAACGTCGAAGACTAGCCGGTCGACGAACTGTCTCGTAGTCGTTGAGCGCGAACAGCGGCGACAGGGAGTTCGGCTCGGTCGTCATCCCGATCCGCAAGCACCCTCGTTGCGCCGCTTCGGGCGCGAGCAGCGCGGCCGAGCAGCGCGAACGCGGACGTTAAGAACAAGCGCTTAACGATCGCTGCGGGCGCTCTCAAAGCGCGATACGGATCGGGCGCGATAGTACGGCGCGCGAGCGCCGTCGACGCGCACGCGCGTCCACGCGACGCCGGGCCGTTTGTGCAGCAGATCGAACTGCTGCGCCGTCGCGACCGAGATGCGCCACGTCGACGGTCGCTTGCAGCGGCACGCCGCGCTGCATGGCCACCGGGCCGTCGCAAGCGTACGAGGTACGCGCCGTGACTGCCGCGCCGGGTGCGCACCGTCGCCATACCCTTGCGGTCGACCAGCACGACGCTGCCTTGATCGACGCCAAGCCCGTAGTACGGCGTGGGGCCGAGACGATCGTGCGACGATCCGTGCCAGAAAAGCGACGAGCCGGCCGAAACGGTTGCGCGCGACGAAGTGCGTGTCGGTGATCGTATCTCCGAGCGCCGGCCACGCGAAGAGGTGCGAAAAGCTGATCTCGGGCTCGAACGGATCGCGTAGCGCGTTTTCGGTGGTGACGGCGTAATTGTCGTCGCCGGGATGCAGCCGGTCCGCGGCGACTGAATCGTACGCTAAGGCGCCTTGAATCGCCAGGCCGGCGCTGCCGCCGCCGACGAAACCGCCGCGGCCGTACAGCGCCGTCACGGCACGCAGCAGCGCACCGCCTTTCCAGCGGGCGTAATTCGCTTGATCGCCGCCGGCGAACAGCACGGCGTCGGCACCGTTGACGTACGGCACGATGGCGTCAGTAGCTCGAGCAGCGACGCACGGCGGAATCCGGATCTCCTGCACCGACGCGAACTGACCCGTACGCGGCAAGCGCCTCGCTATCGTCGGCGCCCCCCGACGCGCTCAAGATGACGATGTTGCCCGCCCGGCCACCCGTCGCCGTCGGCGGCGCTGAAGACGCATCAGCCGATCGTCCGAATTGGGCGCGCAGCCACGTCAGGGTTCCCGGCGGCAGAGCGACGAGTCCGGCTCCCGACAGCACGAGACCCGGTCCACGCGTTGTCGTCTTGCGTGCCGCCCGGTTGCCGGCGAGTGGAAAGATCGTCGCGCGGCACACCGCGGGTGACGGTGACGGATGCGCCGCGAGCGTCGGCGCCACAGTGCTAGCCAACAACCCGGCGACGACGAGCAGTGCCCGGCACGGCTGCGGTTTGGCGCCGGGCCGCTGCATCACAATTTCACTGAGAGTTGGAAGTACACGTTGAGCGGCATCGGATAGTTGTACGCGCTGACATCGCCATACGCCGGCACGAACGAGTGCGCGAAGTACGAGTTGAGCGGCGTTCCGTTCGCGGCTGCATCGTATGGACTGGCACCGTTGTAGAAGTTATTGACGTAGAACGTGTTTGAGCCGTAGCCGCAGACCGTCGAACCCGGCGGATACGCCGCACTCCAAGGCGTGCTCGAACCGCCGAAGCAGCGGTTGACCAAATTGGCGACGGTCACGTTCGCCGTGACCTTCGGCGTTATCGCGTAGGTCAGTTGCAATCCCAAATTGAGCTGCCACGGCTGCTGGTACTCGCCGAAGCCGTCGTAGTGCCCGGTCTCAGGGTTCGGTACGTACAGACTGCCGGACGGCGTATCTGCGAATCCGCACGACGTATAATCGGCTTTGAGCGGATTGCCGGTCGAAAAGCCGGAGGTCCCCTGGTTCTGATAACAGGTGCGCGGATCGAGGCCGATCACGTCGGCCGGATTGCCGTACCACGTCCCTTGGCTCAGCTGGAGCGCGGGCGTTACCGCGAGCGGCCCTTTGCGGTAGTTGAGCACCAGCGAAAACACGTTGGGGGACAGGTACGGGAAATCGAGCCCCGTCTGGTAGTAGGCGTTGCGGTCGAACAGCGGCTGTGGGGCGCTGTGGTAATACGGGTTGAGGATCGACGTCGCCGCGCAGGCCGGATCGGGTGTCGCATCGCCGGAGTTCGCATAGCACGGCGCTCCGCCGCCGGCTTTAGTCAGCGCATTGTATTGTTTGATGTAATCGTTGTACGGGTCGACCGGATTGCGATTCGTGCCGGCGTAGTTTGCCCACTTTTCTTTCGAGTCGAGAAAGGTATAGGCCAGCACCATCGACAGGCCGTCGCGATTGAAGTTGCCCTTGGTGAATTGCAGCTCGACGCCCTGGCTCTTTTCGATGCCGCTGTTGAGGTCGGGGCTGGCTCCGTAGACGCTGACGGTATAGAGCTGGTTGGTCGCATACCGATAGTACGGCGTCACTTTGAACGACATGTCGGTGTTGGCAAAGCGATGTTCGAGGGACAGATCGAAGTTGTTCGAATACTGGGGCAATGCATCGTGGCGCGGCGTCGTGAAGCCGTATGGGAAGAACCCGATCAGCTGATTGGCCAAGTTGGGCTCGATGCTGTTGTATTGAATCTCGTACGCCTGCGGCTGTTGTGCATAGCGGCCGCCGTTGAGCCGCAGCACCGTATTCGGGTCGACCGTATAGGTCAGCCCGGCCCGCGGCTCGACGAACGTTTGCACCAAGGTGGGATCGTAAACGTTGGAGAGCAGCAGGTGCCCATCGAGGCCGTCGGGATGCACGGTTTGCACCGTCGTCCCGCTCGAGCTGTCCGTCGGACACGAAAACGTGACGACCGGTACCTGCAAGCTCGCGCTCTGCGGACTTTGCGGGACGAACACCGGCTGCAACGTGACGGGATTGTAACAATACTCGTGCTGCGCTGCGGCGAACCAAAAGTTCTTGGCAGGCGTGTCCGTATTGGCGAGGTCGTACTGATCTCGCTCGAAGCGCACGCCCAAGTTGATGTCGAGCTTGTCGGTCGGCTTGATTTCGTCGTTGAGCCCCGTGCCCAAGAATTTCGGGGTTACCGTATTGAGACCGCCTTGGTTGCCGGTGTAAGTCAGCCTCCACGACGCACCGGCCGCACACGCGGGCCCGGGGATCGGCGCGCCGCCGGCTCCCGAACAGTTCTGCGCCTCGGTAATGGGCACGCTGCCGGCCGTCGACGCACACGCTTGGCTGAAATCGACGGTGCACGGACCCGTCGGGTAGGCAAAGGTTCCTTGCGTGATCGGATCGTTACACGGTGCCGGCTGGCCGGCCGCAAACGTCTCGGGGCCGTTTTGCCCGGGGTACAGACCCGTACCATCCGTGCCGGCGAAGCACTGTTTGCCATTGGTCAGATTGCTGACGGCGAGATCCGAGCTGTTCAGGTAGTTGTAATTGTTCACGCGATTCGTCGTCGCGGTCACGTAGTTGAGGTAACCGGTCAATTGGTTGTGGTCGTCGATCTGATCGCCGAATTGCAGCTCGGCACCGCGCGTGTGTGAATCGACTTCGTAATCGTAGTTAACGACCCCGAGCCCGCTGATGCCGGTCCCGCGCCGCGTGGCTCCGCTGCGATTCGTGTTGGAATAGAACGTGTATCCAAAGGCTCTGATGTACGCCTTGGTCCCGAGATTCTTTTGATACTGCAGCTTCACGATGCTCGCCGTATCCCACCGTGCGTCGCGGTAGTCCGGCGGTAAAGCCGAGTATCCCGTCGCGCAACTGTTGGGCACCGGTATCGACGTGTTGTAGCAGCGGCCGCCGGGCGAACCCGGAAACGGGTACGCCACGGGCTGGACCGTGGCGGGCGCGAAGAACTGCGTTCCGCTCGGATAGGTCAGGTAGTCGGGCCACTCGGCGCCGCCGGTCGCGGCGACTTGGGCGAAACCGGCGTCGTCGACGCCGCTGTAATACTGACGAAATTGCGCCGAGTTCGTGAACAAGAACTGCACGTCGTCGGAGCCCATATCCGTGCCATGCGGAATCTCGTAGTGAAAGTTGGCGACGATCTCGCGGCCCTCGATCCCCGACACGTTGCCGTACGCAGCGTTGAGCGGTTCGAAGCAGCCCGGCCCGTAGATGCCGCTCGACGGGTCGTTGTTGTAGAACGGCGGCGGCTTGGCACCGGCGTTGCCGAACGGGCTCGACAGATCGCGGTTACACGTCGGATAGACGGCCGGATAGAACGGCAGGTTCGTCGTGTACGAGTTGAACCCGTATTGACCGTAGGGGATCGGAAACGCGTCCTGTAGCCCAGCCCCGTTGAAGTTGTCGAAGTAACGATAGTCTTGATTGTAACCACTGGCGCCGATGTACCAGTTGAAGCGGCGATTGGGCGTCGAACCGCCGAAGTCGCCAGACAGATCGTGGTAAAACGTCGGGCTTCCGATGCGCGCGGAAAAATCCGAGAAGCTGGGATACGAACCGGTCTTGACGACCTGATTGATGAAGCCGGCGAGCCCCGTCGCCGTTTGCCCTGCTCCGCCGCCGCCCGTATAGACTTGGAGCTCCTGTTGTCCCAGCGTGGCGGCCGAATGGCCGGGATAATTATCGAATGAGCGATTGACCGGTACGCCGTCGTATTCGTATCCGATTTGCGAATACGTGCCGCCGCGAATATAAACCGACTGATTGACGCCCATTTGCCCCGCGGGCACGTACGCGCCCGGGACTGAAGCGATGGCAGAATAGGCTTGATTGAGCGAGCCGGACCCGCCGAGCGGCGCCGCCGCGGCCGTCTGCGCCGGACCGACGGAGTAGACGTCGGTCGTCGTTCCGGGTCGCACGACATCGAGCGCCGAACGGGAAGCGACGCGCGCGATCGTTCGCAACGAAGCGGTCAGCGAAAAATTCAACGACTGGGTTTGGTCGGCCAGGATCGTAACGCCCGGAACGCTCAGCGGCTCGAAACCCTGCTTCATGACGGCCAGCGTGTACGTGTCCGGCGCCAGTGAAATGAACGTGAACGTGCCGCTCGCGTCGGTTCGTGTGCTCGCCGTCTGCGACGGACTCGTGACGCTGACGACGGCATTGGCCACCGGCGCGCGTCCGCTCGTCTGCAGGATCGTGCCTTGCAGCGCGCCGGTCGTCCCGGCCGATGCGGTCTTCGGCCAGACGCCCAATGCAAACACGCTAGTCATGATAAGTACGACGATCGCTCGTGACATTACGCCCCCGAATCCGCTCGCATCGACAAGGCAGCGAAGCCATGTCCGCCTCGCCATCTTAAGCGTATTGCGTAGCCGCTGCTATCCCGGATTTCCGCCATCCCGGCAGAGTCTCCGGTCGCCGCCGGCCGGTCCGTTGGGCGTAGGCTGCACGCGGGCATTAGCCCGAGGCGGCGACATAGGCGCCGAGTTGTGCGCGAGACCGCAATCCCAAACGGGAGAAGATGTTCGACACGTGGTGCTCGACGGTGTTTTCGCTGATGTGCAGTCGCAATGCTATTTCGCGATTCGTCGCTCCCCGCGCGATCAGTTGGGCGATCTGCCGTTGACGCTCCGAGAGCACGCCGGGCGTGCCGTCCGTTTGCAGTTTCACCGGAGTTTGCGCGATCGAGGCTTCGACGGGGCACCCCATCGCTGCATAGAGCTTTGCAGCGTCGGCGTCGCGGCCCGCGATCTCGAGCGCGTAAGCCTCGTACAAGGGGCAGCGTAAGGCGCGATAGTGATGTGCCGCGAGCAGCGCCGGCCGTTCGTAGTCATGCGGCAGTCGCCGGCGTCTGGATGCGGCGGCCAGCAGCAGCGCGTCGGCACGGCGCACGCGCGGGCGTGCCGTCGAGGCGGCCAGCAGGGTCTGCGCCAAAGCAATGTGCTCGCTCGAGCCGTAACGCGCCACGGTGACGAGCAACGCGCGCCCGCGGTGCAAGCGCGCAACGCCGCGCAGCGCGCGTTCGAGCAACGCATGCGCCTCGTCGCGAGCACCCTGTGCGAAGCGTAACTCGACGAACGCCGCGCTGACGGCTGCGATGCGCTGCAATTCCTGCGAACGCCACGCTGCTTTGAGAGCGCCGTCGTCCGCGCACGCTGCCAGCATCGCGCGATCGTTGAGCAGCAGCGCGAGTGGGATGCCGACGCTGGCCGCTTTGGTCTTGAACGTCGCCGTGTCGACGCCCGTTTCGAGCGCCATCCGGACATGACGGCACGCTGCATGCAGTTCGCCGGCCAACGTGAGGCTGCGGGCAAAGTTGAGGCTGCAGTAAGCGACGCGCCAGGCCATCGCCGTTCGCTGCGCTTCCTCCAGCGCGCGTTCGTGATGCTGCATCGCGGTCGTCAGTTCGCCGAGATCGGAAGCGACGAGCGCGTGGTTATTTTCGGTCTGCGCAACGAGTTCGGGATCCCCGAGGTGCGCCGCCAGCGTGGCCGCTCGAGCGCAGTGATCCAGTGCTTCCGACGTCTTTCCCAGCGCTCCGTACACGTCGCCGCGCACTTCGTGATAGTCGGCGCCTGCGGCCGACGAGGTCTGCCCCAGTCGATGCGCGCGGCGCAGGAACGACGTGGCCATCGCGGCATCGCCGAGCGTGATCGCGAAGCGCGCCTGAGCCAGGAGCGCCACGCCGAGCCACCGTTTTTCACCGTGGCGCTCGAAGCCTTGCGCCGCCTCTCCGGCGATTCGTAAGCCGCTGGCCGTATCGGCGTCGACCCAGCACTGATCGGCCAACAGCAACGCGGCGCGTGCCGATGCTACTTCGTCGCCGAGCGCCACGTGCTCGTCGCGGCACTGCTCCAGCCGGCTGCGCGCAGCATCGCCGCAACCTTCGATATACAGTAAACGTCCGAGTTCTTCGTATACCTTCGCGCGTCCGGCGCCGGCCGGGTACTGCCACTGCAGCGCTTGACCGTAATAGCGGATCGCGTCGCGAAAAGCGTGCACTCCGGCCGCCGCTTTCGCCGCTCGTTCGTAGTGATGGCGCGCGCGATCGGCGACCCGCGCGGCTGCCCAGTGATAGGCCAGTTCTGCATGCGATGCGGCGCCGTCGCAGGACGCCTCCAAGGCGGTCGCGATGCGAACGTGCAGCGGGGCGGCGAGTGCGAAGATCAAGCGGTCAGCCAGCGCGTGACGAATGAGCGCATGCCGAAATCCGTACGTGTGGGGCGCGGTGTCGGAGAGTATCAGCAACCCGGCTCGCACCGCTCGCTGCGTCGCGGCGGTCACGTCGCCGAGGCTCCTATCGACGACGGTCGCCAGGAAGTCGAGCGAAAACGTCCGGCCCAGATTCGCTGCGCGGATCAGTAGCTCGCGGTCCCGTGCGTCGATAGCCGTCAGCCGTTCGGCCAGAATGGCCTGCACTGAAATCGGCACGTCGCCGCCGACGCTCAGCTTGCGGCCGTCAAGTGCCGCGCCGAGCAGTTCCTCGGCAAACAGTGGATTGCCCTCGGCGTACTCTTCGATATGCGCCAACGTTTCGTGCGGCACGATAGCCGTGCGCGCGACCAGCATCTGCTGCAGCAATTGCCGCATCTCGTTGCGCGCCAGTCCGCGCAGCGCTACAGTCGACGCCTTCGCGCGAGCCGCGACGCTGCGCAGCCTGGCCAAACGTGCGTCGCTCGACGGTTCACCCGAGCGAGACGTCATGACGAACAAGATCGGTGCCGCATGCAAGTGACGCACCACATGTGACGTCAATTCGAGCGTGCCCGCATCGGCCCAATGCAAGTCCTCGATCACGCACAACAGCGGCCGGCGCGCCGCCTCTCGTCCGAGGGTCGCCGTGATGCTTTCGAAAAACGCGTACTTCGCTTCGCCGACATGTTCGCGCTGAGACCAGCGTGCCGACGCGCGCAATCGCCGGTCGAATGTCCCGAGCAACGCGCCGAACGGAAGGTACGGAAGATCGACATGCTCTTCACATGCGCCGACGGCCATCGTCACGTCCGGGGGCGCCGTCGCTCGCAGCTCCGCTACGAGCCGCGATTTACCGATGCCGGCGTCGCCTTCAACGGCAACAAACCGCAGGCGGCCGTTACGCGCCGCCGCAAGTTCGTCGAGCAGAAAGGCCAACTCTTGGCGACGCCCGACGAACTTCTCGCTATACGCAGCGCGGAAGATCATGGCGCAGCATCCGCCGCCGTCTGGGGAATCCCTGGTGGGACAACTTCGTCGAATCGTTCTCGTTTGCGGCTTCGCTGCAAGCCGCACTTCAACGTCGCGCGAAGTCGACACGCTCGCTAGGATTTTGCCGCAAAACCATATGGGCCCGCAGTCTGCCGCTTTACCGAGCTCGACTTACTTGGGATAAGGAATCGCGCCGGCTTTCCGGATCAGAAGCCGTCGCGGATACGGCTCAGGGTTTGGACCGGCAGTGAATGAGACGTCGCCGCTTACCGTGCTCGACTTACTAATGAAGTCAATCTTGCCTCCCCCTTGCGGCCATGGAATCGCATTGAAGAGCACACCGCTGTACACGACCTTTGTGCCATCGTGCATAATGATCATCTTCCAAGAAAGCGTTGGGCGATCAGGCTCCCTAAAACAAGCCGGCAATGAACCAACGATCACGAGACCGCGAAGTTGGCCCCTAAGGGACGTTCTTCTGTTGCCTTGAAAGGACTCGCGGCGAACACTCGCACGTCGCGAACGGTGCAGACTGTCCCAGTGGGGAAGCGATCGCGAACAGCAACACGCGGACAGAGCCTTATTTGCCGGTATAATCGGTGAGCCGCAGTCGCGCGTTAGCGAAATCGATTGCGGCTTGCTCGCGCGCGTATTCGGCCGTTTGCGGCGTGAGATGTTTTTGCCGTTCGATGGCCGCTTCGAGGTCGGCGCGCGCCGCAACGCTATCGACGTGATCGCGCTGCATCGCCGCATCGACGAGCACGGTGATGCGGTCCGGCAACGCCTGCAAGAAGCCTTCGCTCGTAGCGAACTCGAGGCGCTGCGTCGCACCGCCGCTGCCCGCGACGTTCGCGCGCAGAATACCGGGCCGCAGCGCCGTTAGGAACGGCGCGTGCGACGGTAGGATCCCTTCTTCGCCTTCGGTCCCGACGGCAATGACGAGTTCGGCTTCACCCTCAAACGCAACGGCAAGCGGCGTGATCAGTCGAAACGGAATCGTCTTTGCCATCAGGCCGTCGCCGCGAGCTTTTCGGCGTTGGCTTTGACCTCGTCGATGCCGCCGGCCATGTAGAAGGCCTGCTCGGGGAGATCGTCCAGCTTTCCGTCGAGAACTTCCTTGAAGGATGCGATCGTATCTTCGAGCTTGACGTATTTTCCGGGACGGCCCGTAAATTGCTCGGCGACGAAGAACGGCTGCGAGAACAAGCGCTGCATGCGGCGCGCGCGGCCGACGACGACTTTGTCGTCCTCAGAGAGTTCTTCGACGCCCAGGATCGCGATGATGTCCTGCAGGTCGCGGTAGCGCTGCAAGGTCTCTTGCACGCCACGGGCGACACGATAGTGCTCGTCGCCGATGATCTGCGGGTCGAGAATGCGCGACGACGATGCGAGCGGATCGACGGCGGGATAGATGCCCAGCTCGGAGATCGGCCGCGACAACGCCGTCGTCGCATCGAGATGCCCGAAGGTCGTTGCGACGGCGGGATCGGTGTAGTCGTCGGCGGGCACGTAGACGGCTTGCACCGACGTGATCGAGCCCTTGTGAGTCGACGTGATGCGCTCTTCGAGCGCGCCCATCTCGGTGAACAGCGTCGGCTGATAACCGACTGCCGACGGCATCCGGCCCATCAGCGCGGACACTTCCGATCCCGCTTGCATGAAGCGGAAGATGTTGTCGATGAAGAGCAAGACATCGGCGCCCTTCTCGTCGCGAAAGTATTCCGCCATCGTGACGCCGGTCTGCGCGATACGAAAGCGGACGCCCGGCGGCTCGTCCATCTGCCCGAAGACAAGCGCGGTCTGCGCGAGCACGCCGGATTCTTTCATTTCCAGCCAGAGATCGTTGCCTTCGCGCGTGCGTTCGCCGACGCCGGTAAACACGGAGAAACCCTTGTGCACCTGCGCGATGTTGCGGATCAACTCCTGAATGAGGACCGTCTTGCCGACGCCGGCGCCTCCGAACAGGCCGACCTTGCCGCCGCGCGTGTAAGGCGCCATCAGGTCGATGACCTTGATGCCCGTCTCGAAGATCTTCGGCGTCGGATCCTGCGCTGCGAAATTCGGCGCGTCGCGATGGATCGGCCAATACGCCGCCGCTGCCACCGGCTCGGACGAGTCGATCGCCGCACCCAGCACGTTGAAAATGCGTCCTAGCGTCGCTTCACCGACGGGAACCGTGATCGGCGCCCCGGTGTTGACGACGCGCTGGCCGCGCACGAGCCCATCGGTCGATCCCATCGCGAGACAGCGCACTTGGTTGTTGCCGAGTTCGTCCTGCACTTCGAGGACGAGCCGCCGCGCCTGCATCGCTGTCCCGCCGAGTTCCACGCCGTCCGAGCCCGAAGCGCTGCTCGCGCTCCCTCTGCCTGAGGCTCCGTTACTGGTTGCATTCGCCGCCGCCGTCCCGACGTCGACGGTCAACGCGGTATTGATCGCCGGCAACGTCTCGGCCGTAAATTCAACGTCGACAACATTGCCGAGCACCTGCACGATCCTACCGGCCGCGGTCGGGCTAGACGCCGAAGTTGTCGTTGACGAAGCAGTAGCGGTCGTGGTCATTATTGTGGTTCCTTCGTGGTCTGCGGTTAAGGGCTCTACTTTGGCGCATGGCGTTGTCGCTACGGGGCTCACGCGAGATTCGCTCCGCGAATCGGGCACTTCGCCCCTAGGCTCCTAGCCCTGCGCCAAAGTAGAGCCCTTAACCGGCTTGGGCTTCGGCTCCGCCGACGATCTCGAGCATCTCTTTCGTGATCGCGGCCTGCCGGGCCTTATTCATCGCGAGCGTTAGATCGTCGAGCAGCTTGCCCGCGTTATCGGTCGCGTTCGTCATAGCGACGAGCTGCGCTGCGAAAAACGCCGCGTCGGTCTCCAGCATCGCCGAGTACAGCGTGAATTCCAGGTACTTCGGTAGCAGGCGCGTCAGTACGGCTTCGGGCGACGGCGCAAATTCAACGTCGGCGCGCGGCCCAGTCCTCTCTTCGCGCCCGGCGGCTTGAATCGGAACCAGCACCTGAGTTTGGGGACGCTGCGTCATCATCGACACGAATTTCGGCGACACGAGCACGATCTGCGAGATCGCGCCGCGCGTAAAGTCGTCCGTGACGCGCGCCGCGACGCCCCGCGCCGTATCGAGCTTATCGTGCGCCGACAGCGACCACGCTTCGACGGTTTGAAAGCGCGTTCGCTTGGCGGCATTGCGCGCTTTATTGCCGACCGGGTAGTACACGACTTCACCGCCATGCTCGCGCACGAACGTATCGCCGGCACGCACGACGTTCGAATTGAACGCACCGGCCAAGCCCTTATCCGCGGTCATCACGATGACGCCGAGCGGCGCGCCTTCCTTTCCCGCTCGCATGAACGGATGATCGACGGAGCCGACCGCCGCCATCAGATCGCGCAGCATGCCCGACAGCGCATCCGCATACGGGCGCGCCTGCCGCTGTGCAAGCTCCGCCCGCCGAATCCGCGCGGCCGCCACTTGCTTCATCGCCTTTGTAATCTGCTGGGTATTCTTGAGCGACTTGATGCGATCGCGCAAATCCCGAACGCTAGGCACGCACGCCTCCGCGCGGTGCATCCGCCGCAACACTAAACTGCAGCGGTGATGTGAGGCCGGGCGATCGACGTGAGGCGGCCGGGGCGCGTCGCGACCAGCGGAGCCAGGATGGCGGAGCGCCCGAGCGCTTCGAGAGACGATTTCCCGATGGACCGGGAAATCGTCTCGTCCCGGGCCGACTCATGTCGACCGCCCGTCCGTAACGTCGCAGCGACGCCGGCATCCCCTTTGCGCTCATCAGAACGTCTTGTTGAACTCTTCGATCGCCGCGCCGAGCGCCTTAGCGTTGTCCTCGGAGAGCGCGCTCGAATCGGCGATCGCTGCGGGGATCGCGCCGTGGCGTTCGTGCAGCCAGTCGATGAAGCTGCGCGACCACTCCTGCAGCCGAATCGTTTCAACGTTCGTTAGATAGCCTTTGGTCGCGGCATAGATCAGCGCGACCTGATCTTCCATCGCCATCGGCTGGTACTGCGGCTGCTTGAGGATCTCGGTGATCTTTTCGCCGCGCGTCAACGTCGCTTGCGTATTCTTGTCGAGATCGCTGGACAGCTTGGCGAACGCGGCCAGTTCCCGGTATTGCGCGAGGTCGAGTTTGAGCTGGCCGGCGACGGACTTCATCGCCTTGGTCTGCGCCGACGAGCCGACCCGCGACACCGAGATGCCGACATCGACCGCCGGCCGAATGCCTTGGAAAAACAGCCCCGTCGTGAGATAGATTTGCCCATCGGTAATCGAGATGAGGTTGGTCGGAATGTAGGCCGACACGTCGCCGGCCTGCGTCTCGATGACCGGCAGCGCCGTCAACGAACCGCCGCCCTTCTCATCGGACAGCTTGGCCGCACGTTCCAAAAGGCGCGAGTGCAAGAAGAAAATGTCGCCCGGATAGGCCTCTCGCCCGGGGGGACGGCGCAGCAACAGCGATACTTCGCGATACGCGATCGCATGCTTGGTCAGATCGTCGTACACGATCAGTACGTCTTTATTCTGATACATCAACTCTTCGGCCATCGCGCAACCGGCGTAGGGCGCGATGTACTTGAGCGCCGGCGAATCGGCGGGCGACGTCGTCACGATCGTCGTGTACGGCATCGCGCCTTCTTGTTCCAAGCGCGCCGCGATCGCTTTGACGGTCGAGTCCTTCTGGCCGATCGCGACGTAGATGCAGAAGACGCCGCGACCTTTTTGATTGATGATCGTGTCGATCGCGATCGCCGTCTTGCCGACTTGACGGTCGCCGATGATCAACTCGCGTTGCCCGCGCCCGATCGGAATCAGCGCGTCGATCGCACGGATCCCTGTCTGAAGCGGCTGCTTGACGGGCTGCCGTTCGACGACGCTCGGTGCGGTGTTTTCAATTGTACGGAAGCGATGCGTTTCAACTGGACCCTTGCCGTCAACCGGATTGCCCAGCGGATCGACGACGCGTCCCAGAAGCGCTTCGCCGACGGGAACCGATGCGATGCGGCCCGTCCGGCGAACCTGCATGCCTTCTTTGATTTCGGTGTCGGGGCCGAGAATGATGACGCCGACATTGTCGGCTTCGAGGTTGAGGGCGATGCCTTGCAAGCCGTTCGGAAACTCGACGAGCTCCGACTGCTGCACGGCTTCGAGGCCGTACACGCGTGCGATGCTCGAACCGACTTCAATGACGGTCCCCACCTGATCCTCATGGATCTGCGTCTTGAAGCTGGCGATTTGGCCTTGCAGAATTCCGGCGATTTCGTCGGCGTTGATCATGCTGATGTTTTTACCCCACGATGCTACGCATCGCGGGGACCCCTTTCGTTAAATAGCGCTGCGCCGCTACGCGGCTGCGCGCCCCCACACGCATAGCGCGTGGGGCCCCAATCATGCTACGCATCGCGGGGACCCCTTTCGTTAAATAGCGCTGCGCCGCTACGCGGCTGCGCGCCCCCACACGCATAGCGCGTGGGGCCCCAATCATGCTACGCATCGCGGGGACCCCTTTCGTTAAATAGCGCTGCGCCGCTACGCGGCTGCGCGCCCCCACACGCATAGCGCGTGGGGCCCCAATCATGCTACGCATCGCGGGGACCCCTTTCGTTAAATAGCGCTGCGCCGCTGCGCGGCTGCGCGCCCGCAGCTCTTTCGTTGACCATCGTTGTTACCATAATTCGCGCGCGATGTCGTCGAGGCGGCCGGCAAGCGAGCCGTCGATGCGGCGGTCGCCCATCGTGATGCGCATGCCACCGAGCAGAGCCGGATCGGTCCGCGCAGTGACGGCGAAGCTTTTGGCGTAACTACGGCCCAACTGGGCGACGAGCGCGTCGAGGTCCGGGTCGCGTCAACGGCCGCGCCGTGACGATCTCGAGCGGCTCTTGGCCCGCTGCCGCCAGCGCGAGCTTCCCGTATTCGCTTGCAATTGCGGGCAGCAGCGTCTCGCGACGTTTGCGCACGAGCAGCAGAACGGCGTGCAGTACGAGCTCGTCCAAGCGGGAACCGAATGCCTCAACGAGCAGTGCCTCTTTGCGCTTTCGTTCGAACACGGGCGACAAGTAAAAACGCCGCACGTCGTCGTTGCCGAAGATGCCGTCGGCGGCGGCCCGCAGATCGGCTCCCACTCGCGTGACCCGGCCGGCAGCTTGCGCTAAGTTGAATATGGCCGTCGCGTAACGCCGGCCGGCCGCTTCGCCCGCGATCACGACGTCGATGCCCGATCGACGGTGTCGAGCGTTTCTCCAATGAGGCGCCGGTTGGTCGACTCGTCGACGTACAGCGCGGCGCCGCGCGCAATCTGCGTCGCCTTGGCGACCAACTGATGGCGGATGCGGTCGCGGGCAGCCAAACGGCCGCGCTCGAGTTCTCCCTCGGCATTGCGGATCAGCCGCTCGCCCTCCGCTCGCGCGGCGACCAGCAGACGCTCGTGCAGGCGCTGCGCGTCCGCTTGGGCGCGCTCGTTGATCGCATGCACTTCTCGGTCGATCGCTTCGCCTTCGCGCTGCGCGACGGCGATGTCGTCGCGCGCCCGATCGCGCCGCTGTTCGGCTTCCGCTAACTCGGCATTCTTACGCGCCTGAGAACGCGCGACGCCCGGACTGATGAAGCGCACCCAGATGTAGACCAACAGCGCGATGAACAGTATCGACGCAACGATCTGGCTTCCGGCCGCCAGGCGAATGTAGAACGCATCGTTCACCGCGGTGCGCCCAGCGCTCGAGCGAGCAGCGTCTTAGCCAACATCTGTGAAAGCTCGTCCTCGCGCGCCTTGGCTACGGCGAACTCGCCCTCGATCGTCTGCTGCGCTTGATCCATGATCTCGGCGGCATGCGTAGCGTGATCGCGCGCGATGACATCGGCCTCAGCCTGGGCGCGAGCGCGGGCAGCGAAGACGGCGTTTTCCGCATCCCGCCGGGCGGCGCCACGCCGAGCGACTGCGTCCCGGCGTAGGGATGCCGCCTCGGCAGAATAGCGCTCGTAGTCGTGATGCACGCTCTCGATGTATTGGCGCCGCCGTTTGATGGCGGCACCGACGGGGCGCAGAAAGACGACGTTGAGAATCGCGAAGAAGATCGCGAAGTTGATCAACTGGATAACGACGGTCCCGTAGTTGACCTGCAGGAACATACCGGGAATGGACCCCTAAGAACTCACGGGTGTGCGGCGCTCATATGCGCGATCAGCGTCGGCAACCGCACGAGCGCGTAGAGCATGTAGAAGGCCAATCCGATCGAGATGATGGGGAAAGCCTCAACGAGGCCGACGCCCAGAAACAGGAACGTGAAGATGTTCCCGCGGGCCTCGGGCTGCCGCGCGATCGCCTCGACGGCTTTCTGCGCGACGAGGCCGTCGCCGATGCCTGAACCGAACGCGACCCCCAAGATGATGAGGCCGAACGAGATCAGCGTCGCTGCAATTACGAGTGATTCCGAAGTCAAAGAGGCTTCCTTTCTCTAGTCAGTCTTCTTCAGTGTTGTTCTTCGCCGACGGCGAGAGACAGATAGATGATGCCGAGCAAGGTGAAGACGAATGCCTGGACCGCTCCGACGAAAAAGTTGAAGAATTGAATGAAAAACGGCAGCACGGCGGCGAGGATCGAAAGATTGACGGAACCGATCAGAATCTTGCCGAGGATGATCGACGATGCGATGTAAAACAGAATTTCGCCGACGAAGATATTGAAGAAAAGCCGTGCGGCCAAGGTCAGCACGCGGCTGACCTCATCGAGCACGTTGAGCGGGAGCAGCACCGGAAACGGCTGCATGAAGTGCGCTAGATAGTGACCGACGCGCCGGCGCGCGATGACGGAACTGAAGATTAGCACGTAGACCATCAAAGTCAACGGTACGACGGTGTTCAGATCGGCCGTCGGCGAGCCGCCGAAGGGCCAGCCGAACGCGCGCAACGGCAAGATGTCGAACTGATTCAACAAGAAGACGAAGATGAAGACCGAGATGAAAAAGGGCACATAGGCTTCGCCCGACGGCCCGATCGCGTTGCGTACGAGATCCGAGATGAAGGTGATGATGCCCTCAAATACGGCCTGCCTCTTCTTGGTCCGCGGGCTGTTGCCGTAACTGCTGCCGACCCACCAGAGGAGTGCGATCGCGACCGCCATCGCGAACCACGTCGTCACGATCGTGTCGCTGTGCACCTGACCGAGGACCGGAAGCGTCCAGATCCGATGCGAGCCGATTTCTTCTTGCATCATCTCATCCCAGCGGCGCGCCCAACGAAGATCGCGTAGAGCACAAGCGGCACAAAAAAGCCTACGAAGTACGCCGGCATGGACCAGACCGAGCCGTGCACGGCAAATGCCACCGGTACTATACCGAAAACCGCTATCCGGAGCATACTGCTAAAGACGAACGCAGCGGCGATGCGATGATCGAGCAGGCGCTCCGTGCCGCGCATCGTCAGCAAGGCGTTGAGGATTCCGCACGCCGTCCCGATGCATAATGCGACAGCCGCCACCGGGGCGTACGCCGCCAGCGCGAGGGCAAGGACCGATCCGCACGCGGCCGACCAGACGACAAGCGGACGCTTGCGATCGTAATAAGCGCGCACATCGCCCTCCGACACGGGGCTTCCCGGTTTGGGAAAGCCGCCAAGCTTCCCTCCCGGCTTACGAAAGCGCCGCCCCGAACTCTGCGGGGTAAGCAGCGTCTCCGAACCGCGCTTGCAGCCACGCAGCGATGCGGACGGCGGCGTGGCCGTCACCGTACGGGTTGTCGGCGCGCGACATGCGAACGTAGGCGGCCCGGTCTGTCAGCAGACGCCGCGTCGCTCTGACGATCGCATCCCCGTGGGGTCCGACGAGCTCGAGCGTGCCGGCCGCGATCCCTTCGGGGCGTTCCGTCTGATCGCGCATGACCAGCACCGGCTTGCCCAGGCACGGCGCTTCTTCTTGCAGCCCGCCGCTGTCGGTGAGCACGAGCCGGCTGCGCTTGATGCTTTGCACCGTAACGTCATAAGGAAGCGGATCGACGAGCGCGATGCCCGGCACTCCCTGCAGGATGCGCCGCGCCACCGGCGCGACGTGAGGACTCGGGTGCAGCGGCCACAAGATCTGCGGTCGCTCCGGAAATGCGGCAATTGCGGCCAGCGCGTGGCTGATCTCCGGCATGCGGGCGTGGTTTTCACGGCGGTGTGCCGTTACGAAAATCCAGGGGCGCTCGGGATCGAGTTCGTGCCAGGCCGGCACGTCGGCCGGGGGCGGTGCCGCAGCGACCGACAGAAACGCATCGATCACCGTGTTGCCGGTCACCGCGATGTCGGCTGGGTCGACGTTTTCCGCTTCGAGGTTGCGGCGTGCACCCGCCGTCGGCGCGAAATGGAACGACGCCAGCCGCCCCGTTAAACGGCGGTTCATCTCCTCGGGAAAGGGTTCCCAGATCGTCGTCGTGCGCAACCCTGCCTCGACGTGACCGACCGGAATCTTGGCGTAATAGGCGGCGAGCGCTGCCGCCGTGCTCGTCGACGTGTCGCCGTGCACGAGCACGACGTCGGGCCGTTCGCGTGCGAGCACGCCTTCCATGCCCTCGAGCACGCGGGTCGTGATCGCGGTGATCGTTTGGTCGTGGCGCATGACGTCGAGATCGTCGTCGGGAACGATGCCGAACAACCTCAGGAGATCGTCGAGCAGTTCGCGATGCTGCGCCGTCACGCAGACCAGCGTCTGGATGGCGGGGGACTGCGCGCGCAGCGCTGCGACGACCGGCGCCATCTTGATCGTATCGGGCCGCGTGCCGAACACCGTCATCACGCGCAGCGGTGCAGGCATGCCGGTGCGGTGGTTCGTCAGCGTAGCGCGCTGCGTGCGATGCGTGCGCCGCCGAGCGAGCGCGAACTGCGCTGGGCGGCGGGATGCGGACCGCCCGCCACGGTCGTACCGATACCGGCGATCCGCGGACGCGGCTGTGCCCGACAACAGATAGGCGGCCATCCCCAGCAAGAACGATACACCGTAAATCAGCAGCACTGCCTGCTTGACGTTGAGGCCGAACCGAAAGACGAGCATGTGATGGAAGTGGCCGCGATCGGCCTCGGTGATCGCGCGCCCGGCGTGCAGGCGGCGCACGATCGCCGCCGCCGTATCGGCAACGGGCAGCGCCAGCGCGACGAGGGGCACGAGCAGACTGACCGTCACCGCGACCTTCGCCGTGACGATCAGCGACACGGTCGCGAACACGTAACCGATGAACAGCGAGCCGGTGTCCCCCAAGATGATCTTGGCCGGATTGAAGTTGAAGGGCAAAAAGCCGAGCGCGCCGCCGACGAGACCGGCTAAGACGAGCGCCGCGCCGATGTGTCCGTGCAGCGACGCGATCGCGAATAAGAACATCCCGGAGATCGCCGTCACGCCGGCGAGCAATCCGTCGAGCCCGTCGAGGAAATTGATCGCGTTCATCATGCCCAGATACCAGATCATCGTCAACGGGTAATCGACCCAGAATGGTAAATTAACGTAGTTTTCGGTGCCCGGAACCTTGATGTCGTGGATATGGAAGCCGTAGATCATCGAGACGATGGCAACGACGATCTGCGCGAGGAATTTCGCGCGCGGCCGCATGCCCATGATGTCGTCCCACACGCCGACGAGCATGATCAACGTCCCGCCGAACAGCAGTCCGAAGAAGTCTTGCGTGTCGTTTACGCTGTGAAAGAGGGCCGTGTGCAGCGCGAAGCCGATCGTGACGAACAGCGCCGACGCGACCCCCAAGAAGACCGCGATGCCTCCGATGCGGGGTTTGGGTTCGACGTGCATCCGCCGTTCGCCGATCGCATCGAGCACGCCGACTTTGAGCGCGAGTTTGCGCACGCGCGGCGTCGCAAAGAACGCCGTCACGAACGCGGTGACGGTCGCTAGAGCGTAGAGGTCTTGCGCGTTCATGCCGGCGTCTCGGCCCGCTCGCGTGACGCAACGGCCGCGCGGGGCCGGTCTCGAGCGAGCTCGAGATTCGCGAACGGAATGAACGCGACGCCGGCTTCAGCCAACAGGTCCTGCGCGAAACGGTCAGGATACGCTTGCGCGAACACGATTCGTACGACCCCCGCGCTGATGAGCAACTTCGCGCAGTGCACGCACGGCTGATGCGTGCAGTAGGCCGATGCCCCCTCCAGCCCGACGCCGTACAACGCTCCTTGAACGACGGCGTTCGCTTCGGCGTGCGTCGAGCGCACGCAATGCCCGCCCACCATCTCGCAGCCGACTTCGGTGCAGTGAGCGACGTGCCGCGGAGCGCCGTTGTAGCCCGTTGTCAGGATGCGATGCTCGCGCACGAGCACGGCGCCAACGCTGGCGCGCGGACACGTCGCACGCGTCGCCACGGTCCGCGCGACATCCATGAAGTACTCATCCCAACCGGGACGCACGGCGTCGCTCTCCATCTATCGTCGAGGGCACGGTAGGTTCTTCTTCACCACCCTGGCGCCGGAGCCCGTTGTGCGCCGGCTGCACGCGTCCGCTTCGTCCGTCCGTTTACGCCGGGCGCGTCAGCGACGTGAGGACGTGATCCCGCCAGGCGCCGTCAATGTACAGATAGTCGCGCGCGTAGCCCTCGACGACGAAGCCCAGCGCGCGTAAGAGGCGGCCGCTGCGCTCGTTGAGCGGCTGATAATTCGCTTCGATCCGATGCAGGCGCAGGACGTCGAAGGCGTAGGTCACGACCGCTGCGACGGCTTCGCGCGCCAAGCCACGCCCCTCCGCGGCAGTGTCGACCGAATAGCCCAGCACGGCGCATTCGGCAACGCCGCGTTCGATGCCATGCAAGTTGACCGCAGCAATGATGTCGCTCGTATCGGGCCAGGTCGCAACGAAGCGGGCTTGCGTGCCGGCCTGCGCCTCGCGCAAGCAATGCGCGACGAAGCGTTCCCAGTATGCCGGCGTTTCGAAGTCGCCCGGACGTTCGGGTTCCCAGGGCGTAAGATGACGTCGGTTACGCGCATGGTAGGCGAGCAGCGCCATGGCATCGCCGGCCGCAACGAGCCGTACCACAAGACGGCTCGTGCGCATGCTCGCTGGCTGCGGCATTCACGGCGTTCCGGCCGGCGTCGACGTGGCTGCGTCGTTGGCGTGTGCGACCCTGCGCCGGTCGTTGGAAACGCGTCGCATGCACGACGACCGGACGCGAGGAGTCGACCGCCCCGCGCTAAACAGGAGCCTCCCCACAATGCGTTTGCCGTCATCGCCAAACCGCCGCACCCTCGATCCTGGCAGCCCTGGATGAGCGCCGACACGGCTGGGACGGCCCGAACCACGCACGCAGACGCACTGCTCGAACGACTCGAGCAAGAAGTCATCCACGCGCTGAAGATCCACTTTGCGTGGCGCGAGCTGGTGCGCATCCTCCTGTCGCCGGAGCGGTCGTCGGTACGCATCGAACCGCAAACCGACTGCCCGCTCGATGCGTGGCTGTCGCGTTCGCTGGACCACACCTTCCGCGGCTTGCCGCTGTTCGGCCGCACCGTCAAAGCGCACGACCGTTTCCATCGGGCGATCCAAGCGCTGTACGACGACCCATCGATCGGCCAGCGGCCTACGGCGGCTGCAGCGAGGACGCTCAAGGGTTGTTTGGAGGAATGGTTGACGCTGTCGCGTGAGCGCGAGAGTACCTTTACGCCTTAAAACGTCGCCGGACCGGTGACCCGCAAAGCGAGCACGGCGATGTCGTCGTGCGCGGCGCGATCGGAAAAGTCCAGCGCTCTCTCGACGAGCGTCCGGGCGAGCTCGTCGACGCCGGCGTCGCGTTGCTCGCGCACGACGTCCCGAAAGCGTTCGATTCCGAAGAACTCCTGCGAGCCCCGGCGCGATTCGGTAATGCCGTCGGTGACGGCGACCAGCACGGTGCCGACGGGCATCGGGACGTTGCGCTGCTTGAAGAGATGCTGTCGGTCCTCGAAGAGGCCGACGGCCGGAGCGGTTACATCGAGAACGACCGGCTCCGTATCACGTTCCGCCAAAATTACGCTCTCGTGCCCGGCGGAGCAGTACGTCAGCACCGCGCGATCCGCATCGAGATGGCCGAAAAAGACGGTCGCGAAGGACTCCGTGCGCTCGAAAGCGGTGTGTTCCAAGTACAGCCGGTCGAGCGACGCGACCACTTTTTCGGGATTGAACCCTTCCGAAGCGTAAGCGCGCAGGCCGTATTTCACGAGAGCGGCTTGAATCGCCGCGCGCGCACCTTTGCCCGCGATGTCGGCGACCGTAAAGGAGACCGACGCGTTGTTGAATGCGTAGACGTCGACGAGGTCGCCCCCGGCTCGCCCCTCGGCGAGATGATATTCGATGGCATAGTCGATCCCCGAAACGGGCAGCGACACCGGTGCGAACAGGTGATCGACCAAGAGTTCTGCGGCTTGACGGCTCTCCGGATGCTCTACCCGCTTGCGGCCGGCGATCGAAGCGAAGCCTTCGCCGCTCGGATTGGCGCCGGGATGGCGGTGGGCTTGCGGACCGACTTCCAGCCCGGGCGCTCCTGCCTCACTCCCGTCGCGCGCATCCAACGTCATGCTACGGCACGCCGTACTGTGCGGTCAGTTCGGCGACGCGAGCGCGCAAGTGCGGCATCTTTTCGCGCGCAGCGACATCGTCGAGCGCCTCTCCGATGATTTTGCCGATCTCACGCGCTTGCATCACGCCCATGCCACGTGTCGTAACGGCCGGCGTCCCGATCCGGATGCCGCTGGCGACTGCGGGTTTTTGCGGATCGAAGGGGATCGCGTTCTTGTTGACGGTCACTTTGATCTCGTCGAGGTACGCCTCGACGGCTTTCCCCGTCAGGCCCTTGGGTCCCAGATCGACGAGCAGCAGATGCGTGTCCGTGCCTCCGGCGACGAGGCGCGTTCCGGCGCGCTGCAGCTCTTCGCCCATCGCACGCGCGTTGTCGATCACGCGTTGCACATAGGCGTGAAAATCGGACTGTTGGGCTTCGTGGAAAGCGACCGCTTTGGCAGCGATCGTGTGCATCATCGGGCCGCCTTGAATGCCGGGAAAGATCATCTTGTCGATGGCTGCTGCGTGCTCGGCGTCGCACAAGATCAAGCCGCCGCGCGGTCCGCGCAGCGTCTTGTGCGTCGTCGTCGTCACGAAAGAAGCGTGGGGGACCGGCGAAGGGTGCAAGCCCGTTGCGACCAGACCGGCGATGTGGGCCATGTCGACGAGGAGCTGCGCTCCGACTTCACTGGCGATCTCGGCAAACGGGCCGTATTCCATCGTTCGCGGGTATGCACTCGCCCCGGCGACGATCAATTTTGGGCGATGTTCGCGCGCCAGCGCGCGCACTTCGTCGAAATCGATCAGTTCCGTATCGCGGCGCACGCCGTACGCGAATGCGCGATAGAGCTTACCGCTGAAGCTGACTTTGGTGCCGTGCGTCAGATGGCCGCCGTGCGCTAAGGACATCCCCAGCACCGGATCGCCGGGCTGAAGAGCCGCCATGAACACCGCCATGTTGGCTTGCGCCCCGGCGTGCGGCTGCACGTTGGCATGTTGCGCCCCGAACAGAGCTTTGGCCCGGTCGATGGCGAGCTGCTCGGCAACGTCCACATATTCGCAGCCGCCGTAATAGCGCTTGCCCGGGTAGCCCTCGGCATACTTATTCGTCAAGACCGAGCCCGCCGCTTCGCGCACCGCTCGGCTGGCATAATTTTCGCTCGCGATCAATTCGAGATTGTCGCACTGCCGTCGTTCCTCAGCGACGACCGCCGCATAGACGTCGGGATCGGACTGGGCCAGCGGACTCTGTACGAGGGTCTGCATTCCTCACGCTTCTGCGCCGCGCGCTCCGGTTCCGCGTCGCGCCGTTCGTCGCGAGCAACGTTCGCGACCGGGAAGGCGCTGCCCGCGACGAACCATATCGCCATGAAGATCGCTACGTCGAGTGCAAGCTTCTCGCCGGCGTTCGGCCGGACGCTCACGCAACTCGAGTGGCTCGACATCTGCGCCAACGAACTCGAGGTCGACGGCATCGTTTTCGACGTACACGACTTCCCGCGCGACGATGCCGAGTATCTGGCTCAACTCAAAAAAGCTGCGGCCGATCTCGGCCTGACCGTGGCGGCGCTCGCCGTCGGTGAAGCGCCCGACACGGAACGGCATCTTTCGAACGCCGTTGCGCTCGGCGCACCGTTACTCTTGGTGCATGCACCGAACTCTGCGGCACGCCCGGAAGCCTGGGCCGATTTCACCGCCGCGACGAAAGCGACGGCGGCGCAGGCCAAACGTTGCAACGTAACGCTGGCACTCCGCGCCGTCGCAGGAACGCTCTGCGAGAACGCCGCGGACTGCAGTCGTTTGGCCAAAGATATCGACAGCGCTTGGCTGCGCTTCGCGTTCGATCCGCGCACCTCGGCCGACGCCCACGGCACAGCGTTCCTTGCAAAGAGCGTCATCGCGATTCATACGATCGCCGACATCGACAACTTCGCAACGCACGCCGACGCAGAATCCGCAGGTGCGATCGCTGCGCTGTCACACTTTCGCGGCTTCGTCGTTCTCGAACACGCTGTCGATCTTTCAGACCGCAACGCGTACCACCACGCCGTCGCGCGCTTCACCGCGCAACGCGCCCGCGAACTGACCGGAACCCCGCAATGAATTTTGAGACCGCACTGCCGTCTGCATGTTCGGTTAAGACCTGCCAACGACAGGTGGGTGCGGCCCGGGCGCCGAGAGGCGGCTAGCTGCCGACTCGCCGTCGTATCCGGAGCTGATGCTCCCTTGGTTTTAACGTTGGTCCTACACCTGAACAAGTACGCGTGCGAGCGCAGTCGTCTGCATCGTATTATCCCACGCCGGTCAAGACTTGACAGGCCGCAACGGACACGCACTCCGCACGCGCGAGGAGGCGCCCTACGCATAGGGAAGCGGGTTCGGTGCAACTCGCACTCTTCGAACTCGCTCTTCCACTCGTCCACACGTTCACGATCTCACGCGGCTCCGAGGCACAGGCGCGGACACTCGTTGGGCGTCTGACATGGAAGGGGCTCGAAGGCGTCGGCGAAGCGGCACCATCGTCGCGTTATGCCGAGAGCGTTCAAAGCGTGCGGGCACAGCTGCAAGCGCGTCCGCTGCGCGCCGATGATCCCTATGCGCTCGAGACGCTGCTCGACGGACTAGAGCCGGGCGCTCGTTGCCTGCTCGACGTCGCACTCCACGACCTGATCGGCAAGGATCTCGATCGTCCACTGTGGCGGTTATTGGGACTTGATCCGGCTCGTACGCCGACGACGTCCTTCACGATCGGCATCGCTGCGCCCGACGTCATGCTGGCGAAACTCGACGAAATTCGCGAACACCCCATCATCAAAGTCAAACTCGGTTTCGAGGGCGACGTCGAGGTGCTGACGGCGATTCGCGAACGCTATACCGGCATTCTGCGCGTCGACGCGAACGAGGCTTGGACGCCCGAGCAGACCGTCGCGAACCTGGCGCGGCT
The DNA here is from genome assembly GCA_963754415.1 of Vulcanimicrobiota bacterium. Classification (GTDB taxonomy): domain Bacteria; phylum Vulcanimicrobiota; class Vulcanimicrobiia; order Vulcanimicrobiales; family Vulcanimicrobiaceae; genus Nyctobacter. The sequence goes on along the minus strand of CAVWGA010000002.1, from coordinate 106,723 downwards.
TGCCAAGCTCGATATCGAGTTTTGCGAACAGCCGATTCCTGCCGGCACACCGGAGCGGCTGCGTTGGATTCGCGAGCGTTCGAACGTGCCGCTGGTTGCCGATGAAGATTGCCGTGATGCGCGTGACCTGCCCGCATTGGCGGGTTGCGTCGACGGCATCAACGTCAAGCTCGTCAAGTGCGGCGGCATCCGCGCTGCGCTGGCGATGATCCATACGGCGCGCGCGCTCGGATTACGGATCATGCTCGGCTGCATGATCGAAAGTGCGATCCTGACGACGGCCGCCGCGCACCTCTCGCCGCTCGTCGATTGGGCCGACCTCGACGGCCCTTTCTTGACCGCGCGCGACCCGTTCGCCGGCGTGGCGTACGAGCGCGGCAAGTTAGTGCTGCCGCACTCTCCGGGACTTGGGGTCGATGAACGCGCCCTCGCCACGGCGTGACGCCTCGCCGCTATGCGATCCTCGCGCCCGGTCTGTTCGCTTCACGCAGCGCAAAGACGGCACACGGCGTCATCGCGTATGCAGCCGACGAGACGGCGGCAGTCATCGATCCCAGCCACGCCGGCGAACGGGTTCGCGATGTCGTTCCCTATCTGAACAGCGACGCACCGATCGTCGCCGATTTGGACGCTGCTTTAGCGTATGGCCCGACGGCGCTCTTGATCGGCGTCGCGCCGTCCGGCGGTGCATTGCCGCTTGCCTGGCGAACGACGATCCTCGAGGCACTCGCAGCCCAGCTCGAAATCGTCAGCGGTCTCCACGAGGTCCTCGGCGACGATCCGGAGTTGGCTCGTGCTGCGCAGCGTACCGGAGGAACGATCCGCGACGTGCGCGTCCCGCCACCACCGCGGTTGTTCAGCGGTGAAGCGAATCGAGTGGCGGCGCGCGTCGCGCTGTTCGTCGGCAGCGATTGCGCCGTCGGTAAGATGACTGCCGCGCTCGAATTGACCCGCGCCGCGCGGGAACGGGGACGCCGCGCCGACTTCGTGGCGACAGGCCAAACCGGCATTATGATCGCCGGCAAAGGGATCGCGATCGACCGCGTGATTGCCGACTTCGCCAGCGGCGCGGCGGAGCAACTCGTGCTCGACGCGGCACCGCATGCCGACATCTTGTTCGTCGAAGGCCAGGGCGGCATCAACCATCCCGCCTTCGCGCCGGTCACGCTGGCGCTGCTGTACGGCTGCGCGCCGGACGTTCTGATCCTCGTCGATCTGGCGACTCGCGAACGGATCGACGGCTACGGCACGCCGCTGCTTCCACTACCGCGGCTGATTGCGCTCTACGAGGAACTGTGCGGGAGCGTCAAGCCGGCCAAAGTCTGCGGGATCGCGCTCAATACGCACGGTTGCGACGATGCGCGCGCGCGCGCCGCGATCGCAGACGCGCACGCCCGAACCGGCTTGCCTTGCGATGACGTCGTCCGCTACGGCCCTCACGCGTTGTTCGACGCGATTGCGCCGGCGCTCGTACACAAGACGGTCGCCCTCGCGTGACGTTGCCGCCGACGCATCGCTGTGCCGTGCTTCTCCTGGCGATCGGCATGTCGATCGCCGTTATCTTGCCTGGCTGCGCCCGCGTCGGCGGCGCGGGCGCCGGGAAAGGGCGGCACAGCTGGACGGTGCCGGGCCACTTGCGTGTGGGAAGTGCGGACGAACCCGACAATCTCAACCCGATGTTCGCGCACACCGACGCGACGGATCAGATCGACGCGCTGCTCTTCGCGCCGCTGTGGCGCTACGACCAGAAAGGCAACTTCCTTCCAGAACTGGCGACAGAGGTTCCGACGTATGCCAACGGCGGCATCTCGCACGATTCCAAAACGATCGTACTGCACTTTCGGCACGGCGTCCGGTGGTCCGACGGCGCGCCGCTGACGGCCCACGACCTGCGCTTTACGTGGCGCGCCGTCATGGACAAACGCAACAATACGAAATCGACCTTCGGTTGGGACGACATCACTTCGATCGACGTGCCCAACGACGACACGGCAATCGTGCACCTCGCGCGTCCGAACGCCGACGTGCTGGGCATCTTCGGCGGCGGCGGCGGCACTGCATATCCCCCGCTGCCCGAGCATCTTCTGGGCCGCTTGCCCGACCTCAATCGTGCCGCATTCAACGCGCACCCGATCTCGAGCGGCCCGTGGCTGCTGACGGCGTGGAACCACGGATCGTCGCTCGTCTTCGCACCGAACCGCCGGTATTGGCGCGGTCCGCCGAAATTGCAGGCGCTGGACTACGAGATCGTACCGAATCCCGATACGCTCGCGACCGAACTGCGTACCCACGAAATCGATGTGTTCGCCGGCGTACCGGAAGAAGAGTTTGCGCGAGTCCAGCATATCCCGGGCGTGCGCGTCGTTGACGAATCTGTCGGCGAACTGGCGGCGGTTGGCGTTCAACACCGCGCGTCCGGCGCTGTCCGACGTGCGCGTCCGCCGCGCTATCGCCGAAGCCGTCGACTGGAATCGCCTCAACCGCACGGTGTACCACGATCTCAACATCCGTGCACGCAGCGACATCGTGCCCGACTCGTGGGCGGCGCCGAGCGTGCCGCTGTATCCTTACGATCCGCAGGCGGCGCGCGCGCTGCTGGACGCTGCGGGATGGCGGTCCGCCGGCAGCGGTATCCGGCGCAAAGACGGCGTCCCGCTCGACCTCGAAATCAACGCGACGAACAAGCCCGGCAACGCCGACGCCGAGGTCCAGATGCAGCAGGCGCTGCGGTCCGTCGGCATCGCGCTGGCCGTCAAAAACTACCCGGCGAGCCTGTTGTTCGCACAGAACGGACCACTCTACACCGGACGGTACGATATGGAGTGGTCGATCGACACGAATGGCCCCGATCCCGATAACGAAGGGAATTGGAGCGCACGCTTCATCCCGCCGCGCGGCGCGAACACGAGCTTCCTGCGCGATCCGATCGTGACGCGCACGTCGGACGCCGCCATCCGTACGTTCGATCGGCGCCACGCGCAAAGCGCTGTATCAGACCGAAGAGACGCGCATTCACGCCGTCGTTCCGGCGGTATTCTTCTCGTGGTCGACCGCGGTCGCTGCGTATAACGACGATCTCCGCAACTATCGCCCCGCGGAATACATCACCAACAACTGGAACTCGTGGGAATGGACGATATGATCGGCGCCTGCGCCGCGCCACGGCGCGAAGCTACGTTGCAAGGCTGACGGGGGTCGACTGGTGCTGCAAGTCGTGCGGCCGGAGATCGGCGCGGAAGTGTTGGTTACGGTCGGCCCGACGCGCGAAGCGATCGTGTCGTGGAATACGCGGTCGCTCGAAGGCGCGCTGGATCTGCGGGTCAACGCGCAAGACGGCCGCACGTCGGCGTGGCTGCCCTACGCGCAGTTCGATGCGAATGGGCGGCGCTCGGCGTGCGGCCGCGATACGTTCGTGCACATCGATACCGACGTCGTGCGCAGCGACGTCGACCTCGTGACGATCGGCATCCGTTCGAGCGGGCCGCTGGACGCGCTGTTCGTCAGCACTCCGGATTACGGGGCGCCCTCGCCGATCGTCGCGCTCCCTGCCGTTACGCTCGACGTTCCGGCATTCTCTCAATACGAGCCGCGCTATCCCGCAGAGCGCGGCTGGTGTTCGGCCGCAGCGCTGGCGATGCTGCTGACGTATCACGACTACCCTGTCGACGTACCCGTCGTCGCGCGCGAGGTGTTCGACGGGCGCTACGGCGGGACTGGCAACTGGTCGTTCAACGTCGCGTTTGCCGGCACGCTCGGCTTTCGCGCCGCCGTCGTGCACCTGCGCGATCTCGCGCACGCGCACGCCTTCTTAGCCGACGACGTTCCTGCTCGCGCTGTCGCTGCGCTGGGGCGACGGCGAGTTGCCGGGCGCACCGCTGCAACGGAGCGACGGCCACATCGTCGTCCTGCGCGGCATCGACGAAAGCGGCGCTGCGCTCGTCAACGATCCCGCCGCGCCAGGCCGTTGCCGTGCGCTACGAGCGCGCAGCGTTCGAACGGGCCTGGCTCGGTCATGGGGGAATCGCGTACGCCCTCGTTCCCGCACCGCGCGAAAGCGCGCTCTTGCAGTCTGGCGAACGCATGACGTACGCGCGCCACGCAGACGCAGCCCGCCCAGCGCATAGCGGCGCGCCGCGCGCGGCGCAGACGCGCCGCCTGCTCCGCTGCACATCGTCCTCGTCGCAGCCCGAGATTCCGCCGAATACCGGCAACATCGCGCGCCTGTGCGCGGCCACGGGCTGCCGCTTGCATCTGGTCGAGCCGCTCGGCTTCTCGATCGACGACCGCGAGCTCAAGCGCGCAGGGCTCGATTATTGGGACGCCGTCGACGTCGTGGCGCATCGATCTCTCGACGCCTTTCGAAACGCGTGCGATGCGCCGCTGTGGCTGCACTCGACGCACGCGACGCGCCTCTACCGCGACGTGCGCTACGCAGCCGGCGACGGCCTCGTCTTCGGCAGCGAAAGCGCCGGCTTGCCGCGCTCTCTGCTCGAAGCGATGCCCGAGCGCACCGTTCGCGTCCCGATGCGCCCAAGCACCGTACGCAGCCTCAACCTTTCGACGTGCGTCGGAATCGTCGACGTATGCCGCGCTCGGCGATATCGGTTTCCCGGGCCTCGCCTGAGCGCGCCTTCGAGGCACGCAACGCGCGCATCGTCGCCTGCGAGCGCTGTCCGGAACTGCGCGCCTACTGCGCACGTATCGCGACCGAAAAGAAACGCGCGCATCGTGACGCCGAGTATTGGGGCCGACCCGTACCGACCTTCGGAGACCCCCGCGCGCGCGTGCTCGTCGTCGGCCTCGCACCGGGAGCCCATGGTTCCAATCGAACCGGACGTCCGTTCACGGGCGACGCGTCGGGAGAGTGGCTGTATCGTGCACTCTTTCGCGCGGGCTTCGCCAACAAGCCGACGGCGCACGACCGTAACGACGGTCTCGTGCTGCACGATGCGTTGATCACCGCGGCCCTACGCTGCGCGCCGCCGCACAACAAGCCGACGCCGGCGCAGCTCGGCCGCTGCTTTCCGTATCTGGCCGACGAAGTCGCACACCTGGAGCGTCTGCGCGTCGTCATCGGGCTCGGCGCCATCGGTTGGCGCGCGGCCGGCGCGGCGTTGCGAGCCTGCGGCTATGCATTCGCCGTACGTCCCGTCTTCGCGCATGGCGCCGAAGGAACGGCGCAGAGTGCGCCGGCACCGTCGCGCGTCGTTCTGCTCGCATCGTACCATCCAAGCCGCCAGAACACGAACACTGGCGTCCTCGACGAAGCGATGCTCGACGCCATTTTCACGCGAGCGGCCCGACTCGCACGCGACTCGGAATAGGTGATGCCGCCGCTTTACGCCGCGAGTACGTTGGCTCGCTTGGCAAGTATGGCAGCCGAGCGCGTTTTCTGTGCTCGGAATTTGACTATGACGTAGCGCACTCTCAGCACCCATTCAAAGGGGACCCGGTCGATGTTCTTCCATAACAAAAAGCTTCAATACACCGTGCACGTTGATGCGCCCAATCCAGCATTCGCGAAGATGTGCCTCGAACAATTCGGTGGACCGCAAGGCGAACTCGCCGCTGCGATGCGCTATTTTACGCAGGCGTGGGCCGAAAGCGACGTGCCGCGACGCGACATGCTGCTCGACATCGCGACCGAAGAGCTCTCGCACCTCGAGATGATGTCGCAAATTATCGGCGGCCTGCTCAAAGGGACCAAAGGCGCGATGATCGACGAACTCGAGGGCGGCTACCTGGGTGACTTTCTCGAGGGCAAGGGCGGTCAGTATGAAGAGGCGGCTTGGAATTCCGGCTCGCTGCTGCTCGGCGGGGGCGGCGGCGCACGTCTGACCGATTCGATGGGGACGCCCTGGACGGCAGCCTACATCGATACGATCGGCCATCCGCTTTGTGACTTGCGCTCGGACATCGCCGCCGAAGCACGGGCCAAAGCGCTGTACGATCGCTTACTGAAGCTCTGTCCCGATGCCGGCGCCAAAGACGCGCTGACCTTTTTGATGACGCGCGAAGTAGCGCACCAGAAAATGTTCGAGTCGGCGCTCGCCGCGATCCCCAACAACTTCCCGTCGAGCAACTATCCGCCCGACGAGCGTTTCACCCATGCGTACTTCAACGAATCGACGGATGGTGCGGCGTCCGATACCGGCTTCGACATGGTCAATGCGCAGGGGCTCTGGGAATTCCAGAAGTCGGAAGCCAAAGCCGGCGGCAACGAACCGGATCTTCCCGATCCAAAGCCTTCAGTCGCCAGTTCCATGATCCAGCAGCGCATCGACGAGGCGCTCCGTCAGACCAGCCGCGTCTCGCAAGGCGAAATCAACGGCAGTAAACCCGCCACCACCAAGACCCGCTAAGCCGCCGAACCACTCCAAAGATCCGCGTCCGTCTATGACGGCGCGGATTTTTCATGGTTTTTGGGCCGCAGTTGCAAGCCGACTTCGCGCAGCGCTTGTGCCGGCGCAGCCGACGGCGCATCCATCATCACGTCGCGCGCCTGTTGATTTTTCGGGAAAGCGATCACGTCGCGGATCGACGTTTCGCCGCACGCGAGCATCGCCAAGCGATCGATGCCCCAAGCCATGCCGCCGTGCGGCGGCGCACCGAAACGGAGCGCTCGCATGAAGAAGCCGAAGCGCTCTTCGATCTGCGCCTCACTGTGGCCGAGGATATGGAAGATCTTCCGCTGCAGGTTGACGTCGTGAATGCGGATCGAGCCGCTCCCCAATTCAAACCCGTTGAGCACCAGATCGTAATGCTGCGCGCGCACCGCCAGCGGATCGCTGTCGATCAGATCCGCTTGGCCCGCCGCCGGAGCGGTGAACGGATGGTGGGTGAACACGATCGTGCCGGTGTCGGGATCGCGCTCGAAAAGCGGAAAGCCGACGACCCAACAAAACGCAAACGATGCCGGATCGCGCAGTCCCAGCCGCTCTCCGATATGCAGGCGCAGACGCCCCGCGACCTCACCGGCCTGCCCGCTCGGCCCGGCAATGAGCAGCACGGCGTCGTTGCGTTCGGCATCGCTCAGCCGGCGCACGTGCTCGACGGTTGCCGGCGTCAGCAACTTTTGAATCGAAGCCTTCCAGTCGCCGCCGGGCTCTTCGCTGGAGTCGTAGTTGGCGCCATAGGCGATCCACACTAAGCCACTTGCGCCGAAGTCCTTGACGGTTTGGGTCAGCGCATCGAAGTCACGGCGCGAAAGCGCCGCGCCGCCGGGGTAACGGACCGCGACGATCCGGCTATTCGGATCGTGCGCGTGCGGCGCGAGGAAACCGATCGCCGTGCCGCTGAACGCGCTGCCGACGTCGACGAGCGGCAACCCGAAGCGCAGATCGGGTTTGTCGCTGCCGTAATCTCGGAGCGCCTGCGCGTGCGTCAGCCGCGGCAGCGGTCGGGGCAGCGTGATGCCGAGCGCCTTGGACCACACGTCCGCGATGCAGTCTTCCATCAGCGCCGTCACGTCGTCTTCGGTCGCAAACGATAGTTCGACGTCGAGTTGCGTGAACTCGGCCTGCCGGTCGGCGCGCGCATCCTCGTCGCGAAAGCAGCGCGCGATTTGCATGTAGCGGCCGATGCCTCCGATCATCAAGATCTGCTTGAGCATCTGCGGCGACTGCGGCAATGCGTACACGTCGCCCGGAAAGAGCCTGCTGGGCACGAGATACTCGCGCGCGCCTTCGGGAGTGGATTTGATGAGGCAAGGCGTCTCGATTTCCAGAAAGCCGCGCGCATCGAAGAAATCGCGCATCGCTTTGATCAGCTTGTGACGCACCGTCAAGTTGCGCTGCAGACGCGGGCGGCGCAGATCGAGGTAGCGATACTCCAGGCGCAACGCTTCGTCGACGTCGGCGTCGACGTTGACCGGGAAGGGCGGCGTCATCGAGCGCGACAGCACCGTGACCGTCTGCGCCGCCAATTCGACTGCGCCCGTCGCTAACTTCGCGTTTTCGGTTCCCGGCGGCCGCAAACGCACGGCGCCCGCCACGGCGATCACGTCTTCGTTGCGCAGCGTTTCTGCTAGGCCGAACGACTCCGCGTTCTCGGGAGCAAACACGACTTGCGTGATGCCGTCGCGGTCGCGCACGTCGATGAAGACGAGGCCGCCGTGATCGCGGCGCCGGTTCACCCAGCCTTGCACTTCGACGCTGCGTCCGACATGCTCGCCTGCGAGCGCGCCGCAGGACAACCGCAAAACGGCGGAGTCGATCATGCAGCAACGCGCTCCGAAAGGTGTTCGCGGCGCTGCTCAGCGAGCGCCGCTTTGATGCCGTCGAGATAGTGATACTGTAAGATAAGTTCGCGCGCGAACCCGCGCCCGCGCGCTGCGCGGCGTTCGAGGGATGCGACCAGTGCCGGGAGACGCCGCAACGCTGCATGCGCGACGAGCGAAATGGGCGTCATGCCCAGCCGCGCGCGCACGCCGAAGTGCGAGTGTTTCCGGTAAAAACGGACTGTCGAGCGGCCGGCGAGCGTCATCTTCGCTTTTTGCTCCTCGTACGGGACGGGATGCCAGTGGAAATCGACGGCGCGGGGTTCGTACACCAGCGTCAGGCCGGCCTGCTGCAAGCGGTATCCCAGTTCGAGATCTTCGTGTCCGTAGCCGGTGAAGGACTCGTCGAAGCAGCCGACGCGTTCGAGGTCGGCCTTGAACACCGAGGCATTTCCCGTCAGAAAGTACAGCCACGACAACCGCCTGCGCGCGGGCGGATGCAGCGGCCGGCGTTGGGCCGGATCGTCGCGCAGGCGTTCGTATTCGGCGAACGACGCCACTTGGAGTTCCATGCCGACGACCGCGACGTTACCGTCCGCGCGATGGCGCGCGGCGTGACGAGCCAGCAGGTCGCAAGCCGCGATGATGTCGGCGTCGGTAAACAGGATCAGCGCACCCCGCGCCGCAGCGATGCCGGCGTTCCGCGCTGCCGCCCGGCCGCTGTACGGACCGGGAAGATGACGGACCCGTGCATCCTCCCGCGAGAGTGCTGCCAGATATGCCGCCGTGCCGTCGCTGGAATTCGAGTCGGCGATAACGATTTCGTACGGCGGCGCATCGGCGCTCTGGCGCAGCAAGGACGGGAGCACTTCGCGTAACGTGTCGAGACGGTTGTACGTCGGGATGACGACGCTCAGCTCGGGATCGCTCATCGTTCTCTTTCCAAAAGTTCACCGACCGCGGCGACGATAGCCGCTCGCGACGCTGCGAGGTCGGCCGGAGTATCGTTGCGCGGCTTGCGCAGGCAGACCGCCGGCACGCGATACGGTGACCACTCTTGCGAGCTGAGATGAAAGTAACGGTGTTCGAAAAGCACGACGGTCGGCCTTCCAACGGCGCTTGCAACGTGGGTCGCTCCCGTATCGACGGTCAGCACGAGCCGGCTTTTCTCGAAGACGGCGGCCCACTGCCCGAAGGTCAAGCCGCCGGCCAGCGCATCGGCGACGGCCGCCTTTCCCAAGGCAAGCGCTTCGTCGCGGGCGTCGTCTCCGTACGTCACGACGACGGGCAAGCCGAACGTGCGCAATGCGGCGATCACGTCTAGCGTGCTCGCAAACGTGCTGCCTCCGTGAAACCAGCGTCTGGCCAGATGCACCGCGATGCCGTTCTCCGGGATGCTGCGAACCGCGGCGCGATCCGCATCGTCGACGACCACGCGCAAGTCGTGCGACAGTCGCGCGCCGCCTGCGAGCCTGACGAGGTCGATGACCTGATCGACTTCGTGACGGACGACTCGCGCGGGGTCGCGCTCGCACAATTCCGGATCGGCCTCGGAGATAGCCAGGCGCGTCAGGTACAAGCGTGCCGTCAGCCGTGCGAACCGGCGGCGCACGTAGGTGTACCCGACCCGCACCGGCGCGCGGGTCGCGCCAACCAGTTGCAAATCGGCGAGCCGCGGAGCCAGCGCGATGGCGATGTCGCAGCGGCCGCGAAAGCGCCGCCCCACAGTCACGGCTGCATCCTCCGCTTCCACAACGGCATCGAGATCCGGGTTGCGCCGGACGACCACGGCGTTGTAGCGGCTGCAGACGAGCGTAACGTACGCATCCGGCCACGAACGCCGCACCGACGCGATCGCGGGGGTCGACAAGACGAGGTCGCCGACTCGGTCGAGCCGCGTCAGCACGATGTTCACGCGTTGGCGGCGCCGCGGGTCCTGCGCGATTCCTCGAGTTCCAAAAAGTACGTTTCGCGCACGAGCCCCCGCAAGGCGCGCTCCTGCGCGGCGTCGAGAGGACGGTCCGCCTGCACGCCGGCGTCGCCACTCCCAGCGTGACCGACGGCAAGACGGCGTTCCAAACGCCCGACGATGCCGCCCGCGCGCAACGCACGGTGCAGTATGCGCTGCACCGGATCGTCACCGGTCGCCAGTGGAACCCGCCAGCTCGGATGCATGCGACGCAGCTGCACCGCCGTGCGCGCTTGGGCACGCGCCTGACGTAACGCTCCTGCAATATCGCTGCGCCGGCGCTGCGGTTTGTAGTGAAAGGCCAGCGCGAAGCGGTTGAAGACCGCACGCACGCCGGCCTGACGCAAGCGCAGACCGAGTTCGATGTCCTCCCATCCGTATTCGCGAAACACTTCGCTGAAGTTGCCGGCGTGCCGCAGCGTGTGGAGCGGAACCGAAACGTTCGTCGTCCAAAAAAAATTGCCGGAGTAATTCGCCGGCGTCCACGTCGGCGTGGGTAAACGTTCGAAGCTTTGCGTATTGATGACTGCGCCGCGCACGATCGCGTGCGGCGTGCGCCGGTGTGAAGCGAGGTGTTCGGCGACGAAGGCCGGGATCGGCAGCACATCGTCGTCGATGAAGATGATCCGTTCGCCGCGCGCACGTGCGATGCCGGCGTTGCGCGCGCGTGCCAATCCGGCGTTCGCTTGGTGAACGACGGTGAAGGCGCACGTCGCCCGTTTTCGTGCCGCTTCGATGACGCCGGGGGTGTCGTCCGTCGAGCCGTCATCGACCAGGACGACCTCGTAGGTCGGGGCCGCTACCGTTTGCTCGAAGCACGCGTCGAGCACGCGCCCGAGCAAGTGCGCGCGGTTGTACGTGCACAGTTGAATCGTCGCGCGAGGGGGTGCGCTCATCGGCGCTACACTGACCTGCGACGCGTCGCGTCCACGTCTGCGGATGTTGCGAGCAGCTGGTCGAGGGCCAGCAGAACGCTCGGCACGGCGAGCGCCTCGATGCACGCAAAATCCGGACAGGTCTCCTTGCGATGCGACGGCGGGCAAGGATACGTTCCGCACAGCACGGCCGTGCGCGGACCGAGCGGCGCCCAACGCAGTGGTTCGTCCGAGCGGAGTGCAAAGATGCCCAACGTCGGCGCGCCGACCGCAGCAGCGATGTGCATCGGTCCCGAGTCGATCGCCACGACCGCGCGGGCACCGGCGGCCAACGCTGCAAACTCGGCAAGCGACGTGCGGCCCGCCAAGGATACCGCGCCGCCGATCTCGGCCACGCGTTCGGCGATCGGGCCGTCCCCCTGGCTGCCCGTCACGGCGACCGCGGCGCCGTGTGCGTGAGCGAGCGCCCGCGCCAGCGCACCGAGCGCGTCGACCGGCCACCGCCCGCGCGCGGCTGCGATGCCGCGCGTCGGATGCAGCACGATATACGGTCCGTCGATGCCGGCCGCTACGAGCTTGGGTGCAAGAGCATCCCGTGCGGCAGCTGCGACGCTGAACACCGGCGTAGCGTCGGCAACGTCGCACCCGAGCGCGCGTGCGAAGTCGAGCAGAATCTGCGTCCAGTGCGTCGTACGATCGCCGAGTTCGCTGCGTACGACGATCCGTCGCGTGAACAAGCGCGAGTACGTACGCCGCGCTTGGCCGACGCGCACGGGAATGCGCGCCAAAAATGGCAGCAGACTCGAGCCGAACGAGGCCCACGTCACGACTGCGGCATCGAATCGCTCGGCGCGCACGCGGCGCACGTCATCGGCGAACGCGGGCGTCGTCGTCCAGACGTCGGCGAGGTCGGGATCGTTGGCAAGGACGTCCCGATGCGCCGTCGTCGTCAGCGCGACGACCTTGCCGTAGCGGGCACGGAGTGCGCGCATGACCGGCGTGGCGAGCAGCACGTCGCCGATTCCGCCGCCGGCACAGATCACCAGCGCACTCATGCGGCGTGCAGCGCGCGGCGTTCGAGCAGGGCATGCAGCGACGATGCTAGTCCGGCGGCAAGAGCCTGTGCACTGCGGGTTGCATCGAGGACATGGGCGCGAAACGGGGCCGCCCAGGGATGCCAGCGTTCGATATCGCGCATGGTGGAGCGGGTCGGCACGAAACAATCCAGGCACGGCACGCCGACGAAACCCGCAACGTGCGCAGCGCCGGAGTCGGGCGTAACGAGCGCGCGGCCGCGGGCAATGCGCAACTTCCAGGCGGCGACGTCCAGTCCGGGCTCGCACGCCACTCCAGCCCTGCGCGCCGCGCGCTGCACGAGCGCTGCGTCATCGCCGAGCATCATCACGGGCAGATCGCAGTCGGCCAGCCGGCGCGCAAGGGCGACGTACGCCGCTTCATTCAAGCCGAACGCCGCGAATTTCGCCGACACCTGCAGGGCGACGTAGTCGGCCCGTTCCACCGGCGCATCGAGTACGATCGCACTCAGACGGTTGACGTCGCGCGTCGGCGACGGTTCGCCGTGCAACCCCTCTCCCAGCGAGAACAACGCCGTGACCTCGTGCCCCCGCGCGCGTGCCGCCGATGCGCTGCGCCGCTGCGCGCGCGTCAACAGCGAGCGCACGTGAGCGCTTTTGAACGGCTTCTCCCAGCCGTTCGTGAAACCGACGCGAATCGGAATTCCGGCCTCGCGCGCAAACGCATAAGCGTCGAGCTCTTCGGACGCGATCAAGGCCACATCGTAGCCGGCGGCCCGCACCTCGCACAGCGCGATGCGGCGACTGCCCGGCGTCGAGCCGTGCGCAGGCCACGGGATCCGTTCGAGCACGTGGACGCGCGCGAACGTGTCGCGGGCAAAGATCGCCGCATTGCCGCTGCCCAGCACCGTTCCGATCGTATGTCCGGCATCGCGCAAGGCGGCGATCAGCGGCGCACACGCGAGCGCATCGCCGATTCCGTCGCTGCGCACGAGTAAGATCTTCACGGTGGCGAGGCCCGTAACGCTTGCCGCAACGCCGTCGTATACGCGCCGTCCAGATAACCCGCGCGCGCGAACGCGCGCAACGCAGCAGGGATGCGTTGGTTTTCCGCGAGGCTGCGATAGGCCGGCAAGAGCCATCCCGGCGCGAACAGCCCTGATCGCAGAAGATTCGTCGCGTACGCGCCCGTCGCCAATCGCGTGCGAACGGTCGCATCTTTACGCAGCAAGCGCGCAGCCATCGTCGCGCGCTCGACGGTCTTGGCATGTACCACGTCGAGCGTTTCGCTCGCCGGCGGCTTGATGTGCCAAAGGTACGCATCCCAAGCAAAATGGCGCAGCACGCCGCTTTGACGCAGCCGCAGTCCCAGTTCGGTATCCTCCCAACCGTACAACTCGAACGACGCATCGAACCCGCCGACTGCGTTCAAGGCCGCGCGCGGCACCGAGACGTTGCAGGTGCAGAAAAACGCGCGCGAATAGTTCTTCCACGTAGGAGGCGGACGCAGCGCGTAGCCGCCGACGTTGAGGATCGGCCCCGATACGGCAGCGGCAACCGCGCCGTCGTGGGCCGCATGATGGGCCGCCACGAAACGTTCGGGCAGCCACACGTCGTCGTCGACGAAGATCACGAGCGCGCCGGCCGCGCGCGCGATGCCCGCATTGCGCGCCGCGGCGCGGTTGGGGCGTGGGACCTCGACCGCGTGCAAGGCATAGGGTGCAAAGGCAGCGCGGGCCGCCAGCACAGCGGGCGTCGCATCGCGCGAACCGTTGTCGACGACGATCACCTCAAAGGCCGGCGCGTCACGTTGCGCCGCCAGCGCGTCGAGCGCTCGTTCGAGAAACGGCGCACGGTCTTTGGTCGCGATGACGACGCTGACCAGAGGACCGCTCCGGTCACCGTTCACGCCGGCATTGCCAACAGCGATCGCGCCATGCGTTCGGCCGCTCCGGCATGGCGGGCGTAGAGCCTTCGTAGTTTCTGCGATGCAGCGCTGAGCGCTGCGCTGTCGTCGGCATACGCGAGCACGCGACGCGCGACTTGGCCGGGCATCAACGTGCCGCGCAGCTCCGGCATCAACATTTCATCGGAATCGATATTAGGCTGCGCCGTGCGCGCGAAGCGTTTGTCGACGTTGATGACGAGTGCGCGCTTGAGGGCGATGCCGGCGAACGGTACGCGATCCAGATATTGCAGAGGCCCATTGACGACGACGACCTCGGGCGCATTGAGCGGCACGCAAACGAGCGCCGGCACGCCGAGCGCAGCGAGCTCGATGCACTTCGTTCCCGGCAACGTCACCGCGACGCGCGCTCGCGGCGCGTGACGCATCGTATCGTACACGATCGGAAACGGCCCGCCGCCGTCGTCGGCGAGGATGCCGATCCCGCCTTCCAGCGGGACGATGCGACCCCGCGCGCCCCACACGTTCCGGTGGCCGCCCGCGTTGAGAACGCGCGCGATCTCGGCCTGCGTCGTGAACGGCGAGAGCCCAAATGCGAGCGGCATGTCCGGGCGTTCGGCGCGCACGAACGACGCCATCCGCAAAAAGAACGGCAGCATGTTGGCGATTTCGTGTTTGCGCGCCCCAGGCAGCATGAGGATGCCGTCTGCGGCTGCGCTCTGCGATGCATCCGGTGAACCCGCAAACGCTCCGGAGGCTTCGCCCAGCGCGCCGTCGACGGCGAGATTCCCGACGATACTCACCCGCTCCGCCGGTACGCAGGCCTTCTCGAGTTCGCGTGCATTCTGTGCGTCGAGCGCGTACGCGCGGTCGAGCCGCGGTCCCAGGCGGCGGCGCGCGAACTTATACGTTTGCAGCCGCGCGCCAAGACGTGCCCGCACGCGGGCGGCGTGGAGCAGATCGCCGCCGAGATAGACGACGACATCGACTGCCGCCGGTACATCGCCCGAACTGCGGCCAAGCGCGAACGCGACGTACGCGCGCGGCGGGATGATCCTCACGGTTGGAAAGAGGCGGCGCGCGACGTCGGCTTCGCGTCCCGTTGCATAATCGTCGGGGACGAAGAAGAGTGAGACGTCGGTCTGCGGCGCTAGACGCAAGATCGCTGCGACGAGTGGACGTACCCAGCCGGAAAATTCGCCGGGCCCGTTACTGGTGATTGCGATTCGCAATCCTGCGCCGGTCACGGCGCGTAGCGGCGGCGGATCTCGGCGACGATGTCGGTCGTGCTCTTGCCGTGCTGATGCGGTGCGAGCGTGATGATCCCGCCATGCTGCAGCACGACGATGCGCTCGGGCAGGTCTTCGACGCGATATTGGGCGCTTTTCACGTGCACGTCAGGGCGGATGCGCTCGAGCAAGACTTCCGGCGTACGTTCGGAGAACGCGACGATCCCGTCGACGCTCCGCAAGCCAGCGATCACCGCCGCGCGATCGTCGAACCCGACCAGCGGACGTTCGGGCCCTTTGAGCGCCCGGACCGACGCATCACTGTTCACGCCGACCAGCAGCGCATTGCCCTGCGAGCGCGCCCACGCAAGATAGGCAACGTGACCCGCGTGCACGAGATCGAACACGCCGTTCGTGAAGACCACGCGTTGCCCGCGCGCACGCACCGCCTCACGCCAGCGGACTGCCTCTTCGAGGCCGAAGATCGGCGCGGACTCGTACGGTTCACGCGCGTGCATCGGCCGCGACCAAATCGAGGATCTCTCGCGGCGACGCGGTGGCCGTACCGAGTTTCGCGACGACGGCGCCGGCTGCAAAATTGGCGAGTTGCACGGCCGTCAGCGCATCGGCTCCGGCGGCGAGCGCGGCCGTCAGTACCGCGACGACCGTATCGCCCGCGCCGCTGACGTCGTACACGGTACGCGCGACCGACGGGATGTGCAAGCGCGCGCCGTCGGAGCCGAAGAACGCTATGCCGCGTTCGCCGCGCGTGACCGCGACATATTTGCAGTGCAGACGCTCAAGCAACGCCGCCCCCGCGCAGTCGAGGCTCGCGTCGTCGTTGATGGCGATGCCGGTCGCTTCGGCAGCCTCGCCGGCGTTGGGAGCGACGCACGTGACGCCGGCAAACAAGTCGATATTCTTCGGTTTGGGGTCCGCGGCCACAATTGCCGCCGCACCGGCCGCTTCGACGAGATCGCGCGAAAATAGACCCTTGGCATAGTCGGAAAGGATGACGGCATCGACATCGGCGGCGAGCTTCGCAACGAGCGCGCACATGCGCGCCCGGTCGCTGGGGCCGAGCGCCGCGGCCGATTCCCAGTCGGCACGCACGACTTGTTGGTTATGCGCGACGATCCGCGTCTTGCGCGTCGTCGGCCGATCGTCGAGCGCGATGACGGCGCTGCGTTCGATGCCCGCCGCATCGAAGAGGCCGAGCAGCCTGCGCCCTTCGCTGTCGTCGCCGACGGCGCCGGCGAATGCGACCCGCGCTCCGATCGCGCAGAGATTGCTCGCGACGTTGCCCGCTCCACCGAGCGTGAACGAGTGATCCTCGACCGCCACGACGGGCACCGGAGCTTCGGGCGAGACGCGTGAGACGCGGCCCCAGACCCACTCGTCGAGCATGGCGTCGCCGACGACGAGGACGCGCCGATCGCGCATGCGCGCGAACAGTTCACCGGCGCCGGCGTGCGTTATGGTTCTATCCAAAACAATTCCTCACCGAGGGTCACGAGTGCGCCGTTTTCAGGCAACACACGGCGCACGATGCCCGCGTACTCGCTCGTGATTTCGTTCATGAGCTTCATCGCTTCGAGGATGCACAACGGCTCGCCGACCTCGACGCGCGCGCCGACTTCGACGAACGGCTCGGCACCCGGCGAAGACGCGCGGTAGAAGACGCCGATCAACGGTGCCGTCACTTTCTTGACGTTGGGCGCCGCCACGTCCGAAGAAGACGCCAGGGCCTGCACTGGTTCGCTCGCCGGCCCGGTTGGCGCCGCAGCCGGTTCGGACGGAACGGCATTCTTGGCAGCTGTTCCGGCAACGAGTTCGTACGTCGTATCACCGTGGCGGACGGTCAATGCATCGAGATCGTTATCGTGCAAGATCGCGATCAGCGCCGCTAAGGTCTCGCGCTCGTCGTTCATGCGGCCTCCGGTGCACTGCGCGGCAGTGCGGCATACCAGCTCAGGATCGCGGTCGCGCTCGCGCCGACGTCACCGCTCACAGCAAGCTTCTGCTGCCGGCGAGCCAGCAAGTCGCGCATGACGACTTCGTCGTGCGCGAGTTCATCGTCGCCGACGAGCACCGCCGCCCGCGCATTGGCCCGTTCGGCGCGCTTGAAGTGGGTTGCAAGTTTCGCGTCACCGTAATCGACGAGGATCGGAACTGCACCGCTGGTGCGTCGCAGCGCGGCGATGAGCGGAACGATGCGGCGCCGCGCCTCCTCACCAAGCGCTACGATCGCAATGCCGTCGGCGGCGGGCGGCGCGGTAGCGTCGCGTTCCGCGAGCAGCATCAAGCAGCGCTCCAGGCCCATTGCGAAACCGATGCCGGGCGTCGGCGGGCCGCCAAGTGACGCGATCAGATCGTCGTAGCGGCCGCCGCCGCAGACGGTCGATTGCGCGCCGAGGCCGTCCGCGACAAATTCGAAGACGGTGCGCGTGTAGTAGTCGAGGCC
Source organism: Vulcanimicrobiota bacterium (assembly GCA_963754415.1). Lineage (GTDB taxonomy): Bacteria > Vulcanimicrobiota > Vulcanimicrobiia > Vulcanimicrobiales > Vulcanimicrobiaceae > Nyctobacter. Next base: position 89,028 of record CAVWGA010000002.1, on the reverse strand, counting down.
GCGCACGATGCCCGCATCGATGCGAAACGGAATCCCGCTGCTTTCCAAGAGCTCGCAGACCGCAGCGAAGTGCGCCGCGCACGGCTCGCAGAGCACGTCGAGCATCCTCGGTGCCCCGGCGATGAGCGCCCGATCCTGCGGTTCTTTACTATCGAGAATGCGCAGCGGATTGCGTTCGAGCCGCTCTTGCGATGCGCTCGAAAGCGCGTCGCGGTGCGGTGCGAAATACGCATGCAGCGCTTGACGATAGCGCGGGCGGCAAACGTCGTCACCGATCGAGTTGAGCGCGAGCGTGACGGACAGCCCTGCCGCCCGGATGGCGTCGTTGGCAAGACCGATGAGCTCGACATCGGCTTCAGGTCCCGCAAAGCCGAAGCACTCGGCCCCGAACTGATGGGATTGACGGTAGCGACCCGCTTGCGGACGTTCGTACCGGTAGATCGACCCAACGTAATAGAGCCGTTGCGGTCCCTGGACGAGCAGATTGTGCTCGAGCAGCGCCCGCACGACCGGCGCAGTCCATTCCGGCCGCAAGGTCAGATGCCGGCCGCCCTTGTCGACGAAGTCGTACATCTCTTTGGAGACGATGTCGCTCGTCTCCCCAACCCCGCGCACGAACAATTCGGTCGCTTCGAACGTCGGGGTGCGGATCTCGCCATAACCGTAGCGGCGGGCAACGGCCCGAACGCCGGCTTCGAGCACTTGCCAGCGCTCGCTCTCGGGGGGATAGATGTCTGCCGTTCCCCGCGGGGCGGCGATCTTTTGCATGGCATCCTCACTTCGTGCGCAAGCGGCCCCGATGCCTCGACCCGTGCCCCGCCGCGGGGCGATCGTCGGAGGCCTCGTCGCGCTGGGGTGTGCAGCGCTCGGGCCCGCGGCTTTGCACGAAGCGCTCGCCGCGGCAGCCGGTACTCTCTTCGAAGCGGCTCCCTTTGTCCTGGTAGCCGAATTGCTTCCGCAGCGTTTCGGCTTTCTCGCGCAGGTCGCCGGCTGCGGTTGCCGGGGTCGACTCCCTGGCGCCCTGTCGCTGCCCGCGACGGCGCTCTGCTGGATCGCCTTTGGCCCGTGGATCACGCTGGGGCGCCTCGCTCTATCGCTGGCCAGCCTGCGCATCTCAGACAGGCTACACGTCGCCCGAACCGGCGCTCCGCCGGCGCCCGATGCGTTGAGCGACCTCGTCGTCCTCGCGGCGTGCGCGGCATTGGCGACGCTCGCGGTCCGGGTACTTTTCGCCGCTCCGGCAGCGGCGGCGCAACCGCTGGGAGGCCTGATGGCTTTGGGATGCGGCCTAGGACTGGGTCTGGCAGCGCCTTGCGCTCTGGCCGCGGTCGCCATCGCCGCCGCGCTCGCTCCGCACCTCCTCCCGGCGGCCGCTGGAATTTTACTGACCGGCGGCACCATCGCATGGCCGCGAACGCCGCTATTGCGGCTTCGTGCGCCTGGAAAGGGTCACGCCACAGACCGATTACGGCCGGACGGTGGCTGCCGCAGCGCGAGGCGGCGCTCCATTCTCGTTCGCGTCGCACTAGCCGGAGCACTGTTCGCGCTGGTCCAGATGAGAGTCCCGGGCTTCGTGAACCCGCGCTTGCTGCCCGTCATTGCGCTCGGCGCGCCGCTAGCGCTCGTCAGCGCCGGTCGCATCGCACTGACTCGCAGCGCCGGCCGCGACGTCAGCGCCGGCGGCTCGAAGCCCGGCGACGGCCGGGCAGCGCTCATCCCGGCCATCATGCTGCTCGCCGTGGCGACGGGCTCGCCCCTCCCGAGCGCCGTCGCCGATGCAACGCAGCTTGCCGACGCGTATCCGGGAGAGCGCCTGTCCTTTCTGGGAATCTTGCACCGCCTTGGCGGCGCGAGCGTGCTGGAACGCTTTGAGATCACCTGTTGCCGCGCCGACGCTTCGCCCGTCACCGTCCGCCTGGCCCGACCGATCGGCGCCGCCGAGGGGAGCTGGGTCGCTGCGACCGGGATCCTCGTGCCGTCGAGTTATGGGCTCGAGCTGCGGCCCGATCGCTGGCACGTGACCACGCCGCCTTCCGATCCGTTCGTCTACCGCTAGAGCGCCCGATCGTGCGGCGAACGGACCCACGCAGCCTACGCCGATCCGGGCTTACGCGGTTCGAGCAGTTCGATCGGAATGCCGTTGGGGTCTTCGACGAAGGCGATCGTTCGCGAGCCGCCCGGCGATTTTTTCGGATGCTGGAGAACCGTAACGCCTTGGGCTTCCAAGCGCCGGACGACGTCGGCGACATCGCCGTCCACTTCAAAAGCGAGGTGCTCGTAGCGATTGCCCAACTCATACGGCGGATGCTCTTCGAGATCGAAGACCAGCTCGACGTATGCATTCCAGTCTTTACCGACGAACGCCATGTCGGCGTTGCCCGGATAGTGCAATGGGCCGTCGAGCAAAGTCAGGCCGAGTTTGCGCGTGTAGAAATCGATCGAGGCAGCCATGTCGCTGACGAAGATCGAGGTGTGGAGGTAGCGCGGCATGCGCCCCAAGTTCGCCGCCGTGATGAAGATTGCCTGAGAGTTGCCTTTGCAGTCCTTTTCCGCCGGCACGCGTCGCGCATGAAAACCGTTGCCGGAGTACGCTTTGCCACCCGCACCTACGACGGGACAGGAGTAGCTCGATGACCTTCGCCTCATACCGGCTCGCTCGCCGCTTCGGCTTGCTGGGACTCACGCTAGCGTTGAGCCTGGGCGCTGGCGGCCTCGCGGCACGAGCCGACGACGCGCCCCCCGGCGTCGCGCGCATCAGCGTTTTGCAGGGCCGCGTCGATGTCAAGCGGGCCGACTCCGGTGATACGGTCGCGGCTGTCCTCAACGCTCCCTTGAACGTCGGCGACTACCTGACGACACAGCACGATGCGCGCAGCGAAGTGCAGCTCGGCAGCCGCACCTCGCTGCGCATCGCACCCGACACGCAACTCCGCTTCACCGATCTCGGGACGTCGGCGAACGTTCTGCAACTTGCGGCGGGGACCGTTGCCCTGCGACTGTTCGGCGGCGATGCGGCGCATCCCGAAGTCGATACGCCCGACGCTGCCCTACGGCCCGAGCGCAGCGGCCGCTATCGGATCTCCGTCGATCCGGACGGCAACACGTTCGTGACCGTCCGCTCCGGCGCGGCGCAACTCGTTACGCAAGATGCGACGCAGACGCTGCGGCCCGGTTCGACGGTAGAAGTTTCGGGCGACCGAGCGAGCGCGCAGATCCAGACCGTAGCCGAAGTGCAGCGCGATGCCTTCGACAGTTGGAACGACGAGCGCGACCGATTTGAAAACGACGCGGCCGGTTACGCGTACCTCGATCCAGGGATCGTCGGCGGCGACGATCTGTACCAATACGGTTCGTGGATCGACGATTCCACGTACGGTGAGGTGTGGCATCCGGCATATGCGCCGGGCTGGAGTCCCTACCAAGTCGGCCAGTGGGCGTGGGAGCCGTATTACGGCTGGACGTGGGTCAGCGCCGAACCGTGGGGCTGGGCACCCTATCATTACGGGCGCTGGTTTTATGCGGCCGGCCCGGGTTGGTGTTGGTACCCCGGAGTCGCGTACGCAACGCCCATCTACCAGCCTGCGCTCGTCGCCTTCTTCTCGTTCGGAGGTATCAGCTTCGGATTCGGTCCTGCAAACATCGGCTGGGTACCGCTCGCCCCGTTCGAGCCGTTCCATCCGTGGTGGGGCTTGGGCTACGGCGGTGCGGCAGTGTTCGACAACGTCACGACAACATCACGAACGTGACGAACATTACGAACATCACGAATTACCGCAACGTCTACGCGCCGAATGGCGCACTCGCCGTCAGCAACGGCAACTTCGGCCGTGGGCAGTTCCGCAATCTGTTGCACGTCACGCGCACCCAGCTGCGTGAAGCGACGCCGGTGAACGGCGTCGTGCCCGTCGTGCCGACGCGGCGCAATCTCGCATACGGCACGGGTATCCTCAAGGCCCCAAGCGGCGCGGCCGCCGCGTTCCAGCGGTTCCCTGCCGTGGCGACGCGGCTTGCGCATACACCGACGTTTGCGCAGCAGCAAGCGGCCGTACGAACGATCGCGCTCAAAGCGTATCCCGCAAGCCGTCGCCCGAATGCGTCATCGACGGGAAGTGCGCGCGACGCGACGCTGACGCCACGCGCTCAGCACGTGCCGACTCCGTGGGATCGTTTCGATGACGCTGCCGCCGGTCGAGCGTTCCATGCCCCAGCGCAAGCCGCCTCAGCGCTCGACCGCGCGGCGGCTCCTGCGCAAAGCGTGTGGAGTCGCTTTGAGAACCAGTCCGCACGCGGCTCGACGCGGACGAGTGACGTGGGCGCGCACGCCGTTGACCGTGCGCCGCGCACCGTGTCGCGCAGCGCGCCGGCACACCCGCGTGATGCGTGGAGTCGCTTCGATGCCGCTTCACGACCGGCGGAACGTGCATCGTCGACGGCGCGACGATCTCTCACTCCGCAGTCCGAGCGTTGGAACTCGGCCGCAAGCCGGCGGCAGCCCGTGCATCCGTACGCGCAGAGCACGTACAACGCCGGTCGCTCCGTTGAAGGCGAGCGGCCGTACGAGCAGCGCCCTGCGGCGCAAGCACCGCACGGCACGTTGCCGCCGCAAGTCTTCGACCGAAACGGGCACGTTCCGTAGCTGAAGGGCATCGCTCAGCGGCTGCGAAGCCCGCGCGCCATGCCCTTTCGTGACGCCCGAATCTTTCGAGCGATGCTGATGCTTTGCGTTGGCCTCGCCTGCACGGGGCCAGTCGGCGCAGTGACGCCGATGCCAAACCGCACGGCGGCCTATGCAGATGCAATGCGCTCGGTGAACCCCCACTTGGCTCGCACGCAGAGTTTAGCGTATGCAGTCGCTCTGCTGAGATCCGCGAAACAAGTGCATGTCGATCCGGCGCTCGTCATGGCGATCGTTACCGTCGAGTCGGGTTGGCACGCCCGCGCCGTTTCGATCCATGGTGCTCAAGGCCTCGGACAACTCAAGCCCGAGACGGCGCGCGGACTGGGCGTCAATCCGTGGTCGGCGACCGCCAATCTACGCGGCGTCGCGAAATATCTCCACCGTTTGCTCGCGTTCTTCGCGCCGTCGCGCCACGCGATGATCCGCGCGATCGCGGGCTACAACGCAGGACCGTACGCCGTCGTCAATGCGGGCGGCCGCGTTCCCGACAACGGCCAAACCCCGCGCTACGTCGGCAAGGTGATCGCCGCGCTGCACCGCTTTCATGTGCGCTTAGGCCGCCGGCCGAGCGCCGCAGCGGTCGCTACCGCGCTCGACGCAATGCAAACAGTCCAACAACGCGAGACCGCGTATTGGGGCGAGCCCGACTCCGGGCCGAGCGCTGCACGCTAGCGCAGGGTCGCAGGATATCGAAGCGATCGACTGAGGGTTGCACGACGTGCAACCCTCAGTGCAAGAAATAGCGATGCGTTGAGAAGACGAGCGCGATGCCGAGGCGGTCGGCGGCCGCGATCACGTCGGCATCGCGGATCGAGCCTTCCGGAGCGATGACGGCGCTGCAGCCGGCGGCTGCGGCTTCTTCGAGGCCATCGGCAAATGGGAAGAAGCCGTCGCTGGCACAGGCCGCGCCGCGCGCGAAGTCGCCGGCACGCACTCCGGCGATACGGATCGCGCTGACGCGGTTGGTCTGCCCGGCGCAGATGCCACGCGTGATGCCGTCGCGCGAGATGACGACGCCGTTCGATTTGACGTGACGCACGACGTCCCACGCAAAAGCGAGATCCGCGCATTCCTGCGCGCTCGGCACGCGTGCGGAAACGACGCGCCAGCGCTCGGCTCGCGCACCGGGATCGTCATCTTCGGCGAGCACGCCGCCGAGTGCGCTGCGCAGGCGCAGTTCCGCAGCAAGGCGTTCCGGAAGGCGTCGATCGTAGCGCATGATGCGCAGGTTCTTCTTGCGGCGTAGCCGTTCGAGCGCGTCATCGTCGAAGGACGGCGCCGCGACGATCTCGAGAAAGAACGGCGCTAGCGCTTCGGCAGTCTGGACGTCGACCGCACCATCGAGTGCGATGATGCCGCCGTAGGCTGAAACGGTATCGGCTTCGAGTGCGGCGCAGACCGCGGCTAGAGCGTTGTCCCGTTCGGCCACGCCACACGGGACCGTGTGCTTGACGACCGCCGCCCGAACGATGACCTCGTGTGGGCCTACACTGCCAACAGGTCTGCTTTCCGACGCGTTCGCGCACGCTGCGCCGTCGCCGAACAGTTCCCGGCCGAAGAGCGCGGGGACCTCGCGCACCAACAACCGTAAGGTCGCGTCGAGATCGAGCAAATTATTGTACGACAACGCTTTTCCGCCGAGTTGCTCGGGCAGCGTTTCGGTGCGCGCGAGGTAGAACGCCGCGCGCGATTGTGGGTTCTCACCGTAGCGTAGCGGTGTCGCAAGCGGTATGGTGAGCGCGAGCGAACCGGGAAGCTGACCCGCTACGAGTCCTGCTTCCAAATAGCGCGCGATCGAGGAGTCGTATTCGGCGGTTCGTTCGAAGGCACGCGTCGCGAGGCGCCGCCGCGTCGCCAGATCGAGGTCACTGCGCCCCCGGACTAGGTCGTACTGAGCGGGGTCGACCAGCACGGTTACGCGTTCGAAGTTCTTGGCGGCGGCGCGAATCAGCGCGACGCCGCCGATGTCGATCTGCTCGATCGCTTCTTCGAGCGTCGCTCCGGCACGCGCGACCGTCGCTTCGAATGGATAGAGGTTGACGACGACGGCCGCGATCGTCGGCACGGCGTGAGCCGCTGCTTGCGCGCGGTGAGCTGCGTCGTCGTGGTCGGCCAGGATGCCGCCGAAGATGCGCGGGTGCAAGGTCTTGACGCGCCCGTCGAACAGCGGCGGGAACCCGGTCAGTTCCTCGACATCGCGCGCTTCGATCCCGTTTTCAAGCAGGTGCGCGCGCGTGCCGGACGTCGCGTAGATGCGCAGGCCGCGTTCGATAAACGTGCGCGCGACTTCGACGCTGCCGCGGCGGTCGTGCAGCGAAAACAGCGCGACCGGCGCTGCTTCGTCAGCCGGCGCCGACAAGGACCGGTTGCGGTTCGGCCGGCGATGCCGGTTCGTCCGGTGCCGTGGCCGCCGCCAGATCGGCCCCGATCACGCGCGAAATGCCCGGTTCGCTCATCGTCACACCATACATGCGTTCGGCGAGTTCCATCGTCTTTTTGTTGTGGGTGACGAGCAGCAGTTGTGCCTCGGCGCCCAGTTCGCGCACCAGCTGCGAAAAACGTTCGATGTTCGCTTCGTCGAGCGCGGCGTCGACTTCGTCGAGCAGGTAGAAGGGCGACGGTTTGACGTGAATGAGCGCAAAGATCAAGGCCGAGGCCGCCATCGCGCGTTCGCCGCCGGAGAGAGCGGCCAGCGGCATCATCTTCTTGCCGGGCGGCTGCACGCTGATCTCGATGCCGGTTTCGGAGAGATGTTCCGGATCGGTCTGCCACATTTTGGCCTGACCGCCGGCAAAGAGACGCGCGTAGACGTTTTCGAACGCCGTGCGGACGGCGGCAAACGTCTCGTTGAACGCAGACTGCGACGATGCTTCAATTTCGTGGATCGAGGCGAGCAGCGTTTCTCGCGCTCGTCCCAAATCGTCGAGCTGAGCGCGCAGAAAGCGTTCGCGCTCGATCAGCTCTTCGATTTCCCGGGCCGCGTTGAGGTTCACGTTCTGCAGTCGCGTCAGTTCTTCGCGCAGCCGAGCGAGTTCCGGCGCCACGTCGCCGTGTTCGTTTTCGTAGCGCCGTTCGACGTCGGCGCACTCGGCCGCAGTCGCCGGATGAGCGGCAAAGCCGGCAGCCAACATGCCGAGTTCGGCATCGATCTCGGCGAGCCGTAGGCGACCGTTCTCGCTTGCGCCGGCAGCCTCACGTTCCGCGTTCTGCGCGAGCCGCAACGCCGATTCCAGTTCCAACGTTCGGCCCTGCGCGGTTTCGCGTTCGTGCGCCGCCGCGCTGACGCGCTCGTCTGCTGCGCTCGCTGCGGAGCGCAACGCTTCGACGGCGGCCGTTCGTTCGCGCAGTCCGTCGACGAGCGTGTCCAGTTCCGCTTTGATTGCCGCGCGCGCCTCGGCGGCGCGCGCGTCGCTGACGTCGAGCAATTGCAGCCGAGCGCGGGCACCGTCGATCCGGGCCACCAGCGCGGCGACGCTCTCACGTGCCGACGCGATCTCGCCGGCGACGGCGCGCTCGTCTGCTTGCGCTCGGGCGATCGCCTCACGAGCCTCGTCGAGTTCACCTTCGAGCCGCTGACGGCTTTCTTGCGTAACGTCGGCCGCTGCAGGCGGCCGCTCGAGAACGGCGAGCCGCTCGCGCGCAGCGGCCGCATCGCGCTCGCGCTCGCTCGCGCGCGCCAGCAGAGCGTCGGCCTCGCGCGCGAGGCGGTCGCGTTCGCCGTCCAACGTCTCGCTGCGGGCGACCGCGTCGCGCAGCGCGACTGCGAGTTCCCCCGCGACGCGATGGGCGGTATCGCGCATTGCCGTCGCCTCGGCGCTTTCATGACTTGCGGCAGCCACGGTGCTCTGCGCCGCCTCGAGCGCGGTACGCAGACGCGGCAGCGCCGCTGAAAGGGTGCGCGCCTGCGCGCGCCGCGACAGGATCGAGCGCTCGCGTTTGTAGCGGCCGCCGGTCATCGCACCGCCGCCCCGAATCTCGTCGCCTTCGAGGGTAACGATCGCGTCGCGAAAGCCGCGGCCGCGTACGAGTCCGACGGCGACTTCGAGCGATTCGACGATCAGAATGCGGCCGACCAAAAACGCGACGATGCCCGCATAGCGCGGCTCCGTCGGCTCGACGAGCGCGTGAGCGTACGCGATGACGCCCGGCATCTTCGGCGTCTCGCGCGCATCGCGTCCGGCGCGCGCGCCGAGCGTGTCGAGCGGCAGAAAGGTGGCGCGTCCCGCTTCCCGCGCACGCAGAAAGGCGATCGCACGCTCCGCATCTTCGGCAGTCTCCGTCACGATGTTCGACAACGCCGCTCCGAACGCGATGTCGAGCGCGCGCGCGTACGGTTCGTCGACGCGCACGAGATTGGAGACGACGCCGAGCAGACCACCGAAGTCGCCGCGCGCCGCCGCTTCGAGCGCCGCGCGCGTTCCGGGCACGTGCCCTTCGAGGTTGGCTTCGAGTTCTTCGATCGTGTGCAGGCGAGCTTCGGCGCTCGCGACTTCGCTCGTCGCGGCGCGGTACGCGCTTTGAGCCGCACCCAGCGCGGCGCCCGCTGCGGCGACGCGTTCATCCGCCTCTTTACTGGCGGCCTGCGCGATGGCCGCGCGTTCCTCGAGTGCGGCGCGCTCGCTTTGCGCGACGGCGAGGTCGCGCATCAGTTCGGCAATACGTTCGCTTGCGCTGTGAGCTTCGCGCCGAAATGTTTCGATGTCGCCTTCCAAACGGCGGTAGTCGTTTTCGGTCGCCGCGATGTGCGCGCGTCGTTCGGCCTGCGTCGCGGCATCCGCCGCCGCGGTCGCTTCGACTTCACGCAACTCCGTAAAGAGCGCATCCAAGCGAGCGCGAGCCGCGCTCAAGGCCGCGTGAGCCTGCCGTTCGCGGTCGCGCTCGACATCGAGCCGCGCCGTGCATGGCGCGAGTTCGCATTCAAGCTGTTCGAGGGACGCGGCGAGTTCCGCGCGTTCGCGCGCGGCATGTTCGTGGTCGCCGACGAACTGGCTCGCTTGCGCTGTGAGTGCGTCGCGGCGCGCGCTCTGCGCGGCGATGTCCGCTTGGGCGTCGGCCAACTCCGAACGCGACTGCGTCGCAACGCGGTGCAGCGCTTCGAGCGTGCGTTCGCACTCGTACAGCTCGCTGCGCAACCGCGATAGATCGGCTTGCGCGGTCGTCGCTTGCGCTGCGGCTGCCGCTCGCTCCACGTCAAAGCGTTCGAGTTGCGCTTTCAAGCCTTCGCGCTCGGCACGGCGCGACGCGCCGGCGCGCAGGTAGGCGAGGATTTCGAGATCGCGAACGCGCGCCGACACCTTGTGATAGCGGCGCGCGCGGCGCGCTTGCGTTTCGAGCTCGGGAATACGCGCGCCGATCTCGACGAGCAGATCGTTGAGCCGGATGCCGTTGCGTTCGGTCTGTTCGAGCCGGCGCAGCGACTCCGCTTTGCGCGCCAGAAACTTGTTGATGCCCGCCGTCTCTTCAAACAGGCTGCGCCGCTCCGACGGCTTGGCCGCGAGGATCGCGTCGATCTGGCCCTGTGAGACGATCGCGTACGAACCGGGCCCCAGACCCGTTCCCATCAGCAGCTCGATCACGTCGCGCAGGCGGACGCTTTGGCGGTTGATGAAAAACTCGCTTTCGCCCGCGCGATAGGCGCGCCGCGTAATCGCGACTTCGTGCGCATCGAGCGGCAGCATGCGATCGTCGTTGGCGAACGTCAGCGACACTTCGGTCATGCCGAGAGGCTTACGGCGTTCGTTGCCCGCGAAAATGACGTCTTCGGTGCGGGTCGAACGCAGCGCCTTGGGACTTTGCTCGCCGAGCACCCAGCGGATCGCGTCGACGAGATTCGATTTTCCCGAACCATTCGGCCCGACGAGCGCTGTGATGCCGGGCTCGAATGGCAGCACCGTTGACTCCGCGAACGTCTTGAAGCCGAAGAGCCGCAGCGATGAGAGCCTCACGGACGCTTCCTCTTCGACGCTCCCCGCGCCAACGTCTTTGCCGGCGCAATCGCGCGCGAGAACGCCGGGGCGTCAGGCGCGCCGTAGCGTTCCTCCAGGCGTGCCAGCGCCGCGGCCGCCGCTGCCCGTTGGGCCGCTTTCTTCGACGGGCCGTTACCCTGCGCGCGTTCTCCATCGACGGTGACTTCGGCAAAAAAGGTACGCTCGTGGGCCGGGCCCTCGAAGCGATCGTGGTACGCCGGCAGCACGCCCGCACGCTTCTGCGTCCATTCTTGTAGAACGGTTTTCGGATCGGCGAGTTGGCCGCCGATGCGTTCACGCTCGGCGACGTGCGAGAGTACGAAGTCGGCGGCGGCTTCGATGCCGCGTAGGCCATACAGTGCGGCGACGAACGCTTCGAATGCATCCGCTAAGTGCCGACCGCCGCCGTGCAGAAGGCAACTTGGCGAGCCCCGCCCCCAGCATGAGGAGCGGCTCAAACCCCAAACGCTCGGCGCTGGCGGCGAGCGACGCGTCGGAAACGAGCGCCGCTTTGCGCAACGCCAATTCACCTTCGGCTGCGCCGGGATAGCGTTCGTACAATGACTGCGCGACGATGAAGCCCAAGATCGCGTCGCCCAAAAATTCAAGCCGCTCGTTGGAACGCTCGGCCCGTTGTTCTTTCACCGCGCTCTCGTGGACGAACGCCGCTTCGAACGCCGGCAGCTCGACCGTCTTCGGTGTGACCCCGGCCTGCTTTAAGACTGCCCGCAGCCTCTTACGCCGCGCTTCGCCCGCCACGCCACGAGAATGCCGCACGCTGCCGCCGCAACCTTTCAAGCTGCCTCTATGGCCGATTATCTGCGACCGAACAGCACTAGGAGATTGCGTATGACTGCATTAGTTCAGCATGTCGAAACGCCGACTAAGAGCTTCGCCGACGTAAGCCCAAAAAACACGCCAAGTGAACTGGGCGACATCAAGCCCAGCATGCGGCCGCTCACTAGAGGCACAGCGAATGTCAGCGATCTTCAAAGGGATCTGGGCCGGTTTCCAACGACGATCTCGTCCGGCTCTTCCGCGATAATCCACGGTTACGATTTGAACGCGATGATAACGGTGCGCTCATCATGCGCCTACGCATCGCGAAGGTGGCGCGAAACGCGCCCAAGCCTTATTGCAGCTAGGCGACTACATGCGACGTGTCGGCGCTAAGGTCTACGATTCCTCAACGGGCTTCAGGATGCCGCAGGGCGGCGTTCGCAGTCCCGACGCTTGATGGATCAGCAGTCCCCATCTGGCAGCATTGACGTCGGAAGAACGCATGGGCTTTTGGAAAGTGATCCCGGACGTCGTCATCGAGTTCCGATCGGATAGCGACGTACCCTTAGAAGCGGAACAGAAAATCGACATGTTTTTCGCGCAGGGCGCCCGGTACGGCGTAGCGATCTCGCTGTACACGCGAACGGTCTACGAGCGCGGCACACCGCCCGACGGCCTGCGCCTCGACTTCGACGCGATCATCGACGCCTAAAGGCGTTAAATCCGGGCTGCAGGTTTAGTGCTGAAGCTGCCGCTTGGCCGTAAGCGTCTGACGCAGCCCGTCGGAGGCCAGTGCCTGGCCGACGCGCTAACGTCTCGCATTGTCGCGTGACGCGCCCGGCGGGAATCCTAACCTCGAGCCCGGTGAAAGCGTTGAAGGCAGCACGATCCAGCGTTGTTACGCGAATCTTACGATCGCGCCGGAGGTTGCACCAGTCGATTAAGCAGAGCACCACGTTATGACAATCCCTGGACCGAGCTCGATCTTGACGCGGGCCCACCCTACGTCCTTAAGATGGATGCCACGGCGATTGAGTCGCACAATCGGCTCTGCTTGTCACGTGGCGCTGAGTTTGCCGAGGAATATCAATATCGGACCAGCTTGATCCCGGACCCGTACACGGGCCGGCCAGATGCGCCGATCGTGATGTTTACGCTAAATCCGGGCTACACCGATGACGCGAAGGCTTTGCGCTGGAAGAGTAAAGGCTGCACTCATAGCGATGACTGGTGGCACGAGAACAGCGCGACCATGCGGGAGTCCTATAAGGCCAACCTGAGCGATTGTTATCAGGAGTATCCGCTCTTCTTCCTAAATCCGCGCCTGCGCGGATCGCCGGGCGCCGTCTACTATGGCCAGCAGCTTGGAGCGCTCACCAGACTTTACGGGGAACGAAAAGTGGCGCGGGCCATCTGCGTCGTTGAATACTTCCCCTACCATTCCCGCGGCTTCAGGGATACGGTCCGCGTTCCGTCACAGGAGTACGCCGTGCATCTTATGCGCGAGGCCATGAAGCGAAACGCATGCATTGTCGCACTCCGCAAGGTGCGTGACTTGCTCCAGGTCGTCCCCGAGCTGCGCCAATATCCTATTATTACCGCGAGATCAATGCAGAACGCGACGGTAAGTCCGGGCAACATCGATCGTTTCAACGAGCTATGCGACGTTATACGTGCCGTCTAACTCGTGTCTGACGATAAAAATACACCATATTGCTTAACGCCCGCAGCGCGCGCGCCTTTAACCCACGGTGTGGGCAACGGCGCGCCGTTAGCCCTCTAGAAGTCGATACATGTCGGGTCGATCACGCCGAAATAACCGCCGCCCGCGGGACACTCGCCGCGACGTTATGCTACGGGAACGTAGAATCGCAAGCGCTCAAGCATTGCGAAGACATCGCGAGGACCGCACTCGGTCGCGAGCGTCTCCAGAATCGTGCGACCGCCGAGCCCTGGGAGCGCACCGTGCGCTATGCGCGGAATACTGGCGGGCTTGAAACGTCGGCGCAGCACGGAGGCGATCTCGGCGATGCTGGATATCTCGTCGGCGCGCGCCACCGGTACGCCGGTCTTCTCCCAACCTTCGACAGCCTGCCGGCTCACCCGAAAGAGGCCGCCGAGTTCGGTGCCGGTGAGACCGAACGTCTTAGCGATCATCCGGAGTTCAAGCGCGCTGTCGCGCTGTACCCGTCGGTCAAGGGCGCCGGCCAACGATTCGGCCAGCTGAAAGCGCGTGATCCTGCCGGTGAGCTCCGAATAGCGCTTAATTATGCGGGGCACATCACCAGGCTAGCATGAGGCAAGAGAAATGCTAGGACTAAGACAAGCGAGCGGTTACAGGTTACCGCGCTGCCGATGCCGACACGTCGCGGTCATCGCGCGGCGTACACTACAGTGCCGGTTGGGAAGGCGCCTCTGCGTCGTACTTTCCGAAGACGACGACGCTGTTGTGCCCGCCGAAACCGAACGAACTCGAAAGCGCGATGTTCACGTCGGCTTTGCGCGCGACGTTGGGCACGTAGTCGAGCGTGCAATCCGGATCGGGATTTTCGTAATTGATCGTCGGCGGGATAATCCCGTTCTGGATCGTCAGGACCGTCGCAACGCCTTCGATCGCACCGGCGGCGCCCAGCGCGTGACCGTGCATGCTCTTCGTCGAACTGACCGCAAAGCGGTGACCGTTTGCGCCCAGGATGCGGCCCAGTGCTTGCGATTCGGCGGGGTCTCCGATCGGCGTCGACGTCGCATGCGCGTTGACGTAATCGACGTCACTGGGCGCGACGCCCGACGACGCGAACGCGCGACGCAGCGCGAGTTCGACGCCGGTGCCGGCCGGATCGACGGCGACGAGGTCGTACGCATCGCCCGATTGTCCGTAGCCGAGTAATTCCGCGTAGATGCGCGCGCCGCGCGACTTGGCGAGTTCGAGTTCTTCGAGCACCAAGATCGCGCCGCCCTCGGCGAGCACGAATCCGTCACGTTCGCGATCGAACGGACGGCTCGCGCGCGCCGGCTCGTCGTTGCGTGTCGACAGCGCTTTCATCGAGTCGAAGCCGCCCATCGCGCAGTCGATGATCGTCGCTTCGGCGCCCCCCGTGATGACGGCGCGCGCCTTCTCTCGGCTGACGAGATCGTAGGCGACCGCCAGCGCGTCGTTCGAACTCGCACACGCGCTCGACACCGCGTACATCGGTCCGCGAAAACCGTAGCACATCGAAATCTGGGCCGGCGCCGCGTTGCTCATCAGCATCGGCACGAAGAACGGCGTGATTCGTCCCGCCGTCCCGAGCGCACGCGCTTTGGTCACGTTGTCTTGGATCGTGATGATGCCGCCGATACCGCTGGCGACGATGACGCCCGTGTCGGCGCGCAGTTCCTTGTCGTCGGGAAACTTCGCGTCTTCGATCGCTTCGCGCGCCGCGACGAAGGCAAACTGCGCGAAGCGATCCATGCGGCGCGCGTCGCGCCGGCCGATCAGCGCGTCGGCATCGAAATCTTTCACTTCCGCGGCGATCTGCGCTTTGAGACCGGCAGCCGCCGCATCGAAAGCGGTCACCTTGGCGACGCCGCTCTCCCCGGCGATCAGCGCGCGCCAAAACGCGTCGCGCGTGTTGCCGAGCGGCGTAACCGCCCCCATTCCCGTAATGACGACCCGCTTCATCGCCGCTCCGCGCGTGCTTGCGGCGCGCTGGGCCGCCCTGTGAACATCGCTCTTCGGGTATGACGCCTGCAGGGCCGGCGCCTGCAAAGACCGCGCTGCGCAGTCATGCGTGCTCCGCCGGCAGGGGCAGGCGCAGGTGGCGTGACATGCAGACCTTCCCATGACCGACCGCGACAACTCACGACGCTGCGCGAACTGCTCCGGGACGCGATCGAAATCGCACGCAACTGCGCACGTGCAGGTGACGCCGGCGTGCGCTCGGCGTGCGAGCGCGCGCGGCATAATCTGGCCGCAACGCTGACGGAGCTCGACACCCTGGCCACGCGCAAGACGGAAACGTAATTGCGTGCCGGGCGGGCCGGCTGCTATACTAGCGCGGCTATGTTCACCTTCGACCTCCAGCTGTTCGCCTCCAAGAAAGGCGCTGGTTCGACCCGTAACGGGCGGGATTCCAACGCGCAGCGCTTGGGCATCAAGCGGTTCGGGGGCGAGCTCGTCGCAGCGGGGAACATCATCGTCCGACAGCGCGGAACGAAGTTCTACCCCGGCCTCGGGGTCGGGATGGGCAAGGATAACACCCTGTTCGCGCTCGTGCCGGGTCGGGTGGGATTCTCCGAAAAGCGCAATCGCAAACACGTCAATGTGCTCGCCGAGGCTTCGTAACGGCCCGGCTTACGGCGACGCGTCGTGAAAGGGCCTGCGGGTCCTTTTGTTTTTCGGCCCTTCCTCTGTTCGGCCGCGCACGTCACGCGCTTCGACGATACCTTCGCACCGTAGGCTAAGCCGGAGGCGCGAGGGTGCAGTTCATCGACGAGGCGACGATCGCCGTGTCGGGCGGCCGGGGCGGAGACGGCGTCGTCGCGTGGCGGCGGGAGAAGTACGTGCCCAAAGGCGGTCCCGCCGGCGGTGACGGCGGACACGGCGGCGACGTCGTCCTCGCTGCGACGCCCGAGCTGTCGACCTTGATCGAGTTTCGCTTCAAGAAGACGTTTACCGCCCCTGACGGCAAGGCCGGCTCGACCTCGAACAAATCCGGGCGCAGCGCCGCCGATCTCGTCGTCGGCGTCCCCGTCGGCACGCTCGTCTATCGCCTCGAGGATGGGGCGCCGGAACGCCTGTTGGCGGATCTGTCGTCACCGGGGGAGCGGCTCGTCGTCGCCAAGGGCGGCCGTGGCGGGCTCGGCAACCAGCACTTCGCGACGGCCTCGCGGCAGGCGCCGCGCTTCGCCGAACGCGGCGAACCGCCCGAATCGGCGAGCTTGCGCCTCGAGCTGAAATTACTGGCCGACTGCGGCATCGTCGGGCTGCCCAACGCCGGCAAATCGACGCTCTTATCGGTTGCGTCGGCGGCGCGTCCGAAGATCGCGGATTATCCGTTCACGACGCTCGAACCGCAGCTCGGCGTCGTGCGGCTCTCCTCTGAAGAATCGTTCGTGCTCGTCGACGTTCCCGGACTGATCGAAGGCGCACACGCGGGCGCAGGCCTCGGCGATCGCTTTCTGCGCCACGTCGAGCGGACACGGGTGCTGATCCATCTCATGGACGGCACCCGCAGCGCGGCGGAAATTCTCGCCGACAAAGCGACCATCGAAAACGAACTGCGCTCCTGGAATCCGGCGCTGCTCGAACGTCCGTTGCTGCCGGTGCTGTCCAAGCTCGACGTGCCGCAAACCCGTTCGCGCTACGAGGAACTTGTCGGCGTGCTCCCCGGCCTGCGCGCGATCTCTGCGGTAACCGGAGAAGGCGTACGCGATCTGCTCTACGCCGTGTTTCGCACGATCGCAGCGACGCCCTCACCGGCCCGTGCGACACCCGCTGCACCGCGTTTCATCTTGACCCCGGCGTCGCCGTTTCGGATCGAACGCGACGCCGACGGCGCCTACGTCGTCGCGGGCGAACGGGTCGAACGCCTGGCGAGCATGACGGATTTCAAGAGCGACGAAGGGCTCGCGCGGTTCGAAGCGATTCTCGCCAAGATGGGCGTCGATGCGAAACTGCGCGAACTCGGCGCACGCCAAGGCGACACCGTCCGCATCGCGGGCTATGAGTTCGACTATTCATGAACGCAACCACGCGCTTCTACCTCGGCTTCTGCGTAGCGCTCGCCATCGTCATCGGCATCGCGTTTTACATCGGATTTCGCATCGGGGCCGCGCACGAAGCGCACGCGATCCACGCCCGCGCTGCGCAGCACGTTGCGCGCGCGTACCGCAAACCTTGAAACTCGGACTATTCGGCGGAACGTTCGATCCCGTTCACAACGCGCATCTGTTCGTTGCCGAAGCCGCTCGGGTCGCACTAGGTCTCCAACGCATCGTCTTCTTACCGACGCGCGGCGCGCATCATCGCCGCGCGCCAGTAGCCGGCGTCGAACAGCGCCTCGCCATGCTGCGCCTGGCCATCGCTTCGAACCTGCACTTTGCGCTCGACGACTCGGATGTCGGCGAGTCGGCGACCGGCTATACGGCCGATCTGTTACCGCGCTTGCGCGGACGCTACCGTGACGCCGAGTTCACGTTCATCGTCGGCGGCGATTCCTTAACCGAATCGCCGTGGCAACGCTTCGATGCGGTACTGGCCCAACTCGAGGCGTTCGCGATCGCACCGCGCGCCGAACGCGGAGCCCGAACGCCTCGAGGCTTTCCTCGCCACCCTGCCGAGCGATCAGCGGGCGAAATTTCGATTGCTGGAACTTCCAGCGCTGCGCGCGTCGGCCACGCTGGTGCGCGAGGGATTGGCACGCGGAACCAGCATCCGCTACCTCGTGCCCGGAGCCGGTCTATCGCTACATCGCCGACCATCGCCTGTACGCTCCGCAAGCTGATGCCGCCGGCGACGAGGTCGAGCGCCGCGACGTGGACCGAGCCGGCACGACCGCTGAGGCTCGGCACGTGAACAAGCTCGCCGGTTTGGCCGTGGCGATCGCGACGCGCGGCACTCCTTGCCGGTTGCGCGTCCGAGCGGCGGCGACGCCGGCAACGCCGCGGTGTACGCCGCATGGCGCTCCGGAAGTTCACCGCGTGAAGTGACGGCCAGCGGCAGCATCGTTCGCGTTCTCGGAACGCGCCTGGGCCGCAGCGGGGAACACGAAGGGTTTCTGCTGCACCTGTCGGGCGCGGATGGACACGGCCTCACGGTCCGCGTCGAAGACAACGTCGATCTGACGGGACCGATCCCGATTGCCGCCGGCGAGCCGGCCGTCATCCGCGGAGAATATATTTACGATCCGCGCGGGGGGCTGATCCACTACACGCATCTCGATCCGCGCGGCCGGCATCCGGCCGGTTACGTACAAGTCGGCGGCCGCGTGTACCAATGAGCGCGCTCGCGCGGCAATGTCCGCGCCGTACCTCTATACATTGCGCTGACGGCGCTTCTATACTAAAAGGCCAAACGAAAACTCCATGCGCGACCTCGTCTCGATCGTCCTCGCGAGTGCCTCGCCGCGGCGCTACGAACTCCTTACGTCACTCGGGCTCGACGTGGTGGTTATGCCGAGCGGGCTGATGGAAGGCGATCGTCCGGGCCACACCCCGCAAAGCTTGGCGGTCTATTATGCAGCCGCCAAAGCCGATGCCGTCTTCGCACGCACTCCCGGGGAAACGGTCGTCGCGGCCGACACGGTCGTTGACCTCGCGGGCCAAGCGCTCGGCAAGCCGCGCGACGCCGCTGAGGCGCGCGCGATGCTCGAAGCGTTGGCCGGCCGCGACCACTTCGTCCACACCGCCTACTCGATACGGAGCCCGGGCGGCACGCTCGATGGCTTAGGCACGAGCCGGGTCTGGTTCGCACCGCGCGATGATGCGGCCACTCGAAGCGTACGTCGCGGGCGGCGAACCGTTCGACAAAGCGGGCGCCTACGGGGTGCAGGGCCGGGGCGCAGCGCTGGTCGAGCGCATCGACGGCGATTTTTACACCGTGATGGGCTTCCCACTGGGCGACTTCATCCGCCGCCTGCCGGAGTTGGGACTGCGCTTGCGGGCGCCGCCACTCCGTCCGAAGCCATATCCGTATGACAACGCTGGCGGGGAGCCTGCGCTCGACGATCAGTCCGGACATCGGCCTCGACCTCGGCACGGCAAACACCGTCGTCTACGAACGCGGCGCGGGCGTCCTCGTCAGCGAACCTTCGGCGGTCGCATACGATCAGCGCAGCGACGAAATCGTCGCGATCGGTCACGCCGCCAAAGAGATGGAAGGGCGCACGCCCCCGTACGTGCGCGTCGTACGGCCCCTGCGGCGCGGCACGATCTCAGACTTTCGGGCGGCTCAGACCTTGATCGCGCGCCTCGTCGACCGCACCCTGTCCGCCCGTCCGCGGCTTGCGCCGCGCTTGGTCGCGTCGATTCCGGGCTGTGCCACCGATATCGAGTGCAAAGCCGTCGAACAGGCCGTGCGCGCGGCGGGCGCGCGATATACGACGTACGTTCCCCAGGCGGTTGCCGCCGCCGTCGGCGCGGGGCTCGACGTGACGAGCCGTTGCGCGCAGATGGTCGTCGACATCGGCGGCGGGACGACGGAGATCGCGATCTTGGGAACGGCAGGCGTCATCCGGCTAGCCTCAGTCGCCGTGGGCGGAGACCGCCTCGACGCCGCGATCGTGCAACGGCTTCACGCGGAGCACTTCGACATCGGCCGGCCGACCGCCGAACGTCTGAAGATCGAGCTCGGTTATGCCGGGCGTCCTCCCGGACGCAGTCCGGTCCTGGTGTACGGCAACGATATCCGCGACGTCGCGCCGCGCGTGCGGGAAGTGCCTGAAACGACCGTCGGCGAAGCGGTGAAAGAAGAAGTCAAAGCGATCGTTGCAGCGGTGATCGCCGTCTTAGAAACCGCTCCTCCCGAGGTCGCGAGCGACCTGATCGAAAGCGGAATCACCCTGACGGGCGGAGGCGCCCTTTTGGCGGGGCTCGCCGCAACGATCGGGGATCGGGCGGGCGTTCCCGCCACGGTCGCGGCCGATCCGTTGACCTGCGTTGCTCGCGGCGCCGCCGAAATCTTGGGCTCCCCGACGCTGCACGAGCAGTTGCGGCCGCACCGCGATCGCTTCACGAGGTGGTACCAATCTTTACGTATCGGGATGAGAGAAAGCTATTCGCCGTAGTCACTGCCGTCATCGTCGCGGCGGCGGTTACGCTCATCCAACTCGACGCCTTCCGAACCGGTAAGCCCAGCCCGATCGCCGTCGCCGTATCGTCGCTTGCCGTCGTGGGCCAAAGCACGGTCACGATGCTGGTGGACGGCGTGCGAACGGCCGGTCGAACCGTCATCAGTGCGCCGCAGCTCGCCTCGCAGAACCATGTGCTGCGCGACGACAACCGCAGATTGCGCGCCGAGAATGCGCGCCTGCGCGAAGCCTTGGCGGCGGCGCCGGCGGCTGCTGCCATCGCGCAAGCCGCCGCCGGCGTGCCCGGCGGCATCGTTGCGAACGTGATCGGTTACGATCCCGAAGCGGCGTCGCGCACGATCACGCTCGACCGGGGCAACGCGGCCGGCGTTCACATCGACGATGGGGTCATCGACGACGATGGGGTCGTGGGACGCGTCGTCGCCGTCGAACCGCTCGAAAGTACGGCATTGCTGCTGACGGACGCTGCCAGCAAGGTTCCTGCCGTCGTCCAGCGCGGGCGCTGGTGGGGCATTGCGACCGGCACCGACGGACGCATCGCTCTGGAGTACGTCTCGCAAGACGCCAAGCTGCGGTCGGGAGACTTCGTCGTGACCGGCGAGGGCCGCTCGTTCCATGCGGGCAGGCCGATCGGTCGCATCGCCCGCATCGACCATCCCGCAAGGCGCGCTCTACCAGACGGCGCTGCTCGAACCCGCCGTCGCTTTCGGTCGCTTGACCCGCGTCGTGGTGGTCCCTCGCTAGTGCGTTTCATGGGAGCGAGTCACCGCTGGTCGCCCATCGCCGGCTCCCAACGGCGCTGATGGCCCGCACTCCCTCCGAGCTGGCGCGGACGCGCGCCTTTTGGCTTGCAAGTAAGCCGGGCGAACCCGGGGCTCCGGCCTACGTCCTGGAACCTCCGCCGGGATGGCTGGCGGCCGCGGCCTTGGCCGTCGCTCTGATCGTTCAATCGACGTTAGCGCCCTTCGTGGCCGTGCGGGGCGGAACGGTCTCGCTCGTGCTCCTCGTCATCGCATGGTACGCGATTCGCACCGGCACCCTGCGCGGCATTGCATTCGGACTGCTCGCCGGGGCCTGCGAAGACGCGCTGAGCGGCACCAGCGGAATCGGTTGGACGTTCGCGGATGCGGTCGCCGGAGCGGCGGCTGGGCGGCTCGCAAACACGTGGCTTTCGGACACGAAGCTCGTGCTCGTGCCGGGTGTCGCCGCATTGACGTTCGTGCGCTACGCGGCCTTTGCGATCGTCATGCAGGGCGAAGGGCGCCCCTTATTGCTGCCCGTCTCCCACGTTGAGGCCGTTTTGGGTCAGGCGCTGCTCGACGCCGCCGTCGCCTTCATCGCCCTTCGGCTACGTCCGGAATTGGTGACCCGTGCGCATCGCCGCTGACCCCCGACGCCCGCAGCCCACGACGGCTCCCGGCCGTCCGGGCTCGCCTGCCGGCGTACGGAAAAGCGTGGTCTTCGCGCTAGTGATTGCGCTGGGGCTCGCGGCGCTGGTTGCCCGGCTCACGCAAGTGCAGATCCTCGAGGGCGCGCGCTACGCCGCCGCTGCGCGCGCCAACCAGATCAGGCGCATTCCCGTTGCGGCGCCGCGAGGACGAATCTTCGACCGGCATGGCGTCGTGATCGTGCGCAGTCGCCCGTCGTTCGTCTGCGCGATGATTCCATCCGACGTGCGCGATCCCAATGCGACGATCCAAGAACTCGGTCGCGTGCTGGGCATTCCGCCAAACGTTCTGTGGAAACGGCTGCTGCATCACCACGGCGTCAACTACACGTCCTTCGATCAGGTCGCCGCCTACGAGCCGTACGGCCCGATCGTGCTGGCACGCGATCTGACGAGCACGCAGATGGCGCGCCTGGCCGAAGCACAAGACGAATTGCCGGGACTCGATCTTGAAGCGCAGCCCGTGCGCGATTACCCGTACGGGAAAATTGGTTCGCACTATCTGGGTTATGTCGGTGCGATCACCGAGGACGAATACGCCGCGCTCAAACGCAAAGGCTATTCGCAGGATGACGTCGTCGGGAAGGACGGTCTCGAACAACAATACGACGCCTATTTGCGCGGCACGCCGGGCGGCGAGCAAATCGAAGTCAACGCGCAAGGACAGCTGGTCCGGCGGCTGGGCCCGGTGGCGCCGGTTCCCGGGGATAGCCTCGTGTTGTCCGTCGATTGGCGCTTGCAGCGTTTAGCTGAAACGGCGCTGCGCAATCAACTCGCAATAACGGGGAAGTTGCGCGGCCAGCGCCTCGCCGGAGCCGTCGTCGTACTCGATCCAAGCGACGGCGGCATCTTGGCAATGGCGTCGTATCCGAATTTCGATCCGAACGCTTTTACGAACGGCATCAAAGAATCGACCTACGCGCAGTATCTGCGCGACCCGCTGCATCCGTTGTACAACCGCGCGATCGCTGCCGCTACGCCGACCGGCTCCACGTTTAAGATGGTGACCGGCAGCGGTGCGATTACCTCGCGCGTGATCGGAAAAGATCAAGTCCTGTACGATTCCGGAGCGTGGAACTGCCACGGCGTCACGTTCGTCGATTTAGCCGCCGGCGGCCTCGGGACGACGGATTTCGTCCACGCGCTGGCAGCGTCATCGGACGGATATTTCTATCAACTCGGCTATCGCCTCGGACATGCCCGGCTGCGCTATTGGGCGCCGCGAATATGGACTCGGCAACGTACTGGGCGTCGACATCCCCGGTGAGTATCCCGGCAATTGGCCGACCAATGCGTGGTCGATGAAAGTGTACGGGCTGCCGCTCGAACCGAGCGACGTCTGTCAGTTGGCGATCGGCCAAGGCGCGATGCAGGCGACGCCGCTTCAAATGGCCGACGTGACCGCAACCGTGGTCAACGGAGGCACGCTGTACCGCCCGCATTTCGTCGAGGCGATCCGCGACGCGCGCGGCCGTGTCGTCCGGCGTTTCGATCGCGATATCATCCGCGACGTGCCGGTGTCGCAAGAAGCGCTGCGCGAAGTGCGCGCCGGGATGGCTGAGGTCACGCAGCCCTGGGGTACGGCGTACGGCGAAGACGTACCGGGCGTGCCCTACGGCGGCAAAACCGGTACGGCGGAAACGGACGGCGGAAACGGTCCGAACACGACGTGGTTCGTCGCCTACGCGCCGGCGCAGCATCCCAAACTCGCAATGGCCGTCTTCATGGAGCGCTCCGGCGGCTACGGCGCGAACACCGCAGCCCCCGTCGCGCGGCAGATCATCGCCGGTTACTTCGGCGTGAAGCTCCCGCAGTGACGTTCATGAGGCCCTCGCGAACAATGAAACCGATGGACCGCGTCGATTCGCGTACGGTCCGCCGGTGACCGGTTCGCCCCGAAAGGCGCACGACACTATCTCGTCCGCGCCTAGGTGCTTACGATGTCGTTTACGATGCTTGACGCTGCTTCATAGATATGGTCAGGCGCGACACCAGCTTTTTTCGCACGCCGTGCTCGCCAATCGAGCGACTTCAATTGATGGACCATCACCGCACCCGTCGCGCCGCACCCGGGCGGCAATACGACCTCAAAAGCATGTCCCTTTGGCTTCGTTGTCACCGGGGCGACGAAAGCTAAGCCGAAGGCTTTGTTAAAGGATGCCGGCGAAAGCACGAGAGCCGGCCGACGCTTCATCTGCTCGTGACCCGCTTGCGGATCGAAGTCCAGGAAAACGACGTCGCCTCGCTCCGGAACCGTCAATCAAGATCCTCGCGCCCCACCGCGCGACCGGCGCCTACTTCGGATTCTGGCGCCAAGACCGTGGCAAGCCTGGCGTCCAGCCTTGAGCGCGTTGAACGTTCTACCAGCATTCCATTCTTCGCGCGGCGGAGCTCAACACGATCACCTTCACGGAAATCCAACTCGCGCGCTAGTGAAGCCGGCAAGCGAACCGTCAAACTGTTACCGTATTTCGCGATCTTCGTTTCGGCCACGTATACACGTAAGTATACACCTCCGGGGCGCCACCGTCAACGCTGTTCGATGCAACCGCGATGAACCGCGACACGGACGCGCTGTGTTCGGCGCCGCAGCTTCCGCCTTAGGAGGCCGTTGTTCGGTTGAAGCGGCGCTCCTATGCCTAACGGCTATGTGTACGGTGCTGCGGTAAACCCGACTCGGCAATTCTCACCGCGCTAAGCGGCCGGTGCCTGTCCGCGTTGAAGGCGAGCGCGCGGCACTTTTTTGCGGCGCACTCGACCGCAGACATCATCACGTCCTCGTATTAAAGTGTCATTGTCGCGGATTCATGTATTCGCACAAGCCGCGCTTCGCTAACGGGCGCGCGGCGAATCGGTGCAGCGCTCCCACAACAGCGCGCGCCACACGTAAAAGGTCACGGCGATCGCGATCGTAGCAAGGCACACGTCGAGTGGATAGTACGGCCCCGAAGCTTTGAGTAGGATCGCTAGAAGTGCTATCGCGAGTGCGGGGGGCATCGTTGCGCGAAGGAGCGCTTGAACTCCTAAGACCGCGGCGCAGGCCACGGCGAACGCCCACGGCGCCGCACCGAGGAAATGATAGGCGGCCTCGCCGATCAACGCGCCGGCGACGGGCAGCACGATGATCGAGGCCACGCTCGCATGCCGTGAACGTGGCTGCATGAACAGCACGTAGGTGATGACGGCGAGCGGCGGCACGAGCAGGAATTGGGTCGCTTTGCGGTGCGTCGCCTCTCCGGCTGCACCCAAGACCAACGCGATAAACGGCACCGCGACGACCGTGCTCCAACGTGCGCACGCTGCTTTCGACACGCGCATCGCTTGCGTCCGGTTAGGTCGATGCGACGTGCATGGCCGCCTTGACGTCGCTCAGCGTTGCGCTCGCAACCGTGCGGGCGCGTTCGCCGCCCTCTGCTAGAATAGCATCGACGTCGGTTGCGCCCAGCGCCGCGCGTCGCTGACGTAAGGGACCCAAGTACGCATTGAGGCGCTCGGCGAGCTGACCTTTACAATCGACGCACCCGAGCGCTCCGCTGCGGCACCCCTCAGCGACGACCGGGACGAGCGCCGGATCGGCGATGTGGTGCAAGCCGTAGACGGGGCACACTTCGGGCCGTCCCGGATCGTGACGGCGAACCTTCAGCGGGTCGGTCACCATGCTGCGCACCTTCTTCGTCGTCGTCGCATCGTCATCGGCGAGTTCGAGCGTGTTGCCGTACGATTTCGACATCTTGCGTCCGTCGGTTCCCGGCACGTCGGGGAACGCCGACAGGACCGCCTGTGGTTCGACCAGCACCGCGCCATACAGATGATTGAAGCGCCGCACGACTTCCCGACCGAACTCCAAGTGCGAAAGCTGATCCTTGCCCACAGGCACCGTATCGCCCCGCATGACGGCGATGTCGACGAGCTGCAAGAGCGGGTATCCGAGGAAACCGTAGGTGGCAATCTCGCCCCCCAGCGCAGTGATTTGGTCCTTAAACGTCGGAACGCGCTGCAGCCACGAGATCGGCACGAGCATCGATAACAACAGATGCAGTTCGGCGATCTGCGGAACGGCGGACTGCACGTAGAGCGTGGAACGCCGTGGGTCGACACCAGCCGCCAGCCAGTCGAGCACCATCTCGCGGACGTTGGTCGCCAGGTCTTGTGTGCGCTCGTACGATGTCGTCAACGCGTGGAGATCGGCGACTTCGAAGAAGGTTTCGTTATCGCGAGCGAATGCCACCCATGGCGCAAGCGCTCCGACGAGGTGCCCTAAGTGCAGACGCCCCGTCGGCCGCATGCCCGACATGATGCGGCGTCCTGTCAAACCTTCCGATGCCTTCGCCAACACCTCACCCCTTTAGTCGCGAGCAGGGCAACTTCCTAAAGTCCGACGCTCGAGCCGGAGGACGAGGACGTCGCAACGGAGCGATGCAGCGGCAGCGTCAGCGCAGCGTCGTGCGGTCGACGATGACTTGGTAAAAGTCGTATGACGGATCGCCGCTTTGCGATGCAAACAACACGTCGCCTCGGCGATTGAGCAGCACCCGCGTGGGATACACGCGATCGAATTTTGAGAACGCGACGCTGACGGACAAGGTGACCTCATCGAACTCATTGGTGCGCACGAAGAAAATCCCGGATTCCGGAATCTCGCCGCCCGGGTCGACATCGTATCCCCCGCTGCCTTTTGCGCTGCGGCTGCCAAGGTTGACCTCCCGGTAGATCGGTTCGGTGATCTTCGGATGTGCGTAGCGCTCGAAGACGAGAGGGACTCCGTCCTCCGTGTCCTTGGACACGCCGCCTGGGGCGTTGCGGATCCCGGTCGCGGCATATGCCATTGCGATCGTATAGAACGGCAGCTGGCCCGTATTGCGTATTGTGACGCTGTAACGGATCGGCAGCAAGCCGTCGTGTGCAACGCCTCGCTGGAGCGACCCAGTGACGACGATCTGCGGTGGCGCTTCGGCCGGCTTGATGCGCTGCTCGTAGACGAAAACGTAGACGCCCCAGATACCGGCGGCCAGAATGGCGAGCACCTCGACGATGTCACGGATCGTTGCGGTCAGGTGGCGACGGGGCACCCCGCGACGGCGACTGGCAAACATGCTTCGGGGATGCAATGGGACATCGGCGGACCCGTACCCTGGCGTGACGGCATGCCGGTGACCGGTCACGACTACCCAGCGGGGGTCAGTACGCGAAGTTCATGCCGGCGCAGGCGTATGGGTGCGCTAACTTCTCGCGCACGAAGGCCCGCGCGAATGGGACCGCTTGGCGCAACGCGACGCCGTCGGCCAGCGCCGCCGTCAAGGCCGCGGCCAGCAAACATCCCGTGCCGCGAAGCGTGCCGGGCAGACGTGCGCCTTCGAAACGCTGCGTACCGGTAGCATCGGCCAATACGTCGGTCGCATCTTCCGGGCGGTGCCCGCCGGTCACCAGCGCTGCCTTGCAGCCCGTCTCCAGCAGCGCTTGGGCAACGGCTTCCATCTCGTCGAGCGACGTCACCGGCCGTCCGCACAAACGCGCGGCTTCCGCCAGGTTGGGCGTAACGACGTCCGACGTGAGGCAACAGGCGGGACCGCATCGCCGCCAGCAGCGCCGCATCGACAAAAGCACCGCCGCCGCTCGGACCGAAAACGGGATCGTAGACGACCGGTGCCCCGGCTCGCGCGACGTGCGCCGCGACGACATCGAGCGTGCCGGCGTCGAGCAACGCGCCGATGCGGTAGGCGCTGATCGGCGCGTCCTGCAAAGCGGCGAACTGCGCCGCAACGAGGTCCGGGCGGACGGCAGCGGCTGCATGTAAGCCACTACGATCTTGCGCGGTCACGCCGGCGACGACCCAGACGCTGCGGACGCCGAGTTCGTCCAGGGCGCGGATGTCTAGCCCCAGACCTGCCCCATTCCACGGATCGGTGCTCCCGATCGTGCACACGAGGCGGCCGCTCATCGCCGTGTCGCGCTCCACTGTTGCACGAGATCGCGTGCGGCGACACTTGGGTCGGGCGCGAGCGCCAGCGCCGAGATCACGGCGGCCATGGCCGCTCCGGTGGCCGCAACGGCGGCCAGATTCTCCCGGCCGATTCCGCCGATGGCGATGACCGGCAGGTCCGTGGCGGCCACGACGGCGCGAACGCCTTCCGGACCGATCGGTGCGCGAGCGTCCGCCTTCGTCACCGTCGCGGCGAAGGGTCCGGTACCGACATAATCGGCGCCGGCCGCCTGCGCTGCGCGGCGCCTGGTCAGGCGTCCAGCACGACACGCCGAACAAGCGTCCTGCGAGGCGCGTCCGAATTGCCGCGAGGTCTCGCCCCGCCAAATCGCCTTGACCGGCGTGCCAGCCGTCGGCCAGCAGGGCTGCTTCGAAGTCGTCGTTGACGATCAAGCGGGCGTCGGCGGCGTGCGTGAGGTCGTGCAAGGCGCGCACGATGCCGCGATCAACGCCGGCCTTAGCTCGGTACTGCAACACGCGTAATCCGGCGCCGAGGAGCGAGCGGGCGAACACGAGGGGTTCGGGCACCACGGCCGCGTCGATGATGCCATAGATGCCCGATAGCAATGCACCGCTGCGTCCGCCCGCTGCCGGCCAGGGCGATTGCCGTCGCGACAACGTTGGTCAGCGAGCGCATGGCAAAAGGACCGCCGGAGCGATGCTCACAAGCTCATAACGACGAGTTCCGACTTGACGTTGGGCGTGTTAAAGACCGACGACGCCATGCCGGCGGCGACGGCGACATACTGTTTACCGCCGACGCTGTAGGTGACGACGCCGCCTCCGATTGCACGGCCGGTGGCGATCGTTGCGAGCAGCGTACCGCTCGAAGCATCGAAGGCCAGCACGTTCCCGTTCAGATCGGCGGTAAACACCAAACCGCCGGCGGTCGGCGTGACCCCGGCGACCATTGGCGTCGCGGAGTGATAAGTCCACAGGACATTGCCGGTCGATGCGTTGGCCGCGACGATCCAGCCGCTGCTCGTCGGGTCCGGACTCCCGAAATAGTTGGTGGAGCCGAGCCAAGGCTGCCCCGGCACGTACGGCTGCGGCGCAGGAGCGAGATCGACCGTCGTGCACCAATCGACTTCGCCGACGTACACCGCCTGCGTTTGCGGTGAAAACGCCGGCCCATTCCACAACGCGCCGCCCGTCGTCCCGGGGCAGAAATGCGTTCCGGTCACTTGGAGTGGCGCCTGAGCGTTCGCAATCGTCGTCACCGGCGTCTGCCACACGATCGAGTCCGGAGCAAGCCCCAACTCGCGCAAGTAGCCGTCTTTGCCCGCGGTCAGAGCGACTTTAGCGCCGCCGCCCAACGTAACGATGGCCGGCGTCGCACCGAGGTCCCAATCGTGGTAATCCTCCGGAACGATCTGAAAAGCGGATTCTAAGGCGCCGCTCATCGCGTCGATCGTCAGTACCGAGTCGGTGTACAGGTTTGGCCCCCCGCGCAGCCGGACGTCGAACACGGGACCAGGATTCGAAACGGAGACGTAGAGCTGGCCCGTCGCGGGATCCAGCGTGAACGACGTCCACGTCGAGCCGCCGGCGATGCGCGTCGCGCCTTGCCACGTTGACGCCAGCGATTGCACGAGCGTCGGCACCGTCGCAGCGCGCCAGAGAATCGTACCGGTCGCCTGATCGAGACAATAGACGTGTGCGGCTTGTCCGTCATCGCCGCCGGCCGTACCGATATACACGACGCCGCGCCACGCGATCGGCGCCGCAACGACGTACTCGTAGCTGCCGCGCGCGATGACGTCGGTATCCCAGGCCGTTTGCCCGGATGCGGCATCGATCGCGATGACGTGACCGTTGACGAAACCGCGGAAGACGCGTCCGTTTAGCGTAGGCGACTCCGTGGTTCGTGCCGCCGGCCCCCGGTGGCAAGCTGTACGCGTTCGTCCAAAGGGAACGACAGGTCGTCGCATCGATCGCGTACGTCTTGCTTAGCGCCGTCGCGTACAAGATGCCGCCGACGACGATCGGTCCGGTTTCAAAGCGCGATTGTAACCCTAGCTGCGCCGCGCAGATCGGGTGTAGCGTCGCGACATTGTTGGCGTCGATCTGCGCTAAGGGCGAATAACGGTCGGACGTCAGATCGTTATTGTAACTGGGCCAATCGACGGACTGCGACGGCGCGCGGTGTGCCGCCAGGCGCTGGACCGAGGCTTGCACCCCGGCAGGCAATGCGCCGGCCAGCGCACCGATTACTACGGTACTACACCAAATCGGCAACAAGAACGAGCGACGGTCTTGGCGCCGAGGCGTAGCCTTGCGCGGCACCGACGTCGCGTGACTCTTCCGGCTGAGCCCGCACAGAACGTTTAGGTCCATACCATTCGCCTCCACGGTTCGCAAGGGAGCCGCCACAGCGGGTACTCCGGCATGCCGGTTCGCTCTGTACCGCGCTACGGGCGCGTACCTTCGTGCACGGCCGGGCTGCGCCTGGAACGCAAACGGCTGCCGGAGCGCACGCTCGAACCGGGTCAGCGATCCGCGGCGAGCCGATAGCGGGCAAGGACGATGTCGAAAGGCGTGTCGGATCCGTCTTTGAGCGCAGGACCGAACGTAAAAGTCAGCGATGCGGGCGTGAAACGCGCCGGCGTCACAAAGGTGATGAGGCCAGTGTACTCGGCGTTCGGCGCCAAGCGCAGTCCCGTGTACAGCGTCGGATCCGTCAAGCTCGGCAGACGCGTGGCGAGAGGCACGTAGGCTTTCCCGTCGTCCCGCACGACGCTGCGGCCGTATGGCAAGATCGTCACCGTCTGGGCTCCAACGTTCGCGAACTGGACGGTCGTTTCCATGCGGCCCGTGAAGAACGCAAGTTTGCGGACGGTGATGCGGACGCTGCCGGCTTGGCCGCTGACGGCCTGCGGGGCCACTGCGCGCCACGGATGGTACGGGTCTTTGATGCGCGCCGGGGCGCGGCCGACGACTCCGTACGGTACCGTCACCGTGGCGGCGGCTTGCGTCCGATGCGCGAAGTCGTAAAACGTGACGCGCTCCGAAGCGACGACGATCGTGCCGAGCGGCGCATCCGGCCGGCTTCCGATGATGCGCGCCGTGCGGATCGTCAGCCGGTCCGCCGCAAACGCAGACGCGAAGTTGGCCGAAGAACCGAAGTACCGCCGCTCGCCGGCTGTAAGTAACGCGAAGGCATCCGCGTACTGATGCCGTTGCAGTGCACGCACGTAGTCCTCGACGACCGTGCGCTGCGGCTTCGTCAAGGCGGCGGGGGCGCCGCTCGGCCGAAATGGGAGAGCAACGAGGCTGCATGCCGCGGCGTACCGGATGCTCCGGCGAGCGAGTGCGCTCAATGCTGCCTGGATACCGTGCACGAAGCGCCTGCGCTGATTTAGTCCAGCAACGCGTCTACGATGCGGGTCAAGTCGGCAGTGTCCGCGTAACGAATTTCAAGCTTTCCGCCACGTTTCTTTGGAATGACTGCGACGGGCGCCCCGACAGCGAGGCGCAGACGCTGCTCGACTGCTGCCAGGTCTGCTGAAACGGCGTGTTGTCGCCGATGCCCCTTGGCTTTCGGCCGCTTGGCGAGACGCTCGAGGTCGCGGACCGTCAGCCCATCGCGTTCGATGCGCGCCGCAACGTCTTCGCGCTCGCCCTCCTCCAGAGCGAGCAGCGCGCGGGCATGGCCCACGGAGAGTACCCCGGACCTTAGCTTGGCTTTAATCGTCTCACTAAGCGACAAAAGTCGCAGTGCGTTAGCGATCAGCCGGCCGGCTCCGCCCGATGCGCTCGGCGACGCGTTCCTGCGTAAAGCGGTACTCGTCGATCAGATGGGCAAAGCCCATCGCTTCCTCGAGCGGGTCCAAATCCTGCCGCTGAAGGTTTTCTACGATCGCGTATTCGAGGCTGGCCTGGTCGTCGGCGTCCCGGACCACGACGGGCACGCTGGTCAGCCCCGCCGCCGCCGCTGCGCGCCAGCGCCGCTCGCCGGCGATGAGCTCGAACTCCGCCCCTCCGCTGGGCGCGTCGAGCGGGCGCACGATGAGCGGCACGAGCACGCCGAGTTGGCGGATCGAGCCCTCCAGTTCCGCCAGGGCATCCGCTTGGAAGGTGCGGCGCGGTTGTTGCGCGTTGGGACGGATGGCGTCGATCCGCACGTCGCGCATCCCCGCCGCCGAGGTGTCGGCAGGCCGGCCCAGGAGAGAATCGAGCCCGCGTCCGAGGGCGCGCTTGGGGGCGCTCACGTTCCAGCCAGCTCCCGCGCAAGCGCGAAATAGGCTTGCGCGCCCCGACTCTTGACGTCGAAGAGCGCAACGGGCTTGCCGTAAGACGGCGCCTCGGACAGTCGAATATTGCGCGGAATCTGCGTCCGGAACACCTGGCTCGGAAAGTGGGCCATCACTTCATCAAGCACTTCCCCAGCGAGCCGCGTCCGTCCATCGAACATCGTGACCAGCACTCCGGTGATTCGCAACCCCGGATTGAGGCTCGACCGAACCCGCTCGATCACGCCGGTCAGCTGGGACAAGCCTTCCAGGGCGTAATACTCGGCTTGTACTGGAATAACGACCTCGCTCGCTGCCGTCAATGCATTGACGGTCAGCAAGCTCAGCGACGGCGGGCAGTCGATCAGGACGTAGTCATAGCGCTCGCCGGCGTTCGCCAACGCCCCTTCGAGCCGGTGTTCGCGGCGGGGGACGGAAACCAGGTCGATTTCGGTGCCGGCTAAGCCCATCGTCGCGGGAATCAGCGTCAGGCCCGCTATCCCGGTCGGGAGCGCGACGTCTTCGAGCGCCGCGTCCTCCAGCAGCACGGCGCGCACGTCGCGCTCCAGCGCGCCCTTGTTTATGCCGAACCCGCTCGTCGTGTTGCCCTGCGGGTCGATATCGATCACTAGGACCCGGCGGCCGAGCATCGCCAGCGACGCCCCGAGATTGACCGCCGTCGTGCTCTTACCGACGCCGCCCTTCTGATTGACCACGGCGATCGTCCGCTGCGTCATGGTGATACGCGGGCCCTGACAGGCGTAATACTGTCGCCAGCAGCATGGAAAGAGACCCTGCAGTCCCGGCTGTTTCACGTGAAACATGCCGTCTTCACACATTGCCGCCGTCCCTGAAGGCGTGGAGGGCAACGGTCGCGTCGCCGTAGATGCCGCAATAGCGGAAATATGCGCGCGGCGAGCCGTCCCAGCCGCCGAACCCTAATCTTCCACGCGCGCAGAGCGCGGCATGCGACGGGGCTGTTTCACGTGAAACATCGGCCGCCACAACGACGCCGGTGCTTCTGAGCCCGCTAGTCTGTTTCATCGCCGGCATTGGATAACAACTGCGTTACGCGTTCGAGTAACCTTTCCCGCGTGTTCTCGGCCGGGTTCTCCGTGACGACTTCCAACAGACGCCGTAGAATCGTCCCAACCAGCGGAGCACCACGGGAGCCGGCGGGTAGAAGGCCAGCCCGTACGGCCAGTTCGATGACGTCATCACCGCCGATTGCGAGGTTCGTCACCCCAAGCGGCGGCGCCGCGGACAGCACGGTCGCGACTCGAGCTTCGAAGCGTTCGTTCTCGTCAGACCGCTTCGGCAAGCCGCTCCCGGCGATGTCAGCGTGGCGCAGCGAGAATTGCCGCGCCAAATTGTCGGGGCCGACGCGGCGGATGAACTTTCTGATCGCGTAGTCCGTCTGCTCCGGGCCCGTGGCGTACATATGGTTGGCCACCAAGTGACTGGTGAGCTGGACGGTATCCAGCGGGAACCGGAGACGAGTCAGCGCTTCACTGACCATCTGGGCACCGACGTACTCGTGCCGGTAGAAGTGGGGACCGTCTTTCGTGCGCGGCTTGCCGACGTCGTGAAATAAGGCCGCTAGCCGCGCTACCAGGTCTCCGGCCGACACGGCGTCGACCGTTGCGAGATTGTGGCGATACACGTCGTAGGCGTGAAACTGGTTCTGCTCGATGCCGACCCCTTCGGCGAGTTCGGGCAAGATCAGCGCCAGAATCCCGCTGCTGCGCAGCACCTCGAAGCCCTGCGACGGGCGCCGAGCCGTCAGCAGTTTGCTCAGCTCATCACGGATGCGTTCGGCCGACAGCGTCGTGACCAGGGGCGCCGCCTCCCGCATGGCGGAAAACGTCCTGTCGGTCAGCGTGAACTCAAAGCGCGCGGCGAACTGGGCGGCACGCAGCATGCGCAGGGGATCTTGCACGAACGTGTCGTCGGTCAGTATATCGATGCGGCGGGCCGCGATATCGGCCGCGCCCGCATACGGATCGACGAGGCGGCGCGACGGCAAGGCGCGCGCCAGCATGTTCATCCGGAAGTCGCGGCGGCTCAGGTCGTCGGCCAGAGGGATATCGGGGCCCGCGTCGATTTCAAAATCGCGATGTCCGGCGCCCGTCGAGCGTTCGCGCCGGGGTAACGCCACATCGACGACGGTGTCCCCGAGCACCACCTTGATGACGGCAAAGGTCGCGCCGACGACGTTGGTCCGTCCGGCCCGGCCTAAGCGCGCGATCAAATCGTCGAGGCCGACCCCGGTGACGACGTAGTCGAGGTCTTTGGCGTCACGGTTGCGGCCGTCGAGTTCGGTGCGAACCTCGTCGCGGACGCGGCCGCCGACCGCGTACAATGTCCCCTCGGGAAGCACTGCCAAGAGCCGAGCATCCGCTTGGTCGGCTGCAAGGCCCATTACATTCTACCGCTGATTGCAAAGCCGGCGCGCCAGAATGGCGGCCGGACCGGACAACGCTGCACGACGGTTTTACGGCGTCGCGGCCCCGCAGAGCGGGCGCTTCGCCGGCATCCCCACACGCCGGGGAAAGCGCTCTGCGGTCGCCGCGACCTTCCGCACGAGCAGAATGCGCCGTTCATCTGTGCTTGCGATTCGCTCTTCACCGACGAACTCCGCACCGAGCATCAGCGCCGCATCCTGCAACATGCGGCGTTCGTCGGCATCGGGACGCCCGCGCTGCAAGACAGCGATGCCGCCGACGGCCAAAAACGGGATCGTCAGCTCGAGGACCGTCGCCAGAGGTCCGACGGCGCGCGCCGTCGCGGACGCAAAGTATCCCCGCAAGTCGGGCTCGCGGGCCACAGTTTCCGCGCGGGCAGCCACGATGCGCGCCGGGAGACCTAATTGTGTGACGACCCGCTCGAGGAAGCGTGCCTTCTTGGCGACGGACTCAATCAGCGTGGCCGCATGCCTTGTGACGATCGAAATCGGGATCGCTGGAAACCCGCCGCCGCTCCCGATGTCGACCAGAGGCGCGCGAACGTACGGCAGCAGCGTGAGCGAGTCGTCGATCTGTTGCGCGATCGCGTCGTGCGAACGGGCCGCCGTCACGTTTTGAACACCGGCCGCAGCCAGCACTAACGCGGCATACTCAGCGAGTGCGGCCTGTGCCTCCGGCGTCCGTCCCGACGAATCCGCAATCACGCCGACAGCGGCTCCTCGACCAGTTGCGGAATGGCGGCCGGGACGCCATCCTGAGCAGGAGCGGCATCCGCCGTGGGGCGCGCTGCGGCCTCGCCCCGGCTTCGGCGCACAGCGACGGCCAGCACGGCGACATCGGCCGCCGCGATGCCGCTGACCCGCGCCGCGGCGCCGAGCGAACGCGGCCGGTGACGAACGAACTTTTCGCGCGCCTCTCCAGATAGCGCCGCGACGCGTTCGAAGGCAAAGTTGGCGGGAATCGCTACGTCTTCGGCCCGTTGTGCTCGCGCGACGGCGGCTTCCTGGCGGCGCACGTAGCCGGCAAGCTTGATCTCGGTCGCCGCCCGCTCGAGAGTTGCCGCGTCCGTGACGGCCGCGCGCTCGTCGGAACCATCCCGCCCGGCGTCCGACCACGCCGCCGCAACGTCGGCGACGGCGACGTCGGGCCGCCGCAGCGCTTCGCTGACGGTCAGCCCGCGCAGCGGTTGCGGCTCGCGCAGCCGGACTCGATCCGCCATCGCGAGCGCAGATGCCAAGCGGTCGCGCCGTTGTTGAAAGGCGGCATAGGCCTCGTCACTCAACAGGCCGAGTTCGCGCCCCAACGGGGAGAGGCGCAGATCCGCGTTGTCATGCCGCAACAGCACGCGATACTCCGCCCGGGAACTGAGCATGCGATACGGTTCGTCGACCCCGCGCGTGATCAGGTCGTCGATAAGCACCCCGAGATAGCCCTGCGAGCGGGGAATCACGACGGGCTCGCGCCCGCGCGCCGCCAGCGCCGCGTTGATGCCGGCCAGGAGCCCTTGCGCCGCCGCCTCCTCGTAGCCCGACGTGCCGTTGAGTTGACCGCAGTGGTAGAGTCCGCGCACGCGGTGCGTTTCGAGCGAGGCGCGGAGTTCCGTCGGCGGCACGTGATCGTACTCGACGGCATAGCCGGGCCGCAGCATCCGCGCCGTTTCCAGGCCCGGCAAGGTGTGCAGCATTGCGAGCTGCACGTCGGCGGGAAGCGACGTCGAAAACCCGCCGATATACAGCGAGTTGCCCTCCCAGCCTTCGGGCTCGACGAAGATCAGATGCGACCCGTTATGCGGAAACTTAACGACTTTATCTTCGATCGACGGGCAGTAGCGCGGGCCGATGCCGGCGATCAGCGCTAGACCGTACAGCGGCGAACGATGGAGGTTGTCGCGCACGAGCGCGTGCGTCGCCGCCGTCGTCGACACGATGTGGCAGGGTAGTTGCGGCCCGGCGAAACGCGGTTCGCTCGCATAGGAGAACATCAGCGGGACGGGGCTAGGAAGCTGCACGCGCATGCGGGCGTAGTCGACGCTGGCGGAGTCGACCCGCGGCGGGGTGCCGGTCTTCAGGCGCGCGGTCGGAAATCCCAAGCGGCGTAACGTCTGGGCGAGCGCCAGCGCGGGCGCTTCGCCGAGGCGTCCCGCCGCTTCGCTGTAGTCGCCGCGAAAGATCTTCGCGCCTAAAAACGTCCCGGTCGCCAGCACGACGCGGCGGGCGCGCAACGTGCGCCCGTCCGCCGTCACGATTCCGCGCACCGCGCCGCCGCTGACGATGACGTCCTCGACCAAGCCTTCGACGATCGTTAAGTGCCGTAGTGACCGAAGCAACGCGGTCGCGGCGCGGACATAACCGGGCTTGTCGGCCTGCGCGCGCAGCGCTTGCACCGCAGGGCCTTTGGATTCGTTGAGAACGCGAACGTGCAGCGAACACGCGTCGATGATCCGCCCCATCGCACCGCCGAGTGCATCGATCTCGCGGACCAACTGGCCCTTTGGCGCTTCCGCCGATCGACGGGTTGCACGCCAACGTGCAGATGCGTTCGGGATCGCCGGTGACGAGCATCGTTGGGACGCCCATCACGGCGGACGCATGCGCTGCTTCGAGTCCGGCGTGCCCGCCGCCGACGACGATCACGCCGGCATCGTCACTCGGTCGGCTCATCGCCGCCATCGTAGCACGCCGTGGTGCTCTATTTCCCGATGCAAAAGCGGGCGAAGATGCCGTCGACGACCGCCTCGCTTGCATCCCGGCCGCTCAGTGCGCCCAGAGCCGCCGACGCTTCGGCGAGGTCGGGGGCCAGCAGATCGATGGGCGCGCCGGCGTCGAGCGTCTCGAGCGCCAGCGTGAGCGCGCGGCGCGCTTGCAGAACGGCGTCGGCCTGCCGCGCCGTGCCGAGATGCGGCCGCGCCACATCGACGACGTCGCTTTGCAATCGGCCGGCGAGAGCCGTTCGCACGGCTTCGACGCGACGCCGCGCTCGTGCGGCGCAGCCCAGCAGCGCGTCGTGCTCGGACGGTTCGCGTTCGTCGTAGGCGACCGTGCCAAGATCGCGCTTGTTGAAATACACGACGCGCTCGCGCTGCCGGGTTTCGCGCAGCAGCGCGCTCGACGTGACATCGAGCGGACGGGAGGCGTCGAGGACGATCACGGCCAAGCGGGCCTCCGCCAACGCCGCATGGGTGCGGCCGATCGCGGCGGCTTCAAGCGCATCGCCTGCGTCGTGCAGACCCGCGGTGTCGATCAGCCGCGCGACCAGCCCTTCGCCGAGCGCGACGTTCTCCTCGAGCGTGTCCCGCGTCGTCCCGGCTACTCCGGAGACGAGCGCGCGCGGCGTGCCCAAGAGTCCGTTGAGCAACGACGACTTCCCGGCATTGGGCGGTCCGACGATCGCGACGGCAGCGCCTTCGCGCACGAGCCGGCCCCGTTCCCACGAGCGCGATAAGGAGGCGAGCGCATCTTCGAGCCGGCGCAGCCGGCAAGCGACCGCGGCCGCGTCGGGCTGGGCGACCTCATCGGGAAAGTCCAGCGCAGCCGTCAACTCTTCGAGGATCGGATCCCAGTTCGCCACGGAGGCGCTCCACTTCGGCCGACAAGCCTCCGGATAGGCGCGCGGTCGCCGCAAGCATCGTGCTCCGATGTTCTGCGGCGATCAGCTCGGCGACGGCTTCGGCGGCGGTCAGGTCGAGTTTGCCGGCTTCGAAGGCGCGGCGCGTGAACTCGCCGGGCTCAGCCAGACGCGCTCCCGCCGCCAGCGCCGCCAGCAGCGTCTCGCGCGCGACGGCAGGCGAACCGTGCACGTGCAGTTCGAGCACGTCATCCCCGGTATAGCTGCGCGGAGCCGGAAAATACAGGGCGAGCCCCTCGTCGATGCGCAGACCATCGGCGCCGACGATGCTGCGCCGCTCGGCGACCCGCGGCGACAGCGGCGGACCCGGACACAGTTGTGCCGCGACGGCGGTTGCGCCGCCGCCGCTCACGCGGACGATGGCGATCGCGCCGCGACCCGGCGCCGTCGCTATGGCGGCAATCGTGTCGTCGTTCACGCCCGGCAAGCACCGTGGACGCGCAGAGTTAGCGGGGCGTCACGATCAAGTAGCGCTCCGGTTCTACGCCGCTCGATTCCGTCGTTACGTAGGGATTGTCGGCCAACGCGAGATGGATCACTTTGCGCTCGGAGGGCAGCATCGGTTCGAGCGAGATCGGACGTTTCTCACGCATGGCGCGCTCGAGCGTCTGCAAGGCCAGACCCTTGAGCAGGTCGGCGCGACGGGCGCGATAGCCTTCGGCATCGATCGTGAAATAGCGGCGGTCTTTTTTCACGCCGGCATTGACCATGTTGTTGAAGATCAGGTTCAGGGCTTCGAGCGTGTGCCCGTGTCGGCCGATCAAATTCGCGAGGTCCGGCCCCTCGATGTCGAGATAGTCGCCTTCGGTGCGTGCATAATAGCGCACGCGCGCGCCGCTGACGCCCATCTTGGCGAGCACCGTTTCGAGCAGTTCGCGGGCCGGGCGCACCGTTTCGGGCTCGGGCCCGGCAACGGGCCGCGGCGGCGGAGCGCCCGGAGACGGCGTATGCCGCCGCGGTGGCGCACCGCGGCCGGTGCCGGCCGGGGAGCCGCCCGAGGTGCGCGGACGGCCGCCGCGGCGGCGTTGCCCGTATTCGCGCCCCCCGTCGCCGGAGGGCCGCTGGTCATCGTTCATTGCCGGTTTTCCTTCTCCATACGGATCAGCGTCGCGAGCGCCGCCGGCGTGCCGAACGCGAGCCGCCCGCCGGAGCAGTGGCCGGCGGCTTGCGGACGGAGCCCGCCGAGGCCGCGGATGTCCCGACGGGACCCACGGCGAGCGGCGCCGTGCCGTTGCCCGGACCGCGTCCGCCGCCGCCCGGCGCTGCGCTTGCCGTCGCGGCTGCGCCCGTCTTCGGGTAACGCCGCATCAAGTAGAACTGCTGCGCCATCGTAAAGGCGTTGATACGAT
Organism: Vulcanimicrobiota bacterium; assembly: GCA_963754415.1. Lineage (GTDB taxonomy): Bacteria > Vulcanimicrobiota > Vulcanimicrobiia > Vulcanimicrobiales > Vulcanimicrobiaceae > Nyctobacter. Next base: position 49,718 of record CAVWGA010000002.1, on the reverse strand, counting down.
AGCCAGTAGATGATCAGGGCAGACGGCCAAGCGAAGCGGAAGCCCATGTAGCCGATCATCGCCGGTGACAGGAACGACATGATGCGCTGCTGCTGCGCTTGCTGTTCGTCGACCGCCGGGCTCGAAAAGCGGACTTGGAAGTACATCGAGATGATGTACAGCACCAGCAACGCGTAGTCGGGCATCGCCAGATTCGCGGCAAGCACACGGTGCGATGAAGCCGCGAGCGGACTGCCGATCCAAAGCCATTTTTGACTCGCGAACAGCGCGCGGTCGCCGTTGATTGCCGCATACAGGCTGAACAGGATCGGCATCTGCAAGAGCAGCGGTAGGCAGCTCGCGGCCGGATTGGCGCCCGTCTCTTTGTAGAGCGCCATCGTTTCCATGTTCAGTTTTTCTTTGTCGTTCTTATACTTTTGTTTGAGGGCATTGATCCGCGGCATCAATTGCTGCGTCTTGAGCATGCTCTTGTACTGCATCGAGTTGAGCGGCCAAAACAGGCCTTTGACGATCAAGGCCAAGATGATCAGCGTCCAGCCGTAGTTGCCGACGACGCCGTAGATCGCGCTGAGGATCGTGTGCAGCGCATCGACGACGGGCTGCAGCACATTGTACGCGAGCAGGGTCAGGAGTTGAACCTCCACAGAAAGCCTTTCAGGACGGACGGCCGGTGTTCTAGCCCGCGGAGGCTTTCGGACCGATCGCTACGGGACGAAGTCGATGCCGCCCGGATTCCAGGGATTGCAGCGGATGAGCCGCCGCGCGGCAAGAGCGACCCCGCGCAAGACCCCGTGTTTCAACACGGCCTCCTTCGCATACTGCGAGCACGAGGGATAGTAACGGCAGCGCGAACCCAAAAACGGTGAGACGACCCACTGATACAGCCCGATCGCGCCGGCTGCGACCGAGCGCATCAGACTGACCCCTGCGCCGGCAACGAGCCTACGATGCGTCCGACATCGGCAGCGATCTGCTCGTAGGACTGCGCCGCGGCCTCGCGCCGCGCGACCAAAACGATCCGCAGGGGCGCGTCGGGCGGCCCCTGGACGTCGAGCGCTCCCTTGATGCGTCGCCGCACGCGGTTTCTCACGACGGCGCAGCCGACGGCCTTGGAAACCGTGACCGCGACCTGGGTTCGCCCCTCGCGTGCCGGCTGCGACGTAGCCGACCATCGCCGCGCCGCCCGCTCGGGATCCGCGCCGGCGCACGTACGCGATCTCGCCGCTTCGCCGTAAGGCCTCATACCAGCGCATGCCGGCCGCCGTCGTCCTGGGCCGTCGTCAAACGGTCAGACGTTTACGCCCTTTTCTGCGGCGCGCCGCCAGGACTTTGCGGCCGTTCTTCGTGCTCATCCGCTCGAGAAAGCCGTGGACGCGCTTGCGGCGCCGGTTGTGTGGCTGGAACGTACGTTTCATGCAGGGTCCTTCGGATGGCCGGAAGCCTCAACTATAGCGAGCCCGGGGCAAGGCCGTCAATCCCGGTCCCGCTGGCCGGGTTCGCCTCGCCGTGTCCACAGCTGTCGACAACGTTGTGGAGAACGTTCGCGTGCGCGCCCTCAAACCTGTGCCGTTATTGCACTTTAGGCGTATTGTACGAATGCGGACGCACAAATAGGCGGCCCGCAAGTGCCTGTAAACGCTGGCTTTTGTTGCCAAGATATTGCGCAGATGACGCTGTGCATAAGTGGATAAGTTCGTGGAAAACCGCCGAAGGATTCGCCTGAGTGCTGCTCCAATTCGACGGCCCTCATTCTCGGGGGCGGCTTAAGGACGCCCGCCGCCGGCGGCGTTCTCCCGGGGTGATTTTAAGGCGGTTAAGCATATGGGAACAGCGCTCGACGACGTCGCGCGTTTCGAACGAACTGTGGAGTGCAGCGCTCGCTGCGCTCGAACCCCGCTACACCAAGCCCACGTTCGAAATGTGGCTCAAGCCAATGCGCGTGGTCGAGATGAACGAACGTGAAATCGTCTTGACGGTCGCCTCGCCGTTCGCCCGCGACTGGGTCGAAAACCGCCTGCGTCGCGACATCGCCGAAGTACTCCTCGACCTGCTCGGCGCCGAGATCGGCCTGCGGTTCATCGTGGCTCCCGGCGCCTCCGATACGGAGGTACCGCCGCCCGCCGAGGCGTCAGCCGCCCCCGGCCAGCGCGCACCGAGGAATTGCGCCACGGCAATCTCAACCCGCGCTATACGTTCGCCGAATTCGTCGTCGGCAATTCGAATCGCTTTGCCCACGCCGCTTCGCAAGCCGTCGCCGAAGCCCCGGCGCGCGCCTACAACCCCCTCTTTCTCTACGGCGGCGTCGGCCTAGGCAAGACGCACCTGATGCACGCCATCGGGCACCGCGTGCTCGCGGCACAACCGAGCGCCAACGTCGTGTATGTGTCGAGTGAAAAGTTCACGAACGACTTCATCGTCGCCGTCCAGAAAAACCAAGGCGCCGAATTTCGTGACAAGTATCGCGCCGTCGACGTCCTGCTGATCGACGACATTCAGTTCATCGAAGGCAAGGAAGGGACTCAAGAAGAGTTCTTCCACACCTTCAACGCTCTCGCACGAAGCGCAAAAGCAGTTGGTGATCTCCAGCGACCGGCCGCCCAAGGAAATCCAAAGCCTCGAATCGCGGCTGCGCTCGCGCTTTGAATGGGGACTTGCTGACCGACATTCAGCCGCCGGACCTCGAAACGCGCGAAGCGATCCTGCGCAAGAAGGCCGAGTCTGAAAAAATTCCCGTGCCCGACGACGTCACGTCGTTCATCGCCAAGGTCATTCCGTCGAACATCCGCGAACTCGAAGGCGCGTTGATCCGCGTCGTTGCGTACGCTTCGATGACCAAAGCGGCGATCACGCCGGACCTCGCAGCCGACGTCCTCAAACACGTCGTCGGTGCGGTTCCGGCACGGCGCATCACGATCGCTGCGATCAAAGAGAAAGTGGCCAAAGCGCACGGTCTGACGGTCAAAGAGATGGACTATCAGCGGCGCGATCAGCGTTTGGCGGCGCCGCGTCAAATCGCCATGTATCTCGCGACCCAACTCACCGACAATTCGCTGCCACAGATCGCGCGCGAGTTCGGCAAGAAAGATCATACGACGGTCATGTATGCGCGCGATAAGGTCAAAGACCTAACGACCGTCGACGAAGCGTATCGCAACAAAGTTCGCGCCTTGATGGCGCTGTGCCAAAGCGATTAAAGGTGCCGCCTGCCTTCGATGAACAGCGCCTGTGAACCGGCGGCACAGGGCGTGTGCGCCGGCGTGGATAAAGCAACCGGCGCGACCCGACCGGTGAAGATGTGGAGTGCGCGACGTGTTCGATCCACACGTTCTTCGGTGATCTTGCACTCGGGCGGCACGGCAGTCTGCCGACCTTTTCCGCCGTTTACACCGCCCTACTACTAACACTACGACCTCATTTCTATCTTTAATAAGAACAGAGAGCCGGCGCCGGGAGTGGATACGTGAAGTTTCGTTGCAACACCAAAGACATTGCAGCTGCCGTCGGCGCGGCCAGTAAAGTCGTCAATGCGCACACGACGGTGCCGATTCTCTCCAACGTCCTGTTGACGGCCGATGGCGAATCGATCCGCGTGCGGGCGACCGATCTCGAGCTGACGGTCGAAGCGATCTTTCCCGCGGAGATCTCCGATTCGGGCAGCGTCACGGTTCCTGCCAAACTGTTCAGCGGCTATCTCGGCAATCTGCCGCCGGGGACGCTCGAACTTGCGGGGACGCCGACGCGCGCGAGCGTGCGCTGGGAGCGTTCGAACTACGATTTTCACGCGTTGCCGCCCGACGAATACCCGCCGCTGCCGGCGTCGCAAAAGGGCGTTTCGTTCGCGCTCGACGCCAAGCGTTTTCGCGATGGTGTTGCAGCGACGATCTTCGCAGCATCGAGCGAGGAAGCGCGCGGAGCCGTCCTGATGGGCACGTTGCTCGAGATCGCGGGGGACCGCTTGACGCTCGTCGCTACGGATGGGTACCGTCTGGCGAAGTGGCAGACGACCTTAGCGCGTGGTCTGGATGGTGAGGGAGCCGCGAAGTTCATCGTGCCGTCTCGCGCGCTGGCCGAAGCAGCCCGCAATCTGGGCGGCAGCGAACACGTCGAAGTGACGGCACTCGGCGCCGCCGGCAATCAACTGGCCTTTGCCGCCGACAATGCATCGATCGTCGTGCGCCTCGTCGACGGGCAATATCCGAACTACGGTCAAGTGATTCCGGCGACATTCGACCGTTCGCTGCGAGCCAATACGGCGGCGTTGATTGCAGGATTACGCCGGGCCGAACTCGTCGCCGGCGATCGCGCGAGCATGGTCAAGATCAACGTAGCGAACCAACGGATGATCCTCACGGCGAATTCCGACACGACGGGCAATGCCTACGAAGAGCTCGAAGTCGAGCAGACCGGTGACGATCTGACGATCGCGTTCAACGCGCGCTATCTCGTCGAAATCCTCAACCACATCGAAAGCGCGCAGACCGTTATGGAATTCTTAGGGCCGCTTTCGCCGGCGGCGATCCGCCCGGCCACGGCCACCGAAGACGTCGCGCAGATGTACGTGTTGATGCCGCTGCGTCAATAAGGGTAGGGGCTGCCCCATTCTTTTAACTCGTCTGACGCTCGCGAATGTACGCAATTACGTCACGCTCGAGTTCGAGCCGGCTCCCGGGCTCAATGTCTTCGTCGGTCCCAATGCGCAAGGCAAAAGCAATCTGCTCGAAGCGATCGGGTTGCTCGCCACCGGAAAATCGTTTCGCACGTCGCGCGAGAGTGATATCGTCGGGCGCGGTCTTCCCAGCGCGTCGATTGCGGGTGAGGCGCACGTAAATGCCGGCAGCATCCGTCTATCGTGCACGTTGGCGCAAGGCGCCGCGGGTCTGCGCAAAGTGTATGCGGTCAACGGACGCGGCGTGCGCTACGCCTCGTATCTCGGCAAGCTGCGCGTCGTCAGTTTTGCGCCGCGCCATCTGGCACTGCTGTCCGGTCCCGCGGCAGCACGGCGCTCGCTCATGGATGCAAGTCTCGCACAAGAGAGTCCCGCCTATTACGCTGCGTTGGCGGCCTATCGCGCCACGCTGCTGCAAAAGAACGCACTGCTCCGCGGCGCGGTCGGTGCCGATGCGACGCTCCTCGAAACGTACGACGAACGGCTGGTCGCTACGGGAACGGCCTTGATGCTCGCGCGGCACGCGTTCGTCGCGGAATTGGCGGAACGGGCTCGTGCCGTGCATAGAGCGTGGGTCGGCGCGGCTGAGGGATCGCTCGATGTGACGTATGCTGCCGACGTGGCCTACGACGTGCCGACGGAGGATGGCATTGGCGCAGCCTTCATTGCGCGCCTGGCCGAGAGGCGCCGGCTCGAACAGCTGCGCGGGCGCGCCCTCGTCGGACCGCATCGCGACGACGTGCTGTTCTCGCTCGACGGGATGCCCCTCGGTGCCTTCGGATCGCAAGGACAGCAACGTACGGTCGTTCTCGCGCTCAAAGTGGCCGAATACGGCCTGGCCCTGGCGCGCGGCGGTGAAGCGCCGCTGTTGCTGCTCGACGACGTCCTGTCGGAACTGGACGGGCAGCGTCAACGGGCTTTCCTCGATGGGATCGGGACGTTAGGCCAGGCCTTTGTGACGAGCGCGCAGGACGTCGACTTGCCCGCCACGGCCCGTTACCGCATCGAGTCGGCGCGCCTCGAGCCGTTGCCGTCGTCCGAACCGGAGCGGACGGCAAGCCAACCCCTTGGGGCGCAGGGGGTGGGAGCGACGTGAGCCTACGGTCCCTGCGCTCGGCGGTGGCCGAATGGCACCCGGCCGCGCGGCCGCCCGGCGATCGCTTTTCAGCCTTGGCGGCGGCGTGGGCCAGTATCGTCGGCCCCCAGGTTGCGGCCCATTGCGCGCCGGTCCAACTCAGCGGAGAGGTGTTGGTCGTTGCGACGCGGTCGAGTTCGTGGAGTCAGCAACTGCAGTTCCTCTCGACGACGATCTTGGAGCGCATCCGCGACCTTGGCATGCCGGACGTTACCTGCCTGCGCTTTCGCTCGGGACGGTTCCGTGGCACTCTCGGAAGCGGCGGCCGCGTTCCGCCCCCCGCGCCCAGTGCAACGCAGCGCGTTTCCCAGCCGGCACCGCCGCCCGCAGCCGATGTGTGGGATGCCGTCGAGCGCGTGCGCCGGCGCGTGAACCGGCTTCAGCATGGGCGTCGTTTGCGTTGCGCATCGTGCGGACTCGGACTGCTCTCCGGCGCTGCGGGCGCCGTATGCGCACCATGTACGGAGGCTGCGACTACGGCGCGCCGTCTGACGACGCAGCGGGCACTCTATGCGATGCCGTGGCTCGACTATGCCGGCCTGTGCGAGCACGTACCGCAGTTGCGGCCGGCGGAGTACGAGCAGGCTCGACGCTATCTGCTGGCGCGTTGGTGGCAGGTGCTCGAACGCGCCCGGCGTGCCGGACGCCTATCGCGCGATGCCGGCGAGCGGCAGATCGCCGGTTCGTACGTCCTTCTCAAATCGCGATTACCTCCCGACCGCTTGACCGACGCCGTCGTCGGCAATCTTCTCGGAGCCGACCTCGCCGCGCTCGTGTGGGGCTCGCCGCCCGTTTCGACGAAGTAAAGGAATGAATGAGCGAGTATTCCGGCGAGCAGATTGAGGTCCTCAAGGGCCTCGAAGCGGTTCGCAAGCGTCCCGGCATGTATATCGGGAACACCGCGGAGCGCGGTCTGCACCAACTAGCGTACGAAGCGGTCGACAATGCGGTCGACGAGGCACTCGCCGGACATGCCAAGCACATCGAGGTCGTGCTCGGACGCGATGGGTCGTGCTCCGTCGCCGACGACGGTCGCGGCATCCCGATCGACCTGCACGCTGAGGAAAACATGCCCGCCGTCGAGGTCGTGATGACGATGCTCCACGCCGGCGGCAAATTCGGCCGTGGCGGCTACAAAGTCTCCGGCGGCCTCCACGGAGTCGGCATCTCGGTCGTCAACGCGCTCTCCGAAAGCATGATCACGCGCGTGGTACGCGGCGGCAAGCGCTACGAGATCCGCTTCGAGCGCGGGCTGACGACGCAGAAGCTCAAAGTGATCGAACGCAACGTCGAAGGCACGGGCACGTACCAGTGGTTCATGCCCGATCCCGAGGTGTTCGAGACCCGCGATTTCCACTGGGACATCCTGCAGAAACGCCTGCGCGAGCTGGCCTTCCTCAACCGCGGGCTTGCGATCACGTTGCGCGACGAACGGCCCGAGGAACCCAAAGAGAAGACGTTTCTCTACGATGGCGGCATCGTGTCGTTCGTCGAGCACCTCAACGACAAGAAAGACCCGCTGCACCCGATCATCTCGACGGGAGGCGAACGCGAAAACGTGTCGGTCGAGTGTGCGCTGCAGTGGGCCGACACGTATACCGAAACGATCTTCTCGTACGCCAACAACATCAACACGACCGAAGGCGGCATGCACCTGCTGGGCTTTCGCACGGCCGTCGCCAACGCCGTCAACACCTACGCGCGTAAGCGCGGGGTTCTCAAGGAATCGGACGCAAACCTGACGACCGATGACGTGCTCGAAGGGTTGACGGCCGTCGTCTCGGTGAAACTCGAAGAGCCGCAATTCGAAGGCCAGACGAAAACCAAACTCGGCAACGCGAAGGTGCGCAGCATCGTCTACGGGCTCGTCGGCGAGCGCCTCGAGTTTTTCTTTGAAGAGAATCCCAAGTATTTCCGGGCGATCGTCGATAAGTGCATGCAAGCGCAGCGCGCGCGCGAAGCAGCCAAGAAAGCGCGCGACCTGTCACGCCGCAAGAGCGCCCTCGACGGGATGGGGTTGCCCGGCAAACTCGTTGACTGCAGCGACAAGAACCCGGCCGTTTCGGAGATATTCCTCGTCGAAGGCGACTCTGCCGGCGGCACGGCGAAGATGGGGCGCGATTACCAGACGCAAGCGATCCTGCCGCTACGCGGCAAGATTCTCAACGTCTGGAAGGCGCGCGAGGACAAAGTCTTTGCGAACGAAGAGATTCGCGCCATGATCACGGCACTTGGAACCGGGATCGCGGCGGACTTCGATTCCGAAAAACTTCGGTACCATAAAGTCATCATCATGACCGATGCCGACGTCGACGGGTCCCACATCCGTACCCTGCTGCTGACGTTTTTCTACCAACAGATGCGCGCGCTGATCGAGAAGGGCTTCGTGTACATCGCGATGCCGCCGTTGTACGGAGTACGGCGCGGCAAGAAGCAGTGGTACGCGTTCACCGACGAAGAGCTCGACGCGATCATCGGCGAGAGCGACGCTAAAGATTTCCAGATTCAGCAGTACAAGGGTCTAGGCGAGATGGACGCCGAGCAATTGGCCGATACGACGATGAACCAGCAGACGCGCCGCCTCAAGCAAGTTGCGCTCGAAGACGCCGTTGCCGCCGACGAAATGTTCACGACCTTGATGGGCGATAAAGTCGAGCCGCGCAAGCAGTTCATTCAAGACTACGCGCGGAGCGTGAAGAACTTAGACCTCTGAACGGACGTTGACACTCCGAGGCTTATGGCGTGACACCTCGGAACCGGTTGCGCGCGATTGCGGCCGCCGCGCTCGTCGCACTGGCGGCCGTCGTCTTCGTATGGCGCGCGCCGCTCGAACGCGCCATCTTCGCTGCAACGCTCGACCTCGCCACCGGTGACCGCGTCGCCGTCGCTGGGCTGCACCTAGGGACAGCCGCGACCGTCGCCGACGGCGTTGTGCTCGAGGCGGACGGCGCGCCACTCGTGCGGGCGCGGCGACTGACGGTCCGCTACGATCTTCGGGAGCTCTGGGACGGCCGGCGGCGTTATGGGCTTCGCGAGCTTGATCTGCTCGAACCGCAGTTGACGCTGCGGCGCCGCGCCGACGGCAGCTTTGCCGTGGGCGGCCTCCAAAGGGCCGGAGGCGCAGGGACGCCGGCGACGGGCGGGGCGCCGCTCGAGCTGACCGTACGGGTTCGGGACGGCAGCGTAACGTTGCGCGACCCCTACCGCCGCATTCCGGCGGCGCGCCGCTTATCGATCGAGGCCGTCGGGGGCGTCCTACGCATCGACAGCGCCGGGCGTTCGGTCGTGCAACTCAAGGGAGATTTCGCCGGGGATCTCAGGCAGCACTTGACCGTAACGGGGACGCTCGACGCGGCCCGGCGTTACGCGCTCGTGCGGCTGCAGGCTCGCGACGTCAGCCTGGCGGGTCCGGCGAACTACTTCATCAACACCCCGAGCGCCGCGGTCCGGGGCGGTCAGGCGGAAGACCTCGCCGTCGACGTCTACGGCTTTGCCGACCGCAAGGCTAACTGGCGCTATCACGTCGCCGGCTCTACGCGCATTTCGGGTGGCACGCTGAGCGTCCCGGGAATGCTCGCGCCATTGCGCGACATTCACGGGCGGCTCGACGTCAGCGACGACGGTCTGACGACGCCGCTATGGCGCGCCGTCCTCGGTGGAATCTCGGTTCGCTTGGCGGGTGGTCTGTATGACTGGCAGGCCCCGACCTTTCGCGTTGGAGTCGGTGCCCCGTCCGCCGGGCTGCCTCAGGTCGCGGGCCTGTTTGCGTTCTCGCGCCGTCTGCCCGTAGCCGGCGGTGGCCGGGTGACCGCGCTGATCGAAGGCCCCACGGCGGCGCCCCTGGTGTTCGCTGATGTCACGGCGTCGCGGTCCCGTTACGCGGCTTTTCCGTTCGCCTCGCTCTTCGGGCGGATCGCCTACGTCGGGGATGCCGTCGACCTCTTGGAGGGGCGAGCGGGCTACAGCGGCCTACCGCTGACGGTTGGCGGCGTCGTTGCCTTGGGCGGCGACGCTCCGCATAGTCAGCTCGTGGTGGCGGCTGCGGGGCACGCGGAGCAGATTCCGTATCTCGCCGAGCTCGCTCCAGGGCTACGCGTGAACGCCAGCCTGCTTTTGACCGGCGACGGCTTGCGGTTGAACGCGGCGGGCGCCGTGGCTGGGACGGGTCCTGGGACCGACCTCGCCGGAATCCTTCACGTCGACCCGGCGGGCGATGGAACGCTCGGGCCGTTTTCGCTCGCGCGCGCCGACGGCGGCCGGCTCAGCGGCGCGTTTGAACTGCACCGCTCGACGAGCCAAAGCGCCTTCTGGGTAGAGGCGCACGATTACCCATATGCGGCCTTGCCGGCGCGGCCGCAGCTGGCCGGCCTACGCTTGACCGCTCCGACCTTTGCGAGCCGGCTGAATGGCCGCATGGCTGGAGCGGGACCGCCGTCTCGCTTTCGCATGGCAGGGACGATCGCAGCGACCGGTCTGCGCGTCGGCGCCGTGACCGTCGATACGGCGACGGCCCGAGTCGCCGGTGCTTTTGACGCCGTTCACCTCAGCGCGGTCGAAGCACGGGGACCATGGGGCACCTTTGCCGGCAGCGGCACGTACGCCGGCACCCGCTTAGCGCTCTTGGGAAACTACGGCGGCTCATTCGAGCGGCTTCGTTCCCTGACCGGCGACTTGCGCGCCCGCGGCCCGGTCGCAGGACCCGTGGCCCTGTTGATCGACCCCGAGCGCACGATCGTGCAGGTGCGCCGCGCCGGAACGCAGGGCGCGACGGTCGCCGGCCTTGGGCTCGAAGGGCTCGATGGAACGATCAGCATAGCGGGTGGCCGGTTGGGGGTCTACGGCGCCACGGCGCGAGTCGCCCACGGAGAGGCGGCCGCCGCGGGCGGGTTCGAGCGGCGGCGTATCGGCTTGTCGCTGGGGGACGTCGCTGCGGCAGGGGCGATTCGGATTCCAGGCGTCGATCCGGGAAGCGTCAGCGCGATCGGCACGGTCGACGTCGCGCCGCACGGTCTCCGCTTTGACGGCGGCGCGGCGGTCGACGGAGCCCGGGTGCGCGGCCAGGACGCCCTCGCCAACGGCACCGTCGCGTTATCGGCAGCCCGCCTCGACCTCCGGGGCGTCGATGCGCAGGTCGGCACGACGGTCGGCACGTTGCGAGGCGTGGTCGCGGCCCCCGGAGCCCCGCAGGCGCCCTTCGACCTCGCGGTGGCCGTCCCAGCTGCGCCGCTCGGGCCGTTGCTGCGCGACTCGTCGGCTCGGCCCGGTCAAATCGCGGGCACGATCAGCGCCGCCGTGCGCGTGCGCGGAATCCCGCAGCGGTATGCCATAGCAGGGAAGGTCGGCGCGCCGGAAGGGATCGTGAACGGACTCCCCTTCGAGCGCCTGACGCTGCGTCTCGACGCCGAGCCCGGAGCGTTTTGGGCGCGCGATGGTTCGATCGTGGTCGGGTCGACGCGCGCAGCGTTTGCGGCGGGTCTGCACGGCGGGACGGCATCAGCCCGGCTGCTGCTGCCGGCCGCGAACCTCGCGGATTTCAACGATTTCTTCGATGCGGGCGATACGCTGGCGGGGCGCGGGCGCATCGCCTTGGCATTCGCCCGGCGCGGGGACGCCGTCAACACGTCGGCCGACATCGCTCTGCACGGCCTGCGGTACCGGCGTTTCGATATCGGCGAGGCGCGAACGAGTTGGACGTCCGCCGGGCGTGACGTCGTCGGGAGCGCCGCCTTCGGCGGGCCGACCGGAACCGTGGCGGCGGCCGGCGCGCTGCGCCTCCCGGGCGATGTTCCGCCCTCCGCGGTGGTGCGCGACTCGAGCTTTTCGGGCACCGCCCACGTGCGGAATCTCGACCTGGGCGTGTGGTTGCCGGCCTTGGGTTACACCGTTCCGGTCGGCGGGCGAGTCGACGCGGATGCGGCCTTGGCCGGCCCCCTCCGCAATCCGGACATCCGCACGACCGCAAGCCTGCGCGACGGGTCCTTTGGGACGATTCCGGTGCGGCGGCTACACATCGAAGCCGTCTCGACCTTGCATCGCACGACCCTGCAGAGCGCCGACGTGTCGTTGCCCGGCGTCGATCTGACGGCTAGTGGGAGCTTCGGCCTCGGCCTGCGCGCGCCGGTGCAACTAGCGCTTCACGCGACGAGCGCCAATCTGGCGGTCCTCGGCGCGCGCTTTTTGCCGACAGCCCCGAGCGTTACGGGGAGTGCGGAGGCCGATGTTCGCATCGACGGAACGCGCGCCAACCCACGCATCGCCGGTGGTTTCGACGTGGAAGGGGCCAGCGCGCGAGGCGTCGCCGTGCCGCGCGCACTTGGGCAGTTCAGCCTGCACGGTCGCGACGTGGTCCTCAGCGGCGTCGAAGTGAACTTCGCCAAGGGCGGCCTCGAACTCGCGGGCTCCCTTCCCTTTCAAATCGCTCCGCTCGGCTTCGGACCGTCTCGGGCGCCGGTGGCGTTGCAAGGCGAGTTGCGTGGAATCGACTTGAGCGATTTTGCGCCGTTGCTGCCGTCGGGCTCGCAACTGACCGGAGCGCTCGGCGGTACCGTCGCCATCGAAGGGACGGCCGGCGCGCCGCGCGTCGCGGGTGCCGTGCAGCTCACCGACGGGACGTTACGGACGCCGGAGGAAACGGTCCCGCTGGAGGCCATAAGCGCCCAGCTTGCGCTGGCAGGCTCGACCGCCACGCTCGAGCGGCTGCACGCACAAGCCGGCGGTGGGACGCTCGACGCCAGCGGGTCGGCGACGTTGCCCTCCCTCGATCGCGCCACCGCGGGCGCGCCTTTTTCGCTGGCCCTTACGGCGCACCGGCTCACCTTGAATTCGCCGACCTACGGCGGAGGCCAGCTCGACGGCCGCTTGACCTTGACCCGCGCAGCCGGAACGCGGCCCGTCATCGGTGGAGCTGCGACCCTGTCGGAGGCGACGATCCCTTTTTCGGCCCTCCTCCTCTCCGGCGCGGGCGCTAACGTGCCCGCCGCCTTGCCTAGCCTGGGCCTCGACTTCGCGGTCGCGGCCGGCCGTAACGTGCGGGTCCGCAGCGCCAACGTCGACCTCGGGGTGCGGGGACGCGTGGCACTGGGCGGTACGCTCGGGGCGCCGCAGCTCCGCGGGCGCTTCGTCTCGACAGGCGGGACGCTGACGTACTTCAACACCGTCTTCCGGCTCGTCGACGGGGCCGTTCGATTCACGCCGGACGCCGGCCTGATCCCGACGCTCGACGCGGCCGCGACGACCCACGTCATCGACCCCGATCCCAATACGGTGCGCAACGCCGCCGGCACCGCCGACGTGACGCTGAATATTACAGGTCCGGTCACGAATTTGTCGATTCAGCTCAGCTCGCAGCCCGCCTACGATCGCGAGCAGATCCTGGGGTTGCTGCTCGGAGCGCCGGCATTGGGCGCAAGCAATCTGTTCGGAGAAACCGCCGGCAGCCCGACGCTCTACGGCAGCAACACGACGACGGGACTCAGTCCCGCCGTCGTCGGCAACCGTAACACGAACGGCGAGTTGAGCGTCGCGCAGGAGGCGTTCGGCTTTGCCAACGCGCAATTTACGCGCACGCTCTTAGCCCCGTTCGAGACGAGTTTCGCTCAAGCGGTGGGGCTGAGCAATTTCAACGTCAACGTCGATTATACGGGCAACGTCGGCGTACAAGGACGCAAAATCGTCGCCAAGAAGATCAATGCGCTCTTCGGCACGAGCTTCGGATACCCGTATCGTCAGACGTTCGGGTTTGAATATAAGCCGAACGCCTTTTCAGCCGCGCAACTGACCGTCTTCCAAACCCTCGGCGCAACCGGCTTGAACTCGCTGACGCCGACCGCGTCGATCACGAATACGAGTAAGCTCGAAGCCGCACAACCGCAGTCAGGCACGGCCGGCGTATCCTTTAGCCTCCAACGCCTCTTCCCGTAGCGTTCATCGGAGAGGCGTTACGCAGAACAGACAAAGAATGGGGCTTGGCGCGGAGCGAAGCGAGGGGGCGAACATCGGAGGGGCAGCAAAGAGGCGGGTCTTAGGTATGAACGTTCATTTTTACACGCGCCGTACCGTGGCGTTGCTCGCGCTTTGTGGGTTCGCCGTGCCGTTCGGGACGGCGGCGGCGGCCCATCCCAGCCGCGCGACGTCGCTGGCGCAGGCTGCCGGCGCGCCGGCGCCCGCCCCAGCGCCCACCGTCGTCAGCGTCGACGTATCCGGCAACGCGCACGTCCCCACGGCAACGATCTTGGCGGTCGTGCGCACGCGCCCGGGTCAGCCGTTCGACGAAGCGACGGTGCGCCAGGATCTGCAGAGCATCTTTGCGCTGGGATATTTCGGCGATCAGGTCCCTCCGCTGATCCGCCAGCGGCCAGGCGGCATCGCGATCACGTTTCGCGTCGTCGAAAATCCGGTGATCACGCGCATCGTCTTCGACGGCAATGCGCACGTGCCCAGCGACACGCTGCTCGCGCTGATGGATACGTCGGTTGGCCAAGTGCTCAACACCAATACGTTCCATCAAGACGTGCTCAAGATCAATTCGTACTACGATAAGATCGGTTACGGCGGCCAAGTCCCGTCGCACGTGATCGGGCTCAACATCTCGAAGGACGGGGTGCTCACGCTCAACATTCGCGAAGGCCTCACCGTCCGCAACATCAATATCACGGGCAATCCGGTTCTGTCACCCGTGCTGATCCGCAAGAGTTTGACGCTCAAAGCGGGACAGCCGTATTCGGAAGACGCGCGCGACAAGGATGCCGAGGCACTCAAGAACCTGTACGACAAGTACGATCTGTCGCTCGGCGATTTCGAGGGCGGCATCGATCCGACGACGATCGACCAGCAGAAGGGAACCGCGGACGTGACGTACCGGATCTATCCGGCGACCGTCGGCGCAATCCAAATCACCGGCAACACGATCACCAAAGACGTCGTCATTCGGCGCCAGCTCCTATTGCGGCCGGGCATGATCATCACGCAAGGTCTGGTGCGGCGCGACTACGAGCGGCTCAACAACCTCGGCTTCTTCGAGAAGGTCGACATCCAGCAAAAGCCCGGCCCCGACCCGAAGAAGCCGTATGCGCTGACGCTCGATTGGAACGTCAAAGAACAGCGGACCGGAACCGCGCAAATCGGCGCGGGGTATTCGGGCGGCCCGACCGGCCAAGGATTGACCGGCACGCTGTCATATTCGCAGAACAACATCAACGGCACCGGTAATGGCGCGTCGATTCGACTCGAGCGCGGTGCACGCGTTTCCGACGGCGAGTTGACGTACTCCGTGCCGTACCTCGGCAACACGCGGCTCTCGCAACTCTACAGCGTCGGTGCGCAGATCTTCACGAGCGCGCAAACGAACTATTATCAGATCTACCAGGCTTCGAGCGCGCAGGCCGTCGGCGTCAATCCGATCGTCTCGACCCCGTCACCCAGCGGCGCGCCTAGCTCATCGGGCACGGTCGCCGGGACCGTTCCAGTCGTGCTGACGCCGAATCAAAACCTGCTCAGCGGGGCGGCGAACTACGGCAATCGCACGACCGGCATCTCGGCCAATCTCGGCCGCCGGCTGACGACGACGTTGACGACGTCCATCCAAGCCAACGTGCAACGCTTGTCGACGGCGGTGACCTTGCCGGCACCGTACTTCTTGGCGGGCACGCAGCAGATCTTCAATCAGCCGCTCACGAACAATCTGCTAGGCAACGAGGAGAACAGCACGACGCTCGGCGTTAACGCGCCTTCGATCGCCGATACCTCGAACGGTGCGGGGTACAATCTGCACTCGTTCACGTTTGGCGTGCAGCACGATACGCGCGACGACGTCGTGAACCCGCGGCGTGGCGACTTCTCGCTGCTCAGCGAAGAACTGTCGGGCCGCGCGATCGGTTCGCAGTTCCACTACACCGTCACGACCTTGGACGCCGCGAAGTTTTACCCGGTCCTGAAAAACGCGACGCTTGGCTTCCACGCGGTGCTCGGAGATTCGACCGGCGCCATTCCGCCGAGCAAACTGTTCGTGCTGACCGACCAGCAGTTGCGCGGCTACAGCGAAGTCTTCTACGGGACCGAAGAAGTGCTGCTGCAATCGGAGCTGCGCGTTCCGATCTCGCCCGACCGCAAATTCGGCTTGGCGTTCTTCTTCGATTACGGCGGCCAGCGCATCCGGGGCGCCGCCCCGATCCTCGATCAGTTCGGCAACGTCGTCGTCAATTACGACAACTTCTTGTATCGGGATGACGCGGGCGTCGGGCTGCGCTTCGACGTCCCGCAACTCGGCTTCAAATCGATCAGGCTCGACTTCGCCAAGGGCGCTGCCGGAACGCACACCAGTTTCGGCATCGGACAGTCGTTCTAGTGGGCACCCGCTTTTTTGGCAGCGTACCCGCCTTTCACCGGCGGCTCGTTACGGCGTTCGCGCTGTGCGGCTTGGCGACGGCGGCTCTCGCGCCCGCAACGTTGGCCGCCGACGTCACCGATATCGGTTACGTCGATCAAGCGGCGCTTTCGAGCATCCCATCGTTCACCAGCGCGAATAGACAGCTCGGAGCGTACCGCGCTCAACTCGACCGGCAGTTCGCGCGGCAGATCCGCAGCGTTCATGATTCGGGCACGCAGGCGCGGATCGCGCAGCAATACCAGAATAGGCTGGCACAGCGTCAACGCGACCTTTTCGGCCCGCTCTTTCAGCGCGCTCAAGTCGCGATCGCATCGGTTGCGTCCAGCAAGAACTTGTCGGTGGTCGTCGATAAGCGCATCGTCGTATTCGGCGGTCAAGATGTGACGCGGGACGTCGAAGATCTGCTCAACGGTCCGGGCGATCCGATTCCGCCCGTCAACTCGCCTCCGCCGTCATCGGTGGGTTATGTCGATCAAGCCCAGATCGATACGATCCCCAAGCTCAAAACGGCGAACGACGACTTTGCGAAGTTTCAAGCGACTGCGTATGCGCAGGCACAGAGCAAGTTGCGCGCGGCCAAAACGGCGGCCGATCGCCAAGCGGTCCTCAAATCCTATCAAGCCTCGTTGGCGGACAAGCAAAAATCGACGATCGCGCCGCTCGTCGATCAGACGCGTAACGCGATCGCCGACGTCGCCAAGAAAAAAGGCTTGCTGCTGGTGATCGATCGTTCCAACCTGATCTACGGCGGCACCGATATAACGACCGATGTCACAAGCGAACTCAAGAGTTAGGTCGACGTTCGCACCTGGAATGCGCAAGCGGATGTCGGCAACGCTGTTCGGTCTTGCGTTGCTGGCTGGCGGAGTCGCTGGGTGCTCGCATGGCGACAACGCACAGCAACGGGAAGCGGCGTCCTCGCCGGCGCCGGCCGGCCCCGATAGCGGGAAGGTCGGGTACGTCAACATGGACGCCCTCGTCCGCGTGCATCCGCTCTACCCGCAGCTGGCGCGGCTCGATGAAGACGTGCAGGCGCTGCAACTGCAATCGGTCGGTACGCAGATCGCGCGGTCGGGAGCCGATATCACGCATGAGGAGCGCCGCCTACAGGACGAACTCGACGCCGCGGCCGCGCGCACGAAGCAGATCCTCGGCGGCAAACAGCAAGAGTACGCTCGCCGCGAACAGGCGGCTATCACCGCGGCCATCGGTGCCGCCGGCGCTACTACGGGGTCGGGCTCCATCGCCGCCGACGTTGCGGATCGAGCGCGAGTCCAAGCCGGGCGCGTCACGCAGACCGCGCAAAGCAATCTGGCGACCTACCGGCGCCAGCTGATCGATCAGGAGAACACGGCCGCTGCCACGCTGCAGCAGGCGCGCCAATGACCGCGCAGCGCGCGAATATCGCGCGCGTGCCGATGAACTCGCGCGCAAAGAATCCGATTATGCGTTGTCGTTGGCGAGCGCCGATGCCGCCGACCGCCTGTCGCTGCGCACCAAACTCTCGAATCTCGCTTTGGACGATGCGTCGCGCGACGATGTCGTCAAAGCGCTCGCTGCGCTCGACCGTAAAGAGTCCGATGCCGTGGCTGCGATGAAGAATCGCGACCAGACGGCGCTGGCCGCCTTCTGCGCAGCAGCTCCATGCCCGCATCGGGAGCGAACTTGCGCAGCAGGTGGGAGCCCTGCGCAAACGCACGGTCGCCCAGATGAACGCGCGCGAACTGCAGACGCGCTCGCAGATCGTCGGTCAGGTCGGCATCCCGTCGACGGGTAACGTAGCGCTGCCTCCCAGCGTCGGCCCGGACCTGCGCTCGAAAGCTGCAAACGTTTGCATCAACGCTTCCAGAACGACTTCAGCCGGGATGCATCGCAAACGATCGCCCAGTTCAAAAAGACGCGCGCCGATCTGACCCGCCGCTTCACGGCACTGGCCGGGGCCGATGCGGTCGACCAGAACAGTGCCAACCGGCAGATCGACGCCTTACAGAAGCAGCGCGGCGATCTCTACGGCGAGATGGTCGCGCAGATCAGCCGTGAGGTCAAAACGATCGCTCGCCGGCGCGGCATCGACGTGGTCGTCAGCAACGAAGTGGCGCCGGCCGGCGGCGTCGACCTCACTTCCGAAGCGCAGAAAGACATCGAGAGTTTACACGAGTGAAACGTCTTCTTATCGGCGGCGTGCTGTCGCTTTGTTTCGCCGGCTGCGCTGGTCAGCCGTCGTCCCAGGTCGCGACGATCGACGTCGCGCGGATTCAAGCCAATTGGCCGATGTTCATCAACTACAGTAACCAGCTCGCGTCGGATACGAGTGCGATCCAACGTTCCGCCGGCTCGCCGCGGCAAAAACAACAGCAGCTCGAAGGCTTGCGGCGCCGTTTCGATCGCGATGCAGAACGAAGTGACCAGCGACGTGCGCAATGCCGCCGCGCAGGTCGCCAGCCAGCGGCATTTCAAGTTGATCGTGACGCGGCAGTTCGTCGGCTACGGCGGGATCGACATTACCCCCGACGTCGAAAAAATTCTCAAGATCACCGAGACGGCTTCACCAGCGCCTTGACGTCGGCGAAATCGCGCAGCGGCTCGGCGGAACGGTGCGCGGTTCCGGTGACGTACGAATCGAGCGCATCGCGGCGATCGACGATGTCGACGCGGACGCCTTGACCTTCGCAACGGACGAACGCTACCTGCGGCGCGCGCTCGCGTCCCGGGCGGCCGCCATCTTGACCGAGCCGGCGCCGGCGGATTCGGTCGGACCGGTGCGCAAGCCGTTGATCGTCGTTGCGTCGGCGCGTGCCGGCGCTGGCCGCACTGCTCGCCGAACGTGCAACCGCCTCGTCCGCGCGCACCCTATCGGCATCCGTCGGCGGTCGTCGATCCGAGCGCACACGTTGGACCCGACG
Source organism: Vulcanimicrobiota bacterium (assembly GCA_963754415.1). Lineage (GTDB taxonomy): Bacteria > Vulcanimicrobiota > Vulcanimicrobiia > Vulcanimicrobiales > Vulcanimicrobiaceae > Nyctobacter. The sequence continues at coordinate 30,630 of CAVWGA010000002.1, read as the reverse complement.
TGCATGTCGGCCCGCTGGCGTACGTCGGACCGGACGCGGTTATCGGCGCGGACAGCATCCTGCTGGCAGGCGCCGTGCTGGGTGCGGGGGCGCGCTTGGGACGAAGCTGCACGTTGCGCGAGCGCGCGATGCTGCTCGACGGCTGCTGTGCGGGCGACCGCGTCGTGCTGCAGGCGGGAGCCGTCGTCGGCGCCGATGGATTCGGCTACGTGTTCCTCGACGGCGCGTTCACGAAGATTCCGCAGGTCGGCAACGTCGTGCTGGGCGACGATGTCGAGATCGGTGCAAACACCTGCGTCGATCGAGCGCAGACCGGGTCGACGACGATCGGTGCCGGAACGAAGATCGATAATCTCGTTCAGGTCGGACATAATTGCCGGATCGGACGCCACTGCGCGTTCGCTGCCATGACGGGCTTGGCGGGTTCGGCGATCATCGGCGATTACACGGTCGTCCGGCGGCCAAAGCGCGTTCCAAGGCCATATCACCGTCGGCTCGCGCGTCAAGGTCGCCGGCAACACGATGGTGTGGAACGACGTTCCCGACGGGGCGTTCATCAGCGGCGCGCCGGCTCAGGATCATAAGGCCGAACTGCGGCAGCAGGTTCGCATCCGTAACCTCGACAAGTTATACGAGCGAGTGAGCGCACTGGAACGCCGATCGTGAACGAACAACGCACTCTGCGCGACGTTCTGGAGTTTTCGGGCGTCGGTCTTCACACCGGAAGCGAAGCGCGCGTGCGATTACGCCCGGGCTTTGCGGGTTCCGGTCTGCGCTTCCGCCTGCTCGATCGCAACGTCGCGTTTCCGGCACACGCCGAATATATCGTCGAAACGCGCCGGGCGACGGTCCTGGGCAGCGGCGATGCGACGGTGTCGACGGTCGAACATCTGATGGCCGCGCTGCTCGGAATGGGCGTCGACAACGCGCTGATCGAGGTCGAAGGCCGCGAGATTCCCGTGATCGACGGCAGTGCCGCCGCGTTCGCCGAAGCGATCGCCAAGGTCGGCGTCGTCGGGCAACGCGTGCCGCCGCGCATGCTCGTATTGGATCGGCCGCGTCGTCTTTCGAGACGGCGACGCACTGCTCGCCGTCGCTCCCGGCGGAACAGTTTCGCGTGCGCTTCACGGTGGACTACGCCCCGCCCGGTCGGCGCGCAGTTCATCGACGCAGCGATCGACCCGGACTTCTTCATCCGTGAGATCGCGCCGGCGCGCACCTTCGGCTACCTGCATGAAGTCGAGGCGCTGCGCAGCGCCGGCCTGGCGCGCGGCGGTACGCTCGACAACGCGCTCGTCTTCGCGCCCGATGGCCCGCTGACGCCGCTGCGCTGGCCCAACGAAGTCGTGCGCCATAAAGTGCTCGATCTGATCGGCGACTTCGCATTGCTCGGTGCGCGTCCGTGCTGTGAAGTCGTCTCGGTCAAGAGCGGTCATCGCCTGCACGCCGCCGCGGTTCAAGCGTTGCGGCGGTCGCAAGCGACGCACGTGTCGGCTGCGTCCGGAGCGTAGCGATGCCGGCAAAGGACGGCGCGGGGGTCGCCGGTACCGTGATGAACGGCGCGCGCGTAGCGTCGGGGGCCGATTCGATGGACATCTTGGCGCTGATGCAGGTCTTGCCGCATCGCTATCCGCTTGCTGCTCGTCGACCGCATCACGGCGTTCGAGCGGCACAAATTCGCCGCCGGCTATAAGAACTTGACGTTCAACGAGCCGTTTTTCCAAGGGCACTTTCCCGATTATCCGCTCATGCCCGGCGTGTACATCATCGAAGCGCTGGCGCAACTCGGCGGCACGATCATTTTAGGACCTGATGATTTTCGCCGGCGCACGGCGTTTCTGACCGGCATCGACAAGGCGAAGTTCAGGCGGCGCGTCGTGCCGGGCGACCGCCTCGACATGGAAGCCGAATTGACGCGGCAGCGTCAGGGCATGGGCTGGGTTCGCGCCGCAGCGAAAGTCGACGGCAAGCTGGCCGCCACGGCGGAGCTGATGTTTTCCGTCGCGCCGGTCGCCGAATTCCAAGGAGACGCGACGGTTCTGCACCCGTGATCCATCCCAGCGCCATCGTGCATCCGCGCGCCGACATCGGAGCGGGGGTGGAAATCGGACCGTTCTGCGTGATCGGCGAAGGCGTTTCGATCGGCGCACGCACTCGCTTGTTGGCGCACGTCGTCGTCAACGGGTATACGACCGTCGGCGAAGACAGCGAGATCTACCCGTTCTGTTCGATCGGAGCTCCATCGCAAGATCGCAAGTATCACGGCGAGCGCTCCTATACGACGATCGGCAATCGCACGGTCGTGCGCGAGTTCGTGTCGGTGCATCGCGCGACGGGCGCCGAAGAAGTGACGTCGGTCGGCGACGACAGCTTGCTGCTCGCGTACGTGCACGTCGCGCACAACTGCCGGATCGGCAATCACGTCGTCATGTCGTCGACGGCGCAGCTCGCCGGCCACGTCGAGGTCGGCGACTATGCGACGATCGGCGGCCAGACCGGCGTGCATCAGTTCGTGCGCATCGGACCGCACGCGATGGTCGGCGGCATCACGAAGCTGACCCGCGACGTGCCGCCGTACTTTCTGGTCGAAGGCAATCCGGCGCAACCGTACGGCCTCAATACGGTCGGCCTCGGCGCGCCGAATTCACCGCCGACATCGTGGCCGAACTCAAAGAGTGCTACCGCATCCTGTATCGTTCAGGCCTGAACATCTCGCAAGCGGCCGAAGCGATGCGCGGCACGGTCTCGAGCGAACAAGGCCGCGCGCTGCTGGCCTTCATCGAAACTCCATCGGAACGCGGCATCACGAAGTGAAGGTTTTTTTTTCGACTGGTGAGGCTTCGGGCGACATGCTCGCTGCCGCACTCGGTTCGGCATTACGCGAATTCGAACCCGGCGTTGCGCTGTCGGGGATCGGTGCGGAGCGGATGACGGCGGCCGGGTTTTCGTCTGACCAAACACACGCGCGGCTGGGCGAGTCTCGGGCCGCTGGCGGCGCTGACGGCGCATTCGCGCCGTTGCTCGTCACGATGCTGCGGCATGCGCTCGTGGCTGCGCGCTGCGCCGCAGGATCTCATCGTGCTCGTTGACTTCGGCGCGTTTAACCTGCGGTTCGCCAAGACGCTGCGGGCGCTGGGTTACCGGCGGCCGATCGTGTATTTTTTTCCGCCGGGCGCGTGGTTAGATCGCGAGCGGCAAGCGCGGGACGTCGCGCGGCATACCGTGCCGCTCGTGCCGTTCGAGCACCAGCGCGACTTCTATCGCTCGCTCGGACTTGGAGCCGCCTATTTCGGCCATCCGCTCGTGTCGCTGATCGAGCCGCGCGGCGCCGCGGCCGCCGGCGCGCCGCGACGGCGGAGTCATCGCGCTTGCTGCCCGGCAGCCGCCGCGGAGAGATCGAACGCCATCTGCCGCGCCTTCTCGCGGCAGCGGAGCGTTTGCGCGAACGCCGTCCCCGGGCGCGTTTCATCGTAAGCGTCGCCAGCGACGAAGCCGCGCGACTACGTCGCGGCCGCCATGCGCGCGCAGCCGGAAGTCGGCGACCTGCAAACGGTGCGCGGAGCGAGCGCCGCCCTCGAAGGCGCCGATGCGGCTTGGATCGCGTCGGGAACCGCGGTCCTCGAAGCGGCGCTGCGCGAAGTCCCCACCGTTGCGCTGTACGTCGTCGCGCGCGCGCAAGCAGCCTACGGATATCGCATCTGGCTGCGCGACCATCCGTACGTCACGCTGCCGAACATCCTGCTTGGACGCGAGGTCATCCCCGAACTGCTGCAAGATGATGCGACGCCCGAGCGGCTGTGCGCCGCGCTCGACGCGCTGCTGCTGGAGCCGGACGCGCAGCTGCAGTGCCATGCGCGGTCTGCGTAAGATGCTGGGCCGTCCCGACGCTCTGCGCCGCGCCGCGGCGTTGTGCAGCGCACTGGCACGCAACTCCTCATCGCGCAATGGCCGGCGATCGAGCGGCGCGGCCGCATAGTGGATCGTCCCAGCCCGCCGCTGCGGATCTATCATACGTCGGACCTGCACGACAGGCGCGGGTTTGCATCGCGCCTGCGCGCGCTGCGGGCCGAAGCGCCGGGCCTGCTGTTCGACAGCGGCGACTCGCTGCGCGGAAGCCAAACGGTTTACTACCGTAACGAACCGATCGTGGCGGAGATCGACGCTGCCGGGTACGACGCGCAAGCGATCGGTAACCGCGAGTTTCACTATATCTTTCGCTTACTCGGCGCGCGCGCGCGACGGATGCGGCACCCGCTGCTCTGCGCGAACCTGAGCGATACCCGACGCCGGCCTTTGCCGTTCGATGCCGAGCGCGATTTCGTCTGCCAGGGGCGGCGCGTGCGCGTCTTTGCATTGCTCGTGCCTCAATACCGCGAGCGCAGTTTTTGGGAACGCGTTCTTCGGGTGGCGCTTCTGCGATCCGGCCGCGACGGCGCACGCTATCGCGGCGCGCACGCCGCCCGACACGCTGCTCGTTCTGTTGTCGCATCTGGGATTGCAGGCAGACCGCCGCTTGCCCGCGCCGTCCCGCAGTTAGGGCTGATCCTGGGCGGACACAGCCACGACACGCTGGGTGCGCCGGAGGTCGTCGACGGCGTCCCGATCGTGCACGCCGGACCGTACGGCCGATACGTTTCGCGGACGGAATTCGAGTACGGGCCCGATGGCGCGGCCGCGCCTGGCGCGCTTTGCTTTGGTGCCTCTGCTCCCCGGCCCACAGGAGGCCGTCGCGTCATAGCCGCGGCCTGACGTAGCTCGCGTGCTGTTCGTCGCCAACGGGCATGGCGAAAACGCGATCGCCGCGCGGATCGGCGACGCCATGGCGGAACGCTGTGCGGCGAGCCCGTCGGGCTCGATCTCCTGTCACTCGTCGGCGTCGGTGCCGGCGCCGGAGGATTGCGCCTCGTTGGTCCGCGGCGCACGTTGCCCAGCGGCGGCCTGGTCGCCATGGGCAACGTCACCGCGCTCGCTGCCGACATCCTCGCCGGCTTCCCCGCCTTGCTGGCGGCGCAGTTGGCGTTTCTACGCCGAGCCCGCGGGCGGTATGCTGCCGTCGTCGCGGTCGGCGACGTCTATGCCTTGGTCCTGGCCTCTGGTCACCCGCAGCCGGCCGTTTTTCGTCGGTACGGCCAAGAGCGTGTTCGTCGCGCCGTACGGCCCCTTGGAGCGCGCTCTTCTGCGCCGCGCTCGACGCGTTTGGGTGCGGGACGCTCCGACCGCCCAAGCATTGCGCGCGCGCGGTACGCCGGCGGAGGCGCCGGGTAACGTGTCGCCGACCTGGCGTCGCCGGCCGCTCCGGCCCGGCCGGGGCGTGGCTCGGCCTCATGCCGGGAAGCCGCCGCACGCCTACGCCGACGGCGTGCGGCTGGCGGCGGTGGCACGGGAACTGGCGCGGCGGCGTCCGGACGCCGGGGCGTTGTTTTCCGTTGCGCCGGGGCTCGACGCCCGGCCGGTTCGCGCACGCGCTGTCGGGCGACGGCTGGGAGGTTACCGGGCTTGCGAACGGCAGGGCGGGCGACGGAGAGGTCCCGTTCGAAGCGCACTGCGGGGCCGCGCGGCTGGTCGCGTGGCGCGGTTCCTTTGGCGCGTTCTTGGCGGCCAGCCGGCATCGTTGTGGGCCAAGCGGGGACGGCCAACGAGCAGGCCGCGGGCCGAGGGGTGCCGGTCGTTGCGCTGGAGGATGCTCGCCGGGGCCGAGAGGACTGGTACCGCATGCGCCAACGGCGGCTGCTCGGAGAAGCCTTAGCCCTCGTGCCGGCCGAACCGCACGCCGCGGCCGCAGCGCTCGGACGCGCTGCTGGACGATCCCGAGCGTATGGCCGCGATGGGGGCGGCCGGACGCAGCCGGATCGGTCCGCCAGGCGGCGCCGACGCGATCGCCGCGGCGCTCTGGGCGCGGCTACGGGACGTCGCGGTGAGTGCCGGGTCGCCGCGCGCGTTCGGTTCGCTGCTGCCGGCACTTGCGGCGTTCTTCGTCGTCGTTCAGTTCTACACGTCGCTGGCGGCGCTGTCCCCGACTCCGCCGGTCGGGTATGTGTTCGCCGGCGCACGCGGCGCTGCGGTGCTCGCCGGCGTGCTCGCCGTATCGGCGGCGGTCTGCGGACTGAGCCTCGTACGGGCCGGCGCCCTTTTCGGACGCTCACCATCGCATCGGATCCTCGGCGCCTGGCTGTGCTCGGCCGCGCTGTCGAGCGTGCTCGGGCTCGACCCGGCATCGGGAGCCGCCGTCTGCGCCATGATGGCGCTGGCCGCGCTGTTCCATCTCGCCCTGGTCCGCTGGTTTGGCGTGCCGGGCGCCGCGGGCGCCGTCCTCTTGCCGTATCTCGTCGCCGGGCTGCTCGCCGCCGGCGCGGGAATCGCCATGGCGGCGCTGCGCGCGGCCGCCCCTGCTGTGGGCGTACAATCATGGGCGCGCCGCCGGCGTGTTCGTGACGGCCAACCAGTTCGCGGCCTTCTTGATCGCCTTTCTGTTCGTCGCGCTCGGCTGCGCCTTCGCCTTGCAGGGGTGGCCGCAACGCGTCGGTGCCGTTGCGGCCCTGGCCGCCGTCGCGGCGCTGATCGGAACGGTCTCGGTCGCAGGGTTGCTCGGTGCCGTCGTCGCCGGAATCTTCTACGCCGCCCTCCTCGGAGCGCGGCGCATCGCCTTCGGACTAGCTGCGGTCGTCCTTGCCGGCGGCATCCTGTTGGCGGTGCGCCCCGTCGCCGCTCACGACCCGGCCGATCGCTTCGATCGGCTGCGCATCTGGCAGGCCGGAGCGCGAGTCGCGACGCTCTTCCCCGCGACGGGCGTCGGGCCGATGGCCTACTGGCGCGTCTATCCGGCGATTGCCCCGCCCAGCGGCGATCCGCCCGGCACGTTCGGCGCGCTGCACCCGCACGACGTCTATCTGTCGCTGGCCGGTGAGACCGGCATCGTCGGCCTCGCGGCGCTGGTCTTCGGCGCGGTCACCTTCGTGCGCGCGATCCGGGCCGACGTGCGCGCCAGAAGCGCGCCCGAACGCCGCTTCGTGCTCGGCGTCTGCGCCGCTTTGGTGGCCGTCCTCGTTCAAGGCTTGTTCGACACCGTTGGAATCGTCGAGATGACGTTCGTTTGGATCCCGTATGCCGGCCTGGCGTTGGCTGCCGCGCGCTGGGGGCTCGGCCGGGCAGGGCGGCTTACCTTGACCGCGCCGGCAGCAGCATGAGACGGGCGCTGGCGCCGCGCGCCGGCCCGGCAGGGGCGATCCTCGCTTTGGCGCTGGCCGCCGGCTGCCAGCCGCATGGCGGCGCATCCGGCACGGCGTACGCCGAGCGCGCAGGCGACCGCCGCGCCCGCCGCGAGCCCCGCCGTGGCGAGCGGGTCTCCGGCGCCCGGGCCGACGCCCTCGCCCATCAAAGTGATCGTGCACGGCCACAAACTCGGGTCGCACTATGTCGTCTTGACCGAACACAAGGGTAATCGTGAAATCTACGCCGTCCGCGCCGATTCTGAAAGCGGACAATATTTCGGCGCCGATACCGCCAGCAGCCGGTTCGTCAATCCGCACGTCACCTTTTTCGGGCGGCACGGTGAACGTTTGGTCGCCGACGCGCCGCTGGGAACGGCGGCCGAAAAAGACAAGTCCATTCGCATGCGCGACGGCGTGCACGCGCGGACGGCCGATGGAAAGACGTTGACGAGCGATACCTTGCGCTATGCCGACCCGACTGAAACCGTCTACGCCGACGGCAACGTCGTCCTGACGTCGCCGTCGGGAGATCGCTTGCAAGGCGATCATCTCGTTTGGGATCTGCGGACGGGTCACATCGACGTGACCGGCTCGGGGATGCCGCGATGATGGCCTCCGAGGCCGTCGCAACGCCGTCCGAACAGCGCTATATTTCCCTCGACGGGCTGGTCAAACGGTACGGTGCGCGCACGGTCGTCAGCGGCGTCAGCGCGATCGTGCGCACCGGCGAAGTCGTCGGGCTGCTCGGCGCCAACGGCGCGGGGAAGACGACGACGTTCTACATGGTCGTCGGCCTCGTCAAACCGGACGGCGGCCGGGTGGCTCTCGTCGCCAACGGGCGGCCTTTCGACTTGACGGCGCTGCCGATGTACCGGCGGGCGCGCTTGGGCATCGGCTATTTGGCGCAGGAAAACTCGATCTTCCGCAAACTCTCCGTCGGCGACAACATCCGTCTGATCTGGGAGATGAACGGCGTACCGCGCAAGGAACAAGACCGGCGTCTTCCCGCACTGCTCGACGAATTCGGACTCGCGCGCTTCGTCGACGCGCGCGGCGATTCGCTTTCAGGCGGAGAGCGGCGCAGGGTCGAGATCGCGCGTGCGATCGCCACGGAGCCGGCGTTTCTGCTGCTCGACGAGCCGTTCACCGGCATCGATCCGATCGCCGTCGCGGACATCCAACTGATGATCCGTCAGCTGCGCGAGCGCGGTCTCGGCGTGCTGATCACCGACCATCAAGTGCGCGAGACCTTGGCGATCGTCGACCGCTCGTACATCCTCAACGACGGCGTGATCATCGCCGAAGGCAACGCCCAAGAAGTGCTCGCTTCTCCCGTCGCCCGCGACGTCTATTTCGGTAAAGAGCTGCGCTTGTGACGATCCTCGATCGCTACATGGTCGCCGAGCTGGTCGGACCGTTCTATTTCGGATTGTCGGCGTTCACGCTTGATCTACGCCGCGACGACGATCCTCGCGATCGGCCGGCTCGTCTCCGAAGAACACGCGCCGCTCGGGACGGCGGTCGCCTACTTCGGATGGCAGCTGCCCGCAAATCGTCGTCACGATCGTGCCGATGGCGATGCTGCTCGCTACGTTGCTGGCGCTGCAGCGCTTGTCGGGCGAAAGCGAGATCACGGCGCTCAAAGCGGGCGGCGTCGGCCTAGTGCGCGCGGCGGCCCCGGTGTTGGTGGCCGGGCTCATCGTCTCGGTCATCGCGCTCGTGCTGCAAGAGAGCGCCGTGCCGTACGCCAACGACCGCGCCATCTATCTGCGCGAACAGGCGATCAAACAAGTCGGCGCGTTCGGCGGCGGCAGCCACACGGTCATCTCGCCGCTTCCCGGCGGCGGTGAACAGGTGACCTATTTTCGCGGTTACGAAGCCTCGACGCAGACGCTGCTGTTCGTCACGATCGTCACGTATGGAGCGGATCATCGGCCCAAGGGGATCATCTTCAGCGACCGCGGACACTACTCGCCGCCGACGTGGAAGTTCGAGAACGCGCGTGCGTACGACGTCAGCAGCGACGGCGACACGCAGATGACCGAGTATCCGCAAGCGACCGTCGACATCGGCGAGAAGCCGAGCCAGATCGCCGAGCGCGCCGTCGATACGAACCGGGAGGCGATGAGCCGTGCGCAAATACGGGAGATCATCGCATCGGGTCAACTCTCGCCGCAAGAATTGCGCGCGTACCAGACGACCTACGAGGAGAAACTTGCGCAGCCGTTCGCGTCGTTCGTCTTCACGTTGATCGCCGTCCCCTTCGGTCTGCGCACGCCGCGTGGCGGCGGCAGCACGGGCCTGGGTTTCGGGTTGGCGGTCGCCGTTGCGTTCGTGTACTTCGTCCTCGCCAGCACGAGCACGGCGGCGGTCTCGAGCATGCCGGGCGGCTACGCGCTGTCCGCCGTCGGCGCGTGGGTGCCGAACGTGGCTTTTACCGCCATCGGAGCGGGTCTACTGCTGCGGGCGGCGCGGTACTAGCACGTTGTCGCCAATGCCGGTGATGCTCCGGTGTAGCGAGAATGCAGGCTCACTCTGCAACGTATGGTCGTAGCGTAGTGGGTAAAATCGGCGGAATAGCGCTGGTCATCTTCATCGTGCTCGTCGCGGGTTGGATCGCGTACATGGGCGATCGCGTCGGCCACTACGTCGGGCGTAAGCGGATGACGCTGTTCAATCTGCGCCCGAAGTATACGTCGACGATCGTCGCCGTCGCAACCGGAATGATGATCGCTCTCGTCGCGTCGATCGTCATCCTCTCGACTTCGCCGTACGCGCGCAACGCGTTCTTTCACCTTTCCGAGATCAACAATCGCGTCAACGCGCTGCAAGCCCAAGCGGACGCGCTGGTCAATCGCGTGCGCAATACGAACGTTATCCTGGCGCGCGGTGAAGTCGTCTACAATCAGTTTCTGATCATCAATCCGGCCGACCGTCCCGCCCAGCAACTGGCGGCGCTATCGGCCTTTTTCAATGCGGCGGTCGTGGCGATGAATGCGCGCTACGTGCCGGCTGGCCTCCGGCCGTTTACGGGGCGCGCCGGCGATCCTGCGATCCAAAAGAAACTCAAGTCGGCCCTCGACGACGAGACGACGCAAGGCTTCCTGCTGCGCGGCCCGGTGCTCGTGCTCGCGCTGGCGACGGAAAACCTGTTCACCAACGACGAACTGCACTTCGGAATCAAGATGTACGCCGATCAGCAGATCTTTGCCGCCGGCCAGCCGATCACGAGCGTCGAGGTCGACGGCGGCACGGCGATCGTTCCCAACGTCGCCTACGGACAACTCGTCGCGGCCATTCGGGAAATCGCGATCGAACGCGGTATGCCGCCGCCCTTTGCGACCGTACTGCCCGCGCTGACCGACGATGACGTCGTGGCGACGCGCAACGCGATCAAACGCGGACACGGCCACTACTACATCATCGCGCGCGCGCGCAGCAACGTGCTCCCGGAGACGGCCGAGATTCCCGTCGCGTTCGAACTCAGCCGCAAACCGCAATGAAAGAACGCGTCGTGCTCGGCATCGATCCGGGCACACACAAGTGCGGTTTTGCCGTGCTGGCGCAGCCGGGTGCCGCCTCCGTTGGAACTCGGCATCGTGCCGACCGCTGCGCTCGGAGAGACCGTTGGCCGCTTAGCGGCGAGCTTCTCGCTGCACGACGATCGCCCTCGGCGGCGGCACGCATACGGGGCCCGTCGCCGCAAGCGTGCGTGACTTCGGCATTCCCGATCGAAATCGTCGACGAACGTGAGACGACTCTGCGCGCCCGCCGTCGCTATTTCGAAGCGCATCCGCCGACCGGCTGGCGACGTCTCATACCGCGCGGCATGCTGCTTCCGCCCGTGCCGATCGACGACTTTGCCGCCCTGTTGATCGCAGAACGGCTGCTCGAAGGACGGCAGACGGATTAGCGCGCGCGTCTGACGGCGCCGGGAGTGACGATCGGGGCGTTATTGCCCCACGACGTTCTCTCGTGATCGACGATCGCAGCGATGTCCTCGTCGCTGAGTTGTGTAAACGCCGGCATCTGCGCAGCGTACGTCGTGCCGTTGATCGTCTTCGCGTGCAAACCGTTCAGTACCGTTCTAATGTGCGCGGCAGGGTCGCTCGCCGTGACCACGGGATCGTGCGCCAACGGCGGAAAGACGCCGGGCGTCCCTGCGCCCGCCGCGCCGTGACACGAAGAACAGTTCGTGTCGTACAGTTGCGAGCCGGTCTTGGCGTAGTCGAAGCCGGCGGCCGCGCCGTGACCGCTGTACGCCGGCGCTGCGTTCGATTGCAGCGGCGCGTTCGGTTGTGCCACGGGATTGGCGGCGTACGTCGGCGTTCCCGCAAACGACGCGGGCGTCCGAAATTCCGCGATGCCGTACCAGGCGGCCCACGCGCCGAACAAGGCGATGATGACCCACGTCCATACCGGAATCGGACCGCTGGATTCGGCGCGGACGGGATCGAACGGTTCGCTGGCGCCGAATGCGTTGACGTTGATCGCCACGTCGCCGCTGATGCGTTCGTTCGCGCGCAGGCCGGTGACGGTGATGCCGGGGCCGTTCTGTACGACGAACGGAATCGTCCGCACGCCGACGTTGCCGACGGCATCGCGCGCGCGGATATGCAGCGCATGATTGCCGTCCGCTAACGAGCGCGTGTCGAGGTGGACCGTCGCCGGCGGCTGATAGCGTGCAAACGGTTCGCTTGCGTCGTCGAGGTACAGGCTGACCGCCAGCGCGCTCTCCGGATCGAAGTCCGCAGGAGTCTGCGCCATCAGCGGTCTTCCTTGAAGATGAGAAACTTGGGATGGTTCGGGTCGCGTTCGCCCGGCGCAATCGACGCGCGTACGGCAAACGACGATCGCCCACAGGGTAAAGACCGCACCGAGCACGACGATCGCCATTCCCACTGGGTCGCCGTGCACCGGCGGAGTCATCGACATCGAATCGTTCACGGATGCGACCCCGGAAGCGGCGCCTGTTTGAGTTCCTTGAGATACGCGACGAGGGCGCGCGCATCGGGCCCGGCGACGACGACACTCCCCGCCGGCGCGTATTCGGCAGGCACCGGTACGACGATGTCGCCCGGCGCGGCTTTGCGCTTGACGACGAACAGCCATTTGTACGCGGGCATGATCGAGCCCGCGACGAGCGCGCGCGGTTCGTAGAGATGGATCTCTTGCCACACGTCGCTGGGTTGACGCGCGCCGATGTTCGTCAGGTCGGGACCGTTGCGATGATCGCCGAGCAGTTCGGGCGTGTCGTACGCGTAGTCGCCGCCGGTCGACGGACGCCCGAAGACGCGGTCTTGCGCGAGCGGCCGCACGTTTTGCGTGTGGCAATATGCGCAGCCTTCGGCGACGTACACGGCGCGGCCACGTTGGGCTTGCGCGCTGTAGGGCACGACGCCCGGTCCGGGCCGCACGCGCGAAAGGACCGTTCCCGGTACGACGCCCATCAAGACCGCCAGCACCGCGTAGACGACGCCGGCACTGACGACGAGAATGCGCACGTCGTTCATGCCTCCGGCGCGCCGCTGCGGCGCCTCAGGTACGCTCATGCCGGACGAGCCCCTCCCAACGTCATCTTCCACACGTTGTACGCAAAGACGCAATGCGCGACGAACATCATCGTGCCGGCGACCGCGCGCCCTTCCCAATACGGTGCCACCGCTTCGACCGACGCGATGAACGGATCACCGCTGGCCCAGGTGAGCCCTTGGACGGTGCCTGCAATCGACAGGACGCCGACGTAGATCGTCACGCCGAGAAAAGCAAGCCAGAAGTGCAAGCCGCACGCCAGGCGCGACGGCTCTCGCCCCGTAGCGCGCGGCAAGAGCGCGTAGATGCCGCCCCACGCGATGAAGGTGATGAAGCCGTACATCGTCAGGTGCGAGTGGCCGATCGTGAAATTCGTAAAGTGCCAAATCGCTTGCAGACTGCGCAGCGCTTCGATCGTTCCTTGCGTCGAGCCGAGAAAGTAGTAGAGGACGCCGACCCAGATGAACGGCAGCGCATAGGATCGGCGGATCGTGGCCCAACGGCCGCGCATCGTCAGCCAGAAGTTGCCGCTGCCGGCCCAGACCGGCACGAGCATCCCGACGCTGAAGACGATCGCGAGCGTCTGCAGCCACCACGGCAGCGGCGTGAACTCGAAGTGGTGCGACCCGATGATCGGATAGAACAGCAGATTCGTCCAGAAGCCGAGCACGCCGAGCGCATAGGAATAGATCGGGCGGTTCAGCAGTTTCGGCAGCGCGTAATACGTGATTCCGAGCGCGAGAAACGTGAACCACATGCCGACCGCATTGTGCATGTAGAAGCCCTGCACGGCGACTTGCCCGAGACCGTGCTGGTACCACGGCAGCGCGGCCGTGATGCCGAGGATCGTCGTGAAGATGAAACCGCCGATCGTGTACCAATTCGAGATGTAGATCTCGCGCTCGGCGCGCCGTGCGACCGTGGCGACGACGACGATGCCGCTGAGCACGACGGCGAGGACGAAGAACGCCGCGACCCACCAGACCCATTCGCGATATTCTTGATCGCCGTTGTTGATGCCGAGGTCGAGCGTGATCGTTCCGAGTACGGCCGCAAGATTGAAGGCCGCGAGCGCCGCCCAGGCCAGTTTCTTCTGCGCGAGGCCGACACCCGACGAGCGTGCGGCCACCCAGAACGAACATCCGACGAGCGCCACCGAGGCCCAGCCGTAGAACGTGCCGTTGGTGTGAATAGCGCGCAGCCGTCCGAAGGAAAGCCACGCTGCCGTGCCCAGATCGGGATACGTAAACTTGAAGCTCTCCAGGAGACCGACGGCGGTCGTCAACAGCAGCCAGAACGTTGCGCTCAGCGTGAAAAAGCTGAAGAGCGCGGCATCTTCATGCGCTCCGTCGACGGCTTTGGGGTGCGCTTGCGGGCGGACGGCCGCCGCGACTGCCGTCATCGGGACACCCGTCCCAGCAAGCTGAGCGTCGTTGCCGGCATGCGCGCGCACTTGCGAGCCAGCGCAAGGTTCACTGCCATAACGATCCAGCCGGCGAAGCCGCTACACGCGGCAAGTGCTACCATCGACGGTTCTCCCCAAAGCAGGCCGCCTGCACCGCAAGCCACGGCGATTTGAAAGGTAATAAACGAAATCCACGTCAGCGGCTCCTTCAGCAGTTCGCCGGGCGACGTCTCATCGTCGTCGCCGCGAGCCATCGTGGCGATCAGTCGAACGCCGATATGATACAAATGCCCGTTGACCATCTGGCCGATCCAGCCGACGAGCAGCACGTAGACCGCCGCCGGACCGAAGGGTTCGCCCGCGAGCGTGGCGAGCGCGAGCCCGAGCCCGACGATGAGCCAGACGATGGCGCACCACAGGAAGGCTTGCGGCGGCCGGTGCGCTTCAATCGCGCGACGGAGCACGTCGACGATGTCGAATGCGTAGAGTAGCGCGCCGGCGGTCAGCGTGATCGCGCCCGCCCATGCCCAGCGCAGGCTGCTGCAAGGCGGAGGCAGTGACCAAGATGATGAGCCCTCCCAAGACCGCACCGCCCGCGATCGGATGCGCGAATGCGAAGCGAGGCCGCGCACCCGTAATCGGCCGAACGGTGCGCGTCGAAACGCCCATCACCAAAACGGTCAGCCATCCCATCGTTCCGAACGCCGCGTGAATCTGCGGTAGGGACGTTCCGAGCGCCGATCCCGTCACGCGTCCTGCGAGCATCCAGGCGAGGCTGACGCCGAGCGCGGCCGTGACGAGCAGCGACCCGAACGTTACCGTCAACGCGCGCGCGATCGCGGCCTCGACGCGCGACTGCGCGTAGGCTTGTGCCAGCGTGCGAATCGCGACGATGGCGTAGACGACGAGCGCGACGACGATGAGCGTTGCCGCCCACGGCAACAACCACACCGCGCTCCACCACAATGCTGCGATAAACGCGGCAACCCCGAGCGCATAGACGCCCAGAGCGCGGCGCGGGATCAGCTCGTCCTTCCAAGGAGCATCGGTAAACGTCGGAACGACGTGGATCAGCACGGAGAGCGCGATCATCGTCAGCCAGCCGAGGACAACGAGATGGATCCACGCCAGCGCCGGCAGATCGATCGCAAACGAACCACGCAGGGCCAACAGCAGCAGCACGATCCACGAGATGCCGTGCGCGGCAAAGCCTGCCAGCAGACCACCCGGGGGAATCCAATGGCGCTGCTGAGTCTGCATCGCTATCGGTTCTCTGCGGCGGCGTCGGGCGTGCGTGTTGCGGGGCCGCGTACGCGCTGCCACGCGATGACGACGAACAGGACAATCGCGAGCGGCTGCGCGACGGCAGCGATCAACAACAGTGCGGCCGCAGCAGCGGTCTGTCCGCCGAGTTGAAACCACGGTTCGCCGCAGAGGCGCAGCACGAGTCCACCGTTGAGGAGGCGAAGCACGCCGCCGGCATGCCTTTGGGATACCGCCCTTGCGTGTGCGGAAAGCGTGCGCGGTTGAGCGGCAGCATCCACAGCGCGATGCCGATGACCGTATTGACCAGCCAGCCGACAAGGCCGAGATGCGCGTGTTCGACTCCCAAGACGTACGGGGCCGGAGAACGGAACGCTTCCAGCGCGAGCAGCACGCTGCCGACGATGAACGTCAGCGCGAGATAACAGAGACCGGCCTTGACGAACCAGCGCGCCTCCGGAGGCATCGCCTACTTGAAGTAGTCCGCGTTGATGCGCGTGTACTCTTGCCATTTATCCGGTACGTCCGAGTCGGCATAGATCGCCTCGACCGGGCATGCCGAGACGCACGCCCCGCAATCGATGCACACCTCGGGATCGATGTACAGCTGCGGATCTTCGTCGCCGCCTTTTATGCAGTCGACGGGGCACACGTCGACGCACGATTTATCTTTCGTCCCGATGCACGGCTCGGTGATGACGTAGCCCACGATTGTAGAGTGTAACCGTTCGCGCGCCAGCGAGTCTTGACCCAAGTCATTGCACGGCCAACGGCGGCGGCGGCCAACGGCGGCGCAGCGCTCCGGATAATTGCGGGCTGCGATTCGGCACGCTGCGGTGAGACGCTACCGGGGATGCGCGTACGGTCGTGGCGGCGCCCATTAGATCACGTGGTTGTGCGCGGCGCCCACGTACAGTCGCGTCTGTGCGAGCGGCGTCTCTGTCGTTGTGTGCGGTGCTCCGCGCCGTGCCGACGATGGTCGCGGCGGCTCGACGATGCCACCCCAGCTCTCTTCAGATGGATCGTGTTTTGGCGCGGTTCGATGTGCGTAACGCGATGCAGCCGTCGCAGCGCGGCGTTATCACGCGACAGTGGGGTGTCAAGCGTTAACCGATCACGAACGACGTGGTCACCCGCGCATCACTCAGCTTGCGGTTCGCCAGTGCGGGCGAGGCTAAGCGTCTCGCGGTGTGCGACGTATTGGAGTGGTTCTTGTTGAGGCTCGTGCCTGAGAAGAACCCCTTCTCAAGCACGCAAGATTTGACGGTTTTACGGGCGAAAGTAAGGCGAATGGCAGAAGGACGAGTCATAGGAGGTAGGCCTGAGCCGCGCTGGCTCGCCCGGCACGCGCCCATTCCCGTGCGCACGCCGCCGGTCGATCTCGCCGAACTCGCCCACGCGGTTGAAGAAGACCTCGCGAGGCCCGACCACGCGCCGGCGACCGAACGCGCCTACGCCCACGATTGGGCCGACTTCGCCGCCTTTTGCGAGCGCCACGCCCTCGAAGCGCTGCCCGCCGCGCCGCAGACGCTCGCCCTCTACCTCAAATCCCTCGAGACGCAGCGCAGCCGCTCGCCGGCCGGGCTCCGCGACGGGACCGTCGGGTTGTCGCTGCCGACCCTGCGCCGGCGGCTGGCCGCGATCGCGAGCCGCCACGCGACCGAAAAGCTCGAGACGCCGACGGACCACCCGCTCGTCAAGAAGCTGCTGCGGCGCTACAGCCGCAGCCGGGGCACCGCGGTGAAGAAGAAGGAGGCGTTCACGATCGACCGCCTCGCGACGCTGCTCTCGGCGATGCCGGACGATCTGCCGGCGCTGCGCGATCGCGCGCTGCTGCTTGCTCGGCTATGCGGGGGCGTTTCGGCGGAGCGAGCTCGTGGCGCTCGACGTCGAGCATCTGCGGTTTTCGAAGAAGGGGCTGTACGTGTGGATCGCGGCCGCGAAGAACGACCCGCGGAAGAAGGGGCGCGAGCTCTACGTGCCGCGGCTGCCGACGAGCAGCGACGCTGTGCGCCGTCGCGGCGCTCGAACGCTGGCTTGAGACGCGTCGGCGCGACGGGACCGGTGTTCCGGACGTTCGATCTGCGCGGCGGTCTGACGGCGAACCGGCTTGATGCGGGAGATGTGGCGCGCATTCTCCGCCGGCGCGCCGCGGCGGCCGGCGTCGCGGGCGACTTCGCGGGGCACTCGCTGCGGCGCGGCTTCATCACGAACGCCGCGAAGAAGAAGGTGCCGATCGAGAACATCAAGCGGGTGACGGGGCAACGCTAGCAATGCGATCGTGCTCGACTATGTGGCGGCCGCGACGCTCGACGATGATCCGCCGCTGTTGGAAATCGTCGGGTGAAAGAAGTCTATGCAATTCATTGGCCGCGCTAATCGCGAAACCGCAGTGAAGTCGTTATCGAGCTGGGATACGTGGACGAACAAAACAATGATGTGGACGCAAATGACCCAGCAGACCTGCGACTGGCCCTCGAAGTCGACGAAAGCGCACCGAAAGGAGAAGAGCAGCAGCAAAGCCCGCGACGGATGTTTGGTCAAGCCTTCTCCACCCGTTCTTCGATGAGCGTCGCGAGCAGTCGCGGATCAAGACCGAGATTGTCGTCAAGTATCTCGACGCCTGGGCGACAATAATGGTCAAGCAGTACCCCAACTACAAAGCTTCGTACATTGACCTCTTCGCTGGAGCCGGTCGCTACTCGGACGGCGAGCCGTCCACGCCGGTTCGCGTGCTGGAACGCCTCATCGCTAATTCTAAGCTTGCCGAACGCGTCCTGACCTACTTCAACGAGATGCGCCTACCGATACGTGCGCGCGGCTGCGTGACGCAATCGCGGCTATTCCCTGGAGTGCACCGGCTGAAAAACCAACCCGTCGTCACGAACGCGGTTGTCAATGACGATGCGGCAACGACTCTTGCAGCGCATCGCTTTATCCGGAGCCTCTCTTTCGCAGACCCATACGGCTATAAGGGCCTGACGCTTCGGCTCATCAACGCGATTCTGAAAGACTGGGAAAAGCGAGTGCATCTTTTTCTTTAACTATAACCGCATCTACATGGGCCTGACCCATGCCGGCATCGCAAATCATATCGATGCAATTTTCGGACAGGACCGTGCCGACGCTCTGCGAGCCGCAGTCACCGCGCCGCCGCGCCCCGACGCGATCGCCCGCGAAGAACTCCTGCTAGCCGCGCTACGTGAGGCGCTCTCGGAAATTCAAGGAACCTACACGCTCGCCTTTCGCTTCCGACGGTCGCTTAACAAGACGAGCCACTATCTCGTCTTCGTGACCAAGAACGTGCTTGGCCATGATATCATGAAAGGTATTATGGCTGCCGCGAGCCTTCCAAGCCGCAAGGCGTCGCCAGTTTTGAATACGTGCTGCCCGATCGGGCAGGCGCCCTTGCGCTTGAGTGGAGGCGCCCCTCGACGACCTCGAAGCCGAACTTGTGCGGCGCTACGCCGGTCAAAAAACAACGGTGAAGGCGATCTACGATGAACACAATCTCGGCACGCCGTACACTTTGACGAACTACAAAGAAGCATTTAAGGTGCTGCGCGCTCGCGGCTCCGTCGCCTGCTCGCGTTCGTCCGGAGTCTCCGATTAGAACTAACACGATGCCGGACGACGTCGTCGTCGTGTTTCCTAAGGATCTCCGATGTTGACACCTTCCGAAATTGAGTGGACCGAAGCGACGTGGAACCCAACGACGGGTTGCACAAAGGTTAGTCCTGGTTGCAAGAACTGTTACGCCGAGAGATTGGCGTAATATTCTCACGCAATGGGCAACCCGAAGTATCGGCGTGGTTTCGCCCTGGACGCTGCACGAAGATACGTTAGACCTTCCGAGACGGCTCACGGCACGTAGAACGATCTTCGTTAACTCGATGAGCGATCTGTTCCACGATGACGTACCGCTGTCGTTTATTCGACATGTATTCGCTACGATGCGCGCAACGCCACAGCATACGTTCCAAATTCTGACGAAACGTGCGCGCGCGGCTTGAAAAAGTCGCGCCGTCATTGGACTGGCCAGCGAATGTCTGGATGGGGGTCTCGGTGGAGAGTTCGGAATATACGTGGCGCATCGATCATTTGCGCCAAGTCCCCGCCGCGGTTCGCTTCCTGTCGCTCGAGCCGCTACTAGGACCCTTGACCGATCTCGAGCCGATAAGATCCATTGGGTCATAGTCGGGGGAGAATCGGGGCCGCGCGCGCGCGCGATTCAACCGGCGTGGGTGCGTTGCATCCGCGAGCGATGCGAGAAGCAGCGAGTCGCGTTTTTCTTTTAAACAATGGGGCGGGGTGCAGAAAAGTAAAACAGGCCGCGTCTTAGATGGTCTAACCTGGGACGAATGCCCACGCCGCATTGCAACGATGCGCCGCGGATGGTCACCAGGTAGGACTGTTGTGATCGCGGCAGCACAGGTGCTCGAGGAGTGCGACGAACTAGGAAGACAGGTGCGCGATCCCAAGAAGTCGATCTTGTCGTCGAGCGCGATGAATTGCGTAGCCGCGTCGCGAAAGGCGCGCTGTCGCGTGACTCCAAAAGACGACGTACACTGGGAATCCACGTTGGACTAGTTCCGTACCGCCTGGAACGTGGTCACGATCTCCCGCGACAAGCGTGAACTCATCTCCAGGTTTTGCGACGGCATACGAATCATCCACTAGGTCAACGGCGATGCTGGAGTCGACTTCCTTCTCCTTGTCGGAGTAGGCGTTCCGGTCGAAGACTTTCACTTCAAACCCCTTACTCTTCGCTATCGCCCACAGCGAGTCGTTCTTTGGTGGTCGCGATCCATACAGGATCGCGCGGCCCTCGTTTTCCGCCCCCGCGAATTGGTACAGCCGGCCGAAGTCCCCGCGCCACGCAAAATCGAGGACTTTTTGTTCGAAGGCGTCTTGAAAGTTGAGTGCCATACCCATTCGAACGGCGCTTGCTCTTTGACCCTCGATGAAATAGTTAGAGTTGTCAACGTAAACGTGATTTGCCAAGCATAATCTCCCTGAAATCGGCACTTAAGTTTCGAGAAGACGGTCCACCATACTTTGAGCGTTCGCTTTCAGCTACGCCGACACTGTGGCCCAAGTCCGCTCAAGTGTCAACGCCGTCCCTTGGCTGGCTGGTCGGAGGAGACGCTCTGGAGGCCTCAAGCGTAGTCGCCTCTTTATCTCGTCACGACCTATCAAACGACTGATTGAGGGGGAACATGAGAGGACGGCGACGGGCGTCGCGCGTGAACTCCTGCATAACATTGACGCGCCCGTGAAGGGGTCCCGAAGTGGTTGATCATCCGTGCTCAGAGTAACCGTTTGCGCCTTGCATCGGCGCGCGGCGGTGGGCGGACGCCACATGCGCTGTGGTAGTCGTGAAACGGCCTCACCCTCGTCGCCTCCAATTATGAGCAAGGGGGGGTCGCCAAGGTGGACACCCGAGTGCGGGAGCCGTTGGGCCGGCGGCGAGCGTGCGCAACTGTCGGTAAATCTGAAACTGACGGCTTGAGGATCCTGGGGTCGGCGGGATCGAACGGGCGGTGTTCTGGTACGATGCGGGAAACCGCTGGCAAGCTCGCTGCGCGGAGCACTGACCGGAGGCAGATGCCGAAGAAGAATATCCTCCTCGTTGAGCCGGACTACAAGAACAAGATACCCACCGCTCGGTCTCATGAAGATCGCGCAATACCATGGACCCAAGGGAAGTGACAAGGTCCGTTCATGAAAGGCCCGGACAGTCCGTCGCTGGGCACCGCGTGGGACCGGATTTATATCACGACGCTCTTCTCATTCGATTCTCGAAGATCGCGCCGACCATAGATTATACCCTTCGGGTGCGTACGTGGTCAGGCGGAGCCGAGTCTTCGTTGGTGGGATCGCCGCATCGTTGATGCACTAGCGGTTTCTGACGAGCCGCCTGGAGCGGGATTCGGTTCATCCAAGGCCTCCTATGGGCCGCCCCCGGCACAGGCGTTGCAACTCGACGACGTCTCTGGAGACTTCTACGCCGACGACTACGGACGGCCCCCGATCGAAGACCTCACCCCAGACTACAGCATCCTCAAGCACTCAGTTATGAGTATCCCGTCGCCGACGCGTACTTCATGTACGCCTCACGTGGTTGCATCCGGAAGTGCACTTCTGCGGCGTGCCAAAGCTTGAGGGGTTCAGCGGGACACGATCTCCATCACGACGGTCGTGAAGAATCGCCGCACGGTATGGGGAGAAGAAGACCTCATCCTGATGGATAACAACATGATGCGACCCCGCGGTACAAGAATCATCTCTGAGATTCGTGGCCTTGGTTCATTCCGGTGCGAAGCTCACGCGCGGCGGGTCTATTCAGCGCCGGGTCGACTTCAACCAGGGCGTCGACGCACGTATCCTTTCGAAAGACCCTTGTACTTGCGGGAAATTGCGACTATTGCCTCAAGCCGTTGCGATCGCGTTCGATCACCTTGTCTGAAAGAGCCGTACGAGGCGCCGATCCGGTTTGCGCACGCGTTCGGGCTCAATGAGCTATCCAACTACATGCTGTACAACTTCCACGACACGCCCGAGGACCTGTTCGAGCGGATGAGCCTGAATGTAGACCTGAATGGAGAAGCTCGGCGTCCGCATCTGGTCGTTTCCCATGCGGTACCAGCCAACGGACCTCCCTGATCGCTCCTTCATCGGCGAGCACTGGTCGCGGTATCAACTACGCTCGATGCAGCTCATCTTGCAGGCCACCCATGGCGTCGTGAGCGGCGACCCGAGTTCTTCGATCGCGCCTTCGGGGCGTCGGCGTCGGAGTTCATGCGGCTATTGATGTTGCCTCAGCACTACTTGTTCAACCGGGACTACTTCGATATCGGGCCGGGCAGTAGCGAACGCGCGGAGTACGAACGCGCGTTTGGCGCGCTGTCTCCAACCCAGCGTGCCGATGGGACTCGCATTGCTCTCAAGTGTAGATCCCGACGAAGTTCACGACGCTCGTTAATCAGAGCGCTGATTCGGCTGTGGCGAAAGTCCTGCGATATTACCCGCCACCGGGCAAGGCGGTGGAACAGGCGATTTGGGCGGCCGCGCGGCGCGCAAAAGCAGAGCGCCTTCCACCGAAAAATGGCAGCGGAGGAGATCGTCGAAGATGCGGGGCTTGAGGAGGACATAGGCTTGACCTCCATGCAGTCACGAGTCGTCGTTGGTGCCGACGTCCTCGACATCATGAGCGTCGCGATGTACGCCGAACCTTTGGTTATCTTTCGTGAGTTAATTCAAAACGCCGCAGACGCGATTGACGCTGCGTTCGCAGCCGGACATCTGGCGTCGGACGGAGGGCGCGTCGATATCGCGTTCGACCCAGGAACACGAACAGTGTCGGTGGCCGACAATGGAATTGGCCTTGCCAATGACGCTTTTGAGGCGCAGATGCTCTCCTTTGGAGCGAGTGCGAAGCGGACAGGGGCATGACCGCGGCTTCCGCGGGATAGGCCGGCTGGCGGGTCTCGGACACTGCGGGAGGCAGTCCCGTGTTTCGATCGCGCAGCCGAGGTGATCACTTCGTGCGCGAAGCACGCTGGAGCAGCGCCCGCGCGCGGGAACTGATAGCGCTGCGCGACATCGTGCCTCTAGAAGGTACTCGCCCATGAGGCAGCGGCGCTGCGTGAGTACAGGGCTACCGAGGAGCCGAGTACGTTTTTTGAAGTCCGACTGGAGGGCGTTCGCCGCGTCGCGGACGACCGGCTTTTCCGATCCGCGCCGCATCGCTGCGTATCTCGCGGAAGTGGCGCCCGTGCCATTCTCGCCGACGTTTGCGCCAGGGCCGGGAGATTCGATCTGCGCTGTTGCGATGGTCGCCTCTTCTCGAGCTGGGTCTTACCGTCAACAGCATGGTCGTGGAAAAGCCGTATCGCGACGAGATTGAGGCGCGCGCGGGCCGGACCGCGCGGATCTCCGAGATCGAATACGTAGAGTTGCCGGCCGTCGATGAGCAGGCAGCCGCGTTCGGGTGGATTGCGCATCACGACTATCTCGGCGCACTGCGCCCGGATTCGCCCGGGCGGGGCCTGCGCGTGCGGAGCGGCAACCTTCAGATCGGCGACCAAACGTTATTGGCCCGCGCGTTTCCGAGAAGAGCGCTTCAACGCGTGGGCCCCCTGTGGGGATGTTGCACGTCTTCGACGGCCGCTTGCTCCCAATGCGCGGCGCGATGCGTTCGAACCGTCGTCGCACGTCGACAACCTCTACAACCAGCTCGGCGCCTTACGCGGCCGCTATAGCACGCCGCTGTCGACAGCAGTCCAAATCGCGGAATGACGGCCGCCGATCACACTCGCTCTCTACAACATTCGACGCCCTTGAGGCGCCCTCGGCCGCGACGCGTCACCGTTTGCGGCCGCAGTTAGGCAAATGGTCGGGACCAAGGCGTGCCAACATCTCCAGGGGCTCGTGGCGGAACGGGATTCGACATCGCGCGAGTTCCCACGCTGCGCGGCGTCGCTCGCGCGACGTCGAATCCAGTAAGCGACTGTCGCTCCGGGAGCAAGGCCGCGTCGACGCTTTGCGCTGGCTGTACGACAACGGTGATGTGCCGCTGTTCGCTGCGGCGGTCGCAGCGCTAAGACAGGAACGTTAGCGCGTGGCAAAACCTGCGCGAAAAAAGGCGCCAAAGACCGCACCGGCCGCGACGGTAACCCCAGTCGAGGCGACCTTGTTGAAAGTTTACGAAGGATGACATCGGGGGGGGAGGCCGCCCGTCTCACTTCTCTCTGAAGGCCTCTACACGAATCCCCCTCGATGCGCTGCGTGAGTACATCCAGAATTCGATCGACGCTGGCGCAAAGAGGGTAACGATAAAGTTCACCGGCCGCAGCGCCTTCATTCGAGACAATGGTCGCGGGATGACGCAGTCCGAGTCATCAACGCCCGGCGCCTTGCGGTTTCCGACAAGTCCTTGACGACGAACATCGGCTTTCGCGGGATCGGGATTTACTCGGTCCGCCGGTTTGTATCCGGCAAAGGTTTCGAAGATGACAAAGCTTCGGCCGTCGGCAAGTTCTCCCCAGCCAACAGTGTAGCGGTGGGAATGCCGGCGAGCTCCAGAAGCCTATGCCCGTGTTTGTTGTCATCCGCTGGCGAGTTTCTCGATCGCGGGCGCATAGCGCTTGATATGCCAGCGAATGATTTGGCCGCCCGCCATCGTTGGATCCAGCGTGCAATTTTCGCGGTCGGCAAGAGTTTGCCAGGCGCGAATGTCCGGGTGTGTGAAAATCGTCTCCGCGTCGAGGCCAAGCTCGCGCATGACCGGCTGACTGGAAGCCGCCGCATGAAACTAGTTTGAGCCAGACCGCGTTGTTTCATATCCGCGAGCTACTTTGCGTCCGGTATCTTGAAAAACCGGCTGATCCCCGGCTTGAAAATCACTTTCCCTTCCACCACGACCAGCTCCTCATCCAGAAACAACTGCACCGCCTTGCTCAGCACTTTGCGCTTCCAGCTCCAGCCCCTTGCGCTTCACATCGTCCAACGATCCACGCCGACATTGATGTGAAATACATCCTGCAAAATCACCGGCCCCTGATCGAGTTGCTCGGTGACAAAATGCGCCGTGCAGCCATGAACGCGCACCCCGCTTTCATACGCCTGCTTGTACGGAGCACGCCCCGGGAAAATATGGCAGCAGCGACGGATGAATGTTGATGATCTTGCGATAAGCCGCGATCAATTCCGCGCGGCAGAATCCGCATGTATCGCGCCAGCACCACCAGATCCGGCTGACCTAGCAGAGCTTCGCCCAGCCATTGAAAATGCCCGTCGATATCGTGGAACTTGCCACGCAAACGGCAGCCCGGCTTCCTTCGCCATCGGTTCCAGATCCGGATGATTCGCGAGCACGCCGACGATCTCCCATGCAGCTTTCCGGCCTGCAGATCATCGACCAGTTGCTGCAGGCAGTGCGGCTCCTTGCTGACCAGCATCGCCAATCGCTTCTCGCCGCTCGCTGTGCAGATGCACGCGCACTTCCATGTCGATCCGCTTGCCCAGGTCGAGCAGCCCGGTGATCAGCGCCGAAAGGGACCGACAGGTCCGCCAGATCGACCAGCATGTCCATGACGAAAAAGCCGCGCACGACCCGCTGCTCGATGTCCTGAATATTGATGCCGCGCTCGGCCATGTAAGTCGCAAACTGCGCGACGACGCCCTTCTGGTCCTTTCCCAGCACGCTGACGACCGCCAATACCGCTTGCGACACGAAAAGTCTCCTTACGAAAGGGCGTGAGTGTATAGGCAGTCGCTTGGGACGGAAACTCAGGTTAAACCTATAATCGATTGCGGTAGACTCAGACGCGTCGTGAATGTTTGAAAACTGCCCTAATCAGGGGGAGAGGGCTGGGGGGGGCAGGCTCAGGTACTGAGTGCTGAGGACCAAGGACTGGAGTGAAAGAACGGATTGCCGTCGCCTTTTTACTAGTCTCAGCACACAGTCCTGACGGAAGCCCCTCACCCTAACCCTCTCCCCTGATTATAGGGGAGAGGGGACAGCTCACCCGCTGAGTATGCAGGAACTATTTCATGTGCGGCTTAGCGGGCGTTGTGGCATGGAACGAGCGATTTCGCGTAAACAGCGAAACTCTTCGCGCTGTCCGCACGCATCGCCCACCGTGGGCCGGACGGTGAAGGGTTCTATCTCAACCATGAAGCAGAGCCATCATCCCATCAGCCACAGGTCGGGCTGGCCCATCGCCGGCTGGCGATCCTCGATCCCGATCCGCACCCAATCAGCCCTTCACCGATCAAGACGGCCGCTGGATCGTCTTCAACGGCGAAATCTATAACTTTCGCCTACTGCGGGCCGAGCTAGAGCAGCTCAAGCCCGGCTACGCCTGGCGCACCACCTGCGACACTGAAGTTTTCTGGTCGCCTACGACGTCTGGGGCGAAGCTTTTCTCGATCGACTCAACGGCATGTACGCCTTTGCGATCTGGGACGAGCCTCGCAGGGCTGCTTTCTGGCGCGATCGAATGGGGCAAAAGCCGCTGTATTATGCGGCGATTTCGCGACGGGGACGGTGGTCACCATGAGCGACGGGAATTGAGGCTGCCCCGTCTCCGAGGATTCCCTGGAAGCAGTTCATTCGAGATGCGAACTCGGCGCGATTGCCTTTGCCAGCGAGCTGCCTGCGCTTCGGCCGGTGCCGTGGGTGGATTGGTGATCGATCCGGCGGGGGTCGCGGGATATCTTTCGCGAGGTACGTCTCTCAATCGAAGTATTTACGCAGACGTGGCTCAGCGCCCCGTCGATGCGCCTGTTTACCGGCGGATCAAATCGGCGCGTCTACTTTCACCGAATAGCCGTACGTTCCGCCGCGATGGCCGATGGCTGGCACCGCACAAAGCGCTGCGGTGACGCGAATTCTGTTTCAGGGCAGTCGAGCGGCAACTGGTCTCCGATGTGCCGCTGGGCTGCTTTCTGTCCGGCGGCATCGACAGCTCGGTCGTCGCGGCCGCCATGAAGCGATCGTGGGCGGAGGGCAGGAGGTGCTGACCTTCTCCATCGGCTTTGACGACCCGCGCTACGATGAACGCCAACATGCCGCGGCAGGTCGCCGCGCATCTGGGTACGAAGCACCACGCATTTCACGTCAAGCCCGACGCCGCCGAAGATCTGCCGAAACTGGCGGCGGTCTTCGGCGAACCGTTCGGCGATTCGTCGGCCCTGCCCACCCACTACCTGCGCGCGAAACCCGCCAGTTTGTGAAAGTCGCCCTCAGCGGCGACGGCGGCGATGAACTGTTTGGCGGCTATGACCGCTATCGCGCCGTTGGCGATTGCCGAGCCGTTTCACGCGCTGCCGCGCCGTCCTGCAGATGATTACCGGCCGCTCTGGCAGTCGCTTCCCGGCGTGCATCCCAATCCCGGCTCACGCGGCTCAAAAGACTGCTGGCTACGCTCGCCCAGCCGGCGGGCAAAAGATACGCGGCTACATGGGCTCTTTGACGACGAGACTCTTCGCCCTGATGCCGGTGTTCGAGGAGCCGCAAGGCGAGATGGATCCGCGGCTTTGTTCGACGCTTTCCCCAAAGACCTCGCGACCCCGTCCGCGCGGCGCTGGCCGTCGACCGCGTCACTTACCTCCCCGACGATCTGCTGACCAAAGTCGACCGCGCTCCATGCTCCACGCCCTGGAAGTCCGCAGCCCGTTCATGGATCACGAGCTCGTCCAATTCGCCGCCGGCCTGACCACCGACCAGCTCCTCAAAGGCGGCCCCAAGCGCATGCTCCGCGAAGCCTTCGCCCGCGACCTGCCGCCTGGGTTTTCAAACGAAAAAAATGGGCTTCGCCGTCCCCATCGGCGAATGGTTCCGCGGGACTTTGCCGATGCTGCACGATCATCTGTTTGCCGCCCATTCCTTCGCGCGACGCATTTCAACCATGGCCGTGGAGCGCCTGGTGGACGAGCACGAACAACATCGCGTCGATCATTCGCAGCGGCTGTATGCGTTGCTGATGCTGGAACTGTGGTGGACGATGCAGCGTTCGCCGTGAAGTCATTGTCTGCATCGGATCGCAGACGTTCCTTTTCCGTAATTGTTTCGTCGATTATGTCTTCGCCGGTAAAATAAAACCCATGAGCCGTTTCGAGAATGCCGCACAATGGCTTCATGTGCTGGGCGATGTGCCGTTTCATCGCATCATTTTTTATCCGTGGCCCGGAACGGCGACGGAAAGCGGATTTGCTGTGCCTCGTCGATAGCGACACCTTGTGCGAGCTGATCGATGGGACGTTGGTGGCTAAGCCGATGGGATGGCAAGAGTCCATTATTGCGACGAACATCACTGCCAAACTGGGAGCTTATATCGAGCAGACCAATGCCGGCGTCGTATCGGGTGCCGACAGGACCCTGCGAATGGCTTCGAGTGGCCGCGTTCGTTTGCCGGACGTTTCCTATTTTTCGATGGAACGTTTCCCGAAGAGCAAGCAGCCAATCCCGACTCTCGCTCCGGATCTGGCGGTCGAAGTGCTCAGTGAAAGCAACACCAAATCAGAAATCGATCAAAAGCTTCGGGAATTCTTTGATTCCGGAACGCGGCTGGTCTGGATTGTCGATCTTCCCAGTCGCAGCGTGACCGTCTATCACCGCGGCATTCGCCAACCCGGGTTCTGCATGACTCGGACACTCTTGACGGTGAATCCGTCTTACCGGGATTTTCCCTTCTGGTGGCTCAAATCTTCCGGAACGTGCCGAACGATTGATTGAACTCTCTCATTTTAAACGTCGCATTTCGCGTCACCCGTGTCCTTGCGATTATTCGACCGCGAAGCCGCGGCATGCTTCTGTCTTCGCTCGTGCGTTGCTTGTGCCATTGCCCCATCCATACTGCGGCCGCGATCAAAAACGGAATAGCAAAGCACCACGTGGGGGACGAGACCAGAAAAGAACCCGATGGGCCACCCGCTATGGCCAACGGATGGTTATCGAATCCGGCAATAGCACGCCTGGCGATGCAAATTCGGGCGGGAAAATCTGGCCATAAAATTGAAAACTCGGTTTTGTCCTGGCGGAGTGCTCGGAATGCTCGGCTACGACCTCATGATCGTCCAAATCGCTACGCGGCCGTCGCGGATCTCGTAGATTCTTTCACGATAAATTCGGCGTGATAAAGCCAGCGAGTCGTCTCGAATGAGAAAGTCAATCGATCCGACAAAGCCGATCGCCAAAAACGCCATAGCAACGAGCGATATCACGAGCACGATATGAAAGCCCCGCGATTTCATTTCAGCAAAAATACGAGAAGCGTCAGCATCATTCCATTGTTGAGTGCATTCGCCGCCGCCGAGGCGAGGATGGTTCCTCCGCCATTCGCGGGATGCCCGGCAAAGGAGATCGCCAGGCCGGCCAGCAGCGGCACCATCGTCCACCCCTGCGGATGGATCGAGGCGAAGATGAAGGACGAGATCATGACCACAAGGCCCACCCGTGGGCGGCAGCGGAAGGCACGAACAAAAGCCCCACGGAACAGAGGTGTTCTTTCACGAGCATGTTGCGCAAGCAGGGGGCCACACAGAGACCCGGCGAGGGCCTTGGCGCTCCGGCCATCTCTTCATGATCGGGTGCGTCGGCGTGGTTTTTGGAGAAAAGATTCAGCCCCGCAGCATGGTGAGAAAGCCGACGCCCGCGATTGGCAGGCCACATCACATAGCCGAGCAATTGTAGTCTATTTCGCGAAACACGCCGCGGCCCGTGCGCTCACTCCCCGCCCCTTTCGAGGTTCTCACTTACGCCGCACAGCAGCGGCCATACGACGGCATTCTGGGATCAGCATAGCCATGAACGAGATCAGCAGATAAAACGCTCATCCACCCACCAAAAACGCTTCGAGAAACAGTGCGGACGGGCCGTGCATTGCCCGACAACCGCGAGCCGCCCCGCCGTTGGCCAAGGTGGCATCATTGCAGAATGAAAGATAATAAAGCCGACCAGCATTGCCATTTTTTGTGCGAATTAATTTACTACGATCTCAAACATCCTGGGCTTGCCACGCACCGACGACCTTTTGTGGATCGCCTGGTGGCTGATGGAAGCCATGGACCAGCTTGGCGAGAAATATTCTGCAGCGCGCGAGGAGCCGCCGCCGCTGCCCGGCCGGAGAGCTCCCCCGCAGGATTGGGGAAGACCCGGCCAAGCGTCTGCAGCAAGTCCCCCGCCAAGCCCGGGCACCCAACCCGCGGCAACATCCCATCCATGTCGCCCCGCGCAGCCTCCCCGCCCCACCCCCGCGACAACCAGAACCAATCCAGCCGCGCACCCACGCCGAACCGGTGCCACCGCCTGGAGTTGGTCGGCAGAGCCTCCAGCGGATCGGCGCGTACCCGGCGCCAAACCCCTCACCCATCCCTGCGGGCCCCCACCCCAGACCCGCGCCGGCGAGCTGCAACTGCACGCTGTGCCGTTGCGAAGCATCGGCGTACGTCGGCCCGCTTTTCCCAGTACGACGAGCAACCCACACGGCGACAATCGCCGAACAGCCCCAACACCACGAGCCAGGAAGGAATGCTCCCGCGCTGCCAATCCTGTCGGGCGGCATTCACTAAGAAAGAGTGGATTCGGTCATGAGGTTTTGCTGTGCGGAAATCCGGGCCAATCAAAAGGGATGTCATTGGTCCGTCTATCAATCAAAGGAAATGGTTACGAGCGAGTCCAATGACGACCATGCCTTCGTGGATGAATCGCTATTG
>CAVWGA010000001.1:0-800278 GCA_963754415.1 Vulcanimicrobiota bacterium | reverse complement strand
CTCCAGCCCCAAGAGCCCCGCGGCTTTTTTTCGGATCTCCTCGAAAAGTTCAAGCCGCGCGATCTTGCGCTGCAATCCGCGAACCTCGCGTTCGAGCTGATCATTTCGCTGCGCGAGTTCGCGTTCGGCCTCCCGAGCACGGGCGCGTTTGCGTAACGTGCCGGCATCAAGATCGCCACGTTCGCGTTCACGGCGCCAAGCGTAGAGTTGCGAAGAAAAGATGCCCTCGCGGCGCAGGAACGCACCAACGGTTCCCGCAGCACATATATCGGCCTCGCGCAGGATGCGTAACTTCTCCGCGACGGAAAAACGGCGACGTCTAGGCTTTTCGGTAATCTCGGTATTCGGGGAAGACGTACGCGACTGCGCCGGCGCGCCGTTGCTCGACACGGTGTTCATGGTATGCTCCTTGCAGCCCCATCGAGAGTTTACTGCTCAGCGGGTGCCGGTACCAGAACATGCTGACACGTGGGGCCTCCAGAGCGACGTTCTCACGCCTACAGTCAACGCCGACCGCCAGCACGCTAAGCTTTCATAACCACGTGCGTTTGAATCTCACGGCTCAACGACGATAACGATCGCATCTCGGCTTTGCGCGCCTCAACCGCCGCCGAAATTGCTAATCGGCGTGCCGCGTCGCGAACGCTACGGCGATCTCGTGCCAAAAGAATCGGCGAGCCAAGACGCCGTAAGCGAGGCGATCGTTTGATGACGACCTCACCTGATTCGAAGGTCCTTCAGGCGCCCGCCAGTGCCGAGATTTACCGTCTTCCTCAAGGATTAAAGTCGACCGTGAGTTTACCGGCGAAGGCGGATGCGTGAATCGACGTCTTGGAGTTGAATCTGAAAAGGCCCGCAAAGAGGCCAGCGCGGTTTTTATTGCGCGCTTAGCGCTTGAAAATCGTTCGGTGCTCCACCCGACGCACTTGAATGAGTTGATGTCGCTCGCATGCTGGAAGTTCACCGAGGCGCTTGCGAAATATCGTACGCGTTATCGGACGCGTGCAGCCATGTTAGCGGGCGCTAGACGTCAGCATGAGCACGTCATACCACGGCTGACGCTACGCGAGGCGATGATCCAGCACCCCGACCAGGCTGAAAGCATTCTCCGCCTCGCCGTAGCATGCATCGTCACGTCCGAAGAACACCGACGATTGCACGCCGGGGGGTTCGGCTGGCATCGTTATCGGGATTTGGGTATCGACGTCATCGACTGCGAATCGGGAAGCGTCGCAGACCTCGAGAGATTGGCTCGCAATCTTGACGACGCATGGCGTTGCATCGTCGGTAGGGGCCTAACGGAGCGCCCGTGAAATCGTTGTCTCCGAGACGTTGATCCCTGTCGGAAGCTGACGCCGCGGCGGTCCCGCGATCAAACGAGACGCCATGAGGCTCGCTAGACTGCTCCGAGAGTAGCTCGGGATGCGCGCGCCATCCGCCGGTGCAGCGAAGACACTTGTTTTGGGTTACCCACAACCAGGAGCGCAGCGTTCGGTGACGCATGCCGCCCGGGCGTGAGAGATCTGTTTTCCCGATTACTTGGCTGGCGCGTTAAGCATCAAGGACTGGAGGTACCCGAGCACTCAAGACCTTTTCCTAACATAGAGGTCAACGTTCCGCTGCCGGTCATCAATGTTCGAGTTGACAGCGGATGGACGGTGTGGCCGAGCTTGGTATTTGCTTTTGCGGCAGCCGTGTTTTCTGGAATATCGATGTTTAATGAATTTCATCGGGAATCGCTCCAGCCAGAGTTCAAGGTCACGTTCGCGAACTCAAGCAACGTTCAGACATTTGTGGCGCAAGTTGGTACTCCAGCGCAGGCTGTCCCCGTAGACATTGAAGTCGAGAATGTAGGGACCGTAGCTGCCACATCGGTTTTTTTTGACTTCTTACTGCCCGGCGATCTTACGGTTCCGTCGCCGCTACCTAGCGGTTCAAGCCCGAACGTTTCTCGAGACCCAAAGCAATTCATCTCTTCCGCCCCTCTGATAGTGCGCGGTGAACGAGTACCAATGGTCCGTCTTCCTCTGCGCGCCACCGCTACCGTATACGTGATTCGGTACTCCATCTTGTGCACCGAGTGCCATGATGTATCGACTGGGGTCTTATACCTGGAGGCGGTCCGGCCCGGCTCTACTCCTCAGCCGCTGCCAAGCCGTACGCCGTGGCCTTTCAACCTTTAAGGCTTCAGAGACAGTTGGTGCCGTTAGACGCGCTTACCACCACGCCTGTGTCAGCACCGCCTAGCTTCGACTTCTGACTTGCGAACTTGAACTTCGAGGCGAGCTCCACAGGGACTTCCATACCTTCGGAAAGCTTGAACCTAACGGCCCGCTTTTTAGAATCGTCGACGGTGTACATCATGTTGATCGAAAGACCGCTCTCGTACCTGTTGCTTGAGTAAACGAGACGAAATGACGATGTCGCGTTCCTTCTTGACGATCCAGTGCACCCAGTCGATGGTCGACTTGGCGTTGCTCGCCGGCCCCACTGCGAAGACATGGTCGTACTTGTTTTGAAGTAGCGGGCCTCGTGCGCGCGCAGACCAGCAAGTGCGGCTACGACTGGCGACGACTCCAGGCCGACGGTTGAGACAGTGTTGAAATCCGCGGTGTAGGGCATGCCGCATATTATATCGCAAGGCTCATGGGGAGGAGTGGAGCACTTGCGGCCTCGGTTGCTTTGACGAAAAGCACGCTGTCTCACATGCGACGCCTGTTGTACCATAGTACGGTATAGAGTATAATGGGTTTGCGTGTTCGACAACAAGGGCACCGCCGATATCTTCAATGGAGTCAACTCGAAGGCGGCTCGCAAGGTTTGCCCGTCTATGATCCATGCAAATGTGCGGCGCAAGCTGGCACTCCTGAACACGGCCCATGAACTGAACGATCTCCGTACGCCACCGGGCAACCGCCTTGAGGCGCTACACGGCGATCGCGAAGGTCAACACGCCATCCGAATCAACGACAATACCGGATCTGCTTCCGGTGGACGCCGGACGGCCCAGCCAACGTCGAGATCATTGATTATCACTGAGAGTCTTTGAGAGGAAGACATGCGCCGATTACTCGTGCCAACCCATCGACCACCCGTCCACCCTGGAGAAATCCTCATTGAGGAGTACCTTAAGCCGCTGAAAATCTCGCAGACAGAGTTCGCGAACCGGATCGGTGTCACGTTTCATCGTCTAAACGAAATTGTTCGCGGTCGGCGCGGCGTGTCGACTGATACAGCTCTGCGCTTCGCCAGAGCCCTCGGCACGACACCAGAGCTTTGGCTGAACCTCCAACGCGTTGTCGACCTCTACGAAACGATGCACTCGCCACAGGGCCGCGAGATTGACCGCATCAGGCCATTGAAGTCCACATACGCGGCCTAATTGAACCCGCGATGGCGTCTCGCGGACCCTTCCTTTTCGGGACACACCGCCGTCTCTGGGGTGCCGGAGTTGCCGGCGCTGAAGAACCAAACATGAGCCGGATCGAGACCGTTCGCAATGCATGAACTGCATCAACGAGCGGAACGTGTCAATGATTCTGAGACCACGGAGATCTGGAAAATCTATGCTGCGGCTTCGGGCCGGTTGATGTAAGCGATCGGCGCGAGCGTTGGCGGTTCCGGTTGCCGTGAACGAAGCGTTCGGGATGCGCCTTCCAAGCGTCGGAGGCGAGCACGATCGAGCGCGCGCGTGCGTTCGGCCGCGCGACCGTGATGAACGTCGCTCGGCGTGAGGAGCGCGATGCCGCTGTGCCGATGCTCGCTCGTTGTACCAGGGGAAAACGCGCGGCAAAAGTCGCGTGCTTGCTGGATGTTTGCGAAGAACGCGGGAAAGTCGGGACCGTACTTGAGCGTTTTGAACTGCGCTTCGCTGTACGGGTTGTCGTTCGAGACGTGCGGCCGCGAGCGGCTCTTCGTGACGCCGAGATCGGCGTAGAATTGCGCGAGGGTCTTCGACGTCATCGACGGACCGCCGTCGGCATGGACCGTCAAGCGCGTCGGATCGACGCCTTCGCGCGCGATCGCCGCCGCGAAG
The DNA here is from genome assembly GCA_963754415.1 of Vulcanimicrobiota bacterium. Classification (GTDB taxonomy): domain Bacteria; phylum Vulcanimicrobiota; class Vulcanimicrobiia; order Vulcanimicrobiales; family Vulcanimicrobiaceae; genus Nyctobacter. The sequence goes on along the minus strand of CAVWGA010000001.1, from coordinate 796,242 downwards.
AGTTCTTTGGCGAGCGTCGCGCTCTCGCGGTTTCAAGTCGCCAGGCGACGACGTAGCGGCTGAAGATGTCGAGGACGACGTAGAGATAGAAGTACGTCCATTTCGCCGGGCCGAGCAGCTTGGTGATGTCCCAGGACCACACTTGGCCCGGCGCCGTCGCCACAAGTTCGGGCTTTACGCGCGCCGGATGCGTCGCTAAACGGCGTCGTTCACGCGTTTCGCCAGCAGCGCGCAAACACGCGATACCACGTGGAGATCGAAGCCGATATAGCGCCCTTCGTCGAGCAGCGTCGCATAGATCTCGCGTACGCTCAGGTCGGCGAATCGCTCGCTGTGCGCGAGGTCGAGCATCGCTTGCCGCTCGTCATTGCTCAAGCGACGCGATGCGATGACGCGGTCGCGGCATGCGGCGATCTGCACGATTTCGAGCCTTTCGCTGCGCTGCATCGTCGCACGAGCCGCACCCAGATAACGCGCACGCTGCGCGCTCGCCGATCTCTTCTGCGCGAGTTCCTTCACGATGGATTCGACCGCTCGTCGTCCGCGTTGCTCTCGCCGGCGATCATCTGCAAGAGCGCGTGCGCTTTTCCCAGCGCGGCTACCGTGCGTTCCGACTTCGCCAAGCGCCGTTGCAATCGTTCGTTCTCTTTCGCAGTCGCGCGTTCTTCGCGTCGCCTCAGGATTCGCCGGACGTCCACGCTTGGCGGGAGCACCGTTGCGCAAGCTGCTTGCGCCAATTCGAGAGCAGCGAACTGTACACGCCTTCGCGACGCATCAGCGCCGCGCGCTCGAGCGGCGACTGCGCCGCTCGTATGCCGCGAGAATCCGCGCCTTTTCATCGGCGGTAAACGTCCGATGCTCTTGCCGCGAGCGGACTTCGGATTGGATGACATGGACAAGAGCCTTACTCGCCCTCATGATTTACCCCGGGTAACTGGTCTCGCTAATCATAGACACAGAGGGGAGCACGATGCTAACAAAGTCGCTGACCTGCTGGCCGAAGACCACGTTTTTATCGACGTCGCTCGGTCAAATTCAGCGTGGGCGCGACATGATGCGCGAGGGCTGGCGCTGCTATTTTGCGCTTCCGGATTATTGGGTCGCGCACGACTAAATGTTCGCGAATGGTGATACGGTCGCGGCCTTTGGTGGCGCAGGCGGCACGAATATGGCCGATGACAGACTCGTGCCTGATAACGGTCGGCAGAAACCGGGCCTGCCCGAACGGGCGGTGACATGCGCACGCTAAGAGTATCGGGAAAGTCGAGAATGTATCGTTTCGGAATGCTGGTCGTCGGTGCAGCGATTGTTTGCTGCACCGCGTTAGCTGTCGGCAGCAAAGCAGCACGTACGCGTCCCCAGGCCGTACCGTTTCAGCATATCTACGTGGTGGACGGGGCCTATAACGTCGTTTACCGGTATCGCCTGGGCCAGGATGGTTTGCCGGCAACGGAGCCTGACCTGGCCCTGACTATTCCGGATTTTCGTCTCCGTATGGGATCGCAACCGATGCTTTCGGCAATCTCTATGTTGCCAACACACATGAGGTTGACGTTTTTGCACCAGGCGCCAGCGGTAACGCTAAACCGATCCGGCAGCTCCTCTTAGGCGCGGATTCGTTCAGAACATCGGCGTCAATCCGCAAGGCTACTTGTTCGTCTATAACGAGAATCTTAACGGAATCAGCATTTACGCGCCCGGGCGCACATGGCTATGCGCAACCCCTTTACACCATCGCCTTGTGGGGACCGTGGGATGCGATCCAGTATATGACGGTTGATGCCGCGGGAAGGCTGTACGTGCTTTCCGTGGCTCCTGGGTTGCAGATCTTCAACGATCCCCTGCGCCGATGGCACCAACCGGATGAAACTCTCGAGCCGCAAGGAAACGAATATAGCTGGGCCGATGTCCTCGCAGTCGATCTGCCGCAGGACGCGCTATACGTTCTGTACGGCCCCATGGACGAATATCCGTCCAATCCTTTTGCGGTTCGTAGCATGACGGCTACCGGCCTTGACCGAAGAATTTTTACTGATGACTGCCGCGGTGATGACACGATCGGAGTCGATCCGGGAGCAGCGATCAGCGGTCGCTACCTCGTGTTCAGTCGATGCGGCGACGACATAGCCGCGGCGTGGTCGCTCTGTGGATGAGTTAGCCGATCGCGCGATACAGCGTCGAGCGGCCGACAGCGCAAGACGCGCGCGACGTGGTTTGGGCTTTCGCCGCGATGGAGCATCCGCTTCGCTTCGCGCACCTGCGCCGGCGTGAGTGCCGGCGGACGCCCGAGCTTCTCGCCCCGCCGTTTTGCGGCCGCGAGGCCGGCGACGGTGCGCTCGCGCAGGACGTCGTGTTCGAATTGCGCGACGGCGCCGAGGACGGCGTACAGCATCCGGCCGGCCGCGGTTCCGGTGTCGATATGGTCCGTGAGCGAACGCAGGGCAATATCGCGCTTCTGTAGCGTCTCGGCAATATCCAAAAGGTCGCGCAGCGAGCGCCCGAGGCGGTCGAGCTTCCAGACGACCAGCGTGTCGCCGGCAAGGAGATCCTCGAGCGCCCGGCCGAGGCCGGGTCGCGATCGCGACGCGCCGGATGCGGAATCTTCGTGGATGACGTGGCAGCCGGCCGACCGCAGCGCATCGAGCTGCAGCGCCGTCGTCTGCTCGTCCGTCGAGACGCGCGCGTAGCCCACTAGACGCGGCGAGCCGTCTTCGATGACCTGGGAGCCATCCTGACGGCCCAAACGCGCTCCTGGGGCTTTCTTTGCGGCCCTTTTCGGCCGTTTCGAGGCCGGCGACACCTTGGATGCGATCGCCGATGCCGGCACGACGTCGGCGCTGTAGCGCCTCCGCAGATTGGCTAGCCGGTCGTCGCCGGCGGCGTGCGCCGCGAGCAGCTCGTCGAGCGGGATTCCGCCCTTATGTTTTGGGACTAGTTTACGGGACACGGAAAGCCGCTTCACCCTTGGCTCGCCAAATCATCCCGAATACGGTCGATTGCGGAATACCTGCGGCCCCTTCAAACTCGATAAAATGCCGAACTTACCTTGATACGTCGTTTCCAGGATAGGGCCACCGCAAAATAGCTATCCCTGCTTGGGTGGCGCTTGCTTGGTGCATTGCGCGTTCGACCGACGAACACAGGCAAGATGAGACTATCCCAAATAATCGCGGTTCTGAGAGATTCCCATGCCTGGGTTTGGCGCTTGCTTGGTGCATTGCGCGTTCAACCGACGAACAGAGGCAAGATGAGCCTATCACAAATAATCGCAGCTCTGCGAGATTTCAAAGCCGCGCACCCAAAGTCGAACAAAGCCAGCGTCGAAAAGTTCTTTGCCTCGCGCATTCCGGCTAGAAAAGAACGGTCCGTGTTCGTTACGCCTGATTATTCTTTTCGATTCTCAGAAGCGAACGAAGGTTCATTTTGCAACGTCGTCCTATCTCTTTCGGCGCTGCAGAAATATGACAAGTTACCTGTAGTGATTTGTGTCGTGCGACCTAATCGTTTAGATTTCCGGATTGCCAACGCAACCTTCTTGAAACGGATCAGCCATAGCTCCCCACAACCTCAGAACAAACAATGTTCGAGGAAGCTTTCTCGGCCATGATATTCTCGACGACTACGAAGGCATCCCTAACCGGCCAGAGCACTTTGACGAGCTAATAGCAATTCATACCGAGTTTGGCTGGGACGAAAACGTGCAGCGCCTCGTCGAAGCTACAAATTCAATCGTAGCTAGACTGACACGGTATCAACCGACATCGAGCGAACTATCAGCCATTTTAGATGGCTCACGCAGAGCTGCCGCCGCAATCAAGACGCAGGGCTTCAGCGATCACGAAAATGAGCTTGCAAAAGTGGTGGAACGAAATCGGGATAGACTCCTAGCGGCTGCCGCACTTGAAAATGTCAACATCCGTGGAAATACGATAGAACAGATCATTACTGGCGGAGTAAATGCGCATCGTCTAGATGATCTCGAATTTCGCCTTCCAACTGGGGAACGACTTATCGTAGACATCAAGACAAAGCTTCTAGACCGGGCCTCAGCACCGAAGGCTTACAACATCGATAAAATGCTTCGCACGCTATCTCAGATTGACACGAGTTTTGCGTTCTTCTTCATCGGCTTAAATACGGATCGTCAGATAGCTCGCTCCCGTCTCGTCTCTATCTTCGATCCGGTAATCGTGAGCGCGACACGAATACAAACTCACTGGGCTGGACGCGGGTCTCGCGGAGTGACCCAGCTTACCGGAGATCTGTCTCGCATCTTTGAGGTCAGCTATCGCAGTTCTGTCGACGTTGAGGCAGGCAAAGCGCTTCTGCGATCATTCGTCGAACGGTAGAAGGGCGTCGTTTTCCTTGCGCTACCATTTACGACGTTGAGAGTATTACGCTCCCAGAACACACTGTCTTGGTAACCCTGAATAACTTTTGCAGCTTCTGCTAACATAAGGCGCTTCTCCGCGAGGAGCGCATAGGCTTCATTGGCCTCAACACCGCAGAACTGACGGTCGAGTTTCTTCGCCACGACTGAAGAGGTGCCGCTTAAGGAAAGGATCAAACACAATATCGCCTGGATTCGAACTTGCCAAAATCAGCTTTGCAATGAGCTTCTCGCTTTTTTGCGTTCGGGTGATCCGTATTCTCTGCCATAGACCAAAAGGGGATCGTGATGTCGCTCCATAGGTTGGAGGGATGAGTATCGCGGAAATTACCGCGCTCGGTTTCCAGCCAATCCTTTGGGCGCCCATCTGCTTCACGGTATGGGGCGATAACGCGCCTCCGGAGTTTCACGGCGTCGACGTTGAACGTGTGGCGATCTGACATCGTGCAGAACCAGATATCCTCACTGGCGTTTTTCCAGTTGGTTAGTGCCCCTCGCCCTTTCTCACGCTCCCATGTGATCCGGTTCCGAATTTCGAAACATTCAGACGCGGCCGTAAAAATTGATGTCGAGGATAGCCAATCACCGCAGATATAAATGGTCGCAGTGGGTTTGAGGATCAGACAACCAACCGGAAAAGGTGGCGTAGCCAGTTAGTGTAGTGTCCGACAGGGAGGCGAGAGAATTTCGTACTCCCAAACGTCTTGTTGAGATTGTATGGAGGGTCTAGGATTAAGAGATCGACCGTGTAGGCGGGCACCTTATCGAACACCGAAAAGCAGTCTCCGAGCACGGTACGCCCTAAAAAGTTCATGTCGTTGATGGCACTCGGAGCAATGAGCCGCTTCCGAAGCTCTTGTATCTCGGATGCCGTGGCTGTCAGTGTCCTGTTGCGGCCTGCGCGCTTCTTTTCAGCCTCGGGTCGCTCGTCGAGAAGTAGGGCATTCCTAGGTTGCATCACTCAAATTCCTTACGCGTGGTATTCACGGCATGCACAACGTTCGTGAAAGAAACTAAGCGAGAATGCCGTCGAGAGTGTCGATGCCGCGGTCTCGTACTTCTTGCAATCATGCGTCGTAGTCGTTTACCACCGTCGCGTGTCCAGAGTGTTACAAGATCATGTCCGTCGTCGAAAGTGAGGCTGTAGTCGGGGAGCGTGTCGGCGGCGGCAATCTCGCGAATCTGTCCGGCGAAACTCTCTGAGCGGAGCACGTCGCGCCGGACTTCTTCAGCAGCGTTTCGAGACCAATCGTGAATTTTGCTTGGAGGCCGCAGTGCTTGCGCGCGAGCTCGTAGAGTCGGCGCTCGAGGCCCTTGCGAAGCCGGAAGTAGTCACGCGAAAGCGTGAGACACTTCTGTTGCCACGATCGCGTTGTAGAGCCATTCCGAAAGCGTCAGCTCGATCGAAGCCATGCGATTACTTCGTCGTGCGTTCGACGATCGACCAGGATTCGACTAAACCGAACCCCTGCCGAGTTCGCTTCTTCCCTGTCGTGATATCGGTCTTGATCCGCGTGCCGGCGAGGCGTTCGAACGCCTTCACGAGCGCGTCGTATTCGGCGCCGCTCGTGCCGCGATTACAGTAAACCAAGAGATCGCGAGCGCGCAGGCGTACGGTACGGCCGATGGGGAGGCGACGATTCTGCGCCTCGACGAGGCACGAGATCGTGAAGAGTAAGATGTCCTTGTCCCAGATCGTCGCAAGACCGGCGGCGCTCGGCGTGATCGTGATTGTGTTACCGTTGTGCTCGTAGACGCGAATCTTGAGATCCGGCGTTTTCGAGAGCGAGAACATCGGGTGTTCCATCGTCGCCTGATCGTCTTTGAGCGGTGCGTCGAATATCTGTGCGAGAAAAAAATCCTGTTGCGGATGACGGATCGGCGCGAGGGCGCTGCCGTTTCGACGTCGGCGGCACGCTATCGACGGCTTGCTTCGCGCTGAGGCATTTGCGTTGGCGGCGGCGCGGCGTTTAATGTCTTCGATGTCTGACGCGTGCCATCAGCGGACTTTCGATACGGAACGGCGCGCAGTAATCCGATAGCGTTCAAGTGCCTCGACGTCGTGTTCGCCGGTCGCCAAGCAGCTCTCGAAGCGCTGCCTCGATGTAACCGCTCACGCTGACCTTCTTCTTCCTTCGCAGCGTCGCAACGCGACCATCGACTTGCGTTAGAAGCGAAATCGGCAGTATCACGGTGATTCGGTCGGATTGTTCTTCGGGATCGTCGAGCAGTCGAGGCTGAATATCGACGATGCGTGTGTCGCCGGCGGCGGCGATGCGGTACGCTCGCGGGACGTGGCTGCGGTTTCGACTTTGCGGCTCGAAGCTGCGGCGGCTCGACGGGGCCGCCGATGATGCCGGCGAGGTCGCCAATCGCGCTCTTAGTGGACACGTTGCAATACCTCTGCGGCGACGGCCGCGTAGTCGGCAGCGCCGGTCGAGTCGGGACGATACGTTCTAATCGGCTGGCGATGCCCAAAGAGCTCGCGCAGCGCGACGTTTTCGCGGATCGGAGACGTCAAGGTGCCGTTGCAGAGGCCGCGCGCGGCTTCGAGTACATCGCGCGCAATACGGAGGCGATGATCGAAGCGGGTCGGCACTACGGCGACGATCGGGATCGGCAACTCGAGCGCGTCGCGTAGCCGCTGAAGATTGGCGGTGACTTGTACGTAGCCGTCGAGCGCCTCAGGAGCGGCAGCGAGCGGAATGATGACGCCGCTCGTCGCGGCAACGAGCGCAGACGCCGTAAGAACACCCATCGACGGCGGACAATCGATCAAGATCACGTCGGCCTCGAGGCGGCGCAGCGCCTTTCCAAGGGCCGTTCGGAGGCCACCTGCGCGGAGAGCGTGCGCTCAGCGATTCGCAGGCGATCCGGAACGGCGGCGATTAGGCCCAATCCGAAAGCTGGGGCGTCGATCAGGACGCGCGCGGCCTCTTCTTCCCCCAATGAGTATCTCTGCGGTGCGCGGAGCGTCTGTGCGACCGAGAGTCCAGGTCGTAAGCGTTGCCTGAGGGTCAAGGTCGACGAGCACGACGCGTTTACCGCTAGCCGCGAACTCTGCGCCGAGGTTCCCCGTCAGGTTGGTTTTTGCGACGCCGCCCTTCTGGTTGGCGATCGCGAGCATGACCACGCCAGTATTCTAGCACGCTAGGGCGTTCCAACGCTAGAGAAGCACCACGTTCCAGTGCTCCAGTGCTCCAGAGCCAACACATTAGAGCATTGCAACGGTAATATGTTGGTACGTTAATGCGTTAGGACGCTCCCTGTTTCGTGGTATCGCCCACACCGACCAGAAGACCCTCGCTTTCGTGGTATCGCTCACACGCAGCGTGGTATCGCCCACAAAACTTCGTGGTATCGCCCACGCTCGGTTCGGAACTCGTGGTGAACGTAGAAACGATGCGCTTCTTCATCTATGGGATCAGTCGCGAGCAAAACTCCGCCTGTGAGGCAGCTAGCAAAAAGCGCCTTCTTGAACGCACTTGCGATCAACGTGCGCCCATACCCTCGACCCTGGAAACAAGTGCCTACGGCCAACTGGGCGAGGAGAACGGTGGGGATCTTTTTTAATGCCTTCACTTTCAAGGCACGTGCGGTGGGCGCGTCCATCTCGTCATCCCGATACTCGAAATGGGAGAGTGTGTGGAAACCGATAATCTTCGCCGGATTGACGTCTTCGATCAGCACGTGCGTCGCCGACCGGAAATGCTCAGAGGCTGCGCCGCAACGTCCTTGAGAAACTTGTCGACTTGCGGCTTGCCCGACGAAAAATCCCCTCGATCATGGATGTTTGGATCGAGAGGCTTGATCGCTAGGCGCACTTCGAAGCCCTATTCCTCCACTAGCTCAACGCCGGCAGGAATGGCGTTGGCGGCTAATTCCCGCAGTACGGGTCCCGCCTCCGGGGGCTTGCAAAGCAGCTCGTAGAACGCGCGCCGCATCTCGCGCGACACGCGAGTATGCTCGTTCTGCCCGATCACGTCGCTCGCCGCATTGACGCAAACTTGTGTTACAAGCGCGAAACATTTCCACAGGTCGCAATCGCAGCCGCTTGCTCGATCAAAGCGGCCTCCTCCGGCGACCATCGTAGGGACATTCGATCGGACCGGCGCGGCGTGCTTCGCGCCGCCAACGTTGGCATATAAAGATTCCTCCGCAGGTGACATCACCATAATCAATGACGCCATGTATGTCGAGTGTGCGTACAGACGTCAGCCCCGGGCCCGGCGTGCGGCCATTGCGTGAGCAGACGCAGCTCGACCGCACGCGGAACCCATGGCGACAACCGAACCGCAAAAAACCGGAAGTCGGCTGACGCTCGTTTGGCGGCCAGAGTCAGCGCCGGTCTGTCGGAGCCCTCGATGGGGATTGAACCCATGGCCTCGTCCTTACCAAGGACGCGCTCTACCACTGAGCTACGAGGGCAGTGCACGCGACTGGAGCGGGCGGCGAGAATCGAACTCGCGACTTCTGCTTGGAAGGCAGAGGCATTACCACTATGCAACGCCCGCGCAGTGGGCAGGGCTGGATTCGAACCAGCGTACCGCTGAGCGGAACAGATTTACAGTCTGTCGCCTTTAACCACTCGGCCACCTACCCCCGTGCCGGCATTCTTCGATACGTCGGCCACCGCAGGGGTCCTGTTGAGAGCCGACGATCGGACTCGAACCGATGACCCTCCGATTACAAATCGGAAGCTCTACCAACTGAGCTACGTCGGCGCGCCTGCCGCTGCCCATTCGCCTCAGCAGCGAACGGCTCTTCCACAAACCCAGAAAGCGACGACGTCCTCCTCGCTGACCGGCGCGGTCGGACGCAGCCTCGCTTATGGCACTGCTCCCGGACCGCTGGCGGAGCTGACGCATCACTGAGGAACGGCCACCGACCATGCGCCAAAGTGCCATCATTGCGACGACGTTGTTGGCGGCTGCGTGCCTCGCGGCGGCACCGGCTGTGGCCTTCGTGCTGCCGAATAAACGCATGACGCCGGGTGCCGTTGGAACCGAGCAGAGCGCCCCAACGCTCGCGCAGATCTGCACGCGCGGCTACGCGCGTGCCGCGCGCCACCCGTACGATACGCACTGGCGGCGCTATCGCACGGCGATCTTCCGTGAATACGGTATCCCGCACGCGCTGTGGTCCCGGTTCACGATCGACCATCTCCTACCGATCGAACTCGGTGGTCGACCGTTCGGCATCGTGGGCGGGGCGTGGGACCTGCGTAACGTTTGGCCGCAGCCAAAGACCGAAGCAAGGCAGAAAGACGCCGTCGAGGACGCCTTACATGCAGCGACTTGCTATCGTCACGGATATCGCGGCTTGCATCTGTCGTTGAGTGACGCCCAGCATGCGATCGCACGCGACTGGACTCGCACGCCCGTCGGCTTGCCCGCCGTACGCGATCGACGCGCTCGACCGTAATGGGCGTGCAGTCGCCGCTACGCGCCCGAACGCGCTTCGCGCTTACGTTGCTGCTCGCGTCCGCCGTAGCGGCGTTTCCGCTCGTTGTCGCGGCCGCCGAAGCAACCACCGGCCTCATCCTCGGGACCGTCGCCGGCCCCGCAGGCCAGCCTATCATAGGTTCACGCGTATCTGCCTCCGCACCCTCGGGGCACTATACGGCGATCACCGACGCTCGCGGGCGATTCGCCATCCTCGGCGTCGTTCCGGACACGTATGTCGTGTCGGTCGAGGCAGCCGGTTACGAAGGCGCGACTGCAAGCGATGTGCGCGTACTCCCGGGACAGGAGCAGCAAGAGTCGTTTCGACTTCAGAAAGCGTTGCGGACGATCGGAACCGTCCGAGCGCAAAGCCAAGCCTTTCCGGTCGGTTCGACAAGCGACACGTTCGCCGTCAACGGCGCCGATGCGCGTGCGAACGTCCCGACGACGTCCTCCGCCGGACTTGCAAACTACGCGCAAGGAACGGTCCAAGGTGCGATCGCCAATGCCCCCGGCGTCGATCTCGATCCGTTTGCGAACGCCATCCTGCGCGCCGGGCGGGTCAGCGACGCCGTCTTCGACTACGATTCCGTCCCCATTCCGCAGGGGCTGATCGCCGAACCGGGCGGGAACGTCGACGGTGCGCAACTTCCGACGACCGGCATCGCATCGACCAGCGTCACCCTGGCCGGCTACTCGAACGAAAGCGATAACGCTCTTGGCGGCGTCATCAACCAGATTCCCGCCGTCGGCGCGTATCCCGGCCGCTCAAGCGTCGAGCTCGGCGACGGCGTCGCAACGAAATACCAATCGAGCAATGTCGAGATTCTCAGTGCGACGCCTGATCTGCGCTGGCGCTACGCCTTCGCAAGCACGCTCGCCAATGAATTCTTTCAGTATGGTGACGGGCGGACGTTTTATCCGTCTGAGGCGGCAACTTACGGCTTGTCGTTACAGACCCGCGGCGAATATTCGATCGAGTCCAACGTGCACTATCAGGCGGCGGCGAAGGACGACGTTTCGGTGTTGGTCCTGCTCGGACAAGCCAAGTACGATCAGTTCGGCTCCCCGTACGCGGGTGAAACCTTTGGGCAGTTCGATGGAGCGATGACGGTCTATCCCGGTGAGACGAAGCCCGATGCGCCGGTCGACTTCGCATCGGGTGTTCGCGGCAACTACGACGTCATCAAGGCGCAATGGCAGCATACGGCAGCACACGTCTTCTCCCGGCTGCAGGCATACCAAGCGCAATACACTTCGACAGTCGGGCGGACCGTTCTGGGACGAGAACGGCTTTCCCGACGGGTCTATTTCCCTTTTCGAGACGTCTTCTCAGCGCCAGAACGGGCTGACGTTCGACAACGAGGGCGTCTTCGGCCGCCACCGCTTTCGTCTCGGCGCCGAATACCGAACCGATACCTCGTATCTTCACCAAATCGTGCCGACCGCCGACGAGGTCATCACGTCGAATCCTACCATTGGCTCGTACCTCGCATATCTCGGCGACACGTGGCAGGTCTCAAATCGCTTGGAGTTCATGGGGACGGCGCGTGCCTCGCACGCCCACTTCAAGCCAAGCGACGGCTTCGCGTACGATACGGCAGCGATCGATCCTCATCTCGGGATCTCGTATCGCGTCGGTGCGCAATACGCGCTCCGCGCGAATTTCGATCGGATCACCATCGCGCCCGCGCCCCTCGAAGCGGACCGCACCAGTTCGACGAACGCCGGCCAAAGCGGCAGTCCTGCTCCCTTCGTCCGGCTCGATCCCCAAACGGCCGGCGACTTCACGTACTCCTTCGAAGGTGGCGGCCGGACGCAATTCCGCCTGACGTTCTATCAAAAGTTCGAACAGAATCTGATCGACGTTCTGCCCTTTAATTTTCGGTCTGCCGTATCGGCCGGACTCAATCCGAACGGGGTCGGCGTGCCGACGAACATCGGCGCTCTCCGCGCGAACGGGCTCGAGCTGTACGTCAAGAACGGGGATTTCGCATTTGACGGCAATCTGGTCCGCGCGTTCTCGTCGAGCGCCTCTCAGTTCGCCTACAACGATCTCAATGCGCCGGCAATTGCCGCCCATCACCTCTTCCCAGTCGGTTACGTTCCCGACTTCACGGCCGACGTGTCGTACGAGTTCCACGACGCGAGTCGGCGCCTGCGCCTGACGCCGTCAGTGTCGTATTCGACCGGCTACCCGTACGGGAACGGGAAGATGGTGTACGAGTTCGATCCGGTCTCGGGCAAGCCGGTTCAAGTCCGCAACGACAACTACGTCAATCCCGGAGCGAACTATTATTTTCTGGAGAACCCCGCAGCGCCGTTCAACGCCGTGACGAACCCGTACATCGCAAACCTCGGCACGGCTGAGGGCAACGATCCCAATACGCTGCGCTCGACCCCGCAGTTCCTCGTGAACCTGCATCTCGAAGCCGACCTCAGCCGACGCTTGACGGCGATGCTCGACGTCGCCAATCTGTTCGGCAACTTCGCGCCGACTGCATATCAGAACAACCCCTATCTGATTGGGCCGCCCGGTTACAAAGGCGGCAATGCAGCGTACGCCAACTGTTACGGCCAAATCCTAGGGGGCACCGTACCGTGCGCACCTGGCCTTCCGCCCGGTACGACGCCCTACACGCTCGGCAACGGCATACCGACGCAGAACGGAGTAACGCAGTCGGTGCCGTGGAGTTATGGAACCGGCGCGTACATCCCGCAGAGTTATCCGCTGGGACGAACGCTGCAGCTCCGCTTGAGGTACCGGCTGTAACGCGCTACGGCAGTTCGATCTCGGCGAGGTTCTTTTCGATCTTGCGCTTGACGCGTTGAAGTGCGTTGTCGATCGATTTGACGTGGCGGCTGAGGTCGCGCGCCATCTCTTGGTAGCTCTTGCCTTCGAGGTATGACAGCAGCACCTGCGATTCGAGGTCCGACAGATTCTCTTGGATGCGCTCCTTGATGTCCTCGGAGACTTCCTGATTGATGACGAGCTCTTCGGGATCGGAGGTCTTCTGCGACGCCATGACGTCGAGCAACGTCCGCTCGCTATCCTCATCGTAGATCGGCTTGTTGAGCGAAATGTACTGATTGAGCGGGATGTGCTTCTGGCGCGTCGCCGTCTTGATCGCCGTGATGATCTGGCGCGTGATGCACAGCTCGGCGAACGCGCGAAAACTCGAAAGCTTGTCGGCTTTGAAATCGCGCACCGCTTTATAGAGCCCGATCATCCCCTCTTGGATGATGTCCTCGCGGTCGGCGCCGATCAAAAAGTAACTCTTGGCCTTGATGCGAACGAAATTCTTATACTTATTGAGCAAGAACTCCATCGCGAGGTTGTCTCCCGCCTTGGCGGATGAGACCAAGTCCTCGTCGGCCCGCTCGTGGTACTCGAGTGCGGGCGCGGTCTGCGCGAGCGCCATTACATGTTTCTCCCCAAAGGCCCGGACGTGCCGAAGCCGACCAATGCAGGCGAAACGCGGGCCGGAGCCCGTCGAGCCGTCCACATCAGTTCATTATAGGAGGGTCCTGCAAGAGCGTCAAGGCAGTATGGCGGGAGCCGGCGGCCACGCTCGCCGTATCAACCAGACTTACGGCTCTTCGTCATAAAAGTAGACCGTGTGGCCTTTTGAATCCGAGATCGCCCACGTTTCGAGTTCACCTGAATGGCAGGGATTGCCGCCCTGAGCGGCGTCTAAGCCGACCGGCGTGCTCCGGGATACGCATACGGATTGCCGTTGGCGTTGTCGCCGGTGAAGGTCCACACGTTGGTCGCACTGTTGGGATCGTTTTGCGCATGCGGTTCGAAGCACGGCTGGTTGAATTCGTACGGGTAATCCTGATCGCCGTTGTCGGCCGTCGGCACGTTCGTCGAGCCGACATTCGTGACCGAGTACGGACCGCCGAAATGCTGCTCCGTCACGCCGATCGAAAAACGCAATCCCGAAACCATGTACGGCTTCGTCGCCGACGTCGTCAGGACCGCGCCGCTGGAAGCCTCCGTAATCGTGATGTTGCCGTCAGGACCGGGATTGATCCCGAGGAAACCTCCGCCGCTTCCGCTGCACCCACTCAACCCCATGCCTGCTGTGAGCGCAGCCACGGTGACGCAGGAACGTTGTAAGACTCTGTGCATTCCATCCTCATCGCGCGCGATCCAACGGGTGAATCGCATCGGCTCGCGCCCGCTTCGGACGCGCTATCGATGCTATCGGCCTGAGCGAGCCCACACTTTACCGGCGCTTTGCGCGGGCGAACAGCGACGCCGCGCACATTACGTGCCGCGGACGACTTACTGGTGCTAGCCTGCCGCTCTGCCGGCGCGCTTCGAACAGTAAGATGCCGGCGGCGACCGAAGCGTTGAGCGAGTCGAGCGCTCCGAACATCGGAATGCGCACCAGAAAGTCGCACTCCTTGCGCACGACGGGCGAGATGCCGTGTCCCTCGGCGCCGATGACGATCGCCAAGTCGCCGGCGAGATCGGCCTCGGTATACGGGCGCGCCGTATCGTCGTGCGGCGGCGCCCGCCACCCAGACGCGCGCCTTCTTGAGGGTGCGCAGCGCGCCCGCGACGTTGGCGACGCGCGCGATCGGCAGGTGCGCGGCCGCACCGGCCGCGGCTTTACGGACCGTCGCGTTGACGCCGGCCGCGCGGCGTTCGGGAATGATCGACGGCGTTTGCGCCCGCGCCTTCGGCCGAACGAATGATCGCGCCGGCGTTGTGCGGATCGGTGATGTGGTCGAGCACGACGAACAGCGCGCGCTCGTCGCGCGTGACGGCGAGCGCCTCGTCGAGCGACGCGTACTCGAACGGAACGCCGAACGCGACGACGCTCTGATGCGCGCGATACGGGAACTGCGAAAAGAACGTGCGGCTCTCGTAGCGCACGGTGACGCCCGCGGCCCTGGCGTTGTCGAGCAGCTTGCGCAGCGCCGGATCGCGCTTGCGCTCGTCGCCGACGTAGAGCCGGCGCAGCGCTTCGCCCGCCGCCAATGCTTCTTCGACGGCGTGCACGCCGTAGACGACGTCGTCGAGATCGAGCTGCTCTTTGCGCTTGCGGCGGCCGGCTCGAACCTAAGCGCCGACGCTCCACGTGACGCCCTCCTTCGAATCGGCGAGCGTCACGCCGGCGTCCGCCAAGCGCCGCGCGCAGCCGGTCCGCCAGCGCAAAATCCTTGGCGCTTGCGCGCTGCGTTGCGCGCCGCGATCACCGCCGCGATCGCTTCATCCGGCGCTCGTCGCAGCCGTTGAACGAAACGACGTCGCCGAGCCGCTCGCGCAGCGTGCGCGACGAAGCCGGGCCGAGCCGCGCCGTCAACAGCGCTCTCTGCGCATCCGGCAGCCGCGCGTCGTCTGCTGCGTCCGCGGGCTTCAGCCCGGTCGCAGCTACGGCTCGCCGAGCGAACCGTGACGCGAAATAGGCACGTGCGCGCAATTCGCTCGCTCGGCGATACGCCGAGCAGCGTCAGCGCTTCGTGCATGAAGGCGGCGCGGCACTTGCGGCGCCGCCCTCGAGCAGCGCCGGCACGTCGGCCGCAAGCTCGAACAAGACGCCGAGCGGCGCCGGACGTGTTCATGTCGTCGTCGAGCGCGGCGAAGAAGCGCGCGTGCTCTGATACGACTCGCCGGGTACGACGCCGTGCGCGCGTGCCGCCGGCGCGCAGCCACGCCGGCAGCCGCGCGCAGCACGTCGTAGGCGTCTTGCAAGCGCCGCAGCCCGCTCGTCGCGCCGTCGATGCGCGGCTTCGGTGAAGTTCATCGGTTTACGATATCCGGCTTGCAGGAACGACAAGCGAATCGCCTGCGGATCGTGGCGGTCGAGCAGCGCCGACAGCGGCTCGAAGTTGCCGAGCGACTTCGACATCTTCTTCCCGTCGAATTGCAACAGGCCGCCGTGCACCCACCACGCGCGCGAGCGGCGCGCCGTACAGCGGCTTCGCTCTGCGCGATCTCGTTCTCGTGGTGCGGGAAGACGAGATCGTAGCCGCCGCCGTGGATGTCGAGCGGCTCGCCGAGCAGCGCGTGCGACATCGCCGAGCACTCGATGTGCCAGCCGGGCCGGCCGTCGCCCCACGGCGACGGCCATGCCGGCTCGCCTGGCTTGGCGAACTTCCACAGCGCGAAATCGAGCGGGTCGCGTTTCTCTTCGCCGGGCGCGATGCGCGCGCCGACGAGCAGTTCGTCGGTATTGCGGCCGCGAGAGCGCGCCGTAGCGCGGAAACGACGCGACCGCATAGTACACGCCGTCGCGCGGCGACGTACGCGTGCCCGCCTCGATCAGCGCGGCGATCATCGCGACGATTTCGGGAATGTACGCCGTCGCGCGCGGCTCGCTGATCGGGTTCGAGCACGTGCAGGCGGTTCATCGAGCGCTCGAAGCTCGCCATGTGCCGCGCGATGACGTCGCTCGAACGCGACGCCTTCGGCTCGTGCGCGTCGCGATGCTGCGGTCGTCGATGTCGGTCACGTTGCGTACGTACGTGACGCGATAGCCGAGATGCACGAGATAGCGCCGCAACACGTCGAAAAACAGGAACGAACGCGCGTGACCGAGATGCGCCTCGGCCGATGGCGTCAGCCCGCAGACGTACATGCGCACGTGCGTCGGAGTCGCGCGGCGACAAACGGCTCGACCGTTCGCGTGCGCGTGTTATATAGCCGGAGAGACATCGTCGAAAATCGCCGGATTGACGGCCGGCGGAGCGCCGCGCCTGCGTCGGCGCGCCGAGCTCGGCGAGCGCGTCTTCGAGCGCTTTGATGCGCTCGGCGAGTTGCTGGATGATCATGCCGTGCGGGTCCGGCATGTCGACGAGCGACGTGCCGAGCTCGGCGCGGCTTGCCGTCCGACGAGCACGACTCGCCCCGGGAATGCCGACGACCGTCGCGCCCGGCGGCACGTCGCGCACGACGACCGAGCCTGCGCCGATGCGCGCGCCGTCGCCGACCGTGATCGCGCCGAGGACCGACGCGTTCGTGCCGACGACGACGTTGTTGCCGAGCGTCGGATGGCGCTTGCCGCGCGCCGAGGCTCGTTCCGCCCAGCGTCACGTTCTTGTAGAGCGTTACGTCGTCGCCGATTTCGGCCGTTTCGCCGATCAGCACGCCCATGCCGTGATCGATGAAGAAGCGCTTGCCGATTCGTCGCGGCGGGATGGATCTCGATGCCGGTCAGCGTGCGCACGATGTTCGCGAGGAAGCGCGGCAACAGCGGAATGCCGCGCGCGCCACAAGCGGTGCAATGAAGCGGTGCGCGGTGACCGCGTGGAAACCGGGATACGACAGCAGCACGTCGAGGTAGCCGCGCGCCGCGGGATCCTTTTCGACCGGCACGCGCCAGTCGGCGCAGTACCGTCGGCGAACAGGCTCACGCGCGGCGGCGTTCCTTCGATCGTCTGCAAACGGCACGCCGCCCGGCCCGTAGCGAATCGGTTCGAGTCCGCGCCCGTGCAGGATGTGCGAGTTGACCGCTCCGATGCGCATCATGATGCGGTCGTGCCCGAGCAGCGGGAAGAGCAATTCGAGCGGCGGCCCGTCGCGCTCGGCCGGTCAACGCCATGCGTACCGCCCACAGCGCATCGTCGCGGCGCGATGCCGAACTCCCGCGCGATCTCGCGCAGATCGTGTGTCGAGCGGCAGATCGCGCAGTTCGGGCTGAGCGTCGACGTATTGGCTGACGGCGTCGAGAAAGAACAGGACTTGACGATTGCGCAGCCGCTCGAGATCGAGCGCCGGAACGGTCACGGCTTCAGCGCGCAAGCGCGCGTACGACCGGCAGCGCGTCGGCGACCGTCGGCGACGTCGGCGCCGTACGCGGCGAGAAACGTGTCGATCCAGCGCAGCGCCGCCGGCGGAGCCGGGATCTTCCAGCATCCCGTGCGCTGCATTGCCTGCGCCAATGCGTCGCGCGCCGCCGGCGACGTCGGCGCGAGCCGTGCTCAGCGGCGCGGAGAATGGGAAGGCGGCAGGGTCGATGTGCGTCATGAGCGTGCGGCGGAACAGGAGTGCGACGGCGTACGCGGCGATGCCCGTGCCGTCGCCGGTATACCCCATGCCCTCGCTCGTTTTCGCTGTAACACTGACCGCGTCGCTTTCGATGCGCAGCGCCGCGGCGACGCGACGCGCAGACCGCGGCCAGATGCGGCGCGAGCCGCGGCGCCTGCACGACGACGGTCGCCGTCGACGTTGCCGAGTTCGTAGCCGCGCCTCCCGGACGCGACGCCGCACACGCTGCGAGCAACCGCATCGAATCCGCGTCCTTCCATTGCGGATCGCTCGTCGGGAAAGTAGCGCCCCAGATCGCCCAGCGCGCTGCGCCGAGGATCGCGTCGGACAGCGCGTGCGCCAGCACGTCGGCGTCGGAATGGCCGAGCGGACCCTTCTCGTATGGAATCGTCACGCCGCCCAAAACGAACGGGCGCCCGCGACGAGCCGGTGCGCGTCGAAGCCGTGTCCGACGCGAAACGGTGCGCTCACCGCAGCGACTGGCAGCTCGCTCGCGTAAGATCGCCTCGGCGCGGTCACGATCGCCCGCGACGGTCACCTTGAAGTTCTCGGCGGTCGCGGGAATGACGACGACGCGTGCACCCGGCGCGTTCGAGCAGCGTCGCATCGTCGGTCGCAGCGAATCCGTCGCGGCGTGCGCGCGCGTGCGCATCGCGCAGATCGGCCAGCATGGCGAACTGCGGCGTTTGCGCCGCCCACAGTCTGCTCGCGCTCGAGCGTCCGCACGACGCGTGCGCTCGCCTGTCGGCGACGACTTTGATCGTGTCGACGACGGGCGCCGCCAGCAGCGCGCCGACGCCGGGCTGCGTCGCCGCCATGCCGGCGCGCACGTCGTCGGCGGCGACGAGCGGCCGCGCGCCGTCGTGCACGAACACCGCGTCGCAGTGCGCCGGCACGGCGGCCAGCGCGCGCGCGACGCTCTCTTGCCGCGTCGCGCCGCCCGGCAACGACGCGTGCTCGCAAGCGCGGGGCGAACTCGGCGCGCCAGCGGCGCGAACGATCGCGCGGTTCTCGGGTTCGGTCGCGATGACGAGATCGTCGAATTCCGGACATCGCACCGAACGTCGCCAGCGACCACGCCACCAGCGGCCGGCCGGCGACCTCGACGAGTTGCTTTGGTCGCCCGAAACGCACCCCGCGTCCGGCGGCGACGATGATCGCGCAGAACCGCGAGCCGCTGCGCCTGACGTCACGTCGCATGCGGCGACGTCGTGCGCGGAGCTCGGGGCGCTTGGGCTTGGCGAAGATCATGCGGCCGGCCGACGGTCTGCAGGACGCTCGTGACGTGCAACGTCGGTCTCTTCACCGATCAAGCGGCGGCCGTTCTCGACGACGACCATCGTGCCGTCGTCGAGATAGCCGACGCCTTGGCCGGGCTCTTTGCCGTCGCGCACGATCGCGACGTGCAATTCTTCGCCGGGCAGGACGCAACGGTTTGACGGCGCCGGCGAGTTCGTTGACGTTGAGCACGGCGACGCCTTCGAGTTGCGCGACGCGGTTGAGATTGTAGTCGTTCGTCACCAGTTTTGCGCCGCGCTCGCGCGCGAGCCGGACGAGCTTCGCATCGACGCCCCCAGCTCGGTCGTAATCGCGCTCGTCGATCTGCAACGCGACGTGCTCTTGCAGCTTCGCGAGCACGTCGAGTCCGCGCCGACCCGCGCACGCGCTTCTGCGGTCGGCTGAGTCGGCGATCGCTTGCAATTCGCGCAAGACGAAGCGCGGAACGACGAGCGGCCCTTCCAAGAACCCGCTCTCGACGATGTCGAGCACACGCCCGTCGACGATGACCGACGTGTCGATCAGCTTCGCGTTCGCTGCGCTGCGTTCCGCTCGCCGTCGGCTGAGCGTCGCCAAGCTGCTGTTTGGCGCCGACGCGCGCGCCCAAAAACGCCGCGAATACGCTAAGAACGATATACGACACCGTCGCGACGATCGTGCCTGCCGGTCCTCGCGCTCGCGATCGCTTCGAACAGGACGTTCTTGACGAGAAATGCGACGATCAGGCCCGCGATCAGTCCGCCGACGCCGCCGACGATCTGCTGCGGCGCCAGGCGTTCGAGCGCGCTTTCGACGGCATCCAGTTCGACTTCGAAGAACGCCTGAGCGTACGGCGCGACGAACAGTCCGACGAGCGCGCCGCAAGCGGGACGGCGATCGTCAGCGCGAGCAGCCACGTCCCGCTCGCGACGTGCAGCGAGATGAGGTGCGTCGTACGCTTCGCGGCCCAAGCAGAAAGCCCGCGACCGCGAAGACCACCATGAAGAGCGCGCGCAAGAGCGACGTACCGACGCTCATGCCGCCGCACCGATGTCGCGCAGAAACGCCGCGCAGACGTCGTTGGCGACGAAGCGGCCGCGCCGCGTCAAGCGCACGTGCGTCGGCGTGACGTCTAGCGTTCCCGCGCGCCCGCATGTTCGGCCAGCACCGCGGCGTAGCGGCCGCTGAAAGTCGATCGCCGTAGCGCTGCCTCGAAAGCCGCGACGTCGACGCCGTCGGCCGTCCGCAAAGCCGAGCATCGCCGGCTTCGCCGATGCGCGCTCCGCCTTCAAGCTGCTCGCTGTCTGCCGGCACGGCATCGCCGTGCTCGAGCGCCGCGCAGTACGCCTCGAAATCGCGCGTGCGCGACGCTGCGCCGGCCGTCGAGATACGAGGCCGCGCCGACGCCGAGACCGAGATAGTCGCCGTTGGCCCAGTAGTTCGCGTTGTGCGCGCAGCGCGCGCCGGGCCGCGCGAAATTGCTGATCTCGTAGTGCTCGAAGCCGGCCGCTTCGAGCGTGTCGATCGCCAGCGCGTAGAGTTCGGCTTCGGCGTCTTCGCCGAAGAAATCGGCGGGCCGGCGCGCGCGCCACTCGGCGAACGGCGTCTGTTCTTCGATCGTCAGTCCATACGTCGAGACGTGCGCCGGTTGCAGGGCGAGCGCCGCTTCAAGCGAACGCTTGCCATGACGCCGGCGTCTGCCCCGGCACGGCAAACATCAGTCGAGCGAGACGTTGGCGATGCCGGCGGCGCGCGCGGCGGCCACGGCTGACGCGACGTCGGCGGCGCGTGTGACGGCGCCCGAGCGTTTCGAGTTCGCCCGGCACGAACGACTGCACGCCGAACGAGACGCGGGTGATGCCGGCGCGCGCGTACGTCTCGAACACGTCGCTTGCCGCACAACGGGCCGTCCGGGATTCATTTCGATCGTCGCCTCGGCGTCCGCACGGTAAACCGAAGCGCTCGCGCAGGCTGCCGATCAGTTCCGCGATGTGCTGCGGGCGGATACGTGTTGGGCGTGCCGCCGCCCAAGAACAGCGTGCGCGCCGCAAAGGCCGGTGCTGCAGCGATCTGGCGTACGCAGCGCTTGCAGGTAGCGCTCGCGCCTGACTGCGGCGCAGCGGCCACTTCGCGAAATCGCAATACGGGCAAACGTACGGACAGAACGGCAAATGCACGTACAAGCCGCCGCTTTGCGTCGAGCACAGCGGCAGGTCTGCCGTCATTCCACGCACTCGAGCGGACGCACGAGTTCACCGATGCGCCCGACGACGTCTTCGCGCACTTCGGCGACGGCAGCGCGGATCGCATTGCGCACGGCGACGCGATTGGCGCGCCCGTGCGCGACGATGCAGTTGCCGCGCAGTCCAAGGAGCGGCGCGCCGCCGTAGGTTTCGTAGCTGAGTCGACCGCGAACGCGTCGCAGCGCCGGGCGCACGAGCAACGCGCCGAGCTTCTCGAGCGGCCGGCTGGCGCTACTTCGCTGACGACGATGTCCGCGATAAGGGCGCCGGCGCCTTCGGACAGTCTTGAGCATCACGTTGCCGACGAAGCCGTCGGTCACGAAGACGTCGGCAACGTTCGTAAAGACGTCTTTGCCTTCGGTATTTCCGATGAAGTTCAGCGGCGAGGCGGCCAGCAGGCGCGCCGCCTCGATCGTCTGCGCGTTGCCCTTGTTCGCTTCTTCGCCGACGGAGATGATGCCGACGCGCGGCGCTGCGATGCCGAGCACCGCGCGCGCATACGCGCTGCCCATGATGCCGAACTGCACGAGCCACTCCGGGCGGCAGTCGACGTTAGCGCCGCTGTCGAGCACGACGACAGGCCCGTGCTTGGCCGGATAGACGACCGCGATGGCGGGCCGTGCGACGCCGGCGATCGTGCGCAAACGCACGAGCGCGATCGCGAGAAACGCGCCGCTATTGCCGGCGGAGACGACCGCATCCGCCTTGCCGTCGCGAACGAGTTCGATCGCGACGCCGAGCGACGTCGTTGCGCTGTTGCGCACGACCTGGGCGGGATTGGCGTCCATCGGAACTGCATCCGGGGCATGCACGATCTCGATTCCGGCGCCGCCTTTGCTTTCCGGCAGGAGCGGGCCAAGCCGGCTGCGATCGCCGACGACGAGCATGTGTCCGAAACCCTCCCGAGCGGCCAGTGCGGCACCGGCAACGATCTCCTCAGGAGCGTGATCTCCGCCCATCGCGTCGACCGCAATGCGCGGGACCCTACCGTTCACAAAGACCCCTTCGAAACCCGCCGGCAAGCGTACGGCAGCACGGCAAGCATATACGCGCCGCGCGCGGCGTTCTCCCGGCCGCGCGCCCTACGTCCGCTTCTCTACAGCACGCAGACCGGGACAGTATGCGCAGCGCAAGCATAGATTTTCAGACGAGCCGAGGCCGCGTCAGGAAACCGACGTTGCCCGGGCACGAACCCGAGCAACGCGACGCGCCTTCGCATTCCCAGCCTTAAGCCGCTTGTCGGGGCTTCAGTAGCACCTTCGTGAATCCGTCAGCCCGAGCGTCGAACTGCTTATAGGCGTTCGGCGCTTCGGCAAGTGGCAACCGATGGCTCACGATGATGCTCGGTTTAGCGACGCCCGCGAGAATGAGGTCCCGCAGGTAAACGTTGTACTTTTTTACGGGCGCCTGACCCATCTCGATCGAGATGCCCTTATTCCACGCGTCCCCGAGCGGAAAGCGAAATGTGCCTTCCTTCTGTTCACCCTTCCCACCGGGATCCTGCGGAAAGTAGACGCCGATGATGCCGATATGGCCGGTTGGATTCGTGACCCGCACGAGATCGGCCAACAATGCGACAGGGTCTTGATCTTTCGCGTTGTCCGTATCGCTCGAGCCGTGTTGCTTAGCTTCATAGCCGATCGCGTCGATCGTACACATGACGCCTGACATCTTTTCGCCGGCCCCGGCACGCAGGTTCTGCACCTTCTCGACGTGCGGTCTCCGTAGGGCCAGGATCTGATCGACCGCGTCGCCTTGCGAAAAATCGATCGGCGTCGCGCCGATCCGTTCGGCGAGCGCGAGCCGTTCCTTAACGTTGTCGACAACGTAAATCTCCGACGCTCCCTTGATCTTCGCGCTCAACGCCGCCAGCAGTCCCACCGGGCCGGCGCCGAAGATGGCGACCGTGTCGCCCGGCTTGACATGGGCTTGCTCGGTGGCATGATAGCCGGTCGGGAATACGTCAGCCAACAACACGAAATCGTCTTCGAATTCATCGTTGGGCTTGCCGGGCAACTTCAGGCAGTTGAAGTCGGCGTATGGCACCCGCACCAGCTCGGCTTGACCGCCCGGATGCGGACCCATGCCTGAATACCCATAACCGCCTCCGTGTGATTGTGGATTGACGGTCAGACACGCATTCGTGTAACCGCGCGAGCAGTTGAAACAAAAACCGCAGCCGATATTGAACGGCAGCACGACTCGATCGCCCACTTTGATGGAAGTGACCGCCGAGCCGACCTGCTCGATGACTCCCATGTTTTCATGGCCGAAGATCTGCCCCGGCTCGATCGGTGCTCGCCCCTCGTACATGTGGAGATCGCTGCCGCAGATTGCGGCGGTCGTGAGCCGCAAAACGGCATCGGTCTCTTCTTGGATTTTTGGATCGTCGACGTTCTCGACGGCAACGGTGTTGGCTGACTTCCAGACGACGGCTTGCACGCATGACTCCCTTGAAGCGTTTCACGACGATCGGTCGCGCTCGTGCAAATATTTCAAAACTTCCCGGTTTCAAACGGAAGTCAGCCCGCCGCGCTGATTCTGCGGCACGCGAGGTGCCCCTGATGCCCTCATTCTTTCGGCCGCGCCTCGGGGGAGCGACGCAAGCGGCGCGACTAGCGGCTGAGCGCAGGCCCTTGTCAGTACGAAATCGTACGCGTACGGCAGTCAGCGCTGAAATTTTTCGTTACCGGCGGCTGCTTGATCGAGCGCCGTTATGCTGACTTCCGCATGGTGGCGTTCGGCACTGCTACAATCGGCGGGGAACCCATTCGCAATCGAAGATGCCGTCGTCAATCGGAAGGCGCCATGACTGCAGCAGAGTCGTTTACGCTACACCAGCGCCCCTATCGGCTGCGTGGTGGTTACTACGATATCGGCAGACGGGCCGAATTGCGCGCCGAGCTCGATTCGCTCGAGCCGCACAGCGATATCATCCTCGACCTAGCGGCGACCCAACAGGTCGATTGCAGTTGTCTTGGCGTCATGGTCGCTAAATTGAACGAGTGGAGAGAACGCGACTCCGAAATGAATCTCCGTTTATTGAACGTGGGACCTGGCGTGGCAAGAGTATTGAACATAAGCCGATTGGACGAGGCGTTCATCGTCGAACGCACGCGTTGATCGGCTAACGACGCGGTTTTCGCGACGACGATCCATCTGCGGTGGCCGGGTCATCGAAAGGTCGCTGCTGCGTAAAGACCGCCGCCGTCTTGCTGACGGAATACCCCATCACGTTCTTCCACGCTTTTTCGACGGTACCGTAACACTCGCACGCCGCGGACTCGAGTCCTGTTCGATCGTTGATCGTTATCTCGCCACGATGATAGCTGATGAAGCCGGCTTCTTGCAGGGATGAAGCAGCGACCGTTACGCTCGCGCGCCGGATCCCAAGCATCTGAGACAGAAATTCCTGAGTCAACAGCATGCTGTCACCCTCAACGCGATCGTGAGCCATCAACAGCCAGCGGGCGCATCGCTCGTTGACGGGATGAAGGCCATTGCATGCGATCGATTGCGAAAGAGTGAGAAAGGTCGCCTCGATGTAGCGCAGAGCATAAGCCTTCAGGTCAGGCTCTTTCTCTAACGCCCCGCAAAAGTCACGCGCAAGCATGCAGTGCGCTGAGTCGGGCACCTGTACGTTTGAACGATGGGTCGATATCGACTGCCCTAAGATGATCGCACTGCCGGTCATTCCTTCTCGGCCCACGATGCCGATCTCAACGATGTCGCCGTCAGCCATGTCCGATACCGTCGAGACAACGCTGTGAATCGGAAACATCACTTCTTCGATCGGATCCCCGACAAGGTACAGTTCGCGATGTTGTTCGAGCGAAACGCATTTTAGTCGGGGAAGAATTGCGTCTTGTCCAGCGGACGGCATCATCTGCAAGAACAGATTGCCGGTCGCGCTGCCGTCACTGGGCATATCACCGAGCTCGCTTGCCGACGCATAGAAGCCGGCGGATGCTTGAGCGCTGCTCGGACGTGGTTAGGCGGTAACTCTATGATGAGACCGCGACCGCGCACGTTGTCGTACGGCGAGCGCCTACATCTTCGAGAGTGTAGCGCAGGGGCCTCTGCGTTTGGGTGTACGCAACACACCAGAGGGTACATTGGGAACGGTGAAGTCAGGAGATTGGGCAGGTAAACCAACACTGACGGCGAGCACTGCGCCGAGGGAGTGGCGCTTTTCGGCCGAGGACGCAAGCCTCGCTTTATCGGCGCGCCCGTCCTTTCTTGAGTTTTTACGCACGTCTTGCCCGCCGGACGCGGACTGCCAAGGCGCTGAGATCGTTTTCGGCGAGCTCGTCGCGAATGTGATCCGGCACGCGGCCGGACCGATTGAGATCACCGTAGACTCCCATCCGTCCGGCTCTCTGGCGATCCATGTGGTCGATTCGGGCCCCGGTTTTCCGCTCGTCGCCTCCTTGCCGGCAGCGCTACATAGCGAGTCCGGACGCGGTCTGTACATCGTCTCGCAGATCTGTTCTACGGTGTCGTCGACGCCGAGCCCGAATGGAAATACCGTGACCGCGATCGTGCCTGCCTGCCCCTCACGGACATACGCCACGCTAGCTCAGTACACGCTTTAGCTGTGAAATTATTGCATCGATTGAAGCCCAGCTGAACGCAGCAAGCACGCTTTTTTTCGACAGCTACTGACGATTTAGGGACTGCGCCGGAAGCCGCCAAACAGCCCGCTACGGGGCGGAAAAGACCTGATCGGCGACAGTGCCATTTGGTGCCGTGACCGTCGCGCGGACAAGCGTGATCGCGCCGCCCGCGTCTAAAGCGACGTGCGTTGCCCGCACCGAAGAATCTGCTGAGATTGATGCGTCGGCGCCGGCGAGCAGCGCGTCCATGATGAGGCCGTCGGCCTCGCAGCGCTCCTGCGGGGTTACAATTGGGCGTAGCTCCTCGACGTTGGGGGCGTTCATGTCTTCTTCATCCTAACACCTGGAACCAAATTTCGCCTCTTAGGTTCGCGGCGGCAACTCCCATAGGTGAGCGTTTCGTTCAACATCGGCGCGAATTGTACGGCCCCGCAGCCGAAAGGGAACGCCCTCAAACCAGCGATCAATCTGACCGGGGCCGTCGACGCCGAAGCGATGGCGGTGTAGAACGCCGTCGTGCGTGGGGTCGTCGTCGTACCGTACCAGCTCGCGCCACGTCTCCCCGAGCAGGACCTGGAAGCCTGCGCTGACGCGCCGGCGCGGCACCCTGGCCCGAGCGAAACGCAGTACGAGGCGTCGAGATCGTCCGCCGCGGTCAGGGGCCAGCGGGATCAGAATGTTCTTTTCATACTGCGAGCGGCCGCTCACAAGAATCTCCTTGCTCTTAAGAGCATTACAAGTCCGCTGGTAACCGTGTGCGTATATCTCCAGACGACAGGCTGCGCTAGGCACGCGGTCAACGAGCGCCCCATTTACGCCCGGCCGCTTGCGAGCCGCCCTTGAGTCGTTGCACCCCGAAGCCATGCGTGGTACCCTAGCCGGGTTGCCTGGCGCCGCTCGGACGCCGCCCGGCACCGCGTGGCAAGACGATATGGTGCCGCGGCTACTTTTATAACGGAGGACTTGGACGGCGATGGCTAAGCGTTGCGATGTATGCGGAAAGGGTCCGATGGCGGGCAACAACGTCAGCCATGCCATGAATAAGACCAAACGCCGCTGGCTGCCGAACCTTCAACCGGTCCGTATCGACGAGCGCGGCACCCACAAGACGATCAAGGCGTGCACGCAGTGCTTACGCTCCCGCCGCATCACCCGTACCTGAACGCGGTCGTTTTTTAGCGGACCTCCAGCGATCCTCGTTGGAGGCCTGCCGGCCAGCTTCAGGGCCATCGCCGGCCGACGCTTCAGGTCGGCGCTCCTCGTCTCCGTGATTTTGGCGGCCGGTTGCACCCCGCGCGACGCGCACGCTCGCGCGGCTGCTCTCGATCGGCGCTGGGGAACGAGCGTGTACACCTGGCTGGTCGACCACGACCCATCTCGGGTCGATGTTGCGGGCTCGCTGCCGGCGAGTGCGCGCGAGTTCGTGCCCGATGGGACCATTCGCAGCGTCTCCCCTGACGCTAAGGCGGCGTGCGCGCAGGCTCGCCGCGATCGTGCGTTGTTGCTGGTTTTCGTGCCGCACGGCGACGAGCGCCGGCGTACGGCGGTGCTCGATTGCGGGTTCGCCGTCGAACGTGATGCGGCGGCGCTCGTTATTGCGCCGGAATGAAATCCGCGCGGTAACGCTGCGCGAACCAGGCGATCCATTCGGCCGGACGCGCGTACGGTAAGAGCGGCTGACCTTCTAACGTTTCTAGCACGACCCCGACCCAGAGAATGTTGCCGTCCGGAGCATAGATGCGCAGCTTGCTGCCGGTCCGCAGTTCGTGCAGCCGCAGCAGCAGATCGTGGCCGTCGAAATCAGGATCGGCCAAGAAGCCGAGCGTTTCCGCACGGACGTCGCCGTAACCCCACGTTTGCGGCAAGCCGGCGAGCCGGCCAGGCAAAAAGCCGGTTTCGGGAAACGGGAAGCGTTCGTCGCGCGGCAGCACTTTGATCGATTCGAGTTCCGCGTCGTCACGGAGCACCGCGAAATCGTGACGGGTCTGCCGCTCCATCAGCGTTTGGGGGCTGATTTGCAGCGCGCGCCCGATCCGGATCGCGGCCTCCACGTCGAGGGACCTCTCGCCGGCGAGCATCGCCCCCAGAACGGCCGGTTCCATTCCGACGTGCTGCGCCAGAGCATCGACTCGCAACCCCAGTGGTTCGAGGTACGCCCTCGTGATGGCCGGTCCCGGATGCGCCGCAGGTTGGCGGCGGTTGCGCCCGTCGGCCGCCTGACCGCTCGCGTCCGGCAGGGCGCCCGACGTTTGCGCCCTCGCGTCGACCGCGGAAAGTGTGTGCATCTTCATGGAATCGGCTCGTCGGCGTGGCCAGTTGATACGGCGGCGACCCGGTAGGCGACGCAGGGGGCTGCTACGTACTATCGGACCCATGCCGGTTCACATCAGCGTCGCCGCAACGCAGTGGTTCGTAGGCTAAACAACGCTGCTATGCGTTTGGCCGTGGTGCGCGGCATCGTGCTGCTGTGCACCGCCTGCCAGCGACCAGAGAGCACGGCGCGAACGATCGCGCCTTACCCGCAGTGGTATGTTGCGGCTATTCAAGAGCATGGTGGCTGCGGGCTTTGGTTACACCTGCGCACGCCCGACGGAAGAATAATCAAGGCGCCCGCGCCGCCGCAGCGCTGCTGGAAGTGGCTGTGGGAGCATCACTTCAACGGAGAAACGCGCCCCTATCGACCACCGGGAACTCAACCATAACCGAACGCGGCGGTCCCCGCAGAGGTGCGTCCCAATGCGGCGTTGCCTACCGCAAGGTGAACTGTTCGGTTGGGACGATCGCGACGCCGTTCGCATGTGCCGGGCAGAGGTGCCGACTTGAAAGGCGATCCCCCAGCCGGGTATCCGATACAACTGTATCGCGTCGAACTCACCGACGGTCAGCAGTGACCGGCTCCCCGGTGTGAAGGCGAAGGCTTACTGCGCCTGTCCGGCAAGCGGCGTTCTGTAGAGCGGGGGCCCAAGATCGCGGCCGTGCACGCTGGTAGGTGTCGATCGTCGCGCCGGCGCCGCCGCCTCCATCCAAGATGGCGAGTTCATCTGCGGTGGTGAATTGGACGCCACCCGGATATGCGATGCGATTGCGCATTACCAAGCGGGATGATCGTCTTCCCACCCGGGGACGATGGCGCCCGATGGCGGCTTCGCCCGTTGATGAAGACGCCGTAACCGTCCAGGACGAGATCGCCTCGCGAATCGAAGGCACAAAAGAACGGGGACATGTAGTTGACGCCCGAGACGGTTCGCGTCGGGCCAGTCGTCGAACCGGCGTTGTAGAATGCGACGTACCCGGGGCCGCCGCTGATGCTTTCCGAGACGGTTACCGCGACATTGCCGTGGTTATCAACGGCCACGTCGACCGGATATTGCCGCTGCATTTTCGATACGTTTTGATCGGTGGACCGGTGTACGGGGGCGCCAGTTCAAAAATGTCACCGCCAGTCGGAGTCGACGACGTACAGATCGCCTTGCATATCCGTCGCAAGTCCTTGCGGCCCGGCGAAGCCAGTCAACGTAGCGCACACGCTGCCGGACCTATCCAATTCGGAGATAAGGTCATTATTGGGATCGGAGGCGAAGGCAACCGGCAGCGAGCGGCACGAACCGTTTTGATTCGATCAGTGGCGAGGAGCGATGCGCGCCCGGAAAAAATCCCATTTGCATGCTCGAGGCGAGCGAACTGCCTGCGCCGCTATCATCCGAGCAGCCGCTACACATCATGAGAGCCGCACACACGCCGGCAAGATAATCAAGGCGGAAAGGCATACGCATCCGGAAACTCCACGGGCTCGTAGCGGGGCTTGGCAGCTTTGTCTCGCCACAAGCGAGCGACCTTCGTAAGAGTCCGTCGGCCGATGCGGCGTTGCTACCGCAAAGTGAACTGTTCGGTTGGGACAATCGCGACGCCGATCGGCAAGGCGCCGTGCGGCAATGTCGCTGACTTGACGGGACCCCCGCCCGCCGGATACTCGTACAGGCCAACGCTGCTCGTAGCAGGATCCGCCCCCAGAAGGAGCTTGCTTCCAGGCGTGAATGCGAACGTTACTAGGCCGTTCGGAAGCGGAGTCGTATAGATGGGATTACCGAGATTACGGCCCGCCGCTTTGTATGTGTCGATGACGGCCCCGTTCGCCATTGCCTTTATCTGAGACGGCCACTTCGTCGGCGCTATTGACTTGAACGCCACCCGCAAATGCAAGCGCATTTCCGGTCGTCAGCGGAACGATCGCCTTGCCCCCGGGGAGGATCGCTCCCAGGTTGACTTCGCCCGTATTGAAAAGATCGATCGTCGTCGATAACGAGATCGCCACGTGAATCGAACGCACAGAAGCGCGGCGACGTGTACGTCGAACCCGAAACCGTTCTCGTCGGATTGGGTGAGCCGGACGTATAGAACACGATATCCCCAGCGCCCTCCGCTCGTGCTTTCGATGTTCGTGCACGGCGAGATTGCCGTTACCGTCGACGGCCACGTCAGCTGGGGTATCCGTCGGGATCTGCGTAGACGGTAATCGGTGAGCCCGTATACGGCGGAGCCAGTTCAACGATGTCGTTGGCATCGGTCGTTGCGACGTAGAGATTGCCGCTCTTATCGGTCGCAAGACCTTCTGGTCTTCCGTTGAAGCCCGCGAGGGTCGCGCAAACGCTCCCCGAACTGTCTATCTCGTAGACGACGCCGTTGCTGACGTCTGAAACGAAAGCGACGGGCGCCGACGGACAGGTTCCGGCATGACTGAAACTCGTGCGAGAAAGTACGCTTGGTCTGAGAAGATTCTGCAAACGCGCCGGCAGTACGCTGACGCGCGTTGCAGCGCGAAGGCTTTCGGACTGCGTGGTGGCGCCGTTGTCCGTCGGTGCGCCTGCGGAACCCAGCGCTCCGGTACTGGTACTGGAGCAGCCGGCAGACAGCATGATGGCCACGGTCACGCCGGCAAAATAGCCGAGCTGCAATGAGATGCGCATTGGTACACTCCTGTAATGAAAGCAAGCCGACCTTGTTCGTGTTGACTGTGCAACAGATTATCGGGGCACGTCGTCAAGCCGCCAAGGCACACTACTACACGCTAACTCCTACACTTGCGCCTGCGATCATTCCTCGCTGAGGTGGTCGTATCCCTCGGGCGCCAAGGCGCGCGTGCCAGCGGCATCGCGTAGGCGCACGCCCGGTTCGTCATCGAGGTGACCGGCGGCTACGTTACCGCGCGGATTTCATTCCGGCGCGAATAACGACGGCCTCCGCGTCACGCTCGACGGCGAACCCGCAATCGAACATCGCCGTACGACGCTTGTCGTCGTCCCGCCGTACGCACGCCGCTTTAGAGTCAGGTGAAACGCTCCCAATCGTGCCATCGGGTAAGGCCCCGTATCATCCGCCACCCGCTCAGTCGTAGCACAATCCCACGTCCCGCAGCGGCACCGTCGGCCGATGCGGCGTTGCTACCGCAAAGTGAACTGTTCGGTTGGGACGATCGCGACGCCGATCGGCAAGGCGCCGTTCGGCAACGTCGCTGACTTGACGGCAGGCCCGCCCGCGGGATACTCGTACAGGCCGACGCCGCTGGAAGCGGGATCGGCCGCCAGCAGCAGCTTGCTTCCAGGCGTGAATGCGAACGTTACGAGCCCGTTCGCAAGCGGAGTCGTATAGATCGGATTACCGAGATTACGGCCCGTCGCTTTGTATGTGTCGATGACGTCCCCATTCCCGTTGCCTTGATCTACGACGGCCACTTGGTCGGCGCTATTGACTTGAACGCCGCCCGGAAACGCAAGTGCATTTCCGGTGGTCAGCGGAATGATGGCCTTGCCGCCCGGGAAGGATCGCTCCCAGATTGACTTGGCCCGTGTTGAACAGATCGATGTCGTCGATAAGGAGATCGCCACGTGAATCGAACGCACAGAAGCGCGGCGACGTGTACGTCGAACCCGAAACCGTTCTCGTCGGGTTGGGTGAGCCCGGCGTATAGAACACGATATCGCCAGGCCCTCCGCTCGTGCTTTCGATGTTCGGCAC
Source organism: Vulcanimicrobiota bacterium (assembly GCA_963754415.1). GTDB lineage: Bacteria > Vulcanimicrobiota > Vulcanimicrobiia > Vulcanimicrobiales > Vulcanimicrobiaceae > Nyctobacter. The sequence goes on along the minus strand of CAVWGA010000001.1, from coordinate 764,278 downwards.
GGCGAGATTGCCGTCGCCGTCAACCGCCACGTCACTGGGGAAGCCGTTCGGATCTGCGTAGACGTTGACCGGTGAGCCCGTATACGGCGGAGCGATTTCAACGATGTCGCTGGCATCGGTGTTAGCGACGTAGAGATCGCCGCTCTTATCGGTCGAAAGACCTTGTGGTCCGTTGAAGCCGGTGAGGGTCGCGCAAACGCTCCCCGAACCGTCTATCTCGTAGACGACGTTGTTGTTGCCGTCTGAAACGAAAGCGACGGGCGCCGACGGACAGGTACCGGCATGACCGAAGCCCCGTCCGAGAAAGTGGCCCGGTCTAACGAGTTTCTGCAAACGCGCCGGCAGTACGCTGACGCTCGTCGCCGCAGCGCGAAGGCCAACGGACTGCGTGGTGGCACCATTGTCCGTCGGGGCGCCCGCAGAACCCGGCGCTGCGGTAGTGGCACTCGAGCAGCCGGCACACAGCATGATGGCCGCGGACGCGCCGGCAAAATAACCGAGCCGCAATGAGATGCGCATTGTTACACTCCTGTAATGAAGGCAAGCCGACCTTAATCGTGTCGACTTGAGAAAATTATTGTGGATAGTGGTCAAGCCGCCCAGGCACACTACTACACCTAACTCCTACACTTGCGGCTGCGCTGGTCCCTCGCTGAGGTGATCGTAGCCCCCGGCGGCCAAGGCGCGAGTGCCGGCGGCATCGCGTAACCGCACGCCGGGTTCGGCATCGAGGTGCCCGACGGCAACGAGCGGGCGGCGGAAACGTACCGCAAAGCGTTCGGAGAGGTGACGGAAAGCCCGCGGCGCTACGGCGACGAGAAGTTCGAAATCCTCGCCCCCGTTCAAGGCGTAGCCTGCGGATGAATCGCCGGCCGCCGCCGCGACGGCGCTCACGGCGGGGTGCAACGGCAAGCTCGCCGAGCGTCGCGCCGCAGCCGCTCGCCGCTGCCAGCCTCGCTAGTCGGTCGACAGGCCGTCCGAGACATCCATCATCGCGTGGACGTGCGCCGAAGCGGCGAGCCAACGGCCCTCGCGCATGCGCGGCGTCGGCGTCGCAAAGGCGGCAAGGGCCGCGCTGCGCTGCGGCTCCGCTACGTCGAGCTCCGGCCGACGCGTCAACTCGAGACCGGCCCGGCTCAGTCCCAGCGGCCCCGTCACCGCGAGAACGTCGCCCGGCCTGCCGCCGCTGCGCCGGCGCAGAGCGCGGGCGCGCAACTTCGCCGACGACCGTGAGCGCGAGGGTCAGCGCCGGCGCGCGCACGATGTCGCCGCCGACGATGCGCGTCGCATGGCGAGCCGCAAGAGCGCCGCCATCCCGCGATAGCAGTCGACGACCCATGGCGCGGGTCGCCGCCGGCGACAGGCCGAGGGCGACCGTCGCCAGCACGGGCCGCGCGCCCATCGCCGCGATGTCGGAGAGGTTGGATGCCAGGGCGCGATGACCGATCGGCGCGCGCCTCCATCGAGCCCGACAGAAAGTGAACGCCGTCGACCAGCGCGTCGGTCGTGATGACCGAAAGATGCGAGCGCGACGGCTGCCAAACGGCGGCGTCGTCCCCGATGCCCGACGACGATCGGGCGCGCCTCGAGCGCGCACTGCGGCGCTGCGATCATCGCGCGCAGCTCCGCGACAACGCCGTCGATCGTAGCGCGATGCCTCCGTCATGCGCCGATGCAGCGCTGCGGACGCGACCCGCCGGTCTATGCTCAGTGGCTTGCCGCGAGCGCGGCGGTGCCGAGCGCGCGCAGCGCGCGCAGTTCGCCGGCGGGATCCTGCGCGCCGAAGATGCTCGAGCCCATGACGACGACGTCGACGCCGGCAGCGACGACGTCCGCGATGTTTTTGCGGCCGATGCCGCCGTCGATCTCGAGTTCGCACGCCGGATTGCGCGCGTCGATCAGCGCGCGCGCTTCGCGCACTTTCTTGAGCGGAATTCGGAATGTAACTTTGGCCGCCGAAACCCGGATTGACGCTCATGATCAGAATCAGATCGACGTCGTCGATGAGGTCTTCGAGCAGCGCGACGGGCGTCTGCGGGCAAAGCGAGATGCCGGCTTTTGCACCGAGCGAGCGGATGTACGTCAGCAGCCGCTGCGCGTGCGCGGTCGCTTCGAGATGGAACGTGATGATGTCGGCGCCCGCCTCGCGAAACTCGTCGACGTACCGCTCCGGTTCGACGATCATCAAGTGCGCGTCGAAGCACAGCGGCGAAAGCTTCCGCAGATCGCCGATGATCTTCGGCCCCCAGGTGATGTTCGGGACGAAGCGTCCGTCCATGACGTCGAGGTGCAGGTAGTCCGCGCCGGCGCTCTTCGACGAGCGCGATCTGCTCGGCGATGCGGGCTGAAATCCGCCGACAGCAGCGACGGCGCAATCTTCACGTCGGCGCCGCCGTCGCGCTGCCGGACGTGTCCGTCGTACTGGGCGGATGCGAGCCCTTCGGTGGCGGGCCCAAGCTTTTGCGATTCTTGCATGCGGCGGTTCGACGCCGAGTTTCGTCGAGTCGATCAAGTCCGTCGTTGACGAACACGTCGAGTTCCGCCGTGCCGACGGCCGTCAGGTTGAAATCGAGCCGCTGCTTGGGCTCGGCGTACGCGTTGTACACGTTCCACGTTCCCGTTTCGTCGTGCACCTCGACGCGCACGGTCGGCGACTTTCCGTCCTTGGCGGCGTCTTCGGGAACGGTGAACGGTCGCGTGCACTTGGCGCACGAGATATCCCGCTTCGCGCGGGCCGGCGCTGACCTGCAGCGAGACGGTCTGAAACGATCCGATGTCGTCGCCGGCCGCCGGCTTCTGGGCGACCACCGTGCCGCGCGGCGGGCCGTAGCGGCCGAACGGCGTCCACACGAGCTGGCCGAAGTGCACGCGGCTCGCTGGCCGCGAGGTCGCGCGCCTCGTCGACGTCCATGCCCGACGAACTGCGGAACGCGGATCGTCTGCGGACCGCCCTTTGCGATATCGACGTTGACGACGCTGCCGACGCGCACGGACGTCAACGGCGGCGGATCTTGCGCGACGACGGCTTCGGCGCGGCACCTCGTCGCTTTGCACGATGCGTCACCTTACCGAGCTGCAATTTGTAGTGCGACAGGTCGAGGCCGAGTTCGCGCCGCGACTCGTAGCGCAGATCGGGCATCGCGAAGATCTGCACGCCGTTGGAAACGACGAGCGAAATGCTGCCGTCCGGGGCGGACCTGCGTGCCGGCGGCCGGGTCTTGACGCATGACGACGTCGCGCGGATAACGGTCGCTCGGCGTGCGTTGCACGACCGCAGCGGCTCAAGTGCATGCTCTGCGCGGTCGCGAGCGCATCGGACAGCGTCTCGCCGACGAGCGCCGGCGCCGCGACCGTCTTGCTCGGCGGCGCGACAAAATCCGCGATCGCGCGGCCGAACCACACGCTCGTGCCGACGAACAGCGCCAGCGCGACGGCGAAAAACCAGTCTTGCCGCGCCAGCCATCCCCGCTGACGCGGCCGGCCGCCCGCGGCACCGGAGCGCCGTCGTCGACTGCGACCGTGCGCACTACGGAGCCGCCAGCGCTTCGAGCTGCTCGAAGTCGAAGCTCGACGTTGGAAAAGACGCGCTGCACGTCTTCGTGTTCTTCGAGCGCGTCGAGCAATTCGACGACTTCGCGAACGTCGTCACCTTGCGGGCGTCATCGCTTGCTTTGGGTTCGACGCCCGAGCACCACGGACGTCACGCGCAACGCCGCTGCGCGACGAGCGCCTCGCGCACCGCCGCGAGCGCCGCCGGCTCCGTTGCGACGACCGAGCGCCCTTCCGTCGAGCCGTCATCGAAATGGACGTCGACGACGCCGTCGATCAAGGCCGCTTCGGTCAGTGCCTCTTCGTCGCGGCCGCCGTTCTCGACTTCGATCAACCCGCGCGGCTCGAACATCCAGGCGACCGAGCCGCGTTTCGCCGAGCGTTCCGCCATGGCGGCTAAACAGGAAGCGCAATTCGGCGGCGGTGCGATTGCGGTTGTCCGTCGCGGCGTCGACGATCGAGCGCGACTGCCCGCCGGGCCGTACCCCTCGTAGCGAATCTCGTCGATTTCGCGCTCGCCTTCGGCGCCGGCCGCGCGCGCGATCGCGCGCTTGATGTTGTCTTGCGGCATGTTGTTTTCGCGCGCCTTTTCGACGGCCATCTTCAAGCGGTAGTTCGCTTCGGGGTCCGGCGAGCCGCCTTTGGCGGCCAGGATGATCTCTTTGGAAAGCTTGGTGAACAGCGCGCCGCGCTGGGCATCGACCTTGCCCTTCTTCAGTTTGATGTTGTGCCACTTCGAATGTCCCGACATCGCCTTATTTCCCGGGGTGCGGATTGATCCAGTTGTTGCCCTCGATGCCCGTCAGCATGCGCGCGCTCCACTGATCGTAGGTGACGTGCGAGCCGGCCAACGACCGGATAGAAAAACACGAACGACGCGAGCGACGAGGACCAGAAACGCGCCGACGCCGAGCCGGTACCAATTGATGCCATCGACGACCCGCGCGCCCAGCTGCCATACGCGCGCGCAGCAGCAACGTGTCGGCCAGCATGATGATCGCGAGGTTCGGAAAGAAGTGGTACTCGAACGTGATGCGCGGCGACGTGATCCACGGCAGCCACTGCAAGAAATAGGCGACGAACAAGCAAGGTAAAGCCCTTGTGTTTTTCGCGCCACGCGATCCAGCCCATGAACGGCACGGAGAACAGTCCGAACCACCACGTCAGCGGGTTGGGCAGCGCCAAGATCTCTGCGACGCAGCAAGCGCTGCCGCTGTCGCGTCGGCGGCGCCGATGCGGAAGTCGTGATAGTAGTACGAGATCGGAATCTGCAGGATCGGCCACTGCCACCACTTCGAGGAGTACGGGTGCGTCGCTTTGGCGACCGTGTCGGCATGGTAGATGTACATCTGCTGCTGCAGCGAGACGAGGTCGCGCGAAGTTATGGCCCAGACCGAAGTACGGGATGTAGCAGAGCCCGTAGATCGTCGCGCCGATGAAGAGCATCAGCGTGACGATCGTATCGACCGAAAAGCCGAGCGGATTCCCCCACGCCGCCGGCCCGCGCGTCCGCGCCGCCGATGCCGAGCGCGCGCGCGAGCGCGCGCCCAGTAGCGCTGCGAGAGCGACGAACAGCGACCAGCAACCAGACGACGAAGAAGTCGAACAGGCCGTTCCACTTGGAGGCGCCCAGACAGCCGGCACACACGGCACAGCACGACGAGCCACAGCATGCCGTCGCGGCGGCCGTCGATCGTCGCGTCGCCGGCCTGCATCGTTCCGCGTGCGAAACTGCGCCTCGCCGGCGATCGGTCGCGTAGCGGACCGAACCGTCGCGCGCGTAGTGATGCGTACAGCCGTCGTCTTCGTGGACGAGGCCGTTCTTGACCGCGCGGCGTCCGCTCGCCGGCGACGCGGCGCGCCGCGTTCGAGCGGGAACGTTCCGCCGTCGGGCGTCATGAGCGCTTTCCCCGACACGGACGAGCCGTCGGCATACGACGTCGACGGTCTTGGCGCGCAAGAAAGCGCGGCGCGGCGAGCCGCACCGCCGCATACGACGCCGCAGCCGAAATACAGGAAGAGCACGACGTGCGCCGCCGTCGACTGTCCGCGCAGCAGACACGGCCGACAACCCGGCAGCGAGCAGCAAGGCCGACGCCGATCGCGATCGCTTCGGCCTTGGCGATGCGCCCGTCAACGCCGGCGCGACCCGGACTTGGCTTGCGATCCAGAACCGGTAGAACGCGTACAGCGTCAGCACGGTAAAGAACGCGACCGTGATTTCCGGCGTGGCGATCCGCGACTGCACGAAGCGGAAACCGTCGACGGTCAGCAAAAACGCCGCGATCGAGGCGAACAGCGTCGAGCCGAACAGCCGCTTGGCGAACAGATACATGACGAAAACCATCAACGCGCCGACCACGAGGTTGAGAAAGCGCCAGCCCGTCGACGTATCCCCTAGGCCGTGCAGACCGCCGAACAGCATCATCGAAAAGGTGATGACCAGTTTGGTCAGCGGCGGATGCGTGAACTCGAAGATCTCTTTGTGCGAAAGATACTCCTCGCCCGCGCGGGCGTAGTAGATCTCGTCGAAGATCTTCTCGGCCGGAAGCGCGTAGTCGACGAACGTCACGAAGAACGCGGCCACGGTCAGCGCGCCGGCGATCCACCAATCGAGCCGCCGCATCGCGCAGACGCCTTCGAGCGGCGCAAACCACGCGCGCACCGTGTGCAGCGCGCAGCTTGCGCTGCGCGCGCGATGTCGACGCGCTTCGAGCGCGTCGCTGCCCGGGTCCCAAGAAGACGTATCCCGAGATAGAAGAAGATCGCCGACGTTGAGCAGCGCCGCCGGGCGGCTCAGCCATGGCAGCAGATTCGTCGGATCGACGCCGGCAACGGGCGTCGTCATCACGCCCAGGTAGTCGAGCGAATAGTATAGGTTTGCGAGCAGGGTCAGCGACAGAGCGATCGCCGCGTACAGGTAGCGCCGCGCGCAGAAAGATCAGCGGCACGCGAGCATGACGGCGTTGAAGACGTACCGCTCGTGCATGCGCGTCGACAGAACGAAATAGCCGAGCGACAGGATCATCGCCGCTTCGAGCAGCGCGAGCGGCTCGCGGCGCTGCACGTAGCGCGACACGACCAGGATCAGCGCGCCGACGCAGCAGCGCGATGCCCCACAGGTACTGCGGCAGCCCGACGACGATGCCGCCGATCGTCCAATTCGGAATGACGTCGTGTCGGCTTGCCAGAAGTGGTTGCCGGCGGCGACGTACAGGTTGAACGCGTTGACCGAATTGTACGGATAGACGTTGGACGCGTAGCGCGTAGCGGCCGTACAGCCACGCGAACTGCGTCGATCGGATTCGCACCCGCATGGAAAGCGAACGCCGCCAGATACGCCAGCACCAGCGCCGCCACAATCCCACACGCCCGTGGCGAGCGCGCGCCGCGCGCGCAGGCGCGCGCTCCGGCGTCGCGAAGACGTACGCCACGTACAGCGGCACGAGCACGATCGCGGGCGGCTTCATCAGCACCGAAAAGGCCAGCAGCGAGCCAGGCATTGACGATCATCAGCGTCTGCGCGCGCGGCGGCCGCCCGTCGGCCGAGACGATCAGCAACAGCGAGCCGAGCGCTAGACCGCCCGCGACCGAATCGACCTGACCCCAGTACGCGGAGATGAAGATCGTCGCCGGATTGAACGCGAACAGCGCCGCCGCACCGAAGGCCCACGCCTTGGGCGCGAAACGGCGCACGAGCGCGAAGATCAGCGCGCTATCGACGAGGTCCATGACGATGCCGGGCAGCTTGACGGCGATCTTGACAGCGCGTCCACGTCGGGTCGCTGTGAACGAACGAGCTTGTAGACGTGCCCGACGAAGGCGAGGACGAAGAGATAGCCGGGCGGATAGTCCGCGAACTGCGCCGTCGCGTAAAAGTCGCGCAGCGGGTGCTCGACCAGACGTAACGTCCAGCCTTCGAAGCTGGCGATGTCGTTGGGAAAGCCGGCGCCGTTGATCAGCAGCAGCCGCACGACGAGCGCGAGCAGCAGCATGCCGCCGAGCACGAGCGGCGTCGAAAGCGCCGGCTGCGCGGCTCGCGGCCGCCCGCGAGCCGCGGCGCAGCGTCGACAAGCCGCTACGCAACACGGCGCGCACCTTCAGCGAAAAAGTCGCGAATGGTGCCGCGCCGGTCGATGCGCGCTTCGCCGGCGAGTGCGATGCGCGTCGTCGAGGGCGCCGTCGTGGACGGCGTCGGCGGCGGCTCGCGCGCCCAAGCCGGTCGAGCGCGCGCGATCACGTCGCCGACGCGCTGCCGGCCGCGATGCGGGCGCCCGTCTCGTAGGCGCGCGCCACGATCTCGCGGTCGCGCGACGGCGGCGTCCCCAGCGCCCACACGATCGGAAAACTCCACTTGCGCCGGGCGATGTCGGCGCCGCTCGGCTTGCCCGTCACGTCGGTCGCGCCCCACGTGCCGAGCACGTCGTCGCGAATTTGGAAGGCGAGACCGTACGCGCGGCCGAGCCGCCGCGTACGTGCGCGCGCGCTCGCGCTCGCAGCCCGCCGCCAGCGCGCCGAGTTCGCACGAAGCGGAAAACAGCGCACCGGTTTTGCCGGCGATCATCTCGAGATATTGCGCCATCGTCACGGTCGAGCTGGTCTCGAAGCCGATGTCGAGTCCCTGCCCTTCGCACATCTGCAAGTTCGCCTCGTGCAGAACGTGCAGCATCATCGACGACGCGCTCCGGCACGGCAGCGCGTGCGTCTTGCGCTTGCAGCAAGCGTCAGAGTAGCTGATCGCGCACAGCGCGTCGCCGGCGTTGATGCCGTGCGGCACGCCGAAGCGCTTCCAGATCGTCGTGCGCCCGTGGCGCAATTCGTCGCCGTCTTCGATGTCGTCGTGCACGAGCGAATAGTTGTGCAGGATCTCGATCGCGACGGCGGCGTCGAGCGCGCATTCGACCCGTGCCGCCCTCTTCGAGCGCCGTGCGCAAAAGCAACTGCGGACGCAAACGTTTACCGGGCTTGAACCGCCCCGGCTCATCGTAACCGAAATGGTAGCGCAGCATCTCGAAAACCGGCGACGCACCCGCGATGGCGCTCGAGCGTCCGCGCGAGATGCGCCTCGATCAGACTAACCAGCTCGACGACAGCCAACCTCCGCCACCACACGGCCAAGCCACTTCACAAAAGCCAGTTCCGCCAAATCCTTGCGTAGCAAAACGTCCCACGAACCCTTTTTAAGCGTCCCGTCTCCGGGTCAGCACAGCTGTGCTGACGCGGAGACGCGCCGACGCAAAGCGTCGGCGTGCGACGCCGCAGGCGTCTCCATTGAACCTACCTTCACGCCGTAGCGCCAGCGGAGGCGTTGACGGCGCCAGCGGAAGCGTCTGCGGGCGCGAGCTCCGTCATGCGGGCTTCGACTTGGTCGACGAGCCAGCCGGGCGTCGAGGCACCCGACATCAGGCCCGCGACGCGTACGCCGTCGAACCACTGCGGCTTGCAGTTCGTCGGGGCCTTCGATGTGATACGAACGCGCGCCGCGCATCGCGGCGCAAGATCGGCGAGGTGCTTGGTGTTCGCCGACGTCTTGCCGCCGACGACGACCATCACTTCGACTTGGCCGGAGAGATCTTCGGCTTGCGCTTGACGGTTATGCGTGTCGGTGCAGATCGTGTTGACGGCGCGCACTTCGTAATACTTCGAGCTGAGCTTCTGCACGATCTCGGTAAAGCCGGCGCCCGACCACGTCGACTGCACGACGACGCCGACCCTGCTCGCGCGCGGCAACAGATCGACGTCGGCCGGTTCCTGCACGATCCACGCCTCGGGAACGTGCGAGAGCGTGCCTTTGACTTCGGGATGGTTGGGATCGCCGACGACGACGATCTTGTAACCGTCGGCGCGCAGCTTCTCGGCTTGGACGTGGATCTTCGTGACCATCGGACAGGTCGCGTCGACGATCGTCAGGCCCTTCTGTCTCGGCCTTCTCGAAGACTTCGACCGGCAAGCCGTGCGCGCGGACGAACAGCGTCCCGCAGTCGACCTCGTCGACGGAATGCGCGTTGTGCAATCCCTTGTCTTCAAAGGACGCACCATCTGCGGATTGTGCACGATGTGACCCGAGCGTCGTCACGTATTCTCGCCGCGCGCCGCGACGGTCTCTTCGGCCTTCTTGAGCGTGATCGCGACGCCGAAACAGAACCCTTGCGTCTTTGCCTTCTTGATCTCCACTAACGTGTCTCCCCCAGCGCCGCGATGCGCTGCATCAGTTCATCGGTCCATTTCGCCAAATCGTCGCGGCGTCGCTTTCCCGCGCGGCCTCAAACCGTAGCGGCGTCTCCGAACGCGACGCGGATCGGCGCCAAGCGGCGTGCGCTGCAAGGTGCCCGCGACAAAAGCCGGAACGACCGGCGCTCCGGTTCGCGCCGCCAGCAGCGCGACGCCCATCTGCGGCTTAACGCTCCCATCGAGATTGCGCGTTCCTTCCGGAAAGATTCCCAAGCGCGCGTCCCGCTTGCAACGATGGCGACGGCCGCTTTGAACGCGGCCGTATCGCCCCGGCTGCGATCGACGGGAAAAGCGCCGAGCGCTCGCAAGTACGGCCCGAACAGCGGAATCTCGAACAGCTGCCGCTTGGCCATGTACGACGATCGGCCGCGGCGCGGCCGTGCCGAGCGCGGGCGGATCGAAGTACGAGACGTGGTTGCAAGCGACGATCAGCGGTCCGCGGCGGGGGACATGCTCGGTGCCCGCCACGCTGAGACGCCAGACCGTGCCGAGCAGAATCCGGCACACAAACTTCGTAAGCGACGTACATCACGCGACGGCTACGGTGCAGCGACCGCGCCGGCGATCAGCGCGGCGATCCGGTCGACGACGGCGGCGGCGCTCGTCCCCGTCGAATCGATCTCGACGGCGCCTGGAGCCGGCCGCAGCGGCGCGATCGCGCGGGTCGCATCGAGCCGGTCGCGGCCGCTCGCATCTCTCGCCGCAGTTCGCGCGCATCGACGGCCGCGCCGCTGCGCGGCAAGTTCGGCGCACGGCGCGCGACGCGTTCGCTCAGGCTTGCCGTCAAGAAAATCTTGAAGCGGCGCATCGGGCAAGACGACGCGTGCCGATGTCGCGTCCCGCCATGACGACGGCGCCCTCCGCTGCGATCTGCCGCTGGCGTTCGACCATGCGCGCGACGAATCGCCGGATGCGCGGCGACGATCGACACGACGGCGCCGACATCGCGGCCGTAGAGCGCGTCGCCGGGGTCGCGTCCCCCGACCGTCACGGCAAAACCTGCGGCGGCTCGCAGGGTCCGGCCGCAACGCGATCGGTTCCCGCACCGCCAAGGCGCGCAGAGTCGCGTTCGCTCGCGGGATCGCAGCCGGTACGCAGCGCCGCCCACGCTAACGCCCGGTACATCGCCCCCGTATCGAGATAGAGGAATCCAAGCCGGCGTGCCAGCGCCCGCGCGACCGTCGTCTTCCCGCTGCCGGCGGGCCCGTCGATCGCGACGTGCCGATGCATCTCGAATTCCGGGCGTTCGGCCCCTTGCGCCGCGGCCCTCTGCCGCACCGCCGCCCACTGTGTTCGCCGTCACTGAGCCGGTGCGGGCAGGACGACCGATACCCGCGGTACGATGTTGCTTGCGCGTGGAGTCCCAATGATCGTCGTCTGCCTCGTGTTCGGAGCGTTGCTGGCAGGCTGCGGCGGCGGAGGGTCGGTCTCCAGCCTTCCAGCGGCTTCGGCGCATACGAACAGTACGGGAGCCGCTACGGCGCCGAGGCCAGGTGCGGGCAGCAGTCACCCCTCGGGCATCGGCTTTGACGGTCAGCCCGTCGGCTCGATATTTTTTGCGCACAATGCGCTGGCGCGGCCGCTCTCGGCAACGCCGCGCATCGATCCGCAGAGCGCCGCGATGATCGCTGCCATGACCGTCGGCGACCTCGGCGACATCGGTTTTGGCAGCAGCGGCACAGCAGGGACCGTCGTCTCGACGGGGCAGGCATCCGATCCGGTGTACACCGTGCACTGCCTGGAACCGTGGGGCACCTGCAGCGCGACGTCGGTCCACATTCCCAACGGAACGCAATCGGGCGCGGCGACCGACTTTCACAATGCCTTCGTCGACGCCGCGTCGGGCAGCGAAACGGATTCGTGGTTAACCTGCGCTTCGTATCAACAGCAGGGCCAATTCGGACCCGGATACTATGGCAGCCCGTGTACGTTTCCGCTGGGTTCGAATGCGCTCAACATCGGCTGGGGCGGCAGCGGCTCGCTGTCGGGCGACGGCACCGGGTTCGGTGGAACGGCAAGCCACATATCGCTCGCTGCCGGGATCCTGCGGCCTGAAGACTTGCTGGCCGGACGCATGACGCACGGCGTTGAGATCGCAGCCCAGTGCGAGCAGCAAGGCAATCCGGTCTACCCCGCCAACGCCGGCGATGGCGAAGGCAATGCAACCTGCGTGGGCGCGACCGCCGAGCCACGTTACGGACAGATTTTATGGCTGGACGCCGCAGGCTTAGCCGAAACGCTCCCGATCAATCCCGTCGTCTTACGGCCCTACATCCAGGCGATGCACGATTACGGCTTTTACATCGGCGACCGCGACGCAGGCGGCCACGACCCGCAGGGCACCGATGAATTCGCCCCGGACGTCGAGTCCAATCCGGCCTGGACTGCCGTCGTCAGCTCGATCCAATCCGATCCCAACGCGATCGACACCTCGATCTCGAACAAATCGTATCACCTCGTCCCGCGCGTTCCGAAAGACATCGCCAGCCACATGCACATCCTCGACGCCAGCTGCTCGCAAAACGGCTGCTAGACGCTCCGATGAGTGCCGGAGGCGCTGCGGGACGATCCCGGCGAAGCGCTCCGGATGGCCAAAGCGCGGTCGGTGTTCTTTTGTTCGGCGTGCGGCCACGAGTCGTTACGCTGGCTGGGACGCTGTCCGGGGTGCGAAGCCTGGAACACGTTCGCCGATGCGCCGGTCGAAACGCGAACCGATAATGGAATAGCGACGCGCTCTCGCGCACCGCTCGTCGCGCCGGTGCGCTTGTCGGATGTAACGACGGGCGGAGTCCAGCGCACCTCGAGCGGCATGCCGCGAATTCGATACGCTGCTCGGCGGAGGCATCGTTCCGGGCAGCCTCGTGCTGCTCGGCGGTCCGCCCGGCGCGGGAAAGTCGACGCTCGCCTTGCAGATCGCCGCGCGACTCGCGCGCCAACGAGGGGCCAGTCGTCTACGTCTGCGGCGAAGAGTCGGCCGCGCAAACGGGCTTGCGCGCCGAGCGCGTAGGCGCCGGCGGCGACTTGCTGCTGTTCGCCGAAACGAATCTGCGCGCGGTTCTCGATGCGCTCGAAACGCTGCGTCCGCGCCTGCTCGTCGTCGACTCGATCCAAACGATGGCGCTGCCCGAGGTCGAATCGTTCGCCGGCAGCGTCGCGCAGGTGCGCGATTGCGCGACGGCGCTCATGGAATTCGCCAAGCGCACGAACTGCGCGACGCTCGTCGTCGGGCACGTGACCAAAGATGGTGCGATCGCGGGGCCGCGGCTGCTCGAACATCTCGTCGATACGGTGCTGTACTTTGAAGGCGACAACGGTGCCGAGTATCGCATCGTGCGCGCGCACAAGAACCGCTTCGGCAGCGCCGATGAGATCTGCGTGTTCGCGATGGACGAGCGCGGGCTGCACGAAGTTGCCAATCCTTCGCAGCTGTTTCTCGGACGCGGCGGTACGGCGCAAACGGCCGAGCGGCTCGTGCGTCGTCGCGAGCATCGTCGGCTCGCGACCCGGTGCTCGTCGAGATTCAAGCGCTCGTCGGCGAAACGAATTACGGCACGCCGCAACGTTTGGCCGCGAACCTCGATCGCGCGCGCCTGGCGATGATTTTGGCGGTGCTCGAACGGCGCGCCGGCATGTCGCTCGGAGCGCAGGACGTCTACGCCTCGGTCGCCGGCGGCCTGCGCGTCGACGAACCCGCCGCGGATCTCGGCATCGCGCTGGCCGTCGCTTCGGCATTTCGCGGCGTGCCGTTGCCTGCGGGCACGGCAGTGTTTGGCGAACTCGGGCTCTCCGGTGAAGTCCGCGCCGTCGCGCAACGTGCGCGGCGTGCGCAAGAAGCGCAGGCGGCTCGGTTTCGCGACGGTTCTGGCGCCGGCGGCGGCCTCGCCGCGAGCGCGACGGCGCCGAGTCCGCCACGGGCGTCACCGACATCGCGGCAGCGTCGCTGCGATGTTTTAGTGGCAATCGTCGTTCGCCGGCTTAGCGTACGCGCGTGAAGCTTTTCGAGTGCGTGCCCAACGTCTCCGAAGGGCGCGACGCAAGCGTCATCGCCGGCTGCGCGCGCGCGATTCGCGGAGCAAAGGCGGAGCTCGCGCACCAAACGAGCGATCCGGTCCACAACCGCAGCGTCTTCACGTTCTTCGGAACGCGCGACAGCGTGCTCGCGGCCGCCGTCGCGCTGGCGCGCGTCGCCAGCTTCGGCATCGACCTGCGCACCCACGCGGGCGCGCATCCGCGCATCGGCGCGCTCGACGTCCTGCCGTTCGTCCCGCTCGCCGATGCAACGATGGACGACGCCGTCGCGCTCGCGCGCGAGGCCGCGGAACGCGATCTGGCACGAGCTCGCGCATCCCTAGCTACTTCTACGGCGAAGCGGCGCTCAGGCCACAGTACCGTGCGCTCGCCGACGTGCGTCGCGGCGAATTCGAAGGGCTGGCGACACGCGCCGACCGCCCCGACGTCGGCGACGTCGCCGCTGCATCCCAGCGCCGGCGCAATCGCCGTCGGCGCGCGGCGAGTCCTCATCGCGTTCAACATCGTGCTCGACGCCGACGTTGTGCTGCTCGCCAAACGCATCGCGCGGACGTTGCGCGAACGCAACGGCGGCTTGCGAACCGTTGCGGGCGCTCGGCATCGCGCTAGGCGACGGCCGCGTGCAAGTCTCGTGCAACATGACGGACGTCGCGGCGACGCCGCTCGACCGCATCGTCGGTCTCGTTCGCGCGCTTGGCCTGCGCGGCGTGGCGTCGCCGTCGCAGGCTGCGAGTTGATCGGCCTCGTTCCGCGCGCCGCGCTCGAAGCCGTCGCCGCACGGGCGTTCGCTGCGCCTGCGTCGTAGTCGCACGTTCGTCCACACAGAAGGTTACGCAGCATGGCAGCGACAGCGACGACCGCGCCGACGATCGCGACCGTCGACCCGACCACGGGCCAGTTTCTCGCCCGAGTACGCCGACCACGACACAGTCGCGGTCGACGCGACGCTCGATCGCGCACGCAACGCGTTCGGCGGTTGGCGAACCCAACGGACCGCCGACCGCGCCGCCGTCTTGCGCGCGATCGCCGAGCAGTTGCGCAAGCGCAAGGCCGAACTTGCGACGCTAGCGACGCGCGAAATGGGCAAGACGATCGTCGAAGCCGAAGCCGAAATCGAAAAGTGCGCGTGGTGCTGCGACTATTACGCGAGCATGCCGCCGCTGCGTATCTGGCGGACGAGCCCGATCGCCACGAGCGCGGCGGACAGCTACGTCGCGTTTCGGCCGCTCGGCGTGCTGCTCGCGATCATGCCGTGGAACTTTCCGTACTGGCAAGTGTTCCGCGCGCTCGTGCCCGCGCTCGTCGGCGGGCAACGTCGTCGTCCTCAAGCACGCCGCCAACGTCACGGGCTGCGCGCTCGAGATCGAGCGCATCGTTCGCGATGCCGCCGGCTGCCCGAGGGCGCCTTCACGACGCTCGTCGTCGCTTCGGCGCGACATGGAAGCCGCTCGTCGCCGACGCGCGCATCGCTGCCGTGACGCTGACCGGCAGCGAAGCCGCCGGCAGCGCGGTCGCGGCGACCGCCGGCACGGCACCTCAAGAAAACGGTCCTCGAACTCGGCGGTTCGGATGCGTACATCGTGCTGCGCGACGCCGACGTCGCCGCGGCTGCGACGATGGCCGTCAAAGCGCGCTTTCAGAATAACGGGCAAAGCTGCATCGCCGCCAAACGCTTCATCGTCGAAGCGCCGTCTACGATGCGTTTGTCGACGCGTTCGTCGACAAGACTCGCGCGCTTGCAGATCGGCGATCCGCGGAGCGTGCGACGACGCTCGGGCCGCTCGCGCGCGCTGACCTGCGCGACACGCTCGAACGGCAGGTCGCCGCGTCGCTGCGAGCGGGGCGCCGCGCATGCGCTCGGCGGCCATCGCATCGACCGGCCTGGTTTCTTTTACGCGCCGACGATCGTCGAGCGACGTCGTCCCCGGCATGCCGATGTTCGACGAGGAAACCTTTGGCCCGGCGGCCGCCGTCGTGCGCGCCCGCGATGTCGACGAGTGCATCACGCTTGCCAACGCATCGCCGTACGGTTTGGGCGGCAACCTGTGGACGCCGCGATCGTCGAACGCGCAAAGCGTCTCGCCGCGCGTCTCGAATCGGGCGCCGTTTTCATCAACGGCATGACCGCCTCCGATCCCCGCCTGCCCTTCGGCGGCATCAAGCAAAGCGGCTACGGACGCGAACTCGGCTGCTTTCGGCATTCGCGAGTTCGTCAACGCGCAAACCGTCTGGATCGGGCCCGCACACGACGAGCGCCCAAACGCCACGCCATCGGAATGATGGTCATGGCGCCTCTACGTTTGCAGTTCAGGCATTGTCCGGGCGCGCATTCCGCCGATTAGGTGCGCTTGCAGGTCTCGGAGAGGTACGGCAGCCACACGCCGTTTTCGTTGCGCGCGAAGTCGCGCTGGAACGACGTCGGACTCAGCGTCGTGTACGTCATCCGAACTTCCGATGGGCGACCTTCATTGTCAATGCCGGCGAACGTCCATGAAGCCCCGATCCAACGGCCCGCCGTGCCGCGATAAGCGCCGTTCGCCGTGACGTTGGTCCACGCGTTGTGCGCGGGATCGAACCGGTACGTTTCGTCGATCGTATACAGCCGTCCGTGTAACGACACGCGATTCCGAAGCTCGATCGCAGCGTCGCCCATCTGCGTGTAGACGTGCGTGCTCGTATCGCCGAGCGCCGTTTGACACGCCCATGTTCCGACTAGGGCAAACGCGTGGTCCGCATCGTGCGTGCCGCTGGGTACGGCCGGCGTAACGCTGGGTCGTGCTGCAGATGCATGCCGTTCAGCGAGGCGTTGTGGCGCCGGCGAATGCAGTACGGCCGTGCGCATCGCCGTGCGTCCGCTCACCGGCGCTGTGATCGTCGATGCCTTCGAGCTCTCCGCTGCGACCGGATGCGGCGCGGCGGCTGGTTGACGTGCCGAGCCGGCATTCGCTCGCGCGACCGGGCGGCTCGAGGCCTGGGCCACTGGCGCCGGCGCGAACGGCCAGGGGCGAAATGGCCATGGTGTTTTTGCGGCAACTGCACGCCGGTCGGAAAGCGGCGACGACACCGGTACAGGAGACGGTGATGGTGACGGAAGTGCGGCGATTCCCAACGCCGGCGTCAACGACGGCAACGTCGCGGCGACCGGAACCTCGCCGACGCGGCGACACCGGTAGGCTGCATCATCCTGCCACGCATTGTGAACCTTGATTTGATGCTCGCGGCGAAACGCCGCAGGCCCGAGATCGGTATAGATGATGCGCACCGGCATCGTTTTCTTGCGGAAAAGTTCCGTACCGCTCAACACCCACGCAGTGCCCGCGGTCCAGTCCGAACCCGAGATGTTAAGCGCATCGAAGAACGCGTTCGGTGTCGCGGTGACGGTCCAGAGTTGCGTTTGCGGTGCGAACGAGAACGTCTCGTTGACGGTGCCCGTCGCACCGGTCGTCGTGTGCACCGCGTTCGTCAAGGTGAAGGCATCGTCGCCCGAGCGCGTATACGTCTCGGTGCTCGAATTGCCGGGCGCATCACCGGAGCACGCCCACGTTCCGAGCAAGCCTGCAATACCGGTCGGCGGAGGAGCAGCCGCCGAATCCGACGGCGGCGGTACGGCGGCCGCCAGGGACGTGGTCCCCAGCATCACTCCAAGGCACAACGCCCAGCACAAGCGCATGTCCGCCTAACGTTTCTCGACGCCGCGACATTCCAGCGGGTCACTCGGCGTCCGGCAGACCGGGCGGCCCGGCAGCAGGCGGCGTCGGACTATCCGGTCTTCAATGGCCAGGCGGCCTTGTACGTGCTCAGAATAACGACCGGACGGCCGTGGGTGAGTAAACCAGGACCGTCGTCCCGAGCGCGGGGTATGCCGGCGCGATCGTCGGCCGCCAACCTTGATGTCCGAAGCCGTCCATCGCGCGCCGCGCGAACTCGCTCCAAACCTGTATCGCCGCCGCTTCCGCCCTGCATCTCGCGGAACGTGCGAGCGGGGAAAAACCACCCGAACAGTTCGGGCCCACGCTTTCCCAAAGGGTGATTCAGGCTCTGCTCCGTCCCGGCCGCGAAGCCATCGAGCGGAAGCCCGCCACGCGAATCCTTGCCATTACATCGTCCGTCTAGCCTGATTGCAATCGCAAACCCTTGCAGGCGCGTATCTGTTTTGTAGAGCTCCAAGCGGGTGATGTCAGCGCGAGTAAGCCCTCTACGCGACAGTGTCGGATGGGATCTTACGGATTTTTGAGGCGCCGCTCGCTGTGATCGCGGTTGATGATCTGCTTCACGATCGAAGATCGACAGGCGGCAACAACTCCGCAAAGGTCATCGCTTCGTCGGCTGCTGCAGCTCGATTTTCGTGCCGTCGGGATCGAGAATCCAGGCAAACTTGCCGTTCGGATCGGAGTCGTCACGCTTGAGAATTGTGACGCCCTTTGCCTTCAGCCGAGTGAGAAACGCGTCGAGGTCATCCACGGCGAAGTCGAGCATGAACTCGCGCTGCGAGGGCGCGAGATAGCTGTCCCCTTCCGGAAAGGCGTTCCAAACCGCGACGGGCGGATGCCCCGTCGCGTCGTAGCGGAATATCGCGCCACCCCACGGCTCCAGCGAAATGCCCAATACGTCGCGATACCAAGCCGCTAGGGCCTTGGGGTTCTTGCTCACTACGAAGATGCCGCCGATCCCTGTGATCCGGCCTGGCGGGTCGGAGGCCACCCCAGCTGCGGGCGCACACATAACAATCGCTGCCGCGAGGCCGGCGAAAGAAACCCACGTTCGCATATTGTTCTCCCTGCTTGGTCGACCCGGAATTAACTGCGCTGCGACATTGTTACCATGAGGCTACTTCGCCGGTTGCTCAATCGGAGGGCGCGCCGCATAGAGTCGCGCGAACAGCGCGCGATACGGCCATGCTAGCATCACGCCGAGAACCGTTACCACCAGCGGAGCGGGGAGTGCGAGCGGAGCCATCGTTATGTGGAATGCAAAACCGTTGTAAACAAAGCCGAACAGCATCGTCAAGGCGAGCGGAACGTAGCGATTGGCCAGCAGTAGCGCGCCGATTATGATCTGCACCGCGCCGACGAAAAGCGCCCAATGTGAATGAACGAAGATAACGTCGAACGCCCCGGCCATGCCCGGTTGTGGCGGCGGGTTGCTGATAAAGAAATCGCTCGCGCCGGCAGCTAGGAACACGATACCGAGAAAAATTCGCGCGACCGTCCGAACGACGTTCATAGCTCGCCTCCTTTGGAGTCGTGCCGCTCAGCGGCCTCCAACGTGCGCCGTGCGCAACAGTTTCGATCCACACAATTTCCCGGAAATAGCCGTCGAAGTCCTCGATACCGTGGCCAACTTGAAGCCATGATCCTGGGCCGGGTTCGGATCCGGACCGGCTGCCCGCCACGATCGCGTGAGCTAGAAGCGATCGCATCTATCGCATCACGGTTGTGGCCGCTGCATGTCAGTAGTGGCTGATTGAGGGCGTCCGGCATCTGACTGCTCGGCACTTTTGGCCACAAGGCCGAGCAGATATCGTAGGTTCAAGGGCCAAGCAACAGATCGAAGCTTCGCCACTCGTCGCAAGACACGCCGGTTTCGATGGATGGCAGGCGCCTAGTATAGGAGCCCACGCTGTGAAGAGTCGGTCTAAAACGTCAGGGACGCGCGCAGTTCTGACTTCTACCGAAGCTCATCTCTACGTAGGGGACGTAAAGGCATCGTGCGCGTTTTTTGCATCCAAGCTCGGCTTCGCAATTGCCTTCATGTATGGTGATCCCCCGTTCTACGGACAGGTTCATCGGGACAATGCGCGACTCAACTTGCGAAACGTTGGCGAGCCGGTCTTCGTGGGCGACATCCGGGAGCGTCAGCATCTACTCTCCGCTTCGATCACTGTCGAGACTTCCGCTGAGATAAAAAAGCTGTTTCTGGAGTTCCAAGCGTCGGAAATTCGCTTTGCTCAAACGCTGAAGAAGGAACCTTGGGGCGCGAGGACCTTCATCGTCGTCGATCCCGACGGAAATCTCGTGTTGTTTGCGGGGCCAGCTGAGTAAACGGCTTCAGCTAAAATGGCCGACCGCCTTTGCGCCCCTTTCTTGCGAGCTGCGTCAACTTTGGCCGGCGTGCGTGCGAGGCCGTCAGCGCGAGCGCTCTTTGCTCGCGTCGCGCAGCCGAAGAAATCCTCGAGCAATCCGGCCGCCGAGATAGCGATGTCCAGCGATCGCCACACGAGGCCCTCGCCAAACGCGTCAACCTTCACTTTCGACAGCTCTTTGGGCGGTTGCGCTGCGAGTTCACGAATTTCGCTGACCGGGATCGTTACCGCAGCACCATTGCGCAGCTCTAAACTTAATCCGAGTGACGAGCCTGCGTGCAGTGGATGGACCGACGGCCGCATGACCGCGGTCGGCGCATTTCTCGCCTGCCGGCCAGCGTCAGCCGCCGCTTTGAACGCCGTGTCGGTAAGTGGTACGAACTTTTCTTTACCATTGTACTCTTGCCAAAGGGCGAGTAACTCTTCAGCGTGTTCGGCGATGACATCAAGCGGCTGGCGTATGTCGGCTTTGCTCATTCCCGAAATCGTGCTAACCTCGATGCGGTCCCCGGTATAGATCAAAGCGCGGCCGCCAACCGGCAATGACGTGCACGTGAAGACGGTGGCCACGCTCATCGTAGGTGGAAACCCACACGTGGAATCCGCCGTAGCGACGCTGTGCACCGAGTTCGAATATAACCAAGTAGCTTGGGATAATCAAGCTGCTGTGCCTTCATCTCGCAAACGTCGTAGTTGGGACAGGTCCACCCGCGACCGCCAGGAATACGGCGACCAACGTCAGAGTTGCTAGTTTGGTGGATCATCAATTGTGAGAAGGCAAACGCGCATGCGAGAAGCAGCAGCGGGCTGGCAATTTGCCCTCAATCGGTTGCGCGCCGCGATCCGGCCGCCGGTGACAATTACTGTTCCGCCTGCCGGGATCGTGTTCGAGCACAACGTAGCGATCGCGGCTCGCGATGGCACGACGCTGCGCGCGAACGTCTTTCGACCGACGGGCGACGGGCGTGTTCCGGTTCTCATGTGCGCGCACCCGTATAACAAAGACGCGTTGCCGAAGCCCGGGCGGCCCCTGCTCACGTACCGGCTGATGTACCAGACGCAGCCGTCGACGCAATCGGCGTTCACCGGTTGGGAAGGGCCAGATCCGGTCTATTGGGTTATCGCGCGGCTATGCGGTTGTAAACCTCGACTTGCGTGGCTACGGAAGTTCGGATGGTGTCGGCAATTTGTTGACCGAAGCTGAGGGTCACGATTTCTATGATGCGATCGAATGGGTGGCGCAGCAGCCGTGGTCGACGGGGAAGATCGGCCTGACCGGCGTCTCCTATCTAGCGATCAGTCAGTGGCGTGTTGCTTCGCTTCGGCCGCCGTCGCTTGCGGCGATTTGCCCGTGGGAGGGCTTCACGGATGTTTTTCGCGATTTCGCCCGCCCGGGCGGGATTAGCGATCTCGGCTTCTTTTTCGTCTGGAACAACGCCGTCAGTAACAAGAATGCGCCGGTAAACTTCAGCAAGCAGCGGCGCGTGCATCCGAATCGCGACGCCTTCTGGGAGTCGCTCGTACCCGCGCTGCCTGCGATCGACGTGCCGGCGCTCGTATGCGGCAGTTTTTCAGATCAGTGCCTGCACACGGGCGGCACGTTTCATGGGTTCAACCAAATCGGCTCTACACAGAAGTGGCTGCACACGCATCGCGCTCCGAAGTGGGCGACGTACTATGCGCCCGAGTCGCTCGCGCTGCAGACACGTTTCTTTGACCATTTCCTCAAAGGCGAAGAGAACGGATTCGAGCAAACGCCACGCGTCACGATCGACGTGCGCGAAAGCCGGCACGTCGTGCATCGCACGATCGAGTCCGCCGAATGGCCGCCACCCGAAGCGGCGCCGGTCGCGCTGCACTTGCATGCGGACGGCACGCTCCGAGAGCTTCCGCAAACCGGCGAGGAAACGGTTTCATTCGAACTTCGCCGCGGCCGCCTCACATTTGCCTGGACGATCCCCCGTGATATCGAAGTCGTCGGGCCAATGACACTGCGCTTTACGGTCGCCGCGTCAACCGCGAACGATATTTGCCTCTTCGGCGGCGTGCGAAAGTTCACGGCTGGTGCCGAAGTGCCGTTTGAGGGTTCATTTGGATTTCCACTCGACATGGTAACCAAAGGCTGGCTGCGCGTGCCGCGGTCCGCCGGCGGCGGAGTCGTCGACGTCGAGATGACCTTGATGCCGTCGGCTACATTCTTTCGACGTGGTGACGTGCTGCGGCTCGACCTCCAAGGGCGCTGGTTCTGGACGGCCTTTCCGCTGCACGGTCAGTTCCCGGCGCGTTACGAGCGCAGCGCCGGCGGCACATGCACCGTGCATCTCGGGACCGGTATGAGCGAACTCGTTGTACCGATCATCGGTTGACAATCGGGCTGCTCGATCCCCTTCAAAGATAAGCACGATCGTTTGCAATCGAGTTTTTTGTTTCCCAAAAGGGGTCGTTTGCGGGATTCTGTTTGAGCTCCAGGCACCGAAGAGGTCGCTTCCGTTCAGGCAAGCCGCGAAGGTGCTTCTGCCGCCAATTCAGCGCTAGACCCGCCGCCGACGAACTTTTACCAACTATGGCCGCAAAGGATGATGCTTGGAAGTCCGCAGCGCGAGCTGCGGGCTGACAGGCGCATTCGTCAGTACGGGTAGTATCCCGGGTCCGTCGCGACGCCGTCGACGGGCTCCGTTATGCCGTTCGTAATCGTGTCGATTAGCTTGCCGCCGACAGTATACTCAAGGACGCTGTGGTTGGCAGTACCCACGTAGAAAGCCGAAACATTCGCGTTGAGCGAAAGTGAGATCGGCAATCCGTTCGTCTTGATTGTTGTCGCCGGCATCGTCGACCCAGGTGGGAAGACCTCGATGGCTTTTGCAAAGAAGTCGGCGACGAGTAAGTTATCGCGCGGGCCAATTGCCAGCCCATAGCACCCGGTCGTGTGAAGGCCAAGATTGATCGGCGTGGTGCTTCCCGCGAGGAACTCCTCGACGGTCCCACTCTTTGTGTAAGACCCCGTCTGATCGGCGCAAGTGTAGATGTTGCCTTTGGAATCCGTGGTAACGCCGACAAAATACGCATAGTTTGGGTCGCTCAGAGAGGAGGTGGGATTTAGACTCCCCGCGGCATAGACCTCGATTGTGGCGCCCCCGGCCGAGCCAGTCGACCCCGAGACGTAGGTCGTTCCGCTACTGTCTTCTGTGACCTGATAAACTTGTATCACTGGAACGTTCAGCGTCTCGAACGGTGACGTTGCGCCACGGTGGAAAACCAGGACGTTGTATGCGTTGTCGTTGGCGACGTAGAGGTCGCCGGCCTTACTCACGTACAGGAATGCCGGTGTGGAAAAACCGGTGAGCTGGCCGATCGGCGCTTGATTCTGACCATTCTGCGAATAGATGTTCACGTAACCGCCAATGTAGTCGGAGACGTACAAGAGAGGTTCAGAGGGAGCGTGTGGCGCGATCCAGCTTCTGGTTGGCGCGCCGGTCACGGATCGCATGGCGGAGCGGCCTTGTAGGAAAGGTGCCCCACTAGCGGGGTAGCCAGGACCGTTCGTAACGGGAGTTGTCGCGGCTGTGACCGGGCCGCTTGCATAACCGGCCAGCATCGTAAGAGCGCCGCATGCGACGTACGGTGCGATCCGGCGAGTGCTCCATCGAGAGAGGGACAGCATATTGGTTGTTCCATTCAAGATAGCGGCCGAAAGAAAGCCGCCACCGGCCATAATCCCACGCCCATTGCAGCGCGCGCATGGGGCGAAACCCTACCTTCGCAACCTGACCGGCCAGAATATCGTCGTCGCGCAAGCCCCCTTGAATCGAGGAATCAAGAGAGGTCTTGAGCGTTGCCGCTCAATTGAGCCACGCTGGGGCTGAATTCTTAGTTCATTACCGCGTAAGCATCCGGGGCGAAACGCATCCGACTCGTTTCAAGTGATCGCCACTTCCGACACCCGCATCTGCCGCCCAGCAGTGCGCTCGCGCGCAATGTTTCGCCGGGACCGGCTCATTGCGCAAGCCTTCAGGATGCGTAGCGCCGCGAAACTTACGGAGCGCCTGAATCGTCTCTAAATGGAAGCCGTTCGGCAGGCGCCCATCACGTCTCGAAAACCGTCGTTTTCAGGACGGCACGCCTGAACAGATCGCGGGCAATTTCTCTCCCTTAAAAAGGCGTGGCGGTCGCTTTCGAATGCGCTGGTGTCGGCTCGAGATCGCAACGACGAGCGGCCTCGGTTGAGTTGGTGTAGTCCGCCTTGCCTTCAAGCGTTCTCGTTTTCAAGCTGACACGCTGGCCATGGACCTCGTCGCTGTATCTACAAACGAAGTTAACGCACTTCACATTGTTCGGTCGGATTAATCGCCACGCCATTCGGTTTGGCGTTGGTGTCGAAGAAGGTCGCTTCAATGGCGGTACCACCGCCCGGATAGCGGTAGAGAAGGGCGGTGGCACCCCCGTCGGGCGACGTTATCGTTGTGAGCGCGAGCGTGTCAGCCGCGTTGAACGCGTAGTTGCCGTCCCCGTCCAAAGTCGTTGTAGCAATGAGCGTGAGGGCCGTGCCCGTGCGGCGATACGTATAGATCGAGAAGCTGCCGAACCCGACGACGTCGCCGACGGTGACCTGGTTCGAAAGATTGACTTGCACGGCGCCCGGCTCCACGATCGTGTTCGATGTACTCAGCGGGATAATGCGCCTCGTGCCGGTGTAGTTTCCGGGAATGACGGCGCCGAGTTCCCCTGCTCCAACGCTTTGCTCGTAATCGTCGAATACGAGTGTCTTTCGTTGCTGGTCGAATGCACAGGAGCTAGGCTCGGTGTAGTTACCGGCGGAAGCCATTCCCGACGGGCCGCTTGTCGAATTCGCGACGTAGAGAACGACGTCTCCGGCGTTGTAGTTTGTTGTCGTCGCGTTCGTCACCGCTAGATCACCAGTGGCGTCGTCGACGCAGACATCTTCTGGACGTTCGCCTGGGTCGGCGTACGTGTTTACGAGTTGTCCGCTGGACTCATCGACTTCCAAAATGTTGCTTGCGCCATAATTGGCGACGTAGAGGTGGCCGCGCTTATCGGTCGCGAGTCCTCGGGGCGACGAATAGGCGCCCATCAGCGTCGCGCACACAGTGCCGTCGCGACTCAATTCGTAGATCACCCCGAACGCACTGTCAGAAACGAAACCGACCGGGCCCGCGGGACAACTCCCAGCGCGACTAAAGGGCGCCGGGATCGCCGCAATGGGTGATGGAACGTTGCGGAACTTCCTACCCGTAGAAAACTCGGACTGCCCGGACA
The DNA here is from genome assembly GCA_963754415.1 of Vulcanimicrobiota bacterium. GTDB lineage: Bacteria > Vulcanimicrobiota > Vulcanimicrobiia > Vulcanimicrobiales > Vulcanimicrobiaceae > Nyctobacter. The sequence goes on along the minus strand of CAVWGA010000001.1, from coordinate 739,113 downwards.
CGCTCGCGCCTGACGAACTGATAGGGTCAGTCGCTCCGGTGGTCGGTCCAGAGCATCCGAGCAGCACCGCAAGCGCCGCGGCGCCGAAAAGGACGCATCTAAACCGTAACGCGCAATGCATTGATGGGCCTTTCACCAAATCGCTAGTGTAAGGAAACAACGACCCGTCGACGTTCCGCTCGCGCCGCGGCGTTCCCGCATGCCCGCAACGTCGATGACGATCTCGTGAATTAAACGCCGTCAACCGGTCGGCCCGCATTTGCAGCAACGCGCAAAGTGCTTGCGCCGTACCTGCGGCAGACTGGAATTTTAGGTAGATAATCTCCCAACGGTCCGTAAAAGGCTGACAGGGTTTTGAGGATGCCTAGCGAGATCGTTAACCTCGGAGCTGGCAGCGTTCTTGAAGCGGGGTACGACATGGGGAAGTTCGTCTTTGGCATGATGCAGTCGCTCGACGGGTACGTCGCAGGCGTCGACGGGGAGCTGGAATTCCCTGAGCCAGACGTTGCGCTTTTTCGTTATTGGATCGACTACGTTCGCGACCTCGCGGGCAGTCTGTACGGTCGTCGCATCTACGAAATGATGCGCTACTGGGACGAGGATCGCCCGGAGTGGGACGCGAGCCAGCGCGAATTCGCGGCGGCGTGGCGGGCGCAGCCGAAATGGGTTGCATCACGCTCGCTAAAATCGGTCGGCGCCAACGCGACGCTTATCGGTGACGATCTCGAAGGCTTCGCACGCCGGCTGAAAGCCGAGATCAACGGCGTCATCGCCGTTGCCGGGCCCGATCTGGCGGCGAGTCTTACGGAGCTCGGTCTTATCGACGAGTATCATCTGTACTTTCGTCCGTTTGTTCTCGGTCGTGGCAAACCGTACTTCGCCGGCGCGCGGGCGCCGCTGCGCCTCATCGGCACCGATCACGTCGGCGAAGACGCCGTCAAGCTGACGTTCGTCGCAGCCTGATGCTCTTGCACGAGACAGAATCCGCCACGTAGGTCCACGGCCAGCATTTTTCCAGCTCACTCAGCCATGCGCTGCATGCCAAAACGCATAGATGACGAGCGCAACCGCGAGGATGACGTAGAGCCGCAAAAAAACCAACAGCACGACGGTGGCCGGTCCCAACGTGCGCCGGTTCAGCGGCGCACGGCCGGCAACAGCCTGGCCCGGCTCGAGCAACGAGAGGACGGGGTCGTCTTCATCGACCGCTCCGGTCGTCGCAAGCGGAGGCGTCATCGTCCGAGCATTCCCGGAAAGACGGCGAGCAAGCCGTACAAGGCCCCAAGCAGCGCGATGCCGACCACGATCGTTCCTCCGACGACGTTGGAGCGCGTTCCGTTTGCCAAATCTCCCATGATGTCACGGTCGTTGACGAGCATCAACAAGAAGAGCAAGGCCGGCGCCATCAGCAGCGTTGCGATGATGTTGACGGTCAACGTTATTGCGAGCAATGGCGCACCCGGGATCAAGACGATGCCTGAAGCGACCAACACCGATACGAACGCAATACCGTAAAAGAGCCTTGCTTGCGAGAAGCGTACGTTCAAACTGTGACGTGCGCGCGTCGTTTCGCAGACCGCGTAAGCCGAACTCGTCGAGATCGTCATCGCGGCAACGGCCCCCGCTTCCAAAATACCAAGTGCGAACAGCGTCGCACCCGTGCTTCCGAGATACGGGCGAAGCGCGGTCGCAAAATCGGCTCCGTTCGTAAGATGCGTTACGTTCACGTGGTGAACGAACAGCGGAGCCGCGGCGGCTACGGTCGCAATCGCGACGAGCGCAGCGAGCCCAGCGCCGAGCAAGGTATCGAGGCGTCCTTGCCCGACGTCGGCCTTCGTCAGACCCTTATCGACGATGGCGCTCTGTTGGAAAAAGATCATCCACGGCGTGACCGTCGCGCCGATGTCCGCCAGGACGAGCGTTAAAAACGTCGTGCCGAAGCCGCCGGGAAGCGGTCCCCACCGGGCCAGCGCATGTCCGAGCGCCGCACCGCTGGGATGTGCGTAGAGCGCCGCCGGGATGAAGAGGAAGTTTCCAACCGCGAGACCGAGCAGCAGGCGTTCCCAGGTCACGTAGCGCTGCGTTACGAGGCCGGCGCCGACAAGCGCGATGCCACATGCGACCGATACGGGAACCGGAATGCCGAAATAAAGACCCGACGCCGACAGCGCAATGAACTCGGTCGCTAACGTCAGGACGTTTCCGACGACGAGATCCCCCATCGCGAAGTAGCCCCAGAATGGTCCAAAGCGGTCGAAAATGAGTTCGGCGTGCCCGCGATGGGTCGCAACGCCGAGACGGACCGTCATCTCTTGCACGGCAAAAGCCATGGCAAACGTCAGCACGATGAATGGGATGAAAAATCCGATGCCGTACGTTGCTCCCGTCGTCGCGTACGAAAGCATACTGGGTCCGTCGTTCTCACCGAGCATCACCAAGATGCCAGGCCCTGCTAACAGCGCCAGCAGCCGGAACGGATTTCCCGCCGCTCGCGCGCGCGCAATCGTGCGGCGGTTGCGCGCACGCAGCACGTCCTCCCGCATGTCGACGGCATCGCGCCCCGCATACGTCACCGATGGCGACATCATGAGACTGCGGCGAAGGCTTTCATGCGAGAGTCGTCACGTCGAGCCGACAATCGTGACGTACGGAGTACATAGTATAGCATCGGCTAAACTTCGAAGTAACTCCTGCAACATGGGCGGGGCCGGCCGCCGCCGAAGCCTTCGCAGGAATGGCTGGCGACGGAAGCAACCGCTTCGTGCGCGCTCGCAAAGCGCGCAGGACGGAAATCGCTGAAGATTACGTCGAGTTGATCGGCGACTTGATCGAGACGACCGGCGAAGCGCGCGCTGCCGACATCGCACGTTCGCTCGGCGTCAAGCAGGCGACCGTCAGCAACGTCGTGGCGCGCCTCATTCGCGACGGACTCGTGACCGCACAACCCTACCGCTCGATTTTTCTTACCGAAAAAGGGAAGCGCTTAGCCCGCATGTCGCGGACGCGTCATGCGATCGTACAGAATTTCTTGCTCGCCGTCGGCGTTGCTCCCGACACGGCGGCGATCGACGCCGAAGGCATGGAACATCACGTCAGCGCCGAGACCCTCGCGATCCTCGAACGCTTTACGACGGACGTGCAGCGCTCCCGGCGTTAGCCTCGCCGGACATCGCGCTCAGCCGCCGGAAGCAGCGGGCGCCATGATACGTGCCGAAGAGGGACGCGATGAAGTTCAGTACGCGCGCCATCCATGCGGGGCAGGACGCCGAGCCGACGACCGGCGCGACGACCGTTCCGATCTACCAAACGTCGACGTACACCCAAACGGCCGTCGGCAAACACCGTGGCTTCGATTACAGCCGAACGGTGAATCCAACACGCAGCGCGCTTGAAGCACAACTCGGGGCGCTCGAAGAGGCGCGCTTTTGCAGCGCGTTTGCCAGCGGGATGGCAGCCACGTCGGCCATCGTCGGATCGCTATCGAGCGGCGACCACGTCGTCGTCGGCGAGGATCTGTACGGTGGAACGTATCGCGTCTTCTCCAAGGTCTTTGCCCGCTACGGTATCGCCTTCGACTTCGTCGATCTGACCGACCTCGCCGCCGCCCGCGCGGTGCTTCGTCCGGCAACGAAGATGGTGTGGGCGGAAACGCCGACCAACCCCTTACTGCGGCTGGTCGACATCTCGGCGCTGGCCGCGCTCAAACCCGCCGGCGCCGTTCTGGTCGTCGACAACACCTTCGCGACGCCGTACTTTCAAACGCCCCTGGCGCTCGGAGCGGACGTCGTCGTTCACTCGACGACCAAGTACATCGGCGGCCACAGCGACGCGATCGGCGGTGCCGCGATCACGAACGATCCCAAACTCGCTGAAGAACTGAAGTTTTACCAGAACGCAGCCGGCGGCGTGCCGGGACCGTTGGACGCGTGGCTGGTCATGCGCGGCGCAAAGACGCTGGCCGTGCGGATGCGAGAGCACGAGCGCAATGCTGGCGCCGTCGCGGAGTTCCTCGCCAGTCGAGACGATGTGGCCGAAGTGTATTATCCCGGCCTCGCTTCCCACCCGCAGTACGATTTAGCGTGTCGGCAGATGCGCGGCGCGGGCGGGATGTTGTCGTTGACGCTGCGTGGCGATGCCGAGCGCGCCGCCGCATTCGCCGAGACCACCAAAATCTTTAGCCTCGCCGAAAGCCTGGGTGGCGTCGAATCGCTCATCTCGATTCCGGCGCGGATGACTCACGGTTCGATTCCGCTCGCAGAACGGCAGCGGCGCGGCATTACCGACGGCTTGGTCCGGCTGTCGGTCGGCATCGAAGACATCAGCGACTTGCTGGACGATCTCGGTCAGGCGCTCGATGCGACGGCGGTGCCGGCGTTGCGTTGAGTGGGAGGCTCTCCGTCGTTACGTTCGGTCGCCCGGATAAGCGACGACGTACAGCGTGGAGAGGGCGGCCAACGCTTGTTTTTCAGTAAATTCGCCCTGATGGCCGGCGAATGCAACGTCGATGTCGCGTGCTCCGTCATAGACCAGATATTCATAGCGGCGTATCGATTGCAGTCCGTCACCCGACGTCGTCTGCACGAGATAAGCCGGCATACCGTTAGCGAGCGTGACGTGCGTCCGCTTATCGACGTTCGTACTATCGCTTCCCTGACGTAGGTCGCCCTCGTGCGAACGTTCGAACGCATCGAGCGAGTCGCTGTCGGCCGTTCGAATCGTGATGATGATCGTCTGCGCGTCCGAATGGCCCGGGTCGAACGCGAACACGGCGACCGGCGGTTTGTCCTGCGAATTCGCCGAGTCACCGCTCGGCACGTCGATCCGCTGCCAGCCGTCGGGGGCTTTGAAGTGCATGCCCGGATCGTCGTAACTGAGCGAGCCCGCTGCGACGGCGGGCGCCACGCAACTGCCGAGAACGACGCTCCAAACGAGAGCAACGCTCCAAGCGCGCGAAAACAGCTTCATCCGACCTCCAGGACGCCCGCTAGTGCGGGCAGCGAGACTGCGTAGCGATAACCGATATTGCGGTGATCGTCGTCGAATTCTTCGTGGCGCACGTCCAAATCCATCGCCCGCATGCGCTCGACGAGGATGCGCGCGCCGAGGTCGAGCGCATATTCGTCGCGGCGCCCGCAGTCGACGTAGCGCAGTCGCAAGCGGGCCAATTCGGTCCGTTTTTGACGGCAGAACTCCACGGGGTCGTAAGCGAGCCAGCGCGCAAACACGTCGTCGCGGATCTCGCCGGTGCTTTCATCGAAGGGCAGGTCGAGCGCAAATGCCTGCGCCGCCCGCGGCGAGTACGCGGCGGTATAGCCGAGCATCTCCATCGTCGCGTATTCCGCCGACGAGCGCTTGTGCTTGCGTTCGAATGCGCCGACGAACGCTGCGATATCGCCGCCGTATCCTTCCAGCGTGCGCTGCGCATCGGTAAAGCCGGCGGCGAAGCTCGTGCGGAAATTCGAGTCGGCGCTATGGGCGGCGAATGCAGCAAAGACGCCGGGGTAATGCATGCTCAGGTACAGCGCACCAAAACCGCCCGACGACTTGCCGAGCACCGCACGGCCGCCTTCACGCGCTACCGTCGGATACTGCGCATCGACGTGGCCGGTCGCGTCGCATGTGACGTACGTGCCGTACGCGCCGTTGTGCATGGAATCGACGTACTGCGAGCCGCCCAAACGTGTAAAACCGTCGACGAGCGCCAGCAGCACGGGCGCCATGCGTTGCTGCGCGATCAGCCGGTCGGCCCACTGCACGACGTTGGTCTCCCACGGGCGCGCGGCCAGCAAGGCCGCCACGTCGCCGCTGTAACCATGCAGCACGTAGAGCACCGGATAACGAGCGGAGCCTTGCGGATCGAAGCCGGGTGGCGTGTAGATCGCCAGCGGGCGTACGGCGGGGTCGCCGAGCGGATTCCCGCGTAACGCCGGGGAGTCCACAAACTCGATCCGTATGTCGCCCGCAAGGCCGAGCAATCGGCCTAAGTCAGATCGCGCCACGCAACACTGCTACGCGCCGCAGAGCGAGCGCTCCCTCAAAGGCGGCCCGCACACGTTCGTGCCGTCAGGCCAGCGCGGTTCGCGCATCCAAACATTGCACGACCGCTTCGCGCAACGCAGCTAGCCCTTCGCCCGAACGGGCGCTGATGGCAATGCCGTTGTCGGGAAGGGGTGCCGCGTCGGCTTTGCGAGTGTCCGCCTTATTAAAGGCCAGGATCGTCGGCTTTTCGTCGACTGCGAGTTCACGCAGGATCGCTTCGACGCTGGCACGTTGGCGCGGCCAATCGGGATTGGCAGAGTCGATCACGTGCACGAGCACGTCGGCGCTGCTGAGCTCTTCGAGGGTCGCGCGGAATGCGGCGACGAGCTCTTGCGGTAGATCCGTGATGAAGCCCACCGTGTCGGCGAGGCGCACGAAGCGGTCGGGCGCGAGGTACACTCTGCGCAAGGTTGGATCGAGCGTCGCAAACGGCTGATCGGCAACGTACGCGCCGTCGCTGCCCGCATGGGCGAGCCGATTGAGCAGCGACGATTTCCCCGCGTTCGTATAGCCGACCAGTGCCACCAGCGGGATGCTGCCGGCGGGCGCCCGGCGCGTTGCGCGCGAGCGCCGCACGGTTTCAAGCGCGTTCCGCAATACGGTGACCCGAGCGCCGATGCGGCGACGGTCCGTTTCGAGCTTCGTTTCGCCGGGGCCGCGCGTGCCGACTCCGCCGCCTAAGCGCGATAGGGCTGTGCCGACGCCAGTCAGATTTGCTTGACGGTACCGCAGCTGCGCGAGTTCAACTTGCAATTGACCTTCGCGGCTTCGGGCACGCTGCGCGAAGATGTCGAGAATCACCGTCGTGCGGTCGACGATCGGGAGTGGCACGATCTTCTCGAGATTGGCACGCTGGCGCGGCCGCAGGTCGTTGAACACGAACACTTTGGTGGCGGCGAGCGCGGCTGCCGTCTCGGCGATTTCCTGGGCTTTACCGCTGCCGACCAGCATCGCGGGATCGACGCGCTCGAGCCGCTGCACGACGCGGCCAACGAGGGTTGCACCGGCCGCTGCAATCAAAGCCTCGTACTCTATCAATTCGGGCTCGAGCGGTCGCCGCGGGTCGCGCAGATCGACGGCCACGACGAGACCTCGTTCCGCCGCGGGCTGCGAACTCATCATTCCTATATTGATGGCATGGTTTCATGCGAGCCTAGCCCCTGCTCGCTCACGCGTCGAGGCACGCGGCGGCGTACGTGCGGATGACGGCCTATCGTAAACAACCAGGATGGCGCGTCAGAAGCGCGCGTATTGAGCGGTGGGGTTGATCGCGACGCCGATCGGATACGAGTCTGGGGGCAGATTGGTCAGCAAGATCGGTGACCCGCCGCTCGGATACGCGTACTTCTCAGCTTGCCCGAGGGAAGGGTCAGCGACGGCCGCGATAGCGCCATTGCGGCTGAGCGCAAAGGTCTGCGGGTCTTTCGCTCCGCTCAGCGGCGTCGTTGCGACCGGGCTACCAAGGCTTCCGTTCGATGGCGGATTATAGGTATAGATGTTTAAACCGCACTGATCGTCGATCGCGATGTCGCCCGTTTTGGTCACTTGGACGCCCCCTGGTCCACATATCGTGTTGTTGTAGGTAAGGGAGCTGATCGACGTACCGTTGACGCCTCCGACGACTTCTCCGACTTCGGATATGGTGAAGTTCGCGTTTTCTCCGTCGACGTACAAGTTGCCGCTGGCGTCAAACGCTGCGTAAAGCGTCCGGAAGTTTGGATCTTGGATCGTGCTCGTCGGTGAAGTCGATCCGGCTTTGTACAGCGCGATCTGACCATTTCCGCCGCTCATATTGGCGAGCGAGGTCACGGCGAGGTCGCCGTGACCATCGACCGCGACTCCTATCGGGTATTGGTTGGGATCGCTATAGACGGTGGGCGGTCCGTTATACGGAGGCGCCAATTCGAAAACATTGGCTGCGCTGTTGTTGGTGACGTACAGGTTGCCGGCGTTGTCGGTTGACATGCCGTCGGGCGCTGAAAAGCCAGTCAACGTTGCGGTCATCACACCTTGCGCGTTTACGACGTAAACAACGGTGCCGCCGCCGGCCGAAATGAATGCCGTTGCGCCTCCCGGAGCAAGCGCTGCTTTACTGAAAAATCCCTTGATTGGTGCGCCCTGGTAGATCGGAATGTCGGTGAGAGAGCCGGTACGTGCCGGTTGCATGCGGTTGACTGCAAATGCGTCGTGGCTTGTTGCAACATCCTGTACGGCCAGCGCGCCCGGTGAGCTGCCGTCGCTTCCCGAGCAACCCGCCAAGATTGCCAGCGCCGCGGCGCAACAGAAAGCATAGCGTGATTTCGCTTTGAATTTCATAAACGTGCCCTCCAGATAGATGCAATAGTGCAGCTGCTTGGGTTCGCCCGCATTTCGGGCCGGCATATCGGGCCCCTCTTGGCGTGGTGGAGATGACCCTGCCCTCGACTGCGGCGTTGGCCCGGCCAGCCGGGATTGCGACCTAACCATACACGACGCTTCGGCGCGCTGAAGGTATGGTAGCATGGTTTCGTGCGGACTGAGGAGCTGACCGTCACTCTTCTTGAACTGAGCTACACCCGCGCATGACCGTTTCAGCGCCGGTGCAGAGCGCGAGCGCAGGCACGACTCGCAGCGAGTTGGCCGTCGGCGGCATGACCTGCGCCTCGTGCGTCGGGCACGTCACGCGAGCATTGCAGCGGACCAGCGGCGTCGCTTCCGTGCAGGTCAATCTGGCGACGGAACGAGCGACAGTCCACCATACCGCCGATGCGTCGCCGGCTACGTTAATTGCGGCCGTAGAAGCGGCCGGCTACGGCGCGACCCTGATCGCGCCTAGTGCAGAAGAGGATGCAAACGACCACGATGCGCGCCGGCGTGCATCCGCCCTCGCGGGCAAGCGCCGTCTGCTCATCGTGGCGATTGCGCTGTTCGTTGCGACGATGCTCGTCGGCATGCTGGCGGGAAACGTTCGCGGCAAAGATTGGGTGATGCTGGCGCTGACGTTGCCCGTATGGGGAGTGGTCGGCTACGATTTTCACCGCAGCGCGCTTGCCAAGTTGCGCAGAGGCGCGACGAACATGGACACGCTCGTCTCACTCGGTTCGACCGCGGCGCTGGCGTACTCGATCGACGCGACGCTCACGCTGCGCCCGACGTACTATGAGAGTGCGAGCGCAATCGTCACGCTGATCTTCATCGGCAAATATCTGGAAACTGCTGCAAAGGGGAAGGCGAACACGGCGATCCGCGCACTCCTTGCGCTGCGCCCGATGACGGCGCGCGTGCGCGCAGACGACGGGACGCAGAAGGACATCCCGGCGCAAGAACTGCGTGCCGGACAGACGATCATCGTGCCGGCGGGGGAACGCGTTCCCGCTGATGGCATCATCATCGAGGGCCGCAGCGCCGTCGACGTCGCAATGCTGACCGGCGAACCGCTGCCGCGGGAGGTCGGCCCGGGGTCGTCCGTGCAGACCGGCACGCTCAACGGCGACGGCACTTTGGCCGTGCGCGCGACCGCGGTCGGGTCCGGCACCATCCTGGCGCAGATCGTCGAGATCGTGCGCGCAGCGCAGGCTTCAGCGCCGCCGGTGCAGCGCATCGCCGACCGCATCGCCGGCGTATTCGTGCCGGTGATCCTCGCAATCGCAGCCGCTACGTTTGCCGCATGGGCGCTAAGCGCGCATTCGCTCTCCACGGCACTCATCGTCGCCGTTGCAGTCGTTGTCGTCGCGTGTCCCTGCGCACTCGGATTAGCCACGCCCGTCGCGGTCATGGTGGGCGCCGAAGCCGGTGCCCAACGCGGCTTTCTGTTCCGCGACGCCGCGGCGCTCGAACGGCTCGGAAAAACCGATACCGTCGTCTTCGATAAAACCGGAACCCTGACCGTCGGGCGACCCGACGTCGTCGCCATTCGTACGGGACCAAACAATGATGCCGACGCGCTGTTGCGCGTAGCCGCGGCGCTCGAACGTGGTTCATCGCATCCACTCGCCGCTGCAATCGTTCGCGCCGCAGACGCACGTGAGGTTCCGCCACTGTCCGCTTCCGATGCGGCAGCAGAGCGAGGCTACGGCGTCCGCGGCTGCGTGGCGGGCGCTACGGCGCTCGTTGGGACCCGCCGCTTCCTTGAGGCGCATGGCATTTCCGCGGCCGACATCGACGGCCTCGGACCACCACGCGTACCGGCTGCGACCTTGGCCTACGTCGCGTCGGGCGGCAGCCTTCTTGGCGTCCTCGAACTGGCCGATGCGGCCCGGCCCCAAACGAACGCAGCGGTCAGCGCGCTGCGCGAACTCGGCATTGCAGTGCAGCTCGTCAGTGGAGATGGCGACGCTGCCGTCGGCGCGCTCGCCGCACAGGCAGGAATCGACACCTGGGCCGCCCACGCCGATCCAGCCGGTAAGGCGCACCTCGTACAAGCCTTGCGAGCGGCCGGGCACATCGTCGCCTTCATCGGCGATGGCATCAACGATGCCCCCGCGCTCGCCAGCGCCGACATCGGGCTGGCCATGGGCGGAGGTACTGCAATCGCCCTCGAGACGGCGCAAGCCGCAATCATCTCGAACGACCCGACGGCCGTGGCGTCGGCGATCCGGCTGTCGCGCGCGACGATGCGCACGATCGTGCAGAATCTGTTCTGGGCCTTTGCCTACAACCTCATTCTCGTCCCACTCGCAGCGCTCGGCATCGTGCAGCCGATTCTTGCCGCCGGTGCGATGGGCGCATCGAGCCTCTTCGTCGTCGGCAACTCGCTGCTGCTCCGGCGACGCTGACCGTCACCCTTTTTACGGGGTCTAGAATGAAGCGTATGCGGACGTTGCTGATGACGGGTACCGGTATTGCAGCGTTGGCAGTCACAGCGGGTTGCGCTGCCGACGCCTCCTATCCCGCTGCCAGACCGGCGGTCACGCAGGACGCACGCTTCACCCTTTCAATCCCCGCCGGCGTGCGACATCGCGTGACCGTGCCAAACGTTTTGCCGCCGCGCGTGCAGCCGCTGCTGTGGGGCGGCAGATCGCCCATTCGGCGTTCTGCCGTTTGGCAGAGATCGCGGACGCCGAGCGGCGGAGCGGCCTTCGTGTCGGACTACAACAACAATGCCGTCTACGTTCTCAACGCTTCGGGAACGGTAACGGCAACCCTGACCGGTTTTACGAATCCTGAAGGCTTGGCGACCGACAGCGCGGGCGATCTCTACGTCGCGAATACCGGTGCGCAAAACGTTGTCGAACTCGCGCCACCGTATACCGGGCCGCCGCTCGCGACCTTCAACGATTCCGGCGAATACCCGGGCGATGTCGCCGTCGACGCCAACGGCAATCTGGCGGTAACGAACCTCGAAACGACGGCCGGCGCTGCAGGCAACATCGTGTTCTACCGCGCCGGCTCGACGAGTCCGACCGGCAGCGCTTCGAGTCCCACCTTCACGTCGCCGCGTTTTTGCGCGTTCGATAAATATGGCGATCTCGCGCTCGACGATAACGATCAGTTCAATACCGGCGCCGTCAACATCGGCGGCGTCGTGGGAGGCATAAACGGCAACGGAACGATCGTCACGTTGACGACGAACAACTCGATCACGTTTCCCGGCGGCGTGCAAGTCTCGTCGTCGGGGCAGCTGGCGGTGCTCGATCAAATCGGCGACGGCAGCGGCCCTGCGATCTATACGTACAACGCGCCGACGACGCTCAATCTGGGTAGCCCGGCGTCGACGACGCTGCTTGCGAACGATGACGATCCGGCAGGCTTTGCCTTCTTACCCGGCAGCACGCTGGTGCTGACGGTCGACGCCGTCTTCGATAGCGTCCTGCTCTACGACTACCCCGCGGGCGGCTCGCCGATCAAAACCGAAGGCGGCGCTCCCGGTGGAGCGCCGATCGGCGTCGCAATCGATCCAACGGAGCAATTCACGCTCCGCTAGCGCCGGAGAGTGGCGGTCAGCCCGCGATAGCGCAGGAACGCCGGCACTTCGATGTCGTCCATGTTGACCGGGGCGACTTTGTCGAAGTTCTGTTCGAACGTGAACGCGTGCCGCGCTCGAATCGACGCTGCGACGCGCGCCGAAGCCGGCGGCGAGCACGGTGATGCGCACCTTCGACTGCATCGCTGGATCGATCGATGCGCCGAAGATGATCTGCGCATCGGAATCGACGGCGCGCGAGATCATCTCGGCCGCTTCGTTCACCTCGTACATCGCGAGATCGGTGCCGCCGGTGATGTTGAAGATCACGCCGCGCGCGCCTTCGATCGTCGTCTCGAGCAGCGGCGAGGCGATCGCCTTTTGCGCCGCGTCGACGGCGCGGTGCTCGCCCGTCCCTTCGCCGATGCCCATCATCGCAGAACCGGCGTCGGTCATGATCGCTTTGACGTCGGCGAAGTCGAGATTGATCAGGCCCGGCTGCGTGATGAGGTCGGAGATGCCTTGGATGCCCTGCCGCAGGATGTCGTCGGCGTACGCGAACGCTTCTTGCAGCGGCGTGCGCTTCTCGATGATCTGCAAGATGCGCTCGTTCGGAATCGTGATCAGCGTGTCGACCTTCTGTTCGAGGTCGGCGATGCCGCGCTCGGCGAGCAGCATGCGCTTGCGGCCTTCGAACGAGAACGGCTTGGTGACGACCGCGACGGTCAGCGCGCCCGATTCGCGCGCGAGCTCGGCGAGAATCGGCGCCGCGCCGGTGCCCGTGCCGCCGCCCATGCCCGCCGTGATGAAGACGAGGTCGGCGCCGTCGAGCACCATCGCGAGATCCTCGCGCGATTCCTCGGCTGCTTCGCGTCCCGTTTCCGGATTGCGATCCCGCGCCAAGGCCGCGCGTCTTACCGTTGCCGATCTGCACGGTATTTTGCGTGCGCACGTTGCGCAGCGCTTGAACGTCGGTGTTGATCGCGTAGAACTCGACGTTCTCGAGCCCGGCTTCGATCATGCGGTTGACGGCATTGCAGCCGCTGCCGCCGATGCCGACGACCTTGATCGTCGCCGCGTGCTCGGGGTTGTACCGCTTGGAGTCTGCCATCGTTGCCTCCGTCAGATATCAGTGTGACGAGGGCTGTTGATTGACCGCTGGTCATCAGTTCCAAAGTTCGCCGAACCAGCCGCGCACGCGCCGAAAACGGCGTTCTTCTTGCGCCCGTTCCAGGGCGCGCCGTTGCTCCGGGGACCGAAGAGCACGAGTCCGACGGCGGTCGCGAACTCGGGTTGTTTGGACGCGTCGGTCAAGCCGCCGATCAGTCGCCGGCACGCCGATGCGCGCCGGCATCGCGAAGAACTTGCGTGGCCGCCTGCTTCGATGCCGTGCAAGTGCGCGCCGCCGCCGGTCACCACGACTTCGGCCAGCATCGACGTCGCGCGGCAGTCGGGTCGCGACCGCCGCGCGCGCCATGCGAAAGATCTCGAGCGACGCGCGGCTCGACGATCGCGCGCAATTCGGCGCGCGTGACGCTGCGCCGCGTGCGCCCGTCGAGCGTCGTGACCGTGAAAGTCTTCGGCTCGGTCACGCGGCGTTCGGCGGCGAGCGACGCGCTGCGTCCGCTTGATCGTCTCCGCTTCGCCGAACGTCGTCTGCAGGCCGAGCGCGATGTCGTTGGTCAGCGTGTTGCCGCCGACCGGGAATCGTCGCGGTCGCAACGGCGCTGCCGCCGGCGTAGACCGCTACGTCGGTCGTTCCGCCGCCGATGTCGAGCAGGATGACGCCGACGTGCTGTTCCTCGTCGCGAGCAACGTCGCCGCCGATGATGCCAGCGGCTCGAAGACGATGCCGGCCGGCTCGAGCCCGGCGCGATGCACGCACTTGAGCACGTTGGTGATGAAGCTGTTGCCGCCGGTGACGATGTGCGTGTCGACTTCGAGGCGACCGCCCGACATGCCGATCGGGATCGGTGACGCCGTCGTGCCCGTCGACCGTGAAGTGGCGCGGCAACGCGTGGATGATCTGCCGCTCGGCGCCGACGTTGATCAACTTCGAAGCGTCGACGACGCGCCTGACGTCGCGCGCGCGACCTCGCGATCCTCGCCGCCGACCGCGACGACGCCGCGGTTGTTCGTGCTCTGCACGTGCTCGCCGGTCACGCCGACGTAGACGTGCGAGATGTGCACGCCGGCCATGCGCTCGGCACGTTCCGTCGCCGCCTCGATCGCGCGGACCGTCTCTTCGAGGTCGGTGATGACGCCTTTGCGCAGGCCCGTCGACGGCGCTTCGCCGATGCCGATCACTTCGAAGCCGTCGGCGCCGCGCGCCGCGACGACCGCGCAGGTCTTGGTCGTGCCGATATCGAGCCCGGCGATCGTGGCTCCCCAGGACGATTTATGCAAGGGTACGCCGGCCCATCGGCCCATATATTGTGGTCGCCGCGGTGGGTTCCTTGTATATGTTGTGTTTATTGCCTGTTTATCGCTGTGGAGAACCGGGCCTGGCTCGTGCCGCGGCCGTCGCGCCGGTACTCGACGACCGGAGTCGTCGGCGCGCGCAGGTCGACGCTGCCGACGTCGCGCGGCCCGTCGGCCCAAGCGCCGCGAGGATCGGCCGATCAGACGCCTGCTCGCGGACGAGATCGTCGCTCGGCGCCGAAGCGCACCGTGATGCCGCTCGGCCATCGTCGCGACCAGTCGCCGACGCTGTCGTCGGAAAGCTGCGATAGTGCTTGCCGGCCGTCGCCGAGCGCTGCTCGCATCGCTTTGGAGCGACGTAGCTCCGGCGTCGTGCAGGAACGTGCCGGGAATCGGCAGCGAGTCGGCGTGCGCAACGCGTACAGCGCGCCCGTTGGCCAGGCCGCAGCCGCGTTCGAGCACGCGCAGCTCGTCATCGACGGTAAACGTGCGGTGGTCCGCATCGCGCACGACACGCCGTCGGCACGCGTTCGCGCCACGACGATGCGCACGTGTCGGGAAAACGGCGTGCACCCAGGCGGACGCAACGTACGGGAATCGCCTCGATGCGACGTTCGATCGCGCCGCGCGATCGAGCAGCCACACGTTGGCTCGCGCGGCTCGAGCTCCGCGCGCGCGAGCACCTCGCTCGGCGGACACGCGCACGAGGCCGCTGATCCGCAAGCGACTTCAAGCTGGAAGAACGGCGCGGTCGCGACCACCATGCGCCGCGCCGCCAGCGCAACGAATGCGAGCGCGACGAGCACCCAATACGTTCGCAGCCGCGCGGAGCAGCCGAACGCTTCGACGCGGCGTCGGCGTCACTGCGGCGCGCATGCAGACCACGTCAGCGTGGCATGCGGTAGAACGAACCGTTCGATCGCTTCGGCCACGCCGTCCTGCTTCGACGTCGGCGACGACGGCATCCGCTTCCGCCTTGAGGCTTTCCGGCGCCGAGCCCATCGCGACCGCGAAGCCGGCAGCGCGCAACAGCGGCAGATCGTTGTACGAGTCGCCGATCGCCAGCACGCGCGCGAGCGGAACGCCGTAGCGCTCGCGCGACCAGATCGCAGCGCGACGCCCTTGTCGACGCGCGGGCTGAGCACTTCGACGAACTCGGGATTCGAGCGCGTGACGTACGCCTCCGTCACCGAACGTGCGCTGCATCAGATTCGAGCGCCGCGGCGCGCGTTCGGCTCGGTCCATGACGATATTGACCTTTGTGCTGTCGCGCGCCGGCGAACGCCTCGGGCAGCGACGCGACGACGACGGGCTGCGACGCCCGACGTGCGCGCGTACGAGCTCGGTATAGCGGTCGAGCGCTTCGACGTAGAAACGGTCGTCGCGATAGAACTGCACGTGGTAGCCGTGCGCTTTGGCGGCGGCGTACGCGCGCAGCGCAACGCATTCGGCAGCGGCACCTCGCGCTCGAAGCGTCCGCTGCGCGCGTCGGCGATCACGGCGCCCTGATAGCAGACGATCGGGCCATCGAGGTCGAGCGCGCGCGCGAACGGTCGCGCGCCGACGTACATGCGGCCCGTGACGATCGTCGCGCGCACGCCCGCCGCCGTCGCGCGCTGCGACCGCCTCGATGACGCGCGGGCGCAACGGCATGCGCGGCTCGACGAGCGTGCCATCGAGATCGAGCGCGAGCAGCAGCGGCGGCGCATGGGCAGCTTCAGCGCGACACCGTCACGCTCCCACACGCGCGCGCGCCGAAGATCGCCTCGAGCTCGTCGCGCACGTAGACGCTCGGCGAGATGCCGCGCGCCAGCGGTTGCGTCTGCGCGCCGACGTGCAGCGATGACCGGGACGTCGCCGGGCGATTGCGTCGAGCAGCCGCGCGAGCGCATCGACCTCGCCGACCGACGCGGCGCTGACGTGCCAGCCTGCCGGCGCGTCGGCGAGCGCCGCGCGGCGCTGGAACGGCTTCAGCCTCGTTGACGGTGAGCGACAGCTCGAGCGGCGCTTCGTCGCCGGGCATGCGAGCCGCGCCGTTCGCGCAGGCGCACGCGGCCCTTTGACGTGACGATCGCGCCGGGCACGAAGGCCGCCTGCACGTCGGGATACGTCTTCGGGAAGACGACGCATTCGACGCTGCCGCTCATGTCTTCGAGCGTCGCGACGAGCATCTGCTGCTGCGCCTTGGTCAGCGTGCGCCGAACGGCGGTCAGCATGCCGGCGACGGTGACGAGTTCGTCGTCGGCGCGCGACGCGCAGATCTTTGAGCGGCACGGCGCCCGTCGCGCGCGAGCGCGTCGGCGACGTCGGCGAGCGGATGCCCGGAGACGAAGATGCCGAGCGTCTCCTTCTCCCAGGCCAGCTGCTCGAGCACCGGCGGCGCCGGCAGCGTCGCGCAAGTCGCGGCCGCAGCTCTTCGCCGCGCGACCGCTCGCCGAAGAGCGACGCTTGTCCCGAGGCGCGCTCGCGCGACGCTGCGCGCCGCCGCGTCCAGCGCGGCGTCGAGCGCGTCGAGCTTTTGCGCGCGATTGCCGGGCAGCGCGTCGAGCGCGCCGCATTTGATCAGCGCCTCGAAGACTTTGCGGTTGAGCAGCTTGCTTTCGCACGCGACGCACGAAATCGAAGAGGTCGGTGAAGGGGCCGCCCGCTTCGCGCGCCTCGATGATCGCGCGCGACCGCGCCCTCGCCGACGCCCTTGATCGCGGCCAGGCCGAAACGGATGTCGTTGCCGACGACGGTGAAGTCGGCGCGCGACTCGTTGACGTCGGGCGGCAGCACCGCGATGCCGACCTTCTTCGCCTCCTCGAGGTATTCGACGAGCTTGTCGGTCTTGTCCCCGACCGACGTCATCAGCGCCGCGAAGTACGCGCGCGGGTGGTTGGCCTTGAGATACGCCGTCTGGTACGCGATCCAGCCGTACGCGACCGCATGGCCCTTGGGGAAGCCGTAGCCCGCGAACGGCTCGACGAACGCGAAGATTTCCTCGGCCAGCTCGCGCTCGATGCCGCTGTGCGCGACGGCGCCGCGTGACGAACTTCTCGCGGTAGATCGGGAATCTTTTCCTTCTGCTTCTTCCCCATCACCTTGCGCAGCTCGTCCGCTTCGCTCATCGTAAAACCCGGCGATGTCGCGCGCGATCTGCATGACCTGCTCTTGGTAGCAGGCGACGGCGTACGTCGGCGCGAGGATCGGCTCGAGTTTGGGGTGCAGGTAGCGCGGTTTGGTGCGGCCGTGCTTGTTGTTGATGTACTGCGGAATCCACTCCATCGGGCCCGGGCGGTAGAGCGCGACGAGCGCGACGATGTCGTCGAACTGCGTCGGGCGCAGCTCGGCGACGACGCGGCGCATGCCGTCGGACTCGAGTTGGAAGACGCCGGTCGTCTCGCCGCGGCTCAAGCATCTCGAACGTGCGCGCGTCATCGTCGGGGATCGCGGCAAGGTCGAAGTTCGGATCGGTCGTGCGCCGGATCTCGTCCTCGGCGTTCTTCATGACCGTCAGGTTGCGCAAGCCCGAGAAAATCCATCTTCAAAAGGCCGATGCGCTCGACCCAACCCATGTCGTATTGCGTGTTGACGTCGCTCGCCGGCGATGCGCACGAGCGGCGTCATGGTCGACGAGCGGATCCTTTGAGATGACGACGCCGGCCGCGTGGGTCGACGCGTGGCGCGCGAGTCCTTCGATCGATTTCGCGGTGTCGAGCAGCGCGCGCGTCTGGCGGCGAGGCATCGTAGAGCGCGCGCAGCTCGGGAATCTGCGCGAGCGCCGCTTCGATCGACAGCCCGCCCGGCCCCGAAGGAATCAGTTTCGCGACGCGGTCGACGTCGCCGAGCGGAACGGCGAGCGCGCGGCCGGCATCGCGCACCGCGGCGCGCGCCGCCATCGTTCCGAACGTCACGATCTGCGCGACGTGGTCGGCGCCGTACTTTTCGGTGACGTAGCGGATCACTTCGTCGCGCCGCTCGACGCAGAAATCGGTGTCGATGTCGGGCATCGAGATGCGGTCGGGATTGAGGAAGCGTTCGAAGATCAGATCGAACTTGAGCGGATCCATGTCGGTGATGCGCAGGACGTACGAGACGAGCGAGCCGACCGCCGAGCCGCGCCCCGGCCCGACCGGGATGTCGCGATCGCGCGCGTACTTGATGAAGTCCCACACGATCAGAAAGTACGAGGCGAAGCCCCATCGCTCGATGACGCCGAGCTCGTAGTCGAGGCGCTCCCGCAAGGCCGCGTCCCGTGCCGCGCGCTCGGCGCCGTAGCGCTCGACAGCCCGCTCGCAGATCTCGCGCAGATACGCCGCCGGCGTCTTCGCAGCATGCCGGCTGGGCCGCAACGTCGACAACGACTGCGCTGCGTCCGCGACCTTGGCGCCCGAGCGGCGCCGTGTCTGGCGGCGTCGTCGCCGACCTCGCCGTCTTGCGGCACGGGATAGACCGGAATGTTGAACTGCTTCTCGGGGATCTGCATGTCGATGCGCTTGACGATCTCGAGCGTGTTGTCGCACGCGTCGGGCACGTCGGCTGAACAGTTGCGCGCATCTCGGCGGCCGACTTCACGTAGAACTCGTCGGTCATGAATTTCATGCGGCTCGTTCGGCACCGTCTTGCCGGTGCCGATGCACAGCAGGACGTCGTGCGCCGGCGCGTTGCGCGCGTTCGAGGTAGTGCGAGTCGTTGGTCGCGACCAGCGGCAGGTTCATGTCGCGCGCCAGTGCGATCAGGCCCGCGGTCACGACGTCCTGCTCGGCGATGCCGTGGCGCATGATTTCGATGTAAAAGCGATCGCCGAAGATGTCGACGAACGACTGCGCGGCCTTCTTGGCGGCGGCGGAGTCGTTGCGCAGCAGCGGCTGCGAAACAAGCGACGACATGCAGCCGGAAAGCACGATCAGCCCATCGTGGTGCTTCGCCAGCAACTCGAGGTCGATGCGCGGCTTGTAGTAGTAGCCTTCGAGAAAGCCTTTGGAAATCAGGGCGACGAGGTTGCGGTAGCCGACGAGGTCGGCCGCGAGCAACGTGACGTGCGCCTCGTCGCGAACGGTGCGGTCGAAGCGCCCGCGCGGCGCGATGTACGCTTCGCAGCCGACGATCGGCGTCAGTCGATGCTCGCGCGCCGCGTAGTAGAACTCCATCGCGCCGTACATGACGCCGTGATCGGTCAGCGCGATGCCCGGTGCTCCGTCGTCCGCGCTGCGCCGGCACAAGTCGTCGACGCGGCACGCTCCGTCCAAGCAGCGAATACTCGCTGTGAACGTGCAAATGGACGAAAGAACTCACGTCGCGACAGATTTCAGACAACCGCCGCTCCACCCCTCCGCGTTGCGGCGCGGCGGCAGACATCGTCGCTGTTGCAGCGAATGAAGGTGACGTGACCAAACATACACGCATCTACACTCGCACGGGCGACGACGGCACGACGGGACTCGTCGGCGGACAGCGCGTCAAGAAAACGGCGCTGCGCATCGAAGCGTACGGGACGATCGACGAACTCTCGAGCGCGATCGGGCGTCGCGCGCAGCGCGCTCGCGCATCGTCGGCACGCAAGCGATGGTGCTGGCGCGCACGCGACCGGCGCCGCGAACTCGACCGTTGGCTCGCGTGGACGCAAGACGTGCTGTTCAACCTCGGCAGCGAACTCGCGACCTTGCCGCAGGATCGCTGGGAGGGCATGCCGCTCGTGTCCGCGCCGACGCGCGGCACTCGAACGCGCGATCGATCGCGCCGAGCGCGAGCCTCGAGCCGCTGGCGACGTTCATTCTTCCCGGCGGCTCGCAGGCCGGCGCGTTCCTGCACGTAGCGCGCACGATCGCGCGCCGTGCCGAACGGCTGCTCGTCGCCCTGGCTGAACAGGAATCGATCTCGGCCGACGTCGTGCGCTATGTGAACCGCCTGTCCGACGCGCTCTTCGTCTGGGCGCGCTGGATCAACCATGCATTGGAGTCCCCGAGCACGCTGGAACACCGCGGCGCCAGTCACCGTCGTACGGCTGCGAGCGGCTAGCATCTAGCCGCGCACGAAGGCTGGCGGCCGACCCGCCGCGAAGCCGCCCGCTGATGGCCGCGACGACGACTCGGACGACGGCGACGCGCGGCGTCGTTCGTGCGGCGTCTGTTCGCCACGACCTCGATCGACCGGATGCGCGCCGAGGCGCAAACGACTTCGAAGCTGCGCCGCGTGCTGCGCGCTCGCGATCTGATCGCCGTCGGCCTCGGCACGATGATCGGCGGCGGCATCTTTACGACGATCGGCCCCGGCGTGCAGCTGGCCGGCCGGCGATCATCGTCGCGTTCGTGCTTGCCGGGCTCGCGTCGTTCTTCGCAGCGCTCGTCGTACGCGGAGCTCGGCGCGATGGTGCCGATCGCGGGCAGCGCGTACACGTACGCGTACGCGACGCTCGGGCAGCTCGTCGCATGGATCATCGGTTTCGCGCTGCTCTTCGAGTACGGCATCAGCGCGGCGCCGGTCGCGCAGCAATTCTCGTCGGCGCTGCAAGGCGCGCTCGCAGCGCCGGCATCGCCGTGCCGCATCTGGGCGCGAACGTCGCACTTCGTCTTCCACGGACCGTGGTGGTCGTCGCGCAGTGGGATCCGGCGCATTCGCAGTACGATGTGATCGGCGCGCTGTTCGTGCTCGCGCTCTCGATGCTGCTCGTCGTCGGCATCCGCGAAACGGCCACGACGAACAACATCTTCGTCGTCCTGAAGATCTCGGCGCTCGTCGTCTTCGTCATCGCCGGGATCAGGCTGTTTCATCCCGCCAACCTGTCGCCGTTCGTGCCGCAAGGCTGGGGTTCGCTGCAAGCCGTTCAGCGGCGGCGGCGGCCAAGGCATCATCCCGGCGGCGGCGCTCGTCTTCTTCTCGTACATCGGCTTCGATACGGCGACGACGACCGCCGAAGAATGCCGCCGCCCGCAACGCGACGTCCCGGTCGGCGTCATCGGCGCGCTCGGCATCGGAACGGTCATCTACTGCGTCGTCGCGATCATGCTCGTCGGCATCGTTCCGTGGCGCAACGTCGATCCGAACGCCGCGCTGGCAAGCGCGATCGCCCCGCTGCACAATCCGTTCGTCTCATGGACGATCACGATGGGCGTCATCGCCGGCACGACGAGCGTTGCGCTGGCGTCGCTGCTCGGACAGACGCGCATCTTCTACGTGATGTCGCGCGACCGCATGCTGCCGCCGTTCGTCTCGCAAGATCCATCCGCGCTTCAAAACGCCGGCGCTCATGACGATGATCACCGGCTGCGGCGTCGCGATCCTGACGTTGATCGTGCCGCTCGACGCAGCTGCTCAACCTCGTCAACATCGGTACGCTGGCCGCCTTCATCGTCGTCTGCGCCGGCGTCATCTGGCTGCGCTACAAGCGGCCCGACATCCCGCGCCCGTTCCGCGCGCCATTCGTTCCGGTCTTTCCGGCGATCGGCATCGTGTCTGTCGCTTGCGCTCGATCGTCTTCGGCCTCAGCCGCGACACGCTGATCTGGTTCGTCGGGCTCGCTGAGCGTCGGCCTCTGCATCTACTTCGCCTACGGTTTCCGCAAGTCGCGACCCGAACGCCTTACGCCGCCTGCCGCCTAGACTCGCCGGGACGTTTTTTACAGCGCGGCGAGCTCGTCGAGGACGACTTGACGGATCGTTGCGCCGTCCGCTTGCGCCCGCAGGCGCGGCATCACGACCTTCATCGCGGCGCCTTGCGTGCGCTGCTCCGGAGGCAAGGTCTGCAACGCCGCCCGTACGTCCGGGCGAATTTCGTCGGCCGACTTCTGCGCCGGCAACAGCGCCGCGAGGATCTCGCGTTCGCGCGCTTCTTTAGCGGCGAGTTCCGGCCGGTTGCCCCGTTCGAATTCGGCAATCGAGTCGGTGCGCTGCTTTACCAACTTGCGTACCACTTCGACTTGGTCCGCGTCGTCGAGCTCTCGCCCCGCTTCGATCTTGCGGTACGAAAAAGCTGACAGCGCCGACCGCAACGTGTCGAGCCGAACCTGATCGCGCGCCTTCATCGCCTCTTTGAGTTCGGCTGCGATCGTCTCTTTGAGGGCCACGATTCTTGTTACGTGCGACGCTTACGTGCGGCAGCCGACTTCTTTTTACGGCGGACGCTCGGCTTCTCGTAATGCTCGTGCTTGCGAGCCTCGGCGAGAACGCCGGCCTTCTGGGTGGCCTTCTTGAAGCGGCGCAGCGCACTCTCGATCGTCTCACCCGGTGCAACGCGAACTTCCACAGAACAACCCTCCCTTCATAACCGCAGAGCGGCTCATCGACGTCTCTTGCGAGACAACTTGCAGAATGTACCACGCCCACTCGACCGCCGTCCAGCCACGGAGCGCTCGCGTACGTTCCGATTGCGGCCCGAGCGCCGACTGTGCCGGCGACGGAAAGAACCGCGCGGGACATAGCGTCCCGGCGGTTCTGTTCGTTTTGTCAGTCCGTCTCGCTAGAGACAAGACCAACGGTGCGGCGAAGAGGCGCTGACGCGCCTCTCGCTAGCGGTAGCTGCCGCTGCGGGTTTGAAAGCAGTCGCGGCAATAGACGGGCTTGTCGCCGCGCGGCTGGAACGGCACTTCGGCCGTTTGCCCGCACTGGCTGCACGTCGTTTGGAACATCTCGCGACCGGCGCCGCGCGACGACCACCGCCGCCGTTGCCGCCGTAGCTGCCGCCGCCGCCGCTGCCTGAGCCGCGCTGCGCCTTACGGGCAGCGCGGCATTCCGGGCAACGGTTTGGCTTGTTTTGGAAGCCTTTGCTCGCGAAGAACTGTTGTTCGCCGGAGCTAAAAGTGAACTGACTGTTGCAATCAACGCAGTTCAGGGTCTCGTCAGTGTACATCAAGGGTCTTTCCTGGCGTCTGTTGGGTTTCGGCCATCCTTGAGTACCTGAGAGCCGCCTCTAGCTAACTACCGGTCCGCGATGGTTTCGAGCCGGGCGGCGTGACGCCATGAGTACCCGCATCGGCTGCTCGGACTATAACACACTCGGGCCTAAGGTGGTTGCCTTTTCTGAAAAATTCCTCAGGAAGCCCAGAGCGTCCGCCAGCCGCCCGCTCATCGGCTGGTGCCGGATGCCGGCATCCCAGAACTCCGGCCCTCGTCCCGGAAACCGCCCGCAGGTAAAACGTCCGCGCGTGGAGCTGAGCGTGAAGTGCGCTCGCAGAAGCCGAGCCGCGTGCCTCGTCAACAAGCGCCGCCAGCAGTGCCGTTCCGGCTCCGCAGCCCGCGCGCTTGCGCATCGATCGCCATGCGTCCGATCTGCACGGCCGTCGCATCCATTCGGTAGAAGCGGCCCGTGCCCGACGCGCGGCGCCGCACGTCATCGAACACCAGCGCGTGCACCGCGTCGTCGTCGCTCCGATCGTGGCGTCGATCTCTTCCTCGGGCGGAACCGCCTTGTTCGTCGACGAAGACGCGCGTGCGGATCGCGAGCGCCGCGCGCATCCGCTCCGCGTCGTGTATGTTAAAAAGTTCGACGGTCACGGTTGCCTGCGTCCTGTGCATCGGCGCCGCGCCCGGAACTGCTATCTGGAGGCGGCGCTCGCTTCGATCGCCGACATCGTCGACGTGCTTGCCGTCAACGATAACTCCGGACTGGCGCGCAGCCACAATCGCGCGACGGTGGAGGACAGCGCGTTCGCGGCGCGAGGCGCGCTGCATGTGAAGACCCATCCGTTCGTCGACTTCGCCGATATGCGCAATCGCGCCTTTGCGCAATTGCGCAGGCTTGCAGCCGCCCCCCGATTGGGTTTTGGTTCTCGACGCCGATGAAGTCCATGGCGAACAACTCCGCCACGTAACGCGTCGAAATCTTGCCCCGCCTCGACCACTGCGTATCGGCGAGGTCGACGCCTACACCTACCATTTCTTTGGAACCTACGTCTGGATCACCGACGTCGCGCGACGGATCGGTCTTCTTCCGTTACGATCCCAACATCCGTTGGGTCAACAGCGTGCACGAAAAGGCCGTCGGGCTGCTCGGTCGCGCGCTCGTTCTGCCGTATGTGTACCACATTACGGCAACGTCGTCCCGCCGGCGACGCTTGCGCGCAAACACCAACAGTATTTTGCGCTCGGCAATCCGGTGCCGCGGCCGCCGCAACCCGATGCCGCCACGGCAGAAATCTACCTCGCCAAATCGCGGGACGTTCGGCCCTATACCGGGCCGCACCCCAGCGCGGCTCGCCCACTGCTCGGCCGGCTGCGGTTGGAGTTCGCTCCCGAACTTGGCATGCTCGATCGGGGATTTCGAGCGAGGCGCGGGCTGCGGGAGCGAGCGACGAGCGCGCTGCGATGCGTCAACGAGACGTTGCGGGTCGAGCTACGCCGAGTCGAGCATCCCTTCGTATACCGTCTCCCGACCCGCGCTCTCTAGAGCCGGCAGTCAAAAAAGAAACGCCGCCATCGCACGCACGTCGCGCGGATGGCGGCATCCTGAGGCTTAGCCGCGAAGCGCGGTGCGCCGGAAGCGATCAGCGCTAGTGGTAGCTCGCGAGCTTGACGTTCGTCATGCCGAGCGCTTGCGCCAGATCGTAGTGCGCCTGATCGGCAATGCGGTGATAATTCGCGTCAGCGGCAGCGCCGTACTTTTGATCGATGTCGTCCATCGCGTGCTCGTGGATCGCGTGAGTGACGAGATGGTCGAGTTGTACGCCTTCGTAGTACGTGCCGTTCTCGAGGCCGGCATTCACGACGACCTTGGCCAGCGCTGCGCCGTGTAAGGTCGGCGTCGGAAACGCGACTTTGGCGGCTTGTGCGAGCCGGACGGCGTCGTTGACCGCGTAATTTTGGACGGTCACGAAAGAAGCGAAGTTCGCTTTGCCGTACTGCTTCGTCAGCTTAGCGATCTCGGCGTCGGCCAGCTTGGCACCGGCGAGCGCAGTCAACGCCTTGGCAATCGAGAAATTCCCCGGCGTGCCGCCCGCGGTCACCAGCGAAATAGCGGCGTCGAGATTCGGTGCACCGGTGTAGGGGTTGCCGTCGCCGCCCGCCGTACCGGTCGGCATGCCGTGCTCCATGCCGCTCGACATGGAGTCGTCGGCCATGGGGCTCGCCATCGCACCCGGCATCGGGGAAGCCATCGAATCGGGCATCGACGATGACGGTTGCGCGCCGGCGACACCGGTCGCGAGTAAGATACAAACCGCCGCCAGCGGTAGAGCCTGTCTGAGCATGAAAACCTCCTCTTTCGTCATAGTAACGCGCATGGTGCGCAACCGGATGCGGCCTGACGATGGCGCAGGAAGCGCCACGCCGGCGCGAGTGCATCTGGTTACCGGGATCCTCGAGCGCGCAGGTGCGCTGCTGCTGGTCGCGTCGCGCTATCCCAACCATCCCGCGCCGCTCTGGAACCTTCCTGGCGGACGCCAACGCCACGGCGAATTGCTGCACGCTGCGCTACGGCGCGAATTCCTCGAAGAAACCTCGCTGGAGATCGCCGTCGGCGAGCTGCGCTACGTCGCCGAATCGTATGACGGCACGAGCGCGACCCATTTCACGAACTTTGCCTTCGCCGTCCAAAGCGCCGGTGACCCACGACCGCCGGTCGGCGATGCGCATGCCGTTGACGTCGCGTGGGTCGAGCTTGCCGCCTTGCCCGCGCGTCTAAGCGTCGCGGTCGTGCGCGAACCGCTCGTCGCGAACCTGCGTAATCGCGAGCGCCGTTATTTCAGTTTTGCCGATGCCGGGATTACGATCGTGTTCGCCGACGCTCCTTAGCGCGTCAGAGAAACGTCACCTTGCCGGTGCCGAATTCGTAGTCGGCGGCGATGGCGGTGCAACGGCCTGCCTTGATCGCCGGCCCGAGCACGGGCGAATCGAGCAATTTCGCCGTCTGCGCTTTCGCGTTGGCCACGACGGCGCGGTGCAGCGTTCCATGAACTGCAACGATCGGCGCGACGGCGGGTGAAACGGCCGCTTCGATGACGTCCAGGTTTGGCGGCAGCGGCTTCTTGTCGCGCACCGCATCGTACGTGGCTGATACCGCCCCGCATTTCTCGTGGCCCAGGACGACGATCAGGGTAATGCCGAGCACATTGTAGCCGTACTCCAGCGTCCCCAGCACGGGCGGTGTGACGAAATTGCCCGCATTGCGCACGACGAACAGGTCGCCGACGGTCGCATCGAAGACCAATTCCGGCGGCACGCGCGAGTCCGAACACGATAAGATCGAGGCGAACGGCGCTTGATGGCCGAGCAGCGCCATACGGCGTTCGGCCACGCCCTCCTGATGCGTCAGACGGCCGTCGGCGAAGCGCTCATTGCCTTCCCGCAACCGTGCCAGCGCCTCGGTGCTGGGCAACCCGCCGCCGCTCGGTCCCGCCGCAAACGCTTCACCGGGCATAAGCGCGCCGGCAGCCAAAGCTCCGCCTAGTCCCATCAGATGCGCGCGCGTCATCGATCTGCGCCTTCATCCGGCCGGCTCACTGCTGCGACGCTCGGCGCGCTTGCTGCCGGTAGAGCGCACCGGCAGCGCGTGGTCGATGCGGATTGCGCCATGCCGTCCCGTCGGAAAACGTGACGAGCAACGGCACGCAACGCGGCAAGCCGGTACTGATCGGAAACACGTTTGGGCTCAAGCCGAATTCGTGCTTGATCGGGGCTCCGGTCGTAAACGTGCCGACGTCGCGAACTTCGGCAACGAGGTCGCCGCGCGCGATGAGCCCGAACACGACCGTCGTCGCAGTCTTCGGGGACGTGTTCGTGTAGCTGATGCCTAAACTGGGCGCAGCGGGCGCCGGTGCGAGCAGCGGCGGCTGATAGTAGCGGAAGCCATACGGGTCGACCCAGTAGAATGGTGCGCCGGGATAGTATCCGCGAACGTAACCGGCCGGATACGCGCGGCCGGCGAATCCGCTGCGCGGATCGCAGTCCGTGACGTGGATCGGATCACGCTGCACGAGGGCCGAAGCAGAGCCGGGCACAGCCGCCAACGCCAGCGCGGCGGCCATGGCGATCCGTCGAATACGCATGCCCGAAGCATACGTCGATCGCCCGGCTTGCGCAACTGGTCGAGCGTACGAGCGTCGGGATTACGTGGCAGAACCTGCGATCGGCATGGAGTCCGTCGTTCGGGGGACGCGCTCGAGTAGCCAACGCTCGCGCGGCATCTCGTACAGCATGACGTCGACCGGGCGGCCCCGTACGATTGCTCCGTTGCGCTGTAAGCGGATTTCAATGAAACCCAACGTCGTCAGTAGCCGTCGCGACGGCACGTTGGCCGGCACGCAGCACGCTTCCATGCGCTCGAGATCACTCGCTTCGAAGGCGTACTCGACGACTTGCCGGACCGCTTCGGTCGCGTACCCCGCGCCGCGCTTGGTCGCAGCGACGCTGTAGCCGATCTCGGCAACCTTCCGTGCAATGTCGCCGACCCGTAACGACGCCCATCCGATCGCAGAGCTGGTTCCCGCGATGACGATCAACCACTCGAAACGGCCGGTCGTCCGCGCGTCGAACCGCTTGGGACGCGCAGCGACGCGCCGCTCGAACTCTTCGCGCGTATAGCGCGGCACGTCTTGGTATTCTCGCAGGTCGCGGCCTTGCATGACGCCCCACAACGCCGCGGCATTGAGCTTCGTTACCGGTTCCAAAACGAGCCGGCCTGAAACGAGCCGTTTCATCGGCCAAGCGGCGCAGTGAAGGCGTTCATCACTGACTCTTTCCCGGCTTCTGACCGCCGCGAAAAGCGGCCTTGTCCGCCCCTGACGCGCGAAAGCTGCGGTGACCAGGCCTTGTCACAGCATGGCTGGCGCGTGATGGAATAGGTGCTATGAACACCCTCGCTGCCGGCCTTGCTTCGTCCCGGCCGAGTGAAGTCCAATTCGGCGCTACGGTCCTGTCGACGCCGCGCTTCTTCTACGGTTCGCGCACGCACGCAGTGCACGAAGCATTCGACGTGCGGGGAGATGACGGCGTGCGCGTCGAGATCGTGGACAACGTTGCGATCGCACCACGCGTTCCGCTCAGCGCGGGAGACCACATCGACGTGCGAGGCGAACTCGTGCCGCACACGCGCTACGGCCCACTCGTCCATTGGACGCATCACGACCCCGATCACACGCATGTCGACGGATTCATCGATCTGCGCGGAAGGCGGTACGCGTGACGCTGCGAGCATCGGCCATCAGTTGCGGAATCGTGACGAAGCGATATCCCCGCGCCCGCAGCGTCTCGATGATCGTGCGCGTCGCTGCGACGTCCTGGCTGCGATCGCACAGGTGGGACGCCACGTCCGCGTGACCCGCGCAGACGATACCGCGATTGCCGTCGTGCAGGACGATGATGCTGCCGTCGCCCACGGCGGCGACGACGCGGCGTGCGATCGTAGCGTCGCCTGGCTGTTCCCAATCTCGAGGCAGCGGAACGCTCCACATGACGACCCGGTATCCCAACTGATCCGCCTCATCGATGACGGCGAAATCGCGTGCCCCGAACGGCGGTCGCATCAAGGTCGGGCGCACCCCCGCGATGCGCTCGATCGCAGCGCTCGTTCGCTCCAGCTCGGCTCGAATCGCGGCCGGCGTTTCGACGATCAGATGCGCGTGATCCCAGGTGTGATTGCCGATGGCGTGGCCGTCTCGCACGATACGGCGCACGGTCTGCGGGTAGGCGACGACGGCTCGTCCGACGAGAAAGAACGTTGCCGGCACGTGTTCGTCGTGCAGCACGTCGAGGATCCTGTCGGTATACGGGGGATTGGGTCCGTCGTCAAACGTCAACGCAACGTCGCGAACGGTCGGCGCTCCGGCGACGAGAGTCTTGCCGAAGAGCTGATTGCTCGGCGCTTCCAACACTTCGTATGCAGCGAAAACCCCGAGCGCCAGCCCGGCGAGCACGGCGCCTACGCCCACGGTTCGTCGCAGCGCGCGCAAGGGCGTCTTCAAGGGCGCGCCCCAAGGCGCTTTCTCGCCGCAATCACCTTGTCCAGAAACGACGGCGGTCCAAACGACCGGAAATCCGCGACGACCTTTTCGTAACGAGGCTCGACGAGCGTCGTGCTCGACATCCGCAGCAGATCGGGTATGGGTTTGTGCTTGTCCAGAGTGATGTGGAATTGATGTCCGCCGGTCGTCGCCCAGTAATGCGGATCGGTGAACGTAAACCGATGTGAGCCGTGGGCCGTTCCAGTCACTTGGGCGATGCCGACCTCGTAAACGAGCGCGGTATTGCCGCGCGGCGGCTTCGATTGCAACTCCCAAATGCCGTCGCGCACCAGTTCGTCGAACAGGTAGGCGACGTTGACGCCTTCTTGCAGCGTCTGCTGAGGACGCTCGGTGATCGTAATCTGCACGTTGTTGCGGCCGAGAACGCGGTACTGCAGCGTCGAAGTGCCGTTGATGTCGGCCATCGCATAGCTTTCACGCACGAGCGCTCCCGCGGCATAAGCGACGGCCATGTTCAATCGAATCTCCGAACGCTGCTCGGCGACGCGCTCCGTTTGGGTAAAGCGCAGTCCCTCGGTGGAGCGGTAGTAGACGTACGCGACGGCGACGCCGACGACAACGGCAATGAAGATGATCAGCGGGGTAAGGTTGCGGCGCACGACTTCGCTTCTTCGGTCCGCAGCTTGCCGTGTCCCCAGTCACGCTTGCCTCGCTCCACCGTGCGCCGCAACGTCGTCAAGGACGCGGTTGACGACGGCATCGGCCGCTGCGTTCTCTTTGCGCGGCACGTGCGCGATGTCGACGCGCTCGAAGCCCCGCAAAAGCGCTTTGACTTTTGCGGCAAGCGGGATGAGATCGGCGTGCTTGACCC
This sequence comes from Vulcanimicrobiota bacterium, assembly GCA_963754415.1. Taxonomy (GTDB): domain Bacteria; phylum Vulcanimicrobiota; class Vulcanimicrobiia; order Vulcanimicrobiales; family Vulcanimicrobiaceae; genus Nyctobacter. The sequence continues at coordinate 709,029 of CAVWGA010000001.1, read as the reverse complement.
GATAGATGCCGGTCACTTGCCGTACGACGAGTTCGCTATCCAAGCGGATCGTGATCTCCGCCACGCCGAGATCGCGCGCGCGCTGGAGGCCCGCCCGCAACGCATGCCATTCGGCGACGTTGTTCGTCGCGATGCCGAGGTACTCGCCGATCTCCGCCAACACGCTTCCGTCCTCGGCGTACAGAACTGCACCGCCCGCCGCGGGCCCCGGATTGCCGCGCGAACCGCCGTCAGCGAACAGTTTGGCCTTCATCGCTCGTCTTTCTGCTCGAGCGCTTCACCGTCGACGACCAATTCGCCGCGCTGATTGGTGCATGTCGTCCTGCAACGTAGGCGCCGTTTTGCCGCAAGTATCTCGACGACTTCGCTGCACGCCGTGATCGTATCGCCGGCGTACACGGGTCGCAGGAAACGCAGGGTCTGCGCGAGCGAGATGCCGCCGGGACGCTGCAGCAACAATCCGTTGGTAGCGGACAGCAGGCTCGCGGTCAACAACCCGTGCGCGACTCTACGTCCAAAGCGCGTCTCGCGAGCATAGCTCTCATCGACGTGAAGGGGATAGTTGTCGCCGCTAACGGCCGCGAACAATAGGATGTCCGCCTCAGTGATCGTCTTGCTGAACGTGGCACGGTCGCCGACGGCAAAAGCTTCGAACGGTTTTGTTACGTACAGTCGCTTGCCTCCGCAGCGTGACCGCGTCAGCAGCGTGACGCTTCCCCGGCCGTTATACGACGATGGGCCGGCGGCCTACCCCGATGTCCAGTCGTCCGATATGCGGCACAAGTTTCTAAAATGCGTGGTTGGCGAGCATGAACGTCACGTAGCCGACGGATTTCGAGACGAGTCCCAGCACGAAGGGATCGTTATTGGACAGATTGTCGCACCAGCGATGGGGCAGGTCGACGCAGCCGCCGTCAAAGCTCGGGATCTTGCCCTCGTAATTGCCTTCGAAGCCGCCCCAAATTTTCGTTTCCCAGGCGGCCTTGCAGCAGTCTTGCTGCGTGAGGATCCCGCTGTTGGGGATGCCGACGAGGCTAAAGGAATTCGAATCCGTCCCGTCATTGCCGAACGAAGCCGGCAACGACACCACTCCTTCTTTCTTGAAGTAGGCAGCGAAATAGGCGTTGCCGATCTTCGACTGCGGCACGACGTTGGCGGGAAAGCTGTTCACGTTCGAAGCGTTCGCCGGGTCGGCGACCAGAATGTCGAAGTTCGGCGTTGCCGTCACGTCGGCGTCGATGTCGAACGCGATGCTGCTTAATTCTGCGTGCGTGAGGTGCGTGGTATAATACTGGGAACCGAGTAATCCCAGTTCCTCACCGCCGAACCAAATGTACCGCAGATGATTGCGCGTCGGCGTCTTGGCCATGTCGAGGGCGATCTCGAGAATCGTCGTCGAACCCGACGCGTTGTCGAGCATGCCCGCTCCGAAGATTGCGTCCAGGTGTGCGTCCACGACGACGACTGAATTGGGATCACCGTACGGTGAGTCGGCGATGACGTTGTAGTCGACGACGGTAATCGGCCGCGTATGGATCTCGATGGAAACCGACGGCGCCGTGCCGGACCGATACCGGCGAAGGAGGTCCGCGCCGACGGCATAGGAGGCGACGCCGACCACCGGGATGCCGGCCGCTGCGGGCAGATTGATCTGGTAGGCGTTACCTTGATGCGAGCCTTTGCCGAATGCGTCGAGTGCCGCCGGCCGATTGTAGAGCACGACGGCGCGCGCGCCCGCTGCTCGTGCGTTGGCGACCTGCGCGACGAACGCGCACGCGCCGCGTTCGAGCAGCGCAACGCTGCCCCGTGTAAAACCGGCGAAGTCGCCTGCGGCGCAACCGTCGCTCGTGCCGGCGGGCGGTTGTACTGTGGCCGTGACGTTGCCGCTGCCGGAACGCCTCGCCGCGAACCAGTCGCGCTCGAACGCATACTCGCGATCGTTCGAGCGGAACGTGGGTTTGCCGGCCACCTCTGCGAACTGAATCTCGTAGGGCTGGATCGTGACGGTGTAGCCGGCCGCGCGCATCAAGCCGGCGACGTACGCAACTGAAGCTTTATAGCCCGAGGAACCGGTGTTCCGGTTGCCGTGGCCGCTTGGACCGGGGTTTGCGTCCGAAATCTGCTGAAATTCGCTTAAATGCTGCCACAGCGAAGCTTCGGTCATGCACGACGCCAGCATGGCCGCCGTAACGTTCGCACGCTGCCCGCAGGCATTCCGCCCAGCGGCGCGAGCTTCCGGCGTGCCGCTTGAGCCGCGAGCAGCGCTCGCTGCCGGCGACAGACTGACACATGCGGCAACAGCGACTGCAAACAGGCACGCACGGCCGAACGATTGATTCATCACAGATCCTCCCCGCGATACGGAAAAACGCACATCGTATAGCGCGTGGCCACCGGCGGTACGCCGCTCTTAGCGCACGACCACAGCCTTCCTGCGACGCGCCCGGTCAAAGCGCTGTGGCTCAGTGCTCCCTCGAGCATAGCGCCGGACGCCGCTGGGACAGCGTATCGTGACTTTCCGAAGCGGGTACGATCGCAGGGCCGATGTTGTTCTCCAAACCGCTGGGGAAGCGAGGTGTCTCATGGTCGCTGCTATGGTTCTCGCGACGATCATCGGAAATTGGAAATGTGACATAGCAAACGCGTCCGCGTCGAAAATCAGGTTTACTTACGTATTTTCCAAGGACGGTACGGGGCGCATCCGTATGACGGCGCCCGCAACAGCCACGATGGAACCGAGAGTTTTTACTTACCGCGTGGAAAGAGTCTCGCTGGACGCGAAGCGAGGTGCCTTAGTCGAGCACTTTTCCGATGGCGCTATGGATAAGCATTTCTTTCAAATACACGAAGGCGTTCTTGAAGACGACCAGTCAGAGGTTTGGTTCGATGGCCACTGGGTGCCGCTTCCGCCAGACGGTCACACGATACTGACTTGTAAGCGCACTAGATAGCGATACGAAGCCGCGAGAGCGGCGAGCATGAGCAGACGACGCAGCACTGTATTACCGCCACCAGCACCCAGTCGCGATGATCGTCTGGTTTTGACTGGATCGTAACCTGAATTGCAACCCGGCGTGTTAAGTTGTTGGAAGACTTGATGCATTTCTCCGCCGGGGGCCGCTCCATCGGGCGAGTCACCATTCGTCGAAAAGATGACGAATGTGGGGTGCTTTGGATCGTCGGCGAAAGCGTATCGCAGCCATCTACGCTGGCCGACGGCGTTTTTGAGATGATGCGGGCAGCCTGTTTCCGTTCTTTTGCATTGAGTCGTTCGATAAACGGAGGGCGAAGCGGTAACGACTGAATTCCAGGCGGGGGAGTTGCGGACCAGGTGAAGTGCGCGTACGGGTGCCGGTTTGGGGCAGCACACCCTGTAAGCAATGCGCCAGCCACCATACAAAGAACCAAGCGCAGATCGCACCGAGGGCTTTCACGGCCAGATAGTCGCCATGTGATCCGCTTTCGAACTGATTCATGAAGACCTCGGTGAGAAATTCGTTCGTGTAGCCACGATTCCAGAATGGTCGTCGATAGGGTCGGATGGCGTTTTCGTAACGCAGGGGATCATCCGCCTTGGGAACGCCCGCCAGACGGACTTGCGACGGCACCGGCGCCGGGCTTTGCGCGATACGATAGAATGCTGCAGGCGTGAATGTGACGCAGCGGTTCAGCGCTCGTGCGCAGAATTATGCTTTGGGCCGGCCGTCGTACCCGGCGGCGGCCCTCGACGTCGTCTTGGACGGATTGGGCGACCCGGCGACGTTGACCATCGTGGATCTCGGTGCCGGTACTGGCATCTCGGCACGGGCCTTGGCCGCGCGGGGCTCGACCGTGATCGCGGTCGAGCCGAATCAAGCCATGCGTGAGCGAGCCGAGCCGGCAGCTCACCTGCATTGGCAGCCCACAACGGCCGAAGCGACGGGGCTGCCGACGGCATCGGCGCACCTCGTGACCGCGTTTCAGGCTTTTCATTGGTTCGATCGGGCGCAGGCGTTGAGCGAGATCGCGCGCCTATTACGTCCGGGCGGCCGCCTTGCGGTCGTTTATAATGAACGCGCCGAAGACGATGCTTTTACCGCTGCTTACGGTGAGCTTGTCGAGCGCTATGCGACCGACGATACCGAATGGCGCCGCAGTGACGGCCGCGCCGCAATCGCTGCGCTACGCTCCGATCCCGCCTGGTGTGGCTTTATGGTCACCACCGTCTGTAACGCACAAACGCTCCAGCGCGCTGCGTTGCACGCGCGCGCACGCAGCACGTCATATCTCCCCGCAGAGGGTGCCACTGCCGACGCTTTGCATGCCGACATCGACGCGCTGTACGAGCAGTACGCCGGCGGAGAGCCGTCACCATGCACATGAACACGATCGTCTCACTCGCGGAGCGCGTCCGCTAAGTTGCCTGGCTCGCGCACCTGCACGTTCCTTCGTGGTTCAGACTGCCAATTCGGGATCGGGTTCTAGGAAGAGGACGTCGTAGCGCAGCGTTTGCGTTTCCGTTACGCGCACGCCGGCGGTGACAACGTGCGGGCGCAGCTTGCCGTCGTGCATGAGATGCCGCACGTCGGCCCCGTGCAGCAGGGCTGCAGCATCTGCAATCAAGCGACGATGGCAGCGCCACCACACCGTTTCGGAGCAAAGGATTGCCGTTCGCTCCTCTGCTGCGTGCGCCAGCAGACGCGTCAGCGCATCGGCGAAGGCGTCGGTTTCCATGTAATCCGCGTAAGCGCGAAATGAAGGATGGCGCAACGCGACGTTGGCGCTGTTGGGGTTCGGCCGTCGAAACCCGCCCAGCGCCGGTTCCCAATGGTAGCGGCTGCCGCTTCGTGCGGGAACCCACTGCTCCATCGCTTCACGCCAGAACTGCGGATGCCGGCGACTCTTGGGAACGGTCCGCACGTCGACGACCGATGCGAGGGAGGCGCCCCGCATGAGCCCGGCTAGTTCCACCTCATCGGCGGTTCCGTGTCCGAGCGTCAGCAGCGACGTCGCCATGTCGGCACATCTATTCTTTAGCGCAGGAGTCCGAGCCGACGACTTGTGCGCGTCCGCCGACGGTCATCTCATAGCGGCGTTCGAGGCGACCGTTACGGACGGTCCACAGAAGCGGGCCGGCCGACTGCTGCGCATGCTGCGTATAATACGTGCCGTACCACGCCCAGGTGCCGTTGTGTGGCCCGCTCGAGGTCGAGCGCGCGTAGCTTCCGTCGCCGTGGAAATCCTCGTAAATCCAGGCGCGCAGCGGCGGAACGTAGCCGACGTAGGCGGTTCCCCCTTGCTCGCCGTGAGGTCCCCAGCGAACGACGGTCCAGTTCTTGCTGCCGGCCATCGGCGCGATGACCCAGTTCGAAGTGATGCTTCGTGGAGCGTGGCCGCGCGCTGCGGGGATCGTCGCCGAGCAGTTCCATGAACCCGTGAACGCTTGGGCAAACAATGATGCGGCCGGAACGACGGCCGCCAGAAAGGCGAACATCTAGCCCTCCTCGTCCGTTGCGCAATCGAGCTTGGGAGCCGGCTGCGATTCGGACAGCGGGGAGGCGTGGGCCGCGGCGAGTGCGGCGTTCGCCGCGCGCACGTCGTTCGCATAGAAGCCGTTGACGTCGCGCATGACGTGGCGCGTATTCCGCTCCGACGCGGGCCGCGAGGCTGCGCTCCGCCTGGGTTGGCGGTCCGCCCAGACCACTCGCGTCAAGCGACTCGATATCTTCGCGCAGTTTGCCCGGCATTTGGATCGAGTCTTCGTCGTTGTGGTAGTCGGCGGTCAATTCGCCGCGAATGTCCCGGGCACGTGCGATCGTGCGATTGAGCGTCGCGGAGAGTGCGGCATTGGATCCGGCCGCCGCCGCGGCAGTCGTCGCTGAGGCGATCACCGCATCGAGCCGGTTGAGCGCGGCATCGACCGCCGAAAACTTTGCCGTAGCGGCGACGGCGTAGGCGTATCGCGCTGCGCGCTGCGCCGGCGTATACGCCTGACGCGGGTCGGCATGCACGTCGACGGGTTCCGAAAGGAGGCGGCCGTCGATCTGCATCGAGACGGTATAGCGGCCCGGTAGAACGTACGGGCCAGTCCGCGGTCCTTTATAGGCTTCCCGGGCGGCGCCGTTCCAGCGCACCGGCCCATCGGTTCGCAGGTCCCACGTCGTGCGGTTCAGTCCCGTATCGTTCGTCACGAACGGCTCCGGCTTTTTGGCGACGCAATGGACGCCCGCGATCGTGCGAATCAGCCGGTGTTGCGCATCGTAGATGCGCACGGGCGGCGGCGACGTTCCAGGAGTCGCTTGGTAGAACGACAGTATCGCGCCGCGCGGCGGATTCTTAGCGAAGTACTTGGTGTACGTGCCGATGTCGGAATGCAACTGGAATTCGTACGCCGGGCGCGGCGCGAAAAACATCGCGCGCGCCGCCTGAGCCGCGCCCAGTTCTTGCACCGGCGCTAGATCGTCGAAGACGTACAAGGCGCGTCCGTGCGTCGCAGCGATCAGATCGTTATAGCGCGGCTGGATGCGCAGATCGAAGACCGGGACGCCCGGCATGTTGAGCGCGAACGAACGCCACGTGGCGCCGCCATCGTAGGAAATGTGGACCGCCTGCTCCGAGCCGAGGTAGACGACGTTGCGATTGCGCGTATCGGGACGGATCGAACGCAGCGGCTGATCCGGCGGCAAACCGTGCGCGATCGACGTCCAGTGTGCACCGAAGTCACGCGTCACGAACGCATAGGGGCTGTTGTCGCCGAGGTAATGGCGATCGTAGACGGCGTACGCCGTACCCGCAACGAGCGTCGAAGGCGCAACGATCTCGAAGCGGCCGTAGGGCTGCAGGTTCGGCGGCGTCACGTTCTTCCAGTGCGCTCCGCCATCGCGGGTGAGCTGAACGAGACCGTCGTCGGTGCCGACCCAGATCTCGCCGCGCCCGAAGCGCGACCCTTCGATGTCGAGGATCGTGTCGGTGTACTCCGCGCCCGAGACGTCGAACGCCAGCGGTCCGCCCGACGGTTGCTGGTGCGCTTTATCGTTGAGCGTGAGATCCGGACTGATGGCACGCCAGGTTTGGCCGCGGTCGGTCGTCTGGAAGACGACGTCGCCGCCGAACCAGACCGTGTGCGGATCCCACGGTGCGAACGCAATCGGCGAATCCCAATTGAAGCGATACCGCGCGCGGCTGATATCGAACGACGCGGCCGACGTACCGATCCACGGCGATACGTTCGAAGCGGTCTTGGCACGCCGGTCGTAAACCGTCAGATAGCCGTCTTCGGAGTCGGCCCACACGAGGTTTGGATCGGTCGGATCGGGCCATACCCACACGCCGTCGCCGCCGACGACGTCGTTCCAATCGCGATTCGGCGTACCGTTCGGATCGAGTGAATTCGACGGCCCGCAAAAGGCATCGTTGTCTTGCAGCGCGTCGCACAGCCGATACGGCGTCTCGTCGTCGTAGCCGGTATGGTAGACTTCGCCGATCGGGAGATTTTCCGAGAACGACCAATCGTCGCCGCCGTCGAGCGTCAACGCGTAGCCGCCGTCTTCCCCGACGATCGCACGCTTGGGGTCGTTCGGCGCAATCCACATCGCATGGTAGTCGACGTGTACGTCGTCGGCGATCGCCTTGAACGTCTTGCCGCCGTCCTTGCTTTCCGACAACATCTCCGAGACTCCGTACACGTGGTCGGGGTCCGACGGGTCGACGTCGACATGCGAAAAGTAAAAAGGCCGCTGGTCGACCAGCGTGTTCTTGGAGACGAGCGCCCACGTCGCGCCCGCATCATCGGACCGCCATAAGATGCCGTCTTTCGACTCGATCAACGCGTAGACGCGGCGCGGGTCGCTCGGCGCGACCGCCAATCCGACACGGCCCGTCAAGCCCGTTGGTAGACCGTGGCCGGTTAATTGCGTCCAAGTCGCGCCGCCGTCCGTCGACTTGAAGAGGCCGTCATCCGTACCGCCGCTCGTAAAGGTCCACGGCAGACGGCGAAAATGCCACATGCCGGCATACTGCACGGCGAAATTTTTTGGATCGACTTTGAGATCGCTGACGCCGCTCGACGGGGTGAGATAGAGCGTCTTCTGCCACGTCTTGCCGCCGTCGGTCGTGCGGTAGACTCCGCGGTCGGGACTATCGGCGAACACGTCGCCGAGCGCTCCCACGACGACCCGATTTGAGTCGTGCGGATCGATCGCGATCGACGAGATGTATTTCGTCTCGCGCAGTCCCATATACGTCCAGTTCTTGCCACCGTCGGTCGTTCTGTAGATGCCGGCGCCGGCGATCACATCGTTCCGCGGATTACTCTCGCCCGTTCCAACCCAGACGACATCGTCATTGTTGGGATCGATCGCGATCGCTCCGATCGACGCGATGCGCGTCTTATCGAAGACCGGGTTCCATGTGGCCGCGCCGTCATCACTTTTCCAGACGCCGCCTCCGGCTGCGCCGACGTAATATAATTTTGGGTCGCGCGCGGAACCGACGACCGCAGCAACGCGGCCGCCCGAGATCGCCGGCCCGATCGAACGCCACACGAGCCGGTTGTACGGCGGCGGCGGCGGTGTCGGCGACGGTTCAGCGGAAGCGCCCGGGCTCGGCGCCACGCTCGGCGCGACACTGGGGCGGGGACTCGCGACAGCGTGGACGGGAGGGCGCTCTTCGCTCTGTGCCCAGCCGGCATTTCGCGTTGCGACGACCGTCGACAAGGCAACGACAAACCAAAGGATGTTTCGGCGACGAAGCATGCCGACGAATCCCGGGAAGGCGTCGGCAATCCCTCTCGAATCATCACAACGACATGCTGCTGCTTGGGATCGAGACATCGTGCGATGATACGGCGACCGCGGTCGTGCGCGACGGCCGCGACGTACTGGCCGACGTGTCGACCAATCAGGATGCGTTCCATGCGAAATTCGGCGGCATCGTCCCGGAGATTGCGAGCCGCCGTCATGTCGCGTTGCTCAGTGCGGCAGTCGACGACGCGCTAAGCCGTGCAGCTTTGCAGTTGTCCGATATCGACGGGATCGCCGTGACGGCGGGGCCGGGATTGATCGGGAGTCTCGTGATCGGCGTCGCGAGCGCAAAAGCCCTGGCCTTTGCGAGCAAAAAGCCTTTGTACGCGGTCAATCATCTGCACGGACACATCTTTGCTGCGTTTCTCGACCGCGACGCAGGCCCGCAGTACCCCTTCCTGGCGCTGCTAGTTTCGGGCGGCCACTCGCAGCTCGTCCACGTCGACGGCCCCCTCGCCATGCGCATCGTCGCCCGCACTCGCGACGATGCAGCCGGCGAAGCGTTCGATAAGACGGCACGATTGCTCGGCCTGCCATTTCCAGGCGGCCCGGAAATAGACCGCCTGGCTCGCGCCGGCAATGCGGCGGCATTTACGTTTCCCCGTCATCGCGTCGACGGTGCATCGCTCGATATGTCGTTCTCCGGCGTCAAAACCGCCGTGCGTTACTTCTTGGAAAGCGATGTCGGACGCGCGGCTCATGCGCCGGACGTCGCGGCGTCGTTTCAAGCCGCCATCGTCGACGTGCTGATCGACCGCCTCGATCGCGCAGCGCAACGCGACGCATATCGCGCCGTCGTCCTCTCCGGCGGCGTAGCGGCCAATTCGGCGCTGCAAGCAGCATTCCGCGCTTGGAGTGACCGCGCGGGCATCCCGGCCTTCGTGCCGCGTCCCCGTCTCTGCACCGACAACGCCGCGATGATTGCAGCAGCAGCCGACCATCAAGGCGCAGCGCTGGCCGTCGATCCGCGTACGCTGGCCGCTGACCCGAACTTGCCGTTCACGTTCGCGACCTGATCGCAGCCGATGAGGGCCGCCCTACCGTCTTCCGTCGAGCGCGAAATGCTTCGTGCGAGACGACTCCTGGGAATGGGCTGGGTGTCTATCGCAGGAGCTGCACCGCTTTGTGCCGTTCTGTAGCGGCATGCGCGTCTGCTTTTCGCTGCCGAAGGGTACGGTGGTGAGGTTCTGATCTTCAGCGGAGGTATGGTGGGACGGGCGGTCCTTGGTCTGTTTCTCACGACCGTGCTTGCGCTAGCGGCCATCGCGGCGACCCTTCCCCGCTCGACGCCGACACTCGCGCCCATGCCGAGCGCTTGGAGCACGATGCGTTTGGTGCCGTCGCTCAATGCGGTCGTCGCAGACCCGCGTGCCCCACATTGGACGTTCGCAAGCAGCGGAGCGTATTCGTCGAGTCCGGTCGTCGTCGGGGGCGTCGCGTATCTTTCAGACAATGCGGGTAACCTCGACGCGCTCGATGTCGCGACCGGCAAACCGAAGTGGCATACCAGATTTTCTAACGCTTTGATGGCGGCCCCGATCGACGCCGCCGGCACCGTCTACGTCGGCGAAGGCAACGAGGATTCGACGACCTACGTGCCGCGCGGTCACGTGCAGGTCGGTTTGGCGAACAATGCGCTGATCGCCGTCGACGATAAGAACGGTAAGATGCGCTGGCGTTTCGCGCTGCGAGGCACCGGCATGCCGACATCGGCGCTCGTCGACGGCACGCTGGTGCACCATGACGGTTACGGCGATCTCGTTGCCCTCGATGCGACGACCGGCGCGTTGCGCTGGCGGCGCTACGTGCAATCCGCGTCGTCGATGTCGGCGGTCTTGCCGATCGGCAACGGGATACTCGTCAGCGCGGGTATTTTCCCAACGCAAGTGCTCGCTTTCAAAGCCGCCGACGGCTCGTCGGTCTGGACGCGCCCTTTTCCGTCGTCCGCGTCGGGCCTAGGAGACTGTCCGCTCGCGTTCGACGGCACGTATCTCTTCGGCACGTACCTCGCGCCGGTGTCTAAGCCGGTCGACCCGGGAGTCCCGGGCACGCACCACGTCTACGCGCTGCGGGCGCGCGACGGAGCCGTCGTTTGGGATCGCGCGCTTGAAACCGGCGACACGCCGATCCGCAACGAAGCCGCGATTCCAGTCGTCGCGGGCGGCATCGTGTACGATGGAAGTGCCGTCGCACCCTACATGCACGCCCTCGACGCAAAGACCGGCCGGCTGCTCTGGAAGCGCGAAGTAAAAGGTCCCGTCAAGAGCGCCCCCGTCGCTGTCCGGGGCACGCTGTACTTCGGAGATCTGCACGGGTATCTATGGGCGCTCGACGGCAAGACGGGGCGCGTGCGCGGCGCCTTGCGCACCGGAGTCCGTTTCAACGTCGGGTCGCCCGTCGTCGTCGGGAGTTCGCTTCTGATCGGCAGTATCGAGGGCGTGGTCGTCATGTTGCCGCTCGCCGAGATCGCGAAAGGTAAAGATGTTTAGCAATCGCCGGTTCGTCCTCGTGCTGACCGCCCTGGCAGGTCTGGCGGCGCTCGCATTGCCGTTGCGCGGAATCACGCAAGTGTACCCGCCGCATGCCCAAGAAGGCTCGATTCCGGGTGAAGGCTCGAATCCCGAGCAGCGCTTCCAGCTGGCGGCGCTCCATCGCCGGATCGAACGCGAGCACATCAAGCATGTCGTCATCATCATTCAAGAGAATCGCTCGGTCGACGATTTTTTCCAAGGCTTTCCCGGCGCCGATACGGCAGCCTACGGCTCGACCCACGATGGCGCGGTCAGTTTACACGCAGTCGATCTCGCGTATCCCGTCGACGTCGATCACCAGCACCGCGCCTTTCTGATCGAATACGACGAAGGACGGATGGACGGCTGGGACCGCGTTGCAACGCAGCCCCGTTCACCGTATCCCGATTTCCCGTACGCGTACGTGCCCCGTCGCGAACTCGAACCGTATTGGCAGATGGCGCTGCAGTACACGTTTGCGGATCGCATGTTCCAATCGAATTCTGGCCCGAGTTTCCCCGCGCACTTGTACCTGATCGCCGGCGAGTCCGATTTCGCGGCCAACAATCCCAACCACATCGAGACCAGCCGCTTTGCGTGGGGCTGCGATTCTCCGCCGAACGCGACGGTATCGGTCATCGCTTCGAGCGGCGAGGAAGAGCCCGGCGGTTTTCCGTGTTACAATTTCCGGACGCTCGCCGACACGCTCGATGAGCGGGGAGTTTCCTGGCGTTACTACGCTCCGGCGATCGACCATAAGGGCGGCATCTGGTCGGCGTACGATGCGATCCGGCACATTCGCTACGGCACGCAATGGAACAACGTCGTCTCACCCGAGACCCGCGTGCTGGGCGATGCAAGCGTCGGCGCGCTGCCGAGCGTATCGTGGGTCGTGCCGAAAGCGTCGAATTCCGATCATGCCTTCCCGCTGCGCAAGAGCAATTACGATCTCGGCATCGTCGGACAGCACGGACCTCAGTGGGTCGCGGGCGTCGTCAACGCGATCGGACAGGGACCGGATTGGAAAGACACGGCGATCTTCGTCGTGTGGGACGATTGGGGCGGCTGGTACGACCACGTCGCACCGCCACAGCTCGATCGCATGGGTCTCGGCTTCCGCGTGCCGTTCATCGTAATCTCGCCGTACGCGCGCAAGCACTACGTGTCACACGTCCGTCACGAGTTCGGCAGTATCCTTAAATTCGTGGAGAACGTCGACGATCTGCCGTCGCTCGACACGACCGACGATCGCTCGGATGCGCTCTGGGATTGTTTCAATTTCGATCAAGCGCCCAGCGCGTTCACGCCCATTCCGATCGCGGGCTCCGTCACCTATAGCGACGTGCGTCGCGACGACGTCAACCCCGACGACGACTTCTGAACGCATACGCACGTCCCTAAAATCGCCGCCGGATTTCACGGCTGGGCCGCACGGCGGCGCGGCGATCAGTGCAAGGTAGTGAGCAACTGTCCGTTGAGGTTGAAGACGGCTATTGCGTTGTTTTGAAAGTCGGAGACGAAGATGTGATTGTGAGCGGAGTCGACGGCGATCGCTTGAGGAGTGAACGACAAGTTCGTCAGCAGCGATACGGCGCCGTTCGACGCACTCCAAAAGTTGAGGGTGCGGTCAATGGAGACGTAGTAGAGATTGTCGCCGGCATCGAACGCCGCGCCGGTCGCCATGTTGGCGCCTACGAAGAATGAGAATCCTGAACCACCGCCGGGGAGATTTTCGAGCGTCGCGGTCGTCGTTCCCCAAATGATCGCTGTCGATCCCGCGACCGCCGTGAAGTGCGCATGTTGGGCGACTGCGTCGATCGAGCCCGTGCCTGAAATCAAACCGAGGTTGCCCAAGAACACGGCGTTGAACGCGTAGACGCCGACGGACGAAAAGTTATCGTCGACGTAGAGATTGTCGAGCCCGTCGATCGCGATCGATACCGGCTTGTACACGTTGGACGTGATCGTCCGGTTCGGCAAGTAGGTGTGAGAGCCGGCGGAATAGACCGTGATGTCGTTTTGGGTGATGCTGGACACGTACAGTTCACCGATGGAGTCGACGGCCATGCCGGTCGGAAAGGAGATGGCGGTCGTGATCGTCCGGGCGGTTTGCTGTTGCAAGTTGCTGTTGTACATCAGGACTTGGTTGGCGAACTCGTTGGCGACGAACAGATTTCCGCCGGGTCCGACCGTCAACGCCCACGGACCATCGAGGGGATAGGGCGCCGTGTTGCGGCCACCCAGTGCCCCGCGTTCTGCGTGCCGGAATTGGGCCAGATGCGACTGGATCCACTGCGGCGATGGTGCGTTTGCGCGCGCCGAAGCAGCAGCACGTATGTGCACGGCGCTCGATGGCGAGAATTGCGAAGCAGTCGCGGCGTGGGCGACGGCTCCAAGCGACAGCGTCAGCGTTGCGGCCAAGGCGGTAGCGCGAAGCGCGACGGTTGTGGAAGACGACATTGGTAGGCTCTCCTTTGGAGTTGGCGTGAAGGAACCGGCGGATTTCCGGCGGCGACACGGCCAGCCTAAATCAGTCCAATGACGGCGCGCTGACGCGCCGCCGCCTACCAATGACGGGCTTCGAAACCTAGCGCGTACTTCCGGTGTGGCGGCGCCGGCGCTGCGCTTTCTGCATGGGCGCCCCCTGCATCGTAGACTGCCTGCGTGGCGGAGCCGCATGCCGAACGCCGCCCTGCGGCGCTACTGCGACCGACGAAACTGCCGGCAGCGCTTCAGGCAGTCGCGTGCGATCGAGCCGGCGGCCCAGCGCGCGCTCGATCTGCGAGAAGTACTTCTCCTCGTCGCCAGAAACGAATGTGATCGCGTCGCCGGTAGCCTCCGCCCGCGCCGTACGGCCGACGCGGTGCACGTAGTCCTCCGCCACCATCGGCACATCGTAATTGATGACGTGGCCGAGCGCGGTGATATCGATTCCGCGCGCTGCGATATCGGTGGCGACCAGCACGCGGTACTTTCCGCGCTTAAAATCGCCCAGGGCGCGGGTGCGTTGAGCTTGCGAACGATCGCCGTGGATCCGCTCGCACGGGATGTTGTGTTTTGCGAGCGCCGCGGTCAGGCGGTTGGCACGGGCCTTCGTGCGTGTGAACGTCAGCGCACTGAAGATGGTGTTGTCTTTGAGCAACTCGAGGAGCAGATCGACTTTGCGCGTCTGATCGATCGTGTAGATCGTCTGCGCGATTCCCTTGGCCGGCGCGCCTTGCGCGGCCAGGCTGACCCGTACAGGCGTACGTAACATATCGTTCGCCAGCGCCGCAACGGCAGTTGGGATCGTTGCGGAAAAGAACAACGTTTGGCGCGCCGCCGGCAGACGTTGTACGATGCGGCGCACGTCCGGCAAAAACCCGAGATCGAGCATTCGATCCGCTTCGTCCAAGACGAGGAGCGCGATGCCGTCGAGAATTGCCGTGCCTTGTTTTATGTGATCGAGCAGACGCCCCGGCGTCGCTACGATGATGTCGGTTCCGCGGCGCAACGCGGCTGTTTGTGGGCTGAACCCAACGCCGCCATAGATGGCGGTGACGCGAACCTTCGTATGCTTCGCGAGTGCAGCGATGTGCTCGGCGATCTGCGCTGCGAGCTCACGCGTCGGCACGAGAACGAGCGCCCGCGTCTTGCCGCGCGGCAAATCGGTCAGGGCCGCGATCAACGGCAACCCGAAGGCGGCCGACTTCCCGCTCCCGGTTGCAGCGCTGGCCAGCACGTCTCTCCCGTCGAGGGCCGGGGGTATTGCCGCCGATTGAACGGGGGTGGGGTGCGTAAATCCGAGTTGCGCCACGGCGCGGAGGAGCTCAGGGCGAAGCCCGAGCGTATCAAACGTTGAAATCGTTGTCTATCTTTCGAGTGGGCGCAATTCGATCGGAAACTCGAAAGATCACGCAGGAGAGTTGTAGCCTTCATTCTCGCACGAGCGCAGGCGTCTCGTCAAACGCCTTTGTCGAGACGAGGTGTTCGGCGCCGCGGCAAACGGCAGGTGCTTATTGCCTGCCTGCGCCGCTTAGAGTTGCGCGGGATCAGCAGCGGTGATTTGTAATGGGACGCGATCAGCAGCGCGAGGCCGGCCACAAGCACCACTCCACAGACTGGCCGCTTCGGCGAGCGATAAGCCGACGAAGGCGTCCAGCACCGACGGACACCAGGCGTCGGAAAGGCCCTAAAAGCGTGGCGTTTTGGGTCTTTCGGTGATAAACGGACCTTAGCGTTGTGTTTCGTGCTATGTGTGCAGTCTTGGGCGCCTTAGCGTTCGCGACTTGAGCAGCATTGCGAGGATTTCATGCGCATCGTGTCTCAGCTTTCTCACTATCTAAGCGGAGCGGCCGGACTCGCAATTCTGGCGGCTTGCTCGAGCGGCAGCACGCCCACGAGTCCGGGCATGCGACAGTTTGATCGCAACGGCGCGACGCCGAAGTCCTTCGCTCAGCAAGCAACAAGGCTAAAAGGCCGGCTGCCTGCCGGGATGGAGCAGTTCATCCGCGCAGACATTATGCCGGTTCGACACTTCACCAATCCCACCGACCGCCTCCCGTTTAACGCGTTCGCCTTCATTGCCCACTCCAGTGAAAACGCCGTTTACGTTATTGATGCAGGCGGCTCCATTATTGCAACATTGAAAGGCAACGGTCTCTCGGCACCGGAGGGCCTTTCGGTCACAAATCATCCCCGTGAACTCTACGTCGCGAACTTCAGCGGCAAAAATATTTTGGTATACACACCGACCGGCCCCTCGACGAGCCTGAACGACGCCGGACACGGGCCAAACGACGTCGCCGTTGACGGCAGGGGTAATGTTGCCGTATCAAACTCTGATGGCACCGTCACGTGCTTTGCGCCCGGTGCGACAAGTCCAACCAGCACCATTAGAGGGCTATATCGCGTCGCGCTAATTTTTGGCAAGTTCGATGCGGCCGGCGATCTCTACGTTATTTACAACAGTGCGGCGTCGCCTCCGCAAGTTGGTGAGATCGTCGGCGGCTGCGCCGGCGGCACGACGATCACACCGTTGACGACCAACAACACTTTCAACTACTACGTCACGGGAATCCAGGTTGAAAGCAATGGCGACATCGCTATAGCTGAGAACGGTTCGTCCGGGCCACCAAACTTCATCTATAGCTACAACCCGCCTGTCGGCGGAAGACTAGGTAGCCCGGTGACCACTACGTCTTTAACTGGGCCGAGTTTCATACAAAGTTTCGCTTTCACTCCGGGATCCCACTTCGTGTTGACCGCCGGCGCCGCCCCGGACGAGGCGAACGTGTACGCGTTTCCGGCAGGCGGATCAGCAATCATGTCAGTCAATCTCCCGGGTCAGGGCCTCGGATACGCGGAGGGTGCTGCATTATCGCCGTCTGAAGAGTACTGAACGCTCGAGCCTCGGCTTCCCAAACGCAGATCACGCAGGACGTGATGCCGAGCACCGCCATCAATCAATTGAATGCGACCGATGAAGAGGGAAATCCCCGAGAGGCGGCTCTTGCTCCCCTCAGGGCTGCTCCCAGCTCCAGCGTTTGATCGCCGTCGCGACGACGCGGCGTTCCAGGGCGTGCAAACGTTCGTCGAGCGCGGCGCGGGATTCGGCGGCGCGCAGTTCGAGCGGCATGCGCGCCAGCACGGCACCACGGTCAACTACAGGGGTGACGCGGTGGACGCTGACACCGGCCCAGCCCAGTCCGCTCGCAAGCGCATCGTCGATCGCATGCGCGCCGCGGAACGCGGGCAGCCGGGAACCGTCCGGCATCGTGACCACGTCCTCGCCGTCAGTCAGCGGTAAGTATGCCGGATGCAGATTGAGCATCTGCGGAAAGCGCGCGATGAACGGCGCAGATAGCACGTGCATCCAGCCCAACAGCAGGACGAGGTCGGGTTCGTGCGCAGCGACAGCCGCCGCAATGCGGGCGTCGTAGGCTTCGCGCGCTTCATGCGCCCGGTCCCAAACGACGACCTCCGTCGCCACGTTCGCGCGCGTGGCACGCTCGAGTGCGAAGGCCGACGCTTTATTCGCGACCAGGGCGTTGACGTCGAGCGGCACGGCACCACGCGCTGCCGCGTCGAGCACCGCCTCGAAGTTCGTACCGTTCCCCGACGCAAGGACGGTCGTGCGCCAGCGCCGGCCGCCACGCATCGGATCGACACGCTCGACGACGCGCGCGCCGGCATTGCGTTCGTAAAAGCCAATGAGTTCCCGATCATGTACGGCCGGAATGAGGGCGCGACGGTAGCCGCGCTCGCGTAGCGCGAACAGCGCCGCGTGCAGCAAGACGCGTCCCATGCCAGCCCGCTGCGCGCGCGGAGCGACCCCGATAGGTCCTAAAATGCCAACGTCATCCTGCGCTTCCCACGAGCGCAGCCAATGATAGCGTAAGCCGCGCGGCGCATACGCCGCAAAGCCGAGCGGCCCTCGCGCCCCCTCGATGATCCACGCAGCGCCGAGGGCGGCTTCGCTCGACCAAACGCCGCCGAACGTCGCGTCGATCCAACTGAGAATGCGTTCGGGCGTACGATGCTCGCGCACGGGCCGCAATGCGCGTGCGTCGAGCGCTTCCAACGCGTGATGGACGCTGCGCTGTGAAAACCGCGCATCAGCGAGGTCGGCCACCAGATTGACGTAGGACACGAGCTCGTTCTTTGCTGTTTACATCCGGGAACCGTGTACGCCGGCGCATTGCCGAGGTACGCTGCCGTGCGGCACGATCGATCACGCCTCCCGCCGTCGTCGCCCGCGTCAGAATATCGTCCGTTTGCAGGTCGGCACATGGGACTCAGTTTCTCGGCTCTCGCGCTGCGGCGGCCGCCTTCAACGGTGCCGATGCGGCGAGCGTTACGAGCGCGCCGGATGCACGATGACGGACGGTTCGTCGGGTTTACGCGCTTCGATCCAGCCGGCAATCGTCGCACCCGCAACGGCAGCTTTGGCTTTTGCCGCGTCGGTGAGTGGAACGATCAGCGTGTAACCGAGACCCATGTTGAACGTGCGATAGCGTTCCTCGTGCGTCAAGCCGCCGCGCTCCACGAGCTCTCGCATCAGCGGCGGCACGGTCCAACGTGTCTGTTCGAAGACGGCTTTGCAGTTGTCGGGCAGCGTGCGCGCGACGTTGTCGAGCAGACCGCCGCCGGTGATATGCGCCATCACTTTAACATTGGCGACGGCCTGGATCGCACGCACCGCAGCGGCATACGAAGGATGCTCGGCGAGCAGCGCGTCGAGATACGTGATCGTGTCCGCCGGCGACGTGCCACCGCCTACGGACAAGGGGAGACCCCACTGCGATTGCGGGATGAGCGACCGCGCAAGCGAGTAGCCGTTCGTGTGCAAGCCGACGGCGGGGAGTGCAACGATCGCGTCGCCGGGCGTCACGCGGGATGGATCCGGGACGGCGTCAGCGTCGACGATGCCGACGATCGTTCCGGCGAGGTCGAAATGATCGGGTGCATAGAGGTCCGGCATTTCGGCCGTTTCACCGCCGAGCAACGCGCAGCCGTGCGCCTGACAGGCACGTCCGACGCCGGCGACGACTGCCGCCGCGACCTCGGGATCGAGCTTTCCGACGGCGAGGTAGTCCAGAAAGAACAGCGGCGCTGCATTGACGACGAGGATGTCGTTGACGCAGTGATTGACCAGATCGGCGCCGACGCCGTCGTAACGCCGCGCTTGCGCCGCGATCAGCAGTTTCGTTCCGACGCCGTCGGTCGAGCCGACGAGCAGCCGCCGTTCGTCGCCGGGCAAACGGAAGAGTCCGCTGAACCCGCCGAGGCCGCCGACTTGCGCCGGATGCCTCCAACCTTCGGTCACTTCTCGATAGCGTGCGACGGCAGCGTTGCCGGCCGCAACGTCGACGCCCGCGCGCGCGTAGGCGTCGTTCGCTTCCTTCATCGTCGTCTCGCCTTCCACCGCAGAACCGCCACGCCTCCGTCGTCCTCGGGTGGCATCCCGAACCGCTGCGGTACAACTGAAGGCCAGCTTTCAGAACGCGTCCAAATCTGTGCGGTTCTCCCACGACCGCTCTCGAAAGGCCGTCCATGCAGATTCACGTCACCTCCGATGCTCCCACCACGCTTCATCGCAAGCGCTTGTCGTCCCCGTCTTCGCCGATGGCAACCTCGACGGCGTAGCCAAGGCGATCGACGCGGAGCGTTGGGGCAGCATTGATGACGTTTTGAAGTCGGGCGAAATCAAAGGCGGCGCGGGCGAAATCGCGCTCGTGCATTCGGGCAAAGATCCCAAGCGCATGCTCGTGGTTGGCCTCGGCGATCGCGAGAAATTCGAATTGTCGTCGTTGGCCAAGTATGCCGGTGCGGCGGTACGCTACCTCGGTAAACGCAACGTGCACGCCATTGCGTTCGCGCTGCCGCTGGAAGCGCAGAGCGATCCTCAGCGCGCGGCGGAATTCATCGTCGAAGGCGCACTCGCCGGAACGATCGATGCGACGACGTACCGCACCGAACCTGACAAGCCGATCTCGCTCGAAGCGATCACACTGCTGGCGACGCGCGGGCACGCACCGGTTCGATAAGAGCAAGCTCGAAGCAGGCGCCGAACGCGGCCGCATCCTGGGCGAAGCCGTCAATTTCGCGCGCCTCTTGGCACTGACGCCCGCCAACGACATGACGCCGACGCACTTGGCGCAAGCCGCGCAAAGAAGTCTCCGAAAAATACGGTTTGACGTATCACGTCCTCGACGAAGCGCAGATGCGCGAAAAGCAGATGGGCGCCATCCTCGGCGTCTCGAGCGGCAGCGATCAAGCCGGCGCAGATGATCGTGCTCGAATATACGGGCGATCCACAGTCGAGCGAAAAGCTGGGCGCTCGTCGGGAAGGGAATTACCTTCGACTCCGGCGGCATCTCGATCAAGCCCGCCGAGAACATGCACGAGATGAAGTACGACATGAGCGGCGCTGCCGGCGTGCTCGCCGCGATGGGCGCGATCGCACAGCTCAAACCCAAGGCCAACGTGCTCGGCGTCATGCCGTCCAGTGAGAATCTGCCGGGGCCGCGCGCCGTTAAGCCGGGCGACATCTTGCGAGCGATGAACGGCAAGACGATCGAAGTGATCAACACCGACGCCGAAGGGCGTCTGATTCTCGCCGATGCGCTCGTGTTACGCGCGCGAACTCGGCGCCACGCGCATCGTCGATGCGGCGACATTAACGGGCGCGATGGTCATTGCGCTCGGTCACGCTGCGACCGGCACCGTTTCCAACGACGACGCATTCCGCGACCATTTTCTCGACGTCGCCAAAGAGACGACCGAAAAGTACTGGCCGCTCCCGCTCTACGACGAGTTTTCGACGACGGTCAAAAGCGAGATCGCTGACCTGCGCAATTCGGCCGGGCGCGCGGCCAGCAGCCTGACGGCAGCAGCCTTCCTCAAAGCGTTCGTCGGCGACGTCCCGTGGATCCATCTCGACATCGCGGGCACCGCCTACACCGATGCCGAGACGCCTTCGCTCGCGAAAGGTCCGACGGGCTACCCCGTGCGGGCGTTCGTCGCGCTGGTCGAAGATGCGGCGAAGCCGAACGGAGTCGCGCATAACGGCGCGGCGAGCGCATCGGGCACATCGTCCGTATCCAGCGAAAAAGCGGCACGGTAGATGCGCCGCGGGAACTCGTACGTTCGTTCGGGGCGCCGTTGCCATTGCGGCGGCATTGGTGTTGTGTGGCCCGGCGCGCGCCGAGAAGCTGCTGCATAACTTCGGCTCAGTCTCAATTTCGCCCGACGGCAACCACGTCGTCTCGATCGAAAGTACGGACCCCGTCATCGACGGCGATAAACTGCGCGAGACGTTGGTCGTGCGCCGCGCTGACGGAACCGGCGCCGTAACGTCGCGCTGCCGTGCGCTCCGAGCCCCGACTGTATGCCAAGCGATCCCGTCTGGTCGCCCGACGGCAAGCGAATCGTCTTCATCCTGCGCGCGCCCAAAGCAACGACGCGTTCCCTGTACACCGTTGCGGTCGCAGGGCGGGGCGATGCTTCGACCGCCGCACGTGCGCGCAAACTCCTAGACTTCGCCGGCGTACTGGGCGCGCCGCGCTTTGCGCCCAACGGCCGTCTCGCCGTGCTCGCGACGGCGGGCGCCCACAAAGAAATCGGCGCGACCCAAGCGGGTGCGCCGATCCTCGGCGACATCGGGACGCACGTTGACGAGCAGCGGATTGCGCTCGTCGACGGCAACAGGCTCGACTTCGTGTCGCCTGCCGACATGTTCGTTTACGAGTACGATTGGCGCCCCGACGGACGCGGCTTCGTCGGCACGGCCGCTCACGGCAATGGCGACGACAACTGGTGGATCGCGAAACTGTATGCCTTCGGCGTGAATCCGGCCACGGCGAACGATGCCACCGTCATCTATACGCCTGCGTCGGCACAACAACAGCTCGCCGACCCGCGCGTCTCGCCCGACGGCAAATACGTCGCTTTCATCGGCGGCATCATGAGCGACTTCGGGTCCACGGGCGGCGACGTCTACGTTCTGCCGCTGGGCGGCTCCAACGGCGGGACGGCCGCGACAGCGGATGCAAGGGCGGCCGATGCACGGCGACGTGACGCCGAACTTTCCGGCTTCGGCGACGTCGCTCGTTTGGGACTGCCGTCGCGACACGCTGCTGCTTTCCGATCTGCGCGGTCCGAAGAGCGGCATCGATGAACTCGACGCAACGCAGACGCAACCGGCCTTACAGTCACGCTGGAGCGCCGAGGCATCGACGTCTCGCGAGCAACGCAGCTTTTTCCATGGCATGCGGCAGCCCGCGGAGCGCCGTGGTCATGCAAGATTTCGAGCATCCACCCGAGATCGCCGTCGGCCCTATCGGCGCATGGCAGCCGATCACGCATGCCAACGCCGGCATTCCGCCGGCGACGCACGCCACCAGCATCGCTTGGAAGAACGACGCCTATGACGTCGACGGCTGGCTGCTGGCGCCGCTGCACACAGACGCTGCCGCCAAACACGCGATGATCACGATCGTGCACGGCGGACCGTCGGCTGCGTATCGTCCGGCCTTCGTCGGGCGCGGGACGACTCGCGCATTCCTCCAGCACGGCTATTACGTCTTTTTACCGAATCCGCGCGGCAGTTTCGGTCAAGGCGAAGCGTTCACGCTTGCGAACGTCAAGGACTTCGGCTACGGCGATCTGCGCGACGTGCTGACCGGCATCGACGCCGTCGAAAAGCAGGCGCCGATCGACGAAAACCGTCTTGGCTTGACCGGTTACAGCTACGGCGGCTATATGACGATGTGGACCGTCACCCAGACGAATCGCTTCAAGGCGGCGGTCGCCGGTGCCGGCGTCAGCGACTGGCTCTCGTATTACGGCGAGAACGGCATCGATCAGTGGATGATCCCGTTCTTCGGCGCGTCGGTCTACGACGATCCCGCGGTCTACGCGAAATCGTCACCCATCACGTTCATCAAGAACGTCAAGACGCCGACCTTCGAATACGTCGGACAAAACGATGTGGAATGCCCGATGCCGCAAACTCAAGAGTTCTGGCACGCATTGCAAACCTTTAACGTCCCGACGCAGTTCGTCGTCTACGCCGGCGAGGGCCACGGCCTTCGCGGCCCCGCGCACAGGGCTGACGCAGAAAAAAGAACGATAGCATGGTTTGATCGGTATTTGAAGGCCGCAGCGACGACGTATCGGAGTCGTTGGGACGGAGAACACTACTAGCCGCACGTCGGACGATAGCCCCCCGATCGTCCCCCGACGAAAGCGCTGGGTACGCGCACGCCCTAAGGCGACGCAGAAGGGGCTTGCGCCGCCGCCTCGGAGGAACTTCTTGACCTACGCGACCTGCCCTAGTAGACTAGACCAATGCGGCTCGTTAACTTGTACGATGCGAAGACGCATCTTTCAGCTATCGTCAAGGCGGCGCTCAACGGAGAAGATGTCGTGTTGGCGCGCGCCGGCACGCCGCTTGTTCGACTCGTACCGGTCCAGGGCCAAAAGCCCAGCGACGCATTCGGGATCGATCAAGGTCTGTTTGTCGTACCGGACGACTTCGACGAGACGCCGGCCGGCTTCGAGGAATACATGTAAGTTTGAGGTGTCCAGATGCGGCTGCTCGTTGACACGAGTGTCTTTCTGTTGCTCGCTACAGATCCCACGCGCGTGCCGGCGACGTACCGTAAAGCGATGGACGGTGCAGAGACGCGCCACTTCTCCATTGCGTCGGTATGGGAGATCGCGATCAAGGCGTCGCTCGGAAAGATGACATTGCCGCAGAATGCCGGCGACTACGTGCGCGCACGCATGGAGAGTTTTCAGACGACACTTCTCGATATAAGATTCGAGCACGCCGCCCGAGTCGAGTCGCTCAAGTTGTTGCACCGCGATCCTTTCGATCGCTTGCTGATCGCGCAAGCGATGGTCGAAGGATTGACGATCCTGACCACCGACCGTAAATTCAGCGCGTACAACGTCCGCGTCTTCGGCAGACCCGAATAGGGCTGCAATGGACGCTAAGCCGCCTGGCGCGGAGCGATGGTAAGCTCCGCCGGTCTCGAATGCCATCAGAGCGCAGCAATGACTGAACGGCTTGACCTCACGCCGCTGGAAGACTCCGTGAAGCGTCTCGCCGAAGGGCTGGCCCGCTATGAGAAGGATGTCACCGCTTCGCAGATCCGTGACGGTCTCGTTCAGCGCTTCAAGTTCGCCTACGAGCTCAGTCATAAGATGCTGAAACGCTATCTTGAATCAGTCTCCGCTTCTCCCGAGCAGTTTGATAGCATGGATTTCGCCGATCTCGTTCGTTCAGCGAACGAGCAGGGCATCTTATTGAGCGATTGGTCGAGCTGGAAAAACTACCGAGCGATGCGAGCGAAGACCGGTCACACCTACAACGAGGAAGTTGCGCTCGAGGTCGTTCAGGGCATACCCGCGTTCGTGAATGAGGCCAGCTTTCTGTTGAAGCGACTCGGTCAACGAAGTTCGTAACTGCATGGCCGGACCAGCCTCTCGTTGACGTTAGCCCCGACAACTGGGGAATCGTCCACGACACCTTACAAAGGTATGTGCCGGATCGCTAGGTCGGGGCGTTCGGCTCGCGCGCTACATGGGCGGCGAAGGCGTACTCGGATCTCGATATCGCTATCATCGGAAAGAAGCCGCTGAGGCTGGGCGTCATGGCCGGGCTAAACGATTAGTTCCAGGAATGGACTTACCGTTTAAGTCGATGTTGTCCATTCGGCAACAATCGGGCCGTCGTTGCGAAACGTGGTCGCATCCAGCACAGGTTATTCTTGAACGCAAACCGTCAATCGAACTGAATCGCAAGATGAGCGCAGTCGTGCGCGAGGCTCGCCAAGGCGTACTCGCTTGCGTCGACGTCGGACTATGCGCGCGGGATCGGGGACGAGGTCGCGTTCTTTAAGGGCGTGCGCGCAACGATCGTCAAGGTCTCGCCGTCGGCCGCCCAGCCACCGACCAAGTCCTCGAACAAGCCGAACTCCTCTGTCAGGCCGCGTGACAGTGCGACAGGTATTACATTCGCGCGAAGTAACGGGCCGCAGATGGAGTCTGCGATCACTAGCAAGGGTCAGGCTACGATCCCCAAAGCGGTCCGCGAGCACTTGGGATTAAAAGACCGGAGACCGAGTAAAATTTTTCATGCATCCCGATGGGAGCGTTGTTCTTCTTCCAAAGGTTCCGGTATCGGCGTTGCGTGGCATGCTCAAGAGGCGGCGCCGCTCGGCCAGTCTCGATGAAATGGAGGCTGCAATCGCTGCCGGTGCTACGTCGGGAAGGCCGCGGCGCCGCCACGGATGATCGGGCTCGACACGAATGTGATCGTCCGCTACCTTACGCAGGACGACGCGATCCAGTCTGCTAAGGCGGCCCGACTCATCGCGCGTTCGAAGGAACATGATCCCGCGTTCATCAGCGTTATCGCAATCACCGAGACGGCGTGGGTGCTCGAACGGGTTTACGGATTCTCGGATGCAGCTATTGCAGCCGCCATCGAAGGCTTGCTCGCGGCCGACGCGCTGCTTGTCGAATGCGAGCAACAGGTGTTTGAGGCCGCGGCTACTTTAAAAGACGGACGAGGATCGTTTGCCGACGCCCTCATCGGCGCCCTCGGTACGAAGCCGGGCTCTCCCGGACGGTTACGTTCGACCGTAAGGCGGCGCGGCTTCGAGGTTTTGCCCTGGCGTAACGTCCGGCACGCCAGCGGAATCGAGCGCTAACGGTACCCCGTGAGTGCCGTGTCGCCGTCGGCTAGGCTCGGCAGCGCCACCGGCACGTACGCCAGATCGCCCGGTACGGTCAACGTGCCGGGGACGGGTTCACTCGGATCGGCGCCGATGCCGACGATCGCGTTACGAGCGTCAACGTGCACGACCCGCGGCTGGTGGGCCCGCGCTTCGGCGTCGCTCATCGTCGCGTAGGTCATCAAGATCACCAGGTCGCCGGCGTGCACGAGCCGGGCCGCAGCCCCATTGATCCCGACCACGCCGGTCCCCCGCGGTCCGGGGATTGCATACGTTTCGAGGCGCGCTCCCGTCGTGATATCGACGATCGCCACTTTTTCGTTCGGGAGGATGTCCGCCGCTTCCATCAGCCCGGCGTCGAGGGTCACAGAGCCGACGTAGTTGAGGTCTGCCTGGGTCACGGTGGCCCGGTGGATCTTCGACTTCATCATCGAGCGAAACACAGCACCACTCAGAATGGCCTCTTCGCGCCAAAAGTTTCAGGGTCCGGAGCTACTCGCCGCCGGGTTTGCCGTTCCCGGTCGGGCCGACTTTTTTTGAGACGGTTTTGGCTTGGGTGAACAGCAAGAGGTAGTCGTAGCCGCCCGCCTTTGAATCGGTGCCCGACATGTTGAAACCGCCGAACGGATGGCCGCCGACGAGCGCGCCGGTGCATTTGCGATTGAAGTACAGGTTGCCGACCTCGAACGCTCCTCGCGCACGTTCCAGTTTAGTATCGTCGCGTGAATAGACCGAACCCGTTAAGCCGAACTCCGTGTTGTTGGCGATCGCTAGCGCATCATCGTAACCGTCGGCGCGAATCAACGCCAGCACCGGCCCGAAGATCTCTTCTTGCGAGATCGTCGCATCGGGCTTCACCTCACCGATGACGGTCGGTTCGACGACGTAGCCGTCGCCGGCGGCGCGCTTGCCGCCCGCGAGCAGTTTGCCGCCTTCGCGAACCCCGGCCTCGATGTAACCGAGAATCGACTTCATCGCGCCCTCGTTGATGACCGGGCCGAAGTTATTGCCGCGCTCGGCGACGTCGCCGATTTTCAGCTTTGGCACGCGCTCGACGATCTTCGCCGCCAGCGCATCGTACACGCTCGCATCGATGATCGCGCGCGAGCACGCCGAACACTTCTGACCTTGGAAGCCGAAGGCCGATGCGACGATGCCGTCGGCGGCCGCATCCAGATCAGCGTCGGCCGCCACGACGATCGAGTCTTTGCCGCCCATCTCGGCGATGACGCGCTTGATCCAGCGCTGTCCCGGTTGCGTCTTGGCCGCCAACTCATTGATGTGCAAGCCGACTTCTTTCGAACCGGTGAAGGCGATGAAGCGCGTCTTAGGATGGGCGACGATCGGGTCGCCGATCTCGCGTCCCGAACCGGGCACGAAGTTGACGACGCCCGGCGGTACACCGACTTCGTGCAGGAGATCGACGAACACCGCCGCGATGACGGCCGCGTCGCTCGACGGTTTGAGCACGACGGTATTGCCGGCCACGAGCGCTGCCGTGGTCATGCCTGCCATGATCGCAAAGGCGAAGTTCCACGGTGGAATCACGATGCCGACGCCGAGCGGAACGTACGACAGCTTATTGTCTTCGCCGGCGACGGGCGTCAGCGGCGGCGGCTGTGCGTAACGAATCGCTTCACGACCGTAAAATTCGAGAAAATCGATCGCTTCTGCAGTGTCGGCATCCGCTTCGACCCAACTCTTGCCGACTTCGAGCACGAGCAGCGCATTGAAATCGTCGCGCCGCCGCCGCACGAGTTCCGCCGCCTTGAAGAGATAGCCGGCGCGCTCTTCGGGGCTGACGTGCTTCCAGATCTCGAAGGTTGCCGCCGCCGTCTCGATCGCCTCCGCCGCTTGCGCGAGACTGGCAGATCCGACGCGTCCGACGACCTCGCTGGGCCGATACGGATTGCGCGATTCGATCATCGCCGCCGTTTCCAGACGCCGGCCGCCGATGACGATCGGATGCGTTTGCGGGCCTACGGCACGCCGCCGCGCAATCGCGGCTTCCAGCGACGCTGCCTCGGCCGCGTCGCTAAACGTGCGGATCGTTTCGTTCTTGAATGGGGCGATGCGTTCTGCTGTTTGCACGAGGACGTTCTTCCCGTGCGCGCGGTGCTTTTACTGCGGAAGGCCGCATGGCGTCCACCCGAGCCGCCCCGGAAAAGTCCTTGCGCCTCCAGAACTGAGCGGACAAGATGAGTGCAACATGATCTACGACATTGCGGTTGTCGGCGGCGGCATCGTCGGGCTGGCGACAAGCCGGGAGCTGAAGCTGCGCTTTCCCGGCTTGGCTGTTGCAGGCGTTGAAAAAGAAGCGGCGTTTAACGCGCATCAGACGGGACGCAACAGCGGCGTCATCCATTCGGGCATCTACTACAAGCCGGGCTCGTTCAAAGCCAAGCTGTGCGTCGAAGGCCGTAAACTGGCGTGGGCGTATTGCGATGCCAAGGGCATCCCCTACAAGCAAGTCGGCAAGTTGATCGTCGCCACCGAGGAGAGTGAACTCGGGCGGCTGCAAGACCTCTGGGAGCGCGGACAGCAGAACGGCGTCGAGGGCCTCGAAATGCTCGACGCGGGGCAGATCGCCGAGCGCGAACCGCACTGCAAGGGCATCAAAGCCATCTTCTCGCCCGTTACCGGCATCGTCGACTGGGGGCTCGTCTCACGCACCTACGCCGACGACGCCAAGGCGGCCGGCGCCGACTTCTACCTCGGCTACCAAGTGACCGGTATCGCGCGCAAGGGCGGCGTGACGATTCTCGAGACGCCGCGCGGCGAAATCCAAGCGCGATACGTGATCACGTGCGGCGGACTCTATTCCGACAAACTCGCCAAGATGACCGGCGGTGCACGCGATCCGAAAATCGTCCCGTTCCGCGGCGACTACCTGATCCTCAAACCCGAGAAGTCGCACTTGGTCCGCGGCAACATTTACCCAGTTCCCGACCCCGAATTCCCATTTCTCGGCGTGCACTTCACACCGCGCATGAACGGTGAGATTTGGCTTGGGCCCAACGCCGTACTTGCGTTCGCGCGCGAAGGCTACTCGTTCTTCGACATCAATCCGCCCGAACTCTGGGATGCGCTTACCTATCCCGGCTTCTTCAAGCTGGCGACGAAGTATTGGCAGATCGGCTTCGGGGAAATGTATCGCGATCTCGTGCGTAGCGCGTACGTCAAGGCGCTGCAGCGCTACATCCCCGAGCTGCAGCCCGAAGATTGCCTCCCCGGACCTGCGGGTGTGCGCGCCCAAGCGATGGCGTCGGATGGTTCACTCGTCGACGACTTCGTCTTCGAAGGAGCAGAGGGCATCGTGCACGTGCGCAACGCGCCGTCCCCCGCTGCGACGTCGTCGCTCGCCATCGGCAAGTACATCGTCGACGACGCCCAAAAGCGCTTCGATCTGAGTTCGACCACAATCGCCGTCTAACGCTCGAGTACCCTACGGCTTCGAGCCGATGGGATCAGCAGAACGTCAGTGAACGCTCGTCGCCCACAACTTCGGGCACAGCAAGGTGTCGGTCTTTTCGGTCGCGAGTCCGTCGAGCTCGTCTTCGGTGACGTCGAAGGTTACCGTTTCCGGCCACGCGGAATCCGGAGCCGGAAAAGCGGTTGGTATGCGGACGTAATGGTAGAGTCCAGTCGGCGTGCGCAACCGTAAAGCCACGACTCCGCCGGTACGCGCAGCCGCCGTGCGATCGGAATACAGCGACACGTAATAGCCATCGGGGTCGTTCTCAACGGCGATGTCTGATGCCAGCGGCGTTCCGACGGGTTGGTTACACGTCGTCGTTCGGTCGAATACCACGAAGGTCGGTTTCACGTACAGGAACGAACTGGGCGCCGCCCCTTCGATTAACAGGTTCGGCTTGCGCGACGCACCCGCATCGCCGTGCAAAGCTTCGGTGATCTGGCGGTTGTGATCGGCCAGGATGTTCACGTAGTCCGTGGCGCTGCATCGTTGTTTTGGAACGTCGAGCTGTAAACGGTAAAGGCCGCGCGGCAGATCGAACTCGATCTCGGTCGACGGGTCGTCGCCGCGTGAGAAGTGGAAAACCTTTTCGAATTGCGTATCGGGAAACTGCGCACTGCGCACGGGGTACGTCACCTTGACGTGCATTGCAATGGACGTATTGCCCGGCAGCCGCGTGACGGCGTCGCAGAGTCCGACATGCAATAAGATGTGCGCGAGGCCAAGCATGAGGTGCCATTCTCGTCGTAGCGCGTCGCGTTCTTGCGAGCCGGACAGGCGGCAAAGGTCCGCGAGCGCAGGCGCGAAGTCGCAGGGCGATGTCCGAACTGTTCGTCGATGTTGCATGGCTGGAGGCGCACCGTAACGACCCAGACGTGCGCTTGGTCGACACGCGCAGCAAACCGCACGGTGCGCCCGATCCCACCGCGCGCAGCGGCGCAGAGCAATACGCGGCGGGCCACATTCCCGGAGCCGTCCATCTCGACTACGCCGAGCATCTCAAAGATCCGGCAACGCCGTACGCATTGCGGGTCGCACCGCCGGAGCGATTCGCTGAGGTTCTGAATGAAAACGGCATCGGCGACGAGACGACCGTGCTCGCCTACGATGACGGCGACGTACCCTATGCGGCGCGGCTCGTATGGATGTTGCGCTACTACGGGCACGACGCCGCGCACATCCTCGCCGGCGGCTTTCGCGGGTACGTCGCTGCCGGCGGTGCGACGACGACGGATGTCCCACAGTATCCGCCACGGCGCTTTACGCCGCGCGTTCGACCGGCGTTGCGCGCCTCACGCGAAGACGTGCTCGCCGTCGCGCAAGGGCATAGTCACGTGCAGCTCCTCGAAACCCAGCGCAATAAAACGTACGCCTTACGCGACGACGATATCAAGGGCGCCGTGCGGCTGTCCGGCAATGAGCTGCTCGACGATGCGGCGGGCGGACGCATCGTTCCGCGCGATCGGCTCGACGCGCTCGTCGCGGCGCGCAACCTCGACCGGCACAAACGCACGATCGTCACCTGCGGCAGCGGCGTCTCGGCGTCCGGCGCGTACATTGCCCTGCTCGAAGCGGGCTTCACCGATCTAGCGGTTTACGACGGCTCCTGGATGGAATGGCAGCACGACCGTCTGCCGACGGTCCCGAAGCCGGCGAACTAGCCGCCCCTGCGCTCGAGGAGCATGCGGGCCAGCGCCGTGGAGCGCGCGAGATCGAACGCGTTATCGCGATGGACCGATGCTTCGATGACGGCAGGACCAGTCCGCACGTAGAGGGCGCCCGCACTCGCAGCGGCCGCGTCACCCAGATGCTGAATTGGATCGGCGCCGGCCGTGCGAGCCGCATAATACTGGCCGATCGTTCGCGCTTTCGCCAAAGCGGAGTACGTCGAGCACAACGGCGCGTTCGGCGCGCCCGAGCGCACGCCGCCGCAGCGCAACTGCATCAGGCGAAAATACGGGCGCCGCTGCGCGACTTGCTCGGCAGTGACGACCGCGTAGGACGCCGTGCCGTCGTCGCTGACGGAACGGGACGTAAACGAGCACACTCCGCCTTTGCGCGAAAGCGGGTCGGCGTCTTGAACGTCCATGCCGAGCAGTGCAGCGATGTCAGCCATGCCGACTACGGAACAGTTTGCCGGCGCGGGCGTCGCCGCGGGAGCGGGTTCCTGTGCGAGCGTTCCGCCTGCCGGCAGTGCGATCAGCGCCAACGTAGATCCGAATGCCGTCAGTTGTAGCGCCGCGCAGGCGCGCCGGGTGCCGTACGCCTTCGCGATCACGATGGCTCAGCCTCGGCGCGAAGAATCGCCCAGACGCCGAGCAGCGCGATGACGCCTCCGGCGTGCACAGATAAGTTGCGCGCCGCCGCCCTTCCGCGCGCGCCAGCTACGATCGCGAAGTCGCCGGCCGCAATGACCGCAGTCCACAGGATCGTGCCCCGCAACGCGGTTGGCGAGCCGCTCCCGAGAGCGCAGAACAGCGAGCCGCCGCAGACGATATCGCGCAGCCCAACCGCGCGGACGTATGCGGTCGCTTGGGGCCCGTCGGGCGCGATTCCGTAGCCTTTGGACAGCAGGCGCGGAGCCGCAGCACCCCCGGCACCAACCGCCATGAGGCCTCCGGCAATCACCCCAGTCAAAAGCGAACCCGCCATGCAAACCTCTCCACACGCCTGATCGGGCGCAATTACAGCGACGCGCTTTTTCGCGCGGCAGTTGCTTTTAGTTCGTCGATGAACGCCGTTGCGTCTTCCGCGCGCATCAATGCTTCTCCGATGAGAAAGCCCTGCGCACCACCCGCATGCAGCTTGGCGATATCCTCGGGCTCATGCACGCCGCTTTCACTCACGACGAGCGTGCCCGCCGGTACGCTGGGCAACAAGTGCTCGGTGACGCCGAGATCGATCTCGAGCGTACGCAGATCGCGGTTGTTGATCCCGATGACGTCGGCCCTCGCGCTAACGGCACGGGCCAACTCTTCTTCGTCGTGCACTTCGACGAGCGTAGCGAGATCGAAGCGTGCGGCCTCTGCACTGAGGTCGCGCAACGTCGCGTCGTCGAGACCGGCGACGATCAGCAGCACGGCATCGGCGCCGTACGCTGCCGCCTGAGCGACGTGGTAACGAGTCGAAAGAAAATCTTTGCGCAGGATGGGACAGCGTGAATGCCGCCGTGCGATGTCGAGGTATGCGATGTCGCCCAGAAAGTGATCGACTTCGGTCAACACGCTGATCGCATCCGCGCCGGCTGTTTGGTAGCGGACTGCGATCTCGGCAGAATCGAAGTTGCGCGCGATCAATCCGACCGACGGTGATGCGCGCTTGATTTCGGCGATGACGGCCGGTCCGCGAGCGTCACGCAAAGCTGCTACGAAGGGTCTTCGTTCGGAGCGTCGTTCCAGCGCGCGGGCTTCGAGCTCCGCGTAGCTTTCGCGTGCCTCTTCTTGGACGAGCGTCGCCGCTTTAGCGGCGTACACGCGGTTCAGAAAATCGTCCAAGCACACTCCTTGCGACGCGACGGGCAGCGCCGCAAACGCCTTAGCGGACGAGCTCCAGAATCGACAGCTCCGCAGCGTCGCCCGGCCGCACGCGCGTCTTTATCGAGGCGCGTATAGCCGCCGGTTCGATCGCGCAGAGCGGGCGCGACTTGATCGCACAGTTTCTTGGTCACCGCGGGCTCGAGCAAGTAGGCCGCGACGAGCCGGCGTGAGTGCAAGTCTCCGCGCCGGGCCGTCGTGATCAATCGGTCGACGACCCGGGAGATCTCCTTGGCTTTGCTGGTCGTCGTCTCGATCTTCTCGTGTTTGAAGAAGGCCGTCGCCAAGCTGCGCAGCAGCGCTCGCCGATGACCATCGGTGCGCGAGAGGCGCTTTTTCGCGATCTGGTGCGGCATACTGTCGTTTCTCCGTAGGGTTACGCGGCTTGACGCAGCGACAGGCCACGCTCTTCGAGTACGGCCTTGATCTCATCGAGTGACTTCTTACCGAAGTTGCGCATCTTGATGATCTCGTCCTCGCTCATGTCGAGCAACTCGCTGACCTTCGAAATGCCCGCCCGTTTGAGGCAATTGAACGACCGCACGGAGAGGTTGAGCGATTCGACGGGAATGTCCCACTCGCTTGTCGGCGCTGACGTCGCGGGCTTCTCTTCCTGAATCACGTTGACGAAGAGATCGAGCTGATCTTGCAGGATGGTCGCTGCGGTCGACAGCGCGTCATCGGGCGTGATCGAGCCGTTCGTCTCGATCTCGATGGTCAGGCGATCGAAATCGACCGACTGACCGACGCGCGTGTCGTCGACGGTGAAGTTGACCTTGCGGATCGGCGAGAAGATCGAGTCCAGCGGAATCAGGCCGATCATGTGCTCGACGTTACGCTGACGATCCGCAGTGACGTAACCGCGCGATTTTTCGACACCGATCTCCATCGACAACCGGGCCGATTTGCCGGTGACCGTCGCGATGTGATAATCCGGTTCGAGGATTTCGACGTCCGCGTCGGGAGTGATGTCCGCGGCCGTCACCTCTTTGGCACCGTTGACGGACAAGGTCAAGACTTTCGGTTCGTCGGTCTCGAGCCGTAGCGGCAACCCTTTGAGGTTGAGCAGCAGATTGGTCGTGTCTTCGACGATCCCCGGGATCGTCGAGAACTCGTGCAGTACCCCGTCGATCTTGACGTACGTAACGGCAGCACCTGGAATCGAGCCGAGCAGCACTCGGCGCAGCGAATTTCCGAGCGTGATGCCGAAACCACGCTCGAGGGGCTCGATGCTGAACTTCGCATAATTATCGCGCCGCTCGCGAACGTCGATATTCGCCCCCTGCGCACTATCGAGGGCATTCATTGCCATGGTCATCTATCAGTCATCCTTTGCCGCTTACGTTATCCGCCGTTCTCCCAGAAAACGACGATCGTACGTCTAGCAGCAGCTGTGGTGGTTGTTTATCTGGAGTAGTACTCGACGATCAACTGTTCGTCGACCGGCGTATCGATCTGCTCGCGCGACGGCAGCGCAGTCACTTTGATCTCGAGGTCCGGTTCGTTTAGCTCGAGCCACTCAGGGTGCGGGCGATTCTTGGCGTACTCGGCATTGGCGACGAAGACGTCGCTGGACTTCGAGCGGTCGCCGAGGCTGATCACGTCGCCGGGCTTGACGAGGAAGCTCGGGATGTTCGTGATGCGGCCGTTGACGCGGAAGTGCCGGTGCGTCACGAGTTGGCGCGCCTGCGCGCGGCTCATCGCGAGGTTCATGCGGTACACGACGTTGTCGAGGCGCCGCTCGAGCAGTTGCAGGAACGTCTTACCGGTCTGGCCCGGCACGCGCGCCGCTTCACGGAAATAGTTCTCGAACTGCGTCTCCAGCACGCCGTAGTAACGCCGCATCTTTTGCTTTTCGCGCAGCTGCCGGCCATATTCGCTGATCTTCTGGCGGCTGGGCTTGCCCTGCGTCTTCTGACCGGGCGCGGTGCCCCGGCGTTCGACCGCACACTTTTTCGATAAGCAGCGGTCGCCCTTAAGGAACAGTTTTATTTTCTCGCCGGTCTTGCTCGTTGCCGTTTCACGACGGCACAGACGGCATACCGGTCCCGCATAGCGCGCCACTAGAGTGACGCCTCCGCTACGCTACGATGTGAAGCAACCGGCGTCATACGCGCCGCCGTTTCGGCGGCCGACAGCCGTTGTGCGGGATCGGGGTGACGTCCTTGATCAACGTGATTTCGAGGCCCGTTGCCTGCAACGAGCGGATTGCGGCTTCGCGGCCGGCGCCGGGGCCTTTGACGTAGACGTCCGTCGTCTTCATACCGTGGTCCATCGCTTTACGCGCCACCGCTTCGGCGGCCATCTGAGCCGCGAAGGGCGTCGACTTCTTGGAGCCCTTGAACCCGAGATTTCCGGCCGAGGCCCAAGCGATCACGCTGCCGTTATTGTCAGAGATCGTCACGATCGTGTTGTTGAACGACGAATGGACGTGCGCGACGCCTGAGCCGACGTTCTTAAATTCGCGCTTCTTACGCGTCTTGGTTTGCTTCTTGGCGGCCAATCGAACTCCAAACGGTAGTCGTCTCGCGCCTTGCGCGCGCGCTGTGCGGGGCTCTCATGGAGGGCCCGACGAGCGAGTATACCGAGAAACGGGCGCTGAGGTCAAACGCCTCAGGCGGCTTCCCCCCAGAAAAGAGTGATTCCCATCGCTTTAGGGGGTCCGAGCATCGGCCGACGCGGGTGGCGGCTTTGCACATTCGCCGCCGAAGCGTTGATCTTCTAGGCCGCAAGTCGCATCATGGTCTGGACGCAGGCTCAATCGGCCCTGCCGACTAGCCCCTTCCCAGAAGCGAGAACCGAACCGATGTCGACCCGTGCAAGGGCGCTTATGAGCGTCCTGGGCTTCGCCTTTGCCCTCCTGGCCCCCAGCGCCGGCTACGCGATGGAAAATGTCTCCGCAGCGTTCGGGTAACGGCGCCGTCGTGGTCCTGGCCGACAACGGCTCGATTCACGGCATCGGCGCGGGAACGATCGTCGGCATCGCCGGTACGCAGATCCGCATCGTGACCGCCAAACACGTCGCCACGTTCGGGAGCCTGCGCGTGAGGCTCGATGATGGCTCCCTGTTCGCAGCGCACGTCTTCGCGCTGAGCTCCAATCAAGACGTGGCGGTCATCGAAGCGTCGATCGATCCGCGGATCGCTCCGCGCCTGCACGCTGCGCCCATCGCTCTGCCGCAGTCTCGCGAGGCGGTGTACGCCTGGGGCAGCGGCAATGACGGCCCAGCCTTCGAACCCGCTGCCGTCGAACGCGTCGGCGCTCCATTGCCGGACGGCGCGCCGGGCGGCCGGTATGCGCTGGCCTGCGCGCTGTGCCACCGCGGCGACTCGGGCGCCGGCGTCTTCAATGAGCGCGGCGACCTGGTCGGCGTCTATATCGGCTATTTCGAACTCGCGAGCGGCCGCGTGCACGTCGCCGAAACGCCGGCACGCTTGGCGGACCTCGCCATGCTGTCAAGCATGCCGCTCGCAAGCACCAGCCTGCCGGCAAAGGCTGCAATGGTGGCTTCGTCGGGAGTGACGTCTGCGGCCGCCCAGAGCGGAACGACGTCCGTCAGCGCGGCACCCGCCGCTGCGTTGGGCGCAGCCGCCCTGAAGTAAACGCCCCGGCTCTGACAACCAATCGCCTCGGTACGCGGTATATGACCTAGGCGTCGCAATGGCGCCTCGAGCAGCATCGTTGCAGGAGCAAGCATCATCGCGTCCTTAGGTCTGCGCCGGGCCGGCACGGCGGCGCTCGCCGGCCCGTGGCCGCGCACGAGCACGTCGGCGCGCGCCGCAGAGCGGCCACAGCGCGGCGACCCGCCCGTTGCGCTCGTCACCGCTACGGTCATGCTCGGCGTCATCATGGCGATCATCGACACGTCGATCGTCAACGTTGCGCTGCCGACCATGGCCGGCAACCTTGGCGCGTCGACCGACGAGATCTCGTGGGTCGCGACGGGTTACATCCTGGCTAACGTCATCATCATGCCGCTCAACGGCTAGCTGACCGCTCTGTTGGGCCGCAAGAAGTTTTACGCGGCGTCGCTCGTCTTCTTTACGGTCGGCTTCGTTCTTGTGCGGCACCTCGCACGGTGTCGCGGAGCTCGTTTTTTGGCGGATCGTGCAAGGCATCGGCGGCGGCGCGCTGCAGCCGACGGCACAGGCGATCATGTTCGAATCGTACCCGCCCGAAAAGCGCGGCTCGGCGATGGCAATTTTCGGCCTCGGTGCGATGGTCGGGCCGGCGATCGGTCCGACACTGGGCGGCTTCATGATCATCAACTATAGTTGGCCGCTGATCTTTTTCGTCAACGTTCCGATCGGGATCGTCGCCTTCATCATGACCTTAGCTTTCATCCGCGACCCCGCGTACATCGCCAAACCGGAACGCGGCGCAGATTTCATCGGGTTGAGCGCAATGGCGATCGGGATCGCATCGCTGCAATACGTCCTCGAACGCGGGCAGCACGACGACTGGTTCAGTTCGGCCACGATCACGCTCTTGGCCGTCCTTTCCGTGGCGGCGCTGACGTTTTTCATCGTGCGAGAACTATGCGACCGTCATCCCTTCGTCGACCTGCGCGTGTTCGGATCGCGCTCCTTCACCGCCGGCACGATCATCGGCATCGTCAGCGGCTTCGGGCTATACGGCCTCAATCTCGTGCTGCCGTTATTCTTCCAGAACGTCTTGCATTTCGACGCGCTGCAGACGGGCTACGCGCTGCTGCCGGGCGCGATCGCGACTGCGATTTCGATGCCGATAGCGGGAAGGCTGACGCGTCTGATGGACCCGCGGCTCGAGATTGGGATCGGCCTGGCACTCTTCGCGCTAGGAGCGTGGTCGATGGGCGGCCTCAATCAGTACGCCGGCTACTGGGACATCTTCTGGCCTCGTTCGATTCAAGGCTTCGCGCTAGGCTTTTTGTTCGTGCCGCTCACGACGGCGGCGCTGTCGGGCATCTCGCGCGGCGCGATGGCCAACGCGACGGGACTGTATACGCTCGTTCGTCAGCTCGGCGGCAGCCTCGGAATTGCGATCCTTGAAGTGATCGAAACGCGCCGTGAAGATTATGCGCAGTCGATCTTCGCTGCGAACATCACGCTCTCGCGCGGTCCGATCGCTCAAATGGTGCAGGGCGCGCAAAACCAAGCGCACGCCATTGCCGGACTGTCCGCGATGGTCGTGCAAGACGCGACCGTGGTCGGCTACGATTACGTCTTCCGCTTTTGCGCGATTGTCTTCGTTCTCTCGATTCCTACCGTACTGCTGCTGCGTAAGCCCGGCGCGGCCACGTCGTCCGAAGCAGTCGCACTGGAATAGGCCGCCGACGAGGCGCTCGGGGAACGATCCCCGGCGAGGAGAATCGTTGGACATGGCACTGCTCTTGACGCACATTCCGGCAGCCGACGACGATGACGCGATCGAACGCTTTTCAGCGTCGAATCCGGGCTGGCGCGTCGAGTACACGAACGCCGGCGTGCTCTCGTTGAGCCCGAGTTTTTCGGCGAGTGGTCCACGAAACGTCGAGGCCGTCTTCCAGCTACGCAAGTTCGCGGAGCAGGCCGGCGGAAAAGTTTTCGACTCTTCGACGGGCTTTCGGATTTCCGGCGCCGGCTTGCGATCTCCGGACGCAGCGTGGATCAGTTCCGAGCATCTCGCGCGCTTGACGCCGGCCGAAAAGCAAAAATTTTGGAAAGTTTGCCCCGACATCGTCGTCGAGATACGTTCCGAAACCGATAGTTGGGCCGAGGTCGCCGCAAAGCTTCACGAGTACCGCCAAGGTGGCGCCCGTTACGCGCTCGCGATCGATCCGTATGCGCGCACGGTTCTCGAACTCGGGGAACCACCAACCGGTCTTTATTTTGACATCGATGGGATCATTGGCGCCTGACATCGTGGCCCCCGCACGCAGCGCCTCGGCCGCCCATCCGAGCGTCGTCCTTGCAAGCGATCGCAGCCAGCAAGGCATTACGCATGGTGCAGGCGCACTCGACGGATGCGGCTACGGATTCGGCGCATGCGCGCCGGCCTTGTCACGACTTGCCGCCACCCGCGACGTCTACGCTGAAATCACGACCTTCCCAGCGCCCCTGGTCCTCCCAGTAAAACGTGAACACGATGCGGGCGCCGGCTGCGAGGTCGCTCGTGGGCAGTTGCGCGACGTAGATGCCGAGCCCCGTATCGGCAGTGTCAGCGTCAGCGGTCGTCGCCCAGCCGTCGCACGAGTAGTGAATGGTCGCAGTTGCGTCGGTTTCAATGCGTAGCGACTTTCCGACGTCGATCGCCTCGATTTGGTTGTGAAACGTCCAGCGCTCCCACGCAGGGTCAGCCGGCACGCCACGCCCGTAACGGCGCATCACCGCGGCCGGACGATCGAAGGGTCGGCCCACTGCGCGGCTCGCGCACAACTTTATGAATTCGGCGTGAGCCCACACGAGCGGGTTTGCACTGCCGCTCGGCTCGCCGGGATAAAGATCGAACTCGGGTAGCGCCGGAGCATCCCAGACCTGTTCGGGAATCATCCCGCCGGGGCTCGCGACGGCGCGCATCGTCAGCAGGTACGGCAGGGCATCTTCGCCCGCGGCGAGCGCGTAATGTCCGCGTTCGCCTGCCAGCAAAGGCCAGGCGCGTCCGATACCGTTGCCGTCGTACGGCGCGCCGTCTTCATATTCGCCGTAGGGATCGCCCGGATAGCGTCGCCAGACCGAGCCGTTCGGCGTCTCGACGCGCAGCGTGGCGTCGATCGCCCTGACGCTGTCCAGGATGCGTGCATCGTCCGCGCGCCGCAAACCAAGACGCACGAGTTCCAGACATTCAAGCCCAAGCGTGCGGGTTTCGTCGGCGTCCGACGCACGCGTCCAGCGCGCTAGATCGAAGTTTGCAGCGAGCGCCTCCGACGGCGCCGAGCGCACGTAGTGGCCGGCCCATCCTTCGCCTTGCGACCCCTCGTTCGCCACGTACGTCCAGCGTTCGACCTTCGCGTTCCACGCGTCGGCGAGTTCGAGCACGTAATCGCGCGCCGCGCCGGTAAGGAAGTCGGCCGCACAGACGAGCGCCGCGATGCAAATCGCGAGTGTGAAGGGATTGAGGCCGGAATCGTTTTCCCACCGGTCTTGCGGAGTGATCGGACCGTTGCGCGCGATGAACGACGCCGCCCGTGCGATCATCCCGGCAACCGGTATGCCTTGCAGTGCATCCCGTTCGGCGAGCGCAGCGGCGAGCAAGATCGGAAAGCCGACCTCGTCGAGTTGAATCCCGTGCCAGTATGGTTCTCCCGACAACCACTGGTTCTGATACCAGTGACCGTCGGGCTGCTGGGTCGCGACCAAATACGCAAGCAGGTTGCGGGCGCTATCGCGATCGCCGAGCGCGAGCAGTGCGCCGCTCGTTTCGCACAAGTCGCGCGGCCAAACCAAGTGATAACCGCCTTCATCGTCGCGGCTTTGTCCCCACGGCGTCGACAAGCTTGCGACCATTGCGCCGATGAAATCGCGGTCTTGATGGACTTTGAGCACCATCGCCGAGATCGCGAGCTCTTCGCGCAGCTCCTCGGGAAGCTCGTCATCCTTGAAGCAGCGATGCGGCACGTGGGCAGCGTGCCAGTCTTTCCAATCCGCGACTTGCACGTTCCACGCTCGTTCGAACGATGACGCGAGCGCTGCAGCGGCGAGCGTGCATGCGCCGACGAGATCGCGCTCGAATGCGAGCGCGAACTTCACGCGCGCCTGGCTCAGCGCACCGATGAGTGCAACGTTACCAGGACCGGCACGCGAATAGTTCCACGTCATCGCGGCGTGGCGCGCCAAATCTTGCCAACCATCGCTGACCCCGACGTAGCCGCAACTCGCGCGCCGCCACGCGTCGTTGCCGTCTCCGTCGACTGCCAACAGCGCACAGGCGACGTCAGGCTTGCCGTGTTCCGCTCCGAGGACAGTGTAAGCCCCATGGCGTTGGATCGACGCAGCATTGTCGTTGCCGAGGCCGCCGAGATGCGGCGCGAGCAGCGCGTAGAGCGTCAGGCCGTCACCAGCCAAATGCGCGTCGATCAGCAACGCGTCGCGATTGGGGTCCGAGCAAATACGTAAGGTCAAGGTAAAGCGTGGATGCCGATGCTCGATGCGATACGCCGGAATGCCGGGTGCGACAGGCGTGATGCTGTAGCCGTTCTCGCGTTTGACTTCGCACCAAAAGCCACGGCCATCGGCAACGATGAACCCTAGATCGCGGATCTGCGGCGCGTCGACGCGTGGGTAGAAAACTTCGTTGACGATCCCGTGCCCGAGCGTAAACCACACCCGTGAAGAGCGTAGGCTCGTACCGACCGCGTCTTTCGCGCTGCTCGTCCATGTCGGCTCGATCCCTGGTGCGCCCGGTGCATCGGCGGCAGTCATACCGTGCGGTTCGAAGCGGGCGTACGCCATTCATCGAACACCTTGGTGCGCTCCGATCAATTCAATCCGGTTTCCGAATGGATCGTGCGTGTAGCCGTGCGGTGCGCCGTCGCCTTGACGTTCGCCCTCCGTGACGGGATGGCCGGCAGCCGTCAGACGAGCACAAAGCACTCCATACTCGAAACAGCACAAGCCTACGTGCGCTTTACGAGCAGGGACGAATTCAGGATCGACGCCGAGATGGAGCTGGACGGCACCGCTGGCAAACCACACCCCGCCGCGCGTCCGCAACGGCTCGGGCTTAATAAGTTCCGTCATACCCAGAACGCCGGCATAAAAGGCACGTGCGCGCTGTTCTTCGCCGGCAGGCATAGCGAGCTGGACGTGGTCGATGGAGCGAAACGGCAGCCCGTCGGGCTGGGTCATGGAAAGTGACTTCTCCCGGCGACGGAGCGCGACACGAAGGACGGTGCGACGATGAAAGTGTGGTTGAGGGGCAGCTTGTGCGTCGGCATCGTGGCAGCCCTGCAAGGAGCGGCCGTTGCCGCGACCCTGCGGATCGTTCCCGTGGACCCGGTTCCCGGCGGCCACATTGCTGCGGGACGTCCCGCGATCGAATTCGAAATTCACACAGCGAGCGATACCGGCGTAACGCGCAACCAAGTGCACGTCTCGCTCGACGGTAGCGACGCTAGCCGGGATCTCCAGATCGCGGGATCACGGCTTGAGATCGTGCCACGCAAGAGCCTCGCCCTCGGCTCACATCACGTCGACGTCAGTGTCGTCGACAACAGCGGCGAGCAAGCCGCCGACGGCTGGAGTTTTACGGTCGACCCCCAAGACGCTGCGGTGCCCACCGTACAAGACGACGCGACGGCAAGCGCGGATACGGGCTACGACAATGGCGCTTCCGCTGTCATTGAGGGCGACGGTTATGCTTCCAGCCCGTACTACGGGGGCTATGGTTATAGCGGCTCGGGCTTATTCTTTCCAGTTGGTTTTGGACCGTACTATTACGGCGAACCGCTCAGTTTCATTTACACGGGTTTCGGCCTTGGCGGGTTCGTAACGATCCCCGGATTTCCCGGAACGTATCCGCTGGTGCCGTTCGCGCCAAACTACTACTACGTGACCGTCCCGGTGCCGTCGTCGTATGCCGGCGGTACGCCGGTCGCTGTCTGCAATTTTCCACACAATCGTCGCCGGCTACTCAGTACGGGGCCGGTGAGGATCGAGCATGCGCGCCGCCCTGCCGGCAGTAGTGCGCCGGCATGGGTTGCGCCGCGCTGGCATCCGACGCTGCGCTCCCTCGCGACGTTACCCGGTACGCCCTGGGGGTTGCGTCAGTTCGTCGCCGAACAGACGACGCGCGAGCCTCAAACAGGCGGCGTGACGTTCCGGCGTTACGGAAGCGTCGCCGAACCGCGCATGCTGTTAGTCGGACCGGATCGCACGCCGTCGTTGACACGCGTCGCCCAGCCTCGCCTCATGGAACCGCGCATCGTTCCGTCCGTTCCGCGCGTCATGCCGGCGCGCTCCTACGTTGCACCCGTTGCAGCGCCGCACTTTGCACCCGTCGCAGCGCCGCACTTTGCACCCGTCGCAGCGC
Organism: Vulcanimicrobiota bacterium; assembly: GCA_963754415.1. Lineage (GTDB taxonomy): Bacteria > Vulcanimicrobiota > Vulcanimicrobiia > Vulcanimicrobiales > Vulcanimicrobiaceae > Nyctobacter. The sequence continues at coordinate 666,516 of CAVWGA010000001.1, read as the reverse complement.
CGCACTTTGCACCCGTCGCAGCGCCTGTCATGCGCCGCCCGTAGCCCCCGCAGACCCGGTATCGGGGCTAAGAGCGGCGACATCGGCGCAAAACGGGGTGTGGCGGCGCGCCTTGCGACGCTGCTTGCAGGGACGCTTACTGAGCCGCGAAAGGGATTGTTCATGGGTACGGGCGCTCGTCGGTCACTGACCGCGACGGCTGTCGTTATGATCGTGGCGCTAGCGCTTCTGATGGGCGGCGGCTGGTACGTGCACAATCTCGTGGCCCGATCGTTCCGTATGAGCCAACATATCCGTTCGGCGCGAGCCTACGCCGCGCAGGTCCTCAGGAACCAGCTCGACGAGGAAACGGGGCTGCGCGGCTACGCTGCGACCCACGAAGCCATGTTCCTCGAGCCGTACGACGCCGGACACCGCGCGCTCGCGGACTCGTTCAATGGGCTGCGCCGGGAAACCGCCGGCCTCGCGCTCTTCGGCGTCGCGCCGGACATCGCCGATGCGGCCGCCGCCAGCGCAGCCTGGAATAAGACGGTCGCCTTCCCGCTGCTGCGCTCCCGTCCGCGGAACGTGCGCGCGCTCGAAGTGCGCGGAAAATCCCTCATGGACCGTTTCCGCGACGACATCGCGAACATCGAGACGGCGATCGATGCTCGCGAACGCGCGGCCGACACGAACGTACAGGCCGGAATCGATCGATTCGCCATGTTCGTCGGAGGATCGGTCGCGCTGCTCGGCGTGCTCGCGCTCGTGTTCCTCATGCGACAATCGCGGCTAGCGTCAGGTTTAGAATTAGCCCGCACGCGCGCCGACGAAGCACGCCGGCGCAGCGCTGAACTACGCGCCGCTTACCTCGTAGAAAAACGCATCTCCGATACGCTCCAAGACGCGTTCTCGCAGCGCGCTTTACCGACACTTCCAACGCTGCGCTTCAGCGCCACGTACGTTCCGGCGACCGAGGAAACCAAAGTCGGCGGCGATTGGTACGATGCGCTCGAACTGCCGGCCGGCCGAGTCCTATTCGCGATCGGCGACGTTGCGGGCCATGGCATCGACGCTGCCGTGTCGATGAACCGCGCGCGGCAAGCGCTGATTTCCGTCGGCATTGTTGGACGCCGATCCCGCGTCCGTCCTCGCGCGCGTCAATGCCGAATTGATCCGAGAAAAAGCGCCGATGGTAACCGCAGTCGCCGGCTTTGCCGATTCGAGAACGTATGAATTCGTCTACTCGACGGCGGGGCATCCGCCGCCGCTGTTGCTCGAGCCCGGGCGCGGGCCACGGCTGCTCGCGTGTGGCGGTCTACCGCTCGGAATTTTGAGCGCCAACTACAGCACGTATCGCGTACAAACCGTGCCCGGCGCGATGCTCGTGCTCTATACGGACGGCGCCGTCGAACATTCGCGCAATGTGATCGAGGGTGAGAAGCTGCTGCTCGAGGCGGCGGCGCAGGCCGTTGACCGGCGCGACGCAGACGCGGCGACGGTCATTCACAACGCGATCTTTCAAGGCCGCCCCGTCGGTGATGACGTCGCTATCTTGACGATCGGCTTCGCCGACGACGCGGCTTCGGGCTTGCGGATCTCAGCCGACAGCGCCCAACAAGCGTTCACCGGACGACTCGCTGCCAAGCGCGCCGAGAGCGATGGCAATCGCATCGTGAATTCGAACTCGCTGGCCGTCATTCGCCTAGAGGGCGAACTCGAAATATCCAGACGCGAAGAAATTTACGCAGCTCTCCATCTCGAGGGTTCCGAACGAGGCGTGCTGCTCGATTTTTCCGACGTAACGTACGCCGATTCGACGAGCCTAGCCGAGCTGCTACGCTTTCGCACGGAGGCAGACCGCCACCACGTTCCCGTCGCCGTCGTGATCGGCAGCAAGCAGTTCGCGCGGCTGATTCAATACGCGGGACTGGGCGATGCCTTCGCGATCTTCGAAGAGCGGTCGGCAGCGCTCAATTATCTCGCGAGCCCGCGTCCCGCATGAACGGCAGCTCGGAATTACGGCTCAGCTGCCTGGCTGCGCCGCAAGCGGCCAAATCGTTGCGTCATGCTCTGGCTGCATTTCTGGCCGTCCTCGACATCGACGCAGACCTAACCGAAGACGTCCTCACCGCTGTCGGCGAGGCGCTCGTCAACGTCGTCGAGCACGCCTATGATGAGGGCGAGCCGGGTGAACTCGAGCTGTTCGCGTGCATCAAATCCGACGGAACGCTGTCGGTCGATGTCTACGATCGTGGCAAGTTTATCGCCCGCGACGGCCAGCGTCCCGGCCGGGGCTTCGGCCTTCGCATCATTCGTGCGATCGCCCGCTCCGTGTCCGTCGATACCGACGGTGGAACCCACGTCCACATGCTGTTCGACGCGGGGCACCACCCCGGCGAAAGTGCTGTCGCTACTTCTTGACGGCGGCCTTCTTTTTCGCGCCCACGGTTTTCTTGGGACCTTTGCGCGTGCGGGCGTTGGTCTTGGTCCGCTGACCGCGCACGGGTAGGCCGCGGCGGTGACGTAAACCGCGATAGCAGCCGATGTCGGTGAGGCGCTTGATGTTGCCCGCCACCTCTCGCCGCAGGTCGCCTTCGACCCGGACCTGCCCGTCGATCGCGTCGCGCAGCTTCTTCTCTTGATCTTCCGTCAGATTCTTGACGCGCGTATTCGGATCGATCGCCGCGGCGGCTAGGATCTTCTGCGAGGTCGGCAGTCCGATCCCATAGATGTAGGTCAAGCCAACTTCGATCCGTTTCTCGCGCGGAAGATCGATCCCCGAGATGCGCGCCATCAGCCCTGCACCTGCTTGTGCTTGGGATTGACCTCGCAGATCACGCGAACCTTACCCTCGCGCTTGATCACGATGCATTTCTCGCAGATACGTTTAACGGACGGCCTGACTTTCATTGTGCTGATCCTCTAACTTCCAGTTGACTCCCACAGAGGAGGTTTTGCTTTTGGCGCCGGGCGAGGAGCCTAGGGCCGAAGTGGCCTGTGGGCCATGAGGCCCGTAGCGACAACGCCCCGCGCCAAAAGCAGAGCCTCCTCACGCGGCGAGTTCTTCTTTGGGGCGGTACTGAGCAACGTCGAGTTCCATAAAATCGTGGTCGCGCAGGGTGAGGATGCGCGGACCATCGTTCGTGAGGGCGATCGTGTGCTCGAAGTGCGCGGCTAGTTTACCATCGCCGGTCACAATCGTCCACCCGTCCGGGAGCGAGTTGACCTCGTAGGTCCCTTCGGTGATCATCGGCTCGATGGCGAGCACGAGCCCCGGCCGCAGAACAATGCCCTCGCCGGGATTACCCCAGTTCGGCACTTGCGGCTCCTCGTGCATGCTTCGTCCGACCCCGTGCCCGACTAGCGCCCGAACCACCCCGTAACCGTGCTGTTCGGCGTGGCGTTGCACGGCGTGGCCGATATCTGAGAGACGGTTCCCCTTCTGCATGGCGGCGATGCCTAGCATTAGGCACTCCTGGGTGACGCGCAGGAGGCGCTTTGCGTCCGCCGAGACGTTGCCGATCGCGACGGTCGCCGCCGAATCCGATACATATTTTTCGAAGGTCGTGCCGATGTCGATGGACAGGATGTCGCCGTCGCGGAGGACCTGGTTGCCGGGAATTCCGTGAACGACGACGTCATTGACCGATGCGCAGATCGACGCCGGGAAGCCGCGGTAGCCTTTGAACGTCGGCTGACCTCCGCGCTCGCGGATCGCTTTTTCCGCCATGCGGTCGATCTCGCGCAACGTCATGCCGGCCTTCGCCGTCCGCATGAGCATCGCGAGCACGCTCGAGGTGATTTTGCCGCTGCGGCGCATGATCTCGATCTCGCGCGCTGACTTTATCGCGATCACGCGACGAGTCCACTGCCGGGGTCGCCGAGCGCTCGCAGGATCTCGCCGGTGACTGAGGCGATTGGCGCCAAGGCGTCGACGCGGCGTAATAGGCCCTGACCGTCGTAATATTCGATGAGCGGCCGCGTCTTCTCGTCGTACGTCGCCAGCCGTTCGACGACGACATCGCGAGCGTCGTCGGGCCGCTGAACGAGCGGTCCCCCGTCATCGTCATCGATACCGGCGGTTCGTGGCGGGTTAAAGGCGCTGTGGTACGTGCGGCCGGTGCGTGGATTCGTCCACCGCCCCGATAAACGCTCAACCAAAACCGACCGGTCCGCGTCGAATTGCACTGCAGCGCTGAGCGGCATTGCGAGACGCGCAAGCATCCCGTCGAGCGCCTCTGCCTGCGGAACCGTGCGCGGGAAACCATCGAGTATGAATGCGCCGCCGACGCCAAGTTCGCGTTCCATCATCGCGATGATCACCGCATCGGGCACGAGCGTTCCGGCATCCATGTAGGCTTTGGCTTGCAGCCCGAGATCGGTCCCGGCCGCTTTATTGTTTCGCAGGATGTCGCCGGTCGAAATTTGCCGGGCCCCAAACCGGTGCGCCAGGATCTGAGCTTGGGTACCCTTGCCCGCACCGGGCGGTCCCAAAAAAACCAGCCGCAGCGCGTGCACGGCCACGGGCGAGTTCACCGCTTGATGAAGCCTTTGTAGTCGCGCATGGCAAGCCGCGCTTCGATCTGCGTCATCGTGTCGAGCGCAACGCCGACGACGATCAGCAGCGAGGTCGAACCGAGATAAAACGTCGTAACCCCAAGCCCGCGCTGTAAGGTCGACGGCAAGATCGCGAGCAACCCGAGATAGATGGCAGCGACCGTCGTGATCCTTAGCAAGATCCGCTTAATGTAGTCTTCCGTCGGAGCGCCGGGCCGAATGCCGGGGATGAACGATCCGCTTTTCTTGAGGTTGTCGCCGATGTCTTTGACGTTGACGACGACCGAGCTGTAGAAGAACGTGAAGATGACGACGAGCAGAAAGTACGTCAGGTTATAGAGCAGGCTGTCCGGGCTGAAGTACGTTTGCAGCGCGAGTGACGTCGCGGCCGGGTTGGATGGAAAACCGATGCCGCCGAGATGGTAGTACGTCGGCGTGACGCCGGAGTGCGCGAACCAGGTCAACGCCTGCTGCGGCAAGAGCAGGATCGAAATGGCGAAGATGATCGAGATAACGCCGGCGTTGTTCAGCCGCAACGGGATGTACGAGGAGCGTCCGGCAAACATCTTGCGTCCGACGACGCGCCGCGCTTGCTGGACGGGGACGCGGCGCTGCCCCTGATACATGAAGATGATCGAGATGATCGTGATCAGCGCGATGACTAAGAACAGCAGCAAGCCGCCGATAGGGAACCCGCCCTTGGCGCCGGCGGTGATCGTCTGCGTCACGTACGTCGGGTAGCGCAGCACGATGCCGATGAAGATGATCAGCGAGACGCCGTTACCGATTCCTTTGTCCGTGATCTGTTCGCCCAGCCACATCAAGAACAGCGTTCCGGCGACGAACGCAACGACCGCGAAGACGATGAATTCCCACGACCGATCGTAGAACACGCCCGAGCGGCTCATATTCAGGGACATCGTCGTCGACTGAATCGCGGCGAGCGCAATCGTCAGCCAGCGCGTATACTGGCTGATGCGTTTGCGCCCTTCCTCGCCGCCTTTTTTCGCGAGTTCTTCAAGGTGCGGCAATACGACGGTCATCAACTGCATGATGATCGACGCGTTGATGTACGGCGTAATTCCCATCGCGATGATCGACAGCCGCTGCAGCGCACCTCCCGACAGGAAGCCGAGGAAATTGTAGAAGGTGCCGCCGCGCAGCTCGCTCTGCCACTGCGCTTCGTCGACGCCGGGCAACTGCACGTGGATCATGAAGATGAACGCCGCGAACGCGAACAGCACGAAGCCGACGCGCTTGCGGATATCGGGAACCAGAAGCGCCGCGCGCAGATTTTCGAGCACGGCTACGCCTCTGCCGGGACGCTCTCGTCGTCGCCTAGTTGCGCCCCAGCGGCCGCCAGTGCTTCACGCGCGCTAGCCGAAAACACGACGTCGCGGAAACGCAAGCCGCTCGGCAGCGTCTTAGCGCCTTTATTGCCGCCCAAAACTTTCACGCCGTCGGGCGCTTTAGAGATGAGGCGGGCAGCGATCAAGGACTGCGGCGAGACTTCTACGGCCGCATCCCACTCGGCGAGTGCAGATAGATTGACGACGGCGTAGGTCGTGCGGAAGTGTCCGATGTCACGCGCTTTTTGCGAGTAGCCGCGCCGGTGCGGAAGCCGTCGGGCCCAGGGCGTTTGGCCGCCTTCAAAGGCCGGTCCCTTGCCGCCGCCCGAGCGCACCGTCTGCCCTTTGCCGCCTTCGCCGCCCGTTTTGACCATACCGGAACCGTGTCCGCGTCCGATGCGCACGCGCTTGGGACGAGCCCCCGCGTTCTCGCGCAGGCTTGCCAAGGTCGTAGCGGGGACGCTTTGGGCTAAGCCGCCGCCGCGTGCCGCGGCAACCGTCGTCGCACGTGTGCGCGCAGCGGGCGCGGGCGCTTTCTTCCGAGATGCTTTTTTTGGCGAGGATGTCGGCTGTGCCATGAGGCGCGTGACCTTCTGTTGGGATTAGGCGTACAGCTCGGCGACGGTCTTGTCGCGGAGCTTGGCGACCGTGTCGGCTGTTTTGAGGGAGCGCAATGCTTCGTACGTCGCGTAGACGACATTGATGGGATTGGCGCTGCCCAGAGACTTCGTCAGAATGTCGTGGATACCGGCGAGTTCGAGGACGGCTCGCATGGGACCACCCGCGATGACACCCGTACCGGGCGCGGCAGGCTTCATGAAAACGCGGCCCGCGCCGACCTGCAAGGTGACTTCGTGAGGAATCGTGCGCTCCACCATCGGCACGGTGATCATCGCCTTGCGGGCCTTGTCGACACCTTTGCGAATCGCCTCGGGAACTTCGCCCGCCTTGCCGATCGCAAAGCCGACGCGCCCTTTGCGGTCTCCCACGACGACGAGCGCCGAAAAGCTGAACCGCTTGCCGCCTTTGACGACCTTCGCGACGCGATTGATCCGCACGACGTTTTCATCGATCCCCGAATTGTCGCGATCGCGCCCGCGGTTATACACTGAAAGGGCTCCCCACGCTGCGGGGAGCCTGGGCGCTCCGCCTCACTTCTCCGACGTTGCCGGAAAAATGCCGCTGCGCGCCCCCCGCGCCACATTGCGGCGCGGGACCCCCGTTAAAAGGGCTCCCCACGCTGCCCGAATTTTCGTTACATTGGCTCGTCACGGTTATGTTAAAACTCCAGACCCGCGGCACGCGCGGCGTCGGCGAGGGCGGCGACCCGGCCGTGGTACTTAAGACCCGAAGTATCGAAGACGACACTCGTAATGCCGGCGGCTTTGGCCTTGCGGCCGATCGCTTCGCCGACTTTCTTTGCGGCATCGACGTTCGAGCGTGAATCGAGCCCGGACAGCTCTTTTTCACGCGTCGATGCGGCGGCGAGCGTGTGCCCGCGCGAATCGTCGACAACCGTCGCGTAGATATGGTGCAGCGTGCGATGAATTTGCAAGCGCGGGCGCTCCGACGTGCCGATGACGCGCCGCCGTAAGCGGCTGTGCCGCCGCAGCCGCGCGGCGTTCCGGCTGATCACTTCTTTCCGGCCTTCCCGGCTTTGCCGAGCTTCTTCCGTACCACTTCGCCGGCGTAACGGACACCTTTGCCCTTGTACGGCTCCGGCGGCCGCAGGTTGCGGATTTCGGCAGCGACTTGGCCGACGCGCTGCTTGTCGATGCCGTCGACGTGAATGCGGTTCGTGCCCTCGACCGCGAACGAGATGCCGGCCGGCGCTTGATACGAGACCGGATGCGAATAGCCGAGCGTCAAATTGAGGCCGTCGCCCGCTTTGGCTGCGCGATAGCCGACGCCGTTGATTTCCAAGCTCTTGCGAAAACCGTTCGAGACTCCCTCGATCATGTTTGCGATCAGCGTGCGCGTCAGCCCGTGGGCAGAGCGGTGTTCTTTGTCGTCCGCAGAGCGCGTGACAACGACGCTTCCTCCATCGACCGCGACGGTCACGACGGGCAAAACGTGCTGAGACAGTTCCCCTTTCGGACCCTTGACGCGTACGATCGAATCGGCCACGTCAACGCTGACCTTGTCGGGAATCGCGACGGGCAACTTACCGATACGTGACATGATGCACCCCGCCACGCTGCGCGTTGCGGGGACCCCTTTCTTGTTGAACCGGCGCTCCAGCCACAGGCTTACGCGCCCAGTTACCAGACATACGCAAGTACTTCGCCGCCGACGCCTTCACGCTTTGCTCGCTTCCCGGACATGATGCCTTTGCTCGTCGACATGAGCACGAGTCCAAGTCCCCCGAGCAGACGCGGGATGTCGCCGCGCCCGATATAGACGCGCAGTCCGGGCCGGCTGATACGGCGCAGACCGGTAATGACTTTTTCCTTTTCCGGCCCGTACTTGAGCGTCACGCGCAAGGTGCCTTGCGGCCCCTCGGCGACGCGCTCGTAATCCCGGATGAATCCCTCTTCCTTGAGGATGGCGGCCACTGACGCTTTGAGGCGTGACGCAGGAATGTCGACGATGGGATGGTTGGCAGTATTCGCGTTACGGATGCGCGTCAGCATATCGGCGATCGGATCGGTGATGACGCCCATGCTTACCAGCTCGCCTTCGTCAGGCCCGGAATGAAACCGCGGTGCGCATCTTCACGCAGGCATATGCGGCACAAGCCGAATTTGCGGTAATAGCCGCGCGGGCGTCCGCAAGCCATGCAGCGATGGTGTCCGCGCACGGCAAACTTCGGGGTGCGTTTGGCTTTCTCGATGCTCGATGTCTTAGCCATGACTATGCGGTCCTTCTCCGCGCGGGCGAACTGGCAGCGTCTTGGCTGCGATCCTTTTGCAGCGGCAGCCCCATCTGCGTCAAAAATTCGGTCGCTTCTTCGTCGTTCTTGGCCGTCGTAACGATCACGATGTCCATCCCGCGCATCTTTTCAACGCGATCGAAATTGATCTCTGGAAAAACGATCTGTTCCCGCAACCCCAGATTGTAGTTGCCCCGGCCGTCGAACGACTTTCTATTCAGCCCGCGGAAATCGCGGATGCGTGGCAAGACGATGTTGAAGAGCTTGTCGAGAAAAACGTACATCCGCTCGCCGCGCAACGTCACCTTCGCCCCAATCGACATCCCTTCGCGCAACTTGAAGGCGGCGATCGACTTTTTCGCTTTTGCGATCACAGGCTTTTGACCGCTGATTGCTTCGAGTTCCTTGGCCGCCGTATCGAGGACTTTCGAGTTTTGAATCGCGTCGCCAACCGACATGTTGATGACGACCTTTTCGAGCTTCGGCGTTTGGTGAACGTTGCGGTAGCCGAAGCGTTCGATCAGGTTCTTTCGAACGTCGTTTTCGTAGCGCTGGCGTAAACGTGTGGCCGCCATGTTACTTGCCCTTCCCGGGGACGAGCAGTTGCTCGCCGGAGCGCACGGCGACACGCACGACGCGACCGCCTTCACGAACGCGCCGTATTCTCGTCGGTAGGCTCGTCTTGGGATCGATGACTTGCAAGGCCGACAGTGGAATCGGCGCTTCTTTATCGTAGATGCCGGCCGAGCTTTTGCCGGCAACGCCCGCCTTGGAGTGACGCTTGACGACGTTGAGCCCTTCGACCGTTGCCGTTCCGTCTTTTGGAAACACGGCCTTGACCGTACCGCGCCTCCCCTTTTCACGACCACGCCGCAACACGACGGTATCGCCCTTTACGATGTGCGGTTTACGCACCCCAGCCTGTTTCACGGCGCGGTCATCCACGACGGCTTCATTGCCGGCATCGTTACAGTACCTCCGGAGCGAGCGAGGCGATTTTCAAGAAACCTCGGTCGCGCAGTTCCCGGCAGACCGGCCCGAACACGCGGGTGCCGCGTGGATCGAGATTGTCTTTTTCGCCTTTGATGATGACACACGCGTTCTCGTCGAACTTGATGAACGAGCCATCGGAGCGCTTCATCGGTTGCGCGCAACGCACGACGACCGCTTTGACGACCTGACCCTTCTTGACGGCCGCACCGGGAATCGCACTCTTGACCGTGCCGACGATCACGTCGCCGACGTACGCGTACGGATGACGGGATCCACCCTGGACGTGAATGCAAAGCAACTCGCGGGCACCGGAATTGTCTGCGACGCGTAGTCGCGTCTCTTGCTGTATCATTGCGATTACTTCGCGCGCTCGACGATTTCGAGCAAGCGCCAGCGCTTGTCGCGCGAGATCGGTCGCGTTTCCATGATGCGCACCGTATCGCCGGTCTTGGCGTCGTTACGCTCGTCATGCGCTTTGAAGCGGACGGATTTACGAACGATCTTCTTATACACCGGATGCGGGACGCGCGTCTCCGTCACGACGACGATCGTCTTATCCATCTTGTCGCTGCGCACGACGCCCATCTTAACGCGCCGGCGATGCCGGCCGCCCTGGGACGCTGCCGGCTCACCGAGCGTCGCGTACGTCGGCGCAACGTCGGTCTGCACTCTTTCCGACGTCGGCGCCGATTCCTTATTCAAAGCTTCCTCCCCAGCATAGGCTAAGGCGGAAGTGGTGTTCTCAGGCGACTCCACGCTTAGCCTCCGCTAGGCGCTTCTCGCTGAGAACGGTAGCGATCTGTGCGTATTCGCGCCGCGTCGCTTTCAGGCGGCTAAAGTCCGACAGATGCCCGGTGCGTAGCTGGAAACGCAAATTGAAGAGCTTCTCCTTGGTCTCACGTGACTTTTGCTGCAATTCGTCGACGGTGAAGTCGCGTAGCTTCGTCAACTCGTCCCGCTTCACGAAACGGCCTCCACTTCGGATTGCCGCGTTACGATTTTCGTCGCAATCGGCAGCTTGGCGGCGGCAAGTTTGAGCGCTTCCCGCGCAACGCTGTCCGGCACGCCGGCAAGCTCGAACAGCACGCGTCCGGGACGCACGACGGCGACCCAGAACTCCGGATTGCCTTTACCGGAACCCATGCGGACTTCCGCCGGTTTCTTCGTGACCGACTTATCGGGGAAGACTTTGATCCACACCTTCCCGCCGCGCTTGATGTGACGGGTCATCGCAATACGTGCCGCTTCGATCTGCCGATTAGTCATCCACACCGGCTCGAGCGCCTGCAAGCCGAACTCACCGAACGTCAGCGTATTGCCCGAAAACGCTTTTCCCGTCATGCGCCCACGATGCTGCTTGCGCCATTTGACGCGCTTGGGTGTCAGCATTACGGCGCAGCCTCACTGCCGTCCGTAGTCGCCGGTTCGTCGTTTCCGTCAGCTGAAGCATCGTTGCCGACGCCTGACGTGTCGAGTTCGGGACGATCGTGCGTCCCGCCGCCTGGAGCCGCTTGAGGCTCAGTCGCGGTCGGTGCCGATGATTCGGCACCCGGACGCTCCTGTGCATCTGTCGTGTGTTGCGAAGCGGTATCGGGTGCCGAGATCTCCTCGAGACCCGCTGGACGTTGCGCTTCGGTATCGCGGATCGCAGCGCCGCCGTGTTCGCTCGTTGCGACCGGATGGCCGGGCCGCGCCAGCGCGCCGTCGATTTCACTCGCCAACGCGCCGCTATCGCGTTCAACTTCACCCGGCGATGGCAACGACAGCGGCGCGTCACCGTTCGACCCTGCACCGGTGCCTGCCGGACGCACGCCCGCGCCGGAACGGCCGCGACCGCCGCGCCGTTCACCGCGACGATCTCGGAACATCGCGCGATCGGCAGCCGGCCGCTCGGGCCTCGTTTCGCCCCGCTGCTGCTGATCGGGTAACACTTCGCCCTTATAAATCCACACCTTGACCCCGATGCGCCCGAACGTCGTAAAGGCTTCGACATGCGCGTAGTCGATGTCGGCACGCAACGTATGCAACGGCACCTTACCATCGTGATTCTGCTCGGTACGGGCGATCTCGGCGCCGCCGAGCCGGCCCGAACACATCACCTTGACGCCGCGGGCGCCGGCTTTCATCGTCCGCATGATCGCCTGCTTCATCGCACGACGGAAAGCGATGCGCTTTTCGAGCTGGTCGACGATATTCTGGCCGACGAGGCGGGCGTCCAGTTCGGGATACTTGATTTCGACGACGTTGACCTGAACGTTCTTCTGCGTCAGGCGTTCGAGGTTCATGCGGATGTCCTCGATGCCGACGCCGCGTTTGCCGATGATGATGCCCGGTTTGCCGGTGTGCACGATGACGCGCGCCTGATTAGCGCGCCGTTCGATCTCGACTTTCGAGATGGCCGCGGCGCGCGTCAGCTTGGCGAAGTGCTTGCGGATCGATTGATCTTCATGCAGCCACGCCCGATAGTTCTTTTTCTCGAACCAGCGACTCTCCCACGTGCTGCGTGATCCCGAGCCGCAAGCCGACCGGATGTATCTTCTGACCCATAATTACAGGTTTCTCTCCGCGTCGTCCGCGATGGGCGCCGCAATCGTATCGGCTGCCGAACGTTCCCGGCGCGCGCGTTTGGCCGACGTGGGCGCCGCGACGTTGCGGCGACGCGTCTCGATGGACGGCAGAGCGATCGAAGCGCCGGCTTTGTTTTTCGGTTGGCGCTTGGGCGGTGTATTGCCGACAGCAATCGTCACGTGAGACATGCGCTTGCGTTTGAACGCCGCGCGGCCTTGAGCGCGCGGATCGAGCCGGCGCGTGTACGAGCCCCCGGGGCCGCCGTCGACGGTCACTTTCGTGATGAACAGGTCGTCCGTCGCCATGGCGTGATTGTTTTCAGCGTTCGCGACGGCGCTGCGCAGCAGCTTTTCGAGCGGTTCACTCGCGAAGACGCCGGAAAACCGCAACAGCACCAGCGCCTCGCGCACGGAGCGCCCTCGAATGGCGTCGGCAACGCGTCGCAGCTTGCGCGGACCGACGCGCGCAAAGCGCAGGCGCGCGAAAGCCTCCGAACGCTCTTGAACCGGCGTGTCGTTCATCTTACTTGACCGTGCTCTTCTCTTGGCCGGAGTGACCCTTGAAGGTGCGCGTCGGTGAAAATTCGCCGAGCTTGTGGCCGACCATGTTTTCGGTCACAAAGACCGGCACGTGCGTGCGGCCGTTGTGGACCGAGATCGTGTGGCCGACCATCTGCGGGACGATCGTGCTCGCTCGCGACCACGTCTTGATCACGCGCCGGTCGCGCGAATTGTTGAGCGCCTCGACTTTTTTGGCGAGATGCTCGGCGATGAACGGGCCCTTCTTGAGGCTGCGTCCCATTATTTGGCACTCCGCTTGCGGACGATCATTTTGGTGGTGCGTTTCGTACGACGCGTCTTCTTGCCCATCGTCATCTGGCCCCACGGCGTCGTCGGAGGCCGTCCCGACGTCGAACGCGCTTCACCGCCGCCGTGCGGATGATCGACGGGGTTCATCGCGATCCCGCGCACCGAAGGGCGCTTGCCCATATGCCGCATGCGCCCGGCTTTGCCGATGATGACGTTCTCGTGATCGAGATTGCCGAGCTGGCCGATCGTTGCGCGGCACACGCTGAGCACGCGACGAACTTCGCCCGACGGCATGCGAATCTGAGCGTAGGTACCTTCCTTCGCCATCAATTGCGCCGAAGCACCGGCGCTGCGTACCAGCTTGCCGCCTTCGCCCGGCCGCAGTTCGACATTGTGGATGACGGTGCCGAGCGGAATGTTTTTGATCGGCAAACAGTTGCCTGGCTTGATGTCGGCAGCCTCACCAGATTCGAGAACGTTGCCGATCTCGAGGCCGACCGGCGCAAGGATGTAGCGCTTTTCCCCGTCGCGATACGCGAGCAGCGCGATGCGCGCGGAACGGTTTGGATCGTATTCGATCGCCGTCACCTTCGCGGGAATCTTATCTTTCTGCCGTTTGAAGTCGACGATGCGATACTGCCGGCGGGTTCCACCACCCTTGTGCCGCACGGTGATGTGCCCGTTGTTGTTGCGGCCAGAGTGTTTTTTCTTGACCTCGACGAGAGCTTTCTCGGGCTCTTTCTTGGTGAGCTCCTTGAAATCGAGCGTCGTAAGAAAGCGCTGCCCTGCCGATGTCGGCCGATACCGTTTAACCGCCACTACTCTTCTCCAACGCAGCGAACGCGAGCCGCGGCACGCGTTCTCGGTTCGTCAAGAACGGCCGTGAGTTGATGCATGCAAATCATTGTTCGAACGGATTGGTGCCGCCGAGCTCGATCTTCTGGCCGGCTTTGAGGGTTACGATCGCTTTTTTCCAATCGGGCTGCTTGCCGTGCGAACGTACGCCGCGCCGCGCGAAGTTTTTTTGTTTGCCCGCAACGTTGACCGTGTTGACTTTGAGAACGTCGACTTTGAAGATCTCGGCGACGGCGTGGCGGATCTGGGTGCGCGTCGCGGCGCGATGCACTTCAAAAGCGTATTGATTGTTAGCCGTGCCGGCCATCGATTTCTCGGTGATCATCGGCGCAATGATAACGTCTCGTGCCAGCATTACGCGCTCTCGATCCCGTCGCGAGTAGTGGTCCCAAAGGCGGATGCAAGGTGCTCGATGGCCGCCGTCGTCAGCACCAGACGCGCATACCCGAGCACGTCTTTGACGTCGAGCGCACCGGTGTGCGTCACGGCAGCGCGCGACAGGTTGCGCCCGATACGTTCGAGTTCGATCCCGATAGCGGCGCGCTCGGATTCTGCGTACACGACTAGCGTGCGCGGGCCAGATTTGGCCGCCTGCGGCGTGCCGAATAACAGGGCCGCGAGATCGCGCGTCTTCGTCAGGTCGAACGCCTCGGTGGCGAGCACGGTCACGCTGTCGCTTTCGAACCGATCGGCGAGCGCGGCGCGCAGGGCCCCGTTGCGCTCTTTCTTATTCAGCGCGACGACGTAGTCGCGCGGCTTCGGCCCGAAGACGACGCCCCCGTGGCGCCATTGCGGAGATCGCGTGGAACCCTGACGAGCGCGCCCCGTACCCTTCTGCTTCCAAGGCTTCTTACCGCCGCCCGAGACCTCGTCGCGGCGCTTGGTCGACGCCGTGCCGGCGCGCGGGTTGCTCAGCTCGCGAAACACGGCGCGGAACATCGCGTTCCGTTTGCTTGGATCTGGCGCCGCGAACGGCGTCGGAACCGCAAGCTCGCGCACCGCGCCGCCGCGTACGTCGATCACGGTCGGCATCAGCGCCCTGCCTTGGCGGCCGGCGCTGCGGCAGGCGCAGCCGCCGGAGCCTTCGGCGGCCGGACGGCCCCCGACACCAGGACGAGACCGTTCTTGGGTCCCGGTACGGGGCCGCGCACGAGCAACACATTGCGTTCGAGGTCGGCGCGCACGACTTCCAAGTTTTGGTGCGTCGTCCGATCGACGCCGAAGTGCCCGGGACGCCGCGAGCCACGGTGCGTATGCCCGGCGTTCGTGTCGCCGTTCGAAGCGGGCTGACGATGGATCATGGAGCCGTGACTGCGGCCACCGCCGCTGAAGTTGTGCCGCTTGATCCCGCCGGAAAAGCCGTGTCCCTTGGAGACGCCGATCACGTCGACGTGTTCGCCTTCCGCGAAGGCATCGACTGAGACCGTCCCACCCACATCGGGGACGTCGTCGAGATGGCGACGGAATTCCCGCACGTGTTTTTTCGCTTGAGCGATGCCGAGTTTTTTGAAGCGTCCGGCTTCCGGTTTGGTGAGCGCGTTCCGGCGAGCATCGCCAAACGCGAGCGCCACGGCCGAATAGCCGTCCGTTTCGGCAGTTTTACGTTGCAGAACCGTACACGGGCCCGCTTCGATCACGGTGACCGGCACGTACCGCCCGTCCGCGGTAAATACGCTCGTCATCCCGACCTTGCGGCCGATGATGTTTTTCATCTTCGCTCCACGCACCCTGGCGTCTAATTGACAGCGGCCGCCGCCGGCACATTCCGGTAGCCTCGGCCGCAACCCGCGTATGGTATCAAGTGCCCGCTACGATGTCAAACGCACTCAGCGCGGTGCCGGCCCAAAGTAGAGAGGTCCGCTTTCACGCAGGTAGAGGTGTCCGGTTGTTTGGTGGTGCGTCCACGCTGCGCTTCTCACGCTGAACCGCACCGATCTTGAGGGGGTTGTCGTGCCCCGGAGCTACGGAGCCGCGTTCATGATCCAGGCGCCTTTAGCAGTGCCTCGCGTACCGTCACCCCGGCACCAGTTTACTTGAGGCGATGCGCGCCCGGGCCAGCGCCGCGCTCGCCGCGCCGCTTTGCGGATATTCTGGTGAATTCGGCTCCATAATAGAAGACGAGCGTCGAAATGAAGATCCACATCAGCATGGCGAGGTACGAGGCGGCGGCGCCATACGAGCTTTCCATGCGAGCCTTAGAAAGGTAGAACGCGATGATCCACTGGCCGAACAGGAACAGTGCGGCAGCCAGTGCCGCGCCCGACCATACGTCCGGCCAAGCCGTGCGGACGGCCGGCAAGTAGCGAAAGATGACGGCGATGACGGGCGTGAGTATGACGAATGAAGCGAGTGCAATGGGGACCTGCACCGTCCAACTCTGAACGGCCGGCGACGCCGTCGGAGACGCGGACAGCCCCACGACCACGACGGCGAGCATCGTGACTGCAGCGATGCCGACCAGCCCTAATCCGAAAGCCGTCACCATCGTCACCGTCTGAGCGCGGGCCGCGTGATGCCACGTCGGATGCGTTGCCCCCTCGACGTGCCAAATGATGTTGAGCGAGTCTTGCACGGTGAAGAAGACGCCGCACGCCGTTCCGATCAAGAGCGCCCACGCGATAGGATGCGCGAGAGTACCCGCCGCCGTGTTGTGTCGCGAAGCATCGATCATTGCGCGCAAGGCGCCTGCCGCTTGAGGACCGATCGAGTGTTGAATCTGGCCGATGAAGGCGCCCTCGACGATGCGGTGGTCGACGAGGTGGTTGGTGATCTCGACGACGATGACAAACAACGGCGCCAGTGCGAAGACGGCTCCAAAGGCGAGCGCGCTCCCGTGCAGCATGCAGCGATCGTTCAGCCAGCAGATCCCTGCTTCACGCAACGTCGCCCCGAGTTCAACCAGCTCCGACCGGCGCATCTCTGCTGTCTTTCCCTGCCGAGAACGTTACCGTGCTTCAGGTTTCCACAGGTCTTGCGACGGTATCCGTAAGGCGCGGTTGAACTTGCTGGAGGCGTTCTCCCAGGCGATAATTTCGGTTAGTTCGACGATCGCATCGTCGTCGAAGTGCTCGCGCAGACGCCTGAAGAGTTCGTCGCTCACGTCGCGATCGGACAGCGTAATGGCGTCGGCGTATTGCAATGCGACCCGCTCGCGCTCGTCGTACAAGGCGCTGGATTCGTAGTCGTCGATTGCCGCGATCTTTTCATCGGCGACGCCCAGTTCGCTACACACGGCAGCGTTGATATCCGCTCAAAACACGCAACCGTTGAGCCGCGCCACCCGCCGATTGACAAGCCCTTTGGTCGGCCCCTCGATGAGCCCCGAAGCGTCCAGACCGGCCCACATGCCGCGCACCGCCCGCAAGATCGTGGGGCGTCGCGCATACAGAAGATACGGCAATAACGGAGCGCCGAAGATTTCTCGCTGGGCGTTGAAGAGCTGCTTTGCGTAGCCGTCGGCGTCTTCGGGGTCGATGCCCGGTATGCGCGGCATCGCCTACGGTCCTCCGCTCAAGCGCTCCAACGCGTGGCGATACATCGCGATCACGGTGTCCAGCGCCTTGATCGGGTCGCGCGCTTCGAGTCCACCGATGGCCGTCAGAGTCCTATCGACGAGCGCGTACGCCATTTCGCGCTCGTCATCAGCCGTGTCGTGCGTTTGGCCGTTCATCGTACGTCCGTTTTCGCGCACGTGCCGCGACGCGTCCTGGTAAGGCTACCGCTACGGCTGAATTTTAGCTTGCCGCCAGCGCGCGAAGAGACCGGCGCTGCGGAAGCGCGAGGATTGCAACGATCGTGTCGACGACGGTTGGGTCGAATTGCGTACCGCGACAGCGTTGGAGCTCGTCGAGAGCTTGGAGCGGCGCCATCGGCGGCCGATACGAGCGGTTGCTGATCATCGCATCGAAGGCGTCGGCCACCGAGATGATCGCCGCCTCGAACGGGATCTCCGAGCCGACGAGACCGTCAGGATAACCCGTCCCATCTTGGCGTTCGTGGTGAGCGCGCACGACGTCGGCATACTCGGCCAATGCCGGGATCGACTCGAGCAACGCTGCGCCATTGGCAGCGTGCGCGCGCATTTCAGTCCACTCGACGGCGGTCAGCGTACCCGGCTTGCGCAAGATGTGTTCAGGCGTGAAAAGTTTGCCGACGTCGTGGAGAATCGCACACCGCTCGACAAACGTTTTGGCCGCCGGTGCAAATCCAAGTACCTTGGCGATGCGCCCGCTCCATGCGGCGACGCTCTCGGAATGCTGCCGTGTGCCTTCGTCATGCCGCTCCAGCGCTGCAAGTAACTCTCGCAATCGCCCCTCGAACGAGTCAGCGCTCCGCGAATTGGCAATCCGAAACTTGGAGTCCGCAACCGTCAGCCATCGCTCATCGCCGGCGCGCGCCACTGATCAGTTCTCGGATCCAGCGGCCGCTGCAGTCGACCTGACCTTTGTGCGTCCTACCTTTGCAGCTACGGCTCCATGCGCGTTCAACATTGAGCCCGTACCAAGCGAAGGTTTCCTATGCGGGCGGTGGGCTCGTATGGCTCGCGGTTTTCAATTTCAAGCGCTTGGGCGCGTCTCGCCAACCATGAATTAGGACGAAGAGCCGCTTCACGCTTAACGTAGTCGATGAATCTCTCGCGCTTCAAGAGTTCGGCTGCTGGCAGAGCCGCCGTAGCAGCGCGCCAATGGTAACCAAGCTCGTCCCATATCTCGAACGCCTTGATGAAGCGCTGAAGGGCCTCCGCAGTGGAACCGTTCGCACGCAACACGGTCCCTTCAGCGAGGAATTCAAAAGCGCGCACGCGCCGATCGACATTGCTCAGCATGTTCGGCGCGAGCCGTCCCTTTAAGTCGCGGTAGCGCTCGAAAAGCTGCTTCGCGCGATGACGGTCGTAGGACGCCATCTCCTGCGCAAGTTGCGCCAACCCGATCCGCTCTTCACCCACATCGTTCCAGTTTACGGAATCCGCAAGTTTTGAGGCGTGCTCGATCTCTTCGCGCGCCGAATGCATCTCGCCCAGCTCTCTCGCCAGGTATGCCCGCTCGACGCTGGCAAGCACTTCATGAGGGACGTGATCGCAAACCTGACATCGCCCGAAACTCACGAAACGCATTAAGGTGATCGCCGCGAAGCGCACTTACCATGCCAAGCGCACGATGGATTTCAAACCGCATCGGCGCCAATTCGTCCGGCCACCCGTCTTCGATTCGCTATTTCAGTCGCGAATCAGCTCAGCATCGGCTACGATCAAAGTCACGAACGCTGAAAGCGAGTGCATCAGCAACCACGCGAGCCACCATAAGTCCGCCGCTTGCCAAGCCGCAATTCCGCTAATGCGGAGCGGTTATAATCGGCTTGCTCGGTGTAGCGTTCCCGCGCCGCCGGACGAGCCCCGAAGCAGAATGCGCGACTCCCCGTGAAATTGCGAGGGGTACGAAATAGGTCCTCCAGTATCGTATGAGGCCGGCGCGACTTCAAGGACCGCCTCACTCGACCTGTTCGGCCTCATTAAACGAGCCCGTGCTAAAATGACCAAAGAGCATCGTGGTATTGATATTCCGCTTCCAGAGCGGCCGATGCGGAGCCGAGCGCCAGAACTCGTGCGTGGTCTAACGTACTGGCGGGCAGCATCGAAATCTCGAGATACCGTTTTGACAGCCCCCCGCAGAATCAGCACTTCGGCGCGGTGCACGGTTCAGGGTCAGGGCTTCGTCGTCGATCGCGGCAAGGAACTTGGCGCTTAAATCTGGTTCCCCGTCACGCAATGCGGCGCGGGCTCGAGGAAGGTCCGCCTGCACACCATGGTGGCCCACTAACATGCTAAGGCAATGCGAAGGCCGGCGCCACGATAAGCAGCGACTGCCGTCTCAAAGTCTTGGACCGCGGCCGGAGTCCTACGATCGAAGACCGCAAGATCGGTACCTCCAGAGCAAACGCGGAAGCGCCGCTCCACGAAGAAGAAGCTATCCCTGCTATTATCGACGTGCGGGGCAGCTTCGCCTTCTTGGCGCCACAGTGATCTACATCACACTAGCGCACTGACACCGCGGACGTTTACGTATGAAGACGATCGTCTCCAGCCGCTATAGCGGCGGGTTCATTGCAGTCTAGTCGCCGGCGCCACCGTAGGTCGACGACGCGGTACCTTGCGCGTCGCCAGCCCCACATAGTTGGACAGGGTCGGGGCGCCTATAGCATCCCCAGCTCCGCCGAACGTTGACATCGCGGGCGCACCGTAACGTCGCCTGCCGACGACGTCGGGTGGGGGCGGGCCCTGCGTCGCGCCACCAAATAGCGACATGGCGATAGCAAGAATGATAGAAATCATGCCGAACATCTCCTTATAGGGAAGTCAAGTGACCAATATCACACAATGACCCCCCATTCCAAGGGTGATGCCAGGAAAGCACCGTAAAGCCCCACATCTTTCACCTGTAGGACTTTCGACGCAACCGCCGGCATAACGGGACTTCCGGCAAAAAGGGCGCTGCTCCGAAGTAACGGCATCGGGCCCGGTACGGATTGCCTCGCTCCCCGCCCAGGGAAGCACTGGGCATCGTGCACGTGCTCCGCACTTCACAGCGGGGCACTTACCGCGGCGAGATGGAACGCCAGCGCGGCTTCGGGCTTATCGAGATCATCGTCGGGGTCGGCGTCCTCTCCCTTTTCGTCTTGTTGACGGCGTTGTCGTGGTCGCGGCCGCCGAAGGTGCATGCTGCAGCACTCGAGCTGCAGGCGGCATTGACGGAGGCGCGTTCCCTGGCACTGACGTCCGGTCAGATTTCCTTCGACCCGCGCTTGGCCGGGGACGACGGCGCGACGGTCACCATCACCCCGGCTGCCGACGATCCCCTGCGTGCCAGCATCATCACGGTGTACCGCTCCCGGCCGCAGCGCAACGCCGATCCGCTGTCGATTGATACCGGCTTCCCGCCCATACGCGTTCCCGTCGTCTTTACGATCGCTCCCGACGGGGACGGCAACGGAGGGAGTGAGCCGTTCGGCATCCTTGTTTCCAGCGCCGGATACGCCAGCTTCCGCAACGGGTGGCCGACGCCGCCCTATCCTCCGCAGCCCGGCACATACTTTACGACCGAACAGCCGTGTTCCGATACCGGTGAGGCTATCAGCGTCAGCGACGGAAGCAAAACGGAGACTCATCCCTTCACGTGCCGGGAAGGCACCTACGACGTATCAGTGTCCCCATCATGATTGGTACTGATGACGGCGGCAAGAAACGCCTTAGCGCGGGTACGCCGGCGACACAGCGCGGTTTTTCGCTCCTCGAAGTGCTGGTCGCCACCGCGCTTACGACCGCAGTCATGTTGGCGATCACCGCTGCCGTCCTGAATTCGCTACACGCAACGGCGCTAGCCGAAGAGCGTTCATCGCTTGGCGACGACGCAAGCAACGCGCTCGTCGATCTACGTTCGGCCACCACGTACGATCATGAATTACTCGCCACGCTAGCCGGCCGTAGTTCACAAGCAACGCTCACGAAGCCATCGGGTTCACCCGTCACGCTCACGTTGACGCTTGGCCCCGCGAACGGCCCCGGCCCAATCCTGGCGACGGCGACAGCCAGTGATGGGGCGCAAAGTGTCACGGAGCATCGACGCCTCTACCAAGAGGCCCCTGCTCCCGGCTCCGTAGTCTCGCAATGACCCGGCCCCGGCAACGGCCCCATCCGGGTGAACGAGGCTTCGTCTTACCTGAATTGCTCGTCGCTGTGGCACTGCTGCTTCTGATCGGCTTGGCGACGCTAGCGGTACTGCAAACGTTTACGCACGCACTTACCGCTCGATCGACATCGCAAAGCGGCTTCGTAGCGGTCGACGCGGAGCTCGACCGGATGCGCGCCGACGCTTCTACCGCGTACGCCGTTTTCGTACCGGACAAAGACGTTTTCGGTAACGTCAATACGACGTCGCTCGGCGCGCCGGGGCACGAGGTTGACTTCTATGGGCGTACCGATACCGGCACCGAGGTGTATTGGGCGTACGATTACAATGCCGGGACTGGAACGTTGCAGCGTTACGATTACGATGCGAACGGCAACGTCGGCGTTGCAGATCGAAACACTGGGGTGATCGCTGCCGGCGCGCACTATCCGGCAATCTCCGGCGTCCATGCCTTCACGGTGCAAACGATCGAAGCTAGCGCGCTGACATCCGACGCAAATCCTTACGCGCCAGTCGTGAGTGCACTCATCGGGAACTCGCAGCCGAAGGCGGATCCCGTCGGTTTCGTGCCGGCCAGCGGCCGCGCGCGCGATGATCTTTACGGCGGTAACACGACCGTTGCGCTGCACGTGCAAACCGATCGCGGCACGCGGCTGCTGCACCTTGCCACGGCGGTAATGCCGAGCGGTTTTACCATCCACGAGCGCCCACTGATCCGCGGGGTCGTCTACCGGCTGGACCAAGTACACCGCTTTTGGTTCGGCTTAGCCCAGATTACGCATGCCGGTATTTACGAACAGCTGCTCTACTCATACGATCCGAGCGCACCGCCGAACCGGTGGAAGACCTGGTGCGATTTCGAGCTTTATGGCGCCGGCATCTCGGGTCTGCGCTTGCGCGATAGGATGACGCAATACCAGCCCCAGAACTGGCAAGAGTCGATGGCCGGCATCTTCGCCAACGTCGAGAACGCCGCATATATCGGACACGATCCCGACAGTCGCTGCAGTCAGAAGATACCCGGACCACATGCAACGGACGCTCCCGCTCCGTCGTCCGCTCCAACCGAGAGCGTTGACACGCCGCCGCCATGCTTTCTACAAGGAAAGTGCTGGCCTGAAGAGGCTCCCCAAGATTGGACGCCTCCCTCACCATGGCCGCGCGACTCGCCGCCGGCGCACTGGTGTGCAACGCACGACCTTTCGCCGCTTTGCGGCGGCCCCGGCGGTACAGCCCCCAGCCCGGCGGCGGACTCGCCGCCACCGCAACACTTCGACACTTCGCCACCGAGAGAATAGCCGTGCTGATTCAATCTCTGCTGTTGATCGCGACGATGCTCGTCGTAGGCGGCGCTCTTCTGACGAGCACGCTAGTCAGCGCAAAAGCCGCGCTGCATCAAGCGGTCATCCATAAGACGGAAACTGCGATGTCCGACGCTACCGCACAATTCGTATCGTGGGCTCAAGGCTATGTCAAAACGTACGGCACTGAAGCATCGTGGCCAAAGGGCATGCAGCCGCAAAATGGTCCGATTACGGAAAACCTCTGCACCGGCGAGGTCTCGGACGCCGGACAGCCTCAGATGTCTGCCGGTGTGAATGCTGCACCTTCCGGCGGGGGCTCCTCTTCAACGAGCGGGAGTTGCCCCTTGATGGCAACGGCCGAGTGGACCGTTACGGGGTCGAGTGCAGGATCAGCGCAGTCATCGTCACCGCACGCAGCCGTGAGCACGGCACAGAACCTTTCCGTTGGAGTCGACGAACAACGCGTATCCGCTACGCTCACCGTTATCGTCACTGACGCATCCGGCAAGACCACCTTCGCAGATCATTCACGACAACTCACCGCCCGCATCTTCGATGCCGCACCCTATGTCGCCGTGACCGGAACGCGCGACGTTTCATCCGAGGCGGGAGATGTCGCATGCATCGGAAGGGGATACCGGCGGAGCGAAGCAGCGTACGGATGGTCACGCTCTCAGGAACCGACTATCTAGCAACCCGGCTGCATTTACCGATACGCGGATTACGACTGACGATCGACTGCGCAAACAGCGTCTGCAATGAGCAATCAGAACTGAACCCCTTTGCCGACGATCATTCAGTGTTTACTTCGATCGATCGCAACGCGGAGTTTTGGAAATCTAGCGTGGGCGTTCGAAGCGCCTTGCGCGCCGCGTTATCAGATAGACGCTGGCGGCGCGCCTTCGGACTACGCGCCTGCCAAAGGACAGCACATACGCCAGCGATTCGGTTACAACAAAGTTGTGGGACAAGTACTGATGAAAACGTGCGCGCTTATTCTCAGTAGTGCTGCTACATGCACAAGTCGGTGAGTCAGTGTACATTTCTTGAAATCCGACGGGGACGCAATCGGTAGCATGCCAGGTCTGACGCCGTTTGAAGCAGCCACAGCTAATGCCGATATGCGGGACATTGCTACCGCTCGCCACGCCCATCGCCGGTAAGAAAAATGTCTGCGTGACAGACATGGCCGAGACAGTTGTCACGGCTTCCTCTGGCGGATTGAGGCGCCTGATGACACTAAGCCGCCGGGGCCATAAGTGCCATAATTCCCGTCCGCAGCAGACGCGGCCCCATCAACTGTAAGTATTCGAATGGTGTCAGTTGCTGCGGACCGTCACATGCCGCTGTAACTCCCTGTCGCGGTGTTACCATCCGCATTGATGAGGACGTGCAATGCCAATCTGCGTCACGCCGAGCGGAGTTCCGAGATCAGCGACTGTCCCGGTGCGGGGAGTGCGTTGCTGATGTCTTGCGCGAACGTTGTGTCGACGCGGAGGGTGTCGTAGAGTTGGCCGGCGCCGGAGCCGAATTGGCCGGTGAGGGTCGTGGTGACGCCGATGATGTCCCACGCTGTGCCTTTTTGTGCGACCGCGTCGCCGGCGGGGAAACTGTGCGAGAACGTGATGGGCGGCGGAGGTGCGGGGGTTGAGCCGCCTCCGCCCCCGCCTCCACCGCCGCACGCGGCTAATGCCAGCAGCAGTATGCCGGCAGCCGGCCGAACGAGCTTGAAACGTGAATGCATGCGGCCTCCGCAACGAGACATGTCGCCGCGACTAGACGCAGCGAACCGAAATCAATATGCCACGCTCTGATTCGACGCGAGATCCGACGCCGCCCCTCCGCCTCGGACGGATGGTGCCCGTTCGGGCGGTTGCGGCGTAGCCGCTATGGCCTACGAAGTCACGCTGCTTCAGCTCGCGATCGCCGCGCTTGGCGGGACACTTGGTGCGTCGCTCGGATCGTTCGCCGGCGTCGTCGTCGATCGCGTTCCCCGCAAGCGCGCGCTTCATCGACCAGCATCCGCTTGCACTGACTGCGGCGCTCGCATAGCTGCGCGTGACAACGTTCCCATCATCTCGTGGCTTCTTCTGCGTGGGCGTTGCAGAGGCTGCGGCGCAAAGATACCCGGCCACCTCCTCACGTTCGAAATGCTCGGTGCAGCAGCCGGCATGCTATGTGCAAGCCGGTTGTGGTGAGTAGTCAGTCGCACTGCGGGCGTCTTTACGTGAGGTCATTCACGATAGACGAACATGGCGTCGCCGAATGAATAAAAGCGGTACTGCTCTGTAATGGCCGACGCATACGCCGCCATAATACGCTCGTAGCCACCGAAGGCCGCGACCAGCACGAGCAACGTCGAAGCCGGTAGATGGAAGTTCGTAAGTAGCGCATCGGCGACGCGAAAGTCAAAACCCGGCCGAATGAACAGATCGGTATCGCCCCTGAGCGCCGCGTCGTCGGTCTCACGGTCGAGCGTGCCGTTCGTAGAGCGGGCGTTGATGGCGACGCCTTGACGAGGTTCACTTGCCGCGGCGGCTTCGACGGCGCGCAGGGCCGTCGTGCCGGCGACGATGACGCGACGGCCTTCCGCTTTGGCGGCGTTGATCTCAGCAACAGAGGCATACGGTATGGAAAAACGCTCGCGATGCATGACATGCGCGTCGATCGAGTCGGCTTCGATTGGTTTGAACGTCCCAAGGCCGACATCCAGTACGAGCGGCGCAAGGACAACGCCGCGTTCGCACAGCGCTTCCATGATGCGCGGCGTAAAATGCAACGAGGCCGTCGGCGCGGCAACGCTGCCTGGAACGCGTGCGAAGATCGTTTGGTACCGAGCATCGCGCGCGGCATCGCCGCTGCCGACGTACGGAGGTAGCGGTACGCTGCCGTAGCGTTCCAGGATCGCCTCAAGTGCCGCTTCGGCGGAAAACCGGACCACACGCACGCCGTCTCCGCGAACGTCGACGATATCCGCGATGGCATCGTCACCGAAGCGCACTCGGCCCCGCCGCAGCCGGCGCCCCGGTTTCACCAGCGCAAGCCATTCTCGTTCGGCGAACGTAAACTCCGCGCCGCTCGCCGGACGCAACAATAGGATTTCCGCCGCACCGCCACCAGGCTCGCGTGTGCCCCGCAGCCGCGCGCGAATGACGCGCGTCTCATTGATGACGAGCACGTCGCCGCTGCGTAACAGCGACGGGAATTCTCGGAAGCTCTTATGTTGCGGTGCTCCATCGCCTACGACCATCAAGCGCGCAGCGTCGGCCGGTTCGGCCGGCGTCTTTGCGATCAGGTCGGGCGGGAGGTCGTAACGGTAAGCGCCCGTACGACGTACATTGTCGGGCGCTACCCCGGCATCGGTTTCAAGCAGCGCGTCGAGACGCGCATCAGCCACGCCCGAACGATGTCCCGGAGAAGTAGAATGCAATGATTTGCGCCGCCGTGGCGCCCGCTTCGCCGAGGTTGCGCGCACCCCACTGACACAGACCGACGCCATGCCCGTGTCCGGTGCCGGCGAGTGTCAGCGCTGTCCCGTTGCGATTCAACGCCGCGCTGTGCAGGAACGTACTGCGCACGATGGCGGGGCCGACTGCCATGCGAAAATGCTCGACTGGTGTCGTGAAGTTCGCCGTTCCGGTGAAGTCGATTGCGCGTGGGCGATCCTCGGGCGCATCGGCTTGCAGCGTCACCGCTTCGAGCGGACCGATACTCGCTAGGCCCGTTCCGAGCGCTCGCTCGAGCGTGTCTGCCGGGATGTCCGCCTGCCAATCGAAGTTCGGCGTTCCGACGCAATTCGGATCGGGCACACTCACCAAATACGGATACGGCGTTCCCCAAACGTCGCCCGCGTCTGCCGTTCGTCCACCGCAACACGAACTATACGCTACGTGAGCCGGCAGGCCGCCGTACGTCATGATGACGCCGCCGGTCGCATCGACGGCCGCCCGCCCCGCAAGCGTTTCGCTCGCAATTCCGCCGTAATTCTGATCGGCATCGCCTGCGGTTACATCGTACGGCCGGTCCGGACGCAACTTGTGAAGCGCGTAGGTACGCGCGACGATCGCTTGCGCCTGCTGCGCGGACGCCGCCCAGGATGCGCCGACCTCCCTGCTGAGAACCCCATACAGATACGCATCGAGCGGCAACGTGTTGACGAGACCCTTATGGCCGGTCGGCAACATGACGATTGCCGACGTCCCGCGATACGTTCCGCCGTTCCACGAAAAATGCCAGGCATCGAGTTGTTGCGGCACCGCAAAATCTCCGCTCGCAAGCAGCACGCGCATCTGGTGCAGCACGACCGCCTCATCGCCGACATCCAATCCGCCCGTCGCCCAGGCTCGCCGTGGCAGCATCGCGGTAGTCGCGGCGCCGACCGAAGCCGCAAGAAAGGCGCGCCGGCTCAACGCTTGATGATGAACGAGTCGCGTCACCACTCCCACTTCCTATGCATTCGCCGGTTCTTGATGGTGCCGAGTGACGCTATCCATCCGACAGCGAATTTCGACCGTTAGCATGCGTTGATGGTCTCCCCGAGGCGACGCCGATTGGCGTAAGGCCGCGCAATCACATATGACGACCGTTTCCACGGCGCCGGATACGTTGGCTGCTACGCTTTACGTCCCCGCCGAAGCACGCTACGTTGCTCCTAGGCCGGAAAGCGTCGGCACATCGCTGCCCCGGCTACCCCGGTAAGGATCCCGAGACGCGGGGGCCGCCCACCCGCTATGCGACCGCGTCACCTGACAGCTTTGACAGCAGCGAAGCCGCTGCCTGAAAACCGACCCCGAAAAGGGCGCTCAAGTTAAGCATGATCCGACTGGAGCCACAGTTGACAGCATTGTCAGTAAACCGCTAAATCGTTAGACTGAGGACGATGCCGCCCTTCGATAATCCCTACCGGCCGGCGCCCGGAAGTCTTCCGCCGGAGCTGGCCGGGCGCGATCCGGAGCTTTCCCTAGCGCGCTATGCGAGCGGACTAACCCATAGCGGGGGAGCGGCGCAGCCCATCATCTTTACCGGCCTGCGCGGTATGGGCAAGACCGCCCTCCTGCGGCGCAGCATTTCGGACGCCGAAGAACAAGCCGCGGTCGTCCTTTATACCGAGGCATCGGTAGAGACGTCGCTCGGCGCAACTCTGCGCCGCAGCCTCGAACACGCGAAGGGCCGTTACGCGTCGCTGCCCGCCAAGATCGCGCGCGCGCTCGAGGCGACGATTCGAGCTCTACCAAAAACGACGTACGAATTGCCCGGCGAGGCGGGCGGGATCACGCTCGAACCGCGCGCAGCGCAGACGCATGAAGGCTTCGTCGAGGCACTCGAACGGCTCAATGCAGAAGTGCGGCGCCACGACCGGTTTCTTCTCGTCGCAGTAGACGAAATCCAAGACGGCGCAGTCAACGATCTGCGCACCCTCGTTCGTTTCGTGCACCTCACTGCCGGCACGAATGCGCCGGTGCTGCTTTTCGGCGCCGGCTTACCGAACACGCCGGCCCATCTGCACGCCGTGCGTACCTATACGGAGCGCTGGCGCTACTTCGAGATCGGACTGCTCGATCGTGAAGCTACGATCCGAGCGATCGCGCTGCCGGCAACGGCCCGCGGAGTCGCCTTTGAAGCCGATGCCTTAGAACGCCTCGTCGCAGAAACCGCTGGTTATCCGTTCTTCATTCAAGAATACGCATCGGCGGCGTGGGTAGAACATCGCGGTGACCGCGTTACGCTTGCCGACATCGAACGCATCGAGCCGGGCGTGCGCATTCTGTTAGAAGCAAGTTTCTACGACGCGCGTTTCCGCCGGCTGACGCCACGAGAAGTGCGTTACACGCTGGCAATGGTCGACCTCGGTGCGGGTCCGCATACGGTCACCGAGATCGCAACCCATCTTGGCGCGACCTCCGAGGCGCTCAGTTCAACGCGCAATCAGCTGGTCAAGAAGGACCTTATCTTCACACCCGCTGCCGGTCTCGTCGAGTTCCGCATGCCGTTGACGGAGCGCTACGTCGCGCGTCACCGCGCCGACCTCGAACGCCGTGCCGCCATGCATCGGCCCTAGTCGTTCGTTCCGATGTAGCGGATGATGAAGTACAGGCTGAGCATGCCCAGTGCCCATGCGACGAAGCCTTCTGAAACCGGGCCGCCGTAGTTCAACGAGGCGCCCCCGTAGTTGATCTTGGCGACTGACTGCGTTCGCACGATAGAAAGATAGTGCACGAGCGCGGCGAGCTTGCGATCGTCGATCTGCGATGTGTCGAAGGCCGGCATCGGCTCCGGTCCGATGCGCACCGCTTCAACGATCTCCCTGTCGGTGATGCTTTTTTGCAGAAGCGACGGAGCTTGATAGCCGTACCCCACGGTAGCGCCTTGGCCGAAGGCGCCGTGGCACGATTGGCAGTTCGTCACGAAGACGGCGCGGCCGAGCGCCGTGTCGCCGCTCTGCTGCACCGGCGGAATCGGCAGGACCGCCCGGCGCGACGCTGGTGACGTATGCGATGAGTGCATCGATCTCCGGCCGCGAGAGCAGTGATTGCTGCTGATGCTTTTCGATGCGCGAATCGCTCGACGCGGGCATCCGCCCCGTGCTGACCCACCAATCGACATTCGCTGCGCCAATGCCCCGCAACGACGGCGCGTATTGCGTACCGGCAAGATCGATGCCGTGACACGAAGCGCAACGTAGTCCGAAAATCTCCTGGCCGGCGCGCGCTTGGCTCGACATGGACGGCGCCATCGATGCCGGCGTAGAGATATGCCGCGGAGGCACCGTCCTCGGATTCGGACTGGCCGTTGCGACGCTCGGTAATTGCGTCGATTGCGCTAAGGCCAGTGCAATGAGAGCGGCGACGAGCATCCTGATCCCTACGCGACTGCCGGGCCGCCGGCGGCCTGCAAACGAGCGTCCTCATGCAGCGTGTGAGCGCGCTCATCCCGAAGCCAGCCGGTGCCCAGCGCCAACACGGTGACGAGCATCCCGAGACCGCCGACGACCCACATCAGGGCGCCGGCCGCTCGTTGACCGGCGAGCGCATCGACCGTGCCAAGCGCACCGTACGCGGCATAAAGCACGTGGCGCGACGAGTACAGCGACAACGATAAAAACGCGTTCTGCGGAATCGTCAAAAACACGTACAGGATGCGCGCCGGATAGCTGAGCAGCCACGGCGTCGGTGGAACGGCAAGGATGGGCCACCAAAACAGCAGCGCCGTCGCGAGATACACGATGTGCTCGCCGATGTGCACGCCTTCGTTGCGCAGCGCCAGCTCGTAGAGCGAGCTGAAATGCGAACGCCCAAAAGAAACCTACGAAAGCGATCCAGCCCAGCGGCGGAAAGAACAGCACCCGGCCGGCGGGACCGTGCAACGCCCGCGCCAGCGGTCGCGCGATGCGCGCGGGCGCCGTGGACAGGAGCAACAGCAGCGGCGCTCCCGATAGCAACAGCGGCGCCGCACCGAATACGAGCAAAATGTGTTCGAGCATGTGATAGGCAAACGACCGGTCCGACGCCGCATCGAGCGCCGGCGAAAGAGCGATCGCCGACAACGTTGCGCCGAGCGCAATGCACACGATGCGCGAACGCGGCCACCGCCGCCGAGGCAGCCTGGCGTCGTGCCGGCATACGAGCCAGACGTACGCTGCGAGCCCAACGGCGCAGAGAGCCGCAACGATCATACGCTGCGCGCCGCTTCTTCCTCGTATCCGCCGGCAGCGTTGCGCACGAGCACGACCCGCGCGGGCTGGACTTCGTCGCCGACCTGCGCTCGTGCGCGCAATTCCGTCGCAATCTGGAAGCCGATGAGACCCGCAATCGGCGGCACCACGAATACGACCCATTGGTAGATTTCCGCGAGTTTCTCGACGGACATGTGGATCAAGTTCGACTGAACGTCATCGCTGCCGGCCAGTTCGAGGATCAGCAGAAACGTCAGCACCATAACGCCGGCGCCGACGCGGAGCGGTACTTCACGCGGATAGTTCAGGAGCTCATGGCGGCGATCGTCGCGCGAGAGAAACTTTTCAATCCACGGCCACAAGTAGATCGTCCCGAACAGCGCCCCCGGCATGAAAATAGCCGGCCAAAACGGTTCTGCGATCGTGTGGCCGAAAATGTGTAAATCGTACGGCCAGCCCAGCCGCAGTGCGCCGATCAGCCAGCCGAGATACCAGTCAGGCTGGTCGGGTGACAGATCGTCCGAGGGATTGTACGGGCCGTACTGCCAGATCGGATTGATCTGCGCCTCTCCGCCGAGCGCGAAGAGCACAGCAAAGGCGGCCAGAGCCAGCGCAATCGATTTGAGTGCGTAGTTCGGCCAGGCGGGCGAACCGACGACGTTGTCTTCGGTTTTACCCTTCCCCGGAAACTGCGTGTGCTTCTGGATCAAGATGTTGACGAGGTGCATTCCGATCAAGCCGGCCAGCGCTGCCGGAAAAAGGAAGACGTGCATTAAGAACAAGCGGTCGGCAACCCACGGCGTCGGAAACTCCCCGCCGAAGATCAAAAAGGAGAGATGCGTTCCGATGATCGGAATCGCCAGCGCCACGGCATCGCCGATGCGCAGGCCGACGCCCGAAAGCAAATCGTCGACCATCGAATACCCGAGATAGCTTTCCAAAAGCGCGAGCACGAGCAACGTCGTGCCGATGATCCAATTGATCTCGCGCGGCCGCCGGAATGCGCCGGTAAAAAAGATGCGCATCATGTGACACATGATGGCGGCCAGGAACAGAAGGCACGCCCAATGGTGCGTCTGCCGAATCAATAGTCCCAGTGGCACGGAGATCGAGATGTTTAGCACCGATTCGTATGCCTGCGACATCTTGGCGCCCTGGAGCGGCTGATACGGGCCGTGATAGATTTGCTGCTGATTCGACGGGTGAAAGAAAAAGCCGAGCCACGTTCCCGTTGCCACGAGCAGAACGAAGCAGTACAGCGCAATTTCCCCGAGCATGAACGACCAGTGATCGGGAAATGCGTGGCGGAGCAGTTCCTTGGTAAGTCCTTCGGTCGGCAGACGTTCGTCGACCCACGCGATCAGACGCGCGATCATCCGGTGCGCTCCCAAAAACTCGGTCCGATCGCTTCGCGGTAATCGCTCTGCGCGCGCAGCTGCCCGTGGCTATCGATCTTGATCGGCAGCTGCGGCAACGGCCGAGCGGCCGGTCCGGAGACGCGCGCGGCCAACTGCAAAATATCGAAGACCGATTGATGGCAGGGACACATCAGTTTCTGATCGGTCGCGCGATACAGGGCGACCGGACAGCCGGCGTGGGTGCAGACCTTCGAGAAGGCGATGAACCCTTCGGGCGCCCAGCCGGCGCGATCCGGAGGCATCACCACGTAGCCGGGCTGCGTGCGGATGAGCAGCGTTTGCGAATCTTGCGAATCGGTGTAGCCTTCGGGAAAGACCGTCATCATCGCATTGAGGCCCAGCGAATCGCGCGTGACCGGTTTGCCGGCTTCGTCGACCATCCGCGCATCCGGCGTCCAGTGCGTGTGAAACAGGGACGTGATCGTCGGTCCTAGGGACCGCACCGGGAAGATGGCCGCTACCCCAAGCGTGCCTGCAGCGCGCCGCGAGGAGGCCCGTCAAGGCGCGCCGGCTGACGACTTCCTCTTCACCCTTAGCGTAGAGTTCGCTGGCCGAATCGGGGCCCGAGCGCGGTGCCGGTAGTGGCGGACGTTCTCCGACAACTTGGGTCGGCGGGAGGATCGTTTTACTCCAAGCGATCAGCGCGAAAGACAACGCCAACGAGCGAAACCGCCAGCGAAGCGCCTTCGGCTTGCGGGCCGGTATTGTAGATATCGGTCGCCACGAACGATGCAGCAGCGACGATCGACAGCACGAGCAATGCGCCGATCCCGCGATTTTCGCGCTTTTGCTTGGGCGAGAACGGCATCTATTTCACCAAGTAGATCGTCGGCCAGATGCCGACGAGCCAGACCGCGAACACGAAGTGCCAGTAGTAGCCGATCGCTTCGGCGCCTGCATCCTCCTCGCGCAGGAAGGCCCGCTCGTGCACGCCCATTGCGAGCATCGCGATCAACACGACGCCCAGCAACACGTGCAGTGCGTGAATGCCCAGCATCACGTAGAAGATCGTGCCGTACGCGTGCGACCAGATGTGGAATTTGGCGTCGCTCCAACCGTGCACGGTCAACCCTAAGAAGAGCATCCCGAAGCCGCAAGTGCCGACGAACCAAGCGCGGGCCGCAGCGAAGCGTTTGCGCGAGAGGGCGCGCGTCGCCAACACCATCGTGACGCTTGAAAGCAGCAGCACGACCGTGCCGGTCGAGGCTTCCGGGACGCTGAAAGAGACGCCCGGCGGCGGCCAAACCGCCGCTTGTGACCGCAATTCGTAATACGCGGCGAACAAGGCGGCGAACAGCATCGACTCCGACGCCAGAAAGATGACCATGCCCAAGATGAGCGGATGGACGCGCAAGGGCAGCGCTTCACTGCGAACCGCTAGGGCTAGCGTGTTACGAGATTCTTGCGCGCGAGACAAACGTCAGCACCTCGTCGGGCTATATACCCTGGGCTTCGTGTCGGTATCCTACCCGCGTTTGCAACGTCGCACAAGTATCACCGTGCGGCTGGTTTCCTTGTCTGCTCTCATGACGACGCCGAACGCGCGCACGTGCGTTGCATGGACAAAGAGGCGTGGGGTATAGTACAGCCGTGAGTCGCGTGAGTCGACTTGGCCGTTCGGCTTTTCTGCTGTCTTGTATCGTGCTCTCAGGGTGCATGGGTTTGCCTCATCCGGCGACCGTGCAAGGCGGTTGGATGGCCGGCAATTGGTACGTGTTTTGGACCGTCGGCGCGATCGTCTTCGCATTTACGGCGGGGTTGATCGTCTTCTCCATTCTCGTGTGGCGAAAGCGCTCGGACGCACCGCCGCCGCAGATCGGAGACAACTACCCGATCGAGATCCTGGGCGTGCTCGTTCCGCTCGCCCTCGTGCTGGGACTCTTCTTCATGTTGACCTGGCCGCTGGAAAACAAGGTCGACCACGTCGTCGCCAAGCCCGGCGTCATGATCGATGTCACGGCGTTTCGCTGGTCGTGGCAGTTCCGGTATCCGCACTACGGTATTCGCATTCTAGGAACGCCGACGAGCGAACCCGTCTTGACCCTGCCCGCGGGTGAAACGGTCCAGATCAACCTCAGCGCGATCGACGTCGATCATGCGTTTTGGATACCGGCGTTTCTTTTTAAGAAGGACGCGATTCCCGGCCTCGTCAACGTTTTCGACCTCACGCCGAACCAAGTGGGCCGCTACTGGGGTGAGTGCGCCGAGTTTTGCGGCCTCGAGCATGCGCGCATGCACTTTGCCGTCCGCGTCCTGCCGCGAACTCAATTCGATCGCTGGCTAAATTCGCATGGAAAGTTGGCCCTACGATGAGCGTCACCGCCGCACCGCCGGTCCGCATCCAACCGAGCGCTCCGCGTTTAGTCAAGCACGGAATCATCTCGTGGCTGAGCGCGACGGACCACAAGCGCATCGGCCTGCTCTACATGACGACGAGTTTTGGCTTCTTCATCCTCGCAGGTCTACTCTCGCTGGCGATACGAACGCAGCTGGCCCAGCCTAACGGCACCTTCGTCGACTCGCACGTCTACAATCAGCTGTTCACGTTGCACGGAACGGCGATGATCTTCTTGTTCGTCGCTCCGTTCGGTTTCGGTCTGGCGAATTATCTGATTCCGCTGCAAATCGGCGGCCCGGACATGATCTTCCCGCGGCTCAACGCGGTGTCGTATTGGTTCTTCCTGTTCGGCGGCATCACGATCTTCAGCGGCGCAGCGGCCCAAGGCGGCGCGGCTTCAGCAGGCTGGTTCGCGTACGCGCCGCTGTCGGGCATCCAAATCTCGAGCGGCGCCGGCCAAGATCTGTGGCTGATCGGCCTCTTGATGACGAGCGTGTCGTCGATCATGACGGCAGTAAACTTCGTGACGACGACTTTGCTCTACCGCGCACCCGGCATGACGATGTGGCGGTTGCCGATCTTCACCTGGGAGATGCTGGCGACTTCGATTTTGATGCTGATGGCTTTCCCGCCGCTCGCGACGTGCTTCATTTTGCTGCTCGTCGATCGCCGGATGGGCGGCCACGCCTACGATCCCTCGGGCGGCGGCAGCGCCATCCTCTATCAGCATCTATTCTGGTTCTTCGGACATCCCGAAGTCTACATCATGATCTTGCCGTACTTCGGCGTGATCACCGAGATCATCGCAACGTTTTCGGGCAAGCCGGTCTTCGGCTATTTCGGCTTGGTGCTGTCGTCGTTTGCCATCGCGAGCCTGTCGATGGGCGTGTGGGCGCACCATATGTTCACGACGGGAGCCGTCACGAACCCGTTCTTTTCGGGCATGTCGTTCCTGATCGGCGTTGCGACCGGCATCAAGTACTGGAATTGGATCGGGACGATGTGGCAAGGTGCGATCCGCCTAACGACGCCGATGCTGTTTTCGCTCGGCTTTCTGTTCAACTTTCTGTTCGGCGGCGTGACGGGGATGATGGTCGCTTCCCCGCCGATCGACTTCCACGCCGAAGATTCGTACTTTTTGGTCAGCCACTTCCACTACGTGCTGGGCGGCGGCAGCATGTTTGCAATCTTCGGAGCGATCTTCTTCTGGTTTCCCGAAGGTCTTCGCCGTCAAGCTGAACGAGCGCATGGGCAAGGTAACGTTCTGGTTGACGTTCGTCGGCTTCAACGCGACGTTCTTTCCGCAGATCTTCTTAGGCATGTGGGGCATGCCGCGCCGGGTCTACACCTATCCGGACTTGCCGGGCTGGGGAACGCTGAACTTGCTGTCGAGCGTCGGCGCAGGCTTGATCGGCATCGGAGTGATCCTCTTTCTCGTCAACGTGTACGTATCGTCGCTGCTGCGTACCGGGAAGATGGCTGACAATCCGTGGGACGCCGCGTCGCTCGAATGGGCGACGAGCTCGCCGCCGCCCGAGCACAACTTCTTGAGCCTGCCGCCGATCCGTTCGTTCCGCCCGGCGTTCGATATGGCGCATCCCGACCTACTGGTGCAGCACCAAGAGCGAGAACGGCGCGCAATAGCTAAAGCGAAGAAAGGACGGTTCTGGTGAGTACCGGCCTACGCGTTTTCGCCTCATCTTCGGCCTTCGGCATCGTCCTCGCGACGATTTACGGTCTGACGACGCGCGAGCCGGCCGGCGTGCTCTTGCTCGGTTTTCTCGGCTTCGGGCTGGCGTTCGCGTCGGGGTACATCTTCATCGCCGAACGCAAGGTTAAACTCGGTTCCGACAATCCTGAAATCGTCGGTTCCGATGTCGCCGGCGAGCGGCTCGGCGTCACGACGACTGAAACGCCGTGGCCGCCGGTCTTTGCGCTCGGCGGCGGGCTCGTGCTGTTCGGCGTCGTCTTCCACCCCGAACTGCTGATCATTGGTCTGGGCCTCATCGCGATCGCATCGCATGGCTTCATGACGGAGAGCAGTCACTAGAACGGCACCGTTCTAATATCGTGTTTGCTACGATGGCGCTAGGGAACAGGTTTGGTGTCCTGCTATGTCGCGTTTGGGAGGTTGTGTAGTTCGATGACGGATGAGCGTCGCTTTCCTTGGCCGGCACTCCGGCAACTGAGCGGTGATCTACTGGGTACGGGCAAATCCGTTCAGTCGCACAACACCAAAGCGTGGACTTCGCGAACCAAAGACGCGAAAGTCGTCAAGTCGGTCTGTCCGTTCTGCGCGGTCGGGTGCGGACAGAAGATCTACGTTAAAGACGAGCGCATCATCCAGATCGAAGGCGATGAAGACAGCCCGGTCTCACGCGGGCGCTTGTGTCCCAAAGGCGCGGCGACCCGCGCGCTGACGCAAAGCCCGCAGCGCGAATACCGCGTCAAGTATCGGCGCCCCTACGCCAAGGAGTGGGAAGATCTGTCGCTCGACCGTGCGATGGATATGATCGCCGACCGCGTCATCAAGACGCGTCGCGAGACCTGGATCGGCGAACATGAAGGTAAAGTCGTCAACCACGTGGCCGGGATCGCGAGCCTCGGCGGCGCAACGCTGGACAACGAAGAAAACTACCTGATGAAAAAACTCTACTGTTCGCTCGGCATCGTACAGGTAGAGAACCAGGCGCGACTTTGACATAGCTCGACTGTCCCCAGTTTGGGGACTTCGTTCGGGCGCGGCGGCGCTACCACGTTCCAGCAAGATCTTCAGAACGCCGACTGTCTGCTGATCATGGGCTCGAATATGGCTGAGAATCATCCCGTCGGCTTTCAGTGGGTCATGGAAGCGCGCGAGCGCGGCGCGACGCTGATCCACGTCGATCCTCGCTTCACGCGGACCAGCGCCGTCGCGGACATCCACGTGCCGATCCGCCCCGGCAGCGACATCGCGTTCCTCGGCGGCATCATCAATTACGTCTTGCAAAACGAGCGCGATTTCCGTGAGTACGTGGTCAATTACACGAACGCTTCGGTGCTCATCGGCGATACCTATAAAGACAGCGAAGACGGCGATGGCGTGTTCTCGGGTTGGATCATGGCGCGGGACGGCTATACCTTCGACTCGTGGCAATACGACGGCACGAACGTGCACGGCGCGGCCGGGCAGCGCGAAGACCAAGAGTCGCTGATGAAGTACCAAGGCCTGCATCCGCAGGAGATGGACAAGCTCGAGGGTGGCATGCCGCCGAAGACGGACCGGACGCTCAAAGATCCGCGCTGCGTCTACCAAATCCTCAAGCGGCACTTCGCGCGCTACACGCCCGAGATGGTCGCGCGAACGTGCGGTATCAGTCAGCAGGACTTTACCAAAGTCGCCGAGGCGCTGTGCGAAAATTCGGGCCGCGAACGAACGTCGGCGATGTGTTATGCCGTCGCGTGGACGCACCATACGACAGGCGTGCAGATCATCCGTGCAGCCGCCATACTGCAGTTGCTGCTCGGCAACATCGGCCGGCCGGGCGGCGGCATTCAAGCGTTACGCGGACACTCGTCGATCCAAGGCTCGACGGACATTCCGACGCTGTACAACATCCTCCCCGGCTACATGGACATGCCCAAGGCCAAAAAGCATCCGAGCCTCGCCAAGTATCTCGAAAGTGAGGGCGGCAAAACGGGCTACTGGGGCAACATGGACAAATACATGGTCAGCCTGCTCAAGATGTGGTACGGCGAGCATGCCACGGCCGACAACGAATACTGCTTTAGTTTGCTGCCCAAACTTACGGGCGATCACTCGACGTACCGCAGCATCATGGGCATGCAAGACGGGACGGTCAAAGGCTTCTTTGCCGTCGGCGAAAATCTGGCCGTCGGTTCGGCGAATAGTTCCCTGCATCGCAAGGCGATGGCTAATCTCGAGTGGCTCGTCGTGCGCGACTTCTCCGAAACCGAAACCGCGGCATTCTGGTACGATTCGCCCGAGATAGAATCGGGCGACCTCAAGACTGAAGAGATCGGCACGGAAATATTCTTCTTGCCGGCCGCTTCGCACACTGAGAAGAACGGCTCATATACGAACACGCAGCGCCTGCTGCAGTGGCACCACAAGGCCGTCGATCCGCAGGGCGACGCGCGCTCGGAATTGTGGTTCTACTATCATCTCGGCAAACGCATTCAAGCCAAGATCGCCGCGTCCGCGAGCGAGCCCCACGCCGATGCCGTCAAGTATCTGACATGGGACTACCATACCGCCGGTCCCCTCGACGAACCGAGCGCCGAGGACGTGTTACGCGAGATCGGCGGATGGGATGCCGACGGTAAGGCACTCAATGGCTACGATAAACTTAAAGCGGACGGCAGCACGCGGTGCGGATGCTGGATTTACTGCGGCGTGTACAAAGACGAACAGAACCAGGCGGCAAATCGCAAACCGAAGGAGCCGCAGAACTGGGTTGCGGCCGAGTGGGGTTGGGCGTGGCCGGCCAACCGCCATCTGCTGTACAACCGCGCCTCTGCCGATCCCGACGGTAAACCTTGGAGCGAACGCAAAAAGTACGTCTGGTGGGACGAGGAAAAAGGCGAGTGGTCGGGTTACGACACGCCGGATTTCGAAGCGAAGAAGCGCCCTGACTATGTGCCGCAAGCCGGCGCTCAGCGTGAAGACGCAATTGCCGGCACGCATCCGTTCATCATGCAGGACGACGGACTCGGCTGGCTGTTCGCACCCAATGGCATCGTCGATGGGCCGTTGCCGACGCATTACGAACCGCAAGAGTCGCCGGTGCGCAACCCGATGTACCTGCAGCAAAGCAATCCCGGCGCGCAACGCTTTCCGCGCGACTGGAATCCATACAACCCGACGCCGAGCGAGCAGTTCCCGTCCTTTCCTTTCATCTTGACGACGTACCGGCTGACGGAACACCACACCAGCGGCGCCATGACGCGCACCGTTCCGCAGCTCAGCGAATTGCAGCCCGAGATGTTCTGTGAGGTCAGTCCGGAGCTTGCGGAATTGCGCGGTCTCGAACACGGCAAGTGGGCCACGATCGTCACGTCCCGCACGGCGATCGAAGCGCGCGTGATGGTAACGGGGCGCGTGCGCCCGCTTCACCTCGACGGCAAAACGCTGCATACGGTCGGGTTGCCGTATCATTGGGGCCGCAAGGGACTAGTCACCGGCGATTCAGCCAACGACTTGCTCCCGATCGTCCTCGACCCCAACGTTCACATCCAAGAAGACAAAGCGTCGACCTGCGACATCTTGCCCGGCCGTCGCCCGCGCGGACGTGCGTTCCACGAATTCATGGAGCGCGTGCGCGCGCAAGCACACATCGAAGTTACGCCGGAGGCAACGCAATGAGTAGCTTGATCGACCTCACGTCTGCCCAGGCGCAGTCTGCGACCTACGGCACGGACGAGCAGCAACGCATGGGCTTTTTCACCGACACGACGCTCTGCATCGGCTGCAAGGCGTGCGAGGTCGCGTGCAAGGAGTGGAACGAGCTGCCCGAGGACGGCTACGAGTTTACGGGCTGGTCGTACGACAATACCCGCGAGCTCAACGGGTACTCGTGGCGGCACGTCACGTTCGTCGAGCAGTTCGATGGGCGCACTGCCGGCACGGGTCGCTGGCTGATGGAGTCCGACGTCTGCAAGCATTGCACCCACGCGGGCTGCCTCGACGTCTGCCCGACCGGCGCGATCATGCGCAGCGAATTCGGCACGGTCGTGATCCAAGAAGACGTCTGCAATGGCTGCGGGTACTGCATCGTCGGCTGCCCGTTCGGCGTCATCGGTCTCAAAGAGGAAGAGGGCACGACGGGCAAGTGCACGCTGTGCTACGATCGCCTCAAAGTCGGCGAAGAGCCGGCATGCGCTAAAGCCTGTCCGACCGATTCGATCCAATTCGGTGCGGTCGACGAGTTGCAGGAACGAGCGCAGAAGCGGCTCGCCGCCGTGCAAGGCCGCTTCGAGGGCGCGCAACTGTACGGCACCGACACCGGTGATGGCGTGGGCGGCACGGGATCGGTGTTTCTGTTGCTCGACAAGCCCGAAGTGTATGGCCTGCCGCCGGACCCAGTCGTCCCGACCAAGCACCTCGGTGAAATGTGGCGCGCAGCCGGCATCGCGGCCGGCTTGCTCGTCGGTGCCTGCGTGCTGTCGTTCGGGATACGCGCCTGATGGAAATCGACCGTCGCGCTGCGTCCGCCGGTACCATCCAGGAGCAACGCAGCAGCTATTACGGGCGCTCGCCGATCAAGCCCCCGAGTTGGTCGATGTTGATTCCGATTTACATCTTCACCGGTGGCTTCTCCGGCGCGTCATCGCTTGCTCGGCTTCGCGGCGCGCCTGCGCAAGAAGGATGCGCTGGCGATTCCACTCGTCTACGGCGCCGCGGCCGGGCACGCTCGCGAGCATGTACTGTCTGATCAAGGACTTAGGGCGCCCCGAGCGTTTCATGAACATGTTACGCGTCTTCAAGCCCACGTCGCCGATGAACATGGGCGTCTATATTTTCAGTGCGTACGGGGGAGCGGCGCTCGGTGCAGCCGCCGCGCAGGCGACCGGCGTCTTCCGTCCCGCCGGTCGCGTCTTAGAGGGCGTTGCCGCGCTAATCGGCCCCGGGATGTCCGTCTACACCGGCGTCCTTCTCGCCGATACGGCCGTCCCGACATGGAACGAAGGCCGTCGCACACTGCCCTGCGTGTTTGCGGCCTCGTCAGCGACGGCCGCCGGCGCATTCGGCATGGTGCTGACTCGACCCGCCGATGCGCGCATGGCACGACGGTTTGCGCTTCTTGGCGGCGTCGGCGCCTTGATCGCATCGAAACGTATCGAGCGCGAAGTGGGACCCGTGCTGCGCGAGACCTTTACGGTCCGCGATGCCAAAGCGTACAAACGCGCGGCAACCCTCCTGACCCTCACCGGCATGCTGTGCACG
The DNA here is from genome assembly GCA_963754415.1 of Vulcanimicrobiota bacterium. Taxonomy (GTDB): domain Bacteria; phylum Vulcanimicrobiota; class Vulcanimicrobiia; order Vulcanimicrobiales; family Vulcanimicrobiaceae; genus Nyctobacter. The sequence continues at coordinate 625,171 of CAVWGA010000001.1, read as the reverse complement.
TTGAAGGCGAAGAAGTCGCGCACGGTCGCCGTGCTCGGCGGCACGCTCCTTTTCGGTGCAGCGTTCACTGAAAAGTGGGCGGTGTACCGCGCGGGATACATTTCTGCTGAGGATGCTAAGTACGTCGTCACCTTGCAACGCCAGCGTCTCGACGCCCGCGGCGGCACGCCGACGCGGCTGCGCGACTCCTCTCCCAACGGGCACCCTCAAGGAACGGTCGTCGCCTGATGAATACGAAGATCCTCGAAGCTCGCCTCAAAGCCGCCGGCCGGCGGGCCGCCTTTGGTGGCGAAAAAGCGAAGCCGCACGTCTCCATCGAGGACGGTGTCGCCACCATAGGCGTCCACTTCATGAAGAACTTTCGGACGACGGAGCGCATGACGGTGCACGGTTCGATCGCGACGGACGCCGAGCAGAACAAATTGGTGAACGATGTTTTCACGATGCTCGCGCATCGCGCCGAGCGTCCGGAACCGCGAAAAGAAGCCTTGAAAGTTTAGTGAAAACGTTGGCGGAACTTCTTGACTTCAGACGCCAACTTTAGCTGCTGCGCGGAATCCGCCGAGTCGCGCAGCTTCGCAAACTCGCTGTCTTCTTCGCTGCCGATGTGTTTCTCGATAGCGGCGCGCGCCTGTGCGGCCGTCGCTCCGAACTCGTCGCCGTCGGGCGGCATCATGGAAAGCTTCCAAAGCATTACGTCGGCCTCCGACGTTTCGTGATAGAGCTCGGTCGCGTGCATCTTGCGCCCCGCTAGTTCGCGGATGGCCGGGTAGACCAGCGTCTCCTCCGTCGCGTTGTGGACGGTCAGCGTTTCCTTGAGGGTTTGTAGCACCGCACTACGCTGGGCGCGCGAGCCGTCCGTGAGTTCGCTCAGCAACTGCTTGATGCGTTGGTGATCGTTGATGAGTATCTCGATGGCGTCGTTACCGACTGTGGGGACCTGCCCGGATTGCATCTTCGCTTCAGCGTGCTCCATGCCGCCCGTTTTCCCGCTGATGCGCAAGCCACGCCAGCTTGCTAGGCTCGGAGCGTGCGGCGATGCGCGCCAGGCAGCCGACTACACGCGGGCGTGGCCGGCGAACGCGTATGCCATGCTGGCATCGTACGAGCCGCAGTCCGCGACGATCAAGCGATCTCCTTCGGCGATCGAACGAGGCAGTGCAATGTCGTTGGCGAGGATGTCGTCCTCCAGGCACGCCGCGCCAAGTATGCGATCGGTGCCGGCTTCCAACAACGTCACGCCGACGGGGTCGATGCCGTAGATGCGGTGCCGGTATGCACTGAGCTTCGGCAGCAGTGCAACGGTAGCATCGACGACCACGTCGGCACCGTCGTCGCGCCGCCGTACTTCAAGCACCGACGTCATTAGCGCGCCAGTCGGCGTTGCCATGGCCTGGCCCGGTTCGAGAATGACCTCGTGCAGCGCCGGCAGCCGCTGCTCGAGCGTCGCAATGAACGCGGGAAGCTCGTTTTCTAAAAACGCATCGAACGCGTCGGGGGTCCATCCGCCGCCGCCGTCCACTGCCGCGAGCGGAAGGCGCGTAGCGCTGGATATTGCATCCGCCGCCGCGATGACGGCGCCGGCAAGGTCGGACCACGAGCGTCCTCCGTAGTCTTCCGGACGAACGTGGAACGATAGAGCGAAAGCGTCCGCATGCGCCTTCTTCAGCATGCTTGCGATCTGTTCGACATGCTCGCAAGCGACGCCGAAACGGGAGTGAACCTGCGGTGGGCGCAGCCGCACCCCGACCACCTCGGCAACCCGGTCGGCCAGATAGTGCTCGAATGCTTCGAGCGAGTCGGCAAAGGCGAAACGTACGCAACGTCCACGATGCTTACCGCGAAGCCGTAGCGGGCCGTTATAAATGATCTCGTCCATAGGGAAGCCGGCGGCCCGAGCGGCCTCAATCTCCTCGGGGCTAATCGCCTCGGCATACGAACCGTGTGCCTTCGCGACGCCAAGGAGCCGCGCGTCCGGGTTCGTTTTGACGCTGGCCGCCAAGTGTACCGAGGCGCGCCCGCGAAGCCGCTGCAGCGTCTGGTTCACGTCCGCATACCGCGCTTCAGCCACATCCGGCAAGAAGAAGCGCTGAGGGGTGGCAGCGTGCTGTGCGCACGTTGCCGCCAGCGCTTCTGGCAGCGTCATGCAGGCACGCGATGCGTTTCGATTTCGATCGGCTTGCACCGGCCGCCGTTGGAATGCTCCGATGCACATGCAGTCACCGCAACGATGACCGGGCTAACGGCGCGAAAGGTGATCCGATCGCCGGCGCGCGAGCGTGGTACCCCGAGCGTCACGCGGCCATCCTGGCCGACCGCGACGTTCATAAAGGCATTAAACGTTGCCTGGACTTCATCCGCGATGACGCCGAAGCGTTGCAACGCCGTCGCGACGTTGCCTAAGCAACTGGCGTGGCCGCGTGCCCCACGCAACAGTTCGAACATGCGCTGGCTGCACGGTGCCAGCAGCACGTCGTGCAGACCGACCGTGTCAACACAGATTTCCAGTAACGGCGTGCTGCGGTGGGAATACAGCGTATGGCCGACCGTGAGACGAATCGTCTCGTTGTAGTCGATCGTCCGGCCGCTAGAATACCCGTCGCGCGCGTCGCTCGCCGTAACGGCGTATACGTCGGCGACTTGTTCGCCTTCGGGATCGACGACGGTGAGAAATTCGCCGGCTTGTAGTGGTACGGCGGTACCCGTCTGCGGCGCAAGCCGCATGCGCTGCGGCATCACGGCCGCCTTCGATGGAACGGGCAGCTCCACTCGTCTTCGACCGCGCGGCCGGAATACTGCCGGGCCTCGGACGATTCGCCAAAAGCCGCAAGATTCGGATTGATGGAACCTTGCAAGCGGATCTCACGCTCGCGAATCTTGGCTTGCATCCGATCGAAGCGTCCGTTTTGGCGAAGGGCATCGAACTGGTCCTTGGCGTTGAATACCAGCAGCGGCATCGGAAAACGGCGCGCAAAGCGAGAGGCGCCTGGATGCATCCCGACGACGAAAAAGGCGCGCCCTCCGAAACTAAACGAGAACGACGGCTCGTCGGGCTCTGCGCTCGCCGACGGATCCCAATAACCCGCAGGGTCTAGGTCGCTCAAACACTGTAGCGCAGTCCACAGCACCGTTTCGAAGGCGCGCTCGTCCTTAGAGTCAAGCTCCGCAAAACCGGCAATGAAGGTGCTAAAACCGCTCCGCAAGCGGTCGCCTTCGGCGACGAACGCCGCTAAGTCGTGCGCTACGCCAAGCATCACGTCGCTCTGCCCAAGTGCTCCGTACGCCCCAAACCGATATTCGCCGCTGGCAAAAGCTGCTCTGGCGCCCAAGCACGGGAAGTCTGGATGCAACACGAACGCTCGGAGCATCGCGTGCAGGTACCTCTGGTCCCGCGAAACCGGAGCGCGATCCAGCGGTCGCACGATGCCGCCACCCGCCAACGCCGCGTAACTCGAATGCGCGTGCGCCGTACGCGAACAAAGCGCGTTATGGCGCTGCAAACTGGCGCGTTCCAGCGGCACGTGCACGCAGCCGATTTTTCAGTGCTCTCGTTGGGTTGGCGGCACGCGTCAGTACGGTCGTCCCGTAGCGCACGCCTCCGTAGCGAAAACGGCACCCAACCGCAAGCCAACTGCAGATCCCACGCTCGATCAGCCAGACAGGCGCGAGCATCACGGCACCGGCTGGAAACACTGCGGCGCCTCCTTGGCGACGCCTGCCTCGTTCGGCCAGGGCAAACGATACGAGAGCCGCGATCCAAAGTGCGGGTTTGCGGCCCGTTGCGACAGCCGCCGCGGCCAGCGGAAGGATCGAAAGCGCCACCGCCATGCGAACGGGTCGGGCGAACTCGTCGTAGGCTTGCCGGATGCGTTGTCTGAGGAAGTGGGCCGCGGTCGGAGGGCGACGTGCGACGTACAGGTCGAAGGCGACGCGCTCGCGTCCGCCGCTAGCGCGGATCGTACGTACCAACTCCAGATTCTCAAACAGGACATCGCCATCGTAGCCACCCGCTTGTTGGTAGGCTGAACGGCGAACCGCCAGCGTGCCCGGCCAGTCCCCATCCAGCGCGCGATTGAGCAGCGTCCGTGCCGTATCGAGCATCGCGTGCCATACCAGCGGCGCAAAGTAATTTTGCGGTCGCACGATCTCCGCGCCGTCCAAGAGCCGCAGTATGCGCTGCAGGTTCCCGGCATCGTAACGGACGTCGTCATCGGCGATGATCACCGCTTCATGCGATCCGCGGCGCATCCCGGTGAGGACGCCCGCCGCTTTGCCGTTCTTCGCGCCGATGTCCGAGTCCACCGCAATATGAACTGCAACGGGAGACCACCGTTCGTGATGGTATGCAAAGACGGCGGGAGGCGAGCCGTCGACGACGATCTTCTCATCCGCCGCAAGGTCGGCAAGATAGTCTCGCAGTTCGGTGGTCGGGCCCTCATCGACGTGCTGACGCCGGATGGGAAGGACATACGTAATCGGCAGTCGCGACATCGGCCGCTGGCCACGTACCCACAAACCGCTCTAACGTAGTCGGTTCCCACCGTACCTTACTTCCGCGACGTCAGGCCAGCAGTTGCAGCGAACGTCCCGTTCGCCCGACCGCCCGGCACGCAGTCCTTCGCTCTAGGAGCCAGGATTCAGAGAAGCCTCGGCTGATTGGCTATCGCGGCGGGCGTCGCCATGCCGAGATGCTCGTACGCTGCTGGAGTCACTTTGCGGCCGCTAGCAGTGCGGATAACGAAGCCGATCTTGAGCAGATACGGCTCGACGACGTCTTCGAGGGTTTCCGCATCTTCGGTCAAGGTTGCGGCGATCGCAGCGAGACCGACCGGGCCGCCGCGGTACTGCTCGGCGATCGTGCGTAAGAAATGCGCGGTCGAGGCGATCCAGCCCGCAGCTGGTCGACGCCTTCGCGCGCGAGCGCCTCGTTGGCCACGTCGACGGTTATCGTGCCGCCGGCGCGGACCTCGGCGTAGTCCCGCACGCGCCGCAGGAGGCGATTAGCGATGCGCGGGGTGCCGCGACTGCGATGCGCGATCGTCGCGGCGCCGGCAGATTCGATTGGGATCGCCAGCACGCCGGCACTGCGCGTCACGATGCGTTCGAGTTCTTCATCGCTGTAGTAATCGAGGTGGTAGCTCAGCCCGAAACGCTCGCGCAGCGGTGCAGAGAGCATGCCCGCGCGCGTCGTCGCGCCGACGAGGGTAAAGCGCTCGACGGGAATCTTGTACGTTTTCGCGTACGCGCCGCTGTCCATCACGATGTCGACCCGGAAATCTTCCATCGCGGGATACAAAAATTCTTCGACCACGCTGCCGAGACGATGGATCTCGTCGATGAACAGCACGTCGCCGGCCTGCAACGACGTCAGGATGCCGACCAGATCCTTGGGCTTGTCGAGCGTCGGCCCCGACGTCGGCCGCAATGCACGCCCTAAGTCGCGCGCAATCGAGCGCCGCGAGGGTCGTTTTGCCAAGTCCCGGCGGACCGTAGAACAGAATGTGCTCGAGCGGTTCATCGCGCCGTTTGGCGGCGTCGATAGCGATCGTCAGATTGTCGACGAGGGCCCGCTGTCCGACGTACTCATCGAACGAGCGGGGCCGCAGCGAGGTCGCCAGAAAGGCCTCTTCGACGGTCTCTGCCGGCGTAACGATGCGTTCCCCGTCGCGCGGTCCGAGCACGACCTTGCGCGTTTCGCGCTGCTCGTTCATCGCACGGCTCCTAGGCGCAGAATCGTCGCCATTACGATGCCACCGCGCGGCGGTTCTTGACGCGGTACACCTGCGGCCAGCAAAGCTTCGGCGTCGGCGATGTTCGGTGAAGCGGCGAGGGTCTCGGCGATCATCGCTTCAGCCTCGGACCGGCGGTATGCAAGCTGCATGAGCACGAGCAGCGCTTCTTCGGCGAAGTCGGGCATCGCTGAGCGGGACGCGGTTCGGCGTCGCGAATCAGCAAGAACTTCGTCACCTTACCTTGCAGCTTGGCGACGATGTCGCGCGCTTTCTGCTGCCCGATGCCCGGCAGCTTGACGAGGAACGCGTAGTCGCCGGCATCGATCGCTTGCGCGATGCGCGCCATAGGGTGCGAAAACGCTCGAGCCGCCGTCTTCGGACCGATGCTCGCTACCGAAATCAGCGCCTCGAAGAACTCGCGCTCGATCGGGTTCGTAAAACCGAAAAACGTGAACCGCCCGCTGTTGCCTTCCAGGTTGAAGGCCGGGATAAACTTCAAGTGTCAGTCGCTCGCCGGTCGCAGCCGGCAGTTTTTCGGCGACGCAGGGCGGCACGACCACATCGTAGCCGAGGCCGCCGACGTCGATCAGAACGCTTCGCCTCGCCGACGCTCGATCAGCGTTCCGGAAATGCGCGAAAACACGGTCACGCGATTCCGGCGCGCGCCAAATTCGACTCGGTGCGTTCGATGTTCGCTAGGGCGAGGGCCAACGCCAAAGCGTCGGAGACGTCGTCGGGATGCGGAACGGTGTGCAAAGCGAGCTGCAGCATCACGACTGCGCTTGACCTGTTCTTTGCGCGCTGCGCCTGAGCCCGTCAGCGCGCGCTTGACGTGCGAGTGGCCCAAATGGCGCACGGGAACGCGTGCGGCATCGGCCGCTAGGCACAAAACGCCGCGCGCATGGCCCATCAGCACGGCGGTCGCCGGATTCTTGTAGCCGCTCCACAACTCTTCGATCACCATCACGTCGGGTGCGATCGCGGCTAAGCACGGAGGCAAGTTCGGCGTGCAGCTGGCCGAGGCGGCGCTCGAGCGGCGCGCGCACGGTTGGCGTGATGATGCCCGCTTCGACGAGTCGCGCCGTATTCGGACCGACATCGACGACGCCGTAGCCCGTCGTGCGCAAGCCGGGATCGACGCCGAGAATCCGCGAGCTGAGCGCCGGCTGCACTATTGCGGCGGACTCGACGGCGGCGTGCTCGGAGACGTCGTTACGTCACCATTGACGCCGCTCACGAAACAGCATGACCGTTTCGCCGGGGCTCAACGACGTACCGGCAGCCGGCTCCGTCCGTACCACGGTCCCTTCGGTGCCCTCCTGCGTGTACGCGATATTGCCGACCTTGTAGCCGGCATTCTGCAGCATCGTCCGCGCGGCATCGGGCGATTTTCCGCTTACGTCCGGCACGAGTCCCGGCACCGCAACCGATAGCGTCACCGTCGCGCCTTTGCTTTCTTGCGTGCCGCTAGCGGGGTCTTGCTTGAGGACGGTTCCGGTCGGCGAACCTTCGTCAACGACGTATTCGATGTTCGTAGTAAAGCCGGCGGCTTGCATCGCACCGAGCGCGTCATCGATCAGTCGCCCGGTCAGTGCAGGCACGGCGAACTTCGCCGGCCCGCTGCTGAGCCGTACGGTGACGGTCGAACCGGGAGCGACGCTCGAACCCGCAGATGGGCTTTCCGACATTACTTCGTTTGCCGGAATATCGCTCATTCGGGCGTTCGATCGCCCACGGAGATCTGGAGGTTGCGGTCGCCGCAGGATCCGCGTTGCATCGGCGAGCGTCAGGGAGATCAGTTCGGGAACGGTGACGGGCTGAGGGCCTTTCGAGACCGTCAGGGCCACCGTCGAATGGATCGGCAAGCGTGTTCCCGGCGCCGGACGCTGTGCCAGCACCGTCCCGACCGGTGCGTTATCGTAGACCGCGATAACTTTGGAACGAGTTTGGCCTCACTGCAGATAACGCTGTGCGTCGTCACTGGAGTAGTGCCGCATGTCGATCAGCTCCGACGATGGGCAGGCCGGAACTGACGTACAGCGTCACGTGCGAATGGACGTCGACGCGCGTTCGTGCAGCGGGGACTTGACGGATGACGCGGTTCGCCGGGATCGGTGAGGCTCGGCTGGGACACGAGGTCGTACGGCAAGCCCAGCACGTCAAGGGCGCGCTCGGCGGACTCAACGTCCCTGCCGACGAGCGGCGCGAGCGTCACTTGCTGCGGGCCACTGAGCCAGCGCCCGGAGTGCGTCGCGTAATACCCTGCGGCGATCGCGGCGATCAACACGAGCGCGAGCAGCGCGACGATGCCACCGCCGGCGCCCCGCCTCTGGACGCGCGCGACGTCACGTGCGCCGTCATCACCGAAAGCGGCTGTCAGCGGTGTGCCGGCACGATCGGGAAAACGCGACGGGCGCGGTTTGGGTCCGCGCAAAGATTCGGACCACGCATCTGCCGTCGTTGCCTGCGGTGCGGTACCGAGCGGCGTGGCCGCCGCGGGATGTTCGCGCGCTTCGCGTAACGCCTTAGCGACGTCGGCCGCAGACGCAAAGCGATCGTTGGGATCTTTCTGCATCAGCTTCGCGACGATCGCCGCTAAGGCGGGGCTCACGGGAAGTTCCCCGGGATCGAGCGAGGGCACCGGCCCGGAGACATGCTTGAGCGCAACGGTGATGGGAGAATCGCCGCCGTAGGGCACGTTCCCGGACAGCATCTCGTACAGCACGATGCCAAGGCCGTACAAGTCGCTGGTCTCGTGCAGCTCATGACCTTGGGCTTGCTCGGGAGAGATGTAGTAGACGCTTCCCATCACTAAGCCGGGCTGCGTGACCGTCATCGTCTGCGTGCTGACGGCCCGCGCAATGCCGAAGTCCGATAACTTGACGACGTCGTCTTTGGTGACGAAAATATTTGCGGGCTTGACGTCGCGGTGCAACAGCCCTTGCCGATGAGCGTACGAGAGTCCACTGCAGATCTGCGCGGCGTAGTCGATCGCAACGGCCTCCGGCAATGCGCCATCGTGAGCGATCATTTCGGCTAAAGTCGCGCCTTCAACGAGCTCCATCACGATGAAGTAGTCGTCGCCTTCACGGCCGACGTCGTAGATATTGACGACGTTGGGATGCGAAAGTTTGGCTGCATGGTGCGCTTCACTATAGAAGCGCTGAACGAAATCCGTGTCGGCCGCCAAGTGCGGCCGCAACACCTTGACGGCAACGCGGCGCCGCAAGACGGTATCGGTACCCGCATAGACGACTGCCATGCCGCCTTGCCCGATGCGCTCTTCCAAACGATAGCGATCGGACAGATTGCGTTCGATCACCTTACGAGCCGCGCGCAGCGAGCGCGGCAGCGAGCACGCGCTTGGCGATCGGCGCTGCAACGGCGGCCCCATACCCCGCGTTCTCCACGATGATTGCGACGACTGCGCGCGGTGCGCTCGCCGGTGCAAACGCGACGAACCATGAGTGCGATCTTCCCGCCGGGTTCGTCGCGGTCCCCGTTTTCCCGGCGACCTGGACGTTGGGCAGTGCGGCCGACGTCCCCGTCCCGCTCGTCACGACCGCGACCATCATCCCGCGCACGTCGTCAGCTACCGTCCTGGTGATCGGCGCCGTAAGAGCGCTGGGCGCACCGACGGCACGGTCGTGACCGTCCCGCCGCAGGGCACGCACGAGGTACGGCCGTGGCGTCGTCCCGCCCGTGGCAATCGTCGCCGCAATTGTCGCCATCCGCATCGGCGTCACAAGCAGATCGGCCTGCCCGAAGCCGAGCTGCGCGAGCACCCCGGGCGTCATGTCGGCGTGCGGAGGTAGCCGATCGCGTTCCACCGGCAAGGTAAAACCCATCGGCTCGCCGAGCGTCCAGCGCTGGGCGGCGGCATACCAGCGGGCTTCTCCGATGCCTAGTGCGATCTGAGCGAAATCGACATTGCTCGAAGCGGCAAACGCGCCCGTCAGGTCCCGGACGCCCGTCGCTTCCCCTTCATCGTCGTGGACCGTATAGTCGCCGATCTGGAAGTATCCGGGGTCATCGTAGGTCGAGCTCATCGTCGCGATCCCGTCGCTCAGTGCGACGGATGCGGTAAAAATCTTAAATGTCGACCCCGGCGGGTAGAGGCCGTCGAGCGCGCGATCGAGCAAGGGACTGTCGGGATCGTTTAGTTCCGAAGCGAATTCGACATCAATGCTGCTCGGGTCGAAGCTGGGGACGCTGGCCAGTGCAAGAACTTCCCCGGTACGCGGATCGAGCACGACGCCCGCCGCGCGCGGATGGACGGCGAGCGCATCGTAGAGCGTCGTTTCCACGCTCGGATCGATCGTCGTGACCACGGTCGAACCGCGCAGTGCCGGCGTCGGCGCGCGCCAACCGACGATCTGTTCGAACTGCACGACCGGATCGTTACCGACGGGGCGCGCCGCCAGCTCCGCATCAAACACCGACTCGAGTCCGGTCGTACCATAGCGCGACGACGCGTATCCCAACGCCTGCGCGAGCGCGTGTCCCAAAGGATACACGCGCCCGTGCGTCGTCGAGGCTGCCAACACCGTCCCATCGCGGGCGACGATCGACCCGCGATACGGCGCCAGCAGCGCCAGCCGCGGATTATGCGCGTTCTCCGACAGCCGTGGACCCGCGATAACCTGCACGTACAACTGACGCGCAAACAACACCACGTACGCAATGACGAACACCCGAACGAGTCGCGAAATTGCTCGATTGATCGTCATCCCGACGGCAGCCAATCGGTGGCCGGCCGGCTCGAAAAGCGGCTCGAAAGATCCGAGCCGCTTTTCAAGAGGGGCGTTCGCGGAGGACGGTGATCCCTTCGTCGGTGCGGACGGCCAGGAATGCAGCTTCGCCTTCCTCGATCGCTAGATTGACGAGGCGCCGCATCTTTTCTTCCGGGAGCTCTGCTACGGCCAGCACTGCGCCAACGCTGAGTTCACCGAGAAGTCCGGGCGCAATATACGCGGCGCGCGGCAACGTCTCGAAAAAGCGCTCTTCGTACGGTTCGTTGCGCCATGGACCTCGCTTTCCGAAGACCGTGGCGTGATAGTCCCACGCGCAGAGCTGACGTTCGTTCCAAACGAAGTCATCGCGCACGCACATGCGCCGGCACACCGCACACTGCGTCAAGGCGGCCAGCGGCCGGTCGAGTCCGTCGAGCACGTCTTCAGGCACATCGTCGGGATTAACGAGCTGGGCTTCGCTGAGCTGTTCGGGAACGACGGCATCCCAACCGATGCGCAACAGCATCTCGAGATCGCGCAGTGGTGTAACGAATGCGCGCTCGTCCTCCGGCGAGAACGTCGAGTCTACCCAACCGCCGATGTTGTCCGCGGCCAAGCTGACGCGCTGCCACCCTTCGCCGAGAATCACGCCGGCCGGCGTCCACGCGAGCGGGACGAGGTACGCTGCGACTTGCCCTTTCTGCGGACGGAGGGACGAGACGAACGCGAGCGTACTCGCATTGCCTCCCAGAACATAGACGCGTCCTTCCATCATCTGCGTCCTTACGGATCAGCAGTGACCGAAGCCTTCGACGCGAATCGTGTGTCGAGTGCGTGTTCTGATCGTTGAAGACGACGAGCGGATCGCTGCTCCGCTCGCCGACGACCTACGCCGTCAACAGCATACGGTCGATGTGGCAACCGACGGACCCGCCGGTCTCGCATACGCGCGCAGCGGCGTATACGAAGTGATTCTGCTCGATGTCATGCTGCCCGGCCTCGGTGGTCTCGACGTCTGCCGCGCGCTCCGTCGAGATGGCTCGAACGCAATGATTCTGATGCTGACCGCGCGCGACACGACGGCGGACACGGTCGCCGGGCTCGACGCGGGAGCCGACGACTATCTCGTCAAGCCGTTCGATCTGGCGGAATTGAGCGCCCGGCTGCGTGCGCTCGGCCGCCGTCAGTTCAGTGCCCGCGACAACGTGCTGCGCAATGGCCGACTGTCGCTGGACCGGACTGAAGTGCGCGTGCGTTACGAAGATCGACCGGTACCGCTGACGCCCACAGAGTTCGCGCTGCTCGAAACGTTGATGCGCGATCCGTTACGCGTGTTCTCGCGCACGATGCTGCTCGAGCGCATCGTGCCGCTCGATCGCTCGGGCGCCGACGAATCGATTAAGACGCACGTTGCGAATTTGCGGCGCAAGCTCAAAACGGCCGGCTGTCCGTACGATCCCATCGAGACGCTCTACGGCAACGGATACCGTCTCGCCGAACCGCCGTGAGCGTGACTCAGGATGCGCGCGAGCTCGAGCGACGGCTCGCTACTTCGTACTTGAGCGTTTTCGCCATCGTGCTCGTCGTCTTCGCGGGCGCCGTCCATCTCGCGTTCGCGCTGGATTTCCGGCACGAAGAGAACGCACGTCTCGAGGTGCTGATGACGCAAGCCGTAGGCGCCTACGCTGGCGACAACGGCAGGGTCCATCTCGACATCGACGCCGTGCAACTCGCCGACCCGCATCTCGAAGGCGCCGCGTGGTACGACGCGCGCCGACGGCTGCGCGGGCACACCGGATACGTTGCCGACGCCGCGATGCCGCCGTACCCCGGCGCCGAGCGTCATACGGCGACGGTATGGTCGCGCGATGCGGCCACGCCGTACGGCTACGTGCGCGCCGCCATCGTCCCGACTCGTGATGCAGCCAGCCTCGGGCGCGACGACATCGGTCTCGGAATCGGACTGCTCATCGCCCTCGTCGCCGCGGGTTTCGGGGGACGGTATCTCGCCGCGCGGGCGATCGCGCGCACCGTCGCGTCGATGCGCACGTTACGCGACTTCACCGCCGATGCCGCGCACGAACTGCGCGGTCCGTTGGCCGCGCTGCGCGGCAATGCGGACGCGGCCTTACGCGACGACGATGCCCTGTCACCCAAACACCGGCAGCGCCTGGAAACTATCGATGCGACCGCGCGCGACATGGCGCGCACCGTCGACGATTTGCTCGTGATCGCGCGCGCCGAACAGCCGCTCGAACGTAACCTGTTTGCCGTCGATATCGAACGAACGCATCCGGCATGCCGTCGAGACACGCCGCAGTTCCGCGGTGCGCAAGGGGGTAACGTTGACCGCGAATCCGTGCCCGCGGGCCCGCGTTTACGGCGATCCACCTGAGATCGACCGCATCCTGGGCAATCTGCTCGACAACGCGATTCGGTTCACGCCCGCCGGCGGGTCCGTCGACGTCGCGTGTGCGCCCGAACGCGGCGGCTTTTCCGTGCGCGTCCGCGACACCGGCATCGGCATCAGCGCCGACGATCTCCCGAAGATCTTCGAACGGTTCTGGCGCAGTGATCCGGTTCGCAGCGGCGACACCGGCTCAGGACTGGGCCTAGCGATCGTGCGCGCCCTCGTTCGCCGCCACGGCGGCGAGGTCAGCGCGCGCAGCACAGCCGGACACGGCAGCGAATTCGCAGTCTGGCTCCCCGCGCAACCGCCTCGCAACGTAACGGTCTAACCGCGAGCGTCCGGGGAGTGCTCGCCTGCCCGGGCGTGCCCGCTCTTCACGAAATCTTGACCGGTTGCTGATAGGCTGAGCAGCGCTTGAAGCTTGCGGATTTTGCGCTGCGCAACGACAAGGTGATCCTGTTCGCGGTCGTCGTTCTGGCGGTGCTCGGCGTGCGGGCGTACATCGACACGCCGCAAAGCATCTTTCCGACGATGAGCTTTTCACGGATCGACGTCGTCGCGGACGCGGGCGACTTGCCGCCCGAACAAGTTCGGATCGCGGTCGCGCGGCCGCTCGAGCAAGCGTTTCAGGCATTGCCGTCCGTCACCAGCGTGCTGTCCACATCCAGCCAAGGCTCGGCCGAATTGATCGTCGAGTTTGCGCCCAGCACCGACCCGCGCGTCGACCTCCAATACGTCGATCAGGCGGTCTCGCAGATTCGCTCATCGTTGTCGGCGATCCACAACGTCGTCTCAGTCGTCATCAACCCCAACAGCGAGCCGGTCCTGTCCTACGCATTGACGTCGCAGGCCCTGTCTCCGGCGCTCTTACGTCAGATCGTCGAACTTTCGATGATCCCCAAACTCTACGGCGTCACGGGGATGGGCCGGCTCCTCGTCACCGGCGGACCCGTGACGGAATTCCACGTCGAGCTCGACCCCGCGGCGCTGGCGGCGCACGGTGTCGGTGCGGCTGCGGTAGCGAGCGCGATTTCCGATGCCAACAACGTTCAAGCCGTCGGCGTCGCACAGCGCTTCTACCAGCGCTATGCGATTGTCGTGGATTCCCAAGTGCACGACGTCGGCTCGCTGCAGCGCTTGATGATTCCGCTGCGCAACGGCGTCAGCGTTCCGCTTTCGGCGCTCGGCACGGTGTCGCTCGGCGTCGGCCCGCTCACCGACGAAGTCTCGATCAACGGAGACCACGCCGTCATGCTCAACGCGTACCCCTTGCCGGGCGCGGACACGGTCAAGATGGCGGCGGAGTTTCGTGCGCGTCTCGCTCGGGTCGAGCCGCAGCTGCCGCGCGACGTTAAGGTGACGAACTTCTGGGATCAGACGACATTGATCGTCCAGTCACAAGCGGCCTTGCGCGACGCGATCGTCCTCGGCGCGATCCTGTCGGTGTTCGTCATCTACCTCTTCCTGCGCAACTGGCGCTTGACGCTTGTCGCGGCGGCCGTCATTCCGATTGCCATGGCAATCGCGGTGTTCGCGCTCGGAGCCGCGGGCCACACGCTCAATCTGATGAGCGTCGGGGGACTCGCCGTTGCAGTCGGGCTGATCATCGACGATGCAATCGTCGTGATCGAAAACATCTCGCGTCACCGGCGCGAGCAGCCCGATCTTTCCAAGGACCACATCGTTCGCGGCGCGATGTCGCAGATCTCGGGCGCAATGATCGCTTCAACGGCCTCGACCGTCGTCGTATTCGCGCCGCTGGCGCTGTTGGCAGGAGTCACCGGATTCTTTTTCCGTTCGCTGGCGTTCACGCTGTCGGCCGCCTTGATCGTCTCCCTTGGGCTCGCGCTATTCGTGGCGCCGACGATCGCCCGCGCACTCCTGCACGAGGGCCCCGAACGCCGCCAGCACAGCTTCATCGACGGCGTGCTCGCGCGCTACGAACCGCTCTTGCGCTGGGCGCTGGGCCACCGCCCTTTCATATACGTGGGGGCAGCCGGGATGTTCGTCGCCACCGTTCTTCTGCTCGCAACTCGCCCAAGCAATTTCTTGCCGACGATGGACGAAGGGCAGTTCGAGATCGGATATGCGCTTCCAACCGGCACGACCCTCGCCGCAAGCGATGCTGCAGCGCGCGCGATGGAAGCGATCGTGCGCAGCGATCCTGCCGTCGCTTCGGTCGGCGGGTTGACCGGCGTCGATTCGAACGGCTACTCGCCGACGCCGGCCAATGACGGACTCTTACGCGTGCGGCTCGTGCCGCTCGGACAGCGTTCCGACTATCCCGCCGTCAGCGAACGTTTGCGCGCCCGCTTACAGGCCGCCGTGCCCGCTGCGACCTTCGATTTTCATCAGATACTTGAGGACTTAATCGACGGTCTGTCTGGAACGAAAGCGCCGGTCGAAATCGTCGTTCACGGCACGGATCAAGCGACGTTGATTGCGCTCGCGAACAGAGTGACGGCCGCGATCTCGCACGTTCCCGGCGTCGTCGACGCGTACGACGGCATCACGTACGTCGACCCGTCATTTCGCATCGCGCCGCGCGGTGCGCAGCTCGCGGCGCTCGGGATCACGCCGGCCGACGTCGGCAACGCGGTTGCAGCGCTCGCCCAGGGCACGGTTGCCACCAGCGTCGCCACCAACGCGCAACTCGTGCCCGTTCGCGTCGCCATTGCGGGGGCCGGCGTCGCCGGCGGCGACCTGGCCGCGACGCCGTTGCTGGCCAACGGGTCGGCGACTTCACTTGGCGACGTGGCGGCGCTGCAAACGGTGCGCCTCGCAAGCAACATCGACGCCGAGAACGGCCAACCGCTCGTGCGCGTCACGGCAAATATCTCCGGCGCCGCGCTCTCCAGCGTGACGGGCGGCATCAAGCGAGCACTGCGCGGGGTCGCGTTTCCGCCGGGTTACTCGTTCGATGTCGGCGGTCAGGCCCAGACGCAAGCCCAATCCTTTTCGGGGTTTGCGAGTGTGATCGCGATGGCCGTCGTGCTCGTGTTCGCCGTCATCCTCGCGACCTTCGGCTCGTTGCGTTTACCCCTCGTCATCCTGATGACGATACCACTCTCGCTCATCGGCGTGGCGCTCGCCCTCACGCTCACGCAGACGGCGGTCAACGTCTCGTCGTTCATGGGTCTGTTGATGCTCGTCGGACTCGTCGTGAAAAACGGCATTTTGTTCATCGACGTCGCCAACAAGCAGCGCGCGCAGGGCGCTGACATCGAAGAGGCGCTGGTCGCCGCCGGCCGCACGCGCTTGCGCCCGATCGTCATGACGACGCTCGCCGCAATCGGCGGCCTCGTGCCGCTCGCCATTGGGGTCGGTGCAGGTGCCGCGATGGAAAAGCCGCTCGCGATCGCGGTCATCGGCGGTTTGGCGACGGCGACGATCTTCACGCTCATCATCATCCCCGTGCTCTACGCGGCCTTCGCCGGCAAGGCTGCGCCCGCGCGGACGACCGCGGTCCTCGCAGCATGACGCGGTCTTTCATGGTCGCCCTCGCGTTCGTCGTTTGCTACGCACGGGGCGCCGCGCAAAGCGTGCCGTCGCCGGTTACATCCACGGGTACGCCGCTCGCTTTCGCGCGACTTTCCATCAGCCAAGCCGAGAGCGCGGCGGTCGCAGCTTCGCCCGACGTGGCGGCCGCGCAAGCCAATGTGCAAGCGACGACGGCAGCCCTGGCCGCGGTGCGCGCGTCGCTCGGGCCTGCGCTTTCGGCCGACTATGCTCTGGCCCCGCAAGGCGGCGCAAACAACGCGACGATCCAGCAGCGGTTGACGACCGTCGGCGTGCAAACGACTGTCGGTGAACTGTTGCTCTACTCGCCGCTGGTCGCTCAGGCTGCAGCTCAACACGCCGCGGCACGCGCCGGCGCGGACGTTGCCGCACGAACGGAGCGCGTCAAGGCGGTCGGGCTCTACTACGACGCACTCAAGGCGCAAGCCGTCGCGTACGCGCAGAACAGCGCGCTCGAACTCGCAGAGCAGCAACAGACCGCCGCGCGCATCCGCTTCGCTTCCGGCGACACGCCCCGGCTAGACATTTTGCGCGCCAACGTCGCGGTCGCCCAAGCCCGTTCCGGCGCGGACCTCGCACGAGTCGCAAGCCAGAATGCCAACGTGGCGCTCGCCGTCGAAACCGCCGTCCCGCCGACCTCCCTGGCAGGCACGGTCGACGGCGCTCTGCCGGCCGGGCCGACGCTCGACGCGGCGCGCGCAATCGCGCGCGCGCTGCTCGTTCGCCCCGAACTCGTCGCGGCCCGCCAGGACGTCGCCGCGGCAGAAGCCGCGCGGCGCAGCGCCCTGTTAGCGATTTTTCCCGCCCTCACGCTGCGGGCTGGTTATACGAAGGGCGTCGACTCTGGCGTCGCAGTCGCAGGACCGTCGGTCACCGCGAATCTCGCGATTCCGCTCGGCGGCGCCGCACACGCTCGGGTCGCCGAACGAGACGCGCTCGTCGAAGAAGCCAAGGCGCGTCAGGCGCAGGCCCAACGCCAAATCCTGCTCGAAGTCGGCGCGGCTGCGCGTACGCTGGCGGCGGCTCGCCGGGCGACCGAATCGGCCGCACGCGCGCGCGAAGCGGCGCTAGCGGAGTTGAGTGCGACCGAGTTCGGTTACCGGAACGGCGCTTCGTCGAGCCTCGAACTTGCCAACGCCCGGCAAACCTACACGACCGTCGTGGTCGACTACCTTTCGGCCCTCTACGACGAAGCGCGAGCGCGAGCCACCTTAGACGTGGAGATCGGCGCGTGACCGGTTTTAGTCGCCGGCAGATCGCCATCTGCGCCGCGTGCGTGGCAATCGTCGTCGTTGCGGTCGCTTGGTATGCGACGCATCGCGGCAGTCCCAGCGCCGCGGCCTCGGCACCGACGGTTCCAAGCGTCACGCTTGCGACCGCGCGCGACGGCGTCTTCGTCGATCGCGTGCTCGCCCAGGGCCGCATCGGGCCGCCTGCGGGCAGCGATACGAAGCTCGCTTTTGCGGGCAGCGGCATCCTGGGAAGTGTCGACGTGGAAGTCGGCCAGCGTGTCGCCTCGGGACAACAGCTCGCGAGCCTGCGGATTGCAGGGCTGTCGATCGCGGTCCAGCAGGCCCGCGCTCAGGCCGCGGCCGCCGCCGCTTCGTACGACGGCGGTTCGGTGCCGAGCGCTGCCGTCGCGAGCGCACAGGCGAAGCTTGCCGTCGCGCAGGCGCACCTAGCGCTGTTGCAGCGCGGCGGCCCGGCGGCGCAGAGCAGCCGCATCGGTGCCGCCGAGACGGCACGCTCCGCTGCCTTGCAAGTCGCCGCCGATCGCACCGCGCTGGCACGCGAAGAGGCGCTGTATCGCGGCGGCGTCGCAGCGTTGCGCGACGTGCAAGCCGCGCAGCACCAACTCGCGACCGACACGGCGACGGAGCGTTCAGCCGATGTCTCCGTGGCGGCAGCCGACGCACAATTTGCGGGAACGCTGCGCCAGGCCCAGGCCGACGTCGCCCAAGCGCAGAGCGACGTCCGCGCCGCTCAAGCGCAGGGCCGAGTCCTCGGCGCGCAAGCCCAACAGGCCGGCGCCACGCTGTCACTCGCGCAACGCGATCTCGCCGACGGGGTGTTGCGCGCGCCGTCCGACGGGGTCATTCTTTCGGTGCTAAAGCAGCCGGGTGAGGCGGTCGACCCGACGACGCCGGTCATCGACATCGGTCCGGGGAGCGGGCACGACGTCACGCTGTACGTGCCCGCCGATCAAGCTCGCCGAATCAAGGTGGGCGATCCCGCCGCCCTGAGCCTGACCCGCCGCAACAACCACGTCGCCGGCCGCGTAACGGCCGTCGTCCCGGCAGTCGACCCCACGACGCAAGAGTCGACGGTCGTCATCAGCGGCGTCCCGACGAACGCCGTGCCCGGCGACGCGGTGACGGCGGACATTGCCGTTGCGCACATTCGCGGAGTGATCGTTCCGAGCAGCGCAATCGTGCAAGATCCGCAAACGGGCGCAACCGTCGTCTTCGTCCACATGCCGGGCAGTGACGCCGGCGCTTTCGCCTCCAAGCACGTCGTCGTCGCCGCCGACAATGCGCACGCGGCCGTCGTGTCGGCGGGTTTACGCGCCGGTCAGCAGATCGCAGCCCAAGGCGGCTATAATTTGCTGGCTCCCAGCGGCGGCTAGGAGCCGGAAGCCGGCCAGTTCCGAGGACCGCTCAGTGCAGGAGGCCCGATGCGATATTGACGCCGAGGGCGATGATGCCCGCGCTGTATGCGAACGAAATCAGTGAGTGCAGGAGCGCTTCACGCCGCATGCGCGATTCCGTGATGTTCGTATCGGACGTTTGGAACGTCATGCCAAGCACGAACGAGAAATACGCGAAGTCGTAGTCATTCGGCGGCACGCCGCCGGGAAAGTCGAGGCCGCTCGGGTGACCGTCGCCATCATCGTCGTAATAGTACAGATGCGCGTAGCGGAATAAGAAAACCGTGTGGATCAGCGCCCACCCGATCACGACGGCAGCGATGCCGATGGCCAGTTCAAGATAGCGTGCAAATCCGTGGACTTGCGGCAGCTCACCGCCGAGGATCGCAATAGCCGCAGCGAACGCGACGACGCCGATGCACAAAATGAGCACCAGGATCATATTCCGGCCGGGATCGTCGCGAGCGGCACGGCGTTGCGTCAGTTCTGCATCGTTGTGCATGCTCAACGTCACGAGAAGCGTCAGTAACGTCCCGCCCGCCGCATCGAAGGCCGTAACGAAGCGTAACACCGTGTGTAGCGTATGCGGCAACAACGCCCACACGCAAACGAAAAGCGCGAACGCCGTTAGGAAAATCAGGTTTCGCTTCGTGTGGGATCCGGGGGCACGAGCGGACAACGTCGCGTCCGCTCGTGCGGGTCTCTCTTTGCGTGTCGGGTCTCGCATCATCGCCACCTTCCCGAACCGAGCGCGCGCGTCTTGCGCGCATCGCGCCACTGCGCCCGTCGCCGGCTGGCCGGCACAGAGTGACGAATCCCTATGGCGACGACGAGATCGCTTCGACGAGTTCTCCGACTTTGTCGCGTGGCAACGCTTTGGCCAGATCGGCTTGGCTGAGAATTCCGACGAGCTTGTGGCCATCGATCACGGGCAAACGGCGCACTTTGTGCGACGTCATCGTTCGCAGCGCTTCGTCCAGGGAGTCGTCCGCGCCGATCGTAACCGGTTTACCTTTCGCCGAGTTCGCCGGCACGGGTCTTCCCCGGATCGCTTCCCTTGGCGAGCACCTTCACGACGATGTCGCGGTCCGTCAACATGCCTTTGAGCCGCTGATCCTCTCCGCAGATCGGCATGGCGCCGACGTTCATCTCGGCCAGCCGTTTGGCGGCTTGTAGGATCGTGTCGTTTTCACCGATGCATTCGACGCCGCCGGACATCGCTTCGCGCGCAGTGTTGGCCATCTAAACCTCCTTAAGACGCTACTCTACTACCCGCAACGCGGCTGCGGTAACCACGCCACATTCTGCGACAAGTACGCCTGCAGCGAGCGCGGCGGTCCTGACTGCGAGCCCAGCGCTTCGGCGAGAGCGCGCGCCGTGTCGAGGCTCGTCAGCGCCGCGACGCTCGACTCGGCCGCAGCGCGGCGGATGCGATATCCGTCGTTTTGCTCGCGCGGACCCGCGGCGTTGATGACGAGATCGACGGAGCGCGAAACGATCGCATCGAGCACGGTCGGTGACCCTTCGGCGATCTTGTTGATGCGCTCGGCGGCGATGCCGTTGGCTCGCAGCAGGCGGTGCGTTCCGTCCGTCGCGACGAGCGCATACCCTAGTGCCGCGTAGCGCCGGATGACGTCGACGGCTTCGGTCCTTGTCGGCGTCGGAAATCGAGACGAGGATGCGCCCGGCGCCGGCCGTCGGGCGATGCGGACGGCACCCGCACGCCGGCCGCGATGAATCCTTTGCGCAGCGCGCCCGCAAACGTGTCGTCGATGCCCAACACTTCGCCGGTCGACTTCATCTCCGGGCCGAGGATCGTTTCGACGCCGCGCATCTTCGCGAACGAAAACACCGGCACTTTGACGACGACGAACGGCGCGTCGGCGAGCAATCCCGTGCCGAACGGCAGATCGGCGAGCTTCTCGCCGAGCGCGACGCGCGTCGCGGCGGCGACGAGATTGACGCCGGTCGCCTTTGAGATGATCGGTACGGTGCGGCTGGCGCGCGGGTTCGCTTCGATGATGTACAGCTCGCCCGCATGGATGACGAACTGGATGTTGATGAGCCCGCGCGATTCCGAGTTCGTGCGCGATCGCGCGCGTCACGTCGACGATGCGCCGCTGCATCGGCGCGTCGATGGTCTGCGGCGGATACACGGAGATCGAATCGCCCGAATGGATGCCGGCCCGCTCGATGTGCTCGAAGATGCCCGGCACGAGGATGTCGTCGCCGTCGTACACCGCGTCGACTTCGACTTCGAGGCCGCGCACGTACTTGTCGACGAGCAGCGGCGCGCCAGGCGTTATCGGCGGCGCCGTCTCGACGTACGCGGCGAGTTGCGCCTCGTTGTAGACGATCTCCATGCCGCGGCCGCCGAGCACGTACGACGGACGCACGAGAACCGGAAAACCGAGTTCGCGCGCGATCGTGCGCGCCGCACGAAACGAGCCGGCGGCGCGGCCTTGCGGACGCGCGATGCCCAGGCGTGCCAACGCCGCTTCGAACTTCTCGCGATCTTCGGCCATGTCGAGGCTGCGCCGGTCGCTGCCGACGATTGCGACGCCGCGTTCGGGCAGTGCCTGCGCAAGATTGATCGCGGTCTGGCCACCGAAGGCCAGCATGACGCCGCTCGCGCCCGTCGCTTCGTAGGCCGCCTGCACTTCGTCGGCGCCGGGCGGTTCGAAGACGAGCACGTCGGAGACGTCGAAGTCCGTCGACACGGTTTCGGGATTGTTGTTGACGACGACCGCTGCGCGGCCCGCGTCGCGCAACGCCCAAGCCGCGTGCACGCAGCTATAGTCGAACTCGATGCCCTGGCCGATGCGAATGGGGCCGCTGCCGACGACGACGACCGCGTCGCGCGGCGGCACGCGCATCTCGTCGCGTTCGAAGCGCGAGAGATAGTAGTACGGGGAGCGCGCCGGAAATTCGGCGGCGGCCGTATCGACCATCCGAAACGCGGCGCCGGCATCGCGTCGCCATCCGCTGCTGCCGTTGAGGGCCGGTTCGCCGGCGCGTCCGGCACTGCGTCAGCGATGCGAGCGACGCGCGCGAGTAGCCGGCTTCGAGGGCGCGCCGTCTGGCCTCTCGTGCGCCGTCGCTGCCGCCGTAACGCGCCGCAGCTCGTTCTTCGAGCTCGACGAGTTCGCGGATCTCGCACAACCAGAACGGATCGATCGCCGTGCGCTCGGCCAGATCGTTCCACGCCGGCACCGCGGCGCAACGCTTCGGCGACTGCAAAGAGCCGTTCGTGCGTCGGCGCGGTCAGTGCGCGATCCAGATCGTCGTCGCTCCAAGCCTCGAGCGCGCCCGTCAGCGTTTCGCGTCCGAGATCGAGCCCGCGCAACGCTTTGATCAGCGCCGCGCCGAACGTTCGACCGATGCCCATCGCTTCGCCCGTCGACTTCATCTGCGTGCCTAAGCGCGTGTCGGCGCGCGGAAACTTGTCGAAGGGCCAGCGCGGAATCTTGACGACGACGTAGTCGAGCGTCGGTTCGTACGCCGCTTTCGTCACGCCGGTCACGGGATTCTCGATCTCATCGAGCGTCATCCCGAGCGCGATTTTCGTCGCGATCTTGGCGATCGGATAGCCGGTCGCTTTGGAAGCCAGCGCCGAACTGCGCGAGACGCGCGGATTGACTTCGATGATGTTGTATTCGCTGCGCTCGGGATGCAGCGCAAACTGAATGTTGCAGCCGCCCTGAACGGCGAGCGCGCGGATCACGTTGATGCTCGCGCTGCGCAGCATCTGATATTCGACGTCGCTGAGCGTTTGCGACGGCGCAACGACGATGGAGTCGCCCGTGTGCACGCCCGACCGGATCGATGTTCTCCATGTTGCAGACGACGATGCAATTGTCGGCGCCGTCGCGCAACACTTCGTATTCGATCTCTTTCCAGCCGAGCAGACTCGTTTCGACGAGAGCTTGATGAATCGGCGATGCTTCGAGACCGATCGCCAGCGTTTCGCGCAGTTCCGACTCGTTGCGAACGATGCCGCCGCCCGTTCCGCCCGAGCGTGTACGCCGGCCGAATGACGAGCGGGTAGCCCATCTCGCGCGGCGAACGCAACGGCGGCCGCACACGTCCGTAACGACGGTGCTCGGAGGCACGGGCTCGCCGATTGCCAGCATCGCATCCTTGAAGCGCGCGCGATCTTCGGCGAGACGGATCGTTTCGATCGGCGTGCCGAGCAGTTCGAGGCCGTAGCGCTCGATCGCGCCGTTCTCCGCAAGCTCGACTGCGAGGTTGAGACCGGTCTGCGCCCCGAGCGTCGGCAGCAAAGCATCGGGCCGTTCGCGCTCGATGATCGCTTCGAGTGACGCCGCCGTCAGCGGCTCGATATAGACGGCGTCGGCCATCTCCGGGTCCGTCATGATCGTCGCGGGATTCGAGTTGACGAGGACGACCCGGTGGCCTTCTTCGCGCAACGCTCGGCACGCCTGAACGCCGGCGTAATCGAACTCCGCCGCCTGCCCGATGACGATCGGACCCGAACCGATCACGAGGACGTTGCGGCGGGGCACGACCCTCCCGTTACCAGGATGCCGCTCTTGGGGCCTCCCCAGTCTCGCCGGATCGAACGCAGATGGGCATCCCCGCGAGTAGCATTTCGGAGTCCGGAGCGGGTACATAACGACGCGTGAACGCGTCAGCCTCCCGAAGCCGAACAGGCGCGCTCGGCGGGTCTACGTTACGTCGACGACACGATGCCCGGCATCACGCGGAAAAAGGCACGCTCGGGTTTCACGTACTTCGCGTGCGACGGCAAACGCGATCACCGATGCGGCCGAATTGCAGCGCATCAAAGCGATCGGCGTCCCGCCGGCGTACGAACACGTTTGGATTTGCCCGCTGCGCAACGGCCACGTGCAGGCGACGGCGCGCGATGCCAAAGGCCGCAAGCAGTACCGCTACCACAAGCGTTGGCGCGAAGTACGCGACGAGAACAAATACGCTGCGACGATCGAATTCGGAGCGGCGCTTCCGAAGTTGCGCGAACGCGTCGAAAAGGATCTCGGCCTGGAGTGCATGTCGCGCGAGAAAGTGCTCGCTACGGTCGTGCGCATGCTCGACGACACGTTGATCCGCGTCGGCAACGAAACGTACGCGCGCGACAACGATTCGTACGGCCTCACGACGTTACGTCCGCGACACGTGCGCGTGGTTGGCGAAAAGCGCATCCGCTTGAAATTCCGCGGCAAGAGCGGCGTCGAGCATGCGATCACGATCGAGGACAAGCGGCTGGCGCGAACGATCAAGCGCTGTCGCCACCTACCCGGTGAGCTGCTATTCTCGTTCCTCGACGATGAGGGCCGGCCGCAACCCGTCCACTCCGACGACGTCAACGAGTACCTGCGTGAAACGATGGGCGCCGATTTTTCGGCGAAAAATTTTCGAACCTTTGCGGCGACGGTCATCTGCGCAACCGAACTGGAGCGGGCCGGCCCCGCGGAGACCGTCACCGAGGCGAAAGCCAAGGTGACCGCGGCGGTCACGGCCACGGCGGCGCGTCTGGGAAACACCCCAAGCGTCTGCCGGAAAAGCTACGTTCACCCCGCCATCATCGAGACGTATCTCGACGAACGCAAGCTCGAGTTGCCCGTGCTGCGCGGTGAGTCGTCCGGCCACGGTCTCCATGATGACGAGCGGCGCGCGCTGCGCTTTCTGACCGAGCTGGCCGAAAACGACATCGGGCGCGAACGCCTGGTGCGTCTGGAACAGTCCCTCAAGAACGCGCAAGCCAAACGCAAGAACCGCAAAGCCGCGTAAACCGGTTACGGTGAAAGGCGGCTGATGCGCCAGGCCGTGCCGTCGCGGCGATACGCGAGGCGATCGTGAGCGCGGTCGGGCCTGCCTTGCCAGAACTCGAACGCATGCGGAGTTAGGCGATAGCCGCCCCAATACGCCGGACGCGGGATCTCGCCGTCCCCAAAGCGTTCTTCTGCGTGAGCGATCTGCGCTTCGAGTGCGGCGCGGCTGGCCAGCGGCGCGCTTTGTTTCGAAGCCCATGCACTGAGGCGATGCCCGCGCGGGCGCTGCGCAAAGTATGCATCCGAGTCGGCTGCCTGCAGCGGGCGCACATCACCCTCGATGCGAATCTGCCGCTGCAACGGCGCCCAATAGAAGACGAGCGCGGCGCAAGGATGCGCCGCCAGTTCGCGCCCTTTGCGGCTCTCGTAGTTCGTGAAGAACACCAGCCCCCGATCATCGTAACCGCGTAACAACACGATGCGCGCCGAAGGCCGCGTATCGTCGCCGACCGTCGCGAGCGTCATCGCGTGCGCTTCATCGGACGCTAACGCTGCGCGCGCTTCTTCGAGCCACGCGCCGAACTGGACGAGTGGATCGGCGGCGACGCCGGCTTCGTCCAGTGCGCCTTTTCGATACTCGCTGCGCGTGAACGCACCTGAGGTCGAGTCCGCGCCGTCGGCCGTATTCACCGCTGCGCGCACACGCGGGCAGGCGCGGCAGAAAACGCGGGAGATGCCGGTCGTCGAGCGGTACGATGGCGCATGACCGCTGTCGAACGACGCACGTTCATCGCCGCGTTCCTCGGCTGGACGCTCGACGCATTCGATTTTTTCCTCGTGACGTTCGTCGTGAGCGACATCGCTGCAACGTTCCACCAGGGCATCGTAGCGGTCTTGGGTGCGATCACCCTGACCTTGATGCTGCGTCCGGCCGGTGCGCTGATCTTCGGAGTCTGCGCCGATCGCTTCGGGCGCCGCGGTCCGCTGATGGTCAACATCCTCCTCTATTCGGCACTGGAGCTCGCTACCGGATTTGCGCCGTCGTTCGCCATCTTTCTTCTGCTGCGCGGCCTGTACGGCATCGCGATGGGCGGCGAGTGGGGCGTCGGCGCCGCGCTAGCCCTGGAATCGTTACCGGCCGCGCGCCGCGGATTTTTTTCGGGCGTGCTGCAGCAAGGCTATGCCGTCGGCTTTCTGCTCGCGGCCATCGCGTTCTATGCCGTCGTTCCGCATTTCGGGTGGCGCCCGCTGTTCTTCGTCGGCGCGGCGCCGGCGCTACTCGTGGTGTACATCCGCGCCGCCGTGCCGGAATCGGCCGCATGGCAGGCCCGCAAGCCGCGGGCGGGCGACACCGCCGGCCTGTGGCGCTCGCTGCAGCGCCAACCGGGTCGCTATCTGTACGCGATAGCGTTGATGACGGCGTTCAACTTCATGTCGCACGGTTCGCAGGATCTCTATCCGACGTTCTTGCGCGTCCAGCACGGGCTTAACGCCGGCACGACGTCGCTGCTGGCGATCGTTGCAAACGTCGGCGCGATCGTTGGAGGAACGCTCTTCGGCGGGCTCTCTCAACGCGTCGGACGCCGGCGTGCGATCGTCGCTGCAGCGCTGCTGGGCAGCGTGGCCATTCCGCTGTGGGTCTTTTCACCGTCGTTGGGCCTGCTGGCTGCCGGTGGGTTCATCCTACAGTTTTTCGTGCAAGGCGCCTGGGGCGTCGTACCGATCCATCTCAACGAGCTCTCCCCAGCCGGCATACGCGGGACGTTTCCCGGTTTTACGTACCAGATGGGCAATCTGCTTTCCGCCGGTGCCGCACAGAGCGAAGCCGCATTTGCGAAAAGTACGTTTGGACTCCAGCACGGCGGCGCCGATTACGCCGACGCGCTCGCCGTCATCATGGCGGTCGTCTTTGCAGCCGTGGCGGTCCTGACGGCGTTCGGTCCGGAACACCGCGGCGCCGAACTGCGCTGACCTGCCGCTCGGCTACGCCGTTTCCGGCAGGGGCGAGCGTTCTTTGGTATGCGCGGCGATGAACCCGGAGATTGCCGCGGCAAATGCATCGGGCAGCATGTACGGGACGCTATGCGTGCCGTCGGGGATGACGCACAGCTCGCCGCGCGGCAGTAACTCAACGACGCGCTGAGCCCAGCGCGCCGGGACAACGGGGTCGCGCCCTCCGCAGACGACGAGTGCCGGAGCGGCGATACCGGGCAGTTTTTCTTCGATCGCATCTTCGAGCGACTCGCGCAGCGTCCCGAAACAGCGTGCAAAGCCGGCGCGCCGATAGTCACGCCACGAAATCGCTTCGAGCGCCGCAGCGCCTTCCTGCGCCGCATTGGCGCGAATGCGGCGAATCTGCTGGTGCCACGTGCGCGCGGCCGCGTCGACGCTGGGTGCCTGCAGCACGATTGCAGCGATGCGTTCGGGAGAATTGCGCACGAATTCGGCAACGATTTGACACCCGAACGAATGGCCGATCAACGCGACGCGGTCGAGATCGAGCGCCTCGAGGCAGCGGCCGACGGTGTGCGCCAACTGCGGCAACGAGAAAACGTCTGCAGCAGAACTCCGGCCGAAACCGGGCAAGTCGGGTGCATACACGTTAAACCACGGCGCGAGTCGCTCCGCCGTCGGCGCGATGCTGTCGCTGGCGATGACCAGCCCATGGACGAACACGACGGCGGGCCGGTCGCCGCCGGCGCACCACGTGCGCACGTGAACTCGCGTTCCATCTAATGCGATCCAGCGGCTTTTCATCGTCACGTCTTTACGAGCGCGCCCTGCAGCGGCCGCGACAGGAGTGCAGCGACCCGCAAGGGGCGCAATACCCATAACGTTGCCGCGTAGAGGGCGGCGCAGCCTGCAAGCGACACGGCGCGCAACGACGCCCACCAGATATCCGGATGCTCGAGGCCGTTGATGCGCTGTTCGGCGAACCAGACGGTGCTCGCCGCAGGGTGCCCGCCGACGGCGAAGCCTAGCGGCAGCGCGGCCGGCCAGAAGACGATCGGGTGCGCGATCGCAAAGATGCCGTACACGAAGGCCAGCGGTGCGAGCGCCAATGGGACGATGCGGATAGGGCCGATGTCGTCCGACGACAGCGCGATGACGGCGAAGATCGCGACGACGAAAAGTCCCAGCGTAAAGCCGAGGCCAACGGAGCCTTGAGAGAATCCGAACCAGCCGCCGCCGATCAACAGCGCTCCGCACGCTGCGCATAGCCACGCACAACCGCGGGCGCGCTGCAGGCAGAGCATCGCCGGCAGCAGGGTGACGATCAGATCGTGATCGTGCAAGAAGGGACAGACCAGCGGAAAAGCCGCCGCTGCCAGCGCGACCGTTTCAGCGGCGGTATACCGGCGCGCGGTCAGCACGCAGGCGGCCGCCGTAACGGCGGCGACTGCAAGTGAGGCTGCGAGGACGGACGCCGCGTGGTCGGTCATGCCGGCATCGTAGGCGACGGCAAATGGCGTAAATTGGATGACGTCGAAGCGTTCGGCCGCGCTTTGCCCTTGCAAAGCCGCGACGTAGTGCTCCACACCCGCGATGCCTCCGATAGCGAGCATCGAAGCGGCCACAAAAACGATGGCGGCCAGCGGCAAGAGCACGGCCCACACTCGCCGGAAAACGAGCGGCGCGAGGACCGCAGCGACGGTCGGCTTGAAGCAACAGACCACGCAGGCGAGTACGGTCAGCCGCGCCATGTTGCGCCGAGCGGCCAGCAGCGCACCGATGACCCCCGCGAACGCGGGCAGCGCTTCTTGGCCGAGCGAGATGCCGCTGATAAGCGGTGTAAATCCGACGCATAGTGCGCCGAGGGCAATCAGGCCGCCCCGAGATGCCGTCCCACCCGCGAGGAGGAACGATCCGAGGAGAATCGTCACCACCGAGGCGGCGATGACGATGCCCCATAGAGCGCCGGCAACCGTATACGGCAAGCGCGAGAGAGCCGCAAACAGTGGAAGCCAGAGCGGCGCACCGACGAACGGCAGCAGTTCTTCGTGGCGCGGATCGACGCCGGGAATGCGCCGCTCCGTCTGCCAGATGGCGACCGAGTACGGGTCATGGCCCGCCAGGTACGTCGCTCCCGCCGCGTACTGCGCCTCGAAATCCCGCATGAGTGGACCGGGCGGCACGGGCGGTTTGAGGATTACAAAGGCGGCAGCCAGGAGGACGATCGTCCCGAGCGCCCCGAGGCGCGCCACACGCGCGATCACGCCGCACTCACCGAGCGGATGCACCAGCCACACAACGACTCTTCCCGGAGAGCGGCCGGACGAAAACGTTGGAGCTAAACGATCCCGCCTTGCACTGACGCGCGTATGTGGGGGTACAAATCTTTAGAAAGGTGGGAGCCGGGATGAACAGCGACTATACGTTTGGGATCAGCGAATATACGACGATGCCGTGGAGTTTTGAACGCGACCTCGAGCGCTATCCCGCACTCGGTGCGCAAGCGATCGAACTCTGCGAACAAAAACTCAGCGACGATGATGGCCGCCGAAAGGAACAGCTCGCCGCCTTAAAGGCCACCGGGCTGACGGTCGGTTCGGTGCAAGGCAGTCTGCACACGATCTTTCCGGATAACATGACGCCGCAACCGGAAAAGCCTGACGAACGGTCCGCCCATTTCCGCACGACGATCGAGCACCTTGCGGAAGCAGCTCACGGCGCGCCTTTCGTGGTCAACACGGGGCACGCACCGAAAGGCAACGTCGAAGAAGCCTGGGGCGTCGCCGTGCAGCACTTTCGGTCACTCTGCGAATTCGGAGCAAAGCACGGCGTGCGCCTGGCACTCGAACCGCTCAATCCTCAAGTCATGAACAAAGACACGTTCGTGTGGTCGCTGCCGCAAGCGCTCGAGATGGTGCGCGACGTCGACCACGAGGCCTTCGGAGTCTGCGTCGACGTCTGGAACCTTTGGCAGGACCCGAAGCTGGCAGAGCACATCGCCACCTGCGGCGATCGCACGTTCGTGGCGCAGGTCAGCGATTGGCGCCGGCCTCGTTCCTTTCTCGACCGCACGATCGTCGGCGACGGTCCGATCGACATCGCTGGCTTCGTCGCCGCCATCGAAGCGACCGGATTTACCGGACCTTTCGCCCTTGAAATTTTCTCCAAAGACGTACCGGACTCGCTCTACGATCAAGACCTCAATGAGGTCGTGCGCAAGAGCAAGGCCGGCCTAGATGCTGCGTTCGCTACAGGTCTTCGGGGTTGATGCCCTTGGGACGGTACTGGCGTCGTTTTTGGCGGAGCGATGACGGCGACGTCGCCTTCGTAGTCGCCTTCGTAGTGCACCGTCTGTTCGAGCGGCGGACGGCGATCTTGGAACCCGCTGACGAGTTTGGAGCCGCCGTATCCGGCAGTCTCTTCCTCGGGCTCGAACTCGGCGTCGAGGAAGACGCTGCGCGGACGGCCCTCTTCGTCGAGGTCCTGGCCTTCGGGTTCGATCGTGATGTTGCGATAGCGCGACATGCCCGTTCCGGCCGGAATCAGCTTGCCGATGATCACGTTTTCTTTGAGGCCGAGCAGCGGATCGTGCTTGCCCTTGATCGCCGCGTCGGTCAGAACGCGCGTCGTCTCTTGGAAGCTCGCCGCCGACAAGAACGACTCGGTCGCAAGCGACGCCTTCGTGACGCCCAAGAGCACGGGCTTTCCTTCGGCCGGCTTCTTGCCGTCGGCTTTCATCTGCTCGTTTTCTTCGGCGAAGACGGACGCTTCGACCAGTTGCGCCGGCAGCATGCGCGTATCGCCGCCGTCGACGATCTTGACCTTACGCAGCATCGAGCGAACGATCGTTTCGATGTGCTTGTCGTTGATGTCGACGCCTTGCGAACGATAGACCTTCTGCACTTCCTGAACGAGGTATTGCTGCAGCGCGCTCTCGCCTTTGAGATCGAGAATCTCGTGCGGATCGAGCGAACCTTCGTTGAGCTGGTCGCCGACTTCGAGGCGCGCGCCCTCCTGCACGAACGAGCGCGTGCTGTACGGAACGTCGAACTCGTGCGCCTCGCCGCGCGTCGTCGGTGATGACGAGCACGCGCTTGCCCTTGTCCTCGGTGATGTGCACCGTGCCGGCCGACCGTCGCCAGCACCGCCTTGCCCTTGGGCTTGCGCGCTTCGAAGATCTCCTCGACGCGCGGCAGACCGGTGATGATGTCTTCGGTCGCGACGCCGCCGGTGTGGAACGTCCGCAACGTCAGCTGCGTGCCGGGTTCGCCGATCGACTGCGCGGCGATGATGCCGACCGCTTCGCCGATGTCGACTTTGCGGCCGGTAGCGAGGTTGCGTCCGTAACACATCGCGCACACGCCGACGCGCGCTTGACACGTCAGCACCGAGCGGATCTTGACTTCCTTGATGCCGCGCGTCGATGAGCGCCTTGGCTTTTTCCTCGTCGATTTCTTCGTCGCGTGCGACGAGCTTTTGCTTGGGCTTCTCGGGGTCTTTGATGTCCTCGGCCGCGCGACGGCCGATGATGCGGTCGTACAGCGGCTCGATGATTTCCTTGCCGACGCCGATGTCGAAGACCGTGATGCTCGCCGGCCGTGCCGCAGTCTTCTTCGCGCACGATGACGTCTTGCGCCACGTCGACCAGACGCCGCGTCAAGTAGCCGGAGTCCGCCGTGCGCAGCGCCGTGTCGGCCAGACCCTTGCGCGCGCCGTGCGTCGAGATGAAGTATTCGAGAACGGTCAAGCCTTCTTTGAGCGACGCCTTGACCGGAATCTCGAGGATGCGGCCCGACGGGTCGGACATCAGCCCGCGCATGCCGCCGAGCTGCTTGACCTGCGCGACCGAGCCGCGCGCGCCCGAGGTCGCCATCATGAAGACCGGGTTGAGCGGATTTTGCGCGGCTTGCATCGCGGCCGTGACGTCTTCCGACGCTTTGGACCAGACTTGGATCGTCTTGTTGTACTGTTCGTCGTCGGACATGAAGCCCTGATCGACGAAATCGTGCAGCTTGTCGACTTCGTCTTGCGCGTCTTCGAGAATCTTGAACTTCGCGTCGGGCACGACGATGTCGCTGATCGAAACGGTCGTTCCGCTCTGCGTTGCATAACGGAAGCCGAGCGTCTTGATCGCGTCGAGAAACTCGGCCGTCTCGGCATTGCCGTGGCGGCGATAGCAGTCCGTGATCAGCCGCTTGAGCGCCGACTTGTCGACGTTGAAGTTCCGGAACGGCTCGTTCCACGAACGCGGGAAACGCGCCGTTGAAGATCGCGCGACCGACCGTCGTGCGCAACAGTTCGCCGTTCCAGCGAACCTTGATCCACTGCTGCAGGCCGATCTGCTTGTGCTCGTACGCGATGACGGCGGCGTCGACCGGACTCGAACGTCGGCAGCTTCTCGCCGTTGCTGTCCCGGTGCGAGCGCCGTGCGCCGTCCGACTTGCCGTTACGGTGCGCCTTGCCGTTGCCGCCTGCACGCAGCGCAGTGTACGCTGTCGCGCCCGATCGACGACAGCAGCGCGTCATCGGACACGTCGCCTTTGGCCGGCCCCGTGTACTCGTCGCGTTGGAACGTGAGGTAGTAGAGCCCCAGCACCATGTCTTGGGTCGGAATCGAAACCGGCTGCCCGAACGACGGCTGCAGGATGTTGTTGGCCGACAACATCAAGATGCGCGCTTCCGCCTGCGCGCCGGCGGACAGCGGAAGGTGCACGGCCATCTGGTCGCCGTCGAAGTCGGCGTTGTACGGCGTGCAGACGAGCGGATGCAGATGGATCGCCTTGCCTTCGACCAGCACCGGCTCGAAGGCCTGAATGCCGAGGCGGTGCAACGTCGGCGCGCGATTGAGCAGCACCGGATGCTCGCGAATCACTTCGTCGAGGACGTCCCACACCTCGGGGCGCACGCGTTCGACCATGCGCTTGGCGGACTTGATGTTGTGCGCTTGCTGACGGTCGACGAGCTTCTTCATCACGAACGGCTTGAAGAGTTCGAGCGCCATCTCTTTGGGCAGCCCGCACTGGTGCAGCTTGAGGTGCGGCCCGACGACGATGACCGAACGGCCCGAATAGTCGACGCGCTTGCCGAGCAGATTCTGACGGAAGCGGCCCTGCTTGCCCTTGAGGATGTCGGAGAGCGATTTGAGCGGCCGGTTATTGGGGCCCGTGACCGGGCGCCCGCGCCGGCCGTTGTCGATCAGCGCGTCGACCGCTTCTTGCAGCATGCGCTTTTCGTTCTTGATGATGATTTCGGGCGCGGAGAGTTCGAGCAGCCGCTTGAGGCGGTTGTTGCGGTTGATGACGCGGCGGTAGAGGTCGTTGAGGTCGGACGTCGCGAAGCGGCCGCCGTCGAGCTGCACCATCGGGCGCAGTTCGGGCGCGATCACCGGCACGGCGGAGAGGATCATCCACTCCGGACGGTTGCCCGACTGCTAGGAACGCTTCGACGACCTCGAGGCGCTTGATCGCCTTGATCCTTCTTCTGGCCGGTCGTCTCTTTGAATTCGCGGCGCAGTTCTTCTTGGAGCCTGCGCATGTTGAGGTCGCGCAGCAGCTCGCGGATCGCTTCGGCGCCCATGCCGGCCTTGAAGCCGTTGCCGAACTTCTCGCGCGACTCGCGGTACTTTTGCTCGGTCAGAATTTCGCGCTTGGTCAGCGACGTGTTGCCCGGATCGATGACGATGTAGGCCGCGAAGTAAATGACCTTCTCGAGTTGGCGCGGCGACATGTCGAGCAGGATGCCGATGCGCGACGGCACGCCCTTGAAGTACCAGATGTGCGTGACGGGCGTCGCGAGCTCGATGTGACCCATCCGCTCGCGGCGCACTTTGGCGCGCGTGATCTCGACGCCGCAGCGGTCGCAGATCATCCCCTTGAAGCGAATGCGCTTGTACTTGCCGCAGTGGCACTCCCAGTCTTTGGTCGGGCCGAAAATCTTCTCGCAAAAAAGACCGTCGCGCTCGGGCTTGAGCGTGCGGTAGTTGATCGTCTCCGGCTTCTTGACTTCGCCGAACGACCAAGCGCGGATCTGTTCGGGGCTGGCGAGCCCGATGCGCATCGCATCGAAATTGTTGACGTCGAGCAGGTTGACGCTAATGGAAGTGTACCTCTATGAGTGGCGCGGCGTTACGCACTGTGCGGGAGCGTGATCGTCTCGGCAACGCCGCGGGGCCGGACGCACGAAAAGACGAGGCGCCGCCGCCGGCGCGGCGGCGGTCCTCGCGACGTCCCCGAGCGCACAGACGTATAGTGTACCGCGAACGGTGCGCCTTGTCGAGGCAGCGGCGACGCGGTATAATGGTCAG
The DNA here is from genome assembly GCA_963754415.1 of Vulcanimicrobiota bacterium. Lineage (GTDB taxonomy): Bacteria > Vulcanimicrobiota > Vulcanimicrobiia > Vulcanimicrobiales > Vulcanimicrobiaceae > Nyctobacter. The sequence continues at coordinate 591,121 of CAVWGA010000001.1, read as the reverse complement.
GTATGGAGCCGAAGATGACCAACTTCGAGGGTGAACGTCGCCGACTTCAAGGCCCACGTTTCGACGCTATCTGCGCCGGGCTCAGGCCGGGCGAGACGGTGACGGTCTGCCGCCGCAACGTGCCGGTCGCCGAACTGCGCCCGTCGCGCCGCCGCCGAAGAAGCGGGTCCTCGTCGATCTGCACCCGGGCTGGGAGATTCCAGAGGCATTGCTGGCGCCGCTGGCCGACGACATCGTCGAGCGGCTGGAGGGCGACAAGTAGACGCGCTGCTCGGCACGGCGACGTTAGTGTTCCTGAGCCGCGGCGGTACGGGACTCTCGCCGCGGGCCCGGGATGCGATCGTCGACGAAGGCACCCGGCTCTCCATGAGTCCGATCTTCGCGTGGGAGTTGTACGTCAAGATCGCGGCGGGTAGGCTGACGCTTCCCGAGCCCGTGCAGCGTTACGTCGGCGGCCTTCGCGCGGCGTACGGGATCGAATTGATCGACCTGACGGAGAGCGATCTTATGCCGTTGGCCGGCTTACCGGTGCATTACCGCGACCCGTTCGGCCGCGCGCTGCTAGCGCAAAGCATCGCGCGCCGGATGGTGCTCATCTCCCCGGACCCGGCGTTGCGCAAATACGAAAGCGTCGAGGTGCTGTGGTGAACGCGAGGCACCCACTACTTCGACGATGACGTTTTCTTTCGAAGCCGCGGCTTCGGGCCGGCGCGGTGTTTGGCGGCAGCCCTCTGTGGCGCTCTCTTTTCGGCCGCAACGTTCACGCTGTTCGTTTCGATGGAAGTCCGGTAACGGTACTTGTCCGCATCTTCTTCAATCCACGAATTGAACCGCATGGCGAACACTTCTGGCCGGTAGACGATCGCACCGAAAAGAGCGTCGAAGTCTCTATTCCGGACATCACGAACAACGTCGATGTAGCGATCCCAGGAGAAGTCCCCCGACTTCAGCACTTCAAGCATAGCGCGTTGCCGCACGCGCATCTCGGTGAGCTCGCCGATGATACGGGTAAGCGCGACATCCAGCGGCACAAACACGTCTTCAGCGCGCTCTGCCTTTACCTTGGGCGGCGTTTTAGCCAACGGCAGCGACCCGCTCTTCTCTGTAACGATCGAAGTCAATGACGTTTCCGTTTACTAACGTGTGGCTGGCTGTGTGCAAAATGATCTGCGTCGGACTCTCTTCCATGACGGCATCTTTTTGGTGTCTAACAAACATTGCGTGGAAAGAAATATCGCAGCCAAGTGCCAGAGCGATGCCCCGAAGAGTGCCAATTCCGCATTTGTCGTAGCCGCCAGCCTCCATTTTTGCAATGAACGCCTGGCTCACGTTGAGTCGGTCAGCGAGCTCTTTCTGCGTCAGCCCAGCATCAAGTCGCAGCGCGATCATTTTTTCGCTCAGACGAATCTCAGCCTGGGCCTGGAGAAACAGCCGGTCGCGCTCGCTATTCGAACGGAACTTGTTGATCGCTTCTTCGACTTTGGTCATCTTCTATCTCGTCCTTACGCTTGATACGACTTGGACTCAGCACTCCGACGCGGCAATTGCGAGCTTCTCGTACGGGTTCTTTAGGAGTTTGTTGCCTTCAACGTCGCTGTTCTTTGTAAACGCGCCGAGGCACCAAAGCTTACCCTTGCCATACGCAAACAAGACGCGCAGACCACCTTCCGGTACGCGGGCCTTATACTCCCAAAGCTCGTCCTGCTTCGTCTTTTTTAGCAAATGCAACTTACCGTGTTCGGTGCGGCGAATCTCCTCGAGCAAAGCGTACGTCTTCGCCTGTCCGCGGTCGCTCAGTGCGCCAATCGCCGCTTGCGCGCTATGGCTCTTGGTCTCCCAGAAGTCGACATCATACGCTTTACTGGGCACGCTCTTATATCATAACTTATAGGTTGTATTAGGCGAATTGTCAAGACCGGCCGTGGACTTCGGATCAACGTGCCGGAGCGACTCTGCGGACGTGAGCGACGGGTTGGGCCATCGCGAGCGCCGCCGCGCCGACGCGGTGCGCGAGCGCGCGAGCAAGCAATATCGCGGACCGCCGTGTGTTGACCGCCCGCCTCGAAGCCGGCGCGGGCAGGGCGCGAGGTCGTCGCCGCTAGCGTCGCTAGATATAGTCGGCCGGAGGGTCGTCGCGGCCGGCGCCTGCCCGTGCGGCGTTGCGGAACGCGACCGCATCGGTCTCCGCGGCGCGTGCGGCTATTACGGGATCGCGACCTGACTGTAGTCCGGTTTTTAGAAGACGGCATGCCTCGGCTCTCCTGCGCTCGAACGCCGCATCGATGCCCTTGCCGGCCCACCGTTCGAACGTGCCATGGCCCGTCGCCGTCTCGTTCTTGATTCAGCCGCTCGGCGATGAGTTCGAACTGCACGACGTGTACGCGCTTGCCGACCCGCTGCGCCGGGCGTTTCCAAATAATCGCCACGTCGAAGCGAAGATTCGTCAGAGCCTGCAGATTCTGCGCGACCGTGGCGATATCGCGTTCGAGGGAGCCGGCCACTACCGTAAGCTGATGCCGGCGGCGCGGCGCAGCGTGCGCATCGACTTTGCAGAGGCGGCGCGATACGCCGCGCGGGCGCAAATCGCGCGCGTTGCCATCGAGACATGGGCGGCCCGTAACGTGCTCTGCTGGCGATGCAGCGGTGCGCTGCTTCCGGCTCCGCCTAACACGAAACTGCTCGACGCGGTGTGCGTCGATGGTCGCCATGAGGTTCAAGTAAAGGCGATCGCGGGCATCGCGGGCCCGACGGTCACAGGCGCGGCGTTTGGGCCGATCGCGAGCCGGCTGGCCGGCGGGGTGCTTCCCGATTACCTGCTGATCTCGTACGATCGCGACCGTGCGGTGGTCGTACTGGCGGAGTACGTGGACGGCGCAGCGCTGGTGTCCGAACGAATCCTCAAACGGCGACCGCTCGCCGCATCGGCTCGCCGCGCCGGCTGGGTCGGCGCTTCGATCGATCTACGCGGCGTCGAACGCCACGTCGTCGTGGGCCCGTCGTTCGATTCCGACTTGCGCGTCTGGCGCGCATCGTCCGCCGTGGGCGCAGCCATGAAATATCGCTAGAGACTATCGGCACTGAATTCGTACAGATGTATTGGTACCAGACCGTCGTCTTCAATTTGCGGCAGGCCGCCGCCGTTAGTGGACCACCGCAGCGGGGGATCACGCCCTGCCGCAAGACAGCTTGCGGCGGTCCGCAGCCTTATCTTGGCGCGGGCCGTGGCTAACCACCGGTATCGAAAGAACGTTTAAAGAACGATACGCCGTGCCGCTCGTCCTCATGCAGCGCGCTTGGCGCGACGACCCCAAATATAAAGACACCGAGTTCGTCGTCTATCACTATCCCGCGCGTTACTTCGGTCAGATCCACGGCGGTGAAAGGTTCGTATATTATCGGCCCGCAAGCGGCGCTAAAGGCGGTGAAGCAAGCCGCTATTTTGGCTGCGGTGAGCTCGGCGATTGGTGGCCCGATCCTCAAGACGCCTCGCATCGGTTCGTTGGCATTGAAAAGCCTATCCGTTTTCTCTCGCCGGTGGCTCACCTGGACACGCACGGACGGATGTATGAGTCGACGTTTACGGATCGCAATGCCTTTCAGGGGCGGTCCGTGCGCCGCATTGATGATTTAGATTTCTTCCGCATCTTAGAAGCCGCCGGCCTTACCGGCGCGGTGTGGCAAGACGCGCCGACGCTGAGCGACGTAATGAGCGGCATGCTTGTGGCCGCCGCGATGGAAGTTCCCCGCGACCCGTTCCGGCCACTCGCCGTCGTGCCTGACGGTACCGGGTATCGTCCGTCCGGAAAACCGATCGACGTCTTTGAAGCAGCCGCGTTGCAAGAGCGTGCCCGCGCCGACCATCAGGCAACGCTAAAGCTAGTCAAGGCGATGACGGAACGGCAAGGTGGCCACTGCCTCTACAACAATAATGTCGATCTCCTGGCCACGCTGGGTTCACGCAAACTGCTGGTTGAAGCAAAAAGCCTAAGTGCGCCGAGCGCGGCGGTCGACCGCATGCGCTACGGCATGGGCCAGTTGTTCGACTACGGCGTCCGCTATCGCGCCGAGATTGGAGGCGCACAACCAGTCTTGGCCTTCGCCGCGATCCCTTCACGAGATGTTCAGTGGATCTCAACGATCTTGCAAGGCAACGGGGTCGCCTTTATAGCGCGTCAGCGCGATGCGATGCTGCCGATGAACGATGCCGCTCGAGAACTGCCACTGTTTTCATGAACGCGGGTTAGTGGCATGTTTGCGCTGGGAGACGAGCGTCACACATCACCGTCGTCCCGGTAAGTTGCGCCTTGGGCGGACGGCGTTCCGGCGTAGGGACACTGTGGCAGTGATCACCGACGCGGTACTTCTCTCGGATCCCCCGGATGTGTGCATCGCGCTTCGACGTCGCTTCCCGTGCGTGACCACATTGTGAAATGGACCGTGCCGCCCCACGCGCCGGGCGGCCGTGCGTCTCGCTGAAGACGCCGGGCGCCCGCTTGGGTCTCGGAGATCGGGACGAGAAGACATGCACATGCTGACCTTCCGCCATATCTTCTCGGCTGTGTTTGTGACGGGCGTAGCTGCCGCCGCGCTCGCCGGCTGCGGTGGATCGACTGCGACCACATCGCCAGGCCTCTGCGGCGCACCGTCCGGCAAAGTCGCGCTCGTTTATCCCGCCCCGAACTCAACCGGCATACCGGACAACTTCTCAGGCATCATCTTCGGATCGACGAACGGCTTAGCGAGCAGTTACGAAGCCTGGGTCGTGCCCAACGGCGCCTCCGCGCCGAACATTTTGGAACCGGTCGTCACCGTGAGCCCGCCGTTACCGAGTCCGTCCGCGATACCGCCTTTTTCGAATCCGGTCTACCAGGAAAGCGGCAGCGACGGCTTAGTTCTTCCTGCAGCGACGTCCGTTGCGGTCTATCTCAACGACGGCAATTCGAATTGTACCGCGTCTTTTATGGGCTCGTTTACGACGCAGTAAAGGTCGCGCCTACACGCGCAACACGACCTTACCTTCGATGTTGTGTGACTTTATGTCGTCGAGGACTTGCGGCGCCTCGGCGAGGGGTTTCTGCGTCGCCACTTCTACCGATAGCGTGCGGTCGATAACCATCCGCGCCAACTCGTCGAGTCCCTGCGGCGACGATTGCGGCGTCTGGTACATTACGACGTTGCTCGCCTCGATGTCGCGCTCGCGAAACCACTGTTCGTCGGCGACGTGGATCGTCGTGACCAGCTTACCGCCCTTCTTAACGAGTGATACGTTCTTCTTGAGCGTCTCGCCGTCGCTGACAAGGTCGAACACGGCGTCGAATGGGGCGGGATGGCGCTGCCCAACAGCGCGGGCCAAGTCGTCGCTCGACTCGATGACTTCGTCCGCACCGAGATCGCGCGCCTGCTGGGCTTGACCGGCTTTGACGACGCCGGCTACTTCGGCACCGCGTCCGTCCGCAATTTGCACTGCTGCCGCACCCACGGCACCGGCCGCGCCGATGATCAGCAGCGACGTACCCTTCGTGACGCCGAGAAGTTCAAGTGAAGCGAGCGCCGTTAGACCCGGCGTCGGAAGAGCTGCAGCCTGTTCGTCGCTGACCGCATCGGGAATTGTCGTGAACGGCGAGTCTTGTTGGCCATCGCGAATCACCGTTTTCTCGGCGTAACTGCCATGGTCGCGCGCACACCCGAAGACGCGGTCGCCGGCTTTCACCCGCGCGACGCGTTCGCCGGCGCGTTCAACGACGCCGGCGAAATCTTGCCCTAAGATCAGCGGAAACTCGCGCTCGCCCACCAGCCCGTCGCGCGTTTTCCAGTCGACGGGATTGACGCCCGCACAGGTCACGCGGATCAGAACGGAGTCAGGGCCGAGCGACGGCTCCGGTAGGTCGCGCACTGCGCCCTGGGCTTTGAAGCGATCGATCGTCACAGCACGCATGCTCCGTGCTCGTACCCTTATGAGGGCGTTTCCTGCGTCCGTTGCGCCCGCCGCAGCGGGCGCAACATGACCGCTCATTCGAAGCGCAGGGCCACGATCGGATCGAGACGTGACGCTTTGGCGGCAGGATAGTACCCGAAGAACACACCGACGATCGCGGAGAAAACGACGGCGAGGGCAATCGAACTTGCCGACACGTCGGCGGGCCAGCCGCCCAACTTCGACACCGCGATCGACCCGGTGAAGCCGGCAACCACGCCGATCGCGCCCCCGACCGTCGCCAAGGAAACGGCTTCGACCAGAAACTGCCACAGGATGATGCGCCGCCGCGCGCCGACGGCGACGCGCAGGCCGATCTCTCGTGTCCGTTCGCTGACCGAGACGAGCATGATGTTCATGATGCCGATGCCGCCCACGATCAGCGAAACCGCGGCAACGGCGCCGAGCAGCAGTTGCATCGTGGCAGCCGTCGACGATGCGGCGCTGGCAATGTCTTGCAGGTTGCGGATCTGGAAGTCGTCCGGCATGCCGGGCGCGATGCGGTGCCGCTGCTCGAGTAGTTGGGTCGCTTCATTTTGCACGAGTTCGACCGTATCGGATGAATCGGCCGAGACTTGCATCGATGACAAGGTCGTCTGACCCGTTAAGCGCTGCAGCGCCGACGTGTACGGGATAAGGATCGTGTCGTCTTGATCTTGCCCGACCCCGCTTTGCCCTTTGGGCGCGAGCGTACCGACGACGACGAACGGAACGTTACGGATGAGGACTGTCTGGCCGACCGGATCGCTGCCGTCGGGAAAGAGATTCTGCACGACCGTTTGGCCTAAGATCGCCGTCTTGGCAGTCGCGTTGACGTCGTTCTGATCGAAGAATACACCGCTGGCCATTGGCCAGGTGTGAATGAACGTGTAGCTCGGCGCGACGCCGGAAACGGTAGTCTGCCAATTGTTGTCGCCGGCGACGACTTGTGCGCGCACCGAGACGGATGGCGAAACGGCGGCGACGTGGGGCAGCTTTGCGAGCGCCAGGCCGTCGTCGACCGTCAAGGTCGAGGCTGCGCCGCTGCCGCTACGCACGCCACCGGTATTGACGCTGCCGGGCAGCACGACGATCAGATTGCTCCCCAGACCGTTGATCGAAGAACTGACCGCTTCACGTGCGCCGGCGCCGATTGCGACCGTCACGATGACGGCCGCGACACCGATGATGACGCCGAGCATCGTCAGCAGTGAGCGCGAACGATTGCGCAGCAGAGCCCCGAACGCGGTGCGAACCGTCGACCACGCGTTCATGACAGCACCGCCAGCTCGGCGGCCGCCGCCGGCGCAGCAATGGCGACGTCGCTGCGCGGAGCGTTGGCCCGGTCGCTCTTGATGCGCCCGTCACGGAACGTGACGATGCGCTTGGCATGCGCGGCGATGTCGGGCTCGTGCGTGACGAGCATGATCGTAATGCCACGCTCGGCGTTGAGCCGTTCGAACAACGCCATGACGTCTTCGGACGAACGCGTATCGAGTGCGCCGGTCGGTTCGTCGGCGAGAATCAAGCGCGGCTCGTTGACGAGCGACCGCGCGATCGCGACGCGCTGCTGTTGTCCGCCCGACAGTTGATTGGGATGATGGGCTGCATAACGTCCCAACCCAACATCTTCGAGCGCGGCCAAAGCCGCAGCACGCCGCGTTGCCGCCGGAATACCGGCATACAGCATCGGCAACTCGACGTTTTCGAGCGCCGAGGTGCGCGGCAGCAAGTTGTACGCCTGGAACACGAAGCCCAGACTATGGCTTCGGATGTCCGCCAGCGCGTTCTCGTCGAGTTCGGTGACGTCCGTGCCATCGAACCGATACGTTCCAGACGTCGGCCGGTCGAGAAATCCGACGATGTGCATGAAGGTCGACTTCCCCGATCCCGATGGGCCCATGACAGCGACGAACTCACCAGATTCGATCCGCAAGTCGACGCCGTCCAGCGCGACCACGGGCTCGCCCGCTAGAGGATAGACGCGGCGCAGATTATCGACTGCGACGACAGGCGCGTTCATTAGTGCATCCCCCGCAAGGAACCGCCGCCGCGCGGTCCGCCTGCCAATGGATTGCCGGCAGCTGCGCTGTGCGTGCTCGTTGCTGCGGCGTTGCTCGAGTCGCCGACGACGATCGCGTCACCGGCAGTCAGCTGAGCATTGTGCAGCGGCGTGACGGCGGCTTGCGTTCCATTGGCCAGGACGATTTTGACCGGAACGCGCACGAGGCGGCCGTTGCGCTGAACGAAGAGTCTGGCTTGGCTGCCGGTCGTCGGAATGGCCGCCGACGTACCGTTGGTAGCGCCCCACGGCGATGCCGCGCCCGCATTGCCGATCGCGTTCGGCTTGCCGCTCGAGTTCGCAGATGCGTAGCCTCCCGCAGCGGATGTCGTGCGGCGATGGCGGTGCGGCGCGCTGCCGCTCGGCGGGGTGTAGGAGAAGGCGGCAAGCGGAACGACGAGTGCACTAGGCGCCTTGGCCGTCTGGATCGTTGCATTGGCCGTCATGCCCGGCAGTAGCGTACCGTCGCGATTGTCGACGAGCACGACCGTGGTGTACGTAACGACGTTCTGCGTAACGGTCGAGTCCTTGCGAACCTGAGATACGATGCCTTGGAAGGTCCGATTGGGGTACGCCAGCACCGAGAAATCGACGCTTTCGCCCGGACGCACGGACCCGATGTCTGGTTCGCCGACGGCGAGATCGACTTCCATCTTGCCGAGGTCTTGCGCGACCGTGAACAGGGTGGGCGTTTGGAAGCTGGCCGCGACCGTTTCGCCGATCGTTGCGGTGCGCGAGATGACCGTTCCGTCGACGGGAGAGCGGATCACGGTGTGATCGAGATTCTGCTCTGCCGTCGCGACGTTCGCTTCTTGGATCGCAATCGCAGACTGCGCGGCAGCCGCTGTGGCGGCTTGCTGCGCTGCCGTCGATTGGGAAGAGTTCGTCGCAGCGATCTGCGCTGCACTCTGATCGACGGTGGCGGCGGCTTGGCTGGCGCTTGCGGTCGCGGAAAGTTGCGCTTGGCGAACGGCGACGACGGCGCTTTGCACCGCGCTCTGCGCCGCCACCAGATTAGCGGAATCCGCATCGAGCTGGCTTTGCGCGATATAGCCTTGTCCCAGCAGTGAACGATCGCGGTCGACCGTCTGCTGCGCTACCGAAAGCGCGCTCTGCGCTTTGTTGACGTTGGCTTGCGCGCTCGCAACGGCGGCTTGATTCATCGAAGCCGTTGCTTGCGCGGCCTGACTGGTCGCACGCGCAGCGCCGGCACTGGCCTGCGCGCCGACGATGTTGGAACGAGCGCCCGTGGCGCTTGCTGCGTCCGCGGCGGCTTGGTTCTCGGCTTGCGCCAGCGCGGCACGCGCAGACCCCAGCGCCGCTTCAAACGTCGTCGGATCGAGTTTGGCGAGAATCTGGCCCTTATGGACGTGCGAATTGTAATCGGCGTCGATCTCGCTGATGATGCCGGAGGCTTGCGAGCCGATCGCGATCGTGTTCTGCGGATTGACCGTGCCCGTTGCCGTGACGGTCGCGACCAGATCTTGACGTAGGAGCGGAACCGTCGTGAACGTGACGGCGGTCGCACTGCGAGCGCGCACGAAGGCAACGCTCCCCGCAATGAGCGCAACGAGTGCGAGCAGCGCGAGGACGATGCGCCATGTGCCGAGCGAACGGAGGCGCCCACCCGAAACGGCGATGCGCGGAAGACGGGCGCCAACAGGCGGGTTCAGCGTGCGATCCATAACGTTCCTTACAACGCTTGCCTCGTCCACAGGGTGGTGAGGGCGATGTTAGATGACGTTGGGCTGCGGCTGTGAGCCGGCAGTTCCAACAGCGGCCCACTTCATAAGGCGGCTTTCTCGTGTTCGGCCGTTCGCCGCGTCCGTCCGTAGTACGCGCGCTAAAATGAACGGCGGCCCACACCGAGATGCGGGCCGCTCGCTGGTTAACTCGCCTTTGTGTGAGCGCTAGGTCGGCGGGTGAGGATCGTGGAGCGCGGTTGCCATCGCGCGGTAGACATTCACCCGGCCGCAACCTTCGCGCGAGTCACCGATATCGTCCGCCGTCGAGCACAGCAGCGTCTTCATGGCCGCGGCCGACTGGTATGTCGGGTTGACGCCGAGAATCAGCGCCGCTGCGCCCGCGACGGCCGGCGCTGCCATCGAGGTTCCCGCGATGAGGACGCGACACTCCACGGCCCCGGTGCCGGGATAGTCGGGTGCGCACGGGCCGCCGAACTTACTGTCGAACGGCGTCGACGTGTAAATGTTCTCGATCCAATGCAGGTCATCGGTCGAGGTTGCATTGGGATTCGAGTCTGCGCTGCTCGGGTCGCCGCCGGGCGCGACGATGCCCCAGGCCGCCGGGTTGCGGGGCGACGCGCCCGGCGAACCCGAGTTCGAGTACGACGCAACGTATTCGATCGGATTTGCCTGCGTGCCGTTGGAGTTGCCGTCGCCGTTGGGCATGCCGTCGGCTAACGACGTTGCACCGGCCGCAATGACGCCGGTATCGCAGGCGGGGGCGTCGACCGGCGCGGAACCGCCCGGCTGCGCGTCGTTCCCGGATGCCGCGACGACGACGACGCCGGCTGCGATCGCGTTGGCGACCGCGGCACCTTCATCCGAGGCCGGATCCTGGCCGTTGGTGCAGTTGCCGCCGCCCAGGCTCATGCTGATCACGTTGACGTGGTTGGCGACCGCGTCGTTGATGGCTGAAGCGATATCGTTCGTGCTGACGCTGCACTGGTCGTCGGGCGTTTGCCCGACACAGCTGTCGTCGGGCGTCGGAGCGACGCGGTACGAGTAGATGACGCTGTCGCCGCCAGATCCCGTGAACCCGATTCCGTTCGCAGAAGCGGCTGCGGCGATGCCTGAGACGTCCGTGCCGTGGCCGTCCTGATCGGTTACGAAGGTGGACGTCGACTGACTGGTTCCATTGGTGATGAAGCATTTCTGATAGGCGATCTTCGATTGGAGTTCGGGTGAGATGTCCGAGCCGCCGCCGAGGCCTGTGTCGGCACCCGTATCGATGATCGCAATCTTGACGGCCGCCGAGCCCAGCGCATTCCCGCTTTGAACGCCGCTGCCGTTATTCGGCTGGCTGTACGCGTATGCGTAATCGAGCCCGATGGCGTGCATGCCCCACTGACCGGGAACCTCGCTGCTTTCCTCATACGGTCCCACCTTATACGTGGGTGCCGGCGTCGAGCCGTTGACGGGTACCGTCTGCTGGAATCCGGTGAAGTAGGGGTCGTTCGTGAAGTACGGCGCGCTGACGCTCGTCAGGAAGCGCTGCTGCCCTGCGGGGCCGACGCCGCGGACGCCCGGCAGCGAGCGCAATGCGGTCGCAATGCGGGCACTGCTGGCCGGCGGAACGGACAGGACGCGCATCGTGACGCCGAGGTGCGGAAAGTCCAGCGTATGCACGAGGTTCGCGCCCAGACTCTGCTCGTGCAGTCCTACGCTCGTTGCGGACGCGCGCAGTGCGGCGCGATCGTAGCTGACGGCGAGCAGGCCGCCCTTCTGCTGCGTCGACCGAGCCGCCCGCTGCGGGAAGCGGCGCATGACCTCGACGTTCGAACCGCCGCTGCGCGCGACCGACGTGACGGTGTCGCTCGTCGGGCACGTATACGCACTTGCCGGGCCGCTGCCGGGGCTACCGGTTTGCGTCGGAATCGGATTTCCGTTGCCGCTAGGCGTCGAACTGACGTGCGGCGTCGTCGATCCTCCGCCCCCGCAAGCCGACAGGCTCAGCGCGACGATGAGAATGGCGGGCAGTTGACGTGACCGAGCCAGCATGTTTCTAACCTCAAGACCGGGAGCAGAGGACGTCCTAGTTTACGAATTCGGCCGTAAAGGTACCGATTTTACGGGCAGGAGTAGACGCATTCTTCAACGTCCGGTCCGCAGGATTCGTGCCGGCTCGGGCGCTTGCCGCCAGCGTTCCTCGGCCCCCCACGCCGGCTCCTAGAGACGCAAGCGTGCAGGGCGGCGACGGCGGTCGCGTTCCGCCGCAACAGGCCAGCGCACTCCCCCCTTAGAATGAGGGGGGTGACTCGCCCGTTTTGTCGGGCGACGTCTTTGGTTATGGAGTGGACCTTGAATATGTCCAGCTTTTCGGCTTTCCAGGCGGCCTTGCGATGAACGACGCGGATAATCGGCTCGTTCGCATCGCGGTGTTCTACGACGGAAACTTCTTTTCGCACGTCAGCAACTATTATTACTACCAGCACCCGCGCCGCGCGCGCATCGATTTCAACGGTCTCCACGAGTTCGTGCGCAACGAGATCGCTCAGCAAGAACGAACCGACGCACGCTATTGTCAGATCGTCGACGCCCACTATTTCCGCGGCCGTAAATCGGCGCGGGACGCCAACTTAGCCGCAGAACGATCGTTCGATGAAGTGCTGATGCGCGCCGGCATCACGACGCACTATACGCCGCTGACGCGGTACGGCGAGAAGGGAATCGACGTCTGGCTTGCGTTAGAAGCGTTCGAGCTCGTCATCCTTAAGAAGTATAGCGTCGTCGTGCTGATCGCGGGCGATTCGGATTACGTGCCGTTGCTGCGTAAGCTCGCGACGTTCGGGGCTCGGGTGCTGTTGCTCGGCTGGAACTTCAAGTCGCTGGGCTCAGACGGAATCGAACGAGAGACGCGGACGTCTCAGATGCTGCTGGACGAAGCGACCTATCCGATCATGATGAGCGACGTCATGGAAGAGGGAAGCAGTCAGGGCGATCCGCTCGTCGACGGCCTGTTCGTCAAGCGCGCGATGTTCGCGCCGCTCACGCTGGGTGAACGCTTGGGATCGGATCACCATACGTCCGAGTTGGCCTTCGACGACGCCGAATTCGAGAACGGCGTCGGCACCGTGCTGCCGATGGGGCGCACTGGCCTCGTCAAATTCATCAAGAGCGGTTGGGGATTCATCGTCGACGGTGAAACGCAAGCCGACGTGTTTTTCCATTGGACCGACGTCGACGGCGGCGATTTCAACGAACTGCACGAAGGCGCGTTCGTCACCTACATTCCCGGCCGCAACGACCGTGGCTCGTGCGCTCGCCACGTCCTTCCCGTCACGGCGGAAGTCGCCGAACCGAGCGGTCAACTCTAGGCGCTTACGGAACCGCGAGCGGACTGCTGCGAGCGATCGTCTCCTCGAGGCGACGGCTGACGTACTCGACATGAGGCTCGTAGACAGCGTCTAGCGTATGCTGGTGCACACCAGGGACCTCGAGCGTCTCGACCCGTGCAGCGCACGCCTGCCAACCGATGAACGGATCGCCGAAGAGCCCGGCCCCCGTGACGACGAGCATCGTCCCTGAAAAGGCGTTGGGACGGTACGTTCGCGCAGCGTGCGCGCAGATGTCGCGGAAGGCTTCTCGGCGGCGGCCGCTCTCCATGTGCCAACCGAGCGCGAAACTGAGAGCGGCGCGCAGGCGGCCGGCTTGTCGCCGTGCTCCGTGCTTGATTCCGAGCGCCGCGAAGTCATCGCGCTCGTCGAGTCCATGAGCCTTTAGATAGCGCGGCGTCGGTCCATTGAACGTTGCGAGCAGTCCGATATCTTCGCCGTCGGCAGCGAGTTGCGCCGCCATCTCAAAGGCAACCATGCCTCCGAAGCAATAGCCGGTCAAAGATACGGACCGCGGGGCTGCACCGTTTTGACCTCGCGCACGTAGTGGCGTGCCATCTGTTCCACGGTGAAATCTGGCTTCGCGTCGCCGTACAGGCCTTTCATCTGCAAAGCATAGACCGGTCGCGTGGGACCCAACCGCTTGGCAAGCGGCAAAAAGTGCAGTACGGTGCCGGCGCCTCCGTGAACGCAAAAGATCGGCGTGCCGGTCGCCTGCGTTTGCATCGGCACGAGGGAGCGGCCGACGTGATCGCCGCCGCCGCTTTGCTCGATGAGCTCCGCAAGCTTCGCAATCGTCGGCGCCTCGAACAACGGCGATAGCGGCAGTTTCGCACCGAGTTCGCGGCTGATCCGATCGAACAGTCTGGCGGCCGACAGCGAACTCGCGCCGAGCGCAAAGAAGTCGTCCGTCGTGCCGATCGGTCGCACGCCGAGAACCTCTTCCCAGATGGCGGTCAGACGTTCCTCGAGCGCGGTGCGCGGCCGCACCACCGCTTCGCGTTCGTGCCGGCGTTCGTCGCTTTCGGGCAGCGCGAGCCGGCCCAGCGCACCGCGATCGACTTTTCCGTTGGCGTTGATGGGGAGTTCATCGAGCGGCACGATCACGTCCGGAACCATGTACGAAGGCAGCCGCGTTGCCAACTCGCGTCGCACGGCCGTTACGGAGAAGCCGGCGTCCGGCGCTACGGTAACGTACGCTACCAAAGCATCTTCTTTGGACGCGCGTTCTTTGGCGAGGACGACGGCGGACCGAATGTCGGGCCGCTCTTCGAGCAGTGTTTCGATCTCGCCGGGCTCGATGCGGTAGCCGCGCAGCTTTATCTGAAAGTCGGCGCGCCCCGAGTATTCGATCGTGCCGTCGGGGAGAAATCGCGCGACGTCACCGCTGCGATACATGCGCGCCCCAGCGCCTTCGCTGAACGGATCGGGCAGGAAGCGCTCCGCGTTGAGTTCGGGTCGATTCAAGTAACCGCGCGTAACGCCGGCGCCTCCGATGTACAACTCGCCGTGCGCGCCGCTCTGCGCGGGCTGCAGCGCAGCGTCCAAAATGTACGTCGATACATTGGGCATCGCGCGGCCGATCGTGATTGGATAGTCGCGCACGATCCGCTGCATCGTTGCGTACGTCGCTTCCGTCGGACCGTACAGATTCCAAAGCTCGCCAACGCGCGGAAGCAACTGCTCGGCGAGCGTTTGCGGCAACGCCTCGCCCGTCGACATGGCCGTCATTCCGCTGCGACCAGGCCAACCGGCCTCAATCAACATGCGCCAGGTTGAAGGCGTCGCTTGGAGGTGCGTTGCGTCACTGCGTTCCAACAGCGCGATCAACGCCTGCGGATTGACGCTGGTCTCACGCGATGCAACGACGAGCCGCGCGCCGGACGTCAGCGCGAGCTGGATGTCCAGACCGGCAATGTCGAAGACGAGCGGCGCCACGGCAACGAGCGTGTCGCCGGGGCGCACCGTGATAGCGTCCGCCGTACCGTGCAAAAAATTCAAGACGTTGCGGTGCTCGATCAGCACGCCCTTGGGACGTCCCGTCGACCCCGAGGTGTAGATGATGTAGGCCAATTGCCCGGGCGCAGCGGCGGGCGACGATGCAGCCGGCGGGGCAGCCGCTATCGCCGAACGGTCCCCGTCGAGCAAGACGATCGTGGCGTCGTGCGGCGGCAAGCGGTCTTGCAAGCGTTCTTGCGTCAGCGTAATCCGAGCGTTCGAATCCGACAACATGAAAGCGATGCGCTCGGTTGGGAAATGTGGATCGATCGGCACGTACGCACCGCCCGCGCGTTGCACGCCGAGAACGGCAACGATCATGTCGAGCGAGCGCTCGAGGATGATGGCGACCGGAATTTCGGCTCGTACGCCCCGCGCGCTCAAATAGGCCGCTAGGCGGTCGACGCGTTCGTCGAGTTCGCGGTACGTTAGGTCGGCATCCTCAAAGACGACCGCGCTGGCCTCTGGTGAACGCCGCACTTGGGTGCGCAACAGTCCGACGAGATCCGTGGAGGCGCGGCTCGGTTCGGAGTGCTGCAGACCCGCGCCCGCGTAGCCGGCAGGCTCTTGGGCGGCTAACTCCTCGAGTGGAGATTCCGGTACGAGCAAAGCTTCACCAACATCAGAAATACGGCGGCCGTCTTCGGCGTCTCGCGCAGCGGGGCTGCTTCAGTCGACGCCGTGCTCATTATACGCGAGGCAATGCTGCCGGCGAGTGCCGGAAGCCCTGCCTCGCTCAGGCCCATAAGCCGGGGCGGCTACGCCGCGCACCCGGCCATGCGCGCAACCGCTATGATTTCGCGGAGCCGGGTTCGGCCATGCTCCGATGAAAGGCTGCCTTTGCGGGTTCCGGGACGGCTTTGATGACGGCAGCCTGAACTTTGGTCTTCAGTGAACCGGCGACGACATGGTCCTTGCCCGCCATCATCGCCTCGAAGCCTTGCTTGGCGACCAGCTCGGCATCGTCTTTTTCGGAAGAACCGACATTGGTATCGTCCATGCCGGCGCGGTGAAAGAAGTTCGTGTCCGTCGGTCCCGGCATCAGAGCCGTTACGGTGACGCCCGAGTCTTTGAGCTCGTTCGCCAGCGCCTGCGAAAACGATTGCACGAAGGCTTTCGACGCGCCGTACACCGCTTCGAACGGGTCCGGCATCAGTGACGCGATCGACGATGTGAACAGGATCCGGCCGGCGCTACGCGCCTTCATCGCGGGGATGATCCGCTTGGCCAAGTGCACGGTAGAACGGCAATTGAGATCGACGAGCTGCAGTTCGGCTTTGAGATCGGTGTCGCTGAATTCACCGCCCGAACCGATGCCGGCATTGATCGCGATCGCGTCGAGCGGTCGCCCGTAGGCCAGTATCTCGGCGTACAGTTTCTCGACGCCGTCGGGGGTGGAAAGGTCGACTTGAAGATGGCGTACGGTGCTTCCCGCCGTCGTAAGCTGCTCGGACGCCGTTACGATGCCTGGGTCTTCCGCTGCGATCAGCAAGTCGAACCCGTTGCGAGCGAATTGCTTGGCAAGTTCTAAACCGATGCCGCTCGATGCACCGGTTACCGCAGCAAAGGGCCGCGTTGAGGAACCATTCGTAGTCATGCGCTCAGTATTTCCCAAAATTCGACGCGTCAGGGCTGACGTTCTCATGCTGCGTCTCCGACGCATGTTGCGACATCGCCGTCAGAGGCGAGCGCGTCAGCGGCGTTTCGCTCTGGAAGCCAGTCTTCTGCTCGGGATGTCGGCCGGCCCCGGGTAGGAAATACCCCGTGAGCGCGAGCGCGCTGCCCACGATGCGCGGCGCTACCGCATAGGCGTACAGCGCCAGCTTGGCCTGCCACGAGATGACGACGCGGGTTGACCCGCGCTCGGTGGCGTTGAGGATCATCCGCGCGGCGTGCTCGACCGAAACCGAGGTCGCCGGCGTTGCGGCCGCCAGAGCGAACAGTGCGTATTCCTTTTTCGTCTGCCCCGCAAAGAGCGCGTGCGGCGCGCTGCCCGTGCGCATCAAACCCGGAATGACCGTTATGACGGTGATCCCGGTACGGGCGACTTCCGCGCGCAAGCCTTCGGAGAAACCGACTAGCGCAAACTTGCTCGCGCAGTACGGCAACAGGTGCGGCACTGGAATGGCACCGCCGATCGACGCGACGTTGACGATCCGCCCCGTGCCGCGTGCTTTCATCGCGGGCAGCACCGCCAACGTACCGCGCAACGCCCCAAAGAAGTTCGTCTCGATCGCATCCCGGAAATCGCCGACGTCCAACGCTTCGACCGGTCCGACGGCGATGATTCCGGCGACGTTGAAAAGGACATCGACTGGACCGAGCTCGCTCGTCAACTGGGCGATGGCGTCCTTTACGGACGCGTCGTCGCGCACGTCGCAGATGGCCGTCGCAACGGTGGCGCCGCCGTCTGACAATTCGCGGTGCGCGACTTCGAGTTCCGTCTGGTCGCGCGCGCAGATCCCGATCCGCGCGCCGCGCCGGACTGCTTCACGTGCGATCTGCAAGCCCAGTCCGCGGCTCCCGCCGACGACGATGGCGACTTTGCCGGCGAGCTTTAGGCGGGAACGACGCGTCCGTACGAGCAGTCCGATGAGGGCGGCCGCGCCCGCCGTCGAGAGTTTCATTGTCCGCGTCATCGTAGGGCCGTGATACCCAGAACGGCTGCGTAACGCTCCCGCGCTGCATCGTCGATGCGGCGAGCGACGCGGACGTTGGCGAACTTCACGGGCCCCGCTGATGGTGAACCTGTGAAGCGAATGGGTCAATCGTCGGCCGGGCGTTCCGGCGCCACATCGTGGAACGTGCCGCGCTTGCCGCGTTCGTCGAGTTCGAGATCTTCGAGCAGATAGTACACGATCTTGCGGTCGTCGAAGCCGACTTTCGCGAGTTCTTTACCGCCGATCGTCACGACCTCGTGAATGTGACCGACGCTTGCCGGCGTAGCGGTAATTGACGTCGCTGTAATCCGGCCGCCCCGCAGCCGGACGCGGTATCGCTTTCGTTCCGCGCAGTGGCGTTTGGTGGCGATGCTCGGCTCACGGGGAACCTCCGGCGGCAGAATCGGAAATGGCATGGCCGACGTGTTTCGCCGAGGAGCGTCGATGTTCATCGAATACAACGGAAAGACGCCGCGCGTCCATCCCACGGCATTTGTCGCGCCGACGGCCGTCTTGATCGGCGACGTCGAAGTAGGCGAGTCAGCGAGCATTTGGTTCGGCGCGGTCATTCGCGGCGACAACGGGCTCGATCCGCATCGGCGCGCGCAGCAACGTGCAGGACAATGCCGTCCTGCACGTCTCCGAAGGCAGCCGCACGCTGATCGGCGAGGACGTGACGATCGGCCACTGCGCAACGATGGAAGATTGCACGATCGAAGACGGCGCGCTCATCGGAACGAATGCCGTCGTGCTCAACGGCGCGACGGTCGGCCGCCGCTCGCTGATCGCAGCGGGCAGCGTCGTCGCGAGCCGACGCGAACATTCCCGCCGGGCGTGCTGGCCGCCGGCGCACCAGCCGTCGTCAAGCGAAAGCTCGAGGGAAACGCCTTCGAGTGGGTCGATCACGGCGGGCCGGAATACGTCGCAGCTTTCCCGCGCCTACCTGCGGATCGGCATCGGCGATCCGGACATCCACGAAGTCGCCGAAGCCGACTCGCAGCATACCGTAGCGGTCGGACGTGCGGTCAGCGGTCCGGCGAAATGGCCGCTGTCGCCGTACGGAACGAACAGCGTGTGCTCTTTGAGGAAGCGCAACTTGACGGTCCCGGTCGGCCCGTTGCGCGATTTTGCGATGATGAACTCGGTCAGGTCCGGATCCGGCGCGCTCTCGGGATTGTAATACGCGTCGCGATACAAGAAACGACACGAGATCGGCTTCCTGTTCGATCGCTCCGGAATCGCGCAAGTCCGAAAGCATCGGGCGCTTGTCGTTGCGCGACTCGACGCCGCGGTTGAGCTGCGCGAGCGCGAAGATCGGGAACTTGCAAATCTTTGGCCGTCGCTTTGAGGACGCGGCAAATTTCGGAGAGTTCGTCGTTGCGGTTCTGCGAGCGGAAGGTCGACTGCGGGACGCACCAGCTGCAAGTAATCGATGAAGACGGCGGCAAGCCGTCGCCCGACTGCAAGCGCCGGCAGCGGCTGCGAATTTCGGTGACCGTGACGGTGCCGGAGTCGTCGATGTAGATCGGCAGCTCCGAGAGCGCGCTCATGCCCTTCGAGATCTTCTCCCACTCGGCGTCGCGAACGTTGCCGCGGCGCAGGTTCTGGCCGTTGATGCGCGCTTCGGCGCACAGCAGCCGCGTGACGAGCTCTTCGTTCGTCATTTCGAGCGAGAAGATCGCGATCGGCTTCTGCTCTTCGCGCGCGGCGGCGGCCGCCATCGAGAGCGCCATCGACGTCTTGCCCATCGCCGGACGCGCCGCGACGATCACGAAGTTGCCGGGCTGAAAGCCGGCCGTGTAATGGTCGATGTCGGGGAAACCCGACGTCAGCCCCGTGCGATCGCCGCGCGCGTGGTACAGGCGATCGATCTGCTCGAACGTGCCTTTGAGCAGCTTGTAGATCGGCGCGAACTCGCCGTGCTTCTGCCGGCGGCCGACCTCGTAGACGATCTGCTCGCTCTGGTCGAGCGCGGCTTCGACGTCTTCTTCGCGTTCGAAGCCGATCTGCGTGATCTGCGTGCCGGCGTGGATCAGGCCGCGCAGCGACGCCTTCTCGCGCACGATGTTCGCGTAGTATTCGGCCGACGCCGCGGTCGGCACGGTATCCATCAGCGACGTCAGGTACGCGAGGCCGCCGACGCGCTCGAGCAGATTGCGGCGGCGCAACTCTTCGGCGAGCGTGATCTTGTCGAGCGGCTCGCCGCGTTCGTACAGCTGCGCGAGCGCCGCGAAGATCGTCTCGTGCACGTGCGCGTAGAAATCTGCCGGCGCCAGAATCTCGCTGACCGGCGGCCATCATCTCGCGGTCGACGAGGATCGAACCGATGACGGCCATCTCGGCTTCGAGATTGTTGGGCGGAATGCGGTCGACGACGCCTTCGGTCGGCGCGAACGAGAGCGCCATCAGCGCGCCGCCGCGCGCGCGCCGAACGGACGCCGCGGAGCCTGCTCGATGCCGAGTTCGCCAGCGAACGCTTCGGCGAACGTCGTTCGCGACGGTCACGATCTCGATGCCGCCGATCGTCGCGGTCGACGTCGCGTGCGTTTTCGCGCGGCACGAACATGCGGCGCATGCCGGCCTGGCGCGCGGCGTACACCTTTTCGACGATGCCGCCGACCGGCCGCACGTTGCCCGCAATCGACAGTTCGCCCGTCACGCGCGACGTCCTGCGGCAGCGGCGTCTCGCGTCAGCGCGCTATACAGCGCGAGAAAGACGGCGAGCCCCGCCGACGGCCCGTCGATGTTCCCGCCGCCGACGACGTTGACGTGCAGATCGAAGTCGAGCGGATCGATGCCCGCCGTCGCGCGCACGACGGTCGTCGCGTTGAAGACGCTGTCCTTCGCCATCGAGCCCGCGGTATCGTTGAAGCGCACGCCGCCCTTTGCGGCGCTCGCGCGGCCGGAAATGCGGCCGCTTCGATCTCGATGAGGCTGCCGACGTGATGCGCGACGGCCAGCCCGAACGCCTTGCCGATCTCGCGCCCGCGCCGCGCGCGCACGGGCGTGTGCGGCACCAGCCGCCCCGTCTGCACGACCGTCGTCACGTCGTCTTCGACGATGTGCGGCATGCGCGGCGCGCCGCCGGCTGCATCGTCGCGCAACCGGTACAGCGCCTGCCCGTGCGCGTCGGCGAGAATCTGCACGGCCTTGCGGCCTTCGATCGTATACGACGCGATCAGTTCGGCAGACGCGCTTGGAAAGCTTCACGCCCAAACGTTTGGCCGCGCCGACGACGATCTCGCGAATCTGCGCTTCGGTCAGCGGCTCGAAGAACACTTCGGCGCAGCGCGAGCGAATGGCCGCATCGATTTCGTCGGGATCGCGCGTCGTCGCGCCGATCATGACGAAGTCCGCCGGCGCGCCGTCGGCAAACAGCTTCTTGACGTACGCCGGCACGTTCGGGTCGCTCGGATCGTAGTACGACGATTCGAAGATGAAGCGCTTGTCTTCGAGAACCTTGAGCAGCTTCGTCTGCAGGATCGGATCCATCTCGCCGAGCTCGTCGATGAACAGCACGCCGCCGTGCGCTTTGGTGACGAGACCGAGCTTCGGCTCGGGAATGCCGCCCTCGGCGAAATCGCGGCGGCTGCCTTGATAGATCGGATCGTGCACGCTGCCGAGCAGCGGATTGGTCGTCTCGCGCGCATCCCAGCGCAGCGTCGCGCCGCTCGCTTCGACGAACGGCGCGTCGGCAGCGAAGGGCGTGTACGAACGGCGCTTCGCGACTTCGAGCGCGAGCCGCGCGACGGTCGTCTTGCCGACGCCCGGCGGCCCGTACAGGATGACGTGCTGCGGAAACGGCGACGAGATCTTGGCGAGCAGCGACGCGATCGCGGCACGTTGGCCGACGACGTCGTCGAGCGTCGCCGGGCGCAGCAGCGTGCAGCGCCGACGCGGCCAGCTTGCGCGCGTCGAGCGCGATGCAGATCTTCGAGCTTCTTCTGCGTTGCGGGGGTTTCCGGGCCGCCGTCTTCGCGCAGCGCTTCGAGCTTGAGGTCCTTGAGGTAGTCCTGATGGCGCTCGGCCATCTTGGCGTTGACTTTCGACTTCGATCGTCTCTTCGACGCTGCGCTGCGCGACCAGATCGGCGAGCCCCTCTTCGATCTCGGCGATCGTCTCGCGATACTTGCCGGCGCTGCGGCAACCGCTCGAGCGTCGGGTCTTCGAAGACGAGGCGCTGCAAGCGCCAAAATGCGCTCGGGCAGCAGGTTCGAACGCATCAAGCGCAGCGCGTCGAGCTTGCCGGCGCGCAGCACCATCTTCTCGGCGCCGATCGCGTTCGAGAGCACGTCGTAGAGCGCGGCGACGTAGCGGCGCATCGCCGTCGTCGCCGCCGTATCTTGCGCCGAAAGCGGGCGACGTAGGCCGGATCGGCCTCGGTCGCCTTGCGCCATCACCCGGCTCGGCCACGGGGATTACGTCGCGGCGACGACTTTGACGGTGGCCTTCGCGCGTGATGTTCTTGCCGAGTTTGATCTCGACCGGATAGCTCCCGAGCGACTTGATGCTGTCGGGCAACTCGATCTTGTGCCGGTCGATCTCGACGCCGAGCTCGCGACGCGATCGCCGACGGCGACGTCGCGCGTTCGTGACCGCACCGAACAGCCGGCCGTTACCGCCGGCTTTCGCCGCCACGCTGAAGTGTTGAGCCGTCGAGTTGTTTGCCGAGCGCCTCGGCGTTGGCGACCGCCTCGGCATCGCGGCGCGCTTTCGCCTTGCGCTGCTGCTCGAGCAACGCGAGCGAACCTTTGGAGGCTTCGGCGGCGAGCCCGCGCGGCAGCAAGTAGTTGCGCGCGTAGCCGTCGGCGACTTCGACGACGGCGCCCGTCGTGCCCAGCGGCTTTGACGTCGCTCATCAAAATGATCTTCATGCGCTTACTCGGAGACGAACGGAAGAAAAGCGATGATGCGCGCGCGCTTGACCGCGACGGTCAGCAGGCGCTGGTGTTTGGCGCAACTTCCGCTGATCCGGCGCGGCAAAATCTTGCCGCGCTCGGAGATGTATTTGCGCAAACGCGCCGACGTCTTTATAGTTGACGTCGGCGACTTTGTCGACGCAAAAGTTGCAGACCTTGCGCTTGGGGCGGCGCTCTTTTTTGGCGTTGTTGCGTTTTTTGGACGAGCCGGTAGCCATGAGTTCCTTTCATGTAGGTGGAGAACGGCTCCGGTGCCAGGGCGCTGATGCCCTACACACGTGGCGCGCAAAGCGCGGCACGACCGGCCGTGCGCCGGATTTCTGCGGTCCTCGGCAGCACCGTAACCTAGAAGTATACCGCGGCCGTTGCCCCGCCGCTAGGGCCGAGGTGGCCGATTTGCTTCCTCGCCGTGTCCGGGCCGGCGTCTGGGGTCGCCGCAGAACGCTCCTAGGGGATGAGCCCAAGACGGCTAAGCTGGTGCGATGCTCCGCTCGTCCGTTCGTCCGACGCTCGCTTTGCTGTTGGGCCTCGCCACCATACCGCTGCTTTGCGATCGGGTTCGGGCCGCGGGCGACCCGCCGTTGCTCCTCCAGGCTCCGACGATCAGCGCGACCCAGATCGCGTTCCAGTTCGGCGGCGACATATGGACGGTCCCGCGCTCGGGTGGCGCGGGCGCACCGGCTCGTTACGGGCTATCAACCTCGAAACGGGTCCGCTACTTCTCACCCGATGGCTCGCGCGTTGCGTTCAGCGGCAACTACGACGGAAACGTCGATGTCTATGTCGTCTCGGCGGACGGCGGGGAACCTCGACAGCCTGACATACCATCCCGGCGCCGACGTCGCCGTCGGTTGGACGCCGCGACGGGAAAGACGTGCTCTTCCGTTCGGCGCGCGCGAGTTATTCCGATCCGGATCAACTGTACACGATTCCAGCGAGCGGCGGCAATCGCGCGCGAACTGCCGCTTGACGATGGCCGAAACGGGGTCGTTCTCGCCCGACGGAACTCAGCTCGCCTACGTCCCGAACTTCCGCTGGGAGCCGTTTTGGAAGGGCTATCGCGGCGGTCAAACGACGCCGATCTACATTGCGGATCTTAAGGATTCACACGCGACAAAGATTCCGCGCGTACCGACTCCAACGATGACGATCCCGATGTGGGTCGGCGATACGGTCTACTTCTTGTCGGACCGGGCGGACCGGTCACCTTATACGGCTACGATACGCGCACGCACCGCGTCGCGCGCGAGGCTGCCGGGCGGGGGCTTCGATATTACCGATGCGTCGGCCGGTCCCGATGCGATCGTGTACTCGCAGTTCGGCGCGCTGCACGTGTTCGATACCGCGACGCATCGCGTCGACGCCCGTGTCCGTGACCCTCGGCGCCGACATGCCACAGGTGCGGCCGCACTGGGAAAAGGTCGAGAAACAGATCGAAAACGCCGACATCTCGCCGAGCGGTAAGCGTGCCGTGTTCGAAGCGCACGGCGACGATTCTGACCGTTCCCGCCGAGCATGGCGACATTCGTAACGTCACCGCACAGCCCGAACGTCGCAGAGCGCGATCCCGCCTGGTCGCCGGACGGCAGAACGGTCGCGTATTTTTCGGATCGCTCGGGTGAATACGAACTCGTGTTACGCGATCAGCGCGGACTCGAACGCGAACGCTCGATCGGCTTGGGTAACCCGCCCAGCTTTTACTATAAGCCGACGTGGTCGCCGGATAGTAAGAAGATCGCCTACAGCGACAAGCGCCTCAACCTCTGGTACGTCGATCTGGCGCACCCGACGCCGGTCAAGATCGCAAAGGCGCCGTACGAAGGCTTCGCGCCCAACGACTGGGGCGCGACGTGGTCGCCCGACAGCCGCTGGCTGACCTACACGAATGCGCTGAGTAACTTTTTGCACGCCGTCTACATCTATTCGCTCGACGACCATCGCAGCCGGCGAGTCACCGACGGCATGAGCGACGCGCGCTTTCCGACGTTCGACAAGAGCGGTAAATATCTGTACTTTGTCGCCAGCACGAACACCGGCTTGACCTCGAGCGGGCTCGATATGACCAGCGACGAGCATCCCGTCAGCAGCAGCGTCTATGCCGCCGTGCTGCGGCGCACGCAAGCGTCGCCCATCGCACCGCAAACCGATGACGAAACGGTGCAAAGCGCAACGGACGGTGCATCGTCGGGCGCTCATTCCGCTGCACGGGAGCGACCCGCTAGTGCGAACGTCGGGATCGACTTCGACGGCATTCTGCAGCGTACGGTTGCATTACCGATTGCGGAGGCCAACTACGTCGGCTTGGCTGCGGGTACGTCGGGGGATCTCTATTTGATGGAAGCGCCGCTGGCCGAGAACGCTCCCGAGCCGGCGCCGTTCGCGATCCAAAAGTTCAGCCTTTCGTCGCGCAAGACGGTCCCGTTCGTCGCTGGAGTGACAGACTTCATCGTCAGCGCGGATGGTGAAAAAACGCTGTACGCCAAATCTCACCATTGGTACATCGCGGCAACCGACAAGCCGCCGTCTGACGGGGAAGGCTTGCTCGCGACGGACGATATGGAAGTCTACGCGCAACCCCGTGCGGAGTGGCGCCAGATGTTCGATGAGACGTGGCGCATCGAACGTGACTTCTTCTACGATCCGCACTACCACGGTCTCGACCTCGCGGCGGCACGCCGTACGTTCAGACCGTATCTGGACGGGATCGCGTCGCGCGACGACTTGACGTTCCTCTTCCGCGAGATGCTCAGTTACATGTCGGTCGGTCATATGTTCGTGCGCGGCGGCACCGAACCGCATCAAGACCACGTGACCGTTGGGCTGCTCGGCGCCGATTATCGTTTCGAAAACGGGCGCGTCCGCTTTGCCAAAATCTATAACGGCGAGAATTGGAACCCCGGGTTGCAAGCGCCGCTGACGCAACCCGGTGTCGACGTCAGACCCGGCGACTACCTGCTCGCCGTCAACGGTCGTCGCATCGACGCCAGTCGCAATCTGTACAGCTACTTCGAGGAGACGGCCAACAAACAGACGACGATCACGGTCTCTTCGAATCCCAGCGGCGGATCCGAACGCAACGTCGTGGTGGTGCCGTTGACCAGCGAAGCATCCTTACGAAACCTGGACTGGATCGAAAGCAACCGGCGCCGCGTCGACCGCATGAGCGGCGGCAAGCTCGCGTACGTCTACATGCCCGACACCGAGTACAGCGGGTTTACGAACTTCAATCGCTACTTTTTTGCGCAGGTCGGCAAGGAAGGCGTCGTGCTCGACGAGCGCTTCAATCACGGCGGCCAGATTGCCGACTACGTGATCGATGAACTCAAGCGCCGGCCGATGAGCATTCTGATAAGCCGCGACGGCAAACAGATCACCGATCCTCCGCTGGCGATCTTCGGCCCTAAAGTTATGGTCGTCAATCAATTCTCGGGTTCGGGCGGCGACGCTATGCCGTGGTATTTCCGCATGTCGCATCTCGGGCCGCTCGTCGGCGTGCGCACGTGGGGCGGCCTCGTCGGCATCGGCGGGTATCCGCCGCTGATGGACGGCGGCAGCGTGACCGCGCCGAGCGTCGCGATCGCCGGCTTAAACGCCGAGTACGTCGTCGAAAATCACGGCATCGCGCCCGACATCGAGGTCTGGCAAGATCCCCAAGCGGTACGCCAAGGTCGCGACCCGCAACTCGACGCCGCCGTCGCCGAAGCGATGCGCATGCTGCGCCGCCATCCACTGCCGACATACCGCCGTCCCCCATACCCCAACCACCATCCGAGCTTACCGGCGCTCAGTGGCTGAAGCGCCGGCGAGTTTTGGCGAAGTGACCGTTTGCAGCGCGAGCGCTTTTTCGACGACGGCCGCGTTCCAGAATGCGGGATCCTCGTGCTGTAGTTCGCGTAACCGCGCGAGCAAAGCCGTGCGGTCCAGGGACGCAGCGTAGGCCATTGGGCCGCTACGTGCGGCGGGAAAGCCGTAGCCGTAGCGCCAGACGGTATCGATGTCGTCACAACTGCGCGCAGTGCCGTCCATCAGAATGCGCGCACCTTCGTTGACGAGCGCCAAGGTGCAGCGCTCGACGATCTCCTCATCGGCCGGGGCTTGCGGGGCGATGCCCAGACGCCGCGCGTTCGGCGGCAATCAATTCGTCGACGGCCGGATCGGGATGGCGCTCGCGCTTGCCGGCTTCGTACCGATAATAGCCGGCCCCGGTTTTTTGCCCCAGCCGGCCGGCCTCGACGAGCAGATCGGGAATGCGCGACTGCCGGAACGGCACGCCGGCTCCGCGTAGATTCCGTTCTTTTTTCGAACGATACGCGATGTCCAGACCCGCGAGATCCGAAACGGCAAACGGTCCCATCGCAAAGCCGAACCGCTCGAGCGCAGCGTCCACCTGCTGCGGCGTCGCTCCGCGTTCGAGCAGCAACTCGGCTTCTCGCCGGTACCGCAGCAGCATGCGGTTACCGACGAAGCCGTCACAATTCCCCACGACGACGCCGACCTTACCGAGTCGTTCGCCGAGCGCAAGCGCCGTCGCGATCGCTTCGTCCGAAGTACGTTGCCCGCGAACGATCTCCAGCAGCTTCATGACGACGGCCGGGCTAAAAAAGTGCATGCCCAACGTTCGCTCGGGACGCGGCACGCCGGCTGTGATCGCGTCGATGTCGAGCGACGACGTATTGGTCGCCAGTAGCGCGTCACCGCGCGCAATCGTTCCCAAGCGTCCAAAAATATCGCGTTTAACAGCCAAGTCTTCAAAGGCCGCTTCGATGACGACGTCTACATCGGCAAACCGGTCGAAGTCATCTCCCAGCGCAATCCTTGCGCGCCGCTCTTGCGCAGCCTCGGCCGTCAGCCGGCCGCGCTCGACGGCAGACCGATATCCCGCTGCGATCGTCGCATCGCCGCGCGTCAAGGCGTCGCTCGACGAATCGACGACCGACGCGCGCAAACCGGCGTTTGCAACGGCCATCGCGATTCCGGTCCCCATCGTCCCCGCTCCAACGATTCCCACCCGCTGTGTCACGCGCGGGGGCTTCTCGCTACAGCACTCCGGCCCCCATTCAGCGCCGTGCGCGCATTATCGTGAGATCCTTACACGACGATCGCGTGAGGGGCTCTTAGGAGAGCCGCGGCATGCCATGGCCCCAGGTATCCGGCGGCGACAGATCGCGGCGGATCGGACGGCGCTTGCATCGTGCGCTTCTCGGAACTGAAGATCGCATCGCCTTCGGCGATCAGGTAATCGCCGATGCGGGCGGCGAGCGCCATGATCGTCAGGCCGGGATTAGCGGAGCCTTGCGTCGGCATGATGCTGCCGTCGCAGATGAACAGGTTGGCGATGTCGTGCGTTCGTCCGAAGCCGTCGACGACCGACGTCGCTGGATCGCTGCCCATGCGAGCCGCGCCGACGAGATGCGCGAACCGCGATTCCTGAACGACTTCGGTCGCGCCGGCAGCCTGCATGACCTCCATCGTCTTCTTCTTACCGAATTCGATCAGCTTCTTATCATTGTCGTAGAGGTTGAACGTCATCTTGCTGATCGGGATGCCGTGCCGATCCTTTTCGTCGGCGATCTGCACGCGGTTGTCGGCGTGCGGCAGAATTTCGCCCAGCAATCCGAACCCGGCCCAGTGGTTATAGTCCATCATCACGCGCCGCAAGCCCCAGCCCCAAGCGCCTTTGGCAGACATCATCTGCTTCGCGAAGGCGATCGGCAACGGTCCGACGGTTTGGATCGCAAAACCCCGCGCGAAGTCTCGAGCTGGGATCCGTCTCGTAGTAATGCTCCGTCAGTGCATGCGCGGGAGGCGCCTTGTACATGCGCACCGGCTGTTCGAAGCGTCCGAGGATGACGTTGCCGGCTTGCGCCATCAGATACCGGCCGACGCAGTCGCTCGAATTAGCGAGCCCATTTTCGAAACCCGATGTCGCTGAGTTCAGGAGCAGCCGCGGCGTTTCGATCGAGTAACCCGCAATCACGACCGCCTTGGCGCCTTGAAAGCGGAGGTGGCCGTCGGGATCGACGTACGTCACACCGCGTTACCTTGCGTTTGCTGCCGAGCTCGACGCGCGCGACCATGCAGTTGGCGCGGATCTCCGCGCCGTTGCGCAAGGCATCGGGGACGTGGGTGATCAGCGTGCTGGCCTTGGCGCCGACTTTGCAGCCTTGGATGCAAAAGCCGCGATAGATGCAATGCGGCCGGTCGGCGCGCGAACCGTTGAGGATCGCAACCGGGCCGCCGGCGCTGACGCCGATGCCGAGTTGCGTGCAGCCGCGAATCAGCGCATCGCCGACGCCGCCCATTGGATGCGGACCGTACGGGTAGCCGTGCGGGTCGCCCCACGGAAAGTACGACGGTCCGGAGACCGGCAGCTCGAGTTCGAGCAGTTCGTAGTACGGCTTGAGGTCATCGTACGAAATCGGCCAATCGATGCCGACGCCGTCGCTCGAATGCGTGCGAAAATCCGACGGGTGCAGACGCGGCGTGAACGACGCCCAATGCACGGTGCTGCCGCCGACGCCTTTTCCGCTATTATTCGAACCGAACGTCAACGGCGACTCACCGCCCGTGATCCGTTCTTCGTTCCAATACAGATCGTGCGCGCCTTTTTCGTCACTGACCCAGTCGCGTTCGGTGTCCCACAACGGTCCCGCATCGAAGCCGATCACGCGGAAGCCTGCGCGGGCTAAGCGCTGCATGAGAACGCCGCCTCCCGCACCGACTCCGACGATGACGTAATCGACTTCTTCGCCTTCGGGGAACCGGCGCATCGGCATGTCGAGCCGTTGCATCGGCCCGAGCATGTGCGGCTTGCCGTTCGGCGCTTCGAACGCGCCGAAGACCGGCGCGCTCAATGCGTCCCGCCTTGACCGGGCGAGGCGAGTTGCTTCTCTTCGGGAACTTCCGAGAACTCGTCGGAGAGCGAGGCTTCGGGCGCGAGCCACTCGTAGCGCTTTTCCCGCTTCTCCCATGGTTCGGGCTCGCCGCGTTCGAGTCGCATGTAGGCGCGCGGATAGGCGGGGCCGCCGTAGCCGATCTCGTCCCAGGCGTACGGATGTGAGTAGTACGCCTCGGCGCAATCCTGCAGCAGCGTCTGCCAAAAGCGATGCGGCGGCATGCGGTCCCAAATCGGATTCTTCGGCGAGGGGTCGTCGTCGTGAGCGATTTGCAGCAACGCTTCTTGTTCGCGTGGGCCGAGTTCGACGAAGCCGCGCTCGTAGCGTTCCCGCGCCATTTCGTCGATCGCCTGCAGGCCTAATGCAAATGCTTCGCGGTCCGGCGGCATGTCTTCGTACCGGTACCCGTCGTGGCTGTCTTCGTACAGCCGTTTGTCGATCTGCGGCGCAATCGGTATGCGCGTCGCCGGCTCGCGATCGTCTTGCGGCAAAACGCGATCGCAGATCGCCTGAGCAGCCGCGCCGCAGCCTCGTCGAAAAATCGGAACGGTGGAACGTTGCCGACCCGGTCGAGAACGACTTGCCGCGTCTTGGCATCCCAAAACTTTTGCTGCGCCAGCGTGCTGAAGCCCGGATAATACCCCGGCTGCCGTTTGAGCGGCATCGGCTTGCCCGTGGCCGGGTCGAGCGGGCGCAGATCGACATCTTCGGCTTGCATCGTTTACTTTTCACCTTTGCGGCGCAGCACGCTCGCCAGCACCCCGAGAAAGCCGCTGGCGGCGAACAGCAACGGCGCAAACGCCGGCGGCCCATAGATCGATATTGTAGAACAATTTCTTCACGCCGCCGTCGCGCCGCGCCGTGCCGCGCACGTGATAAAAAAAGCCGACAGTGCCGTTGAGGATCGCGAGGGCGGATGCAGCAGGCAGCGCCGTGTGTGCGATCCGCTTGTCGAAGACGGCACCGGCTCCCGCCGCCATCAACAGCGGGGCCGTAATCAGGGGCGTGTACTGAACCTTGTAGCGGAAGTTATTCTTGTAATGCGAGTACCATGCCTCAAAGCCGCTCAAGAATGCCGAGATCACCGTTGCAACGGCCATCTGCTTCTGAAAGCGGCCTTCGCGCATGTCCTGTTCCCACCCGATCGGTTCGTGCGAACCGCCGAGTATACGCGCCCAGTGCTGCGCATGGGCCGGCCGCGGCAGCGAACCGCCATCATCACGATCGGCGCGGCGCAAGAACGAAGCAACGAACCCAAGATACGCGCTGACGCCGAAGAGCAGCGGAGCGAAGACCGGCGGCCCCATGACCATGTTGGTGATCGGCAAGCGCCAACCGCCCGGCTTGCGCTGGATCCCGCGAACGTGAAAGTAGAAACCGGCGACCGAATCGACCAGCGTGACGACTGAGACGGCGGGCAGTACGGTGCGGGCCGCCGTGCGGCTGGCGAACCCTGCGCAGCCGCCGACGAGCATCACGCCGCTCAGCGCGACGGGCGTGTACATGATGCGGCGGCTGTAACTGCCGCGATAATGTTCGGTCGAGACTTCGATCCCGCTCAAGACGCCCGACAGTCCGGCAATGAGCGCGAGCCAGCGCTGGAACCGTCCTTCACGCACGTTCAAATCGACTTGCTCGATGTCGTGCTCGACGGCCGATAGATCGCCGCCCGGCTCTGCTGCCACTAGTCCTCCTAAGAAATGCGGCGAAAGTTTCTGGTGTGGCTTTTCCCGGCTGTACGAACATCGAACCATCGTCGTCGCCTCTAAGCTACGCCTGCGCGTGCAACGTATGGACGCGATCGGATACGCTAGGACTTGCTCCGCGGGCTGCCAACCTTCGTCGTACATGGCTAGCGAACTGCGTGACTTCCTCGTGCTGTCCTATGCCGAACTCGAGGAACTCAATCTCGGTGCCAAGCAGCAGCGCCGGCAGCGTCTGCCGGCGGAGCACATCGGCGCAGAACGGCTCTCCTACCTGCAAGGCGAACCGCGCATCAAAGCGGTCACCGTGCTGTTTAGCGACCTCGAAGGCCGCCTGCACATGCTCGACTACGACAAGAAGTTCTTGCTCGGCTCCAGCGACAACTTAACGTTTGACGGGTCGTCGATCCGCGGCTTCACATCGCAACGCGAGAGCGACTTACGCCTGGTCCCCGATTGGAGCGCTTTTTACTGGGCGCCCGCGGATGTCTTCGGTTCCGGCAAAGTCCTCGTCTTCGCGGACGTGATGGGCCGCGACGGATCGCCGTTCGCTGCCGACATGCGCGGGAAACTCAAAGCCCTATCGGCGCGCTATTACGAGAGCGACGGCTACACGCTCAACGCTGCCAACGAGATCGAAGGCTTTCTGTTTCAGGGACTCAATGCGGAGCGCCGCTACCATGAGGCTGGACGATTCGACTACGTCAACACCGGCGGCTACTACCATTCGCTTCCGGGCGATCCGTTGCGCACGTTCATCGACACCGTCGCCGAAGTGCAGCGCGCCATGGGGTTCGAGAACGAGAAAGATCATCCCGAAGTCGCGCCATCCCAGTTCGAGATCAACTACGGTTACGGCGAAGTCGTCGCCGCGGCCGATCAGATCCAACTCTATAAGCTGATCTGCCGTCAAGTCGCGACTCGCCTCGGAATGACCGCCAGTTTTCTGCCCAAACCCGTCGTCGGCGTCAACGGCAACGGCATGCATACGAACGTGTCGATCGCCAAGGACGGTAAGAATCTGTTTTGGGACCGCGACGGCGAAGAGCGCTTGAGCCCGTTCGCGTGGCAGTTCGTCGATCGCATTTTGACGCACGCCAACGAGTCATGCTTGATGCTCAACGCCAGCGTCAATGCCTATCGCCGTCTCGACCCGCATTTCGAAGCGCCCAATCAGATCAAAGCGTCGCCGGTCGATCGCGGTTCGATGATCCGCATCCCGATCGGCAACGAACGGAGCGCCCGGATCGAAGTCCGCTCGGTCGCTCCCGATGCGAACCCGTACATGGTCATGCTGGCCGTCTTCGGGACGGGGCTTGGCGGCACGATCGATCCGCAGTCCGATCTGCGCCATGCCAAGCGCTATCTGCCCGACAACATCTACGACGCGCTCGGGCATTTTCGCGGCGCGCCCTGGACGACGTCGTTACTCGGAGACGACGTCAAGGACCGCTACGCCGACCTCAAACAGGCCAGCGCCGACCGATGCCCGCGCCTCCTTGGAACGTTCGTCAAAGCGCCCGAAGTGCAGTACCATCACGAAGTCTACAATCAGTATCTTTGGAATCTTTTCTAGCCGGCATCGTTCGTTACGCGTGACGGATCGTCAGCTTGCAGTCAGGACGAAGGCGGCCACGCGCAGCGCGCCTGCGCCACGAAATTGAAACCACAGTTTGTAGGTTCCGCGCTCGCGCACCGCGACGTGCAGCAGCATGTCGGGCGCGATCGTGCTCGCCGGCGACAGTGGGGCCGTACGCATGCCGCTCATCTCCATGCCTGTGTTCGGCAGCATTGCCTCACGCCGGTTGGGCTCCGCGGGGGCATCGCCTGCAGTCAGGGGCATCGGGTGTACGTGCACGTACGTGAGGTCCGCGACGTTAAGGAATACTGCGTGCCCAAGCGCCCCTAAGTACGGGTGCAGGTCGCGCGCCGGCTTACCGCCTTTGCGAATATGGACCTGCAGCAACGTCTCGGCGCGCGTCGACAGCCGCATTCGATCGAGCGTTACGACGTACGGGCCCGCCACCGCCGAGCGTCGCCTTTCACTCACGTCCCGCATCGTGCGTCCGGCGACACGACCGATGGGAACGTCAAAGCGAAAGACCTGTTGACCGATGCCGCGCGGCTCACCGTCAGCGTAGATGTGGTACAGCGCGGGCCTGGGGAAGCGCTGATCGAGCACAAAGTGGCCCTGCGGCGTATACCGCGGATGCGCGTGCACGAAGGTTCGGAAGTCGTCGCTGACGATGACGAGATGCAAGAACTTCGTCATGTCGACATCGTACCGTCGAACCGGCAGCGCCGAACCGAGCGGCGTCATCCAGAAATTCAAGTTGCGCGCGAGCGAAGTACGTGACTGCGCTTGGACGATGAGATGCCCGGCAGTTCGCGGGACCGCGTTCTGCAGCGCGAACGTTCCCTGCAGAGACGCTGACGCGCCGAGGCAGGCGAACGCGAGCAGCGCTAGCGGAACGGTGGCATGATGCCGCAGCCGCACGACGAACGGTCGCACGGCCCTCGGAACAGACCTCGAAAGGATGGTCATAGCGTGAGTACGGTACGTGTGCTTGTTGGTACGCGCAAGGGCGCGTTCGTGATGACGTCCGACGGAATGCGAAAAGACTGGAACATCGACGGTCCATTCTTCGCCGGTTGGGAGATGTATCACCTCAAAGGGTCGCCGGCTGAACCGAACCGGATCTATGCCTCGCAAAGCAGCAGCTGGTTCGGGCAGCTGATCCAGCGCTCGAATGACGGCGGCAAGTCGTGGGAGCCCGTCGGCAATGCGTTCGTGTACGACGGCGTCCCCGGAACGCATCAGTGGTACGACGGCACTCCGCATCCGTGGGAGTTTGCACGCGTATGGCATCTCGAGCCATCGTTGACGGACCCCGACACGATCTACGCGGGCGTGGAAGATGCCGCGCTCTTCCGCTCGACGGACGGCGGAGGAAGTTGGCAAGAACTGTCCGGTCTGCGCGGGCACGGCTCGGGCTCTGCATGGCAGCCCGGCGCCGGCGGCATGTGTCTACACACGATCCTACTCGACCCCAGCGATTCACAACGGCTGTTCGTCGCGATTTCGGCCGCGGGCGCGTTCCGGTCCGACGACGGCGGCTCCACCTGGCGGCCGATCAACCGCGGACTGAAGTCGGACGGCATTCCGGATCCCGATGCCGAGGTCGGGCACTGCGTCCACCGCATCGCGATGCATCCCTCACGCCCCGGCGTGCTCTTCATGCAGAAACATTGGGATGTCATGCGCAGCGACGATGCAGGCGAATCGTGGCAAGAGGTCAGCGGAAACTTGCCGACCGACTTCGGATTTCCCATCGACGTTCACGCGCACGAGCCCGAGACGATCTACGTCGTGCCCATCAAAAGCGACTCGGAACACTTTCCGCTTGACGGCAAATTGCGCGTCTATCGGAGCCGCGTCGGAGGACATGAATGGGAAGCGCTCACGAATGGGCTTCCCCAAAAGGACTGCTACGTCAACGTCTTGCGCGACGCGATGGCCGTCGATTCGCTCGATGCGTGCGGCATCTACTTCGGTACGACCGGCGGGCAAGTCTATGCTTCGGCCGACGCCGGCGACACGTGGGCGCCGATCGTGCGCGACCTGCCTGCCGTGTTGTCGGTTGAAGTGCAAACGCTGCCATGATCCGCGTTATCCTGCCGGCGCATCTCAAGACGCTCGTGCGGGTCAACGACGAGATGCACGTTGCCGTCGCCGGTGCAGCCACGCAGCGCTCGCTGCTCGACGCCCTCGAAGCCGACTACCCAATACTGCGGGGGACGATCCGCGATCACGTCACGCACCAGCGCCGGCCGTACGTACGGTTCTTCGCGTGCGAACGCGACCTATCGCACGAACCGCCCGACGGCCTCCTGCCGGACGCTGTAGCCGCGGGCGCCGAGCCGTTTCTGATCATCGGCGCAATGGCGGGCGGCTAGACGCGCGCGAAGCAGCGCCGGTTAGAGATCGACGTTGCGCACCTCACCGAGATCCGGCGTGCCGCCCGTGATGCTCGCTTTGGCGATCTCGAATACCGCCAGTGGAGCAGAGCGCTCCGACTTGAAGTACGACGCGCGACGGGGTCGCACGGCGATCAGAGCGATTCGCGGGTCTTCAGGGCCCCCGTCGCGGTTGCCACCCTGGTCCTCGAACCACGCTTTCCAATCTTTCTTGTACATCTCGCGAATGCGGGCACGATCGCTTGACACGATCGCCGTACCGCTGAGCGAGACCCACTCGCGCGAACCGGCATCGTAGTAGTTCAAATTGATCTCTGGATCGTGTTCGAGGTCCTCGACCTTATGCGTTTCGATGTTCGTCATGAACCACAACGTTGCGTCCGCGTCGCGGCGTTGGGTTTGCATCGGCCGCGAAACGAGCGTCCCATCGGAACTGCGGGTCGTCATGATGGCCACATCGATTTTATCGATAAGATCGTACAACGCCTGACGATTGTCGGCAACGCCCGATTCACTCATGCTCTAGTCTCCTAACGACGTGTCGCGTCTTGATACCCGGGAAGCCGCGCTGCTATCGTGAGCCGGCACTTCTTTGCGAACTGCCCCGGGGTGCGTTGGAGTCGGGGACGTGGTTGGCGCACGGAGGCTGTAGGCGGGTAGAACGGACGCATGCAGACGAAACCTTCGAGCCTCACACTAACGAGTTCCGTCTTTCGCCCCGGAGGCACGCTGCCGCAAAGCGCCGTGTTCGACAAAATGGAGTGCACTGGCGACAACGAGAGCCCCGATCTTACGTGGTCGGGGGCGCCCGCCGGCACCAAGTCCTACGCGCTGACCATGTGGGATCCCGACGCACCGACCGGTGTCGGCTTCGTGCATTGGGTGCTCTTCAACATTCCGGGCAGCGTGACGTCCCTCGCTGCAAAGGCCGGTTCACACCGCGATGCCGGCGTGCACGCCAAACACGGGACGAACGACTTCGGCATCGATCGCTACGCCGGCCCATGCCCGCCGCCCGGCGATGCGCCGCACCACTACCATATCACGGTCTACGCGCTCGACGTTGCAGAACTCGAAGGCCTCGATCATACGACGTCGTATGCGAAATTCAAATTCATGTCCCGCCAGCACGTCCTAGCAACCGGCGAACTCGTCGGGCTCTACGGCCGTTGACCGCGACGTACCGGCGGCGACAACGTTTACGGCAGGCCCCATCGGCGGTACATCCCGCATGGGCGACAGCGCTCGCGCCGGATCCACCGGTATGACCACCGCCAGCGGCCGAGCGCATCGATCTCCGTAGCCGGACCGCCGAAATCGGTTTATCGTGCACGCACCAAATGATGAAACCGAGCTACGAGTTCGATTCCGACCGGCGGCCGTCGGGATTCGGCTCGGTGCCTATGGGAAGGCGGCGTGCTGCCGGGGCAGTAACGCGGCCCCATGCCGCATGACGTTATCATCGTCACCACGACCATCGATCGCCGCGATGTCGCCGAACGCATCGCAGAGCGGTTGGTCGTCGATAGCTTGGCGGCATGCGTTCAGATAGCCGGTCCGCTGACGAGTTGTTACGTGTGGAACGATGCCTTCGAGCGGGGCGAAGAGTGGTCGCTGCAGATCAAAACGCGCGCCGCACGCTTCGACGACGTGAAACGCACGATCGAGACGTTGCATCCCTACGAGGTCCCCGAAATTCTCGCGGTCCCCGTCACTGCCGTATCGCCTCGCTATGCCGAATGGATACGGGCGCAGACGTAGCGGCTCAGAACGGAATCTCGTCCTCACCGGCAGAGTCGAGGGCATCCTCGGCGCCAGCGCTGGCGCCGGCGCCTCCGGGTCTTGCAGGTGCGTACTCGCGATCGCCGTTGCCGCCGTAACCGGAGCCGCTGCTGCCGGCTTTGCTGTCGAGCATCTGCATGTCGTTGATGACCACTTCGGTCGCTTTGCGCTTCTCGCCATCCTTGTTCGTGTACTCGCGGATCGCGAGGCGGCCGTCGACGAGAACCGACATGCCTTTCTTGAGATAGTCGTTGCAGATTTCTGCCAGCTTACGCGATGGGCTGTTCCACGCGACGCAATCGACGAACATCGCTTCGTCGCCTTGCTTGGTCCGCCGGTTCACGGCGATTGAAAAGGACGTGACGGCGGTGCCGGACTGAACGTAGCGTATTTCGGGGTTCTTCGTGAGCCGTCCGACGAGGACGATGTGATTGTAACTGCCGGCCATGACGGTCCTCCGAGCTAGGCGTTGAGATTGATGAGAAGCTGGCGCATGACGTCCTCGTTGAGACGGAGTTGCCGTTCGAGCTCTTTGGCTTGTGCGGCATCGCCCTTGAACTTCATCACGACGTAGTAGCCCTCACGGACGTCGTTGATTTCGTAGGCGAGCCGGCGTTTGCCCATCTTCTCGATGTCGCCGGGCTCGCCGCCGCTGTTGCGTAACCCCGTTGCGATTGCCTCGATGCGGCTGTCGACTTCGCTCTCTTCGAGGTTGGGGCGCATGATATACGTCAATTCGTAATCGGTCATCGGAAATTAATCCCTCTTCGGACGTCGCCGCCGAAACGTACGGCAGACGGCTCGGATGAGCAGTGGGAAGCGGGTCGCCCCGCATGAGCCGGCCGGCAGTCTAAGGCCGCCCGGCTGACTCCTCAGTCTATCACGCCGAAACTTTCCACGACAAGAGCACGAGTCGGCCTCAGCCACGTATCCGCTGGCCGGATCGAGGTCGGCCGCATCGGCGTGCTCGTCGGACGCTGAGATTTAGAGCGTTTGAGCGTGCGTGACCGCGTGCGCGTTGTCGGTCCGAAAGCCGAGCGCATAAAACTGGCGGTTCAGCAGTCGAAATCCTTCCTGGCGGTCGCTCGGCCCAATTTGCCTGCGGTCCACATAGAAAAAGTTGTACAGCGTTTGGGCTGCCACGCCGTAGTCGCGTTCGAGCATGAACGTTCGGATCGAACTCGAGATCGCCGGACGAGCGCCGTTTGCAAATTGGTCGAAGTCTTCGATGATCACGACGGTAGGCCGATACCGTGTCCAATCGAGGCTCTCAAGCGCTTGCATGTCGCGACACTCGACGTCGACGGAGAGCAGATCGATGCGCGCGTTTGGACAGTAGCGCTCGAGCATCCGTCAGCGTGAAGCATTTAACGCTCACCCGGTCGACGACTTCGTTGCCCTTGCCCTCCTGGCGCTTCTGCCACTCGGGATCGAAACTATTCAACAGTGAATCTTTGAATCGTTGGTACGTCATATCGCATTCGGATGACGATATGCCGACCGGGACGTGCACGTCGCGCGGCCTGATCCGCTCGAACAGCTTCGTGACATCGGGATTCGGCTCGATCGTGATTCCGTTCCAGCCTTTGAGATAGAGTTTGTAGGTGTTCGAAAAATCTCTGGGGTGCCAAGCGCCGACGTCGACGTAAAAGCCTCGGCGCTGCGCACCGAGATACGACAGCATAACGTCCTCGGCATACTGCGAGAACGAGAGCCGGAGATACTTTCTTGAGAACAATTTCATCCGCTGGCGCGAGCTTCGCGCTTGCGTGACGCGGTAGACGTCGCGCACTTCGCGCAAGCTGCGCAGCTTTTCGAGCACGCGATGCAGGTGCGCGAGATCCGTGATCTGCAACGTCAGGCTGATCAGCGCGCTGTCGCGTTTGACGCGCGCGGTCACGGACGATGCGACGGTCTTGTACTCGGCGCACACGCCCATCACGTCGCCGCAGCAAGCCCGGACGATCGAGGCGTCGATCTCAACGTCGACGGCATGCGTGTTCGCGGCGACTTCCGCCCATGACGCCTGCAGGATGCGTTCGGGCGTCGCGGACATGTACGCCACGTTCGGGCAATCGGCCCGCGTGCACGGAGACGCCCTTGCCGATCGTTACGTAGCCCATGATCGGGTCGCCC
This sequence comes from Vulcanimicrobiota bacterium, assembly GCA_963754415.1. Lineage (GTDB taxonomy): Bacteria > Vulcanimicrobiota > Vulcanimicrobiia > Vulcanimicrobiales > Vulcanimicrobiaceae > Nyctobacter. The sequence goes on along the minus strand of CAVWGA010000001.1, from coordinate 551,957 downwards.
GGCACGGGACTGCAGCACTTCGAGAGGCGCACGAGTACGTCGTCAACGTCGGCGATCCGGATGCCGCTCGAGCTGCGCGCTGGCCGGCGCGACGGCGGCGGCGTCCGCTTCATCGCAGCCAGATCGATCAGATTCGACGTCTTCGCTTCGTCGCGCAAGCGCAGCGACGACCGACGGCGCGCGAGGCATCGCCGAAACCGATCGCGGCGAAGAGATCCGTCGCGCTCCTGTAATTCATGCGCTTGGCGATGCGCTCGATCGTCTCGCCTCGCGCGAGATCGGGCCGCATGTGTTCGCGCGCCAGCTCGCGTTCGAGCGATTCCTGGCCGATGACGACGTTCTCGTCCTTGCGTTCCTTACGGAACCACTGCTTGATCTTGTGCTTGGCGCTCGACGTGCGGACGATCGAGAGCCAGTCGAGCGACGGTCGCGCGTTCTTGTTGACGAGCACCTCGCAGATGTCGCCGTTCTTGAGGTGATAGTCGAGCGGCACGATCTTGCCGTTGACCTTCGCGCCGACGCAGTGATTGCCGACGTCGGTGTGCACCTGATAGGCGAAATCGAGCGGAGTCGCCGCGGCCGGCAACGAGTACACGTCGCCCTTGGGCGAAAAGATGAAGACTTGATTCTCGAAGAGATCGAGCTTGAGATTCTCCATGAACGCGCGCGAGTCGCGCATGTCGTTCTGCCATTCGAGCAGCGAGCGCAGCCACGTCAGCTTGCTCTCGTAGCGCGTCGACCTTGCCGCCTTCTTTGTAGCGCCAATGCGCGGCGATGCCGTACTCGCTCGTGCGGTGCATCTCGAGCGTGCGAATCTGAATTTCGAGCGGATCGCCGCCGGGCCCGACGACCGTCGTATGCAACGACTGGTACATGTTGGGCTTGGGCATCGCGATGTAGTCTTTGAAGCGCCCCGGGATCGGCTTCCAGACCGAATGAATGATGCCGAGGGTCGCGTAGCAATCTTTGACCGTTCTCGACGATGACGCGCACCGCCGTCAGGTCGTAGATCGTCGAGAAGTCGCGACCCTTCTTCATCTTCGTGTAGATCGAGTAGAAGTGCTTGGGGCGTCCGGTTACTTCGGCGCGCAATGCCGACGCTTCTCAAATTGCTCGCGCAAGAGGCCGACGACTTCGCTCGACGGCCTCTTCGCGCGCAGCCGCGCTTTTTGGCGACGCGCTCGGCGATCATCGCGATACGCGCCGGGATCGAGGTAACGTAACGCCAGATCTTCGAGATCCCATTTGATCTTCCAGATGCCCAAGCGGTGCGCGATCGGCGTATAGATTTCGATCGTCTCGCGCGCGATCGCCTGCTGCTTGGCTTCCGGCAAACTCTGCAGGGTGCGCATGTTGTGCAGGCGGTCGGCGAGCTTGATGATGATGACGCGGATGTCCTTAGCCATCGCCATGAACATCTTGCGCAGATTTTCGACCTGCGCGTCTTCCTTGGATTGATACGGAATGCGCGTCAGCTTGGTGACGCCTTCGACCAGCTGCGCGATCTCCGGACCAAAGCGCGCCGCGACCTCTTCGCTCGTGACCGACGTATCTTCGACGACGTCGTGCAAGATGCGCCGCGGCGATCGTGGCGCGGTCCATTTCCATGTCCGCCAGGAAAGGCGCAACGGCGAGCGGATGGGCGATGTAACCCTCGCCCGAAGCACGCCGTTGATCCGCCGTGCGCGGCGTCGGCCAACTCATAGACCGCGCGCAGCCAAGTCCGCTTCCAGCGTCGGATCGTACGACTGGACCTTCGGGCGATCAGATCTTCGAGGAGCGGCGTCGGCATCGGCGTTTCCTATGATGCCATACCCTGAGGCCCCGTGTCGAGCGACGCCGGACGCAGTTTACCGCGACCGGCGGTTCTTCTCGGACAGCCGCAGCGAGACTCGCCTCGCCAAAAGCATCAGTACCGAACGAACGTCGTGACATCGTACCCGTTCAGCGCGGCGGCCGCCGAGCGCCTGCAGTTCGATCAGAAAGGCGAAGCCGACGATCGTCGCGCCGAGCCGCGTCAGGAGCCGGGCCGTTGCCGCAGCCGTTCCGCCGGTAGCGAGCAGATCGTCGACGACGAGGACGCGGTCGCCGCGGCCGACGGCATCGTCGTGAATCTCCAGCGAATTGGTCCCGTACTCGAGCGCGTACTCCTCGACGTGCGTTCGGCCGGGCAGCTTGCCCGGCTTGCGCACCGGCACGAAGCCGGTCCGCAGCCGATAAGCGAGCGGCGCGCCCAGCATGTAGCCGCGCGCTTCGATCGCGACGACGTGCGTCGATTCGTTCGGCTTCGAAGCGCTCCGCGAACAGATCGATCGCCTGCGCGAAAGCCGGTCGGCGTCTTTCAAAAGCGGCGTAATATCCCGAAACAAGATCCCCGGAATCGGGAAGTCGGGAATCGCGCGGATCAGCGCTTCGATGGGCACGTCCGGGGCCGTTCGGCTCGCTTGCACCGGCGCCTCCGCGAGACCGCTGCTGCCGGCGCATTCTGCCTCCTGACGCTCTCGTCGGCTCGCAATCGCCATTGCGGCCCAAATCGCAAGAAACGCCGCGCGAACCGTGAACGTTTTCCGTTATGACCTCTGCGAGCGGCGGACGGCGACGCGCGATCCGGCTGCGTACCGACGGCGCTTCGCAGTCGCCCTGGCGGCTGGCCATCGCAGTCCACACGGCCGGGCTAGCCTTCGTTCCGTCGCCGGCCAAGGCGCCGCCGCCCGAACGGGTGGTCAGCGAACGGATCGCGCTGATCCGCCGCACGCCGCCGCCGACGCCGCGCCCGACGGCAACGCCGCCGCCGCACGCCCAGCCGCACGTGACGTCGCCACCCGCACCCGACGCTCGCACCGCGCGCCGTCGTTCGGAATCCCGCACCCAAAGCGGCCGCGACGCCGCAGCGGCGGCTGGGCGGAGCGGCTGCGCGCCTGCGGGTAGCGATCGTCACGCCGCACGTCGCGACGACCTCGGCTCCGCGTTCGTTTGCCCACGGCACGCCGCCAGGCCAACAGAACGGCGGTACCGGAACGGGCGCCGGCGCGGGTCATGGGACCGGCGGCCTTGGCGGAACGGGCAGCGGCACCGGCGGGAACGGCACTGGAAGCGGCGGCGCGGTCAATGCGGGACCGTGCGGCGACGTCTATCTATTACCGGGCCCGGTCAGTTACCGGCATGACGGGACCGTCGTTCAGACGGTGCTCGCCAAGGTGGTTTTCGGAGACGGCCGTGTCGAGATCGGTCCCTTTCCCTACCCGTTCATCTATCCCGCCGAAAAACTGAACCCGTTCACGCACGAAGAAGCGACCCTAGCCGGAAAGACGATCCCGCTGCAACTTCCGCCGGCCGGCACGGACGTTACGAGCGCTCCCAAAGCCGTGCAGATCGCGCTGCAGTACACCAACCCCGCTACCGGTCTGACGAGCTTACCGGAATGCGCTGCGACACCGGAGCCCGCAGGCTGAGCGCTCGAGCGGCATCTTAGGGCTCGAAGACCAACAGCGCAAAGGTACCCGGAACGACACGATAGCGTTCGCGCGGCGTCGTTGCAGTGCGATCGGTTTGCCGCTGCGCGGTCACGAGAAAGACGTCGCCGGTCTGCGGATCGAGCGCCATCGTCCGTGCGCCGGACTCCGTCTTAGCGTTCTGCACGACGCTAAACGTAGTCGGAGAATCTTCGTGGACGATCGTCAGGGTGCCGTCGCGGCCGTTCGACGCGAACGCAAGTTTCGTATTCGCGTCGTAGCGCGTCGCGTCTGTACCCGCTCCCGTCGGCAGCGTGACGATCACGTTGCCGTCGTCGGCGTCCACAACGCCCATCTGACCGTCGCAGGCGGTGAACAGTCGCCGATTCTCGCGATCCATCGACAAGCCCGAAGGATTGTGGCACGCGCCGAGCGGCCAACGGTGTAGGATCTTTGCGCTGCGCGCATCGACGGCGACGATCTCGCTCGTGCTCTCGAGGTTGTCGTACACCATGCCCTTGCCGTCGTAAACCGGAAACTCCGGGCGTCCGCCAAGTGGGATCGTGGCGACGACTGCGTTCTTCTGTGCGTCGATCACCGTCGCATCGTTGCTGTCGCCGTTGAACGTGAAGACGCGCTTGCTGACCGCATCGTAGACGATGCCGTCGGGGTTTTTGCCGTCGATCCGAATCGTCGCCAACGGCTTGTAGGAGTGGAGGTCAAACACCGTGACGCTGCCGTCCGCCCCGTTGGACGTGAAGCCTTTGTTGAGATCGGGCGCCAGCGCGATGCCGTGAACGCCGGGCGTCGCAGGGACGTCGCCGACGACGGTACCCGTCGTCGGATCGACGACCATCACGTGGGTCGAGCGCGAAATAAACAGTCGCTTGCCGGCGGCGTCGTACGTCAAGTAATCCCAGCCGCCGTCCCCGCCGAGCACGAAGCGATGCGCGAGGTGATAGTTCGGAGCGGCTGCGCTTACGCCGCCCAGCGCGAAAAAGGCGAGTACCAACGTAGCAATCTTTTTCATGAGACGCGCTTCGCCACAACAAGCGCATTTGCCGTCCGGTAGTCACGGACCAGCCCAGATCGAAGCGCGCTGCCAGGGGGCTTGTCGCCGCAGTGCTCCGTCGCAGTAAGGGCTTCGACATCACTTCGCGTCGGAGGCATACGACATGGTCGGTTCGGTCACTACGGAGCGCACGTCGCGCGCGCTCGAATTCGGACTCTATCGCGACGGCGATAATAATCTCGACGACATTCAAGCGGCGACGATCGCGCAGGCCGTGCAAACGAGCCGGCGCGATGCAAGCATCGAATTCACCGTCGAAGACACGACGGCGCGCCCCGGCTTCGAACCGGCGGCATACGCTGCGCACGGAATCGTATACGATCGCCGGCGGCGCGCTCTCGCACCACGTGACGATCGACGAACCGCACGACATGTCGGCGCGCAGCGATCTCGCGCAGTTCGTCGCGCACACGCTCGACGACGCCGAAAAGTCGCACGCGAAAGCGACGTGGATCGATCTCGTCGACCACGGCGGCGGCGACGGCGGCGGCCTGCAATCGACGCATAGCGACGAAGGGATCATGCGCGAAGACGACATCGCGGGCGCGATCGCCGACGGCGTCGCGCTGCACGCCAAAGAGCACCCCGAAGACGCAAGTCGCCACGTCGACGGCGTCGTCGCGAACCAATGTTTGATGGCGACGGTCGGCTTTTCGTCGGCGCTTTCGCACGCCGGCGTCGACTATCTTGGCCGCGTCCCCTGAAACGATGCTCGCGCCCGGCGTGCCGACGCAAGTCGCGCACGACATCGCCAGCGCACATCGGCGCACCCGGCCGCGATGGCAAAAGCCGTCGTCAATACGACGATGGACACGACGTACGACGCGGGCGACATCGGATCGTTCGGACCGGCGGCGGCGTTCGACGTGATCGATCTCGATCCGGCGAAAACGGCGGCGGTCGCCGCGGCGGTGCGAATCCTCGACTGCGTCACTGGTCACGGCGGCCGCCGATCCGAGCGCAACGCGCGGCAATACGGCAAGACGCAAAGTCCGATCGACGGCATGGTGCGCTTCCCTGACGGTAAGGCGCTTGCCATGGCGCGCGGACCGGCCGGCGATCGCGCTGTACGAAACGTTCGCCGAGGACGGCCGGCTGGCGCGAGCGTGCGCAGCGGCCGCACTTCATGCGGCCAACGCAATTGCCGATACCGTACTCGCACACCGCGAGAGCGACGACTTCGCGCCCTTCAACGACGCCGACTATTCCAATGCGTACGGGCCGACGGTGCACTTTCCCGTCAACCGTAAGCAAGTCGACACGTGGGCGCCGCAAGATCAGCGAGACGGACAACGCCTTCTACAAGAGCGTCGGAGCGGCGGACGTCGCGCGGGTGGTCGCCTAGCGCAAGAGTCCACAGGTGGCGACCGAACGCCGGCAATCGTGCGCTATCTCGACAACGCCGGCGTTTCGCTCGCGCTGGAAACGCGGGGGTCAGGGCCGCACCGCATTGCTCTTCGCGCACGGCTGGATCAGTTCACGGCGAATGTTTTACGACGTAGACGGGCGGCTCGACCGCGACGCGGTACACCTCACATCTTCTGGACTTCCGCGGAGCCGGCCTGTCAGACCGGCCCGCAGAAGGTCACGATCTCGACGGTTATGCAAGCGATCTGCGCAGCGGCGCTCGAGGCGGTCGGTGCTCGGTCGATGTGGTGGCGCATTCGATGGGCGGCAAAGTCGCGCAATACGTCGCGCTCGAACCGCCCGCGAATCTGCGCCGGCTCGATCCTCGTTGCGCCGGGAACGGCGCGCGCCTACGTCGTCCGGCGAGCGACATCGCGCGCTAGCCGAAGCGGCGTTTGGCTCGCGCGTCCGAATCGACGCGGTTCCAACGTGCCGCGATGGTGCGCGACATCTCGCCGGACGCGATGGAGCGCCTGATCGACGATGCTCTCATCGCGCAGCGTGAAGCTGGTTCGGCTGGTACGATCGCGGCCGCAGCGTCGACTTCTTCCGACCGCGTCGGCGCCATCACGCTGACCGACGATCGTCGTCGCCGGCAACCGCGATCCGCTCGCGCCGCTCGCACGCATTGCGCCGCGACGTCGGCAACGCCATTCCCGGCGCCGTTTTGTCTCATTCCGCGACGTCGGCCACAACATTCCAGTCGAAGTCCCGGCCGAACTGGCCGGGATCATCGAACGGCTCGCGTGCGAACGACGGGATTGCTATCGTTCGAGGGGAAGCCGGTCAGGGTAGATCGGACGGTTGATGATCTGCTCGCAGCGTCGGCGCATCCGCCGTCAAGCGCGAGGGCGCAAAACCGCTCGAAATTTTCGCGTTCGGCTTGACCCTTCGGCGTAACGGGCGTCGCGGTCAAGTCGACCTTGCCATTGACGCCGTCAGAAATCGCACGAAACGGCCGTCATCGTCAACGCCCGTGCGACGAGCGCCGCTTCCTCGAAGATGCGCACGGCGGCGCCGACCGTCCGGGCATCGGCCATTTCGAGATCGAGCGTGCGGGCGACGTCCTCGTAGTTCATGCGCAACACGTCGTCCGAGGCAAGGCCGCGCATGCCGCGATACAGCATGGCGCAGCACGTCGAGCGACGGCGCGTTACGCGCGATGATGTAGTCGTTGATGCGCCGGTCGGCTTCACCGTAGAGCAGATGGATGCGCGCGTCGCGCCATCGTCGCGGCCGGCGCGGCCCGCCATCTGATTGAACTCGGTGAAGGCGAAAGTTGAGGTGGTACAGCACGACGTCGCGCACGTCGGGCAAGTCGATGCCCTTCGCCGAACGCCGAAGTCGCGACGATGATCCGCACTTAGCCGCGCCGAAAGCAGTCTTCGACGCCGGCACGCTCCGGCGGCCGGGACTCCGGCATGGTAAAAAGCGACGACCGGGCCACAGCCGTGCGCGCAGCCGTTCCGCCAGCGTCGTCACTTCGGCTCGCGAATTTGCATAGACGATCGCTTTACCGCGAACCGTCGAGCTCGCGCGCGAGATACGAGAGCCGGTCGTCGGTGTTGCGCGCGTCGACGACGTGCAGGTTGTCGCGCACGGTCGGATCGATGACCCATGCCTCGATGCTCAGCGCCGCACGAATCGCGCGGAACGCGTCGTCATTGGCCGTTGCCGTCAGCGCCAGCACCTGCTGCGGCGCGAGCTCCCGCACGAGAGCGCCGAGGGCGCCGTACGCCGGCCGATGACGCGATTCGAAAATGTGATGCGCTTCGTCGACGACGACGAATTCGGGCCGATTCTCCGGACGCAGGAACGCTGCGCGATGCAACGTTGCGAACTCCGGCGTTGCGAGCATGATGTCCCACGAACCGTCGATCGAGCGCGGCATTGCAGGCGCGCGCGTTCGTCACCGTCGATCGAACCGTTCGCGCGCAAGATGCGTAAGCCGAAAGACTCGAGCCGGCGCTGCAAGCGCCTCGTACTGGTCGTTAGCGAGTGCGCGCAACGGATAAAAGACCAGCGTCTTCGCTCCGCGTTCGAGCGCGGCGCGTGCGGCCGGAAACTGGAAGCATAACGACTTGCCGCGCCCGGTTCCCATGACCGCGAGCGTGCTGGCGCCCCGCGCCCAGGCGGCCCAGCACCGCCCGCTGCGCTTCGCGCAGCGGCCGCTCGCCGATCAGTGCCCGCTGCACCGCTTCGTCTGCACCGTCGCCCTCGGCCAGTGCCTGCCGGTGCGCAGGCAGCTGCCGCAGCGTCGCGGGCCTCGCCCGGTGCGCCGCTCGCGCCGCACGAAGATGTTGACGCCGACGTGTCGCGCGCCGCCGCCCGTGACGCTGCCGACCTTCGGCCGTATACCGTTCGCCGTCGTCGAAGTTGGAGGCGACGTGCGCGGCGATCTCGCGCCGCAGATAACCGAGATGCAACGCTCCGAACCGGACGGCGATCGCATTCGGAGTCGTGCGCGTTTTCAGGCTCGCGCACGCAGCGTCAGAGCATCGCCTGACAGCAAGCCCTGCAACGATGCTTTGGCGCCCTTCGAAGCTGACGCCGACGATCTTCGTGTAAAAACTCTCCGCCTCGCCGATCGTCGCGAAGCGGTCGCGCTCGAGATAGGCGTCGCGCTTGGCGAATAACTCGTCGACGAGCGCGCGATCGCGCGCCGCGGCGCGTCGCGATCGCTCGCGGCGCGACTTCGCGCTGGGGTCAGCCGTCGGTACGAGCATCGCTCGGCCGGCTCGGCAATCGGCCGTTCGCCAGTCGAACGTTGCGAGCAAGACGCTCGAACGCCGCTTCCGACGCGGTCGGGCGGCGCGAAGCGCCGCCGAAGCGGTCGCGCGGGACGCTAGTCGCGGTTCTGCGAGGCCGCCGGTTGTTCGAGCGGGGCAGCGTCGTGCTCAGCGATCGTCGAGGTTGAGGTGAATCTCTTCGTGGCCCAACGTCAGATCGTGCTCGTGCAGCCCGGCGTTCTGCGCGTCGAGCGGATCGATCGCGTAGTCGGGTTCGGCGTAGCCGTCTTCCCCGTACGCGTCGGGCCGTGTCGCCGACCTCGTCATAGTCGGACTCGTCATCGTACCGGTCGGCTTCTTCGTAACCCGGCGCGGGCCAGTCGCCGGCTCGGCCGAGCCGCTTGCGGCGGTATTTCGTCGGGCCGGTCCGGACGCGCAGTGCGCCGCTTTTTCGCGCGCGCGCCGCTCTTTGCGCGCGGCTACGACCTCTTCGCGCGATAGCTGCGCGCGCCGCTTGTGCGCGCGCCTCAGCGACGGTTCGCGGCGGCCGCTCGAGCGCGGTCGCGCGCGCCAACTGACGCTTCGTAGCCGCGTCGCGCAATTGCCGCTCGCGCAGCACGTTGACCAGCGGCGCGGAGAAGAAGATCGAATGGTAGCCGCCCGAACAGATGCCCGACGAGCAAGGCGAACGCGAAGTTTTGCAAGCTCGCGCCGCCGAAGGCGAGCAGCGCAACGAGCGTGATCACGACGGTCGCGAGCGTGTTGAACGAGCGCGTCATCGTCTGCAGGATCGACGTGTTGACGATCTTGGCGTACGGCTCGCCCGCCATCACCTTGACGTTTTCTCGTATCCGGTCGAGAATGACGATCGTGTCCATCACCGAGTAGCCGATGACCGTCAGCACGGCGGCCAGGAACGCGTCGTCGGCCGGCTTGTCGGCAATCGCGTAGATGCCGATCATCATCGCCGCGTCGCGCACGAGCGCGATCACGACGACCAAGCCGAAGATGTAGTTCCAGCCGAAGCGGAACGCGATGTAGATGAACTGGATCGCGATCGCGATGACCAGCGCCTCGCCGGCCTTGGTCAGATACTCTTTGCCGAGCGACGGACCGACGGCTGCGATCTGCGACTGCGCGCGGTCGACTTGCCCAACGGTACCGAGCGCCGCCCACAGCGGCGCCGGATCGTTGCCGAAGTCGCGCTGCGTCTCGACCGTGAAGCGTTCGTTCGGCGCCGCATCGCTCGACTTTCGCGAAGCGTGTTGACCCGCGCGTCGGTGACGCCGAGTCTCGGCGAGCGCCCGCTTGCACGGCCGGCACGCTCGACGGCGCCTTGTACTTGACCGTGACGTCGGTGCCGCCGGTGAACGACAGGCCCAAGCCGCAGCGCGTGGGAGGGTTGGAAGCCGCCGCCCGGCGCATGGGTCGCATGCCACACCAGCGCGCCGATGCCGCACGCCGATGATGATGTACGAGATCCGCGAGACGGTGCGGAACCATCCGACGACGTTCCAGTTCAGACGACGAAAAAACATCGAGCCTTACGCGCCGTAGACTTTCGGATTCTCGGCGAGGTTGTTGTTGACGACCAAATCGACGAAGTAGCGCGTCACGAAGGTCGCGGTGAACAGCGAGAACGCCGTGCCCCAGAAAAGCGTGTAGGCGAAACCTTTGACGGTCCCCGTCCCGAGCATGAAACAGCACGCCGGCACCGACGATCGTCGTGAAGTGACTATCGAAGACCGCCGTAAAGGCGCGCTTGAAACCGGTCGCGACCGACGCGCGCAACGATTTGCCGGCCCAAATCTCTTCTTTGAGCCGTTCGAAGATCAGCACGTTCGCGTCGACCGCCATGCCGACCGACAGCACGAAGCCCGCGATGCCCGGCAACGTCAACACGGCGTGCACGCCTGCGAGCAGCCCGAGCAACATCAGGACGTAGACCATCAGCGCGACGTCGGCGAGCAAGCCGGGAAGCCGGTAGACGACGCAACATGAAGATCAGCACGAGGCCGAGGCCCGCCATCGCCGCGTACAGCGATTTCTGCAAGTCGATCTTTCCGAGGATCGGACCGACCGTGTCGTTTTCGATCACGGTCATCGGGACCGGGAAGCGCGCCGGCATTGAGATCGTTGGCGATGCGGATCGTGTCGTCTTCGGTGAAATTGCCGGTGATCTGACCGCTACTCGGTGATCACGCCTTGGATCGTCGCGGCCGAAATGAACTTCTTGTCGAGGAAGATAGCCGAGCAACTTGCCGAGATTGGCCTGCGTCATCGCGCCGAACTTTGCCGGGATTCTTCGTCTGGAAGTTGATCTGCCAGCCGGTGCCGCTCTGGCTCGGGCGCCGATTGGGCGGCGCGCAGTTCGGCGCCGGTGTAGACGATCGGGCCGCTGTCCTTATACGCGCCGTTGGGATCGTCGGCATACTTCTTATCGCGCTCGCGCGCTCGTTGACCGCCGGCGGCATGATCTTGAAGTCGAGCTTCGCGACCTCTTTGAGCGAGCGGACCGCTTCGTCGGGATTCTTCACGTTCGGCAGCTCGACGAGGATGCGGTCGCTGCCGACCGTCGTGATCTGTGGTTCGGCGACGCCGAAGTCCGTTGATGCGCGAGTCGATCACCTGCTCGACCTGACCTTGGATCTGCGAGGTGATCTTCGGCACTTCCGGGCTCGTGTTGAGCTGCAGCAGCACGCGAGACGCCGCCTTGCAGGTCGAGCCCGAGCTTGATCTTGCTTCTGGATCGGAAGGACCAGGAACAGGCACACGGCCACGATCCCGGCTAAAAACGCCCCAATCGCCCAGGGCTTGTAACGCCGCCACATCGGAATAAAAAGACCCCACGGGGAGGGGAGAACGCATGTATTCTACCAGCCTCTCCCCAGCCGTCAAACCGAACGTCCGAGCCACGTTCGGCCGAAATTCCGCGGCGTCGGCTATGCGACGCATTCCGAGCGGCGCAGCGGCGTCGCGGAGGCGCGTCCGTCAACCCGCGTCTGCGAGCGACGGGCCGCTTAGCAGCGAGCGCCGGCACGTCGGCTCGGGGCGCTCAGACGAGCGCCGGGCGCAGCTCGAGTTCGGGCGGAAGCTCGGCATAGGCGAATACGTCCAGACGCACGGCGAAGCGAGCGAAGAACTCCGCCAGCGCCGGCCGCAAGCCGCGACGTGCAGACGAGCGCCGCGCGCTCGCGCGCGACGGTCGTGAGGTACGCGATCGCGCTCTGCGCAGGTGCAGCGCGATCTCCGGATGCGGCGCGAACGTGCCGTCGCACGAGCCACGCTTGCAATTCGGTCTCGAACGTCGGGTGCGAGCACCAACGGCTCGAGGCACGGGACGCCGCGCCGCCGCACGAGCGGCGGCGACGAGCTTGCGGCGGACGGCTTCGGTCAATTCGCGCAGCGTCGCGCGTCTGAGCGGCGGCATCGATCAGCGCTTCGAGCGTCGCGACGGGATCGCGCGGCCAAACCCGCTCGCGCAGCAGCGCTTCGAAGACGCGGTGCACGGTCGCGAGCGGCACGCCGTCGGTTGCCGATCTCCTTGACGAGCGACGGGACCGAAGCCCGCAGATGCTCGAGCAGCGTATGCAGTTCTTGGCGGCCGAGCAGCTCGGCAGCGTGCACGCGCGCGATCTCGGCGAGGTGCGAGCCGACGATCGAGATCGGATCGAAAACCAGCGCGCCCGCTTCCATCGCCGCCTTCGCGCCGCTGCGGTTCGAGCCACGTCGCCGGCATGCCGTAGACCGGCTCGCGCACGCGCTCGCCGCCGAGGCCCGCCGAGGATCGCCTCGTCGGCGACGGCCAGAACGCGATCCAGCCGCAAGCGGCCCTCGCCCGCGAGCCCGTCGCGCACGCGGATCGCATAGGTCGCCGGCTCGCGCGTCAGATCGTCGCGCAACCGCACGCCGGGCAAGACGAGGCCGATGTCGCCCGCGAGCGCGCGGCGCACTTCGCCGATGCGGTCGAGCAGCGCATCGGCGAGCGGCGGCGCGAGCAGCGCGCGCGAGATCCGCGCCGACGTCGATCGCGACGGCGTCGGTTCCGACCAGCGCCAGCGCCATCTCGGGCCGCCGGATGGCCGCGCGCCGCGCCGCTTCGCGCGCCGCTCGCTGCGGCCGCCGCGCGCGCGTCGTGCCGGCGCACGCCCCACTGCGCGACGCCGAACAGTCCCGGCGCCGAGCGCGCCGAACAGCAGGTGCGGTAGCGCCGGCACGAGCGCCGAGCGCAACCGCGAAAGCGCCGGCGGCGCGCAGCACGCCGGGCCGTTCGAGGACCTGCGTCGCGAGGTCGACGCCCGAGCGACCCGTCGCCGGCGACGCGCGTCACCATCAGACCCATCGACGTCGACAGCAAGAACGCCGGCAGCGTCGTGACGAGCGCATTGCCGATCGACAGGATCGCGAACGTACTCGAGCGCGTCGAGCGGGCTCATGCTTGTCGTACGCCAAGCCCGACCGCGACGCCGCCGATCAGATTGAGGACGACGATCACGAGCGCGGCGATCGCGTCGCCTTTGACGAATTTGCCCGCGCCGTCCATCGCGCCGTAGAAATCGGCTTCGCGCTGCACCGCCGGCGCGCTTGCGCCGCGCGCCCTCGGCATCGAGCAGACCCGGCGTGCATCTCGGCGTCGATCGCCATCTGTTTGCCGGGCATCGCGTCGAGCGTGAAACGAGCGGCGACTTCGGCGACGCGCCCCGCGCCCGACGCGATCACGACGAATTGGATCGTGATCAGGATCGCGAAGACGATCAGTCCGACGACGAGGTTGCCGTGCACGACGAGCGCCCCGAAGGCGGGAATGATGTCGCCGACGCCGCCCGGGACGTTGCCTTGCGTCAGGATGAGCCGCGTCGCCGAGACGTCGAGCGCGAGGCGAAAGAGCGTCGCGATCAACAGCGCCGGCGCGAAGGCCGCGAACTCGAGCGGATCGCCGATCGTGATCGCGAGCAGCAGCACGATGCCCGAGCCCATGATGTTGAACGCGAGCAGCGCGTCGAGCACGGCGGGCGGAAGCGGCACGACCAAGATGCCGACGATCGACAGCACGACCGCCGCGAAGCCGTACGTGAAGTGCGTGCTCTCACGACTGCCGCTTCGCCGGGCGCTTGCGCACGAAGGTCTCGGTGCGCGCAGCTCTGGGGCTAGCGCCGCGAGCGCAGCAGCATCGCGACGATCGTCGCGATCGCGCCGTACGTGTCGGGCGGAATGAAATCGCCGACCTCCGTCGTCGCGAGCAGCGCACGCGCCAGCGCGACGTTTTCGACGATCGGCACGCCGATGCGCGCGCGCAAGCCGTTTGACTTCGCGCGCCCCTTCGTCCGTCGCGCGAACGAGCACGCGCGGAACGCTGACGTGCCGGCGGCGCATATTCGAGCGCGATCGCGACGTGCGTGGGATTGGCGACGACGAAGGCCGCGTCGCGCACGCGCGCTAACGGCGCCGCGAATCAGAGCGCGATGACGCTGCCGGCGGCGGCCGCGCAGCAGCGGATCGCCTTCGCTAGCTTTGTGATCGCGACGAAGTTCGTCGAAGCTCATGCGCAGCCGCCGCTTCCATTTATGGCGTTCGACCAGCGCGTCGCCGCAGCCGAACGCGAACGCGACGACGATTGCGGCCGCCAGCTGCGCTTTGCACCGCTCGCAAGGCGAGCGACGCCAGCGCTGGGGGCGAGCGCTCCCAGAGCAGGCGCAAAGCTGCCGTGAGCGCGGGAACCAGCGCGACGGCGACGGCACCGGAAACGAACGTCGCCTTGGCGGCGCCGAGCAGCGCGTCGCGGCCCGAAGATGCGCGCCAAACCTTTGAAGACGTCGAGCTTGGCGAGGCTCGGTTGCGGGCCAGCGCAACACGAAGGTTCGTGTCTGGACGTACGCCGCGCCCAGGCCGCCGCCGAGCGCGGCCATAAGGACGCCGGCGACCGAAAGCGGCGATGACGGCATACGGCCGGCCCGAAGCGGCGTCGCACGCAGTCGCACGCGGCCGCCGACGCACGTCGATTGCTGCACCGCTGCAAGTAAAGGCTGCGCGCGCGGCGTCTGCCAGCGACGTCAGCACGGCGAACAGCATGCGACGTGGCGCCGGCGAAAGCGGCGACCGCCCCAAGATCCTGCGAGCGCGCGACGTTGCCTTCGCGTTTGGCGCGTGCGAGCCGGCTCGGCGTCGCGTCAAAGCGTTTGTCGTCGCTCATGGCGCCGGCGCTTCAGCGTGGCCGCGCGTGCAGCGGCGTCAGGTTCCACCATGGCTGTCGCTGCAGCGCCGAGCACGGCCGGCAGCGCCGCGAGCGTGGCGAGCAGCACGCACGCGAAGACGACCGGAAACGCCAACGTGAACGTCGAGAAGCGTGGCACGAGACGCGCGACGGCGGCGAGCGCGACCTGCGCGACGAAGGCGATAGCGAGGGCAGGCCCGGCGACGAACAGCGCGGCGCGCAGCAGCGTCTCCGGCAACGCGACGGCGAACGTGCGCAGATCCGGTCGCGTCGACCAGCGCGCCGGGCGGCAATGTCGTAAACGCATCGGCAAATCCGAGGAGCGCGACGCGATCGCCGCCGAGCACGAAAAAGCCGGCCGCGAACGCTAGCGACCACAGCGCCCGAATCCGGCGCCGGCGTCGACGTTGGCGCTCGGAACGCTGGCACGGATGCCGACGTAATCGTCGAGCGCACGTCCGCCCGCAAAGGCGCCGTCGTACAACATCGAAGCCGCAATCCCGATCGCCGCACCGATCAGCGTCTCGCGTCGCGAGCGCAATCGCGAACCGGCCCGCGACCGACGTGCGCCGACCGGCGCGGCGTGCGCGTTCAAAGCGAACGCGAGAGTGAACGCGAACCCCGCGCGTACCGGCGGCGGTACGTCGGGATGCGAAAAGCCTGGCGCCCGGAACACGAAACCGGCACAGCGCGCGAAGGTCAACAGAAAGGCGTCGCTCATGGGCCGCTACGGCGCGCCATCGTACGATCTGCGGCAACGTCCGGATCGCGTCCGAGAAGAGCGACGCGCACAGGCCGAGGCCGAACGCGCCGAAGAGCGCGACCATCGTGCCGACGGCGAGCATCTTAGGCAAGCAGCGTCAGCGTCTGCTCTTGGATTTGCGTCGCCGCTTGCAGCACCGCGACGAGCGTACCGACCGCCGTCGCGACGACGAGCACCGGAAAGCATAGAACTGCGGCGACGATCAGCGTTTCGCGCATGACGCCGGCCAGAGCTTCCACGTCCCGATCCTAGCGAAGCAACGTTGCGGCGATGCTGCCGGAACATGATCGGCTCGCGTACGAAAGCGCCGTGTTTGCCGCCTTCTCCGCTTTCTTCGTTACGATCGAGATACGTTCGGTCGCAAGACCGTCGCCGCGCTCGGCATCGCCGCCATGTCATTAGCCCCGCTCGCCGTCCGCGCGCAAAGCCTCGACGCGGCGTCGCCCGACGTGCTCGTCGTCGGCGGCACGCCGGCGGGAATCGCAGCCGCCATTACGGCAGCCCGTGCCGGCGACAGCGTCGTGCTCGACCAGCGCAGCGGACGACCTCGGCGGAACGCTGACCGATGCGATGATGGACCAGTGGGATCTCAACGTTGCACGTGACGGCGCACCGTTGGCGGGCGGCATCTTCGCCGAAATGTACGCGCGGCTCGGCGATGTTTTCACGCCCGCTGCGGCGCAACGGACCTTCGCCGCGATGGTAGCGGCGTATCCGCGCATTTCCGTGCGCTATGCCGAGCGGCCGCGTCGCGGTCCAGATGCACCTCGTCGACGGCGGACGGCGCGTCGGCGGCGTAACCTTTCAAAACATCGATTCGGACAGGGCTGACGACCGTGCGCGCCGCAAGCCGTCATCGATGCGACGGATTCCGCCGATGTCGCGGCACTCGCGGGCGCCCCGTATGACGTCGGCCGGCAAGACACGGGCATCGACGAAGCCCAACAAGCCGTCACGGAGATGTTCTCCGTCAAAGGCGTCGCATGGCCGCTGCTGGCATCATCCTACGATGCTGTTCGATTCGGAGCAGGCGGCGTCATCGACAATCGCGCGTGGGGCTATGCAACGTTGTTGCGCGCGTATCGTCCATCGAAGCCGAACATCGTCGTGCGCGATCTGAATTTGGGGCTGCTTCCCGACGGCGGCGTTACCGTCAACGCCATCGACGTGTGCGGCATCGACGGCCTCGTCCCAAGTGAGTTGGCATCGGCCAAACGGCAAAGCGAAGCCGAAGCGCCACGACTCGTCGCGTTCTTGCGTACGCGTCTGCCCGGCTTCGGCAGCGCGCGCGTCGGCAGCTTTGCGCCGGACGTCTACGTTCGCGAGACGCGCCATATCGGCGGACTCGAGCGCTTGACCGCCGATGCGGTTTGGGACGGTCGCATCCCGCGCGACAGCATCGGCTTGGCATCGTATCCGCTCGACGTTCATCCCGTTGATCCGACCGATCAACCGTCGTACGCCGCCGAACGCCATGTCTACGGCATCCCGTTCGGCACGCTCGTCCCCAAGGGATTGACGAACCTCCTCGTCGCCGGTCCCGCGATCTCTGCGTCGCACGTGGCGTCGGGAAGTGCGCGGGTGATCCCGACGACGATCGAAGAAGGCGAAGCGGATGCCATCGCGAGCGTCATTGCGATGCGCAGCGGGCTAGACTTCCCGCAGCTCGCCGGAGATCCTCAGCAACTTGCCGCGCTGTGCCGAGACGCACTCGCGGCCAACGGTGTGAGGCCCTATCCGGTCGTCGCTGCGATCGTTCCCTCCCGTGCGAAAGCAAGCGACGCGCGGTCAGTCCGTCTCGCGGGGCGCTAAGTCGGGCGCACCGGCCTACCGATCCGACGTCATCAGTTCGTGGACCGCATTGGCGGCGATCAGTGCCGAGACGACGGCGCGTGTGGCGGTCGATTTGTTGAGGGTGTAGAAGTGTAAGCCGGGCGCACCGCGCGCAAGTAACTCCCGGCACTGCACGGCGCAAAACGCGACGCCGAGTTCGAGAACGGCCGCCGGCTCGTCGATGCGTGCTTCCAGTTCGGCCAGCAGCCGCTGCGGGATGCGCGCGCCGCTCATCTGCGTCATCCGTCCGATCGCATCGTAACTGGTGATCGGCATGATGCCCGGCAGATAGGGACCGTCACGCCGACCGCTCGCAGACGCTCGACGTAACTGGAAATACACGTCGTTGTCGAAGAAAAACTGCGTCACCAAAAACGTTGCGCCGGCTTCGACCTTCGCAACGGCCACGCGGATATCGTCGGCGCTGCTCAGGGCTTCGGGATGCATCTCGGGATATGCACCGGCGCCGATCGAGAACGAAAACTCTTCATTGAGAAAAGCGATCAAATCCGATGGCGTAACGGAAGCCGCCTCGGCCGGCGCAAAACGCCGTTTCGCCTTTGGGCGGATCGCCGCGCAGCGCCATGATGTTTTCGATGCCGGCTCTCTGCAGTTCGCCGAGCAGCACGCGTAAGTCGTCGCGCGTGCTCCCGACGCACGTCAAGTGCGCCATCGCCTCGATATCGAGTTCTCGCTTGATTCGCTTGACGACTTCGAGGGTTCGCGCGCGACTCGAGCCCCCTGCGCCGTAGGTGACCGAGATAAAGCCGGGATTGAGAATCCGCAACGTCTTGACCGTCGCCATCAAGGATTCGACGCCGGCATCGGTCTTCGGCGGAAAAAACTCGAAAGACAAACACGGTCGCCGCCGTTCCAGCAGCTCGCCGATACGCATCGACCGCCGCCATTCGACGGCGGCGTAAGAAGTCCGTGAGCGACGGCTGCTTTGGGTTAACGAAAGCTCGAGACGATGCCGCTGCACACTAATGCCCAGCCGTCGACCATGACGAAGAGGAGCAGCTTACACGGCAGTGAGACGATCGGGGGACTCAGCATGAACATGCCGAGGCCCATGAGGATGGAAGCGACGGCTAGGTCGATGGCGACGAACGGAAGATAGAGCGCGAAGCCGATCGCAAATGCGCTGCGGAGTTCCCCGACGACGAAGGCCGGCAGCAAAACGTCCGGCGGCGTCTCATCGCGCGCGGCGACCGGTTCGCGCGCGATGCGGGCGAACAACTCGATGTCCCGGACATGCGTCTGACGCAGCATGAAATCGTGCAGCGGCCGGAACGCGCGTGTCAGCATCGTGCGCTGCGATATCGCGCCGCGCGAGTACGGGTCGATCGCGTCGTGCGAGACGCGCGCGATCGTCGGCGTCATGATGACGAACGTCAACACGAGCGCCAGGCCCGTCAGCACGGCGTTGGGCGGCAGCGACGAGGCGCCGATCGCCGAACGGACGAGCGACAAGACGACGACGATTCGAACGAACGAGGTCGTCATCACCAGCACGAAGGGCGCGATCGCCAGCAACGTCAAGCCCGCGAGAATGTCGAGCGGTAAACCGGACGGCGAGCCGTGCAGCGCCGTGTGGCGCGGGCGCGGCAAGATTGACGAGCGGAATCCATCGCGGTGCCGCCCTAACCGCGCGGCGCTTTGCGCGCGACGACTTCGGTGATGCGCACACCGAAGCGGTCTTCGACGGCGACGATCTCGCCGCGTGCGACGAGCCGGTCGTTGACGAGCACGTCGACCGGATCGCCGGCCGAACGATCCAGTTCGACGACCGAGCCGCGGCCGAGTTCGAGAACGTCGCTGAGGCGCATCGTGCAGCGTCCCAGTTCTGCGCGCACGCCGAGCGCGACGTTGAGCGAGTAGATCGATGTTGCGCGGATCGTTCATGGAGCGACGCTCCCTGGCCCGACGGAAGCGGCGCGCTCGTCGACGCCGTCGAGCACGATCAGCGCTGCGACCTTACCGCGCGCCCCGCACGTACCCCGCGCGAAGTCGACTTCGCCGAAGCGCAAGATGCCGGCCGCCCCAAGCGAACTTTCTAGCGGCAGCGTTGCGCCGGCCGCGAGCCGGGAGAATGCCGGGATGCCGAGGCGTCCGCTGGCCGAACGTCGACGGCCCCGCGCAGTTCGATGCCGAGCAGATCGATCCAGAGTCAGCCGCTCGGTGACCTCTTCGGGCGGATCGCGCGCCAGCGCGAAGCCGATTGCGAGGCGTGCCGGTGCCGGCCGTCCGCACTTCGAAATAGGTCGTCAAGTCGCAGGCGGCTCGCTCGCTGTTTTCGGCGTGGTGCGGGCCGAGCGTCCCACACAGTGCATTGCAGAGCGGAACGAGCGCTGCGACGATCCGTTCGAGCGTCGTGCGTTCGATCGTCCGATAGCGGGTCGGATTCGGACCGCATCGATTCGCCGAAGGCAAGCGCGACCAGCCGGCGCGCATCGGCGGGACGGACGATGACGAATCCGTCGCAGATGCGTCCACGCACACGCACGATCGTCGCGCCCGCGACGAGGATGCGGCGTCCGTCCGCGTCGGGAATCGACGGCTCGATCAGTTCGACATCCAGTTCGGTCGCCAGCAGTTGCGAAAGTTGCTCCCGCACGCCGTTGGCGACGACGCATGCGGCCGACAGCGGCAGAGCTCGAGCGCCGGCGAAACGACCGCTTCGTCGCACGAGGCGACCGTCGCCGAGCCGATGGCGCCCCAGAAGTCGAGCGCGGCGATCATTCGAGCGCCGCAATCATTTGAGGAGGTCCATCGCAACTTTCTCGGTGTCGCCACGCCCCTTATGAGCCGAGCGCAGCGCTTCGAAATGAACGTACGCTTCCTGCATCTTCGCTAGGCCGCTCATGAGATCGATCCGGCCCAGATCGCGCATCCCCGTCGCCAATGCGGCGAACGTTCCGTCGGCCGGAACGCCGAAACGCGCTTCGAACTCCGGCCGGCGGCACAACGTGGTTCGCATCGAGGCGAATCGGCTGCGTCGCCGCGGGGAAGCCGGCCAGCGCGATGCGTCCGACGCTGATCCGTTCGGAACGCCGGCGTCCGCTGCGCGGATCGACGCCGCTGCGCAGATACGTCAGCGTTCCGTCGGATCGACGCGCGCATCGGCAACTCGTCCCAGGGCGCAGATCGTACGGATCGACGCGCAGCGGCACGAGCGTCTTGCGATTGCCGAGCGCAAAGCCGAGAACGGGCCGGCCGTCGGAACCTTGCAGTTCGCCGCCGGAGACGTGAAACGTTCCGTCACGCGAGTAGCGGAGGCGGCCCTCGGCGTCCGGGGTCGCGACGTACGCCCCTGCGGGCAGCGCGACGGAGAGCGGATCCGCAGCCGGCTGCGCGGGCAGGTCGCGCGCGACGTCGGCGTGATTCGGAAACGCACCAGGCGTGAACGCTGCCGCGGACATCGGCATCGCGGGTTTCGATCCGCTCTAAGGCTGCGGCTAGCGCGGCATCGATCACGCCGGCACCGCGTCGGCGTGCACCGCTGCATGCAACGTTTCGCCTCGCAGCCGCAGGTGCATCTTCGCGCACGCCAGCGCGCGGCGAACGACGTCGACGCTGCCCGCCGCGCACAAGGCAACGACGTGCAAGGTTTCGCCTTTCCGCCGCAATACGAGTTGGACGCGTCCGCCGTCGCAGCCCAACCATAAGCGACGTGCCGAACGGCGGATAGCTGCGTGCTTTCATGAAGTCGCTTCGCGCCGCCGCACCTACCGAGCTGCTCCGATAGCGGCGCACCGAAACGTCGCAGCCGGTAGCGCTGCCACGTTCGGTTTGGATCGCGGCAGGGCGCGGGAGATTCGGGCGCTCGCGCACCGGAGGTTTCACGCGGCTGCGCAACGGCCGCAGCGGGTCCGCACGGCGGGGTTATGCCGTCGCGCGAACGCAGTGCAGGCGGCGGCGTCGAGCCGTCAGCGGCAAGGGCCAGTGCGGAAAACCACGCTTGCGAAAGTGCACGCCGATCGGTGTACGGCAGACGCATTTTGACGACCGCGAAGGAGCGGTCAACACGTTGATTCACGATATTCCTCAGCTTCCTTGTGGGGTGAGCGTGAGGTAGCGTAACGCGGCGAGTCTGCCGGAAGATAAGCGAAGCGTTACCGATTAGTTGCGGGAGCGGCCGTCATCGAACGCGGCACCGCGTTCGACATACATCGCATCGTGCGCGAGATCGAACGTAAGCCGGAAATTATCGAGCACACCGAGCCCCACATTGCCGGCCTCGAAACGATCCGCGAATGCACCGTGCGTTGCGAGCATCACGTCGGTATCGACGTGATAGAGTGGGATGCCGGCGATGTCGAGTTCATCGAGGCTGGAGCGATACGACGAGGTGCTGCCGCCGATGCCGTAGCTGTGGCGGGCGATCGTCGAGAATGCGACGATGCCCGGGTGATGTTGGAGGAACGGCCGGTACAGCAGCAACTCCCCGGCGTTGCCGGTATCGATGATGAAGGGCGCGTCGAGTGAGTCGTTGATGTGGAAGGTCGCCTCAGGAAAGGCGCGATCGGTCGACAAGACGACACGAGCGCCGGACGGCGCGAAGCTTTGCGGTGGACCGAACGTCAAGGTGCGTAGGGCCGCGTCGAAGCGCACTTGCGACTGCGCGAAAAATGGGTATCCGAGCACGCCGTCGATACGGAACGCACCCTCGGTCGAACGGCCTAGATCCAGCGTGGAAACGACGAGATCGCGCATGACGCCGCGCGTGCCGACGATCAGTTGCGGAAGGGTGGCAAGCGCCAACCCGCCGGTACGGGAAGCGCCGCTCGCTTCGAGTGCCCCGACGCCTTGCAGACCCAACTGCGCCGCCACGCCGCGGTCGAGCACGATATCCTGCGCGCCGGTGTCGACGAGGAAGGTCAACGTTTTGCCGCCGATCGTGACCGGTGCATAAAAATGACCGTCGCGCAACTGCAACGGCACCGTCTCGGGCGCATCCATCGCGATCGTTCGCGTTACGAGAGGGGCGAAAAGGGCGGGGCCGATCGTCGCATACGGATTGACGGCCGTCGTCCGCTCGATCGTGTCGAAAGCGTGGTCTCCGTTGGACGACACGTTGGTGAACGCATAACGCCGCCCCGCGATCGTATGCCAATCCGAATAGTCGATCGTCGCGCGCCCGTCATCCTCATCGTAGGCAAGCTCGTCGGGCAAGAAGGTCGTCGTGTCGAGGTACAGGGTTTCGGTATCGCCGCCGACCTGCGTCACATCGAGAGCGTACGTCTGGAGATCGCCCAGGCGCACGCGTCCATGGAGAACGCAACGTTCGGGATGTTCTGCAAAGGCGCCGCTTTGGACGAACTCTTGAGTTCGAGCCCGGCGTGCTAGCACGCCGGTGAACTCACGCACGTCGCCGTTCTCATCGGCATACCAGATGCGGTCGCCGATTCGCAACGTGCGATCCGAACGCGGCCCTAAACTTTCGTCGTCGCGTTCCCTGTCGCCGGACATCCAAGAAGTAAAGATGCCGTGAAGTCCCGCGCCGGCGGTCGTTCCCACGACCTCCATGGCATGCACCGCCGGAGCATCCGGATCGGCGCTGGCGTTGCGGTAAGCGGCGAGAATGTCGGCCAACGTCGGCATTGCGGGCGCGGCAGCTGCGCGCACGCTGCTCGACGACGCCAAGAAAGCAGCAAAGCCAAGCGCTGCGACGCGTAGCCGCGACGCAAACAGCCGCCGGGCCGCCGCCCGCGCCGCAATCGGCAAGCTCCCGTCTGCAGGTTGCACCGCCCATACCGTTCGGGAGAGGTCGCCCAGATTCTCCACGGGGCGTCCCTGCCTTCAATACTTGCCTATTAAAGTTCGGGCCGATGGACCGGCTCGTCGACCTTGAGCGACGCGGCAAGGAGTCGCAGTTTGGCGCGCGTCTCATCTGGAGAGGCCGTACCACTCTGACGCAAAAAGCTTTCCAGTTCTCCTTCGGCCGCGCAGGCTGCGGCCAGGACCGCGTCGGGTTCCCCGAGCCCGAGTTCGCGCGCGTCGCGAGTCTGCGCCAGCAGCGCGAGCGCAGCGCGCACCGTCCGCGCGGCGCTGCGATGTGCGGCATCGGTCACGCCGTCCATCGTTCGACTCGCGCTCGCCAACACGTCGATTGCCGGGTAGTGCCCGGCTCGCGCGAGCCGATCGGATAGCACGATGTGGCCGTCGAGCAACGAACGGGCTGCATCCGAGAGGGGCTCCCGGTCGTCGGCGCCGTCGGACAGGACCGTGGCGAGCAGCGTGATCGAGCCGATGCGCGCATGACCGGCGCCTTCGAGATAGCGCGCCAAGCTTGCCCAGACGGCGGGCGGATAGCCGCCGCGGCCGACCGCCTCTCCTAGCGCTACGCGTTGCTCGCGTAGCGCCGCGCAGTAACGCGCGAGACTATCGACGATCAAGATGACGTGCAGACCACGTTCGCGCAAGAGACTGGCTTGCGCCAGCGCAACGTCGGCAGCACGAATTCGTTCGGCGGCGCTGCGATCGCTCGTCGCGCAGACGACCGTCGTGCGCCGATCGCAGCGTTCCAGCCACGCTTGCGCTTCCCGGCCGCGCTCGCCGATCAACGCCAGCACGACCGCATCACCGCGTGCGTGCGCCGCGATCGATTCGAGCAGCGTCGTCTTGCCCGCTCCCGGCGCGCCAAAGAAGCCCACGCGCGCACCGCGGCCAATCGTCAACAGGCCGTCGATGGCGCGTATTCCCGTCCACAGCACGTCGCCAATTGGAGCCCGGTCACCCGGAAGCAGCGCTGCTCCCCCGTCTATCCGAAGCTTAGGGGCTTCGAGCGGCCCCTTGCCATCGAGCGGATTGCCGCCCGCATCGACTGCGCGACCGAGGAGTGCAAAGCCGAGCGGCGCCGCGCTCGCCGCCTCGTCGAGTTCGACGCGGTCGCCGACGGCGATGCCGGCGATCGAACCGTAGGGTGCAATCACGACGCGCGAACCGTCGAGCGCTGCTACCTCACCAGCCAGCGGCAGGCGCCGCGCCGGTCGTAGGCGTACGCCGGCGCCGACCTGCGCCCCCGGCAACGCCGCGAGCACCAGCTCACCCAGGGTCCGCACGACGCAACCGGCGGGCCGCGCGATCATCGCGGCCGGTCGTGCGCGGCCGAGCGTTCGCCGGCCAATGGTACGCGCGTCGACACGCCTTCCAGCGTAGAGCGCAAGCGGAAAGCGCGCGGAGATTCAAGCGCGCCGTCGCGAACTTCGATGATGAAGTCACCCGAGACAAGCGCGGGATCGACGCGCACCGGCAAGGCGGCGAGTTCTTTCTGCGCACACGTGACCGTCGCGGAAGACAACAACGGTGCATCCTCCGCAGCGACGCGCACGCTCACGGGCTCGAGGTCGGTAAAGGCCGCGACGGCACGGCGCAGCAAAGCGTCGATGTTGCAGGGCGCAAGCGCGAGTTCGCGGCCGAGAACGTCGCCGGCCAGATCGCAAAGCACGCGCCGCGCCGCCCCTTCTAACGCCTCCGCTGCAGCGAAGCGCATCAAAGCGAGTTCGGCGCAGACGCTGCCCACGGCGGCGGACGCATCCGGCACCGCTTCCGATGTCGCGCCGCAGTCCGTCGCACCGGAACCGCGAACGTCGTGCGCCGCCCGTGCGGTCGTCGCTCCCTGTTCGTCGGATGATGCGATACCGGCATCCGCCGACGGCGCTCCTTCGTCCGCCGCCGCGCCCGCCGCTGTCGGCGCGCCGTTTTGCGTGCGCTGCAGGTACACCGTCAGCGGAACGAACGCATCAGGCACGGCGTAGAAGGCTTTCGTAATCGGGCACGACGGGCGACGTCGCGCGCGCCATGCGTCGCACGATCGCGGCGCGCTCGTCGGGCGGATAGAGTTCGAGCACCGCCGTCGCGGTCGACGCCGGAAGCGCGCTGATGATCGCAGCGGCCGTATGCGGCGGCTCACCGGCAAGCGCACCTCGCACATGGGCCGGCGGAAAAGCGGCGATCGTTTTCGGGACGCGCAAGACGCTTACGCGCGAAACTATCGTGCTTCCCAACACCGCCGCGGGCTTGGCGCCAAAGCGCACGCACAGAACGATCGCAAGCGCAAGCAGCGCCGAAGGACCCAGCGCCGCGATCGTTCCAAGCGCGGGACCCAGGCGCATCCCGCGCGATGCGACCGCTTGCGGAAATGGGATTGCTTCGACGGACAATGCATCGCCTCGGCTCGGCACCAAGCCGAGCGTCGCACTCGCGAGCGCACGGATCTTTCGCAAGTCGAGCCGGCGCCGGGCATCGACGGCGACGGCGACGGAAACTCGTTCGAGGCCTCCCGCAGGCGTGTCGACGCGCTCGTCCTGCACGTCGCTACCGCCGTCGAGCGTTGCATTTTTCTTCGCGTACGTCTTGCTCGCGCTGCGATATGTTTCGGCGCTCGTCGTCGAACCGATCGCGCCCGCTCCCAGTGGCCGCCGCACGACTTCGCGCAGCTCGACGCAGCCGCGGATCGTAGCTGACGTGGACGCGCACGATCGTCGTACCCGCCCCGACGGCGAGATCGAGCGCTGACTGCAGCGAGGTCTGCAACGTTTGAGCTTCCCCGTCCGGCGTCGCCGCGCCGGTGTCACTCAGCGCAAGCCCGCGGTCATCGAGCAGCGCGACGCGGCCTGGATCGAGGCCCGGAACGCCGGCAGCGACGAACGCCCGCACGCCTTGAACGACCGGTTTGGTCAACGTCGCTCCGGGTGCCAAGGTCAGCCGAACCGAAGCGCTCGCCGCGTGCGAAGGTTCGTCGGCGAACGCGCCGGCCTGCGCCGGCGCGATGATCACCCGCGCTTCCTGCACGCCGGCGATGCCGCGCAAACTGGCGGCGAGATCGCCCGCGACACCTTCACGTTGCTGCGCGTCCAGCACGGACTGCGGCGTCAGCGGACTCGCTTGCTGCAGCGCTTCGACCGACGTCGCCAGATGTTCGTGGGGAATGCCGTTCAACGACAGACGCAACAAAAGATCGTTCTTGCGCTTGGCATCGACGCGCACGTTGTCCGTAAGGGTCACGAACGCGACGTTCCACTGCGCGAGCCGTTCGACGACTTCGGACAGTTGCTCGGGGTGAAGAGGCTCGGCGAACAACGGCACGCTCGTGTCGCGCTGCAGCAGCAACGCAAACGCGATCGCGCCTACGGCCGCCAACGCGAGAAGGGCTGCGAATATGCGCTGGCTCGCAGCGAGCGCGCGCCAGCGAGCGACGACCGGCGCCATGCGCTAGACCTGCATGCCGAGGATCGTCCCGAGTGCCTGCGTTACGTGACTGACCGCCGTGCTGGCTAACGACAGCGCGATGTCGGCTTGGGCACGTTCGAGCACCATCTCTTGTAAGCCGCCGCGCCCGGCAGCAAAAGCGCGTTCGGCTCCGTCGGCGCGTGCAAGCGCCGTCGCGGCGCCGTCGAACGCGTCGGCCAACGCCCGTCCGAAGGTATGCTGCGTTTCCGGCCGGGGCTGTCGCCGTCAGCGGCGCATCGGGCTCACCGATGCCGGTGAGGGGAGACCCGTCCGGCTGCATCGCGTCGCCAGCCGGAAATGCGGGCCGAAGGCGGCAACGGTGTGATCGTCATGCGAGGCGCCCCGCATCGATCGTCCGTTCCGCCAAGCGTTTGCCGACATCAAAGATGGAAGCGTTGCTCTCGTACGCGCGCTGGGCGTCGAGTACGGCGACCATCTCGGTCACCGCATCAACGTCGACCCCGCGTTCGACCCGCGCGCCGAGATACCGTACCGGAACATCGGGCGCGGCGCTATCATCGCCATGCTCCACGCCGGCTTCGCTGTCGAAGTCCCCCGCGTCGTCGGAGGGTTCGGCCGGTGGATCGTCGATGACAGGCTCGTCCCCAGGCTGCTGCGCAGCGGCGATCGCATAACGAGGCATGAGCCGCTCGAAGGCTTTGTGGCCGGGCGTCGCTTCGGCAGCCGCCACGTTGCGCGCGGCAACGTCGAGGGCCGCGCGCTGCGCATCCATTCCGGCGGCGGCGGCGCGCAGAATGTCGAATTCGTTCATTTGGCGATGCTCTTGAGTTCTTGGAGCCGCGCATGTACGGCGGCCAGCAACGCGTCGGCGAAGATCGTCTCCCGAGCGGCGGCTGCCATCGTGGCCTGGGCGGCCGGAGAACCCGGTCGCGCCCCTGCAATAGCGGCCTGTTCGGCCAGACCGCTGAGGCGCTCCCGAGCTGCGGCGGCCGTGCGCGCGAGATCGGCGGGAATCGTTTCCATGGCGCCAGCGTAGCGGGTCCGGATTTCCGCGACCGTGCCGAAACGTGACCGGCGTATGAACGTGCGCACGGTTAACGTTGCTCGCACCAGCCGCCGAAAGAAAGCGTGAGCCATGTTGCATCTCGCGCCGCTTTGGGCAGCAGCCTTCTTCGCACGTGCCGCAGCCGTCCCGGCAAACGCCGGCGCGGTCCGCGCGCCGGCCCCAGCGTAGGGATGCCTTTGGCCCCCTTCGAGCGGGACGTTGCGCTCGCGCTCGAGGTTCTGGCGGGGCTGCCGTCTGTCGCCAACGACCTACGCGCAAGCACGGCGCTGGCTGCCGTCGCCGCAGCAGCGGCGCAGGAGCGCGACCGGCTCGAACGCGTGTGCGCGCTGCAAGCCTTTCAAACCCGCATTCTCGAGGCGATCGCGAGCGGCGTCATCACGTTCGATGCGCACGCACGAGATCACGACCTTCAACCGCGCCGCCGAAACGACGTTCGGCGTCGATGCGCAGCGCTGGGTCGGGCCGCACGTCGGCCGCAATGGCCGCACTGATTCCCGAGCTGCCGGACCTTTTCGAAACGTATTTTTCGGCCGGCGCCGTGCAGCTGCGCGCCGAGGTCGATGCAGTGCGCGGCGACGGCACGCCGTTCGTTCTCGCGCTGCAACTCGCACCGCTGGACGATCCCACCGGCAGCGGCATCGCGATGGTCATCGTCGACGTGACCGAACAGCGCCGTCTCGAAGCGGCTCATGCCGCCGAGATAGAAAAGGCGCGCCGCGTGCAGGAGACGTTTTCACGCTATCTTGCACCGCACGTCGTGGCGTCGCTGATGAACGATCCGGATTCGATCACGCTCGGCGGCGAACGCCGGCGCGCCACGATGTTCTTTGCGGACGTGCGCGGCTTTACGCGGCTGGCGACGCGATCTCTCTGCGGATCGCGTCGTCGAGATCCTCAACGCCTATTTCGACGAAGCGGTGCGCATCGTGTTCGCTCACGACGGGCTTGCTCGACAAGTTTTACGGCGACGGCCTGATGGCGGTCTTCGGTCCGCCGGCCGTTCGCGACGATGATGCCGCCCGCGCGGTCGCTGCGGCGATCCGGCTACACGAGGTCGTGCCGACGCTCGGTCCGCGCATCGACTATCCGCTACGTATCTCAGTTGGCCTGGCGACGGGCGATGTCGTCGCCGGCCATTTCGGCAGCGCCGAGCGCATGGATTACACGGTGATCGGCGACGCCGTCAATCTTGGCCAACGGCTTGCAAGCCGCCGCCCCGCCGGGCACGATCTATTGCGACGAAGAAACGCGTCGCGCGCGCCGGGAACGATCAATTGCCGCATCGCAGCGCGTCACGGCGTCCGTGAAGGGACGCAACGGTGCCGTCACCGCGTTTGCGATCTCTCCTATTTCGTGACGGATACGCAACAGCGCGAAAGAGCTGAGTCGACGCGTCAGCCCTAGCCCAGCGCAGGGTTTAGCGGAGCCGGACGTGTTATCGCTTCGAGAACTGGAACCGCTTACGCGCGCGCTTGCGCCCGTATTTCTTCGACTCTTTTTCGCGCGGGTCGCGCGTCAGCAAACCGTTCTTGCGAAGCGCCGCTCGGAGCGACTCGTCCATCTCGACGAGCGCGCGCGCGATGCCGTGACGGACCGCGCCGGCTTGCCCCGCCACGCCGCCGCCCGCGGCTTGGATGTCGACGTTGAAGCGTGAAGTCGTCTGCGTGACGTCGAGCGCTTGGCGCACGATCTGCAGGAGGCTTGGGCGCCCGAAGTATTCGTCGACCGGCTTCTCATTGATCGTGATCACGCCTTGGCCTAGGCTGAGCTTGACCCGCGCGACGGCACGTTTGCGACGGCCCGTTCCGCCGAATTCCTCGGCTGCTTCCACTTAAAAGAGCTCCTTGGGCTGCTGGGGCGCGTGCGGATGCGCCGCACCGGCGTAGACTTTGAGGCGGCGCAGTTGCACGTCGCGCATGCGATTGGTCGGCAGCATGCCGCGTACCGCACGCTCGATCAGCCGCTCGGGAAACTTCTTCTTGACGTCGAGCGCCGTCTCGGTGCGCAGGCCGCCGGGAAAGCCGCTATGGCGGTGATAGACCTTCTGCGTCCACTTGTTGCCGCCGAGTTCGACCTTGTCGGCGTTGATGACGACGACGTGGTCCCCGTCGTCCATGTGCGGCGTCCACGTCGGCTTGTGCTTGCCTGACAGCGCGCGAGCGATCCGCACGGCGAGCACGCCCGAGTCGCTGCGACGCCGCATCGACGACGTACCAATCGTGCTGAGTTTCGGCCGTTTTCTGTTGGTAGGTCCGCACAGCAACTTTCCAGGAAAAGAGCAAAAAGGGCCCCGCGCCGGGACAACCCCCGAATATTACCGGAAGCGCCCTAGGCTGTCAACGACGAGCGTCAGGGCGCGATTCGAAGTCCGGATAGAGGACGTTGACCAGACATAGGCCCGCGGACGGTGCCGTGGGGCCCGCCTCGCGCCGATCGCGCGCCGCGAGCATCGCGGCGATGCTTTCGGCCGTACGGCGGCCGGCGCCCACGTCGAGCAACGTCCCGGTGAGAATGCGGACCATCCGGTGCAAAAAGCCTGCGCCCTCGAAGTGGAGGCGCAACAGGTCGTCATGCGCTTCGATGCGGAGCGCATGCAGCGTTCGGATCGTGCCGCCGCGATCGGGCAGCACACCGCAGAACGTGACGAAGTCGTGTTCGCCGATCAGCAGCGTGCGCAGCGGCCCGCATCCGTTCGATATCGAGCGGGCGCCAGTCGTGGTGCGCGAAGCGGCGCAAGACCGCCGACGGCGTGCGGCGATTGAGCACCGTGTACGTGTAGTGGCGCGCCAGCGCAGAGTTGCGCGCGGAGAAGCCCTCGCGACGCGCTGGCATCGCGCGCACTCAGATCGGGCGGCAGCGCCGAATTCAGTGCCAGCGCGAGCCGCTCGACCGGAAATGCCGCGTGTCGCAACGAATGAGACGACTTGTCCCGAGGCGTGCACGCCGGCGTCGGTTCGGCCCGCGGCAGTGACCTTGATGCGCCGCGCGAACAGTCGCGACAGAGCCGCTTCCAATTCTCCCGCGATCGTCCGCAGGCCGGGCTGAAATTGAAACCCGCTGAAGTCAGTACCGTCGTACTCGACCACGACGCGGTACGTAGCGTCGCTGGAGCGCGTGTCGTTCACTTAAGGGTGGCCGAGCGTGGCTGGGGCCGGCCGTTGCGGAAAATCGAATCGTACAGACGAGGCAAGGACCGTTCGACCGACGTCGTTCAGCGATCGAACGGGTCGGACGACGCAACGTAAAGCCGCGCCAAGCCCTCGAGCAGTGCGCGGTCGCCATCGGTGAAACGCGCCCGAACGGGGCTGTCGCAGTCCAACACACCGAAGACCGAACCACCGCGCATCAGCGGAACGACGAGTTCTGCTTGCGATGCGACGTCGCACGCGATGTGCTCCGAAAATTCGCTGACATCGTCGACGACGAGCGTCCGAGCTTGCACCCAAGCCGCGCCGCACACGCCGCGACCGCGCGCGATGCGCGTGACCGCGGGCTTGCCGGCGAACGGCCCGAGCACGAGTTCGTTCCCGCGTACGAAATAGAAGCCCACCCAGTTGACGTCCGCAACGTTCGCGATGACGAAGGCCGCCAGATTTGCCGCATTGGCTATTGCATCGTGCTCGTCCGCTAGGACGGTTCGCGCCTCTGCGATCAGCGCTCGGCAGTCGGCGGGCATCGTCGTTTCGCGCATCGGTATTCCATTCGCCGTCGATCGCGCAACGGCTACCGGCGGTCGCGCCGCGGCTTCACTGCCGCCGGCGGAACTAGCGATGGGCGGACGCACGATAGCGACCGAATAAAATAGTTAAGCCGAAAGGTGTCCTGAGATATGGCTCATCACGCCGACGGAGCCGCCGTATTCGGAGCGGTCAAGTCGTCCAAACCAATCTTCTGGCAATGCTGAACTGATGGAGCTGGCGCGTTATGGTCATAGCCGTAGGAATCGCAGCACTCACCCTGCTTGACACGCACAATGTGGCCGCTCGCCATTTGGTTCCCGGGGCCCTTCGCACGCCCTGCGAGCGACAATTGATCGATGCCGTGCGTGCTGCTAGTCCGCCAGTCGAACGGAGTCGGCTAATAGCCACCAGGATCAGAGGGGAACTCTACCTGTGGTACGGTGATCCTGACTACCCTAGCGGCCGCATCCCTTTTGGGATTCACGGTTATCGGAACTACGAGGACGGGCACCCGACCGAAGCGAGAGCTATCTATCACGTCATCGGAACCGTTTGCAATTACTACATCAATGCGGCCGATCGCTTTCCGTTCGCGGGAACGTGGGCGGGTTGTGATACCTGGCATCCCGACAAGGCGGACCGTGTTGCAGCACGCTACGCGAGATGTCAATTTCACGTCACGCGAGCTGGCGTTGGCACGATTGACGAAACCGTTTCCACGCGGTGACAGCCGCTAAGCAACAGAAGACGCTGCCTTGGCAGAGCGGCGACGAGGCCACGGAAAGGAGCCACTACGGAGTGAGCGGTGGAATGCCGACGGCATCACTCCGGCATCGGCGCAACGCGGGCCGGACTGCATTGGGAATTAGACCGGGCGCTGCAGCGGGAAGAGGATCACTTCGCGGATCGATTGTTGGTTCGTCAGCAGCATGACGACGCGATCGATGCCGATGCCGATGCCGGCCGTTGGCGGCATGCCGTATTCGAGCGCTGAGACGAAATCCCAATCCGGCTCGGGAATCTCTTCGTT
Source organism: Vulcanimicrobiota bacterium (assembly GCA_963754415.1). Lineage (GTDB taxonomy): Bacteria > Vulcanimicrobiota > Vulcanimicrobiia > Vulcanimicrobiales > Vulcanimicrobiaceae > Nyctobacter. The sequence continues at coordinate 519,519 of CAVWGA010000001.1, read as the reverse complement.
GCCGCGCCGGCGTTCGTCAATCTGTGCTTCGAAGCGCGCCCGCTGATCGTCGGGATCGTTGAGTTCGGTAAAGGCGTTCGACAGTTCGAAATTGGCACCGAACAGTTCGTAGCGATCGACCAGTTCCGGATCGTCCGGCTTGCGCTTGGCCAATGGCGAAAGCGCGACCGGATAATCGTAGACGAAGGTGGGGTCGATGAGGTGCGGTTCCACGATGCGTTCGAAGATCTTGTCGAGCGCCTGCCCGTGCGTTTGGGACGGCGGTAGCCCCATGTCGGCAAGAACGCGCTGCGCGCCGCCAGGGTCGAGGAGCCGGGCGCGGTCGTAGCCGCCCCAGCGCTCGAGCGCTTCGAAGTACGAAATACGCGGCGAATGGCCGCGCGAACGACACGGTGCGTTCGCCGTAGAGAACCTCGGGCGAACCGTTGACGCTCTGCACCAACTGCGCGAACAGCGCTTCGTTGAAGTCCATCATCTCGCCGAGAGACCAGAAGGCGGCGTACAGTTCGAGCATCGTGAACTCGGGGTTGTGCGTTGCGTCGATGCCTTCGTTCCGCCAGATGCGTCCGATCTCGTAGACGCGTTCGAGGCCGCCGACGATCAAGCGTTTGAGGTTCAGCTCGGTCGCGATACGCAGATCGAGATCGAGATCGAGCGCGTTGTGGTGGGTGCGGAAGGGTCGCGCGGCCGCGCCGCCCGCGACGTGCAGCATCGTCGGCGTCTCGCATTCGACGAAGCCGTGCGCATCGCAGAATCGGCGCATTTCCGCGACGATCTTCGAGCGCGTCAAGAAGATCGTGCGGACGTGTTCGTTCATCAGCAAGTCGACGTAGCGCTGACGGTAGCGCTTCTCGACGTCGGCTAAGCCGTGCCATTTGTCGGGCGTCGGAGCGAGGGCTTTGGCCAGTACCTCGAAGGCCGCGACGCGCAACGTCAAGTCGCCTTTCTTCGAACGGAAGACCGAGCCGCAGACGCCGACGATGTCGCCGAGATCGAGCGCATCGAACACCGCAAACGCTCGGCTCACCGACCGTATCGGCGCGCACGTACAGTTGCATGCGACCGCTACGGTCCCACAGATCCGCCCAAAGCGCGCCTTTGCCCATCTTGCGGATAGCCATCAGCCGCCCCGCTAGAGCGAATGTGTCGCTTTGCGGGGGTGCCTCCGCGTTTAGATCAGCGTAGCGCTCCAGCAGTTCGGCGGCGTGCGCCGTCACGTCGAACCGCGTCGCCGCGAAGGGCGCAATGCCGGCCGCGTGCAGCGCTGCGAGGTTGGCGCGGCGCGCCGCACGCAGTTCCGTTTCGCGCCGCCCGATGTCGCCGGAGCCGTCACCCGGCGCCGGGGATCCGCTCACGACGCCTTCTTGTGAACCTTTTTCTTCGTCGAATTGATGCTTTCGATCTTGTAGGTCGTCACGCCGCGCGGAGTCGTAACCTCGACGGTCTCGCCCTTCTTCTTGCCGATCAGCGCACTCCCCAGCGGCGACTCGTTGGACAGCCGCCCGTTGACGGGATCGGCTTCCGTCGAGCCGACGATCGTGAACTCATGACTCGTGCCGGCCTTCGCATCTTTGACCTTGACGCTCGCGCCGAGATGCACTTCGTCCTGGGCGTACTCCGACGCATCGATGATCCGCGCATTGCGAATCAGACCTTCGAGCTTGAGGATGCGACCCTCGACGAAAGCCTGCTCCTGTTTGGCATCTTCGTACTCCGCGTTTTCGGAGATATCGCCGAACTCTTTGGCCTGCCGGATGCGCTCGTTCACCTCGCGGCGATGGACGCTCTTGAGCTCGTCGAGCTCGTCCTCGAGCCGCTCGAGACCCTCTTTGGTGAGCACCTGCTCTTTATCGTTCACGAATCTCTCCGCTTATGGTCGTCACGAAAACGACGCGAGCGAACTCGCGTCAGCGGCCGGTCTTTTGCTCAGCGGGGGGCCGGAATCCCGCCGGACGATCTGGCCTGTCGGCAAACGTGCGCTTGGACTGATCCGTTTCGCGGAACAGGCGCCTCAACATGATTCGTACCGCATTGGCCGTCGTCTGTACCGTGCTGTTTGCCGGGTGCGCCGGCAACCACGCGGGGTCCGCACCGAACGCCGCGCGCGCCGGGGCGGGAACCGGCTCGGGTCCTGCTTCCGGCGCGGGGCCAGACGCGCAAACGCTCTCGCATGCGGGTTCGGATGACGCCGATTGGCTGGTCTGGGGCAAGACGCTCGGCGGCAACCGCTTCACAGGCTTGGGCGACATCACGAAAAGCAATGTCGCCCACCTAAGGAAAGCCTGGGTAACGCCCGTTAACGACGACGGCGAGGAGGAAGCCTCGCCGATCGTCTACCGAGGCACCGTTTACGTGACGACTGCGCACGACGGGGTGCTGGCCGTCGACGGTGCGACGGGCGCGCTGCGCTGGGCGTTCGGGTACAATCCGTCATACGAACTGCAATACGCCGTCAATCGCGGCGTTGGCATTGCCGACGGGCGCATCTACCTTGCGACGCAGGATTGCCGCATCATCGCACTCGACGCCGCAAGCGGTAAAAAACGGTTCGACGTACCAGGGTGCAAAGACACGACGAACACGTGGTATTCGACGGCTGCATACATTTATAAACATCGAGTGATCGTCGGAACGTCGGGAGGCGATCTTGGCGGCCGGGGCATGGTTCGTGCCTTCGACTCGGGCGACGGTTCGCACGTGTGGGACTTCAACACCGTTCCGGCGCCCGGCGAAGCGCAGCACGACACGTGGCCGGGCAATTCATGGGTGCACGGCGGAGCTGCGGTCTGGGCGGGACTCTCCGTCGATCCTCAAAGCGACACCGTCTTCATCGCGCCCGGCAACCCCGGCCCTAATCTGACGCTCTACGGCCGCAAAGGCAAAGATCTCTATTCGAACTCCGTCGTCGCGCTCGATATCTCCGGTGTCAAGCCGCGCGTCCGTTGGTATTACCAAGTGATTCCTAACGATACGCACGATGCCGATCCTGCGATGCCGCCCGTCCTGTTCACAGCAACAGTCGCGCGACGTCCGCGGGCTCTGCTCGCAGTCGCCGACAAAGCGGGCGATTTCGTCGTGCTGGATCGTTCGAATGGTTCAGTCGTGTACCGTATGGCGGTCAGCAACCAACAGGGCATCCTGACGACCGTTCCAACCTTGAAGGGCGCGTTCGCCTGTCCCAATCATGGAGGCGGGGTCGAGTGGAACGGCGGTTCGTACGATCCGGCCAGCAATCTGTTCTTGATTCCGAGCACGCAAGAATGCGCGGTCTGGAAGGTGACGACGACGGGACCCGTTCCATACGTACCGGGTCAGCCGTATTCGGCGGGGCCGCTTCCAAAGCGTCACGCCGCCACCGGAGTGATTACGGCAATCGACATGGGCAACGGCAAAGTGCGTTGGCGGCGGCCGGTCCCGTACTCGGCGCAAGGCGGCGTGCTGATCACCAAGACCGGCCTCGCGTTCACGACCGACTTGTCCGGCCGGGTTTACGCCCTCGATGCGGCCACCGGGAAAGAACTGTGGCACGATGACATCGGGTCATCGGTCGTCGCTCCGCTCTCCGCCTATCGCGCCGGCGGCAGCGAGTACGTCACCGTGCTTGCGGGTGAAGCCGGGAACCAGCAAACGCCGAATCTTCCCAAGACGCAGGGCAGTCGTCTGGTCGCATACCGTCTCGGCGTGACGCGCACCGCGTACAATGCGGCGTCGGGTCAACCGACTCCATTGCCGAAGACGGCTCAGCGGACAGAAAGCGGACCAGTGCCCGCGTCACAGACCGGAACGTTGCCGTACACGACGGCTCAGGTGGCGGCGGGCGGGAAGCTATTCGCACAGCAGTGCTCGTCATGTCACGGCGCGCACTTGCAGGGCGTGTCGGCACCGGCGCTGACGGGCAGCGGCTTTGGCCACGCCAACCTCAACGCCTCGCAGATACGCACGATCGTGACGCGTCAGATGCCTTTGAGCTCGCCGGGTTCCCTTAAACCCGCCCAGTACGCAGCGATACTAGCGTATCTGTTCGCCTACAACTGCGTGCCTCCGAGCGGCGGCGGCAAGACCGCGTTTCCCACGCACGATGAACCGGCATTCAAAAATGTCACGTTACGCGGAGCGACCTGCCCGCGCCGCTGAAGCGGAGTGCACCGTAAAGGACGACCAGCGGTTCCCTGGTCGGGTATCGCGGGAATGCCCGAGGATCCGAAGGTTTAGGGCCGCGGATGAAGGCGAGGGGCGCTCAACTGAACATGGGTTCGAATTCGGGCGAGGCGAGACCCGTCGCGAAACACGAGTTGACGATGCAGCGCACCGTCGACTTTCGCAACGTCTGCGTGAACGATCCCTGTGAAGGCGTTCCTTATAGCGGTACCGCGGTTGTCCGCTAGTCGGATGACTTCCGAGGTGATCGGGTTTTTGAGAGCTACTTTCCCCATGGCATTTCCTTCAGCTTACGCACAATCGCGCTATAGTGCTTAACGCAGTGCTCGCCGGCCGTTTGTAGATCTCGCTGGGCCGAGTACCTGTTCGAAATTCAGAATGAAAATGCGGTGGGTGCCCCGCATGCGCCGGGCATCCCTCCGGCGCTCATCGATACCGATGGAAGACGGAAGTTGACGCGCCGCAACCCGATGTGATAATACTAAACCGTATGGTTCAGTATAGCGCAATCGCGCCTCGACGCTTCGTTTGCCGCGCTGTCGGACGCGACTCGGCGCGGCGTGCTGGAGCAACTCGGCCGCGGCGACGCTTCGATCACCGATCTCGCCGAAAAATTTCATATGACCCTCACGGGCATGAAGAAGCATGTCGGCGTGTTGGAGCGCGCAGCGCTCGTCACCACCCATAAGTCCGGGCGCGTTAGAACCTGCAGACTTGGCAAACGCGCGCTGGAAGAAGAGGCCGCCTGGATCGAGCGGCACCGCCAACTTTGGAGCGCACGCTTCGACGCATTGGACACGATCGTCGAGCACTTGAAACGTAAGGAGAAAGCACATGCCCGAAACAAAAGAAGGTAGCCCCGCCGCCACGAACCGCACCGCGGTGGAACGCAAGTCCGACCGCGAACTGGTCGTGACGCGAACCTTTAATGCCCCAGCGCACATCGTCTTTGAAGCGTGGAGCAAACCCGAATTGTTCGAGCGTTGGTGGATTCCGAAATCGGCAAGCATGTCGCTCGTCTCGTGCGACATGGACGTGCGCAGCGGGGGCGCGTATCGTCTCGTGTTCCGCCATCCGGCCGCGGAGCAACCGATCGCGTTTTTCGGAACGTACAGAGAAGTAACGCCGAACGAGCGCATCGTCTGGACGAACGAAGAAAGCGATCAGGGCGCCGTGACCACGGTGACGTTCGAAGAAAATGGCGGTAAGACGCTAGTGAGCCTACACGAACTCTATCCCACAAAAGCGGCGCTCGACGAAGCCCTCGAGGGTTCGGCCGAAGCCCTGCCCGAACAGTTCGCGCAGCTGGAGGACTTACTCGCCGCCGGATCGTGACCACACCGCGGCCACCGGCTCGGGGCTGGATAACGATGTCGCGCACGGTCGTCGCCGCGTTGGCAAGCTCGGCTCGATGCGAGCGCCTTCTGCGTCGCCATTCTAGAAAAAGGTCGATGCGCTCTTTGAAGCCCGCAACGCGGTGCAGCGTCACGTCGGTCCCCTAGGAGGCGCTGACGTCGGAGCCTCGTGTCGATGCTCGCATCGCGGACGTCGTCGCACGTTTCACCGCGGCTTTCGTGCGGAGACACTCTATGAGCGGTGAAGCCCGAGCGGTTTCGAGCCGGCGGCTCTGCCGGCGTAGGTCGTTGGCGCGAGATCCGGAATCTTTGGCCGTGCGGAGGAAGAATCGGGTGCGAACCGTTTTTTGCCGGCCTCACGTTTGGCTCGGCGTTGTTGTCCTAGCGGCGCTGGCTGCTTGCAGCGGTGGCTCGAATACGGCGACGCCGGCGGCCGGTGACAACGCAGCGCGCGCGGGCACGTTCGTGCGCGCCAAGGGATTCACGTGGCAGCTCGCCGACAATGCCGGCGGTCCAGCGGTCGGTACGTTCGGAGCCGACGCCGACTACCAGGGCGGACAGACGGCTTCGACGACGTCCCCGATCGACACGAGCGGGGTCATGAACCCGGCACCGCAAGCGGTCTACCAGACCGATCGCTACGGGACGTTCTCGTACGAATTTGGCGGCGCCTCACCCAATGAAGCCTTGATCCTGCGCCTGCATTTCGCAGAGCTGGTCTACAGCGCTCCGGGGGCCCGCGTATTCAACGTTACCGTCAACGGAACACGCGTACTTTCGAACTTCGACATCTATGCAGTTGCCGGCGCGATGGACAAAGCGGTGGTCGAACAGTTTCCCGTCCAAGCCGACTCGCATGGCAACATCTCCGTCGCATTCACGCCGTCACGGACGAGCCGCAAGTCAATGGCATCGAGATCGTTCGCGAAAACCCGCTGACCGGAGCGCCGCTCGATATCGCAGCCGGCAACGCCGCAGCGGTCGGCAACTTCATCGCCGATAATGACTTACGATGGCGGACGCGCAGCACCCGATGCCACGCACCGGTCGATACGAGCGGCGTGCCGAACCCTCCGCCCCAGGGTGTCTACGCGCACCAGCGCACGTCAGCCAACGAATTTCACCTACGTCTTGTCACGGTCTGCCGCAAAATACGGCCTACAAGCTACGATTGGACTTCGTCGAGACGCAATACAATGGCCCCGGCCAGCGACTGTTCAACGTCGCGGTCAACGGCAACCAGTTCCTGACCAACTACGACATCTACGCCGATGCGGGCGGCGAGTACAAGGCGACGGCCAAGAGCGTTACCGTCAACGCCGATACGACGGGATCGATCACGGTCGTCTTCACCGGCGTCGTCAATAACGCCAAAGTCAACGGGCTCGAGTTGAGCGCCGCGACGACGGCGACGCCGCCGCCGTTCTCCTCGAAGATTCAGCACGTCGTCGTCATCATCCAAGAGAACCGCAGCTTCGACGATCTCTTCAACGGCTTTCCGGGCGCCGACACGGCGCAAAGCGGCATCAACAGTCAAGGGCAGACGATTCCGCTCACTCCGTGCCGCTCGAACTCAGCACTGGATCCCGCACCACAACCACACGTCAGCCGTCACCGCGTATGACGGCGGCAAAAACGACGCGTTCGATCTGGAAGGCCCGAACTCCTACCGACGTCCCGCCGAACTACGAATACGCCTACGTTCCGCCCAACGAGACGGCCGACTACTTCGAACTATGGCGAACAGTACGCCGTCGGCGACCGCATGTTCACATCGAACAGCGGTCCCAGTTACCCCGCGCATCAATATCTGATCGCCGGGCAATCGGCGATGGTCGCCGAGAATCCCAGAATCGGCAGGCCGTGGGGCTGCGACGCGCCTGTCGGCACGACGACGATCGCTGCTCAACAGCCAAGGCCAAGAAGTTCCCGGGCCGTTCCCGTGCTTCAACTACCAGACGCTGGGCGACCTGCATGGACGCGAAAGGCGTGACGTGGGCCTACTATGCGCCGCCGGTACGCGCGAGCGCGGGCTACCATCTGGTCTGCCTACGATGCGATCAAGCACATTCGCTTCGGCCCCGACTGGAACAACAACGTGATCTCGCCCGAGACGACGATCCTGAGCGACATCCAAAACGGTACCCTGCGGCAAGTCAGTTACGTCGTTCCGGACTGGCATGAATTCCGACCACGCGCGCGGTATCGAACACCGGGCCCGCCTGGGTCAGCTCGATCGTCGACGCGCTCGGAGCGAGCCAGTACTGGCACAACACGGCGATCTTCGTCCTGTGGGACGACTGGGGCGGCTGGTACGATCACGTCGTGCCGCCGCAACTCGACGTGATGGGGCTGGGATTCCGCGTTCCGGTGCATCGTCATTTCGCCGTACGCGAAACACGGTTACGTGTCGCACGTGCAGCACGAGTTCGGCAGCATCGTCAAGTTCATCGAAGAGACGTATGGCCTGCCGAGCTTCGGCGGGGTCGACGTGCGCGCCGACGACCTGAGCGACTTCTTCGATCTTACCCAAACGCGCGTCGCCGCTGCGCAAGCGCCGCACCGACGCGCAAGCGCGCAGCAACATCCAGCACTTCATGCGCGAAACGCCGTCGCTGCGCGCGCCCGACGACGACTAAACGCACTCTCTCACGTAGCTCCCGAAAAGAGGGGGTTTCCGCGCGGGACCCGGAGGGCGCGCAGGGGATTGCTTCCACACACGGAACGGACGCATCCCTCGGCGGGGCTACAAGCCTTGCCGAGCGTTCCTTATTCCGCCGTTCAATATTGATTAGGAGTGGCTCGATGCGAATCGATTTACGCTGGTCCGGCGCTTGGCTGACGGTGATCATCGTTGCGGCTTTAGCCGCGTGTAGCGGCAGCGGCACCAATTCTCTGGCACCTCAAACGCTGGGCAACAGCCCGCGGGCCGGAGACCTCGCGCATGACCGAGGCATCACCGGTTTGCTCTCGATCAATGCGGGCGGAGGAGCGGCGGGGGCGTTCATTGCCGACGCCTATTACAACGGCGGCCAGACAAATTCGACGCTCGGCTCCGATCGACACGAGCGGTGTTACGAACCCAGCCCCCCAGGCGGTGTACCAAACCGATCGGTACGGCACGTTCACGTACAGCAAAGGCGGGGCATCGCCGCACCAACCGTTGATCGTGCGCCTGCACTTCGCAGAGCTGACTTACAATACGCGCGGAGCCGCGCGTCTTCAACGTCGCGATCAATGGGACGCAGGTCCTGTCCAATTTCGACATCTTCGCTACTGCCGGCGCGATGGACAAGGCCGTCATCGAGCAGTTCCCCGTTCAAGCCGATGCAAACGGCAACGTGACGATCGCCTTCACTCCGGTCGTCGACCAGCCGCAAGTCAACGGCATCGAAGTCGATCCGTGAAAACCTTCTCGCCGGCGCGCCGCTCGACATTGCGGCCGGTAGCGCCTCGAATATCGCCACCTTCAAAGCCGATAACGACTATAACGGTGGCTACCCTGCAGCTCGACGCCACGCATGCCGTCGACACCAGCGGCGTTCCAAATCCGCCGCCGCAGGGCGTTTACGCCAACCAGCGCACTGGAGCGACGCAGTTCCAATACGTCTTCACGGGCCTTCCGCAGAACACGGCGTACAATCTGCGCTTGGATTTCGTCGAAACACAATATAACGGCGCCGGGTCAGCGACTCTTCAACGTCAGCGCCAACGGCGACCAGTTCCTGACGAACTACGATATCTATGCCGACGCCGGCGCAACGTACAAAGCGACGGCCAAGACGGTCACGGTCAACGCCGACACGATCGGGAAACGATCACCGTCGTCTTCACCAGCGTCCACAACAACGCCAAAGTCAATGGACTCGAACTCAGCGCCGCGACCACAGCGACGCCGCCGCCGTTCTCCTCGAAGATCCAGCACGTCGTCGTGATCATTCAGGAAAACCGCAGCTTCGACAATCTGTTCAACGGCTTCCCGGGAGCCGACACGGCGCAGAGCGGCATCAACAGCCAAGGCCAGACGATTCCGCTGGCGCAGGTGCCGCTCGAGTTGCAGCACGATCCCGCTCACAACCACACGTCGTTCGTGACCGCGTACGATCAACGGCAAAAACGATGCGTTCGATCAAGAAGGCTTCGACTTCTACCCGACGTCCTCGCCGAACTACCAGTACGCCTACGTTCCGCCCAGCGAGACGGCGGACTACTTCAGCTACGGCGAACAGTATGGCGTCGGTGACCGGATGTTCGCCTCCAACAGCGGCCCCAGTTACGTCTCCCATCAATACCTGATCGCCGGACAGTCGGCGAACGGTCGCCGAGGTGCCGAGCAATCTTCCCTGGGGCTGCGATGCGCCTCCGGGCACGACGACGACCGTGCTGAACAGCCAGGGACAAGAAGTGCCCGGGCCGTTCCCGTGCTTCAGCTATCGGACGCTCGGCGACCTCATGGATGCCAAAGGCGTGAGCTGGGCCTACTACGCGCCTTCGATCGCGCAACTCCACAACGGCTACATCTGGTCGGCTTACGACGCCATCAAGCACATCCGCTTCGGACCGGACTGGAAAACAACGTCATCTCGCCCGAGACGACGTCCTCAGCGATATCGCAAAACAACAACCTTCGCCAAGTCAGTTATGTCGTGCCGGACTTCACGGATTCCGATCACGCGCTTTCCGGGTCGAACACCGGGCCGGCCTGGGTCAGCTCGATCATCGACGCTGTCGGGTCAAGCCAGTATTGGTCGAACACGGCGATCCTCGTTGATGTGGGACGACTGGGGCGGATGGTACGATCACGTCGTGCCGCCGCAGCTCGACGTGAATGGGCCTAGGATTCCGCGTCCCGCTCGTCGTCATCTCGCCGTACGCAAAACACGGCTACGTGTCGCACGTGCAGCATGAGTTCGGCAGCGTCCTCAAGTTCATCGAAGAGACGTACAGTCTGCCGAGCTTGGGTCAAGCCGACGTGCGCGCCGACGACTTGAGCGACTTCTTCGACCTGAGCCAAACGCCGGCGCCGCTGCGCAAGCCGCGCACCGACGCCCAAGCCCGCAGCCAACATCCAGCGCTTCATGCGCCACATTCCCTCGCTGCAGCCGCCGGACAACGACTAAAAGAGACGCCACTTTTGGCCTTTTGGAGATGAGTTTCTGATGCGTATTTCACGACAGTTTCATCCGGCTCTCGGGGGAGCCGTAGCGGTCGCGCTGCTTACCGGGTGCGCCGGCGGCAGCGCCGACCGCCCACTGACCGGGTCGGCCGTCCCGCAAGCCTACCGAGGGGGCGCGTCAGCTATGCCGCTCTCGCACTCCTTGGCGCAGCGAAACCCGAGCCTTCTCCCGCCAGAGATCCAACGGCCTTCCGAAGAGCGGCACGACGGCCCGCGGCTTCATGCATGCGTTGCGTCCCGGCAGCGGCCCGTCGGATTTGTTTCCGACTATTTCAACAGCATCGTTAACGTCTACAGCTTTGGCGGAAGCGGCCTGCTCGTGGGCCGGCTGGCCGGCTTCTCAGGACCGCAGGGTCTCACGACCGACCGCGCCGGCAACCTCTACGTCGCCGACACGTTGAACAATCGCGTCCAGGTCTACGCGCCGCCCTACAACGGGTCGCCGACGACCTTGAACGATCCGGGGCAGTATCCCGGCGACGTCGCCGTCGACGGCAGCGGCAACATCGCAGTGACGAACATCTACGGCACGGGCGGTCAGCAGGGGAGTGTCAGCCTCTACGCCGCGGGCGCGACGAGCCCGACGAACACGCTGTCCAGCACTGATTTCGGACTCATCTATTTCGCTGCGTTCGACTCTGCCGGAAATCTCTATCTCGACGGTCTCGCGCCGGCGGGCGCAACTCGAGTCGGCGAAGTGGCCGGCGGCATCAGCGGAACGGCGATCACGACGCTGACGCCTGCCAATACGATCACCTATCCCGGAGGCGTCGCGATGACGGCACAGGGCCTGATCGCTATCGACGATCAAAAAGCCGCGGCCATCTACTCGTATAATCCGCCGGATCCGACCGGTTCGCTCGGCAGCCCGGTATCGACTACGCCGCTGAACAATGCAACGGATCCGGTAACGTTCGCGCTGACTGCCGCGAACACGTTCGCGATTACCGTCGACGCGAGTCAAGACGTGGTCAGCGCGTATCCGTTCCCGGCCGGCGGCCCGCCCACGAAGACGGCACCGCGCGCACGGCCCGGGCAGCCCGTAGGAGTCGCCATTATCCCGTAATAGCGCCGTTGCGCTTCTGGCCGCTCACGGCAACTTGCGGCTTAAAAAGCCGGCCTCGGGCCGTTGAACGGCCAGCAACGAATGACGGTAACCATACGCGGCATAGACAACGGCGCCGGCAAGGAACCACACGATGAAGCGCAGCCACGTTCCACCCGAAAGGCCCCCGATCATCAGATAAAGGCACAGGCCGCACCCTAAGCATGGCAACGACCGGACCGAGCGGGGCACGAAACGGACGGGAGAGACGGGGCTGCGCGTAGCGCAGGACGCAGACACCCCGGCGCAGACGATCGCGAACGCCGAGAGCGTTCCGATGTTGACGAGCGACAGCAAGACGTCGAGCGGAACGATCGCCGCGAGAAAGGCGACGATCGCGCCCGTGCCCAGCGTGCTCAGCAACGGTGTACGCGTGCGCGCGATCGACGCGCGCGACTGACCGGCGGCAGCATCCGGTCGCGCGCCATCACGTAGAAGATGCGAACCTGACCCAGCAACGACGTCAACATGACGGTCGTCGTTCCGGCGATCGCACCGGCGGTGACGATTGCAGCGACGTACGGGATTGTTGCCGGCGCGACGCACGGCGTCCGCCATTCCGGCATCCTTGTCGATGTGCGCCCACGGAACGACGCCGACGGTGACCCATGCGATCGCGAGATACAAGAGGCGCCGATGCCGAGCGATGCGATGACGGCCAGCGGCACGTCACGCTGCGGACGTTTTGCCTCTTCGGCCGCAACGGTCACCGTGTCGAATCCGATGTACGCGAAAAACACCAACGCCGCCCCATTGACGACCCCGTGCAAACCCCGCGGAAAGGCGCGGTTGATAGTTGGCGGGATGCAGTGCGCCGAGCAGGGCGACGACGAAGATCGCGATGGCGACGACCTGAACGACGACCAGGCTCGTATTGACCGACGTCGACTCCTTGATGCCGACGGCGATCAGCGCGGTGATCGCCACCACGACCAACGCTGCGACCACATCGATCTGCGTATGCGCGACATCGATCCCTCCCGAGGCGAGCGCAAGATGCGCGACACGCGCCCACTGCGGCAAAACGACGCCGTAGTTGGCTACGAACGACTGCGCGTAGCCGGACCACGATGCCGCCACCGGCGCGACGCTGATCCCGTATTCGAGGATCAGGTCCCAGCCGATGATCCACGCCACCGCTTCGCCGAGCGTGGCGTACGCGTACGTGTAGGCGCTGCCAGCGATCGGCACCATCGATGCGAGCTCGGCATAACACAGCGACACGAACACGCACGCCAAACCCGACAGACAAAAGGACGCAACCACGCCTGGGCCGGCAGCGAGCGTGCCGACGCCGATCGTCGTGAAGATGCCGCCGAGCATCGTTCCCAACCCGACGCACACGAGACCCGGTACGCCCAACACGCGGCGCAGCGCCGGACCGCCGGCACTGCGCTCGCTTGCGATCGGCTGCCGCGCCAGGAGCCTGCGGGCGACGGTTATCACCTTGCCGGGCACCCGCTCTCGCGCCAGCGACGGGACCCTAGGGCCGGGCAGTGGCGAGCTCGAGCACCCGCGGGCGCAAGTTCATCGTATGCAACAGCGTCTCGTAATCGTGCGCCGTTACGTCGCCGGGGCGCTTGCCGAGCATGGCGATGAACGCCGCTTCGACGACGTTGGTCCCGAACGAACGGCCGCCGAAGTCCGGCGTCGTCGTCACCAAGCGCGCGACCCCGCGTGCTCGCAATTCGTCGATGTCACGCGCGGTCAGCGTGTTCGTCAGCACCACCTTGCCGTCCAGACGGTCCGGCATGTACTGGCGCATGAAGTGGAAGTCGCCCGCGATGATATCGGCGTCCGCATAGTATTGAGGATATTTGGGTTGCGGCGGACGGTCTTGCTTTTTTCCCGTCGGATAGAAAAATTGAAACGGCAGTTTGCACGCATCCGGCAAATAGCGTTCCGCGAGCGCTTCGAACTCGGAAAGTCCGCGCACCGGCTTATCGAGATCGAGGGCGAAGATGAAGTCGCCGAACAGCACGTCGGCGCCGGCTTCGACCAGCGCTTGCGCCATGCCGAAGCGATCGAGCGCGCTCACCATTAGCACTTGCCGTCCGCGCGAGCGGCTCGCCAAGCTCGTCGCGCACGTAACGAACCGCTTCACGTTCGAGGGTATTCTTGAGACCGCTGCCGTCGACGACAGGCGTCACACTGCACCGCTTCGAGCAGCCGCAGTCCGTCACGCAGAGCGAAACGTTTCGCTCCTGCGTACAAATAGACGTCGATCCCGCCGAGGCCGATGGCATCGACGGTGCCGTCGAGCTCGTGGAGCTTCTCGATTGCACGGGCGAGCGAACCGTCCGTGCCGATTCGCTCGATGTCGAATGCGTCCCCGAGCAGTTCCACGCGCGCACGGTGATCGCGCGATGACGATCCGAGCGACACGGAGACGACACGCTTCATACGCCGGCCATGCGCCGCTTGGCCGCTGCGGCCTTCACGCCGGCGATCTGCTCGGCCGTTATCGCGCTATCGAACGCACGCATCGTCGCCAGTTCGAAGCCGTCTTTGGCAGCGAGCGCATCGATCTCGCGCACTTTCTCCAAGTCGATCCCGCGGCCAAGGGTGTAATTCGCTCGGCGTTCCTCAAGGGCCAGAACCATCGTTTCGGACATGCAAGCCAATGCCGTCCCTGCGGGCACTCCCAAGTCGAAATCGCGGCCTGGCTCGCGCACGCGAGCGAAGCGGGGATTCCCCGGTACCCGCATGTTGCCGCCTTCGGTCACCAGCACGTCGGGCCGCTCGATTGCGACGCGGCGCCCGACGTCGTGCGGCAGCGACACCTCGCAGATGACCGCGCCGGTGCGTACGTCGCTTGGCTCGATCAGCTCCTGAGTCGAACTGGTCGCCGTCAGGACGAGTTCCCCGCGCGGCACCGCTTCGCGAACGTCTGTCGACACCGAGATGCCGCACGCAACGCGCGCGCGCAAGGCCTCCGCAAGTTTTTCCAGACGCGTCAGATTACGGGCCACGAGCACGAGATGCGCAACGTGCGGTGCAAGCAGTTCGGCACAGGCGGAACCGATCGAACCCGTCGCGCCGATGATGACCAGCGTCGCGCCCGCGACATCGATCTCCATCTCGCGTGCACCCCGCAGCAAGCTTTTGACGGCGGCCGCGATCGTCAGCGAATTACCGGTCGTCAATGGAATGGGCGAGCGCTGCGCCAGTGTCAGTCCGGCGTCGCCGACGACGCCGGTAAACGCCCCAAGGCCCGCAATCTCGGCTCCGAGTTCCGCTCCCAGTTCGATTGCAGCCAAGATCTTGCCGTAGACGGTTTCGCGCGGCAACGTCAGCATGGGTTCGGGCATGAATGGCGCCCCGATGAACCAGCCCTCCGTTTCGCGGCCGTCGGGAGTCCGCACGCCGGTGACGTGAGCGGCGGCGTACGCCGGCATCCATTCCATGATCTTCTCGATGAGTGCGCGCCCTTTGCCGACCGCCCCCGGCTCGTACCGCACGACGTCTTCGAGGGACGTCGGATGGATGATGAAGGCGAACTTCACGAGGGCGACGTTCGCCGAAGATGCCGAGCGACCCCAGGCGGGTTCAGATGCGCTTCACGCGAAGCCGCCGCGATGAAGTTCACCGGCTCATGATCGGGTCGCTCGCGGCCCGCAACGCGATCAGCGCTCTGTTGCTCGTCGTCGCCGTCGTCGGCATCATCGTGCAGATCCGCAACATTCAACAAGGCATCGTGTTCCCACAGACGCGTTTCGTGCTCGTCGGTTACGCCGTGATCGCCGTGTACGCGCTCGCGTCGATCGCCGTTCGCGTCAGCGCGGCCCGTCGCAGGTCGTAACGGCTTCGCCGTTCACGTCGAGCGAGTGCGGGCAGCGACGGCTCCTTCAGCTTCGCGCTTGAGGGCGGCCAGCATCATCTCGCTATTTTCGCGCACCTTCTTATGCAGAGTCGGCCCAATGAGTTCGGCGAGCGTAGGGACGCCGAAATCATACGTTACCGCCAGCCGGACGTGCGTTGCGCCGTCACGTTCGTCGAACGTCCACGAACCTTCAAACGTATCGAGATCACCCTCGAGCAGCTTGTAATCGACGCGTAAGGCAGCATCGTCGAAACGATCTTCCTCGATCCATTCGATCGGCGCTTCTTCGACGAGCGTTTTCCAGCGCGAGATGATGCGGGAGCCGTCGCGTTCGAGAACGGTGACGAGTTCGACATCGGGCATGAACTCCGGGAACCGTTCTTGATCCTTGGCGAGTTCGTACACGTCGGCTGCACGAGCACGCACGACGATTGCGGTTTCGACGAACGGCATGTTGCCTTTACGCCGGCCCGGCGCTCAGAACGCCGAGCCGCTCGTAGGCAAGCTGCACCCCGCAGCGCAGCGCTTCGAGCGCCGCATCGACTTCGGCCGCGCTGACGATCAGCGGCGGCTCCAAACGAATGACGCGCTGCATGTTGAGGGTCCAGGCTGCCGTGACGCCGCGTTTGAGCATTTCGGGCACGATCGTTCCGGCATACCCTTCGCTTTGTAATTCGACGCCGACCAACAGTCCGAGCCCGCGCGCTTCGCGCACGACCTGCGGATACGCCGCCGCGATCGCGCGGGCGCCGGCCACCAACTGTTCGCCGCGGTCGCGCGCGCGGCGCACCAGGTCATCGTCGCGTAAGACGTCCAGCGCCGCCAGGGCCGCCGCGCAGGCGAGCGGATTGCCGCCGAAGGTCGACGTGTGCGTAAGCGGAGCATGGCCGTAGGCAGCGTGCCAGACTGACGGACGCGCGATATACGCGCCGATCGGCACGACGCCGCCGGAAAGACCCTTAGCCAGCGCCAGCACGTCGGGGACGACGCCATCACGGTCGCATCCGAACAAGAGGCCGCAACGTCCCAGACCCGTCTGGACTTCATCGGCGATGAGCAGTGCGCTGGCCGCGTCGCACGCCGCCCGCGCCGCGCGCAGATACCCCGGCGGAGGCACGACGATGCCGCCCTCGCCTTGCACGGGTTCGACGATGAACGCCGCAGCCTCGCGCAGCACAGCCGACAGCGCGGCGGCGTCACCGTACGGGACGTGGACGATGTCGGCCAACAGCGGTGCAAAGGGCTGTTTGTACGCATCGCGGCCGCTGACCGATAATGCGCCGAGCGTCTTGCCGTGAAAGGCGCCGTGCGTCGCGACGATCTTCGCGCGTCCCGTCGCAGCGCGCGCCAGTTTGAGCGCGCCTTCGACCGCTTCGGTGCCGCTATTGGCGAAGAACGAAACGCTCAGATCCCCTGGCGCAAGCGCTGCTAGCCGTCGAGCGAGGCGACCTAACAGCGGATCGAACATCGTCTTGCCCGAGAGCGACATGCGTTCGAGTTGTTCGCGGACGGCGGCAACGACGCGCGGATGCGAGTGGCCGAGCGTGAAGACGCCGTACCCGCCGGCGAAATCCAAATAAGGTTTGCCGGCATGATCCCAAATCGTCGTTCCGCGAGCGCGCACTTCGACCGGCGATCCGGAAAGTTTCATCACGCGCGCCAGCGGTGGATTGACGAAGTTCTTGTAGTTTTCGTACGTTTCGTCGAAGAGCACTTGCGGCGAAGGCGCGCCATAGAGCGCATCGACCGCAGTTTCGTCGGGATTGCGGACACCGTGCCCGGCTTCGATCATGCCGCGACGAGTTCGCTGTTCTCGAGACGTTCGACCGTTTGTGCGACGACGTGCAAGGTCTGTGCGGCAGTCGGCGTGCGCATCACCAGCTCCCGCAATTCGCCCGCGCCGCTAAAGCCGCGCAGATAGTAGCCCAGATGTTTGCGCATCTGCGGTACGGCGCGCGCTTCGCCCCATTCGTCGACCATCGTGCGGTAATGCTGCATCGCATAGCGCAGGCGCTCGGCCGGCCCCGGCAGCGCGCGCGCAGGACGTCCTTCCATGAGGTCACGCACCGCACCGACCAGCCACGGATTTCCCAGGACGGCGCGCCCCAGCATGATGCCGTCGACGCCGCTGTCTTGCATGCGTCGCAATGCGTCATGCGCGTCGGCAAGATCGCCGTTGCCGATGACGGGAATGTCGACGCTCGCTTTGAGCGCCGCGATGTGCGTCCAATCGGCGCTCCCCCGATAGAATTGCTTTGCCGTGCGCGCGTGCAACGTCAGCGCGCGCACGCCGACCGCCTGCGCGCGGCGCGCGACCTCGCAATAGACCAGATCGCTCTCCGTCCATCCCAAACGCATCTTGACGGTCACCGGACAGTCGACAGCACGGACGACGGCACGCATGATCGCCTCGCACCGGTCGACGTCACGCAGGCACGCACTGCCTCCTTCGGTCTTCGTCACTTTGGGAGCCGGGCAGCCGAAATTGATGTCGACGATGTCCGCGCCGCATTCACGCACGAGTTTAGCGGCGCGGGCCATCAACGCAGGATCGCTGCCCCACAGCTGCGTCGCAACGGGCTTCTCGACGCCATGCTGATCGATCATCTCCATCGTGCGTTCCGAACCGTGATGCAAGGCATTGGAGGAGACGAACTCGGTGACGGTCAGCCCGAAACCAAACGGCTTATAGAGCGCTCGCAACGTCCGATTCGTCACTCCCGACATCGGCGCGAGCACGACCGGAGGCCAGATTTCGTGTGAACCTATGCGCAGCGGCGCAACGACGGACGGCATGACCCCGGTAGTATACCATCCCGCCGAACGGTGCACCGCCGACCGTGCGCGTGACAATCAGGAATTGCCGGTCGCGCTGTTGGCGGCGTGTAGCATCCGCAGGCCTTCGAGAACGAGATGCGGCTCGATCGCGTCGATCACGCTGGTGTGACGCGCGATTGCATCCGCTAAGCCGCCGGTAGCGATCACGCGCGCGTCATCACCGATGGCGTGCTTGATGCGGGCGACGAGCGCTTCGGTTTGGCCTGCGAACCCGAAAACGATGCCGGCCTGGAGCGCGGAAACCGTGTCGCGTCCGATCGGCCCGCCCGGGGCTTCGAGGGCAACTTGGGGCAATTTCGCCGTCCGCTCGACGAGCGCGTCGATGGACGTGCGGATGCCCGGCGCGATGGCAGCCCCGAGGAATGCGCCTTCGCGGGAAACGGCGCCGAACGTCGTGGCCGTGCCGAAGCCAACGACGACGAGGGGTGTACCGTACGCTGCTTTGGCGGCGACGGCTGCGGCCAGTAAATCGCTGCCGACCTCTTTCGGGCGTTCGGTCGACACGTCGATAAGCGATTGCGTTCCAGCCGAAAAGACGTCGGGCTCGCAACCGAAGTACGTCCGGCAGCCTAGCGTAAGCGCTGCATCGGTCTGCGGTACGACGCTGGAAATCGCGATCGCGCGCACGCGCTCGACTGCGATCCCGGCGATGCGCAGAAGCGTCGTAAACAGCATGCCGAACTCATCGGCCGTGCGGGTGCGCGACGTGCCGATGCGCCAATGCTTTTCCAGCGTCAACGAGTTCCGCGCATCGGCAAACAAGCCGAGCTTCGTATCCGTGTTGCCGACGTCGACCGCTAGGAGCACGACGTCCGAGCGGTGCGCAAGCGTACGAGGGCGTCCCATAACGCACGTGCGAGCACGCGCTTGTGGCCGCGGCCAAGCGCCTGTCGCCCACCCTCCCAAAGCAGCACGAGTTCGCTGTCCCCCGTGCCGAAGCCACTCTCGGAGGTCGACACGTCGTTGACGACGATCGCGTCGAGATGCTTCCGGACCAGTTTTTCGCGCGCATGCGCTTCGAGATCGTGCGTTTCAGCGGCGAACCCGACCAAGAACGTGCCGTTTTTGGCAGCGCCGAGCGCAGCGAGGATATCGGGCGTCCGTTCGAGGACGAGCGACGCGGGAGCATCGTCTTTCTTCACCTTGTGGGTGTGGCGCTCCACCGGACGCCAATCGACGACGGCAGCGGTCGCGATCGTCACATCCGCTCCGTCCGCGCGCGCTAGGGTGGCGGCGAGCATCTCATCGGCGCTCGTCACGCGTTCGACCCGCACGCCGGCAGGGGGCTCGACGAGCGTGGGGCCGAGCACGAGGTCGACGATCGCGCCTCGCGCTTGCGCTTCGCGGGCCAGTTCGATCCCCATCGTGCCCGTCGATGCATTGGAGAGAAAGCGCACGGGATCGAGTGACTCACGCGTCGGTCCCGCCGTGATCAAGACGCGCTCTCCGGCGAGAGCGCGCGAACGACCCAACACCTCATCGAGCGCCGCAACGATCCGCTCGCAGGCGGCGAGGCGCCCCACGCCGATCTCCCGCTCTGCCAAGAATCCATGCTCGGGCGGCACGAGCGTTACCCCGCGTGCACGTAAGGTTTGCACGTTTGCCTGCGTTGCGGGATGCTCGTACATCGCCGCATTCATCGCCGGCGCCACGAGGAGTGGCGCGCGCGTCGCTAAGGCGATGTTGGAAAGCAGATCGTCGCTGATCCCGGCGCTGAGTTTGGCGATGACGTTGGCGGTCGCGGGGACGATCGCCAGCACGTCGGCGGCGCGCGCCAGCCTGATGTGCGCGATCGTTTCAGGGGCATCCCAAAGCGACGCGTACACCGCGCGGCGCGTTAACGCGGCAAACGTCAGCGGGCCGATGAATCGTTCGGCGGCCTCGGTCATCACGACGTCGACGTCATCGCCGCGCTGCACGAGGGCGCTGCACAGCTCGGCGGCTTTATACGCAGCGATGCCGCCGGTGACGCCTAGAACGATGCGGGACACGGCCGGCTTCTAATGCGCGCTTCGTTCGCTCGGCACGTGCCGGCGCGAGCGCTCGGGCGTAACGATCGGATCGGCGCCGTCGTCGCCGGCAAGCGGCACGTTATCGAGCAATCGCGTCGTTCCGGCGCGCGCAACGCCGATAACGACTGCCGGACGCGCGAGTCGAGCATGGCACTCGAACGTATGCGGGTCCACTACGGCCAGATACTCCCAACGCAACGGTGCTTCGAGCACATCTTTGCCGGCTTGAATCGCTTGCGCAAGCTCGGTTTCGCCCGAAGCGACGGCGTCCGCAACAGCGTTCAAGGCGCGAAAGAGGCTGGGAGCGGCTGCCCGTTCGTCTGCGGATAGGTAGACGTTGCGGCTCGAAAAGGCCAAGCCGTCCGCTTCACGCACCGTCGGCACAACGATGACGTGGGCGGCAAAATCCAAATCCCGTACAAGCGCGCGCAACACGATCGCTTGTTGCACGTCCTTCTGGCCGACGTACAGCGACGTCGGTTCGATCGCGTGCAGCAATTTGGTGACGACGGTCGCGACGCCGCTAAAGTGCCCTGGTCGAGCCGCGCCTTCGAAAGCTTCGCCAACCGTCCCGACGTCCACACGCGTCGCAAAGCCGGGCGGATACATTCGCTCGGGGGACGGCGCGTACAGCAAATCGACGCCCGCAGCTTCCAACAAGGCAACGTCGGCCTCGAAAGAACGGGGGTAGCGTGCGAAATCTTCGCGCGGCCCGAATTGCAACGGATTGACGAAGAGTGACGCAACGACGGATTCGTTCTCGCGCCGGGCGCGCTCGACGAGCGCGGCATGACCGCGGTGCAGGGCGCCCATCGTCGGGATCAAGCCGACGGGCCGGGCCAGCGTCCGCGCGATCGCCCGGGCCGACCCCGGAGTACGTACGATCTGCATCAGCCGCCGGACCCCATCAGGGCTTCTGCGTGACGCGCAGCAGCGTACTGCCGACGATGAACCGCTCCCCCGGCGAGAGCGACGTTTCGGTCACCGTACGTTCCCCGACCCGCGTGCCGTTGCGGCTCGCGAGGTCGGCCAATACGAGTCGATCGCCCTCTTCGCGCACGACTGCATGACGGCGTGAGATGTAGCGGTCGAGGGCGATGCACGCCCCCGCGACGGCATCATCCCGGCCGATCGTGATCTCGCGCTCAAAGGACCACGTCTTTCCGTCGAGTGGCCCGCTGAGCACTTCGAGAATATACATGCGCCCGACCATTTTGGCCCGCGCCGGACGAAGTCCCCCGGCGCATCACCGTGCGCGCGCGGCATGGCGTTTTCGAATGACGGCGAAGTGGATCGGCATGGAAATCGGCTCCGGTTCGTCCGATCACGGCTCCCTCGACGATCTTCTCAACCTGCTCGAGGTCGATCCCGACGCATTACGTGAAGCCGAATTCGAGCAGACGCAGTCGATCCTCGATACGCTTGTCAACAAAACGGTCTCCAGCGCCACGATCGAAGACACGCGGATCGTCATCGAAACCTCCGAGGGAAACCGCTACTTCTTCTATGGCTTCATGGGGAGCGGCCATCGTTAAAAGGCCGGTGTCCGCCTCTGGGCCGGTCAGCCCCCGCCAGGAGGACCTCGCCACGGCGCCTTAAACGGCTGCCGGCAAAATCCGGACGTGGTACACTGTTGCGCGTGAAAACGCGGCCGGATATTCGGAATCTCGCTATTATTGCGCATGTCGACCATGGTAAGACGACCCTCGTCGACGCGATGCTTCGGCAGAGCGGCGTGTTTCGGGAAGGGCAGGCGGTCTCCACGCGGATCATGGATTCCAATCCGCTCGAGCGCGAACGTGGAATTACGATTCTCGCCAAGAACACTGCGGTCAAGCACGGCGACATCAAGTTCAATATCGTCGACACTCCCGGGCATGCCGATTTTGGCGGTGAAGTCGAACGCGTACTGCAGATGGTGCAGGGCGTCTTGCTCCTCGTCGACGCCGCCGAAGGCGTCATGCCGCAAACCCGGTTCGTGCTGCGCAAGGCGCTGGAGCTCGATCTGCGTGCGATCGTCGTCATCAACAAGATCGATCGCAAAGACGCGCGCCCGAGCGAAGTCGTCAACGAAGTGTTCGACCTGTTCATCGAACTCGGCGCCAGCGACGAACAAGCCGACTTCTCCGTCGTCTACACCAACGGCAAAGCCGGCATCGCCAAACGCTCCCTTGATGACGCTAGCGGCGATCTCGAGCCGCTCTTCGAGACGATCGCCGAACACGTTCCCGAAGCGCCGGCCGAAGAAGGGCCTTTCCAGATGCTCGTTTCGGCGATCGATCACAACAAATACGTTGGGCGCATCGGAATCGGGCGCGTCTTTCGCGGCGCTTCGAGCATCAACGCGCCGATTGCAAAAGTGACGCGCGAAGGCGAAGTCGAGCTCGGTCTTCGGCTCACGAAGCTGCTGACGTTTGCCGGCCTCGAACGCATCGAAGTCGAAGAAGCCAGTGCCGGCGACATCGTCTGCGTTTCGGGAATCGAAGGCCTTAACATCGGTGATACGATCGCCGACGCAGCGCACCCGGAACGTCTGCATGCCGTCGCCGTCGACGAGCCGACCGTCTCGATGTTTTTCATGGTCAATGCTTCTCCGTTCGCAGGCAAAGAGGGCAAGTACCTTACGTCCCGCCAGATTCGCGAGCGCCTCATGCGCGAACTCGAATCCAACGTCGCGCTGCGCGTTGCCGATACCGAGAGCGCGGATACGTTCGAAGTTCGTGGCCGCGGCGAGCTCCATCTTTCGATTCTGATCGAAACGATGCGCCGTGAAGGGTACGAGCTGGCCGTTTCTAAGCCGCAGGTGATCATCGCGCAGCGCGATGGGCAGCGGTATGAGCCCGTCGAGTACGTCGTAATCGACGTGCAGGACGCGTATGCCGGCGCGGTGATCGAAGCGCTCGGAAAGCGGAAAGCGCAGATGTCGAACATGCTCAACGTCGGCGACGCGCGCCGCCTCGAATACACGATGCCGACGCGTGCCATCTTCGGTTTACGAGGGGAACTGTTGACCCTTTCACGCGGCACCGCGGTCATGTCACATACCTACTACGACCATCAGCCGCTCGCCGGCGAAATTCCCGGTAGGCCCAGCGGCGCGCTCGTCGCAAGCGAAACCGGTGTAACGACCGCATATGCAATGACCGGGCTCGAAGCGCGCGGCCGCTTCTTCGTCGGCGAAGCGGTCGACGTGTACGAAGGCATGATCGTCGGTCGTGCCAACGACGACAAAGACATCGCGCTCAACGTGGTGCGCGCCAAGAAGCTTACGAACATGCGGGCCTCCGGTTCTGACGAAAGCACCAAGCTGTCCCCGCCCGAGGAGATGTCGCTTGAACGGGCGATCGAGTTTATCGAAGACGACGAACTAGTCGAAATCACCCCGAAATCGATCCGCCTGCGCAAACGCCTCCTCAACGAGACCGACCGCCTGCGCTTGCGCAAGCGAGAAAAAGTTCTGGCATAGCGTAGGCCCGCACCATCATGCCTGGACGTGATCGGCGGCATTAAGGCGGTTATGCTATACTCTTTTCGTGCGCGACCGTTGGGCACACGTCCCGTATCCCGCGTGGTGGCAAGAGAAAGCTGCGCTCCGCCGGAGCGCCCTCGACGATGCCGTGGCGCGTGTGCGTGAGCGCCTGTCGCTTGTAAGCGGCATTCGCGGCGCGCTGGTCTTCGGTTCGTATGCGACCGGTAACGTCGGGCCAACGAGCGATCTCGATCTCATCGTGGTCATCGACGACGACGGCTCCTTGTGGAGTGAGCGCTGGGCGCGCGTGCGTGCAGCGCTCGATCTCGACATTCAGTGTGACCTGATTGTCTATGGACCCGAGCAGTACGAACGGATGAAAGCAACGCGCAACTTCGTAGCGCAAGCGGCTGCCCAGGGAATCTGGATCGATGCAGCAGCATCCCGCTGAGCTCGCGTATAATTGGTTCGCGCAGGCAGCGGACGATCTCGCTTCAGCCGAGTTTTTAATCGAGCGCAGCAGTTTCGGGACGTGCTGCTTCATGTGTCAGCAAGCTGCTGAGAAAGCGCTCAAAGGGCTGCTGCACCTACGCTGCGGAGATTTCGCCCGCACGCACCTGATCGCCGACCTCTTGCGCGAACTGTCGCGCAACGATCGATCGCTCGCCGAGCGCCTGGCCGAGGCAACGGCACTCGACCCTTTCTACGCCACGACACGCTATCCCGATGCGGTCGGCGGCGCGATACCGGCCGCATCGTTTCACCGCCGCGAAGCTGAACTTGCACTTTTACGAGCGCGGCAGGTACTCGAGACGGTCGCTCCGCTCGTGCCCAAACCGGCAGACCGGTAAATTGCGACGTCCGGCGGCGGCCGTGCGTCGGTACCTCGAGGCGATAAAGCGCGGCGATACCGCCGCCGCGCGGGTCATGAGAACCGCGCTCCATGCTATTCGGAACAGTGAGCAGTAGGGCCGTCGTGGGCGCCGGCTCGTCAGCCGCCGGCGAGCGGCTGCAGTTCGAGCTTCGGGAGTCCCGGGAGGAACGTCAGTTCGCCGCGACCTTCATCGCAGTCGACGAAGACGTGCTGGCCGTCGCGCACGTCGCCTGCGAGGATCCGCCGCCCCAACGGCGTTTCCAGTTCGCGCTGGATGGCGCGCTTGAGCGGCCGGGCGCCGTACACCGGGTCGTACCCGACTTTGACGAGATGGCGTCGCGCCGCTTCGCTCACAGCGAGTTCGATGCGCCGGTCGGCCAGCCGTTCACGCAGTCGACCTAATTGCAAGTCGACGATCCGTTCGAGTTGCGCCTCCGAGAGCGCTTGGAATACGACGATCTCATCGACGCGATTGAGAAACTCCGGCCGGAAGTGCCTGCGCAATTCGTCGAGCACCGTCGCGCGCATGATCGCATATTCCGCTCCGCCCTCGCCGGAAAAATCAAGAATGCGGTTCGACCCGATGTTCGAAGTCATGATCAAGATCGTGTTTTTGAAGTCGACCGTCCGCCCTTGACCATCAGTCAAGCGACCGTCGTCCAAAATCTGCAGGAAGACGTTGAACACGTCGGGTGCTGCCTTTTCGATCTCGTCGAACAGGACGACGCTGAAGGGACGACGCCGCACCGCCTCGGTCAGTTGACCGCCTTCATCGTATCCGACGTAGCCGGGCGGCGCGCCGATCAGCCGCGAGACGCTGTGCTTCTCACCGTACTCTGACATATCGATGCGGACCATCGCGCGCTCGTCGTCGAACAGATAGCTCGCCAAGGCGCGCGCGAGTTCGGTCTTGCCGACGCCGGTGGGTCCCAGGAAGATGAACGAGCCGATCGGGCGATTGGGATCCGCCAGTCCGCTGCGCGACCGGATGACGGCCTCCGCGACCGCGGTTACCGCTTCATCCTGGCCGATGACGCGCTCGTGGAGTTCGTCGTCGAGCCGCAGCAGTTTGCGCATCTCGCCTTCGAGCAGCTTTGCGACGGGAATGCCCGTCCAGCGCGCCACGACGCCGGCGATGTCCGCTTCGTCGACCTCTTCCTTGAGCAGCCGCTCGCCGCCGCCTTCGCCGCCTAGTTTGGCTTCTTCTGCCGTGAGCCGCCGTTCGAGCTCGCTCAGCGTGCCGTACCGTAAGGCTGCGGCGCGGTTGAGATCGTACTGACGCTCGGCCTGTTCGATCTCGGTCTTCGTTTGATCGATCTGCGTGCGCAGTGCCCGCAAACCTTGCACGGCGTCCTTTTCCGCTTGCCAGCGCGCGGCGACGGCATCGGTGTTCGAGCGCAATTCCGCCAGCTCGTGTTCGATCTTTTCGAGCCGCTGCTGCGACGCAGCATCGTCTTCCTTGCGCAGCGCCTCGCGCTCGATCTCGAGTTGCATTGTGCGCCGCGAGGCCTCGTCGAGCTGCTGCGGCATCGAATCGATTTCGGTGCGCAGCTTCGCGGCTGCCTCGTCGACGAGATCGATCGCCTTG
The DNA here is from genome assembly GCA_963754415.1 of Vulcanimicrobiota bacterium. GTDB lineage: Bacteria > Vulcanimicrobiota > Vulcanimicrobiia > Vulcanimicrobiales > Vulcanimicrobiaceae > Nyctobacter. The sequence goes on along the minus strand of CAVWGA010000001.1, from coordinate 493,121 downwards.
TCGGGCAGAAACCGGTCCGAGATGTAGCGGTTCGATAGGACGGCTGCGGCGACGAGTGCAGCATCTTTGATGCGTACGCCGTGGTGCACTTCGTACCGTTCCCGCAAGCCCCGCAAGATCGAGATCGTATCCTCGACGCTGGGCTGATCGACGAACACCGGTTGAAAGCGCCGCTCGAGCGCCGCATCCTTTTCGATGTGCAGTCGATACTCGTCGAGCGTCGTGGCCCCGATCAAATGCAGCTCGCCGCGCGCAAGCATCGGCTTGAGCAGATTGCCGGCGTCCATCGCGCCTTCGGCCTTGCCCGCGCCGACGACGTTGTGCAACTCGTCGATGAAGAGCAGCACCGCGCCCTCGGATGACTGCACGTCCCGCAGCACGGCCTTGAGGCGCTCCTCGAACTCACCGCGATATTTTGCGCCGGCGATCAGCGCGCCCATGTCGAGCGAAACGATCCGTTTGTTCTTGAGTGATTCCGGAACGTCGCCGCGCACGATGCGCTGTGCGAGGCCCTCGACGATCGCCGTCTTGCCGACGCCAGGTTCGCCGATGAGCACCGGATTGTTTTTCGTGCGCCGCGAGAGCACGACGACGACGCGCCGAACCTCGTCGTCGCGTCCGATGACCGGATCGAGCTTACCCGCTTCGGCGGCAGCGGTCAGGTCTTGGCCGTAGCGTTCGAGAGACTGGTACGTGCCTTCAGGGTTTTGCGTCGTAACGCGTTGGTTGCCGCGCACCTCGCGCAAGGCGCCAAGCACGGCATCGCGCGTAACGCCGTTCTCCCGCAGCACTTTTGCGGTCGGGCCAGAGTCGAGCAGGGCCAAGAGGAGGTGTTCGGCCGACACGAACTCGTCGGTCAGCTTCGTGGCCTCGTCCGCCGCCGTGACCAGAACGCGCGAGGCGGCCCCGGACAACTGCGGCTGCACATCGGTGTTGCCGGAAAGCCGTGGTAGCCGCGCGAGCGCCTCCGTAACGCGCGCTTCGAGAGCGGGCACGTCGACGCCGGCCTTACGCAACAATGCCGGTACGACGCCTTGCGGCTGCGCGAGCAAGGCAGCGAGAATGTGGTCGGGTTCCACGTTGGGATTGCGCTCGCGCAGAGCACGAGAAAAAGCGTCGCTGAGCGCATCGCGAACGCGTTCCGTCATCTTATCGACGTTCATTTACACTCTATGACCATGAGTGCTAATCGTACGGTTGCAGCGACGCTTTCGCCATGCCGCGGACTACGAAGCGCCTAGACGTCACCGCCGGGCGGCGCGATCCGTAGGACGCGGTAATCGCCCGACCGCAGGGTGACGCCGGCAGCATCGAACCACTCCAGAAGCGGCACGGCATACTTGCGTGTGGTGCCGATGAGGTCGCGAAAGCCGGCCATCGTGATCTGTTTGTCTCGCCGCAAGGCGGTTTCGAGCTTCGCCTGCATCTCCATAATCTGCGCGCCACGATAGAGCGCATCGCCGACCCGGACGACGGCGCCCCGCTGAAGTAGCGTTTCGAAGGCTTGGGCGACCCCCGGAATATCAGCATTTTTCAGCATAGCAGCGAACGGTCCGAAGTCGATAGGCTGCTCGCCAAGCGACGCCAAAGCGCTCTCAAAGAAAGCGTCTTGGGCAGAAGTTAACGCCGGCACGAAGCCCACCGTCGCATAGTAGCCGGCGCGCGCTTGCAATCGACCGTCGAGAGCCGCCGCCGCCAGGAGCCGCAGCAGCACCGCTCTGGTTGAGGCCAAGCGTCAGCGATAAGCGTTGCATCGTCATACCCGCGAGCCAGGGTGTGGCTTCTTCGCTCGCGCGCAACTGCTCGATCACGCGGTCGACTAAGGCGTTTGCACGTTCTGCGGCGACGTAGGCCGTAGGTTTGTGCAGCCGCCACGCCCGTCCGTCATCGACGAGACCCTCAAGGATCTCGGCGGCACGTTCTTCGCGCACGTTGGCGGCGGCCCCCAAGGTTGCCGCCGTACCGCCGGCGATGTCCGCCGCAAGCAAAGCCGCGCGGACTGCAGCGATCTCCGGGTGCACGTCGCACTCCTGCGATTGCGCGGCCGTAGCAGCCGCAATCGTGCCTCCCCCCAGCAACGTTTTGGGTGAGACGCGCCGTACGACGAACGCCGCGCCGGGAACGAGCACGGTCGGTTCCCGCAGATACAGCGTGGCGGCGGTTTCGGCTGCGTCGATCGGAGGCTGCGCAAAGACGAGCGTTCCGAGAATCTCGGCACTACCGATGTAGGCGCGCACGGGCGTGCGGCGCCGCAACAGCGCGACGGCGCCGGGCAGCGCACGAAATCGCACGCCAAGCTCGGCGCGAGCCTCGAACTGCGGGCTGGCAAGCACCGCGCCGCGCGCGATCTCGCGCGCTCGATGCCCGGCAGATTGATCGCGACTCGCGAACCGCCCGACACGCTTTCGCGCCGGCCGCCGAACACTTGCAAGCTGCGCACGCGAACGCTACGCGCCCGCAGCTGCAAGCGCGAGCGTATCGCCGACGGCGATGCGGCCTTGCATCAACGTGCCCGTCACGATCGTCCCGTGACCGGACAGCGCAAAGACGCGGTCGATCGGCAAGTAGGCTGGCGCTTCCGGAGCGCGTGGAGGCAGTGCTACGAGCGCGTCGTGGATCAGCCCGCGCAACTGTTCAAGCCCTCACCCGTACGGCTCGAGACGCGCACCGACCGGCGCATCGGCCGCCATCGTACCGGCGACCTTCTCGCACAGTTCTTCGGCAAAGGCCGCTTCGTCGCGTCGACCGTATCGCACTTCGTCAGCACGATGATCGTGCGCCGCACGTTGAGGTACTGAAGTATCGCGAGGTGCTCGGCAGTCTGCGGCCTGGGCCCTTCGTTCGCCGCGACGACGAGCAGCAGGAGCTCCATGCCCGCAGCACCGGCGAGCATGTTGTGAAGGAAGCGTTCGTGCCCCGGCACGTCGACGATGCCGGCTTCGATCCCGTCGGGAAAGCCAACTGCGCAAAGCCGAGATCGAGCGTCATGCCGCGAAGCCGTTCTTCGATCCAACGGTCGGGATCGGTGCCGGTCAGCGCGCGCACGAGCGACGATTTTCCGTGGTCGACGTGACCCGCCGTACCGATGATGTGCACGGCTACGCGCCGGCTAGCGCCGCCACGGCGCTTGCAGATGGCGGCGTCGTCGTCCGGCCGGCGCAACCGCACGCAAGTCGATGCAGACGGCCCCGTCTTGGCCGCGGGCGACCACACGCGGACGACCGTGGCGTAAGCGTGCGGCATCGAGCCGCCGCATCGCGCGCCGTCCGAACGGCGATCCCGTACGACGCGACCGTAGCGTTGGGTAAGCAGCCGCCGCCGACGTACCCTTGCAAGGGCAACGGCGTCACGTCGATGTCGCTGCTGCTCGTCTGTGCGGCGATGCGCTCGGCGCGCCGCCGTAAATCGGTTACTGACATCCCGAGCATGCCGTACAGGGGAATCTTCTGCAACCCGCCAGGCTCGAGGTAGAGGCGCAACGTTGCAGCCAGGGCGGCGAGCGTGGACTTATCCACGCGCAAGGCACGCAAAAGGGCGTTTCCCCGCAGCCGCGCTACCGCACTGGTCTTGCCGACGATAATGCCGGCCTGCGGACCGCCCAGCAGTTTGTCGCCGGAGAACGTGACCAGGCCGATTCCGTCCGTTACGGCTTCTGTAACCGTGCGTTCGTGCGGCAAACCGAAGCGCGCCAGATCGACGAGTGCGCCGCTGCCGAGATCTTCGACCGTCGGAATGCTGACGCGCCTGCCAAGTTGCACGAGATCGCTCGCCGCCACGCTGGCCGTGAAGCCTTCGATGCGATAGTTGGAGGCATGCGTGCGTAACAAAAGCGCGGTGTTTGGCGTGAGGCCGCGCTCGAAGTCCCGCACGGACGTCTTGTTCGTCGTGCCGACTTCGACGAGCGTTGCACCGCTGCGCGCCAGGACTTCCGGTAAGCGAAAGCCGCCCCCGATCTCGACGAGCTCGCCGCGCGATACGATCACATCACGACCGCTTGCGAACGTGTCGAGAATCAACAGTACGGCACCCGCGCAATTGTTGACGACCAGCGCGTCCTGCGCGCCCGTCGCCGCACACAGCAACGCGGTGACGCGGGCATAGCGCGAACCGCGAGCCCCGCTTGCGAGATCGAACTCGAGATTCGAGTAGCCCGCGCCCAATGCTGCCATGGCTTCGAGGGCTGCCGGCGCAAGTGGCGCGCGACCGAGGTTTGTATGCAGCAAAACGCCCGTGCCGTTGATGACGCTGACGAGGCCTTCGTCATCTTCGCGCGCCAAGCGAGCCGCGATGTGAGCGACTAGCGTTTCCAACGGCGCGGCTTTGGGATCGGTCGCGAGCCGGGCACGCGCGTCCTGTAAGACGGCATCGATCGCGGTCTTGACGGATGCTGACCCCAAGCGCTGCACGAAGGGAGCGATCTCCGGAGCGCCGAGGAGCCGGTGCATTGCTGGAATCGCGCTCCGGCTTTCGGACACGGGCTCAGCCGCGACTACGACATCATCGGCGCAATGATACGAGCGGCCTCAGCGCTAGGCAGCCGCCAGATGCTTTTGCAGCATCGAAGTAATCTGCGCCTCGGGTACAAATCCGACGACCCGATCGACGACCTGGCCGCCCTTGAACAGGATCAGACACGGGATTCCGGAGACGTGATACTGCCCCGACAGGCTAGGGTGTTCATCGGTGTTCAACTTCATGAATTTGACTCGTCCCGCATGCGCGGCCGCTACCTTTTCGACGACCGGCGCCAGCATGCGGCACGGACCGCACCACGGCGCCCAGAAGTCGACCAGCACCGGCTGATCGCTCGATAAAACTTCGCGCCCGAACGTGGCTTGCGTGACATCGGTAAGTGCGCTCATGAACTCATCTGCCTCCGCCTGTGTGACCGCCGGGCCGAGCACACGGTTGCGGTGCCGTTAGGCAGGCGAGTCGTCTTCGTCGCCGATCTGCTTGGCCGTATCGTGCCCGATCGTCATTCCATCGTCGTCTTCATCGATCTCCGCGTCGAGATCTTGGTCCGTATCGTCGTCATTCATGGTGCTCCATTACCCGCAACGAACGCCGGGACACGCGCTCGCATGCGCCGGGCCCTCGCCGCTTGCAGGGTGTGTCGTCCGGGCTTCGTTAACGTAAACCCCCACAACCCGCGATCTCGCACCGTTACGGGAGACTAATGTTGTTCCTATGCATCGTTCCGAGTTCTTAAGGGCCGGCACCGCGTTCGCGAGCGGAAGCGCTGTACTGCTGGGCAGCTACGGGACGGTGCTAGGCGAACCGCCCGAAGCGCTCGATGTCGCCTATGCCGGCTCGATGACCTCGCTCATGGAAGGTCCGATCAAAGAACTTGCGCTCAAGCGATTGTCCATCGACTTGCACGGGCGTGCGCAGGGCGCAAGCGGGCTCGCTGCGCTGATCGCGGGCGGCAGCCTGACGCCCGACGTGTTCGTCTCGGTTACGCCCGGTCCGATGCATACGGTCATCAAAGCCGGCAAAGCGGCTACAGCGCAGCCGATCGCGCGTACCGCAATGGTGATCGCATACAGCCCCACTGGGCCGTTCGCGCAGAAGTTCTCCGCTGCGGGCAAGGGCGATGAGGCGTGGTGGACCGTCCTCGAAGAGAAGGGGCTGCGCTTCGGCCGGACTGACCCTGTGACCGATCCACAAGGGCGCAACATCATCTTCGTGATGCAGCTCGCCGCGCGCTTATACAAACAGCCGAACCTCGTCGAGCGGGTGCTCGGCGCCGCTGTCAATCCAAGCCAAATTTTCTCCGAGCCGACGGTCCAAAGCCGCTTGCAGAGCGGCGAACTCGATGCGGCTTCGGCCTACAAGATCCAACCTACGGCGTTCAAACTGCCGTTCATCGCACTTCCCGCGGACATCGATCTCAGCGACGAGCGGCACGCAGCCGACTACGCGCAAGCCAGCGTGTCCGTGGACGGCAAAGTCTATCGCCCCGAACCGCTCGTCTACTACGCGGCCGCCGTAAAGGGCGCAGCGCACCCGTCCCGCGCCGCAGCATTCGTGCGATGGCTTCGCGAGGCGGAAGCGCAAGCCGCGTTCCGGCATTACGGGTACGACGCCGCCGGGGATGCCGCGGTGCTGCAAGCCTGAAACGATCGCCGCTCCGGGAGCCGGTTCGAGCCGCCGCGTGGCCGCGGCGCATGGGCGTCGGCGTCTTCGCGCTGGCGCTGCTCTACCCGTTCGCCGGATTTTTCGCGCCGATTGGAGCGTGGCAATTCGGTTGGGATGTCGCCGGTCCGTCGCTCGATGCCGTTCGCATTTCGCTGCTGCTGACCGCGCTCGCCATGGCGATTGTCGTCGTGCTCGGCACGCCCGTTGCGCTCTATCTCGCCCGCGCGCCCGCCGGCGAGCGTATCTGGTGGCAGGCAATCCTACTGCTCTCGATCCTTTTACCGCCTCTGGCGCTGGGGATTCTCCTATCGCTTGCCTTCGGGTCGCACGAACCGCTCGGCATGCTGCTCGAGCGTGCCGGCGTGCGCACGAGCAACAGTGCCGTTGCGTTTGTCGGAACGCAGGTCTACGTCGGCATCGGTTATTATGTGCTCGCTGCCGTTGCCGCGTTCGAACGCGTCCCCCGCGCGCTCGAACTACAAGCTGCGCTCTTGGGGAAAGCGCCGGCTGCGGTCTTTTGGCGCGTCACTTTTCCGCTGGCTCGGCTAGGACTGGCCGTGGCGCTGAGCATTGCGTGGGTTCGTTCACTCGGTGAGTTCGGTGCAGTCGTCGTAACGGCTTACTATCCCGCGGGAATGCCGGTACAGTTGTGGGTCAGCCTACAGAGCTTCGGACTGCCCGCCGTAATGCCGCTGCTGGCGATATTCCTCGTCGCGGCCTTGCCTTTGCCGTGGCTGGCTTGCGTGCTTGCCCAGCGCCGGTATGCTTGAAGCGCACATCCTCAAGAAGCGCCGAGAGTTCGTCATCGACGTCACGCTCGAAGCGCGTAACGGTGCGGCGCTTGGCGTGTTCGGCGCATCGGGCGCCGGCAAAAGCTCCGTCATGGCGTGTCTAGCGGGGATCGACGTGCCCGATGGTGGTTTCGTGCGCATCGACGGCGTGCAGGTCTTTCCGCCCGCATTGCCGCTGCATCTTCGATCGATCGGCTATCTGACGCAGGACGCCGACCTGTTCCCGCACCTTTCCGTCGCGCAAAACGTGCGCTTCAGCGTGCCCGGCGCCTCACCAGCGGATCGGTGGTTGGGTGAACTACGCGAACGGCTGGCGCTCGCTCCGATCTGGAACGCGCCGGCGTCCGACATCTCGGGCGGGCAAGCACGCAGAGTCGCGCTGGCGCGTATGCTCGCACGGCGTCCCAGCGTCGTACTCCTCGACGAACCGTTCTCGGGCCTCGATCGACACATCGTGCGCGGCTTGCTCGAAGATCTGACGGCGTGGCAGACGCGCATCGGCTTCTGCATGGTCGTCGTCGACCATCAAGCGCCGGTTCTCGAGCGCCTCTGCTCGCGGGTGATCGTCATCGAAGGCGGCCGGGTCGTGCAAACCGGAACGTTCGATCAGTTCCGCAGCCGCCCGGCAACGCAATTGCTTCACCAGCTCTTAGAGCCGATCTAATCTGCGGCGCGGCTACGTCGCGACCGGAACTTCGCCCGTGATGTCTTCGATCGCTTTGGTTTGGACGCCGAGATTGGTGATCGCGATGACCTCGTCGCCCGCCTCGAGACGTTGCAAGCCGCACGCCTTTGGTCGAGCGGCCGGCGCGGCGGATGTCGGCGACGCGAATGCGGATCACTTGATTGCCCGACGTGATCAACAGCACTTCGTCGCTGGGATTGACGAGAATTTGATCGACGACCGAACCGATGTCTTTTTCTTTGGCGAACGCTTTGACGCCCTTGCCGCCGCGCGAAGTGTGCCGGTAGTCATCGATCGGCGTGCGCTTGCCGAATGCGTGCGACGTGACGATCAGGACTTCGCGGCGGTCGGGTTCTTCGACGTCCATCGCGACGACCGAATCTCCGGGCGCCAGCGTGATCGCGCGAACGCCGCGCGCCATGCGGCCCATCGATCGGACGTCTTTCTCGGAAAAGTGAACCGCCATACCGTCTTTCGTGCCGAGGATGATGTTATCCGAACCATCCGAGACATCGACGGCGAGCAGTTCGTCGTTGTCGTCGAAGCCGACCGCGTTAAGGCCGCTGCGCCGAATGTTCGCGAACTCGCGCACCGACGTCTTCTTGATGACGCCGCGGCGCGTGACCATCACGAGATATTCGCCCTCTTCGAATGCGCGGATCGGCAAGCACGGCGGTGACCGATTCGCCCGGCGGCAACGTCAGCAGATTGACGAGCGCCGTGCCGCGCGATTGGCGCGTCGAATCGGGAATCTCGTAGGCGCGCAGACGATACGCGCGGCCCTTGTTCGTGAAAAACAGCACGTGCTCGTGCGTCGAGGCCATGAAAAAGTTCTGCACGACGTCCTCGCGCTTGAGGTTCGCGATGCCGACGACGCCGCGACCACCGCGGTTCTGCGCGCGAAAGGTATCGACCGAAACGCGTTTGATGTAGCCGCCCACGGTCGACGTCACGACGACGGGCGTATCGGGGATGACGTCGAGCATGTCGAACTCGTCTTCGAGCGGCAGGATCTGCGTGCGCCGCGCGTCGCCGAAGCGCTTGCGTGACGTCTTCGGCATCCGCGCGGACGAGCGCCGCGACGCGCCGCGGCGCTCGCCAGGATGTCCTCGAGTTCGGCGATCGTCTTGAGCAAGGCCGTATATTCTTCTTCGATCTTGCGCCGCTCGAGACTCGTCAGCGTGCGCAAGCGCATGTCGAGGATCGCGTTGGCCTGCACGGCCGATAGCTGCGAAGCGGCCGATCAGCGCTTCGCGCGCGGCTTCGGTCGAATCGCTCTCGCGGATGATCCGGATGACCTCGTCGATGTTGTCGAGCGCAATCCGGAAGCCTTCGAGGATGTGCGCGCGTTCGCGCGCCTTGTCGAGATCGTGTTCGCGTGCGGCGCCGGATGACGACCTTGCGATGCGCGATGAAGTGCTTGCAGCATGCCGCGCAAGCCGAGCACGCGCGGCTCGAGCGGTTGCGAGGCACCCGTCGCGCGCGCTTCGACGCCGCCTTCCGCCGGCACGAGCGCGAGCATGTTGAAGCCGAAGCTCGATTGCAGCGGCGTATGCTTGTAGAGCTGGTTGAGAACGACGTTGGGCGTCGCGCCGCGGGCGAGTTCGACGACGATGCGGATGCCGTGACGATCGGACTCGTTCTGGAGCGCCGTGATGCCGGGGATCGTCTTGGCTTCGAAGCCTTCTTTGATCGCGACGACGATGCGCTCGGTCGTCACCTGAAACGGCACTTGCGTGATGACGATCCGGTAGCGGCCTTTCTCCTCGACGATCTCGGCTTGGCCGCGCATCGCGACCGTTCCGCGGCCGGTGCGGTAGGCGTTGCGGATGACCTCGCGCCCGAGCAGCGTGCCGCCCGTCGGAAAGTCCGGTCCCTGGACGATGTCGGCCAGCGCCTCATCGAGCGCGGCGGATTCGTCGTCTTCGTGATCGACGAGATACGCGATCGCGTTGCAGATCTCGCCGACGTTGTGCGGCGGAATGTTCGTCGCCATGCCGACGGCGATGCCCGACGACCCGTTGACGAGCAGTTGCGGCAGCCGCGACGGCAAGACGACCGGCTCGGTCCCTTGATTGTCGAAATTCGGGACGAAGTCGACGGTGTCTTTGTCGATGTCGGCGAGCATCTCGAGCGCGACGCGAGCCAGCCGCGCTTCGGTGTAACGGTATGCCGCCGGCGGATCGCCGTCGATCGAGCCGAAATTGCCGTGCCCGTCGACGAGCGGATAACGCAGCGTGAAATCCTGCGCCATGCGAACGAGCGCATCGTAGACCGATGCGTCGCCGTGCGGATGATAGCTCTTGAGCACTTCACCGATGACGCCGGCGCACTTGCGGTGCTGCTTGTCGGGCGTCAGGTTCATCTCGCGCATCGCGTAGAGGATGCGCCGCTGCACCGGTTTGAGACCGTCTCGCACGTCGGGAAGCGCGCGCGACGCGATGACGGACATCGCGTACGAGAGGTAGCTCTCGCGCATCTCGTCTTCGACGTTGACTTGAGAAACTCGATCTCTGTTCAGAACGTGGTCCTATGGGCCGCAGCCGGAGCGCGGAGGTCGTTGTAGGAACGCCGCCGCAGCGGCGAGACGACCCGTCGCAAAAGAACGGGCGCGGTCGTGCAGAACCGTTGCGTCGTGTACTTCGGGACGGACGCAGCGACTTCTTGCCTGTGAAGCTCCAGACCGCGCGGGCCGGCGATCGCGCAGCCTTCGAGCAGATTGCGCGTTCCTTCGCACGCTCGCTGCGTAGCGGCGACGTCGTGGCGCTTTCGGGCGAACTCGGTGCGGGCAAAACGGCCTTCGTCGCCGCAGCCGTCGCGGAGCTGCAAGGCTGCGAGTCGGCCTCGAGCCCGACGTTTCTTTTCTGGCAGCGCTATCCCGGGCCGCCTGCCGTCGAACATCTCGACTTCTATCGCATCGAACGAACGGAAGACGCTGCAGAACTAGGCTTGCACGAGGCCTTCGAAAGCGGCAACATCGCCTTTGTCGAATGGCCGGAGCGGCTGGCTTCGCTTGCTGCCGCCGACCGCTTTCCGCGTGCACATCGCCGGCAGCGGCGACGACCCCCGCGACGTGACGATCGAATCGCCGCGTTGAAGGCGTGGCTGGGAATCGACGGCGCGCTAGGCGGGTTTTCTGCCGCTTGCGTCGCCGTCGCCGATTCCAGCGAGCGCCGCCGTCATCACGCGTACCGAGATGACGGATGGCCGCAGCGCTCTGGAGAGCGGGCTCGCCGTTATCGAACGCGTGCTCGGCGACGTACACGTCCGACGAACTCGCCGGCATCGCCGTCGTCAACGGGACCGGGTTCGTTTACCGGCTTGCGCATCGCGCTATCGTACGCGAAGAGTCTGGCGTTGCCGCCGGCTTACCGCTCGCCGCCGTGTCTTCGTACGACGCCTACGAACCGCCGGCGGCCGAGCCGCCGTGCGCGACGCTTCGTCCATGGCCGAGCGGGCGTCGGCTGCGTGCGACTTGCGCTTAGCGGCAAACGACATGGGCCGGTTGCGGTCCGTACGAAACACTCGCCGACGCGATTGCGGCGCGCATGCCGAAAACGACGGAATTGCGGGCCTACGGTGCGGCGGAGGACGCCGCTGCGGCCCTTGGCGAACGCGGAATCATCGTGCGCGCTCCTGCCCCCATTTGCGCAGACTCCCGCACTCGGCGCGGTGCTGCGCGCGCTAGCGGATACGCGCGAGCGTCGATCGCGCACTCCGTCGACGCCGATTACGGCGAAGCGCACTATGCCGCAGCGGCGGGACGGCGATCTTTCGTGAAAGCGGATCTCGACCGGCCGCCGGCAGATCGCCCCAATCCTTCACTCCGCATCGAGCCGATGACGCAGGCCGACATTCGCGGCGTCATGCAGATCGAAGCGGTGTCGTTTGCGACGTCGTGGCCCCCGAGCGCGCTTGCCGGCGAACTGAGCGATAACAAGCTTGCACACTACTTCGTCGGACGCATCGAAGGCGCACCGCGCCGGGCGAGATCGCGGTCTACGGCGGCATCTGGGTCATCCTCGAAGACTCGCATGTGACGACGATCGCGGTCCGGCCCGAATTGCGGGGTCGATACTACGGAGAAGAGATGCTGGTGCGGCTTGCTGCACGAGGCGATCGAACGCGGCGCATCCTGGATCACGCTCGAAGCGCGCGAATCGAACGTCGTCGCGCAAAATTTGTACCGCAAATACGGGTTTACGACCGTTTCGACGCGGCGCGCGTATTACAGCGACAACGGCGAGAATGCCGTCGTGATGTGGGCCGGAAATCTGCGCGGCGAACTGTACCGGGCGCGGCTGGCCCAGCTGGAAACGCGGCTCGCCGAACGGACGCGCCGGCGTATCGCTTGACGGCAGCTCGCAGTATCACGGCACTGATGCGCGCGGTGCGCAGCGACCTGGCCCAGGATCACCGGTACGCCCATTCTTTACGCGTCGCCCGCCTGGCGGCCAGACTCGCGCGACGCCACGGAGAAAACGTGGCACGAGCCCGCGTCGCCGGCCTGCTGCACGATCTAGCGCGCTTGTACGATGCGCAGCGCCTCCTGGGCGAATGCGAGCAGCGCGGATTAACGATCGAGCCGTTCGAACGCCGCAATCCCATCGTCTTACACGCCCGCCTCGGCGCGGAGCTGGCGCGCGAACGATTCGGCATCGACGACCCGGCGGTACTCTCCGCAATCGCCCGCCATACCGTCGCGGCCGCCGATATGTCGAGGCTTGACGCGATCGTGTATCTGGCCGACGGACTGGAGCCGGAGCGCGATTTTCCCGAACGCGCCGCCCTCGAAGTCGCTCGCCCTTCGCGATCTGGACGCTGCTATGCAGGCAGTGCTGCGCGCTTCCATCGCGTACGTGCGCGAAGCCGCGGCATGGAGGCCGCGCCCGCAACTCTCGCCGCGCTGAGCCGTTACACGTCTACTGCGAACCGATGAAGAGGAGTCCGCTCTTTTGCCTGATCTGATCGACGTCGTGCGCGAGGCCGCGCTGGACAAGAAAGCCGAAGAACTTGCGGTGCTGCCCCTCGAAGGACGGACGATCGTCGCCGACGCCTTCGTCGTCGCGACCGGACGCTCCAAAATCCAAACCCGTTCGATCGCCGACGGCATCACGCAAGCCGTTCGCGATGCCGGCTTCGCCGTCGCGCGAACCGAAGGATATGTCGACGGAGGCTGGATCTTGATCGACCTGGGCACCGTCGTCGCCCATATTTTCACCCCCGAACAGCGCGCTTTCTATAACCTGGAGCGGCTGTGGGGCGCGCCCGACGCGGCTCGTGCGCGTTCGTCGTGAAGCACCGCACACGCCGCCGGCGCCGCGCCGTCGAGAACATGAAAAAAGCCGGCATCTGGGTGTTCGTGGCGATCTTCGTCGCGAGCATCGTCGGCGTCGCCCTGATCACGATCCGCTGACGCCGGAAACATTCGTAGCGGCGTAGGGTAGAGCGCAGTGTGAATATGCGGTACGCGCGCCATCGCATGCTGGCGGGACTCGTTGCGTTCGTGATGCTGGCCGCGGTCAGGGTGCCGGCAGGCGCGCGGACGAGCTTTGTGCTCGACGGGGCGCACTTGTTCAGCCCCGGAGCGGTGTCGTCACTCGATGCGACAATCGGAAACTTCAACGCGCGGACCGGCAAAGAAGTCGTCGTCGTGACGGTTCCATCGCTCGACGGCCAAACGCCGCAGGCGGCAGCGCAACAGACCTTCAGCCAGCAGCAGGTCAACGGCGTCTTGATCTTCATGGCCAAGGCCGAACGCGTGCAAGGAATCGTCCCCGACCGCGCGGCCGCAGCCTTCTTCCCCCCGGGCGCCATCGAGAGTATCCGTCAAGCGATGCGCCCCTATTTCCGTGCGGGCGACTTCGACGGCGGAATCAGGACCGGCGTCGATCTGATTCTGGCTCAGTACCGCAGCCACGAACAGGCCCTTGGCGGGGCAACGCAACCAGTTGGGGCGTACGCGCACCGTCAGGCGAGCGGCGGCGGTCTCTCGCTTTTCTGGCTCGTCCTCATCTTGATCGCGGGCTTCCTAATCATTCGCGCCGTCTTCCGAGCAATGGTCGGCTCGCGTGCGATGCCGCCGGGCTACGGGGGTTCGCCCGGTGGATACGGCGCGGGTTATGGGCCCGGCTACGGAGGCTACGGCGGTTTTGGAGGCGGCGGCGGGTTCTTTAGCGGGCTCCTAGGCGGCCTCGGCGGCGCTTGGTTAGGCAACGAACTCTTCGGCCGAAATGCGGGCTACCTCGGCGGCGCAAATCCCGGCGTGGGGACAGGCATCGACTCGGCGGGACAAGCCGACGCTGCGGGCTGGCAAAACGATGCCGGTCAGGCGGACATGGGCAACGCCTCGTTCGGTGACTTCGGCGGCGGCGGCGGCGGCGACTTCGGCGGAGGGGGCGGCGGGGATTCCGGTGGAGGAGGCGGCTGGTAAGCTGGCCGCCTCAAACACCTCGCTTGCTCAGGTGACGCAGCGCTAGCGACGTCAGCTCGGCCTTTAACCTCGCCGATAGATAGCAGGTCCATGTCGTATTCGAAGCATGGCATTCGTCCGCTTGGATGCGTCAGGCCACGGCGCCCGCGATAGTGAGTGCTCGGACCGGCTACCCTTGCCGTGGACGACATGATTGCCGCTACGATCCCATGATCTTTCGGGCCGCAGTAACAGCCTCGTTCGCAGACTTCGTATCGTGCATCATCAGCGCCAGGTCGTAGCGATGCTGCTCGTCGTACGCCGCTTTCTTCTTCGTGTATGCTGCGACTTTCTCGTCGTACTCGGCCTTCTTTGCCCGGTACGCCAGCCATTGGCGGCGATAGGCCAGCCACCCGAAGCTTGCGCGCACCATCGGGATCGCGCGGTACACGAAAAGTACAACGACGATTGCGATCTTCGCAGTGATGACCAGCGGCATACCGCATTATTCGGCAAAGGCCCGTATGTCTTCGAGTTGGTCGAATGTCAGCCCGCAGACATCGGAACCTTACTGACGATGTTCTTACTCGCGCGACGACGTAGGCGCGTTGCCGGGGCCTAACGATTCGAAGCCGACGAGCGAACGGTATTCATCGGCGAGAAGACGATCTAGGAACAAAACGACATTTCTTCGCGGGTTTTCCTCGGTTGCGTATGCGCTGGGAGCCCAGAGTCCGCTTACTGCGTCGCTGTCGAACGCGGCGGCGCCCAACTGTTGCGTTGGTGCGAGCGCCTCATTCAGTAGATAAGCACGCCACGAACCTGTTAGTTCTTGAGTGGTGGTGCCCAATGACGACAGCACGTCGGGATGATTTAAATTGAGCAGTCTGTGAACCTCCGCGCGAATAACGGCGAGATGATAGGTGTCCATGACCGTAGCGAGCCCTGCGGCGGTTTGGAAGAGCCGGCGCGATTCCAATTGCGCCGTATCGCTTTACGGAAGCATAGAGAACATGGAAACTGTTCGCCGCGTTGTAGCGGTACGCTTTGGCAGGGTTCGTTTCGATAGCGTGATGCGGGTTGCGATCCGGAAGCACACGAAAGAGTAGCGTCGCCCGCAGGGTGCGTGGACAGAACACAATTCAGTCCGGGACGCCTTCTTCTATAGCGCTGACGACGGACTCCAGTACGCGGAACTTACGACGAGTCATGAAGTCGACAGGCCGTTCGTGATCGAGCGCAGGATTCGGGGCGTGCAGCCAAATGCGTGCGAGATCTTCCTGACCGCCCGTAAGTCGCAGCACGCGTAGGAACAAGGCGAGGATGTCGACGAGCGCTTTTTGGACGGTAGCAGACGACGTGTTGCGGCTGACGGCCGTACGATCGCGTCCGATAGCTTTCGCGAGATCGGTTTGCGACAGGCCCAGGAGAGCGGCCAGCCTCTTCGCATTGATTGCGCCGGTGCTTTCGTAGACCTGGACGATCGGCTTTTCGAGGGCGAGTGCCATGCCGTTAACCAGTTCCTTCCGCTAGACGCTCCGTAAGCGGCGGAGCCTCGATTACAGCATACCCTTATCGCACAGAAAATGCACGCTTTTCGCACGTCTCATGCCGCGCTACGAGTTTCAGTTCAGATGGAGCCACGGCTCGAGCGCGTCGACCTTCGCCTGCGTCATGCCGCCGACGTCGAGCAATTCGTCGACGGACGCAAAAGGTCCATTGACTGCTCGAAAGGCGACGATGCGGGCTGCCAGAGCCGGCCCGACTCCGGGCAATGTCTGCAGTGCAGCCGCGTCGGCCCGGTTGAGGGAAACAGGCGAAGGGGCGTCGGCATCCGGTTGTGCGGCGCCGGCGGAACTGTCTGATGCCGGCGGATGCAGGCGTTTACGGTGTCGGCGCCGGTGGTGCGTCCGACGTCGCACACGTGAGGCGCCGCTTTGGATGATCGTGTCTGTGGCCGCCGCCCCTTCGCTGGCGTCGCTGCCTTTGGCCGGGACGTCGATTTCGGCCCCGTCCTCGACGCGTTCGGCCAGGTTGACGGCGACCAAATCAGCCCCGGGGGCCGGTCCGCCGGCCGCGCGCAGACCGTCGGCAGCCCGTGCCCCATTGGAGAGATGGTACATCCCCGGATGGACGACCTCGCCGGCGACATACACGACGATGTCCGTGGCGGAACGATCGCGCCGCGCCAGCGACCTCTGCGCGTAGCGAGGCGGCGAGGCGTCGCCGTCCGCCCCCGCGACTTCCAACGCCGGCGGCGTCGCCGCAAGACCGAGGGCCGGCGCAGGCCCGGCGGCGTTCTGCGACGGGATCGTGCGTGCGATTCCAGCACCGCAGGCGCCGGCGAACAGCGCCACGATGAGCGGTCGATTGAGTTTCACGCCCGCTTATCACGACGGGCGCGCGGTTGACAAGACGCAGTGCGCCGATCACAGGCGCGCGTCGGCACCCCAGGCGAACCTACGCCGCATGCCCGTTGAGCAGCTTCCTGCGACCTACGACTTTCGCGCGAGCGAACAGCGCTGGCAGGCCGCCTGGGAACGCGAGGGGCTGTACCGCGCCGCCGACGACGACGCGCGCGAGAAGTACTACGTCCTCGAGATGTTGCCGTACCCGTCAGGCGACCTGCACGTCGGACA
This sequence comes from Vulcanimicrobiota bacterium, assembly GCA_963754415.1. GTDB lineage: Bacteria > Vulcanimicrobiota > Vulcanimicrobiia > Vulcanimicrobiales > Vulcanimicrobiaceae > Nyctobacter. Next base: position 476,456 of record CAVWGA010000001.1, on the reverse strand, counting down.
CGCCAAGAACTATACGCTCGGCGACGCGATTGCGCGGATGCGGCGGATGCAAGGCTACAACGTGCTGCATCCGATGGGCTTCGATGCTTTCGGCTTACCGGCCGAGAACGCGGCGCTCGAGCGCGGCATCGATCCGGCGGTCTGGACGCGCGCCAACATCGAGAACATGCAACGGCAACTCCGCTTGATGGGCACGGGCTACGATTGGTCGCGTCAGATCGTCACGTGCGATCCAGACTACTATCGTTGGAACCAGTGGATCTTTCTCCGTCTCTACGAAGACGGGCTTGCGTATAAGCGTGAAGCGCCGGTCAATTGGTGTCCGCACGACAAAACGGTGCTGGCAAACGAACAGGTCGAGCATGGGCGGTGTTGGCGCTGCGGCTCCGCGGTCGAGCGCCGCCTGCTCTCGCAGTGGTTCCTGCGGATCACGGCCTACGCCGACCGGCTTCTGGACGGCATCGAGGCACTCGACGGCTGGCCTGAAACGATCCGGGCGATGCAACGCAATTGGATCGGACGCAGTGAGGGCGTTACGGTTCGATTCGGCGTTGACGGTTCGGCCGAGCCGGTCGCCGTGTACACGACGCGCGTCGATACGCTTTTCGGCGTCACCTATCTAGCGGTGGCGCCCGAACATCCGATCGTCGCGCGCCTTGCCGCGCAACATCCCGCACACGGCGCGCAGGTCGCGTCGTTTGCGGCCAGCGTCGCCAACAAATCGGAACTCGAACGCACGAGTTTGATGCCGAAGGACGGCGTGTTCACCGGTGGTTATGCGCGCAATCCGCTTTCGGGGGAACGCATCCCGATTTGGGTGACGAATTACGTGCTTGCCGATTACGGCACGGGCGCGCTGATGGGCGTGCCTGCTCACGACGAACGGGACTTCGAGTTTGCGCGCACGATGGGCTTGCCGATCGTGCGCGTCATCGAACCGCTAAGCGCGGCGGCGCCGCAGCCGGTGACGCAAGCGTTCACCGATGACGGCCGTCTCATCGCCAGCGGAGACTTTACGCAGATGAACTCGGCGCAAGCGCGCGAGGCGATCGGCGAACGCCTCGGCGCCATGGGACAAGGCGAACGCAACGTCAACTACCGCATGCGCGACTGGCTCGTCTCTCGTCAGCGGTATTGGGGCACGCCGATTCCCATCGTCTATTGTGCCGAGCACGGCGAGGTCGCCGTCCCGGATCGCGCGCTGCCGATCGTCTTGCCGCCGGCAGCCGCGATCGCCGGCGAAGGCTCGCCGCTGGCGCGCGATGCTGCCTTCATGCAGACGACCTGCCCGCGTTGCGGGGCACCGGCGCGGCGCGAAAGCGACACGATGGATACATTCTTCGAATCGTCCTGGTATTACGTGCGTTATCTCGATCCGCGCAACGACCGCGCGCCGTTCGATCCCGCTCGCGCGTCGCAATGGCTCCCCGTCGACCAGTACGTCGGCGGGGCAGAACATGCCGTACTGCATCTCTTGTACGCCCGATTCTTTTATAAATATTTTTGCGACAAGGGCTGGGTGCACGCGCCGGACGAACCGTTCGCGCGGCTCTTTACGCAAGGCATGGTGCTGCGCAACGGCGAGAAGATGTCGAAAAGCCGCGGCAACGTCGTCGGCATCGACGAGACCGCGAAGCGCAACGGCGTCGACGCGATGCGGCTGTTTCTCTTGAAGGCGACGCCGCCTGAAGATGCGATGGAGTGGAGCGACGAAGGCATCGCGGGACGCGTTCGTTTCCTCGATCGGGTGTGGCGCGCGTGCGAACCCTCTCTCGCTGTGGTCAAAGATGCGCCGCTCGATGCTTTACCGGCGCGAAACGGGCCGCTCGCCGACGAGGTCGTGCGAACGCTCCACGCCGCGCTGCACTCGGCCCAAGAAGAAACCGCGACGGGCCGCTTTCACTATAACACGACTCTGGCACGGCTGGACGAGTTCGTCAATGCCTTGACCAAATTAGCCGGCACGCCGCAGGCCGCCGAAGACCCGGCCTTGCGATATGCCGTTCGCGTGACGCCGTTGCTGCTCGCGCCGTTCGCGCCGCACATCGCTGAAGAACTCTGGCACCGCATGGGGTTCGAGCACTCCGTGCACCGCGAACGCCAGCTTGCGGCGGACCCGGCCGCGCTCGTCGTCGCCGAGATCGAGCTCGTCGTGCAAGTCAATGGCAAGATACGGGCTCGCCTTGCCGCGGCAGCCGGCCTTGGCGAGAATGAAGCCGTTCGCCCTGGCTCTGGCGGACCCCAACGTCGCCACGCACCTCACGGGGAAAAACGTCCGCAAACGCATCTACGTCCCCGACAAACTGATCAACTTCGTCGCAGCTTAGCGGGCTTTGCGTCCTGCTGAGGACCCGAATCAACGGTTCACGCGCCGGTGTTCCCCAGCCGGCGAGCGCTCCTCGACACGCAGCGTCATCCACCAATAACGGGGGCGATGGCCGGCCCCATCGCAATGCGGTGCAGCGGCGTGTGACGCGCGATTCCGTGTGTGCGTGCCCAGGCTTTATACTCGCCGCCGGGAACATTATGTGGCCGGTGCGCCGCACCGCGCAATCTATTGTGACGATCTGGGTGAGTCAGCATGCACGACAATTTGGCCGAGCGGACATTCTCGCCATCGCATTCCAACGGTGCCACGTCCGACGACGCGGACAACCTCGTGGCGCTCAAAGGCTTTGAAAGCGATTACACCCCCATACTCATCGCAGAAGCGCTCAAGAACGATCGCGTCGTCCTCGTCGAAGACGTCGACCCCGCAGATGCCGACAACATAGCGTCGGCAACGGCTCAGGCATTTGGACTTCTGGATCAGTTAAAGATGCAGGCGGCGCTGGCCTCATTTCAGGGCCATCGGGACACGATCAGCACATACTTTATGACCGTCGATAAGCGGTCGTCCTTCGATTTCGTACCATCGCACTCAGAGGGACGACCGAACATGAACATTCAGCTTGCGTCCTTCTACTGTTTTGAGAACTCGACGGACGGCGGAGTAACGATCCTTCAGAACACCAATCAGGACAGCCCCGCATGGACGTCCTTTCGCGACTACGCTACAAAAGTCGATCTATGCGGCACAACGCTGTCGCGTGCCGACATCGCGAGGGCCAAAGCCATGTTCGACGTCGCTATCCCCGACGATATACTTCGCGACGACGACGTCGTGCTGCGCGATCGAGAATCACCCATTGCGGGAGTTCGGTTCTTCTTCACGCTGTCGCCCTTGCGCAAGGCGTTTTCGCGAATTCTCAACCGTCACGTCTATGCGTGTTGGGGCAACGGTTTAGCGGTCGATACCGACTCTCGTAAGGAGTATGCCAAGCTACTGCAGGAATGCGGTTTATTATTGGATGCCGACAAAGCAGCCGCTGCCCGGAATCTCGATCCGACGCGCGCGGTCAACAGTTGGGCGTCCGGCATTCGTTACAAAGACCTGTTCAAGGCGCGCATCGTACGGAAGCTTCGCTCTCGGGACCTCGTCATCTTCAATAACCTTACGTGGACCCACTCGGCCAGCAACTGGACCCCCGGCTCGGGAGTCAGGAAACTGGCCGCCGCCTTCGCCTAGGGCAAGCAGCCTCGTTCACGCCTACCGCTATGCAGCCGCGCCAACGCAGCTAAAGACAAGGCTGCGCTCCGCTGCAGCCCAAGCAGAACGAAATTTTACCGTGTGCGTGCCGAAGATGGGGTAGATGGCCTCCCCATGCCCGCAGGCCGCTGCGTCCGGAGCGTTTAACGTTCGGACGCCCTCGTGGACTGCGGTCGAGATGCTCGATGCTCGTGTCCCGGGCCCATCGATGTGCAACGTGAGAATGGCGGCATTCGCTTTGCCGAAAACATTTTTCAGGAGACTGTAACGATCATGACCAGCGTCGAGGATGCGCGCGAAGCCTCAACCGACCCTCGTAAACGCGTACGTCTACTCAAGCGGCTCGCCGCTCGCTTCGCTGCGCCCGACGGCCCCCCGCTCGTAGCGGGCACCGCGACCGACGGCGGTACCCCGCTTTCGTTTTCGCAACAGCAGCTTTGGGTGCTCGATCGGATCAATCCCGGCAAGCCGACCTATAACATCGTCGGTTCGGCGTTCTTCCGCGGGCCGTTTCGTCCCGAGATTCTCACGGCCGCCTTCAACGAGATCATCAAACGTCACTCGGCGCTACGCGCCACGTTTCGCATGCAAGGCTCGCAGCCCGCGCAGTTCATCGCGCCCTTTTCGCCCTACGACGTCCCGATCGTCGACCTAACGGCATTGCCGCAACCACAGCGCGACGCCGAAGTCCATCGGCTCGCGAATCGAGGAAGCACGGCGCCCATTCAATCTCGAGAGCGGCCCTCTGGTGCGCGGTCAGTTCCTCGAACTGGACGCCGACCACCATGCGTTCCTGTTGACCTTTCACCACATCGTCACCGACGCGTGGTCGATGTCCATCTTCACCGACGAACTGGCGCTGCAATACGACGCCTTACGGGCCGGCGCGCCGGCGATGCTGCCGCCGCTCGCCGTCCAATACACCGATTTCGCCACGTGGCAGCGCAAAACGGTCGAGGATGAGCGCGTACGCGATCAATTAGCCTATTGGAAGAAGAAACTCGACGGCGCACCGAGCGTGCTGGAATTACCCGCCGATCGGCCGCGCCCCGCAGCACCGACCTACGCCGGCCACCGTCGCTCCTTCGATGTCTCCAGCCGACGTGATGCGCGAGTTCAAAACGCTCGGCAAGCGCAACGGCGCCACGCTGTTCGCCACGTTGCTGGCGGCCTTCTACGTGTTGCTGGCCCGTTACAGCGGTCAAGAAGATATCGTCGTCGGGACTCCAAGTGCGGGGCGCAACCGCACGGAGATCGCCGATCTGATGGGCTATTTCGTCAACACGCTGGCGCTGCGCATCGATCTTTCGGGCGACCCGACCTTTCTCGAATTGCTGGCTTCGGTCAAGGCGACCGTGCAAGAAGCGTACGCGCATGCCGATGCGCCGTTCCAGAAAGTCGTTGAAGCCGTCGGTCCCGAACGCACCGTCGCGAGCCCACTCGTCGGCGTGATGTTCTCGCTCGAAGAATCGTTCGGAACGTGGAGTTTTCTCCCGGACATCGCCATGACGCCGCTCATTGCCGACGTCGGCGGAGCGATCGGCGATCTGATGTTATGGTGCGTCAGCCGGGCTGACGGCAGCCTGGAAACGCAATTCGAGTACAGCACCGACCTGTTCGATGATGCGACGATCGCGCGCTTCGCAGCGCATTACCGCACCTTGCTGACGAGCATCGTGCGCGAGCCCGCTAGCCCGATATCGCGCCTGGAACTGCTCGAACCCGCTGAACGCAGCCGGATACTGGCGTGCGCGGACGGGCGTCCCCCGGCAGCCGCCGCAGACTGCTGCGTGCACGAGCGTTTCGCCCAACAAGCGAGCGCACGCCGGACGCGATTGCGATCGGCGAGGGCTCCGACTCACTGACATACCGTCGAGTTGAACGAGCGCGCTAATCGCGTCGCCGCGGCACTCGCCGACAACGGCGCAGGTCGTGGAAGTCTGGTCGGCTTGTTCATCGGACGCTCCGTCGCATGCCGTCGTCGGGATGCTCGCGATTCTGAAAACCGGTGCTGCGTATTTGCCGCTCGATCCGGAGTATCCAGCCGACCGCATCGCTTTCATGCTGTCCGACGCCGGCGTCTCGATCATGTGCGCCGATCGAGCGCAGGCCGACGCGCTTCCGACGTACGCAGGAGCCGTTGTCGACGTGGCCGCCGTCTCGCTGACGGCTGCAGCTTCGACCGAGCCGCGAACGAACGTTCGCGTCCGTTTCGCCCGAGGATCCCGCCTACGTCGTCTACACCTCGGGTTCGACGGGGCGTCCGAAAGGCGTCGTCGCTCCGCACCGCGCTGTGACCAACCTCGTCATCGATACGGACTACGTCAGCATCGGGCCGTCGGACACGGTGGCGCAACTGGCGACGCTTTCGTTCGACGCGGCAACGTTCGAAATATGGGGACCGCTTCTCAACGGCGCCCGGGTGGTCATCTGCCCGCAAGCGACGGTGCTCGCTCCGATCGATTTTGCGGACTTCCTGGCGCGCGAAAAGTCAGCGTCATGTTCATCACGACCGCGCTCTTTCATGTGATTGCACGGGTGCGACCCGGCGGCATTCGCGCGGATCCGCACGTTGCTCGTCGGCGGTGAACAACTCGATCCGTCGTTGGGTGCGTGCGGTGATCGAGGCCGGCCGCCCGCAACGCTTTTTCAATATCTACGGACCTACGGAAACGACGACGTTCGCATGCGCGTATGAGATCACGGCGCGAGGAGCATGGTCCGCGAATTCCTATCGGGCGACCGATCGCCGGCGCGCGCGCGTACGTGCTCGATTCGGCGCAACAGCTCGTGCCATTCGGCGTTCCCGGCGAACTCTACATCGGCGGTTGCGGCGTAGCCGATCGCTATCTGGGCAGGCCGGAGCTTACGGCTGAACGTTTCGTTGCGCGATCCGTTCAGCGACGATGCCGCGCAACGACTCTACCGCACGGGCGATCGCTTCCGGCTGCTTCCTAGCGGCGACCTGGACATACTCGGTCGTTTCGATAACCAAGTAAAACTACGCGGATTCCGCGTCGAACTCGGAGAGATCGAATCGGAGCTGCGGCGACAACCTGACGTGGAAGACGCCGTCGTGGTAACCGACGGCGTCGGCGAGGGCCGGAGACTGCTGGCCTTCGTCGTGCCGGCTCGCGACACGAACTCCGTCAATGCGGCCGATCTGAAGACGGCCTTGAGTTCCCGGCTTCCAAGCTACATGGTGCCCGCCGCAATCACCATCGTCGATCGCTTACCGCTGACGGCCAACGGAAAGGTCGATACGAGCGCGTTGCTGCTGCGGTCTTCGGGCGCAGGCGCTCACGACTGTATCGTCACCACCCCAAAACTCGTTGCAGCACCGGCTCGTCGCCATCTGGCAAGACATCTTGTCGAGTCCGCCGATGGGCATTCACGACGACTTTTTCGAACTGGGCGGCAACTCGCTCTTAGCCGTCCGAATGCTCGAAGAGGTCGAGCGAGTGTGCGGAAAGCGCGTGCCGCCGGCGGAGCTTTTCGAGACGCCGACGATCGCTCATCTTCATGACGTTCTGGTCCGTCAAGCGCGCGAAGAGAATCCACCCGTCATCGCGCTGCAAGAAGCGGGCACGAAAACGCCGTTTTTCCTGTTTCACGGCGCGGGCGTGCCGGCGTTTTACGGCCGCGCGATGTCCAAGGCGCTGGGGAACGATCAGCCGTTTTTCGTGCTGGTGCCGCATGGCTTCGAAGGACCGTCGATCCCTCCCACCGTGGAGGCGATGGCCGACGACTATCTCGCGGTCTTACGATCCGTCCGTCCGCACGGGCCATACCATCTCGCCGGGTTCTGCATGTCGGGGCTGATTGCGTTCGAAGTGGCGCTGCGGCTGACGGCGGCCGGCGAGAAGATCGAGCACGTTGCACTGATCGACACATTTCCAGGCGGCGCACATCTACGCTCACTCGAGACGCTCTTGCGCCGGCTCGAGCCCTTCGGTCTCGATCTGTGGCGCCGGCAGCGGATCATGGCTGCGGCCAGCCGCTGGAGGTTCGCCTTCCGTGAAACCGTCCACGGACGCCGCATCGACCTGCGGCAGTTGCGCAACGCGTTGCGTTTACGCTGGACGTTCCGCGATATCTTGGCGGACGACCTCGGCAGAGAAACCGACCGCGCGTACTGGCTGGAACGGATCGCGCGCTCGTACGTACCGCGCGGCCGCTTCCCCGGACGCATCAGCTTGCTGGCGTCCGAACAGGCGCGCGGCAACGTTCCCAACGATCGCACGATCGGCTGGAAACGGCTGTGCGCGGGAGTCGACATCTACCCGATCCCGGGACTCCATAAGACCATCTTCACGCAGCACACAGACCTGGTCACGGAATACCTGCGCGCGATCTTACAGAAGCCGGCATCGTGACGTCGTCATCAGCGCGCCGGAACGGCGCCAGCTTTTCCAGTCGTACTGCTGGCGCACGCCGTGGCGAAAATCTGATGCACGAGCAACGTGAGACTATCGGACGATCCGAGGTGCGGGATGCCCCGCACCGTCGCCTCACCGCGGCATCGCTCGAGTTCGATCACGTCGACGATCGCAAAGTCGGCGATTCGCCGTGCACGAAACCGGTGAAACGCCTGCTGGAGCGATCGCGTGCCCGACGTTATCTCTTTGCGTAACGCCTTTTCATTTCGTCTTCCACGAGGCGCAGGGGGAGGCGTCAAGACGAGCCAGATGCGGTTATGCGGGTCCAGTACGGCGGCCGTCGGAAACCGGAATTTTTCCTTCGGAAGCCAGAACTTCCAGTGGTCCGGTGGAAAGACGATCGGCGCAGCAGGGGGGGTCGGGAGTGTCCGCACGGCAGCGCGGTAATCGTAGTACGGTGCCGGTGCAATGACTACCACTCCGTCGTCCGGCGCTGACCGCGCCTGCACATAGGCGGCCGCAGACCGAAAGCCATCGTAGTGTCCGGGAGCGTGCCGCGACGCCCAGACCAGCCGCATCGAGACAGCGACGACCGCCAGGGCCAGAGCCGCCACCAGCGCCGGCTTCCTGAAAGCCGAAATTCCCCGCGCCACCAACACGAAAAAAGGCACGAGTATGACGATGAAGTACCGCGCCGTAAACATCGGTATGGTCAGGGAAACGCAGTACGCGGCGACGACCGGAATGCAGACCCAGAGCAACACCGCCAAGGTCTGCCGACGCTCCCGCCGCACCGCAACGACAAGTGCAATGACCGCAAAGCAGCCGAAGATCAACGCTAGGCGCCCGGAACCGGCCATGGCGATGAAGACGCGCAGTACATCGCGCAGGTGCGGCCGCGCCATAAAATCGAGTTGATGCGCTCCGGCCGCGCGTAAGAGCAGAGCCAGAGGGAAACACAACGCCGCCATCGCGGCATACGTGACGAAGAAGCGCCTCAAATGCAGCGTCGGTAAGGGCGCCAGTATGGGGAGGGTGACCGCATGGCTCAGCACGACGAAGCCGGCGAACAAGTGAAAATATATTGCGACGGCAGAACTTGCCGCGTAGAGGATCAAGTTCAGGCGGTCGGGGCTGGCAACGGATCGCACGAACGCGTACGTTGAGATCGTCGAAAAGCATAGGACAAAAGCGTAGGGCCGTATGTTGTCGGCCCCATCGTTGATCGCAAAGCTCGACGTTGCGAGCAGCCCTCCGGCTATGATAGCAACGCGACTTCCATACAGCGCGCGGGCGGCGGCGTACGCAAACGGGATAGTGACGACAAAAGCGAGTCCCGATAGCACACGCAGCATTGCAGCGCTCGTTCCGACGTGCGACCAGACGTGCAGTAGCGCGTAATACAATGCCTCCGGCGCATCCATATGGTGGATCGCATGAAAGAACGACCGCCAATCTAGCTGGGCAAACCCCTCACTGATCGCTTCGTCGCCCGAGATCTGATGGCGACCGATGAACGCGAAGGCGCATAGCAAGCGAGAGCCATTAAGCCGGCGATGTGCACCACGGACATCCTTCGCCATCCCGTCATTTCGGCGGCGCTCATGTTCATGCTGACGAACGTTTGCGGACGATTATCGCGTGGCCTTTGGCTCCGCTGCGCCTTACCGTCGCACGATACGGTGCGCGACAAACGGTACGGTCGATGGCGGGGTACGCCCGGCTAATGTGCGGTCCAGCCCCCGTCGATCGAAATCGGTGCGCCGGTGATCGAACGCGCGGCATCGGAACACAAGAAGGCGCATAGTTGAGCAACTTCCTGCGGTTCGATGAACCGCCGAGTCGGCATCGCGTCGAGGAACGCGCGGTCGAGCGCTTCCTCCTCGGTGATGTCGTCGCCGTAGCGCTGCATGAGGTGCGGCGCTTGCGCCCGCACGAGTTCGGTAAGCACCGCGCCGGGGCAGACGGCATTGACCGTGATGCCGAGCGGCGCACCTTCCAGAGCTGCGGCCCGCGTAAAGCCGACAACCGCGTGCTTTGCCGCGACGTAGGCCGGTTTATACGGTGAGGCTACGATGCCGTGCACGCTAGCCATATTGACGATTCGGCCGCGCCGGCGCGCAAGCATGTGCGGCCACACGGCCTTGGTCGCGAAAAAGACGCCGTCGAGATTGACCGCCGTGATCTCGTCCCAGGCATCGTCGGGAAAATCTGCCAGCGGAGCAACACGCTGCACGCCCGCATTGTTGATGAGATGGTCGAGCGATCCAAAGTCTTGCGCGACGGTGTCGCACATGCGTTTGACGAGTTCGGAGTTCCGCACGTCGACTGCATAGCCGCGCGCCGTACAGCCCGTTTCGTTTTGAATGTCGGCAGCGACGCCGCCCACCTCGTCGCCGTCGACGTCGAACAGCGCGACGGCCGAACCCGCCCGCGCCAGCTCGAGCGCCGTCGCCGCGCCGATCCCGCGCGCCGCGCCGGTGATGAGGCTGACGCGCCCGCTGAGATCGATAAAGTGAGCGGCCATCTAGCCGGCCTGGCTACGTGCCGGCGCGGCCGCCGCTTCCGCGGCCGTCCGTTGACGGAAGTAGTCGTGCGTGCGCCGCATGCCGTCGAGCAGTTCGACGCGTGCTTGCCAACCGAGTTCGCGCAGCGCCAGCGACGAATCGAATTGGGCGTCACGTACGTCGCCCGGGCGGCGTGGGAGCCGCTCGACCGGCGCTTGGAATCCCGTCACGCGCACGAGCGCATCGTAGATCGCGTTGACGCTCGTCTTAGCGCCCGTGCCGATGCAGTAACAGCGGCCGGCGCCACGGTCTAACGCGGCCACATTGGCGTCGGCGACATCGCCGACGTACAGATAATCACGAGTTTGTTCGCCGTCCCAGAAAATCTTGACGCCTTCGCGCGCGAGAAAACGTCCGATGAAGATCGAAACCACGCCGGCTTCGCCGTTTGGGTCCTGACGCGGGCCGTAGACGTTCCCATACCGCAGCGCCGTGTAATCGAGGCCGTGGTGGCTCTGATAGAAGCGCAGATACTGTTCGGCGACCATCTTCGTGATCGCGTAGGGCGATTCGGGGCGCTGCGGCGTCGCTTCGCTGATCGGCAGCATTTCCGGTTCACCGAAGGTCGCGCCGCTCGACGCAAAGACGACCTTTTTGACGTTTGCGTTCACGCTGTGCTGCAGCACGCTGAGCAGTCCCAGTACGTTGACCTGCGCGTCGAACACCGGGTCGCGCGTGCTGATCGCTACGCTATGCTGGGCCGCATGATGATTGACGACGTCCGGCCGGAAGTCGGCGAACAGCCGCGCGAGGGCGTCGTCGCGGATGTCGGCTTGCACGAAGCGTGCCTTCGGGTTGAGGTTTTCGAGCCGTCCTCCGCCGTGCTCCCAAAGGTTGTCGACGACAGCAACGTCGTGACCCTGCGCGACGTACGCGTCGACGACGTGCGACCCGATGAAACCGGCTCCTCCGGTGACGATGATGCGCATGGAACTCCTTGGCGGCACGGGCCGTCGTCGCGATTATCGGCACGTGAGCCGCGCGCACCTCGTCTTGCCTGCGCTCGCGTTGCTGCTAGGCATCGAAGCCGAGCGCCATCATGCCGTCGCCGCCGCGTTCGGCTTCGTACTCGTGGCCGCCATCGCCGTCACACTGAGCCGCGAGCGCTCGGGTGCATTCGGGACGCGTTGGGCGATTGCCGCGGCCGCATTTGCGCTGGGCGCCCTCGATGCTTTTGCGACGCTGCAGAGCGGCGGCGCGCGGGTGGGCGATGCGCATACGACCCGCATGTCCGCCGTCGTCGTCGGCGTCGGACTTCCAACGCAAGAGCGGTACGAAGCGACGCTGCGCTTCGACGACGGCGCGCTGGGAACTGCGTCGCTGCCGCAGCCGGCCGAGCCGATCGGCACGCGGCTCGTGCTGCGTGGCAAACGCGAAGCGTTCGACGAACCCCGCAATCCGGGCGAACCGTCCTCCCGCGAACTGGAAGCGGAACGCGGTATCACCTGGCACGTAGCGCGCGCTCACGTCTTGGCGCACGAGGCTCCCAACGTCGAAGATGTGCGTTTGTGGGTGCCGCGGCTGCGCGCGTGGGCGTCGCAGCGGCTGCACGCCGACCTGGGTGAACCCGACGCGACGCTGCTGGCTGGGGCACTTTGGGGTGAGCGCGGCGCCCTCTCGCCCGCGCTGCGCGCCGAATTTCAGGAGACGGGGACCGTGCACGTGCTCGTCACGGCCGGCCTGCACTTGGGGGTCGTCGCGATGCTCACGCTGGCGCTGTGCGGGATCTGCGGTGCCGGTCGTATACCGGGATCCCTCGCAGCGATCGCGATCGTTTGGGCGTATGCCGTTTTCAGCGGCGCGCACTTGCCCTCGGTTCGCGCCGCGACGATGCTCTCGTTCGCGCTGCTCGCGCGCGCATGCGGGCGTCCGGCGTACTCATGGAACGCGCTCGCGCTTGCAGCCGGCCTGCTGGGACTGTTACGCCCGGCATCCGTTGAGTCGGTATCGTTCGCGCTTTCGTTCTCATGCGTAGCGGCGATCTTCGCGTTCGCAAAGCCGTTGGCGAGCAGCTTCGCGCAGCTGGGCGCTCCGGAACTTCTCAGTGAACTCGCCGGCGTCGCATGCGCCGCACAACTCGGCACGTGGCCGTTGACTGCCGCCGCCTTTCTCGTGATCGCGCCGTATGCGCCGGTGGCCAATGCCGTCGTCGTTCCAACCGTCGGCGTCGCGATGCTGGTCGGCTTTGCCGAACTCGCCGCCGCGCCACTCCCGCCGGTTGCAGCGCTGTTCGCAAACGTCGAGCGAACGTTGCTCGATCTGATCGTTGGGACGGTGCGCATCGTCAGTGCGTTGCCGGGCGCCCACGTGATCGCGACACCGCCACCGTGGTGGGCGCTGGCGACATACGACGGCGCCCTGGCTATCTCGGCCCTCGCCGCAACGCACGGGCGTCGCGTGCTCGCTGTCGTAACGCTCGCTGCAGCTTCGGCACTCTGTTTGTGGCCGCCGCGTCTGGCAAACCACGACCTCGTCATCACCGCAATCGACGTCGGGCAAGCCGACGCGCTGCTGATTCGCACCCCCAGTGGACATGCGCTCCTCGTCGACGCCGGCGGCCGTCTCGAACGCGGCCCGGACGTAGGCGGAACGTCGAGCGCCGAAGACGTCGGCACGCGCACCGTCGTCCCGTTCTTGGTGCGCAACGGCATCCATCATGTCGACGCTATCCTGCTGTCGCACCCGCATGGCGATCACGCCGGCGGCATCGCGCCCACGCTACGGTCGCTCGGAGCCGACGCGCTCGCCGACAGCGGTCAATCCTATCCGGGGCACGCCTACCAAGACGCGCTCGCTACCGCGCGAGCCGGCCGCGTCCCGCTGCTCGAGCCCCGCGGCGGCGATGTGTGGCGCACCGACGACGGCATCATCGTGCGCTTCTATGCGCCGACCTATCCCTACATCGTCGGCTCGCGCAACGACATCAACAATAACTCCCTCGTTTTCCGGCTGGAATACAAACGCTTTCGCATGCTGTTCATGGGCGATGCCGGCGCCGAAACCGAAGAACGCTTGCTGGAACGCGGCGACGATGTGCGCGCCGACGTGCTCAAGGTCGGCCATCATGGTTCCGCTTATGGCACGACGGAACCGTTCGTTCGCGCCGTCGCCCCACGCGTGGCCATCATTTCCGTCGGCCGTGACAACCTTTTCGGGCATCCCGCCCCTGCGACGCTCGCAACGCTCGCAGGCGCGGGAGTCCGCGTGTACCGTACGGATCGGAACGGAGCGGTCACGATCCAAACCGATGGCTGGTCGTATCGCGCTACCTCGCTGTTGGGCGGAGCCTACCCTCGAATGGTGCCGCGAGGCTGACCGCGCCGGACGTCACGCCTACCGGGCCGCGGCGCAACGGCCGCGCAGGGACACGGAGGTTTCTCGCACTAGCATTCTGACATCCAACTTCACTCTCACCCTTCTCTGAGGCGGCTATGAACGAAGAGCAGCGAACCTTGACGACGCGTCAAGGCCATCCTGTCCGCGACAACCAGAACCTGCGCACGGTCGGCGAACGCGGGCCGGCGACGCTTGAAAATTATCACTATCTGGAAAAGATCACGCACTTCGACCGCGAGCGCATCCCCGAGCGTGTCGTTCACGCGCGCGGGACCGGCGCTCACGGCTATTTCGAAGCCTATGGGAAGGTTGGCGACGAGCCTGTCAAGCGCTACACGCGGGCGAAGGTGCTCAATGAGGGTCGCACGCCCGTATTCGTGCGCTTCTCGACCGTGGTCGGCGGCCGCAACGCACCTGAGACGGCGCGCGATCCACGCGGCTTCGCCATAAAATTTTACACCAAAGACGGCAACTGGGACCTCGTCGGCAACAATCTGCCCGTCTTCTTCATTCGCGACGCGCTCAAGTTTCCCGACATGGTCCACGCTTTCAAACCCGATCCCGTCACCAACGCCGAAGAGCCGTGGCGCTTCTACGATTTCATCGCCAATAGCCCAGAAGCGCTGCACATGCTGACGTGGGTCAAGAGTCCCTGGGGCATCCCTGCCAACTACCGCGAGATGATCGGCTCAGGCGTCAATACGTACCGTTGGCTCAACGATGCCGGTGAAGCGTTTTTGGTGAAGTATCACTGGGTTCCCAAGGCCGGTCACCGCAATCTGACGGCGGCGCAGGCAGCCGAAATTCAAGGCAAAGACGTCGGGCACGCGACCAAGGATCTCTACGAAGCGATCGAGCGCGGCGACTATCCCGAGTGGGAGATGCAAGTCCAATTGATGCCCGAAGGCGAGCATCCGGAACTTTCGTTCGAGCCGCTCGACGATACGAAGCTTTGGCCGGAAGACCAATTCCCCAAGCGTCCGGTCGGACGCATGGTGCTCGACCGCAATCCCAAGAACGTCTTCGCGGAAACCGAGCAGGTTTCGTTCGGCACGGGCGTGCTCGTCGACGGAATGGACTTCTCCGACGACAAGATGCTGATCGGCCGGACGTTCTCGTATTCGGACACGCAGCGCTATCGCGTTGGCCCCAACTATCTGCAGCTTGCCATCAACAAGCCGCGGGTCCCTACGCATACGAATCAGCGCGACGGTCAGATGGCGACTTACGTCGATGACTCGGGAAGCGATCCGCACGTGAATTACGAGCCGAGCACGGCCGGCGGTTTGACGGAAGCGCCCCACCCGGAGCGCGACTGGTATCAGCACGTCGACGCGCACGTGCTGCGGCACGGCATCCTGCGCACGGCCGACGACTACACGCAAGCCGGCGAGCGCTACCGTTCATTCGAACCTTGGGAGCGCGAGGAGCTTCTGAGCAACGTCGGTGGTGATCTCAAAACGTGCCCCGAGGCGATCGCCTTGCGCATGGTCTGGCATCTGTATCACTGCGACGAAAACTACGGTACTGAAGTGGCCAAACGCGCTGGCGTCGACCTGCAAAAGGCGCTGGCGCTCGAGCCGCTCCAGAATCGTCCGGCTCCCCGCGAGGACCGCAAACTCACGATGCGCGGACAGCGTGAAGCGATGTCGGAGAACGGCGCTAGGCAGACGTCACCGGTCGGCGCTTCGGCAACGTAGCGTCGGGGAAATGCGAAGCGGCGCCGGTCACTTCGACGGCGCCGCTTCGCACTAGCGAACCCGTCAGTGCATGCCGTCGTGCATGCCGGGGCCCATTCCCCAGCCGCCGGAAGCGCCGAGAGTCCGCAGGAGGATCGTTCCGGCGTCAGGAGTCGGGCGCGAGCCCTGCGAGCCGGCGCGTTGAGGATGCCGTGCTTGCATCTGGGCGCGTTGCTGCGGCGTCAACGTTGCTTCGAAGCGGGCCCGCTGCGCTTCCATCAAGCTTTGCGAGCTGGTACGCAGGCTGGAATGGATGTTGAGAATCGATTGCTTCTCACCGGGAGACAGCGTCGTGTCGATCTGCTGGGCAGCCGCTTGCGGATTCGGCGCCGCCGCAGTCGCGAGCTGACCGATCAGGTTTTGGATGTAGGTCCGATGCTGCGGCGACAGGGCCCCGAGCATCTGCGCACGCGCCCGCTCGTGCAACTGCATCATCTGCGTACGCATCTGTTCCATGTCGGCACGCTGCTGCGCGGTCGGTGCGCCCATTGCATCGGGCGGCGGCATCGGCGGGGGCGCCGATTGCGCGAATGCGGCCGTCGGCACGAGAGCCGTAGCCAAGGCGAAAGAGACGAAGTGCTTGTTCATGCCCGCAGACTACCGCATGCGTCTTAGGAAAGCCTGAGAGGGACGCGCAACCGGCTTAGAGTCTGATAAAGAACGCGTCCGGTAGGCCGATGATGTAAGCGACACGCTTTTCCTCCGACCGGCGGACGCGATCCCGGCCGGCGTATATGACGCCAGGCTCGTTTTGGGCTCGGCCCGCTCGTCACACCGTTTGAGGCCGCCTTGTGAACAGTCGCCGCATCACCATGATCATCGCCGTCGTCGTCGCCCTTGCGGCCGGCCTGCTGACGGTCCGTTACCTTACGACGGTCGACCATTCGGCTCAGACCGCCGCGGTCGAAACAAAACCCGTGCTCATCGCCAGCGTCGATATCGCCGCTCGCGCCAAGATCACGCCCGAAATGCTGACCCGAGTAACCAAGCCCGTCACTCAGGTCGAGCCCGGCGCGCTGGTAGACGCGCACGCGGCCGAGGGTGACATCGCGCTCGTGGCGATCCGCGAAGGTTCGACGATCACCGACTCCGAGATCGGTCAACCGGCGCAGATCGGCATCACCGGTAAGTTGCGCCCGGGCATGCGCGCGGTATCCATTCCGATGGACCTCGTCAAGTCGGTTTCCGGCCTCGTCGAACCGGGCGACCGGGTCGACGTCATGGCTTCCGTCGTTCACGGCAACAAGAATCCCCCGACCCGCACGATCATTCGCGGGGCGCTCGTGCTCGCGGTCAACTCGGCCCTCGAACCGAATGCCCAGCCCACCCCTGCGCCAGGCAGCCAGCCGGGCGGCAGCACGGCCCCGGAAGTCGTCACCCTAGCGGTGACCCCCGAGC
The DNA here is from genome assembly GCA_963754415.1 of Vulcanimicrobiota bacterium. GTDB lineage: Bacteria > Vulcanimicrobiota > Vulcanimicrobiia > Vulcanimicrobiales > Vulcanimicrobiaceae > Nyctobacter. The sequence continues at coordinate 459,448 of CAVWGA010000001.1, read as the reverse complement.
AAGCCGACCTCCTGACCTTCGCCGATTTCAACACGACGCTACGCTTAGCGCTCCGCTCACCCGCCGAACCGATCCGCAGCTACAGCGCCGAGCCGCTCGCACTACCGACCGATATGCCGGCTCCCGCACCCCCGCCGGCCAACGTACCACCGCCTAGCCAGGCCGCGCCGCCCCCCGCCGCCCCAGCGCCCCGGCCGCCGGCCCCTAAGCCGACCGGCATCATCGTGATCGAAGGCGACCAGATCGTCGGAGGCGTCCGCTGAGCAATACCGCCTTCCTCGTCGTCGGCTCCAAGGGCGGCTGCGGCGCGACGACGTTGGCCCTCGATCTCGCCCGCGCGACGGCGCGCCTGGGCCACGGCGCGACGGTCGTCGACGCCGATCTCGTCGGGTCGCCGCAGCGTCGGCGAACTGAGCGACGGCATCCGGCTGCTCAATGTCAACCGCAGCAACTCGATCTACGCGGTCGCTCGCGTCGGCAACATCGACGTCGTCGAGCTGGTCGACAAGTACGAAGACGCCTTCGCGCTGCGCCGCAACGATCTAACGGAACTGGGCGGCCGCCTGATCTCCGAAGGCGGCGGCCTTATCTTCATCGATGCGCCGCGTCCGGCCAGCGACATCATCCGACCGCTCGTCAAAGTCGCTTCGCGCATCATGATCGTCATGGAACCCGACATGCTCGGCACGTCGGCGATGCGCGTGACGCTTCGCGACTTAACGAAACTCGGCATTCCGACCAAGGCGATGTGGATCGTCGTCAACGCTCGGCAGGGGAAATCGGGCATCGCCGCACGCGAACTCGAAAAGCTGTTCAGCATACCGGTCGCCGCGGAAATCCCTAGCCAACGCGATCGCCGGGCGTATGACAAAGCGATCGATGCCCTGGCGCGCAAAGCCTTCGAAGCTCCACCCGAAGCGCCGTTCACGAATCTGACGCGTGCCTTGTCGGCGAGTTCCGCGTCGTCCGAAGCCAATACGCAAGAACCGTCCGAAGAAAAAGAGGCGTTCACCGCACCGGCCGACGATGCGGCGCTTGCGCGCAAGGCCTACGCCGAACGCCGCCTCAAGCTACGCCAGGAAATCAACGAAGCGATGGTTTCGCGCGTCGACCTCGTTGCGGCCAGCCGCGGCCATAGCGACGGCGAAAAGATGACCAAGCTGCGCGACACGATCGACGCGATCATCGTCGAACTGCTGGAAGGCCGCAACGACGTCGGCGACCTCACGTTGGCCGAACGCGCGCAGATCAAACAAGAGATCATCGACGAGCAGCTCGGTCTCGGTCCGCTCGAAGATCTCGATGCGCGACCCAGCCGTCTCCGAAATCATGGTCAACGGCGCCAAACGCATCTACGTCGAGCGCGCCGGCAAACTGACGCTTTCGATCGCGCACGTTCAACGACGATCGCCACGTTCGCCTCGTGATCGAACGCATCGTCGCGCCGATCGGACGGCGCATCGACGAGTCGTCGCCGATGGTCGACGCGCGTCTGCCCGACGGTTCGCGCGTCAACGCGATCATCGAGCCGCTTTCGCTCAAAGGTTCGACGCTGACGATCCGCCGCTTCGGCACCAAGCGCCTCGGCATCGACGATCTCGTGCGCTTCGGCTCGATCCCACAAGACGCCGTCGGTTTTCTGCAGAGCGACGGTCGAGGGGCGGCTCAACGTGCGTCGTCAGCGGCGGTACGGGCACCGGCAAGACGACGTTCCTCAACATTCTCTCCAACTTCATTCCCGAAGGCGAGCGCATCGTCACGATCGAGGACGCCGCCGAATTGCAGCTCAACCAGGATCACGTCGTCAGCCTCGAAGCGCGGCCCGCGAACATCGAAGGCCGCGGCGCAATCCACATCCGCGACCTCGTCAAGAACTCGCTGCGCATGCGACCCGACCGGATCGTCGTCGGCGAGTGCCGCGGCGGCGAAGCGCTCGACATGCTCCAGGCAATGAATACCGGTCACGACGGCTCGCTTGACGACGCTCCACGCCAACACGCCGCGCGACGCGCTCGCCGCGCCTCGAAACGCTCGTCCTGATGGCGGGTTTCGATCTGCCGGTCAAAGCGATTCGCGAGCAGATCGCCAGCGCCGTCGACGTGATCGTGCAGATCGAGCGCATGCGCGACGGCTCCCGCAAAGTGATCAGCATCAGCGAAGTCGTCGGCATGGAAGGCGACATCGTCACCATGCAGGAGATCGTCCGCTATCAACCGCGCGGACTCAACGAGGACGGCAAAGTCATCGGCGACTTCCAGTACACGGGCGTGCAGCCGCACTACATGTCGCGCTTCGAAGAAAACGGCGTTCACTTCGACGTGCGCGAACTCGCCAAGCTGCAGCAGGCGACCGCTGCATGGTAGGCGTTTTCCCGTACGCGATCGGCGTCAGCGTGTTCAGCATGATCGCGCTGTTCGTCTATTCGACGGACTTCGATCTGCGCACGCACGCGGCCAAATACGCCGACGCGTTTCCGCAAGGGCATCGACCGCGCCGACATGTCGGTACCAGCCGAAGACTTCATGCTCGATCGTTTTGGGCGCGGGAGCCGTCCTGTGGCTGATCGTCGTCTTGCGACTTCACCAGACGATGGCTATTTCGCTGCTTGAGCTGCCCGTCATGTGAAGCCGCTCGCCGTCGTGCTGTCGCTGACGTACTTGCGTTTTCGCGGCGGCATGCGCCTCAAGAAGTTCGGCGACCAACTCGAGATGGTGCTGCGCACGATCGCGGGCGCCGTACGCGTCGGCGTCGGCTTGCGTCAAGCGTTCGTCATCGTGATCGAAGAACTGCCCAACCCTGCAAAAAAAGAGTTCCGGCGCGTCGTCGGCCGCACGAACATCGGCATCCCGCTCGTCGACGCGCTCGATGAAACGGCGAAGACGATCCCCGGCAACGAGATGAAGATGTTCATCGAAGGTCGTGCGCGTGCAGCAACAGACCGGCGGCGATCTCGCGTCGGTGCTCGAAGATGCTCGCCGTGACGATTCGCGACCGCCGGCGCGTCATGCGCAAGATGAGTTCGTTGACGGCGCAAGGCCGCTTCGGCGCATTCATCATCGGCGGGCTGCCGGTCGGCATCGGCGCGCTTCGTCATCGGAACGCAGCCCGACATGGCGCAAGCGCTGCTGCATACGACGGTCGGCTGGGGCATCCTCGGACTCGCCGCGGTCTCGAGCTGGCAGCGATCTTCACCCTCTCGAAAATCCTGCAGTTGGACGTCTGATGCTCTTCGGCGTTCCAGCGATCGTCATCGTCATCGGAGCGGCTTTCGCGCTCTCGATCGGCGCGCTCGTGTACTCTTTGATTCCCGTCAAGAGCGATATCGCCAAACGGCTCGAACGCGTCGAAGCGCTGTCGTGGGATGGAGCGGCGGCAGCCGCAGCGAAATCTTCGCGAAGATCTTCAACCGCGAACAGCGCAGCCGCCTGCGGCAACGACTCGATGAAGCCGGCTGGTACACGGTGACGCCCGCAAAGATGGCACTGCGGCAAGTCGCGTTCGGTCTGCTGGGCTGCACCGTCGAGCTTGTTTTACGTCATCTCGAACGGCTACGGCGCCATCGTGGTATCTCGGCGTCGTCGTCATCACGGTCTTGGCGGCGTATCAACCGCAGTCCAAACTCGCCGGCGCGATCAAGAAGCGCAAGATCGCGATCCAAAAAGCGCTGCCGGATTTTCTCGACATGCTCGCTTCGACCGTGTCGGCCGGTCTCGCGTTCAACGCCGCCCTGGCGTACGCGCAGGAAGTAGCGACCGGGCCGCTGGGCGAGGAGATCAAAGCGTCGCTTTCCGAGGTGCGCCTGGGCGTTCGCGTGCGGATTCGCTGCGCTCGATGGCCAATCGCGTCCGTCAGGAGCAACTTTCTTCGGTCGTGACGGCGGTCGTGCAAGCCGAGCGGCTGGGCTCGAACATGGCGGCGGTCTTGCGCGAACTTTCCGAAGAGGTTCGCAACCGGCGCATGATGCGCGCCGAAGAACTCGCGAATCTCATGCCGACGAAGATGGTGCTGCCGATGGCGCTGTTCATGCTGCCGGCGCTCTTCGTGATGATCTTCGGCGGCATCATCGCGCAGTTCATGACCAAACCGCCCGGCCAGTGAATCGCGCCGTTCTGGGTCCTGGCACTGTGCTGGATCGTGTTCGCAGGCCAAGCGTATCTGATCGTTCGCTTCGCCGAGCGATTCGTTCGCCGCCGGCCGGCGAAGGCGCAGTGGCACCGACCGACGACTCGGATCGTCGGCACGCTTGCCGCGACTGACCGGCTTCGTCGGCCTCTGGCATTTTACGCACGGGGCACCGCTGCTCGGCCTCGTCCTGCTGGCCGCCGTTTGCACGACGCTCGATTTCGCTTGTTGTTCGGATCTGCGCGTCAGGCCGAGTGCCCGCGTTGCTCGCCGTCCCTGCGATGCTCGTCATCGGCGGCATCGACGTCGCCACCGGCAACTGGGCCGCCGTCGATTGCCGGCATCGCGATCATGATGCCCTTTTCGACTCGCCGCCGTAACGTCAAAAGGCACATCGGCCGGCTACGGTGACGTGGCGCTGATCGGCCTCGGCGGCTTCGCGCTCGGCCTCCAGCTCGGCATCTTCGCCATCGCCGCCGCCTGCTTCATCGCCGCCGGCATCGCCCTGGCCCGGCAGCGGCGCTCGGAGGCCCTCCCCTTTGCACCCTACCTCGCGATAGCTATTCAGGGCGCGCTATTTCTCCCGGTCGTCCGCTGACGCCGGCTACCGCGTAAGAGATCGATAAGGCCGAGCGTAAACTGCGCGTCGTCGGCCGCGTTGAGACTCCATGCTCGCATCGGTGCGCGGACGTCTAGCATGCGTTTAACACGGCTTATCGCCGCAGCCGCGTGTCTGGTCGCATCAGCCGGCGCAACATCATCCTCTGCACGTTATGCCGCAATTATCGGAAGCGGCATGTCGAGCCTCTCGAGCGGGACGCCGATCCTTACGGACGTCGTAAACCTGCGCATACCGAGTCCAACTCATGTTCTTCACGTGATCGTCGCGCCGGGCTGCTACGGCGCTAACTACGACCCCAAAGCAGAGACCTATCGGCTGATCTTTCGAAACGGAGGCCGCGTTCTACGCGGCGATCTTCCGCGTACCTTCGTAAAGGAGCTGCCGTTCGATGCCGTGGATCAAGCCCATCCGCTCGACGTTCTTGCGAGTGACGGCCACCGATATCGTCTCGTGCTGAGCCCAGAAGGATCCGGCGATGCAGTTCAGCCCGATTCATCGCCACCGACTGAACGTGAGTTCACGCGTCTTGTTCAGTACTTGATCTCGAGGTTGTCGGCATCCGTGTGCAGCGCCGGATTCTGTTCCATCCGGTCGATCCGCGCGACCGTTGGGGCTGTGTCGCCGGCGCCCGACGCTTCGACGATGAAGCGCGAAGCATAGAAATAGTCGGGCGCAGTCGACACGACGGTCGCAAAGGCGCCCGATGCATCCGAGAACGTCGTCGCGCGGTCGAGGACCACTTCGGGAGGCTTGCGGACAGCGCGGCGCGCAAGACGATCTCGATTCGCGAGCCCGGAGTTGCGCTGCCGCTGACGGTGATCTTGGCATTGTTCGGCAGCTTGCGACAGATGCAGCTCCGACACGTGCCCCTCGATCGACCGTTCGCGGCGCATTACGACCGGCGCGCTTGCCGGGCGGCCGAAAGGATGGCCCAGTCCGCGGATCTCCCCGATGAAGGCGCGCGACACGTAGACGTCGTTGCCGCGATACTGCGGCACCATACCGAAGACCGGCTCCCGTCGCTCGTTCGCTGAGAAGAACGGGTCGCCGGGGCGTACGACGACCGTCGCGCCGGGCCGTGCCAGCGACACGGCGTTCTCGAACGCTAAGTACGTATAGTGAAAGCCGAGTTGATGCGCGACATGCGCGAGCGACACCGCATCGTCGGCGCCAGGCGGCGGCCGGCCTGCCAGAACGCTCGAAAGCGCGAGCGATGTGATTGCAGCGCTGCGGACGATGGGGTGCGGCGAACCTTTTTGGCGTTGCGAACTCATGCGCGTCACAGTTCCTTCCGATAACCAGGTGAATGTCTAAGTATTCGATCGGGCACGCCCCGAATATTAGGAACGCGGCCGGTCCGCGGCGTCCGCGGCTCTTCTCGGCGCGGCCCTGTGCGCTGCTTCGATGACGACGACTCGCCGGCGCCGACCAAGGGCGCCTCCTTTCAACGGAAACGGGGCATTCGATCATCGTCCGAGGCCGCAACATCGGACGCGTCGCCGTCGGCGACGCACGCATCGCCGGCATCGTGCCGCTCGACAAGACGCAGATCGTCGTCAATGGGAAGACTCCCGGTGAAACGACGGTCTTCGTTTGGGACGGCGGCGTGCGGGAATCGTACGAGCTGACCGTAACGATAACCATCTCGATCGAAGTGCTTCGTCTGTTGCGCACGGCGATCGACCAGCCCGATGTCAAGCTCGTTGCCGCTCGGTTCGAGCATCATCATCAGCGGTAAGGTCGGCGACCTGACCGACTACGACCGCGTCGACGAGGTAATCGGCGAAGTTCAAAGGACTCAAATTCGAGGGCACGAGCGACATCAACGTGATCAACGCGGTGACGGTCGAAAAGCCGCTCGGCAATTTGCAAGACGAGATCGCCGCGATCCCCGACGCCAAGAACTTGCGGGTCGATCTCGATTCCGACGGCAACGTGGTCGTCAGCGGGCGCGTGCGCGACCGCCAACAAGAACAAGACGTCATCGACCGCGTCGACGGGCTCGCGGGGCCATACTTGGGAGCCAACGGCAAAGTCGTCGATCGGCTGGCGATGGACGCGACGAGCCAAGTCGACGTCAAAGTCGACGTGCTCGAAGTCGACCGCACGGCGCAAACGCAGCTCGGCTTGCGCCTGCAATCGGCGCAGCCGAGCGGCGTCGACGCCAACGGCGCAGCCGTCCCGCCATACACGATCAGCGGCGCCATCGTCGTACGTCGCAGTCGACTCCCGCGCACAAGCGGCGTGCCCGGCAAAGCGTTGACCGTCGGTGCATTCACACGCGTCAGCCTGCTGGCGCCGACGCTCGACCTCCTGATTTCGCAGGGTCACGCGCGCCGGCTTTCGTCGCCGAACCTGATGACGAAGCCCGGTAAAGAAGCGACGTTCCTCGTCGGCGGCGAAATTCCGATTCCGGTCTCCAACGGTCTTGGGACGCTGTCGATCGAGTACAAACAGTACGGCGTTCAACTCAAAGTGACGCCGACGATCGACGCCGACGGCAGCGTCGACAGCGACATCACGCCCGAAGTTTCCGACCTCGATTTCGCCGACGGCATCAACATCAACGGCTTCTTAGTGCCGGCTCTCAAGACGAGCCGCATCCAGACCGACGTGACGACCCAAGACGGTGAGAGCATCGTCATGGGCGGCCTGCTGCGCCGCATCGAGCAGAAGAACATCCTGAAGATTCCGCTGCTCGGCGATATCCCGATCCTCGGCGAACTGTTCCGCTCGACCGTCGTATCAGCGCAGCGACACCGACGTCGTCTTCGTCCTGACGCCGACGGTCGTTACGAGCCGCCGCGCAGCGCCATCGGCATCCTTGCGCGGCTTCGCGCCGCGTATGCGCCGAGCACCGCTGTTCTATCCGCGCCCCGTACCAAATCCGACCGCCTCATCGATGCCGCCGTCGACGACGCCGACGACACAGCCGAGCACCAAGCGCACGCACCGATAACGCCGGAAGCGCCCCCGGCCGATAGCTCTTCCATGCAGACGTCGGTTCCCGAGCAGTCGGCGCAACCGCTCGAGACCGCGCCGCCTCACGTTGAGTCGCCGCCCGCGAACCGGCGCGAGCGGCTCGGCATCGGAGCGTTTCTTTTTTTCGTCGGACTGTACATCGCCGCATTTTTGCTGCTCGTCGCGACCGGCAACGCGCAAATCGCGACGGCCAGCCTGCGCTACGGGATCACGTTCGCCACCTTATCGGCGCTGACGTACCTTCTCACGATACCGGCAACGCAAGGCTATCCACCGGGTCCGCAACCGAGCGCGTTGCAGCGACCGCTCACGTTCGGGATGTTCGCGGGCGTCGCCGTCTGTTTGTTCGCGGCGGCCGTAACCGGGGCGCTGCAAACCCATTTTGATGCCGCCGCGCTCGGGCCAACTTTCAATTCGGCTCAGTCGCTGTTCCATTTCGGCGTTACCGCATTCTTCTTCGATGCCGTTTTCGTCTTCGTGGCACTGCGTCTGCTTGGCGTACCTGCTCGCACGATGGGTTTGGCGCGGCCGAGCCGCGGATCGGGCCGGGTCGCGTTATTCTGGATCGGTCTGGCGCTGCTTTTCGTCGGAGCCGAAACGGTCACCGGACACCAGCGCATCACCGGCATTATCCGATTGATCGTTCGCAACGTTTTCCAAAACGGATTCAGCGAAGAATTTCTCTTTCGCGGCGCGCTGCTCAGCCGTCTACGTGCCTTTTTTCGCATCGAATGGGCGCTCTTGGGGCAAGCGTTGCTGTTTGGCCTTTGGCACTTCGGGACGGACATGCGCGCAGCCGGAGGTAATCCGTTGATCGCGCTGGCCTATGCGATCACCGTGCAGAGCGTCTTCGGCTATGCGCTCGGATTCCTCGTCGTCCGGACACGTTCGATCGCCATTTCCGCGACCTTCCATGCGCTGGCCGATGCAACGTCGATCATCTAAAGCGACGATGTCCGCCAAGCACCTGCTGACGGCGCTGCTGTTGCTGCTGATCGTCTCGGTGTTTGCGCCCGCGTCCCGGCCGGTGAGCTGGTTCCGGGATTTCAACGCTTTCTATTGCGCCGGAGAGACCGTCGCGCGTGGACGGGATCCGTACCGGGCTCAGCCGCTCGCTGCGTGCGAGCACCGCACGAAGCCCGCCGGCTTCAACGCCGGCGTTCCGAACCTCAGTCTGCCTGCGCCGCTGCCGCCGTATGCGCTCCTGGCGTTCGTTCCACTCGCCGCGCTGCCGTACGCCGCTGCCGCCGCCGTCTGGGCTCTCGTGCTGTTGCTCGCACTCGGCATTACGATCGAAGCGACGCATCGCACGACGGGCTTGCCGCGCGCCGTACTCTTCGCCGCCTTTGCGCCGATCGAAGGGTACGATGCGATCTATCTCGGCGAAACGGGACCGCTCGTCATCGCCGCCGTCGCCCTTGCGACCTATTGGTTCGGGCGCGGCCGAGAACGCTTGGCGGCAGTCGCGCTCGCTCCGGCGCTGATCGCGCCCCACGTCGCGTTGCCGGCAGTGCTTGCGCTCTTCTTGTGCTCGCGCCGGGCGCGTCCGATCCTCACGATTGAAGCACTGCTCGCGCTGCTTGCGACGGTCGCCTGTGGCCTCGGCCTCACGTTGGAATATTTCCACGACGTTCTGCCGGCACATGCGTTGTCGGAGGTCGCTAGTCCGCGACAATTGAGCCTCACGGCTTTTCTGCACATGCTCGGCGTATCGGACCATCTTGCGCTGAGCAGCGGCACGACGTCGTATATCGCGATGCTGCTCTTGGGCTTGACGCTGGCTCGCGCCGTCGCGCGGCGCGATGCCAACGACCCGCTCGTCCTCGCGCTGCCTCCAGCGTTGGTTTTGCTGGGAGGTGTCTTCATCCACATCGTCCAGATGCCGGTCGCGTTGCCCGCTGCACTGCTGCTCTTTGCGCGCAGTGCGGGCCCCAGCCGGCGACTGATCGGAACGGCGATCGTCCTGATCGCCATTCCGTGGACCGGATTCTCGGGACTCGGCCTGATCTTCATTCCTCTGGCCGCCGCAGTCGCGTTTATCCTGGTGCGCGATTTACTGGAGGAGCCGCGGCCAAGAGCGGTTCTCGCGTCGGTCGTCGCCGCAGCTGCCGTCGCGGGCTTGTTCGTCGCCTTCGTCAACACAGGAGCACCAGCCGCCACCGTCCTGCCGCCGCTCCGTCCCAACGATCTGGCCGAAGCGAATTGGGCCCTCAACATCGCAGCGCTGGGCCGCGCAGCCACACCGCTGAACGATGTCGCCCGGCTGCCGGTGTGGTTGGGTATTGGCTCCATCGCGCTGGGCCTCATCACGTTCGCAAGCGGCTCGTCTCGGCTCCGTGCTGACGGTTCGGCTTCACGCCCCTGTTCGATCACCAACTCGTTAGCCGCTAAACTTTCGGGCGACTTCGCCGTTACACGACCAGCGCGAAACTCGTCAGGATGCCGATCAAGGTGAACGCGGCGACGTACGGCGCGAAACGCACCGCCGACGCAGGCAGATGCTTCCATCGCGCGACGCCGATCGCCGTCAGGCATGCCATGAACAAGACAAAGAAGGCCGGCATCAAGCCCAACGTCACGCCGGTGAGCCCGCACAGCAACGTGTCGGACAGTGCTGCCGGGCGCGGACACAGCGCGGCTGAGATGCCGAAGGGCAGCGCGGCGACGACCCCGTAACCGAGCGTCGGCCAAGCCGCATCCAGCGCCGCCGCCACGCTGACGGCGGCAAGCGGCACGAGCACCGCGTAGAACGAGAGCGCGCGCCCCGTCGCACCGGCATAGACGGCCGCAGCGAGCGAGGCCATAACGGCGGCTGCTACCAGAATGCGGTCGGGCGGCAGTGCACGGCTGGCCGCAAAAGCCCCGCCGGCGCCGCACGCGATCGTCAACGCCATCTGCGCAAGGATCTCTGGGAACGGGCGGCGCCCGGGGGGTCGAGCACTGCCGCTAAGCAGGGTAGCGACCAAGCCGGCGGCGGCAAAGAAGAGGCCGGCGGCGAGGATGCCGGCCGGCGGCGTCACGAGACGCCGCCGCCGCCTGGGGGTGTCGCTGATGGGTTGGGCGTGGGCGCCGCCGTCGCCGTCGGTTTGGCGGTCGGTGTCGGCGTGGGCGATGGCGTCCGCGTCGGGGTCGGTACCGGCGTGGGGGTCGGTACCGGCGTCGGGGTCCTGACCGGGGTGGGCGTCGGCACGGGGGTCGGCGTGGGTGCTGGGGTCGCCGTACGGACCGGGGTGGGTGTCGGGGCCGGCGTGGGGGTCTTGACCGGCGTCGGCGTCGGCACCGGCGTGGGAGTCGGCTTCGGAGTGGGCGTCGGCACCGGCGTGGGAGTCGGCGTCGGCGTCGGCTCGGGAGTCGGCGCCGGCGTTTCCGTGGGCAGCGCTGGTACGCCCGTATACGTCTTACAGACCGTCGGGTCGACGATCACCGGGGTCGCCGGCACGGATTGCGGAAACGGCGTGCTCTCCGACGTAGAGGGCGTCGACGTATCCTCGGCGCCTTCGAGCGACTGTTTGATCGCATCGCCGAGCGGCGTGCAAGCCGCGAGCGAACCGACATCGGGAGAGCGAATAAAATTTTCCCCTGCTGCGGCGGTCTCGTAGGTGCTGCCGCCCAGGACGTTCTGGACGAGGTAGCCGCTGGCGGGCGCCTCGGCGCTCAGGCCGATGTAGGAATTTTCCAGCAGCACGTTCTGTGAAGATGCCGTCACGAGTGAGATCGAGCCCGAACACGTCGGCGTGATCGAACCGCTGACCGGCTGCCAAAATGATGCGCGGCCAACGGTCAGATTCGAGGTTGCCGAATCCGCCACGCCGGTACACTTGTCGGGATTGGTCGACGGGCTGCCGTCGATCGTCGAGTACATCGAATAGATCGAGTACGACAGGTACGGCTGCTGCAGCGAACTGATGACGCCGCCGTAGCGGATGCCGAGCTGGACGCGTTCGCTCAGTGCGCCCTCTTTGCCGGCGAGCATCACGCCGAACAAGCCCAGCAAAAACAACGGCATGAACAGCGCTGTTTCCAGCACGGCCTGGCCGCGAGCATGTTTGCGCATCAGCATACGTTGCTCGTCTGCACGGAGCCGGCAAAGGGCGTAATTGGAATCGCGTTCCACCAGCCGAAGCGCGCGCTCATCTCATCGTTGATGATCGGCGCATAGAAGACGCCGTAGCTGGGATACGCAGTCGTCGCATTGCCGCCGTAGTCGACATCGTACCAATCGTAGGCAGTATTGCCCGCGCCGGTGTCGGCGCCGGACGACTGCGTGTACGACTCGGGCGGCTGAAATGCGGAGCCCGTCGAACTGCCGCCGGGGCTGCGCGCGGGATCGATCAGAGAACCCGGGACGAACCAGTCCTGTTCCATCTGAACGTTGGTCGCGGCAGCGCGCCCAATCGCGTACGTGGAGCTGAGGTGGAATGGTCCAAAACTCGGGATGATCGGCGGAACGATCCGGCACGTAACGATGTCGACTTTGACGGGTGCAAACAGTTCGGGGTTCTCGCTATCGTTGCCGATGTTCGACGTATGCCCGAGGCTCGGGACGAGGATCTCTTGGGCGTCTTCATCGACGGACAACAAGCCGGTGCGCTCGGCCGCCCCAAGCATCGTGTACTTGAATGCGCAGTCGCCGCCGTCGGAGTGCAGGGTGTTGCCGGTGGCGCCCGTGTTATTGCAATCGGTCGCCAGCGTGCCGAGCAGCGACTTTGCGTCTTTACTCCAGTTCGTATATGTGGATAGCGCCGTGACGTCGTTGAGGAAGCCGATGTCCTGCGTATAGCGGTTCGACGCGCGCAAAAAGTTGTCGTGCAGATCGACGTACGTGCGGTTGCACGTGCCTTCGTGTTCCATATTTCCGAAAAAGTTGTTGGTCATGTACGGCGGCGGCACGGAACCGCTCAATTCATTGTTCGGATTGTTGAGATTGCTGAAGTCTTGCGTTGTGGAGCTGCAGCCGCCGCTGTAGTTGATGGACAGCAGCATGCCGTCGAGCAGGCGTCGCATCCGATATTCCTCGATGTTGGAGGCATAGAGCATCTCGGTCATCAGATTCCAACGCTCCGCTTGAATCGCCACGACCGCTTGCGCCGCCGAATCGGCAGCATTCTGGGCGCGAATCTGGTAGCGCACGGCGTTGGCGTAATTGAGCGCAAGAAACGTCAGGACGAGCGTCGTGATCGTCCCCATCGCCCAGAGCGGCAGAACTTGACCGCGTTGACGTTCCATCAGCAGCCGTTGTCCGGGTCGGGCCGGTAGGTTCCGGGCTGTGGGTTGCCGTTGTAGTTGTAGCCCGCCTGGACTCGCTCGTCCCAACTGTATACCTGCTGAATCAGCTTGTCCGCATTCGCTCCTGCCGCAGTGCCGGAGCCTTCGAACTCATCCCACTTAGAAAAATCGTTGACGTTGCTGGAAAGCAGCGCCGTGGCGATGACTCCCGGGTTTCCGGCCGTCCCCATGAAGGCCGTGTACACCTTATACAGATCGCCGTAGCCGGCAAAGAATGTGGCGAGCTGCGCGTACACGCGCTGATGACAAGCCGCCTCTTGAAACGTCGACGAATCTTTGGGACCGCTAATTCCGGGATTGGCACGCTGCCAGTTGCCGCCTTCGTCCTCGCTGGAATTCTTAGCGTACAAGAACTCGCCCATGCCGAAGGAGATAAAGTCAACGTTCGATCCGCACGTTTGCCACGGCTGTGGGCTGTCGCAGTGCTGCAGATAGTTGAACCCGACGAAGTACGGCGGCGTGTTCTCACCGCTCTTGAAGTAATCGACTTGGAAGTTGTTGTCGCCGCCTCCGCCGCAGGCTAAGTTCGTCTGATTGGCGACGTTGTAGTGCACGCCGCATTCCTTCCACTGTGGTTCGGTGTCCGTGGCCGAAACGCCGACGTTCTGGCCGGCCACGCTGAACGTCTGATGCGGCTTGACCTGCGATTGCGTCAAGCTCGGCTGCAGCATCGATGTCCCGCCCACGCGAGTGGTCTGTGAGTAGGTTTGCTCGCTGCTCGTTCCGTTGTACTTGTAATCGACGGGAATGCTCGCGCTGGGAGCAGGCAACGGTGTCGAGGAGATGTCGCCCGGCGCAAGTTGCGTGAACGCACCGGTGGTGACGCTTTCGGCGGTCTGGGGCGAATTAGGCTGCAAGCCGACCGAATGCAGATGCGCGTCGACGAACGAGGCTGCGTCCGAGGTCACCTGTAAGAAGCCTAGGATGCCGACCTGCACGCTGAAGAGGAGGCAGGTCAGCACCATGCCGGCGACGAGCGCCGTCTCGACGACGACCGCGCCGCGCTGTGCATGCCTTGCTCCGAGCGGAACTTTCATGGCGGCGACGCCGCCGTACTGGTGAATCCCGTCGTATCGCTCGCGACGCGGCTCGTCGCCGCCGTTGAGACTTGCTCGAAGTACAGCATACAGCCCATCGAAAGAACGGCAAGGACGACCGCGTACTCGGTGAGCGCGTTCGCTGAGTCGTCGGCGAAGAACCGAAAAACGGCTCGTCGCAAAGAAGCGATGGGCAACGGTGGCGTTTCCTCGAAGTATGGCTGTACGCGTCGATAGTTCGGCCGCGCCGATGAACTGCTTTACTTGTACACTATGAGAACGAGAGAGCGCACTACACGAATGCGTGCGATCGGTCACACTTGCGGCTCGTCTGCGTCACATTGCACTCGCGTCGTGGTCTCGTGGCGACGAAGCGGTTCTGCGTGCAACGCGGCGCCGCGCAGCGGCGGCCCTACCGGCAGCAAGTCGACGGGAACCTCCGGCGAAGTGTCATCGTATGTCGACCGATGACCGGCGGCTCGTTTACTCGACTGATGGAACGCTGCCGCTCCCCGAAGCACGGCGAGCGAAGGCCGGCATCAAAGCGCGCGCGACGCCGCCCGACGACGGAACGCTGCGCGTCGGCTGCGAGAAGCGACGCGGCGGCACGCTGACCCTCGTGTATGGGCTAAGGCCCGACGAAGCCGGCACGATCGCCGCTGACCTCCGGCGGCGTTGCGCGACGGGCGGCACCGCGAAAGGCGGCATCGTCAGCTTGCAAGGGGACCGGCGCGATGCGGTCGTTGCGTACTTCGCCGAGCGCAAGCGGCGCGTCAAGAAAATGGGCGGATAACGATGTGGCGGCCGTCACACGGCTTGCCGATACGTTGGACATGGTCGATCGCATCGAACCCGCGCCGGTTTTGGTGGACGCTCAGCTCGAGGCGCTTCCGCCCCGCGACTGTCCCGTGCTGGCGGCCGAAGGTGGCTCCGTTCTCGCACTGCCGGGCGGTACCGTAGCGGCGGCGTTGCGGCGAGTTGCCTCGGCCGGGAGGCGGGACGCCTACGAACTGCGCATCGCCAATGAATCGCCCGAAACCGTTGCCGCCTATACGTACGCGCTTCCGATCGCGGCGGGTGGACGCGTGTGGCAGGGAACGTTGGTACCGGCATTCTCTTCACTCGCCGTCCGGGTGGAAGTACCCACCGGATCGCGACGCTCCCCCACGTCGCTCGTGACCGAGATCAACGCAGCCGGAACGCGACTGACCATCGGCGCGCCGTTGCGTGAGACGACCGGCGGCTCAGCGCGACGGCTGGCCCGCCGCAGCTTGAGGGGATTCTTGCTTGCGGCGCTGATACTCGGGAGTCTCGGCGGCGGCACGTATCTCGGCAGGCAACACGCGGGCTCCGATACCCCTACGCTGGCCCGACATGCCTCCGTCCGAGTCGCCGGCAAGGCTCCGGTCCACGCCCGGCATGTTCTTGCGGTACGTCCGCGTCCCACCATTGCGCCGCTGGCCGTGGCGGCGCTCCGCGTTCCGGTTAGCGCGCAGAGCGGGCAGTCCGTCCGCATCGCGTACACGACCCAAGCCACCGGCGGCAGTGTGGCACTGATCGACGAGTTCGGCCGGATCCTGGCCCGCACGGAGCTGAGTCTGCTCGGTTCGTCGGTCCTGCTCGTTCCCAACGTCGACGCGGCGCAAGACCTCGACGTCGTCGTCGCCGCGACGCGCGACGGCCAGCACACCAGCGCCGCAGCCCCGCTCTTCGTCCGCCCCGCACCGCATCCGACACCGGCCGCGCGACCGTCGGCGGCAGTCGCGCTATCGGCGGACGGAGCGGCGCGGGCGGGGCATCAAAGCAGCCTGGACATCGGTACGGGGTCGCTGAACCCCATTGCCGTCGCCAGCGTGCAGTCGTCAGGCCGCCCGATCGTCGTCCGTGTGCTCGCACATCCCGGCGAGTTACACTTGGCGCTAGTCGCCGATGGAACGACGCTCGCCGACCGTGACGTCCCGGCCGATGCGCAGCGCGTCGTTTTCCCCGCACCGGCGCAGGCGCGCAACGTATCGCTGGTCACCACATACCGGAACGGCTCGGGTCTCGAGTCCACGATCGACTCGATCGTGCTGCGCCCGCACGGGTGATCCGTGCGTCGGGTCGGCCAACCACAAGCGGAAGGCGCGATCGCGATACGCGGACTGCCAGCCGGTGGTACGGGCTAACGCTCGGTCGAGCGGAGTATCGACGCGCGTAAGCACCGCGTTGACCCCGTTCGCCTCGAGCGCCGAGCGCCACCGCGCGTGCAGGCCGCCGATCGCGACGAAGTCGTCCCACACGCGCTGCGGATACGGGTCGGCGCGCCCATCGAGGAACACGCGCACGCGCGGAACTCCGACGGCCTGACCGCACCACGCGAAGTCCGCGCACAACAGGCGATGTTCGCCCGGCGTCGCTACGAGAGCGGCGAACGCACGCGTTCCAAGTTCGTCGCCGGCACGAGTGCTAGCCCGAACCAGCGCGAGGGCCACGAGGCCGGCGAGCGCAGCGGAGAACGCCGGGAGCGCGAAGCGTTCGAACCGAGGTTGCAATCGTCGCTGCGCCGCGGCCGGGGCCGCAAACCACGCCACGTTGCGCGTCAGCGCGCACGCAGCAACGGGTAGAGCGACGATCCCAAAGAGCGCGATGTTGCGCGCCGCCGACAACAGTAGATACACGAACGGCACGAACAAGCAGAGCTCCCGCCAGCGCCGCGAGTAGTTGCCCGCCAAGAAGAAAACCGCGATCACGAGCAACGGGAGCGCGCCGTACGCGAACGACGGATCTGCCGGCGATGTCGGCTGCCACTCGGTGATGTGCGCTTTGAACGCGCCGGTCATCAAGCCCAGGCCGTAGCGCGGCAGCTCTACGCCGAACGGGTTGCAGCACACCGCAAGCGTGCAGCCCGCGGTCAACAGCAACCCGCGCCGTACGCGGACCGTCAGCCGTCTTTCGTCAAGCCATGTCCCCAGGCTCAGTGCGACTGCGGCAACCGGTGCGAGCAAGACGCTCGCGTGCAGGTTGGACCAAAGCGCAACGACCGGGAGTGCGGCGAACGCCCATGGTCCGTCAACGTCGAGCAGCGCGAGGACCAGCACTGCGAGCGGCCAAGCGATCACCTGAGCGCGCACGCCGAACGACGCAAACAGCGCGACGCCGGCAAACGCCGTGCACACCGCAATCGCCCGCGGCGATGCGCCACGACGCTGCGCATGGTACGCGCCGAGCGCCAGCGCCGCCGACGCTGCCGCGGCGCACGCTCCCGCGAACAGCCACCATGCGGCGCCCGTACGCGCCCCCGCCGCAATGACTGAAAACAGCCACTCTTGGGCGACCCAGGCATGAAAAGGCGCAGTGAACGTCTCGTTGCCGAGATCCCGCGGAATATGATGGTACCGTAGTATCACATCGCCCAGATGCCGTTGCCAGCTCAGATCACCGTCGATCGGCGCAGCGGCGATCGCCGTCGCGAAGAAGCGCGCCGCGAAGATGCTGATGACGAGCCATGCGTATTTCATCGGCCCTGCCGAACGAACAGCGCGGTGTGATTTTGCGTCGCCTCAACGCGCCACTGCGGCGACAGACGAGCGAGCGACGCCAGCGTCGAATCATCGCTCACGAGCAGTGCATCGACGCGATACCGCAGGGCGAGATGCTGCCACGTCGCATCTGCGCCGGCGATGTCCCGTTGTGCAGCGCGAACGTTGTTGGGCGCTTCGTCGATCCGGCCGTCGATCAACACGCTGCCGCCTGCTGCCACGGCGTACGTGCACCAAGCCGGTCGCGCGCAAAAGAGCCGCCGCACTGCGGGCATGGCGGCCGCCTGCACGGCCAGCGGCGCCGCAGCCGACGCCGAGCGCCTGGCGTGCGCGGCGCGATCGCCCGGGGCGACGTTCGCAACGATGACGGCGATGCAGGCCGCCCCAAGGACGAACCTCGGCCAGGCTGCGGGCCGCACCAGCGGCGCCGCACCGGCCGCCAACAAGGGCGCGACGACGACTCCGACGAGCGGTAGTTCGTTGCCGTCGCCAAGCCCAAAAGCCAGCGCGACCAGCGCCGGGATGGCGGCGGTGAAGCCCTGCGTTCGCAGGCCCACCGCAAGCGCCAGCACGAGCACGAGCAGCAAGCCGACGCCGTACGCGACGGGCGCGTTTACGTACGGAGCGGCGTCGACGTTACCGCCGAACGCGCCGCCGAGGTCTAAGCACCGCAAAGCCAGAGCGGGATACGCAGATCCAGCCGGCGTCATCAGGGTGGCAGCGCACGTTCCTACAGTGGTAAACCAAGCGGCCCGCAATTGCCCGGGAGGCAGCCGCTGTCCGCGCATTCGATCGGACCACATCCCGGCGGCAACGGCAAGCGCGAAGATCGGAGCCAGAACTCCGCTGGGCGACAAGTTGCACCACAAGGTGGTGAGGCCCGTGGCAAGCAGCGCACCACGGAGCGTCGGCCGGTCCAGCAGCACGAGCAGTCCCGCGAGCAACAACGGCGCCGGCAACGGACCGGCTTCGTGGCCCGCGTCGCACATGCAGAGCACCGCGATGCACGCAGCGACGAGCGCGGCAGCCGGGTTCGAAAAGCGGCGCGCCCGCGATTCGACGAGCAGCGACGTTACGACGATCGACGCCGACGTCACGGCGACGAGCGCACGAGGCGCTGCCGCTAACGCTGTCAGCAACGTCGCGCCGAGCCAACCGATGCCTCCGGAAAATGCGCCCGACGCTGCCGTCTCAGTCCCGAAACGGACAGCAATCGCACCGTGCGCGAGCGATTGATGCGTGAACAACGCTGCCGCCGCCAGCGCCGACGTGTCGGCCGGAGCGCGCGCCACGGCCGCTGCCACGCCCGCGTACAGAAGCGCGCGCGCGGCGAGCGGCACCGATATGCCTAGTGCAGCGACGCGCCCGCTAGGCCGTGGGACAACGGCGGCCTGCGTCACTCCAAAACGAGCACGTCGCCCAAATGTACCGGTCGCTCGTCGCCAGTCGCCCCCAGTTCGACGACGCTGCGCGCCGCGCGACAGGCGATCGAGAGGCGGTGAGGCGGCGTCGCAGGCGCGATCCGAAGTACGCGACCATTCCGGTCGAGGAAATACAGGTCGAGCGCCGCGCGCATGCCGAGCGTATGCACGGCCGAGCAGCCGTCGATCCACAAACCTTCGTCGGGTGCGACGGCGGAGCGCATCAGAAGCCCGATGCCGCGAGCGATGGGATCCCTGGCGCGTGCGACGCGCGTGGCGACCGCAGCGCCGCTCGACGCGTTGCGCAGCAGATACGTTTTCGGCATCTCAGGCAACCGGAGCCGTCGTCAGTGCGAGCGCGATCGAGGTGACCAGATACGGCGCGAAGGCGATCGGCGCTGAGCGCCGTCCCCGCAGCAACGCGACGGCGGCCGCCGCCAGACACGCGCCGATATACCACAGGATCGACGTTTGCGCGCCGAGCGTTGCGGCTCCAAGCGCAACGAGCTTTACGTCACCCCAACCCATCCCGACGCCGCGCGATGCCATCGCGGCAACGGCAAACGGTAGAAGCACGATCGTCGCCGACACGGCGGGCCACGGATTGCGCTGCAGCAACGCAGCTGCCACGATCAGAACGAGCGGCGCGAGCGTGAAAAGATCGGGCACGATTCCGCAACGGACATCGCTATACCAGCAGGCGCTCAGCGACGCGATCAAGCCTGCGCACAGCGCTAGCCACGGCCACGCGAAGCCTCGCAGCGCCAAGGTGAAGCCGATACCGGCGCCCGCAGCGATCAGCGCGACGCTCGGCGGCCGTCCCGGAGCAGGCCCATCATCGAAAGGTGCGATGCCGCGACACAGCCGTGCGGCCGCCCACACACCGAGCGCGGCGGCGCATCCATACACCGCGGCGATCGGCACGGCGGTTGCGAGCGTTGCGTTCAAAGGGCAATCTTTAAGAAGGGTGCTGCGGTATGCGACAACGCGACGGCTACGGCGCCGGCGGCGATAGCGACCGCGTAGGGCAATCTCGTCGTCTGCGCCGGCGCAATCGAAGCCGTTCCACGGTAAACGAGCGGCCGCACGACGAGCGCGATCGAAGTGAGCACGGCGCGCAAGCGCCCGCTGCAAAGCGCCACGAAGATGGCAAAGATGCCGCCGCCGATCGCGGTGTACAGCAGAAACGAGACGCAATCCGGAAAGCCGAGCATCGCCGCGCTGGCCGCGAGCAGTTTCACGTCGCCGCCGCCGAGCCAGCGCAACGAAAAGGCGGCAAAACCCAACAACGTCACGGCGGTCATCGTCGCCACCGCGACGAGCAACGACGTCCAGCCCGCCGCGAAATGTACGGCAAGCGCGGCGAAGGCCAGCGCAGCCGTCAAGACGTTGGGAATACGACGAACGCGCAAGTCGGTGACGGCCGCGACGCCGCAGGCCGCTAGCACGAACCACACGGCGGGCGGCAAAAGCATGGGAGAAGCGGACATGGATGCGCCTCGTTCGTCGTCGAGAAAAAACGGCGCCCCCCGAAGCGCACGCTGCACGTCGGGGGGCGCGCCGATGGTCTCTAGTTGGAGAGGGTGTTGGCAGCGTTGTTGAGGGTGTTGTTGGCTTTCTTGCCGAGGAACGTGAGGCCGGCGATCGCGACGATCGACACGAGAGCGATGATCAGTGCATACTCGACGAGGCCTTGACCGTCGTCATCGCTGAGCATGTTGAGGAAAGCTTCGAGCACGGGTTCTCCTTTGCAGTAGCGTGGCGTATGAGGTATGTGCGTGAGGAACGATTCCGGCATCGACGAAAAATCGCTGACGATCTAACCGTCGACTGCGCGGAACGAGCCGTGCCTCACACCGGATGCGCCGGTGAGGTAAAACCCGGCTGCTCTCATTGTCGTCTTTTCCGTTGGGAACATTAGCGCTGTAGCATCACTTCGCGCGCGCTTTAGCGCCTCGTCGCGCGCTCAAGCCTCCCGACGTCAGGCCGAACCATGCAGTGATGGGTATGCCTTGCCGCAACGCTTTATTGGCGCTGGCGATAGTCGCCGCAGTACCGCTGGCGGCGCGCGCCGATAC
Source organism: Vulcanimicrobiota bacterium (assembly GCA_963754415.1). Classification (GTDB taxonomy): domain Bacteria; phylum Vulcanimicrobiota; class Vulcanimicrobiia; order Vulcanimicrobiales; family Vulcanimicrobiaceae; genus Nyctobacter. The sequence continues at coordinate 438,379 of CAVWGA010000001.1, read as the reverse complement.
GACGACGCTCGTACGGAATGTGAGCGGCGTCACAGTGATCATGGGCGGGGTGGCGGTTCCGCGAGCGCAGCGCCGGACCAGTCACATAGCGGCTCGCAGTCGTCCACGCAGTTCCGCGCGTGTCGCGCTCGTCAGCGGGCGCCCCGCCGAAAACGCGCCGGCCGGTCTGCGCGGTGCGGCAAGATTGCTGCGCACCGCACTCGATCTGCTCGGTAAGCCATACGTTTGGGGCGGCGCTTCGCCCCGCGGGTTCGATTGCTCCGGTTTTACATCGTACGTCTTCGGGCGGCTGGGAATCGTCATACCGCGCACCGCGGACGTGCAGTTTGCCGACGGGCGTTCCGTCCGCGAACCGCTGCCCGGCGATCTCGTTTTCTTCCAAACGTATGACTACGGCGCGTCGCACGTCGGCATCTACCTCGGCGACGGACGGTTCGTCAACGCTATCGGCGCCGACGTCCACGTAACGACCTTCGCATCGGAATACTTTCGCAGCCGCTATCTCGGAGCGCGCCGCTTCCTGCCGGAAACGTCCTGACGCTTTGAGGCTTAGCGTGCGCTGACGCTGCGCAGCCACATCGAGGCTGCTTGCTCGCGGAGCACGATGGCAGAAGCCGCTAGGTCATTACCGCTTTGCATGCAAAGGGCTTGCGCGTGATCCTTTACGATGTTTTGTGTCGCTGACGTTCGTTCCGACGCCGATTGGTAATCTGGGCGACATCACGCTGCGCGCCCTCGAGGTCCTCCGCAATTGCGATCTGCTGCTCGCCGAAGATACGCGGGTCGCGCGCAAGCTGCTCTCAGCGCTGCAGATCGGGGGCAAAACGATCTGGAGTTATCGCGAACAGAATGCCGCTGCCGTCACCGCGACGATCCTTCAACGCGCGGCAACGGAGAACGTCGCCCTCGTGACCGACGCGGGAATGCCGGCAATCGCCGATCCCGGCCGCGCCCTGGTCGCAGCAGCACGCGCGGCGGATGTCGGCGTCGAGGTTCTGCCGGGCGCCAGCGCGTTCGTTTGCGCAGCCGTGCTCTCAGGTTTCGAAATGCCTCCGCTAGCCTTCGGCGGTTTCGTGCCGCGCTCGCACGGGGAGCGGGAGCGAGCCTTGCGCGGTGCGCTCGCTCGTGACGGTACGACCGTCTTCTTCGAATCACCGCAGCGGATCGTCGGGACGCTCGAAGCACTGTCTGCATTCGCGTCCGAGGCGCTCATCTTCGTCGGACGCGAATTGACCAAGCTGCACGAACAGCAACTCGTCGGTACGCCGTCCGACGTGCTAGCCGGGCTGGCGCGTCCGGTCCTCGGTGAGATCGCGCTCGTGATCGCTTCGCAGCGGACCGCTTACGACGGCACAGCCTCGGCGGTGAGGCCGAGCGCCGCGCATGCGGAGTTTGCGCGCACGAGCGCTGCGGCAGATCGACGCGACGTCGATTCCGCAATCGACGACGCGCTCGCCGCTGGAAAGCCGATCTCAGAGATCGCGAAGTCGTTGATGCGCGAAGGTTATGGCGAACGCCACGTCCTGTACGACCGCATCGTCCGTCGTCGTAAGCTGTCGCAATCGGCTGCCGATTAACAGAGCGGCGCGGCGTTCGCCGGGCGGCGCATCGCTGGGAGCAAGCGGTGCCGCGCCAGCGCATACGCATACACGCCACAGCAGACGCCCACGGCTGCCAGCAGCGGCAGCCAAAGCGGTGTCGCCGCGTACGTCGTCGCCATGATGAACGCGCTGATCGGAAGGGCACACAGGAACAGTTCCATGCCGGCGCCCAGAGTTGCGTACGGTAGACCCCATGCCGCGTACCATGGAAAGATCCCGTAACCAAGCCCGCTGAACGTAAATGCCGCGGGCCACGCAAAGCGGCGAGCTGCGACGGCGTTTGCGAGCGCGATCAGCGTTCCGATGATCGCGAGCAGTCGCACGCCAAGCGACTGCGCATCGAGCGGCGTCGCATACGCGTGCCGTACGCTTTCAAGCGCAGACAGATACGCGTTACCGCCGAGAACGCCGGACAGCAGCAAGCCGAGTGCGACGCTGCCTCCTCCGATCACAACGCGTTCGCGCAGCGTCTTGCGATCGGCGCCGATCACGACGCACGCGATCAAAAATGGCACTTTGGCTGCACCTGCTAGCCCCCCGAACGCGATCGCGACGAGCGTTCTGTTTGCCCAAAGCCTTCCGATGAAGATCAAGGCAACGGGCCACAGATCGTTGTGGGCGTCGACACCATATTGCAGCCAGATCGTAGGATTGAGCGTAAAGACGAGGATGACGGGGAGCGCCGCACGGCTGCGCACGAGGCAGGCGGCTACGGCGAGGATGCTCGCAATTCCGGCGAGCCTAAAGCGCAGCAGCCCCGCGGCTGGGTCCGCGACGCCGTGCGTCAGCAGAGTCGCGGGATACAGCCACGTGGGTCCGTACGTGCACGCTAACAGCGGGTCGCCCCATAGATGGTTGATCGCGCGCAGTGCGCCGGCGAATGGAGCGCTCGGCGGCGCATAGGCGTGCAGCCCCAGAATCCCGTCGCCGATGTACGCATAGACATCCCCGCTCAACATGCCGCGCGCAGCTAGAACGGTCGCGATCAGTACCGCGACGGCAGCGACCGTCACGATTGCACCACCCCTACCCAGACCGCGCCCTCGGGTGACGAGAACGAGCGCCGCCAACAGCCCCGCTTCGCCGAGCGATAGCAGTTCCACGAAAGCGGACAGATGCACGCCGATGTGCCCATAGAGCGGCGCTCGATCGAGGACGGGAATCGCCGGCAAGGTCGCCAGCCACGACGGCAACGGACGCTGCGACAGCGCTGCGGTGCCGATCGTCGCCACGTGCCAGCGCGTCACCACAAGCAGCGCGGCTACCACCGGCACGAACGCGCGCAGGTCGACGTCCGCCGGCCCGCTCATGACCGTCGTCTTTCTCATCGGACCGGCACAGACAGCCGCTGCGAGCCCTAAGAGAAGCAGCGCATATACTGCGAGCACGCCGTCAGCCGTTCACGGAAGGCATCGGGAGCGTCGCTCGAACCGGCCCCACCATCGAAGTATCGGCGCTCCAGGACGCGTCTGAAGTTGCGCCAAACCCGCTTGCGATGTCCGCACGCGCCTTTTACGTGACGACGCCGATCTATTACATCAGCGGCGATCCGCACCTCGGCCATGCGTACACCTCGATCGCCGCCGACGTCCTGACGCGCTACCATCGCACCAAAGGCGACGCGTTCTTTCTGACCGGGACCGACGAGCACGGTCAGAAAGTCGCGACCGCGGCGCACGACGCGGGGCTCTCACCACTGGCCTGGACCGACTCGCTCGTGCCGAAATGGAAAGCGCTCTGCGAGCGCTACGAGATTCGCTACGACGATTTCATTCGGACGACCGAGCCCCGGCACATCGAACAAGTCGTCGAAGTGTTCGAGCGCCTTAAAGCCGCCGGCGACGTCTATCTCGGAGCGTATGAAGGCTGGTATTGCACCAACGACGAGACGTTTTGGCTCGAGTCTAAGCTCGTCGACGGCCGCTGCCCCAACCCCGAGTGCCGGCGCGCGGTCGAATGGCTTTCCGAAAACGACTGGTTCTTCGCCCTTTCCAAGTATCGCGATCGTTTACTGGTGTACTATCGCGACAATCCCGGCTTCGTCCGACCCGAACGCGCGTACAACGAGATGCTCGCAACGCTCGAGGGAGGTCTGGACGACCTGTGCATCTCGCGGCAAAACCTTACGTGGGGCGTGCCCTTGCCGGGAGGCGGCGTCATGTACGTGTGGCTTGACGCGCTCCTCAATTACATCACGGCCCTCGACTACGCGCACGATGGGGCGCGGTTCGAACGCTATTGGCCGGCCAACGTTCAGCTGATCGGCAAAGAGATCGCACGCTTTCATACGATCATCTGGCCCGCGATGCTGTGGTCGCTCGGACTGCCTACCCCCGACGTCGTCTTCGCGCACGGCTGGATGACGTTCGATGGCGAGAAGATGTCCAAGAGCCGCGGCAACGTCGTCGATCCGTTCGAGGCCGTCGACCGCTTCGGCGCCGACACGCTGCGGTATTTTCTGCTGCGCGAGGCGCCGTTCGGCAGCGACTTCTCCTTCGGCGAAGAGAAAGTGCGGCTGCGGCGCAACGGCGATCTGGGCAACGATCTCGGCAATCTCGTCAAACGCTCGCTCGCGATGCTGACGCGGTACCGCGACGGAATCGTGCCGGCGGTCTCGGACGGCAGATTCGGCGGCCACTTTACGGACCTGGGCGCGCGCGTCGGCAGCGCGCTCGAAGCATTGGCATTTCGCGACGCCCTCGAGGCCGTCTGGGAGCTCATCGCCGCACTCAACCGTACGATCGAAGAGCGCAAACCTTGGGAACTGCACAAGCGCGACGATCGCGACGCGCTCGACGCGATTCTCTACGACCTCTGCGAGGGGCTGCGCTGGACCGCGATCTTGCTCGCGCCATTCATGCCGCAAGCCGCGCAGCGCATCTGGGAGCAATTAGGCTTGCCGGACGAGCCGGCCGGCGACTGGACGGCACAGCTTCGCTGGGGCGGCCTCGCGCCGGGAACGCGCACGCAGCCCTCTGACGTCGCACTGTTCCCGCGCCTCGAAGCGCCGGTGGCAGAGCCGATCTGACGACCGCAGCAGCATTCGAAGGGCCCAGGTGCTGGCGACGCTGCTCGAGCGCGTGGCCCTGCAACGTGGTGCTAGAAGAATTCGCGTAGAAACGTTGCCGCTTTATCCGAGATGCCGACGAGCTTGTTCGTCGCCTGGCGATACAATTTGAAATTCAGCTCTGTCGCGGGCTGACCGTCATCCCAAGCGGTCCAGTCTTTGAGTTCCCGTCGGCCCAGCGGCCGTTTCGCGAGGGCGGTGGAGCGGACGGTAAGGTGAACGCGAGGGGTTTGACGGGCGACGGCGCGCTTCTTGGCGACCGCTTCGGCGGTGACGACGACGCCACACGCGATGAGACCTTGGCCGCCCTCGTTCTCGCTGGCGAACAAGAAGATGTCGTCGCCTGCGGCGACATGCTTACCGCCGTACATCGTTTTTACCGCGCAGAACGCGAACGTCTTAGCGCGCGAATTGGGAATGTCAGCTTTGACCGCGAACGCCACGCACTCTGCCTTCGCGCAACGCTTCTGCGCGCCGCTTGCTTCTTCGTGGCCCCGACGGTGCCGCGAGCGCAACGCGCAGGAGCCGTTAACGCGTCAGCGAGGACGCCCGAGATCCGCGTCCGTTAGAACGCGTAGCCGTATTTGCGCAGGTACAGGATAACGTCGGGGTCGAGTTTTTCTGAAGGGTCGGGTCGCCAGCCCGGCAGGGGCGGCGCGACCGGCCCGCCGGGAGGCAGCAGCGGCCCGTCGGCGTCGTACGCGAGCCGGCGTGCCGGATAGCGGACCGGCCAGGGCAACGCTTCTTCACGTACGAGACCGTCGTTGTGCGTGACCCGGCACGTCAGATAAAAATAGACGTACGTGCCCGACGCCCACGATCTGATCGGCGCGCAGACGCCTTCAAACCCGTTGAGGCGGCCCGGCAAGCCCGAGAAGTCGATCGCCTGATGGCGCACAATCGTCGTCGGCGTCGCGGCACGGGCGACATTGCTGAGCGGGTTCTCGGCGCTACGGTCGCGAGCGATGCTCTGCGCGAGATCCCGGTCGATCGCGGCAATCTGCGCCTGGCTGTAATGCGACACCTTCGGCGGCCGCATGAGCGACTGCACTGCCCGAGGCTGCGTTGCCGAAGCGACGCGCTCGGCGCGCGCAGGACGCGTGGGGTAGCGATGCGGTGTCGGCGGCGGCGTCGCGGTCGCGGGCGGCGCAGGACGTGCATGCGCCTCCAGGCGCGCGAGCTCACGCCTGGTGGGCTGCACCGGCGCGGGCCGACGCGCCACCGCCGGCCGCCGGCGCGCCGCTTCGGGTCGCGAGGCGCTCGACCGGCGAGCCGGGACGGGGCGGACGCGTTTTTCGAGATGGAGCGCCGTTGAGCTTGCGACCGTCTCGTCGGGTGGCCGCGACGCGGTACGCCGGGGAACAGCCTTTCGAGCGCATCGTAGGAACCGGTCGCGAGCAAGGCGACCAGTAGGTGAACCAGGACCGAACCCGCGAGTGCGATCCGAAAGCTGCGGCCGGTTTTCCTCGGAGCCCGGGACGCGGTGATCATGGTACCATCCCCGTGTTGCCATGTTCGACACTCATGCCCACGTCCACGATGCAGCTTTCGACGAAGACCGCGACGCGATGTTGCAACGCGCGCGGGAGGTCGGCGTTAGGCGCATCATGGCGGTCGGGACCGATCTGGCCGACAGCGCTCGGGCTCGGGATGTCGCTCGTGACTATGCGCTCGATTACGCGATCGGCATCCATCCGCACGAGGCCAAGGATGCACCCCTCGACATCGCCGGCGCCTTCGATGCGCTCGTGACGGAGTCTGCACACGCCGCCCCGCGCCGTCGGCGAGATGGGCTTGGACTTCTATTACGATCATAGTCCGCGCGACGTCCAGCAGCGCGTCCTGATCGCGCAGATGCGTTACGCGCGCGAACGCGGACTTGTCGGCCGTCTTCCATCAGCGCGATGCCTTTGACGAATTCGTCGCAGTCTTGCGCCGCGAAGGAGCCGGTCTGCGCGGCGTCGTCCACTGCTTCACCGGCGATGCGGATCAAGCGCGGCAGGCTGACTGAGGACTTCGGCCTGTTCCTGGGCATCGGCGGGGTGCTCACGTTCAAGAATGCGCAGCCGCTGCGAGATGCCGTCGTCGCGGTCGGGATCGAGCGGCTCGTGCTTGAGACCGACGCTCCTTACCTTGCGCCGGTCCCCAACCGAGGACGGCGCAACGAGCCCGCCTTTATGGCCTCGACCGCCCTCAAACTGGCCGAGGTCTTGCAGACGACCAGTGACGAGGTGACGGCCGCTACCGACGCAGCCGCGCACTCGCTGTTCGGGGCCTAAAGCGGGAACGACGAACTACACGATGCCGATGCGGAGATGACGAAGACGGAGCGGACGGGAACGCCGGGCTCGACCATGGACAAAGCCGTCTACGTCCGCGAGATGTTCGCGTCGATTGCGCCTCGTTACGATGCGGCGAACAACGTGCTGACGGGCGGCGTCGACGAACGCTGGCGGCGACGAGCCGTGGCGGCGTTGGCCGCGCCGACGCAGGCAGCCGCATCCTCGATGCTTGCTGCGGAACGGGCGACCTGGCATTTCACCTGCGTGCGGACCGATCCGACCCTCGATGTCGTCGGCGGTCGATTTCTGCGAACCGATGCTCGAGCGCGCGCGCCGTGCGTGCCGGCCGGCAAGGCGCCGGTGGCGTGCAGTTCGCAGCGCGCCGACGTCATGGCGCTTCCGTACGAAGCCGCGTTCGTTCGATGGCGCGATCATGGGATTCGCGATGCGCAACGTCGTCGACATCATCGGCACGCTGCGCGAAATCGCGTCGCGTGCTCCGGCCCGGTGCGCGCTTTGTCAACCTCGACGTTTCCAAAGCGCCGGGCGCGCTCTTCAAGCGCGCCTTCGACCTCTACTTTTACGGCATCGTTCCACTCGTCGGCGGACTTGATCGGCGGCTCGCGCAGCGCCTACCGCTATCTGCCGCAATCGCTGACGAACTATCCCGATGCCGATGCGTTGGCCGAGCGCTTCGCGGCAGCCGGCTTTGGCGACGTTCGCTACGAGCGGCTCGCCGGCGGCGCGATCGCCATTCACGTCGGTACGGCATGATCGTATCCGGCGAGTCGACTCGATAGCGGCGGCCGTTCGCCGAACGCGATCTTTCCGCGTCTCGTCGAAGAGTTTTTTCGCGCGCTCCTTTTCGACCGACAATGCGCTGATCACGCGAAGCCGTGCAGCGCATGCTAGCGGCAGGCGGCAAGCGGCTGCGCCCGCGCCTTCTGCTGCTGGCCGCTCGAAGCGAACGGTGCCGATCCGCGCGACGCACTTGCCGCTGGCGGCATACATGGAACTGATCCACGTCGGCACGTTGATTCATGACGACGTCGTCGACCGCGCCGACCGCCGTCGCGGCGTCAACGCGACCGCGGTCGACTTCGGCAATCGCGTCAGCGTACTCGCCGGCGATTATCTGTTCGCATGGATCTTCAAAAACGTCACCGCGAACTACGCGCATCCTGTTCCGCACATCCTAGCGGCGACGCTGGCCGACATCACCGACGGCGAAGTGTTGCAGAACCGTGCCGTCGGGCGGCTCGATCTCGCGCCCGCCGAGTACGTCGAAATCGCGATCAAGAAGACCGCCGACATTGTTCGCCGCGTCGGCCGAATGCGGTGCGATCGTCGCGGGCGCGCCGGCGCTGCGCGTGCAAGGCGCTGCGCGACTTCGGACTGTTCTACGGCATCGCGTTTCAAATGCTCGACGATCTGCTCGACTTCACGGCCAGCGAGTGCACGAGCTCGGCAAACCCGCGGGCAACGACTTGATCGAACGCAAGATGACGATCCCGTTAATTTTCGCGCTGGACGCCGGTGATGCGGACTTCCGGGAACGCGTGCGCCGTTTCTACGATGGCGCAGGGACGGACGCCGGCGACATCGCGTCACTGATCGACAGGGATTGCCGCATGCGGGGGACTTGGCGCGCACGCGCGAAGCGATCGCGGCTACATCGAGCGCGCCAAGAAGTCGCTCGCTTTCCTCGGCAATGCGCCCGTGCGGGCCGAGCTGGTGTCGCTGAGCGAAGCCTTGGCCCGGGAGAGCGCCGCGCGGGCGCGGTAATCGCTTGGTGGGCCCGGCGCTGAGCGTAGGACGGCGAACGCCGCGCAGCGGTAGGCGAGGGATAAGCCCGTCGGCGCAGCGCTCTACCGGGAAAGGAAAAGATCGATGTTCGGAAACCCAATGGAGATCGCGATCCTCGTCGGAGCCGCGGTGCTGCTGTTCGGCGCCGACCGCGTCCCGAAGCTGGCGCGCGGGATCGGCGCGGCCAAGAAAGAGTTCATGGTCGGCCAAGCCGAGGCCGACGTCGCCGCCGAACGCGCGCGCGCCGAAGCTCGCGCGCGCGCCGAAGCTGACGCAGCCCACGCGACGCTGCTGCGCGAAGCGCCGAACGCCAACGGCATCATCATGGGCGCGCCGTCGGTTCCGTCCGAGCCGCCGCTACCGCGCGACTAGCGCGTGAGCGGCGGCTTCGCTAGCGTGCACGTCCCGCCCCCCGGTCGCCGAGGCGGAGTGGGACCAAAAGGAGATGCCGTTCACGGAGCACCTGCGGGAGCTGCGCGGGCGGCTGATGGTTGCGCTCGGAACGGTCGGCGTGCTCGCTGTGTCTCTGTTCTGGCCGTCGCAATTCGTCATCACGTGGCTCAAAGACGAGTACCTCGGGCGGAACATCGCGCTCCACGCGTTCGCGCCGACCGACGTCATCTTCACCGAATTCCGCTTTTCGCTGTACGGCGCGCGTCGTGCATCGGCTTGCCGGTCATCGTGTATCAGATCTGGATGTTCATCGTGCCGGCGTTTCACCCGCGCACGCGCAACATCGTCTATGCGTATACGGCGCCGTCGCTGTTGTTGGCGGCGGCGGGCATCGCTGTTCTGCCACTTCTTCATCATCCACCGCGTGCTGACGGCGCTGCTCGTCATCACGAACGGCGTCGCCGAAGAGACGTTCGGCGTCGAATCGACGATGAACCTCATCCTGCTGACGTTTCTCGCTTCGCGCTCGTCTTCCAGACGCCGATGATCATGCTGGCGCTGGCGCGCATCGGGCTCGTCAACGTGCCGATGCTGCGCAAATACCGGCGCTACGCCGGCATGGGCATCCTCTTGGTCGGCGGGTTCGCTGCGCCCGACGCATCGCCGATCACGATGCTGCTGATCGCCGTACCGATGTACGTGCTGTACGAAGCGAGCATCTGGATCATCCTTGTGCTCGAGAAATCGTGGCATCGCGAAGCCGAGCCTCGCGTGAGGCGCGAGCGTCTGCTCGCCCTGCGCGACGCCGGTCGACGCGGGCTGCTGGCGCGGCTTTCGGACTTCTGGTTCGGGATGTCGTTGCTCGCCGTCTGGGGCGTGATGACGCTGATCGGCGTCATCGTCGACCAAGGCAAAGACGCCGAGCTTCTACCAGACGAACTACGCCGCCGCCGCTGGCGCGCCTCGTCCTGCGGCTGCACCTCGACAACATCTACCATTCGCCGGCATATCTGGCGATCATCGGTTTGATCCTCGCTTGCATGGCGCTCGCGACGTTCTGGCGCGTGATTCCGAAGCGGTTGCCGCCGCTGCGGGCCGTGAAGATCGAGGCGATTCCGCTGTCGGCCAGCGTCACGGTCGACGGCGACGAAAGCGCGGTCCGCGCAGCGCGTCGAGCGTTTTTCGCCGAGCGCGGCTGGCTCGTGCGCAAGCGCGAATTCGGCGGCACGGAATGGACCTTCGCCGACAAGCACGACTGGGCGCGCCGCGGCGTGCTGGTCGCGCACGTCGGATTCGTCGATCATCGCGTTCGGAACGATGCTGTACTGGGCGTTCGGGTACAGCGGGCAAACGACGATCGTGTCGGGCAGCGCGGTGACGATTCCCGAGAACGGCACGACGCTGCGACTCGACCGCTTTGCCTTCCGGATCGATCCGATCCGCACGCGCAGCGGCATCGTCTACCAGCCGATCGATTACGTTTCGACCTTGAGCGTCACGCCCAAGGACGGCGCCACGCGGCGCGCAGATCTGCGCGTCAACCATCCCGCTCGACATCGGCGGCACGAACTACTATCAGGCATCGTACGGCTTCGCCGTACCGTTCGCGCGTCACGCAAAGACGGCCGCCCGCTCGGCGATCACCGTCGGCACCGCTCGAGGAGGGCGACGCGTTCGCCGCTCGGCGATACGGCGCGCTCGCTGCAATACGCCAAGTTCGTCGGCACGATCGAGCCCAACGGCACGATCGGCGCCGACCCGCGTCCGAACAATCCGGGCGTCCTGCTCGACGTCTTCGACGGCGACCAAAACATCGGCAGCGTGCTCGTGCCGCTCGGCCGCAGCGTCGATCTCGGCGGCGGGTACCGCGTCGACGTCGGCCGCTACGTGCTGTACAGCGGCATCCAATACCGGCACGATCCCGGCATTCCGTTCGTGCTCGTCGGCGCGTTCGTGCTGCTGGCGGGACTTTGCATGTCGTTCTACTTCTTGCCGGCGCGGCTGTACGTGCGCGTCGACGGCGCAGCGACGGCCTGGAACGTCGGCATCGCGGCGACGACGGTCAAAGGCTACGACATCTACGAGGAACAGTTCGCCGCGCTCGTGCGCGAGTTCGAAGAACAGCAGGCGCTGCGACTGCCTGCGGCGTCTCTGCCCGGCCGAGCACGCCGGCGCACCGCTTGCCTGCGACCGTAGATCGCGACGGACCAGGGCAAATCCGCCGCGTCAGAAGTGACTCGTACCGTATGTCCATCGACCAACTTCTGATCGTCGTCGCGATCTCCGCGTACATCGTCAGCACGCTCGCATTTTTGACCTATTTTCTTGTCGCGCGATGCGATTGCCGAAGGCGATCGGCATTCCGTTCGCGATTCTCGGCTGCGCCGTGCAATTCGTCGAACTCGTCTATCGTGATCTGAGCAGCCACATCTGGCCGCTGACGAACCTCTACGGCTCGCTCTCGCTGTTCGCGGCGATGAGCGTCGCGATCTTCATCGGCTTTGCGCTCAAGTACGATCTGTGGTTCATCGGCGGCTTCGTCCAAGGCGCCGCAGCGACGTTCTTAGCCTACGCGCTTGACCTGGAATGAGGGCTACCTGCCGGCCGTCCCGGCGCTGCAGTCGTATTGGATCAAGGTTCACGTCCCGCTGGTCGTTTCGTCCTACGCCGCCTTCCTGGTGGCGGCGGCGACCGCCGTGCTCTACCTGATCCGGTACTACGCCGAAACGTTGCTCGAACGACGAGCGCTGACGGCGCCGGCGCTTGCGGCGCCGTCGCAGCGGCGACACGGTTCGACCGGCGCATTGCAGATGCACGCGTACGCCCTGCCGCGTCGACGCGATCGTGCGGCGCGCGCGTCGCGACGTCGTAAGCAGCGCGGCGGCCGCCGGCGACCCAGTCGCCCTGTGGCTGGCGACCTTACCGTCGCTCGCCAAGCTCGACATCATGACGTACCGCATCGTTTCGGTCGGCCTGCCGCTGCTGACCGTCGGCATCATCACCGGCGCTTGGTGGGCCAAAGAAGCGTGGGGCGCTTACTGGCAGTGGGATCCCAAAGAAACCGCCGCGCTCGCTTCGTGGATCATCTACGCGCTGTACATGCATCTGCACACGCGCAACGCTTGGCGCGGCTTACGCTCGCGCGTGGCTGTCGGTCCTCGGATTCGCGTCGATCATGTTTTGCTATCTTGGCGTGAACATCTGGATTAGCGGCTTGCATAGCTACAAAATGTAAGAGCGGCTTCAACCCGCCGCCGCTGCGCCGATACAAACGAGGATGGGGCGCATCACGTTCCGGCTTCTGCTGGCGGCGATCATCGCCGCGTGCAGTGCTTTGGCCGGCGTGTGGGCGCTCGTCGTTCCGGCTTTCGGAGAGCCCGACGAATACGCCCATTTGGACTATGCGTTCGCGCTCTACGACGTCGGGCGGCCGTTCGTCGTGCGGGATGCCGTCGCAGGAACCACCGTCACCCCCCAAGTGCGTTACCTCGAGATCGTTTCACGCTTTCGTGCGCTGCGCTATAACCCGCAAGCCCGAGAACCGCACGAATACGGCAGCCGGACGTTTCTGCGCGAAGTCGACGCAGCCGCTCCGCCGCCTTCACACCGGGCGCCCGGGCCCGGCAGCCACATGCCGTACGTCATGTTGGGATATCCGGTCGGCTATTATGCGCTCGTCGCAGCGGTCATGTCGTCGGCCGCCGCACTCACGCACGGTTCGATCGTCGCGGTCTTCTTGGCGGCGCGAGGCTTCAACGTCGCCTTGCTTGTCGTGACGCTGCTGCTGGCCGCTGCGATATTTCGCCGCTATCGGCTCGACCGTCCGACGGTCCTTATGGCGACCACGGCGCTCGGCGCATTCCCGTTAACCACATGGGTGGCGGGCTACGTGCAACCCGATAACCTGTCGTTGCTGCTCGTCACGGCGACCATCTTGTGTGCGCTGTGGTGGCGCGAGCATCCGCTACGGGTTGCACGGGTTGCCGCTTTGTCGCTCGTCATCGCGGCGCTGTTCTTCACCAAACACCAATATGCGCTGGGCGCCTGGATCGCCGTCATTCCGTTTGCGGCTGCGCAGGTTTTTTCGCGGCATCGGGGCTCTAGGGCGGCACTCGTCTTGACGTCGATCGCGCTGATCCCGCTCTGTGCGTTCGCAGCCTCATTGGTGGTAACGCCCGCCACTCATCTGAGCGCGATGGGATCGTTCGTGCACGCCTCGTTCCTCAACGCGGGAGCGCCACGCTCACGTACGGCCGCGCTGCCAGCCTTTGCGTCGGGCATGCTGGCAAGCGTGCTGGATGCCTATGCGGGCGGAAGTGCGCAGTATTCGTACTGGTTTTATTTCGGCTATCGCAACGCGCACGTCTTTCCAAATGCCGTGTTGCCGGTGTTGCGCGCCGTCATCGTCGTCCTCAGCTTAACGACGATCGTGCTGTGTGCCGCCGTAGAACGCCGCTTGCTGCTGCGCGTCTGGCGGGTCGCGCGCCGGCGCAGTACCGTCGGCTGGCGTTTAGCCACCGCAGGCGTCGATAAGAACCTGTACCTCGCGCTGACGCTGATTCTGTTGGCTGCCGGAGCAACGCACGCAGGCGGCCTGGAGCTACAGGGCCGCTACTGGCTTCCGGTCATCGTGCCGGCGATGGTGATCGTCCTGGTGCAATTGCCGAAGTTGGTGCACCGCCGCGCTAGCCGCCGCCGATTCGTCCATGCGGCCGCCGCGTTGATGGCGTCGTATTCGGTGATTGCATCGGTGTCGGCCCTCGACGCAATGCGGACCGATTTCTACGGACCGGCGCGCGGCACGCCGCGGCGCGACACGTGCGCGCGCGTCGTAGCACTACAATCCGCTGGAGCATTCGCTCGGAACGTGCGCGCCACCATCACGCTGAACGCACGGCGGCCGCTGGTCGCGCGGGGCTACGCTGTCGACATGATCACCGGTTTTCCAGCCACGCACGTAACGCTCATCGTCGATGGCCGGCGCCGCTACGCGGCAGCGACGAGGCTCGCCAGCTTAGCGCTTTCCCAGTTTCTTCACGACGACGCCATCCGCAACAGTGGTTTCGCCGTCCGAGTTCCCGCCGGAACGCTGACCGTCGGACGCCATCGGCTGCGTTTTGAGATCGACGATCCCGAATTGCGGTCGCCGCTGGCGATCGGCTCGCCGCTCGACGTGACGGTGACCCCCGGCGCCTGAACGCTCAGCGGGCCGCTTCGCCACTATCCAGCGGCCCGACTTACGGACCGGTTCGCGATCCGACGATGACGAGGGCCTTCGAGATTGCCCACAGAGCGGGGCAGCGCTCCAATAGCCGGCTGCCCAACCGATAGGCGGCAGTCGCACCGGCTTCGGTCAGTGTCAGATCGGCGGGCAGCACGTAGCGGTACGAAAGACGCGGCTGAGCAGCGAACTCGGCTTTCAGACTCCACACGGTCGGAGCGAAACTGGCGTCTTCGTAATTCGTCCCGCGGCGCATCAGACGCAAGTACGCATTGGCAAGCGGCAGCGGCAGATAGCTCAAGAACGGCAACCGGTAGTGGACTTCGATGGGCCATAGTTTATTGGGCACGACGACGTAGAAGGCACCGGCGTCGGCGAGCAGTTCCGCAAGAGCGGCCAATGCTGCACCGTGATCCGCGATGTGTTCGTACACGTTGTCCAGCACGATGAGATCGAATTTCTCGTCGCACCGCCAACCGGCAAGATCGGCATGGACGAAACGTACGTTGTCGCACCGCGTTTGCGCTGCGCAGGCTGCGGCATACAGCCGTTCACACGGCTCGAGACCGACGACCTCGCGGCACAACGCCCCGAGCGCACTCGTCGTCGCGCCATAGCCGCAGCCAACGTCCAAAACCCGCAGCGTGTTCCAAGGGCGATCCCCGAGCACGGCTCGCGACGTCTCGAGCGCTTGCCGGGCGAACGCAGCGCCGCGCGGAGAACGGGTCGTTTCCATCGCTCGTTCGCCGCCATCGTACTGCGGCCGCGCCGTCATCGCCAACATGCGGAGGCTTGGCGCTTACCGTACATCGCACGTTTGAAAAGCCGGCGCACCGCCGAACTCGGCAGGTGCAGCGAGAGCCGCTGCGCCGCATCGACGCATCGTCCGATGCCGTCGAGCCGATACCCGTACTCCCGGCGGACGGTATCGCGCACGAGGATCGTCTCACGCAGTTGCTGCTTCGTCCGAGTCGACTTGACGGAAGCGGCGTGCAAGCGATACGCGACCAGTTGTGCGGGAAGATTGCAGCCGCGTCCGCGTGCGAGCAGCCTTGCGTTGAAGTCGTAGTCCTCGACGGTCTCGAGTTCGGTGCGATACCCGCCTATGGCCAGCGCGGTCTCCCGCCGGTACAGTTCCGTCGAGTGGGCGAACGGGTTGAAGCGCAGCAGCGTGCTGCGAATCGCAGGATCGCCGGTCGGATAACGACGGACTCCGAGCCACTGCCCTTCATGGTCGATGACGTCGATCCACGATCCCACGACGACGATGCCTGGCTCTCGCTCCAAGACGGCGACCTGTTGCACCAGACGTTGCGGGTGCGCGACGTCGTCGGCGTCCATGATGGCAACGTACTCGCCGGCAGCACGTTCGAGCGCGGCGTTGGCCGCCCGGGCTTGGCCGCCATGCTCTTTGACGATGTACCGTAGGCGAGGATCCGTAAAGCCGCGCACGATCTCCGCGGTCTCGTCCGACGAACCGTCGTCGATGATCAGTAACTCGAAGTCCGAGAACCGCTGGGCGAGCACGCTCCGGATCGATGTCGCGATGAACCGGGCGCCGTTGTAGACGCGCATGCAGACGGAAACCCGCACGCGCTGTCTCAAGCGGTGCCGTGGGCGCCGGGGGGATCGCCGGTACTGCCGGACGCCTGCAGCGCCAAGGCACGCGTCAATTCGACGATCTGCCGTTCCTGGTGTTTGCTGCGAAAATACAGGTGGGCAAAAACGAACAGTCCGGCGATGATCGAAACGTACAGCAAGAGATCCGTTCCGCGCCCGACGCCCATCAGCCGGGCCGCATACGAGGCGAGTTGCGGAAAGATGACGAGCGTCAATCCGACGATCGCACCGCACGTCACCATGGCGGTCTGCATCCCGCTGATGCGATGACTCCCGACGTACACGCACAGAACGATCAGCGACAGCAGCAGCAGCGAGACGATCATCGCTGCACGCCTGAACGCTGCGTCAAAGCCTATCTACTACCCCGCAAAGGCAGCGTATGCGAGATCGAGCACGATCTTGACGGAATTGGACAGGCGTTGCCCTTTCGCACGCGAGTAGGTCGTGTAACGCACGGTCGTCGGCACCTCCGCGACGCGCATCCCTAGGCGCGCGACCGTCGCTACGAGTTCTGAGGCGTGAGCCATGCCGGGCTGCCGGATCCTGATGCGCTCCGCTGCTTCACGAGTGAACAATCGCAGTCCGTTGTGCGCGTCGGTCAGCGGCAGGCGCGTTTGCAGCCTGGTAAACAGCACCGCGGCCTGCAAAAGCATGCGGCGCGAACGGGGCATGTCGACCGCCGCGCCGGAAAACCGGGAGCCCAACACGACGTCTGCATGAGCGCCGTGGGCGGCATCCATGAGCCGTGCTATCGTCGGGCTGTCGTGTTGTCCATCGGCGTCGAACGTGCAGACGTGCGTCGCGCCGCGGCGTAACGCGTAGTCGATGCCGGTTTGCAGCGCAGCCCCTTGCCCGAGGTTGACGGCATGCCGCAAAACGACGGCACCGGCCCGCACTGCTATTGCCGACGTTGCGTCGGTGGACCCGTCGTCGACCACGACCACCCGCGGCAGATACGTCCTCAGATCGGCGAGGGTCGCCGCGATCTGGGCCGCTTCTTGATACGCGGGGACGACGATCCAGAGACCACTCGGGGGACATATTCCATCAATCGACCGTGCGTTCGGGCACTTTAGAGACGGAACGCGCCTAGAGCCGGCGCCGATGCCCGCGCCCAATGCGCGCCGGAAAGGGGACGTTCCAAACCGAGCCGACGCAGATGCCACGTGCGACAACGAGGACGCTGGGGACGGCCGGACAACGTATCGGCTGGCTGCGACGGCCTCTAAAGTTGTTGCTGTTCGCATGTCCGGCCGGTACCGTCGTTGATGCCCGGCGGTGCATTGCGACGCCGCCGTGACGGCACGGAAACGTAGCTAAGACTAAGGAGTTCAGAGTGGCAGCACACGAAGCGCAATCGTACAAAGACCCGGGATCGCTCGAAGAACAATCGCGGCGCACGTTTCTGGCGAACGCGACGCTCGCCGTCGGCGGCGTCATCGGTCTGGTGCTGGCGGTTCCGCTGGTGACGTCGCTGATTCCCGAATCGCTGATCACGCCCGGGAAAAACGCCGCGCGGCGTGTGGGCCGACCTGCCCAAGGACGAGTTCGCCAAGATTACGCCCAACGCGGCGCCGGTCAAGCTGACGTTCGACTTCAAGTATCAAGACGGATACTTTCCGCCGGCCGACGACACGCAGTTCGTGTGGGGCATCAAACTGACGCCCAGAACAAGAAGCGAACTTCAAGAGCACGCATCCCGACCTCTACACGCTCGAAGGGAAAGTCGACTATCCGATCATCACGCTGAGCTATGTGATCTTCAGTTCGATCTGCCCGCATCTCGGCTGCCGCTTCGAGTGGATCGGCGCGTCAAAACCGGTTCATCTGCCCTTGTCACGGCTCCCAGTTCAGTCGTGAAGGGCGTGAAGCTCGGCGGCCCGACGCCGCGCGGCCTCGACCCGCTACCTTTCCGTGAAAAAGACGGCCAAGCGCAAGTGACGTGGATTCAATATAAGTCGGGACAAGCTGACCGCGTCATCGTCGCCTACTCTTGAGGAAGGTTTCGACGTGGCGCGGGTTACCGCGTCGAGCGATCGTCGTCACGCAGGCCGAAGAGCGACAGAAAAGATGCAGGCGGTCGTGCTGCGAATGGGCCGAGAAACCGGCGGCTTTCATACGCCGGTGCAGCGTTTGTAAGGAGACTTCGTGAGCGTACTTACTTGGATCGAGCAGCGTACGGGGCTCGTCAGTCAAGCGGCGGAGTTTTTGACTGAAGACGTTCCGGGCGGCGCCAGTTACTGGTATGCGTTCGGCAGCGCGACGATGTTCGCGATGATCGTGCAGATCGTCACGGGCATCTTCTTGACGTTCTACTATGCGCCGTCGACGGCGTCGGCGTGGGAGTCGACGAACTACATCTACCACAACGTGCCGCTCGGGCTGGTTCGTGATCAGCCTGCACTTCTGGGGCGCGACGGCGATGATCGCGCTGCTGCTCATGCACATGCTGCAAGTGCTGCTGTGGGGCGCCTACAAAGCGCCGCGCGAACTTTCGTGGGTCGTCGGCGTGCTGCTGCTGATCGTCACGCTCGTGCTCGGCCTGACGGGCTACCTCTTGCCGTGGGACATGAACGCGTATTTCGCGTCGTCGGTCGCGATCAACATCGCGTCGTCGGTCCCGATCGTTCGGAAACGCGACGCAACAGTTGCTCACCGACGGTCCCGGCATTGGGACGCTTGACGATCAACCGCTTTTTCGGACTGCACGTGTGGCTGATGCCGGCGCTTCTTGGTGCTGCTCGTCGGCGCGCACCTGACGATCTTCCGGCACAACGGCGGCGCCGGTCCGCCAGTCGATCACGACCTCAAACGGCTGCCGCAAGGCCGCTTCTGGCCCAACCAGATGTTCATGGACGCGATCCTCTCGTTCGCCGTCTTCGTGATCATCGTGCTGCTGTCGATCTTCATCCCCGCCGGCCTCGACGCGAAAGCCGATCCGACGCAAACAGTTCATCGCGTATCCGGCCTGGTATTTTTTGGCGCTGTACGGGCTCTTGCGCTTCGCCGGATCTAACGCCGCCCGCCGTCACGCCCTACGCGAATCTGATCGCGACGGCGATCATCCCCGGGCTCGTCGTCCTCACCCTCATCCTCCTGCCGTTCTTCGATCGCAATCCGAGCCGCCAGCTCAACCGGCGTCCGTGGGTCCTCAGCATTACGGCCGTCTTCTTGGTCTGCGTGATCGGACTCTCGCTCTACAGTCAGCTCGCCGTTCAAAAAGAACAGGCGGAGGCGGCTCAGGGGGCGGTGCTGCTTCGGCCGCGGCGGCATCGAATACAGCTCGGCGGCGGCCTGTCGGCGGGCGCCAACTCGCCGGTCGGGCCGTCGAAGACCGGCGGACGGCGGCGGCGCGCAGCGCTAAGGGCGCACAACTGTTCACGCAAAATTGCGCGACGTGCCACGGCGCCAATGGTCAAGGGCCAGGCCGGCGTCTTCCCGCCGCTCGCCGCGAACAAGGAAGTCACGGGCGACCCGAAGTTCGTCATCACGACACGCTGCTCAACGGGCTCAAAGGTCATCCCGTCGACGGCAAGAGCTACGCGGCCCAGATGCCCGCGTGGAAGGGCACTCTGTCGAACGCCGACATCGCGGCGGTGATCACGTACATCCGAACCGCCTGGGGCAATAAAGCCTCCGCGGTAAGCGAAGCTCAGGTATCGGCCGCGGCCAAATAGCGCTCGCGGCGACCTGCTGCGTTCAAGCCAAAGCATGAGGCCCGTCGCGCGATCGCCACGGGCCTCATGCTGATTGCAACGTCCTCGATTGTGCGCCGGGTGAAGGCTTAGGCCCAGGCAACCGTTATGGGCGTGAGGTCATGCGCTCCTCAAGCCCGGCCCCGCAACCGGGAACGACGTGCGACGCTGGAGTCGAGGAGTCCCTACACGCCCGGCTGATCGGCGCGGTTGTGCTTGGTGAAGTAGATGTCGCGTGAGTTGCGGTTCAGGCGGCGGTTGAGGTTGATGTCTTGCCGGCGGGTCAGCTGGCCGTCGTTGCGACGCATATCGCGCTTGCGCAGGAACTCGTCGGTTTGCAGGCGCCGTTCATCGGCGTTGTACTCGCGCTGCGTCAGTTGTCCGCTACGCACGCCTTGATTGATGCGCGCCTGTTGACGGTGGAAGCGGTTGGTGAATTCGCCGGCCCTGCGCGATCCCCGGCAGCACCGAAACGGCCAGTGCTGCGGCGGCGGCGTCGTCAGAGCGATCTTCGAAAGTGAGAGAGTTTTGAACATTATGAACCCTTCTGAAGCGCGCGGTCGCGGCTGCGATGCGCTCCTCGAAAAAAGACGTGTGCGTCAGTGCGCGATCATCGTACGTGAAAAGTTGCCGCGGCGTCACGCTTGGCCGGTCTTTTTAAGGGCCGTCTAAGCCCACTCTTACCAGTGCTTAAGAATCGGAGACGCCGTTAGGGGACCGCCCATGCGCCGGAGGACTCGGAGCGTCAGGCTGCGCGCACGCGCACACGGCCGGCCCGTCGTACAGGAACAAGACGTCGTTGTTCGCCGCGCCCACGATGCGACGGTGACGTCCGTACGTCGGGTCTGCGGAAGGGCGCTTCTTCGAAGTGACGACGAAAGCACGCGGCGCGCCGCAGATCGTCGAGCGCGGATCGACATCGACGCCGGGGTCGGCGTCCTGGGGATCCGCCAGCTTCGCGATGCGCGGACGCGTGTAGAACAGGAGCGCGTTGCCGCCCGACACGCCTTGAATCGCGACGACGTCGCCCGGACGCCGGTCGCGTTCGATCACCGCCGCCAACGTCGGGATCGGCTTGAAACGCTCGACGATCGGCTCGCCGAAGACGGCGATGATCAGCATGACGAGCACGCTCGAGGCCGCCAGCGCGAACGGCCCGACCACGCAGAGCGCCGCGTCGAGAAGTAGCCCGAAGCAGCCGATCGATCCGAGCAAAATGACGCAGCCCAGCGCGATGAAATCGAGTCGAATCGCTTGCAGGTCGGCCGTCAAGCGGTTGGCGTGCGAGAAGGCCGCCATCGCGAAGGCCAGACGCCGACGATCGTCGCCGGGACGATCGCAGTCCAGGCCAAAGCAGCGCGCCGGTCACGCTCGCTCGACGACGCCGATCGAACCAGATGGCGACGATCGCAGCGAAGGCCGGCAGCTCGAGAGCGATATAGTTCGGCAGTTTTGTTTGCGCGAAACTGAAGAACACGAACGGCACGATCGCACCACACGAACGCCAGCCGCGCGAGGCTTCCAGTGCTCGCGCCCATTGCTCGCGGGCGTGCCAGCGCCGGACCAGCGCCGGGACCAGAAACGCCGACCACGGGAAAAATCCCAAGATCACGACGGGCACGTAGTACCAGACCGGCCCGCTTTGATTCTCGATCGTGCCGAGATAGCGGCCGACCGTGTAGTGGCCGACCAATTGCGCGAACGCGTCTGCACCCGCCAGCTGCCACAGCGCGATCGCCCACGGCGCGACGAGCGGCGACGCAGAGCGCGACGCCGCCCAGCCACGCAGCCGAAGCGGCGGTACGACGACGCGGCCGCATGCCGAGCGCTCCCAGAGCGCCCAGGGCACGACGACGAGCGCGGTGACGGCCGGCGCGACGATGCCCTTCGCCAGCAGCCCCAGCGGCGAGCGCGGCCCAGCCAACGTACCAGGCGGCGCCGCTGCCGCGTGCGCAATGCGCCGAACAAGGCGAGCATGGCGAGCGTGACCGCCAGATCGAGCAGCGCATCCATGATCGCGAGCCGTCCGACGACGGCTTGCATCAGCGAGGTCGACAAGATCGTCGCCGCCAGCAGCGCCGCGCGCGACGACGCGACGCGCGCGACGGCGTAGCCGACGACCCCGGCCATCGCGATCGTCGCCAGCGCGGAGGGCAGACGCAACGCGAATGCCGTGACGCCGAGCGCCTTCGCGAACGCGGCAGCGAGCCAAAAGTAGAGCGGCGGCTGCACGAACCACGGCACACCGTTGAGGTGCAGCACGACCAATTGATGCGTGAGCAAGATCTCGCGCGCCACTTCGCCGTACGCCGTTTCGCTGTTGTCCCAGAGCGTCCCGACGCCGAGGCCGGGAAGGGTCGCGAGGGCCGCGACCAACGCACCGATCAGCGCTGCCCGCCACGACGCCGTCACGTCCGTGTGGTTGGCACGCGCGCCGGAAAATCCCCGTGCCGCAAGCGACAATCGTCGCTGGGCGAAGTAGGCACTGTGTATCCGATCGCGCTGGATCTGCGCGGCAAGCTGGTCGTCGTCGTCGGCGGCGGCACGGTCGCCGAACGCAAGGTGACCGGCCTGCTGGCGCGCCGGCGCGCGCGTGCGCGTCGTCGCTCCGCGAATCGGCGACGACCTGCGCGCGAGCTGCCGAGCGCGACGAGATCGAACTGCACGAGCGCCGCTACGAAGCCGGCGACCTCGACGGCGCGCGGCTCGTCTACGCGGCAACTGACGACGAAGCAGTCAATGCCGCGCGTCGTCGCGGATGCGCGCGCACGCGGCGATTCTCGTCGACGATACCAGCGGCCGCGCCGAAGCGACTTCCCACGCCGCTCGCCCATCGCGTCGGCCCGCTGACGTTTGCCGTCGACACCGGCGGCAGTCGCCTCGTTTGCGCGCCGCTTGCTCGCAGAACTGAGCGAACGCTTCGACGAGCGCTATGCGCGCGCGGCCCAAACGCTGGCACGTGCGCGCGACGTATGCAAAGTCCGCCGTTCCGGCAGAGCGCGCGCGGCGCGCGTCATGGAGCGCCTTGCGGCTCGCGACATCGACGAACTCGCGGCCTGGATCCCGCCACGGTCGCACATGAAGTCGACATGCGTCTATGCATCGCATCGCTAATCGCAGCATTCCGGGCGCGGCAGCAGCGCTTCGGCCGCTGATCGCCGCGACGCGCGGCAGCGCGCTCGCGCTGTGGCAGACGCGCCATGTCGCCGCCGCGCTCGCACGCGCCGGCCTCACCTCGACGCGTGCTGACGGTCACGACGCAAGCCGATCGCGTGCCCGACCGCGCGCTGACGGCGCTCGGAACCGACGGCGTCTTCGTGAAAGAACTGGAACGCGCGCTGCGCGAGCGTCGCGCCGACTACGCCGTGCACTCGTGCAAAGATCTGCCGAGCACGCTTGCCGGACGACATGCGACTCGCCGCGATGGGACCGCGCGCCGATCCGCGCGATGCGTTCTGCTCGGAACGCTATGCCTCGCTCGATGCGCTGCCGCCGGGCGCTGTCGTCGGCACGTCGAGCCCGCGGCGGCGCGCGCAATTGCAAGCGCGTCGTCCCGACCTCGTCTTCGAAACGATCCGCGGCAACGTCGAGACGCGGTTGCGCAAGCTGCGCGAAGGACGCTACGATGCCATCGTGCTTGCCCTCGCGGGGCTTCAACGGCTAGGCCTGCGCGCGACGTACACCGGTCGCGCTCGAAACCGACGTCATCGTTCCGGCCGTCGGCCAAGGCGCGCTCGCGCTCGAAACGCGCGCCGACGACGACGCGCTGGCCGGGCGACTCGCATGCCGCTTTCGCCGACGAGCCAGCGAATTCGCCGTCGCGCGCCGAACGCGCGTTTCTGCGAACTTGCCGCGGCGGATGCCAAGCTCCGGTCGGCGCGTACGCCGCCTACGCCGACGGCATGCTGTCGTTGCGCGCGGTGATCGCCGACGCCGATGGCGCGACGTCTCGTCGCGCGACGAGGTCCGAGGCGACGCGCAGACCGCCGATGCCTGCGAACGGCTGGGCATCGAACTGGCGAACCGTCTGCTCGCCGAAGGCGGAGAGGCGCTCCTCGCGGCGGCACGTTGACGTGCGCGCTGCCCGGACCGCTTGCACGGCCGCGTGTTCTTGCTGCCGCGCACGCAGGACCGCCCGAGCACGATCGCGCCCGCTTTTCGGCGCGCAGGAGCGCACGTCGTCGAAGTGCGCGACGCCGATGCGGCAGCGACGCCGCCTTCGTCCAGCGTCCGCCCGACGCACTGCTCTTTCCGTCGAGCGGCTGCCGTCCGGAGCATCCGCGCCGTATCTCGCGAACATTGCATGCGCCGGTGCGCGACCGATCGTCGCCGCCATGGGCGACGCGTCGGCTGCGGCAGCGACGGGAGGCAGCTTTCCGCCTGACGTGATCGCAACGGAACCGAGCGTCGCGGCGTTCGTGCAGAGCGTGACCCGCTACGTGCTCGAACGAGGCGACGAATGAACCACGAGACGCGTTGCGTGGCGTTCGACGCGTCCTGAAGAGCACCGTCGATCTCGCCAAGCGCCCGCGGCGCCTGCGCGCGAGCGCCGCGATGCGCGACCTCGTGCGCGAGCGCGAGGTACGCCTCGCAAGCCTCGTCCAGCCGCTGTTCGTCGCCGACGCAGGGCAGCCGCGCGGCGAAATCGCGAGCATGCCCGGCATCTTTCGCTACGATGTCGACGGCGCAGTCGCAGAATGCGCCGAACTCGCGGCGCTCGGCATACGCGCCGTGCTGCTCTTCGGCATTCCGGACTTCAAAGATGCCGCACGCATCGTCCGCGCACGATCCGAACGGTGTCGTCGCGCGCGCGATCGCGGCGATCAAAGAGGCGCAACCTGACGCTGCTGATCATCGCGGATCTCTGCAGCTGCGAGTACACCGATCACGGCCATTGCGGCATCCTCGATGAGCGGGGCGATGTCGATAACGATGCGACGCTCGAACTGCTTGGGCCGCACGGCGCTCGCGTACGCGCAAGCCGGCGTCGACGTGATCGCGCCGTCGGACATGATGGACGGACGCGTCGGCTACCTGCGCGCGACGCTCGACGCGTCGGGCTACACGAGCGTTCCTATCATGTCGTACGCCGTCAAATTTGCGTCGGCTTTCTATGGGCCGTTTCGCGACGCCGCCGACTCGACGCCGCAGTTCGGCGATCGCCGTTCGTATCAGATGGATCCCTCCAACGCGCGTGAGGCGTTGCGCGAAGCGTTGCTCGACCTCGACGAAGGCGCCGACTTCCTAATCGTCAAGCCGGCACTCGCGTATCTCGATCTCGTGCGCGCCGTGCGCGAAGTGTCCGATGTGCCCGGTCGCCTGCTACAACGTCAGCGGCGAATACGCGATGGTCAAAGCGGCGGCGCCAATGGCTGGCTCGACGAGGACCGCACCGTCGACGAGATGCTCGCATGTTTCGTGCGCGCCGGCGCCGACATCATCATCACGTACTTCGCGAAATCCTACGCGCAACGTCACGCAGCACGTCTCCGGTGAACGATCGGCGTGACCGTCCACCACTGCCGGTACGCACTCTAAACGCAAGGATGGCGGGGCCGGCCCTGCGCAGACTTCGGGGCGCGCTTGCAGCATGCGCGGTGTTCGTTGCGGCCTCTATCGTCCTGTTACACGTCGACTCAGACAGCGGTCAGCGGCTTTCCGCCTGGGCCGGCATCGCGTTCTTCGGAGGGGGCGGAGCGTTGGCTCTGATCGCCGCCGCTTTCCAACTGCGGGCCCAGCCGGCGTTACGCCTCGACGCTGACGGCATCACGTGGTTACAGCCGATTGCGATGCTGCAACGCTTGGGTGGACCCGGCCGTGCGCTTCGGTGGAGCGAGGTTCGACATTTTATCACGCTGACATACCCGGGTCGCGGACGCAATGCCGGCTCATCGACCGTCGTCGGCGTCGTCCCGCGCGACTTTGGAGCGTCGATCGGGCCGCTAGGGGGTACCGCCGAGCACACGAACCTGCGTCGCTTTTGCTTAGACCGTCTGGGGGCGTTACCGACTCCATTGCATCTTGAAATGCCGGCTGACGAACTTGTTGTGCTGCTGGAGCGCTATCGATGCGGGGCGACCAGCGAGGTCGCCGGACCGTAACGGCTTCAGCGTCACGTTGGACCCGAATTCTCAGATCAGCGAAACCGTGTGAACGTGCCATCGCGCGACGATGAGATCGGCATCCTCATCCTCGCCGGAGGCATGGCCTCGCGCCTTCCCGGTAAGCTGATGCTCGACGCCGGAGGCATTGCCTTGCTGGCGCGCGTCTACCGCAATGTGACGGGCGGAACACCGCGAGGCGAGGTGTTGATCACCTGCAACGAAGCTTCACGCATAGCGATCCGCAGGCTCTTGCCCGTGCCCGTCGTCGTTGACCGCTGGCCCGAGCGGGGACCGCTCGGCGGCATGCTGACCGGATTCGAAGCGATGCGCGCTGCGCGCGTTTTCGTCGCCGCAGCCGACGCACCGTTCGTCGACGCCAAGCTGATCGATGCCTTGGTGGAGCACTGGAAAGACGGCGACGAATGCGTCGTGCCGCGCTCCGGCGAGCCCGATGATTCGCGTCTGCAACCGCTCGCGGCGTTGTACGACCGGCGTGCGTTTCTGCGTGAGGGACCGCAGATTCTGCATTCGGATCGAGCGGCCGTGCATCGCGTCGTCGAGCGCTTGTGCGCGCGACTGCTGCCTTACGGAGTTGAGCGCACCTTTCGCAACGTCAACACGCCGTCGGATTACGCCGCCCTCCGTGCTGCGTTGGCGTCCGGACGCGGCACACGGTCCGCTGGCGAAGAGGCCGACTCGAAACCAGAACCCTCGACCCGCTTATAACGTCTTCATCGCGTCCGCTTCCTCGTCATCAGCTTCGTCATCGTCGAGATTCTCGTCGTCGAGATCTTCGTCATCGAGGTCATCAAGTTCGGGATTGACGTCCGAATCCGGATCGCCGGAGCTCAGCCGGGAAGACTCGAGATCGCTTACGGTTTTCATGCGCAACCGTTTCCCCGTACCGCGGCGTTCATGCTCGGTTTCTCGGTAGGGAGACTGCCGAGCCGCATCTCGCGGAAGCGTGCGCCTCGTGCGCGAACGATACCGCGTGCAGCATGAGCGAAGCTTTACGGCATTCGAACGCGCCCAGCGCGTGATCCCCGGCGGCGTCAACTCGACCGTGCGCGCCTTCAAAGGAGTCGGCGGCACACCGGTGTTCGTCGAGCGCGCAACGGGCTGCACGCTCGTCGACGTCGACGGAAACGCCTACATCGATTACGTGATGTCGTGGGGACCGCTGATTCTCGGGCACGCACATCCGGCCGTCGTCGAAGCCGTCCGCGCGCGGCGGCGCTACGCGGAACGTCCTACGGCGCGCCGACGGAAGCCGAAAGCGAACTGGCGGAGCTGGTCGTCGCGATGGTGCCCAGCGCCGAAAAAGTGCGCTTCTGTTCGAGCGGCGGCGAAGCGACGGCGCTGCGCTTGCGGCTGGCACGCGGCGTGACCGGACGCAACGGCGTCGTCAAGTTCGCCGGGCTGCTATCACGGCAGCGTCGACCCATTTCTGGTATCGGCAGGCTCCAGTGCGCTGACGATCGGCGTGCCGGATTCGGCCGGCGTGCCCGCCGGCGCGGTCGCCGATACGTTCGTCGCCCCGTACAACGACCTGGCGGCGGTGCGCGCGATCTGCGAGGCGCGCGGCAGCGAACTTGCCGCAATCATCGTCGAGCCGTACGTCGGCAACATGGGCCTCGTGTTGCCGCAGCCCGGCTTTCTTGCGGGCTGCGCGAGCTGTGCGATACGTCCGGGCGCGCTGCTGATCTTCGATGAGGTGATGACGGGCTTCCGCGTCGCGCCCGGCGGCGCGCAAGAGCGCGAAGGCATCCGCCCCGACCTGACGACGCTCGGCAAGATCCTCGGCGGCGGCCTGCCGGTCGGCGCGGTCGCGGGCCCCGCCGCGCTCCTCGACGCACTTCACGCCCGGACGGCCGCGTCTTCCAAGCCGGCACGCTTTCGGGCAATCCGCTGGCCATGGCGGCCGGCATCGCGACGCTGAAGGAACTGCGCCGTCCCGGCGTCTACGCGCGGCTCGAAGCTGCCGGCGCCCGCTTCACCGAAGGCCTGAGCGCCGTCTTCAGCAAGCACGGCGTCCCCCATCAAGCCAGTTTCCGCGGCTCGATGGTCGGGTTTTTCTTCACGGCCGAGCCGGTCGTCGATCTCGTCAGCGCTAAGACGGCGACACGGCGCTCTACGCGCGGTTCTTTCACGCGCATGCTCGACCGAGGCGTCTACTTCGCGCCCTCCCAATTTGAAGCGGGCTTCTCTGAGCCTCGCGCATGACGACGCGACGATCGACCGGACGGTCGCGGCCGCCGACGATGCACTCCGGGACCTCGTCGTGACGCGTGCCGTGTTGCCGGCGTGGCGTAGAGCACGACGTGAAGCCGCGTCTTGGCATAGAAGACGGCGCGATTATCGTGGTAGGAACGGGTGATGGCTGCCGCTCGGATTCATGCCACTAGTTTGCCTCGGTCTGTCGCACAAGACGGCGCCGGTCGACGTGCGCGAACGTCATGCGTTTCCGCCGTCACGCATGGGCGAATCCCTCGTCGCGCTGCGCGATTACGAGATGGTCCACGAAGCGGTCATGCTGTCGACGTGCGGGCGGCTCGAGATCTACGCCGAGATCGGCGACTACGAAGCCGGCGTCGACCAGCTGCGCCGTTTCCTGCGCAATTTCCGCCACGGCGACGTCGCGCACGACATGTCGTCGTACATGTACACGTTGCTCGGCTCGCAAGCCGCCGAGCATCTGTTGCGGGTCGCGACCGGCCTCGACTCGATGCTGATCGGCGAAGCCGAGATCCTCGGCCAAGTCAAAGACGCTTACGTTCAGGCGCAAAAAGCCGACTCCCTCGGCAAGACGCTGCACGCGCTTTTCCGCGAAGCCCTCGCCGCCGGCAAGGAAGCGCGTTCGCGTACGTCGATCGGAGACGATTCGGTATCCGTCGCAACGGCCGCGATCGAACTCGCTAAGGAACGCTTGGGTTCGCTCGCCGGCAAAACGGTCGCCGTCGTAGGTGCCGGCAAGATGGGGACGCTCGCGGCGAAACGCTTGCGGCTCGAAGGCTGCCGCCGCCTACTCGTCGTCAATCGCTCGCATCGCAAAGGCGCGCGACATCGTCGCGGCCCTCGGCAGCGGAACCGCCGTCGAATTGCCCGGCCTCATCGACGCGCTGCGCCAAGCCGACATCGTCATCACGTCGACTGGAGCGGCGCAGTTGGTGATCAGGCCTGCCGACGTCGCGCGAAGCGATGCAGTCGCCGCCCGGGACGTTCGCTCTTCATCGTGGACGTCGCCGTGCCGCGCGACGTCGACCCGGACGTCGCGCAGCATCCCGGGCGTCGATCTAGCCGACATCGATGCGCTCGGAGCGTCGTCGACCTCACGCTGGAGCGCCGTCAACAAGCGATTCCGCTCGTCGAGGAGATCATCGCCGAGCACGTGCGAGCGCTTCGGCGTCGTGGTATCAATCGCGCGTCGCCATCCCGGTCGTTAGTTCACTCGTGAACAAAGCCGAAAGCATCCGCGAAAGCGAGATCGACCGGCTATTCGCGCGCTGTCCGGAGTTCGGCGATCGCGAACGGATGCTCATCACCGGCGCGTCGCTGCGAATCGTCTCGAAGCTGCTGCACAGCGCCGTCGTTAAGCTGCGCGAGCGCGCCGGCAGCAGTCAAGCCGAAGCGGACGAGATCGCGCACTCGTCGACGAGCTGTTCGACTTACGGGCCAAGATCGAGACGTGACGCGCCGGACGTGAACGGGCCGCCGAGGCCGACGGCCCGAGCGGCAGCGCGGGAAAAGTCTGGCTCGTCGGTGCAGGGCCCGGCGACCCGGGATTACTGACCGTTAAAGCGGCACGTGCGCTCGCGCAAGCGCGAAACGCTCGTCTACGACTACCTCGCCTCCGAAGCGATCGTCGCGCTGGCTCCGCCGGACGTGCGAGCGGTTCTACGTCGGGAAAAAAGCCGGCGAGCACACGCTGACGCAAGACGAGATAACGGCGCTGCTCGTGCGGCTCGGACGCGAAGGGAAGCGCGTCGTTCGTCTCAAGGGCGGCGACGTGTTCGTCTTCGCGCGCGGCGGCGAAGAAGCGGCGGCGTTGCGCGCAGCAGGCGTACCGTTCGAGATCGTGCTCGGGATCACGTCGGCGCTCGCGGCGCCGGCGTACGCCGGCATTCCGGTCACGCACCGCAACCACAACACCTCGTTTCTCGTCGCGACGGGTCACGAAGATCCGATGAAGGCCGCTTCGTCGCTGGATTTCGCGAAGCTGGCGAACCCGCACCAAACGCTGATCTTTTTGATGGCCATGGGCAACCTGGCGGCGATCGTCGAGCAGTTGCGCGCGCACGGCATGCCGGCCGACCTTCCGATCGCGATCGTGCGCGAAGCGACGAAGCCGACGCAGGCCACGCTGGTCGCGACGCTGGGGACGATCGTCGCCGACGTCGAGCGAACGCACTTCGCCGCGCCGGCCGTCGTCGTCATCGGCAACGTCGTGCGCGAACGCGATGCAGCGCGCTGGTTCGATGCGCTCGCCGCTGTTCGGCAAACGCGTGCTGATCACGCGTCCGGCGCCATCGGGCGACGAATTTGCCAGCCGGCTACTCGAAGCGGGCGCTGCAGCCAGTTTTCGCGCCGACGATCGCAGTCGAACCGCCCGACGATCCAGCCCTAGCCGAAAAAGCGCTGGCGCGGCTAGGGTCGTACGCATGGATCGTCTTCACCAGCGCTAACGGCGTCGATGCCTGCTTTTCGGGGTTACGCTCCGCCGGGGGTGACGCGCGGCGTTTCGGAAGCGCGCGCGTCGCCGCGATCGGGGCAACGACGGCCCAGCGTTTGCGCGACTGCGGCATCGAGCCGACTACGTTCCGGCCGCGCTTCGCTGCCGAAGAACTCGCAGCCGGACTGCTCGAGCGGACGCAAGAGCGTGACGCGATGTTGCTGTTCGGCGCACAAGAGATGCGTCCGACCCTTGCGGCTACGCTACGTGCGGCCAATCGTACGGTCGATGCGGTACCGGCGTATAAAACCGTCACTCGTTCGCGACGATCGCATCGCCGATTTCGCCGAGACGTGCGACGTGTGGACGTTTGCGAGCCCCAGCGCGGTGCGCGCCTTTGTCGAAAACGTTCCCGGGGCGCCGGACCTCGCGCAGGACAAGACGATTGCCTGCATCGGCCCTACCACCGCGCAAGCGGCCGCGGAGGCCGGGCTGACCGCCGATGTCGTCGCCGCCGAAGCGACGGTTGAGGGTCTGATCGCCGCACTGATGCTGCCCGTGCACGCCGCGCCGTAACCCGCTTCGCGTGCTCGATGCGTGGCGGCCGCCGCTAAGCCGCGTGCGATACGGCGCAGACCGCGGCGATACGCGCAGACACGTCTACGGTGTGCTGCTTGCCGCCGCATTTGCGGTTGCGCCGCTGGAAGCGACAGCGAAACGCCGCCCGGCCCCCTCGCCTTCACCGACCGCTATCCCGACGCCGACGGCCACACCCCTGTCGGCCGCGGCGCGTATCGCACGTCTCCGGGCTCAGATTGCGATGCTCGGCCGCGAGCAATCCAGCCGCTCGGCCGGCGCGACCCCAACGCTCGGCATCGCGATCGTCGATCTGCAGTTCGATCAACACGTCTCACTGCACGGCAGCGCACCGTTCCCGCCTGAAGATATCGCGAACCTCGCAATCGCGTTCGTCGCCTATCGCTTCGCCGATCAGAACAGATTGCGTCTTGACGACCGCACGCTCGTCACGAACGCCGACGTGCGGGCGGCAGGGGCACCGAGTCCTCGCTTCATACCGGGAGTCGGCTATCCGTACTGGCAGCTCTTGCGCGCGCTGATCGTCGACGACGACCGGACGGCGCGGGCAGCGGTTTTGCGCCGCACCGGCGGGATCGGTTCCGTGCAAGCCGTTCTCGATCGCCTGGGTTTGAAGACGCTGCGCGTAGAGAATCGCGCGACGCCGAAACGGTCGACGCCGCCGAATGCGGGCGCTACTGCCGACGCCGTCGCAGCGCTGCTGGCAGGCATCGCAGAAAACCGCCTTTTACTGCTCGATGCGACCTCCGAGTATCTCGATGCTTTGAACCGACGAACCGGTATGCAACCAGCGACGATCGTGAGCTTACCCGATGGGCGCCGTATCGTGTGCGTTACGCTCTTCGTCCCGTCCGTGGATGTGGCGACGCGGACAACGGTACGCAGCGCCGTCGCACGTGCGATCGACGCCGCATTCGAGTGACGCGACGTGCGCTTCACGCTTGCGCCGCTCGGGAGTTTCGATATCGGCGCGGCCATTGCGGCGACGATCGCGCTGATCGCTTACCGCGCCGGCACGCTCGATGCAGGCGGAGCGCTCGCCGCGATCCTGGTGGGCACCGCAACGTTCGGCGCGCTCGGTCCGCCGGGTGCTGCGGTGCTCCTGACCTTTTTCGTTTCTTCGGTCGTCCTGTCTCGCCTGGGACGCGCGCGCAAACGTACTCGGTTAGGGGATACTGCCAAGACAGGGCCGCGCGACGCCGCACAAGTCTTCGCAAACGGGGCCGTTTCGGCATTGTGCGCGTTGGCAGCGATGTGGTTAGCTCCCCGCTACACCGTCGCTTTCGCCGGCGCTTTTGCAGCCGCGACCGCAGACACGTGGGGAACGGAAATCGGCACGCTATTCGCGCGCAAGCCGCGTTCTTTGCTTACCGGCCGCCCGACGACCGCCGGCCTCTCGGGCGGAGTGACCTGGCCGGGAACCTTCGCCGAAATCGCCGGTGCATTGGTGCTTGCGTTCGTGTTCGCCTTGGCGTTCGACCGGCATGCCTTCGGGGCCGTCGCTTTGGCCGGCATTGCGGGCGCGTTCGTCGATAGCCTCCTGGGAGCTTCGGTCCAAGCCTTGCGCTATTGTGCGAATTGCAAGCGCGCAACCGAACGCGAGCCGCACGACTGCGGTGCGAATACGCGTCTCGTGCGCGGTTTGGGCTGGTTCGGTAACGACCTCGTCAATCTAGGAGCGACCGTGACGGGGGCAGTCGTCGCATATTGGCTCGTGCTGCGATCATGAACCTCCGTACTTTTTTTCCAAATACGGGATGATCTCGTCGTCGTCGTCGAGCATCACGTCACCATCGACCATGACGGGAATCCCAGTTTGGCCCGAGAGCTGCCGGACCTCATCCCGTTCGCCGTGCGACCGCGGAACGTTGACGATCCGATAGTCGAGCAGCAAGTCTGTCATCTTGGCCCGCACGCGGGCGCAGTACGGACACCACTCGGCTTGGTATAGGACGATGTCGGTCGGCTGGCTCATTGTGCCGCTTTACCCGCTGACGCGCGTCGCTACGTCACGCGTCAAACGTGCCGGCGCGGCGCCCGCGAAGGTCGGCAGCCGGTAGCCGTGGTAGAACAGTGTCTGCACCGGGGTGTTCTAAGATGTCCGATCCGTCGTCCGGTCGTCGTTTTCGAGGTTCGCTCGGCGTATCGAGTGCGCTCCACCTCGCGCTGTTCGCTCTGGTCGTGCCGATCGTCGCGACGGACAACGTCGATCTCGGGCGCCTCGGCGGTGCTTCGCAGCGGACGGAGTCGACGACACTCTCGATCATTACGATCGAGCACCATCTGCCGCCGCCGCATCGTGCGCGCGTTGCCGTTGCCGTACGGCCGGCGACAACGACGAACGCCGCTCCCGCACCCCAGCACAGCGTGAAACCACAACGCCAGCGTGTGGCGCCCGCACCGGCAAACCACCTCGCGAGAACGACGGTCTGGCGCTCGATCCTGGCTCACGCCGCGCATGTCCGCATGCGCGTTGCCGTCTTGATGCCGACCACCGCCCCCGAAGTGGCGGCTGCGCCAGCCCTGTCCCGGCGAATCGCGCCACCGGGGACTCCCGTTCCCGTGCCGAGTGCCAGTGCCGTGCCGACCGCAAGCCCGAGTGCTGCGCCCGACGACCGACGCGTTGCCGAAGCAGGCATCGACGTTCCGCCGGGCGGATGGGGTCAAAGCTTCGAGAAACCGCTAATCGCCGACGACTCCGCACTCGCCGCGCTCCGCGCCAAATTTCATGTCAGCGCCGCGATCGTCGTGGGCATCGACGAAGCGGGCCACGCCGTCAGCGTTTCGCTGCCCTCGGGGTTAAGCGATACGGTCCGAGCGGACCTCGAACGGAGCATCCGCGAGATGCGTTACGTGCCGGCGGAGTGCAACGGTTTGCGCTGCGACGGCACGCTGCAAATTACGCTGTAAGGGCAGCCCTAGGGGCCGTCCGGATCAGGTCTAGTCGCGCGCTTCGCGTTTGCCGGCGGAAATGTCGCCTTTGACGCTTTCCGTCGCCTGGTTCAGCATCGAACCTGCCTTCTCGCCGGCCGTCATCTGGTCGCCGGCGACATCGCGCTTAGCCTGTTCTCCTTCGGCCGCAGAGCGGTGCCCGGCCTCATTGACTGAATCTTTGATGTCTTTGCCGGCGTTCTCCAACGCGTCCTTGAGACCCATGTGTGTGCTCCTCCTCGGTGTACGCAGCCGATGTCCCCATCTGGGTTGGCCGGCGTGCAGCACCCAGTCGTACCCCGTGCAAGCGGTCTCCTAAACGCGTCCACGCCCTGCAAAGAACGCGGGCGGCACCCGAGCCGTCATAAGATCGTTTTGCCGAGGGCTGAAAGGATGATCTCGACGGCGAGTTCGGCGGTGCGATTGCGTTCGTCGAGGAGCGGGTTCGTTTCCGTAACTTCCAACGAGCCGAGGGCTCCGGCGGCAGCGGCCATCTCCATCGCGAGATGCGCTTCGCGGTAGGTGAGGCCCCCGCAAACCGGCGTGCCGACGCCGGGCGCTTCGCGCGGATCGATGCCGTCCATATCGAAGCTGACGTGAACGCTGCGCGGCCCCGTGCTCGCGAGGTCGAGCGCCTCTTCCATGACGCTCGCCATGCCGCGCCGGTCGATCTCGCTCATCGAAAAAGCCCGGACGCCAAGTTCGTGGATGCGCCGGCGCTCGCCGGCATCGACGTCACGCAAACCGATCTGGACGCAGCGCGTGAGGTCGATGTTGTGGGCATCGATCGCGATCGACACCGGCATGCCGTGCACGTTGCCCGAGGGTGACGTGGCCGGCGTATTGATGTCGCCGTGCGCGTCGATCCAGATCAGCCCCGGAGGCGTCCCGCGCGCTCGCGTCAGGCCGGCCAGCGTGCCGATCGCGATCGAATGGTCGCCCCCGAGGACGAGGGGAAAGCCGCCGGCGCGCAACGCCGCTTCGATCGACGATGCCAGCGTTCCGCAAACAGCCAAGATCGTCGACAAATATTTGGCGTTCTCCATCGTCTGCGCGGGCGTCGGTTCGGGAGCTGGGATCGCGATGTCGCCGTGATCGACCAACGTGCTGACGCCCAGTGCCTCCAGACCTTCGCGCAAACGTGCATACCGTATAGCCGACGGCCCCAGATCCACCCCGCGCCGGTCAGCGCCCAGTTCCATCGGCACCCCGATCACGTCGATCCGCTTCGGCACCGCAGTCTGAGCGAACGTCGGGAAGGAGCGCGGTACAGTTGCCATCCCTTCGCCTCCGACAAGCACATCGGCCGAGCCTCCTGCCGGCTGGGCGCAGCCGCGCTGCGCCGTCCGTCGGCTTCTCGAGGGATGGGAACATCACGCGCATGAAAGATAACGACGCGAGTCGAGCCGTTTCAACGAGCGTGCCGGATCAACCGAACATCCAGCCCGATCCGCGCGGCGTCCCGCCGGAGCCGCAAGTCCCGGGGGAAACGCCTCAGGCGCCGGTCCAAGAGCCGCCGTTTACTCCTCCCCCTGGGGGTCCACCGTCGGCGCCGCCGTCGGGCCCGATCACGTTGTGACCGCACCGCCCGTCACGGGCAGGGATAGACGGGACGCGGCGCTCAAATAGCCGCGTGCCGCGTCGCCGTTCACTCTGCCGGCTCTTCGTTTTTGCGTGCGTTGCCGCCGCGACGATCGGCCCCGTTGCGGCTGCGGCGAGCGCCCAGCGTACGCCCCTGAGCGCGCTGCAAACACAGTTGTCCGCAGTGTCGATCCATGCGCCCGGACGCGTCGGTATCGCCGTCGAAGATCTTGCGACCGGTCTCGTGTCGGGCGTGAACGCTTCGGCGAGCCTTCCCGCCGCGTCGACGATCAAGATTCCGGTGATGGTCGAAGTCTTCAAACAGATGGAAGCCGGTACGCTGGCGCTCGATACGGTCGTGCACCTTGAAAACCGCGATCGCGACTGGGGCTGGGGAGACATGGCGGATGCCCGAGCGGGCACCCCCAAAACGGTCGACCAGTTGTTGTGGCTGATGATCACGCGCAGCGACAATACCGCGACGAACATGTTGATTCGCCGCGTTGGCCGCGCACGCATCAACGCAACGATGAGCAACCTCGGTTTGCGACGCACCCATCTCGGGGACTACATCCGTTCGCAGACCGACACGATTCGCTATGCCTTGCGAACCAGTCCGCACGACATGGTGACATTACTGGATCGGATCGCGCGAGACCAGTGCGTCGACCCATGGGCGTCGCGCGAGATGCTCACGATTCTGACGGGCCAAACGCACAACGGTCTCCTGCCGGTCCCATTGCCCAAGAGCGTCAAGATCGCGCATAAAACCGGCTCGCTGCACGATACGCTCAACGACGTCGGGATCGTGTATCGCGATCGCGAGCCCTACGTGATCGCCGTCATGACGACCCAATTGCCCGATCTCGATCTCGGGCGCGCCTTCATCCACCGCGTTTCGCGGATCGCTTACGACGACCTGACGCGCTTTGCGGCCTGGCGCGCCGACGCCGGCATCGCGGCGTTCACCGTCGGCCGCCCAACCCTCGCCGCGGCACCGATTCTTCCGCTGTCACCCGACGAACTGATGTGGAATCCACCGGCCGCCGCGCCGGCGCCGTCGGCTCTCGATACGCCGGCCCCCGGCGACGATACGCCGGCGCCCGGCGACGGCTCTAGCTAGCTGCGGCGACGCGACGGTTGGCGTAGACCGGCGTCAGCCACGAACGGTAGGCCGGCTCGCGGCCGCGACGTTACGCGGGCGTAGGTTTCGCTCAACGTGCGCGTCGACGGGACCCATCGCGCCGTCGCCGATGCGACGGTGGTCGACCGAGCTGACGTAACTGATCGAAGCCGCCGTGCCGGTAAAGAACACTTCGTCGGCGCTGTACAGTTCGCGTGCGGTCCAGGGCGCGTTCGAGCGACGGGGACGCCGAGCTCGGCCCGTGCAAGGGTCAAGATGCAGCGTCGGGTGATGCCTTCGAGAATGTTCTGCGTCGGATCGGGCGTGTAGAGCGTGCCGTCGCGCACCAAGAACAAGTTCGCTGCTGAACCTTCGGCGACGTGCCCATCGTGCGACAGAAGGATCGCTTCGTCGAAGCCGTTGAGCTGCGCTTCGCTCTTGGCGAGCGCCGAATTGATGTAGGCGCCCGGTGATTTTGGCGCGCGCCGGCGCCATCGTATCGTCGATGCGCCGCCAAGAACTGACGCCGCATTTCAATCCGTTCGGCGCATGATAGTACGCGACGTAAGGCACGGCGATGATCGCAAAAGCATGCGGCACGCCCACCAGCCGGACCCCGACGTCCTCGGCGCTCTTATAGACGAGCGGTCGGATATAGACGTCGCATTCAAATCGATTGCGCGCGCAGATTTCGACCGTCAACTCGACAGTTCGTCGACGCTGTGCGGCACGCTCATCAGCAACATCTTGGCCGAGGCGTGCAGCCGCTCGAAATGCTCCCGCAGGTGCAGCAGATTCAATTCACCGTCGTCGGAGTTCCAATAACCGCGAATCCCTTCGAAGCACCCCGTGCCATAGTTGAGGCCGTGCGTCAGCAAACCGACTTTGGCCTCGCCGTACGGGACGAATTCGCCGCCGGCATAGACGATCGACGTCGCTCAGTTCCATAGAACGATCCTTTCGCGAGAAGCGGCGTGCAGGCATGCACGGCTTCACCCCCTCAGAATGGTGCCCGTTCGCGGTGGCCGAGCAGCACTCAAGGTCTCGGCGCGGTCATCCGTCTTGGGACCGCTGGCCCTACGATGACCGTGCGCAGAAAGCAACCGGTCAAGCGTTGAGGTAACGCGCCGCAATGCAGCGAACGGAACCGCGATGCTCGTCGTCGATCATGTCCGGCGATCCTTCGGCGCGGTCGCAGCGGTGCGCGACGTCAGTTTTGCCGTCGAGCGCGGCACGGCATTCGGACTTCTGGGACCAAACGGCGCCGGCAAGACGACGACGATGCGCATGATCTTGGGCATCTACGCTCCCGATGGCGGTAGGATCACGTGGAACCGGGCGCCGATCGATCTCGCCGTACGTCGCCGCTTCGGCTACTTGCCCGAAGAGCGTGGTCTGTACGGCAAGATGAAAGTGCGCGAACAGATCGCCTACTTCGGGCGATTGCATGGACTTTCAGCAGCGCAAGCGCGAACGCCGCACCGATCGCTGGCTGGGCGCACTCGCGCTCGAAGAGTACGCGGGCCGTGCGTGCGCGGAACTCTCGAAAGGAAATCAGCAGAAAGTTCAACTGGCCAGCGCAGCACTGCATGAACCCGAACTTCTCGTCCTCGATGAGCCGTTCTCCGGACTCGATCCGGTCAATGCCGAGATCATCGCGCGAACGCTCGAGACACTCGCCGCCGCGGGAACGTCGCTCGTCCTGTCTAGTCACCAGATGTTCGCGCTCGAACAGGCTTGTCGCGCCTTTTGCATCGTCGGCGCCGGAATGGTTCGGGCATCGGGGACCCTCAGCGAATTGCGCAGCGCCTTTCCGACGCGCACGGTTCGCGTCGCGCCAGCGTCGGACGCGGTGCGTACGGTGTTTGCCCGTTACGGTGCAGCGCAACCGGTGCTCGACAGCGACGGCGCCCTGTTGTACGAGTTGCCGGCGACGACGCGCTTTGCCGACGTTCTGCGAGACGCCGCTGCCGCCGCTCCGATCGAGACCTTCGAACGGCGCGACCCTTCACTCGAAGCCATCTATCGGCGCGCCCTTGGCGGAACCGGCGGCGGCGTGAAAGGTGCGCTCGCCGAGCTCGGCACTGTCTTCGTTACCGAACTCGCACGACGCGTGCGGTCGCGGCTGTTTTGGATCGCGACGTGCGGCGGCATCGCCGCCGTCGCGCTGTTGATCGAGGCGCCGGCGATCTTCGTCGCGGCAGGACGTTCTTCGGGCAGCGATATCGTACTCGCCGGGACACCGGCGCTGCGCGCGCGCGCCGGGACCCTGCTCGACGCGAAGAAGAACTTTCGCGTCGTCGCGGGCGTCGACAGTCTTCCCGCCCGCGTCACGCCTGCGTATCTCAAAACCCACGGTAACGCCGGCGCTGCCGTCGCGCTCGGACTGCGCTCGGGCCGCTTACGACTCGATGCATATCCGCAAGACCTGTCCAGCTTCGACGCAGCCCAATTGGGCGACGATCTCGCACCGCTCGCGATCGCCGTTCAAACGGGGCAGTCGCCTGCGAGCGTTGCGGACGCAGCCAAGATCGTGCACGCGGTTCATCCGATCGATCGCAAGTTCGCAGATTCGCGCAGCGCCGGGGTCGCACACGGCATCGCGTTCGGGCTGATCTTCATGCTCTACCTCGCGATCATCCTCGCCAGTCAGGGCGTCATGTCGTCGGTGGCCGAAGAGAAGACGAGCCGCATCGCGGAGATTCTCATCGCGACGATTGCACCGTGGAATCTGCTGGCCGGTAAAGTTCTTGCGGCGGCCGCCGTGGCGATCGTGCAAGTCGGCCTATGGCTGGTCACGGCGTTTCTGCTGCTTCCCCAGGCTGCCGCTTCGCTGACGCCAACGACCGGCGCCGTGACGCCGGCGGACGCGGGCTCACTCTCGCTCGCCGTCGGGCCGGATGAGATCGTCGCGTTCTTTGCGTTCTTCGTGCTCGGCTATCTCCAATACGCCTCGATCTACGCGGCAGCGGCATCGTTGATCTCGCGCACGGAAGACTTGGGCAGCGTGACGACCCCGATCATTCTGCCGGTCGTCGGCGCCTTCTTCATCGCGCAGTACGCGCTGGCAGCGCCGAACGCTACGCTGGTCGTCGTGACGAGTTTCGTGCCGTTTTTCTCACCGTTCGTCATGTTTACGCGACTCGCCATCAGCGACGTCCCGTGGTGGCAAACCGCACTTGCCGCCGGACTCGATGCGGCGACCGTCGTGCTCGCATTCTGGGCCGCCGGAAAGATCTACCGCGTCGGCATGCTGCTCTACGGACGTCTGCCGTCGCCCAAGCAGATCGTTGCAGCGCTCCGTGCGTGAAGCGCGACGGCGCTGCGCCGTTCCTGCGGCTTTTCCGTAGCGCACCTTGCGGTTTTCCGAGCAACGAGCGATCCAGTCGGATCGAGCGGGCGGCGTGAACAGACTCGCCCTCTGGATGGCCGCGTACGTGCTTGTGCTGAGCGGCCTTGCGGTGTGGCGTTGGTACGTCTGGACGTACGGCACGGATACTGGGACATTCACGCAAGTGATCGCCGATGCGTTCGGCGGTTTCCGGGACGGACCAGAACAGGGCACGCATTTTCGGTTCCACTGGGCGCCGCTGCTGGCGGTCCTCTGGCCGCTGATCGCCGTGACGCGCTCGGGGCTCATCCTGCAAATCGTGCAGGCCGCGCTGATCGCAGCGAGCGCGTTGCCGCTCTACGGAATAGCGCGCGCATACGTCAACAAGCGGCGTGCGTCAATCTACGCCGCGCTCGCGCTGTTGTACCCGCCGCTCATCGCCGTCGCATTCACCGAATTTCACGAGATCGCGTTCTATCCAGTGCTTGCGCTCGCGCTCTTTTGGGCCGCTGAACGCGCGCGCTGGAGATGGTTCGGTATATTCGCGGTGTTGAGCGCGCTAGTGCGTGAGGAAGCGTGTCTCGTATTGGCGATCGTCGGGTGTACGTTAGCTGCGCTCGGCGCCTTGCACTACGCTCGATGCAGCAGCGCGGAGTCTAGCGCGCTCCCGCACGCCGAGAAGATCGGCCTACTCGCCGGAAAGCCGCGCGAACCGGGACGGCTGGCCGTCGCGGGCGGTTTGCTCGCGCTCGTCAACGTCGCGGCGCTCATCGTGTACGCCGACGTCGTTTTAGCGCGAGTCGGGCCTTGGCAGCCGTCTCGCTTCTACGAGTATCCTTTTGCGCACGGACCGGCCAACGTCATCGCCGCGCTGGCGACACACCCATGGTATGCCGTTCAGATCGCAACGATCGGGCGGGTCACGTACGTGCTCGAAGCGCTGGTGCCGCTCGCCTTCTTACCGTTGTTTTCACGCTGGTCGCTGACGGCACTTCCGGGGTTCGCCGTCGTGCTGTTGGCGAGCGACCCGATCGCCTGGCGCATGGGTTCGCACTACGCAGCGATCTGGTGCCCGTGGCTATTGCTCGGCGCGCTGGCAGTCCTCGTCCGCCGGCAGCAGCCGTTATATTGGTATCGTAGCGCCGTTGCTTTGAGCGTCGCCGTCTTACTCGTCGCCAATCCAACGCACGTCGGCCACTACGTTCGAGCGATCTATCCGCACGCCGACGCCGAGCGTGCGTTGGCGCTCGTTCCGCCTCAAGCGCATCTTCTTACGCACGATGAGTGGTTTACGCACGCCGCCTATGCGCATCGCAACGCGACTGTCTTCTTCTGCCCCTACGTCGACTACGTCGTCTACGCCGACGACTATCCGGGTGCATACTTTCATGACTCGATCGTGCCCGAACTCGCCCGCGAACGCGCCGCCGGCCGGCTACGCTCGATTGCGAGGTTCGGGCACGTCGCGGTCTACCGGCGCATGCCGAACCGGGGCGCGCGCGTCGGGTTGTGCATCACACCCGGCAACGTCCGCTATCACTCCCTGCCGCAGGCGTTGGCCGACGGCGTACAGCGCTGATGCCGGCGCTTAGGCGTTGATCTTGATGCGCCGGGGCTGCGCCTCGGGACGGCGTTCCAACCGCAAGGATAGCATGCCATCCTCGACCCGCGCCTCGACTCGATCCGGGTCGACGTCCTCGGGCAATCTCAGCGAACGCGTGAACGAACGACGTTCCGTCTTGCCGGAGATCGTGAGGATCTCGTCTTTGAAGGTAATGTCCACGTGCTCGGGCTTGAATCCGGCAACGGGGATCTCGACTTCGAATCCGTTGTCCGTTCGGACGACGTCGATCTCCGGATCGACGTTGGAGAAAAACCGGCGAAACGGATCGTAGCCCAGCATCTCGCGCCAAGGACTGTATGGCACGGCGGCCGCTCCAGCAACGTGGCCCGAACCATTATTGCTCGTCTTTGCTACTTCGGTTGACATGGCAAACTTCTCCGTAATGCTCCTTTCACAGAAGTGTTGCTGCCGCCGTCCTTCGTTCTGTCCGCAGGCCGTCGCTTTTCAGAATGGCGCTGCGACGATTCGGCTGGCACAACGTGGCCGGCGACCCACCCACTTGTCCGGCAGCTACGCCCATCGGGCGGAGCCGGACCGGGGCACAGCACCATTGTATGCAGCGCTGGCGCTCTCGTCAAGAGAGTGCTAGAACGCGGCCTGGCGATCGTCTGCCCTTCAACGCCGCCGTTTCGCCGCGACGAACGCTCGGACGTCCTCCAGCGGGCGCGCGCCAAGGACTTCGTCGCGGGTGATCCAAGCGCGGCGCGCCTGGCCGACGGCATACGCGACGTTGTCGAGGTCGGCGCTGCGGTGCGCATCGCTGTCCAGTGAAAACGTCACGGCGAAGTCGCGCGCGCGCCGCGCGAGGCCGCTCGGCAGATCGAGCCGGTTCGGCTGACCGTCGATCTCGAGCGCCGTGCCCGTGCGCGCCGCCGCGGCAAAGACCGCATCGTGATCGAATTCGTAACCGGGCGCTCCATCGAAATGACGGCCGGTCGGATGACCGATGATCGTCACGTACGGATTCTCGCAGGCCTTTATGAGGCGGGCCGTCATCTCGTCGCCGGACATGCGCATCGAACTGTGCACGCTCGCAACGACGACGTCCAATTCTTCGAGAACGTCATCCTTGTAATCGAGCGTGCCGTCGGCTTTGATGTCGACCTCCGACGAACAAAGCGTCGCGATCCCGTATTTTGCGCCCAGTGCCCGCGCCTCGCCGCGCTGAGCGCGTAACTTCTCCGGCGACATGCCGATGGCGCCGCGTCCCTGCGAATGGTCCGATATCGCGTGGTAGGCGTACCCGCGCGCGGCGGCGGCTGCGATCATCGTTTCCAGGGAGTCGACGCCGTCGCTCCACGTCGAGTGCATGTGGAAGTCGCCGCGCAGGTCCTCGACCGCGATGGGCTGCGGCAGCGTTCCGCCGAGTGCTGCTTCGAGTTCACCCACGCCCAGACGCATCTCTGGAACGATGTAGGGTAAGCCCAGCGCCCCGTACACTTCTTCTTCAGTGCGGCACGTCAGGTTCTCGCCGGTGGCGAGATCGAGGATGCCGTTTTCACTGACGCGTAAGCCCCTACGCGCCGCGTACTCGCGCAGTTGAATGTTATGCTCGCGCGAACCAGTAAAGTGCTGTAGTAAGTTTCCGTAAACGTCTTCAGGCAGCACCCGCAAATCGATCTGAAGGCCGCCGTCGAGCCAGATCGACGCTTTGGTGACGCCTTCGGCGAGCACCGCTTGCGCGCGTTCCCATCCGACGAAGCGCGCGATGACGTCCCCCGGCTCGGGCGACGTGCAGACGACGTCGATGTCTCCGACCGTCGCCTCGGCACGGCGTAGACTGCCGGCACACCCCAGATTTGCGGCGTTGCCTGCGGCCGTCAGATACGCCAGCAAATCACGCGCGACGGGGAGCGCCCGGCCCAGAGGCGTGCGCGTCGAACGCCCTTTGAAAGCTAAGATGCCGCGACGGATGTTTTCGAGCGATTTGCTGCCCAATCGCGCGACGCCGCTCAAGACGCCGGCATCGAGCGCGCGCTCGAGATCGGCCAGCGACGCGATCCCGAACTCTTCGAATAGCATCTGCGCCGTCTTGATGCCGATGCCCGATATGGCGAGCAATTCGACGAGCGTCGGCGGATATTGCGCGGCCAGTTCTTCAAAGTATGGGCTGGTGCCCGTCGCGGCGATTTCAGCGACACGCACGGCCAAGGTCTTGCCGATGCCCGGCAAGGTTTGCAGGTGCGCGATGCTGACGGGATGGGCGATCGGCGGCGCGTTTTCGAGGGTTTCGGCGGCACGCTCGTAAGCCATGAACTTGTAAAACGGTTCGCCCGCAAACTCCATGAGAATGCGGATGTCTTTGAGTTTGCGTGCGATCTCCGAGTTCGAGGGCCGGCGCTCCACAGTGGGCGATTCGGGGAACATCGAAGCGTAGCCCTCGTTGCCGCGAGCCAGGCGCGGGCATACTTCAAGGCGTACGACGAGGCATGACGGCGCAGAGCGCAAGCGATGTCCGCGCTTAGCGCGTTCGGGGCCACGTTCCACGATCGGCTCGTAGGCTCGCTTGGGCCGCTTACGTTTTCACTGCAGGCCGGCGAACGCTACACGCTGGAGGCGGCGTCATCTCGCGCCGCTTCGATCGCCGCTCGGCTGTGTGCCGCCATCGTGAAGCCGATGCAAGGCGCGATCTACATCGGCGACTACGATACGCGTCTGCAACCGCCGCAGGCCAAACGCAGACTCGGCTTCGTCGACGTCGCCGGCGTTACCGCAGACGCGCGCACTTTCGCCTGTGAGGTCGCGCTTCGAGCCGATGTCTGGGGACTAGATCGCGACGCCGCTCAGCGTCGCGCGCAAGAACTGTTACGCGCCTTTTCTCGATGCCCTGAACGACATGCCCGCGCGGCCGCGCTGGCACTGGTCACCGATGTGCAACTGATTATCCTCGATCAGCCTGCAGCCGCTCTGCGAGAAGCGATGCTGTCGGCTTTTCCGGAATTGACCGTGGTCGACACGCGCGTCACTTCCACCGTGACGGTGCCGGCGCGTGAAGCCGTGCAGGTGTGAACGATGCTCGCCCGGCGATCGCCGTCATGCGACGCCGGCTGGACCGCCGCTATGCCGTGGACTGGTCGGTGCGCTTCCTGCTGCTCGGCGCGATCGCGGCGCTCTTTGCGCCGCTGTTCTCGGCGCGGTTGTCGCAGGTCGTCCTTACGCTGCTCCTTCCACTGGGCGCCT
Organism: Vulcanimicrobiota bacterium; assembly: GCA_963754415.1. GTDB lineage: Bacteria > Vulcanimicrobiota > Vulcanimicrobiia > Vulcanimicrobiales > Vulcanimicrobiaceae > Nyctobacter. The sequence goes on along the minus strand of CAVWGA010000001.1, from coordinate 393,551 downwards.
CGAGCGAGGCTGCTCAAGCCGAGGCGTTGCGCCATACGCCCCTGTTTTCATTACCGTTGTACGGGCGCCAACTCGCGCGCTCACTTGCCGTCGCGCCGGCGCTGATCGCGCTGGCTGCGCCGCTCGGTTTCCTGTGCGGCCTGGCCGCTCGCCACCGCGCTGCTCCACCGGAATGGTGGGTCATCGTGCTGGCGGCAAACGCAGTGGCCGGCCTGATCGCGCTCGGCGCAGTGTTCCGCGACGGCGCGCTCGCCTGGCTGTATCGCGCGTTAGCAGTAGCCGCGGCCGCCGCGATCGCAGCGCCGTATGCCGGACACGTTGTCCATGCTCTTGCACTGTCGCTGCTGTTGGCGCTGCTTTTCGGTTTTGCGGCGCTGCGCGCATTCGGCGAGACGCTGGCACGGTACGATCCGCTTCCGACATAACCTGCCGCCGGCTCCCGCGCTCGCCGACATCCGCGCGCCGACGGTCAAGACATGAACTTGAGATCCATATGGTTTGCGCCGTTACGCAATTCGTGCGCGAGTTGGATCGAATCGCCGGTTTTGAACTGGTGCGAGAAGAACAGCTGCGGATATTCGTCGGTTTCTTGATTGTACAGGCAACCGATATCCCAACCTTGATTGCGCATCGTGCGGATGACGCTCTGAACCTCTCCCGCGGTCATCCCGAAGTCCGGCGCTGCTGCGGCGTTCTGGCCTCCGCCGTACGGCTCGAAAGAAAAGTTCGTGGCAACGTTGAGAAACGGATTGATGCGCCGGCCGCCGAGGACGATCGGATCTTCACGCGGCACGTTGATCGTGACGACGCCGTTGGCGCCGACGGTCGGCATGCCCCCGAGAATTTGGCCAAGCTCTTGATACGGCAACGGCGTCTTGGGATTCTGCGGTAACGTTTGCGGAAACGGCGTCGACGTTACGTTGAGCGCAGCCTTGACGGCGTACGCGAGCGCGATTGGATCGCCTGCAGCGCGGAAGTGAATGAACCAGATCGAAGGCTCGAAGTCGTAAAAGTGTTGATGCTCGGCTTGGAAGACGATATTGTGCGCCAGCAATTGATCGATAAAGGGATCGATCTCGCTGGCCTTGAGTGCCATGTCGGAATTCATGGCCGTTCGGCCGTTGCCGATATCCTCAAAAAACAGTCCTCCGTTCACTTCGAAGGCCGGTAAGATCGGAACTCCGTGAATCTGGACGTTAGTGATATCGTCGCGGTCGATTTCGATCGACAACACCCCGTTGGAGACCATGCCTTGCGCCTGGATGATGTCTTGGATCTGCTTGACGATACTTTCGGCCGGCGCCCCGGCACCGGGGGGGTGGACGAGCGGCGCAGCCGTCCCGCGCGCGCTCGTGGCCAGGGCCGTGCCTGCTACCAGCGCGCCCGCCATGCCGCCTCCAACGCCTAGCATGCGACGTCGGCTCAGCGCCAATTTCGAATCGAATTGCTCCATGCGTGACCTTCCTCTGCAGCGACGATCGGTAATGCACGAAGACGCGCGACGAGATGGCGCGCGATCGTGGCGCTCCTTATAACCGGTACGCTGCGGGCCATGCAGACTTGCTTGCAGACCCTTTCAGGCGGTCCCACCGTCCGGGACACGCCGGAGTCAGGCCGGCGCGGCTACGGCCGAAAGTTTTTCGATCATCGCGCGATTGAACAAAACCATATCCGCAAGGCCCCGCGTCGTGATCCAGTTACCGTCGCCGACCATCGGTTGATCGCGGAAGAGGCCGCCGGCATTGCGAATATCGTCTGAAATTGAGGGTGCCCCCGTCATCGTGCGACCGCGCGTAATTTGCGCCGAAATAAAGACGTGCGCGCCGTGGCCGATCGCGAACATCGGTTTCTTAGCGGCATCGAATTCTTTGACGAAGCGCTGCACCTCGCGGTTCGAGCGCAGCCGGTCGGGCGAGATGCCGCCGGGCACGATCAGAGCGTCGAAGTCTTCAGCCGTGCAGTCGGCAACGACTTCCTCGGCCCGCGCCGGCTGACCGTCGTCAAGGCCGCGCTTGCTGCGAATGCGTGCCTTGGCCTTGTCGTCGATGCCGACGATCGTCACGATCGCCCCAGCTTCTTCGAGCACGCGGCGCGGCTCGGCGAGCTCGGCTTCTTCGAACCCGTCGCCGATCAGCGCGGCGATGCGCTTTCCTTCGATTCCTGTTTGCATGGTGGACTCAATCTTCACGGGTTCGCAAGCCGATCCCCGCGACGACCGCATTCACAGCGTTCCCCCGGTCGACTGCACGGCGGCCCGCAGGAGATAGCTCAGTTCGATCTCGAGTTTTCCCAGCGCATCGAGCACGGTATCGGCGGCGATCTCTTTGAGTGCGGGATTACGAACGAGCATATCCCGTTCGGGGACGCGATGGCGGGGATTGATCTCGCGCATGTAGATGCGCGCATCGTGGCGCACGCTGCCGGGCGGCAGGAAGTAGAGCGGATCGAGGCCTTGCGCGTAGACCTCGAGCGAAAGGAGATTCGTGCGCTGCATGAATTCGATCGCCCGCATCCGCAGCGCGGCCGCCATTCGCGCCAACTCGCTGACCGTTACGCGCTCGTCACCCGCAAAGACGCGCGCGCAGCGCCGTGCATCCAAATCGGCGCCGGCCGCAAAGGTCGCCTCATCGAGTTCGTGCTCGCGCACGAGCGCCAGCAGTGCCGCTCCGAAGGCGCAGCCGCCCGCAGTTCCCGTGCGGCCGTCCCACGCGACTACGTTCATGCAGGCACTCCGAGGAAAAGACGCATAACGGCGCGGAGGGTTCGCTCATGCCGGACGTCACGCCCCCAGCGCACGCGATAGAAGCCAGAAAATCCCGGCATCTGGATATCTGCCTCGAAGAGGACGTCGCTTCCAGACTCGATGCCGGCTTTGGAGCCGTGCGGCTTCGGCATGAAGCCTTACCGGAGATCGCGCTCGACGACGTCGACGCGTCGTGTACGTTCCTGGGGCATCGGCTAGCCGCGCCGCTGATCATCTCCTCGATGACGGGCGGCACGCAGCGCGCGGCCGGCATCAACCGCAATCTTGCACGCGCCGCCGAATGCAGCGGCGTTGCGCTCGCGCTCGGAAGTCAACGCGCCGCCCTGGCGGACCCTGCGCTTTTAGCGACTTATCGGGTGCGCGATGCCGCTCCGCACGTCTTGCTCTTTGCCAATCTCGGCGCCGTGCAGTTCAATTACGGCGTAAGCGTCGACGATGCGCGCCGGGCCGTCGACGATATCGCAGCCGACGCGCTGTACCTGCACCTCAACCCGCTGCAGGAGGCGCTGCAACCGCGTGGAGACACGAACTTCCGTGACCTTCTGCCGCAGATTGCCACGCTCGTTGGGCGGCTCGGCGTTCCGGTCGTCGTCAAGAGCGTCGGCTCCGGCCTCTCCGTCCGTACGGCGCGACGGCTGCTCGATGCGGGGGTCGCAGCGCTCGATGTCGCCGGAGCCGGCGGCACGTCGTGGGCACGTGTCGAAGGACGCCGAGCCGACAATGAGGAGCATCGGACCTTGGCCGAAGCGTTCGGCGGTTGGGGCTATCCGACGCTCGAAGCGACTGCAGCCTTGCGAGCGGCATTCCCCGAGGCGACGCTCGTCGCCAGCGGCGGCGTCCGCAGCGGCGTCGATGTCGCCAAAGCGCTGGCGATCGGAGCGAATCTGGCCGGGGCGGCGTTTCCGTTTCTCGAGCCGGCCACGCAGTCGGCCGAGGCGGTTCACACGGCACTCGACCTCTTTATCCGCGGCTATCGCATCGCGTTGTTTGCAAGCGGCTGCCGTCGCGGCGCAGACCTCCCCGCGGCGCTTCAGTCGGGCGCGCGCGGCTCGCAAGCGACCGTGATCGACGAACCTTCGAGCTGAACGTCGAACACGTCGACCGACGAGAGTCCCGGCATCGCGATCAGTTGACCGCTGCGCACGTCGAAGGCCCAACCGTGCCACGGACAGGTCACGATGCATCCCTCGATCCAGCCGTCGGCGAGCGGACCGCCTTGATGCGGGCACGTGTTGTCGATCGCATAGAACGTGCCGTCGACGTTGAAGACGCCGATCTCGCGATTTCCGACGATGTAGGCTTTGGCGTGACCCGGTGGGATGTCGGCGCTCGAAGCGACCGCTACGAAGCGCGGCATGGCGGCCGGGTCATGCTCACAGTTGGAAGCTCGCGCTCACGCCGTACGTCGACCGATACAGATGCTCGTACGAATACGCTCCGAGCGGCAAGCCGTACGACACTCTGAAATTCAAGCCGGAAACGACGCGGCCGATGTCGAGGGACGAATCGTACGTCGCCTGAGTGCGCTCGCCGAAACGCTGCCGATACTCCGGAACGACGGCGAGATACGTGTTCGAACGTAACGCGACCACGGCAGAGGGACTCAACGTCAGTTCGTCATAGCGCGGCGAACCCGCTGCCGCGCCGTAGCCGACCGCGTACTTGGCGAGCATCAAAATGCTGACGGATGGATTGAGCGAATAGGTACATGCGTAAAGCGGCGCAAGCTGCTGTTCGTGGTTTTCCAATGCTTGTGTGCCCGGTACTTGGTACGCGATCCCGACCGTCTGGCGCCATTGCGGCCCCTGCGACGGCAACACGTAGTTGTAGGACAGGCTTAGGTCGCCGCTTCCGCTCGCGTCTTTCTTGGCTGACGCCAAGTGCAGAGCTTCGCTGTAAGGAAATGCAACTTTAAACTGACCGAAGCTCAGGGGCAAGCTGGCCGTAAACGCGTTGGCGTCGCCCGACACGCCGGGGTAGAAGTACGTGCTCTGATAGGCATAGCCGGCTTGCAGGATCGGCTGGGTCAGATCGAGACCCGAATTTTGCGCCGCGACGGCGCGAGTGACGGCAGCCGGACTTGCAACCAGCACAAGAGCAAGCGTCCCGATTAGGCGATTGCGCAAACGCATGACACGATCGTTCTCCACATCACATTACGAACCGGCTTCTTCCGTCCTGCGAACGTAAGTCGCTAACCTTGGAGGCGCCTGAGCCGGGGGGACGCTGCGGCGCTTTGCGCCTGCCGGGCCGGCATGTTATGATGCGGCGGTCGCCGGCCCGGATCGTACTGCTGTCTGGAGCCGAAGCGAGACGATCCTGTGCAAGGAGTCCCCGAGTTGCCCATTTCCAAAGAACAAAAGCAAGAACTTTCCGCTAAATACGGACGCGGCCCGGCCGACACTGGCTCGGCCGACGTTCAGGTCGCGGTGCTCACCGCCTCGATCAATCAACTGACCGAACATCTGCGCATTCACAAGAAGGATCATCACAGTCGTCGCGGTTTGCTCATGCAGGTCGGACAACGGCGGCGCCTGCTCGGGTACCTTCAGAAAAAGGACGTGGAGCGCTACCGCAAGCTGATCGGGGAACTGGGTCTGCGCCGCTAACCGAAAGCCGCCGTCGTGAACGGATTTCGCCCTTTTTTTGCTACGCTGATTTGCTGCTGTGCAGTTGCGATGCATGCCAGCGCCGCCGAGCTGCCGGCAGTCCCTTCGCCTAGACCCGCACCGCCGCCGCTGCCTTCGCAGAAGCCGGCGATCACGCATCATACGATCGACATCGGTGGACGGACATACCCGTACACGGCGACCGCCGGCGTGCTGGTCGTGCGCGATGAAGAAGACAAGCCGCTGGCGTCGATGTCGTACGTCGCGTACACGCTCGACCGCGTGCGTGAGCCTACCCGCCGGCCCGTCAGCTTCATCTACAACGGCGGCCCCGGCTCATCGACGTTTTTCCTGCACATGGGAGCGTTCGGACCCAAGCGCGTCGTGACGGCGAACGCCCTGACGAACCGGCCGCCCCCGTACCAACTCGTCGATAACGAGTCGAGCTTGCTCGACGTGAGTGACCTCGTCTTCATCGATGCGCCGGGCACGGGGTACGGGCGTGTGCTCGACGGCCATGCCAAAGAGGTCTTCGGCATCGATCAAGACGTTGCAGCCTTCGCCGATTTCATTGGGCGCTACATCACGCGCAACGAACGTTGGAACAGTCCCAAATTGCTGATCGGCGAAAGTTACGGAACGACGCGCTCGGCCAACCTCGTCAACGTCCTGCATCAGCGTGGCATCGACTGCAACGGCGTCGTTCTGCTCTCGACGGCGCTCGACTACAAGACGATCTTGCCGGCACCCGATAACGACTTGCCGTTCACCCTGTTCCTTCCGTCCGAAGCCGCGGCGGCGTGGTATCATCACGCGCTGCCGGCGCCGCACCCCGACCTGCCGGCCTTTCTCGAGGACGTGCGCCGCTTTGCCCTTGGCGAGTATACGATGGCCCTCGCACAGGGTGATCGCCTCGATCCCAGCGAGCGCCGGCGGATCATCGCGACGCTGCACGGTTATACGGGCCTCAGCGAGCGTTACATCGATCTGGCGAATCTGCGCGTCGGGCCGGATTATTTCGAGAAGGAGCTACTGCGCGATCGCCGTCGCACGATCGGGCGGCTCGACGCGCGCTTTTTGGGAATCGACGCCAATCCCAACGATGCACAGCCCGACTACGACCCGACCGACAGCGCGCTGACCCCCGTCTACACCGCCCTGTTCAATGCGTACAGCCGCACGCAACTCCGCTGGGATCCGCCGTTGCCGTATCGCACGAACGACTACAACGAAGTTTTCAAATCCTGGGACTTCCGGCGCGAGGCCGGCGGCTTCGAAGGCAAAGTTCTCGCGCCGGCGGTCACCGAAGACCTGCGCCAAGCGCTATCCCAGAATCCGTCGCTGCGCGTCTTTACGGGCAACGGTTACTTCGATCTCGCAACCCCGTTTGCGGGAACGGAATACACGATCGGACATCTTGGTCTCGACCCAACGTTGCTGGGACACGTAGAGTTCCACTACTTCCACAGCGGACATTTGATCTACGAAGACCCGGCCTCACGCCGCGAGCTGTCTGCCGAACTCCGTACCTTTATCGGTCAGGTCGCGCCCTAGCGATCTCGTCACCACCCCATGTAGATGCCGCCGTTGATGTTGAGGGATTGGCCGGTCATGTAGTCGCCCTCGATGGCGAAAAAGCGGACGCCGCGCGCGATCTCTTCGGGCTTAGCGACGCGGTGCATCGGAATTCGTTCGAGGATCTTCTCCTGAATGTTCTGCGGTACGGATTTCCACATTTCCGTTTCGACGAAGCCTGGGCAAACCGCATTGACGGTGATGTTGAAGCGCGCGAGTTCGATCGCGAGCGACTTCGTGAAACCCAGGATGCCGGCTTTTGCGGCGGAGTAATTGGCTTGTCCGAAGTTGCCCATCTGCCCCACGAAGGACGAGATGTTGATGATCCGTCCCCACCCGTTGTCGAGCAGCATCGGTACGGCGAGGTGGCAACAATTCATCACCGACGTCAGGTTCGTATCGATGACCTCGTGCCAGTCGGTAATTGACATCTTTTTGAATGTTCGGTCCCGTAATATGCCGGCGTTGTTCACGAGCACGTCGAGCCGGCCGTAACGGTCTTTGACGCGCGCGAACATATCGCCGACCTGCTCGTAGTCCGAAACGTCGCCGGCTTCGGCACTTGCGCTTCCGCCGGCAGCTTCAATCTGCGCAACGACGCCCGCGGCGGCTTCGGCTCCGCGCACGTAATTGACCACGACGGTCGCACCGCCGGCAGCGAGTTCGCGCGCGATCGAAGAACCGATGCCGCGCGAGCCGCCGGTTACGACGGCGACGCGACCGAGAAGGGGCTTGGGATGCGTGGGATCGGGGGCGGCGGCCGTTGCGCGTATCGTTTGCATGGCGTCTCCTTCAAGGCGGGTCGATGCCTTCGCAGCTCCGGTCCGTCCTCCCCCAGTGCAATTCGCCGCTATCACCGCGCAGTATTTTCGCTGTTTGCGGGATCGACTGAGATGGGAGGCGGCGCAAACGGCGCCTAACGCCCTAAATCCCTGCTCGGCATGCCGGGCGGTAGGACGCTGACAAGGAGAACGCTGTGCGGACTTTCTTTCACCTCGGTTTGGCGCTCACCGGATCGGCGGCTCTGTGGACTCTGACAGGTTGCTCCGGCGCGTACGACAGTTCGCCGGCGGGGCTGACGCCGAAGGCGTCGACCCGGAGCGCTGCGGCAGTCCATCACACCGCTGGAGTGCGAGGCTTTTTCAGCCAAGCGGCCCTGGCGCCCGGCGGCGCGATGGCGTTCGTTTCGGATAGCAACCACGAGGTCGTCTACATCGTCAGTGCCCAAGGCGCCACGACGGCTGTCTTAACCGGCTTTGCGACGCCAGCCGGCATGTCGGTCGATCAGCGTGGCAACCTGTACGTCGCCAATGGCATCGCGTCCAACGTTCTGGATTTGGCGCCGCCCTACAACGGAACGCCCGCCGTCATCAGCGATCCCGGTCAAAACCCGACGATGGTCGCCGTCGACGGCAACGGCAATCTCGCCGTGACGTCCACGTACAATACGAGTCAGGCCTATGGCGACATCGCGCTGTATAAGGCCGGCTCCAACACTCCGACACGAACGATCCAGCCCCACTTTTATCCTCAATTCTGCGCCTTCGACGCGAAAGGCAATCTGTACGTCGACGGGTACGGGCTCGATACGTTCGTCGGGGAAGTCGTCGGCGGCGTGACGGGAACGTCGCTTACCCCGCTGACGACGAGCAACACGATCGGATTCCCAGGCGGCGTTCAAGTCACCAAAACGGGCGACATCGCAATCGAAGATCAACTCTTTGCGGCGATCTACACATACCGCTCGCCGTCGAACCACTCGCCCGCGAACGGATCCCTTGGCAGTCCACTCTCGACCACGCCGCTGACCAACGCCAGTTCGCCGATCACGTTCGCCTTGAGCGCCAGCAATGCGGTCGTCGCCGTAACGACTGGGAACCAAGTCAGCAAATACGCGTACCCGGCCGGCGGCTCACCACTGGGAGCGACGCATTTTCCCGCAGGAGCGCAACCGTACGGCGTGGCGATCAACCCCACCGCTCAGTACGCGCGCTACTGACTGATCGGGGCGATCCGTTCCCGTCGCGACTCGGGATGATGAAAAGCCGCCGTCGGGATGACGGCGGCTTTTCGTTCCGACGCCGGCGTCGCCGGCGACAAACGCAGTGCACTCTGAAGGTTAGTTGCTGCTGACCGACGCGGCAGCGTGGTTCTGCATCTCGTCGAAGCGCTTCGAGAAATCGTCGATCTGACGATCGGTCGTCTCTTTGACGAAGTTCATATTGGAGATGCCGGTGTTCACGAGGCCGCGCATCGCTGCCACATAGGTTTCTTGCAGTTTAGCACCTTGCGTGACGGCCTTTTCGGCCAGCTCGGCCGACTTCTGTCCGGTCGTTTGGAGCTCGCCGACGGTCAGTGCAACGATCTGGTTGCCGCGCTCAAAGTTTTCGCGCATGATCGACTGCGGACTCAGCGACGCGTACGGTCGCGTCGCGATCTCGTACAGCGACTTTGCGTACCCGAGGGCGCGCTGATTTGCCGACGCGAAGGCGTCGACGAACATCGCGTAGGCTCCCGTGGACAGCTCGACGTAGCTCGACGTCATCTCTTGGTTTTGCATCCGTTACTCCTTATCGGTTTTGGACGGTTGCTCTTTGGCCCACGTCCCAGTGTAAAGGCTGAAAAACGCATCGAGGTTGGAGCGGTACTGTTCCAGTGCGGCACTCCATAGCGCGAGAGCATCCTTGCCCCCGTCGGTCAGCGTATACACCCGCCGGGCCGGCCCTTGATCCTTTGGATCCCACCACGAGGTGATATAGCCGTCGCGTTCGAGCTGGCGCAGCGCCCGGTAGACCGTTCCTGGGTCGGAGACGACCCCGAAATTTTCCTTGAGCGCTTTCATGATCTCGTATCCGTGCAGGTTGAGGTCTTTGAGCATCACGAGAAGCCACGCCAGCAGATAATTTTTGGGAGTGCCGCGCGGCGGCAAGCCGGCGTCACTGCCCACGGTGGTTTTCATGCCTATAGGTGCATTCTACACATAGATGGAGGCCACGTCAACCCGCCACGCCGGCGTACGCTGAGACGACCTCGCTGACCAAGCAGACAGCCTCCCCGGTCACGACCCGTTGGCCACGCTGATTCGTGACGACGGTCTCCAGCGTCAGGATCTCCTTGTCCGGCCGATAACCCGCAACGGTCGCCCGGACGGTCAGCGTGTCGCCCAAGTAGACGGGAGCGGTGAACTTCAAGGTCTGGCTGAGATAGATCGTGCCGGGCCCTGGAAAGTCGGTTCCAATCAAAGATGAAATGTACGAGCCTACGAGCATGCCGTGCGCGATCCGGTGCTTGAAGCGCGTCGCCTCAGCGAATTGCTCGTCGAGATGTACGGGGTTCGTGTCGCCTGTCGCTTCGGCGAAGCGCTCCACGTCTTGTTCGGTGACCGTGCGAGTCACCGATTCCCACCTGCCCAGTTCGTAAAGTCTCAGTTCGCCCATAGGTGCATATCTTCTCTATACGGCTACCCAAACACCCGGCGACGGACTGCCCGAACGACGCCGCCGCCCCGCGGTTAGCCCAGCAGCGGGACCGTGGGAAAGGAACCGGCGATGACGCCTCCGGTCGGTCGTCCGAACCATTTTTCGATCACGGTCGCATAGACGCTCCGGAAATCGACGGTGTAGGTCGCGTCCCCGTTGTCGAGATTCGCAAGCGACGGGTGCTCGCCATAAAGACCGCCGCGCAAGCCGCCGCCGACTAAGAACATCGGCGCCGCTTCGCCATGGTCGGTGCCGCGATTGGCATTTTCAGCGACGCGCCGCCCGAACTCGGAAAACGTCATCGTGAGCGTTCGCTTATCGTTGCCGTGCGCGGCGAGGTCGGCGTAGAAGGCGCTCAGACCATCCGACAGCTCGCTCAGAAGCCGATCCTGCGGAGCCTTTTGACCGACATGCGTGTCGAAGGAGCCGTGCTGCACGTACAGCACGCGCGTCCCGAGACGGCTGCCGATGATCTGGGCCGCGAGCGCGAGGCTGCGGCCGAGCGGCGTTGCCGGATACGACGCGCCGTCGTATAGCCCGAGACCAATTTGGGAAGTTCGGAAGCACCGCGTTCGGCGTGATCTTCGATCATCGCCACGAGCGGTAAGTATGGCGAGGAAAACGGAGCGCGCGTGTCGCTTGCGAACGCCGCGAACGCGCCACGCTCGGTCTTGTTGTGGTCGCTCGTCAAGCCGTAGCCGCGCACGCCGTCGATTGCGGGCACGTCGACGCGTTCGGCGATCAACGCTTCAGGCAACACCGGCGACACCGCGACGGCGTTGAACAGATTGTCGCGCGGCAGATTTGCAGCGTCGAGGTAGCGTCCAAGCCAACCCGTCGTCGCGTATTTGTCGGGCACGGCCGTCTGCCAGATCTCCGTCGAGCGGAAGTGGGAGTGATCCGGATTGGGGTAGCCTGCGCCCTGCACGATTGCCACTTAGTCCCTTATCGTACAGTCTTTTGAGCGCGCTCATGACGGGATTGAGGCCGACGCGGTCGTCGATGCGCAACACGTCGTTCGGCGCGATCGCCCAGTGTCGGACGATACCGATAGTATTCCGGACATGCCGTGCGGCACGACCGTGTTGAGCCCGTCGTTTCCGCCCTGCAGATTGATGACGAGCAAGCACGCGGTCGTTCGGCGTGCCGGCAAGATTCGGCAGCGTCGGCGCAGCCAGCGCCTTCGCGAAAAAGCCGTCGAAGTTGGCCGCGACGGTCAAGCCCGAGACGGCGCCGAGGAGAAAGCGGTTACGTTTCATCGATCGACGTTCCTTTACGCGAGTTGGTAGGGCGGCATCGCCATCGTCAGATACGCGCCGCCGCGCATCCGCTGATCGAAGTTCTCGCCGGACAGCGCCGGCAGCGCCGCGGTGCCGTCGCCGCGCAGATATCCTTCGAGCTTGGCGAAGGCCGCCGGCGAGACGTCGCCTTGCACGATCGTGTCGACGAGCCGTGCGCGCAGCGGCCGTCGGATCGTTCGGACCGCTCGAGAGCAGCCAGTCGGCCGCGCTCATCACCGTGCCGACGTCATCAACGCATTGGTGAAATTTTCGCGCGCCAGCACGGTCGTGCTGTTGAGCCAGGTGCTGCCGCCCGGCCAACCCTTGACGTTGGGCGGATAGAACAGCACCTGGTTCATGCGGCGCAGCGCTGCCAGCGCTTTGGGGTCCGCCGACGGCACGCCGAACAACTGATAGCTGCCGACGACGAATTCGACGGGGCTCTTGACGAGCGCACGATACGCGCGTTCGGAATAAAACACGTTGGAGACGAGCAGCGTCTCCATGACGGGCTTGAGATTGAAATCGTTGCGCCGCAGGAGCGCCGCGACGCCATCGACGAGTTCGGGTTCGGGATCGTCGTAGACGAACGCTTCGAGCAGTTTGGTGGCGAAGTATTTCGACGCCGCCGGCTGGCGCGAAGATGATGTCGACGATGTCGCGGCCGCTGAAATTGCCGGTCTCGCCCAGAAACGTTTTCGAACCGTCATCGAAGAGCCGCGGATTGAGAAAGACCGCGTCGGTTGCGCGCCGCAGCCGTAGACCGGTCCACGCGCGCGCGGCTTCGCGAACGTCGCGCTCGGTGTAATTGCCGATGCCCAGCGTGAAGAGTTCCATCAGTTCGCGCGCGTAGTTTTCGTTCGGATGCGCTTTGGCGTTGTAGCGATTGTCGAGGTATTTGAGCATCGCGGGGTCGACGGAGACCTGCTGCGTCAGTTCGCGGATGTTGCCGAGCGCATAGCGACGAAACAGCGCGTTCTGCGCGACGATTTCCGCCGGCGTCACGCCTTTTTGGATGGCCGCCGTCGTAAAATGGCCGTGCCAGAAAAGCGTCATCTTTTCTTGCAGCGGCGCGGGCGTAGCGATCATGCGGTCGAGCCACCACAATTGCGTCGCCAGCACACCCTGCACTTCGAGCTTGTCGTCGCTGCTTGCGCAGCTGCGACGAGGTCCGGATCGCGCGCGCCTTCCATGCCGCCGCATCGGCTCGAGCAGCTGTGCGTTCGACGCTCGTCTCGTCGGGTAGCGTCGGGAGCATCGGGCAACTGCGGCGTCGCCGGGAAAGTCGACCAGCGAAGCAACTGCGTCGCGCATCGGAAGCCGCGCGAGCCGTTGCACGTCGGCCGGCGAGCCGCCGAAACCGGCGCGGCGCAGCAAGTGCGACGCCAACCGAGCGTTCCACGGGCCCGTGTAATATGCCAGCGGAAATGCCGGCAACAGACCGGCCGGACGAAACGACCGGGGGACGTTCGGGGTCATAGCCTCATCCTAACGCGAAAGCACGTCGGCGCTGCTCTCGTTATCGCGCGAATTTAACCGGCACTTAAACGATGACGGCCCAACGGGCCTTGAGGGCAGCCCGACAGCGGCGGCGAACCGAGCGGCGATGCATCTGCTCGAAACGCGGATCGATCCGGCCAACGGCGACTTCGACGAGCAACGAGGCGTACATGAGCGACCTCGTGCACGACTTGCGGGAGCGGCTGGAGCGCGTGCGCGCGCGGCGGCGGCCCTGCCGCCGTCGCTCGGCACCGCGAGCGCGGCAAGCTGACCGCGCGCGAGCGCATCGACCGCGTATGCGATCCGTTCACGCCGTTCTTGGAATTTTCGGCGCTGGCCGCCGACGGCGTCTATGATGACGACGTTCCGTGCCGCCGGTATCGTGACCGGCATCACGACGATCGAAGGGCGCATGTGCGTCATCGTCGCCAACGACGCGACCGTCAAGGGAGGAACGTATTATCCGCTGACGGTCAAGAAGCACCTACGCGCGCAAGAGATCGCGCAGCAAAATCGACCTGCCGTGCATCTACCTCGTCGATTCCGGCGGCGCATTTCTTGCCGAAGCAAGACGAAGTGTTTCCCGACCGCGACCACTTCGGGCGCATCTTCTACAATCAAGCGCGCATGTCCGGTGCAGGCATTCCGCAGATCGCTGCCGTGATGGGATCGTGCACGGCAGGCGGCGCGTACGTGCCGGCGATGTCGGACGAGACGGTCATCGTCGCGGGCTACGGCACGATCTTTCTGGGCGGTCCGCCGCTCGTGCGCGCCGCGACCGGCGAAGTCGTGACGGCCGAAGAGTTGGGCGGCGCCGACGTGCATACGCGCCTGTCGGGCGTCGCCGACCACTACGCCGCAAACGACGAAGAAGCGCTGGCGCTCGTGCGCTCGATCGTCGCGAACTTGCCGCCAACTCGCACGCCGGCGGAGCGCGACGTGAACGGCGCTGCCGAACCCGCTTACGATCGTTCGAGAATTGTACGGGATCGTACCGCGCGACGCTCGCGTGGGATACGACGTGCGCGAAGTGATCGCCCGCATCGTCGATCGTTCGCAGTTTCATGAATTCAAAACACGCTACGGTACGACGCTGGTCTGCGGCTTTGCGCGCATCGAAGGCTACGAGGTCGGCATCCTGGCCAACAACGGCATCCTCTTTAGCGAAAGCGCGCTCAAAGGCGCGCACTTCATCGAGCTGTGCGTGCAGCGCGGCACGCCGCTCGTCTTTCTGCAAAACATTACGGGCTTCATGATCGGCAAAGAATACGAGAATCGGGGCATCGCCAAGGATGGAGCCAAACTGGTAACGGCGGTAGCCTGCGCTGAAGTGCCAAAATTCACCATCGTGATCGGCGGCAGCTTCGGCGCCGGCAACTACGGCATGTGCGGGCGCGCGTACGGACCGCGACAACTGTGGATGTGGCCGAACGCACGCATATCGGTCATGGGCGGCTCGCAAGCCGCTTCGACGCTCTTACAAGTCCGCATGGACGCGCAGAAAGCGAAGGGGCAAGCGATGAGCGCCGGCGAGCAAACGCGCTTCACTGCACCCATCCTCGAGAAGTACGAACGGGAAGGCAGCGCGTACTATTCCAGCGCGCGCCTTTGGGACGACGGCATCATCGATCCGCTCGACACACGCCGCGTGCTCGGCATCGGTCTAGCCGCAGCCTCTCACGCCGCTCTACAGCCGACGCACTTCGGCGTCTTCCGGATGTAGGGCTCTACGTTCGCGGCAAGAGCGGAGAGCGGCGCCCGGCGCCGGCCGTGCCGGGATCGTCTCCAGATTCGGCTCTAGGCGGCCGCCGCCAGCCGGTAAACAGGCCGACGAATGCGCGCACGGCGGCGGCGACGAAGCCGCGCGAGCGGCGCGGCCTATCCCGGGCAGCCTCTAACGTACGCCAATCGGCGCGCAGCCTGCGAACGCCCCACGGCGGCCCGTTCGGATCGACTGACGGCATACCGCCAAGCCTAGCATGAAGCGTCAGCCGGCGGTAGAGCGCAACCGTTGGGAGCCCGCGGTGGTCGGGGTTCGTCGTGGAATCGCCGTTGCGTCTTCCGGTGCGCTCGCCATCTGCCGCGCCGCCGATCGGCGTCGTCGGCGCGTATGCCGCCTGCGTTTTGATCTGGGGCACGACGTGGTTCGCGATCAAAATCTCGCTGGGCGGACTTCCGCCGCTCGTTGGCGCCGGCGCACGCTTCGTCGTCGCAGGTTGCGCTCTCTACGCGTTGGCCTTGGCTTTGCGAATCGATCTGCGCAAACACGCACCTCCGCTGCACCTCGTCGGCGTGCTCGCGTTGACGATGTTTGGAGTAAATTACGCGCTGACGTACGTCGCCGAGACGCACTTGGCATCGGGCTTAGTCGCCGTACTGTTCGGCACGATGCCGTTTTTTATCTTCGCGTTCGCACGCGTCTTGGTTGGAGAACGGTTTGACCTGATGACGTTGCTCGGGGCGCTTCTCGCGCTCAGCGGCGTCGCGCTCATTTCGCTTGAGGGCAACCTGCATGGTGACCTCGTCTACGTGATCGTGGCGCTAATCGCCGCAGCATCGTCCGGCTTTGCGAACGTCTACTTGAAGCGCTTCTCCGGCGCCGAGCCGCTGACGACCTTACCGCCCGCAATGCTGCTTGCCGGCTTCGCGTTGACGCTGCTCGGCGCGGCCTTCGAACACGTAACCTGGCAGCGTGCCTTCGCTGCGCCATCGCTGGCCGCGCTCGCATATCTTGCCGTCTGCGGAAGCGCGATCGCGTTTTACTTCAACCACTGGCTGCTCCAACGGATTCCCGCGAGCACGATGGGCCTGTCGGCGCTGATGATCCCAGTCGTCGCCGTGACGGTCGGAGCGTTCTTCGGCGGAGAATCGTTCAGCAGCCGGGACTTGATGGGCGCGGGACTCGTCATCGCCGGCATCTGGCTCTCGCTCCGCCGGCGTCGGGTACAGGCATCGAGTTCCGAACCGGCCAATATCAGAGCCGTCGCGTGAACATCTCGATGATGCCGCAAACGCTCGGCAGCCGCGCCGATGCTGCGCTCCTCGTCCTTCGGCTGGTTGTGGGCGGCGCATTCGTTTTGCACGGCTGGCCGAAAATCCAGCACCTCACCACGTGGTCGGCACACATCCTTCCGGGAACACCGGCTTGGCTCCAAGCCCTTGCGGCATTCGCCGAATTCGGCGGCGGCATCGCGCTGATACTCGGGCTGCTCGTGCCGCTGTTTTCATTCTTGATCGCTTGCAACATGGTCGTTGCCGTCTTTTTCGTCGCGATCCCGCATGGCGCCGCGTTCGTCAGCATGTCCGCCGGCCCGTCGTTCGAACTGCCGCTGATCTATCTCGCCAGCGCATTCACGCTGCTCTTGCTTGGGCCCGGTCGCTTTTCTTTGGACGCTGCGATGTTCCGTCAGTCCGCGCACCGGCGGCGCTAATCGACGTCGCGCAGGCCGTACGATGCGGCGTGCGCCCGTAGCGGCCCTAGCCGCTTTGTGGGGCGCAGGTCCCAACTGCTTCGAGATCGCGCACGATCGCAGCGCAGGGGGCACACAGGGTGGGATGGAGCGGGTCGTCGGAGCGCGGCAAGTACTTCCAACAGCGCGAGCACTTATCGCCGTCGGCCGCCGTCAAGACGATATGCGGCAGTTCATCTTCATGCAGCGTCGCGTCGGCGTCCAGTTCGAGGTGCGATACGACGAGCGCTTCGCGTAGGCCGTCGCCCAGTTCGCGCAGCGCGGGTTC
Organism: Vulcanimicrobiota bacterium; assembly: GCA_963754415.1. Taxonomy (GTDB): domain Bacteria; phylum Vulcanimicrobiota; class Vulcanimicrobiia; order Vulcanimicrobiales; family Vulcanimicrobiaceae; genus Nyctobacter. The sequence continues at coordinate 376,606 of CAVWGA010000001.1, read as the reverse complement.
GACCGCCACGCCGGCGTGCAAGCGAGCTTGCAGCGCAAAATCGCGCGGGCCATCGCTGGCGGCGACCAGCGCGCGCAGGCTCTTGACGGTTTCCCACAGCCGCAGCGCCGCGACTTCGGCGGTGCCGCGCGCGCTACCGCTCGGCAGCCGGACGTCGAAGACGCTGCTGCGTTCGCCGCGTAACGGTGCCGGCAAAAATTGCCACGCTTCTTCAGCGGTGAACGACAGCAGCGGTGCGAGCAGCGCGCAGAGCGCTTCAAAGATCGCAAAAACGACGGTCTGCGCGCTCTTACGGCGGGAACCGCCGCGCGCGCCCGAATACATGGGGTCCTTGAGCAGATCGACGTAGAAACTCGAGAGATCGCTGCTATCGTATTCGAGCAGCGTGAGATACACGTCGTGGAGCCGGTACGCCTTATAGTGCTCGACGACGCGATACGCGACGTCATCGAGTTTGAACATCGCGAGCCGATCGATCGGCACCAGCGCAGCCCGCGGCACCAATTCGTCGGGACGCAAGTCCGCGATCAGGCCGAGCAACATGCGCAAGCGGTTGCGCCAGTTTCGGTAGACGCTCCCGATCGACTTGAGCAGCTCGTCGCCGAACCGCATGTCGGCCGTATACTCGACGGACGCAACCCACAGCCTGAGCACGTCGGCGCCGTATGTCGCCATCGCGTCCGCCGCGCCGATATAATTGCCGGCCGATTTGTGCATGGCGCGTCCCTGAGCATCGACGACCCAGCCCGTCGACACGGCCGTCTTGTACGGGGATGTTCCGCGGGTCGCCACACCCGTGATCAGGTTGCTGCGGAACCAGCCGCGATATTGATCGCTGCCCTCGAGATAGAGATCGGCCGGCCAATGCATGCCGCGCGGTTCGAGCACGGCGCGGTGCGTCACGCCGGACTCGAACCAGATGTCGACGATGTCGTATTGCTTGACAAACGTGTGCCCGTTGCATTTGGGACACGTGAAGTTTTCCGGCAAGAACGTTTCGACGGGTTCGGTCCACCATAGGTCCGATGCGTTGCCGTCAGAGGTCGCGCGATCGCGGAAGACGCCCGCAACGCGGCGCGCCACGTCGGCATCGAGAAAGACGTCGCCGCAATCGCTGCAGCGCAACGCCGGAATCGGCGTGCCCCACGTGCGCTGCCGCGAAATGCACCACTCGGGATGGTTTGCGACCATCTGGAGCATGCGGTGTTCGCCCCAGGCGGGAAACCACGTTACGTGCGGGATGCGCTCCTCGATGCGTGCGCGCAGACGATTGGCGTCCATGGAGATAAACCACTGCGAGGTCGCACGGAAAATAACGGGCTGCTTGCAGCGCCAGCAGTGCGGATACGAATGTTCCAGATCGGCTCGGGCGAACAGCGCGCCGCGCGCCGCGAGGTCTTCGACGATGCGCTCGTTGGCCGCAAAGATCGCTTCGCCGGCATATGGACCCGCTTCGGCCGTGAAGCGGCCGGTAGCATCGACCGGACATAGGACCGGCAGACCGAAACGCATGCCGGTTTCGAAATCGTCCGCGCCGTGTCCCGGCGCCGTGTGTACCGCGCCCGTCCCCGTGTCGAGCGCCACGTAATCGGCACTTACGATCAACGAGTCGCGGTCAAAGAGCGGATGGCGCACGTTCGCGCCGACAAATTGGGTTCCCAACGCCCCGCCGAGCCTGTCGGCCGGCATCTCCCTGTCTTGCGCGAACACGTCGGCCGCGCGCTCGTCGGCGACCAACAACAATTCGTCGCCGCGGCGATACACGCCGTATGCAGCATCGGGGCGCAACGCGATCGCAACGTTTGCCGGCAGCGTCCACGGCGTCGTCGTCCAAATGACGATCGGACAGCGGCAGCCCCCCCGCTTCGGACGGCGCGATGCCGCTGCGGCGCAGCAGCTCGGCATTCTGCGCGTCGTTCGTAAAAAAACGCGCGTAGATCGACGGCGAGACGCGTTCCTTGTATTCGATCTCCGCTTCGGCGAGGGCCGTCTCGTCCCGCATGCACCACAGCGTTGCGCGTAAGCCGCGGTAAAGTTGCCGCGCTTCGGCGAGGTCCGCCAGCGTGTCGACGATGGTCGCCTCGAAATTCTTGTCGATCGTTCGATACGGATGCGCGTAATCGCCGAGCAACCCCATCCGTAAGAACGTCTCACGCTGACGGTCGAGCCAGTAGAGTGCGCGTTCACGGCACGCCGCACGCAGCGCGATCGGGTCGATCGCGTGGAAATCGATTCCTAGATGACGGAGCGTTTCAAATTCGATCGGCAAGCCGTGCATGTCCCAACCCGGCACGAAGCGCGCGTAGGCGCCGTCGAGCAGATGGACTTTGACGAAGATGTCCTTGAGAACGCGGTTCAAGAAACCGCCCATGTGCACGTCGCCGTTGGCGTACGGCGGCCCGTCGTGCAGGATCCACTGCGAGTTGCCGGCGTTGCGCTCGAGCCGGCGTTCGTACACCCGCTGAGCTTGCCACCAATCGACCCGTTCGGGCTCGCGCTTGGCGAGCTCGGCGCGCATCGGAAAGTCGGTCTTGGGCAGATTCAAGGTCGAGCGATAGTCGGTCAAAAGCGTCTCGTTGGACGGCATGAAAGCGCGGGGTTCAAGGCGCCCTGACGGCCCTCCGCTTACGAGCCGGCTGCAAGCGCCGCCAACACATCGAAGTTGCGCCGCGCGAGCGCGCGTTGGCGCTGCGCGCCGGCGTGCAACAGCTCGGTAAGTTCGGCGCGGCGACTCCACGCCTCATCGACGAGCAGGTCGACGGAGTGCGGTGTCGCGCGAGTGCCGGGAATCCATAGCGGAGCGAGCGGATAGCCGATGTCTTCGAGCAGCCCTGCAACCTTGGGATCGTACGGGACGGCCAGAAACGGTATCCCGAAACGGATCGCGACGATCAAGGCGTGGAGTCGCACGCCGATCACCAACTGCGCGCGGACCATCGCCGCCGCGATTGCATCGAGCCCGTCGCACGGGACGAGCATCGGCTTCGAGCGGCACTTTCGGATGATCGTCGTGGCCGCTTCGGCATCGGGGACGCCGCCGAAGGGCACGAACGCGACGCGTGCGCCGTGCCGCTCGGCCAGCCGGTCGACCGCCGCTGCGAGCAACGGTACTCCGTCCGCGAAATGCGCCGTCTTACGCACGGCAACGATGACGAGCGGACCCGAGCCGGCAAACGGGTCGCCATCACCGTCCTTGCCGTCGCGCGACGGTACGTCGTAGAGAAACACGGGATCGGCCGTTTGCTCGACGGGCGTTTTTGGAACGAGCGGCGCGAGTAAAGCGCGCGAGCGCCCGTCGCGCACCGTGGCGGCGTGCAATCCCTTGCAGCATTCACGAACGGTGCGCTTCCCCCAAAAATCGAGCGGGCCGATCGATTGGGCGAAGATCATGGTCCGCTTGCCGGCACGCAGCGCGGTTCGAACGATTCCCGCGTAATACAGCAGGCTGCGCAAACTGGTTGCGTTTTGGAAGAGACCGCCCCCTCCTGAAAGCACGATGTCGGCACGTTCGATTGCCGTCCGGATCGCATGTTGGTCCCAACGCGGCGTCGCCGTGATGCCGAATGTGTGCGCGGTCGCTTCCGGCGTCTCGCTAAGGACGTCGAGCGTCGCGAGCGGATAGCGAGTCCGCAGTTCCGCGACGATCACGCGCAGCAACGCTTCATCCCCGACGTTGCCGAAACCGTAGTAACCGCTTATTAAGATCCGCACGGAAGGTGCCTACGCTACGCTACGGCACGGAGGTGGGGTTGGAAGCCCGTTTCGCAGCTTTTTTTCCAGGCGCTGCGTTGTTGTGATGCGATCCCTCTATGCGGCGCGCGAGCGGCGGCGTGCGAGGCCGGCGTGCGCCCGACTGTCCAGCGCCCGATACACCGCAACTGCCACGATGCCAACGACGATACCAATCACGGCTCCGTTAAACACGCGAGTCAGCGACACGAGTAGCGGCGTGTGCAGATGCGAAAACGTATCGACGACATCTGACGTGCCGATGGCGATGCCGATTGCGAACAGCCAGCCGACGAGCCGCTTGTGTTCGAGCCGCAACGCCGGTAACAACATCATCAGCGGAAACCCAATCGCGAATTCCTTGAAACGGGGCCGCACGCCGAGGACCGTCGTCAGACCGGAGCGCAGAGCCAACTCGAAGCTCGACGGCGAGACGTCGCTCTGATTGCCGCTACGCGAGACGTAGACGAACGCTCCGATGCCCAGCAGCGCCACGACCGCCAGCTGATACGCCCGCACTGGAGCGAGCGCGCTTTCCTTCGCGCCGACGGCAGCGCCCCCGAACCGTCTCGTGTAGATATACAGCGCGAAGGCGAGCAGCGGGGGAATCAGGATCACCGCCTTGACGCCGGTGAAGCGATCGATCTCCTCCATGAGCAGCGGCGTGCTGACGAGCCCGACGACGACGAGCGCACCGCCCAGCGCAAAAGCGAGCGCCACGCCGAGCGTGCGCAGACCCGCGAGCACGCTCTGGCCATACGATGGCGGCGCCTCCGACGTGAAAGCCCGCGGTATGGCGACGACGCCCATCGTCGCGAATCCGATCGCGCCGATGAGTGCCAGTACTTTGCGTGCGAACATATCGTGGTGCGACGCATAGCCGGCCGCTACGAACAGCACGTCGAGGCCGAATATCGCATAGGCCAGTACCGGGCGGCGTCGCCCGAACGCTTCGAACAGCAGCATGACGATCGCCGGAACGGCGAGGGAGACGAGCACGATCACGACTGGATTGATGCGAAAGCCGGGTACGGGCGTCGCGCGTCCCAGCGTGAAGCCGCGCGCTCGCAAACCGTCGGCGATGGCCCGCACCAATTCGATATTAGTTTTCTCCAAGGACATCCCGTTCTGCGCGTGCAGGAACGGGCGCAGATACACGACCCGAATGTTGCGTTCTCGTGCACCGAGCAGATAGCGCGCGACGACCGTATCGAACGTCAGCTTGTCGAGTTCGGTCTTGGAGATCGCTTGCACGCGAGTCGTTCGAGCGATCGCGTCCTCGGCTAGACCGTCGTTACCTTTCTGAACCTGATTCTTGTCGTACGTTTCGATCGAGCCGAAATTGAGGCCGGTTCGTTTGAAGGCGTCGGCGGTGTCTTGCAGATGGTCGGGGTAGCCGAGCACTTCGTTACCGCTGCCGAAGAAGACGACGGTCGACGGCCGCTCGTGCTGCTCGAAGCTCGCGAAGATGCGGTCGATCGTAGGCGCGCCGAAGCGTTCGTCGTTTTGCACGCGAGGCACGAGATACAGCCGCAACCGGCGTGCCAGCGCCAGCGCTTCGGAGGGTAATCCAAACCCTAAGGCATTGAAGTAATCGATCTGCGACTTGATCGCGAAGATCGTCGGGTTCGCGGCGCGCAGCAGGCGCACGTTGTGACGTTCAAAATGCTCGTCGAGCGCCGTCCGGTAGCGCGGCACTGCACGCCGATCGTAGACGACGAGGTAGATTTCATCTGCGACGAGCTGATGCGAGCGAGCCAGCGCAGCCAGGGTCGGCTGCGAGATCGTTCCCAGACGGTACTCATCGAGAAGCTGCTGGCCCGGCACGGCGACCGCCGCGCCCCCGGCCTCGATGGCGCCTCCTAACTGCTCGGAAACGGCAAGCGACGTCAGCCCGGCGCGGCGCAGGGCGATCAGGAATTGGGCCGGATCGTAGCCGTACGATTGCGCGAATGTAGAAAAGTCGCCGTAGTCCATAGCGATCTCGACGCGCCGTGCTTGCTGTTCCTTACTCTGTCGCACGACGGCCACGTACAATGCAGCGACCAGTGCGATGCCGACGGCGATCGAAAGCGCCATCCGATAGCGGCGCGGGGCGCTCATCCCGATCATGCGGGGGTCAAAGGGTCCAAGCGTCGAGCATGTGCTGCGCAGACGCGCAAAGTACCTGCGACTGGGGTATGGCGCGTCTGCCTAGCGTTTCCACTGCGGGCTACGCCGTTCCAAGAATGCGCTGATCCCTTCGCGCGCATCGGCGTCGAGCGCGTTGACGGTCATGACTTCTTTGGCGTAAGCATACGCTTTTGGCCGGTCGAGATCGATTTGCGCGTAAAACGCCGCCTTGCCCAAACCGACCGTAAACCCGCTTGACGCGACGATCTTCTCCGCTAACGCCATCACCTCGGCGTGCAAGCGAGCCGGGTCGACGGCGCGATTGATCAGGCCCCATCGTTCCGCCGTGTGCGCATCGATCGCATCGCCCGTCAGCAGCATCTCCATGGCGCGCTTTGGCCCTATCGCGCGCGTCAACGCGACCATCGGCGTCGTGCAAAAAAGGCCGATTCGCACCCCTGGCGTCGCGAAGGTTGCGTCGGTCGACGCCAGCGCCAGATCGCACGTTGCGACGAGCTGGCAGCCGGCGGCCGTTGCGACACCCGTTACCTCGGCGATCACGGGCTGCGGCACGCTGACGATCGCATCCATCAGTTGCACGCAAGCGTCGAATATCTCGCGGAAACGGCCAACGTCCGCCTCGTCGCCAGCACAGCGCAGTTCTCGCAGATCGTGCCCGGCCGAAAATGCCGGTCCCAGAGCCGCGAGCACGATCACTTTGACGCTGGAGTCGCTTCGCAGCGACTCCAGCACGCCGGCGAGCGCGCGCATGACGGCGAGCGAAAGGGGATTGCGCCGCTGCGCGTTCGCGAGTGTAATCGTCGCGACGCCGCCGCCCCTGTCGGCGGTGACGAGATCGGTTGCGGTCGTCGTTTGAAGCATGGTTGGGCCTCCGCCAGTCGGGGGCAGTCCACCTTCGCACGACGCAACTGCGTGTTGACAAGCCACGCGGGCGTGGCACAGCGACGAGGCCGATCCACAGAGGGGACGAAGGCGACCGAACGCTGACGCACGTCGGAGGTTGTGTTTTGTTGCTGCTTCGCTTGTTCGCCGCTTTCGGGTTCATGACGCTGGTGAGTCTGTCGGTTTTGGCGCCGGCGCCGTCTGAACCGATCGGATCGCTCGCGTATGCCGGCTTGCACTGGCGCTTGATCGGGCCGTTCCGGGGCGGACGAACCGTCGCGGTCTCGGGCGTTCCACCGCAGCGCGGTGTTTTCTATATGGCCCCCAACAACGGCGGCGTCTGGAAGTCGGTGGACTTCGGGCGGACGTGGCGCCCGATCTTCGACAGCCAAGATACCGGCTCGATCGGTGCGCTCGCCGTCGCGCCGTCAGATCCAAATGTCGTCTACGTCGGCAGCGGCGAAGGCCTACGGCGTCCGGATCTGTCGACCGGTGACGGGATGTACGTTTCGACCGACGGCGGCAACAATTGGACGCACGAAGGGTTGCGGGACGGCCAGCAAATTCAGCAGATCGCCGTCGATCCGCGCGATCCCAAACGCGTATACGTTGCCGTCGTCGGACATCCGTACGGTCCTAACGCCGAGCGCGGCCTGTACCGCTCGACCGACGGTGGAGCGACGTTCGTAAAGGTGCTGGGGCGCGGCGAAGACACCGGCGCCGTCAGCGTGGTCGTCGATCCGCGGCATCCCGAAACGGTCTATGCGGGGCTGTGGGCGTCGCGCAACGGTCCTTGGAACCTCGTGCAAGTCTACGAGCGCTACGACGAGAGCGGGCTCTACAAGTCCACCGACGGCGGGAACACGTGGACGCATCTGCAGAGCGGCCTGCCTGCGCTCGTGGGCCGCATCGGAATCTCCGTCTCGCCGGCTGACTCGCAGCGCGTCTACGCGATCGTCGAAAAAGTCGACGGCTGCGGCGTGTACCGCTCCAACGACGGCGGCGCGACGTGGACGCAGACGAACGACGAAGAGCGCGTCTGCGGCCGCACTGAAGACTTCGCCGGCATCACGGCCGATCCGAAGGAGCGCGACACCGTCTACTCCGCCAACACGACCATGTACCGCTCGACCGACGGCGGCGTCACGTGGACCGGCATCAAAGGCGCGCCGGGCGGCGACGACTACCACACCGTCTGGGTCGATCCGACCGACTCGAATACGTTGCTCCTCGGCGTCGACCAGGGCGCGACCTTGTCCGTGGATCACGGCGCAACGTGGTCGTCATGGTACAACCAGCCGTCGGCGCAGTTCTACCATGTCATCACCGACGACCGCTTTCCATATCGCGTCTTCGGTGGCCAACAAGAAAGCGGCAGCGCCGAAGTGTGGAGCCGCGGAAACGATGGCGCGATCACGTTCCGGGAATTCCATCCCGTCGGCGTTGAAGAATACGGCTACGTCGCTCCGGATCCGTTGCATCCATGGCTCATCTATGGCGGCAAAACGACCGTCTACGATGAACGCACCGGACAAACGCAAGACGTTTCGCCGACGTATGACCGCACGACGTATCGCTTCGACCGCACGAATCCGCTGATTTGGAATCGCGTCGACAAGCACGTTTTGTACTTGGGCCTCAACGTCGTGTTTGCCACGCAGAATGGCGGCCACAGTTGGAAGATTATTAGCCCCGACCTCACGCGCAAGAATCCGGGCGAGCCGGCAACGCTCGCGCACTTCGCGCAGAGCGACCCGCTCAACGGCAAGCACCGCGGCGTGATCTATAGCCTCGCGCCGTCGTACCTCGACAAGGACGTGATTTGGGCGGGAACCGACGACGGGTTGCTGTGGCTGACGCGCGACGGGGGCGCGCACTGGCGCAACGTGACGCCGCCGGCGTTCGCGCCATGGGACCGCGTGACGCAGATCGATGCGTCGCACTTCGACCGCAACACCGCCTATGCGTCCGTCAGCCGCGAGCGGCTCGACGACAGGCGCCCGTACATCTATCGGACCCACGACGGCGGCCGCACGTGGCAACCGATCGCAAGCGGCATCCCGCAAGACGAGCCGGTCAATACGGTCCGTGAAGACCCCAAACGCCGCAACCTACTCTTCGCCGGAACCGAAAAGACCGTCTACGTGTCGTTCGATGACGGCGCGCAGTGGCAGTCACTGCAGAACGACTTGCCGCCGACCTCTATTCGCGATCTCGTCGTGCACGGCGACGATATCGTCGTCGGCACGCATGGCCGCTCGTTTTGGATACTGGACGACATCGCACCGCTGCGCCAGCACAGCGCGAGCATCGCCGCTGCTCCGGCGCACCTGTATGCGCCGCCGCTGACCTATCGCGTGCGCCGCGATACGAATACCGACACGCCGCTGCCCCCCGAAGAACCAGCCGGCCAAAATCCGCCCGATGGGGCGATCCTCGATTACACGCTCGGCTCCGACGCCGGCGGACCCGTCACGATCGGGATAGACGACGCAGCCGGGCGGCGCATCCGCACGTACGCCAGCACCGATAAGCCGCAGCCGGTCGATCCCGAAATCGACGTGCCGACGTACTGGCTGCGTCCGACACCCATCCCGTCCAGCGGCGCCGGTGAACACCGTTTTGTGTGGGATTTGCGCGCGCCGCCGCCCCTTTCGGTCGTACACGACTATCCGATCGCCGCGATCGTCCATGCGACTCCGCGCGCACCACAAGGGGTTCTGGTGCCCCCTGGCATGTACGTCGTTCACCTTACCGTCGCCGGCCGCACGTATTCGCAACCGTTGCGCGTCGTGATGGATCCGCGCGTGACCGCTACGGCCGGCGCTCTGCGAGAGCAGTACGCGCTGGCCCGTCAGATCGTCGCAGGGATGAACCGGTCATATACGGCGATGACGAACGCCTCGGCTCGTAAGGACGCTGCGGCAGTCAAACGGTACTCGCGCATAAACGCGGCGCTTGCCCAGTTGCTCGACGTCGTCGACGGTGCCGACGCCGCTCCGACCGTGCAAGCCGAGTCGAGCGTAGCCCAACTGCTGCACAGTTTAGCCTTTGGTGGCCGCTCCAGCGTCAACATCTCCGGTGAAGACGAACCGTGAGCGGCGCGAGCTCACAGTCTGGCGTGCGAAGAACGTGTCTGCCTACTGCGGCGGCGCGAGCACGCTGAACAGTGCGCTCAGCTCGATACGAAAACCGGGAAGGGCGGCATGCAGTAATGCGCCGCTCTGCGGTATGGTCGTCGATCCGGTGGGATCGTGTAGCGTCGCGGTACGCACCGTCGGATCGATCTCGACCACGAGCGCGCTGCCCGACGCAAGGTAGACGCGGACCTTCTCCGCGACGTCGCCGGGGCGATCGTCGGGGGACAAGATTTCAATGGCGACATCCGGTGCGAAAGCCGGTGCTGCGAGGTCTTCGAGCGTCTGGCCGCGCAACCGCTCGATTCGCACAAAGGACAGGTCGGGCACGAGCGGCCGCCGCCGTTCGCCGGGCGGCTGGACCCGAAACCGCCATTCGACGCCAATTTCACCACGGCCGGCAACCCAAGCATGGAGCTGGCTGCCGAGTTCGAGCGCAAGGCGACTGTGCGCACGCGTCGGACTCACTTTTTTTACGGCGCGGCCGGCGACCCATTCGGTCTCCGGCCGCGTGAGAGGCAGGACGATTTCGACGGTTTGCATGCTTTCACGCATCACTATCACGACCTCGCAGCATCCGGCAAGCGGCGCGCGGGCGTACCGGCCGGCGATACGCGCGTGGGCGATGACGGGCTCGAACCGCCGACCATCACCTTGTAAGGGTGCCGCTCTCCCAACTGAGCTAATCGCCCGATCGACGTTTAGCTGGTTCGCCGATGCGGTAGCGCCCGCCTCGGTGGTGCTGTAGCATCGATACGCTTGGGACGATGACACTGATGATGTCGGTCCGCTACATCCTCATTCTGACAGTCGTGGCGTGTTTCGCGACGATGGCCGTCGCGAGCGATTCGAGCGCGACGCCGCTACGAGCGCACCGAACGGCGGGCTTGGCGACGACGATGGCTGCGCACGACAACCCAGGGTCGTTGCCGCGTCAAGTACCGGCCTGGCTGACCCTGCAATCCGGCACCCTCGTCCGCGTCGATAGCGCACCGTGGTTCGATAGCGACGAACCCGAAGCGGCCCTAACGGCGAGCGCGCGTTCCTTGCGCCAGGACTTCTCGGCCGACGGTACGCGTCCCGATGACGTCGTCTACGAACCCGTCGGCGCGCGCGCGCGCGTCCTGCGCGTCGAAGCCGGCGGGATCGCGCTGCTGCGGGGAACGGACCGGCGTTGGACGGCTTATGCTCCAATCGCGCGGCTCGTTCCCGACGTTCCGCGTGGCACAACGCTCGTCGTTGCCGGGGGCTTCGGAGGTTTCGCCGACTTCTATCCGAGCTTAACGACGCCGGAAGCCACGGCAGCGCGCCTACCGACGGGCACGCGCGTCGTCACGCTGAGAATGGGCGTCGCTCCGGCCGACCCCGGAACGTCGAACCGCGTCCGCATCGAAGTCGCCGTCGTTGCGCGACGCAACAGAAGCGGCTGGCTCGAAGCCTTCTACACCGGCCTACCGGACGCTGCCGCGCCCGGTAAGGCATCGAATGCCGAGCAGGCATGCTCCTGCCGCATCCTCTCCTTTGCAGTGCCGCGATCCGACGGGATACGTTAAAGGGTTCTGCCCGGAAGGCTAGCTGCCACACGCCGTCGCCTAGCCCATTACCGCGTAAGCCTAAAAATGATGCCGCAGCCCAGCGAACCGCAGACGCCGCCGAGGTGGCCACCCTCACTGGTGGTGCCGTAGAGCGCTCCGCTGTCGTCCCAAGTAAGGCCGCTTCGAAACGGAAGCGCGCCGCCGACGCCGCCGGTAAAGGCGTGGAGGATTCTTTCCGTCCAAGCGGCCTGGCTTTGAGCAGTCGGTGTGAGTTCGTACAACGTACCGTCAAACTCGGGACCTTCGCCTTTGCCGCCTCCGAACAGGGTCGTACCGTAGAGGGCACCGCCCGCGCCTGGCGTTAAGCCTGAATCTGCGTCCACTCCATCAGTACGAGGATTAGTGAAGGCATGAAGCACGCTCGCGGTCCAACGCGTTTGCCTCGGCTGCGGCGTCAGCTCAACCACGGTTCCATTATTTTGGCTGCCGCCTGTGTTCGTTGTAGTGAACAGGGAGCCGTTCTTATCCGCTATGAGGTTCGCTGTTGGATGAGAGCCGTCTGCACCGGTAAAGGAATGCAGGATACTTTCCGTCCAGGTGCTTTGCCCTGCTGATGGAGGTGTCAGCTTGAACACCGTCCCGCAGCCCAACCCGCCGCAGCCTGTTCCGCCACCGCCGTCCGTCGTGCCGTAGAGAGCCCCGCGGTCGTCCGCAAGAAGGCCGCCGCTCGGGCCTGCGCCGTCTCCGTCGCCGTCATAACCGGTAAAGTAGTGAACCACCTGCTCTGTCCAGGCCGATTTGCCTAATGCGGGCGGGATCAACTTGAATACCGTGCCGCCATTCGACACACCGCCGACGGACGTCGTGCCGTAAAGGACGCCATTTTTCGCCATCGTCAATCCGGCAACCGGAAACCCGCCGTCAGACCCCGTGAAGAAGTGAAGCACAGTCTCGGCCCACGGCCCTGTACCACGAGCGCGCCGCGTCAGTTTGAATACGGTTCCGTAAAAGAGGCCGCCCGAACTGGTCGTTCCATAAAGAGCCCCGTCTTTGTCCGCGATGACGCCGGCTTCCGGCGCCGCGCCGTCGAGCCCTGAGAAGGTATGGAGGACGGCCTCGGTCCATTCGGCCTTCCCTGCACCCGGAGGGATCACCCGAAAGACGGTTCCGCAACCGTCTGAACCATCCGAAACGCATGCGCCGCGGTTGGAGCCGATGCTGCCCCCTGCGACGGTGGTGCCATACAAAGCACCATGGTCTGCCAGCAAAGGGCCGCTGGGGGAACTGCCATCCGGAGTACCCACGAAGGCGTGGAGAACGGTGCCCGTCGTGGTCGGCACACTGGTTCGGACAACGGAAGTCGGCGCCGCAGCGCGGTGTCCCGCGGTGGTACCAAGTGCCGGCAGGCCGGTAAGTGCGGTCGCTACGAGCGCCGCACCAACGATCCGAAAATGCAACATCACCAAAACCCTATCGTCCGAGAACGTCTCCTTCGTCCACTACAAGGAAGCAGTGGGCAAAGCTGTGCACGGTGGTGAAACACGATGACCGTCGACAGCTGCCCGGTGCGACCGCTCAGATGCCCGCGAACCAATCGTAGCCATTGTCTTCCCAATAGCCGCCATAGCCGCCGCCGATATGCTTGAACGACTGCACGAGTTCGATGCTGCGCACCCACTTCGTACTCTTGTAGCCGAGTTGCGTCGGAACGCGGAGACGAAGCGGACCGCCGTAATCGGGTGGTACGGGTTCACCATTGAAGTACAACGCGAGTTGCGTTTGCGGATGAGCCGCTTGGTGCAGGTCTAAACTATCGTAGAAGCGTGCGCCTTGGGGGTCGACGTCGAAGGCATGGAAGACGACGTACCGGGCAGCCGTCGTTGGCTTGACGAGCCCCAGCAGCGATGCGAGCACGACCCCTTTCCAGCGGCCGACGACGCTCCAACCTTCAACGCAATCGTGGCGCGTCGTCTGGTCGATGTGCGACAGCGCCGCGAGCTGCCGTAAGTCGAAGCTTTGCGGACGATCGACGAGGCCGGTCACCGACAACCGGTAGTCGCGGAAACCGTCGCGGCGCAGCTTCGTGTAAAGCGGGTCGGACGGGGTCGCCAGACTGTCGATCGGATAATCGGCCGTCGGCACGACCGCACTGTGAGGATAGATGCGTGCCATGCCGCCGCGCCCGATCGCCAAGCGGTTTAGACCGCCCTCGTAGGAGACGACACGGTGAATGGCCGGGTTATCGTTGAGGGCGTTCGTCACTCCGGCGCAACCCGTCAAGACGGCCGAGGCGCTCGACGCAACGAACAGCCGGCGCTTCACAGCCCCGTCCCTTCGTGACGGCCTAAACGATACGTGCCCAGCGTCATCGAACGCATGTTGTTGAGCACCCCCGTCACTGCGACCAGAAACACGTGGCCGATCGTAAAACCGATCAGCAGCAGCATGATGATGAAGTGCCACGTGCGCGCAAATTGGCGGCCGCCGAAGATCGTCGTCAGCGGATGCGCGATCGAATCGATGCCGGGCGACAGCGCGAGGCCGGTGATGACGGCGAGCGGAATCAAAACGAACACGACGACGGTATAGCCGGCCTTCTGCAGCGGGTTGTATTTGCCGTGATCGGGCGGTTCGCGGCGCAGGCGCAGGTAGTACAACAGGTACGGGACGACCGCCGGCAGATCGGCAGGCCGTAAGACCAGCAACCGGATGTCGCCGCGCAGCGCTCCGGCGGCGAGATAGATGGCGCCGGCGATCGTCAAGATCCAACCGAAGAAGAAATGCCAGCGGCGGCCGCTCGCCAAGTCTTGGTAGCCCGGAAACGTGATCCAGCCGGGAAACGCGCGCGGCTGTTCGCTGCCTTGGCCGTCGTCGGTATAGCCGAGCCAGTGCGTTGTCGTGAACGTGTGCCCGAACACCGTCGTTCGCCCAGTCGGCGCGAATTCGTTACCGGCCGCACGGATCGACAGGATGCGATGCGCCGGATTGCTGAGGTCCGAAGCATCGAGATACGGCGCGGCGTTGAAAATTTGCAGTCCGCTCATGATGAGAATAACCATCGCGAGCGCCACCGCCCAATGCGTCGACCGGGTTGCGATGGAATGCCGCTTGACGACGCGGCCCAAGCGGTCGCCGTCCGCATCGGGCGCCGCTATCGAACGAGCCACGCTAGCACTCATGGTCTCATTGTAACGTATGGGCCCGACAAGAGGACGTCATCGCGGCGGAAGGCGGCCCTTGAGCCGAGCGGTCAACTGAGACCGACAGGCGCTCGCGGCATCGCGCCGGAACCCGCGCGAATGCCGCCGCGTCCGATCGAGCGCCTTCTCATCGCCAATCGCGGCGAGATCGCGATTCGGATCGCTAGTGCGGCGCGAGCTTCTGGCATCGCGCCCCTGGGCGTCTACTCCGATGCCGACGCCGATGCCGCGCACCTCGCTGCGATGGACGATGCCCTGCGCATCGGTCCGGGCCCGGCCACGGAATCGTATCTCGATATCGGCCGCGTCGTCGGAGCTGCACTCGAACTGGGCGCCGATGCCGTCCACCCTGGATACGGCTTCCTGTCCGAGCGCGCTCCGTTCGCCCAAGCCGTAACCGACGCTGGTTTGACGTTCGTCGGGCCGACTGCCGCCGCGATTGCAGCGATGGGCGACAAGCGCGAAGCCAAGCACCGGGCGCGGCAGGCGGGTGTCCCGGTCGTGCCCGGCTACGACGGCGAGGACCAGAATCCCGAACGCCTGCGGACGGAAGCTGAAAAGATCGGTACGCCGGTGCTGATCAAGGCCAGCGCGGGAGGTGGGGGCCGCGGCATGCGGGTCGTCGAGGATTTGACGACCTTCGGTGATGCGCTCCAGGCGGCACGGCGTGAAGCGCTCGGCGCCTTCGGCGACGATCGCGTTCTGCTCGAACGCTACGTTGCTCGGCCCCGCCACATCGAATTCCAGATTCTCGCCGACGCCCACGGCACGACGTTGCACTTTGGTGAACGCGAATGTTCGATCCAACGCCGTCATCAAAAATTGATCGAAGAGGCGCCCTCGGTCGCGCTCGATGCGGACTTGCGCGCGCGCATGGGGGCCGCCGCAGTAGCGGCGGCGCGCTCCGTCGCCTACACGAACGCAGGGACGGTCGAGTTCCTGCTCGATGAAGCCGGAGCGTTCTACTTTTTGGAGATGAATGCGCGGCTGCAAGTCGAGCATCCGGTCACCGAATCCGTGTATGGCATCGACCTCGTGCGCTGGCAGCTCGCCATCGCGGCCGGCGCTGCGCTCGACCTGCGGCAAGAGGATATCGTCCCGCGCGGTTGGGCGATCGAAGCGCGCATCAACGCCGAAGACCCGCGCACCGGCTATCTGCCGGCTGCCGGTACGCTGACGCGGTGGGAGCTTCAGGCCGGAGAAAACGTGCGCGTCGATGCCGGGGTACGCAGCGGCAGCGTTGTGCCGATCTTCTACGATTCACTGCTCGCCAAAGTGATCGCGTCGGGAGCGGACCGAACCGAAGCGGTTTCCCGGTTGACGCACACGCTGGCGGCAACCCGGATCGAAGGCGTCCCAACGAACGTGCCATTGCTGCTCGACATCTCGCGCGACGCCGACTTCCGGCGCGGTGTAACGACGACGGCGTTTCTAGCCGACCATCCAGCCCTCGGATCCCGCGACAAGCTCGTCGAGGGCGCGTTGCTCCTCTGTGCCGGCGCCTTGCTGGCCGATCCCCGCTCCTGGCGGATCGCCGGGGTCGGGATACCGCTCGCCCTGCGGCACGATGGACGCGACGTGCATGTCGTCGCCTCGCGCACCGAAACTGCGCTGCCGGGCCAAGCCGTTACCGAACCGAGTTGGCAACTCTCCGGCGACATCACCCGTGCGTTCACGCTGGATGCCAACGGCGAGCGCATCGTCGTACGCACGCCGGAACGACGCTACGCCGGCCGTGTCCGCCTCGACACCGGCGGCGTCGATGTGACGCTTGACGACACGGCCGTACGCTTCGATTTTGCGCCTCCGCCGGCGATCGGCGCCGGTGCCGCGCACGCGACGGGGGGCGCCGACGCCGTCGTCTCGCCGATGCCGGGCAAGATCGTCAAGGTCAGCGTGAAGGCGGGCGATGCGGTCGGGCGGCGCGACCTGCTCGTCGTGCTCGAGGCGATGAAGATGGAGCATCGGATCGAGGCGTCACGGGACGGCATCATTGCGGCGGTCAACGTCGAGCCGGGCGCGGTCGTCCGCGGCGGCGCGACGCTAGTCCAACTCGAAGCCGCGTCGAATCCGGTCGTCAAGGAGTAAGGCATGAGCGCTCTCGATCTCGCTTCGCTTCCTAAGCGCGTCAAGGTCTGCGAGATGGGACCACGCGATGGCTTGCAAAACGAAGCCACCGTCGTCCCGACCGCCGACAAAGTGCGGTACATCGACCTCTTGTCGGCCAGCGGTCTGGGGCTCATCGAGACAACGTCCTTCGTTCGGCCGAGCGCGATCCCGCAGCTGACCGATGCGTCCGAAGTGATGGCGCGCATCGACCGTCACCCTGGCGTGACGTATGTAGTTTTGACGCCCAACCTGCGCGGTCTCGAACGCGCGCGCGGCGCCGGCGCGCGCGCAATCGCCGTGTTCACCGCCGCTTCCGAAGCCTTTACTCGCGCTAACATCAACATGACGATCGACGAGTCGCTTGCAACCTTCGCGGCCGTCGTCAAGACCGCGCGCGCGGACGGAATGTGGGTGCGCGCGTACGTTTCAACGGCGTTCGGCTGTCCGTATTCCGGCCGCGTTGCAGTCAGCGACGTCGTCCGCGTCGCCAGCCACGCTGGCGGAAATGGGCGTCGATGAAATCTCGATCGGCGACACGATCGGCGTCGCGACGCCCAATGCGGTCGTCGACGTTTGCGCGGCTTTGCAGGAAGCGATGCCGGTCGAACGGCTCGCGATGCATTTCCACGATACGCGCGGAACGGCGCTCGCCAACGTCGTCGCGGCGCTGCAAATGAACGTTGCGAGCTTCGACAGTTCGAGCGGCGGCCTGGGAGGCTGCCCGTACGCGCCGGGCGCTACCGGCAATCTGGCGACCGAGGATCTGCTGTATATGCTCGACGGCATGGGGATCGAGACGGGCGTCGATTTCGGGCGCGTACGCGACGCTTCGCGCTTCATCGCCGGGGTTTTGAGCCGGGACATCGCTTCGCGCACGTACCGCGCGCTCGAAGCGTCGGCTGCAGCGGCTGCCCGTACGCCGGCTCAGACTGCGAGTGCCTCGTGAACGGCGACCGTTTTCCCGCGGTCATGTCGGCGAATGCGCATGGGCGCATCCTTGCAGACAACGGCGCGGGCGCGCAGTTGCCCGATTCGGCGCTCGAACGCGTGCAGCGGTACCTGACCTACGACAACGCGCAGAAAGGGCCGGATCTTTTCGCGCCATCGCGCTACGGGCGACCTGCTCGCCGAAGCGAAAGCCGAGGTTGCCGCGCTTGCTGGCGACCGACGTTTCCAACGTCGGCATCGGACTCAACGCGACGTCGATCGCGCTCGGCGTTTCACGCCTGCTCGCGACGGTCGTGCAGCGTGGCGAACGCATCATCGTTACTGCCGCCGATCACGAAGCGAACATTGCGCCGTGGATCTGGCTACGGCGCTTCGGGGCGCAGATCGACGTGGTGCCCGTCGACGCGCACGGCGAACTCGACGAAGCGAAGTACCGAGCGTTTCTCGAGCGCGCGCCGGTATCGTCGCGCTTGCCGTGGGCCTCCAACGCAACGGGCACCGTCTTCGACGTCGAGCGCTACGCGCGCCTGGCAAAAGCCGTGCATGCGACGGTCGTCGTCGACGGCGTGCAAGCGTTGCCGCACTTCGCGCTCGACCTCGATCCGGCATTCGATTTCGTCTTCTTCTCAGCGTACAAGATCTATGCGCCGCATGCTCGGCTTTTGGTACGCGAGCACGGCGGCGCTCGACCGCTTCGTGCGTGCCGCTCGATGGAAACGTTCATGGCGGCGACGCGCGCTTTTGGACGCTCGAAGCCGGCACGCAAAACTACGAGGCGCTCGCCGGCTGGCTCGGAACGGTGGCGTACTTACGCGACGTCGGAAGCGACTCGCGGCGCGCGCTCGAAGCGATTGCCGACTGCGAAGAAAAGCTATCGGCCTACGCGCGGGCAAAATTTGCCGAGCGCGGCCGGCCGTCCGGCTCTACGGGCGGCCGCCGGAACGGAATCGCCTTCCCTTGTTTGCCTTCAACATTCCCGGCATGTCCGAGCGACGAACTCGCCGAGCGCTTCGAGATCGCCAACATCGAAGCGCGCATCGGCGACTTCAACGCCCCGCGTTTGATGCGCGCGCTCGCGCCGGAAACGCAGCGGCGTCGCCGTGCGCCTGAGTTTCGCGCACTACAACACGCGACGAAGACGTCGATCGCTGCTTCGACGTGATCGACGCCGCGATCGGCGCACGATACGACCAGCAGCCATGACGGTAACCGAGGCATGCAGAGCCGTCCGGCGATACCGCTTCACGTCATGGGCGCCGGCGACGCGCGAGCGGCTACGCCATCAGTCTGCTTGAGCGGAGCGAGTCATCCGCGACGTAAACTTCGGCGCCGCGTTCGATGAATTCGGCCGACTTTTCAGCCATGCCGCGCTGCGCAAATTCGCGCACCTCTTGCGTGATCTTCATCGAACAGAAATGCGGGACCGCACATCGAGCAGAAGTGCGCGACCTTGGCGCCTTCGGCCGGCAGCGTTTCGTCGTGGAAGGCGCGCGCGGTCTCCGGATCGAGCGAGAGATTGAACTGGTCTTCCCAGCGAAACTCGAAGCGCGCGCTGCGAGAGCACGTCGTCCCAGTGGCGCGCATGCGGATGACCCTTGGCGACGTCGGCGGCATGGGCGGCGATCTTGTACGCGATCACGCCGTCCTTGACGTCCTGTTTGTCCGGTAAGCCCCAGGTGCTCTTTGGGCGTCACGTAGCACAGCATCGCCGTGCCGTACCAACCGATCATCGCGGCCCCGATGGCGCTCGTGATGTGATCGTAGCCCGGCGCGATGTCGGTCGTCAGCGGGCCGAGCGTGTAAAACGGCGCTTCTTGGCAGACGGCGAGCTGCCGATCCATGTTCTCCTTGATCAGGTGCATCGGAACGTGCCCCGGCCCTTCGATCATCGTCTGCACGTCGTGCTTCCATGCGATCTGCGTCAGTTCGCCGAGCGTGTCGAGTTCGCCGAATTGCGCCTCGTCGTTGGCGTCCGCCAAGACAGCCCGGGCGCAGACCGTCGCCCAGCGAAAACGTCACGTCGTACGCTTTCATGATCTCGCAGATCTCTTCGAAATGCGTGTACAGAAAGTTTTCCTGATGATGCGCGAGACACCACTTCGCAAGGATCGAACCGCCGCGCGAGACGATGCCGGTGATGCGCTTGGCCGTCAGCGGGACGTACCGCAACAGCACGCCCGCGTGGATCGTGAAATAGTCGACGCCCTGTTCGGCTTGTTCGACCAGCGTGTCGCGAAACAGTTCCCAAGTCAGCTCTTCGGCTTTGCCGTTGACCTTTTCGAGCGCCTGATAGATCGGCACGGTACCGATCGGCACCGGAGCATTGCGCAGAATCCACTCGCGCGTTTCGTGGATGTTCTTGCCCGTCGAAAGGTCCATGACCGTATCGGCGCCCCAGCGCGTCGCCCACGTCATCTTTTCGACCTCTTCTTCGATCGTCGAGGTGACCGCCGAATTACCGATGTTGGCGTTGATCTTCACGAGGAAGTTGCGGCCGATGATCGCCGGTTCGAGTTCGGGATGGTTGACGTTGGTCGGCAGCACCGCGCGGCCGCGCGCGATCTCGTCGCGCACGAATTCCGGTGCGACGCCCTCGCGCAGCGCGACGAACTCCATCTCGCGCGTGATCTCGCCGCGACGCGCGTAGTGCATCTGCGTGACGTTGCGGCCCGGTTTCGCGCGGCGGGGCGCGCGCGAAGCGACGAAGCGGATGCCGTCGAGTTCCGGCATCGCGTCGCGCCCGAGGCGATAGAGCGACGAAGGCCGCGTCCAGTTCGACGGTATCGTTGCGCTGCGCAATCCACGGCGCCGCGCAGCGCTTTCGAGCCCGTGGCGCACGTCGGTCGCGACCTCCGGATCGCCATACGGGCCGCTCGTATCGTACAGCACGTGCGTCGTCGCCGTTCGTCAGCGTGACTTCGCGCAACGGACTCGCGACATCGCCCCGACGAGCCCATCGCCTCCGGACCGGCGTTCGCGTACGTGCGGCGAGTGCGTCGCTTCCGTCTTCGGCCCGTCGGCGGCTACGGTCATCGTGCAACTCCACTTCGCGCCGCCGCCTCTCCCTACGCCGGTACGAGCCGGATCAGGTTCGGCGGTCGGCGACAACATCGCCCTCTCAGTTCGTTCGTTGCGAACTCCCGCGAGGATGGAGCCACCATACGAGTCCCGGCACAGCGCTGTCAACGAGCAAGCAGGCTGCGCACCATGTACGCGGCTTCGATGCGAAAGCGCAACCTCGGGAAGCAACGTAGCCGGGTTGCCGTACGTTCGACTTCTCGGTGCGCAAGTCGCGATCGGCGCGGCGGCGATCTTCGCGCGCTTCGCGCTCGCAGGCGGCGGCGCCGCTGGCCGTTTCGGCGCTGCGCTTGGCGATCGCAGCGCTGGCCGTGCTCGCCTCGCCGGACGCTGCGCCGCATTTCGGCGCGGCGCGAACGTGCGCTTTCGCGCTGGCGGGCGGCGCGCTGGCGATCCATTTCGCCGCGTGGATCTCTTCGCTGTTGTTCACGTCAGTTGCGATCTCGACGTTGCTCGTTACGACGACGCCGCTGTGGACGGAAGCTTACGACGTCGTGCTGCGCGCAGCGGCCCCCTGCGCCGACCTTTTTCGCGGCGCTGGTTCTCGCGTTTGCCGGCGTGGCGCTGATCGTGCTCGCGACGCAGCGCGGCGCCCGCACCGATTGCCGGCCATGCCGTGCTCGGCGATTGCACTCGCGCTGCTCGGAAGCCTGGCGATCGCGGCGTACCTGATCGTCGTGCGCGACGCGGGCGCGCGCCATCGCGACGGCTTCCTACGCGGCAGATCGTCGCGCGAACCTACAGCTGGGCGGCGGTGTTGCTGCGTTGCCGCCGCCGCGCGGCGCGCCAACCCGCGCCGCCACTCGGCGACGGACGGCGTGGCTCGGCATCCTCGCGATGGCGCTCGTCTCACAGCTCTTAGGCCACACCGCGCTCAACGCCGCGCTACGCGACTTTACTCCGAGCACGATCGCGCTGACGACGTTGCTCGAACCGGTCATCGCCGGTCTGCTTGCCGCCGCCGCTGTTCGGGGAATCGTTGACTGCCCCGGCGATCGCCGGCGGCGCGCTCGTCTTGACGGCAACCGCGGATCACGCTGCGCGGGGCGGCCGGCGCAGCGTAGCCGTGACGTCCGTCACGTTACGCAGGACGGCGAACGCACGCCCCTAACTTCGCGAGCCATGGGTTCTCGCAACGCCCTCTTTCGCGTGTCGCCTTTTTCGCCTGTGCGCGCTCGCCGCTGCCGGCCAGACGACGGTCGCCGGCGAGTGCCGACGCTCCGGCCGCTGCGCGGCTTTCTGGCCGCCGACATGCCGGCCGAACGGCAAGCGGAGAAAACGGTGCTGGCATCGCCGTCAGAGGACGCGGCGCTGCGCGACGAGACGGCGCTGGCTTCCGAAGTGCACCGGATGGGTTCGCCGGCCGATTACCGCACGGCGCTCTACGTGCGCGACGCGCTCGCAAAAGCCGGCTGGAACGCGAACATCGTCACGTACACGGTGCCGATCGCGGTGCCGACGCAGCAGTTCCTGCAGTTACTCGACCCGTCGCCGTACACGTTAAACCTCTACGAGCCCGAAGTCCCCGGCGACAGCTATTCGCGCGCGCACGCGGCGATCGGCATGCCGTACTCCGGTTACAGCAACGACGGCGACGTGACGGGGTCCGCTCGTGTACGCGAACTACGCGCGCCCGCGAAGATTTCGCGACGCTCGCGAAACTCGGCGTCAACGTTCGCGGGGCCATCATCTTGCTCGCGTCGGCAAGGGTGCGCTGACCGCGAAAGCCTTGGAAAGCGCCAAGCACGGTGCGGCGGCGACGCTGATCTTTGCCGACCCGATGGACGGCGGATACTTCAAAGGCGATCCGTATCCCGACGGACCCTGGCGCCCGACCGGCGCATCGCTGCGCAACACGCTGACGTTCACAAACGATCCCGGGCGATCCGACGGCGATCGGCGTTCCGGTCGTTGGCGCGCCGCACAAACCGTTCTCGGCGATCGCACTACCCTCGATCCCCGAGATGCCGATCACGGGAGACGTCGCACAGCGACTGATCGCCGCGATGGACGGCCCTATCGCGCCCGACGACTGGCACGGCGGCTTTCCACTTCCGCTCCATCTTGGCAAGACGCGCGCGCGCGCATTTTATCCTGCACTCGCAACGTTCGTTCGGTCCGATGTGGGACGTCATCGCGACGTTACCGGGCACCGATCCGTCGCGCATGGTCGTCGTCGGCGGACACCGCGACGCGTGGACGTACGGCGCCGTCGATCCGATCAGCGGAACGGTCGATCTCTTGCAACTGGCACGCGCCTATGGCGATGCGGCTCGGGCCGGTTGGAAGCCGCGGCACACGATCGTGCTCGGCTCGTGGGATGGTGAAGAGCTTAACCTTTTCGGCTCGGACATCTGGGTCGAGCAGCACGATGCCGAACTGCGCGCCGGAATGATCGCCTACGTCAATACCGACGAAGTCGCTTTCGGCCCGCAATTCGGCATCTACGCGACGCCCGGAACTCGCGGGCCTCAGCGCGCGCCGCAGCCCGGCGACGTGAGCGCGCCCCGGACGGAACGTCGCTCGACGCGTATTGGGCCGCGCAAGATCCCAAGCGCAGCATCGAACCCGTCGGCGGCGGCAGCGACCACGAGCCGTTCGTCTACCACGAGAACCTGCCGGCGATGGGAGCCGGCTTTGGCGGCCCCTTCGGCACCTATCATTCCGCGTACGACGATCTGGCGAGTCTGCGCATATTCGATCCCGGCATGCACCGCGCCGCGGCGGCAGCGCGCTACACGAGCCTGGTTACGATGCGCCTCGCCGACGCGGCCGCCCCGAACATCGAATTGACGCCGCTGGCCGAGGCGTTGCGCGAACGGCTCAAATCGTTCTCGCTGATCGATGCAACGCCGCGTCGCACGATCGCCGTACGCGCCCTGCTGCCCGCGCTCGACGCTTTCGAGCGACATGCCCAAGTCCTGGATACCAGAGTCGACGACTGCCGTCGCGTCCGGCGATGCGGCCAAAGCCGCACAAGCGTATGCCGCCGTGCGCGCCGCCGAAGCCGCGTTCTATGCGCCGGCGGGCATCGACGTCGAGCGGCACTGGTCGCGCAGCTTTCTTTACGGCTTGCGTGACGATGCACCGTATCTGCCTACGCTCGACGACACGCTCGACCCGGTTCGCGGAAAAACTGCGCTGGCGGCCTTGCTGGCCGCATTTGCTCGCGCTACGAACCCGACCTGTAAGGCAGAACCTGCCGGTGATCGGCGTTCGCGGGCCGGTCATCGACATCGGCGCGCCGCATCCGCGCGGCGCGACGTGGGACGGCAAAGGCGTTAACTTCGCGTTGTTTTCCGAGCATGCCGAGCGGGTCGAACTGTGTCTGTTCGATCAGCGCGGCCGGCGTGAACTCTACCGTTTGACGCTGCCCCGCTACACCGACGGCGTGTGGCACGGCTACGTTCCCGACGCGCGGCCGGGTCTGCGCTACGGATATCGCGTCTACGGTCCGTACGAGCCGGCCAGTGGACATCGCTTCAATCCGAACAAACTGCTGATCGATCCGTATGCCAAGCAGTTCGCCGGCGCCCTGCGCTGGAGCGACGCACACTACGGGTATCGCATCGGTGCGCCGCGTGGCGATCTGTCTTTCGACCGGCGCGACAACGCGTCGGGGATGCCCAAAGCCGTCGTCGTCGATACGGCCTTCACCTGGGGCGACGATCGGCCGCCGAAGACGCCGTGGCGCGACACGGTCATCTACGAGTTGCACGTCCGCGGCTTTACGATGCAGTTTCCCGGCGTCCCGCCGCCCCTGCGCGGTACGTTCCTCGCGCTTTCGTCGCCGCCGGTCCTCGACTATCTACGGCGCCTGGGCATCACGGCAGTCGAACTGATGCCGGTCCAAGCGTTCGTCGACGACCGCTTCTTGGTAGAGAAGCGTCTACGGAACTACTGGGGTTACAGCCCGATCGGTTTCTTTGCCCCGCAACCGCTCTATCTGGCGACCGAATCCGTCCACGAGTTCAAGACGATGGTCAAGCAGTTCCACGAAGCCGGCATTGAAGTGATCCTCGACGTCGTCTACAACCATACGGCAGAAGGAAACCAAGACGGTCCGACGTTATCGTTTCGAGGGATCGATAACGTGTCGTACTATCGCTTAGCCGGCGAGCGGCGCTATTATGACGATGCGACGGGGACGGGTAATACGCTACGCCTCGAACATCCACGCGTGCTGCAGATGGTCATGGATTCACTGCGCTACTGGGCGCAGGAGATGCACGTCGACGGATTCCGCTTCGATCTCGCCTCCGCGCTCGCGCGCACGATCCACGGGGTCGATTCGCACAGCGCATTTTTCGCTGCGATCGTACAAGATCCGGCTCTCGCCGGCATAAAATTGATCGCCGAACCTTGGGATTTTGGCGCGGGCGGGTATCAGCTCGGCCGCTTCCCGCCCGGGTGGTCTGAGTGGAACGATCGATACCGCGATTGTGTGCGCCGCTTCTGGCAGGGCAACGATGGCTTAGTTCCCGAGTTGGCGTCGCGTTTGGCGGGCTCGAGCGAAATCTTCGCCGGAGGCGGACGACGCGTGCGCGCGTCGATCAACTTCGTGACGGCGCACGACGGCTTCACGCTCGCCGACCTCGTGCGATACAACGAAAAGCACAATGAAGCAAACGGCGAGAGTAACCGGGACGGCAGCGATCACAATTATAGCTGGAACTGCGGGATCGAGGGGCCGACGAACGATCCCGACGTCACGGCGTTACGGGCGCGTCAGCAGCGCAACTTGCTGGCGACGCTGATCTTATCGCAAGGCGTTCCGATGCTGTTGGCCGGCGACGAACTAGGCAAGTCGCAGAGCGGTAACAACAACCCCTATTGTCAGGATTCGCCGCTGACGTGGCTCGATTGGTCGTCGCCGTCCGATCCCGAGTTGCACGATTTCGTCGTGCGTGCGCTCGCATTGCGGCGCTCGTGCGCGGCCTTCCGGCGCGAAACCTATTTCGACGGCAAACCGGTGCCGGGCGGCTGGGGCAAGGATATCATCTGGTTACGTACCGACGGCTCGGAGATGAACGAGAACGACTGGTTCGATGGAAGCCGGCGATTCATCGGACTGTTGTTCGGTCCCGACGATCCGCGCACCGACCCGGCGCGCATGCTGATGTATCTCAACGCCGCCGATCACCCGATCGAACTCACACTGCCGTCCGGCGTGAACTGGGACGTCCTCCTCGACACGGCCGCAGCATCGCTAAGCGATCCCAGTACGCCGGCCGCGGCGCCTATGCGCGTCCTGCAGGCACGATCGCTCGTCGTCATGCGTTCGATGTCGAACGCGCCACCGGTATAAGCAGAGCGGGATGAGCGTGGCCTCGGGTGCGTATGTACCGGACGTCCTCGCAACGGGACGCGCCTGGGGTTTCGCACTCAACCTGTACGCGCTTGCGCTCGCGCACGAATTGGGGCATCGGTGATTTTAGCGACTTGTGCACGTTCGTGCGCTTTGCCGCCGGCGCCGGTGCCGACGTCGTCGGTCTCAATCCGCTGCACGCGTTGTCCATGTTCGGGGCCGGAAACTGCCAGTCCGTACGCTCCCTCCAGCCGGTATTTCCTCAACCCGCTCTACATCGACGTAACCGCGCTGCCGGAGTTCCGAGCCGACATTCCCTGCAGCCGCAGCCTTGCGCGCCCGAGTCGGATCGTCGCCCTTCGCCGAAACGCTGGGGGCCTTGCGCGCTGCGCCGGAGATTGCGTATGCCCGCGTAGCGCGCGCGAAATGGTCCGGGTTCGATGCGTGTTACGAGATCTTTCGCACGATCCGCTCGAGCCGCCGCGACGCTTTTGCGCAGTTCGTAGAGGAGGGCGGCGAGCGCCTCGAGCGCTTCGCACTCTACCAGACATTAGCCGAGCATTTCGCCCGCGCCGGCACCGGCGCAACGAATTGGCCGGCCTGGCCGGCGGCGTTTCACGACCCGCAAAGCGCAGTCGTGCGCGAGTTCGCCGCGCGCACGCGGCGGCGCATCGATTTCTTCAAATACGTCCAATGGAGTGCCCACGAGCAACTGGCCGCAGCCGCGCAGGAAGCAGCGGCCTTATCCTTGGGGTTGTATTTCGACCTCGCAGTCGGCGCCGATGCCGGCGGCGCCGACGTGTGGAGCCAGCGCAGCGCGTACGTCCTCGAAGAGACGATCGGCGCACCGCCGGATGCCCTGGGACCACAGGGTCAGAATTGGGGTCTTCCGCCGCTCGACGAATCGACGATCTTGCGCGATGGCGGCGCCGAATTCGCGGCGTTATTGCAAGCGAATATGGCGTACGCGGCCGCCTTGCGGCTCGACCATGCGATGGCGTTGATGCGTCTTTTCCGCATTCCGCGAGGCAAGCAACCCTCCGACGGTGCGTACGTGGCGTATCCCTTCGAACAGCTCCTCGCCGTCGTCGCGCAGGAAAGCCGGCGCGCCCGTTGTCTCGTCGTCGGGGAAGACCTGGGGACCGTGCCCGACGGTTTTCGCGAACGCCTGTCGCGCGAGAGGATCTTCTCGTATCGGCTATTGCTCTTCGAACGCGAAGCCGACGGCCGCTTCATCCCGCCGGCCGCATACCCGTCCCTGGCGCTGGCGACCGCGACGACGCACGACCTTCCGACCTTGACGGGCTGGACGTTGGGCAGCGACATTGCGACCCGGCAGCGCCTCGGCTTTATGGCCTCGCAAGCTGCTGAACAAGCCTGCATACGCCGCCGCAGCGACGTCTCGCTGCTGATCGACGCTCTCCAGGTTGCCGGTGACCTGCCCACACAGGAAGCCGAGCAGCTGTACCGTTCGCTGCACGCGCGCGCGCCCGAAGCAGCCGCCTATCGACCGCTCGTCCACGGAGCGTATCGCTACTTGGCGCGAAGCCGTGCGCGGCTAGTCCTCGTCCAACTCGACGACGCGCTCGGCGAATGCGATCAGATCAACGTGCCGGGAACGTACGGCGAATACCCGAATTGGCGGCGCAAGAACGCGCCGGACCTCGCTGCAATGACCACCGATGCCAACTTGGCAGCGCTCGCCCGCGACGTTCGATACCGCGTGCACGAAAGGGGGCCGGCATGAAAGCCGTCGTGATGGCCGGAGGCGAAGGCTCGCGGCTGCGTCCGCTCACGTCGCGCACACCCAAACCTCTGGCGCCCGTTGCCGACAAGCCGGTGATGGAGCACATCGTCGATCTGCTGCGCCGCCACGGCATCCGCGACATCGTCGCGACGTTGCACTACCTCGCCGACGAGGTCGAAAGTTATTTCGGGGACGGTTCGGCGTTCGGCGTCGCATTGTCGTACGTCGTCGAGGACACGCCGCTGGGTACGGCCGGCGCCGTCAAGTTAGCGGCGGACCGGCTCGGCGACGAGCCGTTTTTGGTGATCTCCGGCGATGCGTTGACCGATCTCGATCTCGGCGCGCTGGTGAAAGACCACCGGCGCAGCGGAGCGGCTGCCACGATCACGTTGCAGCGCGTCACCAATCCGCTCGAATTCGGCGTCGTCGTTACCGACGAAAACCGGCGGATCACGCGTTTTCTGGAGAAGCCGTCGTGGGGCGAAATCTTTTCCGATACGATCAACACCGGCATCTACGTGCTCGAACCTTCGGTCCTGAACTATATGCAACATGGGCGCTCGTACGATTTCTCGCGCGACATCTTTCCGCGCATGCTGCACGAGAACCAGCTGATTTCGGGGTACATCGCCGACGAGTACTGGACCGACATCGGCAACCTGCAGCAATACCAGCAGGCCAACTACGACGCACTCGGCGGGAAAGTGCAACTAGAAATCCGCGGCACGCAGAGCGAAGCCGGCGTATGGCTCGGTGAAGGTTGCCGGATCGATCCCGAAGCGCGGTTGCTCGCGCCGGTGGTCCTCGGGCGCAACGTGACGCTCGAGGCGGGCGCGCTCGTCGGTCCCGATACGGTCGTCGGCAACAACACGATCGTCGCTCGCAACGCGCGTGTCGAGCGCTCTATCGTCTGGAACGACGCCTACGTGGGCGAATCGACGACGACCACGAACTGCACGATCGCCGACCACAACATCCTCAAGGATCATGTCAAAGTCGGCGACGGCTGCGTGATCGGAAGCGGCTGCACGCTCGGCGCCGGAGCCGTCGTTCGGCCGAACCTGCGACTGTGGCCGGATAAGTCCGTCGCATCGGGCGCGATCGTCTCGATGTCGCTGATCTACGGAATCAAATGGCCCGGCTCGCTGTTCGGTGCCGTCGGCGTCAGCGGTCTGGCCAACGTCGAACTGACCCCCGAGTTCGCGCTCAGATTGGGCCAAGCGCTCGGCTCGTCGCTCCGGCCCGGCGAGACCGTCATGACCAGCCGCGATGCTCATCCGGCGGCGCGCGTCCTCAATCGCTGCGTGATCTCCGGGCTGCTCTCCGTCGGCGTCAACGTCGAAGATCTGCGCGCTCTGCCGTTGCCGCTGGCGCGTTATGCGACGCGCATGGGTGGAAGCGGCGGCGTCCACACCAGGGTCGATCCGCGCGATCCCAACGCCGTGCTGATCGAACTGATGGACGCCAGCGGCATCAACGTCGACAAGCCCAGCGAGCGCAAGATTGAGAATCTGTTTTTCCGAGAAGATTTCCGGCGCACGGGCATGGACGAAGTCGGAACGCTCTCATTTCCGGCTCGTACCCTCGAGTTGTACAGCAGTGAAATGGTCAGTGCCTTGCGGCCGCGGGCGCTGCGCGACGCCAACTTCAAGGTCGTCGTCGATTACGGCTACGGCAATGCTTCCCTCGTGCTGCCGCGCGTGCTGGCCAGCTTCGGCGTCGACATCATCGCGCTCGACGCGTATTACGACGAGGCCAAAGCGCGCACGTTCCGGACGGATCGCGAGCGCTACATCGAGCAGCTGCGCACGATCACTTTGACGCTCAAAGCGGACCTCGGCGTGCTCGTCGACCACGACGGCGAGTCGTGCGCGCTCGTCGATGACCGAGGCCGCGTCATTGCCGGTAACCGCCTGCTGGCGCTCGTCGCGCTGATGGTGTGCCGGGCGCGCCCGGGCGCCAACATCGCCATGCCGATTACGACGCCGCACGTGATCGAAGAACTCGTCGTATCGGCCGGCGGCCATGTCCTGCGCACCAAGAGCGACCGCCGCTCGATGATGGCGCTGGCTGCGAGCGAACGCAGCAGCCTCGCCTACGGCAGCGGCTTCAAGCAAGAGCCGATCTTCCCCGAGTTCCAGCCGGCGTTCGACGCGCTGTATGCGATCGTCAAGATCCTCGAGCTGCTCGCGGGAGAAGGGCGGCGCTTGCACGAGCTCGACGATATGCTGCCCGCATGGCATTTCCGCCATCGCGTGATCGCGTGCCCCTGGGAACGTAAAGGCGAAGTGATGCGCTCGGTCGTCGACCGGTACCCTGGTGCCGATGTCGAGATGTTCGACGGCGTGCGCATCGCCGTCGATGGCGGCTGGTTCCTGGTCTTGCCCGACGCCTCCGATCCCGCCGTCAACCTTTACGCCGAAGGCCGGTCCAAAGAGGCAGCGGATCGGCTCATCGGCGATATCGAAAAACATATCGAAGCTCTCGTCGAAGCGTGAGCGGAAGCGGCGATACCGGCGGTCACTGCGGCAAGCAGGTCGATCGCCGCTTCATTCGCTATTCCGCTTGCATGAGCTTGCGTATGACACGTGCGATCCTGTTCATGTCTCTTTGCCTGGGCGTCGGCGGACTGGCCGGCGCGGCCCCCTCGCTGGCTCAGATACCCGAGCCCAACGCCGACGCTACGTCGCTTGCGACGCAGGCTAATCCGGAGACGCTCGTGCTCGACGCGCGTGACGCCGGCCGCGGCATCATGCAGAGCCACATGACGATTCCTGTTTCTCCCGGACCGTTTACGCTCGTGTATCCGCAGTGGGTTCCGGGCGAGCACGGCCCGACGGGCCCGCTCGGCAATATCTCGCAGTTGAAGATCACTGCAGGCGGCCGTCCGCTGACATGGATGCGCGACCAAGTGGACATGTACGCCTTCCACGTCGACGTACCGCCCGGCGTTTCGACGCTCGACGCGTCGTATACGGTGCTGCTCAACGGCGCAGGCGACGTCATGTCGACGCGCAATGTCGCCATCGTCAACTGGAATCGTGTCCTGTTGTATCAGCAGAACACGAACTCGCACGACGTTTTTTTCCGCCCGAGCATCATCTTGCCGGGGGACTGGAGCTACGGGACCGCGCTGCCCAATCCCCGGCAGAGCGGGAACCGCATCGACTTTGGTGAGGTCCCGCTCAACATGCTCGTCGATTCGCCGCTGGACTGCGGGCGCTATTACAAACACGTCGCGCTGTGGCGCAACGGCAATTCCGTGCAGATGCTCGACGTCTTCGCCGACGCGCCGCAGAACCTCGACTTTCCGGCAAACATCATCGGAAAATATCACCACATGGCGCCGCAGGCGCTGGCGTTGTATGGCGCGCGACACTGGTATAATTACCACGCCCTGCTCACGCTTTCCAATGCGATCGGCTTCCAAGGCATCGAGCACCATCAATCCAGTGACAATCGCGCGCCGGCCGATTTCATGACGAACCCTCAAGAGCAGCTGGCCGGCGGCGATCTGATCACGCACGAGTTCTCGCATTCATGGAACGGCAAATACCGGCGGCCGTTCGATCTGATCCAACCGAACTTTCAGTTGCCCGAGCACACGGAGCTGCTGTGGGTGTACGAGGGCATGAACCAATACCTCGGCGACCTGATCTCATTTCGCACCGGCATCCGGCAACCCAAACAGTATCCCGAATATCTGGCGACGGTGTACGCTTCCATGGATTACGAGCCCGGCCGGCTGACCGAACCGTTGATCGACACGACGACCGGCGCGCCGTATCTCTACGAGGAGCACGGGGAATACTCGGAAATCCGCCGTACAGCCGGCGATTTCTACACCGAAGGCGAGCTGCTGTGGCTCGACGTCGACACGATGATCCGCCAGATGAGCGGCGGCACGAAGTCGCTCGACACGTTCCTGCACGCCTACGCCGGGCCGCCCGACACCGGCCCGATCACCGTTCCCTATAACCGCGAGCAGATCGAACGTCTTCTCGACGGCGTCGTGCACTACGATTGGCACGGCTTCTTCCAGCAGCGCGTCTACGAGATCAGCGTGCATCCCCCGACGAGCGAGCTGCAGCGCTCGGGCTGGCGTATCGTCTACAATGCCAAACCCAACGATTTCATGACTGCACGCGACACGCTCGGGCACGGCATCGATGCCTGGTATTCGCTGGGTCTGACGTTCAACGCCGACGGCACGGTAGGCGGCGTACGGGAATATTCGCCGGCGTGGAACGCCCACATGGCTCCCGGCATGAAAGTCGCCGCCATCGACGGGCAGTCGTTTTCCGACGACGTGCTCAAGTATGCCCTAACGTCGGCGCAGCGCAGCAGCGCGCCGATTCAACTCCTGGCCGAGCAGAACGGCTATTACGCGACGTATTCCGTCAACTATCACGGCGGCCCGAAATATCCGCACCTCGTCCGCATTCCCGGCAAGCCGGATATGCTCGCGAAGATCATGGCGCCGCGGTAGGGGCCGCTCTTACCGGACGGCGCTGCCGTCAGCGGCGCCCGGAGGCGTACGCGATCTTGTGGCTGAGCGTTTCGAGGACGTTCGGCCAGACAAAACGTGCTGCCGTCGCGCGCCCGGCTCGGCGCATGCGCTCGGCGCGCTCTTCGTCGCCGTAGGCATCCCTTAGATACTGAGCAAGTTCGCGACCATCGCTCGTATCGCAGACGATCGCATTGACGAACGGCTCGGCATATTCTTCGCCGGTGGCACCGCAGACGGCGATGCCGCCGGCAGCCATCACTTCGAGGCCGACGAGACCGAACGGTTCTTTGCCGCTATTGGCCAGCACGGCGTCGCAGGCCGCATACAGTGCAAACAGCGTCGCGTCGGGCAAAAAAGCGTGGACGTTCAACACGTCGGCCTCGGCCGAGCCGAGCGCCGCGACGACTTCGGCAGCATCGGTTCCGTCGACGGTGACATCGGCAATGCGCAAGCCGCGGCTGCGTGCCCGCTGCAATACGACGCTACCGTACGCTTCTTTTCCGCCGCGCATGATCAGCTGCGCCGAAATCCCGGCGCTGTGCAGTTCGGCGACGGCATCGATCGCCTGCAGCCAATTCTTGTCGGGATCGAAGCGCCCAACCTTGATGAGCTGCGGGCGTCCCCGCAAGGCGCCGCGGAAGCGTGCGACGAGTTCGGGTGACGGCCCGGCCAGCAACGCTTCGTGGATGCCGTTGGGCACGACGAGCGCAGCAACGCCGTAGGCGGCAAGTTCGAACTTCATGTACTTGCTGACGGTCAGGATCGTCGCCGAACGCTGCAGCGCCGCCCAATCGATCCGCTCGAAGCCGTACGTATTGTTGGCGTTCCACAAGATCGTCACGGTCGAGCGGATATCGCGGGCGCGCAGCAACGCGTCGAGCGCGACGACCGCTCGGACCGTCTGCCACTCTTCGGCGATTACGACCGTACGTTGGCCTCGGGCGGCGGCAGGAAGGGCGACCGTTTCGACGATGAACCGCGGCACGCTAACGCTATAGTCGGCCACTTTGTCGGCTTCACCGTCGTACACGTCGCGCGGATGATAGGCCGAGATCCATTGACACCAGCGACGCAACGTCACGTGGGGCCACATCACTTCGACGGGCGGCAGTGCGGGGTCGCCGATGAAGAACAATGAGGTTTCGATGCCGGCTTCACCGAGCGCGCGTGCGAACGACGTCTCGCGCGTTCCGAGTCCGCCGACGGAAGCATACCGATCCGGTCCTTCAAACGATAGCAACGCCGCGACCGAATGACCCGCTAGCACCAACGCACCTCCAACAGCCGCTCATAGCGGCATCGACTTCGTTTCGCTCCGCATTCCCCGATCTAGGGGGCGCTCATTTTCGGCAGGCGACATCTCCCGCCACCGCCGAGCGCCGGCGCGGCGCAATCGCGGTCACGATCGCGAGGTCGGCAACGCCGGTCGGCGAATTCGTTCGTTCCATTTTGGAATAGGATTTCGCTGATGACGTTATGCCGCACCCTTCAATCTTCACTCGCTGCGATGATGGCTGCGGCATCAGTCGCGCTTGCCGGCATCGCGGGCTACACCCCAGCGCAAGCGGCGACGTCGAATGGTTCGGTCAGTTTTCAGGTGACGCCGGACCACGCCGGATACGCGCGTCTTTCAAACTTCTCTTTACCCGTCTCGGTCCGCTGGACGGCAACGCTAGGCGGAACGGTGTCGTATCCCGTCATCGCCGACGGCAAAGTCTTTGTGGTCGATAACGGCTCACCGTCAATGCTCTACGCGCTGGACGCTTCGACCGGCCATGTCGTATGGAAGCAACCGTCGCCGAGCGGTTTCGGGCCGTGGATCGGCGCTGCCTATGAGGACGGCCGAGTCTTCGTCGTTCCGACATCCGCTTCGTTCTCCGATGCCGGCGCGATGTTCGCTTTCTCCGCCAGCGACGGTCATCAATTGTGGAGCGCTCCGCTGCCGGGGCAATATTCGTTCAGTTCTGCACCGACGGCACGTGACGGACTCGTGTATACCAGCGGTGCAGGATCCGGGGGAACGGTGTACGCGGTACGCGAGACGGACGGTTCGCTGGTTTGGACGGGCTCGGTCGAGAACGGCGATTCGTCCGCACCGGCGGTCACGTCGGACAGCGCATACGTTTCGTACGTCTGCCCGCAAACGTATCGCTTCAACGCGTCCAGCGGCGTACCGGTCTGGCACTACGCCGGCCCATGCGAAGGTGGAGGCGGAGAGAGTGCTGCGGTGTACCGCGGGGTCGTGTACGTGCGCGACGTTTACGGCTACAGTACCGACGGCATCGCGCTAAGCGCTCGAACTGGGGCCTTGGTGGGCGGGTTTAACAGCCAATATGCGCCGGCGTTTTTGGACGGAACGGCGTTTCTGACGGAGCCCGCGACGTTGAACGCGGTCGACATCGCTAGCGGAAAGACCCGCTGGACGGCCGTTCCGCGTTCGGGGCAGACCTTCTCGTGCGCCCCGATCGTCGTCAACGATATCGTCGTAGCCGCCACCAACACCGGCGATCTGTACGGCTTCCATGC
Organism: Vulcanimicrobiota bacterium; assembly: GCA_963754415.1. Lineage (GTDB taxonomy): Bacteria > Vulcanimicrobiota > Vulcanimicrobiia > Vulcanimicrobiales > Vulcanimicrobiaceae > Nyctobacter. The sequence continues at coordinate 341,764 of CAVWGA010000001.1, read as the reverse complement.
GGCTGACGGTAAAACGCTCTATCACGTGACGTTGCCGCAACCCGTCTCGTGCGGCGAGTACTTCGCTACGCCGCTCGTCGGTCTAGGCGCCGGATACGGGCTCGTCTTCGTTCCGGCCGCCAACATGTTGATCGCGCTGCAATAGGGCGTTTACGATTCTGGAGGCCGGTTCGCTTCGATCTCGGCCAGCACCGCAGCGATGTTATCGTACTCTTGGTCGGGAAGATCTTTCATGCCGTCGATCAACACCGGCTCGGCGCCGTTGATCTGAGCCATCTCAACGAGATCGTCGCGCCGTGCCGGAAAGTCAACGCCGCGCAGTGCTTCAGGCAGCTTAGCAAGGAACGTTTGCGCCAGGCGGGATCGATCGAACATACCAATGGTATCACCACGGAGCGCGCGTTCAAACGTCGCGGTTCCTCAGTTGACGCAGCACGTACTGAAGGATGCCGCCGTGGCGGAAATAGTCGGCTTCCTCCGGGGTGTCGATGCGAGCGACCACGTCGAACGTTGTCGCGCCGCCACCGTTGGGAGCTCGCGCGTTCACGTGCATGCGGCTACCCGGCAGGATGCGGTCGCCCAGACCCGTGATGTCGAACAGCTCTTCGCCCGTGAGGCCGAGCGATTCGCGATCGGACCCGGGCATATACTCTAGCGGTAAGATGCCCATGCCGATCAGATTGCTGCGGTGAATGCGTTCGAACGATTCGGCGAGAACGGCGCGCACGCCCAAAAGCATCGGCCCTTTAGCGGCCCAGTCGCGCGATGAACCGGACCCGTACTCTTTGCCGCCGAGGATGATGACGGGCGTCTCGTCGCGCTTGTAATGCATTGCGGCACCGAAGATCGACATCAAGGTTCCGTCGGGGAGATAGCGCGTCACGCCGCCTTCGACTCCTCCGACGAGTGCGTTGCGCAGGCGGACGTTCGCGAACGTGCCGCGCATCATCACTTCGTGATTGCCGCGGCGGGCGCCGTAGGAATTGAAGTCGGCGGGGTCGACGCCATGCTCGAGCAGATACGTCGCCGCCGGACTGTTTTTCGCAATCGTACCGGCGGGCGAGATGTGATCGGTCGTGACGCTGTCGCCGAGGACTGCAAGCGCGCGCGCTCCCAGAATATCGCGAGGCGGCTGCGGCTCGGCGGGCATCCCGTCGAAATACGGCGGCTTCTTAACGTACTCGCTTGCGGGATCCCAGGCGTAACGTTCGCTGCTCGCTACTTCGAGTGAACGCCAGTTTTCATCGCCGCCGAACACGTCGGCGTACCGAGCGCGAAACGCGGCGTCGCTCACGCAATTCGCGACCGTCTCGTCGATGTCGGCACTCGTCGGCCACAGATCGGCCAGCATCACGGGTTCGCCGGCGCGGTCTATGCCCAGTGGTTCCGTCGTCAGATCGATATCCATGCGGCCGGCAAGTGCGTACGCGACGACGAGCGGCGGTGAAGCCAAGTAGTTGGCGCGGACTTGGGGATGGATGCGGCCTTCGAAGTTGCGATTGCCCGACAAGACGGCGGCAACGATCATGTCGTGTTCGGCGACGGCTTGCGCCACATCTTCGGGAAGCGGCCCGCTATTGCCGATGCACGTCGTGCAGCCATAGCCGACCAGATTGAATCCGAGCGCATCCAGATAGGGTTGGAGGCCGGCTTTGGTCAGATAGTCGGTCACCACTTTCGAACCGGGCGCAAGACTCGTCTTCACCCACGGTTTACTGGTCAAGCCGCGCTCGAACGCTTTCTTGGCAACGAGACCGGCGCCGATCATCACCGCTGGATTGGACGTATTCGTACACGACGTGATCGCAGCGATCACGATTGCCCCGTCGGAAAGTTCGGTTTCCGGCCGCGCTGCCACGGCGGTCCCACCGCCGCCTTCACCTTCGAGCGCGGCGACGGCTTCGTCGCCGGCAGATTCCTGATGGCCCTCGCGCGTGCGGGTGTGATGCCACTGATCGAGCAGCGCGCCGAAGCTGCGCTTGACGTCCGCGAGCGCGACCCGATCCTGCGGCCGGCGCGGACCGGCCAGTTCGGCACGACGGTCGCAAGATCGAGTTCGATCACGTCGCTAAAACGCGGGTCGGGAGAATCGTCGCTGCGGAACAGCCCCTGGGCGCGAGCGTACGCCTCGACGAGGGCGATGTGTTCGGGTCTGCGTCCGGTCAGTTCGAGATAGCTCAGCGTTTGGCGATCGATCGGGAAGATCGCGACGGTCGAACCGTACTCCGGCGACATGTTGCCGATCGTCACGCGGTCCGCGACGCCGAGATTCGAAAGACCCGTTCCGAAGAACTCGACGAACTTGCCGACAACGCCCTTCTTGCGCAGCAGTTCGGTGATCGTCAACACGAGATCCGTCGACGTCACGCCTTCGCCCAGCTTGCCTTCGATGCGGACGCCGAGGACATCGGGGACTAACATCGTGACGGGTTGACCGAGCATCGCGGCTTCTGCTTCGATTCCTCCGACGCCCCAGGCCAGCACGCCGAGGCCGTTGGCCATCGTCGTATGCGAGTCGGTGCCGACGACCGTATCGGGGTACGCGGCGTCGGTGGCGGCGTCGGCGATCACGCCCGCGCCACCAGCGCCGAAAACGACCCGCGACAGAAATTCGATGTTGACTTGGTGCACGATCCCGGTGTCCGGCGGCACGGCGCGAAAGTTGTCGAGCGCGACCTGGCCCCACTTGAGGAACGCATACCGCTCGCGGTTGCGCTCGAACTCCAGCCTCGCGTTTTCGGCAAATGACGTCTCCGTACCGAAGCGGTCGACTTGCACGGAATGGTCGATCACGAGTTCAACGGGCTGAAGCGGATTGATCCGTTTGGGATCGCCGCCGATGTCGGCCATCGCGTCGCGCATCGCAGCGAGGTCAACGACGCAGGGAACCCCGGTGAAGTCTTGCAGCAGCACGCGTGCCGGACGGTATGCGATTTCGTTGCGGACCGAACCGTCGGGCGACCAACGCGCAAGCGCGGCGATATGTTCCCGGGTCACGCTGCGGCCGTCTTCATGACGCAGCAAATTCTCGAGCAGGATCTTCAAACTGAACGGAAGACGTGCTACGTCGCCGAAGCCCGCGCGTTCTAGCGCCTCGAGTGCAAATATCGTGTACGAACGATTTGCGACGTGTAGCGCGGTTCGTGCTCCGAAGCTATCGGGATTCTGCTGCATTGCCCGGAGCGCTTTCGCTAGACCCCAAGCGCGACCCCGTGCCGGCGCGCTGGCGCAGTGCAGCAGCGCCCCGGGCCAGGCGTCACTCCGCTAGCAGCGGCGTGCGGCCGGACGATAGCGAAACGCGCGCGACGTGCGGCGTTCCGCGTCGTACGCCGTCGATCGTCAACGCAATCTCGCCGGAAAGCAAAGCGGATAGCGGTTCGGCGACTAACTGCGCTCGCCACGACCCTGCCTCCAGCACCTGGGCCACCTCCTCTGCCGTCACCGCCGACTCGCGCGCGACGCGCTCTAAGCGCGGTGCGCGTAACGAGCAACGCCGGCGGCAGACCATTATCAGCGGCGATTGCATTGACCAGTACCGACAAGCAGGACGCGATCGCTTCACGCTCGGAACCCGGCGGCCGCGCAGGCTTGCGCGGCAGCTCCGCTTCGTCGAGAGCCACGCCGGCAGCGACGGCAGCAACGATGCGCTCGCCGAATGCCTTGCGGATGCCGGCATCTAGCCGGCGCAAGGCTGCGAGATCGTCGCGCCGGCTAGGACGCAGCGAGACGATGGGCGCCATCACGTCGTCGGGAATGATATACTTGAGCGGCACGTCTCGCTCGCGCGCGAGCTGATCGCGCAGATTTGCCAGCTCGCGGAGAATGCCGAGCTCGCGGCGGCTCATGCGCATCGCTCCTGGTACGCGCAAATATAGCCGTTCGGGGTCGGGACGAAAGCGGTCGATATCGATCAGTCCGCGCGCATCGTCTGTGAACCAGCCGTACCGTCCCGCCGCGTGGAGCCGTTCGGTCAGCCGGTCCTGCAATGCGAACAAATAGCGGACGTCGTCGACGAGGTAATCGATTTGTCCGGGACTCAGCGGGCGCGTACTCCAATCGCTGACCGTGTGCGATTTGCGCAGCCGCACGCCGGCGATGTCGTACACGAGGTCGCCGAGAGAGATCGCGATGCCGTACCCGCAGAACGCCGCGGCCAACTGCGTATCGAACGCAGCCGCCGGCAGCGTATTGAAGCGGTCGGCAAAGATTTTCAGATCGCCCCCGCAGAGCGTGCCCGACGACCATTTTCGTCGACAAGGCGGCGGCGAGTGGCTGCAAGTCCGCGACGCGCAGCGGATCGACGAGAACGACTTCATCGCCGACGACGAGCTGCACGACCATCAGGCGAGCCGCATACGAGCGCTCGTTGTGAAACTCGGTATCGAGCGCGATGCGTTCTGCGCCGGCGATGCGCGCGCATAGCGCAGCTAGGGCGACGGCATCTTCGACGAGGGTCACGTTCACGGGTGACTGCGTGACCGATGATGCCGGTGGAAAATATCGAGGCTTCTAGGGATGTGCACGTGCATGTGGATGTGCACGTGCGGCGCGTGCGCTTCGTAATAGTCGTGAACGGTCGCGGCAACGCGATCGCCGAAGATCGCAAGCAGCGTGCAGACCGGGACGGCGACGGCGCACATCGTCCAGACATGCACGAACATCGGCACTCGTAAAGCCGCTGCGATCTGCGTCGCTAACGTCCCGCCGAGTCCAGGCACTAGACGCAATGTCAGCAGAAACGGCGGCGAGCCGACCCGAAAGCGCCGCACCCACGAGGGCAGACGCTCGACGTTGCTTTGGATTTGCAACAGATGGGACGTCCGGCGTGCGATCGCATATCCGCCTACCGCCGCGATGACGAGTCCCAGCGCGTTGACGATCGAACCACGCCACGGTCCGAAGATGACGCCGTTCATGATGGCCAGGGCGTCGGTGACGGAAAACGGCGCCGCAGCGACGACCGCGAAGATGAGGATGGCGAGCGGGTAGGCGACGGGGCCTATGCGCGATAGATACGCTTCGACGCCGGACTTTTCTTTGATGACGAACGCCGCGAGTAAGAACGAGAACAGGAAAACTGCGGCGGCCTCGTAGCGGTGCCAACGGGAGCTCGGCGGTGCGGACGCCTCAGGCGCTGACGCCTCATCGGAGATCACCCACAAGGCTACGGGACCGGCTTTCACCGGTCCCGTGACGCGCTCCAATTTCGGTCTGCGAACGCCGCTCCGGCTCTCTACCGGTGGTGGAACCGAACGAATCTCACTGAGACCGCTCGTAACCACGTACTGCACCGGCCAATCCGGCAGGCCCGGTTCTTCGCCGCGCCCGACCGGTTCGGACATCTAGGGCATCAGGACGGCGTTGACGACGTGAATGATGCCGTTGGACTGATACACGTTCGGCGTGGTCACCGTCGCTTTGCCGCCTTTAGCGTCCGTCAGAGTCAACGCTCCACCTGACATCGAGGCGGTCAGCGACTCGCCTTCGGCCGTCTTGAGCATCGCCTTGCCATGACCGGCTTTGATTTTAGATGCGATGTCGGCTGCGCTCAGTTTGCCGGGAACGACGTGATACAGCAGCACCTTCTTGAGCAGCGCCTTATTGTCGGCGACTTTGTCGAGTGCGGCTTTGGGGATCTTGTTGAAAGCGGCGTTCGTCGGCGCAAAGACGGTGAACGGGCCCGGCCCTTCGAGCGTCGAGACGAGGCCGGCCTTCTTGACGAGCGACACGAGGATCGTATGATCCTTTGACGCCATCGCGTTCTGCACGATGTTCTTCGACGGGTACATCATCGCTCCGCCGACCATCGGGTCTTTCATCATGCTGCTCGACATCTTGCCGGACATGTGCCCCTTGTGCGACATGCTGCCCGCCATCGAGCTTTGCGCGAACGCCGGTGCCGCCAGAAGCGCGGCGAGCGCAACCGTAGTTGCGGCAGCCGCAAAGCGTTGGACCATAAATGTTTCCTCCTTAAATGAGTGCGAAAGTACGCCGGTAGTGCCGTTACGATAACGGTTGGCTGTCGGCCGTGGATTGCAACGTCCGCTTAGCGGACGGTAATGACGTTCGCGTCGAGCGAACCATCGGACCGCGCCACGCCGCTGACGTCGACGTACTGTCCGGCGCTGAGCGTCGTCCCACGTGGATCGATGATCGTGCCCTGATGCAGGTGTACGTCGCGATACGATGATGCGCCGGTCTGCACTTGTAGGTCGAAGCGTTTGAAGTAGGACACGCGTCCAGACGTGGAGTTACCGATATTTGCAATAGCGCGATTGACGGCGCCCGTCAGCAGATCGATCGCGGCGCGCGTATAGGGATCGACGTGCGTGCTTGGCGGCAGCGGGGGCAGATTGATCGGCGTGGGGGACGGAACGGGTTGGGCCGGCTGTTGCGCGCCTGCGCCGGCGGCCGTCGTCAAGACCAGGGCCGCCGCAGCGATGACGACGAAACGCGCGCTCATACACCGTGGACAACGCTTTACCGGTGGCGGGAGTTCCGCGCGCCGCCGCAACCGTTATGCTGCTCCGCGACGCGCCGGGCGGTCTCGAGGTCTACTTGACGCGGCGCAGCGGCAGCAGTCGCTTCATGCCCGGAGCGTTCGTTTTTCCGGGCGGAGCCGTCGAGCCGGGCGACGCGGAAGGTCGGACGCTTGCGCGTCTGCATGGTGCAGCAGGACCGGTCCCGCAGCCGGTTATCGTGGCGGCGCTGCGTGAATTGCTCGAAGAAGCCGGTATCCTGTTCGCATGCGATCCGGGTGGCATCCGGGCCGTCGTCGCACCCACGGTCGCAAGCGCACTGCGCGCTGCGCTCGCCGCCCGGGGCTCCTTTTCCGCGGCGCTTGCCGAGCACGATCTGCGACTTGATGCAGCGCCGCTGGTGCACTATTCGAACTGGATCACGCCGCCGACACAAAGGATCCGATTCGATACGCATTTTTTCATCGCACGAGCGCCGAGCGATCAAGTACCGTCGGCTGACGCCGTTGAAGTCCATGACGGAACGTGGTTTGCGCCGGCGCGATGCACTCGAACTTGCACGACGAAACGCGTTGAGCATCATGTTCCCGACGCGAAAGCACCTCGAGCGGCTGGCTCGATTCAATGCGGTCGAGCCGTTGCTCGCGCATGCGCGGCAACGCCTCGTCTCGCCCGTCCGCCCGATTGAAACCCCAAGCGGCGAGATCGTGCTGCCGCAGGACGAAGACGCATGGTGAGCGAGCGCGTCGTCCGCATCACCGCTCCCAATCCCTCGCCGATGACCCTCGATGGCACAAATACGTACATCGTGCTCGGTGCAAGCGGCGCGCTGGTCATCGATCCCGGACCGATCGATCGCCCGCATCAAGACGCAGTTCTCGAGGCGATTGCGTCGCATAACGTTCCGCTGCAAGCGATTCTCGTTACGCACGGTCATCCCGACCATGCACCGGGCGCCGGGCCGCTGCACCGGCGCACGGGCGCACCGGTGTACGGGCACGCGAATGCCCGCTTTCCGCACGATGTAACGCTGTGCGACGGAGACGCGATCGAAGTGGGTGGCGTGAGCCTGCGTGCGCTCGACGCACCCGGGCACGCCGACGACCACCTCGTGTACGCTTTCGCAGATCGTACGATCTTATTTACGGGTGACGTCGTCGTCGGCCGCGGAACGGTCGTGGTCGCTCCGCCACGCGGCGATATGCGCGCGTACATCGCAACGTTACGCCGGCTGCGCGCCGACTATCCCGATGTGCGTGTCATCTACGGCGGTCACGGCGATGCGATCAACGAACCGCGCGCCAAGCTCGACGAGTACATCGCGCACCGCTTGGCGCGCGAACAGCAGCTCGTTGCGGCGCTCGAGCGAGGCGAATGCACGATTCCCGAACTCGTTACAACGCTCTACGCCGACGTATCACGCGTCCTCTGGCCCGCGGCGGCGCGGCAGATTCTCGCCTACCTCATCGCACTCGAGCGCGAAGGGGCAGTCCGTTCGCGCACGCTGGAGCGCCCGTTAGCGCCCGAGGAACGGGCTATCCTCAATCCCGATCTCAGCGCGCTTACCGACCCGCAAAGCGCTGCCGTCGCCGCCGCCGAACTCGGCTATGATAAGGACGTCGACCGCATCGAAGCGTACCGGCGAAGCTCGTGACGCCACTTCCCGAGCGGCTCGTGCGCTACGTCGCCCCCCGCGCGCAGCGGCTCGGGCCGACTTCGAGTCTTCTTGAAGTGCTGCAGACGGCTTTAGGCCGATCGGTCGAGCGTATCATCCGCAGCGACGCTGCCATCCGCGTCCAACGCAGTGCGAATGCAGTCCACAAGGCACGCACATCGGTGCGTCGCTTACGTTCCGACTTCACGACGTTTGACTGCGTATTCGCAGACGGCTTCGTGGCGCCGATAGCCGAAAAGCTGCGCTGGCTCGGCAACGCGCTGGGCGAGGCGCGCGATGCCGACGTCCTGCTGGCGCGCATCGAACGCGATGCGGCGACATTGCCGCCGGGCGACATACGATGGACACCGGAAGCGACGGCTGCGTTTCGCCACAAACGCGAGGCTGCGTACGACCGTCTCCTCACCCTCATGGCGCGGACTTCTTACGTCGCTTTGCTGGATGAGCTCGTCGGCGCAGCGCAGCGGCCACCCGCAGGCAAGCACGCGGACGCGTGCGCATACGATCACGGAGCCGCATTGTTGAACACGGCCGTTCGCCGTGTGCGCAGGCGCGTGCGCCGAAGAAGCCGGCCTGCGACCGATGACGAGTTACACGGCATCCGTATCAAAGCGAAATACGTACGTTATGCCGCAGAGGCGTTGGCCCCGGTGCTCGGCGCCGGCGCCGTCCGCTTGGCGAAGGCTGCCGAACGCTTGCAGTTCGTGCTCGGCGATCAGCACGATGCAACGCTCGCCGCCGCCCAACTGGCCGACAACGCCGCCGGCGGCCACGTCGCCTTCGTCGAGGGAGAACTGGCCCAGCGCGAACGCGACGCCGCAGAGGCCGGCCGCCACGCTTGGCATCGAGCGTGGCGTACCGTCCGCCGCCGCCACAACGCCCTGCGATCTTCACTGTCGTAGCATCGGGACTTCGTCGTCGATTCACCCCTAACGCCGCATTCACGGCGCGCTTCCCGGGTACCGGCTGCCGATAGTCGAACCGAGCAGCGATGGACGTGCCGTTCCGGACAGCGACGGAGGCCGAGCGCACGTGGTACGTGGACAGACTGTATCCGCTCCAGGATTGCGTCCTGGCGATCGCAGGGGAATACGAAGACCGCGCCCTCGCCGGCGGCACTGCACTGGCTCGCGCTCACCTGCATCACCGGTACTCGGACGATCTCGATCTGTTCACACAAGCCGATCGAATCGACACGTTGGCGGCGGCGGTTCTGGGCCGTGTCGAGCGTGCGGGGTTCGCGGTCGAGTTCGAACGGCGCAGCACGACGTTCGTTCGAGCAGTCGTCATCCAAGATAACGTGCGGCTTCGAGTCGACTTCGCGAACGACGTGCGCCTCGTTCTTCCGGCGGAACGTTCCGTCGCGCTAAAAATCCGCGTCTATAGTTTGCGCGATCTTGCGGCGAACAAGATCTCGGCCTATGAAGATCGAGCTGAAGCTAAAGACGTTATCAATCTCTACTATGTGACCGAGCACTTGCCCTGGTCAACGCTCTTTGCGGATGCCGAACGCAAACGCGTCCCGCCTGCCTACGATACGCTGCAATCCATGCTCGCCCAACCTGTCACCGGGATGGCTCTGCTCGTCAATGAGATTGCGGCACCCGACTACGAGCGCTTCGTCGCGCCCTTACGGACCGCGTTAACGGCGGATATCAAAAGAAAAGCGCTGGCGGCGGCGGCCCAGCTGCGGACGATCGTTAGCGATCTCCTTTGGGACACGCCGCCTGAAGCACGGACGATCAGCGCTTCGACGGTTCCCGTCCTGCGGCGTCGCCTCGCGCGCCTCGCGCTGCCGAAGCGCATCGCTCTCATGGAGAAGCTCGCGGAGTTCGACGCGCCGGAGGCCGTGTAAGCCGGCCGTTACCGGAGCGCGAGGACGACTTTACCGAACTGCGCTCCGTCGAGGACGCGTTGCGCGGCCTGGGCAGCATCGGAGATCGGAAAGACCTCGTCGATCACCGGCCGCAGACCGTTGTCGAAGAGCGCCAGCATCGCAGCAAAATCTTGAGGGCTGCCCATCGACGTCCCCAGCACGTCGAGATGTTTCCAGAAGATCGAAAACGGACGGATCGTCGCATCGCCGCGCGTAGCCCCGTAGGTCACGACCCGCGCACCCGGCCGTGCGACGTCGAGACACTTTGCGAACGTTTCGCCACCGGTGGCATCGACGATCAAGGTTGGGCCGCCGTCGCCGGCGGCTTTGCGCGCCGCTTTGTACCAGTCGGGATCCGCCTTATAATTTAGGCGACGTCGGCGCCGAGGCGCGCCGCTCGTTCCAACTTCTCATCACTTCCCGACGTGACGATCGTCCGCGCACCGACGTGCTTCGCATACAGTAGGACGAACGTTTGCACTCCGCCGCCGACGCCGGTGATCAACACGACATCGTCTTTGGTAATGCGTCCGCGGGTAAAGACGGCGCGGTACGCGGTCAACCCGGCCAGCGGTAACGCGGCGGCCTCGTCGTACGAAAGCGCTGCAGGTTTGGGATACACATTGACCGCCGGTACGGCGACGTACTCGGCGAACGTTCCGTCGGTCGGCATCCCGAGAATATTGCCGCTCGAGCGCGGAATGCGTTCGCCGCGTTGCCAGCCGAGTTCTGGGTCGATGACGACGGCGTGTCCCGACCGCTGGAAGCGTTACGCTTTCACCGAGCGCAGCGACGGTGCCGGCGCCGTCGCTGCCCAGCGTTCGCGGCAACACGATTCCCGGATACAGGTTCTGAGTGATGAACACGTCGCGCCGATTGAGGGCGGCGCGTTCGACGCGCACGAGTATCTCGCCCGGGGCCGGTCGGGGAGCGGCGATCTCCTCGACGTGGAGTTTCTCGGGACCGCCGAGCTCGTTCAAGCGCACGGCTATCATTGCGGCCGAAGCCTCCATGAAGTCATCCTCGGCGCTTCACCTCCCCGTCCCAAGGCACCGCTTCTCCGCTGCCCGCGAACACGCGCGACACCGGCAAATCGCGCAGGCGTACTGACAGGCGCCGCTTACCGGCAGGCCAACCGTAGAGCTCATGAAGCGCTTGACCCAGTGGCCGCTCGACGTGAGCGGCATCGTGCGTTCCAGCCGGTTTTCGCTCGGGAAGCGGGTGCGCGCGCGTGGCGTGCCGGCGATCTTGCTCGGCGCGGCGGGCATCGTGCTGGCCGCATCCGCCGGCCGCACGCTCGAACGGACGGCGACGATCATTCCCGAGACGTTACGGGAGGCGCGCGAATTTTTGCTCGTCGGGCGGAGCCGCCGGCAACCGCAGTTACCGCCGTGAACCATACCTGGGCGCCAAGGTCCTCGTACATTCCGCGCGAACCGCGGTCGGGTAATGATCCGTAACGAGGCGATGACGGCGCTAATTCGGCAGCGCTCTGCCCGACGCTCAGGTGGAGATTCGTCGACTTGACCGGCACCATGGACCACTTCAATGTGTTCGTACGTTCGAACGCGTTTGCAGGCGTCTCGTTGATGGATCGGCATCGCATGGTCGAAGCGGCGCTTGCCGAGGCTCGAGCCGACGGACGCATTCACGCCATGTCCATCCGCACTGAAATTCTGGAGTAAGCGATGTCATCCGACGCAATCCGCCAAGAGATCGACCGCGAGGTCGCCGACAACAAGATTCTCGTCTACGGCAAAGGGACCAAAGACATGCCGCGCTGCGGCTTCACCTTGGAGACGATTCAATTTTTTGGCCGGATGGGCTACCCGTTCCAGGTGATCGACGTGCTGGACAATATGCCCAAGCGTGAAGCGCTTGCGGACATGACGAACTGGCCGACGTTACCGAAGGTGTTCATCGGCGGCAAATTCTACGGCGACACCGACATCCTAGGCCCGATGGCGGAGAACGGTGAATTGCGCACGTTGCTCGCGCAGACGTTCCCGGAGCAGCCCGAACCGGCGCCCGTCATCAACCTCCGCTGAGCGCTTCCCAATACTGGCTCTTCAAGAGCGAACCGGATTCGTACGGCTTCGATCGGCTCGAACGCGAAGGCCGCACCGAATGGAGCGGCGTCCGAAATTTCCAAGCGCGCAACCACATGAAAGCGATGCGCGTGGGGGACCTCGGCTTCTTCTATCACAGCAGCACGAAGGTGCCGGGAATTGCCGGCATCGTACGAGTCGTTCGCGAGGCGTATCCCGATTTCACCGCGCGTGATCCGCGACAGCCCGTACTACGACGGGCGTGCGACCGAAGCAAAGCCGATCTGGGAGATGGTCGACGTCGCGTTCGAACGGCGCTTGGCGACGCTTCGTTCCGCTGGCAGAATTGCGCGCTAATCGCGCAGCCTAGCGCCGACGATGGTACTGCTGCGCCGGGGCTCTCGGCTCTCGGTGCAGCCAGTGCATCCGCGCGAATGGGCCATCGTGCTGCAGATCGCCGCGCAGCCGGCGTCGCCCTCGGATGCCGGTTGACTGCACGACGGGTGCGCCGCGCCTCTCATCGCATCGGCAGAGTTCCGCGCAGCGTTGCAACGGTGACTTCCTTCGCGCCCAAAGATCCGGGTTGGCGAACGCGCGTCGAACGCGGGTTCGAACGAGCCGGCGCGCTCGCATACCTCGACGCGCGCATCGAGGAACTCGAACCTGGACGGTGCGTGCTAAGCCTACCGTTCCGCACGGAACTCAGCCAGCAGAACGGATACTTTCATGCCGGCGTCACCAGCACGCTCGCCGATGCCGCCGGCGGCTGCGCCGCTGCAACGCTCTTCGACGCCGACAGCGATGTTCTATCCGTCGAGTTCAAGGTCAACCTGCTGGCACCGGCACGCGGCCAGCGCTTGATCGCCGACGCGCGGGTCGTACGCAGCGGCCGCACGTTGACCGTGTGCGCGATCGACGTATTCGTCGAAACGCGAGAACGAGCGCACCGCCTGCGCGCTGATGCAGCAAACCGTGATCCGAGTCGCCGCCGCCCAGGCAGCGCGTTAGCCTACGCCACTTTCTGCGTAGACAGCGCTTGCGCGGCTTCGAGCAGCATCTTCTGCGCGCAGTGCGCGGGTTCGCCGTGCTCGGGGCGACGCCGGACGTAGGTTCCGTCGCTGCGCAGCCAGCGCGTCTTGCAATCGTCTTGGGCGTAGACCGTCGAGGATGTTACGCACGATGTCGTCGCGCAGCATCGGGTCCAGTACGGGAACGATCGTTTCGACGCGGCGGTCGAGGTTACGGCCCATCCAATCGGCGCTGCCGATGTAGATGTCGCGGTCGCCGCCGTTCTCGAAGCAAAAGATGCGTGAGTGTTCGAGGAAGCGCCCGACGATGCTGCGGACGCGGATCGTCTCGCTGACTCCGGCAATGCCGGGCCGCAACTCGCACATGCCGCGCACCAAGCAGATCGATCGGAACGCCGGCTTGCGATGCGCGGTAGAGCGCGCGTACGATGCCTGCGTCGCTGATCGCATTGAGCTTGGCGACGATGCCGCTGGGCCGGCCGGCCGAGGCGTGCTCGGTTTCGCGGTCGATCAGATCGAGAAAGCCGCTGCGTAAGCTCGTCGGCGCGACGAGCAACTCTTCGTAGCGGGTCGACTTCGAAAACCCGGTCAGCCGATTGAACAGATTGCGTGACGTCGCGTCCGAGTTCGGGCCGGCATGTGAACAGCGAGAGGTCCGTGTATATCCGCGCGGTCTTGTCATTGTAATTTCCCGTGCCGAAATGGACGTAGCGCCGGATGCCGTCGGGCTCGTCCCGGACGACGAGGATCACTTTGGCGTGCACCTTCATGGCCGGAAAGCCGTACACGACATGGGCGCCGACGCGCTCGAGGTTACGCGCCCACTGAATGTTGTTTTCTTCGTCGAAGCGCGCTTTGAGCTCGATCAGCGCGGCGACTTGTTTGCCGTTTTCGACGGCGTCCACGAGCGAGCCGACGATCGGCGAATTACCGGACGTGCGATACAACGTCTGTTTGATCGCCAGCACGCGCGGGTCGTTGGCGGCGGCAGCAACGAACTGGACGACCGGATCGAACGAGTCGTACGGATGATGCAGCAGCAGATCGCCTTCGCGAATCGCAGCGAAGATATCGCCTTCGCCGACGAGCCGCTTGGGGATCGCGGGCGTGAACGGAGCGTCGTGCAGATCGGGGCGGTCGAGATTGGCGAGCGTCATCAGATCGGACCAGCCGAGCAGACCGTCGATCTCATACAGATCGACCTCCGTTAGGCTCAGCGCCTCGAGGAGCATGCCGCGTAAGTGCTCCGGCATCGAAGCTTCGACTTCGAGCCGAACCGGTTCACCGAAACGGCGCCGGCGCAGTTCCGATTCGATCGCGCGCAACAGATCGTCGGCTTCGTCTTCCTGCAGATCGAGATCGGCGTCGCGCGTGACCCGGAAGCAATACGACGCGCGCACGTCCATGCCGGGGAACAGGGCGCCCAGATTGTGCGCGATCACGTCTTCTAACGTAACGTACTGATGTTCGCCCTCGAAGGCTTCGAGCGGCACGAGACGCGGCAAACTGGGTGGAACCTTGACCCGCGCGAAGTGCATGCGCGGACCGTCGTCGGTCAGTTCGTACATCTCGACCCCAAGCGACAACGAAAGATTCGAGATGTATGGAAACGGATGGCCTTGGTCGACGGCGAGCGGAGTCAGTACGGGGAAGACCCGGTCCTCGAAGAAGCGCTCGAGCGCACTGCGTTGGCCGGCGCCGAGCTCCTCATAGCGGCGAATGGCGATGCCTTCGCGCGCGAGCGCCGGCAGAATCTCCTTGCAGAGCAGCGCGCGAAAGCGGGCGAGCGATTCGCGCAGACGTTCCGAGACGGCCGCGAGTTGCTCGGCCGGCAAACGGCCATCGTTGGCGCGCTTGTGGACCTCGGCTGCGATCTGCTGCTTGAGCGCGGCGACGCGGATCATGAAATATTCGTCGAGGTTCGTGCCGTAGATCGCCATGAACTTGAGGCGTTCGAGCAACGGGTTGCGCTCGTCGATCGCTTCTTCCAGAACGCGGTCGTTGAATTCGAGCCACGAAAGCTCGCGACTGAAATACAGCGCTGGATCGTCGAGCGGCGATGCCGCGGGCAGCGAAGATGCTTCGCGTTCCCCCGAAACGCCCGGCTCGGACTGCACGATCATCTCGGGGGTCTTCGGCAAGGCGGCTCGGAAGTCCACCGGCCGGCGCCTATGAACGACCTCGTGCTGCACGTCCGCGATCACCTCATGCTGTCGGGCGCAGCGCTCGCGGGCGCGCTTGCGCTCGGCATACCGCTCGGCAGTCTTATCGCCCGCACCGCGCTTCTGCGCGACGTATCGCTCGCCGGCATCAACGTGGCGCGCGTGCTCCCGAGCCTTGCGGTGTTGGCGCTCGTGCAACCATATCTTAGGGATCGGTTTCCGGCCGGCGCTCGTTGCGCTCGTCTTCCTAGCGATACCGCCGATCGTCATCAATACCGACGTGGCGCTGCGCGGCGTGTCGGCGGCCTCGATCGATGCCGCCCGAGGACTCGGCATGAGCCCGCGCCAGGTGCGTTTGCGGGTCACCTGGCCGCTTGCGCTGCCGGTCGTGTTCGGCGGCGTGCGGACGGCGGCGGTCGAAGTGATCGCCAGCGCCACCTTGGCGGCCTTCATCGGCGGCGGCGGCTTGGGCGAGTACATTCTCAACGGCCTGGCAAGCGGCGATTACGGTCAGTTATTCGAAGGCGCCATTGCCGTCGCGGTCCTCGCCCTCATCGTGCAAGGCATCTTGACGCTCGTCGAGCGGCGCATCGCTGTCTCCGTCGGCGCCGCTACGGGCAGGGAGGCCGGCTGATGCGCCGCAGCCGGTTCGCCGCGCTCCTTGGCACCGGAGCGCTGTTGGTCGCGTGCGCCAAGCACGGTCGTCGTTCCGTTTCGATCGGCGCGAAAAACTTTACCGAAGAGCTCGTGCTGGGTGAACTCTACGCGCAGACGCTCGAGGCGCGCGGGTTTGCCGTAACGCGAAAATTCAATCTCGGGGGAACGCAAGTCGCGATGGAAGCGCTCCTGCGCGGCGATCTCGACCTCTATCCGGAGTACACGGGAACTGCGCTGCTGAGCGTGCTGCACCAAGCGCCGATCCGCGACGCCGCCGAGCTGTACCGCACCGTCAAGCGCGAATATCAGCGCCACTACGCGTTGACCTGGCTCGAGCCGGCGCCCTTCGATGACACGCAAGCGTTGGCGACGACGGTGGCGGTCGCACGCCGCTACGGCATACGTACGTTGTCGGAAACCGCCCAAGCGGCACCGCAACTGCGCCTAGGCGCGATACCGGAATTCACGACGCGGCCCGACGGCTTACCCGGATTGCAAAAGGCGTACGGTGGTTTCCGCTTCAAAGATGTCAAACTGTTCGATATCGGCCTAAAGTACACGGCGCTCGAATCCGGACAAGTCGACGTCGCGGTCGCATTTGGGACCGATGGGCAGATCGCCTACGACCGTCTCATACTGCTGATCGACGACAAACATTTCTGGCCTTCGTATCAAGTTGCGCCGGTCGTACGCGACGATGTGCTGCGCGCTCTGCCGGCGCTCGCACCGAATTTGAATCGCATCGCACCGTTCTTGACTGACGAGGTCATGCGCCGGCTCAACGGCCAAGTCGATCGCGAGAAGATGGACCCGGCGGACGCCGCGCGCGCGTTCTTGCGCGCGCATCGCCTCGTATGAACGCCGTGCGCGGCGCGGCGGTAACGTTGCGAAACGTCGTCGTCCGTTATCCGGCCAGCGACCGCAATGCCGTCGACGACGTGTGTCTTGACGTCGCGAGCGGCGAATTGATCGTACTGCTCGGACCGTCAGGCTGCGGCAAAAGTACGCTGCTGCGGACGATCAACCGACTCGTCGTCCCTACGGCGGGAACGATCGACGTCGACGGCCGCGACGTCGCCGCGGGTTCTCCCGAAGAACTCCGGCGTGGCATCGGCTACGTCATCCAAGCCGTCGGACTCTTCCCGCATCTGACGATCGCGCAGAATATCGGCATCGTGCCGGCTCTGCTGCGCTGGGACAAGGCCCGCATTGCAGCGCGCGTCGACGAACTGCTGGCCCTCACGAAACTCGATCCGTCACGCTACCGCGCGCGCTATCCGCGTCAACTATCGGGCGGCGAGCAGCAGCGCGTCGGTGTCGCGCGGGCGCTCGCGGCGGAGCCGCGCGTCCTGCTGATGGACGAACCGTTCGGCGCCGTCGACGCGATCGTACGCCTGGCCTTGCAAAACGAAATCCGCCGCATCCACCGCGCACTCGGCACGACGATCGTGTTCGTGACGCACGACGTCGATGAGGCGTTGCGGCTAGCGGACCGCATCGTCGTCATGCGCTCGGGGAAGATCGAGCAGATCGGCACACCGCTGCGCGTCCTGGCCCAACCGGCCACGCCCTACGTCGAGCAACTGCTCGATGCCCACGACGCCGTGCGGCGGCTACAACTGTTACACGCTCGCGACGCGCTCGGCAGCGGTGCGGGCCACGGTCTGGGTGAGGCGTTGCGGGACGTCGTCGGCCGGGCCGCGGCGTTCGCACGGCTGCCGCCGGGCGATCCCATGCCGGCATCAGCAGCCGCGGTCCAAGCCGACGCGACGTTGCGCGAGGTTCTGTCCCGGCTGTTGGGCGATGCACCGCACGTTGCCGTTCTCGAAGGCGGCAACGTCCTCGGCACGCTGACGTTTGAAAACGTCCGCGCAGCGATCACGGCGCATTCCCGATGAACTACCTGATGACGCACGCGAGTACGGTCGCCGGTCATCTCGCCGAGCACCTCTACTTGGTGTCGACGTCGCTTGGGCTCGCCGCTGCCGTCGCGCTTCCGCTCGGCGTCTTCGTCGCGCGCTCGCGGCGTTTCGGAGGGCTGGTCTTGCAGATCCTCAACGTCGCGTACACGATCCCAAGTCTGGCGCTGTTCGCCGTACTGGTGCCGGCTTTTGGGATCGGCAGCACGACGGCGATCGTTGCGCTCGCCGTGTACGCTCAGATGCTTTTGGTGCGCAACGTCGCACTTGGACTGCGCGGCGTTCCTCCCGCGCTGATCGAAGCGGCGCGGGGTCTGGGCATGACGCCGTGGCAACGCTTTTGGCGGATCGAAATCCCGCAAGCGTTACCGGTTATCCTCGGGGGCGTGCGCATCGCCGTCGTCGCGCTGATCGCGCTCGCGACGCTCGGCGCATGGGTCGACGCGGGCGGGCTCGGCGTTCTGATCCTTTACGGCCTTCAGCACGATGCTCCCGACCGCACGATTGCGGGCAGCATCGTCGCCGCGGCTCTCGCGATCGTCGCCGACGCCGTGCTGCGCCTAGCGGAGCGACGCGTGCGCGTAGAGTAGCACCGCAACTGCGGAGCTCGCGTTCACGCGCGAAGCGACCTACTCGATGACGAGCAGCGAGACGGCGAAGCGTTGCTCGTCGTCCGTCCAGCGACGCGCTACGGCAAAGCCGCTCTCGGCGGCGAGCCGGGCGACGTCGGCCTGGTCGAACTTGTACGACGACTCCGTGTGGATCGATTCTGCCGTGAACAGGCGCACGTTCAGAGCGAGAGCGTCGATGGGGACCGTCATCCCGCGTTGAGCGATCAGACGGGATTCGATGAGGCCGCGCAACGCATCGTAGCGTGCAACGTGCGCGAACGCGTCGAGGTCGAAATGACCGCCGAGTTCCCGGTTGATGCGTCCGAGGACGTTCTTATCGAACGCTGCCGTCACGCCGGTCGGATCGTTGTAGGCCAACTCTAACGTCGCAGCATCCTTCTTGAGATCGGTTCCCAGGAGCAGTCCGTCGCCGGGTTTGAATGCGGCCGACATCGCGCGCAGCAGTGCTCGGGCCGCGGCCGGTTCGTAATTCCCGACGTTCGAGCCCAAGAACAACGCCAGGACGCGCTTCGATGTACTCAAACGCGACGACGCGAGCACTTCGACGTAGTCGCTCGCGTACGCGGCGACGTCGAGCCGGTCAAATTCGGCGACGAGAGCAGTCGCCGACGCGATCAGGGCGCTCGGGGAGATGTCGATCGGATGATATGTCACGCGGGCTTGCGCATCGAGCGCCGCGCCGATCAACGTCCGGCTCTTGCGCGCGCTGCCGCTGCCGAATTCGACGATCTCGATCGGTCCGTCGAGCGCTGCGATCATCTCGGCTGCGTAGCGTTCGAGGATTTCCGATTCAGTTCGCGTCAGGTAGTATTCGGGAAGCAACGTGATCGCTTCGAAAAGCGCCGAGCCGAGCTCGTCGTAAAAATACTTGGGCGGCAAAGATTTTTGCGGCGCCGCTAAACCCTCCCGCACATCGTCGGCGAAGTCGGCCGTCTTGACCGGTTCGGGAGCGCGGTACAAAGAAAATCGCTCGCCGGCCGGCGTCATCTCACGTTGCTTAGAAACGATCATTCGCACCCTCCTGGGTCAGCAGCAGAGCGGGCCCCACTGACGGCTTGGCGCTGGCCGCCTTCAAACGCGGCGCAGGGTCTCGCGCTTGAGGAACGTCAACATGCGGGCAAGTTTAGATCGTCGCAACTCTTCCATCCGCTCCTCCAAGCGCGAACCCAACCGTTCGAGCTCGGCGTCGCCCAGCGCATTGCTGTCGGGAAACAAGATGCGCTCTTCTTCGCCCGCGTGCTCTTCGACGCCGGCTCTGAGCGCGGCAAATTCCTGGTCGAAGCGCGGACTGTGCAGCGGCGTGCGCAGGACCACGGCGACCTGGTCGTCGAGCTGGCGGTGTTCGGAGTACGAGACGTCGACGAGCCGGCTCGCTTTACGCACCGCAGGATAGAAGATCTGTTCCTCAATCTTCGTGTGGATCGTCAATTCGTTGACCAGTTCGTCGAGCAAGGTGCGTCGGCTGCCGTCCGTACCCCGCAGCGCTGCGATGCGGCTGAGGAGCCCTCGCAAGACGCCGTGGTGCGCAATGAGGAACTCGTCGCCTTTCATCGCTGACGGACCGTCTCGCGCGGAGGCGTGAGGTGTTCTGGCGGGACGAGCCGCACCGCGATGCGGCCGTCTTCGACGCGAGTTTCGAAGCACGTCAGCGGCGATACGGCGGGGCCTTTGCGCGTCGAGCCGGTCGTCACGTCGAAGCGCGCGCCGTGCCAGGGGCAGACGATGTCGCCGCCGGACAGCCAGCCATTGGCGAGCGAACCGCCGAGATGCGGACAATGCTCGCCGTAGGCGTAGAGACGTCCGGCACTCCGAATGAGGATCACGTCGGCATCGCCGGCGCGCACGCGCTGCGGCCGCTCATCCGCCAATTCGCTCTCCGACAGCACGGGCACGAAATCACGCGGTTCGAGCGGATGCTCCGTGCGGTCGACGCCGATGCGCTCCCGGTAGACGAGGTTGCCTCCTAGAAACGAACTGAACAGCGCCATGCCGTAGCCGAGCGCAGCGCTAAGCCGTGCCGTACGATCGCGGCCGCCGGCTCGCCGGCGCCAAGACCACGCCGATAGAGCGATGCCGCCGAGATTGAGGATCCCATGCACGAGGCCGACGCGGCGCGCATCGTCATGGACGTACTGCCAGTCGGTCAGACCCGTCAGCGCTGAGCCGATCCCCCCAGCGACGCCGACCCCAAGACACATGCGCGCCGCTTCTGCAAACCGCTCCGGTTCTGGCCGGCCCAGGTCCGTGACATCAAAAACGAACGCGAGCGTCCACGCGCCGAGCGGCACGTCGGTCAATACGGGGTGCAGCGGGTGGCCCAGCCACGTGCCGTGGAGCGCGTCGCGGACGCGATCGCGCCGGCCGCCGAGCAGATCCCAAGCCACCGCCATGGCGTGCTCGAGTTTATAGCCCCAGGCGTTGAGCCATTCTTGGCGTGCAATCGCTTCGACCAAGCGCTCACCCGCCGCGCGCATCCGTTGCTCGGGCGTCATTGCGGCATGTTTCCCGCGCGCGCGGGGCCGAAACAGCGCTCAGGCGGCTTTGGTATCGCGCAAGATGCGCGACCAGCGATCGTAGATATCGTAAATGTACTCGCGCGTTTCGGCGTAGGGCGGGATGCCTTTGTAATACTCGACCGCTCCGGGACCGGCATTATAGGCCGCCAAAGCGGCTGCATACGGGTCGGGATACGTGCCGGCGTACGCGTCGACGTAGCGGCCCAGCAGGGCCGCCGAACCACTCATGGCGCTGCGCCAATCGAACGGATCGACGCCTTCTGCGGCCGCAGTGTCGATGGTGAATTGGGCGATCCCGACGGCTCCCGCCGCCGAGACGGCCTCGGGCGAAAACGCCGACTCTTGCAGTAACGTCGCACAGAAGAAAGCGGAGTCGAGATTGTGTCTGCGTGCATCGAGGGATGCTTGCGATGCGAGGACGAGCGCGTCGAAGCGGTCGATCCGGTGATTGGAGCGAACGATCGCACGGACGACCGCCAGCGTTGAGGCGGCCGGAACCGGGGTATCGTAGAGAAGGCGTAAGCCGGCAATATCTGCGGCGGGAAAGGAACCATGCCAGCTCAATGCTCGATCCTCGAGCGCGGTGACATCCGCCGGCTCAGGGGCAATGAAGCGGGACTCGTTCATCTCCGAAGGGCCAGTCGTGCAGCGACACAGCAGGAGTCCTGCCAGCAAGAGCAGGGAGGGCCGGGTGATCGGCCCAAGACCGCGCAGGGTTGGAGTTAATGTTCTTCGTTTCACTCGTCATCGTACTGCTCGTCGGAGACCTCGCTTCGACGTTCTTGTATCACGTGCCGCAACATCTTTGGTTCAAGCTGCACTTACGCACGCATCACGACCGGAGCCGTTCCTACTGGGATCACGCCGTCCTCTCGAAGGATCCGGCCGTCATGCTCGACGGGTTCCTAGGCGCCGTGCCGTATCTGTTCATCGCTGCACCGCTGTGCTGGCTTGGACCATGGTCGATCGCCGGAGCGGTCACTGGGCTCGTGCTCGGACAGCTGCACGTCTGGTGGCGGCACACGACCGATCTCGGTTGGATCAGCCCCGCTTGGCTCGTTCGAATTGCGCGGCCGCTCGGGATCGTGCTGCCCGAAGATCACGACGGACATCACCGTAATCCCGACGTCGAGTTCGGGGATATCTTCCGCTTCTACGACGCGCCGGCGCGCGCGTTTATGCGCTCGGTTCGCACCTTCCAACGCCGCCGCCGCAACGCGCTGCGTCGTCTCGAACGGATCCGTGCCGTGCGCTTGATGCGTTCGACGCAGCGCGCGTAAGGAGATGATGACGAAGCGCGTCCTCGTCCTCATCTCCGACACCGGAGGCGGCCATCGCAGCGCCGCCAATGCCATCGTCGCCGCGCTCGATGAGACGCGGATCGGTCCACACGGTGAGAGCGTACGTTTCTCCCACCGTATCGAAGACGTCGCAGCGCATTGCACGTTCCCCTTATCGCAGTTGGGGCCGGCATACAGTGCCGCGCTACGTTTCGCTCCGCCGATCTACGGCGCGCTCTACCACGCCACGAACGGCCGGCGCCGTTTTCGCAATGTGATCCGTTTCTGCGAACCGCTGTACCGCGAGCGCTTGCGCGATCTGTTCCTCAGTTATCGTCCCGACGTGATCGTCTCGGTTCACCCATTGCTCAATCACGCTGCCTTGCGCGCGCGCGCCGATGCGAACTTGCTGGAAGTACCCGTGATCACGGTGGTCACCGACCTCGGCAAAGTGCATGAAGGCTGGCTCGTTCCGGAGGTCGATGCCGTCGTCGTTCCGGCGCGCGAAGTCTATCAGCGTGCGCGTGAACGCGGCATCGTCAAGGAGCGCATCTACTGTCTGGGCCATCCGGTTCACCCCAAATTTGAAGACGTTTCGGAGACCAAAGCCCAGCTACGCGTGACGCTCGGATTGCCGGCCGCGAAAACGATCGCTTTGTTGATGGCGGGCGGTGAAGGCGGTGGCAAACTGCTGCCTACGACGCTCGCGCTAGCCAAGTCGAAGCTGCCGTTGCACTTGGTCGTCGTCACGGGCCGCAACGCCGCTTTACGCACCAAACTCGGGGAACTTGCGACGACGTTGCCGACTCCGATGACGGTTTTGGGATATTGCGATAACGTCGCCGAATTGATGCGCGCCGCCGATCTGCTCGTCACCAAGGCCGGCCCCGGCACGATTGCCGAAGCGAGTCTGGCCGAGGTGCCGGTCGTCGTTTACGATTTCATTCCCGGGCAAGAGCGGGGCAATCTCGATTACGTCCGCACCAACGGCATCGGCGTCGTAGCGCTAACCACGGCCGACGTCGTCCGTTCGGTGCGCCGCATCGTCACGAACTTAGAGCGCCTGCAAACGATGCGGGCGCGTCAAGCCTCCGTCGCCCCCCGCGGCAGTTCGCGTCGCATCGCCGAACTGATCGCCAACGTCGCGTGCGGTCACCTGTCCGACGCGCCGCCGCTAGGCCCCAAAGTCGCTTCTATGTAGGCTTAGCGACGAGGCCGCCACGGCGCGCCATGGCCGCCGCGCCGACGGCGCCCGCGTCGTTGGCAAGGGCGGCGATGACGATTTCGGTGCGGCCGCGCGGCACCATCGTCGTCAGTTCATCGACGCGCGGACGGACAGCGTCGAGCATGAAGTCGCCGGCGCTGGCAACGCCGCCGCCAAGCGCGATCAATTCGGGATTGACGAACGCGACGATGTTGGCCAGTCCCCGCGACAGGTCGTCGACGTAGCGCAGCCACGCCGCCACGGCGTGCGGGTCGCCGGCTTGAGCGGCGCGACGAATGGCGCGGGAGCCTAACTTCTCAGGCTTCCCGCTGACGAGCGTGCTGCGCGGGAAGGACGGTGCGATCGCCAAAGCGTGCCGGATCAAGCCGGTTCCCGAAGCCTGTGCTTCAAAACAACCGATCTTGCCGCAATTGCAGTAGAAACCGTCGACGCCGCGAACTTGATGGTGACCGATCTCGCCCGCCCCCGCACCGTTACCGATCAGCAGCGTTCCTTCGGCGACGATCCCGCCCCCGATGCCCGTACCGAGCGTCAGTAAGACGAAATCTTTGCGCCCGCGGCCCGTTCCGTACGTATATTCGCCCAGCGTTGCGCAGCGCGCGTCGTTCGCGATGATGACCGGCAATTTGAACCGTTCGCGCAGCTTCGCGCCGAGCGGCACGT
The DNA here is from genome assembly GCA_963754415.1 of Vulcanimicrobiota bacterium. Lineage (GTDB taxonomy): Bacteria > Vulcanimicrobiota > Vulcanimicrobiia > Vulcanimicrobiales > Vulcanimicrobiaceae > Nyctobacter. Next base: position 317,604 of record CAVWGA010000001.1, on the reverse strand, counting down.
CACGCCAACCGAAGTTCGGTGAGTAGCGAATCGTGCCGGTATCCAAGTCGACGTTGCCGGGTGACCCGAGACCGATCCCGGCGACATGCTTCTCTTTCGTGCAGGACAGCACGTCTTCGACCGTCGCCGCAATCGTGTCGACCGCCGCGTCGAAGGCCCGGTCGACGATGTCACGTTCGAACCGCTCCTCGATCGTGCCCTCGTCGTCGACGAGCGTCGCGAGCACGTGAGAACCGCCGAGATCGACGCCGATCGCCTTCATGCTCCAAGCTTGTCGTCGCTCGCCCTGCTCCCTGCCGCGATCGTCCTACGTCGAGCAGACGCGCCAAACTAGGCCATTGAACCGGCATCCGATGGCGCGCACCGTGAGACGACGGTGCTGATGGGCGTGCGGAGCGCCCGCCGTCGCAGGGACGTTAACGAAGCGGCGGAGTCGTCGTCGTTCCAACCGTCGTACGGCTGCGCGTCGGACGCAAGCCGAGGAGGCCAAATAGTCCGATCAGACCGATCCAGCCCCAAGCGCCTCTCCCGCGGCGACCCGTGGCACCGTTCGCGCCATAGGTTCCACCGTAGGTCCCGTTCCCGGCAGCACCGTTGGTACCGGCCGTCCCGCTTCCGCTATCGTTCGCTCCGGTGGCTCCGGTGCCGCTGTCCTGCGCGAGCTGCGTGCCAGTCGGCACCCGCCCTGCAGCGACGCCGCCGGCCGTACGTACGGTCGTGGGGTGCGCCGCGCTCGAACTCGCATTGCCGGCGAAGGCTGGGACGAAGGGCATTGCGACGAGCCCAATGCTGAGTGCGACGGCGCTTCCCAAGCGCGTCACCTGGTCTGATGTTGCCATGTCGGCCTCCTGTACTCCGTGGAAAGGGTCACGTCGACGTTCCCACAGGCTTGTACCGCTCCAACGCACTCGGCCGCTGCGGTGCCTTGCGAGCGCACGCACTTCCGCTCCGAAAGTCGGGTCGGCTTGCCGCTAGTGCAGCTTGGCCACGGTATTGCGCGGATCGTTGTAGCCGGAATAGAGCAGCGTCAGTTCCTCGCCTTTGCAGCGCGTGGCCCTGTAGGTCGACTTATCGTAATTGCACGTCTCTTGAGCGCCGTTCTTGAACGTGTACATGAACGTGCCGACTTTTTTGCCGTCCTGCGTTTGGTCCGGCTGCGCGACGAACGGACTGTTCGGATTGGCCTGCGCGTTACGCAGAAGGCCCGCGATGTCGACATCGAGGGTGTTGGGAGCGCTGCCTGACTTCTGCCACTTGCCGCCCGAGTACAGCCAATAGCTGGACCCGATGATCACCGTTTTGATCGGCTTGCCCTGAAACGTCGTCGTCATCGCATACCGGTCGGGCTTGACGAAGACGCCGTTGGAACGCACCGACCCCAGTACGGTCAATTTGTACGATTTCACGCCGTTGAAAGCGCCAATGATCTTGGCGCGCAAAGTGTCCTTTCCGGTCGCCGCCGAGGCGGTCAAGGGAATGGCACACATCGCTGCCGCGGAAACGATTGCAACGGTCCGGCGAAGAGCTGGCATCGGGACTCCTTTCGACGTTAGGCGCGCTGAGAACGTACCCGGCGGCTGCATCGTTCGCCGGGTCCACATGTCCGGCCCCGCGAAATCCCCGCGCCATGACCGAGACGATCGATCTCATCTCGCACGGAGCCTTGCGTGAGCTGCGTGCGTTCACGCGCCGGACTCATCAGCCGACTCGGCTGGAACTGTTGGACACCGAGCCGATCGAGTCGGTGCAAAACATCGAGATCACCGAAGAGCACATCACGCTTACGTACAATCAAAAGACGACGCACCGCTACAACACGAACGAGATCCGGCAGAAGGAATGGTCGTATAAGTACAACGACGACCCCGAATTCGTGCGAGCGATTCGCGCGGTGATCGAGCTGGCGCGAAAGCACCAACGCGATATGCCCGACAATGTCGCGTGCCCTCCGGGCTGCGCCGAGTGCTGCAGCGGCTACGAACCGTTCGTTAACCGTGCCGATGTGACGCGCATCGCGCAGCACCTCGGCATCGGCTACGAAGAAGCGCTCGAATCGTACGTCGTGCAACGCGAATCCGCCGACGGTTACGTCGTCGGATACCTCAAAAAAGTGACGGACGACGTCGCCAGCCAGTGCGTGTTTCTCAAAGGCTCGCGTTCGGGCCGCTATTACTGCGGAATCTACGAGGCGCGACCGCACGATTGCGGTGCCTTCACGCCGATCGGCTGCGAGGACGTCGATGCGAGTCTGCGGCACGATCGTCAGTTCACGCTCGGCGCACCGTTTCGACCGAAACGGAGCAGCGACGCGAATCGTTCGCCGCATCGCTTACGCTGATGTAAAGTGAGCAGTGGCCTGCGCTCTAGGGCCGCCGGCTACCATGTGGGGAGGGAGGCGCCCAGTTTGCGCGTTCTGAAGTGACGCGTATGAATGTACGTCACTTCGGCTTGATATGCGTCTCGGTGGGACTGCTCTGCGCCGCTCCGGCGTTGGGCCGCGATTCCATGAAGGGCGGCGCAGCGAGCGCCACCACCTTTCACTTCACGTCCGAAAACGGATCGGCAGAGAGCGGCACGGTCACCTTAACGCCTAAGGGCCCTAAGGCAACGGCCGTTACGATCGCGCTCACCTCTGCGCCCAACGCTGCGCAGCCTGCCCACATCCATAAGGGCGCTTGCCCGAAGGTCGGGGCGGTCGCCTACCCACTTGAGAACGTCGTCGGGGGAAAATCGACGACGACGGTCCAGGCGCCGCTCGCAACCCTCACAGGAGGCGGGTTCGCCGTCAACGTGCACAAGTCGACGAGCGATTTGAGTACGTATGTCGCGTGTGCGGACCTCTCGAACCCCAAAGCGGCGATGCCCGCGGCGAGTTCTGCACCGTCGCCCTAAAGCTCACGTCGGGGACGCCGCGGTGATGATCTCGGCGTAGCGCGCAGCGTCGACGTTGCCGCCACTGAGCACGATACCGATGCGCCGATGCTCCGTCGCGAGGTGGCCGGCAAGCAATGCAGCGAGGGCGCTGGCGCCGCTAGGTTCGAGGATTAGCTTGAGACGAGCGAAGGCGAAACGCATGGCGGCGCGTATTTCGTCGTCCGTTACGGTCAGAAAGCCCGCGCACAAACGCTGGACGATCGGAAAGGTCAGTGTGCCGGGCGACGTCGTCTGTTGGCCGTCGGCGATCGTGTCGGGAACGGGAATTTCGACGCGTTGACCGCTGACAAAGGATCGCGCGAAATCGTCGCCGGCGGCAGGTTCGACGCCATACATTTCGATGCCGGGCCGTAGGTGCGTCGCGGCCACGGCGCAGCCTGCGAGCAGTCCGCCTCCGCCAACGGGGACGAGCAGTACCTCGAGCTCCGGAACGTCGGTGAGGAGTTCGAAACCCGTCGTTCCTTGGCCGGCGATGATCGCAGGATCGTCGTAGGGCGGCACGAGCGTCGCACCCCGCTCGCGCGCAATCTGCGTAGCGATCTCGCCGCGGTTCATCGTGCGGCGATCGTAACCGATCACTTCTGCGCCGTAGCCGCGCGTCGCCGCGAGCTTGGCGCTAGGCGCGTCGTGCGGCATCACGATCGCGGCCGGCACACCGAGCAACTGCGCGGCGAGCGCTACACCTTGCGCGTGGTTACCGCTCGAGTACGCCACGACGCCGCGCCGGCGCTGAGCGGGATCGAGCTGCACGATGCGATTGTACGCCCCGCGAAACTTGAAGGCGCCCATGCGCTGGAAGTTCTCGCACTTCAGATAGGCGTGCGCAGCCGTGCGCGCGTCGAGCGTTCGTGACGTAACGATCGGCGTGCGGTGCGCCACTCCGCGCAGCCGCTCCGCCGCCGCGACGATATCGGCGTAGTCCACCGCGTCGGAGCCGCTCACGCCGCCGGGCACCGCAGCGATGGCGCTCCCGTCAGGCGCGCGTGGTCGCTAGGCGACGGCAGCGACCTGCTCGCTCGCTTCGAAGGGTTCGAAGCGGAGAGCCGGGTTCCACTCCTGCGCAAGACGTACGCTCCAATCGCTCTCGAACAGCGCGACGGGATCGCCCGCGATGTCCGTCAGCAGCCGTGCGCTCGTGGGCCACGTCGCGGCGGCGAGCGCCGCGGGTGTGCCGACGACCTTGCGCGCGAGCGAGAAGGGAAGACGCGAAAACTCCGCTTGGACGTTGTACTCCGCGGCAAGGCGATATTTCGCGACTTCAAATTGCAGCTCGCCGACCGCTGCGAAGATCGGTTCGCTGCGCATCGTGCCGGACGCATAAAAGAGCTGGATGGCGCCCTCTTCGGCCAACTGCGCGATGCCTTTTTGAAACGACTTGTACGCGCCCGTATCGACGTTGCGCACGGCGGCGAAATGTTCCGGCGCGAACGACGGTATCGGCTCGTAGGCTAGTGCCGTGCCGCTGCACAGCGTGTCGCCGATTGCAAAGCTGCCAGGGTTCGCGAGGCCGACGACGTCGCCCGCGTACGCTTCCGCCGACGACTTCACGCTCGCTGGCGAACAGTTTCATCGCCCGCGTCAACCGGACGTCCTTGCCCGTCCGCACGTTGCGGACGGTCATATCGCGTTCGAAGCGTCCGCTGCAGACGCGCAGGAACGCGATGCGATCGCGGTGCCGTGGGTCCATGTTCGCTTGAATCTTGAACACGAAGCCGCTGAACGAGCGCGCGTCGGGCGGCACGTCGCCGCCGGAGGCCGAACCGTCGACGAAGGCGCGCCGGGCGCGCGGCGGCGGCGCCATCTCCAAGAACGCATCCAGAAAAAGCTCGACGCCGAAGTTCGTCACGGCGCTCCCGAAGAAGACCGGCGTCGCGTCGCCGGCCATGAACGCCGCTCGATCGAACGCCGTACCGGCTCCTTCGAGCAGTTCGAGGCTGTCGCGGAATTCCGCGTACGTCGCTTCGTCGGTCAATGCAGCGAAGCCGGGATCGTTGAGATCGGTCACGTGCACCGGGGCGCGCTTTGCACCGTGTTCGGTCCGTTCGAACAACTGACACGTCGGACGAACGGCGATCGTACACGCCGCGAAATGCCGGACCGTTGCCCAGCGGCCAAACGATCGGGTAAGCCGCGATGCCTAGCACTTTCTCGAGTTCATCGAGCAGCTCGAGCGGGATCGCGGCTGGGACGGTCCAGTTTATTGATGAAGGTGAACAGGGGTATACGCCGCGCCCGGCAGATCGCGAACAGCTTTTTCGTTTGCGGCTCGACGCCTTTGGCCGCGTCGATCAGCATGACGGCGCTATCGGCGGCGAGCAGCGTCCGATACGTGTCTTCGCCGAAATCTTGGTGGCCGGGCGTATCGAGCAGATTGAGCGTGTGTCCCTTGTACGGAAATTGCAGCACGGTCGACGTGATCGAGATGCCGCGTTCGCGTTCGAGGTCCATCCAGTCGGACGTCGCTTGGCGTGCGCGGCGGCGCGCCGCGACTTGGCCGGCAGTCGTAATCGCCCCGCCGTACAGCAGCAGTTTTTCGGTCAACGTCGTCTTGCCGGCGTCGGGATGCGAGATGATCGCAAACGTGCGACGCTGCTCGACGGCACGAGCGATCTCGGCGTCGGTCACATGCATGGAATCGCTTCCTTCGACTGCGCGGGCGACGATGCCGGTTGCGCTCGGGCGCTGCACGGCAGCACGACGGCGTCCGCACGGGTCAGGTAACGCCGCAAGACGAGCTTCGTCCCTGCCCGCACGACGAGCACGAGCGTCCGCCCTTTGTTTGAAGACGGCGCTCGAGGCGCGATCGCAAAGACGCTGACCGGCGCGATCACGACGTTGACGTCGCTGCCGCGGGAGACGTGCAATGCAAGCGGCAACGCCCGGACGACCGCGCAGTCGCCGCTGAGCAATCGGCTGCCGACCGGAATCGGCGGTCAGGCCGCGCGGGATGCGGGCCAGCACGTAGGCCGGGCTTCCGCGGACCTCACGGGTCTGGGTGAAGCACCCCGGCAGGGCCGAAAGGATCCAAGGCGCCGAGCCGCTGACGCCCTCGGTCGAGCGCACGACCCGGTGATAGCGCTCGCCGGGCCCCGGCGTCCCGGTCGCCGGAACGTAGCGCGTGCGGCCGCGCGGGTCGCCCATGCGCGCATGGAAGCTGGTCAGCAGAGCCAGGACGACGGCGACGATCACCGTCGCTATCGCAAGATAGCGCACCACGTCGCGCTCTAGCGGCGTTCAGGCGGGGGCCAAGCGCACCCGCGCACGCCCGATCTTCGAGTCGGCCATCCCGTAGTAGAGGTCGTACTCGCGCGGGGGGGCACCGGGACGCAGGTCGATCCCCGTCGGAAACACGACTTCGTTCACGGTCCCAAAGCGCTCTTCGACGGTCTTGGGCGTTAGCAGCGGCGCCGCCGAGTGGAACAGGACCCGGTGCGGCTGCTCGGCATCGTGGACGATCAGCCCGCCGCTGTAGCGCATGCCCAGACACCGGCCGTCCTTCGCCGCGTGGACGTCGACGCCATGATAGAATGACAGCCAGCCCTCGGCGATGCGCACCGGCGGCGTTCCGCCGCCGTTCTTGATCAGCCCCCACGACGGGCCCGGTTCAAGCACGATGACGCTTTCGGCGACCCGTAGAAGGTTGCGCCGATCGTCGAGCACAGGCTCGACCGGCACGTAGGCGATCCGGGTGCATTCCCGTTCGTGCGGCGCCTTAGCGAGCACGATCGGCGCGGCCGCGCATACGTCGATCGCCACGACGTGACGCATCGGCCGGTGGTACAGAGCGAAGCTCCACACGCCGCCCGGAGAAAGGACGGGTTCAGGGAAGAAAACCCCGTCTTTATCGTCCCCCACGGGCAGGTCGGGCGCCGAGAAGTCGACCAGTCCGAGGCGTTCCCATGCGTAGCCGTCGCGCGACAAGGCGACGCCGATGCGCGGCCCCGCCGGGCCGAAGGCCGTATACGCCATCACGTAACGATCGAGCAGCGGGATAAACGTGACCCGCGGATCTTCACAGCCATAGCCGCCTGGGCCGGTGCGAATTTCGTACGCGGCTTCGGGCTCGAGCGCGAAACCGATGCGCGTAAAGTGCGGCGCCTCCGCCGGTCCACCGGCTTCGACGAGGCCGATGCGCGAGGTATTGCCATGCCCGACGGCACGCGGATAGAGGAGGAGCTTCCCGTCGCGCGTCCGAGCCGTGGCGGGGTTGAGGACGCCCTCGGCTTCGCTCGGGTCACCGTTCGGCTCGAGGACGACTCCCAAGCGTGTGATGTCGGCGCCGAGCGACGCCGAGGTTACAACGTCCAAAAAAGATTCCTGCCTTGCGGTTCTAAGCCGGTGTTCTTGGCGGTTATCGGCGTTATTTGAGGATCGTGGAGGCGAGCGGGTCGCCCTCGGGAGTAACGACGTCCACCAGCGATCCGATGCGATATACCGAATTCGGAACGATCCAAAGCGTATAGGTCCGATACGGTTCGACCGGTTCCCCGCCGTCCGCCGGCGCGCGCTCGAAGGCGACGATCCGGACCCGCTGCGCGTTCGCTCGGATCGACTCGATCGCTTGGCGCCAGCCGGTCTCGTCGTGCGGGCCAAGCAATAGGAGCACGCCGAATTCGTGATTGAAGCGCACCGGCGCACGAATCCCAAAGGCTTCGAGTTCGCGACGGTTGCGTACGACGGCGATTCGATCGCCGCCCGCACCGGGAGCCGTACCTTGCGCGTACGTTCTTACGCGAACTTCACGACAACCGGTGAGCAGCAGGAGCAATACGCCCAAACCCGCCAGCGCCCTCATTGCGTTCCTTCGCTTTCGCTCAGCGTGCCCCATCGCCTCGCAACGCCGTGAGCTGACGAGGAAAGGGCCGCCAAGCTAACGCGCACTCCGATGGAAGGTCGAGCAGCCTGTGCACAGGCGCGAGTCTAGGGCTGACAAGGTAAGGGCCGTTCGTGCGCACTCGGATGGAACGTCGAGCAGCCTGCACTGCAGGCTGCTCGACGGGTAAGGTTCTCCAAAGTCGTTGCCGCCGGCAACCCAGCGCTCCTAGACTGAAGGTGACGTGAAGCTGTTCCGTGGATTCGCAATTAGTAGCGCGGTTTTGGCGTTCGCGATTGCCGTACTGGGAAGTTGGGTCCGCATCAACGACGCCGGAATGACGTGTCCGGATTGGCCACTCTGTCATGGACATCTCGTTCCTGCATTAGCGGGCGGCGTCGTGCTCGAATGGTCGCATCGGCTGATCGCGCTACTCGAAGGCTTGGTCATCGTCGGCACGATCGTAACGGGACTGCGCGTCCGTAAGCAGGTGGCCGGCGTCACGCCGGCATTTTACGCACTGGGCGCCATCTTCGTCGCCCAGGTCTTATTGGGCGCGGCGACCGTGAGGCTGGCGAATAGCCCGGTATCGGTGATGGTGCACTGGGCGATGGGCATGGCGCTGCTGGCGACGTTGACATCGCTCGCCGTGCTATCGGTCGCGGCGCCGGTCGACGGATGTGAAGCAGGCAGGCCGGCGCGCCCGCCGCGAACGGCAGCCGTCGCGCTAGCGATAGCGGCGCTCTTTGCCTTCGTCACCATGTGCGCCGGCGCATACGTCAGTTCGAGTTATGCGGGCCTCGCATGTCCTGGCGTACCGGGCTGCGGCGCGACGTGGTGGGGTACGACGACGGCGCAAAACGTGCAGATGCTGCACCGGCTTTTGGCAGGGTCGTTCGCGTTCGTCGCACTGGTTGCCGTCACAGTCGCCTTCGGCAGCGGTTCTTCGCGCGTGCGCCTGTTTGCCGGGATGGGGCTGACGCTGATCGTTACGCAGATTGCCCTTGGACTAGCAAATGTTGGCTTGTCGCTGCCCACCGGCTTACGGGAAGCGCATGCGGCCAACGCGGTCGCGACATTCCTCACGTTCGTCGTTGCGGCGCTCCTCGCGCATCTGGGGCAGGTGGACGCCTCCGTGCCGCGACGCGAACCGGTTCTTGCTGCTCGATTCGTGTCGAACGCGTGAACGCGACGCTGGAACGTCTGGACGGCATCGTCGCCCGGCACTCCACCGGGTGGCGCGGCGCCGTCGGCGATTACTTTACGCTGACGAAACCGCGCATCACGTATCTGCTGCTGATAACGACGTTTGCCGCGATGCTGATGGCGGCGCATGGCATTCCACCGTTGGGGCTGACGTTGGCGACACTTTTTGGAGGAGCGTTAGCGGCCGGCTCGGCCGGCGCATTCAACTGCGTGATCGACCGCGACATCGACGCGCTGATGGTGCGCACGTCGGCTCGGCCTCTACCGACGGGGCGCATCTCGCCGCGGGCAGCAACGATCTTCGCAGCTATTCTCGCGATGCTTTCTTTTGGTTTACTGTACTCCCTCACCAATCCGCTAGCCGCGTGGTTGTCGCTCGCCGGTAATGCGTATTACGTCCTCGTCTATACCTTATGGCTCAAACGTACGACGACGCTGAATATCGTCATCGGCGGTGCGGCCGGCGCAGTCCCGCCCCTCGTCGGCTGGGCTGCCGTCACGCATACGGTCGGGGCGCCGGCGCTCGGCTTGTTCGCGTTGATCTTCCTCTGGACGCCGCCGCACTTCTGGGCGCTCGCACTGATGGCCGATACCGATTATCACAAGGCGCGTGTCCCGATGCTGCCCAACGTGCGCGGCGCCGAACGCACGAAGATCGAGATCTTCGTGTACACGCTCGTGCTCGTCGCGTTTTCGATCGCGCTGACGCCGCTCGGTGTGATGGGGCTGTGGTACCTCGTGCCCGCTGTCATCTTGGGTGCGGTGTTCGTGTGGGATGCCTGGAAGATGCTCGTCGGCCCCACTAAACCGCTGGCGCGGGTGCTCTTTAAATATTCACTGCTGTACCTTGCCCTGATGTGCGCCGCGATGGTCGCCGATCGCGTGATCGGATGATGGGCGCAACGTGCGTCCGGTGCGGCCGATCATAGATCTTCGGTGAGTTCGAGGGCTACCGCCGCACCCGCTGCGGCGAACGCAACGAGCGAAATCGCCGGGCACCGTTTCGATCGTTCGCACGTGGCTTTGATCGTAACGCTAGCGCTAGGCGTCTTTGCCGGCGCACTCGATCTCGGCGTTCTGTCGCCCGCACTGCCGGCCATCGCTCACACCTTCGGCGTCAGCGCCAGCGCCGTCGCGTGGACCTTCACGCTCTACCTGTTCGCGAACGTCGTCAGCATTCCGATCGCCTCCAAACTTTCCGACGCGCTGGGGCGGCGGCCGATCTATACGGGCTGCGTCGCATTGTTTGCAGCCGGCAGCGTCGTCGCGATTACAGCGCCGAACTTCGGCGTGTTTCTATTCGCGCGCGTCATGCAAGCGGCGGGAGCCGGCGGCATCTTTCCCGTTGCGACGGCGGCAATTGCCGACAAGGTACCGGCCGAGCGACGGGGTGGTGCACTCGGGATGCTCGGAGCGGTCTGGGGACTCGCCGCGATCATCGGCCCCAATCTCGGCGGTGTCGTCACGCACTTTTTCTCGTGGCACTGGATCTTTGGTGCGAACATTCCGCTGGCAGCCGTCGTGATCGCACTCGCACAGCGTTACGTTCCCGCGCCGCCTGCGCGCGCGCGCGGACCGCTCGATGTCGCCGGGATCGTTGCGCTGGCCGGGGGACTGCTCGGCGTCATGGTGGCCTTAACGCGTCCCGAGGCGAGGTCGGCGGCCGCGGGCAACGGCCTGACTGCCGGCGGCCTAGTGGCCGCAGTCGTCGCCTTCGGGCTGCTCGTGCCGATCGAACGGCGTGCGGCGGCGCCCGATCATCGCGCCGCAATTGTTCGCGACGCGTCAATTGATCGTCACGTACGGACTCGAAGTGCTCGTCGGACTCCTCGAGGGGGCGCTGTTCTTCATTCCCGCTGCGCTCGTAGCAGCTGACGGATTGACGGCGGCGGCCGCCGGAGCGCTTTCGGCGATCGGAGCGATCATGTTCGTGGCCGTCATTCCGCTCGCCGGCAGGGCACTCGATCACGTCGGCAGCCGGGCGGTGCTCGCTGCCGGTGCCGCTCTCACCGCGGTGGGCCTGGGCGTGTTCGCGGGCGGCCTGCAAATCTTGTGGCTCGCGGTGACGGGTATTGCGCTGGCCGGGATCGGTTTTGGAGCGCTCCTGGGCGCCCCGACGCGCTACATCATCACAAACGAGGCCGGCGCGGCACTGCGAGGCACCGCCGTCGGCTTGCTCAGCGTCTTTCTGATCGTTGGTCAGATTATCGGCGGCTCGCTCGCCGGGGGCGCCGTCGGCGGCCGCATCGACGACGTCGGCGGCTATCGGTTTGCGTACGCGATTTTCGCCGGGCTCGCCGGCGTAGCGGTCTTGGCAACGTTCTTATTGGCGTCCCGCACGAAGGAACGCAAAAGGCTGGGAAACATCGAAGCCCTTCAAGCGTAGGACGTATCATGAAGCGCGAGATCGCCCTGATCGTTTTCGTGTCGCTCGTCGTGGCAGGTCTTGCGTCCGCTTCGAAAGTCGGTTGGTCCACGCCGTCGACCGGTGCATGGTCCCACAACGATCGCTTGCCCGCTGCGTGGTTTGGGCTTGGCCGCTACTCGCGCCAGATCGATCGTTCGTTCGAACTTTCACCTGACACGCGCCTTGAAGTCCGCGCCGGCTCCATTGACGTGTCGCTCGTCCGCGGTTCAGGTACGACCTTGCGCGTCCATGGTACCGTGCGGGCTTCGGACCGTTCGGTCGTCGACGGGCTCGGGGTGACGATGCAGCAGTCCGATGGCCGGCGCATCATCGCTTTCACGGTCCCGCAGCGCAACGGCTTTGGATTGCGCTTCTTCGACGCACATCTGGTGCTCGCTGTTCCGCAAGTTGCGGCGGTCGCCGTCGTGGGAACGTCCTCCGACGTGAGCGCGGCCGACCAGACCGTTCCGCTCGACATCCAGACCTCGAGCGGAGACGTTACGGTCGAGCGAGCCGCGGCCGGGGTCGCTATCAAAACGTCGTCGGGCGACGTGATCGTGCGCCGCGCAGCAGCCCTACAAACGCAAACAACGAGCGGAGACGTTCGGGTCAATGATGTCGGCGGTTCGTTATCGTCACGGTCGACCAGCGGCGATCTGACGGCCGTCCTCGCCAACGGTTGGTCGGGTACGTCGCTCGCGATGCACACGAGCAGCGGTGACATCGATCTCAAAGTGCCGGCCCGTTTTCGCGGCGTTCTTCACACCGCAACGAACTCGGGCGACGTCTCAAATGAGGCCAAGCTCCCGACCGGTGCCGACGCGCGGCATTCCGGTCGACTTAACGACCAGCAGCGGCGACATCAGCCGGTGCATTAGGTCGCGCTGCGCGCGATCGCTCGGCCCACCCGCCAGAAGAGAAATGCGAAAAACGCAAAGATCAGTATGACGGTCAACAAGTCGGCGAAGCCGGAGAAGCCGGCGACAGAGTTTCCGCACACCGCGACGGCAGCAGAAGACAGCCACAGATTGAGCCGTTCGAAAGGATTGGCGGCCAGACGGCGGTCGTGTTGGACGGTGGCGTACACTTCGTCCGGCGACCACGACGATTCATCGATCAGTTCGCGAATCGTCCCATACTGATCGATCACGACCGTTCGCTCGGGGTGAATCAGTCCGATGCGCTGATCTGCGAACGCCGTGACGTCGAATTGCGCGGCGAAATCGAGCACCGCGTTCGGATCGCCGGTCAGGAGCGACCAACGCGCGGGGTTGGCACCGAAGGTGCGGGCGTAGCGCGCCAACACGGCCGGCGTATCGTAGGCCGGATCGAGCGTCACTTCGACGAAGTGCACCGGCAGACCACGGAAGCGCTCTTGCAGCCGCAAAAACTTCGCAGAGACGAGCGGGCATTCGCGTGCATCGCGGCAACGCGTGTAGATGAACGCCATCACGACGGTTTGGCCGCGCAAACTCCGCAACGAAAAGCGGCGTCCACGTTGATCGACGAACGCCGTCGACGGCACGAGCTCGCCGATGCTGAGATGGTGCACTTCCCGTAAAACGCCCGATAGCGCGTTCGACGGATCGAGAGCCGCTGACGCATTGGTACCGCTGAGCGCGACCGTTGCGCCGACAGCGCGCGGTGCCTGCAATGTCGGCGGCGTACCGTCGAAATCCGCTGTCGCGAGGAGCGTCGAACCGAGCCGCAACGAACGCAGATCCGAAGCAGGCACGACGCGGAAGGTCGCAATGCCGTCACCGCGCCCAGATGACGCATCGTAACGGACGACAACCTCTCCGCGAGCGGGTACAACAGCGAGGACCAAGCCGCGCAACGCCGTTTCGTGGGCAGCGATTGGCGCGGCTGCAAGGATGACGGACAGCAGCGATGCGCCGAGGAGGACGAGCATGCGCACAGAAAATGTGGACATGGCGAGAACCGTGCGAGCCGGCGTTGGATCGCTCGTCCGCCGGCCTTGGACGCACGCCGAGCGAAGCGTCGTGGTCCACGGATTATTTGGCCGCCTGCTGCTCGCCATTGAGCCACTCATCTGTTTTCTCGTGTTCGGCGGCCTCACTGCGAGCCTCATCTTCTTTCACCTTCCCGGCGGCTCCAAGATGACGCGCTGGGAATCGGCTATCGTCATCGCTCCGATCTTCGGCTTGGCAGCGCTTGCTTTTTTGGCCTATACGATCGGCTTGCTCGTCGCGCCGGCGCGCGCCCTCGTACAGACATTCTCGCCGATCTACATCGTCGACGGCTACGTCCGCTATCGCAAACCCGACCACCACACGCAGGCCAATTCGAACGGCTACGTCGCCGTTCTCGACGAACAGCGTTGCACGGTCGCCGAGTGGGCCAGTCACGGCGTCGTACCCTTACCCGACACCTTGCGCCCGGCGCTGATGGAATTTAGCTTTTACGGCGGCATCCATCGCATCGACGGCCGCTCCACGGGCGCAGTCCCAGAATCGATCGCCGCCGCCGGCGTCGGTATCGCGCGTGCTCCCCGGGCGTAAAGGCGCGTCCTAGACTTCTGCTGCCGAGGTGACCACGTCGGTGCGCAGCTTCAAGAAATTGCGCGTCGCCGAAATCGAGCGTAGTCCGGCGCCGAGTTCTTCGCAACTTCTACCCGAGCCGGCATGTCGCGCAGTCCCTCTATAGCGCGAAGTATCTACACAACACTTGTTTGACGCCGGCGGCACGGTTCCGGCCGGCAACGGAGGGGCGGCCGTGCGCTACGCCAGGCGTTACGGAAGTTTGATTTGGGTCGAGGTAGAGGCAGGCCAAGCGTGACCGAAACCGCTGTTGGCAAAAACGAGGGTCAACATCGTTAGGATCACGAGGAAGCCGATGATCGCCGCGACGACGACGATTGGCGGCACGCCGGCAGAGATCGGTACGCCGCGCTCATCATAGACATCGTGCACGAGTCAGGTACCTCCCAGAACGCCGACGGCGGCCAGAATGACGAGGATGCAGCCGAACGCCATCAGACCGAGCAGCAATTTCGTGACTTGGTTATCGAGACCGGTCGACTTCCAATCCTTCGCGAGCTGAAACGACGTCGTACCCCCGACGACGATCGCGAGCACGAAGGCGATTCCCTTTTCGATTGAGGCGGCTGTGCCGACGGCACCTTCCATGCTTCGCTCCTACCAGAGATAGAACAGAAAGAACAGTGCGACCCAGATGACGTCGACGAAGTGCCAGTACAACGTGCCCGCCGTCAAACCGAAGTACTTCGAGCCCGTGTAGACGCCTCGATTCGCCTGAATGTACAGCACGCACAGATAGATGATGCCGATGAACACGTGGAAGCCGTGCAGGCCCGTCAGCGTGAAGAAGCTCGCGCCCATCGTCGAGCCGGCCCAGGTGACCTGCGCGTTGTGATACTCGTAGCCTTGGCCGCCCAAAAACGCGATGCCCAGCACGATCGTCGCGATCAGCCACAGGTTGAAGGCCGGCTTATTCATGCGCTTCCAGCTTTCCATCGCCGAATGCATCGTCGCACCGGAGCCAAACAGCAAGGTCGAATTGATCGCCGCATACGCGACGTCGAAGCGCGGCAACTGGTGACCGCCCTTGGTGATCGGCGGCCAGTTCGGCACCGAGTTGCGCAGGTACAGATACGCGAAGATGAACGCAGAAAAGATGACGACGTCGGAGATGAGAAACAGCACGAAACCAAGCAGGCGAATGTCGCGCTGCTCGGCGTACGCGCGATCGACGCTGTTGTAGCGTACGGCGATCGCTTCGTGACTGGCGTTGAACGAACTGGCGACGGCCACGCGTCTCTACCTACGCGTGCGCTGGCAGCGGTGAGCTGCCGGCGGGCGGATGCGTCCGGTCGATCGACTCGTCGGGATCGAGCCCGATGTAGGGCACGGGCTCACCGAATTCATACGGATTCTTAAGCACGGCCGGAATCGTCCGGAAGTTGTAATACGGCGGTGGTGAGCTGATCATCCATTCCAGCGTGCGGGCGTTCCAGGGATTGGCCGGCGCGCGCTTACCCCGCAGCAGACTTTGCGCCATGTTGTAGATGAGGATCAACGTCGAGGCCGCCAACACGAACGAGGAGATCGACGCGACATCGTTCCAGAATTGGAATTCGGGACGATACTGAGCGACACGCCGCGGCATGCCCCACAGTCCGAGCAGATGCATCGGCAAGAACGTCGCGTTGAAGGCGACGAAGGTCAGCCAGAAATGGATGACGCCGAGCTTGTCGCTCATCATGCGGCCGGTTATCTTGGGCCACCAGTAATACAATCCGGCATACAGTGAAAAGACCGAACCGCCGAAAAGCACGTAGTGAATGTGTCCGACGATGAAATACGTCCCGTGGGCGTCGTAGTCAAACGGAACCGAACTGAGGAAGACGCCGGTTATGCCGCCGAACGTAAACGTGGCGATGAATCCCAGCGCGAAGAGCATCGCTGGATGAAAGTGGATCTTGCCTCCCCATAACGTAGCCAGCCACGAGAAGACCTTGATACCCGTCGGCACGGCGATGACCATCGTCAGGATCATGAAGGGCAGGGCCAGCCACGGCGCCATACCGGACGTGAACATGTGGTGCGCCCAGACCATAAATCCGAGCAGCGCGATCGCGATCGACGAGAAGGCGATCATCTTATAGCCGAAGATCGGCTTACGCGCAAACGTCGGGAAGACTTCGGAGATGATGCCGAAACCGGGCAGGATCATGATGTACACGGCAGGGTGCGAATAGAACCAAAACATGTGCTGCCAAAGCAGCGGGCTGCCGCCGCGCGTCGGGTCGTAGAACGGGATGCCGAACTGGCGCTCGAGAAACAGCGCAGCCGTTGCCGCCGACAAGGCGGCGGTCGCGACCATATTGAGCAGCGCGGTGGCGAGCGACGCCCACACGAACAGCGGCATGCGCGTGAACGTCATGCCCGGCGCCCGCATCTTGACGATCGTGACCATGAAGTTGAGGCCTGTCATCGTCGAACTGATGCCGATCGTGAAGATCGCGATGCACCACAGCGACGTTCCGGCCGGCCCTTGAACCGAGATCGGAGGATATTCCGTCCAGCCGGCGTCGGGCGCGCCGATCAAAAACGATGAGAAGAGGATGACCGCCGAGATCGGAAACAGCCAAAAGCTGAGCAAGTTCAACCACGGAAAAGCGACGTCGCGCGCTCCGATCTGAAGCGGCATCACGAAGTTCCCGAAGGCGCCGGTCATGAGCGGAATGATGACCATCCACACCATCGACGAGCCGTGCAGCGAATAGACGCCGTTGTAGGTATCGTTGGACAGGATGGCGCCGCTGGGCGTAAGCAGTTGCGTGCGCACGACTTCCGCAAGCAGCCCCGAGATCAAGAAAAACAAGAACGCCGTCACCATGTATTGGATGCCGATCACCTTGGCGTCCAACGAAAAGACGTACTTGCGGATGAAGCCTTGCGGCTCGGGGTGGATGTGATCGTGGATGTCGCCGCCGAGATGTCCGGCGTGCGCGGCTATCGCCATACGTTCTCCAATTCGTTCACTTGTTGCGGCTCAGGCTCGTGAGGTAAGCAACCAGATTCGCGATGTCCGTATTGCTCAGCGCGTTGGCTTGGCGGTTCGGCATCACGCCGATCGGGCCCTGATAGCCGTTCGCGAGGATGTGCGAGATCGCGACGGGACTGACGCGTTCACCGGTCACGAGCGCCGGATGGGATGGATCGTCGTAGAGATGCCCGAGCCCCGGTCCGACGATCTTTTGATTAAACGGCCCGATGCTATGGCAGCTCGAACATTTTTGACCGAATAGCGCTTGTCCGGCGGACGCTTGACCGCCCGAAAGCGCAATAGGACCGTTGCTGTGGCCTTGGGCTTTTGCTTGCGCTGATAGCCACGCGCTGAACGCCTGCTGCGAGTCGACGTAGAAAGCCGCGGCCATGTTGGCGTGCTGCGTGCCGCAAAATTCCGTACAGATGATCGAATATTTGCCGATGCGCTCGGGCGTAAACCGCAAGGTTTGCACGAGGCCAGGCACCATGTCGGCTTTGATGCGCAGCGCGGGCGACCAGAATGAGTGGATGACGTCAGCCGACGTCACGTGCAAGGTCACGGGCGTATCGACGGGCACGTGCATCTCGTCGTAGACGGAATCTTTGAGCCTGGGATAGCGGAACTCGAACTTGAACTGGTGTCCGATCGCTTCCATCGTCAGGACATCGCCGAGTTGATTCTGCATGCTCGCCCAGATGCGTACGGAAAAAATGGCGATCACCAGAACGATCACGCTCGGGACGACGGTCCACCAGAACTCGAGTTTGGGGACATCGTGGATTTGGATCCCGATGGCGTCCGGACCGTCGGTTGGCCGGTACCGCCAGACGATGGCAAAGTAGATCAAGTAGCCCAGCACGTAGACGAAGATCGCGTTACCGATGACGCTCATGAAGCGGAAGAGCGTGTCGATGTCGCCGGCGGGCGCGCCCAGCTCGGGAACGTAGTTTTGGAACGGGAAGACGACGATCACGTACGTGATCGCAATGTTGACGATCGTCAAAGCGATCGTGACCGGCCAAAAACCAGGGCCCAGGCTTACCTTGCGGTGCGCCGTAGACTGTGCCAAGGATGCTCCTTTTGAACGCGCGCGACCAACGCAGCGCCTGCGTTTCTTATACCGAAAGCACAAGCCTCCCGTCTTTGACTTTTGCTAGAAGGCGCTGCCTTCCGGCTCCAAACGCCGCGCGGGCGCGAAACGTCGAGCGCGGCTCTACGCATCCCGGAAGCCGGCCGACAAGCAAACGTCGGCCGGCCGAACTCCCAAAAGATCGCCCCATACGGGCCGGCTCGCGATTGCAGCGCGCCGTTGAATCTCCGAAGCGTTAGTCGCTTTAAGGACGGTTCGAACGACCTAGAGGCGTGACGGCCGCAAAGCGGCGCACGAGCGCGTCGATGTTCGTGATCGCCGTCCCGACGACGATCGCACTGGCCCCGGCCATGAACGCGGCCTGGGCTTGCCGCGCATCGGCGATGCCGCCTTCGCAAACCACAAAAGGATGGCGGCGCGCGAGAGCGGCGACGAGATCGAGCGCCGGCAGCGGGCGTCCATGCGTGGCTGGCGTGTAACCGGCCAACGTCGTCGCCACGATGTCAACGGCTGCGGCGACGGCGTCCCCGCCGTCCGCGTCGTCCGAACAGTCGGCCATCGCCAAGCGCCCGTGCCCGCGAATCCGCTCGATCAAAGCGGCTACGCCGTGGCCGCCGCGGCGCGCCCGGCGGGTCGCATCGAAAGCAACGATCTCGGCACCGGCACGGGTCACCTCGTCGATCTCTTCGTATGTCGTCGTGATGTAGGGCTCGAAGCCGGCATGGTGACGTTTGACGATGCCGACGATCGGCACGTCGACTGCGGCGCGCACGGCTGCGATATCGGCAGCCCCCTCGACCCGCACGGCCACGGCGCCGTTGAGCACGGCACACCGCGCCAGTAGCGCGATCGTCGCCGGTTCCCCGAGCACGGAACCTGCTTCGGCCTGCACGGACACGATCAAGCCGCCGCGCAAGCGTTCGAGCCGCTGGTCCGCGTCAGCCACGGTCGGCCAAGTGCGCCAGCGGTTCTCCACGCGCCAGGCGCACAGCCATGCACAGCGCGCCGTCGAGCGGATCTCCGCGTGGCTCGCAGACTTCGGCAGTACTTAGGATGCTTTCAACCGCTCGGTGAAACGAAGCGCGCATCCCGTCGTTGCGAAAAACGCCGCCTGTATACGAAATACGACGCGATGGCTTGGTTGGCAAGCGCCTGTCGAGAACAGCCGCAAGTTCGGCTAATGCAGCGGCGGCGCGGCCCCGCACTTCGCGGGCCGCCTGCGACAGCGACGACGCCGTGGACTGGCCTTCGACTGACTCCAACACCTCGGTGGCAAAAGAAGCGAGCGCCGCGCGCGACAACTCCCCGTGTGCGAATGCGTGCTGGATCGCACGCAGGTCGGGCATTGCGAAAAATTGGAGTGCGAGTGCGCCGAGCGGTGAAAGCTCGCCGCGATCGCTAGCGCGCATAGCGGATGCAATCGCGTCGCGAGCGATCCCGAGCGCGCTGCCTTCGTCGCCGAAGAAATACCCCCAGCCGCCCGTGCGCACTAGCGGGCCGCCGGCCGTCGCGTTGCCGACGGCAACGCTGCCGGTGCCCGCGAGAACGGTGATTCCGGCCTCACCGCCAAGCGCTCCGGCGTGCGCGATCACCGAGTCATGCACGACGGCTGCGACAGCGGCGGAGGGCGCGAGGTAGGAAACGTTCACCGGCGCATCATCATGCCCCGTCAAGCCGATAACGACGGCTGCGATCGCGGCATCGGCCCGCAATCCCGCAGCGGCGGCCGCCGCTGCAAGTGCAGTCGCAATCGCGGAGCGCTGTCGGCCCGAATCGCGACGTTCTCCAACCAGATCGGCCGGCGGGCCATGGCCAGTGCCGACAACGCGGCCGGCTGTCGTCGGCGAGCGCGGCTCGCGTCGAACTCTGGCCACCGTCGACCCCAGCGACGAGAAAACTCACTCGCGTTTGAACGTGCGAAGCAACGCAGCGTTTTTCACTCCAGCGGCAAGAAAGTCACGCGCGCTTGAGAGGCGACGCGACGCTGCGCCTTTTCAGGATGATGAACCGGTCGCGTACGAGGCGTTCGACGCCGGCGTGATCCGTGCAAGGCACCGCGCATCGAAGCCGCTCACCTCCCTAGCGTGGCGCTGCGCTTCCGGCTCGGATGCATGCGGATGGGCGCGATGGTAGCGCTCGTGCGCCACGGCGCAGGCAACGAAACGTGCGGCTTCCGCGTCACCGGTCGTCGCGCGCAGGCGCTCGACGGCGTTGCGGTTCACACGGATGGCATTGTCTTCGGGATCGTACTCGGCGAGCAATTCGACGGCGCCCCATGTCCCGAGATCGACAATTTCGATGCGCGGCTCGCTCATGCGCTGGTAGCGGTGGTGCGGCGCAAGTCGACGCCGTCGGCTTCTAACGTGGCGCGCAACGCGTCGGTATCGACGTTACGCGGCTGTACGCGCGGAGCGTACGCACTGCGCCGCTGCCGTGCCGGCAGCTTGGCCGAGCGTCATCACCGTCGGCGTCAAGCGCGTCGAAGCGAGCGCTTCGTGCGTCGTCGAGATGCAGCGGCCCGCGACGAGCAGCGCGTCGACGTTCGCGGGCACGAGACAACGGTACGGTATCTCGTAACTCGCGCCCGGCGGCAGCCGCTGCGTCGATCGTGCCCGAGCCCGCGGGATTGTGGATGTCGATCGGATACGCGCTGCGCGCCACCGCGTCATCGAAGGCGCGGGCCGCGCAGCACGTCGTCGGCCGTCAGCGTATACATGCCGACGATGCGGCGCGATTCCCGGATGCCGATCTGCGTGCCGGTGGCGGCGATGCGCGCGTTCGCAAAACCTGGAACGTCGCGCCGAAAAAACGCCAGCAGCGCCATGACTTGCGCGCGCGCTTCGATTTCGGCGCGGGTCAGATCGTCGGGATCGAGCGGGTCGATGCCGGTTACGCGCGTCATGTTGACCGTCACTTCGTCGGGATACGGCGAGATGAAGAACGACACCAGTTCGCGCGGAACGTCGACGTCGCCGCGTTCGCGCGCGCCGATTCCATAAAGCGTACAATCCGGCAACTGCCGTCAACGACTCGGCGTCGCGCCGTTCGGGCGGCAAGCTCGTGCGCATCTGGTCCGCGTTCGCGCGCAGGTAGCGCGCCGTTTCGCTCAGATCGACGTGCGAAAGGCGGAACATCAAGCTGGCCGGCTGCACTCGTCCGCGCGCATCGCCCTGCTGTACTTCGACACCGGCCGAAGCCGCGACGTACGCATCCGCCGACGCGTCGATCGTTATTTCGGCTTCGATATTCGCGCAACCCCGCGACGGTCGCGACGCGCACACCCCGCACCGTCTCAGGCGTGCGTATCTTGATGCAGGCGTTTGCGCTATCTCCGCCAGGCCGGGCGCCGGTCGCGCGAACATCGCCGGCGTCGCTAGAATCGCCGAGCATGAGTGCGTCGAGAAAGTACGCGTGCAGCAGCAACTGCACGCCGCTTTCGCGCATCATCTCGAAGAGCAACGCCTTATGCATTTCGGGATCGAACGGCGTGATCGTCGGCAACGTAGTCCGAAGAATCGGCGATGTGGCCCGGCGAGCCGCCGCAGGCGACGAGCCGCTCGACGATCTCCTGCGCAATGCCGCCGACGATGCGGTCCGCTCCGGAATGAAACGTCATCCAAGGTCCGACCATCGCCGCCGTCGCCGTTCCTCCGAGAAACCCGTAGCGCTCGACCAGCAAGCGTACGGGCGCCATGCCGCGCCGCCGCCAGCGCCGCCGCACACCCCGCATTGCCGCCGCCGACCACGAGCACATCGTAGCGTTCCACCCGTGCCCTGTGTTCGCAACAGTGGGCCGGCCGCCCCGTCAGCCGCCTGACCGCTCAGTAGCGTCAGCACGCGAAGCTTCGCACGTTCCACGAGTGAAGCTGCTTCTCGACACGCATGTTTTTCTGCGGATTTCATCTCACCCAAAAAGCTGCGCCGAGAAGCCTTGGCTGCCATTGAAAGCGGCAATGATGACGTGTTCCTATCCGCGGCGTCGGTTTGGGAGATCGCCATTAAAGTAGGGCTTGGCAAGTTGGATGTACCAGGCGACTTATCGCAATACGTCCGCCGGCGCATAGCCGACACGGGCTTCATTGAGCTCCCAGTCACTATCGATCATGCACTTGCGGTGCGTAGCCTGCCGGCACACCATGCCGACCTATTTGACCGGGTCATGATCGAACAATGCCAAGTCGAGGGGTTCACGTTCGTAACGGCCGACCGAAAGATCACGCAGTATAATGCGCTGCCTGAAGGCGTGGTAGCTAGATATAGCGTTCTATCGCGGGCCACCAGACTGCTAGTGGTCCGCGGGGGTGCGTACATAGGTAGATCGGCAGGTTATTGAAGTCCGGTAGCACGTAGGGATCGTGGTAGAAGCCGACTTGGACGATCCGGCCGAACTCGCTTTCCAGCTTGGTTTTCGCTACGCCGATGGACAGGACAGCTTTGCCCGATGCGTCGCCAGGTCCCCAGAGATAGTAGTTGTTGTGGCCGCTGATCGCACGCGGCAGACCGTAGCGGGGACCGAGGAAGTCGACGGCCGAGGCCTGCCCGTAATCGTGGGTCAAGATCACGGCCGTGCGGCGCTGCGCAGACGTTAGATGGCCGTAGGCCCGCGCCAGAGTCGCCACCAGCGTGTTCCAGCCGAGTTGATCGGCAAATTGCTGAGGTACCTCACCTTCAGGATGCCGCTCCATGCGAATGCCGCGCACGTCGAAGACACGCTGGTACTGGAGAAACGTGCCGAGCGGCAGCAGTGGGAAGGCCTCGGGCGCGATCGCAAGCCCCGTGATCAACAGCAGCACGGGATAGGCGACGCGCAGCGCGCGCATGGTGCCGAGCCAGCGTGCGATAGCCGGTGCGCCGGCCGCAAACAGCGCCGGGTAGATCGGGGCGAGATAATAAACTTTGGCGCCTAAGGCGACGTACACGAGTGACAAGACGACCGCCGCGATCCCATACCAGCGCAGCCGTACGGCCCCGGCAGCGAATAGCAGCCAGACGAGGCCCCCGACCCACAGCGGCGCGGTCAGCGGGTTCATCATCAAGAATTGTTGCGCGTAAAATTGCAGTGCGCCGGCTTCGACGTTTTTGCGCGCCGCGGCATCGTGCAGCAGTTGCAATTGCGGCCATTGATGCTGCGCCTGCCAGACGAGAGTCGGCGCGACGATCCCAAGGGCGAGCGCAGCGGCGACGAACATGCCCGGCCGGCGCAGCGAACGCCGCGCCGGCGTGGCCGCCATGCCGACGATGCTCGCGCCGAGGAAGAAGAACATCGAATACTTGTTTATCAGCCCGAGGCCGGCAACGGCGCCGAGCCCCAGCCAGAGATGCCACGCGTTCTCTTCGTCGGCGCGCATGAACAGATACGCCGTTCCGAGCCAAAGGAGCGGCTCAAAAGCGTTCATGGTCAGCAGATCGCCCACGGCGAGATAAAACGGCGCGAGAGCGAGGCCAAGCATCGCGACGCCCATCGCAACCGCACCGGCACCGAGACGCCGGGCCAACAGCCCGGCCAAGACGACCGTGAACGCCGCAGCCAATGCGGGTAAGACACGCAGAGCGTAGAGAGAGTCGCCGAAGACGGCGAGCACGATCTTGGCGACGACGGCGATCAGCGGGGGTTGATCGACGTAGCCCCACGCGAGGTGGTGCGCGCAACTGATGAAGTATAGTTCGTCCCGTTGGTAGCCGTATTTACCGGCGTTGGCGAGATGGAACACGAACGTGGCGACGCCCAACACGGCGGTCAGCGCGGTCGCCGCATCGATACTAAAGGATTTACCGGTTACCTTCTGAGATGGAGCAGCATGATCGACGGCTCGCAAACCCACAAAACGCTTTTCTGCCAAACATTCCTCGATACGCACCGGCCGTTCGAACCAGCGGAGCTTCCCTGGCCCAAGCTCGATGAGCGGTCGATAGACCGCCTCCGTTCCATTCCCTTTTGGAGCGTCGCCCTCGCGGCCGAACGCAACGCCGGCTACATGGTCACGGCCTACGCCGCCAAGGTCGACGATCCGCTGATCAAGCGCGCACTGGCGCTACAAGGCGTCGAGGAGACACGCCACGCGAATCTGCTGGCGGAAATGCTCAAGCGGTACACTATCGAGGTCCCCGAAAAGTCCGTGCCGCGGGCCCCCGCAACGAAGCGGCGCTTCATCGATTTCGGCTACGAAGAGTGCATCGACTCCTTCTTCGGCTTCGGCATCTTTGGCCTGGCCAAACAGATCCAACTGTTCGTGCCCGAATTGACCGATATTTTTGAAATCGTCCTGCTCGAAGAAGCGCGGCACGTAACGTTCTTCGTTAACTGGATCGCGTACGAGCGCATACGGCGCGGTCGTGGCTGGCGCCCGCTGCAAGGCGCTGCGACGGTGCTCGGATACGCCCGCGCGCTCAAGCAGATCGTTACGACGTTCACGCCGCGCGGTGAAGAGAAGAAGCGCATGCAAGGCGTCGGTTTCGGAGCCGAAGGCGCGTTTTCACTCTTCGAAGACGTGACGTGGCGATCGTTTCTGGCGTCGTGCGTCGCCGGACACGAACACTACATGCGGGCAATGCCGACCAATCTGCATCAAGCCGTCGCTGTTGCCCAATGCGGCGCGGTTCGCGCTAGCGATCGTCCCATCGCGGCGCAAGCGCGCGTCCCGGGCGACCGCAGCCTAGCGTTCGGGGCGCCCGACGGGCGACGAGGCTGCCGTCACGACTGCCGGCGCGCGGCAACGATGACGACGGGGACTCGGCTGCCAAGCCGCGCAACTCTTCTTGCGCCAGCGCTAGTACCTGAACGGGTTGCGCGAGCGTACTGAGATCGATGAGGCGGCCTTCGTAGGCCAAGTGGACGTTCGGAAGGGCGCGTCCGACGTCGCCGAAGGTGGTCAGCTCTTCGAGAACGTCTTGTAACGCGCGTTCGCAACCCGCCACCGTCGTCGCGTACAGATGTGCGCATCCAACGGTCAGTCTTACGATGCCGCGGGAATCGACGGCGCATGCAGCCGGGGCACGCGCACGAGGGTGACGGGTCTCGATGGCACGGTAGAACGTCAGTCCGCCGGCGCGTGCGACCTCGGCCACGTTCGCCGGCGCGACGCGTAAAAAACGAGCCGCGATCGATACGCGCTCGTCGGCGCCGGCGTTTTCCGTTGCGGAAGAACCGGCGGCGGCGGTAGCGCCGGACGCCGTCGCCCGCACGAGGTTACGCCGCGCGTCGATCTCGACCGTCGTTTCGACGAGCTCGGGCGCAGCACCGGCGGCTACGACGCGTTCGAAGGCCTCGCGCCGTACCCGGACGATATCGTCCGGTGTCGGACTGACGATCGTCCGTTCGACGACGTCGCGCACGAGGGCCAGCGCGACGCCGAGTGGCGAGATCACCTCCGCATCGCGCGCCAAACGATGCCGCAAGCCGATGCGCTCGGCCGTGAACGGAACGAGTGCCGCCGCGCCGCCGCCGCCGCCAACGAGTTCTGCGTCGTCACGCGATAATTCGTAGTCCGCCATCAATTCGTCGACCGCAGCGCGCACTTTGGCGGCAGCGCGTTCGAGTAACTCGCGCGCGAGACATGCGCCGTCGACGCCGAAGCTCCATCCCGATCAGCGTAAAAGCGAGGCGCGCGCTCGTCTGACTTCCCCGTGCGAAATCGTCGGGCGGAACGTAGCCGAGCAGATTGGCGGCACACGTCGGCGTGACCGCGATCCGTCTACCGTCGGTCAGTTGCAACGCGACGTAGTCGTCAGGATCGCCGTGTTGCGGCGCTAGGTACGTTACGCGAGCGGATGCGAGCGCGTCGCTCGGCGTGAAGCAGGCGTACCCGAGACCGGCGATGTGCGCCGAACGCGGACCGACGTCGCGCAACGCCGCAAGACCGCGCTCTCCACGCGAACATCGCGCCAGGCTTCCGCCCGCGATCGCGAGCGTGCGCACGTCGAGCGTGCGCAACATCGTGCGGTGGCCGCCGACACGCGCGGGCCGCATCTGCGGCTGTCCACGCCGAATGACCGAACAGTCCGCGCTCGTTCCGCCGACTTCGATGAAGATGCCGTCCGTCACGTTCTCATGCAGCAGAGCGCCCGCGATGCCGGCCGCCGGGCCTGAGAGCATCGTAAGGATCGGACGGCGCGCGACCTCTTGAACGTCCATCACGCCTCCGTCGCTGCGCATGATCATCAGTGGAGCGCCGATGCCCGCCGCCGCGACGGCGCCCGCGGTCGACTGCGAGGTGCGCTGCATGCGCGGCAGGATCGCAGCGTTGATGACCGCGGTTCGCGTGCGCGCGCGCAATCCGTAGGTCGTCGCGACTTCGTGGCCGGCCGTCGCGGCACTGCCGCATTGACGCGCGTACGCGACGGCCTGCGCTTCGCGTGCCGGCTTATCGACGCGAACGCTTCGCTCGCAACGATCGCTTGCGCTCCCCCCGCGAGCAGTACTTCGACCGCACGGCGCAGCGCCTGCTCGTCATCGGCGCGCGCGAATGCAATTCGCGGCGAAAGCATCGCGCTCGGTCCCAAGCGAATCGGCGGCACGCGCAGGTGCCGCCGTTCGAGCCAACCGAAAGGCCCATGCAATCCGACGATTCCAACGGGCGCGACGTCGCCTTCCAACAACGCGTTCGTCGCTTGCGTCGTCGAATGCGCGATGAACGCGATGCGGTCGGCCGCGACGCCGGGCAGCGCGAGCGCACGCCGCAAACCGTCGATGATGCCGTCAGCAACGCCGCCGGCCGACGCATGTGTCGTCGGCACTTTCACGCGAGCCACGATCCTGCGCGTCCCCGCTTCGACGGCAACGACGTCGGTAAACGTGCCGCCGACGTCGATGCCGACGCGCAGTGCCGGCAAGGATGCCGGCCGCATTTCAACCATCGAACGGTGCGCCGAGCGTGATGCTCAGTGCGGTCTTGCCGCGCTGTATCTCGAAGGTGTGCGGTAGGCCGTCGTAGGCACGTGCCTCGCTTTGGAACGTTCCGTACTCCCACCAATACTTGCCGTCGAGTTTCTCGACGATGTCGTTCGTTCGCATCCCCGCGGCGTACGCGGGACCTCCCGGGCGCACGTAGGCGCGCATCTGACCGTCGACCGTTTTGAACAGGCTGTAAAAGTACGTCGGCCCGCTGCGCGGATCGTACGCCAGCCCTTCGCTGAAAGAGACCGCGCGCCAGTTCGGGCCGGTCGACCATCCACGTGCGCACGCGAAATAATGCCGCGAGCGCATCGACGCGCACGTCGCCGGTGCGCGGAACGTACCACTGATCGACGGGCCAACCTGCGCAATCGCTCAGTTCGATGCCCAGTTCGTCGCTGTCGAGCACGACGTGCATGACGGCGACGTACGCTTTGTGCGAGCAGTCCGACGCTCCGGGATCGCCGCTCGCAGCGACGATACGGAAACCGGGCCAGCCGCGCCCGATCGCCGCCTCAATCTGATGGACGGCAGCAGCGAGCGGCCGTACACCGACGTCGTCACCGGAGTCGTCCGACGTCGTGCGCGCCTGGGAATCGCCATACACCCAGACCGTCGCGGCCGACGTTGCGGGCGCCGTCAGGACCGTTTCGGCGGCGTTCGCGGGCGTGCCGAACGTGAAACGGCTGGATTCCGAGCAGCGTGCCGCCGAACAGGACGACGAGCAGCGTCGCCGCGATCGCGACGGCGGTTTGGTACGGCAACGTCAGCTTCGTGATTTCGTCGACGCGCACGCCCGTGAAGTTGGCGACCCAGACGTTTTGCGTGTTCGTCGGATCGCAGACGTTCTGAACTTGGACGACTGCCATGATGGCGGCGACCAGCGTTACGGCGGGCAGAATGCCTAGCCCGGCGAGCACCGTATAGACCGCGATGCCGACGCCGAAAGGATTGAGCGGACCGCGGTAGAGCGCAAGCGGCGAGAACATCCCGAACAGCACGACGTAACCCAACCACGAGCGCGGCGCGATTGCAGCCACGAGCGGCGAAAGCGCAGCTTTGACCGGCGGCAATCCGGTCGCGACGAGCAGCATACCGATGCCCATGAACAGGAGGACCGCGGGCGCGACGTCTTCGAGCCCGCGGATCGCGCTCGCAACCAACGTCGGAATCGCGTCGCGCGGGCGCGTCGTGACGACGCCGTACAGCGCCGCCAGCACGAAGGCAACGATCGGATTCATGCCGAGGCCGAAATAGAAAACGATCGGCAGCACCGGCGCGATCAGCGCGAATGCCGGTGCGCGTTTGCGCGCGAGCGGCTCATCGGGTGCCAGCGCCCAGGTTGCGTACGCGCGCGTAACGCGGAAGCGCACCGCGGCAAACGCGACGAGCGCGAGCGCGTCGACGCCCGCGAGGGCATACGCGAACGGCTGCATCTGCGCGCGATCGACGCCGAAGGTCTTCGTATAGAACGTCCACTGCGCGATGTTGAAGATGAAGCCGAGCGCGAACGCGAGCATGAACAACGTGGCGGCCGTCCTGCGCGGCACGCCGATCGTCAACATGATCGGCAGCACGATCGAGCCGACCATGATGATCGCGCCTAGACCCGTCAGCGACGTGAACAGTACGGCGACGGCGACGCACAGCGCAAGCGCCAGCAGCGCCGGTCGATCGCCGCCGAACTCTGCAGCATAGGTGACGATCGTTTCGGCGATGCCGGTCGACAACGTTACGCGCGACAAAAGAGCGCCGAAGATGACCGTCACGATCACGGGCGCGAGGCGGGTCGTGCCGTCGACGATCGTCGTCTGCAAGCCGCCGATGCCCGCGCCCGCCACCGCGGCGAGCGCGAGCGCCATCAACGGGACGGCCAAGAGCGCGGGCATCGCTCGCACGTACATGAGGGCCGCGGCGACGGCGAAGATCGCCAGCATCGCTATGCCCGCTAGCGTTTCATGCATGCGCAGGCGTGCCGATCGCTACGCCTTGACGGCCCGTCGCCGGCGCGCGAATGCCGCCGTCTCCCGGCGATGACATGCCGGGCACAAGGTTTCCAGATTTTCGAGGTGGTGAGCGCAACTTAGCGACCGGTGTGCGCCGCGGCAGGGTTCGCGATGGTTCACTTCCATACGAGCCGTCTTCTTGGCCGTCCGCCACGAACGCATGGCGATGCGATAGGCGCTCGCCGAGATCGCCGTGCGCGCGTTGGGGCGCTTGGGGGCGGCCGCCCCGCAACGCGTACAGCGATAGCGATCGCGCCGTTTCGCGGCGGTGCGAGCCAGGCTCCACCAGTGATTCGTCCAAAAGGCGTCGCCGCACCGATCGCTGCACCAGACGCGCCGCCGGGCCGGCAGTGACGCGCCGCACCATGCGCAGCCTCGGCCGCTCGCGCGCGCGAGCGAACAGGCCGCTAGCAGCGCGGCGCGCTTGGGAACGCGCGGACGTCACGGCAGCGGCTCGATGCCGAGTGCAGCGTCGAACGCCGGCAACGTCTTTTTGTGCGCGTAGTCCCCGAACGTCACGTCGCTGCGAGGCGGTCGGCGCGCTCGATCGCGCGGTCGGCTGCGACGCGATAGCGTTCCAGCACGCTGGCCTCATGACTGGGCCGGTCCTCGTATTCCCACGCCGTTCGCATCAGCGGTTCGAGTTCGAGCATCGTATCGCGCTGCTCCCAAAAGAGATAGCGCGCGAGATAGAGGCCGCGATACACGGAACCTTCGTGCGCCGCGGCATCCTGCACGAGCGCCGTCGTAATAGGCGCGCGCCTCCTGCGGAATCTGATACTCGCGCCCGAGCGCATCGTAACGCCGCGCGGCGAGGAACATGACGGCGGCGGCGTTGGCGTGCAGCGGCGGCGGCGGCGCCAACCGCAGATGCGCGATCGGCACCTTCGGCGGCCAGGCGCAGCGCCGGCAAATCGATCAGCGCCGGCACGTTCGCCGAGGTCCGAGGCGAACGGATCGCCCCAGAAGAGATAGTCGCCGTATTCGCGCGGACTGCCGTGCAACAGCGCTTTGCACCGCCCCAGGGCCGCAAAATCGGCCGCGTAACGGGCATCGTCGGTTCCGAAGAACGCAGCGGGGAAATCGCCAGCATAGCGCTGCGCGGTGGACCGTTCCGCTTTCCCAAGCGCTCGCGCCGGCGTAGATGACGGGATACCACGTCGCTTCGAACAGCGTCTCACCGTCGTCGTGCCAGACCGTCTGAAACAGGCCGAGGACGTGCGCCGCCTTTGCCTTCGGTCACGAAGCGATCGATGTTGACGAGCGCGTCGTCGAGATCGGGATAGATTTCGTTCCAATTCAGCGCGCCCGGCGCGACGATCTGCTCGAAACCGCCGCGCGCGATGCGATCGATGTACGGCTGATAGGTCGGCTCGTTGCCGTAGTGCCAGTTCACGAAGACAGCGCTTCGGGCAGCACGCCGAACAATTCTGGGATGCCGCGCCAGCGCATCGTCCCAAACCAGCGGCCGGCCGCCGCCGTGCGCGATGACGAAGTTCGCGGTGTCGACGACGTGCTGCGCGTAGACCGTCCCTTCGCCGCGTGTCGCGACCAGCGTCTTCGAGCGGCCCAAGCCCGAGATCGGCCGGTTCGTCCGAGCCGATGTGAAAGAACGGCGGATGCGGCACGGCGGCGAGTTCGTCGGCGATCAGATCGCGCACGTAGGCTTGCCCCGCCGGATTCGCGGGCGCGAGAAGGTAGCCGTGCGGCGTCTCGGCGAGCGGCGCGTACCGCTCCCAACTTGCAACGTCTCGTGCATGTGCGCGAAGGTCTGCTGCTCGGGAACGAACGCGACGTGGTAGCGCGCCGCGTACAGCGCCAGCTCGTGTAATTGTTGCGGCGTGATGCCGTCGAGCGGCGCGGGCAGTGGATGCTTGGGATCGACGAAGACGTGTTCCATGTACGGCGAGTAGCCGTTGTACTTGAAGCCGGCAATCGTGCGGATGCGCTCTTTGAAGTAGCGCATCGTCGGCAGAGGCCCGCGCGAAACGTCGTCGGAAAGCATGCGCCAGCGCAGCGCCGGCGCATCGACGATGTGCACGCACGGCACGGCGACTGCGCCGCTCGATGGCTTGACGCCGAGCTGCGCGAGCGTCACTAAGGCATCGAACTGCCCCTCGGCATCGCGGCTTGCGATGCGCACGCCGCGCGCATCCACAGTCGAGTGCGTAGCCCTCCGGGCTTGGTGGCGGCCTCGTGCCGGCGACCGACACTGCGTAGCGGCGGTGGCTCGCGGCCGTACCCCGAGGGCGGTCCAACGGTCGCGCAGCAGTCTCCAGTCCGCCGGGATCGAGCCGCGACTGCATTAGCGCATGCAACAACGCGCGCCGGCGTCGAGCGCACAGCGCGCGTCCGATTACGACGCTGATCGGGCGTCGGAATGCAGATGGACGTCGGCACGCGGCGCCGGTTGCAGCCGCGCCGTCTGCCTGTCCGAGCATCGCAAACACCAGCCGCCATCAGACACAGCGGGGCACGCAGCACGCGGCCTTTTTCGCTCGATAGGCGTCCGCGCCCCGTATGCCTCGTCCGCTGGGAGCGACCGGCGAGCGCTCGCGAACGCGCATCGCGTGAAGCTTTCGAGCGGCGACATCGCCGTCATCGTCGCGTTTTTCGCCGTCAATCTCGGCATCGGACTCTACTTTGCGCGACGCGGCGGCAGAAGCGTCGGCGAGTTCTTCCTTTCCGGCCGCAGCGTTCCGTGGTGGCTCGCCGGAACGTCGATGGTCGCGACGACGTTCGCGGCCGACACGCCGCTCGCGGTCACGGGATTCGTCACGCAGCACGGCATCGCCGGAAACTGGGTGTGGTGGAGTTCGGTCGATGTCCGGCATCCTGACCGTCTTCTTCTTCGCGAAACTGTGGCGGCGTTCGGGCGTGCTCACCGACGTCGAATTCATCGAACTGCGCTACAGCGGTCCGCCCGCCGCTGCGTTGCGGCTTGCGCGCGCGCTCTTCCAAGGCGTCTTCGTCAACACGATCATCATGGGCTGGGTCAACCTCGCGATGGCGAAGATTCTCGAACTCACGTTGCACGTTCCAAAGCTCGAGGCGCTCGGCCGTGTGTCTCGTGTTCACGGCGATCTACGTGACGATCGGCGGACTGTGGGGCGTGCTCGTCACCGACCTGCTGCAGTTCGTCGTCAAGATGACGATGGCGATCGTGCTCGCGGTCGCAGCCGTTGCAGCGGTCGGCGGCATCGCGGCCTTGAAAATCAAAGCTCGCCGATCACTCGACGCCGCCACAAAGTGGCGATCCACGGCTCGATTCTGGCGTTCTTTCCGACGACGAACGAAGCGTGGCTGCCGCTGCTGACATTCGTCACCTACATCGGCGTGCAATGGTGGGCGTCATCCTATCCCGGTGCCGAGCCCGGCGGCGGCGGCTATATCGCCCAGCGCATCTTCAGCGCCAAGAGCGAGAACGACTCCCTGGCTGGCGACGCTGTTCTTCAACGTCGCGCACTACGCGCTGCGGCCCTGGCCGTGGATCCTGGTCGCTCTGTGCCGCGCTCGTCCTGTACCCGCACGGCGTGCGCGGTCCCGACGGCAAAGTCGATGCGGAGCTCGGTTACATTCAAGCGATGATCGACTATCTGCCGGCGTGGGCGCGCGGCCTGATGATCGCCGGGTTCCTCGCCGCATACATGTCGACGATCGGAACCCATCTCAATTTCGGCGCCTCGTACCTGACCAACGATCTGTACCGCCGTTTTCTGCGCCGCGATTGAAGCGAAGCGCACTACGTCTGGGCTTCGCGCGTCGCGACGCTCGTCGTCATGGTGCTCGCGATGCTCGGCGCATACGCAAACAATTCCGTCGGCGGCGCGTGGGTGTACCTATTCAATCTGACGGCCGGCGTCGGCCTCGTGATGATCTTGCGCTGGTATTGGTGGCGCGTCAACGCATGGAGCGAAATCGCCGCGCTCGCCGCTTCGCTCATCGTCTCGAACGTGCTGCTCTTCTGCATGCCTTCAACGATGCAAATGCCGCAGCCGAAACGTTACTGCTCACCGTACCGATCACAACGTTCGTCTGGCATCGCCGTCACGTTCCTCACGCGTCCGGAGAGCGAGACGACGCTGTTGCGATTTTACGAACGCGTGCGGCCCAGTGCGTTCGGGTTGGCGCGCGATCGCACGACGCGCAAACCCTGCGCCCGGCGTAGAATCGTTAGGGATCAACCTGGTAGACTGGGTCGCTGGATGCGGCCTCGTCTACGGCGCCCTGTTCGGCATCGGTAAGCTGGTCCTGGGCAGCATCGCGACCGGTGTGCGTCGCGCTCGGCTTGGCGTTCTGTTGCGCAGCGGTCATCTGGTACAACGTCACCCGTGAAGCCGCGCGGACGCGGAGGCACACGACCGCCGTCCCGCTACGCAGCGGGGCCTAAGCGACCGGCTGCGGCGCGCGGCGCGCATCGAAGTCGCGATCGATCCGCTCGAGGAGTCCACGTAAAGCCACCGCATCGGCCGCGCGACCTGGTCTCCCAATTCGACGAGCGTGCGGTCGGAGTGCACGAGCGCAGCAACCGTCGCAGCGTCGAGATCGCCGTGTTCGAACTTGCGAATGAAGACCTGGTCGGTGAACATGCAGCGCATCAGCACCGCTTCGAGGAGCGCGCGGGTCGGCTGATCGAGATCTTCACCGAGCCGCAATTGCGCCTTGGACAGCGCATTGCCGACGTAGGCCCGGACGCGCATATCGCTGTCGTGGCGGTCGCCTTCCTGCGCATATGCCCGGTACTGTTCGAGCCGTTCCCGCACGTACGCTAAGTCATCGTTCATGACGTTGCGCACGACCCGATGCAAGACCACCCGGTTTCGCGGGGCGCACGGAGGCGATCGGCCCGCTTGAGACCTGCCCGAACATCCGGCGTGGCGCGGCGTACGTTTCTACTTCACGGCTCCGCCCGGGGGCCGTTTGCTGAAAAGAGACGAAGGCGCGATATGTGGACGACCCCAGTCGGCTCATGGATCGGGTCCGCGAACGTGACATCGCGGCCTTCGAGATGTTGTACGATGGTTATCATCGGCTTGTGTACGGCATCGCACTCAAGATGCTGCAGGACGCAATGGGCGCCGAGGACCTGACGCAAGCCGTCTTCCTCAAAGTATGGAGCATGCCCGAGGCTTTCAAAGGCGGCAACTTCGGGGCATGGATCGCACGCGTTACACGGAATCGTGCGGTCGACTCCTTGCGCAGTAAAGCCGTACGAGGCGAGGATCACGTCGCCGTCGATCTCCCCATCGACGATGTGGTCGACGAGCTCGTGCTCTCGAAGATCGACGCGGAGTCGGTGCGCGCAGCACTGGCAACCCTGTCCGACGAACAGCGGCGGCCGATCGAGCTGGGCTTTTTTGGGGGCATCACGCACGAGGAAATCGCGCGCCGCACCGCCACGCCGCTCGGTACCGTCAAAACGCGCATTCGTGCCGGTCTACGCAAGCTTCGCACGCAGCTGGATTCGAGCGTGACGCGATGAACGTGCACGATGACGCATTTTTCGATGATGTCGCAATGCTGGCACTCGGCGTGCTGCCGGACGACGAAGCGCACAGGCTCGCAGACCACGTTCGGACGTGCGCACAGTGCCGCGAAGTCTACTCCCCGTTACGCTGCGCCGCCGACCGCGTCGGCTTCGCGGCGGAAGAGGCGGCCGGCGCTGACGCCCTCACGGCTGCACGCCGCAAAAAGCGGCTCATGGCAGCCGTACGCGAATCGATCGAATTACCCGTCGTCCAGCAGGCGCGTCCGCGTCGCGCGGAGGTCCTGCCCTGGACGGCCGTAGCCGCCGCCATCCTGCTCGCAGTGGGACTCGGCATTCAGAACGTGGGACTTCGTCATGCCAACGAGCGTGCGGACGTTGCCGCGCGACTGGCGTCGGCGCGCCAAACCGCGTTGACGGCGCAGTTGCACGCTCAGCACGCGCAAACGGCCCGCATTGCACAGGCCGCATCGGCGGCCCAAACAGCAGCGGCTGCGCGACTGCACGAGCAGCACACGCGCATGGCCCGTTTGGCGCAGGAGAATTCAGCCCAGCACGCTGCCTTAGCGGCGCGACTCCAGGCAGAACGCGTCGCCCTACGCACCCAGAGGCAGGCGGCGATCGTACCGAAAGACATCGTTGCCTTGCTCGATCCCAGCGCGAAGCGCTACGCCGTCTCCGGAGGCGTCGTCATTGCGCGCAACGGCAAGCTTTTCATAGCATTGCACGGGCTCGCACAACCGCCAGCACACAAAGTCTATCAGGCTTGGACGCTGAAAGTTGGTGCGAAAAAGATGACGCCCGGAGCGACGTTCCGTCCTGATGCGGACGGCATCGCGCTGATCGAACTGCGTGCGCCGGCGAACGAAACGGCTGCCGTCGCGCTTTCGGTGGAACCCGCCGGCGGCAGCCCTGCGCCGACGACGAAGCCGGCGTTCGTGCGTAAGCTCTCGTGAGTCGGCCAGCGCGAAGCGCAATGGTCAGGTGAGATGACGCTCGCCGGATTGGAGCGTAGTTCGCCCCAAACGGCCGCCGAGACGTTGGCGTACCTCGCGCAACGCCCGTACGACAACGTATACACGTATTGGCTGCTCGACACGCAGCAATTTGGGCGCGGCCGCGCGGAACTGATGCTGTGGCGCAATCGCTCCGGGGCAATCCGCGGTACGTGCACCTACGGCGCGCAAATCATCGCCGGCGGCGACGAGCCCGAAGCGCTCGAAGCGTTCGCGCAATGTGCGCGCGTGCATTGCGCCGGGGTGCGGATGCTCGCAGGCCGCCGCTGCGACGTCGAGGCGATCTGGAATCGTGCAGGACCGTATTTCCCCCGCCCTCGGGCGATTCGACGAAGTCAGCCCGTCTACGCGATCGAGCGTGGGACGTTACGGTACACCCGGGATGACGCGAACGTCGAACCGGCAACGCTCGACGAGCTCGACGAACTGACCGTCAATTCGGCCGCTATGATCGCGGGTGAAATGGATGGCGACGCAGCGTACGCCGGTTTCG
This sequence comes from Vulcanimicrobiota bacterium, assembly GCA_963754415.1. Classification (GTDB taxonomy): domain Bacteria; phylum Vulcanimicrobiota; class Vulcanimicrobiia; order Vulcanimicrobiales; family Vulcanimicrobiaceae; genus Nyctobacter. Next base: position 281,729 of record CAVWGA010000001.1, on the reverse strand, counting down.
ACTTCCGTGCCCGCACGGCGCGGATCATCAGAGCACACCGCTGGTGGCGCTACCGCCATGAGGGCCGGCTCGCTTTCATGTGCAACGTCGGCGCGATCATGCCGGCGGTCGCGCAACTTCACGGTGTCTGGAGTCCGCCCGACATGCGCGGACAGGGGCATGCGACCCGCGCTCTAGGCGCAATCTGCGATCATCTGCTCGAGCGCGTGCCGCACGTATCGCTCTATGTCAATGCGTTCAATAGGCCTGCGCTGGCCCTGTACGAACGTGTCGGCTTCGAGCGTGTCGGCGAATTCCAGACGATCCTACTCCCGGGCTGATGTGGCCCCCGCGGCGTCCGGACGACGCGGCGGCGGCGCGAGCAGCATGCGCACATAATCGAGGACCAGACCGGCCGACACATTCGTGCGCGCGAGCCGCTCGGCTTCGCCGGCGCCGCTCAGCAAGGCGACGGTGGCCAGCAGGCTGCGTTGCGGCAGAGAGCTCAGGCGCTCGGCTTGATCTTCCGCCAGAAGCGGTGCAGCGTGCGCGCCTGACGTCAGCGCAGCCCAATCGCGCACGGCCAGGCGCACGAGTTCGATCAACTCGAGAACGGCGGCGCGCTTTTGGGCGCCTGAAAGACTGCGATCGTCCAATTGCAAGAAGGTCGAGTCGGGCCGCCCACCGCGTGCCGCACATTCGAACCATGCGAATGCGGCTTCACGAAATCCGTTTTCGTCGTCGAGCACCGAGCGTGCCCGCGTAATGCTGCCGAAGGAAGCAGCAGCCGCGGCGCGTGCCTGCTCGGCCGCAATACCATCGGACACGAGAACGCGCTCGACGTCGGCAGTTGGGAGCGCAGGAAAGGTCAGTTCGATCAAACGCGAGCGAATCGTTTCCAAGAGCGTTCCCGGTACGCTCGTCGTCAACACGATGACCACGCCCGCCGGCGGTTCCTCGAAAAACCGCAGGAGCGCATTGGCTGCTTCGTGCGTAGCAAACGCGACATCGCCTAAAAGAACGATGCGACGCTGACTCCGATAGCCGTGCAGGGCCAGATCCCGTACGATGTCTCGCGACGAGATGTCGTCACCGTGCGCCGACCCGCTCGTCTCTTTGCCGATTCGTATCGTTCCGTCCGACTCGACGAAATCCGGATGCGTTCGCGCGGTAAATAAGCGGCACGCGACGCACCGCTCGCAATAGCCGAGCAATGTCGACTTCGGCGTTTCACACAACAGCGACTGCGCCAAGCGGCGTCCGAACGTCTTTTTCCCCACGCCTGCCGGGCCGGTGAACAGGTAGCCGTGACTGAGGCGCTCGGCCGATAACGCGGAGAAGAACGCCAACGCCGCGCGGGCGCCGACGACATCGAACGTGCCGTCGATTTGCAACCCCGCCCGAGCGGCACCGCCGGAGCGCATCATGGCCAAAACCGCTCGGCCAGGGCTTGCCATGCGACTTCACACAGTTCTTCGGGAGCGAGCGTGCCGTCGAGCGTGACGAACGAACGGTCGACGGCGGCCAGCGCTAAGTATCCGTCCCGAACGCGTTCGTGGAACGCTGCGCCCTCCCGCTCGATGCGGTCGGCATCAACGCCGGTCGACCGCATGCGAGCCGCGATGCGCTCGCGCGAGACCGCAACGGGCACGTCGAGAAGCAACGTCACATCGGGCCGCCCTCCAGCCGTCGCGATGTCGGCAAGTATTTGCAGCGTTGCACGCTCCATGCAGCGGCCATAGCCCTGGTAGGCGAGCGTGGCCGCAGTGAAGCGGTCGCACACGATCCACGTTCCCGCGCTCAGTGCGGGCGCGATGATTTCGGCCACGTGCTGTGCTCGCGCGGCGTTGACGATCATCGCTTCAGCGACGGGATCGATGCGCAACCCCGGTTCGCCAAAAATCGCGCGCAGACGGTCCCCCAATGCCGTTCCGCCGGGTTCACGGGTAGCCACGACTCGCATGCCGTTGTCTCGTAGACGCGCAGCCAGCGCACCGAGCAACGTCGATTTTCCGCTGCCTTCAATGCCCTCTAGGCAGATGAAGCGGCCAGTAGAGCTTACGCCGACGCTCCGGTACCGTACGGCAGATCGGTGCTCCGGAACAAAAGGACGCGACGATTGGGCTCGAGGCCTGTGCTGCGCGACATGACGCGATGTTGTTCGGCGAGTTGGTGCTGCATGCGGCGAACGTAGGACGTCTGAGGCGTCAGTTCGACGGGACGATTGTCGAGCAGCACTTTGTAGATCGCTTCGCTCGCTTCACGCAACGCGATCGCTTCGGTGTCGATCGACGGTAGGGCGAAGATGTCTTTGAGCGCGTTCATGATCTGTGCGGTCGTGTTCGTCTTGATCGAATAGATCGGCACGTTTTCGCGCGGCGATCGACGTGAGCTTTTCCGATTCCTTACGCTCGAGCGCTTTGAGCGTCAGCACGACGTCGGCATCGTCCCACTTACGCGCAATCGACGCGTTGACGCCGAGATTTGCGATCGCGCGTTCGATCTTGTTCCGTGAAACGCCGTACGGAAACAGCGCCACGGCAGCCGCGTCCCGTTCCTGCGCCGGCTCGTCGAATTGACCGCTGTGCATGGCCGTCGCAAAGTCGGCGTCCGCTGGAACCGGCATCGGGTTCGTTGCAGGGATGCGCTTGCGCACGACGATGCCGACTGCCTCTTGCACGACTTGAACGCCCGATGATGTCCGCGCGCGCACTTCGGGCTGCGGCTGATATCCGCGCAGCAACGCATCGACGGTTTCGGCGACGTCTCGATAGATCGATAGGCGATTGCGGTCGTTGATCTCGATGAGCACGTCGAAGGTTGGAGGCGCCTTACGTTCGAGCACGGTCTTGCGCGTGCCCCGCCGGCGCGCTTCTTCGTCGGAGAGCGTCACGGTGCTGATGCCGCCGACGAGATCGGATAGCGTCGGGTTCATCAGCAGGTTCTCGAGCGTCCGCCCGTGCGCCGTGCCGATCAATTGAACGCCACGTTCGGCGATCGTCCGGGCGGCGCTCGCTTCGGCCTCCGTACCGATCTCGTCGATGACGACGACTTCGGGCATGTGGTTCTCGACCGCTTCGACCATGACGTTATGCTGCATGCCGGCTTCGGCGACTTGCATGCGGCGCGCGTGCCCGATGCCGGGATGCGGAATGTCGCCGTCGCCGCCGATCTCGTTGGACGTGTCGACGATGACGACGCGTTTGCGGTCGTCGGAAAGCACGCGCGCGCACTCGCGCAAAATCGTCGTCTTGCCGACTCCCGGCGCTCCAAGCAAGCAGAACGAGCGCCCGCTGCGCACGACGTCGAAGATGATGTCGACGGTTCCGACGAGCGCACGGCCGACGCGGCACGTCAGCCCGATGATGCGGCCGGCTCGATTGCGAATTGCGGACACGCGATGTAACGTCTGCTCGATGCCGGCCCGGTTGTCCGAACCGAAGGCGGACAGCCGTGAGCTGACGTGCGCCAGATCTTCGAACGTCACATTCGTATCGGCCAAGTACACGAAGTCGTCGGGAAAGCGTGCCTCGGGCTGGCGTCCGAGATCGAGCACGACTTCGACGAGCGCTTCCAGATTCGGAAGGCGGACGAGCGCTTGACGGATCGGAAGCGGAAAGATGTCGAGAAGCTGGGTGAGTTCCCAGTGCGAAGAGACCGACTCGGCTTTAACGGCCAATACACACCCTCGTCGAAACCAGCATTCGTGTTCGTGGGCCGCGTCAGCGGCCCTTTCTCATCGTACTACGCGAATCGTGCGGAGTTCCGAATCGTACGGGCCCTGCATGCGCACTCCCGCCTTTTTCTCCAGCTCAAGGTAGGCGACGACCTCCGGCGTTATTTCTTCGCCGGGTGAGATGACCGGAATGCCGGGGGGTACGGCGTAATGACCTCGGCGCAGATTCGTCCGGCGCTTTCTTTGAACGCGATGCTCTCGGTTGCTGCGAGGAAGGCATCGCGCGGCTTCATCCGCTGCGGCGGAATTTTCGGGAGGTTGTAGGTCCCCGTCCGTAAGCGCCGTTCGAGCACCCCCGACGGCGAGAAGACGTCGATCGGCCGGTCTTCGCGCGCGAGTTCGCGAACGCCGAACACGAGCCGGTCCGCCGCTTCGGACGTCGTTCCGATCGTGAACAGCGCCAAACAATTGAACAGGTCGGCCAGTTCGCATTGCACGTTGTAACGGCGACGGAGGATCTCCTCGGCTTCGTAACCCGTGTAACCGAGAGCTTTGACGGTGATCGTGATCTTCGTCGGATCGAAATCGAACACGCCCGGCTTGCCGATCTGTTCGTCGCCGAAGCACAACACGCCCGGTATCTCATTGAGCCGCCGGCGCGTGTCCGCAGCAAGCTCGATCGTCTGAGAAAGTAGCGCGCTGCCTTCGAGCGCCATCTGGCGGCGCGCTACGTCCAACGACGCAACCAGCACCAAGTTCGGCGACGTCGACAAGAACAGCTTGACGACGGCCTTGAGCCGGTCGAGCTTGATGCGGCGCCCCTGCTGATGCAGCATCGCAGTTTGTGACAGGCTGCCGAGCATCTTATGCGTCGAGTTGATGCAGAGATCGGCTCCTGCAGCCAGCGCATCGAGCGGCAATGCCGGATGGAAGTGGAAATGCGGTCCCCACGCTTCGTCGACCAGCAGCGGCATCTCGCGTTCGTGCGCGATCGCTGCGATCGAAGCGAGGTCGGCTGCGACCCCATAATACGTCGGACTGACGATGTACAGCGCTTTGACGTCGGGGTGTGCGTCCAGCGTGGCACGTACCGTTTGCGGCGTGACCGTATGATCGGTATGCAGCGCCTCGTCGACTTCGGGCGCCATCCAGACCGGCACCGCGCCGCTCATAATGAGGCCGCCCATCGCGCTCTTGTGTGCGTTACGCGGGATCGCCATCTTGTCGCCCGGGTCGAGCGCCGTCATCATCATGATCTGATTGCCGCTCGTCGAGCCGTTGATGAGGAAGAACGAATGCTCCGCGCCGTACGCTTCGGCGGCGAGCCGCTGCGCGTGATCGATCGCTTCTTGTGGCTGGAGCAGGTCATCGAGCCCGCGAATCTGCGTCAGATCGATCGCCAGCACGTTTTCGCCGAGGAAGTCGCGCAGAGCGCGATCCATGCCGCGACCCTGCATGTGTCCAGGCGTGTGAAACGGGACGACGCCCGAATCGACGTAGTCGAGTAGCGCTTCGAAATACGGCGTCCGCGCTTGATCCACGGCGGCACCGATTCCGCCGCCCTCACCGCGATACCCGCCGGTGTCAGTACCTCATCGCAAGCTCGCTTCGAGTCCAGGGATTTTCAACGCTGCGGTAACATGCTGGTAATGCCGATGAGCTACGTTGTGCCTGTGGAACCGCCAAAGCGCAAGCCGCCGGCCCGCCGTGTAACCGTCGCGCAGGTCTACGATGCGGTGCTCGAGCTTGCAGCTGCTGTCGGACGCGAGTCGGTTCGCGTCGAAGCGCGCTTTAACGCGATAGATCAGCGCTTCGAGGCCCTCGAGTACGCGACGAAACGCAGGTTCGACCGGGTCGACGGACGATTCGACGAGATGCACGGACGATTCGTTGCGATCAATGCTCGATTCGATGCGATGGACACGCGATTCGATGCGACGGACAGACGACTCGATGCGATGGACGTGCGATTCGACGCCATGGACACACGGTTCGACGCCATGGACGTGCGATTCGATGCCATGGACGGACGATTCGATGCCATGGACGGACGATTCGATGCCATGGACGGACGATTCGATGCCATGGACGGACGATTCGATGCCATGACAGACGATTCGATTCTATGAGCGTACGATTCGACCGGCTCGACGGGCGAGTCGAACGCCTGGAACTACGCCCCGCTTGAAATCGGTAACGTACGCTAAGCGTTCGTCGCTCGAACCGTAGATACCGACTTTATACAGATACCGACTTTATACTAACGGAGCGAGAACTGTTCGGTCGGGTCGATCCCAGCGCCGTCGAGCGATGAGTTGGAAACGACATAGCCTCCAAGGTCTTGGCCGGACGGAAACCGGTACAGGAGCGCGTCGCCGAGTCCCGCGTCGGCAACGACAGCCAGATTGCCCGCCGGAGAAGAATGCGAAGCCGATGGGGTCGCTCGAGTTCATAAGTGCGGTCGGCGTCGCAGGCCCTAGGTTCGGATAGACGAGAGACGCATACGTGTCGATCGTTCCCCCGTGTCCCGACCCTTGATCGAGGATCGCAAGCGTTCCGTACGTGCCGCTCGTATTGAGAACTTCGACGCCACCCGGAAACGTGATCGAAGCTCCCGACAGCGGACGGATTGCGGCCGTCATGTTATGGATGCTGCCTCGAAAGACGACCCCGACGTTCGTCACGCCGATCTTGGATTCGTAATCATCGAGATCCAGATCGCCCTGCTTATCGAACGCGCAGAACCGCGGCGACGTAAAATTGGAGCTCGACGCGGTTCCGGTCGGGCTCGTCGATCCCGCCGCATAGAAGACGACGTTTCCCGTGCCGCTGCTCGTCGGGCCGATATTCGCGACGGCAACATTGCCGCTGCCGTCAACGGCGACATCACTTGGGAGTTCTCCGGGATCGCTGAACGTGTTCACCGTCTGGCCCGTCGTTGGAGAAAACTCGACGATATCGCCGGCGCCGGTATTTGCAACGTAGACGTTCCCATGGTGGTCGACTGACAGGCCTTGCGGGTAACTGAACGGGCCGCTGAACGTCGCGCAGATGGCGTTCGATGCGTTCGATTCGTAGACGGCGTTGTTTACTGCGTCGGAGATGAACGCCACCGGCGCACGCGGGCAGTTTCCAACGCGAGCCAAGGGCGCGATCGGAGCGAGTCGCAGTGCGGGCGGGTGCCCGATCCCCGAACGGCTATTCGAAAAAGGACGCGCGTTTGGGCCGCCGGCCGATTGAGCGTCGCGCACGCTGCCGCCACGTGTTTGCGGTAAGTTAAGACTGCCCGTTGCAGTGCTCGCACTCGAGCAACCCGCTAAAAGTGCGAGTGCAGCCGTTGCGCCCAGCAGAGTGTAGAACGGTGAAGGCATGACGCGCTGATTTTCCGCAAACGACCCCAACGTGGCCTCCCGGCCGCCGGGCGTCACTCCACGCGTTCGTCGATCGAAACGTTGTAAAGGAACAGGAATTTGTGCCATTCGCCCGGCAGCGTGTTCCGTTTGACGCGAATCCATGGAATGTACTTGGGCGCCTTGGGTTTGCGCCGTAGATGCATGTTGGCGTGCTCGGGCATGCGATTGTTTTTACGATTGTTGCAGCGCATGCAGGCGCATACCAAATTTTCCCACGTCGAAGGACCGCCCTTGCTGCGCGGCAGTACGTGGTCGACGGTCATCAAGCGCTCGCCGCGCAATCCGCAGTACTGACACGTGTAGTCGTCGCGTAATAGAATATTCTTTTTCGTCAGGGCGACTTTCTGCGTGGGCCGGCGGATGTAGTACAACATGCGGATGATCGATGGCAGCCGCATCTCGTAGCTCGGCGAACACACCTTCTGCTGACGGCCGGCGACGACTTCGGCCTTACCGGAAAAGAGCAGCTTGACCGCGCGCTGAAAACTCGTGATGTTCAGCGCTTCGTACGTGAAGTTCAGGACGAGGACGTCGGTCATGCGACCCGTCCCACCCAAGCAGCGAAGCTCATGCGCCCCGCTTCTTGACGTACGTGAAGCGCAGGTCGGTCAGCATGCTTGCCATGGCCGAGCGCTCTCCGGCGTCGAGCCGGGGGCTGATGCGTTCGTACGCCTTGGCCGCTACGTCGATCGCGATTTCTGCGGCACCGAGATCGGGCGTTTCGACGCTTTCCGTGGCCGAGGGGTGGAGGTAGGCATGGGCCGCAAGCGCTAGGCTCGCGACGATCTCGCTCATGATGACTTCCACCGGCGGCACGGCGGTCGCACTCGACGCGGTCGCACTGGGTTCGGTAGCCATCTCGCGTCACATCTACGCCGTAGGGGTCGCCTCTTCCCCGCCCACGCGAGACGACGCGCGCCCCCAGCGCGTTGTCAGGAAGTCAGTTTCACTCGACATCCCTACGGAGGTTTCATGTATCGACTCACCAGCGGGCTGGCTCTCGTCGCTGCCGCTTCGCTAAGCGGCGCGGCCCTCGCACAGACCCTGCCGGTCCAGCGCTATCCGTTCAAGTCCGGCCCCGTTACGATCACCGCGTGCTCCGTCGCGCAGAGCGGCAATGTGGTCACTCCCAACAGTTTGGACATCAAGTTCTTCCAGAACGAGCGGGATCGCAACCTCAAGTCGGTCACGTTCCGAGTACGCTACGCCGGCAAGACGGCGACTCTGACCAACAACGGCACCTTCTCATATCAAGCTCCGGTCGAAATTCACTCCAATACTCTCGACGGCGCACCGTATGCCGGTGCTCACCCGCAAGTCTGCCGCGTCCTAACGGCGACCTTCGCGGACGGTACGACGGTGACGCCGACGCACGAGCGTATGCGTGGCGAACCCGGTATGGCGCCGGCCGAAGAGCCGGGCGCGATGCCCGCAGCCAGTGAAGCGCCCGAAGACACCACCCAGCCGATGGCGTCACCCGCTCCGGAGGCTAGTCCGCGCTAACGAACCGGCTGATGCTGGGCGAGGCGTCCAGCCCGAATCACCTCTAGAAAATACGCGTGAAGGCGCACGTCGTCCGTCAACTCGGGATGGAACGACGTGCCCAACACGTTGCCTTGGCGGACGAAGACGGGATGGTTTTCGTACGTGGCGAGGACCTCGACCGATGGGCCGGCGCGCTCGATCCACGGCGCGCGGATCAGCACGGCCGGAAATGGCTCGGGGCCGAGCACCGCGATGGACAGAGGAACTTCGGCAGAAGCGACCTGCCGCCCGAAGGCGTTGCGGCGCACGGTCACGTCGAGCAGACCCAGCGTCTGTTGATCCAGATCCGCGACCTCTGCGGCAGCTACGATCATCCCCATGCACGTGCCCCAGAATGGCATGCCGCCGCGCACCCGAGCGCGTAGCGGCTCCGCCATCCCGAACCGTTCGAGCAGCCGCATGACCGTCGTCGATTCGCCACCGGGCACGATGACGGCGTCGACTTTTTCGAGATCCGTTACCGTCTTGACTTTGCTGGCCTCGATCCCGAGGGCTGCCAGCGAATGCTCGTGTTCGGCGACGTCACCTTGCAGCGCGAGAATGCCGACGACGGGCGACCCGTCAGGCACCGGCATCAGTTTCCGCGTACGCTGAGGAGCTCTTTTTCATCGAGCGAGCGGACGTCGATGCCGTGCATCGGCCGCGCGCCGGCCAACGAGCGCGATGCTTCGACGACGGCTTGCGGATCTTCGTAGTGCGTCGTGGCGGCGACGATCGCTTTGGCGTAGCGTAACGCGATGTCGGGATCGACGCGGGGAAAGCCGTTCGCGTCGAACTGCGGCTTGCCATCCTCGTAGATCGCCGCAGCTTTGAAGATGCCGCTGCCGACGAAAATGCCTTCGGCGCCCAGTTGCATCATCAACGCCGCGTCGGCCGGCGTCGATACGCCGCCCGCGCAGAACAGGACGACGGGCAGCTTTTTTGCGTGCGCGACGCTGGTGACGAGTTCGAGCGGGGCCCCGAGATCGCGCGCGCGGGCCACGAGCTCTTCGGGAGGCGCGACGCTGAGCGCGGCAATCGCGTCGCGGATCGCGCGCATGTGGCGCACAGCTTCAACGATGTTGCCGCTGCCCGCCTCACCCTTGCTGCGAATCATCGCCGCGCCTTCGGCGATTCTGCGCAGCGCTTCACCGAGATCGCGAGCGCCGCACACGAACGGGACCGTGAACGGATCCTTTTCGATGTGGTACCGGTCGTCCGCCGGAGTGAGTACTTCCGATTCGTCGATGTAGTCAACGCCGAGGGCTTGCAGGCACTGAGCTTCCGCGAAATGCCCGATCCTCGCCTTGGCCATAACGGGAATCGTGACGGCATCCATGATGCGTGCGATCAGCGACAGGTCGCTCATCCGCGCCACGCCGCCCGACGCGCGAATGTCGGCGGGAATCCGTTCGAGCGCCATGACCGCGACTGCACCCGCCTGCTCTGCAACGACCGCTTGTTCGGGCGTGACGACATCCATGATGACGCCGCCCTTGAGCGTCTGCGCCAGACCGCGCTTGGTGATGCGCGTCCCCGTCTGCGCGCCGTTCTGCTGACCGTTATTCACGCCGTTCTCCTTCGCGCCGGACATTTCGACGAGCACGGGAGTACCCCGCGCGACGTCGCCACGGCGCATAACACGGCAGCGGCGCATTCGGAGGCGCGCGGCACTTGCGGTCTTACGGCTGGGAAGGGCGCGCGCTCGGTGGACTCGTAGCGGAGGGGCTGACAAGTCCCGAGGGCGGCACGGCGGGCGAACCGCTCGCCATCGGGTAGAGCATCGGGGGCGAGGTGTACGTCGTCGACGGCCGGCTGGGCTGCGGCTGCGGCGTCGCCGGATGCGCCTTCGGCGGCGGGGTGCGGCGAATCGGCTTGCGGGTCGGCGGTACGGTCGGTTCCGGGGTCGGTTCGGGCGTGATGCGCGGATCGGGGAAGGCTGGGTCGGTCGCGACGCTGAGCACCTGCCGGTGTTTCCATGAAAAGCTTTTCGTGTCGTCGCTGCCGGGCGACGGCGTCGTGACCGGCAACGGGGTCGTCGAAAAGATCGGGACGCGGCCGGCAACCTGCCCGAGGACGCGGTTGCCCATCCCATTGCCGACGGCAATTGCGACGATCAGCACGATCGCGCCGAGAAGTAAGATCACCGAGAGCCCCGCTCGCGGACCCATCAGGCGGCTCCAACGGGCGACGGCTCAAGGCTGCTCGGCGCGGCGGCGAACGCCGCCTGGTCGATCGGTTGGCCGCGCAATGCAACTTCCAGCAACGCTCCGGCAGCGACGCGGCGGCGCAAGCTGGTCTCGCGAAACGTGAGGCTGACGTCGCGCTCGGCGTCACCGAGGTTGCAGATGAAAGCGCGCACGGCACCCGATTCGTCTTCGAAGGCGACGACTCCGACCTCGATCGGCGAGGTCGTTACCTCATCGCTGACGTCGCGCCCGGCATAGATGCAACGGTACGGCTCTTCGGCCGACACTTGCGCCATGTTCCCGTAGATCGTCTTCCGCTCGACGTCGATGACGTACGTTCTGCGCGACGCCCCGATCCGGACGCGCACGCCGGCCGCCCAGCGCCAGCCCGTGGGAATCAACGGCGCGAGATGGGGCCGCCCGCTCGTGCGGTACCCGTCGATGCCGCAGACGGTCTCAGCGACGGCCCACAGATACTTTGCGCCGGTCCAGGGCGACAGGTACATGCCTCGGTTGGTCAGCGAACCGCCGTCGAACCACTCGGCGAATTGTCCGGGGACGGCGTTGCGTGGCGCACCTTCTTCCATCGCAGCGTAGATTGCTTCGAGCCAGCGTGCGCACAGATCGATCGAGCCGTTGCGTGCTAGAGCGACGGCAAACCATAACGTCAGGTCCGGCCAGACACCGCCGAGCAAGCCGAACCCGTGCGACGGGAAATACCAGCTATCGGCCGTCGAGATCGTTCGCAGCCCGACGCGCGTCAGGAAATCAGGCTCGCAGAGGCGCGCAAGGATCGCTCTGCGCTGCTCGGGACCAGCCACGTTGAAGAGTACGGGGAACAACTCGTCGGCCGTGAAGTTGTCCTGGTAATTGCCGTCCTTGTCGTAATTTAGGACGAAGGCTCCGGTGTCGGCATCGAAGAGCCAGCGCATCATCGTCTCGCGCAGGGCTTGCGCTTCCCGCGCAAAGCGTTCCCACTGCCCGTGCTCGCCGGCGACAGCGCACAGCATCGCGGCCGCTTCCAGGGCGAACACCGCTTCTGCGTTGATCTCCGTCACCGCGCCGTCGAGCGTGTAATATGGGATGATGTTGCGCCACGACGTGATGCCGTACATGTCGACGCCCTTGGCGTTGCAGAAGATCAAGCCGTGCTCGTCGCGCTGCGCGAGCAGATAGTCGGCGATCCGCACGATCAGCGGCACGAGCGCACGCACCCAGTCGTCGTCGAGGGTCGCGTTGTAGTGGTGCAGGATCGCGATCAAATGCAGCGGAGTGTCGTCGTTGATGTTCAGATCGTAGGACGTGCGAAACCCGCTCGAGCCGCGCACGTACTCGACGACTTGGCCCGACTCTTCGACGTTACGGTTGAACAGCTCGAGCGCATCCCGGCTGAACTCCGGCAGAAAATAATCGAACCCGTGCACGAACCACGACGTGTCGCGCGAGACGAGGATGTCTGAAGGCGGTGAGTTCGTCGAGCCCCACCCGTGCGGATATTCCTTGATGATGCGCAGCATGTTGGTCTTGGCCCACACGACACCCCGGCTGATGACGGGCGAGGGCACCATGAATCGCGCGTCGCTGAGCTTTTCGCGATAGTAGCGTTCGGTATCGTCCAGCGCATGCGGATCGCCGCACAACGCCGCGAAGGATTGGGTCGCTGCGTCGCGGCCGCGTGCCTCGAAGACGACGGCGAGCCGGAGCGTTTCCCGCGCGCCCGGCAGGACGGCGATCCGGAATTCGAATGCGCCGAAGATGCGGCCGCGCGCATTTTCGGCGAGTTCGGGCGTCACTTCGTCGAGATGTTCCTCGTCACGCAACGTACCGCGACGCATCGCGGCAAGCAACACCTGTTCCCGAACGGAGACGACGGCGGCGTGCGGTCTGCGCGAGCCGCCCCACACCCGGGCGCCGCCGGTTTCTTCGTTCCACGCCGCGATCGTCGCGCCGTCGACGGCCGCGTGGACTTCCTTTTCCGGTTCGCCGTAAAAGCGTTGCCCGACGAGCAGCGCCCATGGGAACACCGCAGCGTCGACGGGTTCTGCGCTCGCGTTGTGCAGGGTGATATCGACGACGAAGGCGACCGCGCGCGCGTGGTTTTCTCCGTGCGGAACGTAGAACGTTTCGGTGACGTGAAGCCGCTCGTCGAGCGTGAACTCCGAGATCTGCGCATACGGCAAAAAGGTAAAGGTGCGTTCGATTCCGGCGGGCGCGATCGTTCGCGCGCGATCGCGCAACCGGTACGAGATTTGATGCGTGCCGAAGATGATGCGATCGCTATCGGCATCCCACAGCCCGCGCACGCCGCCTTTGGGCGTGCAGGATGCAAAGGTCTTGTAGTTTCCTAGCGTCAGTCCGAAGGGCGTTTCCGCTTCGGGCAGGACGTAGGCGCAAAACTCATTGCGTTGAGCGTCGTACGACGGCGTCACGGAAGAGTTACTTCGCGCGTGCGTACGATCTCTCCGGTAGCGAAGCCTCCGGCCGCGCTATGCAGCGCGGGCATGCGGTCACGCCGAGGCCCCGGGACCTTGCAACCGAAGGGAGCGAGCCACGTGCCGACCTTGTTCGCTCCAGCCAAGATCAATGCGACCTTAGAGATTCTGGGCCGCCGCCCCGACGGCTATCATGCCTTGCGCAGCGTGATGGTGCCGGTTGCTCTCTACGATCGCATCGAACTCGAAGTAAGCTCGCGCCCAGGCTTGCGCGTCGCCGATGCGGCCCTCGCGCACGACAACTTGGTCGAGCGCGCACTCACTGCGTGCGCTCTCGCCGGCCGCTTCGAAGTGACGCTGCACAAGCACATCCCCGTCGGCGGCGGCCTCGGCGGGGGCTCGTCGGACGCTGCCGCGATCGTCCGTGCCGCCATGGATGGAACGCTCGTTCCGGCGACCGGCGGGGAACGCGACTGGCTTGCCATTGCACGGGCACTGGGCTCCGACGTGCCATTCTTTTTAGCCGCCACGGCGGCATTGGTCGAAGGGACGGGCGAACGGGTAACGGCGCTCGGCGCACTGCCTCCGTGGTGGTGCATCATCGCGCGGCCGGACGTCGCCGTTGCGACGGCGGATGCCTATCGGCTCCTCGATGCAGCACGTGCGCGCGACGGTGCGGCTGCGACGCGTCCGCGTTCGACCAGCGCGTCGCTGGAAGCAGTCGACGCCCTGCAGCGCGCCGACTTCAGCGCGTTTACCGCAGCGCTCGTCAACGACTTCCACGCCGTGATTCTGGATGCGTACCCCGGCATAGCACAGGCCGCTGCAGCGCTGCGCGCCGCGGGAGCCGCACACGTGCTGCTCTCGGGGTCGGGTTCGTGCTTGTTCGCGCCCTTCGAATGCGAGGCCGGCATGCGCGCCGTCGAAGCGAAGCTCCCGGCGGCTGCTTTTGCGGCGATCTTTGCCGTCGCGTTCCACCATGATGGCGCGTGGCGTTGAGATCGCCGGTCGACGCGATCGTTCTGGCCGGCGGACCGCCGGACGACGTGGCCGCCTTAGCACCAGACGCTCCGAACAAAGCCTTCGTTCCCATCGACGGGCAAACGCTCGTTGAACGCACGCTGGCGGCATTGCGCGCAACACCCGCCGTCGGACGCATCATCGTCGTAGCGCCTCCCGCCGCCCATGCGCGCCGCGAGCTGACGCAGGCCGACGAGATCAGGGCCGACGGAGCGACAATGCTGGCGAGCCTACGCTCGAGCTTGCAGCATGCGCTGCCGAACGACCCGATCTTGACGTGCGCATCCGATCTGCCGGTCTTGACGCGTGCCGCCCTTGAGGAGTTTTTGCGGCTGGCGTTCGCGCGCGACGCCGACGTCGTCTACGGCTGCGTCGAACGGGAGGTGCACGAGCGGCAATTTCCCGGCATCCCGCACACGTGGGCGCGCCTACGCGACGGCGCTTACTGCGGCGCCGGCGTCGCGATGCTCAAGCCCCGGGTTCTGGACGCGGTGGCCCGCTTTCTCGGGCGGCTCGGCACGGCGCGTAAGAACCCCTTGCATCTTGCCGCGATCTTCGGGCCCCAGATTCTGCTGCGCTACGCGACCGGTCGTCTCTCGCTCGACGACATCGAACGGCGAGCGTCTGCATTGCTCGGAGCACCGGCAGCCGCTGCACTCTGCACGCACGCCGAGATTGCCATCAATGTCGACCGCCCGACCGATGTCGCCATTGCCGAAACGCTCCTCAAGCCGCCATCAACGCCTCACCGCTTCTCCATAAAGTCCGCAACGAACAAGTAGCGGCCGCCGACGGCGCGGTTGGCGACGCAGGCCGGGCGGTACGTCGTTGCAGCTGCTCCCATGAGAGCCTCGCGCGCGAGTTGCTGGCCTTCAGGCGCATCTCCAACGGTGGCCCCATACACGTGAGCGTTGCGCACGAGCCCACTCGGGTCGAGCCGTACTTCGACCATCACCCTCCCGCTGGTGCGCGCGACCATCGCAGGTACGGTGTATTGCGGTTGAACGACGTGCAGCACGGCAGCCGTCTGATCCGGCGTGGCGCACGCAGTAGTTTGGGGCGGCATGACCGGCAAGGCGGCGGCCAGGCTGGCCGGCAGCGTGGGCGACGCGAACGCGGCCTCGATCGTGTGCGAAAACGCCGCAAATTTTGCTTCGTCTCCCAGTTCGTCAACCTTCCAGATGTTCGCAATCAGCGTCAGAGCACGGGCCGCGGCGTGTCCTTGCGAGGCCGAAAGACAGGCCGGCGGCGAATCGGCGGCGGCCGCCGCATCGAACGTCGCGCGTTGTCGTGCGGGCGGCACGGCTGCGAACGCGGCGACCTGCTGCAACATTGCAGCGTCGCGAATGTCATAGCGAAAGGCATCCTCAAACGAGATCGAATCGACGTCGCTGCAGCGCGACGCCGCGGATGAGGCTTGGGGGCTCGGCGGCGGCGTAGGAGACGACAGCAGCGCGGCCGTCAATACGATTGCGGGCAGCATGATCCCTCATCGTTCTCCGCGCCCGGCGGCGAACTTGCACGATGGCTCCTCTGCCTACTCCCAGCGCCGGAACAGGTCGTGTTCGATTCCGAACTGATCGAAGGCCTTGCCGACCGTATGCGCGATGATGTCGTCGACGGTTTTCGGCTGAGCGTACATCGCAGGGACCGGGGGCAGGATGACGGCACCGATTTCGGCGAGGCGCACGAGCGTGCGCAGGTGTCCGAGGTGCAACGGCGTCTCGCGCACGACCAGCACGAGTTTCCGCCGCTCTTTGAGGCACACGTCGGCCGCGCGCACGAGCAAGTTCGCATCGAGTGAATACGCGATCGCCGCGGCGCTTTTCATCGAACAGGGAATCACCAGCATGCCGTCAGTGAGGAACGATCCCGATGAGACGGCGGCGGCCAGATCGTCGTCGCGGTAGACGACGTCGGCGAGCGCTTCGAGTTCTCCGGGCGAGGCGCTCGTTTCCAGCGCGAGCGTCGTCTGGGCTTGGCGCGTTGCCACGAGGTGCACTTCATAACGCTGCGTCGCGCGTAGCGCACGTAAGGCCGCAAACGCGTATGCGCTGCCGCTCGCGCCCGTCACGCCGACGACGATTTTGCGCATCGGCGAGTGGATTCACCGGCCGATACCGAAGAACATGCGCGTGGTCGAATCGGTCGACGCCGGCGTCGCATCGCTCCCGTTACGCTTGATCGCGTTCGTGCGCGATCTGGTCGCTTACGCGCCCGAAGCGAACGAAGATGCTGCGCGCCGCGCGCTGTGCTCCCCATACTCGGACGTACCCAATGCCGACGCACGCGCACTGTGCGCCGCCGCAGGCAGGCGCCTCACGCTCTCCGCGACGATCGCCGCCGAGACCGTCCCGTTGCCGCACGAAACCTTACTCGCCGTGCGCCGCTTCAACGCTGCATTAGCGACGTTGCACCGAGCGTATCGTGCGCAGGGCGCGACGGCGCGGGAATACGTGGCGACGATCGATCTCGCCGTCCATCTTCACGCACGCCTCGACGACCGCGAGCGTGCGACGTTCGCATGGCTCGCTTCGCTGGCCGAGAGCCTCGACGCAGCGCGGCCGCCGGGCGCTGCTTTTGACGCCGCTGCGCTGATCGGAGCGCTGGAAGGAGCCGCCCAACGCCCGCGCCGCAGCACGCCGCATCGACTCGACCGCGCAGCACCGCGGCTGGAACGGCGTCCCCTGGCCGCCCGCCCGCCCGAAGCTCGGGGCATCGTGCCGCGCCGCAAAACGCACTTCAGCGCGTCATCGCTGGGAGCATTCGCTGAGTGCGAGCGGCGCTGGTTCTACCGTTACGTGTGCTCCGCCGTCGAAGATCGCGGCTCATCGGCGTCGTTCTACGGAACGGCGTTTCACTGGGCGCTCGAACGCTTCCACCATGATTTTCCGCGGCCCGATGCCGCTCCGCCGGAAGTCCTGGCAGCTAAGCTCGACGCCTATTTGATGACGTCGTTCGAGCACCACCGCATCGGCTTCGAAACGAACGTCGAGTTCGAGTTGCAGCGTCGCCGCGCACTGCGCACCGGACGCCGTTATTTGCGCTGGTTGGCCGAGCGCTTCGCGGCCCATCCCTTCACCGTGATCGGCACGGAGACCGAAGTCGAACTCGAACTGGAGGGCTACCGCTTTATCGGGTACATCGACCGTCTGGATCGCGACGATCGAACCGGCAACGTGACGGTCGTCGACTACAAAACCGGCTCGATCGCCGACAGCGCGGAGCGCTATCGCGATAAGGTCGCGCGTTTCATCGATTTCCAGCTACCATTCTATTATTTCGCGCGCACGGCGACTGGCGATCGCGTCGTCCGTTTGGCGCTGGTACCGCTCAAAGACGCCGCCCGCGACGTCGAGCCGATCGAACTGGAAGTCGTTCCGCTGACGACGCCGCGTTCGTATTCGGATGCGCCGGCCGGTACGATCGGCATCGACGAGCTCGAGCGGGCGCGCGTCAAGATGGGCGAGTTGGCAGCGCTGCTCGCCGACGCACCGCTCGAGCGCTTCAGTCCGTCCGACGATCCCGCGGCCTGCACGTATTGCGCGTACGCCAATGCGTGCCGCGAGCGACCGCCCCGCCGCGAGGATCGGTTCGGACGGTGAACGCCGCGGTCGTCGCCGACCCGCAGACCGACGAACTCCAATCCCGCGTCATTTTCCATCCGCCGGCCGCCGGTTCGCTCGCCGTACGTGGAGCGGCGGGTACGGGTAAGACCTTCGCGCTGCTGGAACGGGCGCGTCGTCTTGCGCGGGAAGGTGCTGCGCTGCTCGTTACGGCGCCGAGCGACGCCGGCGTCCTGCGTCTGCGCGAAGCTTTAGCCCAGGACGTGCGAACTGCCACGTGCGCGCCGCTCGGTGAAGTCGCGTTCTCGATGCTGCGCGACTTCTGCCAGCGCGATGTCGAACCGATCGACGACGTCGCAGCGTCACTTCATTTCCAGCGCGCCGGTGCGGCCTTGTTTGCCCTCGAGTGGACTGAATTCGTCAGCGCCGAAATCGATCCGGAAATCACCGGACTGCGGACGCCGGAACGCTTTGCGGCTGCAGCCTTTCGTTTGATCCGCAAATTGCGCGCATCGCTGATATCCGTGGATGACTTTCGAAGCATCGCATTGCGCGGCGCGGCGAATTTTTACGCGAATCCGCCGAATTTCGCAGATGCCGATTTGATCGCGGGAACTCCGCCGAAATACCGCGATTCGCTACGCGCCGGCCCTGCCGAGCTCGAACGTCAACGCAGACGTGAAGTCGATCTGGTGCGCATCCTCGCACGCCTGTATCAGTCGTACGTCGACGCGCTCGTGCGGAGCGGCTGCCTCACGCCGACCGATGCCGTCTACGAGGCGACGCTCGGTTTGCGTTCGGCCGACGCCGCACGCCGGCAGGCCGCCGCTCGCTACGATGCGATCTTGATCGATGACGCTCAAGACCTCGGACCCGCGCAGCTCGCTCTGCTCGAAACGATCGCAAAGCCGACTCTTTCCAACCTGACGTTCGCCGGCGACGAAGCGCAAAGCACCCGCAGCTTTGCCGGCGGCGGACGCGGCAGCGCCGCGATGAAGAATGCAGCGCTCACCGTCGAATTGAGAACTCCTTACCGGAGCGACGCTGCGATCGAACGGACGGCGCGCGCACTGCTTCAACGCAACGCCGGCGCTATGCCCGCACCCGATCCCTCAGTTGCCCTCTACCGCGCCGCAGACATGCGCGACGAAGCGCGGTACGTCGCGAGTGAAATTGCGAAGCGCATCGCGTCGGGCACGCCTGCCTGGCGCATCGCCATCGTCGCACGCAATCTCCGCTGCGCCGGAACGTACGTCGATGCGCTGCTCGCACGTGACATCGCCGTCGACATCGCCGGCACCGCGAGCCTGTTCGATTTTCGCGGCACGGGCGACGCGCTGGCCGCCCTGTGGTCCGCAGTCGATCCGTACCGGCACGACTACCTGTTGCGCATGTTGGCGTCGCCGTGCCTGGGGCTCTCGGATGCGTCGCTTGCGATCCTCTGTGGTGATGCGCCGAATCCGCAACCGCTGCTCTTCGAAATGCCCCACGACGACGGAGCAAGGCGCGCGCGCGGGACGCTGGGATCGCCGCCGCGATCTGCGCTTAGGGCGCAACGTCACGCGTGGCGACGTCGACGCCTCCCTTTCCGATGATGCGCGCGAGCGGCTGGCCGCGTTTCGGGCAGCGCGCGTACGCTGGGAACTGGCGGCACGCCGCTTAGAACCGCCGGAGCTGGCGCAACTCGTGCTCGACGAGACCGTGTATGCCGCTTGCGGCAGCGACGCGCGCGGGCGCTTCGAGCGCAATTTGACCGAGCGACTGAGCGAGGTACTGGAGGCCGCGAACCGGCGCGATCCACTGGCTTCCTTACACGATCTCCTCGTGCATCTCGAGCGCGTCGCTGACGCCGATGAGGACGTGCTCAGCATGGAGCTCCGCGATCGCGAAGCCGTCGCGGTCCTCGACGTCGAAACGGCCAAAGGCAGAACGTTCGATGCCGTGTTCGCCGTCGACGTGCGCGCCGGGGCGTGGCCACGCTATTACACTCCCGATGCGTTCTTATTTCTCCCGTCGCTCGGAATGGTGCCCAAAGAGAACGTCGGTGAGGCGCAGAGCGCCCGCACGGCCAAATTCACGTACGCGCTGCACCGCTATCGGTTGCGGGAAAAATACGACGCGGAGGACCGCCGCGCGCTCTACACCGCAATGACGCGCGCCAAAGAGTACGTCTCCGTCAGCGCTTGGGGACGTGCATCACGCGGTCAATCCACCCCCGAGTTTTTGGAGGAATTGCGCGCGGCGGTTGTCTGAACGCGCATAGGGAACATGGCGGCCATCGTGCTCGAATCGATCGGCATCGCAGCCTACGTGCGCGACGTGCTGCCGCAAACGTTTTCGTTGTGGGGTGACGGCCGCAGCTTCGAGCGCTACGCCGAAGACTTTCGGGCAGTCGCGACGAGCCTGTACGGCAAACGGCGCCGTTTCACCGTGGGCCTGCGCGACGGCGCCGAACTCGCATGTTCGTGCAAGAACTACGATCGCGAGCTGCGCTTCGGCGAACGTTCTTTGCGCGCCACCGGCATCGGCGCCGTCTTTACGCCGCCGCATCTGCGTGGTCGTGGGTACGCGAGCGCCATGCTCGGAGCGTTGCTCGATGCCGAGCGCAGAGCGGGGTGCGATCTCGTCTTTCTTTTTTCCGACATCGCGCCGGCTTTCTACGAACAGCTCGGCTTTATCGCTTTGCCGTCACGTTTGCTGACGCTGCGGGCGACGTCGCTCGACGGAGCGGCCGTCGGCGCGGTGCCGCCGGAAACGGCCGACTTGCCGGCGATGCGCCGCTGCTTCGAAACCAGCGACGTCGAGCGCACGTGGAGTCTACGCCGGACGCCGCTCGTGTGGGATTGGATGCGCGACCGCTGGAATGCGCCGGCACCGCCCGGAACGCAAGCGGTGAAACTGGTCGTGCGGCGCGGGCGCAACGTACCGGCATACGTGATCGGACGGCGGCTTCCCAGCCGCGACACCTTCGTGCTAGACGACTTCGCTCATGACTGCGCAGAAGGCCGGGTGAAACTCCCCGCGCTGTTGCGCGCTGCGGCCGGCGACCTGCGGCGCGTGAAGGGTTGGTTGCCGCCGCTCCCCGTGCGCGATGCTTTGCCTCGGGGGTCGGTGCGGGCGCGCAAGGACGCGATCTTTATGGTCCTTCCGCTGTCGTCGGCGGCGCGCGTTTGGTGGGCCGCCGTCAAGACGGAAACGCTGGCAAGCCAAGCCGATGCGGCCTGGAGCTCCGATCACATTTGACGTGCGTCTGTTGGTAGGCCGGCACCGCGAACGTCACAGGCCGGTACCGCATCGCAACGAATCCTGGCGGCATGGCACAAAGCGATCGAGAGCGGCTCTTGGCACGTGCACTCGAGCTGCCGCAAGCGAGCGAAGCGGATTTCCATGGCGGCCGGGCAGCGCCGCGCCACGTCGATCCAAAGCTGCTTAAGCGTATTGACGATACGTCATTGCGGACCAAGCTCGTGAGCGTTGGGCTAGCTGAAGGTTTACAATCTCCGAAAGGCCCGCAGAAGATCGCGTCGATCCTGCGCATCTATCCCGCGTTCGACGCTCCCGGGCGCACGCCCACGAACGGGCGCCCCAAAGGACGTCCGCGGAACCCCGGCGATACGGCAGCCCGCTCGCCCCGCAAGCTTCCCAGCGTCGATGAACTCGAACAGCTGCTGCGGCGCTATCGCGAGGTCGAGCACGAAGTCGCCCAGCATCTCGGCGCCCAGCTCGACGAACGTATCGTCGAGCTCAAAGGGAGCCTCGCTCGAGCTCGACGGCGAGCCCCTCGAGACGGCGTTCGCGGAACTCGGCCGAGCGCTGCAAAGCAAACGCGCGTTACATGCCCGGATCGCCGAGGAGACGTTCGAGCGCATCGATGCGGACGCAACGTTTCCCGAACGCCAGTATCTAGCGCTGCTCGCACGCTGAGCGACGTCTCCACCGTTCGCCGGACGTCACTTCTGCCGTAAGCGACTCCTCGGTTGCTTCGGAACGCAATCCGCGAACCGATATGGAACGTATGCAAGGTATGAAAGCCGAGGCGGCGCGTCGGCTCGTGCGTAGCGTTCTCGTCGTTGCGCTGCTGGCTGCGTGCGTGGCGCTCGCGCCGTCGCCGGCCCAGCGTGCGAGGTTTTTCTCGCCCACTGTAGTGCAGGCGCCGACGTACGCGCAGCTCGGCAGTCAAGCCGTTACGGCGCTGCTGCGTGCGTTCTATGCCGGTAACGGGTTCTGGCGGGATTGTCCGGAGTCTCGCTGTTGGGTGCACAACAGCGACTGGGGTTCCGATGCGCTGACCAACACGCTCTACCTCAGCTGGAAGACGACCCACGACGCGCGCATTGCGCCCATTCTACGCCGCCTTAGCCGGCACGGCACGGCACTATGCCGCCCCGTGCCAAGGGCGTCACTGTCTGCTGTGGAGCGACGTTCCCATGTGGGATTCCGTCGCCGCATCGCGCGAGTACGCCGTGCTGCACGATCCTATCGCGCTCGCAAAAGCGAAGTCTGCTTTTGCCGCCGTCGAGGAATCGCACGTGTATGACGTGGGTGCGTGTCCGCGGATTCGTTACCAGCGTCCCTTCGGGCGCGGCGACCACCTCAAGACGCTCGAATCGGATTCGAACGGCGTCAAAGCGGCGTTGTTGCTTTACGACGAAACGCGCGACGCACGCTATTTGAGCGTCGCAATGCAGCGCTACGACGCGATTCGAGCGTACTATCTCGATCCTGGTCTACCGCTCTACTCGGTATACGTCTTCGACGATGGCCATCGTTGCAGCCAGGTCCCGCACCGCTATTTTGCTTCGGTCAACGGCAACATGATCTGGAACGGCGTTCGCCTGTATCACGAAACGGGCGACGTCGCCTACCGCAATCAAGCGTTTGCCACGGCGCGCGCGGTCGCACGCTATCTCTCCGATCCTCACGGTGTCTTCATGGACCTCCAGGCCGAGAACGATCTGGAGGAGCCGCTGGTCGAGGCGATGTTCGTGCTGGCTTCGCAAGAGCACCGGGCTTTTGCGCGCCGTTGGCTGTTGACCAATGCCGATGCCGCGTATTCAGCACGCAAACCCGACGGACTCTATGGCCGCTTCTTCGACGGACCTCCGCCGCAGGCAACCGTCACCGCATGGCAGACCAACGGCGGCTTAGCGGCGGAGATCGCGGCCGCAGCGCTCGCCCCATCCGACGATGCCGCGGGTCCCGCATGGACGGGGGCGACGTTCACGGCACGCGATATCTCGCACTTGCCCACGACGATAGCATTCGACGGTTCCGGCTTCGCGCTGATTGGAACGCTCGGCGAACGCTGCTGTCAGCCGGGCCATGCGCGCATCATGATCGACGGGCATGAGATGATGAACCAAACCGGCAGCTGGCAGAACAAGTCCAGTTCGGGCCGGCGTTTTCCCAATTCCATCCTGTTCGCGTGGCGCTGGCCGACGCGCGGCCCCCACCAGATCACGTTTCTGCCCGGCCTCTACGATGCCAAAGAAGGCGGCGCGTTTCTTCACGCCAGCGGTTACCTGGTGCGCTGAGAACGCCCGCACGCCGTTTGCGGAGCGTCGTCGTGTGCTTATGCAGCGCTCAAAAGAACGAGAGTTCGCGCGCAGGGTCTTCCGTCAGCGAGGCGACCCGGACGCCGAGTAAACGGACGGTCCCCGCGCCCAAGTTGGCGCGCGCGAGACAACGGAGCGCGGCTCGTTCGATCGCAGCGGCATCGTCGGTCGGGACGTCGAGGTGCGTTTGACGGGCGCGGACCGTGAAATTGGACAGCTTTAGTTTGATGCCGACCGTCGAACCGCGCAATCCATGCATCGTCAGCCGTCGCCCGACGTCGAGGGCGAGTTCGTGCAATGCCGCTTGCAGCTCGGGACCGTCGCGGAGATCGTACTCGAAGGTTTCCTCGCTTGACACCGAGCGCGTCTTTTGATCGGACTCGACCTTTCGTTCGTCACGGCCGCGGGCGAGTTCGCGCACGCCTCTCCCACCGCGGCCGAACAATTCGTAGGCGGCGGCGTCGGAAAGAGCGGCTATGTCGCCGATCGTCGTGATGCCGCGGCCGGCGAGCCGCAGTTGCGTCTTCGGCCCGATGCCCCACAGCCGTCCAGCCGGCAGCGGGGCCAGATATGCCGCCTCGGTGCCGGGCTCTATCGCGCGTAGCCCGTCGGGCTTGGCGTCGTCGCTGGCGATCTTCGCCGCCATCTTGCCGGCAGCCACGCCGGCGCTCACGGTTAGGCCAGCTTCGGCGCGCACCGCTTCACGGACGCCTTGGGCGTACGCGATCGCGCATTGCAAATCGTCGGTCCCGACGGCGACGAAGGCTTCGTCGAGCGACAATCCCTCCACGGCGCGCCCACCGCGCCCGAAGATCTCGAAGATCGTGCTCGACAGCTCGCGGTAGCGCGCGAAGTCGGGCGGCACGACGATCAGATCGGGACACTGCTCTTTGGCACGCCACAACGGCAGAGCCGAGCGTACGCCAAAGGGACGCGCTTCGTACGACGCCGTCAAGACGACGGCGCGCCGCGAACGTCCCGCGACGGCAACCGGCTTGCCGCGCAGTTGCGGATCGTCACGCTGCGCGACGCTGGCATAGAATGCGTCGATATCGAAGTGCGCGATCACGGCGAAGCGGCAGCGTGAGCACCCTCGAAGATCAGCCGGATTGCCTGCATGTTCCGCGCATCGTCCGCTTCATCGCCGGGCGTTTCGAGGATCGCGCTCTTGTCGCGCAGCGCAGCGTGTCCGGCCAGCGCATGAAACCCGGCGTAGCCGATCAGCCCTTCGCCGATGTGCCAGTGACGGTCACGGTTGCCGCCGAGCGGCACCTGCGTGTCGTTGAAGTGGAACATCTTCACGCGTTCGAGGCCGATCGTCTCGTCCGTAAGACTGATGAACCGTTCGACGCCCGCGCCGGAATCGATCGCATATCCCGCCGCCCATGAATGCGCCGTATCGAGGCAGATGCCCAGTTGCGGATGCCCCAGCGCTGCAATGAAAGCGCCCAGCTCCTCGAGCGTGCCGCCGCAGAGTTGTCCGGCTCCGGCCGAATTTTCGAGCACCAGAAACACGCCGGCCGCGATATCCGCAAGCGCTTGTTCTAAGAGAGCGACGACGGCGGCAAAGCCCTCGGCACGACTGCGGTTCCCATACGAACCGAGATGCGTGTTGACGAAATCGATGCCGCCGATGCGCGCCACGTGCAGGTCGTTGCGCAGCAGACGCAGCGAATTTTTAGCGATCTTGGAATCGTCGCTGGCGAGATTGATCAGATACGACGTATGGATCGCCGTGCGCTTGATTCCGGCCGCGTCCCGCGCGGCCCGAAAGCGCTCGTAACCCGGAACGTCGAGCGGATCGAGCCGGTACGTCTTGGGATTTCCGGCGAAGATCTGCATCGCCGTGCAGCCGTGGCGTGCAGCGTACTCGACGGCAGCTTCGCGGCCCGCGGCGGTTGGAACGTGCAATCCTAAAAACATGGCCGGACCGGATTACTGGTACCGCATCGCCGCGTGGCTTCCCCGCTTAGAGTTCTGTCGGACGTTGTGCGGTCGACGACGAGCGCAACGACCTACTGCGTCGAAACGCGGCCGAGGTAGAGAAGGTGCACGTACGCCAGTGCCAGATCGCTGTCGGGCGGCCCCAGCAGCGCGAGCAGCGCTCCGAAATAATCCTCGAGCCGATCGGCGTAGGTATCGCGTGCGCGCGCGCGCGACCGTTCGTACCCGAGGAAATCGTCGACGGACATATGCACGATCCACGGGATGACGCGCAATACTTTGTCGGCGAGCGGTGCCGCTTCGAAGGCGTCGAAATCTTTAGCGAGGATATCGTTCGTCGGTTCTTGATCGACGGCGCGAGCCGCTTCGTCCCGCAACAGAGCGATGGCGTCACCGCGCATGAGGCCTTTCCACCAGACCGCAACGGTTCCGCCCGGCCGCACGACGCGGGCCATCTCGGCCAAGGCACGCGGCTGATCGAACCAGTGAAAGGCTTGCGCGCTCGTCGCGGCATCGAACGAGCCATCCTCGAACGGAAGATCTTCGGCTTGGCCGATCGCAAAGCGCGCGGAGCCGGCGCGTGCGCGCGCGCGTTCGATCATCGGCTCGCAGGCATCGATTCCCGTCGCCACGCAGCCGCGGCGCCCGAGTTCCGCCGTTACGAGCCCCGTACCGCAACCGACGTCGAGAACGAGGTCGTTCGGGGCCACACCGTATTCGAACAGCGCATCGTACAGTTCGCTCGCGTAGCCGATCCGGTAGCGGTCGTACGCGTCGGCCAACTCATCGAACGAACCGATCGGAGCATGCGATACTTTGCCGGCACACAGGGATGCTGCGTCGGCGGCGCAGTCGCCGGTTACCAACGGCATACGTCCGTGGGCGACGGCGTGGGCCGGCCTGTCGCCATCGGAACGAACAGCACTAACGGCGGAACCGTAAGGAGCCCGCGCGCATGCCCGTCGGACGGAAGGACATCGCCCGCCCGCCGGCGCCCATCGCCCGCGAAGGGTTCTTCTCGAACGTGGTTTCCGTCAGCAAGACTGCATCCGAAGGCCGCTCGCGGCGTCCGACCCGTCCGATCAACTGCTCGACCTCGCTCTCGCCAAACGCGTCGCTGTCGGTAATCACGATCAGATCGGCTGCCGGGATGTCCAGGCCGCTGCCGACGAGATTCGTCGCAGCGAGCAATGCGGGGGCGCCCTCTCGGAAAGCGCGCATCTCCACGACCCGCGTCGACGTACCGTACACGGTGACGCCGCTGCGCCGGTTGCGTTTGCGGTGCTCGGAACTATCGGCCATGTCGCCGCGCAACTGCTGCACGTTGATGCCGTACGTGTCTTCGAGACGCTTGGCAAGCTTGGGCACGTCGCCGCGCGTGCGCGCGATGACGAAGATGCGCGACTTACGCTCGAGATGCTCGCGAATGAGCGCATCGGCGCGCGCGAGCTGTTCGGTCGCCGGTTCACCCCAGACGCCCGCGACTTTGTGAATCTTGGTCGGCAGCACGTCGAACGGCATGGCACGCATCGAGATCGTATTGTCGAGAGCGCCGGTACGTTGCAGGAAATTGCGCAATTCGTTGGGGGTCGCCGACGCAAAGAGCAGTGGGCAATCCAAGTCTTCGAGCAATCGGAGATGCTCGCGCTCGTCGAACGCATTGACATCGTCGACGATCGTCAGCGCGCTGCGATCGAGAATCTCCCACAGCGGCGGGCTGGAGATCATCATCGCGCTGCCGACGACGAAACGGACGCTGCCGCCCTCCAAGCCGGTCAGCATCTCGCGACGCTCACCCGGCGAGATCCCGCCGTGCACTTCGCCGACGCCCAGCTCCGTCGCTTCGAGCCGGTCTCGAAAGTAGGTGCAATCTTGCCGCACGAGGTCGCGCGTCGGCGCGACCAGGCAAACGTAGCCGCCGGTGCGCAACGCTTCCTTGACCGCCACGCGGAACATCACTTCAGTTTTTCCCGAACCGGTCGGCGCCTTGAGCAGAAACTCGAAACGTCCCTCGGCGAGTTGGGCGGCGATCGTATCGACGGCGAGGCGTTGGTCGTCGGTCAACGTGAATCGTTCGTCGGGTCCAATGAGGTCGTGGGCGCGTGCGACCGTGTCAACGTTGTCTTCGATGCGCTCCCAGACCTCGGTCTGCGTATCGATCATAGGCTGATGATGAATGAGGCTTTCCCTTCCATGTCGTCCGCCGGGTCGTCGTCTTTGGGACGGTCGCTTTCCAGCGTGTGTTCTGCAGCGGTTTGCGTATCGATCGGCAACGGTATCTCGAGACGTTCGGCCTCCATGTCGAC
The DNA here is from genome assembly GCA_963754415.1 of Vulcanimicrobiota bacterium. GTDB lineage: Bacteria > Vulcanimicrobiota > Vulcanimicrobiia > Vulcanimicrobiales > Vulcanimicrobiaceae > Nyctobacter. The sequence continues at coordinate 254,125 of CAVWGA010000001.1, read as the reverse complement.
CGGCGGCAGTTCCGCGAGCGAGCGTAACCCGAAGGCTTCGAGAAATTCGGGCGTCGTTTTATATTCAGCCGGTCGTCCGGGCACATCGCGACGTCCCGCTTCGACGATGAAGCGTCTGTCGACCAACGTCGCGACGACGCTATCGACATTGACGCCGCGGACTGCTTCGATCTCCGCCTTGGTCGCCGGTTGAAGGTAGGCGATGACTGCCAGCGTCTCCATCGCAGGCGCCGACAGCGACGTTTTAGCCGGTAAGAGATACGCTTCGACGGCATCGCGCGCAGCCGCGGAGGTTGCAAAACGGTAGCCGCCGGCGACTTCGCGCAGCACGATGCCCCGCCCGGCGTAGTCGTCGGCGATGCGCGCCAACGTCTCTGTCACGTCGACATGAGTCGCGCCGGTCAACTTGGCCAGCCGCTCGATCGAAAGCGCCTCGGCGGCGACGAACAGCAGCGCTTCAAGTGAGCTTTGCAACGCTGCCGTTGCGATCAACTCAGTTTGCATACACCTCGAGCGGTTCGAAACCTACCAGATGCAGCGGATCGGTCGGGGTCGGCTGCTCGTAGGCAAGGCGGCGCTGGCGAATGAGCTCGAGGATCGCAAGGAACGTTGCGATGATGCCCACACGGTCTAAATCGCGGCACAGTTCGAAGAACTCGACGGAACCGCGTTCGCGCACCACTCGCGTTACGAACTGCATCTGACGCGCTATCGAGAACCTGTCGCGGGCAATCTCGCGCTTTTCGGGCCTCGCGCTACGCAATGCGGCGAGCAGCGCACTGCGCAGTTTATCGGGGACGATTCGATACCGCTGTTCGATATCGCTCAGCGGGTCGCCGCCATCGCGATAGACGTACGACTGCGCTTCGGTCGCGCGGTCGCGCAGATCTTCTGCGACCGCCTTATATTTGGAATACGTGACCAGGCGCCGCCGGAGGCGTTCCTCGACTTCCTCGGGCGTCTCTTCGCCTTCGGTGAGGAAGTCATTCGGGATCGCGGGCAGCAGTGACTTGGACTTGAGATAGACGAGCGTCGCCGCGATTACGAGATATTCGGCGGCGATCTCGACGTCGAGCGCCTCCATGACCGCGAGATAATCCGCGTACTGCTGCGCCATCGCTGCCAGCGGCACCGTCGTGATGTCGAGCCTTCGTTCACGGACTAAGTGCAGCAGCAAGTCTAGGGGCCCGTCGAATACGGCGAGACTGACCCGTAGGGTGCGCGGCTCGCCGGCTGGGCTACTCGACCCCGCATCGTCAGCGCTTCCGCGCCGCGGTGCCGCGGAGACCGTGCCGCCCATCGTGCGGCCGGTTTCCAAGCCGTCGGCCGCAGAAGCGTCGACTATCGGCTCGCCGATTCTCGCAGCCCGGACACCGCCGTAGTCGTGGCCGGACGCTGGGTCTCGAAGGGGCTTTCAGGCATCTTGGCGAGCTCTTCGAGGCCCAAGTCCACAAGCCGCTTTTCGTTCACGTATTTGAGCGCCCGCTTGGCCGCTTTGACTTCGAACCACGCTGCTTCGTCGACCTCGTGGTCGTGATTGGCCGTGTCGCCCGAAAGGTAGCGCATCAAGTAGAAGTGCACGGACTTCTTGTGCTTGGCGCCGTTGAGGTAGAACCAATACGAGATTTCCGATAGCTTCGTGAAGATCTCGGCCCAGCAGCCCGTCTCCTCGCGAACTTCCCGCAAGGCCGCTATCTCGAGGGTCTCGCGCGGTTCGACGTGCCCTTTGGGCAGCGACCACACGCGCGGATAGCCGCGCCCGATCAACAACGCCTCGAGTCCCGAGGCGCCCTGCCGGAACACCAGACCTCCCGCCGAGACCTCGTACTTGACCCGCATGCCCGCTTTCCGATACCAAAGGCGCCCACAAAGGACGCCTCGTTTTCTCTGATTCTATCAACCCCGACCAAGAAGGAACGGCTGCAGCGAAGCTCGTCTCGCTAGGCAGAGCAAGGCAGCCGTACCGGCTAGCGGCGGGGCCGCGGGCCTACGTCGCCAGCTTCTTGCGTAGTTGGCGCATCGGGAAGGGCATGAATGCGACGATGACGATGACGAGCCACGCCACTTCGCCGAGCGTTGCCCATGTCGGCCGCCCGGCGACCAGCGCCCGGACGGCATTGACCGCGTGATAGAGCGGCGTACACCAGATGAGCGCACGGCCCCACGGCGGGAATCGATCGAGCGGAAAGAACACGCCGCTCACCATGAAAAGCGGCGTGATGACGATCGAAAAGTAGTAGAAGAGCTGCTCTTGATACGGAACCGTGGCGCCTAGAGCGACGGCCGGGATCGCAAACAAGATGCCGGTCAGCGTCACCACGACGAGAGCGAGCAAGGCCAGCGGTGAGCCGACCAACCCGAAGAGCGCCATCACGAGTAAGAACAGCGCGCCGTACAACAGCGCACGAAAGGCCTGCCAGAGATATTCGCCCGCAGCGATCTCGCGCGGATCGACGGGGGCCGTGACCATCGATTCATACACGCCGCTGGTGTTCAAGCGTTCGTGCACGCCCCATGCGGCGTCGAACGTCGCGGAATTCATTGGAAGCGCCGCCAGCAATCCAGCCGCGAGGAAAGCGACGAACCGCGTCCCTCCGCCCAGGCGCACGTAACTTCCAAGCCCGAATCCAATCGCAAGAAAGTAGACGAAGGGTTCGGCGAAATTGATCGTCACGCTCGACCACGCGTATTTGCGCCATGCAAGCAGATTGCGCCGAAAGACGTGCCGTGCGTTCGCGCTGAAGAAGGCGGAGTACGTACGCAGACTCACTCCGCGAGATCGCGCCCGGTGATGTTCAGGAATACGTCTTCGAGCGTCGCCGGACGTGCGACGTGGCGCCGTGATGGGAAGCCGAGCGCGCTCAAACGCCCGAGGAGGGCCGGGCCGTCGTCGGTGTACAGGTAACTCGTTTCGCCGTGCCGCTCGCTGCGGCGCAATAGACCATCGAGTGCCGCGGCATCGGGCAGCGCCGCTGCATCACACGCGATCTCGAGCACGTCATTGGCGGCGTACTGGGCAATCAATTGGCTCGGCGTTCCTTCGGCATAAACGCGTCCGGCATCCATGACGACGAGGCGATCGCACAGCCGCGCCGCCTCTTCCATGTAGTGCGTGGTCAACAACAACGTGACACCCTGTGCGCGCAAGAGGGAGAGCTTTTCCCACACGAGCAGACGCCCTTGCGGATCGAGTCCCGTCGTCGGCTCGTCGAGGACCAGCAGGTCGGGATCGTTCATCAAGGATCGCGCGATCGATAGGCGCCGCTTCATGCCGCCGGAGAGCTCGCGCACATGCGCCTTGCCCTTGCCCTCCAGCCCGACGAAGCGCAACAGTTCGCTGGCCTTGGACTGCGCGGCCGCACGGCCGATCCCGAAGAAGGCGGCATACAGCAGCAGGTTCTCGTTGACGGTCAGCTCGGAATCGAGCGCGCCTTCTTGCGCGACGACGCCGATGCGGCGTTTGATCTCGATTGGGTTCGCCGACGCATCCAGCCCGAACACATTCAACGTTCCCGCGGTGCGGGCGATCCGGCAATAGATCATCTTCATCGTCGTCGTCTTGCCGGCGCCATTGACCCCGAGGAAACCGAAACGTTCGCGTGCCTTCACGCGAAAATCGATGCCGCGCACGGCCTCAACGGCCCCGTAGCTCTTCGTCAAACCGGCCGCTTCGACGACCCAAGGCTCTCCGCTAACGCCGCCCGGAGCCGGATCGGTCAACGACGCATCACGTCGTGCCAACTCTGCTCGCTGACGTTGACGTTGCAGGCTCGCGGACGACCGGTTTCCATATCGCGTTCACGCGGGCTGCTTCGGGGCGTGCGGTTCCATTACCGCGTGCCGTCGTCAGCCGTTTTCGACGATCAGGTCACCGCGAGCGATCGCATTCATCAGTTCGTCGACGCACTCGTCCCGCGTTCGCCGTTCGCGCGCTGCGCGTGCCGTCAGCCAGTCTTCGGACGAGAGCGTTTCCCCCGTCGCAACGTCGCAGACGCGTGCGCCGGGTAGCAGCGTCACCTCGGGTGCTTGCGTACGACGAGGCGAGTGAGGTTCGGTCATACTGGCACGTGCTCGCGCCGCTCACGACGGACCTTCATTCCGCGCACCGTTGCCATCCAGGGGGCGATAGCAGGCAGCGTGCGGGAATACAAGCCCGCGAAGGACGTGTATGTGAGCGCGAACGGCATGCAGCTGCTGCGGCCCGCAGCGGTTTTTGATGGAGAGCGACTGCTCAAAGGCGTTGACGTGCTCGTCGCGGGCGAGCGCATCGCCGGCGTAGGGAGTGCCTTAGGCGCCGAAGATGCCGCGCTCGTCGAGCTACGCGGCGCAACGTTGCTGCCGGGACTGATCGATTTGCACACTCACGTGCTGCTGCATCCCTACGAACAGATTTCGTGGAACGATCAAGTGCTGCGCGAACCGCACGCATTGCGCATCGCGCGTGCCGTCGGGGCGCTGAGCGCGACGCTTGCCGCGGGATTTACGACCATACGTGACTTAGGCACTGAAGGCGCGGGTGATGCGGACGTCGGGTTGCGCGAAGCGATCGAACGCGGCATCATCGCAGGGCCGCGCCTCTTTTGCGTGACCCGTGCGATCGTCGCCCGCGGCAGTTACGGCCCCGCGAACTTCGCATCGCATGTGTGCGTCCCACAAGGCGCCGAAGAAGTTGACGGCGTCGAGTCGATCGCGGCGGCGACGCGGCGGCAAATGCGGGCCGGCGCCCAGTGGATCAAAGTGTATGCGGACTATCGTTACGGTCCGCATGGGGTTGCACGCCCCGCGTTCTCGCTCGAAGAGCTCGCCCTGATCGTGCGCATCGCCAACGACGGCGGCTGTCCCGTCGCAGCGCACGCGACGACGCCTGAAGGAATGCGGCGCAGCGCGCTTGCGGGAGTCGCCACGATCGAGCACGGCGACGGCGGCGATGCGGACGTCTTCGCGCTGCTGGCGGAGCGCGACGTCACCTACGTCCCAACCCTGGCCGTATCGGAGACGATGGCACGCTATCGCGGCCTCTCCGACGACGACCCATCCCGCTTGGCGAAGCGCGCCTCGTTCGCGGCCGCGCGCGCGAGCGGCGTAACGATCGCCAACGGCAGCGACGTCGGCCCCTTTCCGCACGGCGATAACGCGCGAGAACTCGAATTGCTCGTCGAGCACGGTCTTACGGCGCTCGATGCGTTGCGCGCCGCAAGTTCGGTCGCGGCGCGCGTCCTGGATCGAGACGACCTCGGGGTCATTCGAGCGGGCGCCCGCGCCGATCTGGTCGCCGTCGAGGGGAACCCGTGTGAAGAGATCGCAAGCCTGCGGCGCATCCGTACGGTATGGAAGGCCGGCGTACCGTACGAGGATGCCGGCGGCCGAACGCAGAGATAACGTGACGTCCCAGGCACCGTCGTAACCTGGTGTACGGAGGGAGAGACGAACCGCTTCGGCATCGCCTGGATGATGAGCACGCAATAGCGACGAGACCGGCTTCGGCCAGCGCGCGAGCGCGTCCACATCACTGGCTGCCGTTCACGCAGATGGCGTCGTTCGACGCCGCTGCGCGCACCTTCGTGCGGGCTACGGGCACGCGGCTCGTCGATGCGCAAGGCCATGAACTCTTCGACGCGATCTCGTCGGTCTGGACGACGATCCATGGCCACGGGCATCCCGCGATCGTGGAAGCGATCGCACGGCAAGCGCGCGAACTCGATCACGTTACGACCCTCGGTGCAACCAATCCAGTCGCCGAAGAGCTCGCCGAGCGCTTGTGCGACTTGACGGACAGCGCGCACGCTTTTTTCGCGGCCGACGGTGCCAGCGCGATCGAGGCGGCACTCAAGATGACGGTCCAGTATTGGCAGAACGCCGGAGATCCCCGACGCGTGCGCTTCGTGCGCCTGCGGGACGCGTATCACGGCGACACGGTCGGCGCGATGGGGGTCTCCGATATCGCGCTCTTCCGCGAACGTTTCGGACCGATCGTGATCGAATCGCTGCGTTACGACGATCTCACCGAGGCCTTGAAGCGTGACGACGTCGCGGCGGTCGTCGTCGAACCGATCGTGCAGGCCGCCGCGGGCATGCGCATCGTTCCGGCGGCCCGTTATCGCCCGTTGCGTGGTCGGCGCGCGCCGCTGCTGATCGTCGACGAGATCGCCACGGGCTTCGGACGGACGGGGACGATGTTCGCCTTCGAACAACTCGATCTGCGGCCCGACATCATCTGCGTCGGCAAAGGTTTGACCGGCGGCACGCTCGCGTTATCGGCGACGCTCGCCAGCGATCGAATCTACGACGCATTCTTAGGCTCCTACGATAGCGCGCGGCACTTCTTCCACGGGCACTCGTACGCCGGCAACCCGATTGCATGCGCGGCGGCGCTCACGTCGCTGGCACTCTTCGAACGAGAACGCACGCTCGACAACGTCGCGCGTAACGTCATTGCGTGCGATGCCGTTCTTACGCCGCTTACGGCCCATCCGCTCGTCCGTGAAGTGCGGCGCTGCGGCTTGATGATCGGCATCGACCTTCACGCCGACGGCTTTCCGTCGCGCGGTGCGGCCACGCCCGCCTGGCGCATCGCAAACGAGCTCTACGAGCGTGGCCACTTCACGCGTCCGATCGGTGCGGCGCTGCAATGCGTGCCGCCGCTTTGCGCGACGTTAGCAGAGATCGGTTCGTTCGTCGAGGCCGTCGTAGACGCGTTGAATCAGGCAGCCGCTCACGCGTAGGAGCGACTCGCCACCGGCGGACCTTCGGGACGGCGGAGCTCGATCGAACTATGGCTAACCTGGGCGGCTTGACGTACCTCGACCGTGCTAGAGCGCAGTTGCGAGCTCTCGAAGAGCGCGCGCTTTTGCGCGTTCCGCGCCGCAGCCTGCCCGACGGCGCGATCGACTTTGCGTCCAACGATTACCTTGGGCTGCGCCGCGATCCCCGCGTCCTTGCTGCCGGACGGCGTGCGACGCTTGCGGGAAGCGGCGGTTCACGGCTGCTCAGTGGGGCCCACGCGGACTACGCGCAGCTCGAAGAGGAGCTTGCGGCGTGGACCGGCCGCGAGCGGGCCCTCCTGTTCTCTTCAGGCTATCTTGCGGTGATCGGGGCTATCGTCACGTTAGCATCGCTGGTGAAGGTTGCATATTCGGATGCGCTGGTCCACGCCAGTGCAATCGACGCCCTGCGGCTCACGAAGGTGGCTCGCCGTATCGTGCCGCACGGCACGCCGCCGCAACGCAACGAGCGCGACGACGCGGCACTGATCGTCACGGAGACCGTCTTCGGCATGGATGCATCGCAAGCACCGCTCGACGCGCTCGTCGCCGGCCTGCATGACGGCGACGTGCTCGTCCTGGACGACGCTCACGCCGTTGGTGTAACGGGCGCGCACGGGGCGGGCCTGGCTGCGCGATTTGCCGACGAACGCATCATCGTCGTCGGAACGCTGTCGAAAGCCCTCGCTACGGCGGGCGGCTTCGTCGCCGGGCCTAGCGACGCGATCGCGCTGCTCGCGAGCACCGCGCGCACGTTCGTGTTCGATACGGCGCCTGCACCTGCCGTTATCGCGGCGGCCGGCGCTGCACTTGCGATCGCACGGAGCGCCGAAGGCGACGCTTTACGCAACAGCGCGGCGAGGCTCGCACTGCGCCTGCGGAGCGGCTTGCGCGAGCGCGGATTCGTCCCTACCGGCGGGCGAGATGATGCCGCAATCGTTGCGCTCGTCATCGGCTGCGAACGAGAAGCGCTCGCCTGCGCTCACGCGCTCGAACGCCGGGGAATCTTCGCGCCGGCAATTCGTCCGCCGACGGTGCCGGCGGGAACGTCGCGGTTGCGCTTCGTCGTGCGCGCCGACCATACGGACGCTGACATCGACGCTCTGCTCGATGCGCTCGGCGCTTGGCGCACGGTAGCCGCCTGATGCGCTTTTTCGTGACGGGAACCGATACCGATGTCGGCAAGACCCGCGTCAGCGCGGCCTTGGCGCGGGCGCTGGCCGGCGCCGGACGACAGCCCACCATCATCAAGCTGGTTCAGACCGGGTGCGAAGCCGGTGAGCGTGGCGATGCCGCCGAGGCGGCGCAGCTGGCCGGCTGCCCGGCGCACGAGCTCGTGCGCTTTCCGCTCGCCGCCGATCCATGGAACGCAGCCCTCCATGCCGGCGTCGCACCGCTCGAAGCGACGGCACTCGCACATGAGCTCGATGCGTATGCCGGTCCCCTCGTCATCGAAGGATCCGGCGGCGCAGCGACCCCGCTCAACGAACGCGAAACGCTGGCGTACGTCGCTGCCCGCGCTGCGTGTGAAGCCATTGTCGTCGTCGGGTTGCGCTTAGGCTGCATCAATCACACGCTGCTTACGCTGGCATATCTGGATGCTCACGAAGTGACCGTGCGCGGAGCCGTCTTTGTCGAGCGCTGGGGAGCGGCCAGCGAAGATTACGTCGAGCAAGTGCGCCGCGCCCTCGAGGCCCACGTCGCGCTCCTGGGCGTCGTTCGCCACGACGTCGACGCCGCCCACAGCGTCGCGCAGTCTGCGCCGCTGTTCGACGCGCTGTAATTCGGATCGCCCCGCACCGTCACGCGGAAGCAGACAGGGACGGCTACCCGGCGGCGCGCACGAGGCGGTATGCATGAAGCCCTGACGACGGCCCGTAGAGGGGCGCTCGATGATTCACGCGCCCTCGCGCGTCACGAACTCGAAGCGCTCGCCGCCTTACCGCCGGCCGAGCTGCCGGAGCTGCTCGCGCTGGCCGACGAAGTTCGGCAACGCTCGTACGGCAATCAACCCGCGCTGGAAGTCTTGTTCAACGCAAAAAAGGGCGGCTGTTCGGAAGATTGCCACTTCTGCTCGCAAAGCGCCCGCTATGCGACCGATGTCGAACCCGAACGTCTGCAGGCGGCTGCCGAATTCGTGGACGCAGCGCACGCTGCATGGGAGCGAGGGGCTCGCGAATTCTGCATCGTCGTCGCCGTGCGTGGACCCTCGCGAGCGTTGCTCGAGCGCGTCTGCGAGGCCGCACGCGACATCAAGTCGGAACTTCCCGCGATGACGGTCGCGGTATCGCTCGGCATCATGAACGACGACCATCTTACGGCCCTGGTCGACGCGGGCGTCGACAAAGTCAACCACAACCTCGAAACGTCGCGCCGTTACTTTCCCGCGATCTGCACGACGCACTCGTACGAAGAGCGCCGGCAAACGTGCCTGCGCGTCAAAGCGCACGGGCTCGAATTGTGCAGCGGCGGCATCATCGGCATGGGCGAAACGAGCGACGACCGGATCGACTTCTTATGCGCGCTGCAAGAACTCGATCCCGTTGAAGTGCCGATTAACTTTCTGAACCCGCGGCCGGGAACGCCGTTGGGCGGACGCTCCGTGATCGAGCCCGTCGAAGCGTTGCGATTCGTCGCGATGGCGCGCTTGGCATTGCCGCGCGCCGTCGTCCGCTTGGCCGGCGGCAGAGAAGTGACGCTGGCCGCCCTACAAGATCTCGGTATGCGCAGCGGCGCAAACGGCATCGTCCTTGGCGCTTACCTGACCACAGCCGGCCGCGCCGATGCCGAAGACTTTTCGATGCTGGAACGAACCGGTTTCGAGAGACCGGCCGTCGGCGTTGCGGCCCACGCTTCCTAAAAACGACCGCGCGGGTGTCGGATGAAGCGGAAGATTGACGCAGGGTCTTCCTCGCCGGCTTCCGCTGTGACGCCGGAAAGTACGACGACCGCACGCCAGAAGTTGGCGCCGCTCTCGCTCGCTGCGCTAGGCGTCGTGTTCGGCGACATCGGGACGAGCCCACTCTATGCGTTCAAGCAATGCTTCGGCGAAGGGCACGGCTTCGGTCCGACGCCCGCCCACGTGCTCGGCATTCTGTCGCTGATTTTCTGGGCGCTGACCGGCGTGGTCTGTATCAACTACGCGACGATCATCCTGCGTGCCGATCACGACGGAGAAGGCGGCGTGCTGGCCCTGCATGCGCTCTTTCGCCCGACGACGCGTACCGGTGCTCCGCCGCCATTGACGGCCATCACGCTGCTGGTGCTGTTCGGCGCCGGAATGCTTTACGGCGACGGCGTGATGACGCCGGCCATCTCGGTGCTGTCCGCCGTCGAAGGCCTCAACGTGGCGACGACGGCGGCGCACACGTTCATCGTTCCGTTGACCGTCGTGATCTTGCTGGCGCTCTTTTTCGTGCAGCGGTTCGGGACGGCGAAGATCGGCGCGGTGTTCGGGCCGGTCATGATGGTGTGGTTCCTCGCGCTCGCGCTCGCGGGCGTTGCTACCCTCGTCAAACATCCTGCGGTCCTGGCGGCCCTCAATCCGCGTTACGCGATCGGGTTTTTGGTCACGAATCGATGGGCCGGCATACTCGTCCTCGGCGCAGTCGTGCTCTGCGTCTCGGGCGTTGAGGCACTGTACGCCGACCTCGGCCACTTCGGGGGCACGCCGATCCGCGTCGCGTGGTTTGGAGTCGTCTACCCGGCGCTGCTCCTGAACTACTTCGGCCAAGGCGCACTGACGCTCGGTAATCCCAGCGCCCTAGAGAATCCGTTCTACCGCTTGATCCCGGCGTGGGGCCTCTACCCGATGGTCTTCCTGGCTACCGTGGCGACCGTGATCGCGTCGCAGGCGTTGATTTCGGGTGCGTTCTCGCTGACTCAGCAGGCCATCTCGCTCGGCTATTCGCCGCGCTTTCGGATCGTCCACACGTCGCGCTTCCACGCCGGGCAAATCTACATGCCGACGATCAATGCCGTGCTCGCGATCGCCTGCATCGCGCTGGTCGTCACGTTCAAGAGCTCCGATCATCTGGGTGCGGCGTACGGCTTGGCCGTGACCGTCACGATGCTGTCGGTGTCTATCACCTACTGCACCGTCGCGCACCAGCGCTGGCATTGGCCTTGGTGGCGCGTCGCGCTCGTCGCCGTGCTGTTTTTGGAGTTCGACCTTTCATTTCTGATCGGCAATCTACCAAAGCTCGTGGCCGGCGGATGGATTCCGGCGGTCATCGCGATCACGATCTTCACGTTCTTTACGACGTGGGTCGAGGGGCGCCGCCGTTTCGCCGCGGCGCTTGCGGCGCTTTCGACGCCCGTCGACGAGTTCGTGCGGGAAGTGGGCGAAATCCAACCCGATCGCGCATCGGGCACGGCGATCGTCCTCACGCCGAGCTCGGAAGGCATTCCGTTCGCCCTGCGCCACGAATGGTTGCGCAACGAGATCCTGCACGAGCATATCGTCATCATGTCGATCGTCGCGGCACGGCAACCGCACGTCCGGCGCTCGGAACGAGTCCGCGTCGAAACGTTAGCACCCAACCTCGTGCGGGTCACGGTGTCATACGGCTTCATGCAAACGCCGACGATGCCGAAAATTCTCGAATTGTGTAAAGAAAAGGGGTCGGAGTCGTTCGTCGAGCCGGTCTACTACTTCTTAGCCCGCCCGCGACTCGTCGTGTCACACGCGCCCGGTCGAATGGCGCCGTGGCGTCGCGCCTTGTACGCGCACTTGCTGCGCACGGCCCGCCCGTTCACCGACTCCCTCGGTCTGCCGCCCGACCGCATCATCGAATTCGGCGTCGGCATCCCGGTGTAGGCAACCCACTGACCTACTCCGTCAGGCTCGGAATTCTCCGTCTATGTTTGTGTACGCCTCCGCCTTCGAAGCGCGCATCCTGAACGCTTCGTTCACGGCTTACCGCAGCCGCCAACCATCGCCCTCATAACCTGCATCAATGACCCCACGCAGCTTAAACTTCCACGTCGCCGTGGTCTCAGAATCGTTGACGCTTTCAGCCGCGTTAGACCGCGTCCCACGGCGTGGTGTACCAGAGAAGAGCTAACTTGATATAGAGAGCGGCCACCGTGGCCTTCGGCGAAGGTTGTTTTGTGACAACTTTCCGACACCGGAGGAACCACGATGACCAAGCCTAGTATGGCACTCACCGAACTCGTTGAGAAGGGGGCGCAGGACGATATCGTCCGCGAGCTTCTCGGGCACGTTGCTGAGCGCTCATGGAATTTGAGATTGAACAGCGCACCGGCGCTGAGTATGGCGCTCGGACGGGTTGCGTGGCGTCATGCTGGTCATAGCTGATGCGCATCTGGGCCTCAAAGCCGCCGTTGCTAAAGTCTTCAAGGCGACGTGGCAACGATGCCGTGTGCACTTTATTCGCGACGCGTTGGCCTTCGCCGGTAGAGGCCAACGCCAAATTGTGCTGGCTTTGATTAAACACGGTCTTCGCCCAAGATGACGCCAAGACAGCCGCAGAGCAGTGGAACGTTGTTGTCGATCAACTGCGTGTAAAGTGGCCGAAGCTCGCGGCAATGATGGAGGATTCCCGCGAGGACGTTCTCGCGTTCATGACCTTCCCGAAAGCTCATCGCACGCAGATCACCTCAACTAATCCGCTCGAGCGCATCAATGCGGAGATCAAGCGCCGCACTGACATCGTTGGCATCTTCCCAAATGACGCCGCGATCGTGCGGCTGGTGGGCGCGTTGCTTCTCGAGCAGAAGTCTTTTTCGGCGTTAGGATTCGTATTTCCTGATTACGCTCTTGACCCCGGCAGCGGAAAGGTAGTCTTCTTGGTCTGTCCACTCCATATTCTTGCCATGCGTGTTGTATCGCGGAACGCATCCGTAGGCATCCTTGAACGAAAGCAGCAGCGCTTGTTCCAGCTTCCTCCACATGGCTACATGCTTTCGCGGTCGTGCCGTAAAGACGTAAACGTCGATGCGCTTGGTTCCGTGATCCGCTAGCGCTTGACGCGCCTTCGAGGCAACACTTCCGAGAACCCGATCAACGCCTTTGCGCGTAGTGCCAATATAGACGATGCGCGAGCGGCGGTTCCCATACTTTTTTGGTTTATTGCCGACGAGGACGTAAACGAGCTTCTCGGCATGGACAGCGATACGGGTCAGGGTTACTGCGGCATCCTTGGCTCCGCCCGAAATCTTTGAGCGGCGCATTCCGTGAGCATCACGGGACCGTTGAGTTGCGCGCGGGCTCGTGGAACTCGGGTGCATGTCTATTGGGTTCCGGCCACGTCAAGATGTCTGCCAACGTGTCCGACGAGCAATTCGTCGTCCTTATCGCCAAAAAATATCCTGGCGGAGTAGTCCCGTCCACCTCCTCCGAGCTTCACGTGCTTCTCAAGCACGACACTTTCGCCGCCGATGCGAACGGCGCGCTGATGTCCAAATTTTCTCATAGTCGTATCCGACTCGAACATTGAGCACGGAAATCGGACGATCTCGGTCGCCGCTTCGTCTAAGCGCTGGCCCGAAGATCGGATGTCCGGCCAGAGAAAGCCCAGCCTAATCAACGCAGCTTGAACGTCGGCAGGGCGCTTAAAGTGCAGCGCTTCCATGGCGCCCTCCTTCGCCTCGTCGCTTACGCGAACCCGCGCTCCGTATAGGACGAAGAGTCGCTCCGCCTGTTCGACTGCATCGAAGATAGTGTCCGGTGAAGGCTGATCAGCGATCAAGCTTTCGACGTTCTCGGCGTTCCATGGGATCGGATTTCCACCAGCCTTCGCGTTCAATGCGTGCTGGAGAGCGACCTTATCCGCCTGCAGTTGGCCGTTTCGCTTGATCTCCTGTCGCGCCTGATCTTCTGCGGCCGACTTTTGACTAAGATACGACTGGGCGCGCTCAGTGAGTTCTGCAATTTGCTTTCGCAAATCGGCGATCTCATCTTCTGCCAGTTCGAGAAGTTCCGAATTCGCACCCTGCGCACCGGCAGGCGTGTCGCTCCTCTGCGCTTGTATGATCCTAGTACGTATCTCTTCGTACGAGCGATGCGCCTTATCGTTGACGACGCGAGTGACGATCGCACGTCCGATCTCGTTGCGTAACCATTTTGAGAAGGCTGCTGGCCCGTCGAGATTCTCGAAACGCCACGCGACGATGGTCTCGAATCGTGAGGCGGGCGCCACCAAAGCTTCGCCGGCGACCCGTGGATAAAAGGTTTGAAGCGAGCCGTGCGCCAGTTGCACTCCTTCGCCGAGCACGGCGTTCAGCCTAAAGCGAGCGTTGCGGGTCAACATGACGACGTGCGCGAGACCAACGAAGTTGGCCGACACGCGCTCATGGTCCATCGGACATCCGTCCGCGAGGACAATGACCGGTAAGTCGCGATCCACTTCGTTGATGAGGTCGGCCACATCGTCGGCTTCCGCGTCGTATTCGGCGGTGCGGCAGCCCCGCTCGAAAATCTCGATGTCGGAGAGCGCCTCCCGAGCCCACAGATCCTTGATGAAGCGCGGTGGCATGCACTCGCGGACGTCGCCGGCGAGGCCGGCGAACCACTGCCGTGTGGCGATCCGTGCGTGACCTGCTTCACGTTCAATTGTTGCTTCGGTGCGCCAGTCGCGAAGTCGATCCAGTTTTCCAGTCTGCCGATCGCGCTCACGGTGCTGCAGCCTGACGACGGTGATGTTGCCGTCCGGCGACCGTGCCGCTTGGGCGACCAATCCTGTCTGCAGCGAATGATTTAGGTCGAAATCGGTTCCGGCGAGTTCGCTCTCATGGCCCTGCAGCGTCGGGTGTTTTCGGATCCAGTCTAGCACGACGTCGCATGCTTCGTCGTAGGCGTTTGGATCGAGATCGAAGACCGCCGCGTAAGTCGGATGGATAGTGCTGCGCATCGTTGGCGGACGGCCTGCGGCAGCGGGGCGGCGAGGAAATGACGGGCGAGGGGCGCGGTCTTCTGGCTCTAGCATCCGGTTCTCCAGCAATACCCCGGGGGATCGCCCCGGCGACGGCGCACCTCGCGGTGTCGCTGAGTCTTTACTCCTTATCCGTGAGCCTGAGGCCCTTCTGTAAATCGGTCGAGGAATGCGAAGCTGCAAACCGCCCGCGGGTGACCAGCGCGGCGAGGGCAGAGCCACGATGGTTACCCTCTCGCAGACGCTGCCCTATGCGCCACGCCGGAGCACAATCGATCTTGCCGCCAAGTCGGATCAGAAAGGACGGAATGAACTGAGACTTCTGCACCGCGCCGTTCGTAAACGTATCCCACGTTGAAGGCCAATTCAGCCACCAATCGCGCATCTCGAGGCCGCGCTGAAAACTCTCAGACGACGGCGCTTGTACAATGGTAAGCGCGTGAGACAATGATTGTGGTGAGTCCGTCGCCAAACGATGCCCGCGAGCTGGGCACGAGTCTCAAGGAGCAAACGGGAGCCTCCCTCTACAAGTTACCTTGCAAAGGCCGCAATGACGTATAGCGAGATCGTTAATTTCATTTGGAGCGTCGCAGACCTCATCCGCGACACGTTTAAGCGCGGCAAGTACCAAGACGTAATTCTGCCGCTCACGGTACTTCGGCGTCTCGATTGCGTGTTGGCGCCGACAAAGACAAAAGTTCTCGCCGCCGTCGCTCAGTACAAGGGCAAACTCGAAAACTTCGAGCCTCTCCTGCGGAGTGCTTCGGGCTTTGCCTTCTACAACACGTCGCAGTACGACTTCGAGAAACTTCTAGCGGACGCGCCCCATCTTGCTGCCAACCTGCGAAACTATATCGCGGGTTTCAGCCCCAACATGCGGGAGGTGCTGGAGCGCTTCGACTTCGATAATACGATCAGCAAGCTCAACGAGGCCGGACTCCTGTTCCTCGTCGTGCAACGCTTCGGGGGCATCGATCTCCATGACTCGAAGGTCGACAACCCTACGATGGGATTGATCTTCGAAGAACTGATTCGCAAGTTCAACGAAGCGCTCCACGAAAACCCCGGCGAGCACTTCACGCCGCGCGACGTGGTGCATTTGATGGTGGACCTCATGCTGGCAGGGGACATTCCGCGTCTTCAAGTTGCCGGGACAGTACGTAGCGTATACGATCCATGCTGTGGTTCGGGTGGCATGCTGATGATCACCAAAGATCATATCACCGTCGGCTGGCGCCGAAATGGGGAAACGATCCGCGGGCCGATCAATGAGCGCGCCGACATTCACCTGTTCGGCCAGGAAGTGAATCCCGAAACGTGGGCGGTCAGTAAGTCCGACTTCTTCATCAAAGATCCAAGGGGGCTCGACGCCGACAACATCGCGTATGGGAGCACCCTGTCGAAGGACGGCCACGCCGGAAGACCTTTCGATTATCTGATTGCAAATCCACCGTACGGCAAGGACTGGAAGCGCGACGAAGAGGCGGTCCGGCACGAGCATGAGCGCGGCTCTTCCGGTCGCTTCGCGCCAGGGCTGCCGCGAATCAGCGATGGCCAGTTGCTGTTCCTGCTGCACATGCTGCACCACACGAAGCCGCAGAACGACGGGGGGTCGCGCGCCGTCATCATCATGAACGGCTCTCCGCTGTTCACCGGAGACGCGGGCAGCGGTGAGAGTGAGATTCGCCGCTACGTTCTTGAGACCGACCTGCTCGAAGCGATCATCGCGCTGCCGGAGCAGATGTTCTATAACACGGGCATCGCGACGTATATTTGGATTCTCACGAATCGTAAGGCCGAAGCGCGCCGGGGAAAAGTTCAACTGATCGACGCATCAGCATTTTGGACGCCGATGCGGCGTAGCCTCGGCGATAAGCGCCGCGAAATTCCGCCCGAAAAAGCCTGGGACATCGTCGCACTGCTTGATCGCTTCAATGACAGCGAGACCCGAGCGGTCACGGTCGACGGTCAGAGCGAGGAACGCGTCGTCTCGAAGGTAGTCCCGAAGACCCACTTTGGCTACCGGAAGATTACCGTGGAACGCCCCCTTCGGCTGAACTTCCAAGCCACGCCGGAGCGCATCCAACGGCTGGCCGAACAGCGTGCCTTTGCGGCTCTGGCGACCTCACGTAAGAAAGGGGCGACGGCCGAGGATGAGATCGTGAAGGGGCGCCGGCAGCAAGAAGCGATCCGCGCTGCACTCGCGCAACTGCCGTCGACGGTCTTCAAGGATCGAGGCCTATTTGAGCGGGAGCTGACGACCGAGATGAAGACCTCCGGGATCACGCTCGGCGCGCCGGTGCGCAAGGCGGTCTTGGCAGCGCTCGCGGAGCGTGACGAGAGCGCGGAGATCTGTCGAGATGCCGATGGACGCCCCGAGCCTGACCCTGAGCTGCGCGACGCCGAAGCCGTCCCTCTCCCGGTCGGCGCAGAGCCGGCCAACGAACAGCACGTCACGCGGAGCGTGCAAGAATATTTCGCACGCGAAGTATCCCCTCATGTGCCGGACGCATGGATCGACACCTCGCGACGTGACACGAAAGACCGTCTCGTCGGGATCGTTGGCTATGAGATCAACTTCAACCGCTACTTCTACCGGTACAAAGAGCCTCGGCCGCTCGAGGAGATTGAAGCGGACATCCGGGCCATCGAAACTCAGATCGTCCGGATGCTCGCCGAAGTGACTGGTAGCGCCGTTCGGTAGCAATTGTTGGCTATTGCGAATAAATGCCGACATATGGTACGATGGCGTGGATGTTGCCCGGTGAGCTTGCCCGAATCGTGCGCGAAAGCAAGCTCGGGACATACTTCCGCCCACGAGACGTAGCCGCGCACGGCGTGTCCTTCATGGTCCTTAAGCGCCTCGTCGCCGAGGGAACCGTCCTGAAGGTCGCTCCCGGGCTCTACCGGCTTACGCAAACTGACGCCACCGAGTTCGAGTCGATCGCGATGGCTGCGTCGGTCGTTCCGGGCGGTGTCATTTGCTTGCTCTCCGCGCTGCAAGTGCACGAAGTCGGTAGCCAGGTTCCGCGGCAGGTCTGGATTGCGATCGATCGCAAGGCGCGTAAGCCGACGCGAATTCCGCTCGGCGTTCGAGTCGTTCGTTTCTCGAACCAGATGCTGCGTTATGCGGTCGAAGAGCGCAGCCTCCTCGGGGTCCGGGTGCGCCTGACGTCACCGGCGCGAACCGTCGTCGACTGCTTTCGCTATCGGAACAAGATTGGGCTCGACGTGGCCGTTGAGGCGCTGCGCGACGTGATCCGGAGGCGCCTGACGACGATCGACGCGATCCTTCGGGCCGCCGATGTGTGCCGCGCTCGCACCGTCATTCAGCCGTACTTGGAAGCGCTCACGACGTGAGCGAGCCGAAGCGGAACGTCGCTGCCTCAGTTCGGGCACGGCTCCTCAACCGAAGCCGCGCTGACGGTGCGGATTTTCAATTCTTGCTGCAGCGTTACGCTTCGGAACGATTCCTCTACCGGCTCGGCCTCTCGTCCCATCGCGACGACTTCGTTCTGAAGGGCGCCACACTGTTTCCGCTGTGGGGCGGTACGCTCTATCGCGCCACGCGGGATATGGATTTCACGGCCTACGGCGATTCCGCCGTGGAGCGGGTCCGTGCTGCGCTGGTCCAGGTCGGATCAATCGCGGTCGACGACGGGATCGCCTTCGATATGGCTGCAACGGCTCTGGAGCCAATTCTTGCCGATATGGAGTACGATGGTCTGCGAGCCAGGTTCCCGGCAACGCTCGACGGCGCTCGCATCCCGATGCAGATCGACATCGGTTTCGGCGACGCCATCCATCCCGGCGCGCAAGACGTCGAGTATCCGCCGCTCCTCGACGGCCCTGCGCCGAGCATCCGCGCGTATCCCGTCGAGTCCGTCGTCGCCGAGAAACTGCACGCAATCTATCATCACGGCGAGACGAACAGCCGGCTGAAGGATTTCTACGACCTCTACGTGCTCGCGCAGAGCCTTTCGTTTGAAGGGGAACGCCTCGCCGGTGCAATCGAGGCGACCTTCAGAAGACGCCGCACACGCATCACTTCTGATCTGCCCACGGGCTTAACGCCGCGGTTTTTCGCGAACGTGCAACGAGCCCAGCAATGGCGTGCTTTTCGCACGCGCAACTCCCTGCCCGGCGCCCCGGAAGATTTCAGCGCGGTCGGGGAGCAACTGCGTACCTTTCTGCTTCGCGTGTGGACGGCGCTCGCCGGGAGCTCACAGTTTGCCGGTGATTGGGGCCCCTCCACGGGCTGGAAGAGCGACACGTGACGCCAACACGGAAAGCAGCGTTCTCCAAGTCGCGCCCCCCCAAGCCGTACGATGCCTACGGGAGTCCGACCGTCCCGTGGATTGGAGCGCTTCCTGCACGCTGGAGCATTAGCCGCCTTAAATATCTCGCGTCACTCAACGCCGCAAATTTAACGGCACCCTCCGCCGACGCCCCTTATGTGGGCCTTGAGAACATCGAATCGTGGAGTGGAAGACTCTTGATGGATCGACAAACTGAAGTCGAAGGTGGTGGGGTTTCGTTTGATTCGAGCAGCGTTCTCTTCGGCAAGCTACGCCCGTATCTAGCTAAAGTCGCCCGACCTGACTTTGAGGGCGTGTGCTCCGGCGAGATTCTCGTCCTTCGGTCCTACCCCATTTACGATAGAGGGTACCTCTTCTATTGCCTAATCAGCGCGCCGCACATTGACTGGATCGATGCTCTAACATACGGCGCTAAGATGCCGCGAGCAAGCCCTGAGCAGATCATGGGCAACGCTTTCCCCGTACCTCCCGTTCCCGAACAGCGCGCTGTTGCCAAGTTTCTCGATCGGGAGACAACACGGATTGACGCGCTCATCGCCAAGAAAAACGAGCTGATTCGGCTGCTCGAGGAAAGGAGTAACAGCATCATCGCGCACGCGGTGATTACCATCTAGTCCCGTATCGCCGGTTTAATTTTGACCCACCTTGAGCTTGGGTTTAGCGGGCGGCAGACCGATCCCCGCCCGTCTCCGTTCACGTAGTCGATAGCTGTCGCCGCTGATCATCGCGACGTGCGCATGATGGAGTAAGCGATCGAGCATGGCAGCGGTCATCGTAGCATCCCCAGCAAATGCGCTATCCCATTGCGCGAACGGCAAATTGCTCGTGATGATGACGGAGCCGCGTTCGTATCGTTGTGCGATGACTTGAAAGAAGTGGTTTGATTCGTCGCGTGAGAACGGCGAGTACCCGACTCGTCGATGATCAGTATCTTCGGCATTTGGATCGAGCGGCGGATGTACTCTTTGAGCCGGCCTTGCCGATGTGCTGCTGAAAGCTTGCGACATCAGATCGGCGGCGCTTATAAAGCGCGTCTTGATGCCCGCCTGAGTCGCCTTGTAGCCCAGAGCGATGGCGAGGTGCATCTTGCCAACGCCTGATGGGCCGAGAAGGACGACGTTCTCAGCGCGTTCAGCGAAGGTCAGCGTTGCTAACTCCGTCAACTGTTTGCGCGGCGCGCCGGTCGCAAAAGCAAAATCGTAGTCGTCGAGCGTCTTGATTGCTGGAAAGCCGGCGGTCTTGGTGAGCAGCGTCCGACTACGCATCTGCCGCTCACGATGCTCGCACTGCAATAATTCTTCGAAGAAAACGTGGTAGCTCAGTTTGTCACGTGCCGCACGCTCGGCGATTGCGCCAACGTCGCGCGCCATCGTCGTAACGCCGAGTCGTTCGCACAGGTCCATAATTCGCGTTAGCTTTCATTTCAGCACCTCACGAGCGAACTGCTCGTAGACCGCGAGAGAATGTTGGATCGACTCCACCGGCATCACGTCGGCAATCGGTCGTGCCGTTGGTGGGGTGCGAAGGCTCTTGCCGCCATAGGCTTCCGGCAGCGGTCGTAAGGCGCTGCGTTCGATGGCAAAGCGATCGACGGGCCGCTCTCGCAGCGTTGCATGACAACGCACGTTGGCGACGGTATCGAGCCACACTCGTACTTCACGATTCGCGGTCTGGGCGTCGAAGCAGCGGCGTCAGCCAGCGTTTGCGGCGGCCAATAGAACGACTCGCGAAGGTAACGATGGAAGCGCTCCACCTTACCTTTGGTCTGAGCGCGATACGGTCGACAGAGCGCAACGCGAAGACCATAGTGCCGCGTGAAGTCACGAAAGAGCGGGTGCAAGTAGTATTCCCCGGCCCGTAAGCATCGCGGATCAGAACGATGGCTTTAGGGTTGTCGCACAACACGATGTTCGGCGTGCCTCCGAACGCACTAAGCGCGTTTTGCAGGCAAGATATCCATGTTTCGGCTCGCTCGTTATCGACAAACTCCGCGTATGCCATACGCGAGAAGCCCAGCGACGCCGTGAACGCTCGCAACGGCGACTGCGCGCGGCGAAACACGACAAAGTCGATTTGCATTTGTTCACCGGGCGCCGTTTCAAACCGCACGATCGGCTCTGGCTCGAGCGTCGGCCGAATCGCCATCAAGAAATCCTTGAGCTGCGTGATACCTCCATCGTAACCGCGCTCTCGAACTTCACGTAGGAGTACCGTCGCCGGCAGTCGCCGACTACCGGCAGTTGCAGACCGCTCACTCAGATAATCGAGATGCGGTCAGAGCTTCGTCGGTCTGCGGCTGCGCGGACCATACTGGGCATCGCTACGGCCGTCAAGGACGGCACGCACGGTATTCCGCGCAACTCCGAGCTCACGCGCGATCGCGCGGATGCCCATTCCTCGTCGATGCAGCACATCGATTTCCACCTGACTCTCCTTCGATAACATGAACCCGGGGGTTCGGAGGGTGCGGGTGGGTCAATTTTCAACCGGCGGGAAGGTACTGATGGGACAAGCCCGATGAAGGAATCGGGCCTTCAATGGGTGGGCCTGATGCCTTCTCACTGGTCGCTACTCAAAGTCAGCCGTGTGCTTCGTCTGCGCAGTGGAGAAACGCTTCCTAGCGATTTAGAATCGACACCCAGTGATGATAGCTATCCGGTGTTTGGTTCGACGGGACTTATCGGATACTCAAGAAGGACCAATGTTTCCGCAACAGCTTTAATTCTCGCGCGTGTCGGCCACTACGCGGGAAAGGTCTCCGTTGTACCGGGGCCAGCCTGGATCAGCGATAATGCGCTAATCGCGACGCTAGACGAAAGGCGCCTTTCTCAACGTTTCGCGCAATATCTGTTGAATGCAATGCATCTCAACGATCTGGCATCAACCACCGCGCAACCACTAATTACTAGCTCGATGGTTCATATGCAATTGATGCCGCTACCGGACTTAGTTGAGCAAAAAGCTATTGTAGCATTCCTTGATCGTGAATGCAGACGAACGCGCGAGCTGGTTCAAAGCGTTCGCGACGGGATCGAAAGGCTGACAGAGCATCGCGTAGCCCTGATTGCGGCGGGCGTAACCGGGAAGATAGACGTTAGCAGCGAGGTCGCGTCGTGATCTCCGAGCGGAATTTCGAAGAAAGCATCGAGCGAGCGCTTCTAGCCGGTGGACCGGACGCCCAACCGCGGGAACTTAGTGCCTTCTTCGCCGCGGACGCTCTCGCCGCGATGCCGTTCGTTCCGGGCGGTTACCACAACCGCACGAGCACCGACTACGACCGAGCCTTGTGTCTGATCCCACGCGACCTCATCGACTTCATCGTCGGAACGCAGCCCAAAGCCTGGCAGCGGCTCAAGGAGCACTACGGGCCGGACGTCGAGCGCCCGTTTCTTACACGCGTCTCCTCCGAAATTGCGCGGCGCGGCACACTCGACGTTCTCCGCAACGGGCTCAAGGATTCGGGCTGTAAGTTCGAACTCGCCTACTTCCCGCCGGCCAGCGGGCTCAACGCCGAGACGAAGCAACTTTACCTCGCCAACATCTTTTCGGTCGTGCGTCAGCTCTATTACAGCGAGCGAAACGACAAGAGCCTCGACCTCGGGCTTTTTCTCAACGGCATCCCGATCTTCACGGCTGAACTGAAGAACCCGCTGAA
Source organism: Vulcanimicrobiota bacterium (assembly GCA_963754415.1). Taxonomy (GTDB): domain Bacteria; phylum Vulcanimicrobiota; class Vulcanimicrobiia; order Vulcanimicrobiales; family Vulcanimicrobiaceae; genus Nyctobacter. The sequence goes on along the minus strand of CAVWGA010000001.1, from coordinate 231,495 downwards.
CGGACAGAACGTCCAGGACGCGATTGCGCAGTATCGGGCGGACCGCGATCCGCGCGAACCGCTCTTCAAGTACGGCCGGTGCCTTGCGCATTTCGCGGTCGATCCGGAACTCGTCTACGTCACGACGCAGCTGTCGGGCCCGAACGCATTTTCTGCCGTTCAACAAAGGGCGCTACGGCGGCGCCGGCAATCCGCCGGTTCCCCCGACCCAGAGCGGCTATGCCACCGCGTACTTGTGGGAGCAGACGTGGGCGCGCGACAGCGTCCTCGATCTAATTCGCCAGTTCATCCAAGAGATCGAAGAGGAAGACGAACGCGGAAAGAAGACCGGTAACCGTTTCCTGCTCTTTCCCCGCCATCACCAACTGCAGACCGTCCGGAGGCTGGTGGCCGATGCGCGCACCGCCGGCAGCGGGCGACGTTATCTTATTCAACATTCTGCCGGCAGCGGCAAGAGCTTCACGATCTCGTGGCTTGCGCATCGCCTCTCGACCTTGCACGACGCGAACGATCGGCGTGTCTTCGACTCGATCATCGTCATCACGGACCGCCGGATACTCGACCGTCAACTGCAGCAAACGATGCGCCAATTCGAGCAAGTGCTGGGCGTCGTCGAAAACATCGACACAACGTCACGTCAGCTCAAGGAGGCGCTGGAGTCGGGCAAGACGATCATCGTCACGACGCTGCAGAAATTTCCAGTCATCTCCCAACAGATCGGCGAGCTCCCGGGCAAGCGCTTCGCGGTCATCGTCGACGAGGCGCACTCCTCGCAGAGCGGCGAACAAACCAAGAGCCTCAAGGCGGTCCTGAAAGCCGACTCCCTGTCCGAAGCGGAATCGGAAGAAGCCGCCGTGGAGACGCCGGAGTCGGCGATTGAGTCACGGATCGCCGATGACATGCAAAAGCGGGGGCCGCGGCCGAACGTGTCATTCTTCGCCTTTACGGCCACCCCCAAGATAAGACGCTCGAACTCTTCGGCCGGCGTCGCGATGATGGGAAGTTCGAGCCGTTCGACCTCTACAGCATGCGTCAGGCGATCGAGGAAGGGTTCATCCTCGATGTCCTCGCGAACTATATGACGTACAAGGCGTACTGGCGGCTTCTCAAGACGATCAGGACGATCCGCGCTATGACAAGGGCAAGGCCGAACGCTTGCTCCGGGCATTCGTTGAACTGGACCCTCACGCCATCGATGAGAAGGTGCGGATCATCGCCGAGCACTTCGTTGCTCAGGTTCGCAGCGAGATCGGCGGGAAGGCCAAAGCGATGATCGTGACGCGCTCGCGGCTCCATGCGACGCGCTACAAACTCGCTCTCGACCGTTACCTCACTGAACAAGGCCATACGTTTAAGACGCTCGTCGCGTTCTCCGGAACGGTTCAAGACGGAGGCCAAGCCTACACCGAGTCCGGAATGAACGGGCTCCCCGAAGCCCAGACGGCCAAGGCGTTCGAGCGGCCCGAGTACCGCGTCCTCATCGTCGCCGACAAGTTCCAGACCGGCTTCGATCAGCCACTCCTCCACACGATGTACGTTGACAAGCAGCTGTCGGGCGTGAACGCCGTCCAAACGCTGTCACGTCTCAATCGGACCCATCCCGAAAAGAACGGCACGGTCGTCCTCGACTTCGCCAATGACGCAGATGACATTCAGCGCTGCGTTCGAGCCCTACTACGAAACGACACTGCTCTCCGAAGCTACGGATCCGCATCTCCTGTACGAAGTCCAGAATCGGCTGCTGAGCTTTCCCGTCTACACCGGCACCGACGTCGATCAGTTCGCGGCGGTTTACTTCGACCCAACGGCCACGCAGGATCGCATTTATCCAAGTCCTTGCACCGGTCGTCGCGCGGTTCGGAGACCTCAGCCCCGAGGAACGTCAGGATTTTCGCAAGATGATTGGGGAGTATGCAAGGCTATACGCCTTTCTCGCCCAGATCATCACGTTCGTCGACACGGATTTGGAGAAGCTTTACCAGTTCGCGCGCTATCTGAGGCGTCTGCTGCCGGCCGAACGCGAGACGCTGCCACTCGAAATTCAGCAAAGCATCGACATTGAGTCCTACCAGTTGCGGCAGATGCACGATGGGCGTATAGCGATTGAGCGGAAGGCCGGGATCCTGGATCCGAAAGGGCCGAAATCGTCCGGCGAGCGCGCGAGTGAGGAGCTCGAGCCGCTCTCGCAGATCATCGAAGGGCTCAACGAACGCTTCGGTTTGAACCTCAGTGCCGAAAACAAGGCGACGCTCGGCCAGATGCTGGGATCCCTCCACGCCGACTCGGCGCTCGATGCGGCAGCGCGCGTCAACACGCGCGAGAACGTCCGCCTCACCTTTGATCACAAGGTCGATGCCGCAATCCAGCAGATCGTCGACTCGAACTTCGATCTCTACAAGCGCATTTCAGACGATCCGGCTTTCGGAGAAGCGGTCAAAGAGGCGCTGTTTGCGCTCTATTTGCCGGAACACCGAAATGCCGAGGAGCTCATCAAGCGCGGCGAATCCAAGACCCTCGAATTCAAGTCGACCGTGCGCTACAGTCTCAAAGAGCAGAAAATCGACAACGTCGGCGTCACTCACGCCGTCCTAAAGACCGTCGCCGCCTTCCTCAACACCGACGGTGGCGATCTGCTGCTCGGCGTCGGCGACGACGGCTCGATCGTGGGCATCGAGCGCGACGAGTTCGAGACCGACGATAAGTTTATGCTTCATCTGGCCCAGGTCGTGCGCAACGGCCTCGGCGATCGCGCGGGCACCTGCATTGATCCGCGCGTGCAGGTCGTCGATGGCAAGCTTGTCTGCGTTGTTGCTTGCCAACGCAGTCCCGAGCCGGTTTTCCTAAAGTGGAAGGGCTTGGAGAAGAGCGCCGACGGCGACTTCTTCGTGCGAAGCGGCCCCGGCACGATCCGTCTCGGCGCGGCCGACGCCGAAAAGTATATCGAGACGCGCTTCCGGCCCGAGGGCGGTTGAACGATGAGCCGAGCGAAGAAAGCCGCGGCGCCGGAGCCTACAAACACCGAAATCCGAACCCTGATGTTGCGATACTTTTATGATCGCAACAGGACCTCTACGAGCGTTACCGGGACGCGCGGGTCAGCGGTCAAGATCAGCGACGTGAAGTCGGACCTTAAAGCGCGACATGGACTTACGCAGCAACAGGTGCAAAGCAATCTGACATATCTTCTGAGCCAGGGGTGGATTGAGGAAAGGCCAGTCGCAAAGCAATTTGCGACAAGGGGCGGCACCCTCATGCCCGCCGTTACGACGTTTTACCAGATCACCGCCGCGGGAATGGACAAGATCGACGGTCCGGGAGAATTTACGATGTCCAAGTTTCAAGGAATAAAGATCGAAGCGACCGGCCAAAACATCATAACGGTAGGCGAGTGGAATCAGGTCAACGCTCAATTCGGCGACCTCGGACGGAGACTCGAAGAGCTACGAAAAGCTGTCGTCGCTTCGGCCGAGACTGAGGAGCGAAAGGTCGAACTCGTCTCCGACATTGACACCGTCCAATCACAGCTCGCGAAACCGCATCCGAATCAAAGCATCATAGCGGCGGCTTGGACATCAATCAAGGCTGCCGCGACGATCGACGGCTGCACGCACCTCGTTGAACAGATCATACCTCACATCGCGTCACTTGTGCATTGATGTAGGCGGCGAAACAGCCGCCTACCAAGGGACATTAGCTTCGCCGAGGATCGCGCCCCACGGCGTGGTGTACGAGAGTAGAGCTAACTTGATATAGAGAGCGGCCACCGTGGCCTTCGGCAAAGGTTGTTTTGTGACAACTTTCCGGGAACTTGTCAAGTGATCTGACCCCGGAAGTTGCGGTGCAATAGTATGCAATCAAGCTGCGACGCTGTCGTCGCTCGGCTGATTGATTCAGACAGCAGAGGGAAGGTGAGCGCGCTTCGGCGCGCCGGCAATGAAGCTTTCGGTCTTGGCAGCGTAGGCAGCGGTTACGATCGCGTGGCGTGCGTCGAGCACATCATCCGCGATACCGGTGTGCGCCATGGCGGGCGTCAGCATCGCAATTCCCGAGTGCCGGTGAACGCCGTTGTACCATGCGAAGAACTGGGCGCAAAAGGACTTGCCGTCTTCGAGCGAGCCGAAGCGCTCGGGAAACCTTGGATGGTACTTCAACGTCTCAAAGTTCGATTCCGAGTAAGGGCCGTCATCGCTGACGTGAGGCCGGCTGTGAGATTGAGCAACGCCGAGACGCTTCGCGACGACCCTGCGCGATCGTGATGCCCGGCCCGCGCCGGACCCCTGTGGAAGGGCACTTCGCCATCACTTAAGCGGTACTCTGCCATGTTCCAGACTTTATGCGTATCTGACCCAATGGCGCGACCAATCTCGCGCGCGGTAAGCGGACCATTTGCGGCCAGATAGATAAGCAAGCGATCGCGACCACCTCTTCCGAATAGGTGCGGTTGCTTCGTTGCGCGTGACAGTTGGTTTGATTTGCGGGGGAACAATGGAGGCTACGTTTCTCAGTACGTGTGAACATTTATCAGTCCCGATACGTTGGGGATCCGTCTCATCTAAGGTTGCGATAAACTGGTGGAACAGTCACCACGCTCCCCTGAGGAAATCGTCCTCTAGCTTTTTGCCGTCGAGTGCAGGGCGGCTGAAGTTGTCGCCGCAGCCGCTCATCGCTAAAGTGTGATGGCAACCTCCTAGTGCGGCACGCGACGTGATGTCGGCGACAACATATTACGCCCTTGATAATCGCGCTTTACGTTTGCGCGATACCGCAGACTAGCTTCCAACCAAGTCGCCTTAGCACACGACGCTATGGTTTGGCGCCGTCCAGCGTAAGTCTGGCTGGCGAGCGGCGCGCGTTTCGTCGATGCGCTTCACGATCGTTTTTTGCGGCGTCGCTAGGATCGTTTCGGGGTTGGATTCGGCTTGTCGCACGATACCGCGCAAGGTCGCGACGAAGGCGTCGAGCGTTTCTTTCGACTCGGTCTCCGTGGGCTCGATCATCAAACATTCGGGAACGAGCAGCGGAAAGTACATCGTCGGTGCGTGATAACCGTGGTCGAGCAGGGCCTTGGCGAGATCGAGGGCGCGCACGCCGGTTTCGCGTTTGAGGCTTTGCGCTGAGGCGACGAACTCATGGCGGCACGGCTCGTCGTACGGCGTTTCCAAGAAGTCGCGAATGTGCACGCGCAGATAGTTCGCGTTGAGAACGGCGAGCTGCGAGATTTTCGTGAGTCCTTCGCCGCCGTTGGCGCGAATGTAGGTCAGCGCGCGCACCGCGTGCGCGAAGTTCGACCAGAACGAACGCATCGGACCGACCGATTGCGGCCGGTCGAAATCGAGACGGTACCGCTCATCGTCGCGGCGCACGACGGGAGTCGGCAAGAACTCGACGAGGTGCTCGGCGACGCCGACGGGTCCATGCCCCGCTCCGCCGCCGCCATGCGGAATGGAGAACGTCTTGTGCAGGTTGAGGTGCATCAGATCGAAGCCCATGTCGCCGGGACGTGCGTTGCCCATCAGCGCGTTGGCATTCGCACCGTCGTAGTACATCAGCCCGCCCGCGGCGTGCACGGCGTCGGCAATCTCGGCGATGTGATCTTCGAATAGACCGAGCGTATTGGGATTCGTCATCATGCAGACGGCCGTGTGCTCGTCGACGGCAGCCTTGACGTCGTCGACCCCGACGCGGCCGCGCGAATCGCTGCGCAACGAGATCACGTTGTAGCCGACCATCGCGGCCGACGCCGGATTCGTCCCGTGGGCGGTATCGGGGACGATGACGGTCTTACGACTCGACTGACCCCGCTTGGCGAAATGTGCTTTGGCGATCAGGAGCGCCGTCAGTTCGGCGTGCGCGCCGGCTGCCGGGTTCAACGAGAACGCCGCCATGCCGAAGATCGCGCTGAGATACCGCTCGAGATCGTACATCAGCGCCAATGCGCCTTGAGCGAGTTCGTCGGGCGCGAACGGATGCAGATCGCGAAAGCCCGGAAGATTCGCCATCGCATCGTTGACGCGTGGATTATATTTCATCGTACAGGAGCCCAGCGGATAGAAGCCCGTGTCGATCGAGAACGTGCGCTGGGAAAGCCGCGTGAAATGGCGGACGACGTCGAGCTCGCTGAGCTCAGGCAACGGCAACGTCCGCCGCAGTACCGCCTGCGGCAGAAACTCGTCGCGCCGCGCGGCCATTCGGAAAATAGACGTTCGGGCGGCCATGCTGCTCGAAGAGCAGCGGCTCGGGAGCGCCGAACTCGAAGCGATTGAGGGGCGCTACCGGCGCGGCCGAGCCCGCCGCACCATCACGCGTGGACAACGTGTTTCTCCCGCGCAACGCGCGACAGCATCGTTTCGAGCACCGCGATATCGTCGTCGGTCGTCAGCTCGGTTGCGGTCATGAGGATGCAGTCGGCGTACTCGGGATACCAGCGCCCGAGATCGACGCCGCCGAGAACGCGTTGCTCCGCCAGCCCCGCGAGCACGCTTGCAGCCGTGTACCCGGACGGCACGCGGATCGCGAGCTCGTTGAATGCCGGCGCTTCAAACGCGCGTGAGAAGCCGGGAACGCTGGTGACGCGTCCGGCCAGCGCGTGCAATCGTTCGACGTTGAGCGTTGCACAGCGGCGTAGGCCGTCGGCGCCGACGGCCGCCAGATAGATCGTCGCGATCAAGGCGCAGTGTGCTTGATTCGTACAGATGTTCGAAGTCGCTTTTTCACGGCGAATGTGCTGTTCGCGCGCCTGCAACGTCAACGTGTAGGCCGTCTTTCCGTCGGCATCGACGCTGCGCCCGACGAGCCGGCCGGGAATGCGGCGCATGTGCGCTTTCGTTGCGGCGATGAAGCCGACGTACGGCCCGCCGTAGGCGACCGGAACGCCGAACGACTGGGCCTCACCGGCGACGATCTGCGCGCCCCATTCGCCGGGCGGCACCAGCGCGCCGAGCGACATCGCTTCGGCGACGACGCCGATCAAGACGCTGCCGCTGTCGGCGACGGCCCGCTGCACGTCGGACTGCCGGCATGTCGATTGCGCCGAAGAAGTTTGGGTTCTGCACGACGACCGCCGCGAAGCGGCCGCCGGCGAGTCGCGCTGACGAGCGTCGCCGAAGTCCGTCGTACCATCGGCAGCGACCGGCAGCTCCTTCGATATCGAGTTCGAGCCCGCGCGCGTACGTTTGTAAGACGGCACGATAGTTGGGATGCACAGCGCGCGACACCAGGACCGCGCGGCGGCCGGTCGCATTGACGGCCATGATAGCGCTCTCGGCCAACGCCGTCGCCCCGTCGTAGACCGAGGCATTGGCGAGATCGAGGCCCGTTAACAGGCAGATGTACGTCTGCCACTCGTAGATCGCTTGCAGATAGCCCTGTGATACTTCGGCCTGATACGGCGTATACGCCGTCAGAAATTCGCCGCGCATCGCGAGCGTACCGATCACCGGCGGAATGTAATGCCGATACGCGCCGGCGCCCAGAAACGAGCGGAACCCGGGCGCCGCATTGCGCTCGGCGTAGCCGGCGATGCAGCGCTGCAAGTCCAGTTCCGGAAGCGCCGGCGGCACGGCAAGCGGGCCCCGGATGGCGACCGACTCGGGAACGGCGACCAATTCTTCAAGCGATTCTACGCCGACCGTCGCCAGCATGGCATCGATGTCGACTTGCGTGTGGGGCGCGTACATCGGCGTTAGTGTACCAGCGTCGCGCTTACTCAGCGACGACTTTCTCGTACGCGGCCGGGTCCAGCAGCGAGTCGCGCTTCGCTCTTATCGCTCAAGCGCAGCCGGTACAGCCAACCGTCACCGAACGCATCGCGATTGAGCAGCGCCGGATCGGCGTCGAGCGCCGGGTTCACTTCGGTCACTTCGCCGCTGATCGGCGTGAACAGATCGGATACCGCCTTGACCGATTCGATGACGCCGATCGAAGCGAACTGCTTGACGGCTTGACCGACGCGCGGCAGTTCGACGTAAACGATGTCGCCCAGCGATTGCGCCGCGTAATCGGTGATGCCGATGGTCGCCGTGTCGCCGTCCAGCTTGACCCATTCGTGTTCTTTGCTGTAGAGCAGCCCCTGGGGACTGGGCATGAATCAGATTCCCTTTCTGTTGACAAGCCGTACAACGCCGCCGGCATCAGTTTGGTTGAGGACCATGCCTTGCGGTCGCGCCGTGCCTGCAAACGCTATGCACGAACCCGCTTATAGAACGGCATCGGCACGACCGTTGCTTCCTGCAACGTTCCGCGAACTTCGACCCCAAGCAACGTTCCGTGATGATGTACCGTTCCTTGCGAGCAGAGCGGTCGCGATTTGCCGGTCCCCGTATGACGGTGAAAACGTTGCACTGCAGACGACGCCGACGCGCTCGCCGTCGTGGAACACGGGATAACCGTGACGAGCGGGCACTTTGCCGGACAGTACGATGCCGGCGATGCGTTCGAAGTCGTCCGCGTCTCGCTGCGCGAGCAGTGCGTCCCGGCCTACAAAGTCGGGCTTGTCCAACTTGACGGCCCAGCCTTGGCCGCCGGCGAGCGGAGAGATCTCTTCGCTCAGCTCGAAGCCGTACAGCGGCATGCCCGCCTCCAGCCGCAACATGTCGCGTGCGCCGAGCCCCGCCGGTTCAAGCCGGCGGCCTTGCCACGTTCGAGCAGACTGCGCCACAGGTTCGGCGCAACGCTGCCGTCGACGAACAGTTCGTAGCCGTCTTCACCGGTGTAGCCCGTGCGCGCAATCGACGGCGCGTACGCCGTCGACGGTTCCTTCAGCACAAAAGTAATACTTCAGCGCCGCAGCATCGAAGTTGCACAGCGGCGCCACGATCTCGACGGCGCGCGGTCCCTGAACGGCGATCAGCGCGTGCGACCCATGATGGTTTTCCAGCGTAACGCCGCGCCGGCCGGCCGCGCGTTCTTGCAGATACGGCCACATCTTGGCCGCATTACCGGCGTTGACGACGAGGAGCCAGCGCTCTTCGCCGAGCCGATAAAAGAGCACGTCATCCATGCAGCCGCCGTGCTCGTTCGTGAAGATGTTGTAGCGCGCTTGACCGTGCTTCATCGTCGCCACGGCGTTCACGGTCAGCGCATCGGCCCACGCGGCGACGCCGGGGCCGTGCAACTCGTACTGCGCCATGTGCGACAGATCGAACAGGCCGGCTCTGTGGCGGACGGCTGCGTGTTCGCTGAGGATGCCGGCGTATTGGACGGGCATCTCAAAGCCTGCAAACGGCACGATACGCCCCCCCAGGGCGACATGCTCGTCGTAGAGCGCCGTGCGCGAGATCGTGTCCATCATGCCGTTCTCCTCATGCCCGTTCGGACGGTCCGCCGTCGGCAACGTGGCCGGGGCTGACGGCGCGAGCGTCGCCGAGCGGACTGTTCAGGAAAGACAAGGTCGTGTGGGCGACTAGTTTCCCACCGCTGCTGACGTGCACTTCACCATAGACGATCCGTGCGCCCGGTTTGAGCACGGTCGCCCGCGCCACGAGCTCGTGCGGCGGCAGCGCCGGGCGCAGAAAACTGCAGGTCAACGAGGCCGTCGCCGTCGGCTGCTCGGGGCCATACAGGGACGCGAGCGCGACCCAAAAGACCGTATCGCACAAGCTGACGATCGCGCCGCCGTGAACGGCGCCGGCGTTGTTGGCGATCTGCGAACGGAAGGGCATGCTCATCGTCGCCGTCCCGTGACCGACCTCGATCAGCTTGAGGTCGAGCGTCTTGACGAAGTTTGCCTTCTGCTTGTCCCAGCGCGCAATCGCCGTGTCGAAGTCGAGTGGCGCCGTCCCGTCGCTACGCAAAAACGTCTCCATCTCGGGCGAGTTCCCGGCGAAGGTACAGTGGCAAACTGAACAGCCGCCGATGCGTTTCGGCATCGTAAAAGTAATTGTCGCCGCGCAGGGCGCTCACGTACGCGTCGATGCGCGCGGGGTCGAGCGCTGCGACGTCGCGTTCGTCGCTGCACGCCAAGAAAGCCCAGTCGTTGTCGAACGCCGGCACGTGAGCGTACGACGAACGAACGTACCGGTAAAAGTGCCGCAGGCTGCGCGCCATCTTGGCGTGGAGCGCCATGTTGTGAAAGCCTGCGGTGCTGGCCTGCAGGGCGTAGACGCCGCCGGGAGCCAGGCGCCGTTTGATGTCGGCGAAGACGCTCGTACAGAAGAGCGGGTTCGACGGTGAGTCCGCCAAGGGTTCCGTCAGGTCGCTGAGGATGACGCCGTACGTCCCGCCGTCGCTGCGCAAGAAGTCCAGCGCATCGCCGACGATGACATGCGCGCGCGGATCGTCGAACGCTCCGTCGGACCACTCCGGCAAGTAGCGCTTCGAGAGTTCGACGACGTCGCCGTCGATGTCGACCATCGTGCAGCGGCGCACGTCGGGACAACGCAATACCTCGCGTAAGGTCGCCCCTTCACCGCCGCCGAGGATCAGAACGCTGCTGCGGTCGGCCGCCGCCGCCAGCGCTGGATGCACGAGCGCTTCGTGGTAGATCTTCTCGTCGGCTTGCGCGCTCTGCGTGTCACCGTCGAGGACGAGCATCTTTCCGAACTGCGCCGTGCGGATGACGGCGACGTCTTGATATGCCGTGCGGCCCGCAAAGTACGTCTCATCGATAGCATGGTGGTGAGATTCAGTCGGGGCAAACTGCTCGACGTACCACTGCCAGCGTTCGGTCTTAGGCATCGAGAAAAAAGCGTAGACTGCCGAGGAGGCTGAGATTTGGTAAATACCAGTCTTCTCAGTGCACGAGGAAGTAGTCGGCGGCCGACGGCGGCGCGATCACGTTGTTTTGCACGAACGATGACGGCATCGCGATCGGCGTCGTGCTCGGCGCCGGCGTGGGCGTCGGACTGCCGGACGGAGCCGGTGACGGCGTACTGCCCGTCGAGGGACTGAACGGGATAGCGACGACGCTGGCATCGTAGCCGGACGCGCAGCAGCGTCCCCGGTTGCGTGCCAAGCTCGACGAGGTAACGCTGGTCGTTCGAGATGCGCGCCGCCGAAACGTAGGACATCACGCCCGGTACGCCGTTGCAATTCGTGTACGGCAAGCGCATTTGCGCCGGTCCCGGAGCCGGGCACGAAGCCGGGTCTGACGATCGATAAGGAGCCCGTCGCTACCCCGTTGACGACGACGAGTCCGACGTCCGTCGCAACGTACGCATATGTGCCGGTTCCATCGATGGCAATCGAGTTGATGTTGCCTGGAAGCGAAAGCGTTGCCGACTTGTTGATCGCATTGGGCAGACCCGTGACGAGCGTCAGCGCATTGCCGGCGCCCGCGCTGGTCCCGCCGACGAGCACGCGCGAGACATCGGCCGGATCGAACGCCAGATTGCCGAGACCGCGCAGGGTCGCACCCGAACCGAGCGTCGTATCGTCGGCGTAAGCGTTGTACTGATATCCCGAGCCGACGACCGTGCCGGCGAACACAAGCAAGTCCGACGGGCCGCGCGCCAGCAAGATGCTGCCGTTGAGATCGGGCGACACGTGCGCGATCGAACGGGGATAAGCCGGCGGATTGATCTTGTAGCCGGAACCCGAAAATGGAATCGCGCAGCCATATTGCGGCGGCGCGTTGGTGAGCGACGTCAGCGCGACGATGGCGGATGCCGACGGGCCGGTGATCAGCGCGACCGGCGACGAGCCTTGCGTCGTCGTCCCGATGATCGTAACCGATGTCGCGTCGGGAATCAACGGAACGTTCGGGCACACGCTGGGAGCCGGCGACGGTGCGACGCTGACGTCGTACGGCGTTCCCGACCGGCGTGATCTGGCCGAATGCCGCGCCGAAGATGTCTTGCGCCAGCGTGTAGCTGCCCGAGCCATTCTGCAGCAGGGCCATGGCGCCGGTATAATCGGAGGTGAATCCGATTGGGCCGACCGACGACGCGAAGTTGACCCCTTTGGGCAGCCCGGTGAGGTTCGAGCTGCACAGGTAGCCGTCGGTGTTCTTATACTCGACCGTTTGCACGCCGTGGAAACCCGTTGCCGTTGCCGGCGTCGGGTTCGTACGCGACGTCAGCATTGTGCACACGCGGCGATCAGACCCGAGGTCGTCGGGATCGGAGTCGGCGTCGCGCTCGAAACGGGGCCGGGCGTCGAGCCGGAGTGCCCGCACGAAGCGAAAGCGAGCGTCGCGGCCGCCAATCCGAGGGCGAAGAGGCGCGAGCGCGTCAGGATCGGTACTGCCAACGTGGAACTTCCTTAACGATCACGAAGTCGGGATTACGCCGAGCGTTTCGCCACCGAGCGGTCGGCATGCTCGTGCACGACGTGGGTGTAATGTCCGTTGGTCGACGCGATGCCGCGCTTCACCTCGGTCGTCAGCATCGACTGGGCGCCCAGCCTCTTCGCTGCGAACTCGCACGCGCGCCTGGGATCGGTATGGTCTCCGCACGTGTAGAAATCGACGGCGGCGTAACCGGACTCGGGCCACGTGTGGATCGACATGTGCGATTCGGCGATCACGACGACGCCGGAGACGCCGTGCGGCTGGAAGCGATGGAAGGCGACCTTCAAAATTTCGGCGTTCGCTTCGCGGGCCGCGGACTCCATAATGGCGCGTACGCCGTCGAGGTCGGACAAAACTTGCGCACTACAACCCGACAACTCGCAGACGATGTGAGTTCCACGTGTTTCCAACTTGTTCTCCTCGGGCTTGGTTGGGAAATCCCACCTCCAGGCTGCGTCGGCTGGCGCGTGCAGTGCACTTGCGTCCCCGACCTGTCGGAGCGATCTTGCCGGCGTGCCGGTCACTTACCGGCGCGCGAGCGTCGCTCCGCGATGGCACGTAGGGCGTGCCGTCCCCCTTTGCCGCTTTTACGGCATGAGGCCCGGGGTTCTGCGCACGGCCACCCGGGCCCGGCGAACATCATATACCCCCGCCCCCCGCTGTAAAGGGACAGGGCCGAGCGTCAGAGGGCGAGGGTCGCCGGGTCGCCTTCGCCCGAGTCGAAGGCGCCGACGGAGTAAAACGGCCGCCGCTCGAGCTTCGACCACGTCGCGCAGACCTGCATCTCTTGTCCCGTCGACCAGTTGACGACGTCGTTCTGATAAGCGTCGGGCGAAAAAACGTAGACGTGCCCGTCACTTAGTTCGACTGCGTCGTTGAGTGGAGCACCGAAACGGCGCCGGTGACCCGGGGCGGCGCGCGAAAGCCGCCGCGACCGTACGGGGTCGGCGTGCGACCGGCCGGCGGACTGAAGCTTCCGAGCCGGCGCACGACGTCGGCCGGATGGCACGACTTGGCCGGCCGTGGCGTCGGCGGAGGGCTATATGCGGCGTAGTACGTTCCGTACGGGTCATTGTTGTCCTGACACGGCAGCAAGCAGCTTTCGCCGGTTATCCGATCGACGCGCACGACCTTGTTACCGGTCGTGTGCACGTACGAATACCGCAAGAAGAGCTGGACGAAGACCAGCGCCAGGATCAGCAAGGCGACCGCTCCCAAAGTGAAGTCCAGCCGCTGCGTGCGGCGCCGGGCATCGGCGTCGGAGTGGGGGGTCACGCTGGGCAGGCCATGCTTGTCGCCCAGTGCCGAACGGAGACGGCGTGATTAGGAAGATACTTCTGAAGTATCTTGACTATCGCGGTCACTGGGGTAGACTCTAAGAGATATGGCAACGGAACTCCAAGCGACGGCCGCTTCTTCATTCGATGAGGATTATCGTCACGGCTTCCACGACTCCGAGGCAGACTACGTCTTCAAGTCGGATAAGGGGCTGACGCGCGAGATCGTCACGCGCATCTCCCGGATGAAGAACGAGCCGGCGTGGATGACGGCCTTCCGGCTCAAAGCCTACGAGCTCTTCCGGAGCAAGCCGATGCCGGCATGGGGCGACCGCGCCTTGCTCGACGAGATCGACTTCGACGACATCCATTACTACGTCAAGTCGTCGGAGAAGACCGAGCGTTCGTGGGACGACGTGCCGGCGGACATCAAGCGGACGTTCGACCGCTTGGGAATCCCCGAGGCGGAACGGAAGTTTCTCTCAGGCGTCTCGGCGCAGTACGAGTCCGAAGTCGTGTACCACAACGTGCGCGAGGACCTCGCAAAAGACGGCGTGATCTTCTGCGATATGGATACGGCCCTGCGCGAGCATTCCGACATCGTCAAGCAATACTTCGCCACGATCATCCCTCCCGGCGACAATAAGTTCGCGGCGCTGAACTCGAGCGTGTGGTCGGGCGGATCGTTCGTGTACGTTCCGCCGGGCGTCGAAGTCAAGACGCCGCTTCAGGCCTACTTTCGGATCAATACCGAAAACATGGGACAGTTCGAGCGGACGTTGATCATCGCAGACAAGGGAGCGAAGGTCCACTACATCGAGGGGTGCACCGCGCCGCAATTCTCGACGGCCTCGTTGCACAGCGCCGTCGTCGAGTTGATCGCGCTCGAGGGCTCCTCGATCCGCTACACGACGATCCAGAACTGGTACCGCAACATCTTCAATCTCGTCACCAAGCGCGCGTACGCGCACAAGAACGCGACGGTCGAATGGGTCGACGGCAACATCGGCTCACGGCTGACGATGAAGTATCCGTCGATCTATTTGATGGGCGAAGGCGCGCGCGGCGAGATTCTGTCGATGGCGTTCGCAGGCGAAGGGCAGCACCAAGACGCCGGTGCCAAGATGATCCATGCCGCGCCCAACACGACCTCGGTCGTCACGAACAAGTCGGTCTCGGCGCACGGCGGCAAGACGACGTATCGCGGGCTCGTGGAAATCTTCCCGAACGCCGTCAATGCCAAGACGCGCGTCAAGTGCGACGCGCTGATCATGGACGAGAAGTCGTCGAGCGACACGAAGCCGACGATGAAGATCGACCAGCAAAAGGCGACGGTCGAACACGAAGCGTCGGTCTCGAAGATCGGCGAAGAGCAGCTGTTCTATGCGATGTCGCGCGGACTATCGGAAGCGGACGCGACCGCAATGATCGTCAACGGCTTCTTTGACTTCTTCGTCAAGGAACTGCCGATGGAGTACGCCGTCGAACTCAATCGCCTCGTCAAGATGGAAATGGAAGGCGCCGTCGGCTAGATCGCCGCGCGCTTCATCGCTTCCGCCGCGGTTTTCATCGTAGACAAATAGCCCCGGGGCAATCCATCCTGGCCCCGATGGCGTACACCCCAAGGCTAATGGTCACGACGCGGGCGCCCAGTTTTAGTTTCCGTGCCCTGGAACGGGTGTTCGACGATAGCGACCGGGACGTGCGCTCGAAAGTCATCGCGCTCTACGCGTTCCTGGGATTGCTCAACGTCGTGGGCTGGACGCTGGCATTCGTGACGTTTTCGAGCCGGCCGCTGTTGCTCGGCACGGCGCTCCTGGCGTATACGTTCGGGTTGCGCCATGCCGTCGATGCCGATCATATCTCGGCGATCGACAACGTAACGCGCAAGTTGATGCAAGACGGCAAACGCCCCGTCGGCGTCGGCTTCTTCTTTTCGCTGGGTCATTCGACGGTCGTCGTCGCGCTGACCGTCGGAATCGCCTTCGCTGCGACCGCCGTCAAGCAGACGATCCCGCACCTGCAAGACATCGGCGGCCTGATCGGCACCTCGGTCTCCGCCACGTTCCTCTACGTCGATCGCGCTCATCAACCTACTCGTCCTCGTCGAAATCGTTCGCGCGTTCCGGCGCGTGCGGCGAGACGGACACTACGATGAGCGGAGCGTCCAGGACTTCCTCGACCAGCGTGGACTGATGGGCCGCTTCTTTCGGCCGCTGCTGCGCATCGTCGGCAGCAGCGTCAACATGTATCCGATCGGCTTGCTGTTCGGCCTGGGCTTCGACACGGCGACCGAAGTGGGGCTGCTCGGCATTGCGGCGGTCGAAGCCGGCAAAGGCTTGCCGATCTACGCGATCTTGATCTTTCCGCTGCTCTTTACGGCAGGCATGGCGCTGATCGACACGAGCGACAGCATCCTCATGCTCGGTGCGTACGGGTGGGCGTTCGTCAAGCCGATTCGCAAACTGTACTACAACATGACGATCACGCTCGTGTCCGTCCTCGTCGCGTTCGTCGTCGGAACGATCGAGGCGCTCAGCATCATCGCAGATCAACTGCACTTGCGCGGCGGCCCGTGGAACGGCATCGCTTCACTGAGCAGCAACTTCGGCGCCCTCGGTTACATTATCGTCGGCATCTTCGTCGCCAGTTGGGGCGTCTCAACGCTGGTCTATCGCCTGCGCCGCTACGATGAAACGGACGTGCAGCCTGCCGCCGGCGTACCGGCACGGCACGAATTGGTGACGCGCGAAACGTCGGCCGCCGCGGCCGTGAACGGCTGACGTTCGCCGCCCGTTTCGGGCGACAACGTCACAAGCGACGCGGCCCGGCCGTTTGAGGCGCAGATGCCGGTCGCGCTTCGGTTCTCGATTATCGCCGTCTTGTGCTCCCTGGCGGTCGCGTGTGCATCCCCACCTCAGCCGCGCGATATCACGCGTCTGGTGGTCGAATCGCGTACGTGCGTTCCGCGATGCGTCCAGTGGAGCGTCGCGATTGCGGCCGATGGCCGCGTCGCCTACAGCCCGACGGGCGATCCGCGCGACGAGTTCCACGGCCGGATGACGGAGCGCCCCTATACCGCCGTGATCGAGCTGCTGCTCGCGAGCGGCTTCTTCTCGGGCCGTACCGACTACCGACCCAACGATGACGTCACCAACACGACATACATCACCGCGTGGGTTCGGGACGCTGCGCGCACCATCGCGCTACCGACGGGCTCGGGACTGTACTCGGGCGATGCCGCACGACTGCAGCGGTACGTCGACTTTGCGCTGGCCGCGGCCAGGGGCGCGACGTGGCCGGAACGTTCGGCGCTTCAAAAACACCTCACCAACTTCGGGGCTCTCTCACAGGTCGTCTTGCGGGCGAACGGCTGTTTTGGGACGTGTCCCGCGTACACGGTTGCGTTCCGCTCGGACGGGTGCGCCCGCATCGACATCTTCGACATGCCGCGCCGCATGAAGGTGCAGGCACGCGCCGGCGTGCCGTTTCGCCGGGTCACCGACGCGCTGCAAGCCGCCGGTGCCGGCGGACTCGCGCGGCATTATCCGGTACGCGTCATGGACGCGTTCGGCGCACGCCTGCACTTGCTGTACCGCGATGGGTTCGCGTACGACTCCGATGG
The DNA here is from genome assembly GCA_963754415.1 of Vulcanimicrobiota bacterium. Taxonomy (GTDB): domain Bacteria; phylum Vulcanimicrobiota; class Vulcanimicrobiia; order Vulcanimicrobiales; family Vulcanimicrobiaceae; genus Nyctobacter. The sequence goes on along the minus strand of CAVWGA010000001.1, from coordinate 214,367 downwards.
TCCCGACCAGACGCAATGGTCGCCGCAATTTCAAGCGGTTGTCGATCGCATCGACCAGTTGGTCCTCGATACGCGCTGGCAGCCGGCTCTTCCGAAACGCGTTTACGGCAAAGAGGGCTGATCTTTTTCGCGAAGCGTGACGGCATGGCCGAGTCATCGCAACCCGTCGCCCGCTCCTCGCAGATTGCGGACGGCACGACCAAACGCGTCGAAGTCGACGGCCAAGCGGTACTGTTGTGCAAGGCCGAGGGTCGTCTGTATGCGATCGAAGACGTGTGTACGCACGACGGCGGGGAACTCGAACAGGGAACCCTCGAAGGCTGCCGGATCGAGTGTCCGCGCCACGGCGCCTACTTTGACGTGCGAACCGGCGCCGCGCTGACCTTGCCCGCCACGGAACCCGTCCGCACGTTCCCGGTCAGGCTCGAAGGTGACGACATCTACGTCGAACTCTAATGCAGAGCGACCTACGGGTTTGACAGCGGAAAAGGCGCTCTGCTAGAATCCGTCGGTTATGTACGCGATCATTGAAGCGGACGGTAAGCAGGTTCGCGTCAGCGAGGGCGATACGATCCGTTGCGATGCCGTCGACCGTGAAGTCGGCGCTGAAATCGCGTTCGATCGGGTCGTTTTCGCCGCCGCGGACGGCGCGCAGCCGAGCATCGGACGTCCGCTGATCGAGGGCGCCGCCGTACGCGGCACGGTCCTGCGCCAGAGCAAAGACAAGAAAATTTTAGTGTTCAAGTACAAGCCTAAAAAGCGCGTACGCAAGCTCGTCGGCCACCGCCAACACTTCGCCGAAGTCCGCATCGACAAGATCGAACTGCCGGCGTAGGGACGACGGCCGTTGCCCCAACCGAGGCGACGCGAGCGGAGTGGTCGAGGGGCGGCGTGGTCAACATACGGATTTGCCGGGACGCAGAGGCGCGCGTGTCGTCGTTTCGTGCGTCGGGGCATGCCGGCTGGGCCGAGAGCGGCGACGATGTCGTCTGCGCAGCCGTCTCGACGTTGCTGCAAACAGCATGGCTGGGTCTGACCGAAGTGGCTCACGTCGAGGTACGCGGCCGGCGTTCCAAAGGTGCTTTGACCCTCGGCTGGGACGCAGCGGCATGCAGTGAAACTGCCGTCGCGGCGATCACCGATACGGCCGCGCTCGCGCTTGCACGCGTGGCCGCGCAATATCCCGACCACGTTCGCGTGATCGAGGAGCGCGGCGCGCACGTCTCGTTCGACGTGAATGAACGCCGCAGCGAAACGGGAAAGAGTCTCGATCATGAGCGACATTTACAGACCGACCTCCGACGATCCGAACGCGAAGGCGAACGCCGGGTACGGCGCGACCTCATCAGGCACGACATATTCAGCCGCCGATCCGTACGAGTCCGAGTCGTCGAATGAAGCCGGCAAAACGCTGCTCGTCGGACTTCTGGGAGGCGTCGCTTCGGCGGTCGGGTACATCGTCTACACGCGCCTTCCCGACGAGCAGCGCGATCGGCTCAACGCACAAGCGCGTTCGCTGGTCGAAAGCCGGATCAACGAACTGCGCAGTCGCTTCAACATTTAGACGCCAGCCTACAGTTCGCGGCGTAGCGGCACCGTAGGCCCCTTTGGGCAGAACCGCAGGTTTAGATCGGCGGATCTTTGAGCGTACCGTCGGCCTGGATCGGGCCGGGCGTACGCCGGCGCATCGGCTGTTGTGCCTGTTCGAGCGTCAGGCCGCCGGCCGTGACGGAGGGGTGCGACGGGCAGGCTGAGCCGGCAAATCGTAGTCCGAGACATACGGTTCGGACACTGCGTGAGGTGGGCCGGACTCGAAGGAGCCCGGTGCGTACGTCTCCGTCGAGGGGGTCGAACCGTATTCATTTTTGCTGGGCTCCTCGGCGGCGCGTTCCATCTCTTGGATGAACGACTGTGACGTCGCTTGCACGTCGCGCACGACCTGGCCGGCCCTCCGCGCGACCTTCGGCAGTTGATCGGGCCCGAAGAACAGTAGCGCCACCGTCCCGATGATCAGCATGTCAGCCGGAGACAGCAAAGGACTCCCCCCGCACCTCGGCCAAGCCAGCGTGCCCGACCGCCTGAGCGGTACTTTTGCAAGGACTGGCCACGAGCGCTTGAAGATCATCTACACGCGCGGAAACCGGACCGAGACGCTTGCATCGATAGCGACGTTGCGCAAGATTCTCGGTCGCTTCGTCCGACATCGCGTCTTCTACGAGGTTTCGTCGCGGAACAAACGCGGCCATGAGTTCTTCTCGGCCAAAAATACCTTCGTCGTCGGTTCGATCGAAGTGATCAACCGCGACTATCTGACCATCAGCCTGTTCGATGCTCACAACTCCTCACACAGCATCGAGATTCTCAATCCGTCAGCATTACGCATTTACGACGAAACGATGGGCAAAGGATTTGCGGTGTCGTTCTTGAGCGAGGCGCCGGGCGAACTCGAGGCGCGCTGTTACCTGCGCGACGAAGGCAGCGACGGCGATGGCCTGCCTGCCACCACTGAACTGGAACGCATTTCGTTGCCGCAGCTGTTCGACTACGTCGAAGAGATCACGCACGGGCACCGGGTCGCCGGCCCTCGAGCCGAGCCGCCGCTCGCAACGCTTTAACGGCTTCGCCGCGCCGGCCGGCCCGGCGTAAAGCGACGCCGAGGTTGCGATGCGCGCTCGCATACTGGGGATCGCAACAGAGGGCAGCCCGGTAATAATCGATTGCGTCGGCTCCGGCTCCATCTTCGAGGAGGAGGTTGCCGATATTCGTCAGCGCTCCGGCGTTGCGTTCGTCAAGTGCCAGGGCGCTGCAAAACGCCTCCAACGCTTCATCGCGGCGTCCGAGCGCGATCAAGGCGACGCCGCGCTTATTCTCCCGCAGTGCCGTCGCCGGCGCCCCCTGGAACTCCGCGAGAGCTTGGTACGGGTGGCCCGCTTGCAGCGCCGCCACGCCGCGGCGGTAAGGCGCGTCTGCAGCATCACGCCGGCGGCCGAACGGCCCGAGCAGCGGACGCACGCGCAACCCGGCAACGGCCGAGCGAAGGTCGAACATCATTCAGACTAACGTGCTCAAGATCGACATCCTTACGCTTTTTCCCGAGATGTTCGCTCCTGCGCTGGGCCTGTCGATCGTCGGCCGCGCCTGTGAACGCGGTCTCGTGAGCGTCGCACTGCATCCGGTGCTCGATGCGCTCGAACGAAGCGAACGTGCCGACGATCGGCCCTTTGGGGGCGGCCCCGGCATGGTGCTGCGCGTCGAACCGCTGGCGCGGATCCTCGACGCAATCCTGGCCCGGGCTGCGGCCGACGAACGCCGGGCGATCGTCGTGACGAGCCCCGCCGGCGTTCCTTTCACGCAACCAGCTGCGGCGCGGCTGGCGACCCTCGACCGGCTCGTGCTCGTTTGCGGCCATTACGAAGGCATCGACGAGCGGCTGATCGCGCTCTACGGCGCTGAGGAAGTGTCGCTGGGCGATTTTGTCTTGACGGGCGGCGAAATACCGGCGCTCGCTGTGGTCGACGCGACGGTTCGATTGGTTGGCGGTGTGATCAACGCCGACTCTCTGCACATGGAGTCGTTCACGGGCGCTGCGCTCGATGCGCCGGCTTACACGCGGCCTGCGACCTTTCGCGGGATCGACGTACCCGGCGTGCTCCTGTCGGGAGACCACGCGAAGATTGCGGCTTGGCGACGGGAGCAGTCGCGTGCGCGCACGGCGGCCCGCCGCCGCGATCTTCTCGGTGAGACTGCGGCGCTGGAGGACGTCGACGACTGATCCGCGTTTGCCATGCGGACGGTCACATGATATTATCGCGGGGTTGTCCGGGCGGCCGCACGGCGCAGCTGAAAAGGACGGGCGGATCGGCACAAGCCGACGCGCGCATTACGGAGCGCGCGATTCCCAAGGAGCCCCAGCGAAGGGTTCGACGAAGTCGAGTCCGCTAGATGCGAAGGAATCATGAACGTCATCGATCTGCTCGAAAGAGAACAGCGTAAATCCGCCGTGCCTGAATTCCGCCCTGGCGATACGGTCAAAGTGTACTCGAAAGTCGTCGAAGGCGGCAAAGAGCGCACCCAGATGTTCGAAGGTGTCGTAACGGTGCGCCGCGGCGGAGCGATCGGCGAAACGATCACCGTGCGGCGCGTGTCGCACGGTGTCGGCGTCGAGAAGTCGTTTCTGCTGCACAGCCCGCGCGTCGAACGGATCGAAGTCAGTAAACGCGGCATCGTGCGCCGCTCCCGCCTGTACTATCTGTCCGACAAGGTCGGTAAGGCAGCGCGTATCAAAGAGAAGAAGGTAGCACGACCCTCCTCGTGACCCCGCTCGAACTGTTCGGCCTCATTTGCGTTCTCGGAATCATTCGGGTGGGCATGAGCGTACGGCTGGCGGCGCACGGCGGTCGTTCCGGCGCCGTGCTGACCGACCCCGGCCAATCCGGCGTCGCAACGGCCAGCCCGTCGCTGTCCGTCGTCGTCAAGGAATATCTCGACGCGTTCATCGTCGCAGGTCTCGTCGCGCTTTTCCTCATCACGTTCGTCGTGCGAACGTTCTTCATCCCCTCCGGTTCGATGGAACCGACCCTGCAGATTCACGACGTATTGCTCGTCAACGAGTTCGAATATCATCTCTCGCGGCCGCACGATGAAGACATCGTCGTTTTTCCGCCACCGATTCCCACGACGAACGATTTCATCAAGCGCTTAATCGGATCGCCGGGGGAGACGTTGCGCATCCACAACGGCGTCGTCTACCGCAACGGCAAGGCGCTCAACGAACCGTATGAGGCGCAGCGCCCCGACTACGAACTGGAAATCCGTAATTACAACGTGTACGTCGACGGAACGCCGCTCGATCCGGGCCAAGCCAACGTGCCGCCGCGCCGCGATTGGACCTCGCCCAACACGATCCCGCCGAATTGCTATTTCATGATGGGCGACAACCGCAACGATTCCGAAGACTCGCATATCTGGGGCTTCGCGCAACTCCGCGGCCGATTCGCCACCGGCCCCGAAGCCGGCAATCGCGCTGGATTCACCGGCCATGCGTTCTTGATCTTTTGGCCTCCGGGCCGCGTTCGCATCCTCCACTAACCGCGTGCGCCTCAAAGCGGCGGCAACTCTGGCATGGCAGAGCGTCGCGCTCGTCGGCGTCGCCTTTGCGATCATGGCGCTGCGGCCGGGACAAGTCAGCGGTTTTTCGATGGAGCCGCGCATCGTTCCGGACGAATACGTGATCATCGATGCGCTCGCATATCGGATGGGATCCGTCAACCGCGGCGACATCGTGGCTTTTCGCCACGAGCGCAGCGCGCCGGAAGTCTACCTCAAACGAGTGATCGCCATTCCGGGCGACCGTGTCTCGATCGACCACGGAGTCGTGCGCCTCAACGGCGCCGTCCTTTCCGAGCCGTACGTCCGTTTCCACGACGAGCGCAGTGCGCCCGGGGTCGTCGTTCCGCCGCTGGACTACTACGTTCTCGGCGATAATCGTCCCAACAGCGATGATTCACGGACGTGGGGATTCGTCCCGGCGCAAGCGCTCATCGGTCGCGCGGTGTTCGGGGCGTGGCCGCCGCCGCAGATCGGTTTTCTGCGATGAGCCGCGCGCCGGCTCGCGAGCGCGAAGGCCCATCAGCCGGCGATGAACCTGCCGCCGAAGCGACGATCGCATGGTATCCCGGGCACATGGCCGCGGCGATGCGCCGCCTCGGCGCAGATCTGCGCGCGATCGATGTCGTGATCGAGATCGCCGACGCGCGCCTGCCCCACGCCGGCACGAATCCGGCGCTCGAGCGGCTGGCCGGCAATCGCCCGCGCCTCCTGGTGCTTTCACGCAGCCAGCTCGCCGAGCCGAATGCGACCGCCGGCTGGCTGGCGCATTACCGCCGGCAAGGACGCGATGCCATCGCGATCGACGCGCGCACACCTGGTGGGGTGAGCGCCCTGCGCGACGGACTCAAGAGGCTCGTTGCGGCGCGGCCTCAGAAGAGCGCGCGCGCGATCGTGCTGGGCATTCCCAACGCCGGCAAATCGACGGTAATCAATGCACTCGCCGGCCGCATCGTCGCCCGCGCCGAAGACCGGGCCGGGGTCACGCGCGCGCGGCAGTGGTTCCGCACAGGTCCCGTCGAGATCATGGATACGCCCGGCATCCTGCCGCCGAAGGTCAACGATCCGGAGGCTCAATGGAAGCTGGCGTTGATCGGAGGGGTACCGCGGGCTCGCTTCGATCCGGAAGACGTGATCGCGCGCTTGTGCCGCTGGTACGCGCAGACGCACGACGACGGGACACTGACGGATCTCACGACGTTCGCCGCGGAACGCGGCTTCGTCCGCGCCGGCAATCTTCCCGATACTCACAATGCTGCCTGGGCGTACCTAGCCGCGTGGGGTGAAGGAAAGTTCGGCCGGCTGACCCTCGAAGCGCCGCCGCCATGTTGAGCGAAGCGGCACGCAAACGGCGGCTCGTCCGCGAACGCGAGCGCCGGCGCCTCGTGCGGTTGCATCGCTATGAACGCGAAGCGCACGCGCGCGGCCTACAGTTCGTCGGCGGCATCGACGAAGTCGGCCGCGGACCGTTGGCTGGTCCCGTCGTCGCCGCGTGCGTCGTCACCGCGGGGCCGTTGATGCTGCGCGGTCTGGATGATTCCAAGCGCGTTATGCCCGAGCGCCGCATGGAACTGGCCGCGCTCATTCGCGAACGTGCCGTCGCGTGGGCCGTCGGCAGCGCCAGCGTCGCGGAGATCGAACGGCTCAACATCTACTGGGCGTCGCTTCTGGCGATGGAGCGGGCGCTCGCGACACTCGACACGCAACCGGATTTTCTGTTGACGGATGCCGTCTTCATTCGCGCGTTCGCGGGCGAGCAATTGCCCGTGATCAAGGGCGATGCGAAGTGCGCGACCGTCGCCGCCGCGTCGATCGTCGCCAAAGTCCATCGTGACGCGCTGCTCGTCGAACTCGATCGTGAACTGCCGCAGTACGGCTTCGCCGAACACAAAGGCTACGCGACCGCTCGTCACATTGCCGCTCTGCGCGAGCATGGGCCGTGCGCGCACCACCGGCGCGGATTTTGGCGCGTACGCGACGCCTTGGCATCCGCACAGGCGGGGCAGCTTCCCATCCGATGAACCGGCGTCAGCGTTTGGGGCGCGCGGCCGAAGACGCCGCCGCTTCGTACCTCCAATCGCTCGGCCTGCGCATTCTCGCACGCAACGTGCGCGGCCCCGCCGGCGAAATCGACATCGTCGCCCGCGAGGACGACACGATCGTGTTCGTCGAGGTCAAAGCGCGGCTGACGCGCACCTTCGGCTCCGCACTGCACGCGGTCGACGCGCGCAAGCGCCGCCGTCTGCGCGCTGCAGCGGCCGATTATCTGCAATTCGTCGCGCCGACGGCTAACGCACGCTTCGACGTGTTGACGATCGACGGCGACGCGATGCGCCTGCACCGCGCAGCGTTCGCATGAGCGTGAGCCGTGGCTGCTAGCGCCGTCCCTGGGGGGCGCATGCTTGAAGAGCCGTCGCTGCGACGTTCGGTCACGCCGTGGGGCTCGTTCTCGTGGGGTTATTCCGATGTCGGCGCGGATATTTTCGTCGGCCTCGGTCTTGTGCTCGGCGCCGCAGCCGGCGCATCGAACGTCGCCTTCCTGTTTGCCGGCATCGTCTACGTGTGCATCGGGCTGGCATACACGGAACTCGCCGCCGCGTATCCCGTCGCGGGTGGCGGCCAGTATTTCGTTTTCCGCGGGCTCGGCGACATCTTCGGATTCATTGCCGGTTGGGCCGTGCTGCTGGATTTCACGATCGACATCGTGCTGTTCGCTTGGAGCTGCATCGACTATCTCAGCAAACTGATTCCGATCCTGAGCTTTATCGCTCACCCTTGGGTGCACTTTTGCGTCGTGTTGACCGTGATCGGAGCATTAGCAGTGCTCAACATCATCGGGGTGCGCGAATCGAGCGCGTTCAACGAAGTCGTCAGCGGGCTCGACGTCGTCAGCGAGACGTCGATCCTGTTCTTCGGGTTCTTGTTCGCCTTCGACCCGCAACTGCTGGTGCATACGATGCAGGTTGCGTGGCCGACGACCTTCGGTCTGATGAACGGCGTGTCGCTGGCAATCATCTCCTTCGTCGGTCTCGAGTCGATCTCGCAAGCCGCCCAAGAAACCCAGCGGCCGGCTTCGGTCATCCCGCGTTCGTCGATCGGCCTGATCCTGACGATCTTGATCTTCGCCTTGGCGTACTCGAACTTGGCGCTGGGGATGCACCCCTGGCATCCGCTGCCCAAAGATGCGCTCGGCCACACGCAGTCCCTGTGGCACTATCTGGGCAACCAAAACAACAACGGCGCTGCAGTCGCCGTTCTTGCATCGTACGTGCCGTACTTCGGAGCGCTGGCCGCCTATTACGTGCCGGTGCTCGGGGCGATTCTACTCCTGATCTCGAGTAATTCGGGCGTTTTCGGCAGTTCGCGCATCGCGTATGCAATGAGCGGCACGAAGCTGTTGCCGAGCATCTTTCAGCGCGTGCATCCGCGTTTCCGGACGCCCGTCGTTTCGATCGCCGCCTTTTGCGGCGTCGGCGTCGTCGAGCTGATCTTTGCTTCGCTTCCGAGCCTGTCGCCGGGCGTGCGATCGACCTACGCACACCTCTTCCGCGGCGAAGACGGGATCACGTTCCTCGGCGACCTGTACGCGTTCGGCGCAGCGGCGAGCTATTCGTTCGTCTTCATCGCACTGATCGCGCTACGCTTCAACGATCCACAAAGTCCGCGCAAGTTCAAGATGCCGATCAACATCCCGCTGCGCTATCGCGGAAGCCGGGTCGAGTTCCCCGTCGTCGCGGTCATCGGCTTCTTCGGAATCGCTTCGATCCTGGCTTTCACCATGATCACGCACGCAATCGGGCGGATCGCAGGACCAACGTGGATCGTCTGCGGCATCGTCGGGTACATCTTGTACCGGCGCTACAAGAAACTGCCGGTGCTGCGTTCGCAGCCGCACGACTGGCGCAGCGCGCAGATCTCGATCCTGCGCGCGGCCGGCGAACTCGAACTGATGGACGAATACCTGAGCAACGTCAAGCGCATCGACGAACGCAACGCAGCCGGGACGGGCGCAGCTACGTGAAGCGAATCGTGCGCAGTCCAGGGTACGCGCGTGCCAAGCTCGTCAATGGGCTGCTGTTCGGCGCCCTCGGCTTGGTCGTCGCCTATCGCACGTTGGCGGCAATTGGAATCGGCTGGCGTTCGCTGCCCGGCCTCGTTTTCGGGTCGGCATTGTTGACCCTCGCGCTGGTGCGGCTGCGCGACTATGCTGCGGTACGGCGAACGTGATCTCAGTCCACGTGACGGGCGTCCTGTCGGCGCTCGGCATCCTGATCGCGATCGGCGCGACGTTCTATTGGATGCTGCATCCGCCGCGGTCGACGGCCGAGGAGGCCGCCGTGCGGACCGAGCGCGACGTGGCCGAAATCCTCGGCCGGGTGCTCGTCATCTTTTCACAGGAAATTCATTCCGAGCACGTCATGTCGCTGGCGGCGCGCGTCGCGCGGCGCGAGCGCGCGCAGCTGCTCGCGGCTTACGTGATCGAGGTTCCCCACACGTTGCCGATCACGGCGGCGATGGAAGTCGAACATCGCGAAGCGCTCGGCGTCCTGCAAGTCGCCGAGTCGATCGCGCGCCAAAACAACGTCGAACTAGAAACCGAGGTCGTGCGCGCGCGTCAAGTTGGCGCCGGTGCGCTCGAACTCGCTCGGCATGCCGGCGTTCACCTGATCATTCTCGGCTCGTACCGGGAAGGTAAATATGCCGGCGCGCCGCTGGGGCGCGCGATCGAAGTGATCGCCGCCCAAGCGCAATGCGACGTCCTGATCGGCATCCAGGGACATCACGGCAAGATCCTCACCCCGCCGGCGATCGCGCGCACTCAAAAAGCCGGTGCCGGATTCGGTTCGTCGGCGGGATAGAGCGGGACACCGGAAAGTAACGGAGTCTGGATTACGGCGTCGCCCTTCTTGCCGGGGCACGGTGCCAGCGTTGCGGGCGCGGAAGCCGTGAACCGGCCGTCCGGGAAGACGAGCGCGAGCGCACTGCTTTGAGGACACGAGTTCCCTTCGGAGTCGCGCGTCACGAGATCGAGCAGCACGGATGCTTCATGGCCTGCCCGCAACGCGAGTTCACCGCGCGCAGTCGCGCCATAGCGGGGATACGCGGCGGGGCTCTCGTGCAGTGTAACCGGTGCGTTCATCAGTCGGCCTTGCGCACCGAGCAAAGCGACGCGCATGTCGCGCGGCAGCGCGCATGGCGTCAGCGAGCGATTCTGCACGGCAACCGTAACGCGCTGCGCTGAAGCGCCAAGCGGCGTCGCACCGACGTCGCGCACGCCGAGATCGGCCACATCGCAGCGCCGCACGTGCTTTGGAAGCGCGGACGGCGGCGAAGGCGACGGCGGGGGGACATTACCGGTGAACGGTGAGAACGACGAGACGTCGATCTCCGAGGCTGCCTGACATCCCGGCAGGGACGGCCGGCCAGTGACGGCGTCGACCCCGAGCGGACCGAACGTTACGGGCGGCTTTCCTTGGGCCGGCGTTCCTGCGATGAGCACGGCCAGCGTGCAGTCGTTGCTGGGCGCCTTCGGCACGATGACGTAACGCAGCGTGAAGGACGCACGCGTCTGAGGATCGAGCACGACGCTGCTCGCCGTGCTCAAACGCCCGAGCGGCAGCGGGCTGCCCGACACGTGACCGGCAAAGGCGATTGCGGGAAAACCGGAGAGCGTGCATGGGCCCCCGGTCGGCAATGCGAGCGCGACCGTAACGTGGACGCCGTCGTCGACGCGGTAATCGTAGTACGACGGTCCAGCACTCGAGACGAGGCCCTTTCCGCAGGCCGGCAACATCGAGACGCTCGGCAGGGGCGTCGCGCTGAACAGCGACGGAGCGACTTGCGCGTGCGTCGACTGCGCCGCCGCGCAGAACGCCACGGCGAACGCGAGCCCCGCGCAAGCCACTAGCGCGGCTCGCAATTTCATGCGCGCAGATAGCGCTTGCGCAGTTCGTCGACGACGACGGCGATCAAGATCACGGCGCCGAGTACGATATCCTGCGTATACGATTCGATGTTGAGCAAGTTCATCACGTTGTTGAGTAGCCCGATGAGCAGCGCACCGAAGAACGACGCGACGATGCTGCCGCGGCCCCCCATCAAGCTCGTGCCGCCAACGACGACGGCGGCAATCGATTGCAGTTCGCTGCCGATGCCCGTGTTCGGCGAACCCGAACCGAACCGTGCCATCAAAAGAAGACCGGCGACTGCGGCGCCGCCGCCCGAGATCACGTAGACGAGCGTCTTGACGCCGCCCACATTGATGCCGGCCAAGCGCGCCGCTTCTTCGTTACCGCCGATGGCAAAGACGTAGCGGCCGAAGCGCGTGCGCGTCAGCACGATCGCAAAGACGGCGACGAGCACCACCATCCAGATGACCGGCACCGGAACACCGGGAAACCCGAGCGGTCGTAGGAGCGGAGCGAATAGAAAGCCGGTGCCGGTCGCATCGAACGGCGGTCGAATCGACGAGCGTAATCGGATGACCGCCGGCAAGTTTGAACGCCAGGCCGCGCGCCATCAGCATCATCGCCAAGGTCGTGATGAACGGCGGCAGATTGAAACGGACGACCGGCACGGCATTGACGAATCCGGCGAAAGCTCCGACGCACAGACCGACGAGCAACGTCAGCACGAACACGAGCGGACCCCAATGGAACGGCAGCGCGTTGGCAAACATCGCCATGACGACGCCCGTCAACTCGATCAGGGAACCGACGGAGAGGTCGATGCCGGCGGTGATGATGACGAACGTTTGGCCGATCGCCAAGATCGCGTTGTACGTGATCTGGCGTAGGACGTTGGTTAGATTTCCAGCCGTGACGAAAGCACCGTGGGAAAAGGCGTTGATCGCAGCCGCAATGCCGGCCAGCAGACCGATCGCGATGAGCGTCCGCAAGAGCATCGCGCGGTTATACTGCGCGTGGGTTCGCTCTGCGCTGCTCTCGAGCACCGTTTGAGGCTCTATCGCGCCGCCGCCGGTTTGCGCATCGACGGCGAGCCCGGCCTCGTCCGACCTCACGCCGCGACCCCCGCGGCGACGCCCATCACCCGTTCTTGAGTCGCTTGGGACCGCTCGAACTCGGCGGCGATGCGGCCCTCGCGTACGACGAGCACGCGGTGCGACATGCCCAGCACTTCGGGCAACTCGCTCGATACCATGACGATTCCCTTGCCGCGCGCGAGCAGTGCGAGCATCAGCGCGTAGATTTCCGCTTTGGCCCCAACGTCGATGCCGCGCGTCGGCTCATCGAACAAGTACACGTCCGCATCCCCGATGAGCCACTTCGCGAGCACGACTTTCTGCTGGTTGCCGCCGGAAAGGTTGCGCGCGAACTGTTCTGCAGACGGCGTACGGATGCGCAGCTCGGCAATCTCAGCGTCGGCGATCGTCTGTTCGCGTTTGCGGTCGATCAGGCCGTGGCGTGAATAACGCTCGAGATGGGCCAGCGTCGTGTTCTCGCGCACGCTCATGCCGAGCACGAGCCCTTGGGCTTTGCGGTCTTCGGTGATCAGCGCGATGCCGGCGCGGATTGCCGCGCGCGGCGAACGGACGGCGACGCGGCGCCCGCCAACCTCGATATCTCCCGCCGCCGGAACGTCGGCCCCCGCGATGGCGCGCAAGATATCGGTGCGGCCCGCGCCGACCAGCCCGGCGAGTCCGACGATCTCCCCGGCGCGCACGGAAAAACTGACGTCGTTGACCGCGACGCCGGCGTGCGCGCGCAGATTACGCACGCCGAGCACGATCGGCGCGTTCGGAGCGACCGGCGGTACAGCAGGAAACTGCGCAGTGAGCGGGCGTCCAACCATCAACGCGATCATGTCGCGCTGCCGGCATGTCTCCGGTGGCGCGCGTTTCGACCGTGCGCCCGTCGCGGATGACGGTGATGCGATCGGAAATGCGCGGCAGCTCTTCGAGACGATGCGAGATGTACGCAAAGGCGACACCATCCGCTTTGAGCTTGGCGATCAGGGCAAAGAGCGCATCGATCTCGCGCTCGGTCAGCGCGGCGGTCGGTTCGTCCATCACGATGATGCGCGCCCGCCGGGCGAGGGTTTTGGCGATCTCGACCATCTGCTGTTGCGCGACCGTCAGCTTTCGCGCGGGGAGTTCGAGCGGCACCGCGATGCCTAGTTGCGCCAGCACTGCGCCGGCCTGCGCGCCCGCAGCGCGCCGGTCCAAGAACGCTCCGCGCACCGGCTCGTGACCGAGCAGCAAGTTGTCGACGACCCGCAGATCCGGCACGAGGTTGAATTCTTGGTAGATCATTCCAATGCCGAGCGCTTCGGCGGCTTTGGGACCGTCGATGTCCACCGGCGCGCCGTCGATCTCGATCGTGCCGCCGTCGGCGCGATAGGCACCGGCGAGCACCTTCATCAGCGTCGATTTGCCGGCCCCATTTTCACCGACGAGGGCGTGCACTTCGCCGGCGCGGACGTCGAACGACACGCCGTCGAGCGCTCTAACGCCGGGAAACGTCTTGACGATACCGCGCATTCGCAAGAACGGCGGCGCGGTCAGGGCTGCGGCGCGCGCGCTTACTTGGCGTTCGCTTTCGTATAGGTTCCGACCGCGACTGCGATCTTCGCGGGAGGTCGTTTACCCGTGAAGTAGTCGTGGATTGCGTCGATCGTCTTGGCTCCGATCTGATCGGGATGCTGAATGGCGTCGCCGTACATGGAACCGTTCGCAATCGCGGTGCGCGCTTCGGGCGTCGCATCGTAGCCGATCACGACGACCTTGCCTTGCAAACCGGCCGCGCTGACCGATTTCGCGGCGCCGAGCGCAGAGTCGTCGTTGATGCCGAAGATGCCGCGCAGGTTCTTGTGCGCTTGCAGAATATCGTCGGTCGCCGAACTGGCTCTGGCGCGTTCGCCGCCTCCGTCGATGTCCGCCACGATTGTCACGTTTGGGCAGCCGGACGCAAGGCCGGCTTTGAAGCCGCGCACGCGGTCCTGGACGCTCGTCACTTCGGGCTCGTCGAGGATCGCAACGGTGCCGGCCCGATTTCCGAGCGCACGGCACATCAGCTTGGCGGCTTGCGCGCCGCCTTGCACGTTATCGCTGGCGATGTGCGAGACGACCGTACCTTTTTTCGAAGCATTGGCGATGTCCGCGGTAAAGACCGGGATGCCGGCGTTGTTCGCCTCGGCGATCGCACTGCCGATCGCCTGCGAGTCGTACGGCGTCAGGACGATCGCGGCGACCTTCTGCGAGATGAAATCTTCGACTTGGCTCTGCTGCTTGGAATTGTCGCGGCTGGCATCGACGACGTTGACGGTGTAACCGTATTTGGCGGCCTCGGACTTCATGCCGGCTTCCATCTGCTGATAGAATTGCGCCTCGCGGTTTTGGATCGAGACGCCGATCGTCTTGCCGCCCGAAGGGGCGCTGCGGCCGCCCGCATGCGGTGAGCCGCTGCTCGAAGAGGACGACGACTGCGAATTCGAACAACCCGCCAGCACTGCCAGCACCGTGACGAGCATCACATAGCGAATATTCACGCGCGGATAAACCCTCCGCCGCGCATGATGCGCCGTCTACCCCGCGTAGAGCCCTGCGGCGACGCCGCCCGCTTATCCACATTTGCCGCTCTCGACCTGTGCACCGTGTGGACATCCCGAGGGTTTTCGGCCGTTCGCCGTGTGCTCTTGCGAGCTGTCGACCGGTCGCGATAAGCGGACGTGATCGCTCTAGCGCACAGTGCGGCGATGCTCGGCATCGACGGCTACGTCGTCCGCGTCGAGGCGGACAGCGCCGCGGGAACGCCGAGCTTTAGCCTGATCGGGCTGCCGGACCGCGCGCTCGGCGAGGCGCGCGAACGAGTCCGCGCCGCCGTGGTCAACTCAGGCTACCCCTTTCCGGCCGGCCGCGTCCTGGTCAATCTCGCGCCGGCGCATATCCGCAAAGTCGGCCCCGGCTTCGACTTGCCCATCGCGCTTGCGCTGCTGGCCCTCGACGAGCACGTCGACACGCTGGCCTTGCAACGCTTCGTCGCTTTGGGCGAACTCGCGCTCGACGGCAGCGTCCGGGCAACCCGCGGCGTCCTTCCGATGGCGATTGCCGCGCGCAACGCCGGCTTCGATGCATTGCTCGTGCCGTGTGCCAACGCGCGCGAAGCAGGCCTCGTCGCGGGAGTCAACGTCTACGGCATCACGTCATTGCACGACGCCGTCGCAGCGCTGCTCGGCGACGCCGAAAAGTTCCGCCATATCGGCGGGACGGAACGCACGCCGAATATCACCGCGCGCAGCGACTTCTGCGACGTGCGCGGCCAAAGCATCGCAAAACGTGCGCTGGAGATCGCCGCTGCGGGCGGTCACAACGTCATGCTCGTCGGTCCGCCGGGTTGCGGAAAGACGATGCTGGCGCGCCGTTTGCCGTCGATCTTACCGCCGATGTCACCCGGCGAAGCACTCGACGTCACGAAAATCTACAGTGTCGCTGGACTGCTCGGCGATGATGCCGGCATCGTGACGGCGCGTCCCTTTCGCGCGCCGCATCACACGATCTCGCAAATCGCGCTCTGCGGGGGCGGCGCCGCACCGCATCCCGGCGAGATTTCGCTCGCGCAGCATGGCGTTCTGTTTCTGGACGAGCTCTTCGAGTTTTCACGCAGCGCCCTCGAAGTGATGCGTCAGCCTCTCGAAGAGGGCACGATCACGATCGCGCGGGCCGCCGGGACGTACCAGTATCCGGCGCGTTTTACGCTCGTCGCATCGATGAATCCGTGCCCGTGCGGCTTTCGCGGCACGCGCACGCATGACTGCCGCTGCGACGATGCCGCAGTAGCACGCTACGTTGCGAAACTTTCAGGCCCGCTGCTCGACCGCATCGACTTGCACGTCGACGTCGCGCGGCTTCCGTTCGACGACATGCTGGCGCGTGCGCCGGGTGAGAGTTCGGCGCAGATTCGCGCGCGCGTTGAAGCGGCGCGCGCCCTACAGCGAAAGCGCTACGCCGGTATGCCATACCGTTCGAATGCCGCGGTGGCCGATGCCGACGTCCGCCGGCTGTGCCCGCTCGATGACGGCGCGACCGCGCTCTTGCGCGCGGCCTCGGCCAAAGGGCACCTTTCCGCCCGTGCATTCGATCGGATCGCGCGCGTCGCGCGCACGATCGCCGACCTTGCCGGCGCGCCGACGTTGGGCGCAGCGCACGTCGCCGAAGCGATCGGCTACCGTTCCCTAGAACGTCTCGGGCTGGCGGCATAGGTTGGCACGCTGCCGCGACGGGATGCTGCCGTGCTCAGGCGGCCGCTTCGGGCGCCGGGGCCCGCTTTTTGGGTTTGCGCATCAAGAAGACGAGGGGCATGAACAGCGCGGCAACCGCGGCGGTCGCAAACGTCGCGTCGGCGTAGGCTAGAATCGCCGCCTGCACGTTGACGAGCCCGGCTAATTGAGCGGCGGTCCCGTGCTGCAAGAACTGCTGCCACGGTCGGGTTCGAGCGCGTGATCGCAGCCCCTAAGATGGCGGAGTGAAAGGACCAACGGCGATCGATGATCACGTCGAGGCCGGCGATGGCAATCGAACCTCCGAGTTGCAAGGCCAAGGTCGTGAAAGCGGCAGCTTTGGGGCCTTCCTGCGGCGTCGTCGCGCCGAGCACCGCGATCGTCAGCGGGACGAACAGCATGGCACCTGCGGCGCCGACGAGCGCCAAGGCGACGGCGAACGTCCAGTAGCCGGCCTGCTGCGTCGTGACGAAAGCCTGCAATCGCCGTTCCCGTGGCCAGCAACACGAAACCGCCGAAGAGAAAGAAGCGCGGATCGAAGCGAGCGACGAGCCGCACGATGACCGGCGTGAGCAGTGCGATCGGAATCGCCCGCAAGATGAACAGTTCGCCGCTGAGCGTGGGCGTGAAGCCCAGCGGCCCCTGCGACAGCTGCGGCAACGTGTACGTGGAGCCGAAGATCACCATCCCGAGCGCGAGGCTCAGCAGCGTGCCGGCCGAGACGCTGCGGTTGGTCAGCACGCGCAGATCGACGATCGGGTTTTCGGTTCCGAACAGCTCCCAGACGACGAACGAGATCAAACTGGCAACGCACAGGACCGTCGCGATGTCGAGGAGTCCGTCGGCGAACCAGTAGTGCCGTTCTCCTTCGGTCAACACGTACTGCATCGTTCCGAAGCCGACGCTGAGCAGACCGAGGCCGACGAAGTCGACCGGCGTCTTGCGGGCCCGGACCGGATCGCGCAACAGCGCGAACAAGAGCACGCCCGAGAGGATGCCCGGCCCGACGTTGATGTCGAAACACCAATTCCACGATGCCCGATCGACGAGGATGCCGCCCAGCGGCGGCCCCAAGGCCGGCCCCATGATCGCTCCCAGCGCGAAAATGCCCTGGCTCACGCCGAGTTTCTGCCGGCGGAAACGTATCGCGCAAAACCGATTGCCCGGTCGCGAGCAAACCGCCGCCGAACAGTCCCTGAATGAAGCGCCACAAGATCAGAAAGAACAAGTCGCCGGCAGCGCCGCACATGACCGACGAAAGCGTGAAACCGACGATCGAGATGACGTAATAGCGTTTACGGCCGAAGCGATTCTGCAACCACGGCGTGATCGGAATGACGATGATCGCGGCGATGATGTAGGAGGTGACGATCCACGTGCCTTCGTCTTGGCTGGCGCCGAGATTGCCTTGAATGTTCGGCAACGCGACGTTGACGATCGTCGAATCGAGCGTCTGCATCAGCGAAGCCGCCATCACGCCGATCACGATCAACGCCAAGCGCCAGCCGCGTTCGGAAACGTCGGCATAAGCAGATTTCGCTCCGAGTTGCGCCTGCGCCATAGGCACGCTTCTTCGTGAGGACAGCCTGAACGCTTCCAGGCTGCCAAAGCTCGCGCGTCCGGGCGCTGGAAGGTTGCCGGCCGGCGCGCGGGTCAGCGCTTCGATGCGCAGTATGGCGTCGATACCGAAGCGCTCATCTTTCTCGGGCAGCTCGATCCCGAAGCGATCGGCCCCAACCTCGCGCACGCGACGCACTACGAACCGACGCCCGTGGCGGACTTCGAACGCTTGATCGGGCACGTCCCGTTCCCGCTGTCGGCGGCGACGTTCGTCGATGTGGGGGCCGGCATGGGACGAGTCGTCTTACTGGCCGCCTTGCACCCGTTCCGCCAAGTCGTCGGCGTCGAGATTTCGCCCGCCCTCGCGACCATCGCGCGACAAAATCTGGCGCGGGTGCCGCGCTCGACGTTGCGTTGCCCGGACGTGCGGCTCGTGTGCCGCGACGCGGCGTCGTATCGTTTTCCGGCGGGCGATCTCGTCGTTTATCTCTACAATCCATTCGACGCAACGGTGCTGGCACCGCTCGTCGCGCGGCTAGCGCGCCGCAGGGCCGCGCGGCTTGCCATCCTGTACCACACCGCCGTCGAGCGCGCCGTCATCGAAGCCAGCGGCGCGTTTGAGGCGCTGGCCGAAGAAGCGTGCGGCGTCGTCTTCGGGCGCACGACGCCGCAACCAGACTGAGCGGCTGCTTACGACACGGGCTGCGGCTCGGGCGCGAGCTGCGGCAAGCGGCCGCCTTCGAGAAACGCGCTCAAGCCGGAGACGGCCAACTGCACGCCCGAGTGGAACGGGCCGAACTCAGCATAGCGGGCGCTCGCTTCGTCGAAGCGCATCTCGTAGATGAGCCGTTTGAACACGAGGGGATCGTCGGCGTACAGATCGACGCCCCACTCCCAATCATCGAAGCCGATCGATCCGGAGATGACCTGCGTGACCAAGCCGTGAAACGAGCGGCCGATCTTGCCATGATCGAGCATCAGTCGAGCCCGCTCGGCGTACGGTAACGCATACCAATTGACCGCTTCCCCCCGCTTCTTGTTCATCGGATAGAAACACACATAACGGCGCTGCGGGATCCTGGCCCACAAGCGGCCGGCGTTACGCGGACTGCGCGCTTGCTCGGCGATAGCTGCATCGAACGCTTCGTTCCAACGGGCGGAATGCGGCGTCAGCCACGCTCTGTTCGAGGGCCGCATGCAGCTTGCCGCTGGCTTCGTACAGGCCCAACTCCAACACCGACACGTATGACGCCGCCGGCTCGACGTATTCGCGCAGCGTCAGACTGATCGAAAGCGGTCTGCTCGGCGGCCAAGTTCATCGAAGGTTCGAGCGTAGTGCGTCACCATCAAGTCACTCTTGTGGCCGAGCAATTGGGCGAGCCCGACGTCTCCGTCCGTCGAATCTTTGAGGAGCTCGAAATACGCTGCGGCTTGCGCTGCGATCTCGAAGCGTTTCTGCGCGGACAGCGCGTCGAACGCCGTGCGACGCAAGCGGAACATTCGATGCAGTATGCACCAACCGTCGAGCGCTTCGGGAACCGTCGGATTTCGCATGCCCGGTCATTTCGACGCGCAGCGTACCGCTTGCTTCTTGCAGTTTTACAACGGCGCGTATCGCGGTATGAATCGAGCAGAGAGATGCTTCGACCGATAAGGAGGAAATGTCACGGTTACCATCCCGAGCCGTCCGGCTCATGGTCTCCTCGGCGCGCTTGCCGTACTGCTCGTCGTAGCGCTGTGCGCCGGCGTTCCCGGCGTCTACTTGATGCACTCCGCCGTCACGTCGTACGGCATGTTGGAGTCAGGCGGCCAAAGCCGGCTCGCGCGCTGCGAGAGATCGGGTCTTCGCGAACTGCGATCGTGCTGTAGGTAAGTCGTGGCTAGTATCGCCCTCCGCCCCCGGCCACGCCGCACCGCCCGGGAACGCAGCCTTGCCGATCCTCAGGACGATTTTCGGCAAAGAGTATCTGCGGCACTTCGACGTGCGCTTGTGGAACGGCGACGTGGAACCGGCGACCGGAACGTAAACGCTTTACGATCGTCTTGACGGCTCCGTGGACGTTGCGGAAAATATTCAGTCTCGCCCGTCGCCGTCAACGGCGCGCGCGCGCTCGCCGCCGGCGCGATCGACTTCGAAGGCGACATCGAAGCGGCGATCGACGCGATCCGCCTGCCTTCGGACGCCTGAGTCCCACCGCGCTCGTGCCGCTGCTGCGCGCAAGCCTTCGCCTTGCCGGCTCCGCCGAAACTCGGTCCGCTTGCAGCGGCGAAGCCCGATTGCACGGGCGTCGCCACTCGATCGCGCGCGACCGCGCCGCGATCGCGCACCATTACGATCAGCCCGTCGAGTTTTTACGAGACCTTCCTCGACGAAGAATCTCGTCTACTCGTGCGCCTACTGGGACGAGCGCAACCGGCGCGTCCCAATGTCGCTCGACGAAGCGCAGCTCGCCAAGCTGGATCATCTGCTGCGCAAACTGCGACTGCGTCCCGGTCAGCGCTTGCTCGACATCGGCTGCGGCTACGGCGCGCTCGCGATACGGGCCGCGGAACGCTACGGCGCCGAAGTCGCTGGGCATCACTTTGAGCGCGACGCAGCAAGCCGAAGCGCGAGCGCCGCATCGCCGCGCGCGGCCTGGGCGAACGCGTACGCATCGAACTGCGCGATTACCGGCAACTTCGCGACGAACGGTTCGACGCCGTCGCCAGCGTCGGCATGGTCGAACACGTCGGACGCGATCATTTGCGCACCTATCTGCGCACCGCTTACGACCTGGTGCGGCCCGGCGGCGCGTTCCTCAACCACGGCATCTCGGCGCAAACGCTCGAAGGCCATCCGCGCAAACGCGAAACGTTCATCGAACGCTACGTCTTCCCCGATGGTGAGTTGTGGCCGGTCGGCACGCTGCTAACGCTGGCGGAAGAAGTCGGTTTCGAGATTCGCGACGTCGAGAACTCTACGCGAGCACTACGCGCGCACGCTGCGCACGTGGCTTGTCGAATCTCGAAGAGCATCGGACCGCGCAACACAGCATCGCGGGCGACGCTGCGTATCGGATTTGGCGCACGTACATGGCCGGCAGCGCGGCGGCGTTTGCGCACGGCGATCTCGGACTTTTTCAAGTTCTGATGGTCAAGCCGTACGCCGATGGCCTCGTCGATCTGCCGCCGACCCGGCGCGATCTGTATTGCGACGATCCGTTCCCGGTTGCGATCGCCGCCGGCATGTCCGCTCCGCCGAGCCCAAGCGACACGTAGGCCCGGACGCCCGCACGACGCGCAAGCGGGATTAGAGCGACGCGCCCTACGGTAGGGCAACATATCACCAGACAGGAGACGAACATGGCGCAGACCGTTAGCGATTATCTGTTCGAGCGGATGCTCGAGTGGGGCGTCAAACGCATTTACGGCTATCCGGGCGACGGCATCAACGGCTTGATGGCCGCGTTCGACAAATACAGCGACCGCATGCAGCTCGTGCAAGTCCGCCACGAAGAGATGGCGGCGTTCATGGCGACGGCGCACGCCAAATTCACGGGCGAAGTCGGCGTTTGCATGGCCACGTCGGGACCCGGCGCAATCCATCTGCTCAACGGACTGTACGACGGCAAGATGGATCACATGCCGGTCGTCGCGATCGTCGGCCAAGCGGCGACGACGGGCTTAGGCGGCAGCTACCAACAGGAAGTCGATCTGCAAACGCTGTTCAAGGACGTCGCTAGCGAATATTGCATGACGGTTTCGAGCCCAGCCGCGATGCGCCACGTCATCGATCGCGCCATGCGGATCGCGATGGCGACGCGCTCGGTGACCGCCGTCATCATTCCGAAAGACATCCAAGAAAAGGACGCCGTTCCCGAGCCCCCGCAGAAGCAGAACTATGTGCACAGCGGCGTCGGCTATGCCGCGCCGCGCATCATTCCCAAAGACGTCGACCTGCGGCGCGCCGCCGACGTGCTCAACGCCGGAACGCGCGTCGCGATGCTCGTCGGCGCCGGCGCGATGAACGCGACCGACGAAGTCATCGCCATCGCGAACAAGCTGCAAGCCTGCTGCGCCAAGGCGCTTTTGGGCAAGGCCGCCGTGCCCGACGACATCGAGTGGGTCACGGGCGACATCGGCCTGCTCGGCACGCGGCCGAGCTCCGACATGATGCGCGAGTGCGATACGCTTTTCATGATCGGCTCGACCTTTCCGTACGATCAGTTCTTGCCAAAGCAAGGGCAAGCGCGCGGCGTCCAGATCGACATCGACGGAAAGTCGCTGGGCCTGCGCTACCCGATGGAAGTCAACCTCTGCGGCGACGCCGCCGATACGCTGCGCGAATTATTGCCGCTCGTCGCGCAGAAGAGCGATACGTCGTGGCGTGAACGGCTCGCCAAGGACCGCAAGGAATGGCAGGACGTCAATGCGAGCCGCGCCGCGACGACCGGCAAGCAGATCAATCCCGAAGTCGTCTTCACGGAGCTGGCAACCCGTTTGCCCGAACGCTGCATCATCACGGGCGACGCCGGCACGGCGACCAACTGGCTGGCCCGGCACTTGCAGTTGCGGCGCGGCATGAAGTTCTCGCTCTCGGGCAGCTTGGCCACGATGGGCCCCGCCGTACCGTACGCGATCGCGGCAAAGTTCGCATTTCCCGAACGCGTCGCGCTGGCCCTGACCGGGCGATGGCGCGATGCAGATGAACGGCATCAACGAGATGATCACGATCAAGAAGTACTGGAAGCAGTGGAGCGATCCGCGCCTGATCATTCTGGTGATGAACAATCAAGACCTCAACCAAGTGACGTGGGAAATGCGCATCGAGTCGGGCAACCCGAAATTCGACGCTTCGCAAGACCTGCCGGATTTCGGCTACGCGCAGTACGCCCAGATGCTCGGACTCGAAGGCGTGCGCGTCGAACGTACCGAGGACCTCGGCGCCGCTTGGGACCGCGTACTGCGCGCCGATCGGCCGGCGATTCTCGAAGCGATCGTCGATCCGAACATCTCGATCATTCCGCCGCACATCAGCTTCGAGCAGGCGCACAACATGACGTCCGCGCTGCTCAAAGGCGATCCTAACGAACTCGGCATCATCGTCGAGTCGGCGAAGAACGTGCTCGCCGGAATGATGCCCACGCACAAGGGCGACAAAGGCTAGCGCTGCTCTTCGGCCTCGACCTCAGCTAAGCAGGGCAGCGGGTCGCTCTCGATACTTAGCCCACAGTTGCGGCATGTGCGCGATGTCGGATAAGACGCGCGCATATGCCGTGTTGACCGGATGCGGAGACGCGCGAGCTTCGCGCGCAGCCTTCGCGACTGCGCCATTGAGGACGTCACCTTCGGTTCGTCCCCGCCCGCTTGCAGGTCGAGCAGCAATGACGGCGGTTTGCGGCCCCGCGCGCCGGCGACGCGCCCCGCCAACAGCCAGTTTGGCCAGCGGAATCGGCAGTTTGACGGCGCCTTGTGCAGCGCGCGGATCGGATAGCGCGGCAGATCGACCGGCCTGACGCCGAGAGCAGCCATGACGGCTCTCGTTTCGCGAATCGCTCGGACCTCGAGACGGAAGGCGTGCTCGAGCCGGACCAAACGCATGGGCAACACGTTGAGGATCGCGCAAGCCGCATTGGCGATGATGTTCAGCGCGAGCTTGGACCATTTGAGTGCGCGATAGTCTGAATAGACTCGGACCGGGATCGCGGTCGCATCGAACGCGGCGACCAGCCAGTTGTGCGCAAGGGAGCCGACCGGGGCCAGGCCCATGCCCCCGCGCCTGGATGCCGCTACGACCCCGCCGCCGGTCCGCACGACGGGTACCGTGAGCGCGCCGGCGACGATGCGGTCGGCGCCGAACGCCGCCGCCAATTGCTCCTCGTTGCCTACGCCGTTCTGCGGTGTCAAGATCGCTGCGTCCGAACCGGCGTCGAGCGCGCGGTGCAACGTTTCGATCGCGCCCCACCGTATCGTAGGCATTTGACGGCGACGATCGCGAGATCGGCGGCTACCGGCTCGCACCTCTTCGAGTCGGCGCGGAGCATACGTCACCTGCGCACCCGTTGCCCGCAGCGCTTCGCCGAGGTACGTTCCGACCGCCCCCGCACCGACGACATAAACGTTCACTAGTGAACGAATTCGCTTTGGGTGCGTGGCGAGCGCCGACTCCGGTGCTCCCAAACCCGGCCGACCCACGCTGCGTCGGCTCGTGTTCGGCGACGACGTCGAACGCGGCGCGCGCCACGGGCGAAAGGACGAGCTGCGCTATTCGGTCGCCGCGCCGGATCGTCACCGCTTCCGTCCCCAGATTGACGAGCAGGATGCCGACCGGACCGCGATAGTCGCTGTCGATCGTGCCGGGCGCATTGAGCACGGTGACGCCGGTGCGCAGCGCGAGCCCGCTGCGAGGCACGAACCTGCACTTCGTAACCCGCGGGCACGGCCAGGGTGAACCCTGCGGGGACGAGGGCCCGAGCGCCCGGCTGTAAGACGACGGGCTCACCGACGGCCGCCGCGACGTCGGCTCCCGCCGCGCCGGCCGTCATGTACGCGGGCAGCGCCAATCCTTCGCCTTCGGGGCAGGCGGCAAAGCGGGACGCGCACGCCGCGCGGACGGCGACTTACTTTGCAAGCTCGGCCAGCTCCGCTTGAAAACGGCCGATATCGTCGAACGAGCGATAGACGCTGGCGAAGCGGATGTAGCTGACCTTGATCGAGCTCCTTGAGGGCTTCCATCAGCTTCTCGCCGACCATCCGCGTGGGCACCTCACTGCCGCCACGCGAGAACAACTCTCGCTCGAGCGCCGCGACGATCTCTTCCATCTGCGCTTCAGAAACCGGACGCTTCTCGCAAGCTCGCCGCAAGCCGGTCAACAGCTTATCGCGGTTGTACTGCTCTCGCCGGCCGTCTTTCTTGACGACGAAAAGCCTCGGCGCTTCGATGCGCTCGTAGGTCGTAAAGCGGCTGCGGCAATCCAAGCACTCGCGCCGACGCCGGACGACGCTTTCGTCGTCGCGCGAATCGACGACGCGAGTCTCGCTCTTGCGGCAACTCGGACAGATCAGTGAGCCTCGAGCCTCCCACGGGCGCCGGCGCGGGTGCGACGGGAACCCCGCATGCTCGAACTCCGCGCGCAGCGGACCCAAGATATGGGGTTCCCGGCGATTATAAGCCACAATAGGCCCGCTTCGCAAACCGCGCTTCTGAGCGCGGAGCGCCGCGTCCGGAGAGCGGTCGTTAAGAGGCGCCGATCTTAAACATCTTCGTTCCGCACACCGAACACTTGCCTTCAGTAGCGGGCCGGCCGTTTTTCATCTCGATCTTCTTGTGGTCCGACATCTCGCGCTTGGTCTTGCACTTGACGCAGTAGGCTTGGGGTGCTGCCATGATGACTCGTCTCCTGGGTGGGCCGGCGTCCCCGACGGTCATCGTGGGGTAGCGGTCGCACAATCCCGCCGTCCATTCTGAGGCCGCGGTCGGTTTCCTCGCAATTTCCTCGTGAACCCTTGTCGCGTGCCGCGAGCGTCGCGACGGAAGGACTGATGGATCTCGACGCGCCGCGCTTCGCCCCGCACGCAGGATTCTTCGCGCGCGCCGTCACGCGGCGGGCAAGAGCTGCCGGTTTTCGGGCCTGTGGGTTGCCGGATCGCTCGCCGGCCTGACGGCGCGCACCGTCGCCGTCGTCGGGTCGCGCTCACCTTCCGAAGGCGGCCGCGCGCGCGCTCATGCGCCTCGGCTCGCGCGCTGGCGCGGGCCGGCATATGCGTCATATCGGGTCTTGCGCTGGGCATCGACGCGGCGGCCCACGCAGGCGCGCTCGCCGGCGGCGGGCCGACCGCTCGGGATACTCGGCGGCGGGCATCGCCAGTTTCTTTCCGCGGCGCAATCGAGCGCTGGCGGAGCGCATCGCTGGCGGCGGGGGGAGCGGTCCTCTCGCCATACGCGCCCGACGAACCGGCCCGTCCGGCCCACTTCTTGCAGCGTAACGGCGTGATCGCGGCCTTGGCCGATGCCGTCGTCGTCGTCGAGGCTGCGGCGCGCAGCGGCGCGCTCAATACGGCGAGCTGGGCGGCATCGCTCGGCATCGACGTGCTCGCGTATCCGGGCGATGTCGACCGGCCCAAAGCTGCCGGTTGCAATGCCCTCATTCGCGACGGCGCGACGCTCGTGCGCGGTCCCGACGACGTGCTCGCCGCGCTCGGCTTTGCCTCCGCAACCGATCCGAGTCGAATCCGAGCCCGTGCCTCAAGCGATCCGCTCGAGGCAACGCTGCTCGCGCATGCTCGAGGCCGAGCCGGCCGACTTCGATGCCCTCGTCGGCGCACGTCGACGCGCCGTCCGGTGACGTCGTAGCGGCGCTCGTGCGGCTCGAGTTAGCCGGCTGCGTCGAACGGCGCGAATCCGGCATGCTACGCCGTTCGGCAGACCTGACGGGTGCGCGATCGGCGCGGGCGCGTCCGACGCCCACGCGAAGTGCGGCGCGTGAAACTTCGACTCGTCGGCCGTCGGCAAAGTGCGCGAGCCGGCCATTGCCGCGCTGGCGCACGATTTCCGGACGCGTTTGCGGCGCTACGCCGCGTTCGAAGAAGTCGAGGTCGCAGCCGGACACGGCAGCGACGCGGTGCGCGCGATGGACGAAGAGGGCCGCCGCGTCATGCGGTCGCTCGAACCCGACGAGCCGCTCTGGCTGCTCGAGCGCAGCGGCACGCAGCTCTCCAGTCCCGGAATTGTCGCGCGCGTCTGGCGCAAACCGCCGTGACCAGCCCGCGCCTGACGCTCGTCGTCGCCGGCGCGTACGGCGCAAGCGACGAGCTGCTCGCGCGTGCAACGTTTCGCTGGTCGCTTGTCGCGGCTGACGTTCCTGCACGAATGGGTGCGCGCGCTCGTGCTGGAACAACTTTATCGTGCAGCGAAGATCGCGCGCAATGAGCCGTACCATCATTGAGTTGCCGCGGCAGCTCGTAAGCGGGCGGCCACCGGCGCATTGAAACCGCTACTTCGACCGACCCAACGCGACGATCTCGTCACGATCGCGCGTGCGATCGAGCGCGCCGCAACGGACATCGTACCGCGAAGACCGTGCGCCGAGCGTAACGTTCGAAACGCCGCGCAATGCGGCGTTCGGCGACTACGCGACGAACGTCGCGCTGCAGCTGGCGAAATCGCGCGCGCCGCCCGCCGCAAGCGCTTGCCACGGAGATCGTTCGCCGGGCCTACGAACTCGAACCCGAGCCTCGCCACGCTCGTCGACGGCATGACGCCGCTCGGCGGCTTCATCAACATTCGCCTTGCGCCGTCGTACTGGCAACGATCGTGCGCACGAATCCTGGCCGAAGGCGAACGCTTCGGACGCGCGCAGCACGCCGACGGGCGAACGCGTCTCGCTCGAATTCGGCAGCGCGAACCCGACCGGACCGCTCGTCGTCGTACAAGGGCGCACGCTTTCGCTCGGCGATTCGATCGCCAAAGCGATGCGCTTTTGCGGCATCGACGTGACGACCGAATGGATCGTCAACGACGCGGGCTCACAACTCGACACGCTCGGGCGGTCCCTCTACGCGCGCTATCGACAAATCGCCGAGCCCGGTTTCCCGTTTCCGGCCGACGGCTATCCAGGCGATATCTGCTTGCGATCGCACGGGAGTTGCGCGCAACGCTACGGCGCTGCCTACGATGCGCGCCCGGAGTCGGAATGGCTCGAGATGTTTCGCGCTGGCCGGCCGCGATGCGCTGGTGCGCGAGCAGCAGGCGACCTGCAGTCGCTTCGGCGTCACGTTCGATCGCTGGCAGAGCGAACGAGAACTGCACCGCAGCGGCGCAATCCAGGCCGCCATCGCCGCCTTGCGCGAACGCGGCCTGATCGACGAGCATGACGGAGCCGTCTGGATTCGCGCGGCGGCGTTCGGTGACGATAAGGACCGCGTCGTCGTGCGCAGCGACGGCCGGCCGACGTACTACGGTGCCGACCTCGCGTATCACTACGATAAGCTCGAACGCAACGATCGCGCGGTATTGATCGTCGGTCCCGATCACCACGGGTACATCGCGCGCTTGATGTTGATACCGGCGGCCTTCGGAAAAGCCGGCGCGATCGAAGTCCTGATCGCGCAACAGATGACGACGATCCGCGACGGGCACGTCGTCAGTTCGAGTAAACGCCACGGCGACGTGCTGCCGCTCGACGACGTTCTCGACGAAGTCGGCGTCGATGCGGCGCGCTTCTTCTTCGTGATGACGAGCGCCGACACGCCGATGACCTTTGACCTGACGTTGGCTAAAGCGCAATCCAACGACAATCCCGTCTACTACGTGCAGTACGGCCACGCGCGCATCGCTTCGATCGAACGTAACGCTACGGCCGACCTGCTCGCGCGCGCGCGACAGGGGGATGGCTCGAACGGCTCAGCGCACCCGAAGAACTGGCCTTGGCGCGCCGCTTAGCCGAATTTCCGGAAGTCGTGCGTTCCGTCGCTGAGGCGCTCGCGCCCCACCGTCTCGCCCGCTACGTGCAAGCCGTCGCGGCCGACTTCACGCAATTCTATGGCGCCTGCAAAGTGCTCGGCGACGACCCCGAGCTGTCCGCCGCTCGTCTGGGCCTTTCGCTCGCGACGAAAACCGTCATCGCGAACGCTCTGCGGCTGCTCGGCGTCACGGCGCCCGAACGGATGTAGCGCCCTAGCCGACGCGCCGCTACAGCCGCTTGCACAAGAGCCGGCGCTCGGTCGCGAAGCCGGCTTGGGCGTACAGTTCGCCGCGCGGGCAGATTGTCTTCGGTCACCATCAGGCTGATGTTCGGGAGTCCACGGGCGCGAGCTGCGTCTTCAGCCGCACGCAAAAGCTGTCCGCCGACGCGGCTGCGGCGCGCATGCGGTTCGACTGCCATGTAGGCGACGAACGCTTGCGGCAAACCGGTCACTTCGTCGGGAATGTCGTCGAGCATCAAGATAAAGCCGAGCGGCCCGTCGACGTCCGTCTCTGCGATCACTAGCACGTGAGAACGATCCGTCACGAATTCGACGAGCCGCTCGTAACTGAGTTCGATCGCCGCGCGGGGCGCGTCGCGAAAGGTCGACACGCTATCGGCACTCGTGCGCCGGCCGAGATCCAACACGAAGTCTCGATCGTGTTGCGTGCCCCGGCGCAGCCGAATATCCGGCTTCACGGCCGATCCAACGTCGGCGCACGCCGTGACCGCCATTCCGCCATCCGGCTCAGCGACATCGGTTGTCGTCGACGAACACCGCAACGGCACCATTGGAATCGGCACGAAGCGTGCGTAGCGACTGCACACCGAAACGGACGTTCGCTTACGAGCTCGATAAGTAGCGCGAGCCCGGTTCGGTCAGGGGTTCGCCGTGCATGCACTGCGGGCAGTCGGCGGGATCGTAGGAGACGACGGGGAGGTCCAGCAGCGAGAACGTCGGGATCCCGAATTCGATCGGTTCGCGGCGCACGATGGCGCCGACGGCCACGGGCTCGGCACCGTGCGCTCGCACGACGTCCAGGACTTCGCGCACGGAGCCGCCCGTTGTGATGACGTCTTCGACGACGAACGCTCGTTCACGCGGAGCGAGCCGAAATCCGCGCCGCAGCGCCGGCACGCCGTCTTCCTTTTCGACGAAGATTGCTTTGGTCCCTAACTGACGCGCCGTCTCGTAGCCGAAAACGATGCCGCCGACCGCCGCGCTGACGACGACCGTCGGGGACAGCGGGCGCGCCCGTTCGGCCAATGCGAGCGGCCAGGGGCGCGACCAACGCCGGATCCTCGAGAATCCGGAACTTTTGGATGAAGCGCTCGCTGTGTCGTCCCGAGGAGAGCCGAAAGTGCCCTTCGAGCAACGCGCCGCGCTGCGCGAGAAGGCGCGCCAGCTCGTCAGACAGCACGTGCCTCGGCCATCTCCGCGAGGATCGCAGCGGTTGCTGCCGCCGGTTCGCGCGCTTGCGTGATCGACCGCCCCACGACGACGTAGTCCGCCCCGGCCTGCACTGCTTCCGCCGGCGTCGCGACGCGCTTTTGATCTGCATGTGCGTCGCCCAGCGGCCTGATTCCGGGGCAAAGCGCTTCGAAATCCGCACCGAAGTACGCTTTGAGATCGCGCACTTCGTGCGGACTGCAGACGACGCCGGCA
This sequence comes from Vulcanimicrobiota bacterium, assembly GCA_963754415.1. Taxonomy (GTDB): domain Bacteria; phylum Vulcanimicrobiota; class Vulcanimicrobiia; order Vulcanimicrobiales; family Vulcanimicrobiaceae; genus Nyctobacter. The sequence goes on along the minus strand of CAVWGA010000001.1, from coordinate 184,358 downwards.
CATTGCGCGTCGCGCGCCAACGCGGCCAGTCGCATGACGTTCTCTCCCGGGCCTCCGTTCAAGCCCAGCTCACCGAGATCGGCGGCACCGTGGCTCGTCAGCAACGTCACGGCGAAAATCGCCGGTGCCGCGATTCCGAGCTGCTCGGCACGCGACTGTGACGCCTCGACGGCGGCCAGCATCATTTCGTGACCACCGAGCGCGTGCACGTTGACGATCGCAACGCCGGGACGCACGAGCGCGCGGACGCCGGCCGCGACGGTGCGTGGGATGTCGTGCAACTTCGCGTCGAGGAAATAGGCGATGCCCAACTTCTCGAATTCGTCGCGCAGCCGATCGCCGTAACCAAACAGCGCTTCGTGCCCGATTTTGAAGAGCACCCCAAACGAGCGCAACTCGCGAGCTAACGCGATCGCGGCTTCGTAAGCCGGCACGTCGAGCGCGACGATGAGCTCGCGCCGGTTCGGGCACCACTCACGTGCACGCAACCGGCCAAGAAAGCGCGGATTAGCCGCGCCGACGAGGTCGCGCAAAGCCGTCTGACCGTGACGTTCGAGATAGGCGGCGATGCCGTCGCGTCACCGCGAGCGGCGCGCGAGGATCGGTAAAATTTCCCGTCCCGATCGAGACGGCGCTAGCACCGGCCAGGATGAATTCGAGTGCGTCGCGTGCCGTTTCGATGCCGCCTTGGCCGACGATCGGAATGCCTGACCGCCGCAGCGACGTCCCACACCGCCAGCCAGTGCGATCGGCCGCATCGCGGCGCCCGATAAGCCGCCGGTGACGTTGCCGAGCATCGGAACGCGGCGCTCGACGTCGATCGCCATGCCGCGCACCGTGTTGATGACCGCCAGCGCGTCCGCACCGGCTGCTTCGACGATGCGCGCGATCTCCGTGATGTCGGTCACGTTGGGCGATAGCTTGACGATCAGCGGCTTGGTGGTCGCGCGGCGTGCGGCTCGCGTCGCGCGCTCGGCGAGCCGCGGATCGCAGGCGAACGTTTCGCCTTCGTGCGCGACGTTGGGACACGAGATGTTGAGTTCGATTGCGTCGATTTCGTCGCGCACCGCGAGCCGCTCGGTCACGTACGCGTAATCGTCGACTGAAAACCCCGCGACGCTGCCGATCACCGCGCACGGCCGTGTCGGCGAACTTCGCCACGTCGCGCTGAGATACGCATCGATGCCGGGATTCTGTAAGCCGATCGCGTTGAGCAGGCCGGCCGCAACGGGAACCAAGCGCGGCGCGTCGTTGCCGAGCCGCGGCCAGCGCGTCACGCTCTTGAGAACGACGCCGCCGATGCGTGAGAGGTCGACGAGCGGCGCGTATTCTTCGCCCGAACCGTAGCAGCCGCTGCCCATCAACGTCGGCAGCACTCAAGCGCAATCCGCCCAAACTGCGCAGACAGGTCAGCGCATCGCGCGCGTGCTCACCATCGCAGTTCGTGCGCCCAGAAAACCGGGCCCTCCGTGCAGATGCGCGCGTGCACGTAATCGCGCCGTTCGCCGGGCGCCGTCGCGGGAAAGGGCGGAGCTTGCGCGCTCGTGCGGGCCAAGCGGCAACGGCGCATCCCCAGCACGCTCCGACGCCGCAGGCGAAGGCTTCTTCCAGCGACAGCTGCCGCGCGTACGCCATGCAGCCTTGCGATGCGGCCGACCGCGCGCAGCATCGGCGACGGACCGCACGCTGCCAGCGCGCGTGTGTCGCGGACCGGTCATCGCGCCGCGATCGCCGTCACGAGGCCGTGATGCCCGCACGAACCGTCGTCCGTTGCCAAGCGGACGCCGCAGCCGAGCGTCGAAAGCGTCGGCACCGACGAGCGCGTCCGCCGTTACGCGCGCCGTAATACAGCCGCACGCGCGCATCGCGGGCACGCAGAGCCGTGCGCGCAGCAGCAAGAGCGACGCGATGCCGACGCCGCCCGCGACGAGCACCGACGTCTGCGCCGAGGGCAGCGACATCAAACCCGTTGCCCAGCGGACCGACGACGGTGAGCGCGTTGCCGACTCGCAGACCCGCGAGTTCGCGCGTCCGCGGGCCGACGACGACGATCATCAGCGAGACGCGATCGCCGTCACACTCGTACAGAGCAAGCGCCGTTGCGCAACGCTCGCCGGCCGGGAGGAACGACCATGACGAACTGGCCCGGGCTGAACCGCGCGCGCCAGTTCGGGCGCGCGCAAACCAAGATCACGATTCCGGCGCCGGCTCGCGCCGATCGCTCACGACGGCTGCATGAACCGCCGGCGACGTCATCAGAGCGGGCATCGCGGCCAACGTTCCGCGCTGCGCCCCAGCAAATCCCCACGAAAAGTTTACGCGAAACCTCATCTGTAGGACTAGAACATTTGACCCTGATGCTCGTTAATGGTGATAGATGGTCTCGACCGGAAAGGAGGGTCCGAGAATATGGCAGGTCTCATGGTCTTCAAATCGTTAGCCGACGCGCTCAGAGCGGGCTTTCAGATTTACGACCGCACGCAAGAAGGATATCTCGTTCGGACGCGCACCGAGCACGGATGGGCGATGGCGCTCGTCTCCTGTAAAAACTAAACACTCCGCCGATAGCGAAATCAAAAAGAGAGCGGGACGACATCCCGCTCTCTTTCTTGCTGCTTGGCTACCACAGACCGCTTGCGGCGAGGCCGCACGGGTGGCGGCTCGGGAGGCGGAGTCGGCGGACGCAATTCCTGCGTGCCTGCCGGGCCGGTACGTGTACGAGGTGTCGTATTGCGGCGGCGTCGGCCGGTCCGGACGGAGGCGGCGCCGCCGGCTGTACGCGGCGCCGGGTACGGCCCGAAGGCGCCGCGGCGGCCGAGGACCATCGCGAACAAGTCGGGATCGGTCAAGAACGCCGTCGTCACCTGCGCGAGACCGATGAAGAGCGGGATCAGGCCGCCGAGCATCCATGGGCCAAGATGCCAAGTCCGCCGTCGCTAAAGCCGATGAACGAAAGCCCGATCGTCAGCGCGAACCCGATGAACGTCAGCGTGATGCCCTTGCGCAGCAGGTAGCGCGGATCGCCGCAGTTCTTCGCGGAACGGCTGTTGACCACCGGCAGCGGGCCGGCACCGACGGCCGCGACCGCGTCCTTTCCGATGGCCACCTGATCGGTCGGGTGCGATGCCGTTGCGGATCATCTCGAGCCGCTCGCGGTGCGCCAGCAGACGGAAGAGGACCCACGCGGCGATCGGAAAGCCGAACAGGAACAACATACCGAAGATGGGGACCAGGACCGCGGCGCCAAAGCCGACGGGATCATCCATGAGAGCCTCCGGACCACGAGGGTCGGTTCAATCGCATGTCCCACATACGCCGCTCGGCGCTTGGGTGTTTCGCGAAACTTCGCGCGCGCGCCGGCCGTACGTGACGGCGTGGCAGCGGTTGCAGAGGCGCCCGAGCGCGTGATCGTTTCGAGCCCGCCCGAAAGCGACGGCGGCCCTGGTCGCTCGCGGCGCTGGCCGGCCACTCCGAAGCCTTCGGCGTGCTCGTCGAGCGCTACGACCGGGCCGTCTATACGCTGTGCCTGCGAACGATGCACGATCCCGAAGAAGCGCGTGACTGCACTCAGGAAGCGTTCTTCAAGGCGTTTCGCAGCCTGCGAACGTTCAAGCCCGAGGCGAAGTTTTCGACCTGGATCTTCTCGATCGCCTACCACGCCTGCTGCGATCGCCTCGGCCGCCGCAAACGCTTGACGAACGACGAATTACCCGACGAGCCGATCCCGGCTCCTGGACCCGCCGCCGTCGCCGAGCGCAACGACGAAGCACGGGCGCTGCGCGCCGCGATCGCGGCGCTGCCCGAGAAATACCGGACCGTCATCACGCTGTATCATCTGCAGAAACCGGCAGTACGAGGAGATCGCGCGGGTTCTCGATCTGCCGATAGGAACGGTAAAGACGCACTTGTTCCGCGCAAAAGAACTCCTGCGCAAGGCTTTGGTGAACGAATGAACGACGATTTCGACGAACTTGACCGCGCGCTGTTCGCGCTGCCTCTGGAAACGCCGCCGCCGGGATTGCGCGCAGCGATCCTGCTCTCGACCATCGGGGCGCAGCGCCGCGCCTGCGCGCACCTCGCGCCGTTCGCGACGTGGGAGATCCTCGCGCTCGGCACGGCGATCGCCGTCGCGGTCTGGCTCGCTGCTGTTGTTCGTTCTGGAACAAACGCTTCGGCCGCCGCCTTCACGGCCGATGCCGTCGCCTGCTTTCGCGCGCCTTCGGCGATCCGACGATGCTTGTTTGGCTTGCCGCCGGAGGCGCCGTCGCCGCATGGTTTTCGCTTGGCCGGCAGCCTGCCGCTCGCTCGCGGCCGTTCGTGACGCGACGGCAACGCGCGACCCTTTCGCGTCCTGATCGTCGAAGACGATGCGCAGATCGTGCGCGTCCTGCGACTCGAACTCGAACACGAGGGCTACGTCGTCGACACCGCCAGCGACGGCCTTGCTCGGCCTGGAAAAGGCGCTCAAAGAACCGGACCTGATCGTGCTCGACGTGATGCTGCCCAAGATGGACGGCGTTGAAATCTGCCGGCGCGTGCGCGCCAAGAGTTCGGTTCCGATCATCATGCTGACGGCCAAAGACCGCATCTCCGACCGCGTCGGCGGCCTCGACACGGGCGCCGACGACTACCTGACCAAACCGTTTTCCGTCGACGAACTGCTCGCGCGCGTGCGCGCGCGCCTGCGCGAACGCCATCCGAAATCTAACGTCTTGACGTTCAAGGACTTGACGATGGATCGCGACCGGCACGAAGTGACGCGCGGCGGCAAGTCGATCGCGCTGACGGCCAAGGAATACGGCGCTGCTCGAATACCTTCTGCTGCACCGCAACAAAGTGCACACGCGCGACGAGCTGTTCAACGGCGTTTGGGGCAGCGATTTTCTGGGCGACTCCAACCTGATCGACGTCTACATCCGCTATCTGCGCGGGCAAAGTCGACGACGGCTTCGACGACAAGCTGATCGCGAACGGTTCGCGGCGTCGGCTACACGCTGCGCGAATGACGTTTCGCTCGCTGCGTTGGCGCATCGCGAGCTTCTACATCGCGCTGCTGATCGGCGTCCTCGTCGTGGTGGCCGCCGTTCTTGGCCGTCGAGCTGCGCTCGCTGCTGCTCGACGAAGCGCGCGCCAAAATCGACGCGAGTCGGCGGCGATATCGCGCAGCTCGTGCGCGGCGATTCCGCGCTCAGTGCGATCGGCGACACCGCGCCGATCCAAGCAGAACTGACGGCGACGGGCGCGCTCGATCATTGGGCCGGCCCGACGACGTTCGTCGAGATCGATACGCCGCAAGGCTATCCGATCGCCAAGAGCACGAACATGGGCGGCGCGAGCTTCGAGCCGGCGACACCGTACGTCGTCGCGCAACGCGTCGTCTACCGCGTCGAAAACCGGCCGCCGCTCGGCAATGTGCTCGTGCGCAGCGAGCTGATTCCCTATCCGGGCGGCGCGCTGATCGCCGCCGTCGGCGAGTCGCTCGACATCTACGACGATACGCTCGGCGCGCATCCGCGATCTGCTCGTGCATCGTCGTCGCCGTCGCGGTGCTCGTCGCGATCGCGGGCTCCTTTGCGATCGCCAAGGGAGCGCTCGATCCGATCCACGCCTGAGCGCCGCGATGAGCGAAATTCGCTCCGGACCGCTTGAACCGGCGGCTCGGCTGGTCGAACCGGCGCGACGAACTCGGCGCGCTGGCCGCGGCGTTCGATGCGATGCTCGACCGCCTCGAAGAAGCCTTCGGCCGCGAACGGCAATTCATTTCCGACGCATCGCACGAACTCAAGACGCCGCTGACCGTCATCAACGCGAACGCGCAGATGCTCGAACGCTGGGCCGCGCAGCGACCCGGCGGTTCGCGACGAAAGCATCCGCGCCATCCGCAACGAAAGCGCGGCGCTTGCCGGCGATGGTCAACGGCATGCTGCTGCTTGCCAAAGCCGAATCGGGCGACGACTTGCCGCGCGAACCGGTCGCGCTCGAACAGTTCGTCTGCCGAAGCGGTTGCTGCAGCGCGCCCGCGCGCGCACGAGAAAGGGCTTGAACTTGGTCTATGCGGCCTCGGACGACGCCGCGAGCGCAACGGTGCTCGGGCGACGCCGGACTGCTGCGCCAACTGATCACGAACCTGCTCGACAACGCGATCAAATTTACCGAGGCCGGGCGCATCGACGTCGCTCTGGCAGTTGCAGCGCCGCACAGCGCACGCGCGGTCGATCTCGCGTCGCCGACACGGGCAGCGGCCTCGACGAGCAAGCGTCGGCCGCATCTTCGACCGCTTCTATCGCAGCGATGCGTCGCGCAATCGCGCCGTTCCGGGCACGGGCCTGGGCCTAGCGATCGTGCGCAGCATCGCGCGCGTGCATGGCGGTACGGTCACCGCGCGGCGGCGCCCGGCGGCGGAACGGAGTTCTTCGTTTCGTTCCGACGCTTGACGCCGGCGCCCTAACGCTGCTCCAATGACGCGCGTGTCGACGGCGCGGTACGCTTGGAGCGTGAATCCGAGCCGGCTCTGGGCGCGGCCCGTCGAAGCCTGCCGTTCGGCCTTTCTGTGCGCGCACGTCGTCGCCTCGTGCCCCGCGCCCCGCCAGCGCACGACGTTTCGGACGACACCGTTACGCTTGCCGGCCCCGATCGTGCGCGTCAACGTGCAGCAGGGCGACGTAGCGATTCGAACCTGGAACCGGCCACGCCGTGCAAGTCGACGGCGATCCATCGCTGTCGATCACCCGCCGCATCGTTCGTCCACGCGGCGACGATCGTTCCATCCTCATCCCGCACGCGCAGGCCCAGACGCCGCACGGTGCACGTGCAACTCGCCGCCCGAGAGCTTCGTCGTCTCATCGATTCCGGCCGGCCCGCGCGAGATGGTCGTCGTGCGTTCCGACATCGCCCGCAGATGTCGGCACGGTGACCGTGCACGTTCCGGCCGACAGCGTGTTCGTGTTCGCGCACGCGGCGCACGGCACCCTCGACGTGCACGATTATAAGAGCGGTACGCTGTTGGCGTTCGTCGGCCACGGGCGGCTGACGCTCGACGATGTCGGAGGAACGGTGTTCGCGCAGACGAATCGTGGGCCGCTGGTCGTTCGCAACTCGAACTTCGATCGCATCCGCGCGCGTTCGCTGATCGGCAACATGGCCTTCGAGCGCTGCAACGTGCGGCAGATCGAAGCGACGAGCGTCGCCGGTTCGATCGTGTATGACGGCGGCAGCTTTGCGCCCGGGCTTGGCGCGCTTCGAATCGACGACGCGGCAACGTCGCTATCGGCACGTCCAGCGCCGCCGTCGCTCGGCGCGCGCACGACGGGAGGCGGTCACGTCTTTACCGATTTCGCGAACGGCACGCGCGTCGACGCGCAGCGGCGATGCTGCAATCGCGACGTCGACGGCGGCGGACCGGTCGTAACGGCGACGAGCGCCAGCGGAAACGTCTACTTGTACGGCGGTTCCTTGCGACGCGCATGCCGCGTTGCCGCCGGCTTGGCAAGCCGCAACGCAAACGCTCGACGATCCGCAGACATCGTCGTCTGCGGCGGCCGCAATTTCCGCGTCCCTCTGCAATGCCGCCGCGCTACCGTGCAACGTCCTGCGCAGCCGGCCGATCGACTCGCCGAGCACTGCGCGGCCCGCGGCAAACCCGCCCAACGTCGCTCGGCCGCCGCGCTCCGCGCAACGCGACGCTCGATACCGCGCATGCCATCGGCGCCGGCGCGAATGCGCGGCGCCGGACATCACGTCAGAGAATAAACTTTCGCAGGATGGCGACGTCTCGCTTCCACGTGTGCTGCGCGCAGCACGGCTTCGAGTTTGTAGCCGCAGGCCTCGAAGAACGCCCGCGCAGAGCCCTCGGCCGGCACTTCGAGCGTCACCTTGTGACAGTTGTAATACTTCGCGAGCGACTCGGCGCGCTCCAGTAGAGCGCGTCCGATGCCGGCCCGCCGGCGTCGCGGCTCGACGATCAACGAATCGACGTGCGCCAGTGAGGCCGCGATCCGCAAGCCCAGTACGCCGACGATTCGCCCCCGCTCCAGCGCCGCGATCTCATGCTGCTGCGCTTGCCAGACGACCGGGAAATTCCATTGCGTCGACAGCGCCTCTCGTTCGTGTGCGCCGTCGAAATGCACGCCGTACGATCGGCTTGCGACGACCTCGACGTCGAAGACCGGCGCTTCATCCACCGGCGGCCGCTGCGATCTCCGTCGTCGCGTCGAGCGTCCAGCCGTCGTAGGCCGCATACACGCGCAACTGCAACTCGATCTTCGAGCTCGCGCGCGAGCCGATCCGGCCCTGCTTCGAGCATGCGGGTGCCGAAATGCGTCATCACGCCGACTTTCGGCGCGACGACTTCGAAGATGTGGCGCGCTTGATCGAAATCGAGATGATCGACCTGCATGTCGTCGCGATAGCGCAGGACGTTGACGATCAGCACGTCGGGTGCATGCGCTGCATAGTCTTCGGCGAGACCGTCGAAGTAGCGCCCGCACGGCAAGTACGAAATCGTCGTGCCGCCGTAGCGCGAAATGCATCCCGTAGGTCTCGACGGCATGCTCGTGACGCACCGACGTGTGCAGTTCGACATCGTTGATCGTGAACGGGCCGGACGTGGGCCTCGAGGACGTGGTGCGTCGGCACGAACCGAGCAGCGTACGGCAAGATGACGGACTCGCCTTCGAACGCGTCGCGTGGCGCGAGCAGAGCGCCGCGCGGGCGCCATCCTCCGGTCGTCATCGCTTCGATCATCACGTTGACGTCGTTCGAGTGATCGAGATGTTTGTGCGACAGGACGATCGCATCGAGCTGCGTCGGATCGCACGGCGGCATCGCCGATGTCGCCCGCACCAGCGCCCCCGGGACCGGGATCGACGTGGATCTGCGTTACGGCGCCATCGTCGCCATCGGGCGCAAAGCGAAACCACATTCCGCCCGACGCGCGGATCTGTTTTGCAACGACGAAGCGCGCTCCACCCGTCCCGAGAAAGCGCACGGTAATCACGCCGCATTCTTCTGGGCGGCATTTGCACGGACCCCGCCCTTTCTAATGCGCTGAAGCCCGCATTCCGCCACGCGCACATCGGATGGAAACCGCCGATTGACGCCGGAAAGGCCGGTCGCGGGGCGTTGGCGAATCTCCTGCCGTTAACGAAATACGTAAGAACAAAAGAATTAGGAGTAATCGTGCCAGAAACCGTCTCTCTCGAGATCGGTGGCCGGACGCTGGTCTTCGAGACCGGCGAGTTGGCGAAACAAGCCAACGGCAGCGCCCTCGTTCGCTACGGCGACCAAAATGTCGTCCTCGCCGCCGTCACCGCCTCGGACAAGCCCCGCGAAGGGATCGACTTTTTCCCGCTGACCTGCGACTTCGAAGAAAAGATGTACGCGGCCGGCAAGATCCCCGGCGGCTACATCAAGCGCGAAGGCCGCCCGTCCGAACACGGCGTGCTGTCGGCGCGGCAGATCGATCGCCCGATCCGTCCGCTCTTCCCCGAAGGCTTCCGCAACGACGTGCAGATCATCACGACGGTGCTGTCGATCGATTCGGAGCTCGACGCCGACGTGCTGGCCGTGTGCGCGGCCGGCGCCGCGCTCGCCGTTTCCGACATCCCGTTCGAGAAAACGGTCGCCGCCGTGCGCGTCGGCCGCGACGAAGCCAAGAACTACATCGTCAACCCGACGTTGCCGCAATACGAAACGGGCGGCATGGACATCGTCGTCGCCGGCACGGCCGACGCCGTCATGATGGTCGAGGGCGGCGGCCACGAAATTTCCGAAGACGATTTCTCGGCGCCGTCGCTTTCGCGCACGAGGCGATCAAGACAGATCGTCGCCGCGATCGATCGAGCTCGCGCAAGAAGGCCGGCAAACCCAAACGCGCGTTTCCGCTGCTGCAGCAGCGATCCCGAACTCAAAGCGTGGATCGGAAAAGACCTTCAAGAAAGACGTCGCGCACGGCGATGCGCGTCACCGAAAAAGGCGAGCGCAACGCGGCGTTCGCCAAGCTCACGCGCGCCGAAGCGCTCGACGCGTTGCGGCAAAAAAGACGACGCGATTCGAGCGCAAGCTCGAAGATCCCAGCCAACAAGGATTTCGAGAAGCTCATCAAGGCGATGGAGGAGGAAGAACTCCGCGTCATGGTCGTCGACGATAAGATTCGTCCCGACGGCCGCAAGCCCGACGAGATTCGTCCGATCTGGTCGAAGGTGCACTACGTGCCGCGCGTCCATGGCTCGGGCGTGTTCACGCGCGGTCAGACGCAGGTGTTCTCGGCGGCGACGCTCGGCAGCATCAGCGACGAGCAGCGTCTCGACGGAATCATGGCGATTCCGAACAAGCGCTACATGCACTACTACAACTTCCCGCCGTACTCGACGGGAGAGACGAAACCGATGCGCGCGCCGGGACGTCGCGAGATCGGTCACGGCCACCTCGCCGAACGCGCGCTCGTTCCGCTGCTGCCGCCGGTCGACGAGTTTCCCTACACGTTGCGCGTCATCAGCGAAGTGCTCGAATCGAACGGATCGTCATCGATGGCGTCGGTCTGCGGTTCGACGCTGGCCCTGATGGATGCCGGCGTCCCGCTTCACAAAGCACGTCGCCGGCGTTGCGATGGGCCTCGTGCTGCACGGCAAGAAGCACGCGATCCTCACCGACATCCAGGGCCTCGAAGACGCGCTCGGCGAGATGGATTTCAAAGTCGCCGGCACGGTCGACGGCATCACGGCGATTCAGATGGACATCAAAGTCGCGGGCATCACGATCGACATCATGCGCGAAGCGATGATCGAAGCGAAGAAGTCGCGGCTGTTCATCATCGACAAGCTCAAAGAGACGATCGCCGCGCCGCGCACCGAACTCTCGCAGTACGCGCCGCGCATGCTCGTGCTGACGATCAATCCCGACAAGATCAAAGACGTGATCGGCCCCGGCGGCAAGATCATCAACAAGATCATCGCCGACACGGGCGTCAAGATCGACATCGAAAACGACGGCCGCGTCTTCATCGCCTCGCCCGACGGCGAAGGCGCCGACAAAGCCAAACGATGGTCGAAGCGCTGACGAAGGACGTCGAAGTCGGCCAGACCTACATGGGCACCGTCACGCGGCTCATGAACTTCGGCGCGTTCGTCGCCGTGCTGCCCGGCAAGGAAGGTCTCGTCCACATCAGCCAACTCGCGCCGCAGCGCGTCGACAAGGTCGAAGACGTCGTCAAGATCGGCGACGAAATCATGGTCAAGGTCGTCGAGATCGATTCGCAAGGCCGCATCAACCTCAGCCGCAAGGCCGTTCTCGCCGGCGCAAGCGGAGCACCCGAAGAAGAGTACGTGCCGCGCGGTCCACGACCCGAACGCAACGGCCGTCGCCGCCGCGACTAGCGAACGGTACTCAACGACCGGTAAAATCGGCGACGAACATGTACGTACCGCTTTGGGCTTTGCATAAAAAGACTTCAGGGCGGTACGTCGTCGCCCGCGCCGCGCCAAGGGCCGCCATGTCGAGCGACGTAAGCGTCTCGTTCGGTGCTGTCGAGCATCAACAAGACGCTGGGACAGCCGGCACGGGAAGCTACGTTGGATGGGCTCGGGGCGGCAGTCGGCACCGGCGGTGTTAGCACAAACGAAAATAACGCGACCAAAAGCGTTGCGGCTTGCATGCGGCGCGCTAACAGCCGTCCGGAAACGATCCCTGCAGCCGTTCACCGCTAAGCACCGCCGGTCGCGCGAAGAGTCGATGTACGTGCGTAAAGCCGCGACGAATGCCGAGGTCGTACAGATTTACAAGGCGGCGCTCATCTCGTACCGTCGAGGAAGATTTCCTCGATCGAACAGTTGAACAGACGTGCAATACGGAACGCGAGCGGAAGACTCGGATCGTACTTTCCGGTTTCTAGTGCGTTGACGGTCTGACGGCTCACGTCCAGGCGACCCGCGAGATCGGCTTGCGACCATGAGTTTTCGGCGCGCAGCGCACGTAAACGGTTCTTCACCGGTAGCGCAGGTGGGACAGGTATGCACCTAAGCCCCAGCTCGCGCCCATGATCGGCCACACCCAGAAGTACGATAACAGCGGAGCGCCCGCCGTGTTTTCGAGAAATCCGTAGGAGAACGTCAGAATCGCCGTCGTGCCGCAGGCGAACATCAGCGCTTCGGCCTGCATGCGCTGATGGAGTTCGTCCAGCGCACGATAGCGCGCCATGATGAGCAGCAGCATCCCGAATGCAGGGATCATCGGCAACAGACTGACCGGCACCGCGAGTGCTTTGGGAACGGCGCCATGGATGAACGCCGTCAGGCTCAGCCACAGCAGAACGCCGTAGACGACCAGTAAGCCGAAGAGGCGGAGCTGATATTGCCGGTTGGTCATGTCGCCCCGAGTGTATAGGGTGCTTGACATACTGTCAAGCATACATTACATTATGGCACGTAAACTGACGCCAAGCAGCACAGCATCACTTGAAAGGAACACAGTCCCATGATCCGCCTATCGTTCGGTTTCCGCATCGGCGCTCTCGTAGCGCTCTGCTTCTTCGCACCCCAGGTTGGAGCGGCCGCCGCGCCGCTCGCAGCGGCTCCCGCCGTCACGGAATCGTTCGACGTCGGTACGCTTGCATGTCGACCGTTACGGCAGCGGCAAACCGGCGATGATTCTCATCCCGGGTCTCGCGAGCGGGCCATGGTCTTGGTACGGCACGATTGCGCACTTCCAACCGCAATACACGATCTATTCGTTGACGTTGCCCGGTTTCGACGGTCGACCCGCGACGACCAAAACGCCGCTCTTCGACACGTTCGCAAGCGACTTTACCGCGCTGCTCGATCAGCGCAAAATCGATAAGCCGATCGTGATGGGCCACAGTCTGGGCGGGACGCTGGCGATCATGCTCGGCGAACAAGATGCCGAATCGGCTCAGGGCGATCATTGCCGTCGATGGATTGCCGGTGTTCCCGCTCGCCGCTACGGCGACGCCCGAACAGCGTAAGGCAATCGCTGCGCAGACCGTAGCATCGTTTTCAACCGGCGACGCCACTAGTCAACTGGCCTACGAAAAGCGTTACATGAGCACGTTCGGCACGATCGACCCGGCGCTGGTCGATCCGACCGCGGCACGAGAAGCGAAAAGCGACCCCAAGGCCATCGCCGCGTGGATGCAAGAGGACGTTGCGACCGACTTGCGACCGGACCTTAACAAGTTGACGATCCCGCTCCTCGAAATCATGCCGTACTATGCAGCCGACCACACACACCCGCCCCTGCAGTTCACGCAAGACCAAACCAAAACGTTCTATCAGTCTCTCCTCGACGGCGCGCCGCACGCGGAGGTCGCGGCGATTCCAGACGCTCGCCACTTCGCGATGCTCGACCAGCCCGCAGCGTTCTATGCAGCCGTGGAAAAGTTCATCGCATCGCTGAGGGCGGCTTCCTAAAGGAACCGTCCTCGTCTTGACGCCAAACGCAACCGGCAGCAGCCGCCGCAGCGCTAAGCGCTACAGGTCCTTTCTCTCGATCCGTTGCATAACAACGGTTCACCAATCCATACCGTAGCGAAAAAAGGTAGCATCGTCGGCTCTTTACATGGGCCGACGTACATTCGGAGCATACACGTGCGCTTTGCTCATCGGTTCAGTTTCGTACTAAGTGCCTGGATCGCATCCGTGATCATCCTGAGCGCTTCCTACGCGGACGCGCGAACTGGCGATTCTGTCAGAACGCAGGGCGTAAGCTTCCTTCCTGCTGAGCAACGCATTTATGTCTCGGTGGTGTCGTACGGCTTCGGGGGACTCAACGCGATCTACGTGCTGAACGGAATGGGCGATGTTGTCGAGACGTTGCAGGGGCCGGCAATCGACTTCGACGGCCCCACGGGGTTGTCGGTCACGAATGATCCGGCGACACTCTACGTAGCGATGTCGGCCAACTTCCAAGTCGCAGTCTTCGGAAATGACAGTTCCTTGCAACGTCTCGATGATATCGATCAACCGCTCGACGTCGCAGTCGACGGCCGAGGCAACGTCGCAGCGATGAATTATTATGGGACCGTTGCATGTTTTAATGGCGGCGCAAGGACTCCGACACGCGTTATTTACGGCCCATCTTCCAGCGCTCTGTGGCCATTTACTCGCTTAGACTGGGGCGCCTTTGACGCGAACGGTAACCTCTTTGTCGATGGGACCACGGAGAACAATGCCGTAATGTTCGGCGAGATCGTCGGAGGCTGCGTATCTGGAAATGCGATCACGCCCTTGAGGGGAATGCAGCTAGCGAATGCGGGCGCCGTACAGATAACGAAAAACAGCGACATTGCGGTCTTGAACGCGTCAACGATCGGTCATATACCGCTCATCAACACGTATCGGTTGACGGGCAACACGCTGCAATTGGAATCCGTGACGCCGCTCATTGGAGCGGTCGATCCGGTCGACATTGCGTTGACTGACTCGGCGAGCGTGCTGACGGTGGATGCCTCCCTCCGCAGCGTGAGCCTCTACCGGTATCCCTCCGGCGGTCCTCCGCTCAAAACCGTTGACTTGCCCGGCGGCATTCACACGGTCCCTGTCGGCATCGCTGCCTATCCCTCGGAGCAATATTAGCGCTAAGGAGCAGTCCTTTAGCACTACTCGCACGATTGGACATCGTGACGTCGGGGTTTCCAAGAGCAGGGCGGCGCAATGGTCGCTTCGTCGATGTGGCTGCCAAAGAGAGGCGGTTGAAGCCGCTCATTCGCTTGGTCTACAACCACAATAAGGTTCGCACAAATGGTCGACACATTTTGCGGCGGTTCATTGGTGACGACGTGGAACGAGACAGGGGGCGGCACTTTTGGCTTGTCATGCGCTGAAGGAATCGCCATGGAACATAAAACGCATGCGTAGTTGGCCCGCCCTCATGGACCCATCCGGAGGACTTTGACTGTTACCGGTTTAGGGAAGGGTCCGCTCGGTATTTCCCTAAGGCAACACGCGGACGTGCACTCTTATCCTTCGAGCCACGAGAGACGCGCGGTCCCAAACGGCTATACTGTCCCGACGACGCAGGAGGCGATTTCATTGCGCGCCCAAGGACCATTATTTTGTTTGTTAAGTATGAGCGTTGCCGCTACGCTTTTCGCCGGCTGCTCGGACGGGGGCACCGGGACAATCGATCCGCATACCTTGCAAGCAGGAAGCACCGGGGGTTCGAACACCACCTCGGGCCTGCGCCGCCCGGACCACGTTCTACTGCCGGTCCCTGGCACGCCGGGCGGTGCCCAGGTTTTCGTTTCTGCCGGAAGTGACTTTACCCAGACCGTCGTCTACATTCTGAATGCGGCGGGCACGATCACCTCGACACTGACGGGGTTTGGTTTTCCGAACGGCATGGCGGTCGACCACAGCGGCAATCTGTACGTCGCGGATACCGGCTCCGATCACGTTCTAGAGTTCGCGCCTCCCTACACCGGCACGCCAATGACGATTCACGATCCCAACCAAAATCCCGTCGATGTCGCCGTTGACAGCGGCGGCAATCTTGCAGTGACGAACGCGGCCCAGGGCGGCGGCCCTGGAGGAAGCGTTTCTCTCTACACCGCGGGCTCGACGTACCCCACGAACGTCATCTCTTCTCCCGATTTTCAATTTCCGGCGTTCTGTGCCTTCGATAAGAACGGCAACCTGCTTCTGGACGGATCCAGCAACGCCGGCAAACCGATCGTCGAAGGCATTCTCCACGGCGTCCACGGCACATCGCTTACAACGCTGACAACGGCCAATTCGCTTGAGCAACCCGGCGGAATCGGGATCTCAACGTCGGGCAACATTGCAATCCAGGACGTCGGTGCTAGCGCAATCTACACGTACGCCGCGCCCAGGGGCACCAACCTTGGAAGTCCGGTGTCGACCACGCCGCTTACGGGCGGGAGCGTATCACTGGACTTCGCGTTCGTGCCGGGGAGCACGCTCGTGTTGACGGCCGGCGCTTACCCGAACGTTGTTCAACTGTTCAAATATCCGCTAGGCGGTTCGCCCATCAAGTCGGTCAGCCTATCCAGCGGGTTCGAAGGCATACCGATTCCCAACGGCGTGGCGATAAATCCAACCGAGCAATTTACGCTGCACTAGCAGACTGCGGAAAAACCCACAGTGTCTGGATCGGGCCCGACTGTTGCGGCGGCGCGGCCGAGGGGTCAAATTGCCTCAAGAAGCTCGACTTGCGTCGTCGGCGCTGGCATGGGCCGGCCTTCAAGCCGCCGCCCCTCGACGGCGAAGGCTACACTGACTCGTAGTTCTTCCCGCGCGCGCTCAGGAGACTCAAGCCCGACGACGTAACATGCTACATCCGCACGAAGGCGCTTGCGGATGTCGGCGATGACTCCTGGGCTTGGTTCCTGGCTGTCTTTTCCGTAGAGCGCGTCATTTGCGGGATGCCGGTTAAAACGGCCGCCGTCGCCTCCTCAATGGCTGGCCCTAGTAAAGTCAGTCTCTGCAAGAGTGACGAACGATCATCTAAGCGTGACTCAAAGGAGCGAGAACCTCTTTCTTACCGATGTGGCACGCCGCAAAGACGTGGTGGATACGGACGTCTTTCCGTGGAGCCTGCCGATCGTCCAAAATCTAAGGCGCCTCCGCTTCTCGGCGCGTGTAACGTTCTTCGTCGGTGAAAACGGGAGCGGAAAATCGACACTGCTCGAAGCAGTAGCAGTCGCCGCCGAGGCAGTTGCAATTGGGGGGCATGATCTGCAATCCGATCCGACGCTTCAGGCAGCGCGCACGCTCGCTGCCGGACTCGCGCTTGCTCGGCGCGGGCGTCCGTTGGCGAAGCTTTTCTTGCGCGCTGAAGACGTGTTCGGCTACACGCAGCGCCTCGCTCGTGAGATGAACGAACTCGGCGAAACGGCCGACGGCTTCGCGGGAACGCGAGCCTACGGATACCTCGCAGCGCAGCGCCAGGCGTTTGCGAAGCGCTACGGTGACGATCCCAACGCACGATCGCACGGGGAAACCTTCCTCGCGCTGCTCGAGGCGCGAATCGCTCCATCGGGGTTATACTTCCTTGACGAGCCGGAGACGCCGCTCTCGCCCATCCGGGTGCTCGGACTCCTTGCGATTCTAAGCGATGCGATCGCCGCAGGTTCGCAGTTCGTGATCGCGACTCACTCGCCAATCCTGATGGCGTTTCCGGGCGCGACGCTGCTCCAGTTCACAGGCGGCGAGATTTACAGCATTTCGTATGAAGACGTGGAGCACGTGCGCGTAACGCGAGACTTCTTGAACGCCCCTGAGCGCTATCTACGTCATCTTATGAAAACGAAGGAATACTAGCCACTCGTGCGGCCGCCTCGAGGCGGAGCCTTTGGCACACGCGCTGAGTCTCGTAAACCGTCGTTCAAGAGACGCGTTTCGCACCGAACCGACCTTTAGCGGGTCGCATTAGGGATCTCGCTGGCGGCCGGTTTCTCGGATTTGCGCTGATGGATTACAAAGCCGTTCCCGTCGGGATCAGTCGCGAAGGCGAAGTAGCATACTGGAGATTCGTGAACGTCAGTGACCCCGACACCTCGTTCGACCAAGAGCGCTCGCATTGCGACGACGTCGTCGACTTCGAACGCCGCGCCGGAGCTTGAGCCCGGCGCGATTCCGGGTGGCTCGCCATCGATTGCAAAAGTCGTGCTACCAACGTTGAACTCGACAAAATGCTCGCCGAATGACTGGCCCAGTTGCAACCCCACGACATCTTGATAGAATCTGCTCGCTCGCGGGACGTCGCTCACCGAATACGCAACGAACGCCATATCTTTCACCATGGGCAAGACTTCGTGGGCGCGCGTCGGTAAACTTCCGGTTGGTTCATAGTATGTTAGGTTCTCCGCGAACGCCATGTGGACCAAACAGCCAGCCGTGACGGCTTCGGAAACGGTCGCGCAAAAAGCTTTCGGCGCGCTTTCAAAGCGCGCAAAACCGTCGATTTAGAGAGTGCGCCGCCGGAGGGTGTGGAACGTGCAAATAGGCTGTCTCGTTCGGTGACGGTTAGTTTCGAAACTATGTGCTTGAGGGTCCCATGCCGACATACATTGGTCTACTGCGCGCAGTGAATGTAGGGGGCACCGGTAAACTGCCGATGTCTGAACTAAGGGCAATGTGCGCCGCTGAAGGGTTTACGAACATCCAGACCTATATCGCCAGCGGCAACGTTGTCTTCACAGCCAAGCAGCCCGAGTCAGAGGTCAAGGGTGCGCTTGAGAAACGCCTGGAAACGTATGCTGGTAAACGAGTCGGCATCGTTGTCCGCACGGCGGATGAAATGTCAGCTGTTCTCAAAGCGAATCCATTTCCTACGGCGCCGGCGAACTCGACGGTTGCCATCTTCTTGGATGAGCCGCCGCCGCCGAACGCACTCGACAATGTCCGGGGCCAAAAGGACGAAGAGATTCGCTTAGGTGCGCGAGAGTTTTATGTGGCCTACGGTGCCGGCATGGGACGCTCAAAGCTGCGGATTCCGGCGGCCGCCGCCGGGACGGCTCGGAATATAAACACCATCAAAAAACTCGCCGAAATTGCCGCCGCCATCTAGCTCTAGCGACGCGCGATGTCCTGAAAATGAACGCGTCCGGCACACGCGGACGTCTCAAAAACCTGCGATGATCCAGCTGGGAAATGGGTGTTGACGCCTGCGGCTGTACAGTAAAGCGCATTAGCGCACGACGCGTCCTATCTTGCTTTCAATTCTATTGGTGAACCACAGTGCGTTGTCCGGGCCCGTAACGATGCCGTTGAACGTGTCCGAGTTTGCGCCCGAGGCGGAATATTGTGCTATCGTTCCGGCGGTCGTGATTCGTCCGAGTTGGCCGTCTTGTAGAAACCACAACGCCCCATCGGGGCCGGTAGTAATGCCGACCGGAGCGCCGTGACCGTCCGGCAACGGGTATTCAGTTATCGCGCCCGCAGTGGTGATACGTCCGATTTTGTGGCCGTACAACTCCGTAAACCAGAGAGCGCCGTCAGGACCCGCCGTGATGGATGCGGGAAAGCTGCGCGCAGTCGGTAGCGCGTACTCCGTGATCGATCCAGCCGTCGTGATGCGGCCGATCTTGCTGCTGCCGGCTTCCGTAAACCACAAGGCACGATCGCTACCGGCTGCGATTCCCCCAGGATTGCTTTGTGGCGTCGGAAGCCCGTATTCCGTAACAGCGCCGGAAGTCGTGATCCGCCCGATTCTCTGTGTAGACTGCTCGGTGAACCAAAGTGCGCCGTCGGGACCCGCCACAATCCCGACCGGTTCGCTATCGGGCGTGGGAAGTGCATATTCGGTGATTACGCCTGCCGTCGTGATGCGCCCGATGCGGCCGGCGTCGAGTTCCGTAAACCAAAGCGCACTATCAGGGCCGGCAGCGATAAAAAACGCGCCGCTGGCCGCCGCAGGGAGCCCATAGGCGGCAATCGTTCCCAGCGTCGTGATCCTTCCGACCGCGTTACCGTCAAAGGCGGTGAACCACAAGGCCCCGTCTGGACCGACGGTGATGTCCGTAGGGCCGCTTGCGGCACCGGGTAACGAATATTCTGTATCGGACAGTGCGCCATGCGCAACAGGGATCGCGTTGCTGCTGCACGCGGCCAGTCCCGTAAAAGCGAGAGATAGCACGAAGGAACGCGCGACGCATATGCAACCCACGACGCAGGCTTTCGACAGTCGCGGACTGGTCCATTGGTCGATTCAAGCGTAGGGGCGTCACGCGCACCGTTGTCGCTGCGACGGGCGTAAAACGAGCGGCACAGGTTTGGGACGCCGGCCTGCCCGCCGAGGGCGCAGCAGCGTTCTGCGCAGCCGTGGAGAAATTTATCGCATCGCTGAAGTAACGCCCGGAACTACGCTGCCGACATGGTTGTGGCGAGCGCTTGCGCTCGCTACGATCAGCGGTGCGCTCGTGCTCATCGGAGGCGACCTGTTTCACCTTGGGCCGGTGGGCGGATACGGACTGACGGTGACGCCGCTGGGCCACGGGCACTACCGCGTCGACACGGTCTTTCCAGACTCGCCGGCGCAGCATGCGGGAATTCGAGCCGGTGCGCACGTCACGCTGACGACCGACGACTTTGGGAGCCGCGAGAGCATCTATTTTCCGATATCGGCTCCGGGAAGCGCGCTCGACTTGTTTGTCGACGAGCATGTGAGCCACCGGCGCGTCGTTTTACGATCGCCCATACTAGCAGCGTCTATACCGGAGGCGGTACTGGCAGGTGCGTACCAAGGTATTCGAATCGTCTTCGTCCTCGTCGCGGGACTGATCGTTCTACGCAGGGCGGACCGAGCCGACGCGCGCGCTCTGGCGTCGTTTCTCATCGGTTTCACGTTCGCGTTCGCGCGCTGGCCCTGGTACGGCTTGACGGCAGCGGGAGTGCTGTCGATCGTGCGCCCGATCGTGCTGGGTTACGGCTTGATGCAAGCGGTCCGATTTGCCGCCCTTTTCCCGCGACCGAGCGCGCATGGATTACGCCGCTTGATACTCCGCGTGAATCCCATAGCGACCGTGGTCGCCCTGGGTACCCTCGCGTATGCGCCTTTCACCACCTTGGTGCTTGACGCTGCTCTACCCACTAATGACGTTGGGTCGCTTTTCGCGCCCATCTACTTGATGCTTGCCCTCGGAATCGCGTTCGCGGTGGGCGCACGCGCGGCATCTGTAGACGATCGCGTGCGCCTGCGTTGGATTGCCCTGTCGACGGGCATTGGGGTGGGCAGCCTCATCATCGTGCTGCTTATGGAATCGTTACGGCTTCCTGAGGCAGCCCAAGCTCCGTTCGTCTTCGCCATGGCCGCAATACCGATTGGAACGGCCTACGCTATTCTGCGGCATCGGATGCTCGATATCGGATTCGTCGTTAACCGTGCCCTCGTTTTTGGAATCGTGTCGGCCATGGTCGTCGCCCTGTTCACGCTCACCGAATTCGTCATCGGAAAGTACGTGGCGGCGTTCGGTCACGTGCAGAGCCTCGCGCTCGAGGCGCTCGCTGCGCTAGCAATTGGCGCGTCCTTGCGCGGCATTCACGACCGCGCGGACGCTCTCGTAGACAACGTGTTTTTCCGCGAACGCCACCGCGCCGAGAATGCGCTGCGCCGCCTGGCGCGCGACGCCATGTATATTACCGAACCCGATATCCTATCCGAGCGGCTCATCTCAGCCGTCGAACGCAATACCGGCCCAAGCTTCTCCGCCCTCTACCTCCACGACAACCACGGAAGCTTCGCGCTGCGCGAGGCGAGCGGAAGTCACAACGGCGCTTGCACGACCGTTGCGTCGAACGACACCGCCATCGTGAGAGCGCGCGCCGCCGGTGAACCTGTCGACTTAGACGCGATTTCTGCGGAGATCGGACCGAGTTCAATTCCGGGCGCCTTAGCGTTTCCCATGATAGTCCGCGGTGAATTGATTGGTCTGCTCGCGTGCGGCCCCAAACGCAGCGCAGAAACATACGCGCCCGACGAGCGAGCGGCGCTCGCGGAGCTAACGCGCTCGGCCGGCATCGCGTTCGATACGCTGGCCACGCTCGCGTTGCGGCAGGCCGTCGAGCGCGCCATCGCGGAAGGCGACGTGGCGGCGCTTCGCTCGGTGCAGCAGGCGTGATTTTTTACGGCGCCTCGTTGCTGCGATTTGGTACGTAAAAAGTCGCGCCACGGCGATTTAAATCAGCCGCGCATACGTAAAGAGGCCTCCGGAGGCGGAACCGTGCGCGGCAACTCGCGCAAAGCCGGGAATGCCGTCATGGAACGCGTAGCCATCGATCGAGCAATCATAGGGTTTCGCGACGATTCGCGCGTGGGAGCTGGAGCAGAGTCGCACAATGGCTGGGCATCTCGATGCTCCACGTCATCTGATGAGTGAAACGGCTGCGGGGCGCGCAGGGCAGCGGACTTCGCGGGGGGTACGATAGACGACATGGTTTCGTCGTTAAGAAATCCGCTCTGGACCTCACGCATCGCCGCCCATTGGTGGGTGCCGCTCCTGCGCGGGATCGTCGCCGTCATCTTCGGAGCGATCATCTTCAAGTTTCCGCTCTCGTCGGTCGTGGTGCTCGTCTACTTTTTCGGCGCGTGGTTTTTCGTCGACGGAGTGCTGAATATCGTGACGGCGTTGCGCTTCGCCCATCCCGACACCGGCCACTGGTGGGCGATCTTGCTGCAAGGTCTCGTCGGTATCGCAATTGGAGTCGTTACATTCTTCTTGCCGGGCGTGACGGCGGTCTCACTCGGCTGGCTCGTCGCGGTCTGGGCCATCGTCACCGGCATCCTTGAGATCGCGGCCGCTTTCAGGCTGCGCCGGGACGTGCCGGGGGAACTCTTCCTGATTCTCGCAGGCATACTTTCGTTCGCCGTCGGCATCTGGCTGATCGTTCGCCCGGTCGCTGCGTTGCTCGCATTGACGTACTTGATCGGGATCTACGCCGTCATCGGCGGCATCGCGCTGATCGCTCTGGCCTTACGCCTGCGCGGCCACCGGGACCCCGCATCCGCGTAGAAGCGTCGACACGCTGCTCCGTACGCGGGTCGCGGTGAAGGCGTAGCGCACACGATGGCGTTCGATACACTGGCACAGTTCGTCGCTGCCTTACGGCGCGCCGGCGAACTCGTCGAGGTGCGGGCACGCGTGAGTCCTCGGCTCGAGATTGCGGAGATCAGCGATCGCGTCGTCAAGGCGGGCGGTCCGGCGCTCTTGTTTACGAATGTCGAAGGCTCCGCATATCCGGTGCTCATGAACCAGTTCGGGACGGAGAAGCGGATGGCGCTCGCATTCGGAGCGAAGTCCCTCGACGAGGTTGCGCGCCGCGTTGCCAATGCCGTGCGCTTGAACGTGCCGGCTACTGGCCACGGCAAGATCGCAAAGCTTTTTTCCATCGGCTCTGCAGCGTTCGCCGTACCGCGGACGGTCACGAACGCGGCTTGTCAAGAGATCGTCGAAGACACGGTCGACCTCATGCGGTTGCCGGTGCTCACGACGTGGCCGCTCGATGCGGGACCGTTCATTACGTTGCCGCTCGTCTTCACCAAAGACCCGCAGAGCGGAATGCAAAACGTCGGGATGTATCGCTTGCAGCGTTATGACGCGACGACGACGGGCATGCACTGGCAGAAACACAAACAGGGCCGCGCGCACGCTGCGAAGTGGGGGCGGCGCGTTCCAGTCGCCGTCGCAATCGGCGCCGATCCTGCGATCACCTACGCTGCAACCGCACCGCTGCCGCCCGTCGTCGACGAGATCGCGCTCGCGGGTTTCCTACGAGGACGCAACGTGCGCATGGTGCGCTGCAAGACGGTCGATCTCAAAGTACCGGCAGAGGCCGAGTTCGTACTCGAAGGATTCGTCGACAACGAAGACTTGCGCCTGGAAGGGCCGTTCGGCGATCACACGGGCGTGTACAGTCTCGCCGACGAGTATCCGACCTTTCACGTGCAGTGCATCACCCGGCGGAGGGAGCCGATCTACGCGGCAACCGTCGTCGGTAAGCCGCCGATGGAAGATGCGTGGCTGGGCAAGGCGACGGAACGGCTCTTTTTGCCGCTGCTGCAGATGGTCGTCCCGGAAATCGTCGATTACAATCTCCCCGTCGAAGGCGGCTTTCACAACCTCTGCATCGTGTCGGTGCGCAAATCGTATCCAGGCCAAGCCAAGAAAGTGATGAACGCGCTGTGGGGCCTGGGGCACATGCTGATGCTGACCCGCACGTTGCTCGATCGTCGACGACGACGTCGACGTGCACGACGTACGTGCGGTCGCGTGGTTCGCCTTGGCCAATGTCGATCCGTCGCGCGACCTCGTCGTCATGCCGGGACCCGTCGACGATCTCGATCACAGCGGCTCACACCTCGTCTCGCTCGGCCACAAGCTCGGCATCGACGCGACGCGCAAACGCGCCGACGAGGGCTACGAGCGCACCTGGCCGCCCGACATCGTCATGGACGCTGCGACGCGCGAACTCGTAACGCGCCGCTGGACCGAGTACGGCCTCGGCCGCATGAAAACCGACAGCGACAGTTGGTCGGGACAAGGGGCTCGCGCGCTCGAGGCGCTGCTGCGCTCGGCGCCGCTCGAACGCGGGCACGTCGACCGCAACGCGCTCATCGAAAAGGGAGCTCGAACGGCGAAAGCCGATGACGTCTAAGAAGTTCGCACTCGTGCGCAGCGTGCTGCACGAGATTCGGGTCGCACACACGCTCTTTGCGCTGCCGTTCGCCTACACGGGTGCGATCGTCGCGGCGCGCGGCGTGCCTCCGTTGCGTGCGCTCGTGTGGATTACCATTGCCGTGCTCGGTGCTCGGACCGCGGCGATGGCGGCCAATCGGTACTTCGATCGCGACATTGACGCGCGCAATCCGCGCACCGCTCGGCGTGGGCTGCCCAGCGGTTCGCTGCCGCCGAGTACGATGCTGGCCGCCGGCCTCGTCGGTCTCGTGTTGCTGATCGTCGCTGCGGCGCAACTGAACCCGTTGTGCGTTGCGTTGTTGCCCGTCGCGGCGCTCGGCATCCTCGCGTATCCATTTTGCAAGCGGTTCACGTGGACGGTCCACTTCGTGCTGGGCGCGGTCGACGGGCTTGCGCCGCTCGGCGCCTACATCGGGGTGACGGGTACCGTCGCGTGGCCGGCGGTGTTGTTGTTTGCGGCCGTTACCGTGTGGGTCGCCGGCTTCGATATCATCTACGCGTTGATGGACCGCGACATCGACATCGCCCAGAACCTGCGTTCGATCCCCGCCCGCTTCGGCGCGCGCAGCGGCCGCTTGCTGCCCTTAGCGCTGCACCTCGCAATGGCAGCGCTGCTCGCCGGAGCGGGGGTCTTCGCAGGGGTCGGCCGGCTCTACTATGTCGGCGTCGCCTTGGCGCTTGGACTGGCGGCTTATGAGAACCGGTTGTTCGGATCGGCAAAGAACTTATTCGTGCTCAACGAATACGTCTTCGTGAGCAACATGGTTTTCTCGATCGCGTTTCTGGCCGCGACGTACGCAGGCTTTGCATGGCGCGCGTAAGCCGGCGCGACCTTCTTGCGGGCGCCGGAGCGCTCGTGTGCGCGGCGGCGGCGACCACCCGGCCGGCGCGTGCCGTCTACGGCGACTCGCCCATGAGCGGTCAAGTCACGCTCGGCGTCGTTGCGCCGTTCACCGGTGACGATATCCGGCAAGGCGAGCAGATCGGTAACGGCGTGCGCGCCGCCGTCGACGACGCGAACGTTTTGCGCGGCTCGTTCGACCGGCTCTTTACGATGCGCACGTTCGACGATCAGAATCTCCTGGCGACCGGCTTGGTCAATGCGCAATTCGCCTGCGACGACCCGACGATTCTCGCGGTGATCGGCCATCTGAGCGGCCGCATCACCGAAGCCGCATTGCAAACGTACGTTAACGCCAAGATGCCGATCATCTGCCCGGTTTCGACCTACGACCGGCTCACGGCCCACGGCTACGGCAATATCGTACGCCTAACCGCGAAGGATTCGACCGAAGGACGACTGGCGGCACGTTACGTCAACGCGAAGCTCAAACCGAAGAGCGCCGCCGTGCTGACCCAGGACGGCGACTACGGTGCCGATGTCGCCGACGCGTTCCAAGGCGAGATGCTGTCGGACAAGATCAAGTCGACCGAGCTCCAGTTTAGTTGGGACAAGCCGGATTTTGCGGCCGTGACCAAAGCGACGTTGGCCGCGGCGCCCGATGTCGTTTTTCTGGCGGGCTTAACGAAAGATATGGGTCCGATCGTGCCGCGCCTGCGCGCTGCCGGATATGCCGGCGCGTTTTATGGTTCGCAAGGCTTCTTCGATCCGCAGACGATCGACAAGTACGGCAAAGACGTCGAAGGTCTGGTCATCTCGACGTCGATGCCGCCGCTGGCCTTGGCACCCGGGGCTTTCCGCATCAAACAGGATTTTGAACGCAAGTACGGCGCGATGACGCCGATTGCAACGTTCTCGTACGCCGCCGCACAGATCGTCATTGAGATCGTCAAGCGGACGGGAGCCGCCGACCGCATCGCGATCGAACGAACGCTCGACACGACGACGACCTTCGACACGCTGATCGGCCCGATCAGCTTCGCCAACAACGGCGACCCGCAGAACCCCAACCTGTACTTCTACAAGGTCACGAACGGTGCATGGAGATACGTCGGCTCTGCGTACCCGAGTAGTTTTGTCGTGAAGTAACGGCTTCGGGCGTCTCGTCCACATCGTCTTCAAGCGCGAACGAGAGCCGCAGCCTCCAAGCGCCGAGCACGAGCGAAAAACTCGATCCGAGATAACGCACTTTATCCTCCCATCGAGCGGTCTGCGTTGCCGCTCACACTTCCACGCGATTCCAGATGACGACGGCGATGGCGCACGCGACAACGCCCAAGCCCCAAGCGAGCGCAATGGCCGGACCGAAGGTCCCCGCGTCGGGCGACCACGTCGACGGGTTGCCGCTGGCGTTGACGCCCAAGTAACGCAGCGGATCGAGCAGCCACAGTGCACCGGCGGGCGCATTGAGTTGCGGGAACGGCGTTCGCGTCAGCGACGGCACGAACCCGAACGCAATCCATAGCGCGGCGATCACCGCGCCGGCTCCGCGGCGCAGCCAGGCCGTCGACGCCTGCATCCAGCCGTAAAGCAATAGGATGCCGCCGAGTCCGACGATGACGAAGGGATGCGGCGCTATGACGCGGTTGAGGCCGCCAAAGACGGCGATCGGCAGCAACGCCAGGATGGCTGCGACGACGTAGATTGCCGCGATCGACGCTAAGTCGACGGCGAAAAATCCTAACGCCAAACGCGTTCGGGAAAGCGGCTTGGTGAACGCGAGGTGCAACGAATCTTTTTGCGCGTGCAAGCTCGTATACACGCCGATGCAGAAAATGAACGCGATCAACGTCGCAAAAGCCAAAAACGCATCGAGCGGAAGCGTCGCGCGCTGCAGTTCATTGTGAAGGAACGTACGCCCCGGCATGGTCTGCGCACCCGTTTGAGTGCTCCAGCCGACAGTCCAACCGACAGATCCGTGCGGATTGCCGGCGGCGTCGAGGCGTCCGACAACGTGCCCGAACTGTCCCAGAAGGATGACGAATATGGCCAGCACGGCCAGTACGATGGAAAAGATCATTAGGCGCTTGCGCGCGCGCAGCCATTCAACGTAAATCACGCTGGCACTCCGTTAGAGATCATGAAGGTACTCCCGTCGTCGGGACGGCGCCGTCCGGCACGATGTCGCCGACGGCGCCGAGAAAAATGTCTTCGAGGGTCAGATCGACGACGTCGAGCGAACGCGGCTGCAATTGCGCGACGCGCCCGGCGATTCGCTCGCTGTCGCCGTCGGTGTAGAGCCGCACGATGCGGCCACCGCGCTCGATGCGACGCACGTTGGGATCGCGCGTAAAGTCGTCCATGGCCGGAGCTTGTGCGTCGAACGACGCGACGACGACTTTCTCGTTCCCTTTGAGCGTGTCGATGTCGCCGGAGAGGACGAGCTTACCTTCGCGCAAGACCGCAATCCGATCGGCGGCCCGTTCGACTTGGCCGATCTGATGGGACGAGAACAACACGCTCGCGCCGCCGGCCGCCGCGTCGATGATCAGATCGAGCACCGTGCGCTGGAAGATGGGATCGAGGCCGCTGGCCGGCTCGTCAAGCACGAGCACGCGCGGCCGAATCGCGAAGGCAATTACCAGCGCAACGGCGGTATGCTGTCCTTTGGAAAGTTTGCGCACGAGTTTGGCCGGCGCAAGCTTGAAGAGCGTGGTCAGTTCGCTTGCGCGCGCGGCATCGAACCTACGGTACGCGCGGCGCGCCATCTCGAGATGCTGCGCGACGGTCATCCACTCGTAGAGCGCACTTTTTTCCGGAACGTACGCAAGATGTTCGAAGGTCTGCGGGTTCAGCGGCACGCCTTCGACCGCCACGTTGCCCGCACTTGGGCGCGCAAGACCGAGAAGACACTTGAACGTCGTCGACTTACCCGAACCGTTGGGTCCAAGCAATCCGCAAACGCTGCCCGGCTCGACGGCGAGCGTTAGGCGGTCGACCGCCGTGAAATTCCCGTAACGTTTGGTTAACTCGTTGATTGAAATCGCGTTCACGATCGAACTTCTCCATCTGCGGGAAACCAGCGATCGAGCGCGCGATCGACCAGGGCGGTGATGGTCCGGCGGTCGAGCCCGAAGCTGCGGGCGACTCGAATTGCATCCATGAGTGCCGTACCGGCGGCGTCGTGCGCAGCGCGTTGCGCCTCGCTTGGCGCTTCACCCGCCGGGACGAAGCTGCCGCGACCCGGGCTCGTTTCAATGACGCGCTCCCGTTCGAGGTCGCGATAAGCGCGCGCGACCGTGTTGGGGTTCACCGTCAAGTCGAGCGCCAACGCTTTGACGGTCGGCAGCTGTTCGCCGGGCTCCAGCGTTCCCAGAGCGATCGCGCGCTTCACCTGCTCGACCACTTGGAGGTAGATGGGGACGCCGCTGCGTGGATCGACGTTGAACATTGCCGGCACGTTACTGACCGAGGTTCTGCGTGCTGCCGGAAGGCGACTTAGAACCGAATGCCCCAGCCGGTGAAGAGGCTTTCCGGATTGCGGGGCGTGCGAATGACGGTCGGACGGAGCGCGCTCGGGGTCGGGGCTTGGACGGGTTGGCGATGCAGGTTCAGCATGAACTTCTCCTATCGTGCTGTCGTACTAACGTACTAGTACAATACCTCAAACGTTGCTCCACTGTCAACCCCAATGTCGGGTACGGTGTAGGAGCAAAGCAGAGATGTCCGGTCCTTAGCAAAGCAGAGATGTCCGGAGCAGCCAAGGGACCAACCCTATGGAGCTCCTGAGCATGACTGTCCCGGAACTCGAACGCCTTCGTGTCCTTCAACAAGTGCATGACGGGGTTCGCCGCCAGCGAGAAGCCGCCGTGGCACTTGGACTCTCGGAACGTCAGTTGCGGCGCCTGGTGCGCAGACTCGAGGAAGACGGCGCCGTCGCGGTCGCTTCCAAACGGCGCGGAAAGCTGCCCAATAACCGTGTCGCCGATGAGATCAGAGAAGCGGTCCTGGAACGCTGTCGCGGTGACTATCGAGGCTTCGGACCCACGTTTTTAGCTCAAACGCTGGCCGAGCGCGATCGCATCGACGTTAGCCGGGAATGGCTGCGCGCGTTGCTCGTCGAGAATGACCTCTGGCAGAGCAAGCGCCGCAAACGCAATGTGCAGAGTACCGGCGCGAGCTCCGCGAGACCGGCCTTGCGCCGCAGATCGCGGCCTCGCTTGCGGCGTTTCGTGCTGCGCAAGAGCGCGTCGACTTACGCGATACGATCGCAAACGAACGTGCGGACCTTAAGCACGAGCTGCACATCGAGCGGCGGCAAGCGTGGCGCTAGTTCGTCGTCGAGCGCGCGCACGCCGGCGACGACGCCGCCATCTCGGCGTTGCGCGGTCTGCGGTATCGCGAGCACCGCTCCCAACGCCAGCAAGAGATCGAGACGCCGGAGTTCTGGTTACGCGGTGCTGGCGACGCCGAGCCGCGTTTCTTGCGGGATCTTCGCGACGTCGACGCGCGCGTCGAGCGCAACGGCGAGGTCTCTTATCGGTGGCGGGATGGTGGCGAAGCATTCCGCGATCGTGGGCCGCAGATCGCGTTTCGCGACGTGAGCGATGCGAGCATCGACGCAGGGCTCGAACTCGCGCGCGCCAAGTGGGGGAACGACGTGACGCTGCACGGCAGCGCGGACTTCAAAGAACGAGCGTTACGGCTGGCCGTCGAGCGCGGAATGCACGTCAACAACCGCGAGCTGCAAGACCGGCAGCGCGAGCTCGTCGTCGAACGGCAGAAGGTGAAGTCGCAAGAGCGAGACCCGCTGTTGTTCGCTCGGTGGAAACGGCAACGTAATTTTGAACCCCTCGCGGCAACGGAGATTTGAACCCCTAAGCGCTTAAAGCAGGGCGCTCCTCTCGAAGGTGACGGTAATCGACACCTTCCTCCGAGAGGAGCGACCAGAGGGGTAATTCCGTTGAAAACTTGGGAGACCATTCGGCAGCGGTGCCTGCGCGACGGTGAAGAGATCAAGGTCGTCGCGCGCGATTTGCAACTGGCTCCGAACACGTTGCGCAAATATCTGCGATCGGACGAGCCGCCGTTGCGCCGGCCGCGATCGCGGGCGTGCTTACAGTGCGGCGTCGCATGTGCGAGCAGATGCCCGAAGGGCGGCGCAGCAATCGGAACATGGTGATCATCCTCGCCGAGCCGGAAACCCCCAACTGCAACGTGTGCGGAGTTCACACGGTGCTTGGTATCTGGAATTACGGCTACAAGCCCGAGTTTCTCGCGAAGGTGCTCATGTGCGAGTTTGAGTCGCCGAGCGACGAATATCCGCGCTGAGCGCCTAGGTCCAAGGGCGGAATGCCTGAGCGAGAGCACAGGCGAAAAGGCGAACTGGCCCGGCTGAACTACATTGGTGGGTCCGACCGTTTTTGACGGAGCTTTGTCACTGCGTCTCCTAAAACGCGTGTAATCTCAGTCGTGGTGCAGGCTATGGTTTTTTGCAACTCAGCAGTCCTCGCAACGTCAGTGTCAAGAGCCGCACGTCTAGACGTATAGTTGGGGTCCGCTTCCTCGCAGCTTTGAAGCTCCGCTTGCTGTGATTTATGAAATGCAACGCGCTGCTTGACGACTGCAAATGCCTCCATCACAATATAGAAAAGCGAGTCGACCGTAGTGCTGAGCTTTCGAATCTGCCACGCAGATACGGCTATTGCGCTTCCAACAAGGCAGGCCACGATCATTCGCGCTTGCTCGACGGCGATCGCACTTGAGGCTGCCAGGGCAAGACTATCGCGCAAAAAAAGGCTCGCAGTAACGACCTCGACTCCATTTCGATAGAGGTTCGTGCGAAGCCGGTCGTCCAGTAGGTCGGAATCGCCCGTGATGAGATAATCGGCTGCACCAACTTCGGCTGTTTCTATCACCGCGTCATCGTCAGGGTCGCCGCATCCACGTGGCGCGCCGGTGATCTCGACGACCGTCCCGACGCTGAGGAGCCATTCAATAAAATCCAGGACGATACCGATGGTGATACCGTAACGATCGAATTTCGGGCGGCTCATGACGTCGAGCAATTCGTCGAGAAGTGGCTTACTCAGAACCGGCTTCAGTCGACCGTCGCGGACTGCCTCGATGAGTTTACGGGACGTAGACCCCGGCCGCGAGATCAACGCCGATACGAGAAGATTCGTGTCAATCACTGCTCGCACGCGAATTACTCTTTTCCGGTCGCCGTCTTAGAGACGTTGCGTTGAGTGCGCGCACGACGCTCGGTCCGACGTTCGTTGGCAGCGTTAGCTACGTCACGCTCAATTTCGTGCGCGGGAATATCGGCTGGAATCCCAGCATCGACACGCCGTAACACGTCATCAATCAGCGTCGTTTCGCGTGATTTTACAGACCCGTTTGGACTCGCGACGGCAGCCCTTGCAAGCCGTCTCTCGATTATTGTATCGACGGCCTCGCGGACGAGGTCGGAAACGCTTGCATCTTCACGCGCCGCAAGCATCTTTAGAGCGCGGAGTTTCTCAGGGGCAAGGTAGAAATTGGTTCGCCTCATTCCGGGACATTAATACATCATGATGTATATGTCAAGTCGAGCGGCCGAGGTTGGGCGATGCGGTACGCTCGCACAGCACGTCGTGTTCGAGTTGTGCGACGGCGCCGAGAATTCGCGGCCCAAACGTGTGCGATAAGTGGAGGTTATAGGCGCTTAGCCGATCGCGCGGTACAGCGTCGAGCGACCGCAGCGCAAAACGCGCGCGACGTGGTTAGGACTCTGGCCGCGCTTGAGCATGGCCTTCGCTTCCCGGACCTGAGCCGGCGTGAGTGCCGGCGGGCGCCCGAGCTTCTCGCCACGCCGTTTTGCGGCCGCGAGGCCGGCGACGGTGCGCTCGCGTAGGACATCATGCTCGAATTGCGCGACGGCGCCGAGGACGGCGTACAGCATTCGGCCGGCCGCAGTCCCCGTGTCGATATGGTCCGTGAGCGAGCGCAAGGCAATACCTCGCTTCTGTAGCGTCTCGGCAATATCCAAAAGGTCGCGCAGCGACCGCCCCAGGCGATCAAGCTTCCAGACGACCAGCGTGTCGCCGGCAAAGAGATCCTCGAGCGCCCGGCCGAGGCCCGGTCGCGATCGCGACGCACCGGATGCGGAATCTTCGTGGATGACGTGGCAGGCGGCCGACCGCAGCGCGTCGAGCTGCAGCGCCGTCGTTTGCTCGTCTGTTGAGACGCGCGCGTAGCCCACTAGACGCGGCGACCCGTCTTCGATGACCTGGGAGCCATCCTGACGGTCCAAACGCGCTCCTAGGGCTTTCTTTGCGGCCCTTTCCGGCCGTTTCGAGGCAGACGACACCTTGGATGCGATTGCCGATGCCGGCCCGACATAGGAGCTGTAGCGCCTCCGCAGATTGGCTAGCCGGTCGTCGCCAGCGGCGTGCGCCGTGAGCAGCTCGTCGAGCGGTATTCCGCCCTTATTTTTTTGGGACTAGTTTACGGGACACGGAAAGCCCCTTCACTCCTGGCTTGCCAAATCATCCCGAATACGGTCGATTTAGGGACAACCCTTCCGTTAAAGCGCCGAAGAGGCCAGAAGGGTGCTCGTAGCGGAATCGTTCGCTCCGTGCTCAACTTTCTGGTCCACCCATGGACTGTGACTTCTAAAGGTAGCTTCCGCTTTAGCATTTGCGAAAGAAGATTTATGCGCATTGTATCCCGGCCTGCTCGTTGTTTTTGTGGAGCCGTTGGCCTCGTAATCCTCGCAGCTTGCTCAATCCAAAGCGCCCCAACCAATTCGGCTTTACCGCCGCAATCCGTCAGTCGCTCGGCATTGCAGTCCGTGACTCAAGGAGATCCCGCGGCCGGTGTGCAGCAGCCCGCTCGTCCAAGACCGACATCCGTTGAAACCTTCGTTAATTCGACGGACCGCCTGCCCGCTAGCGCTTTTGGATTCATCTCGGTCTGGGGCTTCCAACAAACGAACAGCGCTATTTTCGTCCTGAACGCTAACGGTGTAATCATTGCCACGTTGACCGGCAATGGGCTCTCTTATCCGGCGGGGATGGCGACGAGCAATAGCCCCCGCAAGCTCTACGTGGCCAACGAAGCGCCAAACAATATCGCCGTTTACACGTCGCGGGGCGCACCGTCGTTCTTAAGCAACGGCAAAGATACGATCGAACCGTTGGACGTCGCGGTTGACGGTAAAGGGTATGTCGCGGCGGCCAACTATGGGGGCAACGTCACCTGCTTTGCACCAGGCGCGACGAGCGCGACCAGCACGATTTACGGGGGCTTCGACGTGCTGGGGGGCGACGCGTTCGATGCCGCGGGTAATCTATATGTCGTAGGTACCAAAGGTTTCAGTGCCGCCACGCAAGTCGGTGAAATCATCGGTGGATGTGCTCATGGCACGACGATCACGGCGCTAACGACGGCAAACACATTCTACAGTTATCAGCCAAGTGGTCTTCGAGTGGAGAGCGACGGCCGCATTGCAATTTCGGAATACTCACGGGCCGGCAACACAACAATCTTCGCGTACAACCCGCCAAGGGGCCACTCCCTCGGCACACCGGTAACGGTCACTTACCTTGCTGGATTGTTCAATGGTTTCGCTTTTACTCCCGGATCGCACGCGGTCTTGACCGCCGGGGGTCAAGTCGTCACACTGTACGCATTTCCAAGTGGCTTACAGATCAAGACGGTCAACCTTGATGGGTTCGCTACCGGCGCCGCGACATCTCCGTCCGAACAGTACTGAAACTACACCGCTTCGCGGCTACCTTTTGCTCTGAATGAAAGTTCTCGGTACACGACGACTGTCTCAAACACCGTCGTTTTCGGTATACGGATCAGTTCAACGAATCCTGTGAGATGCTGACGCTGGCCCGTTCATGCCGCCGAAGCTGACGCCGCAGCAGCCGCCCGCTCCGAGTCGTGTCAACGCTTTGACTGGGGCGCCGCAGCGCGTCGCCGCGGCCGCCTACGTGCGAGCCGCGCGGAACATTTAACCTTTAGGAGCGCGCGGCGGTGGAGGGGTACATCCAGAATTGGCAGATACAACGGGATGATTCTTCTCGGAGATGATAAGGGGATCGAAATAACACGACACCGTGCAGCTAAGACCCGAGGTTGATCCCATAGTCGGGTTGCCCAGATCCTTCAGGCGCCCGTAATACAGCCCGCATCCATCGCCGACGATATAAAAAGCGCCTTCGACGTCGGGCATGCGAGCGCCGGCAGTGTCCCGAACCAACTCCAAATCAGGTACGTAGAAAACAAAGAGGGGACGATGGGATACAGGATCGTCTTGCAATGAGACCCACAGGTGTTGCAGTCTGCGTTTCCAATAAGAATTTCTTTGCACCGTTCGCGCCCATTCTGACTGCTGTACGGTTAGCCTCGGAACTCCAGGCTTCCCAATAGCGCTTAATGGATATACCGTATAGTACAATGCGGATGAGCTCGGCTGCGGAGTACGCAATGCTGATGGTCTGGGCCGGAAATCACTGCGTGCGTAAGTATCCTGCGCTGATTGAAGGACTACGGCCACGACCGTGACAGCCATGAACCATTGGAAATTTTTCTTAATCAAGGCCCCTATAAAGAGAGAGGAACGGGGCGAACGTTGAACGAGCGCCCGCTCTGATCCTACTCCTCCGCTACGAGCACGGCGGCCACGATTCGGCGAGCTCGTGCAGATGGACGGCTCTCCGCACGATTGGTTTGAAGAACGCGGGCCGCGCTGCACGCTGCTTCTGGCGATCGACGACGCGACGAGCCGCGTAACTGCGGCACATTTCGACCCTGCCGAAACCACCGACGGCTACTATCGGCTCCTGCGCAAACACCTCGCTGCCTTCGGCCGCTTTTGCGCCGCATACACCGATAAACACAGCATCTTTCGTTATTCCGGCAGGAGCGCCGAAGCCGACATCACGACGCAACTGCAACGCGCTCTCGATGAGCTCGACATCGAACTCATCTGTGCCAACTCACCGCAAGCAAAAGGACGCGTCGAACGCGCCAATCGCACCTTCCAAGATCGGCTCATCAAGGCCATGCGCCTCGCAAAGATCACGGCCCTTGACGCTGCCAACGCCTTTCTTCCCTCGTTTATTGACGATCACAATACGCGCTTTGCTGTCGAGCCGGCCGACGCGGAAAACGCGCACCGCAGCGCCGACGGCTTCGACCTCGGCCACATCCTCTGCCGTCGCGAAGAACGCATCGTGACCAGGAACCTCATGTTCCAAATCAACGACGCGTGCTTCGCTCTGGTCGATCCCTACAGTCGACGCAACCTCGCAACGGGCTCACGCGTGGCACTCCACCTCCATCTCGATCGACCGATGAGCGTCCATCACGACGGACATGAGCTCAGCGCGCAGCCCGTCGGGAAGCTAACCCGAAACGCGCCGATCGTGGGCTCCAAGGACCTCAACGCCCACCTCGATCGCCGCATTTCCGACCCTAGGAAAGTCCGCACCCCCGCTGCGAACCACCCCTGGAAGACCTTCCGCCCACGACCCTCGGCGCTCTGACCGGACATTTCTGCTTTGCAGAAACCAGACATTACCGCTTTGCGCTTACACCCCAATGTCGGGTACGGTCCCGTACGCGCAAGGACGCGGGCGCGGCATCGTTAAGTGACTTGCATGCAGGGGGAGCGGTCGGCCCACGCTGCGAGCGTCGCATCGACGACATCGCTTGCCTCCGCACGTTCCAGCGAAGCGGGCCAAGCGGTCGACCACCTCTTCTCGGGGCCGGCCAGCCTCCGCGTACGCGGCGAGCAGCGGGCCCTGTGGATGTGCGCGCTGGCTGCACCGGTGACGTTGGCCCTGATCGGCTTGTTTCTGGAGACGGTCACCTTTTCAGGTTTCGTGCTGCTCATCGTAGCCGGGCTCGTGTTCGTTTCCGTCGGGCGCGGGCGGCTGCTCGGCTCTAGCGTGCGGATCGACGACCGCCAGATGCCTGAAATTCATGCGCTCGTCGGTACGCTCGCGCAGCGCTTGGGCGTCCCGCAGCCTCAGGTGTTCGTGCGCGACGATCCTTTTCAAGCGATAACGGCGCTCGGTACCGGAGAGCCGTACTCGCTGGTCCTGTCGAGCCAATACGTCGAACATCTGCGACGAGAGGAGTTGGCTTTTTTAATTGCGCGGGAGTTGGCTCACATCGGCGCCGGCCATACGCGCATCGCCTCCTTACTCTCGGTGTCGGGCCGCGAAAATCCAGTCGTCGCCCTCGTCTTCGGCGCATGGCTGCGGCGCAGCGAGTTCACGGCCGACCGCGTGGGACTGCTCTGCTGCGACGGAGTCGACGCAGCGCTCGGCGCGATCTCGATTGCGACGTTTCATGCGATCGGCCGGCGCATCGACATGCAAGCCCTCGCCGAACAGCGGCGCGAACTCGAAGCCGAACCCACCTTGCGCATGGGCGAGTGGATCGCCGCAATCCCTTACGCAACCAACCGGCTCGATGCGCTGCGCGCGTTCGATACGTCGCCGCTCGCGACGCACTGGCGCGCGACCTTGAGTGCCCCAGCGCAGCGCCCGACCGTGCCGGCGGACTCAGCCGTACCTGCCCCGGCCGGCGCGCCGCCCGAGGTCCGCTACCACGATTGCGCAGGCTTCTGGGCCCGCAGTACGGCGCTCGGCGTCGACTTGGTCGTCGTCGCGGCAATCCTCAAATTTCACGGCGTAGCCAAGCTCACGAATAACGCTCAAAGTGCGTCCTCCCACGAGCCGCCGCCGATATTATGGGCGATGCAACACTTGCCGCTCGTCGCCGCCGGAGCCGGGGTGGTCGCGGTGCTGGTCGTGTACTTCCTGTACAGCGCAGTTCTCGTGGGCCTAGCCGGTCAGACGCTGGGCATGATGATTTTCGAACTGCGCGTCGTGACGACGCGCTTCGGGCGGCCGTCGCTGGTCCAGTGCATCTGGCGCTACGCAGTCGCGTTCGCTTCTGCCGTCACGACGGCGGCAGTCTTAGGGTGTTTCTCGCGCGTCCATCCGCACGATCGGTTTTCGCGGACGCGGGTCGTCCGCGCGCGGCGTTCTCTCGCCTGATGTCGGCCCAGGATGAGGCGATGCCGTCGCGGCAGCGCCGTTCCGCCCACGACTATCGGGCCATCTTCGTCTCGCATCCGCAGCCGATGTGGATCTTCGATCTCCAAACCTTGCAATTTCTCGACGTCAATGCCGCAGCGTGCCGCGCATACGGCTACACCCGCCGGCGCTTTTTGACTCTGACGATCGACGATCTGCGGCCGCGCGAAGACGCGCCGCGCCTGGGCGAGCATCTCGAAGCCTTACGCAACGCCGATACCCCGACGACCGCACAGACGCTGTGGCGCCATCAACGCGCCGACGGCACGATCTTCTATGCCGACGTCATGTCGAACGGCATCACGTTTCGCGGTCGAAATGCGCGCATCGTGTTGGCGATCGACGCTACTGCGCGGTTGGCGGTATCGCGCGCCCTGACGGAGAGTCGCGCGGCGCTTGCCGAAGCGCAAGAACTGGCGCACCTCGGCAGCTTCGAAACGGACTTCGTGTCGGGCGAAACGCGCTGGTCGACGGAACTCTATCGCATCTTCGGCGTCGATCCGGCCGCCGAACGTCCCGTCCGGCTCTATGAGTTCGATCATCCCGACGATGCCGTCGCCGTCGGACGCGAAATCGACCGCGCACGCCGCGAAGGCGGCCCGTACACGATCGAGCATCGCATCCTGACACGCGATGGCCGCGAACGCTGCGTCTACGAACGCGGCCAATTTTTCCCGCCAGGCGCCGAACCAACCCGCGTCGTCGGCGCGGTGCTCGACGTTACCGACCGCAAACGCGCCGAAGAGCGGCTGCGCTTTTTGGCCCATCACGACGTACTCACGGGTCTGCCGAATCGAACGCTGTTGAGCGAGCGCTTGAGCGCGGCCGTCACCCGCGCGGCCGCACGCAGCGAACCCCTCGTCGTCCTGTTCATCGACATCGACCGCTTCAAATCGATCAACGATACGATCGCGCACGCCGCGGGCGACCACGTGCTGCGCGAGTTCGCCGCACGTCTGGCCGGCACGGTCCGAACCGACGCGCTGGTGGCGCGGTCCGGCGGCGACGAATTCGCCGTCGTCTTCGAAGGCAACGAGCCGGACGCGCTCAGGCTCGCAGATCGCTTGCGCACGACGCTCGCTGAACCGATCTGGTACCACGCGTCGACCTTACGCATGTCGGGCAGCATCGGCCTCGCGTGTTATCCGCGCGACGGCGCAACGCCCGACGAATTGCTGCGCAGCGCCGACGCCGCCATGTACGCCGCCAAAGCGCGCGGCGGAAACGCCGTCGCCGTGTACGTGCCCGAACTGCATACGCGAGCTCTGCACGAAGTCGCCCTCGAACGTGCCCTGCGCCAGGCGCTCGAAGCGCAAACGCTTGGCGTCATCTACCAGCCGATCGTCGCTGCAGCAACGGGTTTGCCCGTCGGCTGCGAAGCTCTCGTGCGCTTCGAAAGCGAGGGCCGCGCCGTTTCACCGGCGGAATTCGTGCCTTTAGCCGAAGCGACCGGATTGATCGTTGCGCTCGGAAAGTTCGTTCTGAGCGAAGCGTGCACGCAAGCTAAGCGGCTCGTGTTGTCCGGTCACGACGCCGTTACGATGTCGGTCAACATTTCGGCGCGGCAATTGCGCGACCCTAACTTCATCGATGATGTGCGCCGCGCACTCGCTGCGGCTGATTTACCCCCGCACCACCTGCAGCTCGAAATCACCGAAAGCGTGTACGTCGGAGCACAAAGCGTCGTCGAGAATCTCGAGGCGCTGCACGCTTTAGGCGTCGGACTGCTGATCGACGATTTCGGAACCGGTTATTCGTCGCTCTGCTACCTCAAGCGCCTGCCGGTCGACACGCTCAAAATCGACCGTTCCTTCGTAACGGACATCGTCGTCGATAAAACGGATCAAGCGATCGTTGGTGCGATCGTCGCCATCGCGCAGAATCTTGGACTTGCGACGATCGCCGAAGGCGTCGAATCGCTCGAGCAGGCGACGTACCTGCGCGAGCTCGGCTGCGAACGCTTGCAGGGCTTTTTCTTTTCGCGGCCGCTGGGTGCCGAAGCGCTGCACGCCTATTTCGATCGGCCGACCAGCCGCGAGCGCGGATCGTGGACGGCATAAGACGCATTGACATCGAACATATGTTCGTATAGCATGAGGTCCCCATGGGCACTGCCGCCGCCGCCGATCAACGCCGACTCGGCTTCGAAGAGGTCCGCGCGCGGGTGTCCGCAGTTCATCGCAACGCCTTGCCCCAGACGTGGGGAATCACCGAAGAAAGCATCGTACGAACGGGGCTCGACTCGCTCGATGCGGCGCTGAGCGGAGGTTTTCCGCGAGGCGCCATCGCGACGCTCGAAGGGATGCCGGGTTCGGGACGCTCCGCGGTAGCGGCGCGACTGCTCGCGGCCGCCACGGCCGACGGCGGCTTGGGGGCGCTCGTCGAAATGACCGGCGACTCCGAGGGCACGTTGTATCCGCCTGCCCTGGCGGCGGCGGGCGTCGCGCTCGAACGACTCTTGATCGTGCATCCCAGCGATGCGCGGAAGGTCGCGCGAGCCGTCGACATCGTGCTGCGTTCGGCGGCATTCGGCGTCGTCGTCATGCCCACGGTCGCCTTGCGAGCGCCGGTTTGGACGCGCTTGGCGACGTTGGCCCACCACGCCAACGCGGTTCTCGTCGCGCTCGGCGCAGAAGCATCGCAGGAGCTCCGCTATTTCGCGTCACTGCGAATCCGTTTCCACACGGCCGACGTACATTTCGCCGGACAGAGCGGGCTCTTCGCAACGCTCGCCGGGATCGCCAGCGAAGCTTCGGTCCTCAAACACAAACGCGCCGCGCCGGGCCGACATGCGTTCTTCACCTGCACGACCTTCGAATCCGGAGCGCCGCTTGGCGCCCTCCGTCAGCGGAAAGCGCCGGCTTTTTCAGATCCGATACTTCGGGAGGTTCCAGGGTGACCCACCGTGCGGCTTAACCATCCCGCGCCAGTCGATCTGTGCTTCGATTCCGGCGGCGTCCCCCACAGTCTTCAACTGCTGCCGCTTGCCGATCTCGTAAAGACAGGCCCGATCGATGAAGCGGACTGGAATTATCGTCCAGTGCTCGGCTTGGTCTCCCGACGTCGCTTCACGCTCGTTCTGCGTCTTCTGCCGCAAACGCTCATCGACGACGTGTTGGAAATCGGATATGGCAGCGGCGTCTTCGCGCTGGAGCTGGCTCGTCGCAGCAAACGGCTATGGGGCATCGACATCCATCCTTTCCCAGCCCAGATAAGCCGGACGCTGGAGCGCCATGGCGTTGCAGCGCGTCTCACGCAAGGCTCCATCGAGGCGACGGACTATCCCGCGCATGCTTTCGACGCCGCCGTCGCAGTCAGCGCTCTGGAGTTCGTCCCGGATCTCGACGCCGCATGTCGCGAACTCCGCCGCATTCTCAAGCCCGGCGGCAGCCTCGCGATCGTGGCTCCCGAATCTTCACCGGTCCTCGACGCGTTATTGTTCGCAGCGACGCGCGAACGGGCCGCCGAAAATTATGCGGACCGGCGCGAACGGTTACTTCCGACTCTGAACCGTTACTTCACGATCGAACGGTCCTTGCGGTTCCCGCCCTGGGCGCCAATTGCGATCTATCGTGCTTTCCTGTTGCGTCCGCGCATCGACTAATTCTCCAGCTTTAGCCACGTGCCATACGGCGTGAGCGCGACGATTCGGTACCGCCTGCGCAGCAAGTCTTCAACCGCGGGGAATGTTCGCGCGATCAATGGCGCGTACGTGTCATCGATAAAGATGTACGCCGGCCGTCGAGCTGCAAGCTCGTCGTACAGCTCCTTGCGCTGATAAGGCAACAGCAACTCGAGGGCCCAGCCGTTGATGGGGACGCTTTCGCTGCGCCCGGCTAAAAAGTACATCAGCGGATTTCCCGCCACGTAGATGTCGCCCGGCGCGCGCCCTCCTCGCTCGAAGTATCGCGTGTTGATCAAGGCGCGTTGTAACTCGCCGTTCCTCATCGTCTGAAATTGCAACCGCCCAGCCTCCGACGTAAGAGCATGGGTCTTGACGAGCAAGTAGCCGGCTTTCGCCGAGGAAGCCGCTCTTTGTCCCGCAGCGGCTAGGAGCGCAGCGGCGAGGGTCGCGACGGCGACCTTTCGATATCGAGCTGCGCCAGAGTTCAGCGCCGCGACCATTGCGTCCATCGCAAACAGACTCGCG
This sequence comes from Vulcanimicrobiota bacterium, assembly GCA_963754415.1. GTDB lineage: Bacteria > Vulcanimicrobiota > Vulcanimicrobiia > Vulcanimicrobiales > Vulcanimicrobiaceae > Nyctobacter. Next base: position 143,100 of record CAVWGA010000001.1, on the reverse strand, counting down.
ATGCCAAGGGGCACCACGAGTTGGAGAAAGTGATAGTCCCACCATGACGTCCGTTGCGCGACAATCGCTACGATGCCGGCCACGCTCCATCCGATCATCCCCGCACGCCACGGTTTTACGGCATCCGATCGTCCGCCGACAAACATTCCGATAACGCCGAGAATGAGGAGCGGCGTGAAGCGTTGCGCGAACCAGAGCGCGCTGGCAGTGAGCCGGGAAAGCGGCGCGCCAGGCATCGTTGCAGCGACTCGCAGCGGGACGATAAACCAGGTCTCGAGGACCAAGCTCAATTCGTCGTGTGCGTTTGCATACACGAGAAACGCCAGTGTGGGAAGCAACAACGCTGCGATGAAAACGGCGGTCAGTGCCGCGGCCGTTCGTCGCGCGATGCGTGGCCGGCAAGCCGCGATTCCGCCTGCCAGCGTGCCGACGATCACGATGATGAGAAGGAGCTTGGCGAGCAGCACGAGTCCCGCCAACACGCCCGATACCGCAGCGAGTAGGTAGCAGCGGCGGCCGCGCGCACGCAAAGCCGCGAGCGCTGCGCACAACGAGCCAAAAACGAACGGACCGAGGAGTCCCTCGAGTTGGCCGCCTTCCCACGGATAAATGCCGGCAAAGTATGCGCCCATCGTAAGCAACGGAATGAGTCCGGCCAAAACCGGGTTTGAAAGCGCCGGCCGTAACGCGATCGTCGCGGCGACGGCGAACGCAATCCAAAGCACGAGACTCAGCAGAAAACTGCCCGTGTAGGTAAAACCGAAAAGCACACCGGCGAGCAGATAAAAGAGAAAAATGCCCGGCTGCTTGATGTCCCAGAAATCGCGATAAAGCACGCTGCCCGCGTGCACTTTGATTGCGCCGAGCATGAACAGCGCCGTGTCACCGTTGAGCGGATCGACGATATGCGTACCGGCGATGCACAGCGCCAAGGCGAGTGAACAGAAAAACACCACGCCGGTTTTGCTCATCTCTGTTGTCATCGGCGTGTGGACCGTTCTCGTGGACGAGATGAAGAGCGTGCTGCCGGCTTGACGCGAACGTATGTTCGCATTAGCATGGCAGAACTGTGCCGATCCTGTGCGCGCACGTTCCCGCCTATAAAGTCGCGCTGGCGCGGCTTTGGGAGCGAGCTGCGCCCGGCGATCCGCTCATCGTGGTCGATCGTCTCGAGCGCGGGCACGTCGTCGCCCTCGACCGACGCGCATACGCGCTGGGCGCGCGGGCGGGATGACCCTCGTCGCGGCGGCGGCCTGTGCGCGGGAAGCGTCCATCGTCGTCGACGATCCACCGCGCGAACGGGCGCTGTGGGAACGAGCACTCGACGCGCTCGACGCCGCTTCGCCGCTCGTCGAGGATGCCGGCGACGGCACCGCGCTGCTCGAGATGCGCGGAATTGCGGGATCTGCACGAGCGTGGCTGACGAGTGTCCGCGCCGCCCTGACGCACGACGACGAGCTGCGCGCTTTGCCGCTGCGCGTTGCGCTTGCTTCCAATCCGTTTGCCGCGCGGACGGCTGCGCGCGTACGCGATGGCGCGATCGTGCAGGTAGGCCACGAGCGCGACTTCGTCGCGCCGTTACCGCTGCGTTTTCTCGAACTGGAACGCGGGACGCTCGAACGCCTCGAACTTTTGGGCGTGCGCACGCTCGGCGAACTCGCGGCCCTTCCGCACGGGCCGTTCGTGCGGCGCTTCGGGCCACGGGCCGCACGCTGGCACGCCGAGGCTTGCGGCGGCAGCGCTAGGCCGCTCGTTCCGCGCGCACGCCGCATCACCGTCGACCGCGCGCTCTACGGCGAAGGTACGGCGGAACGCGAAGATCAGGTGTTGTTCGCACTGCGCAGCCTTGTCGCGCGCGTCGCCGAAGACGTCGCTTTCTTGGGAAAGCGGTGCGGCGCACTCCGGCTCGAACTCGAGTGTGAAGACGGCGAAACGCACGCGCTTGAAACAGCACTCGCCCAGCCGACGGCCGACGCCACGATCGTATTCGATCTTCTGCGCGCACGCCTCGAAGGAACGGTGTTGCATGCGGCGGTCAGCGGCCTGCGGCTACGCGCCGAGCGGTTAGAAGAGGGTGGAACCGAGCTTTCCTTGTTCGCGGGGCGCGACCCCGATCCGCAAATCATCGCGCTCGCGCTCGCGCGCCTGACTGCCGCGCTCGGCCCTCAGACGACGTTGGGCGCGCGCATCGTGCCGGGCAATCGCTACGAAACGCGCATTGCGTACGATGCTTTCAGCGTTCCTCCAGCGACGAATCGGGCCAGCGCTGCATCGACTGTTCGAACCCACGCCGCGTCGGATGCACCGCATGCGCCCGCAACAGCGACGACGGGCACGCTCACGTATCGCATGCTGCCCGCGCGCCGCATCGAAGTTCAGCTGCAGCGAGGCCGGCCCGCGGTCGTGGACTCCCATGCGGTTCTCGAGTATGCCGGTCCATGGCGCGTCGACGAAGGCTGGTGGAGGCCGGCCCTGGGCGTCGCCGGCGCGGCTTGCGTGCAGAATGCGTACGACGTGCTGCTCGACGACGGCGTGCTTTGCCGCATCGTCGACGACCACGGACGCTGGCACATCAGCGGCATGTACGACTAAGCAGACCGTCGCACAGCGTTGCACGAATTCCTGTGCGGGTACACTGCGTTGCAGAGACCGACTTTGGGAAACGGGGGCTCGTATGAACGGACGAGTGATAACGACTTCAGTCGCCGGAGCTGCGCTTGCGACCGGTGGGCTCTTGCTCGGCCGCACGGCACGGCGCGCGCTTGACGGCGGCCCGCCGGATGTGCGCGGCCCGGCAGTTCCCTATAAGCGCGGTGCGCGCATCGACGAGATCGTGACCGTTGCGTTGCAGCCGCACGAGGTCTACTCGGCTTGGCGCGATCTCGAAAGCTTGCCGCACATCATGCCGAACGTCAAGAAAGTCGAAGCGATCGACGGGGACCGGCGCACGCGTTGGACTGTCGCGGGACCAGGTGGTGGTTCGGTCACGTGGGACGCCGAGATCATCGAAGATGTCCCAGGCTCCCACATCTCATGGCGCGCCGACAACGCGCCGGTCAAGCACGCCGGCACCGTACGATTCACGCCCGCGCCGGGCGGCCGGGGCACCGAGGTCCGCGATCGAAATCGAATACTTACCGCCGGGCGGTTTCGCTCGGCGTCTTCGGTGTCAAAGCTGCCCGGCTTTCATCGCAAAAATTTGTAGAAATCGACGTACGTCGCTTCAAATCCGTCTTGGAAGCCGGCGACGTTGCCCTCAACGGAACGGATGTGACTCAATGAACGCTCTGACCTATCACGGTGCGCGCAACTTGCGCGTCGACGACGTTCCGACGCCCGACGATCTTGGCGCCGACCGATGCGATCCTGCGCATCACGTCGACGGCGATCTGCGGCTCGGACTTGCATCTCTACAATGGCTACGTCCCCACCGTCAAACACGGTGACGTTCTGGGCCACGAGTTCATGGGCGTCGTCGAAGAAGTCGGCAGCGCGGTCAAGAACGTGCGCGTCGGCGACCGCGTCGATCGTACCGTTCACGATCTCGTGCGGCGGCTGCAATTATTGCAAGACGGGCTTCACGTCGCTGTGCGACAATTCCAATCCGAATTCACGTACCGGCGACCTCGTGACGGGCCATTCGCCGGCCGGACTGTACGGCTACTCGCACGCGTTCGGCGGCTATCCCGGCGGCCAAGCGCAGTACGCCCGCGTCGTGTTCGCCGACGCCAACGTGTTCAAAGTTCCCGACGAACTGACCGACGAGCAAGTCCTGTTTTTGACCGACATCTTTCCCACCGGCTATCAAGCGATCGAACAGTGCGACCTCAAAGACGGCGACGTCGTCGCGATCTGGGGCTGCGGCCCAGTCGGCCTGTTCGCCATTCAGAGCGCGTTCTTGTTGGGTGCGTCTAAAGTGTTCGCGATCGACCGATTGCCGGACCGCCTCGAGCGCGCGCAAGGGTACGGCGCCGAGGCGCTGCACTTCGAGCACGACAACATCGTGAAGGAGCTCAATAAACGGACGGCAGGGCGCGGTCCCGATGCCGTCGTCGATTGCGTCGGCATGGAGGCGCACGCAGCGACGGTCGATGCCATGCTCGACAAGATCAAACAAGTGATGAAGCTTTCGCTCGACCGTTCGCACGTCATCCGGCAGGCGATCTATACGTGCGCCAAAGGAGGCGCCGTTTCGGTTCCCGGCGTGTACATCGGCCTCGACGATCTCTTCCCGCTCGGCGCGGTGTTCGCCAAGGGGCTACGTTTGCGCAGCGGGCAAACGAACGTGCAACGCTATCTTCCCAAACTGCTCGACTACATCAAGAGCGGACAGATCAAGCCCGAAACGATCATCACGCACCGTTTCGGCCTCAGCGAAGCCCCGGCAGCGTACAAGATGTTCGCCGAAAAGACGGACGACGTTCAGAAGATCGTGCTCGACCCCGCGGCATAGGCAGCGGCGTCCGGGCGGGCGGCTTGACTACGAACGTATGTTCGATTACGCTACCCGCCCATGCCTGCTGTGGGTTATGCCGAGCTGCATTGCCGGTCGAACTTCAGTTTTCTCGACGGAGCCTCGCATCCTGAGGAGCTTGTCGAGCGCGGGGCGGCGCTTGGGCTAAGCGCGCTTGCCTTGACCGATCGAGACGGCGTGTATGGTGCCGTCCGGTTTGCCAAGCATGCCAAAACGACGAAACTCGACGCGATCGTCGGTGCGGAACTGACGCTCGATGTTCCCGCGTTGCGCCCTGCACGGCGGCGTGCGCTCATGCCGCGGGAGGCGGCGCGCTTGCCGACGATCGTTCTGCTCGCCGCCGACGCCACCGGCTATGCGAATTTAGCGAGCGCCATTTCGACTGCCCAGTTGCGCGGAAAAAAGCGCGACGCACGCCTGCGGCTCGCCGACCTTGACGGTAACGTCGCGGGACTCATTTGCCTGTCCGCTTCGGCGCGCGGCTACGCCGAGGAGGCGTTACTGCGCGGGGACGTCGCGGCCGCACGCGACCGCTACGCGATGCTGCACGCGCTGTTCGCAGATGCCTTTTTCATCGAACTGCAGCATCATTTACGTCCCGAAGATGCGCGCCTGATCGGGGCGCAACTCGAACTGGCAGCCGCGCTCGGTGTGCCGTACGTCGCGACCAACGGCGTCGCCTATGCGTATCCCGACGACGCGCTAGTATGCGACGTGCTGCGTTGCGTACAATACCGCACGAGCTTGCCGGACGCCGGCACGATCTTGCTGCCCAATCACGAATTTTACCTCAAAAGCCCCGCGCAGATGGCCCGCATCTTCGCACCGTATCCGCAGGCGTTGCGCACGACGCTCGACATCGCCGAACGCTGCAGCTTTCGCCTCGACAAGCTGGCCGGCCAGTTTCCACTCTTCCCCTTGCCGGCAGGCGAAACGAGTACGCATTCGTACTTGCGTACGCTCGTCATGGCGGGAGCGCAAGAACGCTACGGCCGGCCGCTCGCACATGATGTCGAACGGCAGCTCGAATACGAGCTGGGCATCATCGCCCGCATGGATCTCGCAGGCTACTTTCTCGTCGTGTGGGACATCGCGCGCACGGCGCGCGAACTCGGCGTGCTCGCTCAGGGACGCGGTTCTGCAGCGAACTCGGCCGTTTGCTATGCGCTTGGCATCACCGCCGTCGATCCGATCGGCATGCAACTCCTCTTCGAGCGCTTTCTCTCCGAAGAGCGCAACGAAATTCCCGATATCGACATCGATTTTGCGCACCAAGATCGCGAAAAGGTGATTCAGTACGTCTACGAACGCTACGGGCGCGAGCACGCGGCGATGACGGCCGAAGTGATCACGTACCGCACCCGTTCGGCGATCCGCGACGTCGGCCGGGCTCTGGGCTTTTCGCCGGCGCACGTCGCTGCGGTCGCCGGCGAATACGACGCACAGGAATCGCTCGCCGCTGCAACCGGTTCCGAACTTCCTTTATCCGTCCAGCGCCGCCGCGATCTCGACGCGAGTTCGAATCAGCGCCTCTCGCGCAGAACCGACGTCAGGCCGGGTTTCGGAAACGTCGACGATCGCGCGCAGGCTGCCGGGCACGCTGCGCGCACACCGGCCGGCGGCGCGACGGGAGGCTTACTGCTGACACTGTGCCGGCGGCTCGACGGCTTTCCGCGCCACATGGGCATCCATTCGGGCGGCATGGTGCTCACGCGCGATCCGCTCGTGCGCGTGGCACCGGTCGAATGGGCTACGATGCGCGACCGCACGATCGTGCAGTGGGATAAAGACGACCTCGCCGACCTGGGACTGATCAAGATCGACTTGCTGGGTCTGGGCATGCTTTCGCTGCTGCGCGACGCGTTTGCGCTCTTTGCGCGTCGCTACGGCACGACGCGCAACGCATTATCGTTAGCGACCATTCCGCCCGACGACGCGGCGACGTACGAGATGCTGCAGCGCGCCGATTCGATCGGCACGTTTCAGATCGAATCGCGCGCACAGCAGTCGATGCTGCCGCGCATGAAGCCGGCTTGCTTTTACGATTTGGTCATGCAGGTCGCCATCATTCGTCCCGGACCGATTCAAGGCGACATGATCCATCCGTTCCTGCGGCGGCGCAGCGGGCTCGAACCAGTCACCTATCCGCATCCCAAATTGCGGCCCGTGCTCGAACGAACCCTCGGCGTGCCGCTGTTTCAAGAACAAGGCATGCGCATGGCAATTGAAGCGGCGGGGTTTTCCCCCGGTCAAGCCGATGCGTTGCGCCGCGCAATGGGCCACAAGCGATCGCGCGAACGGATGGCCGAAATTTACCCGAAGCTCGTCGCGGGCATGGTCGACAACGGCATCGACCGCGCAGCAGCCGAGCAGCTGTACCACATGCTCGAAGGCTTTGCCGATTACGGGTTTCCCGAATCGCACGCCGCCAGCTTCGCGCTACTGTCGTATGCGTCGTCGTACGTCAAATGCCACGAGCCCGCGATCTTTCTCGCGGCGATTCTCAACGTGCAGCCGATGGGCTTCTATTCGACCGAAGTGCTCGTCAACGACGCGCGCCGCCACGGCGTCGTCGTCAAACCCGTCGCCGTCAATGCAAGCGAATTCTGGAGTTTCGTCGACGAGACCGGCGCGACGCGCCTCGGCTTTGCGGTCATCCGTGGGCTCGGGCAAGCTCAGCGCACGCAGCTCGAAGCGGGACTGCACGGCGGTCCGTTCCCAGGCTTAGCCGAGTTCGCACAGCGGACCGGGCTCGGCAAAGAAGCGCTGGAAAACCTCGCCGTCGCCGGCGCCTTCGCACCGTGGTTTGCGACGCGCCGCGAAGCGATGTGGGCCTTGCGCGGCCTCGACGAACGCGAGGCGCGCGGTGAACTGGGACGCGGCATGCCGATCGACGAGCCGCAACCGGCGTTCGCGCCGCTCTCGGCCCGCGAAACGACGGCCTTCGACGTTTGGGGCACGGGCGTAACGACCGGGCCGCAGCCGATCGCGCACTTTCGCACCGAACTCGACCGCCAATGCGTCGTGTCAGCCGAGCGCCTCGCCGCGATGCCGAACCATCTCGTCTGCAAGGTCGGCGGGATGGTGATCACGCGCCAGCGTCCCGGCACGGCCAAAGGCTTCGTCTTCCTGACGCTCGAGGACGAGACGGGTCTCGTCAACGTGATCGTCAATCCGGCCGTCTACGAACGCAACCGCCGCACGATCCGCACGTGCACGGCCCTCATCATCGAGGGCAGCCTGCAAAAAGATCAAGGCTGCATCGACCTGCTCGCCAAGCGCTTTTGGCCGTTGGACACGCAAGATACGCTCGAAGGCATTCATGCGCGAAACTTTCGTTGAGGTTAGAAGCCCCCGGCGAGCAAGGACGCTCCACGTCTCAAACGCCATAGCACGGCATGGCTGAGCATCGCCTCCGCGTCGGGAACGCGCTGCAGAACGAAAGCGTCGCCACCGCGCTCGTCGCCGCGCTGGCTTTTCTCCTCGACGCAACGTTCATCTACGCTGAACATCGCATGGGCAACCTGTTTCCGCGGCAGCCCGGCTTCCCGCTGCGGCTCGCAGCTCCGATACCCCGCCATGGGTCCGCCCGAACTTGACGTTTCTCTGCATCTTAGTCGGCACAGCACTCGTTCAGGCAGGCTGTCTGTTCGGCTGCTACCGGCTCGTGCGCCGGCACTCCGGCAGTTCGATCGTGCGCGCAATTTTAAGCATCGCGTTCATCATCATGGCGCTGGCAGCGTTTCGAATGCCGTTCACTGACGGGAAACGACATTTTCTGCGTATGTGTACTATGCGAAGCTGTCGACGTTCGCGCATAGCTACGCGACCGTGCGACGAGAGCCTGCCCGGCAACGTTTGCGCTGGTGCAGCGACTTTGGGGAAATCCGATCGTACCGTCGGCCTATGGGCCGTTATGGCTTGCCTTTGACCGCCTAACACTGGGAGGCGCGCGGACGCTTGCGCAGGCCGTCTTCATCGTGCGCTTGACCAATCTGGTCGCGTTGCTATTGATTCTGGCAAGTTTATTCGCGCTGCGCTTGTCGCTTGCGACCGTTGCCACCATGGCCCTCAACCCCGGGCTATACTATTTATTCATCATCGATGCGCACAACGACATCCTCGGCGTTGTCGCGCTGACGCTGGCCATGGTCGCGTTGTCCCGAAAATTGCGCTGGCTGGGGTTTGCGCTTGGGTGCGCCGCAGGACTAATAAAGTTGCCGTTCGTGTCTCGCGGCGATCGCAACGGTCCTCATCGGGCGCACCGCGCGCGCGCGGGCGCTGTTCGGAGCAGCTATGGCCGCCGTCACGGTGGCCATCTCGTTTCTCTGGGGGGGGCCGGCTTATTTTCGCGCGTTGCAAGTGATCGGCGGACAACATGCCGGCCGAGTCGTTGGGCTGCACCGCATCACGTTATATGGTCCGCAGGCGTGCTTATTCGTTGCACTGGTGGCCTGCATCGCCGCAGCGATCGTGGCGCGAACGGTACGCCAGCATGGGCGGATACAGCTTCATCGGCGTCAGTGGTTGGTTCCGGACGTGGTATCTCGTTTGGTCCTTCCCGTATGCCATTCGTGGGGGCGACTCGACACTCAGCACCCTAGCGATCACGTTCCCGCTCGCAATTGCGCTCGTCGACGACTGGTATGCGTGGTTCTTCCCGTTTCGGCTGTTCGCCGTGCTGATGCTCGTCGTTACGGTGCTGATCTTCAAAGAGCTGCGGCCCCTTCTGCTGGCGCGTCGTTATGATGCTCAGTCGCCGCCCGGGGCGATTGCTCATGAAGCCTTTGGTGGTCGACAACCCGCGCGTCGTCCACGCGTCGGTCGCCGGCTTAGCCCTACTGCTGGCCGCGACGTTTCTTTATAGTCAGCACCTGATCGGAAACATGTTTCCACCCGAGGCGACCTTTCCGTTACGCTTCCCGCTACCGTTCCCAACGTACTTCGGCGCAAAGCCAAGCTATGCGACCTCGCTGAGGCTTGTTCGCAACTGCGCTCGTCGAAGCCGGGTGTCTGCTCGCGGTCTATCGGTTGCTGCGGAACCGCACCGCTATCTAGTGAGCGGCCTCGGGCCTCGGCTCACGCATCGCATTCGTCATCCTGGCCGTGGGCGCGTTGCGGATGCCGTTTACGACGGGGACCGATATGTTTTTGTACGCCGGGTATGCCAAGGTTTCTGCTTTCAACCGTGCCTACGCGACGGTGCGCGAGACGCTCCCCGCGCATTTCGCAGCAGTGCATGCGTTTTGGGGCAACCCGCTATTCCCGTGCGGTTACGGCCCCTTATGGCTGTGGCTCGATCGTTTGAGCGCGGGCGGCGCTCACACGATCCCGCAATCTGTTTTTATTGAACGTTTCACGAGTCTCGTTGCGCTGCTTCTGATCGTTTGGGCCCTGATCGCCCTGATTTTTCGCTTGGCGCAATAGCGGTCATCGCACTCAATCCGGGGCTCTACTACCTCTACATCGTCGACGGGCACAATGACATCCTCGGCGTCGCTGCACTAGCCTTGGGGCTCGTGTCACTGTCGCGGAATTTACCGTGGCTAGCCTTCGCCCTGAGTTGCGCTGCGGGACTCATCAAACTGTCGTTTATCCCCGTAGCCATCGTCACGATTTCACATGGCCGCACCCCGCGGGAACGGATGTTGTATGCCGCAGGAACCATCGGCGTCACGCTAGGGACTTCTTTGCTGTGGGGCGGGACAGCGTACGTTCGCGCGTTGCGAGGCGTCGGCCAGCGTTACGCCTATGTCGTGACAGGGCGGCACGAACTCACGTTGTACGGGCCGCAGGCATGCCTTATCGTCGCCATGCTCGCCGTAGTGATCGTTGCGATCGTGCAGCGCCGGTACATGCGGTTCGGTAGTTATACTTTCGTAGGAATTAGCGGCTGGTTCGAACCTTGGTATCTCGCTGGGGCTTTCCGTACGCGTTTCGCGGCGGGGAAGCGACGTTGAGCACGGCCGCAATCACGTTACCGGTCGCCATCGCGCTCCTGGATCACTGGTACTTGTTGGTCGTTCGCTTCAACCGTGTCGGGCTATTGATGTTGGTCGTTGCTGCGCTCGTGCTGCACGAGGTATGGAACAGCCGCTCACAGCTCTTCAATCGAAATCAAGCCGCGGCGTGCGAGTAGACGCCATGCGACCAGCGCTAGCGCGATCAGCAGCATAATCGATGTAAGGTGAACGTTGAACTGCTCGTCGACGCTCGAGAAGAACGTGACGGCAGGGAGCGCGATCGCAAACGGCATCAGCGCTTCATTGGACGGTAACACGTACGGGAGAGCCCACGGGAAATACCAGGCATGCACGAGGCCGCTTATGCCGGGGAACGTGAACGACGCCCAAGCGACGATTTTTCGATACAGGAGCGCGACGCAAACGGCGGCGAGCGCGGTCAAAAGCGACCCGGCCTGAACGATAAGCCGCAGCAAATGCTGCAGATGCGACGAGCCCGTCGCGCCCTGCTTTTTGCCGACGGTCACCATCGCCGCTACGTACGGGTGCCCGGCAAGCGCGTACGAAAGCACGGCGGCCCCGAGCACTATCCCGATTGCCGCTAAGACTCGCGAGCGGAGTGGCCCTCGTGTCGCCAAGGTAGCGATTCCGATGACGATCAGACTAATTTTCATCGCGCCTGCGAGCGCTCCACAGACGACGGCGGCGGCAACGTGGCGGCGAAGGAGCAGTACGGAGACCGACGGCAATGGTCGCTAAGGGCACGATATCGTTGTGCGCTTCGGCGACATACATGTAATACAACGCCGGATTCAACACGACGATCGCTTTGAGCTCGCGACGCATAGCGAGCGCCAAGACCGCCCAAAACAACACCAACAAAGCGACGACGTTGAGGAACCGGACGGCGACGAACGCTTCGCGCAACGTGTGCGTGGGACCACGATCATCGCGCGATCGATCAACTGCCAGATCGGCCCGTACACCGACGGAAGAAGCGGACGCTCGGTGAGTCACAGAACCCAGTGCCTCAATCCCGGCGCTAAGTGAAGCGGCGCAGACCGTATGCGCTCACAGCGTCGCAGCCTTCCCGTAAAGAACGTAATAGTACGTATCGGGCGAGATGAAGTTTGCTTGCACGGAAACTACGAACATGTCCAGCATGCCGATAGCGACGAACGTCGCGCCGAAGCGGCGTTCGACGCGGCCAACGACCGGATACGCTATAACAGTAACGCGCTTTCGAGCAGCGCGGCACGGCCAGCGCGGCCTCCGTCGCCGCGCCCACGGCCTGCTTATAATAGAGCGGAATGCCTGCCTTGTGCGCGGCTATCGCCGCTCCCGAACTGAACCGGTGACCTACCAGCCATAACGACGCGCTATACACGATAACGAGTCCGGCGACGGAGGCAGCGGCAGCGCGGCCGGGAAGGTGCGTCGATCAATGCTGGCACTTCCGCAGCTGCGCAGTACGCGGCAAAGTGTGACTTCACTGGAGTGCCGCGGCTGGTGCAACGCGGCGTCAAGCAGTCTTGCGGGCGAGGCTGAAATACCGGGAAACGTGAAACCGTGCCGCTCGCCAGACGCGAGCCAGCCCGGCGCCGAACGTCACGTAACGATGGCCGAAAAAGCTGATCGGCGTTTGCACGATGATCGCGGCGATCTTCGCGTCCGTCGCGGGCCATGCGTACGCGCGGACGAAGCCTTCAATGACCGCTTGCTGCACCAGGAACGAGCAGGCGATGACGGTGAGGTACATGCCAACTTGCGGCGTAACGGGACGACTGGCACCTTTGAACGTCCAGAGGCGGCTCAGAGTAAAATGCACGCTCAGCGCTGTAACGAACGAGAGCGTCGTCGCCAGCGGGCGGTAGATGCCGCAGCGATCAGCGCACTGAACAAGCCGAGATCGATCGACGCTACCAAAAGTCCGGTGACGGCGTAGCGTCCGAAATATGCCCATTGATGGCGATCGCCGGAGAACCGTTCTAAGAGGGCAGTCACGCCGCGGTCTGCGGCGACGGGCCTCGAGACCCCTTGGGCCACACGGCTCAAAGTGGGGGACGCGTCGGCCCCGAACGACCGCACGGAGGGACACTGATGAACACGACACTCGTAGACCGACAGCACGATACGTCCGGCGGGCGGCGCTCGCGTCCGGCTTTGCGCTTAAAGCCATACGACGCCGTCGTCGTCGGCGGGTTCGGACACGTCGGTCTGCCGTTGGCCGGTGTCGCTGGCCGGCAAGGGCCGCCAGGTATGCGCCCTCGACATCAACGCGGCCGTCCGCGACCAGCTGCTGAGCGGGAGCACCCCTTTTCAGGAGGGGGATTGCGAACGGGTCCTGCGCGCTGCTCTGGCCGCCGGCACATTTCACACGAGCCTCGACGTCACGACCGTTGCCCAAGCCGACGTCGTCGTGGTCGTCATCGGCACGCCCGTCGACCGCCACCTCAATCCGGCGTTCGAGCCCGTGTGGGCCCTGCTGCAATCCCTCTCCGACCATCTCGTCGACGGACAGCTGCTGATTTTGCGCAGCACCGTCTACCCCGGCACGACCGACCGCCTGCGGCAAAAGCTGGCCGATCTCGGCAAGAACGTCGAACTCGCGTTTTGCCCGGAGCGGATCGCCGAAGGCCAGGCGATGAAAGAGCTCGAGACGCTTCCGCAGCTCATCGCCGCCTATTCGCCCGAGGCACTGCAGCGCTGCCGCGACTTTTTTGCGCCGCTGACGGACGACGTCGTCGAGTTGACGCCGCTCGAAGCCGAACTGGCCAAGCTCTTTACCAATACCTGGCGTTACACGCTGTTCGCGACGGCGAATCAGTTCTTCATGCTGGCCAACGACCACGGTGCGGACTTCTATCGCATCCATCACGCGATGACGCACAACTATCCGCGCACCGCCGGCATGCCCAAGCCCGGTTTTGCCGCGGGACCGTGCCTGTTCAAAGACGCGATGCAGCTCGCGGCGTTCAACAACAACCGCTTTTACATGGGCCACGCAGCCATGCTCGTCAACGAAGGGCTGCCGAACTACATCGTCGACCGCCTCAAAGCTCGCTACGATCTATCGCGCATGACGGTCGGCGTGCTCGGCATGGCGTTCAAAGCGAACAGCGACGACAAGCGCGAGTCTCTCTCGTACAAGCTGCGCAAGGTTTTGGCGTTCGAGAGCCGCGAGGTCTTCTGTTCGGACGTCCACATTCACGAGCCCGGCTACGTCACGCCGGCAGAACTGATCGATCGCTCCGACGTGATCGTGCTCGGCGCTCCGCATGATGAATACCGCGATCTCGTCATCCCGCCGGAAAAGATCGTCGTCGACATCTGGAACATGTGGGGACAAGGCTGCATCCTGTGACCGAACGTCCCTGATGTTATCGCTCGTCTGTCCGGTCTATAACGAAGCCGATAACATCTCAGCCCAACTCGATGAGGTCGCTGCCAAGGTTCACGTTCCCGCTGAGCTGGTCATCGTGTACGACTCCGAGGACGACACGACGTTACCGGTGCTGCGTGAACGCATGCCGTCTTTTCGGATGCCGATCACGTTACTGCGCAACGCGTACGGCCGCGGCGCGCTCAACGCCGTCAAAACGGGCTTGGAAGCCTGCAGCGATCGGACGGCCGTCTGCGTCATCATGGCCGACTTATCGGACGACATCGCAGGTGATCGACGCGATGTACGAGTTGATCGACAAGGGAACGTACGACGTCGTCAACGGCTCGCGCTACATGCGTGGCGGCCGGCAGATCGGCGGCCCGCCGCTCAAGACCTTGCTCTCCCGAACTGCCGGTCTGTCGCTCCACGCGCTTTCCGGCATACCGACGCACGACGCCACCAACAACTTCAAAATGTATCGCGGCTCGTTTCTTAGCCGCGACGCGCATCGAGTCGGAGGCCGGTTTCGAAGTCGGCCTAGAACTGGTCGTCAAAGCGTACGTCGGCGGCTACCGCATCGGCGAAGTACCGTCGATTTGGCGCGATCGCGTCGCCGGCGAATCGCGCTTCGACCTGCGCAAGTGGATACCGCACTATCTCAAATGGTATCGCTATGCGTTCCGATCCCGCAAGCGCGCGGCCGCGCCAACATCCCAACGTGAAGGAAACTTGTGAAGAAAATTCTCTGCCTAGGAGGAGCCGGCTTCATCGGTTCCTACGTCGTGCGCCGATTGCTGGCCGATGGCTACAGCGTGACCGTGATCGACAACTTCTCGAAGTACGGGTACATCGAACACGACTTCTACCGGCACCCCAACTTCCGCTTAGAGATCAAAGACGTACGGACGATGTATCCCGCCGAGTTCGCCGGATATGACATCGTCCTCGTCCTGGCCGCACTGATCGGCGGGATCCGGTACTTCCATAAGATCCCGTATCGCATCGCCCGCGACAATACGGAGTTGCTCGCGCACGCCATCGATGCGACGCTGGCCGCAGCGCCCGACGCGCTGTTCGTCTACTTCTCATCGTCGATGGTCTATGAAAAGATGACGCGGCCCGTGACCGAGGAGGACTCGCTGACGCAGCCCGTCCCCGTGACGAACTACGGCATGCAAAAGCTTTTCGGGGAGTTCATGACGCGCGGCGCGCACACGGAGTTCGGCCTGCGTTATCTGATCGTGCGGCCCTTCAATGCCGTCGGCAGCGGCGAGCTGCCCGACATCAAGTCCGACGGCAGCGTCGATTTCGGCATGTCGCACGTTATCCCCGATTTCGTGTACAAAGCGATCGTCAAGCAGACGCCCTTCGAAATCTTTGGGGACGGGGAGCAAGTCCGCACGTTCACTCACGCCCGCGACGTCGCCGACGGGCTGTCGGCCTTGCTGGCCGCCGGCGTGGCCAACGACGACTTCAACATCTGCGGCTACAGTACGGAGAAGATCGGCGAGCTCGCGCGCAAAGTGTGGGCCCGCGTCAACGACGGGACGGCGTTTCCGGCGGTCAAAGCGATGCCGGTACCACCCGCCGACGTGCGCTTTCGGATCGGGCTTTCGGAAAAAGCGAAGCGCTGCGTCGGCTGGACCCCGAAACACGACATCGATTTCATCATCGACGATACGTACCGTTTCGTCGCCGACGCAGTCCAGCAGCGGGGTCTGAACGCTGCGACACCGCACTGATGGGACTCCCCTGAGCCGCAACCTGAACTGAAGGGTGCGGGGCAGCGAGATGGGCCACCAGCTGCGCGCGCGACTGCACGCCGAGTTTGCGGTAGATGGACGACATGTGGGCTTCGATCGTCTTTATCGAAAGCGATAGGACGGTCGCCGCTTCGCGATTGCTCTTTCCCTCCACGATCAGTTTCGCCAAATCGATCTCGCGTTCGCTCAGAACGCCGCCGGCAGCATCCTTCAACCCGCTCGTGCCGACTGCATGAAACGCTTGCGTACCGAGACGCCGCATGCCGGCTTTGTGCCCCGTTGTCCGATAGTGATGCATGGCGGCAGCGCGATCGCCGGCGAGTTCGGCCGCGCGGGCAGCGAGGATGTCGCCAGCCTTCACGTTCGTAGAATGAGCGCGCAGCAAACAAGGCGCTGCATGACGCCGCTGAGTCCGGCGACTCTTCAGCGCGCAACATCGCGACCGCAGCCTGACGGAACGGCGTCGACGGCTCATGCTCGAGCCGCTGGCGGAACGTGCGCATGAGCTCGGGCCGAACGCTCGCCACCGCGAGCGCATCGGGAACGGTGTCGAATGTCGCGATCGGGTACGTTGCTATCCGGCCGAACAACTCGTCGGCCTCGCTGCGTCGCCCAAGCCGAGCGAGAGCGAGTGCGGTGCGCGCACCGACCCGAAACGCGCTCGCCGTATCATCGCACCGTTCCAACTCCGCGAGCAGCCCGATATCGATGCCCGCTTCGAGTTGCGCCGTATCGTCGAGGGCCAACGCGAGTTCGATGCGCACGAGCGCTTCAATAGCGCGGGAATAGAGTTCGCGCGTAGGACGAACGCGCGCCAGCCAAGATTCTGCAGCCTCGAAACGACCGGCGGCAGCTTCGAGCAGAGCGAAGGAGAGCGGCAACTGATTGAACGACGATGCGCTTTCCGTCGAACAACGCGCAGCGGCTTCCAGGGCGGTCCTTGCAAGCGTAAGTTCTCCGCGCGCCAAGGCCTGCAATGCGAACTGCACGTTGGCATAATGGGCGAAGTGCGGCGCATCCAACTCCTCATACAATGCAAGAGCACGGTTGGAATCGGCGCGCCATGCGACGTCGTCGCTGTTCGAGCGGGCGGAGATCGCTGAGCGCAAAAGATAAAACTCCGCCCGCGGCCCCGGCTCGAGCGCGACGGGGTCGATTCGCGCCAGCGAGGCACGCGCCTCAGTTGCGTCGAGCTTCATCAACAGGTAGCTCGTGATCCGCAGCGTCAGTTCGTTTACCAGATCTCGATGTGCGTCTGGGTCGAGGGCCGCCATCGTCGCTTCGAGCAGCGCGATCGCGCGGTCGCGGCCGCCGTCGTTGGCGATCGTGCCGGCGATCAGCTTGCGTGCCCGAACGAACAGCGACGCATCTTTGGTCTGCGCCCACGCGGCCACCGCTTCATACGCAGCGATGGCGCGCGCAATCTCATGCACGGCGGCCAGTACTTTGCCAAGCTCGAGCGCGACGCGAGCCTTGGCGGCACCGTCGTCTCCATACGCCTCGATCGCCCGCTCGTACCATGCGATCGATTCGCCGTACGCAAACTGTGCGCGAGCGAGTTTCCCCGCTGCCTCGCACGGCGCTGCGGCACGCGCGAGGTCACCACTTCGCCAGCGATGATGCGCCAATTCGATGGCGGCTGCGGGCCGGTCGCGTGTGCGCTTCGAGGGCGTCGGCAATGCGCCGGTGCATGGGCCGCGCCACGGCCTCTGAGATGTCGGCGTACATCACATCGCGTGTCAGCGCGTGGCGAAACGCGTAGCGTCCCGTTGTATCGTCGCGGACGAGCAGTTGCTTGACGACGAGGTCTGCGAGTTCCGTCTCTGTCGGCACTTCTTCGTCTGGAACGACCGCAAGCAATTCGGCCGGCGCGAAGTCTCGCCCGAACAGCGAAGCGATCTCCAGTGCCCTGCGCTCCCGCAGCGAACAGCGCTCGATCCGCTCGCGAACGATGGCCTGCAGCGTCATGGGAACGCCAGCGCGCGGCGGTTCGTCGGGCCGGGTCGACGCATCGACGGCGTGACGCAGTAATTCTTCACCGTACAGCGGATTGCCGTCACTGTGGACCGCGACGTTGGTAAGAACGATGTTCGGAACGCGAATCCCCGGCTCCAGAGCGCGCTCGAGCAGGCGGAGCGTTTCGTGGTGAGTGAAGCGCGTTAACGAGATCGCGCTGACGGCGGATTCCCTCGCGAGCTTGCCGATGGGAATGTACAATGGATGGGACGGTACGATTTCATTGTCACGGTACGAAAGCACGAACAGCGCGCGCTGCGTCGCCGAAGCTCGAACGAGCAGCCGCAAAATGTGCACGAGCTCGGGGCTGCCCCAGTGAAGGTCCTCGATGATCAGAACGGTGACGCGGCGTTCAACGATTCGCGCGAACGTCGCGAGCAGCGCTTCGAGCTGCGCTTCTTGCGAGTGCGCGTCACGCAGCAACGCGGTGGATTCGCCGAGTTGCGCTAAGATTTGTGCCAAAGGCCCGAGCGGGCTCTGCGCAAACTCGCGGCACTCGCCCTGAACGATCCGCGCGCGAGAAGCGGCGCTCGCGCCCTTGAACTCAGCGATCAGGCGAGACTTGCCGATCCCCGCTTCCCCTGAAAGAAGGATAGCACCGCCCCGTTGCTCTCCTGCGTCACGGCGGCGCGCGACAAAGTGATCGAGCTCTAAGGCGCGACCGACGAACTCTTGACAGCGAACCGGACGCGAGAGCATCCCGCCCTTGCTTCGGCCGCGCAGCGCTCTGCGCCTAGTGTTCGGACTCGTCGGCACGTCCGGAGCGTGAGCATCAATAGGGTTTCCCCTAATACGCGGTTGCGCTCGGCACTGCTAGTGTAGGCGCAGCGGAGACGCTCGTACGCAGTCTTGCGTGCCGGCGATTGATCCGCCTCGACATTAGGAGGCACTCTTGTGAACATTCTTGCCCGCACGTTACCGCTAGCAGCGGTGATTGGGCTCGGCGTTTGGGCCGACGCTGCGGCATCCGGCGCGCCGAGACCCTCGGTGCCGCCCGGCCAATCGGTCCGCGCTGCAGCACCCTCGCCTGGCGGCGCCGTTACGCGGCGCTCCTTTCCGTCCGCGTCGTACACGCTCGTCGACGTCGGAAATCCAAGCCAGTATGGTTTTAATCAGTTCAGCGGCCCGATCACGATCAACGATGCCGACGATATGGCCGGCGATGCGAATTCACCCTACGGCCTAGGGCCGCCCGTGGCGTCGACCCGCTGCATCGTGTTCAGTGGTTCGGCTTTCGTCGACGTGACGCCGCACCAAGACAATACCTGCGTTCCGAGCACCGGCATCAGCGATCCCCAGAACGGCGCGTTCAAAGTCGGCGGCTATTTGGGCACGCCCACTATTGGGCCGGTCGCCTTCCTCGCGAGCGTCTCCGGAACGAGCGTCAAAACGACCGTTTACTCGAACTATCTACGGCTCTACTCTCTTTGCGCTGACACGCAAGGGCGTTGCGTTCGGCACTTCTGAATATCAAGGCTTTCCGACAGGCTTCTCGTCGCAAAACCCGCCGTTCGTGGCGACGGGATCGTCGTTGACGCTCGTGCAGCCGCAATGCACGACGAGACTGCAATACTGTCTTGCGCCTCCCTTTACGGACCAGATCACCGGCAACGTGCGTGAGATCAACAATGCGAACACGATCTTCGGTACGGATCTTTCAAACGGCTCGACGATGGAATACACCGCCGGAAAACCAAACTCGGGGATCGACTTCACGCTTCCGCAGCAAAATGCGATCTACACGTACAGCGGGATCGACGATGCGGGCAACGTCTACTACGGCGCGTACGACGCCGCGTACAACAATCTGGTCCACACGTACGTGTATGGCCTGAAAGCAGGGCAAGCCGTCGATGTCGGTGCCATCTACGGAACGAACTGTTACTACAGACCCGATTGCGGTCAACGGACCCGGCGAAATACTCGGGTATCGCCGGCTGCCCGATCAAAATCCACCGAATCTATTTTTCTGGACGTGGACTGCAGCGGGCGGCATGGTCGACACCGGCATCGACACGACCCAGAACAACTACCCTTATCCGACATGGCTGAACGATCGCGGCCAGATCAGCGTCGTGCTTCCCGGGCCGGCCGCCGGTCCCGATTGGGGCTACCTGACGCCCAGCTCCGCTCTCAAAGGAATTCGTTGACATGTTTAGCGTTTTTATCGGCGTAGCCGGCATGGCCGGCGCGCTCTCCACCGGCGTGCCCGTGCACGGCATTCCGGCGACAAGCGCGCACGGCGCATCCGCTCAGGTTCGTCGCGCTCCGTGGCCGGTCGGAGAACACCATGGTCCGGTGCGCGTGCATGGCAAACTCCCGGCGGGCATGTACACGCTGGTCGACTACGGCCCACCGCCCGCGAAATTTACCTACAACGGCACGTCGTATCCCGAAGCGTTCAACAATACGGGCCAGATCGCCGGGTTCGGGCAGATCGCCAATAAGAGCGGGGGCGACGACTGCATCGCGTACACCGGCACCGGCTGGGTCGATTACACGCCGCTCACCTCCGGCCTTTGCGACGCGTACGCCGTCGGTGACGCGAGCAACGGCGTGGTCCCCGTGGCGGGCCGCATCAACGGTAACTACGAGATCGGGGATCGGATCGCATATTATGCAACGATCAGTGCATCGAAAACGACGATAAACCAATACCAGTCGAACTTTCCATCCGGCCTTTACGCGATCAACAAATTCGGTGTCGCGGTTGGGAACGGGGTATACGTTCCGTATCCGTCTTCCGAAAACTCCGATCTTGCGTTTTACTCGCTCGGTGGAGGGCTCAATCCAGTCGCGCCCTGCATGTCGAATGCGCCGCTGTGTCCCGTCTCCATCGATCCGCGGGCGCCGGGTTACGGCGGAAATCTCGTCAGGTTGATCAACAACGCAAACACCGTTCTAGCCGCCGACGCTTCAAACGGCAACCTCGAGGAAGTTACGGGCAAGGCGCACACGGAGGTCGACCTGCCGGTCAATGGAGCGACCCTTCCCTGTTTTGCGCCGCTGGGAATAGACGACGCCGGCAACTTGTACTATCAAGCGTGCCCGGCTTCGGGCGGCCAATACGTGTACGAGTACAATGTCGCTAGCCAAACGACGACTCAGCTGCCGACGATCCCAGGCAACTCGAGCGAAGTCTACGTGCCGTGGACCGTCAATGGAAAGGGCGAGATCTACGGCAACACGCAATCGTGCCCTCAGAACGACTGCACGATGTTCCTGTACGACCCCGCGGCGAAGCAAACGATCAACCTCAGCGCGACTCCTTCCGGCGGGCAGTTATAATCTTAAAAATCTCAACGAGAAGGGGCAAATCCTGATCGACCTCCAAGTTGGCGGTTCTCCCGACCACTGGGCGGTGCTCGACCCGCCCAGCAACCGCCTACGCCGCCAAAAGCCGGCGGCGACGCGTCACTCATAAGCAACACCCGCGCAACGGGCCGGGGCCTTCACGGCTCCGGCCCGCAACGCCACGGCGACGTCACTGAAGATTACCGGTTCACCGGCACGAGCAGAGCGCAAAACGCGACCGAAACGCTACGCGGGGGAGACGTGCCGTTGGTGTTCTCGCTTCGTGCTCAGCGTGCTCAATACGAAGCGGATGTCGTTCGGTGTCAGAATGAGATTTGGGGGCGGCCGCTTGAGGAAAACGGGATAGCTTCCCAGCATCAGCGCCATCCGGACGAAGGACGCACAGAGCATCGCTAATGCCGCCCCGTCGATCCCGAAATGCGGAATCAGGATGATCGTGAAGGGCACGGTCGTGGCCAGACCGATCGCCTGAATGACCGTCAGATATCCCGGACGTCCGGTGGCCAAAAACGCTTGCCCGAAGACGCCCGTCGTTGAGCCGAGCGTCACCTGGACGAACAGTATCTGCGTGATCCGCACCGAGACGGCAAAGGAATGGCCGTACACGAACGGCATCGCCTTTGGAACGATCAGCGCGAAGACGAGCGTGAAGGCCGCCGTTGCGGCCAACGTCAAGCGGGCTCCGCGCGCTACCAGAGCGAGCGCCGCGTCGCGTTCGAGGGCGGATGCGCGCGGCAGCAACACGACGATCAACGCTGTCGCCAAAAGGCCCGGTAGGCGCGCGACGGTGAGCCCGACGGTGTAGATGCCGAGTTCGGCGGGGCTAAGGAACTTGATGACCAGAGCCTGATTGATTTGACTGCCCAGCGTGTTGAGAACATCGAGTCCGTAGGCGGCGATGCCGTACGAAAACAACCGCCGCGTCGAGCTGCGAAACTCTGCAGCGCTCGGCACGCTGATGAAGCGGCGCAGCGCGATGAGGCGCCATACCATCAACAACACCGGCGGTATCGCGTACGCGAGCGAACTGCTGAACGGATTCAAGCGGTGAACGGCAAGCAGTGCGAGCAGCGCGATGAGCGTCGACACCGGCGGTATGTAGACGATCGCGTTGGATTGCCGAAAATCGCCGCGCCCTTCCAAGAAGCCTTGCAGCGTCCACGCCAACGTAGCGGACGGCGCGAACAGCATCAGCCACTGTGCGAATCGGATCACGCCCGGACTGTAGTGCGAAAGCCAGTGCGGAATGAACACGACGCCGACGCCGATGCCGGCCAACCCGAAAAGGGCTCCGTAGATCAACCCGACGCTCAGCAACGGCTCGCTGAGTTCTCGATCCTTGGCCGAGTAATAGCGTAGCGCGGTCGGTAGGCCGAACGTTAAGAGGCCGCAGATCACGCCGGGCCAGAGCGTCATCGCGGCTTGCTCCCCACGCCCGCGAGGCTCGAGCACGCGTGCGATGATCATGCCGGTGATCAAGTTGATGGCGAGCACGCCGAAGTTTGCCGTTAACGTATGAACGACGGCGGCCGCCGACGACCGCGCGCCGACGACCCAAACCACTAAGCGGCGTAGCCGATCGACGCTGATTCGCTTTGACATGGAAAACGAACGGCACGGTTCGTGGTAACGGACCCGTGTGCCTCGGCGTTGCGTAATTCGTAAGCGGAGGCACAACCGTCGATGACGGCTAAACGGATTGCGCGTGGTCCAAAACTGAGGAGTCGGCGTTGCCTGCGAACCTCGACGTATTTTCAGTTACGGCACCGATCCTCGGCAACGCAATGTACGGGACGCTGCTGCGTCGCGGATTTGGCCGGGTCGCGGATATCGCGTTCGATCCGCATTGGACTACCGACGACATCGAGTTGCCCGCGCGAGCGCTCAACCGGGCGCTCTGGCAGAAATTTCCGCTACCCGCGCTGCACGAGCGCAATCTCGATTTGCAGCGCTTCCGCTCCGAACTCGGCGTTTCACTCTTGGCCAGGCGGCTCGTCGAACGTGCGTTGACGCGCCGCACGCCTGACGTGCTGCACTTTCACACGCAGAACACCGCGCTGCTATCGCAGGCGTACATGCGCCGCATTCCAGCGGTGATCACTACCGACCAGACCAACGCGCAGATCGCGCTCGAGTATCCGGCCTGGACGCGCTGGACGCACCGGCCCAGCATCGCACTCGAACGCCGAGCCGCGCGAGCGGCACACGCAATCGTCGTCTTCTCGCAGTGGGCAGCCGCATCGTTTATCGACGACTACGGCGTAGCGCCGCAGCGAGTGCACGTCATTCCGATCGGCATCGAACTCGACGGCTTCGACCGCTTGCCAAGCCGCGGTGTCCGGGGACACGGGAAAAAGCGTCTTCTTTTCGTTGGCGGCGACTTCGAGCGCAAAGGCGGCGCGCTGCTCGTCGACGTCTTCCGGCAACACTTCGCTGACGAAGACGTCGAACTGCACCTGATGACGAGCGATCCCGCCGCCGTCTCGGGTGGACGCGTCGTCGTCCATCGCGACGTGGCGCCGCTGTCTGCGGCGTGGTACGAGTTGTATGCGAGCGCTGACATCTTCGTTTTGCCGACGCGGCGGGATGCGTTCGGCATCGCGTATATCGAAGCGATGGCCGCAGGCTTGCCGGTCATCGGTACGCGCATCGGCGCCGGTCCGGAAATCGTTTCGGACGATGTCGGCTTTCTGATCGAGCCAAACGACCGCCAGGCGCTGGCGCGATGCATTCGCACGGCTGCTCGACGATGCGCAGCTTCGCTCGGCGCTCGGGGAACGCGGTCGTGCGCGCGCGCGTGCACTGTTCGACGCGAAAACGCATATCGCACGGCTAGCTGACGTTTTTCGCGCAGTGGCGGCGGAACGCGGCCGAACGCTGCGCTCGAATTACGAGGACAATGCGCGTGAACCGTAGCATCGGTCGCGCGATGCAGCATCACGCGGCGACGAAACTCGATGGGCCGGCATAATCGTGTGCGGCATCGCCGGATACTTCAGCGCAAACTGTGACGATTTAGCGAGCCGGCTCGAAGCCGCGGTCGCTGTCGAACGCCATCGCGGACCGGATGACGCGGGCACCGCAGTCATCCAAACCGCGCGCGGATGCATCGGCTTAGGAGCGACGCGCCTAGCGATCGTCGATCTTTCACCGGCAG
The DNA here is from genome assembly GCA_963754415.1 of Vulcanimicrobiota bacterium. GTDB lineage: Bacteria > Vulcanimicrobiota > Vulcanimicrobiia > Vulcanimicrobiales > Vulcanimicrobiaceae > Nyctobacter. The sequence continues at coordinate 119,027 of CAVWGA010000001.1, read as the reverse complement.
GTCATATGCCGATGCGTGACCCGGACGGTACCTGCGCGCTCGTGTACAACGGTGAAATCTATAATGCTCCGCGCCTGCGCGGCGAACTCGAGGCGCGCGGCGTCCAGTTTCGCTCGCGCACCGATACGGAGGTTCTCCTTCACGGCTTAATGCTCGACGGGCCGGCATTTTTGGATGCCGTCGACGGCATGTACGCGTTCGCGTTTTGGGACGGCCGTGCGGAGGGCTCGTTGCTGCTCGCGCGCGATCGCTTCGGCGAGAAGCCGATGTTCGTCTCAGAAGCGTCCGACGGGAATATCTTCTTCGGTTCGGAGATCGCGGTGATGACCACGCTTGCTGGGCAAAACGCCGGACGTCGATGTGACTGCGTTGCGCCATGTCATCGAGTGGAAGTACCCGCCCGCAGATCGCTCCGTCTTTCGCGGCGTTCGTAAGCTGTTACCGGGAACGTGGGAGCGCTACGCGTTCGGCGCTTCGGTGCAGACGGGCAGGCTGCGGGAACTGTCCTCCAACGCCAGCGATCGACTCGGCGCGCACGGTGCGCGCCGCGGCTTCGCTGCTCGGGGACGCGCTGCGTGACAGCGTGGCGAGCCGGCTGATCGCCGATGTTCCGGTCGGCGTGTTCCTGTCGGGCGGCCTCGACTCGGCTGCCGTGTCGGCGATTGCCGCGCGCGCTCTGCCGGCCGGCGAACGCCTCAACACCTATACGGTCGGCTATCCCGGAACCAACGAGTCCGAACTCGAGCCCGCGGAGAAAGTGGCCGCGCAATTAGGCGCACGTCATCATGAAATTCGCTTGGGTGACGCCGACCTGCTGGCGTTGCCGTTCGTTGCCTCGGCGCTGGGCGAACCGATCGGCGACCCGGCGGCGCTGCCGACGTACTTCCTCTCGCTGATGGCGCGCGAAAGTTCGATCGTGTTGCTCACCGGCGAAGGTTCGGACGAACTCCTCTTCGGCTACCCGCGGTATCTCTTGCACGATCTCGCCGACGATGCGGCGCGCGGTTCACTCTTCGCGCGCTCCCTCGCGCTCTTGCCGACCCGCCCAAGCGCACGCATTCGCACCGCCAGTTCGAACGCTGCGCAGCGCGAGCGCGCGTGGAAGGGCGTCCCGGTCGATCCGTACGGGCTCTTCGAGACGCCGGCCGGCGACGCCGCGTGGCATGCCGACGCCGGCGATGCGAGCAATGCGCGAGCCGCACGGGCCGACGACATCGCACGTTGGATGCCTGAAGACGTACTGGCACGGGTCGACCGGATGACGATGGCCGCCTCGATCGAAGCGCGCGCTCCGTTCCTGGCCAAAGAGATCGCGCGCTTAGGCTTCAATCTTCCGGATCGCACGCTGCGCCGCTTTCCGTACGGCAAGGTCGCATTGCGCGAAGCATTAGCACCGTACTATGGTGTCCGCAAACGTTGGGGGCCCAAACGGCCTTTTGCGGTTCCGCTGGCGAACTGGCTCTCCGGCCCCTTACGGCCGCTGGTCGACGACGTCTTCTTCGGATACCGGCTGGCCGCGCGGGGCTGGTTCCGGCCGGAGGGCTTGCGCCGAGTCGGAGCCGCTGCGTTACGCGGTGAGGCCTGTCCGCTGGCATGGACCTTATTGATCGTCGAACTGTGGGCGCGAGCGCACATCGACGGCGAACGTCCTGCCGGCGAACATCGGGCCGCACACTGCGAGATCAGCGACAAGCGCGCCGCCGGCCGCGCGATCTCCAACTTGATCGTGACGACGAATTTTCCGCCGGCCGTCGGCGGAATCCAGCGTTGCGCCCGAGAGCTGTGGGGACACGGCGGCTTCGGTCGCGTCGCGGTCATCGCGCCGCGAACGAGCCGCCAAGACGGACTGTATGATGCTCACTTTCCGGGAAAAGTCCATCGCATCCGCACCGGACGCGGAATGCGCAATCGATTGCGCTTCGTCGGCAGCCTGGTTTTGCAACTTTCCTATTGCCTTCCCAAAGCGCAAACGCTTCACTTATTTAACATCTTGACGGCACCGTCGGTGCTGCCGTACCTGCCGCTGTGGCGCCGCCCGATGGTCGTGTGGGCGCATGCCCTCGAAGTGACGCACCCCAAGCTGCAGCCGGTCATCCGACTGTTTCTGCGGCGCGCCGACCGGGTCGTCGTTCCAAGCGAGTTCACGCGTCAGCTGGTCATGCAACGCGGCGCAAAGCCCGAAGCCACCGTTAAGATCAACTGGGGCGGCGACGACCTGCGGCGCCTATACCCTGCGCCGGATGGCGATGCTTTTCGGCAACGGTGGGGAGTCGCGGCGCGACACGTTCCTGGTGCTTATCGGTCAGCCGCCTCGACCCGTTGAACCGCTACAAAGGGCTTAGACCGCGCCATCGAAGTCGCCGCGCAGTTGCGCGCCACGCACGGCGATTTGCGTTGGATCGTCGTCGGCGGCGGACCGGATCTCGACTTCTATCGGGACCGCGCAACGCAGGCGGGAATCGCGGACTGCATATCGTTCATCGGTGCGTGCGACGACGCATCGCTGGCGGAGGCATACGCAGCCTGCGATCTGTTCTGTTTGCTCAGCCGGGAAGAGATGTCGCAGCGCGGCTTGCTGGCTGAAGGCTACGGGATCGTTTTTCTCGAGGCAGCGAGCTTTCGCGAAGCCGTCCGTGGCCTTGCGGCGCGGCGGCGTCCCCGATGCGGTCATCGACGGCCAAACGGGAGTCCTCGTCGACGACGACAACGCGGTGAACGATCGCACAAGCGATCGCCGCGCTCATCGACGATCCCAGCGAACGCAAGCGCTTGGGCGATAACGCCGCCGAGCGCGCATTGGGAACCGCAAGCTGGTCCGCGGCGCGCCAGCAACTCGGCGACATGCTCGTTACGCTCGGCGGCCGCTCAGCCGGGCGTTAACCGGGCGTCCAGTCCGCACGGCGCGCCACGCATCGCGCCGGCCCTCTGCGGTCGCGCGAGAAACGCCGTACGGCGACTTCACGCTGCGCCGGCAAAAAGCGCAGTAGCTGAACGAGGCCGGGAAGTTCTCGATTGCCGACGGCCGTCGCCCACAGCAGGAACAGCATGCGTTCGAATGGGCGGAGATATTCGAGGCGAACCAGCGCTTCGTTGTAGGCCATGTTCCGTACGGCCAGCGGGTTGAACGCGTTGCGTTGATCTTCGTCGAACCGCGGCGCGAGAAAATGGTCGACGGCAACTTGCGGATCGTAGAGCAGTTTCCAGCCGCGCCGCCGCAAAGCGATGCCCAGACTGATCTCCCAGTGCACTTGTGCGCCGGTTCCCCGCAAGCGTTCATCGAACCCGATATCGCGGATCGCCGCCACGCGATACGAGCCGTTCACGCCCTTTACCATGTCGACTTCGCGTGGGTCGCCGAAGCCGAGATGGTGGTTGCCGACGTGGCTTCCGATGCGCGGAATTCTGCCGACGACGCGCTTGCGCCCGTGCACGGGCCGGCCGCCGAGATGAACGTGATCGCGTCCGCCGACGCGCGCCCAGATCGCTGCGCGCGGCGAAATGGGCGACGATCCGTTCGAGCCAATCCTCATGCGGCGCCGCATCGTCGTCCGTGATCGCCATGATGTCGGCTGCGATCGTGCGCAAACCGGCATTGAGCGCCTGAATCTGTCCGGGAACGGTCACCACGACCGTCCGCAGCCGCAGAGCGGCGGCGTCGAACTCGGCTATGACCGCTTTGGCTTCGTCGTCGATATCGCGCACGACGACGATCACTTCATCGGCGGGGCGCCGTTGCCGAACGAGGGCCGCTAAGCAGCGCCGCAGGTCCGCCGGCCGGCGAAACGTCGGCACGACGACGCCGACGCTCAAAGGCAGCGACGCCGCTGTATCAGCCACCGGCAAACGCCGGAACCAGCGTTCGTTCGGGAGCGATGCATTGCGTGACGTACTCCATCAGCGCGAAGACGCACGCGTCGAGCGAATGCCGCTGCGTATCGATGATCAACTCGGGCGAGAGTGGTTCTTCGTATTTACCGGTCACGCCCGTGAAGCCAGGAATGTCGCCGGCGCGCGCCTGCGCATAATGACCTTTGGGATCGCGTGCTTCGCACACCGACACGTCGGCTTTCACGAACACTTCGTGGAAGAGATCGCCCGCCGACCGGCGCGCCACTTCGCGATCGGCGCGGCTCGGCGAGATGAACGCTGCAATCGCCACGATGCCGGCGTCGGCGAACAAGGTCGCGACTTCGCCGACGCGACGGATGTTTTCGCTGCGGTCGCGATCGGAGAAACCGAGATCGCGGCAGAGTCCGGTGCGCAGATTGTCACCGTCGAGCACGTAGCTTTGCACGCCGCGCTCGTGCAGACGGCGTTCCAGCTGCATGGCTATCGTCGATTTGCCTGAGGCCGGCAAGCCGGTCATCCAGATGACTGCGCCGCGATGCCCGTTCCGCGCAGCGCGAGCTTGCCGATTGAGCAAGTGCCCGACCGGTACGATGTGACCCGCGCTCTCGTCGGGGAAACTCGCCAAGATCGTGCCGCCCGCAACGACGTCGAGCCCGTCGATCAAGATGAAGCGGCCCAGGCCGGGATGGCGCTCGATCGTGTCGAGCGCGAGCGCTTCTCGGCTGCGCAGCACGACTTCGGCCACGTCGTTCTTCTCTGCGGCGCGTGCGTCGCCGTGCTGCAAGGTCGCAACGTCGATCGTGCGCTCGAACGTTTCGACGACCACGTGCGCCAACCGAGTGCCGATGCGCATCCGCAAACGGTCGCCGACCTCCAAACGACGCCGGCCCAGCCACAATAAGCGCGCGCGGAACAAGGTCGCCGACGCCGGGATCGCCGACGCGTTGCTGACGATGTCGCCCCGTTCGACGAACAGCGGCAGGTCGAGCGTGAAGGCCGATCGACTCGCCGGCGTGCGCCTCGAGATGGAGCGGCGTTCGGCCACGCTTCGAGCGACTTGATGTGCGCTCGCCGCAGTCCTGGCGACAGCACGACCTCATCGCCGACGGCGAGCGCGCCCGCTTCGATGCGTCCGACGATGATGCGCTCGGCACCGCGCCGCACGACGCCCTGCACCGCCATGCGCAGCTCTGCGCCGTCATGGCGTCGAATCGGTTCGAGCGCCGCCATCGCTTCGACGATCGTCGGACCATCGTACCAGCGCATCTGCTGCGATGGCACGGCGATGTTGTCGCCGTCGCGCGCAACGATCGGAACGGTCGCCGACGGCACGATGCCGATTCGTCCCGAGCAGCACGTCCAGCTCGGCGCGCACGGCTTCGTAGGCGTCTCGCTCGTAGCCGACGAGGTCCATCTTGTTGATCGCGACGATGACCTGCCGGATGCCGATCAACTCGAGTAAGAGCGCGTGGCGCCGAGTCTGCTCGCTGACACCCTGCGGCCGCATCGACGACGAGCAGCGCGGCATCGGCATCGGATGCGCCCGTCACCATGTTCCGTAAGAACTCTTCGTGACCGGGTGCATCGATCAGCACGATCTCGCGTTCGCCGAGATGCATCCAGATGCGCGTCGTATCGATCGTGATCGCTTGATCGCGTTCGCTCTGCAAAGCATCGAGCACGAACGACCATTCGAACGGAGCGCCGCGCCGCTCGCTGACGACGCGCAGCTCGTCAACTTTTCCTTCGAGCAGATTGCCGGTATCGTGGAGCAGCCGTCCGATCAACGTCGACTTTCCATGATCGACGTGGCCGACCGTCACGACGCGCAGTTGCGGCTTCGTCATCACATGTATCCTCCGGTCCGCAGCCGTTCGAAAGCGTCTTCACTTTCGTGGTCCATGATGCGGCCGGCTCGTTCGGGCGCTTTGGTCGTGACGAGTTCCGCGATGATCTCGTCGATCGAAGCTGCGTTCGAGTCGATCGGCACGGTGATGTTCTTCTCACCGAGCGAACGGTAACGCCGGCCGTTGTGCGCCAAGTACAGCGGCACGATCGGAATGTTCTCGCGCTGCGTGTAGCGCCAGATGTCGACCTCCGTCCAGTGCAGCAGCGGATGGATGCGCAGGTGCGCGCCGTCGGGAATTTCGGTATGGTAGACGTCCCACAGTTCGGGCGGCTGACGTACGACATCCCACGAGCCGTCGGCGGCGCGCGGGCTGAAGACCCGTTCCTTGGCGCGCGTCGCTTGTTCGTCGCGCCGGATGCCGGCGATCACGCCACGGTAGTGCGAGCGTTCGACGAGCGCGCGTAGGCCGGCCGTCTTGCGTGCGGCCGCGCGCGTTGCCGGCGGCAACGTCGGATCGATCTCCGATTCAGGCGGGCACTGCTCGTTGTGCAGATCGAGGTTCCACTCGCTGGCGATCCGGTCGCGGAACTCGTACACTTCGGGCAGCTCCATACCGGTATCGAGCAACACGACGGGAAAGGGCACTGAGCCGATGAACGCTTTGCGCGCCAGCCACAACAGTGCCGTGCTGTCCTTTCCCATCGACCACAGCATGCACAACGGCGACACGCGGAAATAGGCTTCGCGGAGGATCGCGATCGAGCGCGCCTCGAGCTCTTCGAGCAGGTCCATCGAGATGGTTATCGTCTTTCCATAGGGCTAACCGCCAGAACGCACGGCACGTCATTTTACATCATCGGTTCAAGCGCCAGCGTCCACTATCGGCGCTCTCGTCGCTGCGGCGGCCGCCAGGAAGTTGAACGGCCCGACGCCGACAGGAACGCCCTTTTGGACGGCATCGCAGCGTTCGGTCACGGGCCACGACGGTTCATCCGGCGCGCTCTACGGAGGCGGCTTGGCGGTGCGGCATGGGACTTCCGTCCGTATACGCAGTTTATCGGACTAGAGTAGCATGAGGCTGCTATGCGGATACGAAGCCATCGCTCATGCAGACGATAACACCAACCGACCGCCCACGCGCGGTCGATTATACCGGCAAGCGCGGATTCGCCGAACTGCTCGCCGACCGCCGCGGACTTCTCGACGAACCTCGCTACGCGGCACAAGTCGCGCAGATCGTGGCCGCCATGGTGACGGCGTTCCGCGACGGGCACAAAGTGCTGTGGTTCGGCAACGGCGGCAGCGCAGCCGACGCTCAGCACCTGGCGGCGGAATTCAGCGGCCGGTTTCTGCGCGAGCGGCCGGGACTCGCCTCTGAAGCCCTGACGACCAACACCTCCGCGGTGACGGCGATCGGCAATGATTTCGGGTACGATCTCGTCTTCTCACGCATGGTCGAGGCGCTGGCGCGGCCCGGCGACGTCGTCGTCGGCATCACGACGAGCGGCAAATCGCCCAACGTCGTCAATGGGCTCGAAACCGCCAAGAAGCTCGGCGCCAAGACGGTCGCCTTCAGCGGAAACGGCGGCGGCCGGGTCGCGGAGATCGCCGATATGGCGCTGGTGGGCCCCGACGGTTACAGCGCGATCGTCCAAGAGGTTCACATCACGCTCGGCCACATCATCTGCGATCTGGTCGAACAGGAGCTGCTGTTCGGCTCCGCTTAGCCGTTCAGTGCCATGTTATGCCCCCGTGCGCCTCAACCGTGCCGGCCGCGGAGCCTCGTTCTGAGCTGACTCCGCTCCGCTGGATCGGCGCTGCGGCGCCGCTCGATCGCTGCTTGTTCGTCGACCGCGACGGCGTCATCAACGAGCGGCGCGTCGGCGGCTACGTGACCGCCTGGGACGACTTCGTGTGGCGGCCGGGCGTGATTGCGTCTCTGCAGCGCGTCGGCGATGCCGCCGCTCTTCCGCTCGTCGTCGTGACCAATCAAGCCTGCGTCGGCCGCGGTCTCGTCGGCGTACAAGCGGTGCTCGACGTCAACGACCGTATGCGGCGCGAGTTGGAAGCCCGCGGCGTCACGCTGGCGGCGTGGTACTGCTGTCCGCACGCGCCGGGCGACGGTTGCGCGCTGCCGCAAACCGTTGCCGGGAATGCTCGAGGCGTGCCGCGAGGATCTAGGTGTCGCTCTGGACCGTTCGTACCTCATCGGCGACGCTCCGAGCGATGTCGAGGCCGGCAGAGCGGTAGGGTGCGCGACGTGGCAGATCGACGCGCCCCAAGACTTCGACCGGGCGATCGATGAAGTCATTGCTCTTGAACGAGCGCGAAAGGAGTAGGCTATGGTCATGACCTCCACCAGTCGTTCGGCGATCGGCTTAGAGACGCCGACGCGCGACGTGATCCGTTGCCGCGCTCCGCTACGCATCAGTTTCTGCGGCGGCGGAACCGACGTTCCGCCCTATCCCGAACGCTTCGGTGGCTGCGTTCTGTCGTGCACGATCGACAAGTACGCCTACGTTTCCGCGCGTCCGCGGCCGGGCGGCACGGCGACGCGCGTGCAGTCGACCGACCTGCGCCGGGTCGTCGAATTTTCGGCCACCGGTCCGGGCGAATTGACGACGGAGAACCGCTTGGCCGAAGCCGTCATCCGGCGCTTTCGCTCGTCGGCGATCGACTGTTTCATGCACTGCGATGCACCGCCCGGCAGCGGCCTCGGCTCGTCGTCGGCGATGCTCGTCGCGTTCGCCGCGGTGCTGGCGCGCTATACCGGCATGGAACTGTCGGCCGACGATCTGGCGCACGTCGCGCTGCTGATCGAACGCGAGGACCTCGGGATCGTCGGCGGCATGCAGGATCAGTACGCTGCCTCGCACGGCGGATTCAATTTCATCGAATTCGCAGCCGACGGCGTCCTCGTGCATCCGCTGCGGCTCAAGTCCGACACGCTCGACGAACTCCACTACCATCTGCTGTTGTGCTATACGGGCGGAACGCGCTTCTCATCGACGATCTTACAAGAGCAGACGCGTCACGTTTCCGACAGCGAAGGAGCGGTTCTCGACTCGCTGGCCGAGCTGAAAACGATCACGTACGAGATGCGCAAGAGCCTGTTGCGCGGGCGCATCCGCGAATTCGGTGCGCTTCTCGACGACGCGTGGACGCTCAAGCGCCGCTTAGCGTCCGGCATCTCGAACGCTGCGATCGACGAACTCTACGCGTGCGCCAAGCGTGCCGGCGCGCTGGGCGGCAAGATCCTCGGCGCCGGCGGCGGCGGCTTCTTGCTCGTCTTTACGCCCTTCGTGCGCCGCGAAGCCGTGCGGGAAGAACTCGAGCGCGCCGGCGGCCGCATCGTCGACTTCCAATTCGATCACCTCGGGCCAGCGCACGTGGGTAGCGCACGACGACACCTGGATCGAGTAACACGGCATCAGTCGGATTCGCTGAGCCCGATCGAGACTGCGGCCTCGAAACGCGAGACGATGTAGTCGGGCTTAAGCTCTTGGCGGCCGGCATGGTGTCGCGCCGCCGCAGCAAACCGCTCGTATGCGGCTTCATCATCCCAGAGCGCCGCAAGAGCAGCGGCCCACGCTGTAGTCGGTGCGTTTGGATCGACGAGTATTCCGCCCGGCCCGACGATGGAACGAAACGTGGGCACGTCGCTGGTCAGTGTCGGGATTCCGAGCGCTTGCGCCTCAACAACGACGCGGCCAAAGCCTTCGGTTGCCCCGTACGGCGCGAGAAGGACGCGCGCATCGGCGTAGATGCATCGCTGGTCGTGCTGCGCTCGTCGAATCGCAACGTTGCCGAGAGAACGGGCGCGACGCCTCAGGTCCCGGATCTTTTCGCGGCGTAACGGCCACGATTCGAGAAAGACAAACGGGATGTCCGGGCGCGATTTCGCCAGCGCCCAGGCTGTGTCGACGCCTTTTATCGGCGTAGGGTTGATGAACAGAACGACACGCCGGGTGCTCTGTGAACCATAGTCGGAGCCTTCGATCAGCGGTGTGATCGTCGTTGCAGGCAACGCAAATTCGCGTGCGATTGCGTCGGTCAGATGGTCACCGGCTCCCAAAGCAACCTTCGGCTGTACGTCATCGCGCCGTAAAAGCGGTATGCAAGCGGCATCGTGAATGTAGAGCGCGGTCGGAACGCTACCCGCGGCACGAAAGATCGAAACGGCGAAATCTTCCATCGACCCACCGACGTTCACAACGATGACGTCCGGCCGAAACCGTTGCTGCACGCACGGAAAACTTCGCGCCGGATCTATCGCCCTAAACACGGTGTACTCGCGGCTTTTGTCGACGGCAACGCTCGGACGTCCGGTGACTTTTTGCCGAAGGCGCTGATAGCGGCCCGCAGCGGAACGGTGCTCCAGCCGCGTCAGCACGGCCACAGCGTGATTGCGTTTGACCAGTCTCCGCGCTAACTGATCCGTGGTAATCGTGATGCCGCCGATCTTCGGAAGATGATTGTACGATGCAAACAAGATGCGCATGCGTTCCCTGCTCTTCAGCGATGCCGTGGGCGAGCGGCCGATTTTCGCACGATTCGGTTCAGCCGACTCGTGGAACCGGGGGACTCGGTCGCCGGCGACGTACGGTGTCGCGTGGCCTCTGACGGTTTAGTGGTCCCGTGCGCCCTTGCGCGCATCGTCTCATGATCGATGCTCGACAGGTCGCCGTTCGGCAGCGTGCTGTGATGTTCGTATGCGGGATCGCATCCGCCGCCGTCGCAATCTTGATGATTTTTCTGGTTATACGGATGGCCGTTGACGTCCCGTTCGGTGACGACTGGTCGTGGACCGCCATTATCGTCGGGCTGCACAATGGGACCCTCACGCTGGCCGACCTATGGCGACCGCACCTCCAACATCGCATGTTCTTTCCGGAACTAATCGTTTTGGCGCTCGACCGTCTGAGCGGTTGGAGCCAGGTCAATGAATGTTTGGCGAGCGTCGTGCTGGTCATCGTCGGGCAACTGATCGTACTGCAACTGCTGCGCAGGACGTTCGCTCCCCAGCTCGCCTGGCCGTTGTGGTTCATTGAGTCGCTCTTACTGCTTTCGCCGTCGCAATCACAGAATTGGGTGTGGGGTTTTCAGATCGCCTGGTTTTCATCAATACGATGACGCTGGGGATGGTGTGGTTCCTGGCCCGTACCCGGGTGGGTGCAAAGGAATTGCTGGCGGCCGCCGTCTGCGCGATCGTCGCTTCATACTCGTCGGCATTCGGTTTGAGCGCGCTGCCGGCGGGGCTCCTCATCCTGGCGATGCGGCGGGATGTTGCGCGCTCACTTACCATCGCATGGGGCGCCTTTTGCGTCGCCACTGCAGGCGTGTATTTTTTGGGACTTCGTACGCTCAGTAGTACCGGACACGAAAGTCCCAAGCACGTCATGCATCTAATCCTCTACGTGCTGGCGTACCTCGGGACACCGCTCGGCCGTTCTCTCGGCATAATGGCGTCGACCATTCTCGGGATCATCGTACTGGCGGCATTCATCGGTTCGACGTGTATAGTGGTTCGTGCACCGCACGACGACGGTAACGCGTTCGGGCGATCCATCCCCTGGTTCGGACTAGCCCTCTTTGCTTTAGCGACAGGTGCCATGATTGCGTTCGGGCGAGCCCAATTTGGCCCCAAGCGTTTGCTTATCATGAGCCGTTACGAAACCGAAGCGATCGTCTTTTGGATTGCCACGCTGCCGCTTTGCGCTGCTGCTCTGGAGCGGGGCGGCGTCTCATGGAAATCCGCGCCCGTTCGCGTCGGCGCCCTGCTCATTCTCGGCATCGGCGCTGCGCTTTATCTGCGGAACGCCGCCTTGGGTGTTGGAGAGATGCACGCCGCGCGTGAACAACGGCGGATCGCGTACGCCACGATCGTGTCGGGCAGCGCTAGCCCGAACGCAGCTCTCGCGTCGGTCATCGAACCCTATGCCCGCGGAGCTACGGGGAAGATCCCACTCATTCTGTACGATCTCTCCGCTTTACGAAGCGTTGGCGACGGCCCTCAGGTTGGGCAAATTTTCCGCGCGGCACACCAGTCAAACCCGATGGATTCGCACGGTCGCGGCTGTTTCGTCACGCAAGCGCCCCCCCCCGGCTGAGCTTGCCGCAATACAAGGGCGTGGGTGTTGCCGGAGAACCGCGCCTTTTTATCTCTGACGCTGCGAATGGGGCGGCTTACCTCTACGGCGCGTCCGGTAAACTAGACGCGCGCGCCACGAGTTTCGTGCAACCCGAGGGCGTCGCGGTTGACTCGTCGGGACGCCTCTACGTAGCGGACAACGGCGCTAGCCGCGTCCTGATCTACGACACGAGGCTCGATAGCACGCCGATCGTACTGCGCGACCCAGGACAATCACCGGAGGGCATTGCGGTGGACCGTCACGGCAATGTCGCCGTGACGAACTTTGCGTTCGGTGCGAGCAGCGTCAGTTTTTACAGAAGCGGCGCAACGACGCCGACGAAAACGATCGGGTGCGTCGACTTCGCTGGCCTGGAGACCGCCGCGTTCGATGATCGAGGAAATCTGTACGTCGGCGGTGAGGACCCCAGCGATCGCGCTGTTATCGGCGTGGTGACCGGCGGCATCGCAGGTCGCACGATAATGCCGTTGCGAACCGCAAATCGCATCGTGTTTGCCGGCAGCGTTGCAGTGACATCCAAAGGCCAGCTCGCAATCGAAGATCGAGTCCAGCGCATCGTGTACACCTACGCTGCGCCGAGGAACGGTTCTCTCGGCAACCCGCTGTCGGCGCTTCCCTTACGCGGGTCGCGCGATCCGGTGACCATCGCCTTGGACCCTCGCGACGCCAACATCTACGCAGTCGACGAGATCACCAGCACGGCAAGCCGATACAGCATGCCGACCGGCGCATTGACCGCGAGGTTCAATCTACCGAGCGGCTTTCCCGTCGGCATCGCCGTGACTTACCAACGGTAGCCGTTGGCGGACATATCCTTTCTGAGGCGCAGCCACATCCACACCTTTTCAAAAACGCCGAGATCGCGGTTCCAACTTCCTACTTTTGCGTTACGGACGAACCCCGACGGCGGCCGAAACGTCGCTCCACGGTTCGCTTGGGGCTGCGCGCGATCTGCCTGGACAGGGAAACTTTCGTTCGATGCTCGTGCTTTGGAGCTTTCGTTGGCCGCGATGGCGCTCCTAATGTCCTCGTCGGACCATTGCAATCCTAAGAATCGCGCGCAGTCCGCGAGTACTCTGTGCGGGTCGGCATGGAGTTCTTCGTAACGCACTTCGAGGAACTGCCAGTCCGGCAGCGACGGCTTCACTTCGTTCACTCGTCGCAGATACCGTCGCCACATCCTAACAGCGTCCCGGACATTTGTCGGCGCCCACGGAGCTTTGCCGGCGCGAGAGGCCTCCAGCAACGAAGCGACGACGTCACGCGGATCGCGCAGCATGTGGATGAAGCGAGACGCCGGCAGTCGTTTGGTGATTTCGCCGAGGTAGACTGCATTCGAAGGCGTCTTCTCGAGAAACAATTCCCCTGGAGCAAGCGGCTCAACAAGCGGCTTCAGCAACGAGGCCAGAAATGCGTCTAGGACTGACTCGAACTCCGCCTTGCTGAAATAGCCGGCCAGTTGCAAGCCCATCCGATCGGGAAAGCCCTGCGCGCATCGCTCCCAAGCGCGTTGCACGGGACTGAGATACGCCTGAAAGATGTGCGTTTCTTGACCCGTACGAATTTGTGGATGACACGCAAGCATCTTTTGAAACCACGTCGTCCCGCTACGGGGACAACCCCCGATAAAAACGAGAGCTCCACCCGTTTGCACAGTGCCCAGACGGCGCCAGAGTCTGGTCGAGCGACTCGGAAGCTTTACGAACATCACGAACGTCGGGACTACCGGCGGGATCCATGCCGGCACCTCGGTTGTTTGCCTCGCCTTCTCCTACTCCACCGCGGCCGCCGCCGGAGGTTTGCCTTCCGCACCCTGGAAAAAGGGATGCATGTGAAGGAGCGTTCCTATGGACCTGCGGTTCCCGGCCATCATGCTCGCCGCGCTCGGCACTATCGCGATGACGCCAAATACGGCTATCTCGCCCAGCCAGCGCTCGGTTACGCGCCCCTCAGTTGTGTTGCCGCAACAGCGTGCGCACGCACTTGGGCGCAAGGGCGGCCTGACGTGCAAACACGCTCCCTGCGTCTTTCCAACGTCATTTGCGTCCAATCCCGGACCAGCCAATGAAGTCCCAATCGCGGTCAATCCAAACAATTCGTCACAACTGCTCAGCGCCGGGATCGACCGGTCGTGTGCGCAGTACAACGAAATCGTCGCTTCGTATGCTTCGACCGATGGCGGCGCAACGTGGCAAACGTCCTGTGAACCGCAAAACGAGGGTTACGACCCGGTCGTAGCGTTCGATCTAAACGGGACGGCGTATCGAGGCGGCGGAGGCTGCGGACTCGGCACCCCGATCGCATCTTCGACGAACGGAGGTGCTTCCTGGAGCGCGCCAACATCCGCAGTGACGACGCTTTTTCCAGGCGGGACGTGCGACAAGCCGTGGCTTCAGATCGACCTGACGCCTACGAGCCCCCACGCCAACGCGTTGTATGTGTCCACCGGCCAACAAAGCAACAGCACGCAGCCTCAAACCGAAGTTGCGGTTTCGCACTCGTATCGAGGAGGAGCACCAGGCAGTTGGAGCGCGCCGGTTCCGGTCTTTTCGCCGGCCTCAGCGTATCCCATCAATAACAATGACAGTGCCCTTGCAATCGGTCCGACTGGAACCGTGTACGTCATCTGGGGCCGATGCACGGAGCAGATGCTGTCGAGCGGTTCGATGGGATGCGCGGGTCAACCCGCACAAGCATTGTTCGAAAAATCGACCGACGGTGGAGTGACGTGGACCGGCGGGGATGGGACGACTAACCCAACGATCATCGAGACCGTCGAGTTAGCGCCCGGCACGTGCGGTCAGCGATTCTCCTGCTTGCCGCATACCGCGACTCACATGCTGGACGATCCTTCGATTGCCGCCGACCCCACGCGGCCCGGCACGCTCTACGTTATCGCGTACTCGTACCTGTTCGTCAATCAGACGCAAGGCTATATGCGCGTCATCGTCATGCGCTCGAACGACGACGGTAAGACGTGGTTAGGTCCCGTGCCCGTTACGCCGTCGACGGACTGCTCCCCGACGTGCAACGACGATCAGTTCTTTCCCTGGATCAGCGTCAGTCCCGACGGCGCGTACGTCGGCGCCGCATTCTTAGATCGCCGCAACGATCCTCAGAACGACTTTCTCTACCAAGCGTATGGCGCGTACTCGACCAACGGCGGCGTGTCGTTCCAGAAGAATCTCCAGCTTACGCAGGCGCAATCGAATCCGAACCTGCAATACGGCTCTAGGAGACTATGACGGCGCCGTGTTCTTCGGTGATTCGCTGTTCGCGTCGTGGGTCGATACGAGTACGGGAACGCCGCAAGACGTCGTCGGCGGCTTCGCACTGCCGCCGCCTCATCACTAGCTTGCTGCTTGGCAGCTTTAACGAAATAAGAAGCCCGTCTCCTCGCTGCCGAACTCGTCCTCGATCTCGTCGATTGCGGGAACGAGCCGATACGTTTGCGGCGAGTTGACTTTGTTCGTGTCGGCGTCGAGCAACTTCGACGCGTTCGGTCGCAGCAATGCACGTTGGAATGGCCGGCCGGTGACGAACGCGAAGACGCCGCCCAGCGCGTGCAGTTTCTGCTCGCGTGATTGAGAGCCGAACAGATCTTCGTACCAGAGATCCATGTAGGGGCGGCCGCTTTGTTGCAGCCGCTGCCTCACGCGCATCGACGCTTCACGTTCGGCTTGAAGTTCCGTCCGTAACGCAGCCTTGTCGAGCGGCTCGTAGTGATGAGCCATGATCTTACCTCGGCTCTGTTCGCCCCACATCTGCCAGACGCGGTTCTGTTCGCTCATCTGCGTCGAAACGATGCGCTGCAGTAGATTTCGCCGGTTCAAGAAGACGATGCGCTCGGCTGCCGCCGTCAACAGATAGTCTTCCATTGCGGGATCGCTAAAGCGCGAGCGATCGGGCTGCCAGATGTGCTTGATCCCGTTATAGTGGCGCCAGAGCCGTTCCGTCTCTCGTTTGAGCGAAGCGAGATCTGAAATTCGTCCGCGCACATTCCCCGGGACATCTTCGTTGAACGGCTCGTTCGCGCAATAGATGCCGCGATAACAGTCGAGCGCGAGGCGCAGCGACGTGCTGCCCGTTCGAGCGGACGCATAGACGATAAAATGGAGACCCTTAGGCCGGCGTAGGCTGCGGCGTCCCTCGTGGAGCGCGTGCTCGCCTAAGTTCATGCGCCGGGAAAGTGCTGTTCGGTACTGTGCCAGCCGTGCGGAGATACTCACATCAGTTCCAGTACTTCCGCGCGGACGCGTGCTTCCAACAGCTCCATGCTGTGTTCGCGCCGCATGAAATCGAACGCGTGCTCGGCCAGCTGCCGCGCGCGTTCGGGATTCTCCCACAGCTCTGCGATGCCGTCCACGAAAGCGGGGATGCCGTCGCGCACGAGCAATTCGCGGCCGTCTGCGATCTGGATGCCTTCGGCGCCCTTCGTCGTGCTGACGACGGGAACGCCGGCGGCGAACGCCTCCAGGATCTTGACGCGCATGCCGCCCCCGACGAGCAGCGGCACGGGCACGATGTCCGCCTCCATGAGGTACGGACGCACGTCGGCGACTTCTCCCGTCACGACGATGTGAGCGTCGGCACGGGCGGCCGCTTGCATCTCGGCGGTCGGCCATTGCCCGACCAACAACAGGCGCGCGTCAGGATACCGTTCGCGCACCCGCGGAAAGATGTCGGTAATCAGGGCGTGGGCCGCGTCCGCGTTTGGACTCCAGGCATAGCCGCCGGCGTACATCAGCGTCGGACCGCTGCTCGCGCGCGGCCGCTCCGGCGCGAGCGTGTGGCGCCGCACTGCTTCATAGCGGTCGAGTTCGATCACGGCCGGCAGCGTGCGCACCTGCGAATCGAGACCGGCGAAACGTTGGATCGCGATCCGGTCCTTCTCGCTGACGGCCCACGTCCGGTCCGCTTCACGATAGAGCCGCGCCTCGACTCGCCGGAAATACCACACTTCGGCATCGCCCCGCAGCCGCCGCAGCAGCGGCGCCTTGCCGGACGTGAGATCTTTCGTCAACTGCCATTCGACGTCGTGCGAAGCAACGACGACCGGAAAAGTACGGTGCCGTAGCGGTGACGGGATGATCGCGTTGAGCCAGTGGTCGACGACGGCGACCGTCGGCTGGAACTCGTCGATGAGCTGCCGCAGCCGCTCGTGCGTCTGTCTTTCCAGTCCGAGATTGAAGTACGGATATTCGGCTGGAAAGACGAGGCGGCGAGCCCGCTCGAACATTTTGCGGACGAGCGGAGCGATGCTGGCACTGCGGCTTCTCGATGTGGACCCAGCGTTCCACGCCAGGCAACGCTGCATCGGTGCACTCGTTGAACCCGACGGAGAACACCGCGATCGGGCCGAGCCGCGAAAGCGCGACGAGATTGCGCCAGATGCCTTGCGGCGTTCCGGTCTTGGGCGGAAAATCGCAATCGAGCATCACGAACAGCGTCCGGATTGGCGGCGGCGCTTGTTGATTCACCGTTTCGATGACTTCGCCGCCATCAGTTCTTCGATCTCTGCGCGGACGCTGGCACACAACAGTTCCATGCTGTGCTCGCGCTGCACGAACGCAAACCCGTTTTCGGCAAGTGTCTTCGCCCGCTGCGGGTCATCCCAGAGCTCCTTGACGCCGTCGACGAATTCGGTCGACGCCGTCGCGAATCAGCAGCTCGCGTCCGTCGACGACATTGATGCCTTCGCATCCCTTCGTCGTACTGACGACGGGGATGCCGGCCGCAAACGCTTCCAAGATCTTGACGCGCATGCCGCCGCCCACGAGCAGCGGTACGGGAACGATGTCCGCTTCGAGCAGATACGGCCGGACGTCGGCGACTTCACCGGTCACGACGATGTTCTCATTGGAACGAGCGGCCGCTTCCATCTCCGGCGTCGGCTCACGGCCGACGAGCACGAGGCGCGTACCCGGATAGCGCACGCGCAGTTTCGGATAGATCTCTGCAATCAAAAGGTGCGCCGCGTCGACGTTCGGGCTCCAAAAATAGCCGCCCGCATAGAGCAGCGTCGGGCCGCCTTTGGAGCGCGACTCGGAGCCCTGCCAGTTTCTGTTCACCGCACGGCCGCGTACCGGTCCAGCTCGATGACTGCCGGGAGCACGCGCACTTCCGACGTTAAGCCGGTGAAGCGTTGGATCGCGCGGCGATCGCCTTCACTGACGGCCCACGTTCGGTCGGCCTTACGATATAATGCCGATTCCATCCGGCGCAGGTGGAAGATCTCGGCATCCCCGCGCAGGCGCTTCAAGAAGCGGCGCCTTCCCCGCCGTCAGATCGCGCACGAGTTGCCATTCGACATCGTGCGATGCGACGACGACGGGAAAGTCCCGGTGCAGCAATGGCGACGGGATCACTGCATTGAGCCAGTGATCGACGACGGCGAGCGTCGGCTTGAATTCATCGATGAACGCGCGCAGTTCGCGGTTTGCTCCGCTTCTCGAGCGCGCGGTAGAAGAACGGATATTGGGGCGGCGAAAAGACGCGCTGCGCGCGCTCCGCGATGCGGCCGATCTTCGAGCGAGTATCGATGGCATGCCGTTCCGGTTTTTCGACGTGGTGCCACCGCTCGACGCCGGGTAACGCCGTCGCGCCGCTTTCGTTGTAGCGCACCGAGAACACCGCGATCGGACCGAGCTGCGCGAGCGCGAGAAGATTGCGCCACACGCCTTGCGGCGTGCCCGTCGTCGGCGGATACTCGCACGTCCATCATCAAGAACAACGTGCGAATGGGCGGCATGGCGGGCTCTTTGGTCACGCTTTGGCCCGGCTCCGCTTCTCACCGAGTCACGAGTCGCAGCTCGGCACGCATGCGCCGTTCCATCGCTTCCATACTGTAATCGCGCCGGACGAACTCGAAACCGCGTTCCGCGAGCGCGTGCGGCATCGTCGGGATTTTCCCAAAGCTCTGCGATCCCGGCGACGATCGCCGGAACGCCGTCGCGAACGAGCAGTTCCCGTCCGTCGACGACTTCGATGCCTTCGGCGCCTTTGGTCGTACTGACGACCGGAAGACCGGCCGCGAACGCCTCGATGATCTTGCTGCGCATGCCGCCGCCGATCAGCAGAGGCACGGCCGCCACATGCGATTGCGCGAGGTACGGCCGGATATCGTCGACTTCACCCGTCACGACGATCTGCTCGTCGGCGCGGGCGGCGGCCTCCATCTGCGGTGTCGGGTTGCGGCCAACGAGCATGAGCCGCGTACCGGGATAACGCTCGCGTAAGCGCGGATAGATTTCGTCGATCAGCATGTGAGCGGCGTCGAAGTTCGGGCGCCACCAATATGCGCCGGCATAAAAGATCGTGGGCCCGCTTTGCGGGCTGCGCTCCCTGCGGTGCATCGTCTGCTGCCTGACCGGCTCGAAGTAGTCGATCTCCGTCACGATCGGTAATGCCCGAACTTGGCACGTCAAGCCCGTGAAGCGCTGCACCGCGTCGACGATCGCGCTCGCTGACCGTCCAGACGCGGTCTGCGCTGCGGTACAGCCGCGCCTCGATCCAGCGAAAATAGAGGACGCGAGCATGTGCGCGCAGGCGTGCCGGCAGCGACGCTTTCGAGTCGATCAGATCGCGCAGCAGTTCCCACTCGATATCGTGGGAAGAAACGATCAGCGGAAAACGCCCCGTGCGCAGCGGTGCGGGAGCCAGTGTGTACAGCCAATGGTCGAGCACCGCTACGGTCGGCTGGAACTCGTCGATCAAGCGCTGCAGTTCATCGTTCCGCCGACGCTCGTCGGCGAGATGGAGGCTGACGAGTTCGCGCGTGCGATACTGAGCCGGCGAAAAGAGCCGCACAAACCGCTCGTACGTTTTCTGTAGAGCGGAGATCTTCGGGTTCCACGGCGTATCGATGTGGCGCCAACGCTCGACCCCCGGCAGCGTAGCCTCCGGATACACGTTGAAACCGATCGAAAACACAGCGACCGGACCGAACTTCGTAAAGGTGCTGAGCATCCGCCAGATTCGTTGCGGCGTGCCGGTCTTCGGCGGAAAATCGCAATTCAGCATCACGTACAGCGTGCGGATGGGCGCGCTGCGCTCGGCGCCGGTCACGCGCGAACCCGCTTTTCTGCAAGCAGCTCGTCGAGTTCCGCGCGCACGCGCGCTTCCATCGCTTCCATGCTATAGTCGCGACGGACGAGTTCGAGGGCGCGTTGCGCCATCGCTGCGGGCGCGCTCGGGCTCGTCCCACAGTTCCTTGATGCCGGCGGCAAATTCGGCGGCGCCGTCGCGCAGCAAAAGATCGCGCCCGTCGACGACATCGATTCCTTCGGCGCCTTTGGTCGTACTGACGACGGGAACGCCGGCCGCAAAGGCCTCGAGAATCTTGCTTCGGATGCCGCCTCCATTGAGCAGCGGCACCGCAACGACGTCCGCCTGCGCCAAATACGGTCGCAGATCGTCGATCTGGCCGGTGACGACGATGTGGTCGTCGGCCCGCGCCGCCGCCTGCATCTCGTCCGTCGGCGAGGCGCCGATCAGCACGAGCCGTGCCGCCGGACACATCGCGCGCAACCGCGGAAAGATCTCTGCGATAAGCTCGTGCGCCGCTTCGAGATTCGGCTGCCACCAATACGCTCCGGCGTAAAAGATCGTCGGCCCGCTATCGGCGTCTGGCGTCCTGCGCGCGCCGAACCTTTGCGCGCAAACGGCTGCATAGTACGCGACGTCGGTGATGATCGGCAGCGAGCGCGCCTTCGAGCCGACACCGCTCAGCGCAGCGATCGCGCGGCGGTCGAGCTCGCTGACCGCCCAGGTGCGATCGGCGGCACGATACACGCGTTCTTCCAGATTGCGGAAGTACCATAACCACGCGTTCGTCCGCAGCCGCGCGGGCAGCGACCCGTACGGCTCGAGTCAGATCGCGACGCACCTGCCATTCGACGTTGTGCGAACCGACGATCAAGGGGAACGCGCGCCTACGCAGCGGGGCCGGTACGATCGCGTAACGCCAGTGATCGATCACGGCGACCGTCGGTTTGAACTCGGCGATCAATTGCCGGAGTTCTCTATTGGCGCGCCGTTCGAGAACCAGATCGAAGTGCGGATATTGGGGCGGAAACACCAACCGTACGAACCGCTCGAACGCCGTGCGCCAACGCGACAAACCCTGTCTGCGCTGCACGTGATGCCAGCGCTCGACGCCGGGCAGCGTCGCCTCCGGCCATTCGTTCCACCCTGCCGAAAACACCGCGACCGGTCCGAGCTTCGAGAGGATGGTGATGTTGCGCCACATGCGCTGGGCAGCGCCGTCGGTAGGCGGAAAGTAACAATTCGGCATCACGAACAGCGTGCGGATCGGCGGCATCAGCGAAACAGATAACCCGTCTCGACGCATCCGAACTCGTTTTCGACCTCATGGATCCCGGGACGAGCTCGTACGTCGCCGTGGAATTCGAGTTCGTTTCGGGGTTGCCGGGGTCCAGCAACTCGAACGCTCCCGGCCGCAGGCGCCTTCTTGCGAACGGGCGGCCGGTGATGAAGCCGATCACGTCGGCGAGGGTGTTCGAGCCGCTCGCGACGGCTCGGTTCGAAAGATGTCTTCGTACCAAACGATCTTGTAGCTTGACCCAGCTTCATCGAGCCGTTGTCTGACCGAAGCGAACGTCTCGCGCTCGTGCGCGAGCTGCGTCCGGATCGCGTTCTTGTCGAGCGGCCGGAAATCGTGATTGAGCAATTTGGCGCGGTCACCGTCTTGCCAGAGATGAAACACGTTGACCTGATCGCTGATGTGCCACGACACGATCCGCCGCAGCACGTTCCTCCGGTTCAGCACCACGACACGGTCCGCCGCCTGCGTCAAGATGTAGTCGTTGAATTCCGGCTGTCCGTCGAAGGGAAAGCCGCCCGGCTCCCACACGTGCTTGAATCCATTATAGCGCCGCCACAACCGCGCAATCTCGCGCTTCAAGGAAGGCAATCCCGAGACGCGAGCACGGACGTTGCCGCCCCAATCGGCCGAAAAGGGTTCCATGGCGCACTGAATGCCGAGATAGTCATTGACCGCTCGACCCAGCGACGTGCTTCCCGTGCGAGGCCGCGCATAGATCACGAAACGGACGTCGCGGTGCCGCCGATAGCGTCGATACCGCTGCGCCGAGAAACCCCGCGCGACGGCTGCCGCGTGCTCGAACAACAAAACGACAGATGGATTAGGTCGACCCGCGATGTTCGCCTGTAGGCACACTGCGCAGGTCTCGACGGGACAGGACGCCCATCGTCGTCGACCAATAGGGAGAAGACGGCATGAGGACGCTGTTCATCGCTGCGGGAGGCCCCTATCCGCCACGGGGCGGCGCGCCGCAACGTTTTTGGCAGAACATCAATGTTTTGGCGACTCGTGGTCCCGTTCACGTTCTCTCTATCGGCGGTCGCGAGCCGGGCGACTATACGATGCCGCTCGTTGCCGAGTGGGTTCACCTCGACAACGCAGATTTTCCCGGACAGCGCAGGTCGCGCTCGATCGTGATGCGTTTGCTCGCACCGCGGCAGTATTCGCTGCCCGACGTCTTTGCCACATCGGCCGTCAACGCGCAGGTCCGCGCGATGATCGAGCGCGTCCAACCGGACGTCATCGTCCTGTCGCACTGGAAAAACGACTACCCCGCAGCCCTCAAGGGACACGACAACGTCATCCTGGACATGCACAACGTCGAATCGCTGCTCGGCGACGATGTGCAGCACGTCAAGCAGCCGCTGGCTGCGACGCTTTCTGCTGTGGCGCTGGCGCGCCCGCGAACGCGATCTCGTGCGCAAGAGCCAGCCGCACGTGGGTTTGCGGCCTCAACGACGCCGTCGAACTCAAGCGCTTAGGCACGCGCGCGGCCGCGCCCGTCATCTGGCCGAACTCGATCGATCTGGACTACTATGCCGACGTGCGCGACGGCAAGATGCCGTTGCCGCGCGGCGTCGAGCGTAACGGCGCGACCATCATCTTCGTCGGCATCTATAGCTACGGTCCGAATCGCCAAGCCGCGGACGAATTGCTGCGCGACGTCATTCCGCTCGTTTTCGCGCGACTTCCGCAGGCGCGCTGCATCTTCGTCGGCAGCGCGCCGGCACCCGAGCTGCGCGACGCCGCACAACGCGACCCGCGCATCATCGTCACCGGTAAAGTCGACGACGTGCGGCGCTTCCTGGCCGTGGCCGACGTTTCGGTCATGCCGATCCGGATCGGAGGCGGCACGCGCGCCAAGATCCTCGAGTGTTTCGCCGCCAAGATTCCGGTCGTCTGCACCGCCAAGGCGGTCGAAGGGATCGATGCCGTCGCCGGCCGCGACATTCGGGTCGCGGAAAGCGCGCAAGCGCTGGCGGATACGGCCCTGGAGTTGCTCGGGGATGCCGCGGCTCGCCAACGACTCGCCGATGCGGCATACGAAGTCGTGCGCCGATCGTATTCGTGGGCTAGTCTGGCCGAACGCTTGGATGAGGCACTGCCGGCGCACGTCCGGACCGCTCCGGTTCGCCTGACCCCGCCGCCTAACAGCGCATCGAGGTCCCTCACTTTCGGTAGCGGGCCGTCATCGTAGATTGCCGTCAGTCCGAAGAGGTCGAGGATCGCAACGGCTTGGCGCACTTGCTCGGCGCCCAGCCGCCGTTTCCACCCCGACACGAGCTGCTCGGCGCTTTTGCCGGCGATGTCCGTGCCGCGAAAGTTCGAACGCGACGGCGCACGCACGCTCGCCAATGCTTTGGCACCTAAGCGGCGTCCGGTGAAAGCGGCAACGCGCTCGAGTTCGCCGGCCGCATCGATGCAAAGGTTCTCGTAGAACATCACGTGCACGTCACCGCGCGCGAGTTGCCGCAGCGGAACGTAATGCTGGATGCACCAGCAAAACATGTGCCGTTCGAATAGTGAGCGTGCGCCTTCGATGTGCGCTCGCAGCGGTTCCAGATGATCGTCCATCAGAGCGGGCTGCGCGAGATATTGCGGCACCAAGGTCGGCCACTCCAGATCGATCCGCGAATTGACGACCGCGCACGGATGGCGCAGAAGCCAGATCATCGGCATCCCAGTGAAGTGTTCGCGCAGCCACTTCATCCAGAGGTTGCCGCGAATTTCTTTGATGATGCGGCGGCGCCGAAACCAGCGCAGGTTGCCGATGTCGGCCCGGCGGTTGCCGACCCGGCCCGAAAGGATCACTTTGGCCGGCGCGAGATACTCGGGATTGTCGTCGGCCGGCCGCAGGTAGAGACCCCAGAAGTACGGCTTGGCGAGCGCGACGTGAGCGGCATCGAAGGGCTCCGTTATATCGCGGTAGCGCTTGCCGGCAGTTGAGCACCTCGGCGCACCAGGTCGTTCCGCTGCGGCCCGCTCCGCCCAGATAGAGCGTGTTGCGATAGTCGAAATTGCTGCTGAGCAGGCGCGGATGTTTGAGCAGGCTGACCGCGCGGTCGACGCCGCGTTGCTGCAACAGCGCGGCCTTTACGGGATGCATGCGGCGTTATCGGATCATCGGCGCGTCGACGGGCACTTACGGTATCGCGCAACGATACATTCGCCGGTCAAGGCCGTCGTTACCGGGATCCGTTTCATCGTCTTGGGTATGCGGGCGCTGCTGTAGCGCACTGTTCGCGCACGAGTCCGGCCCGCCGCGTCATCTCTTCGAGCAGGTGCGGGAAGATCGGACTGATGTGCCCGAGCGGCTCGACGTGGCTGCGCCGAAACCAGACGGGCCGCCCTTCGAGCAACGTCAACAGACGCGATTGCAGGTTGCCGACGTTCGGCGTCGTGATGCAGACAAAGCCGCCGGTGCGCGTCACGCGCGAGATCTCGCGCAGGAAGAACCACGGATTCTCGAGGTGTTCGATCGTCTCGATCGAGACGACGCCGTCGAACGATGCATCTGCAAAGGGAAGACGCTCGTTCAGATCGAGCGTCACCGTGTTGCGCATCGGGAAATCTTCATCGAAGTGCATGTCGGCGCACGTGACGTCGAAGCCCAGCATCTGCATTCGCTGCGAAACGTAGCCGTCGCCGGACGCTGCGTCGAGAACGCTGCCCGCCGCGGGTGGCAGCATGTCCAACACCAGATCGTGCAGGTTTGCGCCGGGTCTGGGATGGTAGCCGATCACGCGGGAACGGCCACCTGCAGCCGGTCGCGGATCGCTTCGACGCGGGCTGCAACCGCCGACGCGTGAGCATCCAGATGCTCGATCATGTAGCGAAGAAACGTGTTTGCGTCGCCATTCCATTGCGCCAGCCACGCAGCGACATCGGGCGGCACTGCAGAAAACTCGGCATACGCAGCATCGATCGACGCCAGCAGGTCGCGGTCGGCGCCCGGGGCGGCGCGTAACGGTTCGGCGGACGTCGTCGCGGACGGCCGGCGGCTCGGCTCGCGGCCACAGCCAGTCCCAATCGAACATCTGCCAGCGATCACCGTCACTGATTTCGAACAGCGTCCGCTTCAACTCCCCGATGGCGCGCTCGAAGGAACGCAGATTCGCATCGAGTTCGCCCAGCAGATCGGCGCGGCAGCGCGCCGAGCAGGACGCGCCCAAAAGCGTGTTCGCCGCTATCGGACTCGGGCGACGGCTGGGCGCCAACCTGCCAAGCCTCGCCCCTGCCGGCGGTGACGCCGGGCTGCACCTCGCCGTCGCGCCGGGAATACATCGTCAGCCCGAAGGCTTCGACGATCTCCAGGATCCGGCGTGCGTCGTCGGCGGAGAGGTGCTTGCGCCATCCGTCGACCACGCGGGCATGCTCGTGTATGCGCCGTCTCCAGAGGCCCGTCTCGGGTCGGCGCTCGAGTCCTAGGGCAGAAGTGAGCTGCTCCAGCACGGCTTCGGGTTCCACGAGGAAGCGCTCGTATTGGACGACGTGCAGCTCGTCCGCCGGACACTCTTGCAGCGGAACGTAGTGTTCGATCGCCCACATGAGCGCATGCTTTTCCAGCTGCGAGCGCGCGCTCTCGATCGTGTGCGCGAACGGCTGCAAGTAGCGCTCGACGAATTCCTCGTTATCCAACAGGCTTGGGAGCCGGGTCTCCTTCTCGAGGAGCAGCCGCGAACTGACCACCGCGCACGGGTGGCGCAGAACCAGGACGATCGGCAGGCCGGCGAAGCGGAGGCGCAGCCATCCCAGCCATAGGTTGAGCCGGGATTCGCTGATCAAGCGCCGGTCATACGTACCGGCGTGCCGTCCAGCGGTCGATCTGCGGGCTGCGCACGCGGCCGGTCAGAATGGCTGCCGTGTGCCGCCTGACGTCGGGAAGACGGCTCGCCGGGGACAGGTACTCAATCCATACGAGGCGGTTTTGGAGCCCGGTCGAGGGCTCCGACAAGTCGCTGAACGGTTCGAAGAGATGCCGGTATCGCCCGGCGTCGATCAGGGCGTCACAAACGAGCGCCGTGCTGTTTTTGGCGACGCCCGCGACGAGCACCGCTCGACGGTAGTCAGCGTGCCGGTCGACGATCCGCCGCCGTCGATTCGTAATCCCCATCACGGCCGAGCCTGGGTGACTGCGGATGACCGCAAACCACCCAGACTCAAACTCAGCGCGTCGCTGTAGGCTTGAAGCGTAGCGCGACCGGCGCGCTGCCAATCGTACTCCCGCGCCGTTCGCTGCGCCGCGCGGCGCAAGGCAAACAGCGCGTCGCGGTCGCGCGACAGCATTTTCACCACCTCGGCAACGTCGTCGCCGGCGTCGATGCCGACGAAGTGACCGTTTTCGCCGGCGCGCACGGCGACCGGAGCGATCCCGACGGCGGTGGCGACGGGCGCCAGGCCGCAAGCCATCGCCTCGATGAGGGTCAAGCCGAAGCCTTCGGAACGGCTCAGAAACAGGACGACCTCGCGCTCTGCCAGCAGCGACGGCAGGTCCGCGTTTTCATAGTACGGGCGGACGTCGATTTTGGCACGCGCAGCGCTCGAAAACTGCGGCAGGATCGTCTGCGCATCGGCGCCAGTGCCGAGCAACCGTACATCGAAATCGAAGCCGTCGCGAGCCAGCGCATCGATGCAAGCGATCAGCGCATCCTTGCCCTTGCGCTCGCTCCAGGCTCCGACGAAGGCGAGTTTTATCGGACCGGCGGCCGGCGCGCGACGTCCGGAACGTCGAGAAACCAGCGCGCGATCCCGTTATCGATGACGCGGATGCGACGTTTGTCGAGGCCAAATGCTGTTGGGCAAACACGGCGTCCTCGGCATTGACGAAGATGCTCATGTCGGCCAGCTGAAAGGACCGGCGCACTTCCCATAAGCGAAAACCCGCATGATAGATCGGAAACCTTCCGCGCGAACACACGTTGATACGATGTTCGAGTCCGTGCGATCTCGTGACCAGCACCGGACTTTTGTCGGCGCCCTGGCGTCCAAGCGTCGCCCACACCCACGCATCTCCTGATGAAGCATCGACGATGTCGAACTTTTTGGCGGTGCGAGCCAGACGCGATGCGACGTTCCAGGGATAACGAAGGCCGCAGGCGATGGCATGACGCGGCCCGGTTCTGAAAGAGGCGATCGAAGGAAAGGTAATCGACCTTGCAACCAAGCCCGCGAAGAGCATCCCCGAGCGCTAAGGTCGCGCCCTCTGCCCCGCATTCGGATTGAGCAGATGATGGTGTATGCTTAACAGGACGCGCAGCGTGCGGTCCTCCGACGCGATATCGGCCAACTCCCGGCGCTCAAAATCAGATGAGAATGCTCTTGCAGACCAGGGAGGACGGGCATGCGTGTGGCCTGGGCAGGCAGTGGGGATCTGCGGGGCTTGGTAGGATGAGAAGTCTGTTCATCGTTGCAGGAGCACCCTATCCACCGTGCAGCGGCGCGCCGATGCGTTCCTGGCAAAACATCAACATTCTTGCGACGCGTGGCCCGGTCCACGTGCTGTCCGTGGGTGGCCGGGAGCCCGGCGAGTATACGATGCCCGTCGTCGCCGAGTGGGTCCACATCGACAATGCCGACTTTCCGCCGAGGGGGGGCCTCCGTTCACTGCTGGCACGGTTGTTCACGCCGCGCCAGTACTCCGTCCCCGACGTGTTCGCGACCTCCGCCATCAATGAGCGGCTGCGCGAGATGATCGAGCGTATCAAGCCGGATGTGATCGTCCTCTCACACTGGAAGAACCGTTGCCCCGAACCGCTCAAGCATCGGGCGAACGTCGTCTTGGACATGCACAATATCGAGTCGCTCCTGGGCAGCGGCGTCAAGCATCATGTCAAGTCGCCGTTCCTGCGGGCGTTCCTTTCCTGGCGCTGGCGCTCGACGTGAGCGCGCGCTCGTGCGCAATGCGAGCCGAGCATGGGTGTGCGGCCCCAACGACGCAGCGGCGCTCAAGCGCCTGGGCCGGCGACTCCAGACCCCGGTCATCTGGCCCAACGCCGTCGACCTGCCTATTACGAGGACGTGCGCAGCGGCCGCGGCGCTTTGCCCGCGGGGTTCGAGCGTAACGGCGCGACGATCGTCTATATCGGCCTCTATAGTTACTATCCCAATCGCATGGCGGCGACCGAATTGATCGACAAGATCGCTCCCGCCGTGCTGGCTCGGATGCCGCAGCGCGCGTTTCATTTTCGTCGGCAGTGAACCGACCGAGGAAATGCTCGCCGCCGCCCGCCGTGACCCGCGTATCGTCGTTACGGGCCAAGTTGAAGGATGTGCGGCAATATCTTGCCCTGGCCGACCTCTGCATCGTGCCGCTTCGGGCAGGCGGAGGCACGCGCCTCAAGATTCTCGAGTGCTTCGCCGCTAAGGTTCCCGTCGTGAGCACGCGCAAAGGGATCGAGGGCATCGAGGTAACGCCAGGGCGTGACGTTCGCATCGCGGAAAGCACCGAGGCGCTGGCCGATAATGCGCGTCGAACTGTTGAATGACGCCGACATTGCGCTTGCGTCAGACCAAGTGGCGTACGAGCTCGTCCGCCGCTCGTACTCGTGGACGAGCCTGCCCCCGCGACTCGATGCGGCCTTCCGGCTACGGCACAGCGTATGGCATCGGCATGACGCAAAACCGACGGGAGATTCTCGAAGCGTTGGGCAGTGAGCCGACGATGGGACGAGCCATTGGGGCCGCCGCTAAACTGCAGCGCCTGCGTGATGCCGAGTCGATCCCCGTCAGCTTCGCGATCCTGCGAAACGTTACGCTGGAACCCGGACTTCCGGCGGCAATACAGATCGAGGCCGCACGCGCGGGGCTCGACAGCAGCGTGCTCCTGGGAGAGTTCGATAACGCGCAACAGGAAGCGTACGATGAGCACAGTGCGATCTATGCTTGCGATCCCGACATCGTCGTGTTGGCGCTGCGGCTTCAGACCCTTGCGCCGCGGCTCCTCAACGGCTTCACTTCACTAACGAGCGCCGATGTCGAGGAGCTCACAACCCAGACCCTGCAGCGCGTGCTTTCGTTGATCGGCGCCCTCCGTGCACGTACTTCGGCGACGATTCTGGTTCACAACTTCGAAGTTCCATCTTTCGCTGCGTACGGCGTTCTCGACGCTACCTTGGCGCAGGGTCAGCGAGCGACGCTTCGGTCCCTCAATGCAGCGCTAGCCTCCGCCATTGGTCAGCACGCGGCGACGTACTCGTCGATATCGACCGTCTGCTCAGCGGTTTCGGTTACGAACGCGCGCTCGACGATCGGTATTGGCACATCGCACGGGCTCCGTATACGTTTGCGTTTGCGTGGAGGCTAGCGCAAGAATACGTGACGTTCGCCCGTGCGCTCAAAGGCAGAAATAAGAAGTGCCTCGTCCTGGATTGCGATAATACGCTTTGGGGCGGCATCATCGGTGAAGACGGCATGGCCGGCATACGCCTCGGAGAGACGCATCCGGGGTCGGCCTATGTTGAGCTGCATGGTGCCCTTCTGGACCTCTACCATCGCGGCATCTTGCTCGCATTGAACAGTAAAAACAATCACGCTGACGCGGTTGCCGTCTTCAGAGAACATCCCAGTTCCGCGCTACGCCCGAACCACTTCGTAGCCATGCGCATCAATTGGCAAGACAAAGCGCAGAATATTCGGGAGATCGCCGCCGAACTGAACATCGGGCTCGATAGCATCGTGTTTCTAGATGATAGCCCGTTCGAATGTCAGTACGTCCGAGAAGCTCTGCCCGAGGTCACCGTCGTCCAACTGCCCGAGGATCCGACGCACTATGCAAGCATCGTCCGGCGGCTGACCTATTTCGATACGCTAGCGATTAGCGCTGAAGATCGGCGGCGCAGCGACATGTATCACGCGCAGGTGCGCCGAGCGGAACTTCAACGTTCCAACCTATCACCCGAAGAGTATCTACAAACGTTGCAGATGACGTTGAGGATCGCGCCCGTGAGCGAGTTCACGATTCCGAGGGTTGCGCAGCTGACGCAAAAGACGAACCAGTTCAATCTGACGACGCGGCGCTATTCCGAAGCGGACGTCCGCCGGCTTGCCGCTGACCCAGCATGGCGGCTTTACTGCGCCGAACTGACCGACAAATTCGACAGCAGCGGGATCATCGCCGCGGCTTTCGTCGAAGACCGTCCAGGCGAGGCGCGGATCGATACCTTCTTGATGAGTTGTCGCGTCATCGGCCGTGGCGTCGAACAAGCGCTGATCGCTCGAATCGCCGCCGATACTAAGAGCCACGGTGCGAAAAGCATGCTCGCACAGTTTGTCCCTACGCCGAAGAACGGCTTAGCGGCTACTTTCCTCGAACGAATGGGATTCCGTTGCATCAGCGAAACGGAACGCCGATGGTGGGCTTTCGATGTGGAGACCAGCGTGATATCGACGCCTGATTGGCTTCGCATACCCGATCTGGCGACGGCATGACGCTCGACGATCGGCTAAAGGACGTGTTCGCGGACGCCTTCGAGACGACTCCCGATCGGATCGACGCCGACACGTCCGTCGACAATGCTCCCGCCACCTGGGATTCGATGCGTTCGATCGTGCTCGCATCGAGCGTGGAGGCGGAGTTCGGCATCACCTTCTCCGATACGAGCTCGTCACTTTGGACAGTTTCAACAAAATACGCGATTGCCTCGTGGCAAAAGGCGTAACGGCGTAGCCTACAGCAGTGCGGTTGCCTGACATACGGGAGTCGGTGCGGCGGCTGGACCCGGCGGCGCGCTGCTGGTATTACAGCTGCGTAGCGTACCGCGCCGGTTTGCATCCCGTAGCATGGTTTCTCAAAGCGATCAACTTTTTTGTTTTCAAGGCCATTCTTTGCTACGAATGTGAAATCGAGAACGACCTTAATCTCGTGCATTTCGGCTTTGGGTGCGCCGTCCATCCGAACGTGACGATCGGCAAGCGAGTAAAGATGTTTCATCACGTAACGTTGGCCGCTCAAACGCTACCCGGTTCACGGTCGCGGATTACGATCGAGGATGACGTTGTGATTGGAGCTTATGCGATCGTGCTCGGAAACGATGATGGTGGCGTGCGGATCGGCAAAGGTGCCGTTATCGGCGCCGGCGCCATCGTCAATGGCGACGTTCCGCCCGGCGTTACCATGGTCGCAATGCCGGCAAGGCCCGTTAAGAAGCTCCGAGAGAGCTGACGCGCCGGCGCTCGGGGGTCAGCTTCAGGATCGACACGCTGTCCGTGACGTCGAGTGTGACGTGATGTCCGTCTTCGTGCAACTCTGATGTGGAAGGATGGCCCTGATCGTTCACGCGCATGACGGAAGCGGACGACATGGGATTCGCGGTCGTGATCTCGATGCGCTGAGGCGCAACGGAAATGGGGCTCCCGTCCTTCCAACCGGGGACTTCCAGCCAGAGCGCAACGTAGTACGAACCGTCGCTCTTCTCAAGCACGGTATGTTTGACGTTCCGTAACTGTCCGGATGCGGCGTACCGCAGCGGGGTCGTCGTGAATGGTACGGAGGTGTCGGCGAGGTCCGCGATAATGGCCTGGACGGCGTAGTACGCAGGTTTGGGTTGTAGGTCAGAGTCGACCATACCGAAGTTCGTGTAGATCTGGCCGCTTTTGTCGGAGTCGAGAAATTCGTAGTCGAACGTCCGCACGATGCCGGCATTGTACTGCACGAAGTATAGCCGGCTCACGTACTTGCCTTGGACGACGTCGTCGAGCGTATTGCGAGCACCGCTCGGCGTCGATCCCCAGCCTGTCTCCGTACTCTGGATAGGCTTGGAACCGCAGATCTGCCGTGCCAAATTTTCGTTATATTGGATACTGCCGTAGGTGCCCGCCCACATGTGGTTGCCCCAACCTTTCGTCCCGGGATTGAAGGTCGAGAAGTAGTTGTGCATATTGCCGTAATCGATGTATTGGCTGATGTCGCCGAGCTTTTCCTGAGAGTTCGTAACGGAGGGCGCCAGGATAGGATACCGCGCTAACTGGGGGCTCGATTTCACGAATTCGTGCAGCCGCTGCATAAAGAGGCGCATCGCAGCAGGCCAATTCGGGTTATTCGAAAGGTCCGGCTCATTCGGTCCCTCGATCGCTTCAATCGAGGACGACACCTTGCCGGCGAACGCTCGCGCTGCCTCAGGGCGAACGCCCAAGCTGGTGACGATCGTCGTATGAATTCCGTTCGCGGCTAATTCGTTGAGCCGCGCGACGTACGTCGGATTGGCATTGACGGTTTCTCGGATGTGCTTGATGCCGGAGTTTTCCAGGAGCTTGGCTATCTGCGGGTATTGCGGCCCGTTGTAAGGATACTGGTCGAAGTGTGTGTCAACCGCTATCGAGTTCAAAAAAGTTTGCGCCTTTGTCGGCATCTCCGACGTCATGCCGATGCTTGCCGCCGACCCGATTCTAAAGCCGCTTGGCAGTACGGCGAGCGCCGCGCATAGCCCCAAAAACATTGCCTTCTTGTCTTTCAACTGCGTTTCTCCCAGCATAGCAACGTAGAGAAGCGTCCGAACCTCACACCGGCGCAGGCTGCCGCATTGTAGCGAAAGAGGCACCTGGCTTTCGTCGCCAGGTGCCTCTCTTTTCATGTGCCGCAATGCTCTCCCGTCGGCAGACGCTCCCCTATCATGAGCGGCTCATTAAGCCTGACGAAGGGTCGGCTGCGCCGGTCCATCGGCGGAACGTTACGGCGTCAGTTTGACGATCGAGATGCGATCCGTTACAGGCAACGAGACGGAGGTGCCGGGCATGCCGCTGAGCGTGCTCGTCGTGGCATTTCCGGAGTCATCGAGCACCATCACGCTGGCGGCATGCATGACGTTCTGCGTCTTGATGCCGATCGTCTGCGGTTGAACCTGGATAGGATGCCCGTGGTTCACGTCCCAACTTGGGACCTCGATCCAGAGGGCGATGTAGTACGTCCCATCAGACTTTTCGAGCAGCGTGTGGCATACGTTGGCTAGGTCGCCCGTGAGTTGATAGGTCAACGGGGTAGGTGCGAAGGTTCCGGCATCGCTAAGCTGCGAGATGATCGCCTGCATGTCCTTATACGAAGGCTTTGGTTGCAGGTCCAAATCGACGAAACCGTCACTCGTGAAAGGCTTGTGGCTGTTATCTTGATCGAGGAACTCGTAGTCATACGTCCGCGCCACGCCGGCATTGTAGTGCAGGAAGTACGTGCGCGTGACGTACTTAGCGTCGGTAGCGTAGTCCAAAGCGTTCTGACCGCCGTTCGGTTCTGAATCGTAGCCCGTCTCAGTAGAGACGATCGATTTCGAACCCGATACGATGGCCGCTACGTTCATGTTGTACGCCAAGCTCCCGTAGAAACCGTAAGGACCATAGTTTCCCCAGCCTGGGGTGCCCGGATTGTACAAGGCGAAGTAGTCATGCATGTTACCGTAGTCGATGTAGCCGCTCAGGTCGCCCAGCTCTTGTTGATGTGACGTCAGCGCCGGCGCTCCGACGGGATAGCCGCTGAGGGCCGGCGTTCCCTTGACGTCGGAATACAGCCGCTGCATGAACGCTCGCGTGTTTTTGGCCCATTGGCCGCCCAGAAGGTCAGGTTCGTTGGGGCCCTCGTAGCCTTCGAAGGCGTTCGGTACGTTGCTCGGCCACGATTCGATCATCTGGTCGGAATCGTCCAGCGTTGTCACGAAAATCGATTTAACACCGAGCTGTGCCAGCTGGTTGACCGGCGCGATCGCACTACCGACCATCCCTTCGCGGATATGGCGGATACCGGACTGCTGCAGCAGCGCGATCGTTGCGGCGGTGTGTTGGCTATACGGGGGTGCTTCGAAGTGCGTATTGACGCCGATCGAATCGATGAAGGACTGAGCGGTTCGCGGCGTCTCGGCCCCCATCGGCGTTGCCGCGCCCAACAGGTAATGGTTTTGCACTTGCGTGGGTGACAACGCATAAGCGTAGACCGAAACGTCCTGCACGGAGCCGTTGAACGCGGGCGCTTGCGAGCCGATCGAGCCGCCCATCGAGAACCCCTTGTTGGGGTACGTAAATTGGCCTTGAGTATGTGCTGCCTGCACGAGCTGCCCATCCAGATAGAGCGCTACGGTTTTACCGTCATACGTCCCGACCGCGTGATGCGCCATGCCGGGCTGCACGAGCGGACTGTAGACGTTCATGCCGCCGTTCTGCGGATGAACGTCGAACTCTAGCGTATTGCCGTCGATGTGCAGACCGTACGGAGGATAGCCCTTGGCGTTGGACCCGTATCCTGCCAAGCCGATATATTGGTTCGGTTGCAACGCAGGTTCGATGAACCACGCTTCGACCGAAACGGCTTTGGGCACTTGCAATTCGGTGGCTGGCATTGCGATGGCTTCATCGGCCGGATCGGCATAGCCGCCCGGGAACACCGAGCTCGAACCGCCATCGGACGTCAAAGCGACGCCGTCGTGTTTGGTATTGCTGCCGTAGCTTCCGGCGCTCTGTCCGGTCACGCTGTCGATCAACTGATTGCCCGTATCGCTCAACTTGAAATACGCCAAGGCTTTGTCGTTGAGCACTGCATCGTCGTAGGCAGCTCCGCGTGCATTGGCGTGGATCTGACCCGCGAGCGCCGAGCGAGGCGCAGATTGTGACAACGTGGCGCCGCTGCCGTTCGAAGGCGTGGCGTTCGTGAATTGCGCCCCCGGCGCTTCTGGTACGGAACTTCCCGAGCCGCTGCAAGCGCTCAAGGAAGCCACGGATAGCGCTAAAGCAGCGCCCGGTAGTAACTTGCCGAACATTAAAAGACAGACTCCTCACGCATAGCCGAAGTGGTGACTCAGGTGATGCTCGGCGAGCGCCGGGGCCGATTTTACGTTTCGGAAGCGTTCCGTGGCGGCCATCGCTGACAGTGCCTCCGCCGGTCGCCTAGTGGTGTGAGCTACGCGCCATTCTGCCGTGCAAGCCGGAACCGGCTAGTAACACGGCTCACATCGAGCGGCGCCGCGTGGGTATGCGCAGCCGCGCACGCAGGCGTAGGGCTGCCTTCAGACCAGCCACGTATGGTACAAGCCCGAACTTAGAAGCGTTCGCACCTCGAACACACTGCACGGAATGTACCGACGTCCAGGTTGGGCGCTGCAGCCCACAAGGAATGGCAGCTTGTGTGCGAATGGAAAATAAAGAATGCTCGTATTGGTCTTTCCGTGCATTCCGTAACGCTTGCGGGCGTCGGCATTGAAACGACGTCGCTTGGCTTCGGCACTGCATCGCTGCTGGGTCGCTTGTCGAAGCGCCAATCGCTGCGTTTGTTGGAACGAGCCTACGATGACGGTATCAGGTACTTCGATACGGCGCCGCTGTATGGTTTTGGTGAAGTGGAGGGCCTCGTCGGTTCGTTCGCCGGCAAGCGACCCGACGTCACGATCGCGACGAAGTTCGGGCTCACCGCAGGGCGCCGCAACGCCGGAGTTTTGTCGGTGGCCAAGCGCCTTGCTGACCGCTCGTCATGGCCGCACCCGTCCTGCGGAAGGGCGCGCGCCGAATCTCCGCGGCGGCTGCGCCCACGGTGTCGAAATTCGATGTCTCGGAGGCGCGAGCGAGTCTATCGAATAGCTTGCGAAGCCTCCAACGTGCCTGCATCGACGTCCTGTTACTGCACGATTGTACGCCGTCGGATCTGGCGAATGGCGACCTGTTAGAGTTTCTCTGTGACGCTCGCGCGCGCGGCCAAATCAGGTGCTTCGGGATCGCGACCGACGTGGCCACCATCCTCTATGGTTTGCAACACTTCCCCGAGTACTCGAGCGTCATCCAATTCGCAAACAATCTCACCGAACGGAATTTGGAGCAACATCCGTCGTTTGCCGCCGGCCGCGCTTGTATTACGCATACGCCGTTTGGAGGCTGGCGCAAATCGATTTCAGCGCAGCCCAGAGACGCATTTCGTTATGCTCTCGCGGCAAACCCGAGCGGCATCGTGCTTTTCAGCACGCAGAACGAACATCACATCACCCAAAACGTGCATAGCAGCTTCGACGCTTCCTCGGCGTGATCGCCGACCTGCGCTCCGGCGAGGCCACTGAACTCACGGCCGACGTTTGCATCATCGGCGCGGGCGCTGCCGGAATCGCATTAGCGCGTGAGTTCCTCGGCACGTCACATTCGGTGCTGATGCTTGAGACGGGTGGCTTCGCATTCGATCCCGACGCTCACGCGCTCGGCGAAGGTGAAGCGACAGGACTGCGCTTCAACGGCTTCCAGGACGGTCGCTTCCGCGGCTTCGGAGGCACGACGCGAACGTGGGGCGGCCAGTGCGTTGAGATGGATCCGTCGGATTTCATGACCCGCTCGTGGGTTCCGGATAGCGGCTGGCCCATCACCTACGACGAACTGGAGCCGTACTATCGGCGCGCCGAGTCTGTCCTGCACGTTGCCGGCGAAACCTATGATGAAGCGATATGGCGCCGGTTCGGTCTCGAACCGCCCCGCTTTGACCCAAGCTTCGTTACTCCACGCTTTACCGTCATGACGCCGCGGCCCGATCTAGCGAGGGTCTATCGGGCTGAGCTCAACGACGCCTCCAACATCACGGTTTGCCTTCACGCGCATGCCTTGCAGCTAGTATGGCGTCAAAGAGCCGTGTCGAGCGTCGATGTCGCCGTTGTGGGAAGCTCGAAACGCCTCTCTGTCCGGGCGCGGATCTACGTTCTAGCGTCTGGTGGACTGGAAAGCGCAAGACTGCTGCTGCTGTCGACAGGGGACGGCGCACTCGCTCTCGGTAACGAGCATGGCAATGTAGGGCGCTACTATCAAGATCACCCGAACGCCCACGTCGGCACCATCGAAACGCACGACGCACGGTTCCTTCAGGACCGCTTCGGCCTTCTGTATCGCGGGCGCGTTCGCTACTTTCCGAAGCTGCAATTGGCGACGCCGAAGCAGCATGGTGATAGAGTCCTCAATGCCATCGCGAATCTCATCTTCGAATACGATGACAAGGCCGTGCAAGCGATGCGGAGCTTTGCCAATGCGCTTCGCCGGCGTCGCCCGCCCGAGCGGTTTGCCGGGCAGCTTATCGATCTCATTGCAGGCTCATCGAACTCGGCTCATATGTTGCTTCGGCGGTACGCCTTGGGCCGTTCACCTGCGCTCAAGCCAGACCGGATCGTGCTTCAGATCCACACCGAGCAAGCGCCGAACCCAGATAGCCGAGTGCTTCTGGGCGACGCCCTCGATACGTTTGCACAGCGACGCATTCGCGTCGATTGGCGTCTGAGCGACTTAGAACGGCAGACTTTTGCCACGCTGACCGATGCGATTGCAACCGAGTTTACCAGGCTAGGGCTGGGCAGCGTGTCTCCCGCCGAGTGGATGCGTGGATCAGGAAACGGATGGGCAGTGCAGGTTTCTGACGCGTACCACCATATCGGCGCTACTCGCATGTCGACCCATCCGCCCACTGGCGTGGTCGATCGTACGTTACGGATCCATTCCGTAGACAATGCGTACATCGCCAGCAGTTCGGCCTTTCCAACCTCGGGCTACGCGAATCCAACGCTGACCATCGTCGCGCTGGCACTGCGGCTCGCCGACACGCTCAAGCGCGGTGAACTGCTCCGGCGGACGTAAGCTACGGCGTCAAGGCGACGATAGAAATGCGGTCGGTTACCGAGAGCGATACGGACGTTCCAGGCATGCCGGCTAGGTTGATCGTCGTCGCGTTACCCAAATCGTCGAGAACCATCACCGTCGCAGATTGCATCATGTTCTGTGTCGTGATCGTCACCGTCTGCGGCGGCACTTTGAGCGGCCGGCCGTGATTAACGTCCCAACCCGGGGTTTCGAGCCAGAGCGCAATATAGTACGTCCCGTTCGACTTCTGCAGCAGCGTCTGGCGGACGTTGGCAAGGTTTCCCGTCAGCCGATACGTCAGGGGCGCAGGCGAAAAGGAACCGCCGGTATCGGAAAGGTCGGCGGTGATCGCTTGCAGGTCTCTATACGAAGGCTTGGGCTGCATGTTGAGGTCTACGAAACCGTCGTCGGTAAATGGCTTTTGGCTTTTGTCTTGGTCGAGAAACTCGTAGACGAACGTGCGCGGAACGCCGGCGTCGTAATGCAAAAAGTACGTGCGTGTAATGTACTTAGCGTCAGTAGCGTAATCCAAACTGTTCTGGCCACCGCCCGGTTGTGAGTCATAGCCCGTTTCCGTCGACATTATCGGTTTGGAGCCCGACACGATCGCCGCTTGTCCCATGTTATAGCTCAGACTGCCGTAAAAGCCGTTGGGCGAATAGCCACCCCACCCCGGAGTGCCCGGATTGTACAAAGCGAAATAGTCGTGCATGTTTCCGTAGTCCACGTACGCGCTCATATCGCCCAGTTCGTTTTCCTTCGACGTGAGCGCAGGCGCGAGAACTGGATAACCCTGCAGGTGTGGGTCGCCCTTTACGTCTGCATAAAGACGTTGCATGAAGGCACGCGTCTCTCGCACCCAGTGCCCCCCCATCAGATCGGGTTCGTTCGGTCCTTCATAACTCTCGAATGAAGTCGGCACCTTTAGCGGCCACTGTTTGATCGTCTGATCCGAATCGTCGATCGTGGTCGTAAAGTCTGCGTGGATACCGGCCCCTGCGAGTTGGTTTAGCGTATCAACGATGCTGCCGACCATGCCCTCGCGGATATGCCGAATGCCCGACTGCTCGAGCAGTGCGATGGTAGCGGGCGTATTCTGACTATACGGAGGCGCCTCGAAGTGGGTATTGACCCCGATGGAATCGACGAAGGATTGAGCCGTTCCCGGCGTCTGCGGTACCATCGGTGTCGCGGCGCCGAGCAGATAGTGGTGCTCGACCTGCGCCGCTGACAACGCGTACCCATACACGGAGACATCGCTCACGCCACCGGTGAACGCCGGCGCGCTCGAAGCGACCGACCCTCCCATGGAAAAGCCGTTGTGAGCGTACGCGAACTGACCTTGCGTACCGGACGACTCAACGAGCTGCCCATCGAGGTAGAGCGATACGGTTTTGCCGTCGTATGTTCCGACCGCGTGGTAGATGGTGTTGGATTGCAATAACGGGCTGTATACGTTCATGCCACCGTTCTGTGGGTGTACGTCGAATTCTAGCGTATTACCATCGATATGTAAGCCGTACGGCGGGTAGCCGTTACCGTCGGATCCGTACACGGCTAGCCCGATGTACTGTTGCGGCTGCAACGCGGGTTCTACGAACCATGCCTCAACCGACACGGCCTTGGACACTTGTAACACCGTCGCGGGCATCGCGATCGCTTCGTTCGCCGGGACGGCCTGGCCACCGGGAAATACTGCGCTCGCTCCTCCGTCCGTCGTGAGCGCCATGCCGCCGTGCTTGACGCCGCTGCCGTACGTTCCCGCAGCCTTCCCGGTCACGCTGTCGATCGAGCTGAATACCGGGATCGTTTAAGCGGTAAAACGCTAGCGCCTGATCTTTGAGCACCGCTTGGTCATACGGAGAAACGCTGTCTTGTCGCGCTGCGTGCGTTGCGGGTTCGTCGCGCAACGCTTGCTGCGAAGCGCTGCCCTTCGGAAGCACCGTTCCATTGCCGCTACAAGCAGCCAGACTTGCCAACAACAGCGACAAACAAGCCGGCTTCACAAAGTTGCCGAACATACAAAATTCCCTCGCGAAAGCGATGTGCATTTAAGCCGCCCACAGACGAGGCGGTATTCACTGTCGACCGCGCTACGTTTGAGCGCCTAGAGCGGCTGAACGATCGCTATGACGGGCGGCACAAAGGCCACCTCATAGGCCGCTTGATGTGCGGTGCGTCGCCTTCCATGGCGCCGCCCACATGACGGGTACGCAGTCCCCGCAAGATAGGATTGGCTTAGCGGTAAACCGCTTTTTGCGCTGACAGCGCTGGAGGGTCAGAGCCGGGCGACCATATTACAAAACTACGATCGCTACGCGCACGACGTTGTAACGCGCGCCTTTCATCATATACCATGACTACCGTATCTCGAAGAGTCAGCGTCGAAGTCGACGCCTAACGTACGATGTTGTTCGCTTCAATCAACAAGACTTCACAAGCTTACGAAACTTGCCGTCGTGCGGCAAGTCTGTACGGCGTAAGCAAGCCCAATCCTTCTCATAATAACGCTACGCAGAACTCTAATGTGTCCTTCATATCACGCCGGATTTGCGCCGTTAGGGTACTGCAAAGGTTCGGTTAAGAGGCCGCGATAGATCGTTTCCAAACGCTCGATGACGACCGGCCATGCGTGTCGTTGCAGCGCCAGCGTCCGGTTATATTCGCCACATCTTCGGCGCACGTCGCCGTCGCGCAGTAGCTCGCTCAAGGCCGATACTAAAGCGTCGCGCGACCCTTCGGGGAATTTTCTGCCTCCACGCTCATCGACGAGGTACGCCAGTCCCCCGCTATTTGTGGCCACGATCGGCAAGCCGCATGCCATCGCTTCGACCGCCGCCATACCATACGGTTCTCCATACGACGGCATGCAAAATATTGTATGCGCTCGCATCAACGCGGGAAGTTCGTCGCGTGAAACGGGCCCGCTAAAGCTGACGCGATCGGCCGCAGGCCCCAGACGTTCGCGTGCGACCCAAATCTCGCGATCCGCGACACCTCCCGCGATCGTCAGTTCGGCCGCGGGAAACGACTGATGCACGAGCCGGAATGCGTCGAGCAAAAGCCACGCACCTTTGTGAGGTGACAGGCCGCACAGCGCTACGATGCTCCCACGACTATGATGATCGGGCGCCGGGCTGAAGTGTTGCGTGTCGATTCCGTTGGGAAGCAAGAATGTTTTTCGTACGACTCGTTTGGGCGTGATGATGCGTCCCGCCGCTGCAGGCGTCGTAAGCAATAGCGCGGCAGCGTAATACTGTTGAAGCGCCGCCAGGCATCGCTGTGCGAGGCGGTCGCGCCGTTGTCGCGGGTCCGGCCACTCGCCGACGTAGGTACCGAGAACGATGGGCGTCCGCGTGCCGATCAACCCCAGACTCAGCCCGGTGAACACCGGGTTGAGCTGATGGATGATGTCGAATCGCATTACGTCGCTGCAGGCGTTCGAATAGGCGGCGCATCCTATACATGAAAAGCGGACGCGAAGTCGGCGCGTCGCGCCGGCCAATGTGGTGTAACGTGACGTTGGCCGGCAACGAACCGGAGATTTCTGATTTGTCGACCGCAACGTGCAAGCGGTGCCCACGTTCCGCGAGATGCTCGTATAAAACCGAAGGCGACTAAGCCGTCACCATTCGCTCTGCAATCCGTGAGCAGTTCAGACGGATGAGCGATGAAGATGCGAAGGCGTGGCGCCTCAGCGAACGACGTCGAGACTATCTTGCCGGATGAAGCGTAGTTCGTCGCACGCCTTCAATGTCCAAGGCACCGGGACTCGCACGTCGGCCATCGCACCTTTGAGCGACAAGCCGAGCAGGAACCAGAAGTACAGCCCGGAGAGCTGATCCGTGAGCGTCGCCTGCCACCTCGCTGCCGATGAGCGCGATCTGAACGGCAACGGCGGTGGCGAACATGTCGATGTCCGCAGGCCCCGCGCGGATCCGGCGGACGTTCAGCCAGCGCATGATCGTGAAGAGTAGGGCTGTCGAAGACGGCAATCGAGATATGCCGGAAAACCGACGATCCCAAGTTCGATCCAGCGCGACAAGTAGCCGTTGTCCAAGACCGCCGTTTGCCCGCTCGTGGACAGCTGCGCCGCGGTCCCTACCGTCCCTAATCCGTGGCCGAGCGGCTCTTCGACTGCCGACTGTGCGGCAGCTTCTGTTTGCCGTTCGCGATCGAGTGCCGACGGATCGTCCTTGAACGTCATTTAAGACTGGTCAACCGACTCGTTAAGCGATCGTTGACTCCCCCGAACTGCCACCGTAAAAGACGCTTAGTCCGGCGGAGGCAACGATCACCAGCACGGCGAGCATGCCGCCGATGCCAACGAGTTGACGGCGGTTGGAACAACAGATGAAGTATCCTAATACGCCAAGGGCGAGTGCGAGATAGTCGGCGCGAACCAGCGTTAGTAAGAGCGCCATACGTGCAGATCACCAGCGGAACAAGCAACCACAGTCGCCGCCGGCTGAGGCGGTGCAACGACGACAGGATCGAAAACACCAGGAACGTCGCAAACGTGGCGGGCGAGTTCAGCGTGCTGAAGATGCGGAGATCGTATGGCACGGCTTTGCCGATCGAATACAAGTCCGCGTTGTTCACCCATTGGACGTCCCATCGCGGGCGGCGATGCGAACTGATAGATGCCGTACAGGCTCGTTATCGTTGCGAAGTCAGCGAAGCGGTCGCGAGCGTTCGCAAAAAGCTCCCGGCGGTTCAGCGATGCGTTGATCATCCATAGGCCGCCAAAGGTCGGAACGATGAACAGTCCGAGGTCGTAAAGTCCGGCAAGCATATTGCTCGTGACGAGGGCTATGTAAAACCCGTAAGCGAGCGAAATGAGCCAAGCTCCGATGACCAAACTCATCTGGCGGCCAAACTGGTGCCTGCGTAAGAGCTGCCAGAATATCGGCAGCATCAAGATCATCGGCACGAGGTCGATGCCGACCGCCGCATGTGAGCCGGTCTTCCACTCCGCAAGGCGGCGTACCAACGGACTAAGCGCCCACGCTGCGACCAGTACCCAGATGTACTTTCACGCTCGCGCTCGCCCTGGAGCGCGGCGGCGTCCCGTGCGGCCGGCGCCACGTTAAGCAAAACCCGGCTTGGCGGCGTTCGTCATGCGAATTGCATCCGTTCGCCTGCGAACCACTCCAAGGTGCGGCGTAGGCCGACTTCGAGCGGTGTGCTCGGCGACCAGCCGAGGGCGCGCGCCGTCGTGAGATCGGGACGGCGGCGTTGCGGGTCGGCTTCGCGCGCTGTCGACGTACGTCACGCCAAGCGGCTTTGCCGCTGACGGTGGCGACGGCATCGGCGATCTCTTCGATGCTGCGCTCGTCGTCGTTCCCGATGTTGACGGGCTGCAACGGCGGCATGTCGGCGCGGACGCAACGAGCATCAGCAGTTCGATCGCATCGTCGACGTAGGTCATCGAACGCGTTTGTTTCCCAGTGCCCTGGATCGGCAGCGGACGATTTTCCAGCGTCGCCGCCAGGAACGCCGGAATGAGCCGGCCGTCACCGACTCTCCATCCGTGGACCATAGCAGTTGAAGAAACGCACGAGCCGCGCGTCGAGCTTTCGGGCTCGAACCGCCGCGGCCACGGCCGCTTCGCCGAAGCGCTTGCCTTCGTCGTAACACGAGCGCGGTCCGATCGGGTCGACGTTGCCGAAGTAGCTTTCGGGTTGCGGATGGACGAGCGGGTCGCCGTAGATTTCCGATGTCGACGCATAGACGAAGCGTGCATCGTGTTCGAGTGCGAACTCGATGAGCGACATCGTTCCGATGCCGTTGACGGCCAGCGTCTCCCACGGATGCGCGCCATAAGCTTCCGGGCTCGCCGGCGAGGCCAGATGGAAGATGCGCCCGATCTTTTTACCGCGCGTCGCGGCCACGGATAGGCTCGCGAATCGCCTCGAGCGGGCGCGCTACGTCCAGATAGAGGAATGCGGCTTTCCCGCTTTCTGTGGCCGACTGAACGTTGCGCAGCGAACCCGTCGAAAGATTATCGACGATGACGACCTCTCGGCCGGCTTTCAGAAGCGCGTCGACGAGGTGACTTCCTAAGAATCCGGCCCCGCCGGTCACGATGTCGAGCACGCGATTCTCCAGGTGCGGACGGGCGGGAGATGACTAGCTCGCGACCTCGGCTTGTGACGCGCGCTTGCGCGCCTCTTCGTACGGCGGATGGACCTGTACGAGAGCCGTCGAGTCGCGGCGATCCGCGGCATCCCGAAACGCGCGGATCGCGCTGCGATCGGCCGTGACGGCGCCGATGAGGTTTGCACCGGCCGTCCGCAACAGCACTGAAATGTCTTTGTCCGCCTTCGTGACCGAACGGCCGTCGCGGACCGCCACGATCACCCCGTCGGATGCAGCGGACAAGAGAAGCGCCAGGCCACTCGAGCCGATCACTGACGTGTCGATGACCGTGTAGTCGTAGCTCTGGCGGAACCGGTCGAAAGCCGCCCGGACCGCGTTGATCGAACCGGATTCCGCCACGGCCGGATTGCTGAGGTCGAGCATGTCCGGCGCGTTGCGGATGCCGCGTTTGACGTAGGCGCACACGTCGAACTCGGGTTTATCGGAAAGGCTCGGCACGGCGTTCGATAACGCGCGCTCCGAACGCTCATCGGCATCCACGAACAGCACCTTGTAGTTGGTTTCGGCGAAATTGGCGGCCAATCCATACGACACCAAGCTCTTGCCGTCACGGGGCCGGGCCGAGGTGACCGCCA
Organism: Vulcanimicrobiota bacterium; assembly: GCA_963754415.1. Classification (GTDB taxonomy): domain Bacteria; phylum Vulcanimicrobiota; class Vulcanimicrobiia; order Vulcanimicrobiales; family Vulcanimicrobiaceae; genus Nyctobacter. The sequence continues at coordinate 74,531 of CAVWGA010000001.1, read as the reverse complement.
AAACGGCAGGTCGCTCGAGGCCGGCCTCAATCCGTGCGCGTAGCAAGCTCAGGGTCGAGGCAAACGCCCCCAAATCCATGGTCGTAATCCTTTTACAGAGTGCTGGTCGCTTAGTGTATCGACCCGATACGTGACGCACCGTAGACGTTCTCGACGTCCGTGGCCGTACGGATGCGCGGGTCGAGCGCTTCGGCGGCGTAGGCGCTGCCGATAGCCGCAGCGAGGATCAAGAGCGCTACGATCAATGCCAAGCCCATGAGGGGGATGCGCGGATTGGCTTCCTGAGCGTAGTTGAGCACCAGCAGCGAATTTAGGCTGGCAGCCTCAGCCTCGGCGGCAGATGACTGCTCCAACTTCGCGAAGATGTTCTGGTACGCAGCGCTGGCGGCATTACGCTGCAGCCGTAAGGCGTCGGCTGCGACGCCCTGGGTCGGCAGCTCGCTCAGCCGGCCTTGCATCTGGTGGATCTGAGCGTCGATCGCATTGATGCGTGCTTGCTCGCCCGCAATCATCGTCGAAGCATGCCGCTTGTCGATCAGGACCTGCGTCATCAGCGTGCTGGAACCGAGCTGGGTCGCCTCGGCCGTCTTCTTGGCTTTGTCCGCCGCCGTGGTCTCCAGCGAGACCTTTTCTTGCAGGCCCGCTAGCCCAGGGTACTGATCGGTGTAACCGGCTTTTTGGAATTGATATTCCGAAGCGTCTTTGGCTTGGCCCGGCACGCAGCGCCTGATAATACGGGTCGCTGGCCGCGGCTTGCGCGTTGATGGCGGGCATCAGCTCGCCCGGGCCCTGTTCGCGGCTGGCCGCCGCGCGCTCGGCTTCAAGATTCGCATAGACGCTGCCGCGCTCCATATCGAGTGCTGCGATGCGTCCCGCGACTGCGCCCTGCGAATTGTCGGAGGCGGCCACCGAGTTACTCTCGACCGCTTTAGCGAGACGAGTGTCGAGCTCGCGCACCTTTATGGCTTGCGCCGCCAACTGGCCGCGCAAGGTCGCGTTGAGCTGCGCGATACTGCCGCGTCGCCAGGTCGCGATAATAGGCGACCAGCGAATCGGCGATCGCATTGGTCACGAGCAGCGCCCGCGCCCGGTCCTTGTCGCGATAGGTGATCGGAACGACTTGCGATTTCGTGTCCGGTTTCGCGGAGACGCGGCCTCTGAAATACCCGAGCGTGAACGGCAGGTTCAACTCGTCCTTGACGCGCTGCAAGCACGCCGATGCTGGTCACGATCGACCGGCAGGTCCGCCGGCAGCACGACCGGCGCACGACCGCTTTCGTCCTGGATCAGCGCGATGTCGGCTTCCGCTTGGTACGTCGGGTGCAGGAGCGACAGGATCACCGGACTGAGCAGCAACGTGATCGCTAAGACCGCCGCTACGACCCAGCGCCGCCGCCACAGGACATCCGAAAAGTTGAGCACGGTGTTCTCCTTTGCCTAGCCGACTTCGGCGAGGACGACAGGTTCGGTGTTGCGGCGCCGGCCGACGCCGCGATAACGAAGACCCGCTGCGCTGAGCGCGTCGATGTCGAGAACGTTACGACCGTCCACGACGACCTTTTCACGCAGGCGGTGAGCCAGCGCCCATGGGTCGACGTAACGGAATTCCGGCCATTCGGTCAAGACCAGAAGCGCGTCTGCTTCGGCAGCCTCGAGCGCCGAACCCGCAAAGCGGCACGGCAGATCGATCCCGGAGCCGTCGATGGCCGGGTCGTAGGCAACGACTGTCGGCGCCTCGCTCCACGAGTTCTTCGACGATCCGCAGCGGCCAACGAATCGCGCACGTCGTCGGTGCCGGCCTTGAACGCGAGGCCCCAGACGCCGATCTGAGCGCCCGGCGATGCTGCCGCCCAATTCTTCGAGCAGCGTCCGGACGATCCGCAACGGCTGGCGATTATTGACGTCGAGGGTGCGCCCGGAGCAGGTGCGAATCGGCATTGGTCGAACTTCGAGATCGAAATGAGGCTCTTGAGATCCTTCTCGAAACAAGGGCCGCCGAAGCCGATGCCGGGCTGCAAGAACATGCGCCCGATCCGCTTATCGTAGCCGACCGCTTCGAGCACGTCGAGCGCGTCGGCATCGAGGTCGTCGCACAGGTTCGCGACTTCGTTCGCAAAGCTGATCTTCATCGCCAAAAACGCATTGGACATGCTCTTCGCCAGTTCGGCGTTTCGCAGCGACATCACGAGTACGGGCTTGCCGAGATGTTCGAACAGGTCGCTGTAGCGTAGACCCATCGCGCGGGATTCGGCGCCGACGACGATGCGGTCGGGATTGAGAAAGTCGGTGCACCGCGCGTGCCCTCGCGCAGAAATTCGGGCGCGAAGACGACGTTCGCATTGCCGCGTAAGGCGTCGGCAATCCATTCCGACGTGCCCGGGCGGAACGGTCGAGCGGATGACGACGGTCGCTCCATGCAGTTCCATCTTTTCGAGCATCGCGACGACGTTCTTGACCGCCGAGATGTCGGCCGAGCCATCGCTGTGCGACGGCGTGCCGACGGCGACGATGATGAAGTCGGCGCCTTCGACGGCCGCTCGTAAATTCTTCGACGAAGGCGATGCGGCCCGCTAACAGATGCGTCGAGCAGCGACTTCGCTGATGCCGGCTTCACGATACGGCGTAACGCCGCCCTGAAGCGCGCGAATGCGCTCGGGCAGAATATCGTACCCGACGATCTCGTGGCCGAATTCGGCAAACCCAATACAGCACGCCATGCCGACGTAGCCGGTGCCGATGATCGCGATTCGTTTCTGCTTTTGTTTTTGTTTGTGGGCAATCGACATGACGTTAATATGCTCCTCGGGAAGAAAAGACGGCGCGAATCGTTCCGAGCACGATCGTAGCGTCGGTCACCGTCGACGCTCGCTCGATGTACTCGACGTCGTGAGCCGTCGCAGCGGGCAAGTGCAACGGAATTTGTGAACGGCAGCGAATCTGCCAAAAACACGTGATCCCGGGCTTGACGAGATGCCGCAGCTGCTGCCATGGCGCGACGTATTCGCGTACGTGAAACGGCTGTTCGGGGCGCGGACCGACGACGGACATCGTTCCGCTCGAGGACGTTGAAGAACTGCGGCAACTCGTCGATCGACGTTTTGCGCAAGAACGCGCCGACGCGGGTCAGGCGCGCGTCGCCGTTGCCGGTCGGCGAGGGCGCATCGCCGCATTGCTCGCGTTTCATCGTGCGCAGTTTGTAGAGCGTGAACAGTCGCCCGAAGCGGCCGACGCGGCGCTGCGTGAAGAAGACCGGACCGCCGTCTTCGAGCTTGATGGCGAGCGCCGCGAGCGCGAAGCAACGGAGCCGTCGCAACGAGCGCCAGTAGCGCAAAGGCGATGTCGAACGCTCGCCGCAAGCGGCGATAAGCGACGTTCTCACGATACACGAGATAGCGCGGACCCGCGGCCTCGCGTATCGCGGCGCTGCGATCACGGGAAGAGCGCTCCGCCCGGGAACAGGAAGCGAGCCGATAAGATCGCGCCGAAGACCTTGGAGAAATCGATCTTGTGGCCCTCAGGCACGAAGACGGTGTCGCCGTCGGCGAGCTGCGGATTCTGCGACGGCGCCGCCGTGCGTCAGATTCGTGACGTCGTACTCGACTTGCTTGCCTTGATGGATCACTTGCACGTGCTTGATGTCGCCGATGGCCGTCGGGCCGCCAGCATAATAGAGCGCGCTCAAGACCGAATCGTCGCCGTGCAACGTGACGGCACCCGGCCGGTAGACCTGACCGACGACGCCGACGCTGACGGCATGCGAAACGTAGATGGAATCGCCCGGCTGCGCCGGCGCGCGGTATTCGGGGCTCGCTGGCCGTGACGAGCTGTTCGGTGCCGTTGCGCGTCAACATGAACCCGATCTCCGAACTGACGCCGTCGGGTCCGCCGACTTGCAGCAGCGCGTTCGAGAGCGGTTCGGTCGCATCGAGGTGCGCGACGCCTGGATCTCTGACTTCGCCTTTGACCGGCACGGCGATCGGCTTGTACGCCAATTCAATCGTGTCGCCCGGCTGCAAGGCCGGTCCCGGATCGCCGTCGGCGATCAGATCTGGCGGCGTCGATCGTCGGCAACGTGCGTCCATCCCGGCGGATGCCGACGTGGTGGAGATCGACGCTCCCGAAGCTATCGATTTGCGTGTTGTGCGCCGCGGTCAGGCTCGGATCGCTCGAAGACGGTCGGCGTTCCGCCGCCGCCTCCGCCTCCGCGCAATCCGCCGCCGGCTTGAATTTGCGTCAGCGCGCCGGTGATCGTTTCGCCGGGCGCATACGGATACACGCCCCCCGGTCCGCCGGCGACGAAGATGTTCTGGCCTTGCGCGATGAAGTGACACTTCGACGGCGACCCGTCTCACGTACGGCGACAGCTTTGCTGCGATGTTGTGCTCGAGCTGGACGGGCGTCAGATTCTGTGCGTTGACGAGGCCGGCGAGCGGCACCGAGACATGACCCGTCGAGTCGATTGTCGGCGAACTGGTCAATTCGGGATGGTTGAAAACCATGACGTGATCTTGTCGCCGGGATGCAGCGTCGTGGCGCTCGCGACGCCGGCGCACAACAGCGATCGAACGCGACGGCGGCGATGGCGGTAGCACGAAGCGCGCCCCGCGCGCCTAAGGAGTGCTGTACAGTCATGTCCATCAAACTCACGGTGGGGAGTTGCAACGTAGAGCAGACCACAGGTCATTCGGTGTCGGGAAGGGCCGAATGTCGCACCTGGAGAGCGAAACGCCCTCCCTGAGAATGGCCCCTTCGCAATTATCCCTTGAAATTAAGGAGAATGCTTACAACCTGCGACGGCGCGTTAACGAAGCCTAAAATGCCGCCGTTTCGCGATCTAAGGCCGACCCCTTCAAATCGGCTGTGCTGGTCCACCGTACCCTCACCGTCGCAGTTCATGCGCCGCGATCCGCCGCAGCCCCGGACGCTGCCGCGAAGTAGCAGACGTTTACGTGGAAGGGGCTTGCGCGCGCAGACACGTTTCGGCCGAAGACGTCGTCCAGTCGCCCTGCTGGCGGACTTGAAAGTCACGGCGAAACGCTCGCTCGTCGAAGTACTGGTACATCATCCGTACGACGAACGGTGGATTGGCCCCGGCGCCCATGCTGCCCGTGAACGTCCACAGCGGACCGTTCCACGGTCCGGCGCTGGCCACGTACGCGCCGTTTGCCAGCGTCACGGTCCAGCGCTGCGTGCGCCGATCGAAGCGATAGTACTCGTCGAGCTGCACCCGTCGCCCTTTGAGGCTAAAGAGCGTATGCAGGTCGAAGCCGTTGCCCGTAACGACGTAGCGGTGCTCTTCCGGGATGCCGGCGAGCGTGCGGCAATCCCAGGGTCCGCCCGCGAAGAAGCGGGCGGGATCGTGCGCGCCGGAAATGGGTTGAATCGCTGCCGCCCGCGCAGCGGCGGCCCGCCGCGTTGGCTGCACTGACGGAGTTGCCGACGGGAGGGGGGTGCCGAAGCGCCACACCGCCGGCGTCCGGACCGGCGTCGGCGTCGGGCTAGGCGTCGGCGTAGGCGTCGCAATGCTCGGAGCTGCCGTCCGAAAAACCGGCGGCACGTCGGGCGGTGGCGTCGGAGCTTGCGGCAGCACCAGACCGGCTCCCAACAGCCACGAAAACGCCCAACTCCTCACCGGTCCTACCTTCGCCCACACTCCTCCGCTCCTCCGCCACGGCATCGAGACGCTGGAGGGAGGCTACACCGATGCTTCCTGCACGCAGGCGGAGACGCAGGCGGCGGTTTCGCCGACGTACTGCGTGATGCACGTCAAGTGACTGCCGGGGATGGGATGTTCGGTGACGGACCCAGCGACGGCGCGCCATCCGGCGACGGATCTGCGGCGCGAATCGCGGTCCGCACTCGGCGTCAGCAGGGAGATGTGACCGCCGTAGCGCCGCGGGACGTATATCGCGCTCTTGGCTACCCACGCGCCGTACAGGCTCTCTTTCGTCCGATGATTTTGCGACGCGCCTGAACATCTCGCCGGCGAAGCGTCCGAAAGACGGCCGGCATGCCGAGACGCGAGCGGCGGCGCAGCCTGCGCAGCCACCAAGCACATCGGCCGATCGCTTGCCGGAGCATCGCCCGACCCGCACGCGACACGCTAAAAAGTTTCGCGATCGCATCGACGCCGTCGGCGAACTGCTGCAAGACGGCCATTTTTGCCGGACGCATCGATCAGGATCAGATCCTGGACCGCGTCGCCTCGAGCGGTCGAGCTGCCGCGCGATCTCGAAGGCGACCAGGCCGCCGCTGCAATGGCCGCCCAAGACGTAAGGACCGTTCGGCTGCACGGCGCGGATCGCGCCGACGTAGTCGCGCGGCCATCGCTTCGATCGACCCAGGCAGCGGGCGCCCATTCGACGCCGTGCGGCGGCCAGCACGTAGAATGGCCGATCCGGCATCAAGATAGCGCGCGAACTCGCGCGCGTAGTACCCGCCGCCCGTAATGTCGCCGTGCAAAAAGAAAAACGGCGGCCGCGAACCGCGCGTTTGCAGCGCGACCATCGGTGACGTCTGCCGTTCCGACGTCGCCGACGAGGACGTCGGTCATGTGTGCGATCGTCGGCTCGTCGAACAGCGTCGCAAGCGGAATGCGTTTGCCGAGCACGCGCTCGATGTCGGCGATCAACCGCGCAGCAAGCAACGAATGTCCGCCGAGGTCGAAGAAGCTGTCGCTGATGCCGATCGGCCGCGACGCCGAGATGCTTTTCCCACAGTGCGACGAGTTGGTAATGCAGCGGATTGTCGAGCCGGACGCCGCCGACTGACGGATGCGCGGCGACGGGCACCGGGCAATGCCGCCGACATCGACCTTCCCGTTCGCGGTCAGCGGCAGAGCCGGCAGCGCGACGACGGAGCTCGGCAGCATGTACTGCGGCAAGTGTGCGCGAGAAAATCGCCGCCACTCCGCCGTGTTCGCGGGGGCGCCGGCGAGCGCGTGACGACGTAGGCGATCAAACTCTTTCTCGCCGGCGCTCGTCCTCGCGCGCGAGGACGTACGCGTCGCGCACTGCCGGATGCCGGCGCAGCGCGGCTTCGACTTCGCCGGTTTCGACGCGGAACCCGCGGATCTTCACTTGCCGGTCGCGGCGGCCGAGAAATTCGAGGTTGCCGTCGGCGCGATAGCGCGCGACGTCGCCCGTCGCATAGAGACGCGCGTGCCGCTCGGCCGTCAAACGGGATCGGCGGCACGAAGCTTGAGCGCACGTCAGCTCCGGCGATCACCGAGATATCCCAGCGCGAGTCCCGGGCCGCCCAGATACAATTGCCCGCGCGCGCCGACGGGCAACACGTTGCAGGTCGCCGTCCAGCACGTACGCCGTGCGTGTTGGAGATCGGACGCCCGATCGGCACGGCACCGTCTGCTGCGCTCGCGCATCTCATAAGACAGTGCGAACGTCGTCGCTTCGGTCGGCCCGTACACGTTGCAGGAAGTGTTGCGGCTTTCCGGCGCTCAGGACGGCGTTGACGGGCGCGGGGTCCAGCACTTCGCCGCCGATCGAGCAAACAGCGCAAGGGTGCGAACGCGCGACGGCTGCGTCGCGCGCGATCTGCCGGAACAGCGCCGTCGTCAAGAACATGACGCTGATGTTGCGCTCGCCGAGAGCGCTGCGCGAGGTCCCGCGACGACAGCGTCACGTCACGCGGGACGATTTCGAGCCGCGCGCCGTTGAGCAGCGCGCCCCACATTTCGAACGTTGCCGCGTCGAAGGCGAACGACGATACGCTTGAGCGACGACGTCGGCCGGCCGATCTGCAGGTAGTCCGCATTGCACACCAAGCGCGCGACGCGCGCGGTGCGGGACGACGACGCCTTTGGGCTTTCCGGTCGATCCCGAAGTGTACATCGACGTACGCCGCAGCGCTCGTCGCTTCGTATCGGAGCGGACCACATCGGCCCGTGTCCGGCGTTGTCGCGTGGCGCTCGATCGCCGTCACGCTGCACGTCGTCGCCGTCGAGCAGCTGCAGGCGCACGCCGAACTGCTCGAAGCGCGTCGCGAAGCGCTGCTGCGTCAGCACGACCGGCGCGCCGGAGTCGGCCAGCATGTACGCGATCCGTTCGTGTGGGTCGCTCGGCGCCAGGGGCAGATACGCGCAGCCCGCTTTGAGCGTGGCGAGAATGCCGACGACCATCTCGATCGAGCGCTCGCAAGCGACGGCGATGATGCTGCCTGCGGCCGAATCGCGCAGCATCAGCGCACCGGCATTGGCACGGCGGTCGAGTTCTGCGTAGCTGACGCGCACGTCGCCCGCGACGACGGCCGTCGCGTCGGGCGTGCGAGCGACCTGAGCTTCGAACAGCTCGGAGAGCGATGCTTGGTCGGGATAGGCGGCGCTGCGTATCGTTCCACTCGACGAGCAGCCGGCGGCGTTCGTCGTCGCCGAGCATGCGCTAGCGTCCGACACGGGCTCTTCGGGATGCGCGACCAGTCCGCTCAGCAGTCGCTCGAAGTGCGCGAGCATCTGTGTCGCACAGCGCCGCGTCGAACAGCGCCGTATCGTATTGCAACGTGCAGCGTAAGCCTTCGGGCGCATCGACGACGTTGAGCGTCAGATCGAAATTCGTCTTGGCCGTCTCGATGCCGACCGTCTCGACCGACAGGCCGTCCGTCGTCAGTTCCTCTGCATCGCGCCGGTGCAGGACGAACATCACGTTGACCAAGGGAATCGCGTGCGCGCTGCGTTCCGGCCGGACTTCTTCGACGACCCGTTCGAACGGGACGTCTCCGTGATCGTACGCTTCTAAAACATGCTCGCGCACCGCTGCGAGGAGCTCGTCGAAACTGCGCTCCGGGCGCACTTCGGTGCGCAGAGCCAGGGTGTTGATGAAGAATCCGATCAGGCCTTCGAGTTCGCTGCGGCTGCGTTGCGAGATCGGCGCGCCGATCACCAGGTCACCTTGACCCGTGTACCGGTACAGCAGAACCGCAAACGCTCCGAGCAACGTCATGAACAAGCTTGCGTTGTGGCGCGCGCCCAGACGCCGCAAGCCGTCGCCGAGGGTCTGCGGTAGAACGACGGACGTCGAGCCGGCACCCGCGCGCTGCGAGCCCTCCGGTACCGCGCCAGACGGAAGTTCGATGCGCGCCGGAGCCCCGGCCAAGCGCGTGCGCCAGTAGTCCAGGTGCGGCCGCAGCGCATCGCCCGCCAGCCGCTCGCGATCCCAGGCGGCATAGTCGGCGTATTGGACGGGCAACTCCGGCAACGCCGGCTGCACGCCGGCTTGCAGCGCGCCATACGCCTCGAGGAGTTCGCGCCGGAAGATGCGGTTCGAAGCGGCATCGCCGATGATGTGATGCATCACGACGATCAGGACGTGCGTGTCGTCGCTCGTGCGCAGCAACGTCGTTCGAAGCAGCGGTCCCCGGCGCAGATCGAACGGCCGATCGGATTCGTCGGCAACGATGCGGCGCAATTCGCGCTCGGCCTCGCCGGCCGCGAGACGCCGGGCGTCGACCACGGTCAACGGGACATCGCACGAGTCCGCAACGCGCGCAACCGGCTCGCCCGCCTGCGCATCGAACGTCGTTCGCAACGTTTCATGGCGAGCGACGACCGCCGCAATGCTGCGGCGCAAAAGATCGACGTCGAGGGCGCCGCGCAGGCGCAACACCATGCGTACGTTGTACGATGCGGTATCGGGTACGAGTCGATCGAGCAGCCACAAACGTTGCTGCGCGAAGGAAAGCGGCGCTTCGAAAGGCTGCGCTGCCGGTGCGTCCGGCACCGCTCCGGGACCGAGCGCCTCGGCCGGTTTCACGGCGACATTCGGTCGAGCGTCCCGGGACGCGTAATGCGACGCAGCGCGGGGCCGGCAACGGCGCGGCCCGAGCGGCGCAGTTCGTCGACGTGGTCAGCCATCTGCGCGACCGTCGGCCGTTCAAAAAACGTGCGCAGCGGAACCTGGGTACCGAAGGCCTCCTCGATCCGTGCTACGATGCGCATCGCTACTAGCGAGTGTCCCCCGAGATCGAAGAAGTTCTCGCTTGTCCCGATCTCCTCGAGACCGAGCGCAGCTGACCATAGCGCTGCCAAGCGCGTCTCGGTCGGCGTCTGCGGCGCGACGATGATTCGGCTACGCGTCCCTATTCCTGGGGGCGCGGGCAAAGCGGCGCGGTCCAGTTTTCCGGTCGCACCGAGCGGCCATGCGTCGAGCCACACGATGGCAGCGGGCAGCATGAACGCCGGCAAGCGGTTCGCCAGACGCCCCCGCACCAGTTCAGTTCGGCCGTCGTTCGTGGCAGCATCGGCCGATCCGCGCGCCGGCAAACAGTACGCAGCGAGTTGCCCGTCGCCGCCGGCAGCTTCGCGGATGACGACGACAGCCGACCGCACGTCGGGGTCGCTCCCCAGCGCGTGCTCGATTTCACCGAGCTCGATCCGGAAGCCGTGCAGTTTGATCTGCGTGTCCAGGCGGCCGAGAAACTCGAGCGTCCCGTCAACGCGCCGGCGTGCGCGATCGCCCGTGCGATACAGACGAACGGTGACGCCGTCGCGGTCGACCTCGACGAACCGCTCGGCGGTCAGATCGGGACGCCCGAGGTAACCTTGCGCGAGACCGGCGCCGCCGATGCACAGCTCGCCGACGATGCCGGGCGGAACGGGTTCGAGCTGCGCGTCGAGCACGTGAATCGTAACGTTTGCAATCGGGATACCGAGCGGCACCGCCCCGCCGTCCCAAACGCCGCGGTCGACGTCCCAGTGCGTCGCGTACACCGTCGCTTCGGTCGGCCCGTACAAGTTCGTGACCGCCAGCTGCGGACAGGCCTGCAGCAAGCGCCCTAGCAAGTCGCTCGGCAAGGCTTCGCCGCCGAGGAAGAGGCGCCGCAAACCGCCGAGCAGCGGCGCGATGCCGGGCACGTCGATCAGGGCGGCGAGCTGGGCCGGGACCAACTGCAACAGCGAAACTGCGCCCCGTTCGAGCACATCTCGCAAGTACGCTGGATCGCTCTGCGCGCCGCGCCGCGCAAGCACGAGACGCGCTCCGGCAATCAGCGGCACGAAAAACTCCCAGACCGATGCATCGAAACTCGCCGGCGCCCGTTGCAGGATGGCGTCGCGCGCATCGATGCCATACGCGGCTTTCATCCACATGGCGTAATTGACGAGTGCCCGATGTGCGACCATCACGCCCTTGGGACGCCCCGTCGACCCCGACGTGTAGATCGCATAGGCGAGATCGTCGGGCGACGGAGGGCGCTCGTGCTTGTCACTCATCGCCGCATTCGGCGCGGCGGCCGGCGCGTCGAGGGCCACGACGGCCGGCCCGCCGGTTCCGGCGAACGCGTGAAAGGCCGCGCGCAAGCGTTCGAGCGTGACGACGACCGGAACGCCGGCGTCGGCGAGCATAAAGGCGAGGCGCTCAGGCGGATAATCGGGATCGAGCGGAACGTAATAGCCGCCCGCGGTCAGCACGCCCAGAATGCCGACGACCTGCTCGAGCGAACGTTCAAAGAAGAGTCCGACCCCGACGCCGGGACCGACGCCGAGCGCGCGCAGATGCTGCGCGACTCGTTCCGCGCGTGCGACGAGTTCGCCGTACTCTAACGTTTCGCGTTCGCCGTCGACGCCGTCGTATTCGACCGCGATCGCATGCGGCGTGTGCGCCGCCTGCGCGCGAATCAGCTCGTCGATGCGGACATCGGGGAAGTGCGCCTGCGTTGGGTTGTCGTCGCACGGATTCGCGCCTTCGCCCCGCTCGAGTAACGGCAAACGCGCCACCGGCCGCTGCGGGTCTTGCACGATCGCACGCAACAGCACCGTGAAATGGTGCAGCATCCGTTCGAGGCCCGCGACGTCGAACAGTTCAGCGCGCCCTTTGAGATCGAGCACTGCGCCGTCGAGCGCCCAGCGTAACGGTCAGACTCAGATCGAACTTCGCGACGCAGCGTTCGACCGCGAGCGGTTCAAGCAACGCGTCGCCGAGCGTGGGCAATGCGCGCGCTGCATGCCGCAGATCGAACGCGGCACCAAAGAGTGACGCGGCGGCGCGCGTCCCGTGCGGCAGCGCGTCGGTCGCCAGCCGCTCGTACGGCAGTTCCGCGCGTTGCGTCGCTTCCAAAAACGTCTCGCGAAACGCGCGCAACACCTGGGCAAAGCTCGGCTCTCCGCCGAAACGCGCGCGCAAAGGGAGCATGTTGGAGAAATAGCCGACGAGCGGTTCGAGTTCGGGACGAACGCGGCCGGCGACGGCGCAGCCAAGCACGACGTCGTCCGCATCCGCATAGCGATGCAGCAGGGTCGCAAAGGCAGCGGCGAACGTTACGAACGGGGTTGCACCCAGGCGTGCACCGAGGTCGCTCAACGCGGTGACGGTTCCGAGCGGCAACGTCGCTCCCGTCCGAATTCCCGCGTCGCTCGGTACGAGCGCACGCGGCCGATCCGTCGGCAAGTTAAGGATCGCCGGAACGCCGGCGAGTTCGTTGCGCCAATACGCCGTCATGTCCGCCAAGCGCGAGTCTCGTACGGTCTCGCGCTGCCACGCCGCGAAATCGGCGTATTGCAGCGGCTCGCCGCCAGCGTGGCTTTTGCCGTTGCCGCCCGCGGCCGCGCACCGCTCGTAGGCGTCGGCGATATCCGTCAGTGCAATGTCGTGCGAGGCGAGATCCCAGGCGATGTGATGCGCGACGAGCATCAGAACGTGCTCGTCTTCTTCCAAGCGTACGAGCAGCGCGCGCAGCATCAGATCGGCGGCAAGGTCGAACGGTGCTTCGGATTCCGCGCGCAACGTACGAGCCAGTTCGCGTTCGCGTTGTTCGCGCGGAAGCGTTTGGAGCGACGCCGTGCGCAACGTGATGTGGGACTGGAGCCCAATCGTTTGCTGCGCTTGGCCGTCACGTTCCGAGAACGTCGTTCGCAAAACGGCATGCCGCGCGACGAGCGCATCGAGTGCAGCCTGCAGCCGCCCGGCATCGAGCGCGCCGCGGATTCGCAGCGCGCGCGGAATGTTGTAGGCGAACGACTCCGGCGCGCTGCGCTGAATGCGATAGACGAGCTCTTGGGCGAACGACAGCGGTGCGGGCGCGCCGGCAACGCGGTGCGGGATGGAATCGCCCGGCAGGGTGCGGGCCCCCCGCATGCGCTCCTCGACGAGCGCTCGCTTCTCCGGCGAGAGTTCGTCGAGCCGGTCGGCCAGCGACTTCATCGGCCTTGGGCCGCCGGGGTCTGCGCGCCGTCCACCTCGGCGAGCGCGCGTTCGAAAGCGGCCGTCTCGGCTGCCTGCACCTCGTTATCGACGACGGCGGCCAACTGCACGACCGTCGGCGAGTCGAAAAAACTGCGCAGCGGCACGCGTATGCCGAAGGCGCGATTGAGTTCGTTGAGGCCGCGGATCGCCAAGATCGAATGAAAGCCCAGCGATAAAAAATTCGCGGTCACGCTGATTCGCTCGACGCCCAAGAGGCCGGCCCAGATCTCGGCAATCCGTTGTTCGGTCGCCGTCCGCGGCGCAACGAAGTGCCCGCCCGGCGTAGGGCCGGCGCCTGGATCGGGCAAGGCGTTGCGATCGACTTTGCCTGAAGGCCCCAGCGGCAGTCCGTCAACGATGACGATGGCGTCGGGCACCATGTACTCCGGCAGCCGCGCTCGCGCCCACTCCCGCAGGGCGTCCTCGCTGACCGTGTCGCCCGCCGAGCCGGCATCGGCGTACGCGATCAGCCGGGTCGTCCGCCCCGTCGTGCGGACCAGCGCGGCCGCGCGTACGACCGCTGGGTGCTCGGCCAGAGTGCTCTCGATGTCGCCGAGCTCGACCCGGAAGCCGCGGAGTTTCACTTGATCGTCAAAGCGCCCCAGGAATTCCAGGTCCCCGGTGGGGAGGCGGCGGACGCGATCGCCCGTGCGGTACAGACGCGCAGCGGGTTGATGCTCGAACGGATCGGAAACGAACCGTTCCGCCGTCTGGGCGGGCCGGTTGACGTAGCCCTGTGCCACGCCGACTCCGCCGATGCACAACTCCCCCGGGATGCCGAGCGGCAACAGTCCGCCGGCCGCATCGAGGACGTAACAGCGGACGTTGGGGAGGGGCCGGCCGATCGGCACCGTCGCCGGACGCGCCTCGGCGAAATCTTCTCGCCCAGGGCGAAGGTACAGGCGCCGACGGTCGTCTCGGTCGGGCCGTAGTGATTGAGCACCCGGCACGAGCCCGTGCTCGCCGCCCGTTCGGCAAGTGCCCACGGGCAGGCTTCGCCTCCCAGCACGAGCCACCGCCGGGGCAGGACCGCCGCAAAGTCAGGCGCGTCGGCGAGTGCGCTCAGATGGGTCGGCGTGATCTTCAGAACGTCGACCCGGCCCTGCTGCATCCGTTCGCCCAAGCGGGCGGCGTCGAGCGCGACGTCGCCGTCGACGACGTGCACGGTGCCGCCCGAACACAGCGCCGGGAAGATCGCGGTGTTGCCGAGATCGACCCACAACGGAGAGACGGTCGCGAACGACCACGGTTCGTCCCGGGACACGCCCAAGCGCGCGGCGATTCCCGTCGTATAGTTGAGCAGGTTGCGGTGGGTCACCGCGACGCCCTTGGGAACGCCGGTCGATCCCGAGGTGAACAGGATATAGGCGACGCTATCGAGCGACACCGGCTCCGCGGCGGCGACAGCCGGGACGGCGGCGCCGGAGCTCTCCTCGAAGGCGAGCGCGATGAGGTCGACGCCCAGCTGCCCGAAGCGCTCCTGCACGGCCTGCTCCGTCACGATCGTGCGCAGGCCGCTCTCCGTCACGATCGTCGCCAAGCGGTCGGCCGGCAGATCGGGATCGAGCGGAACGTAGGCCGCCCCGGCACGCAGGACGCCGAGCAACGCCGCGATCGCGCGCCCCGAGCGCGCGAGGCCGAGTCCGACGGGCTGGCCGGGCGTGACGCCGCGCGCGCGCAAAGCGTCGCACAGGCGCGCCGCGGCGGCATCGAGCGCAGCGTAGGTATACGAACGCGCATCATCGACGACGGCGACGGCGGTGGGCGCGCGCCGCACGGCCGCTTCGAATTGGAGGTGGACGGCCGCCGGCCCGATCGGGGCGCTGCGTCCGGCGGACATCGCCAGCAGCGCCCGCCGCTCGGCCTCCGCGAGGATCGGAAGCTCGCGGCAGCGGCGCGCCGGATCGGCGACGGCAGCCGCCAGCAACGTCTGGAAGTGCCCTAACAGACGCTCGGCCGTCGCCGGCAAGAACAAGTCGGTGCGGTACCACAGCGACAAGCGCAGCCCGTCCGCTTGCTCGCGGATGCGCAACGTCCAGTCGAATTTCGTCGCGCCGGGATCGACCTCGAGCGCTTCGACCTCGAGACCCTCGAGCGCCAGCACGTTGGGGAGCGTGTCTTCCATGGTGAGGATCACGCCGAAACAGCGGCGCCTGCGTCAGCTGGCGATCCTTCTGCAGTTCGAGGACGAGTTGCTCGGCGGGCACCTGCTGGTGTTCGTAGGCTCCCAGGCAGACCGCGCGGACGCGCGCGAGCAGTTCCGCGAACGACGGGTCACCCTCAAAGCGCACCCGCAAGACGAGCGTGTTGGCAAAGTAGCCGACGACGCCCTCAGTCTCGGCCTCGGAGCGCCCCGCGATCGGCGAGCCGACGACCACGTCATCTTCGCCGCTGTAGCGCTGCATCACGGTCGCAAAAGCGGCCAGCAAGACCATGTAGAGCGTCGCGTCGTGATCGCGGCCCGAAGTCCGCAGCTCCGCCAGCAGCGTGGCCGGCAGCACCGCTTCGCAGCCGGCACCGGCGAAATTCGGTGCGGCGGCGCGCGGCCGGTCGGTCGGCAATGCCGAGGTCGCGGGCACCCCGCTGAGCTGTTCGCGCCAATAAGCCAGAGCGGGCTGCAAGGCCCCCGACTGCGCGGCGGCGCGCTCCCAGGCGGCAAAGTCCCCAAAATCGATCGGCAGCGGCGCCAAGTCGGCCGTTTTGCCGTCCCGGTACGCCGCGTAGAGTTGCGAGAGCTCGCGCGTGATGATGCTCTGCGTCCAGGCGTCGGAGACGATGTGGTGCGAATCGAGCGACAGCAGCCACTCCTGTCGGCCGAGTTGCACGAGCATGACGCGGAACGGCGCTTCATTCGCCAGATCGAGCGGCGTTCGCGCCCGCTCGCGGACGAGGCGCTCTGCTTCGGCCGGACCGTGTTCGGCATAGTCGCACAGGTCGAGGCGCTCGATCGGCACGGGCCCCGGCGGCTGTGCGATCGCACGCGGCCCGGACTCGGTCGCAACGAACAACGTGCGTAGGGCTGCATGCCGCGCGCACAAAGCGTCGAGGGCGGCGCTCAGCGCGGCGACGTCGAGTTGCCCACGAAGCCGGTACGCGCGGGAGACCTTCCAAGCCGTGATGCCGGGCGACGCCCGGTCCATCAGCCACACGAGTTCCTGCGCGAAGGAAAGCGGCGCCGGCCCGTCATCGCCGCGCGGTCGGATCGCGCGGGCGGTGGAGTCGATCACGCCATCGACACCAAGACGCGTCGCGCCCCGCTGAACGGGCGGCGTCCATGGCAGGCAAGCATGTTGTCGAGCCACAGTACGTCGCCGGCCTGCCAGGGAAAGGCTACCGCCAAGCGCGCGATCGTCCGTCGAATCGCTGTCAGCATCTCCGTGGGCAACGTGCCGCCGTCGCCGAACGTCGCGTTGGTCGGGAGTTCTGCCGGGTCGTCACCATACAGTTCGAGCAACGCTTCATAGGTATCGGCCGGATGGTTCGAAGGGTGATATTGGTCCGCCTGATTGAACCACACGCGCTCCCCCGTAATCGGGTGGACGGCGACAGCCGGCCGCGTTTGCATCAAGCGCAGGCCGCCGTCAGTCTTCCAGACGTACTCGCAGCCCGTTTCGACACAGTAACGCTCGACGGCAGCACGGTCGTCGCTTTCGAACGTCTGCTGCCACGAGCGTCCGAAGCCGTTGCCGCCGTGAAGATTGCGGATGTAGCGCACCCCGCGCGCCGTGAACTCCTCGACGATCGCCGGATCGAGTTCGCGGAGGATCGTACGGCTGTCCGCGATGGGCGTCTCGCCGCCTTCGCTCGCCGGGACGATGCATGCGAACAGCAACTGCGCGGGCCAAGCCGCAGCAAACGACATCTCGTTGTGGAGCGAGATCGGCTGCGTCGGCGGATATTCGGTCGACGTGTAGACCCGTGCAGCTGACGCGAGTGCGCGGCGAGTCTCCGCCCGCATAGCCGGCGGCCCGTTCGAAGAACACCCCGGACAGCGTCTCGAACAACTCAGCGGTAGCAGTTCCCCAGTTCTGCGAAACCGGATCGCACCGGAGCGCAGGAGGTCCGCGTCGAGCGCAGCCTTGTTGGCGCCGATCCAGTCGAAGCGTTCCCCGCACCGAGGCACCGGGAACGTGGACCTCGATAGGATAAGCAAGCGACGTCCGAGCGCTTGAATAGCCGGATGCCGTTCGAGCGTCGCTCAAAGCAGAATTGCTGTTCATAAGAGGGCGCAGCATGTTCTGCACACGATGCTGTGCATCCGCTTGCACTGCGACGGCGCGCGAGAGCGCGCTTATTCGCGGTGTTGCGGCGTAACGACTCCGATAGCGTGGCCGTACGGTTCGTCACCGTAGAACGCGAGGCCGAGACCCGCTTGGCGGAATTCGCGCTCGACCTCGGCGCGAGCGACGTAATGGCAGAACTGTCCGCGCAGCGTGTCGCCGATCTCGACGGGTTCCGGGCGCCCACGCAGACGGCGCAGCGCCGTTCCGAACGCTGCAATCAAGCGGCCGCGGCGGCTGTCTTCGCGACGCGCCCGAAAGGACACGAGGATCGGACCGCCTGCCACGACTTGTGCGCGCAAACCGCGCAAGAACGCGACGCGCGCCGGGCTGCCGACGATGTGCGTATAGGCGCCCCACCCAACGATCGCGGCGTCGAACGTCCCGAGCACCGGCACTTCATCGGGCGCACTCAGTACGAGCGGAGCCGCGACTCCGAGGCGTGCCAAGCGTTGCTGCCCCTCTTCGACTAAGGCTTGCGAACATTCGAAGGCCGACACGCGCAGACCGCGCGACGACAGCGCCACGAGTTCACGTCCAGCGCCTGCTGAGGCGAGCAGCACGGTCGTCACGCCGGCGAAGTAGCGTTCGCAGCATGCTCTCTTCCCACGCGTAGAGCCCGCCCGCATTGTAGGCGTCGTCGTGATACGGCGTGGTCGAGCGAGCATAGAAAGCGGCCGTCACTGCATTGATGCCGGCCCGATCGAGCGTTCCTAGCCGCACGCCCTGATACGCCGCCTCGGCGATGCCGCGAATCCAGTCTACGCCTTGGCGAATCGGATTGGGCAAACGATTAGCGGCACGCCTGTGCGCTCATGGCGTCTTGAGGTTCTTTAGCGCAGCGAGCGTATTGGCGACGTGTTTGCTCGGATCGAGCGCGGTGTATGCGTAGACGATCTTGCCGTCGCGGGCGATCACGTACGACGTGCGGTTCGCGACGCTGTCCGAGCCGCTGCCGAGCACCGCAGCGTAGGATTGTGAGATCTTATCGATCGGCGTCCGAAGCGACTGGAAACTTGCTGCGGCATTCCGAGACGCTGAACTTTTGCAACGTCGCGATCGGGTCGACCGAAACGCCGATGACGGTTGCGCCGAGCTTTTTGTAGTCGTCGATGTGCGCGGCGAAGTCGTGCGCTTCGAGCGTACAGCCCTTTGTGAAGGCTGCGGGGTAGAAGTACAGCACGACGGGTCCCTTCGCCAGCGCATCCTTGAGGCTGAAGTCGAAGACCTTACCCCCCAAGGAAGCCTGGGCCGAGAAATCGGGCGCGGTCGCGCCGAGCGGCAGCGCGGCATACGCTGGGCGGAGCGCCAGCATGCTGCAGGCGACGGCGAAAAGAGAGGCGCCGATCGCAGCCGACAGCGGACGGCGAAAAGGTGTCGGGACGCTGCGAATTCTGATCATTTACAACCCCATCAAGCGCGCGATGACTAAGCGTTGAACTTCACTCGTGCCCTCGCCGATTTCGTTGATCTTCTGGTCGCGGTACATGCGCGAAACCGGATACTCGTCCATGAAGCCGTAGCCGCCGTGGATCTGGACGGCCTCGTTGACGACGCGCCGCGAGACTTCCGCCGAGTAGAGCTTAGCTAGACTCGCGCTCATCAGGAAGTCGCGGTCGTTGTCCTTCTCCCACGCGGCGCGCAACACCATCAGCTTGGCGTGTTCGATCTCCATGAGCATGTCGGCGAGTTTGAATTGGATCGCCTGGAACTTCGAGATCGGCTGACCGAACTGGCGGCGCTCCTTGGCGTAGGCGTACGCTTCATCGTACGCACCCATCGCGAGGCCGACCGATAGGGCTGCGACCGAAATCCGGCCACCGTCGAGAATCTTCAAGAACTGCTTGAGACCGCGCCCGCGCTCGCCGAGCAGCATCTCTTCTGGGACGCGCGCGTCTTCGAAGGCGAGTTCCCGCGTGTCCGATGCCTTCCAACCCATCTTGCGATAGCGTTTGGAGCGCGTGAAACCGGGCGTGTCTTGCGGGACGGCGATGTTGGAAATCTCCGGGCGCCCATTCTCGCCGTCGCCGGTCACCGCGGTGATCGTCGTGCCGCCGGTCAGATCGGTACCGGAGTTCGTGATGAACGCCTTCGTGCCGTTGATGACCCACGTGCCGTCGCGCATTTCGGCCCGCGTCCGCGTTGCGCCGGCATCGCTGCCGGCTTGAGGCTCCGTCAGCCCGAAGCCCCACAGCATCTCGCCGCGCGCCAGCGGCACGAGATATTTCTGCTTCTGTTCTTCGGTGCCGAACAACGCAAACGGCGTCGATCCGAGCGAGACATGCGCGGCCAGCGTGATGCCCGTCGATGCGTCGGCGCGTGCGATCTCCATGACGGCCAGCGCGTAACTGACCGTGTCGGCGCCGGCTCCGCCGTACTCTTCGGAAAACGGCAAGCCCATAAGGCCGAGCTCACCCATCTTCTTGACGAGATCGTACGGAAATTCGGCTTTCGCGTCCATCTCTTCAGCGCGTGGCTTGACTTCGTTTTCAGCGAAGTCGCGGCAGAGCGTTTGGATCGCACGCTGATCCTCGGTCAGATCGAAATTCATTCGTGGAAGGGTTCGCGCTTAGCGACGAAGGTCTTGCTGCGCCCGCGCGCCGAAAGGCACGTGCAATGTCACCGCTGGGAGGCTTGCGTGCACTGCACGGAAGCCGACGACGAGTCGCGTGATTTCGCTGCGTGGCGTGACGCTCGTGTATCCCAACGGTACGCGCGCCCTCAACGCCGTCGATCTCGAGATCGGCAAAGGCAGTTTCGTCTTCCTCGTCGGCCACTCGGGAACCGGGAAGTCGAGCCTGCTGAGGCTGCTGTATCGCGAACAACGGCCCAGTCGCGGCAGCGTCACCGTCGACGGCATCCGCGTCGACAAACTACGCCGCTCGAAGGTGCCGCAGTTGCGCCGCAACGTCGGCGTCGTCTTTCAAGACTTCAAGTTGCTCTCCGACAAGACCGTCTGGGAAAACGTTGCCTTCGCGCTGCAAGTGACCGGCGCGCGCAGCCGCGACATCCTGCGCGGCGTTCCGCGCGTCCTCGACCTCGTCGGCCTCGCGCATAAGTCGCGCGTCTTTCCGAGCGAATTGTCGGGCGGCGAACAACAGCGCACCGCGATCGCGCGAGCGCTCGTCAACAACCCGAAAATCTTGCTCTGCGACGAGCCGACGGGCAACCTCGATCCGACGAACACGAACGAGATCATGGAGTTGTTGCACCGCATCAACCTCAAAGGCACGACGGTACTGATCGCGACGCATAACGTGCTCGTCGTCGACCGCATGCGCCGTCGCGTCATCCGTCTCGAAGACGGCCGTATCGTCGCCGACGAAGAGCGCGGTTACTATCACGCCGGCAGCGGCACGTCGCGCCGCCGATACGCTCGAAATGCCGCTCGTATCGCGCAGCCGCCGCCCCGAGCTCGAAGCCGTC
This sequence comes from Vulcanimicrobiota bacterium, assembly GCA_963754415.1. GTDB lineage: Bacteria > Vulcanimicrobiota > Vulcanimicrobiia > Vulcanimicrobiales > Vulcanimicrobiaceae > Nyctobacter. The sequence goes on along the minus strand of CAVWGA010000001.1, from coordinate 53,635 downwards.
GAGGGAGGCTGATCGTTGGACTTTGGAAGAGTCCGCTTTTTTTTCAGCGAGGTCGCGCGTAATTTCAGCCGCAATCTGATCATGCAGTTGACGGCGATCGGCACCGTGATGGTGACGATCGTGCTGCTGGGAAGCTTCGTCTTCACCCGCGACACGATCGGAAAGATCGGCGGGGACGTGCTGCACAAGATCGAGATCAGCGTGTTTCTAAGCGACGGCGCGACGGCAGTCCAGAGCAAAGCCCTCATCGCACGGCTCGAACACGATCGGCGCGTCGCCGGCGTCACCTATATTCCCAAAGCTGAAGGCCTGCACGAGATGCGCGAACGGCTGCGCAATCAGATCGACATGTCGCTGCTGACGAGCAATCCGTTGCCCGATGCGCTGCGCGTGCGCGTCGCCAGTGCGGGCGAGGTCGCCGGCGTCGCCGCCTCGATCGCAAAGATGCCGGGCGTCGCCAAGGTCGAGTACGCGCAGGATGCCGTCGAGAAGCTCTTGCGGCTCTCCGAAGTGCTGGGGCGCATTGGCCTCGGTATCGTGGCGCTACTCGTGCTGACGGCAGCGATCATCATCTCGAACACGATACGCCTGACCGTCTTCGCGCGCCGGCGCGAAATCGCGATCATGCAGCTCGTCGGCGCATCGCGCATCTACATCCGGCTGCCGTTTGTGTTCGAGGGTCTGCTGGCCGGCGTGTTGGGCGCAGCGCTGGCGTTGGCGCTGCTCGCCGTGGCGCGCGCGCAGCTGCTGCCCAAGCTCGTCACCGCCCTGCCGTTCTTGCCGATGCACGCCGCCGACATCAACGTGACGACCTTCTCACTGGAATTGCTCGCCGTCGGCGCAGCCGTCGGCATTGTGGCGGCGTGGGTATCGGTAACCCGCTACCTCCACACTTGAAGGACGGCCGTTCTTTGACGTATGGCGTCGTCACTACGGGCCTCATGGCCCAGAAGCGCCACTTCGGCCCTAAGTTCCTCGCCCTACGTCAAACAACAGCCATCCTTCGGATTAGCACATAAGGGAAATTATCGGCGGGCGTTGTCGGGCTTTTTGGCGTGCGTTGTTTTGGTGGCGGCCGGGTGGGGTGCGGCCGGAGCGGCGAGCGGGGACCGGATCCAGTCGCAGCAAGCGAAGATCGAGGCGACGCGTCAGCGACTCGAGGACCGGCGGGCGCGGCTGCACTTTGAGACCGTGCGCGCGGCGGATCTGCAGCAGCAGCTCGCGCAGACCGATGCCGGCATTGCGCGCGTCGGCGCGACGCTCGACGTCATCCAAGCGCGCATCTCTCACAACGAGCGCAATCTCGCGTGGAATCGCGTCCAGCTCGACGCCGCCGAGGCAACGTTGCGTCGGCACGACGACGCGCTGCGCCGGCGGCTCGTCGACGCCTACGAACGCGGCGACCTCGGCTACCTCAACGTGTTGCTGTCGTCGGCATCGTGGAGCGAATTCGTCGAACGCTGGGACGACATCCGGTATCTGATCGCGGCCAACGTGCGGACCGTGCAAGAACGTCGCAGCGCCGAACAGGCCGTCTCGCGGGCCCGCTCGGCACTCGAAAGCCGCGAGCTCGAATTGAGCGCTTCACAGAGCGAAGCCCAGCAAACGAAATATCAGCTCGCCGCGCTAGCCGATCAGCGGACGCAGCTCGTCGCGGCGGCCGAAACGCAGCGGCGGAATGTCGCGACGGAAGTCGCCGGACTCGAGGACCTCACGGCGGCGCAAGAGGCGCAGCTCGAGGCGATGATTCGCGAGCGTCAGCGCGAAGAAGCCGCGCGGCGTGCCGCCGAGGAAGAACAGCGCCGGCGTGCCGCTCAGCTTGCCGGTCAAGCGGTTCCCCCTCCGGTCAATGAGGGGGCTCCCGGCGCATTCTCATGGCCGGCTTCAGGCCCGATCACTTCGCCGTTCGGCATGCGCAACGACCCGAACGGACGCGGCTTCCGCATGCACACGGGAATCGACATCGGCGCGCCGATGGGGGCGACGATCACCGCTGCCGCCGGGGGGCGGGTCATCTACGCCGGCTGGGAAGGCGGCTACGGCAACACGATCATCATCGATCACGGCGGCGACACGTCGACGCTCTACGGGCACTGCTCCCAAATTTTTGTGGCCGACGGCCAAGAGGTGTCCCGCGGCCAAGCGATCGGCGCAGTCGGCGCGACCGGCGATGCTACCGGCCCCCACCTGCACTTCGAGATTCGCATCAACGGCGTGCCCGTCGACCCCAGCTCACGCCTGTAAGTCGCTTCGCGAGCAACGAAGCCGGGTCGTGCAACGAGCGGCTACGACGTCGTCCCGCTCGGCCAGCGTGTGCTGCGGTAAGCCCGGGGACCAATTCTCAACGTCGTGCTTGCGCAAACGGGTTCGCGATCGTGACCCCCGCAATAACCTGACCCGCGTTGAGGTCCTCGGTTAAGACTTGCGTTGCACCCGCTCTCATCGCCGAAGCAACGATCAGCGCATCCCAAAATCCGATGCGCGCGTCGTTTTCTATCCGGAATGCGGCGGCGATCTCTGCGGGCGTCACATCGATACACCACGCAGAGTAGGTGCTCACGATGAGACGCGCCACGTCCCGTTCAAGCGGACGGCGAAGCTTTCGGGTCACGTTTACGTAGAACTCCTGGAGCACTTGCGGACTGAGCACTCCCACGCGTTCATTCCAAAGCGCACGCAGCGTGCTTTGGGCCACGGCATGTTTTAGCCCGGCGTCTACATCGTGAGCATAAATCAGGACGTTCGTGTCAACAAAAACCTTATCGCTCATGCAACTGCTCTCGGTCGATCCCTTGGAAGCCGAGGCGGTACGGATGGTCGAGCAACGCGAGCGCCTGACTCTCGGCACGCTCGTACGCTTCCTCTTCAGAGGCGAGAGCGTCGATCTGAGCCGCGACAAGGCGGCTGAGGGACGTCATTCGCCGCGCGGCCAGAATCTTGGCCTTACGAATCGTCTCCCGCTCAAGGCTGAGGGTCAGGTTCTGCTGCACGTGTTTCAGTGTAACACGTGCGTCACGTGAAGCGCGTGATGCGGGCGGCACCAAGCCGGCTGCTGCTTCAAGAGGCCGGGCGTGAGGCCGGCGTGGATATTTTGCCGAAGGCTGGGGAAACGGTCGCTGCAACCGAAATAGCCTGAGGGCGCGTTCCAGAAGAACCGACGCTCCTCGTTCCTCTGCGCTAGAAATCGACGGGATTTTGCCGAACACGCTCCGCGCCCTTACCGCCCTGCTGATTCTCGCGGTCGCTTCCTTGGGCGGCGCGCTGTATCTGACCCATGAACGCGCCGCCTCGCCCCCTGAGGCTCTCTCCGACGTGCCGGGATTCCCGCCGCTCGAACTGCGCGCGCTGTTGGGGCGCGTCGGCGGCAGCGATCAAGCGATGCTCGACAGCGCCTTCCGGCAAGTCGAACGCAATTACTATAAGCCCGTCAACGCACAGACGCTCATGACCGGCGAGCAACGCGAACTCGTTGCCTACCTGCGCCAACACCATATCAGTAACCCGCGCGTGCCGGCTCTCGTCGCGACCGGCGACCAGCGTCACGACATCGCGGCGCTCAACCGCGATCTGTCGCTGGCTCAACAACGCTACGGCAAGCAAACGTCGTCGGTCGAGCTGACACAGGCTGCTATCCGCGGGATGCTTTCCTCGTTGGGTGACCCCTACACGACCTATCTGTCGCCGGCGGAGATCAATTCGCTCGAAGAATCGTTACGCGGCGGCGACTTCGGCGGAATCGGGGTCTACATGGTGCAGGACCCCCGTACCAAAGCGATCCTCGTCGAGCCGATCGAGGGCATGCCGGCGGCGCGCGCCGGCATTCGCACGGGTGATCGTATCGTCGCCGTCGACGGGCATCCCGTCGCACCGCTCAAAGTCGACGATGTCGAACGGCTGATTCGCGGACGCACGGGCTCCGTCGTGCACATCGAACTGCGGCATTCCAACGCCGCCGCGCCGCGCACCGTGGCCATCACGCGCGCCCAGATCGTCGTGCCGTCGGTGCACGCTCAAATTAAGGACGGGTTCGACTATATCCGCCTGACGGACTTCGGCCGCACGTCGTACGATGAAGTTCGGCGAGCGTTACTCGCCGGCAAAGCACGAGGCGCGCGCGGCTACATCCTCGATCTGCGCAACAACGGCGGCGGCTATCTCGACGCGGCGGTCAATATCTCGAGCCTCTTCATTCCTCGCGGTACGATCGTATCGACGATCGATCGCTCGGGCGATCGCGATACCAAGTCGACGCTGTCCGACGCAAGCGACGACCAGAGCGCGTACCTCGGCGCCAAACCGCTGGTCGTCCTGGTCAACGGCTACACCGCGAGCGCATCGGAAATTACCGCCGGCGCAATTCAGGATTATCGCGTTGGAACGCTGATCGGCACGCGCACGTTCGGTAAAGGCGTCGTTCAGAGCATCTACAACACGCTCGACGGCGGCGCCCTCAAGATCACGACCGCCAAGTACGTCACGCCGCGCGGGCGCGACATTCAGCACAAAGGGATCGAACCGGACATCGTCATCAACCAGCGTGTCGACCTGCCGATCATCGACACTCCGCGCGATCAGCAACTCGCAGCCGCCGAAGCATTTTTGCGGCGTACCGCCAATAGGTGAACCACCCTTCCATGAACCGCGTCCTGAACGTCCTTCCACTGCTGGGAGTCGCCGCACTCGTCGTCGCCGCTCTTCCGGCGCGCAGCACCGCTTCGGGTCTGACCAACCTCGAATCAGACGAGTTGGAGATGAGCTACTCGCTCCTGTCGCAAGAGTTTTACAAGAAGGTCGATCCCCAAGCGACGCTCGACGGCGCACGAGCCGCATTAGTTTCGTACCTCACTAAAAACGGCGTACGCAACCCTCGGCTTCCGCAGGTCCGCGCCGGCGACGACTCGACGCTAGCGGAACGCTCGCTCGAGCGTGAAGTAGCCGCGGCCGCCGGCAGTTACGGCGCGAAGGCCGGCAGCCGGTCGCTGACCTACGCAGCGATCGCGGGGATGCTGAACTCCGTTCACGACAAATACACCGTCTTTCTGACGCCCAAAGAATATGCGGCGCTCAACGAGGGACTCGACGGCGGCAACTTCAGCGGCGTCGGCATCGCGATCCAGGTCGATGAGAAGACCAAGGTGCTTTCCGTCGGTGAAGTGATCCCCGGCGGCCCCGCCGACAAAGCCGGCGTCCTGCCCGGCGACGTGATCGTGTCCGTCGACGGCAAGCCGACCAAAGGCTTGACGAGCGAACAAGATTCGAAGATGCTGCGCGGTCAGCAAGGCACGCAAGTGCAGTTGGCGATCGAACGAAACGGTGCAGCCATCGCTCCGATCACGATCACGCGCGATGTGATCCATCAGCCGAGCGTGTATGCGAAGCTGCTGCCGGACGGTATCGGCTACACGCGCTTAACGGTCTTCGGTGCGGATACCGCATCGGAACTGACGGCGGCGCTGTCGCGGTTGGCCGACCAAGGCGCCAAAGCGTACATCCTCGACCTGCGCGACAACGGCGGAGGCTATCTGAACTCCGCGATCGCCGTCAGCTCGAAGTTCATTTCTTCGGGTCCGATCGTGTCAGTGCAAGATCGCGGCGGCCACGACACGCAGTACGATGCGCAAGACGACGCCATCACTCCCAAGCCCCTCGCCGTCCTCGTCAATAAGTACACCGCCTCAGCTTCGGAGATCACCTCCGGCGCGATTCAGGACAGCGGCGTCGGCGAGTTGATCGGCGAGAAGACGTACGGCAAAGGCGTCGTTCAGACGATTCATCCGCTGCCCGACGGCTCCGCCGTCAAGATCACCAGCGCTCGCTACTTGACGCCGCGCGGTCGCGACATCAACCTGATCGGCATCACGCCGGACATCATCTCGGTCGAACCCAAGACGGCCCGCCTCGGCGATCCGGCTACGGACGCGCAACTGCGCTCGGCGATCGGCTACCTTCAGGGGAAGATAGCCGCCCAATCCGACTCCTCCGGAGGTTAAGTGCCGAGGCGCGGTGAGGGCTGGCGTAATGTCGGCGAAGGACGAGAAGGGCTCGAAGGGGAGATTGCAGTCGCGTAGGTAGCGTTCGAGGGAAAACCCTCGGCGCGCAAAGCGGCGGTCGGCGATCTGGGCGGCGGCAAAATCGGAGGTGCCGTCGCCGATGAAGATGGTGAAGGCGCCGCGCGTCATGAGCGGCGCGAACGAGCGCGGCCTTGTCGGTGCCGTTGGGCACGCCGTCACGGAAGTGGAGGCGCCACCCGGTGGGGTCTGCGTCGAGCGCGCCGGCGACGACCGGCACGTCGGCGAAGCCGAGCGCGTCGAGGCGGCGGCGGATCAGTCGCTCGATGCCGGAGCTGACGACGCATACGGAAACGCCCAGGTCGCGGCAGCGCTTCGACGAACGCGGGGAAGGCCGGATCGACGCGGACCTCGCGGTCCAGGAGGGCGGCCGCCTCTTCGAAGTCCGCCCGGACGTACGACGCCTGACGCTGCAGCACGTCGCGAAGAGAGACGGTTCCCTCGTCGAGGCCCCGTTCGGTCTCCGCCAGCACGGCTTCCCCGGCGAAGTGCGTGACGAGGACGTCGAAGGTATCGCGGTCGGTGATCGTGCCGTCGAAATCGACGAACGCCGCGACGGGCACCGGCGTTAGGTCGTTTTGCGGCGCGTCGTCGTCGACTTTTTGGCGGCGGCCTTGCGGACCCCAGTCGTTTTCTTCGCGGCCGGGGCCTTGGCGGACGCCGCGGCTGATTTACGGCCTGCCGGCGCTTTCTTGGCCGCTGCCGTTTTCTTGGCACCCGGCGCTTTCTTGGTCCCGTCCTCCGGCACGTCGGCTTTGGCGCGGACCGACGCCTTCTTCGCGGCAGGCGGCTTCGACCCGGCCGATGCCAGCCTCGTCGACGTCTTCCGCGCCGTGGCTTTCTTGCGAGCGGGGGCTGGCGACGGTTCGGGCGGCCGACTCTCGGCAGCCTCGGTTTGCGCTGCGATAGCCGGCGGTACGCCGGCAGCGCGTGTAGGCGGGGCGTCCGGCTGCGCCGTCTGAGTGAGGTCGACCTTGCGGGGGCGCCCGCGGCGGCGAGGCAGCGCCGCGACGGCCGTGCCTTCTTCCGCCCTCTCGGGAGCCGGCTCGGTCGACGCGGCGGCGACACCTGGAGGCAGCGCCGGCTGGGCGACCGTGAACTCGGCGGGTTCCTGCTCTGCCGACCGCGTACGGCGGCGCCGCGCCGGAACCGCCACTTTGGCCGGCGCTTCCGGGACCGTCATGCTGCGAGGCGGCGCGTCGACTGCGACCGGGGCGGGCTTGCGCTCCACCGGCGCAATCGCACGGCTCGGCTCGGGCGGTGCGGTTTGCCCCGTCGACTCGGCGGCACCGCTGCCGTCGACGCGAAAGATATGACGCTCGGGAACCGCGCCGCCGACCGCCGCGCCTTCGACGGAAGTCCCGCGTCCGCGCCGCCGCCGGCGCCTGCGGCGACGCCGCACGGTCCCGTCATCGGCGATCGCCGCTGCGCCTCCGTTATCCGGCAGCGCAGTAGCTGCGCCGGTTTCTGCACCTTGCGCTTCACCGTCGCTCGCCGCCGCATCCGCAGTGGCCGGCGCGGCGACTTTGGCCGTCTCCGGCCGCGCTGGCACCGCGCCGCCGTCGCTGGCCGCCGCGACCGCGTCGCCGGGGCCACGCCCACGGCGTCGCCGGCGCCGGCGCCGCTTACGCACTTCGTCGGCAGCGCCGCCGTAGGTGGCGTACGAACGGCCTTCCCCGCTTTCGTCGAGCGCCGCATATTCGGGGACGGCGCGAATGGGCGTGACCGTGGCGAGTGCCGGCCCCAGCGGCTTGTGCGCGCGCGATTCGGCGTCTTCGGCTTCGGCTTCGGCCGTCGTCGATATGCCGAGGCCCGGGCGGCCGCCGAGACCTTCGGCTGCCTCCTCGGCCAGTTCGCGTAGTTCTTCTTCTTGCTCGGCGACCGTCTCGACCGCTTTGCGCCGCCCGCGACCGCCGCGCCGGCGGCGCTTACGGCTTTCTGCGGCGAGCTGCGCGACCGGCGTGCGGGGTTCGGCGAGGATCGTCCCATCTTCGTCGATGTCGATCACCTTGATGCGCAAGGTATCGGCTCCAGCGCCCGCGGCGTTTTCAATCTCGACGAGACGGTCGCCGACGACGGCAAGCGCCGACGTAGCGACCGGCAAACGGGCGTTGACGAGCGGCGCATCGAGTTCGTCGCCGACGCGCACGCTGGGCGGCTGCGCAGCGGCGCCGTCGCCCAATTCGAAGACGCGCGTGTGTTCGGGATGCAGCGCCGGATCGACGCGCACGACGATCGTCGTCGAGAGTTCGCGTTCGAGACCGGCAAGTTCGTCCTCGTACCAATACTCGAGTTGGGCGCCGACGGTCGGCGCAGACACGACTTCAATGGCCTTGTGTGCGTGCGCGCCGTTGGAATGTTGATGGCCCAGCCGCCGCACATCGCGGAAGGCGTCGATCGCGACCGATTCGGGCGACATCACGGTGCCGATCCCTTTGCACGTCGGACACGCGCCGCGCAACTGTCCCGACAGATCCTTGCCGACGCGCTTACGGGTGAACTCGAGCAGCCCGAGCGCCGAGAACGACTGGATCGTCGAGCGCGTGCGATCGCGCGCCAAGCCGGCTTTGAGCGTATCGATCACGCGCGTGCGTGACGTCTCGCTCGACATGTCGATGAAATCGCAGACGATGATGCCGCCGATGTCGCGTAAACGCACCTGACGCGCGATCTCAGCGGCAGCTTCGACGTTCGTTTTCACGATCGTATCTTCGAGATTTTTGCCGCCGGTGAACTTGCCGCTGTTGACGTCGATGACCGTCAACGCTTCGGTCGTTTCGATCACGATCGAGCCGCCGGACGGAAGGTTGATCTTCGGGCGCAGCAGCTTCTGCACTTCATCGTCGATGTGAAAATCGCGGAAAAGCGAGCGGCCGCCGTTGTAGTGCTCGATGCGGTCCACATACTGCGGCCCGAGCAGGCGCATGAAGTCGCGCACTTTTTCGAAGTCGTCAGGGTCGTCGATGAGCACGCGGTCGACTTCTGGGGTGATGAAGTCACGCGCCGCTTTGAACACGAGGTTCATGTCTTTATGAATCAGGGCCGGCGCCGCTGCGCGCTTGTAGCTCTCAAGGATGCCGTGCCACATGCGGATCAGCACGCCCAGGTCGGCAATCAATTCCGATTGACTGACGCCTGCGGCGGCCGTACGAACGACGGTCGCCATCTCGGGCGGACGGATCATCTTCATGATCGTCTTGAGCCGGTTACGCTCGTCGGCGCTTTCGATCTTGCGCGACACGCCCGAATATTTGCCGGTCGGCATCAAGATCAGATAACGGCCCGGCAGCGAGATGTTCGTCGACACCCGCGCGCCCTTGAGACCGCGCGGTTCTTTGACGATCTGGACCAGCACGTCGTCGCCTTTGCTGATCTTTTCGTTGATCGTCCACCCGGTGCGGCCTTGGGTGATCTCGACGTCCCCGATGTTGAGCGGCGTCTTGTTGATGTCGTCGACATACAGAAACGCATTGCGTCCTAAGCCGATGTCGATGAAGCTCGCGCCCATGCCGGGCAGCACGTTGACGACTTTGCCCTTGTAGATTGAACCGATGACCTTCTCTTCGCGTTCGAAGTAGATCTCGGCGAGTTCTCCGTCCTCACGGATGGCGACCCGGTTCTCCCAGGGGTCGCTCGAAATGAGGATCTCAGTTGGCACGGATATTGCCTTTCGCTCGGCGCCTCGGGAAATCGGGCGCCGTCTTTTCAGTTGTCCCGGCTATGTCTCTGTGCGACGGCCGGCGCGTCCCCGTGGCCGATGCGGAAACTCCGCGATGCGGATATCCGCGGCATGACGGGGACCTTTCCGATGTTTCGGTTGCGGACGCGGCCCAAATACGGCGCGCACGCGAAATTCTTAAATCGGATGGATACGGGCATTGGGCGCCTGACGACCGGTGTCCTTTCTGGGCCGCGATGCGGCTCGCGGCTGCACCGCACCGCTACTTGGCCGGTTAGCGACCCCGCTAAGCTTCGACTATGGGTCCGGCGCCGGGATGCGGCCCGTCATCGCGGTGACGTCGAGTTGGTCCACCGGGAATGCCAGCGGCGCGATGCGTTCGCCCGGTTGCAACACGAAGGTCCGGGTGTAGCGGCCGCCCGATGGCGCGCGGTGCACGATCAGGCGGCGGTCGACGACATCGACGACCCAGAACTCCGGAATGCAAGCGCGCGCATACACCGGCGCCTTCTTCTTGAGATCGAAGTCGCGACTCGTATCGGATACTTCGATCAGCAGCAGCACGTCGGCGGCGACGGGATGGCGGTCGCGCCACTGGTTCTCTGCTAGCGGCACGAGCGCGAAGTCGGGTTCGGGCTCGGAAAGATCGTCGACGATGACCGGTAGGCCCACACGCACGAAAGCACGTCCGTAAAAGCGGTGCGTAAGCAGCGCGTTGATGCCCGTGATCCCGCCGCCTTGCGGGCTGTTCATCGGAGGCACCGCGATCAACTCGCCGTCGAGCAGTTCGACGCGCTCATCGGGCGCGAAGATGCCGGCCTCCGCCATGCGATGATAATCGGCGACGCTGATGGGGCGACGTGCGTAGCTGACCGCCATATCACTCATGCAACAGTACCTCGCGATAGTGAGCGCTTCGTTACAGTCGCATTGCCGTCTTGCGACGTTGCACGGCAACCAGTTCTTCGAACGAACTTACAAACGCGTCCACGGGGCTAAAAGGTGCTCTCGGCGATACGCCGAGACTGCAACTCGATCGATCGGCGAAAGAGCCATTTTGCCGATGGACGTTGCAGCCACCGGCCCGATGCCTACGGCACAACAGAGCGTTCCAGGGATGAAGGATTCATTGAGGCTGCCGATTATTGCGTATCCGACCGTACAAGCCGCCACAGCGGTCTCGCACCCAGGTTGCCCGGGCGGGATGATGCCGTCGGGGTGGGCGGGATCGCCATAATAAAGCACTAGGACGCCTCTGTACCTCGTGTACACAAGGTCCGCCGGCCTTTCATGGGCAGGTTGAGCACCGGTGAGCCGCGCGTTTCTCACCGCCAATACGACAGCACCCTCTTGCGGCGAGAGACGGAGCGGATTGCTTCTCGGAAACGTGTCAGCAGTATAGGTGTAAAGTTGACGTTTAGGCGCCTTTGCGCTATGGGCTCGTACGGGAGCGGTGCGTGCAACGTAATGGCACGCACCGAGTGGAAGAAGCGACATGGGTACTGCCGCGACGATCAAGCCGAATACGAAATTGCGGTGCCACAAACGAGAAGCGACACGATATATCCCTGTCGCATGCTTCGATGAGCCGTTCGTCAAACGTCCACGGTTACAATAGTGGCAGGTGGTTGTCCCGACGATCCGCCACCCAGGCCGTCTGATCGCATGCAGGATAACGCTAGGCGGCGGCCTGTGGCGTGAGCGTCCACTATACTGACACACGGGGTATGCACGACACTTTCTGTGTGATCGTGCGCATTGTAGACCGTAATTGAGCGTTCTCCGTTTGCGGCGATCACCCAGGGAGCGAGCAGCCAGATTGGTTGCCCCTGGGTACTCGGCAGTACGTGAGACCCAAGAGAGTCGGGTGAGGGCAGCGCGAAACGTGCGACGCGCCAACGGTATGCCGTTTGACCATCGATACGGATTTCACTCAAGCCCTGTGCGTCGATAGTCCACACCTCGTCGCCCACGGCTGAGATAGCCACTCCGAGTGCATCAAATCGCAGCGGTGTCTGCGAAGCAGGAGACGGCTGCATCTTATAGAGGTACGTCGCGTTGCCGAGTTGCAGGGTGACTCGTCCTGACGCAGAGATCAGCACTGGGAATGCCGTTTGGTCCTGAGCGCGTTCGTAGTTGTGTGGGTCCGGTCGAAAGTCTTTCGTCCACGCGATCTGACCGCTACGTAAACTGATACGTGAGACGCGAGCTGCAACGTAGTGACCGTCCTCGATGACGCTTCCCGCTCCGGCATCGGCGTTAACATAAAAGGCATCCCGGTCGTAACCCACCACACTCGCGTCGGTCGCAGACGCCCTTTCCGCGGCGGTCTGAGCATCGTACGCAGCACTTAATCTATGCTGATTTAGCGGCATCGAGCCGCCGACCGTCACGGTGACGAAGAGAACGCCGTAATGGAGCGACGGATACGAGTATGCAGCGCCGTCGTCGACGATCCATTCGGGCTTTCCCGATTTCTCGTCAAGCCTAGCCATTCCGTTGTTGCCTGCAACGTACAATGCCCCGGCGGCTGCGATTGCATAATGTGGCTCAATGTCACGCAACTTCCGCGAACGCCAAATCAGATGCCCATCACTCGCTGCTCGCGCCGTTACGACGCCATTGCCTGCTTGTGAGAAAACCAGACCTGCGCCGGCCGCCAGGGGATCTCGACCAGATGCACGCCAGGCGGTCGCGTGCCGGCGAACATCACGCGCCATCAAAACGCCACCTGGCGTCGCTACATACACATGGGCGTTATCAGCCGCGACATCGGGAGCATACGCGGAAACGGTGAACACATCGACGGCGTGTGCCGATATACGATTGATTGTAACAGGCCGGTCGATGATCCGACCGCCAATGGAATCTTCCGCCATTGCGCCGCTGATGCAAGCGAGACAGAACACAGTAAGGGCGGCAACGCTTTTCATTTCGGGTGGGTTTTCATCTACGGCCTCGGCATACCTCAAAAACGATCAAAGTGTCTAAAACACGAGCTTGTCGCGCTGCATGTAGATGTTGAGCAGCACGCCGACGGCGGCGAAATCCGTTAGGATCGCCGTGCCGCCGTAAGACATGAAGGGCAGCGGAATACCTGTGATCGGCATGATGCCGACGGTCATGCCGATGTTGACGGTGATGTGGAACGCGAGCATCGCGGCGAGGCCGGCGGCGAGCAAGACGCCGAACCGGTCGCGGGCCGCAAGCATCGCGCGGAATGCGCCGAACAGGACGATCGCGTACAGTGCCAGCAGCGCGAGCGAACCGATGTAGCCGGTCTCTTCGCCGACGACGGTGAAGATAAAGTCGCGCGAGTGCTCCGGGACGAAATTCAGCTGCGTCTGCGTTCCGTGGTACAGTCCTTTACCGAACCATTCGCCGCTGCCGACGGCGATCTGCGACTGATTGAGGTTCCAGCCGGCGCCTTGCGGATCGGCTGCCGGATTGAGAAAGACGAGCAGCCGGTCACGCTGGAACGGTTTGAGGACGAGGCTCGTCCCGATGACGACCGCGCCGGCAGCACATGCGCCGGCGGCATACAGTAAGAATTGCGAGACGCGCGCGACGCCGAAAAACAGCTGTGCCGACAGGATTGCGAACAGAACGAGCGTCGTGCCGAGGTCGGGCTGCTTGAGGATCAGCAGAGCCGGAATGCCGACGGCTACGAGCGAGAGCGCGATCTCGTTCCAACCTGCGACGGCCGTGCGCGCCAGCAGTGCGGCTATACAGATCGCGAGGATCAATTTGGCGGGTTCCGAGGGCTGAAACTGAATGGGGCCGAGGTTGATCCAGCGTTGCGCCCCGAGGGCACTGCGTCCGCCGACCATGACGAGACCCAGCAGCAAGATGTTGGCGATGTAGAGTCCGAACGCCCAGCGCTGCCATTTGTGGTAGTCGATCGCCGCAAAAGCGATCATGACGGCGACGCCGATCGCTATGTACACGAGTTGCTTGCGGCCTTCGCCGGCTGCATCGGGGGAATGCAGATCGGCCGAGCCGATAAACACGACCCCGCCGAGGGCAAGCGCCACGACGGCCAGGGCCATGATCCAGTTGAACGAGCGGTACCAGGGACGCTCCACAGCGTGCTTCGCTTCGGACGTAAAGCGATGCGGCCTGGCGCGAGCGCCGGGCTGCGAGCGCTAAACGGCTAGCCGCCCGAGGGCAGCGGTCGCGGCGCGACGGCCGCGTCGGGAAGCTTTTTCCGGCGCCGGCGGCGGCGCGGCATCGCAGCGTACGAAGCGCGCGCCGGCATTTGGGCGGGGGGACTCGCCGGGGGCACATCGTCCGGTGTCGCCGCCTCTTCGCCGTCCGCAGCCGGAGCCGCATCGGACTCGGCGAGTATCGGGATGTCCAGGGCGTCGATGGGCAGCGTCGGACTCGAGTCGGCCGGCGGCACCTCTTCCGCGTCGCCGAGCGGCAGCGAGTCGGCGTCGGTGGCGGGCGCAGCACTGGGCACCGCGGGCGGTACCGCAACGCTCGGCGCCTGGGGTTTGGGCCAGTCCCGCATGCCGGTGATCGGGATGTTGGCGAGCATCGCCACTTCGCGCTCGCGCTGCTCGAAGCTGACGTCGGCGTGCTCGGGATCGATTTCGACGTAACGAGAGATGACTTCGAGCAGATCGCGTTTGAGGGCGTCGACGGTCTCGGGCGCGAGCGACAGATGATCGGACAGCAGCACGACGCGCAACCGCTGCTTGGCAGTCGCGCTCGAGCGCTCGGGCGGCAAGAAAAGGCTCTTGATGAAATCGAGCACGTGAACTATCGCCCTCCGAACAGCGCGCTCAGTTTCGAGAAGAAGCCGTCGCCGGCGGCGACCGCCCTCTCCGGCTGCGCCGGCGCGCCTTCGCCCAGGATCTTGCCGGCGATTGCGCGGTATGCAGCGCCGACCTCACTTCTCTCGTCGAGCGCGAGCGGCTCGCCTTTGTTCGTCGCCACGATCAAGCCCGGTTCTTCTGCGATCACGCCGAGCAACGGCAGACGCAAGATGTCGTTGACGTCATCGACCGACAACATCTTGCCTTTACGGACGAGCTGCGGCCGTACCCGATTGACGATCAGTTCCGGGCGCCAGTCGTTGGGAAGTAAACCGATGACGCGATCCGCATCGCGCACCGCCGAAACTTCCGGCGTGCAGACGATGATCGCATGCTGCGCGCCGGCGATCGCGTTCTTGAAACCCTTCTCGATGCCGGCCGGACAATCGATCAACACATAGTCGAAGCGCCGGCGCAACTCTTCGATGAGCGCCGTCATCTGAGCGGTGACGACGTCTTCTTTTTCGCGCGTCTGAGCAGCGGCGAGCAACGAGAGCGACGCACTGCGCTTGTCGCGCACGAGCGCATCGTCGAGCGTTGCCTTCTCTTCAAGCACGTCGAGCAGATGAAAGCGAACGCGGCTTTCGAGACCCAAGACGATGTCCAGATTGCGCAGTCCGATGTCGGCGTCGACGAGCACGACGCGCTTTCCCAGCGCCGCCAGCGCCGTGCCGACGTTCGCCGTCGTCGTCGTCTTGCCGACGCCGCCCTTGCCGCTGGTGATGACGATCGCGCGGCCGTGCGGAGGCGCGACGGGCGCGGCGGGCTCTGGGGCGGCCGATGCCTGGGCGGGGGGTTCGGGCTCGAGCAACACCGTTGCGGTTCCGAGCGTCATGCTCGGCGGCGCAGCAGCATTGGTTTCGAAAGCACGCAGCAATGTAGGCATGGCTATCCCGCCTTCCATAACGTGAACAGGCGTTCGAAGAAGCTCGGCGCACCCAAATTGGTAAACGGTACCACTTCACCGTCGAGCCGGCGTGCAATCTTATCATAGATCGCCGCGACCCGCTTACTGTCGTCGAGCGCCAGGGGTTCGCCGCGGTTCGTCGTGTCGATCACGTCCTCATCATCGGGAACGATGCCGAGCAGCTCGGCCGATAACACGTCGCATACGTCGTCGACGGAGAGCATGTCGCCCGTCTTGACCATTTCGGGCCGCACGCGATTGACGATCAAGCGCAACGGTAGACCGGCGGCATTCAATTTTCCGACGACGCGGTCGGCATCGCGGATCGCGCTGACCTCCGGCGTCGTCACGACGATCGCTTCGCGCGCACCCGCGATCGCCATGCGGAAACCGTGTTCGATGCCGGCCGCGCAGTCGATCAGCACGTAGTCGTTATGTTCGGCGAGCTCATCGATCACGCGTTTGATGTGCGCTTCGCCGACCGCTTCTTTTTCGCGCGTTTGGGCGGCGGGCAATAACGCAAGCGTCGGCAGGCGCTTGTCGCGGATCAGCGCTTGGCGGATCTGACAACGGCCTTCGACCACGTCGACGAGATCGAACACGATTCGTTTCTCGACGCCGAGCACGAGATCGAGATTGCGTAAGCCGATATCGGTGTCGACGAGCACGACGTTGCGGCCGCGCTTGGCTAGCGCCGCTCCGACGTTCGCCGTCGTCGTCGTCTTACCGACGCCTCCTTTGCCGGACGTGATGACGATAGCGCGACCGGCGCTCACGCGCCGAACTCCGGCGTGCCGAGCGGCGCAATGGCGATCCGGTCGCCGCGGACGAACGCCGTCTGAGCACCTTGGGCACGCTCGCCGCCGTCGCCCGACGCGATCAACGTCGCGATGCGCAGTTGAGTCGGCACGAGTTCGAGTGCGTAGACGCGCGCGCTGGCGTCGCCCTGGGCGCCGGCGTGCGCGGTTCCGCGCAAGGCTCCGAAGACGACGATGTCGCCGCTGGCGACGAGCTCGGCTCCGGGGTTGACGTCCCCGATGACGACGATCGTGCCGATCTGATGCAGGCTGCGGCCGCCGCGCAACGTGCCACGGTGGTAGAGCGTCGCGGGCGAAGCGAGGTGCGGAGCCGCCGGACGTGGCGCGACGCCTGCCGGCGGAGCAGCAGCCGGCGTGCCCGTTCCGAACTCCGGCGCGGCAACGGAACGTTCACCGCGTGCGCGACGCGACGCGATGTCGGCCCGCGCGCCGGCAAAGTCGGCGTCGAGCGAGCGTGCGCCGGGGCTGAACTCGGCGGCGCGCACGGCGCGGGCCGCCCGCTTGCGGGCGATGTTGGCGACGCTCGGTCGCGGCGGCTCGCCGAGATACGGCAACGCGACTCGCGCCGCAAGGTTGCGCGCGCCGGATGAGCCATAGACGCCGCGCACGTCGATGCCGCGTTGTCTGACCGCGGCAAGGAAGCTTTCGAGCACCGCATCCTCGGGCAGCGGTTCTGCGAAGATCGCAGTCGCTTGGCTGCCTCGGTAAAACTCCGGCCGCTCATCAAGACGCGCCACGATCGCCTGCGAGGCAAGATCGAAGGCTTCGTCCTTAAAGACGAATTCCAGGCCGGCGGCGGTTCCGCGCAACATTGGCGCTGGCGTTGCTACGCCGGCCGCCGGAGCCCTCCGTCATCCACACCGGATGCACAAGAATTCCGAGTTATCCAGGGCCTATGCACAGCCAGCGGCCGATTAGTGGCTGGCGCCGGCACGGCGACCTGGCGGGCCATGCATCCTTGCCTTCACCATGAGCGTTAAGACACTACGTCGAATACGCCGTACCCGGCCTGCGAGGCCGGGTCTTCGAGGTACGCTCCATGACCGTCCGCCGTCTGATCCACGCCGCCATGTCGGCCGTCTTTTTCTGCATCATGGTCCCGTCGCCGGTCCGAGCGATGTCGACTGCGGCCGAGGTCGCTCAGGCCAAAGAAGAAGAGAAGCAGATCATCGAGCAGTACAACGTCATCTCCGATCCGCTGATGAACCGCTGGGTCGGCGCGGTGAGCGACAAACTGTGGAACCAAGTCGCGCGGCGCGACTTGCCGTATAACATCAAGATCCTCGATTCGCCCGACATCAACTCGTTCACGATCGGCGGCGGATACGTGTACGTCAACTCCGGACTGCTCGACTTCGTGCAGTCCGACGACGAACTCGCGGGCGTCATCGGCCACGAAACGGGCCACAACGAACGCCGGCACACGGTCACCTTACCGGCTAAAGCTCAAGCGCTAAACCTTCTGTTCAGCATCGCGTCGATTTTCTCACCGTTCATCTATCGCTTCGGACAGCTCGCGGAAGCGGGGTTACTCGCCAAACAGTCGCGCGCCGACGAACTGCAAGCCGACCAATACGGTTTGCAGTTGATGTCGCGCAGCGGCTACGATCCCGATTCGATGGTTTCGTTCATGAATCACATGGACGCCGCCGAGAACCGAACACTCCAGTCTCGTCGACAAATACTTCGAAGACCATCCCGGCTTCCCCAACCGCGTCGCGCATCTCGTCGGCTATTACGAGCTCGATCCGACGAAACGGACGACCGACCAGATGCTCGTGCAGGCGTTGCACGATCAGAGCGAAGCGCGCTACAGCATCGCAGCGCTCAAACTCGGCCAAGTGCTCAAGGCCGATCCCGGCAGCACGATCGCGCTGCTGCATCTGGGTGAAGCGCAGATCGCGCTCGGCGAACCGGACAAAGGCCGCCAGACCCTCGGCGAAGCCGCCCAAAAAGGCTCGCGCGAAACGCGCGCCGTCGCGTTAGCCAGAATCGCGGATCTGCAGGAGCCGCAGAACCACTTCGTGCTCGGAAAGCCGAACCTGGCGCCGCTGCGCAGCCAACTCGCCGACGCGCAGGCGCGCGAAGACGCGCTCGGCGCCACGGTCGCCACCCGCCGCGACGCGGGTCGCGATCTGATCAAGTCGGTCAACACCCGCGTTCAAAACGTCTCGTACGGCATGCCCAACCTCGGCAACGTGCCGATTCGCCCCGGCAGCAAGCTCGAAGCCGTCGTGCGCAACTTCAACGCGATGGGGCGCTCGATCGATGCGGCGTTCGAGAAATCGTCCGCCGTGATCAACGAAGTCGGAACGACGCAGAAGAACCGTGAATACGGCTTGCTCAAAGAGAACTCGGACATTCTCCACGACATGGCAGCGCCGCTGGCGCTGGATCCGATTCCGGCGCAATCGCTGGCTTTGCTGCCGCCATTATCCGCGCGATGCTCGATGACCTGACCTTGACCGACAGCGACATGGTGCGCGCGCTCGACGCAGCCCGCGGTTCGCTCGCGCTGCTCGACGTTTCGCTCGGCGATCTCAACGATTTCGGGCAGCGTCTGAGCCGCTCGCAACTCGATTTTCGCGGCGACATCTCGTCGATGGACTACGACGCGCTCATTCCGCTGATGCGCAAAGCCAGCGACGAACTCTCCAAAGCCGCCGTAGCGGGATCGCAAGCCGAGCAACTCGCCAACATGGCGCGCGCGCGGCAGATCGAAGCGCGGATCACGCTCCTCGGCGTCGGCGCCCCGCGCGACCGCTACGCGACCTTGCGATATGCCCTCCAGCAGCGCGTCGGCAACGACGGCGTCGATTACACGACGATGCAACACGACGATCTGACGGCAGGTCAGGTCGCCGGCCGCATCGATCGTCGCGGCCGACACGAATACGACTCCGGCGACGATCATCGATGAAGCCAAGACCTCGGGTCGTTCGATCGTCGACGTCGCCAACGAACGCGGCATGCGAGCGCAGGCTCTGGAGATCTTCCTTGGTCTGATCTATTTCGATTATGCCGACGATCCGGTCGCAGAAGCGCACGTCTCCACCGGCGGTAGCGTCGACGGCAACCACGATTAACGCGTCGAGCGCTTTTCGGCTCGTCCAGCACGGCGCCAAGGCGCGCGCGGTCGGAGCCGACAGCCGCAAGCCTTTCCGCTTCTTGCTGTGCGGCGATCCCGGCCTCATCGCGGAGTTTCGGGCGCTGCTGCTCTACGCGCGGTCTGATGCCGTGGTCGCCGCCGATGCGGCGGCAACGCTCGAGACCGTCGACCTCCGGCGCATGCGCGTCCCGGCGCCGTCGGATGCGCGCGCCATCATCTTTTTAGGCCGGGCCGGCGACGTCGCCGGCGCACAACTCGACCTGCTGCGGCCGTTCCGTTTGCCGATCTTCGCGTTGACCGTCGACGATAGCCCCGCACCCGAACCACAGCCGGTCGCCGCTCCCCTGCCCGGAACGGTCGCCGAATATCACGTCGCGCGCATCTCTGCCGCGGCGCTGCGCGGTCGGGTCTTCGTTCACTTGATCGACCGCTGCAAAGGCGTCGAAGTGGCCGTTGGCCGCCGCCTGCCGGTGCTGCGCGAAACCGTCACTTCGAAGATCACCCGCGACGCCGCTCTGTCGGCGCTCAAAGTCTCCGCGGCGAGCGCCGTCGTCGATAAGGTACCGCTCGTCGGCATCGTACTCGGCGCCGTGGCTTCGGCCGGCGATATGGTGGCGATCACCGGCATACAGATCGCACTGATGATGCAGATCGGGGCGACCTACGGCAAGGAACCCGACGTCGCGCGGATCTGGGATCTGTTGCCCGTCGTCGGCGGCGGCCTCGGCTGGCGTGCGCTTTCACGCGAGCTGGCCGGCTTCATTCCCGTCGCCGGCATTGCGATCAAAGGTGCGATCGCCTACGCCGGCACGATCGTTGTGGGTGAAAGCGCGGGATTTTTCTACGAGCACGGCCATCACATGACTGCCGCTCAGGCAGCGCAATTGTACGAAGATCGCAAGCGCGCCGCGCTGATCTTCGCGCGAGAAGCGATCCGCCGCTTCACGCATCGCTGATACCGCTCCTCAGCGCAACGTCGTCGTCGCCAGAAACGTCAGCAGCGTGTCATCGTCGAGGTGCGCGAACGACGCCCCGAGGCGTGGGCGCACGACACCCGCGATGTCGGCGGCAACGGCGCTGCGAGCGCGCACAGCGAGCGCATCGCGTCGCGCCGCATAGCGGCGAATGAGGTCACGCTCTTCTGCGGTCAGGTCGCCGATCAGCGCCGAGTGATCGTCGTTGGATTCCCGAGGCAACGGCGCAGGCATGCGTTCGAACGGAACATCGCGCACGACGATCGTGCCCGCAGCCATGTCGCCGAGACGACGATTACGCTCGGAAAGTAACGTCGCGACTGCCGAAACGGCATAGAAGCCGAGGCCGAATTCGAGGATGCGAATGGCGTTGCGAACGAACGAACTCGTGAAGTCCAGTGCGAAGCCGCCGTCTCGCACGACGCGAATACCCAACACCCGTTTGCCGGGCGTACGTCCGCACCACAACCATTCAAAAAGAATGAAATAGCCGTCGAAGAGAACGAACCCCGCGGCGACGACGAGACCGAGCGCGAGCGCGCCTCCGAGTTTAGCCGCCGCTCCGAAGTGCGCGACCGCGCCGGCGTGCGGCGCGCCTCCCGCGACGACGAGCAGCAGCAGCCCCGCCGCGCTGAGGGCCACGCCGGCTTGGATCGCGATGTCGATGAAGACGGCAAAGAAGCGGCTGCCCAGACCCGCGAGCTCATACGTGAACGCGACGCTGTCGCCGGTCGTAATGTCGACGTTGCGCTCCATGCCGGATGTTCGCGTACGGCAAAGCCGCAGGTCCGGCCTACCTGCGTCGAGCAGGCGCAGGCTGCGACGCCCGCGCAGATGAGCGCATGCGTGAGCGCACGTTCGTCGCACGCCGGCAAGCCGGTTGGCGGCGGCTCGAAGCGTTGCTCGTTCGTATCGACCGCAGCGGCGTGCGCACGCTTGCGGCCGAGGAACTCGAAGAGTTGACGTTGCTGTACCGCGCCCTTACGTCAGATCTGGCAGCCGCGCAGAGCCGCTCCTACTCGCCCGAACTGCAAGCCGATCTCAACCGGCTGACGGCGCGGGGTTACGTGGTCGTGCACGCCGTGCGCGCGAGCGGCGGCTGGAGCCGAATCGCAACGTTTTTTGGGTGCACGTTCCCGCGCGAAGTGCGGCGCTCGCTGGGCGTCATCGCGGCAACGGCGGCGGTGTTCGTAGCGGCTGCGCTCATCGCGTATGGGTTGGTATCGAGCCGAACGGCGAACGTGTATGCGCTCTTGCCGTCCCAAGAGATTCCCGCGATCCAACACAGCCTGCACGATGCAAACTTTGGTTTCGACCGCAGCCTTGCGCCGGCCGTTTCGAGTTTGATCATCACCAATAACATTCGCGTCGCCTTGCTTGCGTTTGCCGGCGGGATGACGTTCGGCATCCTGACGCTGTGGGAGATCGTCAACAACGGCTTGATGCTCGGCGGCCTCGGCGCGCTCTTTTCCGCACGCGGTTTCGGCAGTGATTTTTGGGCGACGATTGCGCCGCACGGAGTGATCGAACTGACCTCGATCCAGATCGCTGCGGGCGCCGGGATGCTGCTCGCACAAGCGATCCTCGCGCCCGGTCGCTTGCGCCGCATCGATGCGCTCAAAGCGCAGGCGCGCCGCGCGGGCGTGTTAATGCTGGGCGTGGCCGGCCTGCTCTGCGTCGCCGGCACGCTCGAAGGTTTCGTGACGCCGCAGCGCACGAGCGAACTCTTCCGCTTCGCCGTCGGCGGCGTAACGGCGGTTGCACTGGTTGCCTATTTTACGTTGGCCGGTCGCACTCGCGCCGTACGCTAGCCGACGGTAACCGTGCGTTCGCCAGCCCTACAGCCGGCCGCGAGCTTTGATGTCGAGGTAGGCGTCGACGGTCGCGACCGTTAGCCGGCCGGCCGGAACGTCGAGCGCCACAATGCCGCGCGCGCGCAAGGCGGCGACGGCTTTGGCGCGCTCGTCGGCAAGCCGCATGGCCGCGACCGTGCGGAAAGCGTCGTGCGTGGTTTGCGGCGTGCGTGCCAGTGCTGCGCCGATGCGGGCGTCGTTCATCAGCACGCAGACGGCGAGGTGCCGCGGAACCAAGAGCGACAGACCGGCGAGCAGCGCAGCGGACGTCATCGGATCGAAGACGTCGGTAAACAGCACGATCAAGCTGCGTTTGGTGAAGCGCCGGCGCAACGCGCCGAGCGTCGTTTCGTAATCTGCCTCAGCCTGACGCGGCTGCACGTCGCATACGGCTTGAGCCAGGGCACGATAGTGCGCCTTTCCACGGCGCGGTGCGATGTCGAGGATCGGTCCTGCCGCAAACGCCGAGACGCCGATGTTGTCGTCGGCTCGTTGCGCGATGCGAGCCAGTGCGAGCGCGGCCGTCACGGCGTAATCGAGTTTGCGGGGAGCCCAAGCACGCTCGGGTTCACCCGAATCTTTTCCGTCGCCGCCGGCGAGCGCATACGGCATCATCGTGCGGCCGCAGTCGAGCGCGATGATGACGTTCTGGCTGCGTTCGGCTTCATATTGCGCGACGATCGTGCGACCACGGCGCGCGGTCGCTTTCCAGTCGATCCGCGAAAACGGGTCGCCGGGAGCGTACTCGCGCAGACTTTCAAACTCCGTGCCTGCGCCGCGTTCGCGCAAACGGCGTAATCCCGTCTCGACCAACGTCCGCCGCTCCGAGAGTTTCCCCGAGCGTTCGCCGGCCGAGAGGTCCGCGAACACGCGCGCCGTCTGGGCGGCTCCTGCGATGCGAAAACGCCACCGCAAAAACCCGATGCGGTTTTCACTCCATCCGAAGAACTCGGCGAGCGCGACGACGCCACGTTCCCGCGGTTCGATGAGCGCCTTCACTGACGCGCGCGACCGGCCTTCGAGCGCGGCGCTCGTCTGTTCTGCGACGAATGCGAGCTTCGCTGCGGGCGGCTCGACGATGCCGATGCGCACGGCAAACGGCGCACGATTTTCGAGCGCGTACGTCACATGAGCGCTGCGGCCGAGCGTGAGCGGCGGCAACGGCGCGCGCTCGATGCGTAGCGCTGCGTGCGAAGGACCGAGCGCCGCATCGACGGCCGTGAAGGCGACGAACACGACGGCCGCTGCGACGACGAACGGCAGCAACGGCGCGAAGGCGCTTGCGAGCGCGAGTCCGGCGGCGATGCTCAGCAGCGCCCAGATGCCGCGCGGCGATAGCCAGACGGCCGGAAACACGGCACGCGTTTCCCGCGCGGAGGTCACGCGGTAACCGGCGCCTGCTCGATCGTCTTGGGAACTTCGACCGCCGCCAGAATCCGCTCGACGGCGCGCTCCGCGGTGATGCCGTCCAACTCGGCTTCGGGCTGGAGGATCAAACGATGCGCGAGAACGAGCGGCGCAACGGATTTGACGTCGTCGGGCGTCGCGAAGTCGCGCCCTTCGAGCATCGCCGCCGCTTGTGCGGCCGTTTGCAGCGCCAAGCCTGCGCGCGGGCTGGCGCCGAGCGCGACGTCGGACGAGACGCGCGTGCGAGCGACGATCTGACCGATGTACGTTTGCAGCGCCGCGGCAACGTGCAGCCGGCGAACGTCGCGCTGTGCGGCCAGCACGTCGTCGCACGACGCGACCTGCGCGATGCCGGCGGTGCGCAGATCGCGCGCATCGAAACCGCCGGCGCTGCGCGCGAGCAAGGCACGCTCTTGCGCTTCGCTCGGATAGCCGGTCTTGGCACGCACGAAGAAGCGGTCGAGCTGCGCTTCCGGCAGCGGATACGTTCCTTCAAATTCGACGGGGTTTTGCGTCGCGCAGACGATGAAGAAGTCGGGCAGCAACACGGTGTCGCCGTCGATCGTGACGTGCCGCTCTTCCATCGCTTCGAGCAAGGCTGACTGCGTTTTAGGCGGCGTACGATTGATTTCATCGGCCAACAAGAGGCTCGTGAAAATCGGTCCGCGCCGCAGGCTGAACGTTGCGCTTTGCGGATTGAACACCGTCGTGCCGACGACGTCGGCCGGCATGAGGTCGGGCGTAAATTGGATGCGCCGAAACGGCGCGCCGAGCAGCGTTGCGACCGTGCGAACGAACAGCGTCTTCGCCGTGCCGGGAACGCCTTCGAGCAAAATATGACCGCCGCCGAGCAGCGCCAGCACGAACGCATGCATCGCGCTTTCGTTGCCGACGATCACTCGCTCGAGACCGGCTTGCAAACGCCGGCCGAGCTCAGTGGCGAGCGCTGCCATCGACGGCGTCCTTTCGCAGTTGCTGTGCCCGCGCGACGCCGCGGATGAAGCTTCGCTCGTCGCACGCCGCGCCGGCGGTTTTTAGCTCGGCCTGGTCGCACGGGAGCGCGCGGAATGCCGAAGCGTGGGCTGCGGCGAGCGCATGCGCGTAGGCACGCCCGCGCTCGAGGAGCGCCGCCAGCCCGTCGATCAGATCGGGCGGCGGCTCCACATCGCTCGCCGGCGTCAGCAGCGGCGGTCCGAGGCGAACGCCGGCTCCGGCAAGCGCAATCACGATCGCGAGCGCAGCCAGTGCGAGTGCAAGCAAGAGAAGACGCGGCACGATCTGCCACCAGTGCGCGGACGCGATGAAACCGTGCGGAGCTTCGTCGAAGCTGACGAATGCGCCGCGGCGGCGCGGCATCGTTAACGCGACGGCGAGCCGCGCATTGTCGCCGCGCGCGATGCCGGCATTCGTCAGCGCAGTTTCGTCGAGTGCGGCCGTCACCGCGCCTCGGCCAAGCTCGTACGTGACGATCGTAGCGCCGCGGCCGTCGTCGACGAGCACGGTAACGCGCCGGCGCGCGACGCGCCAATGAAGTGCCTGCGGTTCGTCCCAATGCGCGACGCCCGCACCGGCGAGCGATCGTGCGATCGAGCGACGGTGAGCAGGTAACTGCGCCGAGGTCACCCGCGGCAGCTCGAGCGGCGCGATCTGGGCGCGCGCCGCCGCAACGAAGGCCGCGTTCGCATTACCGTCGATCAGGTAGACAAGGCGGCCACCCGAACGAATCCAGTTCGTCAGCGCCATGACATCCGCGCGAGCCGGCGCTTGCGCCCGCGGATCGAGCGGCGAGGGTTCGGCCCAAACGAGCGTGTCGATGCCGGCGTCGAGGAAAGCCGGATGCTGCTCGAAGCGGTCCGTCTGCACGCCCTCGGCTCGCAACAGTTCGTAGAACGCGCGATAGCCGCCGCCGGCCGCATCGTAACTGGAAAACGACGCCGGCAAGGCGACGGGCGTCGCGAGACTGCGATACAGCGAAAGCGCAACGAGCAGCGCTAAAGCGACGGCGAGGATCGCTGTTTCGAGCGGCGGTGCACGCCGGAGCGCGTCGCTCAGCGACGCCATGGGGCCACGCTGGCGGTCTGCATGAACGCTTCGAGTGCCTGCTCTGCGCGAACGCTCGCGTCGACCTGCGGTAGCGTAGTCCCATACGCCGCTCGTGAAAAGTGCTGCGCGAGCTCGTCGAACGAAGCAGCTGCGGCGGCACATGCACGCCCGACCGAACGCCGGTATTCGCCCGGTGTCCGCGATGCCGCAAACGTCACGAGGCCGCGTTCGTCCAGAAAGGCGAGCGCCGCTGCAAAAAACGCCGCGATCGCTTCTGCATGATTGCCGCGCGCCGCAGCCCGCGTTCCGATGGTGCGCCATTGCGCCGCCGAGCGTACGCGCTCGGCCACGCTCGCCGCTTCGCGCGCGCGCTCACGGCTATGCGTGCGCTGCGGCCGCGCAAATGCCAGAGCCAACCGGACGCCGGCAAACAGAAGAGCGGCCAGTGCAACGACGATCAGCGCGATGCCTAACGCCGTTCCGGCGCCCCGCGACACAGCGAACGCGTGCGCAAAGGGCGCCCACAGCGGATGGACGACGTGCTGCATGAACCAGCCCCACAGCGTGCTCCACAGCGAAGGCCTCCCCGAACGCGCGGTCGCCGGCGCAAGACGGAAGATACGCTGTCGCAAGACGGCGCGGACGACGGCATCGGGATCGCCGTGCGGCCACACGCCGCGGCTCATGCGGGCGCCGGCGCAGTGCTGCGTTGCGCGGCAAACTGCAGATCGAGCCCTTCTTCGCGCACGCGCAGATCGAAATAGAAGACGGCGAAGAACGACGTCAGAAACGTCGCGACGGCGACGCCGATGATGAACGCATACACGGCCGAGGCGGGCGCGCTGTGCAGCAGCCCGACAAGCAACGCGTTGCCGATGCCGCTGACCAGCATCGCCCCGATCATCACGGCGACGTAGGCAGAGCCGACGGCCAGCGAGCGCCGCAGACCGCTGCGCCCCAACACGCGCTCGAATCCCGTCGTAAACGCCGCAACCGCCGGCGCGCGTTCGACGACGCACGTGAAATACGACATCTCGAGCGCGAAGAAGAAGATGACGGCGAGTGCCAGCACGGCGACTATGCAGATCGCTCCCACGACGATACCGACCGCGATTCCCGCTGCGTGCGAAGCGACGAACAGGAACGCGATGCCGAGCATAACGATGAACAGCACGATCACGGTGATCAGATAGAGCGCGGTACCGGCACCGAGGTACAGAAGATTGACGCCGATCAGCGGCAGCCACCGGCTCACTGCGATGCGATACGCCTGCGCAAACGTCGGTCGTCTTCCGAGGTAGAACGCGCACGTCGCCTCAATGAGCGCCGCGACAACGAGAGGTGCAACGAAGAAGTTGGCGAGCACGAGGAACACCAGCCATGGACCCGCGGGCGGATGGTGCGCGAGCACCGCCGACAGGACCGCGGGGTTCGCCGGCGGGCTGCCCGGCGTTTGCGCGCGGATCAGCGGTCCGAGCGCATCGAGCGCCGCCTGCAGATCGCGGCTCGCGAAATATTGGGCGACGGCAGACGGAATCGCGAAAATGACGTACAACGCCGCCAACGGCACGAAGAAGCGCACGCACAGCGTCACCGCGCGATCGAGCACTTCTCCCAGCGAGAGCGGACGCAGGACGGCTGCAGCCGGCGAACTGTTCAGTCGTGAACCTCCTGGGAAGCGAGACAAATGAACGGCAGCCAAGACGCAGGTGATGCCGCCCGCAGCCCCGGATCGCTTCGAGACGATGGACGACGGGACCCCGCTCGGGCGCATTACGAACCTGTGGCGCTATCCGATCAAGAGCTTGCGCGCAGAAGCGCTGACTTCGGCGCAGGTTGGACCCGACGGACTTGCGGGCGATCGCCGTCGTGCCTTGCTCGTCCAAACGCCCGAACACGCGCGGTACGGCAAGCCGTATCGCGGCAAAGAACACGAGCTCCTACACACGGCGGCCAGCGTCGCAGACGCGACGCGCATCGCACGCACGAGCGGCGTCGCCGTCGAGTCGGCCGATGACGGCCCGTTCTTCGATGCCGCGCCGATTTCGCTGCTCTTCGATCGCTGGCTGGCGCAAGCAGAGCAACTCACCGGCCTCGAACTCGAACCACTGCGCTTCCGGCCGAACCTATTCGTTCGCGCGGACGCTGCATTCGCAGCGCGCGAAAGCGAGCTCGTTGGAGTGGCGCTGCGTGCCGGATCCGTCCGCTTACGCGTGCGCGCGCCGATCACGCGCTGCGTCACGATCACCTACGATGTCGCGACCGGCACGCCAACCCCGAGCGTCCTACGCGACCTCGCCGACTTTCGCGAGACGATCCTCGGCGTCTACGCGGATGTCCTAACTCCAGGCACGATCGCGGCCGGCGACATGCTCTGGCACGTCAACGAGCGGAGCGCATAAACCGGCGCGCAGCTCGTCATGCGTGCGCGCGTTACGCGAGCGTGCGGCGGCCTTCGAGCGCTTTGGCGAGCGTGACCTCGTCGGCGTAGTCCAGGTCGCCGCCGATCGGTAAGCCGTACGCCAGCCGCGTAACGCGCACGCCGCTGGGTGAGAGAAGCCGTGAAAGATACAGTGCCGTAGCTTCTCCTTCGGCGTTGGGGTTCGTCGCGATCAGGAGTTCGGTCGGGGCCTCGGCGGCGATCCGAGCGATCAGTTCTTTGATGCGGAGTTGCGCGGGGCCGATGCCGTCCATTGGAGAGATGACGCCGCCGAGGACATGGTAGCGGCCGCGATACGCGCTCGTCCGCTCGAGCGCATAGATGTCCTTCGCTTCGGC
The DNA here is from genome assembly GCA_963754415.1 of Vulcanimicrobiota bacterium. Lineage (GTDB taxonomy): Bacteria > Vulcanimicrobiota > Vulcanimicrobiia > Vulcanimicrobiales > Vulcanimicrobiaceae > Nyctobacter. The sequence continues at coordinate 25,179 of CAVWGA010000001.1, read as the reverse complement.
GACGGCGCACAGGAGGGTCGCATCACGTCGCGGATCGGTGCACAAGCTGCACGGATCGTCTTCGGTCAACGCAAAGCAGCGCGAGCACAGTTTGATGCGATCCTTGACCGCGAGAATCGCCTCGGCCAATGACTCGGCTTCGGCGCGCGGCCGGTTAAGCAGATGGAAGACGAGCCGGGCCGCAGTTTTCGGACCGACCGTCGGGAGTTTCGAAAACTCGTTGATCAGGCTTTGAAGCGGGGCTGCCAGTGCGTTGGTCAGGAACGCCTCGCCGTGGCGAAGGGCTCGACGGAGTGGGAACCGTTCACGTCAAGCCGGGGATGCGCAGGCCGCCGGTCAACGAACTCATGCGGCGGCTCGAAGCTTCCTGCGCTTTGGTGGCGGCATCGTTGATCGCGACGACGAGCAAGTCTTCGAGCGTCTCGGGATCGTCGGGATCGATCGCTTCTTTGGCCAGCTTGACGGCGGTCACGCGATTATCGCACGTCATCTCGACCGTGACCGCGTTGCCGCCGGCACTGCCGCTGACGACGGTCGCCGCAAGTTCCTCTTGAGCGCGTGCCATCTCGGCTTGCATCTTTTTCATTTGCGCCATCATCTGCGCTTGGTTCATCACGTCTCCGTTCCACCTAGTCGCTTACGGGTGTAGGCCATGAGATCGGCGTCGTCTTCGCCGTTGCTCGCAGCGACGCTCGCCGCTCCGTTCGCGCTGCGCCCCAACGTCCGGTCCTGTCTCGGGTTCGGCGCGTGTTCTGCTGAGGCCGCCCGCCCGCGGGACGCAGCGCCGCCGCGCGTTCTGACGACGACGCGCAACGGCGTCCGCAGCACATCGCGTACGGCCGCTTCGAGCAGCGGCAAGCGCTCGCGCATCAAACTTTCCGACAACGCGTCGACGACGCCGATGACGAGCGCGTTCCCCTCCAAGGCATCGACGGTCGCCTGTGCGAGCATGCCGCGCATCGGCTTGGAGCCTTCCTCGGCACGTAGGCGAATTTGATCCCACAGCGAGCGGATCTGGGCAACGCTCGGAGCGCTCTCGCGACCCTCGTCCGAGCGCGCCGGCCCGGGCGCCGGCCGGGGGGCGGCCGTCTCGACCGCATCGGAGGATGCGGTCGCCGGAACCTCCGGCGGAACACGCGGCGGCGGTTCTGGTGCGTGCTGCGGGGACCGTAGGAAGCGCCTCCGGCTCGGAGCGCGCGGGGCGGACCGCTTCGAGCAGCGCGACGCGGGTCGCTAACGCTTCGAGAGTCAGGTCTTCGCCTTGAAGGACGAGCCGTAAGAGCGCCGTTTCGAGTTCGAGCCGCGGATTGCCCGAGAGACGCCCGGCCGCCGAGCGCGTCGCCGAGCAGGCGCAGCGCGCGCACGATCTTCGGCTGCGCGACCGTGCCGGACAGCGTGACGATCGCTTGGGCGTCCGCAGCAGATAGGTCGCGCGACAACAGCTCCGGATCGATGCGCGCGACGAGCAGATGACGGTATTCCGCAATCGCGCCGCGCATCAGTCCCGCCATGTCGGCGCCCGCATCGCTGGCTTCGTCGACGACGCGCAATGCCGCTCCAGCGTCGGCGCTTTGGATCGCGTCGACGAGCCGGCGCGCGTACTGACGGCCCGTCGCTCCGAACGCCGCATCGACGGTGTCGACGCCGATTGCCCCGTGCGCATACGAAGCCACCTGTTCGAGCATCGTCAGTGCGTCGCGCAGGCCGCCGTCCGCGCGGTAGGCGATCGCACCGAGTGCAGCATCGTCGATCGGAATCGCTTCGGCATCGGCGATCGCACGCATGCGCGCGATCATGACGGCGACTGGGATGCGTCGAAACGCATAGCGCTGACAGCGTGAGAGGATCGTCGGCGGCAGCGCCTCCGGCGCCGTCGTCGCGAGGATGAACGTCGCATGCGGCGGCGGCTCTTCGAGCGTCTTGAGAAACGCGTTGGCGCCTTCGCGCGTGAGCATGTGCGCCTCATCGATGATGAAGACTTTCATGCGCATCGAGGCCGGTGCAAACTTGACCGATTCGCGCAAAGCGCGGATCTCCTCGATGCCGCGGTTTGACGCCGCATCGACCTCGACGACGTCGAGCGCCGTACCCGCTAGAATCGCCTGGCAATTTTCGCAGGTATTGTCGGGATCGGGAGTCGGCCCGCGCACGCAATCGATGCACCGCGCCAAGATCTTCGCAGCCGACGTCTTGCCGCTGCCGCGCGGCCCGGAGAACAGGTAGGCGTGGGCCAGTTTTCCCGTCGCGAGCGCCGACCGTAACGTGCGTACCACGGCGTCTTGCCCGACGAGCGCATCGAAGGTTTGCGGACGCCAGGTACGATACAGGGACACGCTGCTGATTTTCGCGCCGCGCGAGAGGGCGTACCTGTTTTGCGAAACATTGGCTCGGGTAGCGTAGTTATGGTTACGTCGCCTTCTTGATTGGAAGGCGGCGCATGTCTCGTCAAGGAGAACCTCGTGAAAGCCCCCGTCGACTCCGAGCAGCGTCTGAGCACCGCGTTGCGCGAGCTTTTTGGATTTGACGCGTTCAACCCGGGCCAGCAGGAAGTGATCGAGCGCGTCCTCGACAAGCGCGACACGTTGGCGATCTTGGCGACGGGCGCCGGCAAGAGCTTGTGTTACCAGCTACCCGCGCTCATGCTGGACGGCACGACGATCGTGGTGAGTCCGCTGATTGCCTTGATGAAAGACCAGCTCGACATGCTCGCCGACCACGGGTTCACGGCCAACGTCGCGCTCAACTCGACGCTCGGCGAAGACCAGGAGGCGACCGCGCGGACCAGCATTGCCGCCGGCGAGATGAAGATCGTCTTCGTTACGCCCGAAAAGCTCGAAGACGCAAAGCTTCGTCGAGCTTTTGAGCAAGATCGACATTCCGTTGTTCGTCGTCGACGAAGCGCACTGCATCAGTCAATGGGGCCACGACTTTCGGCCGGCGTATCTTGGATTGGGCGCCGTTATCAAGCGCCTGCGGAAGCCGACCGTCCTGGCCTTGACCGCCACGGCCACGCCGGCGGTCCGCGAAGACATTCTGACCCAACTCGGCATACCCGGAGCCGAGACGATCGTCAAAGGTTTCGACCGGCCCAACTTGCGCTATGAAGTGATCCGCGCCGAAAGCGAGGCCGGCAAACTCAAGAACTTGAAGAGTTTGTTCGAGAACGGCCTCGAAGGCACGGGCATCGTCTATACGGCGACGATCAAGAACGCGCTCGAGGTCCAGCGCTACCTGCACGACCATCTCGATCTGCCCGCCGCGGTGTACCATTCGAAACTGCAAAAGCACGATCGCGTCTCGGTCCACGAATTGTTCATGTCCGAAGCGATCCGCGCCGTCGTGGCGACCAACGCGTTCGGCCTAGGCATCGACAAGCCGAATATCCGCTTCATCGTCCACTACGATCTTGCCGGGTTCGATCGAAGCGTATACGCAGGAGGCCGGCCGCGGCGGCCGTGACGGCGAGCTATCGCGCTGCATTCTGCTCTATCGCATGAGCGACACGCGCGTGCAAAACTATTTCCTCACCGGCAAATATCCCGACATCGAAGACGTCCAGAAAGTGTTCGGGACGCTCGAATATTTCGGTGGCCAAGAAGACGGCGTCTCGCTCGCCGATCTGCGCAAGATCTCGCAGCTGCCGCTGACCAAGCTCAAAGTCGTGCTGGCGCTGCTCAAGAAGGCAGGCTTCATCGAGTTGCGCTCCCGCTCGCGTTACCAGTTGACCCGCGACGCTCTTGCGAACCGCCACCTCGTCCTCAACTTGACGAACTACGAAACCAAAAAGTCGTACGATCAGAGCAAGCTCGCTATGATGCTGCAATACGCTGAGAGCCGCGGCTGCAGGCGCCGCTTCATCCTCAACTATTTCGGTGAAGACTTCGAACTCGAGAACTGCGGCCAGTGCGACAACTGCCTGCATGCAGCCGCCGCCGCCAAGGCGCAAGATACGCGGGTGACCAGCGGCTATCGCATCGCCGACATCGTCACGCATCCGAAGTTCGGACAAGGCACGGTCGAGCGTGCAGAGAAGGACCTCGTAACGGTCTTGTTTCCCAGCGTCGGGTATAAGACGCTGTTGGCAAAGGCCGTCACCCGCGAACCAAAAATCGCTTAAGTGGTGTACGTCACGTAGTCGATTTCGCGAAGAGAGAGGGCGGCATTCGGTTGTACCGGGGCGGCGCGCTTGTGCTGGCGCTGCTGGTGATGTTAGCGGTTGGAGCCGGACGCACGGGCGGGGCGCGGGCGCAAGCGGTTCCGGCGAGTTCGCCCTCCGCTGCGCCGAGCGGGATGCCGAGTGGGCCGGCGCTCCCGGCACCCGCGTCGTCCCAAGGGCCCGCCGTGCCGAGCGCCGCGCCCGTGCGCTCACTGCGACACCGACGCAGCCGCCGATCATCGCGAATCCGCCCAATGTCGGCATTCTGCCGGGCGCGGTCGCCACGGTGCAACTGATGCACGTCCTGGGCCCGATCTCGGTCAGCGTCGCCGACCCCGGCGTTGTTACGGCGACGGTCGATCAGGGCTCTGCGAGCGTGATCCTCTTCGGTAAAGCGGTCGGCGATACGGTCGTGACGGTCTCCGACAGCCGAGGCCTTTCGCGTGAGGTACCGGTGCGCGTCGCCTACCCGGCGGGCGACGTGGCGCCGACGACGACCGTGCGCGTCACGGGCGATCCGGCGACGCAGATCTTCGTCGGAGAACAGGCGCTCGCCGCAGCGGTAGCAGCGGCGGGAGTGCGTGCCGGTGCAACGGTCATCACGTCGCCCGACACGGTCTCGGTTGCGCGTCCGCTGGCGCTCGACGACGTCACCGACGTCACGGTCCCCGTCATCATCCAAGGCAACGGGTATTTCACGGTGCAAGCGTCGACGCGCGTGCGAGTCGAAAACTTCGCGCAGCCCCGCATCCCGCCGAACTCCCTTCTCGTCAGCGATTTTCCAGAGACGCTGCGCGAAAACGGCATCTTGTTCACCGCCGGCCTCGATTCCAAGCAAGTCGAGCGCTTTCTTTACTACCATTACAATCCGCCGGCCGAACCGCAACGCCGGATCGTGCTCAAGGTCCGCAACGACTCGCCGGAGCCCGCGCTCGTTCAGTACATCAGCGGCGTGGCCGGACCCGAAGCCAACGAGATGGAGGTCGGCCACCTTTCGACGCAGCGATTCCTGGTGCATCGCGCGCAAAACGAAGGCACCGTCATCACGATCCCGGGTGACCAGACGACGAATTTGATGCAGCAACCGCTGCCGGCAGGGCAAACCGTCAGCGGACTCGTGCAGCTGCACGAGATCGACGGACCGCCGCTCCATCTGACGCTCGTCGCGCAGAACGCCTCCGATCCCGTCGACGCCGCGATCCCGACGTCCGCACTGCTGGTCGGCGACCGGCCGCACGCGCGCGGCATCTATAAGATCCCGGAGTTCTTTTTCGACGTAAGCTACGATACCGACGGAGCCAATCTCGAGATTCCGATCGGCCAAATTTCGCTGCCGAATCTCGTCGAGGGGCAAACGCTAGCCGGCGATTACGGCGTGTTGCAATCGGTCACCGTCCGCATCGTCAACAACGATCGCCGCCACGCTCGCCGGATCGCACTCTACGCCAATCCTCGCGGCGGCAAAGCGACCGGAACGTTCATCATCGATCGCGTGCTCGTGCAAGCGCATGCGATGGCGCCGTTCGGCCACTATAAACTACGGCAGTACACGATTCCGCCGGGCGGCTTCGTCCGCACGGAGATCGTCACGATGCCCGAGGGCGGATCGTCGTATCCCGATCCGCTTGGTCATGGCCCCCGACGACGGCAGCGCGCCGCCCGGCTCGGCCGATTCACCGGTGTATTAGCACCGATTATCAGCCCAGCGCGGCGCGTGCGTATGCCGCCCGCGCCATGCGGGCAGCGGAACGCCAACCGAAGCGTTCGCAGGCTGCCGGGCGGCGGGCCAAGGCTGCAGCGGTGGCCTCCTCGCGCTGCGCCAATAGCACTCGGATCGCGCTGACCCAGCCGTCGAGGTCGTCCGGCTCGACCAGCGGCGCAGCATCGCCGGCGATCTCCGGCAGCGATGCAGCGTTGGCCGCAATGAGCGGCACGCCCGCGCACAACGCCTGCGCTGCGCCATAGCCGAACCCTTCGTAGCGTGACGGAACGGCAGCGAACGCAGCGCGCGCATACAAGTCCAGCAACGTCCGGCGCGGCACGTACCCGCGCGCGTCGAAGCGAGCGGCGACGCCGTGGGTGCGCGCAACGTCGCGCACGTGGTGCAAGTACGGCGTTGGGGGCCCGACCGAAACGAGTTGCAGTTCGGGGATCGCCGCCAACGCGCGCACGATGACTTCGAGATTTTTGCGCGGTTCGACCGTTCCGACGACGAGCGCGAACGGCCGCGGATCCGGCTCGCGCACGACGTCCATGATGTCGCGCGCGACGCCCGGATAGAGGACCTCGATGCGCCGCGGCTCCAACGCCGTCATCGCCAGCAGTTCGGAACGCGAGAAGTTCGAGTCGACGAAGATCGTGCGCGCCCGCGCGTAGAGGCGGCGTTGCAGCTCGCCGAAATACGCGCGCGCGTAGGGCCGCGCGTGTGCTTGCGCGCGCAGCCACGCAACGTCGTGCACGGTCGCGACGACGGGAACGCCGGCTACCAGCGGAAGAGTGCCTGCGGCACAGTGCAGGACGTCGATGCGACGGCGCCGCGCAGCGAGCGGCAACAACAGTTGATCCCATAGCACGCGCCGGTCGAAGCGCCAGGGGTCCAGGCGGGGCTCGGCGAGAGCAATGACCCGGCAGTCGTCGCCGCCGGCACGTTCGCGGGCCTCCGCGTCGAGCGCAGCGAGCAAGCCGACAACATACTCGCCGATGCCGGTCGCCGTCCCGATGGTAAGCTGTGCGTCGACGCCGACCCGCAGCGTTCCGTCTCCCATCGCGTAGCCGGTGACGGCGCGGTCAGCGCCCGAGCGCGAGCGCGAGCCGCTTGACCGCCGGCGACTGGGGATCGAGCATGCGTGCGCGCGCCAACTGCAGTGCGGCCGCCTGACGGTCTCCGCGGCGCAGCGCCAAGTCGCCGAGCCCGGCAAGCGGCTCTGCGCTGTTCGGCGACACGCCGGCAGCCCGCACGAACGTCTTCTCGGCGAGTCCATACTGCCGCGCGTCGAGCGCCTGATTTCCCAGCGCGAGCAAATACCGTTCCACGAACGGGCTCAGCGCCGAGGCGCGCGCATAGGCGGCCAACGATGCCTCCTCGTGCGCGCGCCGAATCCTGGAGCCGACCGCGTAGCGCCATGCGGCCATCTCCTCGAGGCGCCCCAAGCGGAAGTCGGCCTCCGCGAGCGCATCGCCTTCGGTGGGGTCGGCGCGCAGACGCGCGATGGCTGCACGCTGGACGCCGAGTGCGCGCGCGAACGCACCGCGCGCGATCAAATAATCCGTCACGGCAGTTACGGTCGGTAGATCGCCGGCGCGCACGGCGTCGCGGCCCGCGCTTTCCGCGTCGCCGCCGGCGAGTGCGATCTTGGCTTGCAACGCGAACGTATCGCGCGAAGCCGGTACGGCGGCGAGCGCAGCGCGGGCAGCGGGTATATCGCCGCGCGCAAAGGCGGCGCGCGCCAGCACCAAGCGCAGCATGCCATCGATCGGCCATGACGGTGCCGCGCGATCGACCCGCCGCGCGACGTGCGCGGGCACGGCTCGAACCCACGAACCGCGCGCGGCGTACGCACGCACCGCCACCGACCCGACGACCTGCAACGCCGCCAAGGCCACGAACAGCACGAGCCCGAGCGCCGCCGCGATCCACCATGCGGGATGTGCGCGCCACCCACGGGTACGCGCGGTCACTCTTCGAACGGCAAACTCAAAAGCGGACCGTAAAGTTGACGTCTTGACGGTTTTGGCTCAAGTCGGCGCTCGGTACGACGTCGTCAAGATACGTATATCGGCGGGTGATGAACGTGACGGACGAGTTCGTCTTCGGGATCGCGTACGTCAGTGAACCCGTGTAGTAATCTTTGCGTTCGGAGATGTTTTGTCCCAGCGTCGTGCCGTACGAGCCGCCGTAGCGTTGCGTCGAGTAGGAGCCGCCCAGAGTCAGATCGTGCGTCAGCGGAACGGCTGCCGCCGCGCCGATCGCAATCCGATGCACGTTGACGTAGTTCGGATAGTAGCCGACTTGGCTTCCGCCGCGGCCGAAATTGCCGCCCGCCGGAAAAGCCGCGTCCGCCGCGGCGACGGCGCTGGGATCGAACTGCTGCGTCGCGGGGTCGACTGGATAGTATTGCTGCACGCTGAAATCGGGACGGCGTAGCGTTCCGTAACTGCCCGACAGGTTGGCGGTGATTTGCCGGCCGAAGGCCGGCACGCGTACCGACGTTCCGAGTTCGTACGTATCCGAACGTTCGGCTTGCGTGGGGCGATACTGCGGACCGAAGTACAACGTGCCGCCGGCGCCCGGAGCGATCTCGTCGAGATGCGCATACGAGCCGGTCACCGTCAGATTCGCCGCACCCAGGCGTGCCGGCACGCCGATCGTCGCCGTCGGTCCGCGCGTATTCGGAGCGAACGCGGAGAAAAACTCCGGCCCCGATGCGACGAACGGGTCCCACATCGGCACGAGGAACGTGAGATTCGGATTGCCCTGCACGTCGGGGCTGACGCGTCCGATGCGCGTGAACTGCGAGTCGAACTGCGTGTTGATCGCGACGTTGTTCGCAAAGCCGAAGAAGCCCGGCAGATACGGAGCGCGATACGCCGCAAAGAGCGGCGGCGCGTTGCCGTAATAACCCAGCGGCGCACCGTCGAGGAAATTCGTGCCGACGCTTTGGTACTGCGCGGACAATCCGATGCCGTGGAGATTGAGACGCAGCCCGACCAGAGCGGCGGAATCGTCGACGGCGGCAATCGTGCGATAGTCCGGCGTAAACGTACTCGTTGCGGCTTCGCCGAAGAGCACCGGAGCCGATTGCGCCCCGCCGAGCGCCAACGGCGCTTCGAAGTCGACGCCGAAGACCGTATCGCTCACGTCACCGCTGGCATTGACCGCGGACGCATAGGCTTCGTTCAGCGTGTCGGGACCGCTGCCGGAGATCACCGCATCGTCGAATCCGAAGATGCGGTTGAACGTCAGCCCGACGCCGACGCCGGGGAGCCCTTTGAACGTCTGATTGGCGCGCGCGTGCACCATGTACTGTTGCGGCGCTGCGTTGAAGTTCACCGCGAGACCGCGATACGTCAGACTGATCGTCGAGCCGGGTGGCAGCGGCGTTGCGAACACGACGAGATTGTAGGCATCGTTGTACGTGAACGCCGGCGCGGCGGCAGTCGACCCGTCGAACGCCGAGACGTAGATCGAACCGTCTTGCGCTTTCTGCGTCAGGTAGACTTGCGCGAGCGAGCCGCTGCCGGCGGCAAACGTATCGGTGTGCATGGCCGAGTTTGTCTGCGTGAACGTCTCTTGCGGAGGCACGACCGGCAAAAAGTATTGATTCGCCTCGAACGGAAGTACATTGGGCGAGACGACGTCGGGTTGCGTGTTGAGCAGCGTGTCGTCGAGCCGCGTGAACGACGCCGCAAAATCCGTCAGGCCGAAGGCTCCCTCGGCGACGGTTCCTTTGACTTCCACGCCTTTTTGAAAGGGCTGCAACGGTTCGGTGTACGCTTCGACGCCTCCGTATCCCGAAGGCGCGCGAAACGCGAGCCCCGTTCGCGACGATCCCAAGTCGTCGATGATCCCGAAGCTCAGATCGAGATTGGAAAGCGCGCCCGCATGCGCTACTGCGACGTCGACGCCGGGTTCTAGATCGATCTTCGATTGCTGCGTGAACTCGCCGCCGTATTCGAAGTTCAGCAGATGCACGGGCAACGACACCGTCAGATTCTCATTGACGGCGTACGCGAGCGAAAAACGGCTGTCCTGACGTATTTGAATCCCCGACGGCGTCTGCGTCAGGGGGTCATTCGAGTCGTCGGTCGTCAAGAACGCGGTGATGAACGGATCGACCGTCGCGACCGCCGGCGAGTACGCGTTCGCCGGGCCCGGCACGATCGTGCCATAGTAGGTCGTGACCGGCGTGCCCGTCGTGTTGGCGACCGTCGCGGGCGCGACCAAACGCTGCCGGAACGTGACGTTGGGCAGAAAGACGCCGTGCAGCGAGAGCGACTGCGCGAACGCCGTGCGGCGGTCGAGCGCGGTGACGGCGTCTTCGACGCTGGTCGTCCGTACGCCGAGCGCGTCGAGTTCGTCCTTGAGCGCATCGATCAACTTCTGCAGTTTGTCGAGGTCGGCGCGCGACGCGCCTTTGCCGCCGTTCTCTTGCAACTTCGCAATGACGCGCGCGACGACGACCGCCATCTCATAACGCGAGAGCGGCCGGTCGCCTTTGAATTCGCCGTCGGGGTAGCCGTCGACCAGCCCGTCGGCGGCGAGACTTTGGATGTCCTGATAGGCCCAGTGCGAGGCCGGCACGTCGGCGAATGGCGTCGCGCCGGCTGGGGAAGACACGGCCGCCGCCAAGGCCATGCAAAGCCCCGCGACGACGATTCCCAGACGGCGCATAACCCCTCCGGCGGACGGCAAAACACGCCCGTCACCGGAGCGTGGCTGGCGCGATTTCACCGGCCGAAGACGCGAAGTCCTCCCCCGGCGTCCCTGTTGCGAACCGCATCACGAGCAGGAGGTGAAGCATCGGCACGCGAGGCACACGCGGCGATGCGGACCTTTGCCTTGCGGATGGCCGTCGCGTGCGCGGCGACGGCGCTCGGACTCACGGGCCAGTCGGCCGCCGCACCAACGCCGCTCGTGCGGCACGTCGGCGTCCAGGCGTTGGCCCTCGATAGCACGACGTTCCCTAACGGCGCGCGCATGCCGCAGTCGACCGAGTTCGATCGCAACGGCTGCACGGGAGGCAACGCGTCGCCGGAGTTGCGCTGGCGTGGCGCGCCGCCCGGCGTGCGCAGTTTCGCGTTGACGATGCACGACCCCGACGCGAAAGCGCCCGGCGGCTGGTGGCACTGGATTCGTTTCGACATTCCGGCGCGCGTGCATGAATTGCGCGCGGGCGAGCGCGGAACGGGAACCGACGGGCTAAATTCTTTCGGCGCATCGGCGTACGGCGGACCGTGCCCGCCGCCGGGAAGCGGCATCCATCACTATCACGTGCTCGTCTACGCCCTCGATGTCGCGCACGTACCCGCGACATCCCACACCGACGGTCCGGCGCTGCTGCGCATGCTGCACGGGCACACGCTCGCCGCCGGCAACCTCGTCGGCACGTACTCGCGCTAACGTTCAGGCTCGGCCGAGAGGCGCTTCCCGTGAAGCGCGTCGACGTATGGCTGGGCCGATGTGCGGTGGCCTAGACGAATTTGGCGAGTTGGTGCCGGTCGACTTTGGCGATGCGCCCGCGCACGCGCTGCACCGCTCCGGCGGCTTCGAGCTGCGCGATCGCGCGCGCGGCGACTTCCGTGGCCGTGCCGGCCACCGCCGCGAGTTGTGCCTGCGTCATGCGACGCAGCGGTTGTAGCGACGGAGCGAGGCCCGCGTCAGGAGAGGCATACGGAAGGATGGCCGCGGCGACCCGCGCGATGGCGGGCTGCGCGCGTTGATCGCGCAGTCTTTCGGCGAGCGCGCGGCTGCGTTGCGCGACGCTCGTCACGAGCGCGGTCGCGACGCCGATGTCCTGCGTCAGCGCTGTCGCGACGGCGGCAGCGGGAAACACGACGATGCTCGCATCGGCTTCGGTGACGATGCGCACGATGCTGCGGCTTCCGTCCAACGCTTCGGCCTCGCCGAACGTGTCGCACGGAAGAATGTCGTACAAGGTCTGTTCGCGACCACTGCGCGAGCCGATCACCGCAGCGAGCGTTCCGCTCTCCAGCAGCCCGACGTGGGGCCAGTGCGCATCTTGCTCGACGACGGTGGAGCCCTTGCCGAAGCGTAGTTCGCGCGCCACGGCTCGCAGCGCCGCAACGGAGCTTTGCGCAGCGTCGCACAAGAGCGGACAGCGGCGCAGAAAGTCGGTCAACGGATCGGGCGCTTCGCCAGGCGCGACGCTGCGCAGTTCCACTTCCCAATGCTCGAGGCCGAGTTGACGTTGCAGCCACACATAGCGACCGCGGTAGTGCTGCTCGAATTCCAAGCGCAGCGGGCGCGGCTCGTGATCGGTCACGATCGTCAACCTGGCGCGCTGCGTGAGCCCTTCGAAGGCCGTGCGAATGCGCAGATGACGTTCCCACGTCGGCAGCGGCCGGACATCGAGCCGCGCCGACGGGCGGACGGACTTGGAAGGCATACGCATCGCTTTCGCGGCCGTCGCCGTGGCGCCGCTTCGCGCGTAGGGCACGCCGCTGTGGCTTCCACGTTCGTAATAACCGAGTCCGTGGTTGACTCGGCCGGCCGGTCGCCGGGTATCGCGTCGTTATGGAACGACTCGATCTTCCCGGCGCACCAGGCTCCGGCGCAGCGACGTTAACGTTCATCGGCAACGCCACGGCACTCATTCGAACGGCTGCGGCCACGTTGCTGACGGACCCATCGTTCCTGCATGCCGGCGATCACGTTCATCTGGGTTACGGCGTGCGCGCCCGTCGCCGCTTGGAACCCGCGATGCAGCCGTCCGAATTGCCGCCGCTTGATGCCGTGCTGCTCTCACATCTGCACGCCGATCACTGGGATGCGCCAGCGGAACGTTCGCTATCGCGCGAACTGCCGATCATCTCTACGCGTCAAGCCGCGACGGCGCTAGCGCGGCGTGGTTTTCGCGCGACGATCGCGCTCGAGACGTGGCAGCAGCTGGAATGCCGCAAAGGCTCCGCCGCGCTTTCCATCACAGCCGTACCGGCGCAACACGGCCCAAAACCGGTAGCCGCGCTGCTTCCGGCGACGAATGGTTACATGCTCGATATGGCGCGCGAGGACGGCTCGCCGCTGCGCGTGTACGTCAGCGGCGACACGCTCGTCTTCGCCGGTCTACGCGACATCCCCAAACGGTTTCCGAACATCGACGTCGCGCTGCTCCACCTCGGTGGCACGCGAATTCCGCACGCTAAGCTGGGCGTTCTGGTAACGCTCGACGCTGCAGGCGGCGTCGAAGCGGTGCGCGTCTTGGGTCCCCGCCGCGTCGTGCCGGTACACACCGATGATTGGTCGGTGTTCTCATCGTCGCTGGCGGACTTCCAAACCGCGATGCGCGATGCGGGACTGGCCTCACGCATGCAAATCGTCGAACGCGGCGCGACGATCGCGCTCTGATCGCGGCCCGCTCGCGTCATGCAGACACGTTAATCATCGGAGTCGAGCGCGAGCGGCTGTTGGGTAGCTTGGCGGTGCAACGTCAACCCTTAGGACACCAGCACGGTTCACGTCGCGATCGACCGTGCCGACTACGAACCGACTAAATGGGGACGTAGCTCGCGACGCCGACCGTGCCGTCATGGTTCTCAATCCGAATCTCGGCGGCGACCGCCCTCTAAAACCGCACCGGCCAAGCCGCGCTGGTCTAACCGAAGTCAAGACCGAATTGACAAGTTCCGGGTTGATACGGCGTCAGCGACAGTGGGGTCAACAGAGAATGACATTGCCTCCGAAATGAGAAGGCGCGTCCCAAATGCCAAGCCTTCCACCGGAAGCAGCCGGCCCGCTTGAACTCATAAATCATGCGAACCAACACTCAGCGCTTCAGCACGAGAGCGATAGAAGGCAAGTCCTTGTTAGCTTAGACAATGCTCGTGAACTTATCGCCCGTGCATGGGCTCGCCGAAATCGTCCGGAGAAGACGCGCGTGGAGCGCTCCTTTCCTCAGCACGCGTGGTCGTGGCAATACACGAAGGCTTGCGTCGCACATTATGCGACCCGTTCGACGGTTCTTGATACTCGGACGCTTGAACACATCCATCGCCTGCGCAACGATCTGTACCACGATGGCAAGGCTCTGTACCCTGATCGCGACTGCATCGACCGAGCGAAGTCCCAGGTCGCAGAACTCTTTTTTCTGGTGTTCGACTGCCAACCGGATGTTGCGCTAGCTGACAACTACCGTGCACCTCATCGTGCCTCAACCAACGAACAGATTGCGTTCTTGAGCGAAATGCAGAAGTTATGCGAAAACCTTTGGGAACTTTTCGATGTTTGTGATGTAAGCGTGGCTGACGCAGATGACGACCGCCTATTGAGCGAATGGGGTTGTTTTGCCGCGAAGCAAGACACCGCTCTACAAGATTTACGCGATGATCTTGCCGACTTCTTAGAGACAAGAAGTCGATTGATAAAACATGGCTTGTCCGCGCTTCCAAGCACCGAGAGCCGCCAGCTCCGCAAACGCGTTGTCGAACTGAAGAACCCGCATTGAGCGGTATGGAACTAAAGCAAATATTCTTAAGCGAGTTATAGCGAGCTACCCGAAATCACCACTTCGCGATGATCTCATCGATTTGCAGCTCGTACTGCGGAGCGACCACGCGGTCTTAGTTGGCACGTTCCTCGACGGTAACACTGAGGAGAGTGATCTCGACTTTGCGGGCCCAGCTCAATGCGTGGACGAATTCGTTCGTGTTGAGTTCGAAGAACATCATGATGACGGTCGAATGGATAAAAAGAACGGAACTTCTACCGGATAAAGACGGTCAAGCAGCGACCTTTATTTCATAGTGGTATGGGATTGGGAGCCTTGATGCGAGAGCTGTGGAGGCTAAGCGACATGGAGATGGCCGTCCTGCTTACCGCCTTTCAGAAGGGCGAATCTCGAAGCCGGCTTTTCGGGGGACGGCGGTCTCAGATCGTGGCCTAACGTCGCAACTGAATACAAACGTTCTACTATGAAGGTTCGGCTGCTCGATACCATCGAGTATGCACCGGCGTTCTTCATTAAGATCGTTATCCCGCCACAGGAAGGATGACGTTCGGATCAGCCTTCGTTCGCGCCTAGGCTAACCGGCGCGCACAAGCGCCGACCACAGCGACGAGAACCACGTTCGCAAATCCCTGATGACGGCGGATTCGGAAATGAGAATGCCGACTTCCGCCTGATCCGAAAGGCTGGACTTCCTCAGATTCGCTGACTCGACGTACGCCGAAACCTCGTCCGCGATTAGAACCTTCGCGTGAAACGTCCACTTGACGATCTCCAAGAGCCAGGTATCACGGCTCTGCACCGAGATCGATGAGCGTGTCAACGCCTTTCTCACGCGTCCGCTCGAAGGCGATTGGCCGTATTTCTGGATCGACGCAACGTACGTGAAAGTCCGTCAGGCGGGGGCATCGTCTCGGTGCGGTGATAATCGCCGTGGCCGTCAACACCGATGGCGTAAGGGAAATCGTCGGCCTGGCAGTGGTCCAAGTGAAGCCGAGCCGTTCTGGCTCAAGTTCTTGCGCGACCTTACGCGGCGCGGTTTTCGGGGCGTCAAGCTGATCATTTCCGACGCACATCTGGGCCTCAAGGCGGCGATCGCCAAGGTCTTCAATGCGACGTGGCAACGCTGCCGGGTGCACTTCATGCGCAACGCCCTCGCCTTCGCGAATAAGGGCAGCGGCAGATGGTGCTTGCGCTGATCAACACCGCTCTGGCGCAAGACACGGCCGAAGGTGCGCACGAGCAGTGGCGCGTCGTCGCCGACCAGTTTCGAACGAAGCTGCCGAAGCTCGCCGCGCTTCTCGACGAGGCCGAGAACGACGTGCTTGCTTTCATGGACTTTCCCCGTGCGCATCGCAAACAGATCGCATCGACCAACCCGCTAGAACGCCTAAACGCCGAGATCAAGCGGCGCACCGACGTCGTCGGCATCTTCCCCAACGACGCCGCGATCGCGCGCCTCGTCGGTGCGCTGCTGCTCGAACAAAACGATGAGTGGCAGCTGCAACGGCGCTACCTTTCGCTCGAAGGACTCGGCGCCGTCAGCGACAATCAAAACCTACGGCTCTCAGCGGTCGTTACCGGCTGAGAGCCACCCCGCGTCGAGCGTCACTCATACACCACTCCGCGGGACACGATCCGCGATCTCCCTCATGCAGTAAAAGTAGACTTGCGAGTGTACGTTTGTGGCTACTTTCGTCGCGTTGCGGCGTGGTCGGCGAATCTATAATAATTTGTACACTGGCCAGAAAGGGTAGCAGATGGATCCGTTTGAGAAACACTATGGAACCGCTTCACTTAAGCATCGCTCCCCCTCGCAGGCCCTGGGCAACTCTTGATGGCCTTATCATGATGCCCCGCACGATTGATAAGATGAGAGCGCGTCTCCCTGGTGGCAATCTTGGACAATACCAGGTTGTTGGAACATCCCTTCGGCTGCTCGACGCAATTGACGTTAACGACGCCGAGCTTCAAGACGTTGTCGTCCGCGCGAGAACCGACGAGGACGTTGCGGCCTGGTTGCGTGCGAACGCGAATACCAATGCGTACGGGGCCGCAAATGAAATGCTCGGTGAACGCCGACTGATAGACGTCGATCTTGAAGACTTCCACAGCCGATACCCTATCTCCAAAAAGATGCCGCTCGATACGCGCTTGTTCGATATGCTTGAGCGCGACGATGCCGTGTCGTTCGGAGCGATATCGCCGCCGTGAAGCGGCCGCCATTTTTCGAAACGCCGCTGATACTGGCGCCGATTGCCGGTCCAGGAACGCCGGAGTTAACTGCGGCTGCGTGTAACGCACGTGCCTTTGGGATCCTGGGTTGCCCCTATAGCAGGCCGGATCAGATGCGTCAGGATGCCGCGCGTATCCGCGCGATGACGGACAAGCCGTTCGGTATCATTTTGTTTATCGAACCGGCTCCGGGGCCGATCGATGGCAGCACTCTACGCGCAGTTCACGAGCGTTTGCGGCCGTACTACGAAGAATTGGGGATCTCGCTACCGCCTGAACCGGCCATACCGCTGGATCATCTTTCCGATCAAATCGAAGCGCTCTTCGACATACGACCGTTCGTCTTTAGCTTTACGTTCGGCATTCCAAAGCCAGAGGTCCTCAACGCGGTACGGAATGCCGGCATCTACACAATCGGCACTGCGACAACCGTTGAGGAGGCCATTGCGCTGGAGTCCGCGGGAGTTGATGCGGTCTGCGCTCAAGGTGCCGAGGCTGGCGGACATCGCGGCACCTTCCTTGCCGATCCTCATCAGGCATTGATTGGGACGTTGGCGCTCGTTCCTCAGGTGGTGGACGCCGTGAAGATACCGGTCATCGCTGCCGGAGGCATCACGGAGGGGCGCGCCGTGGCAGCAGCGCTGGCATCAGGCGCGGTCGCGGCCCAATGCGGGACAGCGTTTCTACGGGCTCGGGAGGTTGGCATGTCGGCTCCATATCGCGCCGCGCTGGAGAACGCGCGCGATGATGCAACGCTACTGACGACGGCGTTCTCTGGGCGACTCGCGCGAGGCCTGCGGAACCGCTTTGCAATTGAAATGGACGACCCGCAAAAACGCGCGCCATATCCTTATCAGAATGCGTTGACGCGCGACCTACGGGTCAAAGCTGCGGCGGCCGGCAATGCCGAGTTCTTATCGCTTTGGGCGGGACAGGCTTTCCGCCTTGCGGAGTCGGGCACAGCGGCAGAAATCGTGCACCGGATGCTCGAGGATGCGATCAAAGCGGCGGAGGGGGCGGTGTCAGCGCTCGCACTGCGATGAAGGCGGCGTTCACCTACGCGACTGATGAGGGACGCCACGACCGAGTAGCGATCATCTTGATTCATGCACTCGGAAGCGCACGTCAGTCCTGGGACAGTATTGCTGTACTGTTTATCGGTCAATATCGCGTTATTTCCTACGATCTGCCTGGACATGGCGCATCCAAGTGACGTTGCCCCGCAAAAGTACACCAACTGTAGGTAGAGAATTCTTGAGCCAAACGGCTCGCAAGGAGTCTCGCCTTGAAGAAATCACGTTTCACCGAACAACAGATCGTCGGCGTCCTCAAGGAGGCTGAAGCCGGCGCCAAAACCGCGGACGTGTGCCGTAGACACGGCATCAGCCCGGCAACCTTGTACGCGTGGAAGTCGAAGTTCGGTGGCATGGAAGTCAGCGACGTCGCCAAGATGCGCGCGCTCGAGGACGAAAACCGCCGGCTCAAGCGCTTACTCGCCGACTCTGCGCTGGAGATAGACGCGCTGAAATTGATCGCCTCGGGAAACTTCTAACGCCCGCGCAGCGGCGACGAGCTGCTCGGGCGGTGATTGAAACAATCGGGCTGAGCCAACGCAAAGCCTGTGCCGTCGCGACTTGCAACAGAAAGACGTATCGACGTCTCCTCCGCATCAGCGATGACGCCAGGCTGCTTCAACGCCTGAGTGATCTCGCGGCGCAACGGCGACGCTTTGGGTACCGGCGGCTCAACGTCTTACTTCGCCGTGAAGGGATCGTCGCCAATCATAAGCGCGTCTATCGCGTTTACGCCTCGGCCAAGCTTCAAGTACGTAAGCGCGTAAAACGTCGCGTTGCGCTTGGCCGAGGCGAGGCCATAACGCCTGCGCAGCACGCGAACGCGCGTTGGTCGCTCGACTTCGTACATGACACTCTGCACAGCGGGCGGCGCATACGAACGCTCAACGTTGTTGATGACTTCACGCGTGAAGCGCTCGCGATTGAGGTCGACTCGTCGATAAGCGGAGCGCGTGTGGCGCGCGTTCTCGATCGCATCGCTGCTGAACGCGGCGCATATCCGCAAACGCTAGTGATGGACAACGAGCTAAATGCCATTGTCAAGCAGTTTTTGGCAGAAGGCATCGTTACGCGCCGGCGTGAGCGCGCTACATAGAAGATCGATCAGACCAATGAGGCGGCGATGACAACAAGAGCTCTTACCATGGTGACACAAGGTCCCGAAACGGGCCTTCAGCGAGCTTAAAACAGAGTTCTTGTCCAAGCGGGAGATCCGAGCATTATCTATGAGGTCGATTTATCGCCTCAACGGCACCAAGCGAAGGGATTCTCCCGTTACACAGCTTCGGGCATAAAATGGCGGTAGTCGCTGCCCGTTTTGACCAATCCGTAGACGACGCGTGCCATTTTCGCGGCGACCGCTGTATAGGCTTTGCGTTTGAGATCCGTGTCTTTGGGATTGGCCCGAACGTAGTCATCGAACTTCTTGCGGAAGCCGTTACGCCGCTGGGCGACTGCAACGCGGCCGGCCATCCAAAATGCGCAACGGAGCTGCGCATTGCCGCGCTTGGAAAGTTGAGGAACTCCTCGACGCTGACCGGATTGCGAAGTCGACAGATCGAAGCCGCAAAACTTCAGGAACTTGCGGTGATGGCTGAACCGTCGAAGGTCGCCACCCTCTGCGAGGATCGTCAGTGCAACGATTGGTCCGATTCCCGGAATGGTACGGAGGCGTTTATAATCAGTCTGACGCTCCAAGCGCTCGTGAACTTGCTTTTCAAGCCGGCGACGCAATTTTGCGAGATGAATGTACTCCTCGAGAACGAGGCGGAACATATCCATAGCCACAGAGCCAGGCGCGACGGGAATCCCGACACTGTGCTTCGCCGTTTCGTAATACTCAGCAACTAGCTTTCGGCGCACCGTTGGATGCCCCTCATCCCCTCGTACCGCCTTCTTCAGAAACGCTGTCCTGGTGAATGCTAAGACGTCCGCCGGGATGGGCGCCAACAGGAAAACGTCGAGGAACCATTCCGAACGGGAACTCGCAATGAACGGTTCCGCTTCGGGAAAGTAGAGCGGTAGATAGTGCGTCATCAACGTGTGGTACGCGCGAACCTTACGGTCAACGATCCGTCTATATGCGCCGAGCAACTCCTGAAAATCGTGGTTGCCCTCTTCAAGCGGATCTGAAAAGCGTTGAGTTATGCCGCCCTTGAGCAAGTGCAGAATAACCTGCGCATCCTTCGGATCGTTCTTGTCCCACGAATTATAGAGCGCCTCGCGCGTACGATGGCACGCGATCGATGAGACAAAATGAACATTGTGACCGCTTCGCAGGAGGTAGTTTGCGAGCGGCCGATGATAGTCACCGGTTGGTTCCAACGCGACTTCACACGTCTTCGATAACGTCGCTAAGAAAGACACAAGCTTCTGGAAGTCCGGCATGGCATTCGCGATACACATCCGGACTCGGCGTCCGTCTCGACGTTCAATAAGTACTTCGTGACGGGCCTTCGCCACGTCGATCGCTACCCAAACGGGTGTCAGCGCAGGCCCGCTGAATCGTTCCATAGTCGTTGTCTCCGTTGGAGATGTGTGAGATACACCTCCGTTCTAAGCGGGGGCAACGACCCCGTTTCGAACGTACCACGGCACGGAACTCACGAGTCTCGCGATGCTTGCATGGGCGTCTCTGACTCGTGTACAATTGCATTACATCGTGCCAGGCAAGCCGACCCAGAACGCGTTCATTGAAAGCTTCAATGGCAAGTTCCGCGATGAGTGCCTCAACGATAACGTCTTCTCAACGCTCGCCGACGCTCGTCGAATCATCGAAAGCTGGCGGCTTGACTACAATCGCTGCCGACCTCACCGATCGCTCGGGCAATTGACGCCCAACGAGTTCGCAACCGCCCAGCTCCATTCGTTACTTTCTCTCCACTTACGAGTGGGGTACCACTCGGGGCAACGTCAAGGGATGTCCAGATACTTCGTTGATCACGACTAAAGACTAAAGCACGCAACGACACGCAGCTCACGGAAATGAAGATCTCATCGGAGCTGTCTAACTAGGGGCGCTTCAGTGCTTCAATACGTACGGCGTCGCGTCGTGCGCCCTCGCGGGAGCCGTCCAGCTCTAATACTGCTCGGACGGAAGCGTTGCAACCCCTTCCGGGTGCGCGGACGGAGGAAGACCCTGAACGCCAGTGATGACTCCGCCGGGAAAAGTATAAAGGACCACGTAGTCATCTTTGCCGTCGGCCACCAGCACGCGCTGCGAACCGGGCGTGAAGGCGAAGTAGTTGTATGCGCCGTTGCCTCCAAGCAGTGTCGTCGTTACCGGCGAACCGAGGGAGCCGTTTACGGGCGGGCGATATGCGTATATTGTAGCATCATAACTATGGGCGGAATCGTCCGACATGACTGCGATGTCACCGTTGTTTTCAACTTGTATCGGCCCTCCGTTAAGCGAATTCGTTGTCGACAACGGTATTATCGTGGTTCCCGAACAGCCGCCGACGATCTCGCCGATTCCATAAAAGGTATCGTCCGAATAGGCCACATACAAATTGCCCGCTTGATCGAATGCGTCGGTGGCGACGCTCCCATTTTGTCCAGACGTATGGATCGTCTTCGTTGGCGCCGTGGCACCGGGCGCGAAACACGTCACCGTACCGGTCTGCCAATTTGCCGCCGCTACGTTGCCCACCCGGTCGACAGCAACGTCGCTCGGTTCAGCCCCGCCATTGTTCAGGACCACAGGACTGCTTTTTGAAGTATAGACAAGGATGTCAGCCCCGACTTCATTTGCGACATAGAGTTTGAGCGGATTACGCCCTACTGCTAGCCCCTGCGGTAGATTCAAGCCGTTACCGACCAAGGTTGCGACGATAGTGCTAGCGGCATTAAGGACGTAGATGGAATTGTCTGTGTTGCTTGAGACAAAGGCATACGCACCAGCGGGAATCTTATCAACAGCATTGACGATATGGGTGAGCTCCGGTACACGAGCGCGGTCTAGTGGCGAAACAGCGGCCTGCTTAGAGTCGATAGGCGCCGAGCAGCCGACGAGAAACAGGAGCGTTGTGGCTGCGAATCCCAACGAAGTCACAAACACTCTACGCATCGTCATGGCCCGAAGGTTCGAACTCGTCGGCCGGTTCTTCGGGAGATCGACCGACAAGAACGAGCGCGACGAGCTTCATCTTGAATTCCGGCGGGTGGGCGTCGCGGTGGCACTTGGCATTGTGAGCTTCCTTCGCTTTAAGGGCAAGTGTTCCACGGACTGAGTCAACATCAGTTGGTTCGTTCCGGCGAGGCGTTACCGTATTGATGGAGCCACGTTCCAAGAAAAACAACCCCTGGAAGATGGAAGTTTTACCCCATCAGCCTGAACTGTTTTGCAAAGGACCTGACCAATACTTCAGTCCTGGACCGTCTCAGGAGAGATAAGAGTTAAAAAACTATAGAGCTGTCAGCTTGCAGTACCCACGGGCGAATATTCTGGTCTTTCGGTAAAATGCACTGTCGACCCCTCGATTTGGCTCGCTCGCTTGCGTGCTTCTGCTAAACAGGCTTCAAGGATTGCGGCAACCCTGGCTCCCGGAGTGGACCATTTGCAGACTGTCCACAAGCCGCCGGCGTTCAACTGCACGAACTTGGGCGGGAGTCCCGATCTTAGATATTTCGACTAGCTCGCCATCGGCCCCGGCAGCGAACCGGTAGCTTCGAATCCATCCTCGCTGTGCGAAATCCTCGAGGACGGTTTTAAGATCACGTTTGAAGTCACGAACACGGTCGTATTCGGCCCCGATGCCGGGTCTGAATCCGAACTCTGCCAGCCAATGGTCGGTATTGGCGGCATGCTCGGGCTGGTGCCGCCACCTACTTTAAGTATTGAAATATAATTTTCGGCATCGGAAGCGCGGTTATTACACATCCCTTTGGCAGTGCTGATGTCGCCCTTGATTGACCAAAGCCGTGCGGCAAGGTGGCGGTGCTCCGTTCTCGCCGTTTCAACCGTCACCGGTACAAAAGAGAATGCGAAGCCAACAAAAATTCCGATTAAGGCCGCAAGGTCCCGACCGGCGCGTCGCCACATACGGTCTAGATCAGTCACCGAATTGTAACGCCATCGCAAAAAAGTCCGCCTCGTCGTCGGTTTAGCGGCACCCGAGAAAATTTGACCCACTCCGCCGGTCGAAAAGTGACCGTGCGCCGGGAGACCGGCAAGGAATATGGAGTGAAAATGTTTATGGCTAGAGACCAGTTAGACACTACGTATAGCGTCGCATAGTTCGTTGAAGCGATCGATGTTGCCGGGACTTACCGTCGCGTTCTGCATTGATCTGGCAGTAATGATCGGATATTCGCGCAGCTCGGGGACGACCTGGAGCAAGTCGCGCACCTTGCGAAGTGCGACAATGCATGCGTTCCGCTTCATCGCCTCACGCATAAGATGCACGGAGTACTCCTGTGACGGAACGCGGACCGTATCCCTGAAGCCGCGGGAATGGTAAGGGAAGTATTCAACGACGCAGATGGCCCGCGCCACTTTTCGTTCCCCGTAAAGCCTGGTGAGCGCTCCAAGCTGCTGGCCATAGTAGACGGCGCCCGGCGATCCGCGGAGCCGCGGGTTGTAAACGCCGGTCGAAAACTGACCCAGTCTAGTCCCGTATCGCCGGTTTAATTTTGACCCACCTTGAGCTTGGGTTTAGCGGGCGGCAGACCGATCCCCGCCCGTCTCCGTTCACGTAGTCGATAGCTGTCGCCGCTGATCATCGCGACGTGCGCATGATGGAGTAAGCGATCGAGCATGGCAGCGGTCATCGTAGCATCCCCAGCAAATGCGCTATCCCATTGCGCGAACGGCAAATTGATCGTGATGATGACGGAGCCGCGTTCGTATCGTTGTGCGATGACTTGAAAGAAGTGGTTTGATTCGTCGCGTGAGAGCGGCAAGTAGCCGAGCTCGTCGATGATCAGTATCTTCGGCATTTGGATCGAGCGGCGGATGTACTCTTTGAGCCGGCCTTGCCGATGTGCTGCTGAAAGCTGGAGCATCAGATCGGCGGCGCTTATAAAGCGCGTCTTGATGCCCGCCTGAGTCGCCTTGTAGCCCAGAGCGATGGCGAGGTGCGTCTTGCCAACGCCTGATGGGCCGAGAAGGACGACGTTCTCAGCGCGTTCAGCGAAGGTCAGCGTTGCTAACTCCGTCAACTGTTTGCGCGGCGCGCCGGTCGCAAAAGCAAAATCGTAGTCGTCGAGCGTCTTGATTGCTGGAAAGCCGGCGGTCTTGGTGAGCAGCGTCCGACTACGCATCTGCCGCTCACGATGCTCGCACTGCAATAATTCTTCGAAGAAAGCGTGGTAGCTCAGTTGCTCACGTGCCGCACGCTCGGCGATTGCGCCAACGTCGCGCGCCATCGTCGTAACGCCGAGTCGTTCGCACAGGTCCATAATTCGCGTTAGCTCGATCATTTCAGCACCTCACGAGCGAACTGCTCGTAGACCGCGAGAGAATGTTGGATCGACTCCACCGGCATCACGTCGGCAATCGGTCGTGCCGTTGGTGGGGTGCGAAGGCTCTTGCCGCCATAGGCTTCCGGCAGCGGTCGTAAGGCGCTGCGTTCGATGGCAAAGCGATCGACGGGCCGCTCTCGCAGCGTTGCATGACAACGCACGTTGGCGACGGTATCGAGCCACACTCGTACTTCACGATTCGCGGTCTGGGCATCGAGAAGCAGCGGCGTCAGCCGCGTTTGCAGCGGCCAATAGAACGACTCGCGAAGGTAACGATGGAAGCGCTCCACCTTACCTTTGGTCTGAGCGCGATACGGTCGACAGAGCGCAACGCGAAGACCATAGTGCCGCGTGAAGTCACGAAAGAGCGGGTGCAGCTGGTGTTTCCCCGGCCCGTAAGCATCGCGGATCAGAACGATGGCTTTAGGGTTGTCGCACAACACGATGTTCGGCGTGCCTCCGAACGCACTAAGCGCGTTTTGCAGGCAAGATATCCATGTTTCGGCTCGCTCGTTATCGACAAACTCCGCGTATGCCATACGCGAGAAGCCCAGCGACGCCGTGAACGCTCGCAACGGCGACTGCGCGCGGCGAAACACGACAAAGTCGATTTGCATTTGTTCACCGGGCGCCGTTTCAAACCGCACGATCGGCTCTGGCTCGAGCGTCGGCCGAATCGCCATCAAGAAATCCTTGAGCTGCGTGATACCTCCATCGTAACCGCGCTCTCGAACTTCACGTAGGAGTACCGTCGCCGGCAGTCGCCGACTACCGGCAGTTGCAAGCCGCTCCCTCAGATAATCGAGATGCGGTCCGAGCTTCGTCGGTCTGCGGCTGCGCGGACCATACTGGGCATCGCTACGGCCGTCAAGGACGGCACGCACGGTATTCCGCGCAACTCCGAGCTCACGCGCGATCGCGCGGATGCCCATTCCTCGTCGATGCAGCACATCGATTTCCACCTGACTCTCCTTCGATAACATGAACCCGGGGGTTCGGAGGGTGCGGGTGGGTCAATTTTCAACCGGCGGGGTGGGTCAATTTTACTCCGGCGCTAACACGGGTTGAG